>CAVYRF010000001.1:0-2243495 GCA_963770895.1 uncultured Acidobacteriota bacterium | reverse complement strand
TCTGCCCGGCATCGGTGGTGGTGTACTGCAACGGATTGCCCTGCGGATCGGTGACGGTCACCGTATGGGCGTCGTAGTCGTAGGTGAACTGCGCCGCGCCCGTGGCCCAATTCTGGGTGCTCACCGAATCGTTGTGGCCGCTGCCGTGCAGATCGGCGTAGCTGACCTGCAGCCAGGTCTGGTCCTTGCCGTCGGTCGTCGAGATCAGCTTGCCGCGCGCGTTGAGCGTCGTCGCCAGGTCGCCGGTGGTGCCGTCGTAGCCGTAGGTGGTGACGATGCCGCCCTGGTTGGTGGTGACGGTGTCGCCGCCGTTGAACTGCACGCTGACCACGGTGGGCGTGGTGACGCTGGTCAGCCGGCCGCCGGCGTCGTATTGGTAGGTGAAGGCGCGGCCGTCGAAATCCTGGACCTGGGTGACATGGCCGTTGGTGTCGTAGCTGAAGGTGATCTGCCGCCCCAGCGTGTCGGTGACGCTCGCCAGGTGGCCCGCAATGTCATAGCTGAAGCTCATCTGGTTGCCGGTCTGGGCGTCCTGCTTGACCGCATCCGCGATCGATTGCAGGCGACCGGTCAGATCGAACTGGGTGAGGTTGTGCCGCGCATCGATCAGCTGGAAGCCCGCGGCCGTCTTCTGCAACGTCGCGAAAACGCCCGGCGGCGACCGGTATTGGCCCGGCTGGCCGCTCTGCCCGCCGCCTGGCAGGCCGTGTCGCTCGGGGAGCACTTCTGGAACGGTTCCGCCGGCCGCGGCCGTCGTACAGCTGCACGTCGCCGTTCGGCAGCTCGCGCAGGCGCTGGTTGTAGTTGTAATCCCAGCCCGGCCCGAACGGCCCTTCGCCGACCACCTGGCCGTGATAGGTCCGCTCGAGCACGAAGTCCATGCCGCGGCCGGCGACGGTCATGTCCACCGCCGCCGTCGTCATCTCGCCGGAGTGAAGGTGCACGCCGTTTTGCGGCGCCGCATTCTGCATCGGTTCCGGATAGGGCGTGGGCGTCGACTCCCAGCGCACGCCATGGATGGTGAGCTGGCTGCCGTCCAGCTGGTCCGCGGTGTAGACCGGCGCCAGCTGGCTGCGCAGCGCCTGCGGCAGGCGCACGACGATGTTTTCTCCCGACAGCAGCTCCTGCGTGTTCGGAGGGACAAGCTCCTGCGCGGGATCGCACCGCGTGCAGCTGTCGCTCTCGTCGGCGGTGCGCACGTACGCCTGCGACGCCTTGAGGTCTGACAAAAGCAGCACCGGCGCCGACTGGTAGAGGTTGTAGCCCGCATCGGTCGGCGCGTCCGACAGGCGCGTGAAGACCAGTCCCTGCGCGCCGGTCGCGCCACCGGCGGCAGGTTGGTCTGCACCGCCGAGTTTCCCGCCGGCGCCACCGGCGCACCGTACGGCCCCATCGACTGCACGTCCAGCTGCACGGTTTTGCCCAGGCTTCCCGGCAATCCCACCTGGAAGCGGAGGAGGGCCGGCTGGTTCTGGCCGTTGTCTCCTTCCGACACCGTGGGCACACCGAACGGCGCCACCTGGGTGACCTGGCGCAGGCCGCCATTCAGCTGGTTCGCCGCCGGTGCCTGCCCCGCCGGCGGCGGCAGGTTGTAGGCGAGCGCGGCGATCTGCGGATCGCCCACCGAGATGCCGGTCACGCCGCGCTGCTCGCCGTCGGCGTAGATCATTCCCAAGGCCGGGATCGCGAAGGCGGGCGCATCGGTGTCGCCGGGCAGGGTGATGGTCTGCAGCACCCGGTCGTCGGTGCCGTCGTGGTTCTGGTCGAGCAGGCCGATCGACGGCTTGTGATTGAAATCCACCACGTACAGACCGCCCGCCAGACCCGACACGTAGAGGCGGCGGCGCACCGTATCGACGGTCACGTCTCCGCCTGGCCGGGCAGCGGGATCTCCCCCACCAGCGTCGGATTGGTGCGGTCGGTGACGTCGTAGATCAGCACGCCGGCGGTGCGGTGGGTGACCACGATGTAGTCGGCCGCCTTCGCCGGGTCGAGCTGCCCGTCGCCGTTCCAATCGAAGACGTAGTGCTGCACCACCGCCATGCCGGTGACCGCGTTGCTGCCCTGCACGTTGACGCAGATGTCGTTGAGGAACGTGAGCGTCCCCGGCGCTGCCAGCGAGCTGTCGAGCAGCACGACGCCGTTGTTGCCCACCAGGCCGGCGACCACCAGCGGGTGCGGGTTGTGCGCATCGAACAGCACGCCGACCTGTTCCAGCACGCTCGCCAGGTCGGCCACCTGCTGGCCGCACAGCAGCAGGTTGGGGTCTTCGAAGCCGCTGTAGATGCCCTCCACGGCGCTCAGCACCGGCGGCCCGCTGGAGGCTGTCGAGTTGTAGACGTCGTCGAGATCGACCACCTCGACGCCGACGCCGGGAGTGGCGACGTAGGCCAGGCTGTTGGCGTTTTCGAGCAGCGCCAGCTGGTCGTCGGGACGCACCGACAGGCTGAGCGAAAACGTCCCGTCCGCCGCCGCGTCGGCGCGCACCTGGCGCCCCAGGGTGCGGTCGAAGAAGCTCACCGGATGGCCGTGACCGACGCCGCCGCCCGACACGGTGAGCGTGTACTCGCCGTTGGCTGCCGGCGGAGTGGGCGGCGTGGCAGGGTTGAGCGTCACGCCGCCGGGCGGCGTGGCACTGCCGGCGATCCAATCCAGCTCGGTGTCGTTCGACAGCGGCGCCACCCGCCGCGGCGTGCCCTCCGGCAGCTGGGTGGTGGCGTTGGTCAGCGAATCGGAAAGCAGCGTGGTGCCACGCAACGGCGCGCCCAGGTAGGTCGAGCTGGTGGGGTTCGCGGCGATATTGGCGATCAGGCTGGGCGTTAGCAGCAGCGGATCGAAGATCTTCAGCTGGCCGAAGCCGGCCACGCCGCCGCCCACCTCCAGGACCAGGCCGTGCTGGGTGACCGCCACGCCGCGCACCGGGTCGTTGAAGAGCAGCGGGAAGGTCGCACCGCCGGGGATGAGGTCGGTCAGGCTGGCGGGATTGCTGGCGTCGAGCACCAGCAGGCCCTTGGTGTCGGCGGCCACGAACAGCATGCTGCCCACGAGCGCCATGTCGTAGGCGACCGGCAGCGTGTAGGTGGAGCCCACCTGCCCCTTGCTGGCCTGGAAGGGTACGTCCAGGGTCTTGCCCCAGGCGTCGCCCAGGCCGTCGTTGAGCCCTGGCCCCAGGTGTAGCGTGTACGCCTGGCCGCCGGTCCAGCCGACCGCCGGCGCCACCACCACCGCCGCCGGCGTGGCGCCGCCGGTGATGACCGGGGCGACCGAGGTGCCCGCGCTGTCGAGCACGTCCAGGTCGGTGTGGGCGCTGTCCAGCCCCTTGCTGAACTGGAGGACCAAGGTCTGGCTGCTCGCCACCACCGCGCCGATCGCCAGCAGGTAGCGGTTGCCGGCGGTCACCGCCTGCGACAGCTGGAAGGTACCGCTCGCACCGGCCGTGGTCGTCGCCAGCACGTCGTCGTCGACACCGACCAGACGCACCGTCACCCCGCCCTGCGCCGCCCCCGTGGCGCCGCTGACCGCCAGGTTCCCCGCCGACGACTGCACGGTGATGCCCTGATCCAAGGCGGGCGGCGCCGCCGCCGACAGGTCGATCAGGAAGAAGCGGATGGGCGAGCCCGACACCGGCAGCGGCGGCGTGCCGTCGCCCAGCGCTTCCGGCGGCACCACCACCGGCGTGCTGTTGGCCGGCGGCGCCAGGGTCTGGGTGGTCAGGATATAGCCGGTCGACAGGTCGCGTACGGTGATCGTCGCCGGCCGGTTGAGCAGCGTCGGGATGAGCACCGAGTCGTAGGCCAGCAGGCTGGAAATATCCTGATTGATGACCGCGACCTCGTTGTCGAGATCGCTGTTCCAGATGCCGACGTCGGTGCCGAACGAAATCGGCAGGCTGTAGTAGCCGACCGGCAGCTGCGGCGCCTGCATCTGGTACTGGCCGGGCAGCGCCGATCCCGGCAGGTAGCCCTGCGCCGCCTGCGCCTGGTCGCGCGTCACGATCGGCGCCGCCGGCCCGGCCTCCAGCGCCGCCTGCGTCGTCGCGCCACCGCCGCCTGCCGCAGCCGTCGCTGCCGGGGCGAGCCGCGCTCGGCGCGCCGCCCGCGCCTGCGCCGGGGTGGCGCCGCCGCCCTGCGGGGTGGTCGGGTCGGTGGTGGTGATCACCTGCCCGTTGCCGCCGGCGGTCGCGAAGTCCATCAGCATCCAGCCGGTCTGCCCCAGCGCGGTCACCGCGCGCTGGACCAGGTAGACATTGCCTGTGGGCGCAGGGGACCCGGCCGGCAGCGGCACGCCGATCTGCAGCCCCGTCGCGGCGCTCGCCACCGTGCTGCCGTCGGCGCTGCTGGTGAAGCCCAGGGTGTAGCCGTAGACGCCGGGCAGGCCGGTGATCGGCGGCGCCGGCTGCGGGTCGCTGGGCTGGGCCGGGGTGACGCGCACCCAGGTGGCGGCGCTGAAGGCGCCGGCGGGCACCGTCACGCTCACCCCGGCGCCGGTGGCGAAGCTTTCGCCGCCGGCATCGACCAGCGCCGACGCCAGGTCGGCGGTGTGGAACGGTCCCAGCGGCAGGATGACCTCGTTGCTGCCGGTGATCAGGACGTGCAGCAGCACGGTGTCGGTGAGCTCCGCCGCGACCGTGACGTTGAACGAGCCGTCCTGCCCCACCGTCACCGACGGGGTCGAGATCAGCTCGCCGGTGTTCTCGACGTAGACCAGGGCGCCGGCGGGCAGCGCTGCCGCCTGGCCGAGCACCGTGGCGTCGCCCGCGTCGTCGGGCTGGACCGCAAAGATCCTGGCGACGTTCCAGCTGCTCGGCAGGGTCAGCGTCTGGGTGGTGAAGGTCGCGCTGACCGCCGCGGCCATGCCGGCGCCGTAAAGGTCGCGCACCGATGACGCCACCAGCAGCTGGTAGACGGTGCCCGGCAGCAGCGTCGCCTGCGGCGCCGCGGTGGCGACCGCGCCGGCGACGGTGACGTCGACCGGCACCGGCGTGCCGCCGGCGCCGCCCGCAAGCAGCTGGATGCCGCCGCTCGAACCGCTGACGGTGGTCGCATCGATCGGCCGGTTGAAGGTCACCGTCGGCTGGATGCCGAGGAGGACCGCGGTGGCGCCGTCGGCCGGCGCCGTCGCCACGACGGCCAGCGGCACCGCCTGCACGGTCAGGTCCAGCTCGACCTCGGTCTGGTCGGCGGCGATGGTGGCGCTGCCGCTGGCCGAGTTGCCGCTGGCGGGATCGAGCGCCGCCACCGCGACCGATCCCACCGGCGCCGGCAGCACGTAGGTGCCGTCGCCCGCCGTCTGCTGCGCCCAGCCCAATCCGGCGCCAGTGACGACGGCGCCCGCCAGCGCCGCGCCGCCGGCCTGGCTGACGGTGCCGTGGACGTAGCCGATCGGCCCGCCCAGGCGCACGAACAGGTAGACGGCGCCCTGCGTCACCCCCGCCCACGGCAGGTCGCTCGCCGCCGCCGCCACCGTCGTCCACGCCGCTCCCGACGCCACCAGCGCCGCCACCGGCCGCAGCACCGGACCCGACCCGAAGTCGGTCTCTTCGAGCAGCAGCCCCTCGCTACCCGCCGGCGGCGCCGCCGCCAGCTCCAGGGTCAGGGCCGCCGCCGAGCTCAGCGTCTGGCCGCCCAGGTCGAGGCGCAGCGCGCCGTCGAGCGTCGTCCCTGCCGGCGCCGGCAGCGCCAGGTCGCCGGCCGCGACCGGGGTGAGCGCCACCGCCGTCGATTGCGCCAGCGCCCCCGCCGGCACCGTCACCGTGTCGCCGTCGGCATCGGCGTAGGTGCCGCCGCCCGGACCCACCACGTTGCCCGGCGCCGGCCCCGCCCCGCTGTAGGCGCGCAGCGCCGCGACGTCCGAGCCCAGGCTGATCGGCAGCGACTGCGCCGTCGGCGACGGCGCCAGCTGGAAGCGCGACCGCGGCGTGCCGTCCGCCGCGTGGTACAGCACCAGGTCCGCCCCGTACGGCGGCTCCTGCCGCGTCGTGCCGTCGAGCAGCGTCAGCTGCTCCGTCACCGCCAGGCTCAGCGGCATGCCGCTCGCCACCCCGCCCGACACCACGGTGTACAGCGCCGTCGCCTGCGAGGTCTGCGCCGGCAGCACCTGCGACGGGTTGAAGGCCATCGTCGCTGCGCTCACCTCGGTGCCGGCCGGCGCCGGCGCAGGCGGCAGCGCCGCTCCCACGACCGCCGCCGCGGGCACCGCCGCCGCCCACGACAAGGTGTCCGGATCGACCGCCGCGTAGCCGCCGTCGGCCACCCCGGTGACCCCGACGCTCACCGTCCCCGCCGTCACCGTCGCCCCGGCGCTCACCACCTGCCACTGCACGCTCGGGACGCCGCCGCCCCCGGCACCCGCGGCTGCGACGGCGCTCAGCCACACCACCGCCAGCGACGACCCGTTGGGCTCTTCCACCGGCAGCGTCAGCGTCGCCGTGCCGGACAGCGTGGCGCCGCCGGTATCGAGCCATGCCGCGCCGCGCGGCGACCAGCCGTAGGGCAGCGGCAGCGGCAAACCCTGTTCGTCCAGACCGGTCAACGCCACCGGCGTCGCCGCCGCCAGGCTGCCGCCCGGAATCACCACCACCGCCGCCGGCGCCGCGCCGCCGCCGCTCCCCACCGCACCCCCCGCCGGCGTCCCGGTCACCGTGCCGCCCGCCGGCGCCACGCTCTGCGCCCCCGCTGCCGGCGTCAGCCGCGGCGCGAAGACGCTGGCCCCCTGCGCCGCCTGCACCGCCGCCGTGCGATACGACGGCGTGTAGCCGGGCCGCGTCACCGCCAGCAGCTGCGTCCCCGCCGGCAGCGCCAGGCTGAAGGTGCCGTCCGGCCCCGTCAGCTGCTGCGGCTGCGGCGCCGCCACCGCCGCGCCGTTGGTGGCCGTCACCATCGCCAGCGCGCCGGCCAGCGGCCGCCCGACGCTGTCGTCGATCGCCGTGCCGGCCAGGAAGCTGGCGCCGGTTTCCGACGCCCCCCCGAACAGCTGAAAGAATGGATAGGCCAGCGCGTTGCCCGCCTGGTCCTGCACCGCCACCGACACATCCAGGCGCAACACGCCGCCGGGCAGCGCCGTGCCCGCCGGCGTCGGCGTGAACGTCGCCGTCTTGCCGTCCGCCGACAGCGCCACGGCACCCGCAACCGCGCCGCCCGGAGCCGTCACCGTCACCGCGCCCGCCAGCGTCGCCGCCACCACCGGCTTGTCGAACGCGATCACCACGCCGCCGCCCGCCAGCCGCGCGCCGACCACGTACGGCGCCGCACAGTCGTCCACCACCTGCACCGCCGCCGGCGGCGATACCACGCCGGTCGTCGCCGACGCCGCCGTCACCAGCAGCCGGTTGACGCTTCCCGGCGTCAACAGCACCGCGACGGTGAACGCGCCGCTGGTCGCGTCGGCCGGCGCCTGCGCCGCCGCCGCGCCGCCGGTGACGTCGATCACGCTGCCCGGCGCCGCCGTGCCGCCGAGCGTCACCGACGCGGCGCACAGCGCCGCCGGCACCGACCCGACGACCGGCGCCGCCGGCGCCGCCGCGTTGAAGGTGGTGTACGCCAGCACCGGCGGGTTTGCCAGCGCGTTGCCGGCCAGGTCGGTGATGCCGCCGGTGAGCGCCAGCTGGATCGAGGCCGCCGCCGGCAGCGCCGCGCTCGGCGTCACCGTCAGCGTGCTGCCGGCGAGCGCCGCGCTGGCGGCGATCGCCTGCCCCGCCGCCGTCCGCAACGACCAGCTGCCCGCCGCAGGGGTCGCGATCGGCTCGCTGAACGTCAGCTGGAACACGGTGTTGAGCCCGATCGCCTGGGCGCCGCTCGCCGGGTTGCTGCTGGCGAGCTGCGGCGCCACCGTGTCGCGGTACACCAGGACGCTGGCGACGCCCTGGTTGCCCGCCGGATCGGTCGCCCGCGCCACCAGCCGGTTCTGCCCCTCGACCAGCGCCACACGCCGCTGCCGAATAGCTGGTGCCGCCGCTGCCGCGCGCCCTGCTCCCGCCGATCAGCGCCGGCGAGCCGTTGACCGTCACCACCAGGCCGTTGCGCGCCTCGACCGTGCCTCCCACCGTCACCGCCGTGGTGTTCAGGTACGCACCGTCGGCCGGCTGGGTGATCGACACCTGCGGCACCGAGCTGTTGCGCACCACCGTGATCGTCGCCGTCGACGCGTTGCCCGCGGCATCCACCGCCTGCGCCGTCACCGTGTTGCTGCCCGCCTGCAACGACACCGGCGCCGACCACGCCGCCGCCGCGCCGCCCGCCTGCGGCACCAGCGTCGCCGCCGCGCCGTTGACCACCACCCGCGCCAGGTGCGGATCGCTCGCCACCCCGCTCACCGTCAGGCTTGCTCCCGGCACCACCGTGCCGTCCGCCGGGTTGGTGATCGCGAGCGTCGGCGGCTGCGTGTCGCGCACCACCGTCACCGACGACTGCGACACGTTGCCCGCCTGGTCGGTCGCCACCGCCGTCAGCACCGTGCTGCCCTCGCTGAGCGGCACCTGCGGCGCGCGGAACTGCCCGCCCGTCACGCTCGCCGCGATGCCGTTCACCGCGACGTTGGCCAGGTGCGCGTCCGACGCCGTGCCGGTGACGTCCACCGCCACCGCCGCCAGCACCGTGCCCGCCGCCGGCGCACCGATCGCCACCGCCGGCGGCGTGGTGTCGCGCACCACCACCAACGCCGTCGAGGCGCTGTTGCCCGCCGCATCCACCGCTGTCAACGTCAGGTTGTTGGTACCCTCCGCCAGCGCCACCGGGCCGCCGCTGAAGCTGGTGCCGCCCACCAGCGTCGCCGCCTGCCCCGCAACCGTCACCGACACCGCGCTGTCCACCGTGCCGCTCACCGTCACCTGCGTCGCCGCGGTGATCGTGCCGCTCGCCGGCGACTCCGTCTGGAACACCGGCGGCCCCGCCTGCGCCGCGAGCGGCCGCCAGCCGCCTCCCTGCCCCAGGCTCGCCAGCGCCAGCAAGGACACCAGCGCGCCGGCCGCCGCCGCCGCCTCCCCCCTCGCGCCTGCCTGTCCGCCGCACTCCCGCGCCCCGTTGCGCTCGTCCTGCCTGTGTTGCCGCTCGTTCATGGCGCGTCCTGGATGACGATCGAGTTGGGATCGACGACGAGGGTGCCGACGACGTCGACGTCGTTGAACTGCAGGCGTGCCGCGCCGTGCACGTCCACCTCGTCGAACTTGTAGACGCCTTCGACGCTGTCGCCGGCGGCGACGCTGGCCGCCGCCCCGGCGAGCTCGATCCGGGTGCGGTCGGCGCTCTGCGCGATCACCGGGTAGTCGACCCCGTTGTCGCGCACCCACATGCCGGCCAAGCCGACCTGGAAGAGAGCGCCGCCGCTCGCCGTGATCCACAGGTTTGCCGGCACCACCGCGTCGGCCGCCGCGGTGCCCACCGTGATCCTGCCGATGCCCGGCAGCGGCGTGATCGGCAGGGTGTAGGTGACGCTCGACCCCAGGCCGCTGTCGACGTCGAGCCGCCCGTAGGTGGCGCCGCCGCTCTTCCAGAAGATCGTCCCGGACCCGGCATACAGGCCGGTCTGCGGCTGGCCGTAGTACAGCTGCTGCGCCCCGTGGGCCAGCGCCTGGGTCGCCGGGTTGAAGCCCGAGAGCGTCGTGGCGTAGAGCGCCACCCGGCCGCCGCCGCCGACTCCGCCGCCGGGGCAGTAGTAGTCGCCCTGCCCGCCCGAGACGTCGATCGAGCCGGCGCCGGCGATCGTCGCCGCCTGCACCAGGACGCTGCCGCCGGCGCCGCCGGCCTGCCCCAGCGAGCGCGTCTCGCCGCGCGCCAGGATCTCACCGTCCAGCTGCAAGGTGCCGACGGTGAGCGCCACCGCACCGCCGCCGGCGCCGCCGCGGTAGCCGGTGCCACCGCAGCTCAGCGACCCGCCGCCGCCGCCCAGCACCGGCAGGTAGACGCTGTCGTAGACCGCCCCCGCCGGGCCGGCGAAGCTGTGCGGCGCGCCGGCGCCGCCGTGGCTGCCGCCGGCGTCGTTCTGCGACACCGACACGCCGGCCGGCGCCGCCCCCGAACCGGCCGCGGCGGTGGCGCCGGCGTAGCCTTGCGCCGACACGTCGAGGTGCGCGCCGGCCTGGATGTCGAGCGTGCCGCTGACCGCCAGGTCGACCACCCCGCCCGCCGCCGACGCCACCGCCACCGACCCGGCGTTGATCGTCATGCTGGCCGCCTGGAGCTGCGCCGGCAGCCGCGTCGCCGAGCCGTACACCTCGACGTCGCCGCTCTTGAGCGGATCGCTCGCCGTCAGGCCGGCGCTGCTCTTCAAGGTGATCTGGTCGAAGCGGTACTCGCCGGCGTAGCTGGCCGCGCCGCTGACCGCGCCGGCGCCCGCCAGCAGCGCCCGCCCCTGGCCGTCGATCTGCGCCACCTCGAACTCGCCCAGCAGGTTGCCCGACGCGTCCAGCACCTGCACCCACGCCCCCAGCCAGACGCCGCCGAAGCCCGCCGCCGAGCTGAGCCAGACATTGCCCGCGCCGCCGCCGCCCGCCGCCGACCAGGCGGTGATGGCGCCGCCGCCCAGCGCCGGCAGCGGCGTCACCGGACCCTTGCGGTCGTTGCCGCTGCCGTCCTTGCCGCTGTCCACCAACAGGCGCCCGTAGGTCACCGTCGAGTCCTTCCAGAACACCGTCCCCGGCCCGGCGAACATGCCGCTCTGCGGCTGGCCGTAGTACAGCTCCTGCGCCCCGTAGGCGGTCACCTGCGTCAGCGGATTGAAGCCCGCGAAGGTCGCCGCGACCAGCGCCACGCGCCCGCCGCCGCCGACCCCGCCGCCGGGGCAGTAGTAGTCGCCCTGGCCTCCCGACACGTCGATCGAGCCGGCGCCGGCGATCGTCGTCGCCTGCACCACGACGCTGCCGCCGGCGCCGCCCGCCTGCCCCAGCGAGCGCGTCTCGCCGCGCGCCAGGATCTGGCCGTCCAGCTGCAACGTCCCGACGGTGAGCGCCACCACGCCGCCGCCGCCGCCGCCGCGGTAGCCCGTGCCGCCGCAGCTGAGCGACCCGCCGCCGCCGGCCAGCTGCGGCTGGTAGACGCTGTCGTAGACCGCCCCCGCCGGGCCGGCGAAGGTGTGCGGCGCGCCGGCGCCACCGTGGCTGCCGCCGGCGTCGTTCTGCGACACCGCCACCCCCGCCGGAGCCGCGCCCGAGCCGCCGGCCGCCGTGGCGCCGGCGTAGCCCTGCGCCGACACGTCCAGGTGCGCGCCGGCCTGGATGTCCAGCGTGCCGGTGACCGTCAGGTCGACCACCCCGTTGGCCGCCGCGGCCACCGCCACCGCCGGCGCGTTGATCGTCATGTTGGTCGTCTGGAGCTGCGCCGGCAGCCGCGTCGCCGAGCCGTACACCTCGACGTCGCCGCTCTTGAGCGGGTCGCTCGCCGTCAACCCCGCGCTGCTCTTCAAGGTGATCTGGTCGAAGCGGTACTCGCCCGCGTAGCTGGCAGCGCCGCTGACCGCGCCGGCGCCTGCCAGCAGCGCCCGCCCCTGGCCGTCGATCTGCGCCACCTGGAACTCGCCCAGCAGGTTGCCCGACGCGTCCAGCACCTGCACCCACGCCCCCAGCCAGACGCCGCCGAAGCCCGCCGCCCCGCTCAGCCAGACGTTGCCCGCGCCGCCGCCGCCCGCCGCCGACCAGGCGGTGACGGCGCCGCCGCCCAGCGCCGGCAGCGGCGTCACCGGACCCTTGCGGTCGTTGCCGCTGCTGTCCTGACCGCTGTCCACCAGGAGGCGCCCGTAGGTCACCGTCGAATCCTTCCAGAACACCGTCCCCGGACCGGCGAACAGGCCGCTCTGCGGCTGGCCGTAGTACAGCTCCTGCGCCCCGTAGGCGGTCACCTGCGTCAACGGATTGAAGCCCGTGAACGTCGCCGCGACCAGCGCCACGCGCCCGCCGCCGCCCACCCCACCGCCGGGACAGTAGTAGTCCCCCTGGCCGCCCGACACGTCGATCGAGCCGGCGCCGGCGATCGTCGCCGCCTGCACCAGGACGCTGCCGCCGGCGCCGCCCGCCTGCCCCAGCGAGCGCGTCTCGCCGCGCGCCAGGATCTGCCCGTCCAGCTGCAACGTCCCGACGGTGAGCGCCACCACGCCGCCGCCGCCGCCGCCGCGGTAGCCCGTGCCGCCGCAGCTGAGCGACCCGCCGCCGCCGCCCAGCTGCGGCATGTAGACGCTGTCGTAGACCGCCCCCGCCGGGCCGGCGAAGCTGTGCGGCGCGCCGGCACCGCCGTGGCTGCCGCCGGCGTCGTTCTGCGCCACCGACACGCCCGCCGGCGCCGTCCCCGAACCGCCCGCCGCGGTGGCGCCGGCGTAGCCCTGGGCCGACACGTCCAGGTGCGCGCCGGCCTGGATGTCCAGCGTGCCGCTGACCGTCAGGTCGACCACCCCGCTGGCCGCCGCGGCCACCGCCACCGAGCCGGCGTTGATCGTCATGCTGGCCGCCTGGAGCTGCGCCGGCAGCCGCGTCGCCGAGCCGTACACCTCGACGTCGCCGCTCTTGAGCGGGTCGCTCGCCGTCAACCCCGCGCTGCTCTTCAAGGTGATCTGGTCGAAGCGGTACTCGCCGGCGTAGCTGGCCGCGCCGCTGACCGCGCCGGCGCCCGCCAGCAACGCCCGCCCCTGGCCGTCGATCTGCGCCACCTCGAACTCGCCCAGCAGGTTGCCCGACGCGTCCAGCACCTCCACCCACGCCCCCAGCCACACGCCGCCGAAGCCCGCCGCCGCACTCAGCCAGATGTTGCCCGCGCCGCCGCCGCCCGCCGCCGACCAGGCGGTGATGGCGCCGCCGCCCAGCGCCGGCAGCGGCGTCACCGGACCCTTGCGGTCGTTGCCGCTGCCGTCCTTGCCGCTGTCCACCAGGAGCCGCCCGTAGGTCACCGTCGAGTCCTTCCAGAACACCGTCCCCGGACCGGCGAACATGCCGCTCTGCGGCTGGCCGCAGTACAGCTCCTGCGCGCCGTAGGCGATCACCTGCGTCAGCGGATTGAAGCCGGCGAGCGTCGGCGCGACCAGCGCCACGCGCCCGCCGCCGCCGACCCCGCCGCCCGGACAGTAGTAGTCCCCCGCGCCGCCCGACGCGTCGATCGAGCCGGCGCCGGTGATCGCCGTCGCCGCCTGCACCACGACGCTGCCGCCGGCGCCGCCCGCCTGCCCCAGCGAGCGCGTCTCGCCGCGCGCCAGGATCTGGCCGTCCAGCTGCAGGGTGCCCACGGTCAGCGTCGCCACGCCGCCGCCGGCGCCGCCGTGATTGCCGCCGCCGCCGCAGCTCAGCGACCCGCCGCCGCCGGCCAGCTGCGGCTGGTAGACGCTGTCGTAGACCGCCCCCGCCGGGCCGGCGTAGGTGTGCGCCATGCCGGCGCCGCCGTGGCTGCCGCCGGCGTCGTTCTGCGACGCCGCGACCCCCGCCGGCGCCGCCCCCGCCGCGCCGCCCGTCGTCGCACCGCCGTAGCCCAGCGCCGAGACGTTGATGGTGGCGCCGCACTCGACCGCCAGCGTGCCGCTCACCGTCAGGGCGAGCGGCTGGCCCGCCACGCCGCTCAGGGTGGCGCCGCTCAACAGGGTGAGCGACGACAGCGACAGCGCCGCCGGCACGGTGTAGGTGCCGGCGCCCAGCACCAGCGATTGGCCGCCGTAGCTGCTGCCAAGGGTGGCGGTGCCGGTGAGCGTCGGCACGCCGATCACCAGGTGCAGCTCGGCGTAGCCGACGTGCGCCGCGGCGTTGGTGGCCGCGATCTGCAGCGTGAAGCTGGTGCCCGCGGCGGTCCCCGCCGGCGGCGTCCAGCTGAGCGTGGCGCTCACCGTCGCCTGGGTGGTGTTGACCGTCTGCACCGTCGTACCGTTGACGATCAGCGCGTAGCTGGTCACCTCGTGCGCGTCGGTGGCGGTGAACGAGATCGGCACCGCCGCGCCCGCCACCACCACCTCGCCGTCGGTGACGCAGGTCAGGGCGACGACCGGCGCCAGCGGATCGACCGCCGGCTGCACGTCGACCGTGGTGGTGGCGACGACGTAGCCGCCGGTCACGCCGTAGGCGATGGCGGTCGCGTTCAGCGAGGTCGCGGCGCTGACCGACGGCGCGCCGAGCGTCCAGGTGTAGGGCGCCGCGGTCACCGTCTGGCTCTGGCCGCCGATCGAAAAGACCACCCGCCCGACCGCCAGCACGTCGGTGACGCTGGCGCTGATCGTCATCGGCGTACCCGAGGTGAACGTGGCACCCGCCGCCGGGCTGGTCAGCGCGATCGCCGGCCGGTAACCCGGCGTCCAGGTCGAGCCGCTCGCCACCTGCGCCGCGTTGGTCGAGCTGACCGCGTCCAGGGCGATCGCCTGGGCGCCGCCGCGCACCGTGACGTTGTCGAACTGGTAGAGGCCGCCGTAGGCCGCGCCCGTCGCCACCGCGCCCGACAGCGGCGGCGACGCCACGGTGAGGGTCAGCGTCTGGCCGTGATGGGCGTTGCCGGCGACCGGATAGGGCGCCGCGGCGTTGCCGTTCACCACCAGGCCGATCCCCGACAGGTCGTGGTGGAAGTCCGCCAGGCTGTCGGTCAGCGTGGTGGCGCCGACCGCGGTGGCGGCGCCGCTGCCCACCGGCATCAGCTCGGTGTACTGGCTGGACGCCACGCCGCCGTTGTCGATCACCAGGCTGCCGTAGGCGTTGCCGTCCAGCTTGCTGAACACCGTCCCGGCGGCACCCCAGGTGGCGGGCAGCGACGAGGTGCCGGCGGCCCCCGCCGCCGAGGTGCGCGACAGCAACCCGGCATCGATCGACGCGCCGTAGAGCGCGATCCGGCCGCCCGAGCCGCCGCCGGTCTGGCTGGGGTCCGGCAGCGGCGTCGGCGGCCCGCCCAGCGCCTGGATGAGGCCCTGGCCGCCGAGCGTCGCGGCGTTGACCAGCACCGAACCGCCGGCGCCGCCACCGGCGCCGCCGCCCGCCTGCGGGCCGCCGTTGGCGCGCACCGCGCCGTCGATCAGCCCGTAGCCGGTGGCGGTGACGTTGACGACGCCGCCGCCGTTGTGGCCCGCCGGCGGCGAGCCGGCCGCGTAGCCGCCGCCGGCGCCGGGGTCCTGCGGGTTCCAGAAGCTGCCGTACTCGGGGCTCGAACCGTCGTAGCGGCCGCCGTCGCCGCCGAAGCTGCCGCCCGCGCCGGTGGGTGCCGCGCCCTCCGTCTGGACGTTGCCGTACCCATAGGCGTGGGCGTTGCCGGTCGCCCCCAGGTAGCCGAGGTTGGTGACGTCGATGGCGCCGCCGCAGGAGACGTACAGGTTGCGCGTCAGGTTGAGCGTCAGGTGGTTCTCCTGCGCTGCAGTGGTCGGCGAATGGTTGACCGTCGCGCCGTCCAGGACGATCAGGTCGCGGAAGGTGTGCGGCCCGTCGATCGTCACCGTGCCGCCGGCGACGATCAGGCTGGCGCCGTCGTAGGCGGTGTTGGACGCCGCGATCTCGGTCGAGGCGGTCAGCACGCTGCCGGTCGCGACGGTGAAGCCGGCCGTCGCCGCGGCGGTGGTGGCGGCGTAGCTGGTCGCCCGCACCGTCAGCTGCAGCTGCTGGCCGTCGGCGGCGCCGGCCGGCGCCGCCAGGACGGCGGTGTAGGGCGGGCTCCACGCCGTGGCGAACGGCGTCGTCGCCGCGCCCAGGAAGAACTCCACCTTGGCGATGCCGCTCCCCTCGCTCGCCGTGGCGGCCAGCCCCAGGCTGGTGCCGGGCGCCAGCATGGCGCCGGTCGAGGGGCAGGTCAGCGCCACCGCCGGCGTGCCGCCGGAAACCGGCAGCACGTGCACCGTCTGGGTGAAGGTCGCGCTGTTGCCGTCGCTGTCGGTCGCCACCAGGGTGAAGGGCACGTCGGCCGCCGCGGCCACCGGCGGTGCCGGCAGGGTCCAGCTGAAGGGCGGCGCCGCGACCGTCACGCTGCGGCCCCCCAGCGTCGCCACCACGCTCACCGGCCGCGCGTCGGCGACCGTGGCGCTGATCGCGACCGGCGCCCCGGCGTTGTAGACCGTGCCCGCCGCCGGCAGCACGTTCGAAAACACCGGCGCCGCGACGCTCACATAGTTGAGCGAGGAGCTGGCGTCGACGCTGGTGCTGCCCGCGACCAGGCCGTCGTCGACCTGCACCGCCGCCCGCCCGGTCACCGTCACCTGGTCGAACTTGTAGATGCCGAGGAAGCTGGTGCCCACCGTCGCCGCCGCGGCGCCGCCCTGTAGCAGCAGCTGGGTGCGATCGGCGCTCTGGCCGGCGACCGGGTAGTCGGTGCCGCCGATGCGCACCCACATGCCGAGCGCTCCCAGGCTGAACAGCGGCGTGCCCGCCTGGGCGGTGATCCACGTCGAGGTGGCGTCGCCCGCGACCGGCGCGACGGCGCCCACGACGCCGCGCCCGATCGTCGGCAGCACCGTCGGCTGGATCGTCGCCGCCGCCGCCGCCGGCGAGCCGGCGTCTACCCACAGCGCGCCGTAGGTCTGCCCCGCCACCTTGGTGAACAGCGTGCCCGACGCCGCGCGGCCGACCAGGTGCGGCTGGAACTCCAGCCCGCCGGTGACCGCGACCTGCGACGCCGTATCGAAACCCGACAGGGCCTGCGCCGTGATCGCCACCCGCCCGCCGCCGCCGCCGTTGACGAAGGCGCACGAGGTGACCAGGTTGGCCGGGATCGCCGGCCAGCCGCCGCCCACGGCCGAGATCGTGCCGCTGCCCGACAGCGTGCCGCTGAGCGCCACCGCCACCGTGCCGCCGGCGCCGCTGCCGTTGTTGCACACCGGCACGCCGTCGGCGACGATGGCGCCGTTCAGGACCAGGTCGGCCGCGCTCACCCGCACGATGCCGCCGCCCGGCTCCGACCAGCCGGCACCGCCGCCGCCGCCGCCGAGCCACGGCTGGTAGACGCTGTCGTAGATCTCGCCGGCGCCGTTGCCCGCCTGCCAGCCGGCGCCGCCGTGGCTGCCGCTCGCGGAGTTGGCGTCGGACGGCGTGACGTTGGGGGGCGCCGCCGGCGCGCCGGACGAATACGGCTGGTAGCCCAGCCCTGCGACGTTGAGCTGCGCGCCGGTTTCGATCGTCAGCGTGCCGGTGGCGGTCACGTCCAGCTCGCCGCCGCTGGCCGGCGCCAGCACCGCCCCGGGCTGCACGTCGATATCGACCGGCTGCACCAGGGCGTTCCAGGTGTTGTGCCCCGCCGCCGCCAGCGTCGCCGCCACCGCCGGGTCCTGCGCCGTCAGGCCGGCGCCGTCGAGCAGGTGGACGTTGTCGAACAAGTAGCGCCCGCGATAGGCGGCAGCCCCGCCGCTGCCGCTCCCCGGCGCCGGGACGGAGCCGGCGCCCGCCAGCAGCAGCCTGCCGCCGGCGTCCAGCTGCGTCGCCTGGAACGTGCCGAGCTGGTTGCCCGACCCGTCCAGCAGGTCCATCCAGGCGCCCAGCCATTCCACCGTGAAGGCCGCCGCCGCGCTCGCCCAGGCGCCGCCCGCGGGCACGCCGCCACCGCTCGCCGGCGTCAGGCCGGTGAGCGTGCCGCTGCCGAGCTGCGGCAGCGCCGTCGCCGGCACCGCCAGCGGCGTGCCGCCGGAGGTGGCGCCGCCGTCGACGTAGAGGTCGCCGTAGGTGCCGCCGGGCAGGTTCAGGTACAGCGTGCCGGGGGCCGCGTAGCCGCTGGCACCCGGCAGCGACCCGCCGGCGACGTCGACCTGCGCCGCCGGCACGAAGCCGCCGCCCAGCGCCGACGTGGCGTAGATCGCCACCCGGCCGCCGCCGCCGCCGCCGTTGGCGTAGAGGCTGGTGGCACAGCCGGGGATCGCCGCGACGCCGCCCGACACGTCGATGGTGCCGGCGCCGGCCAGCGCGCCGACGCGCAGCAGCACGCTGCCGCCGGCGCCGCCCGACGAGGTGCAGCCGTCGACGCCGCGCGCCTTGATGTTGCCGGCGAGCGCCAGCGTGCCGGCGTCGATCGTCACCCAGCCGCCGCCGGCATTGCCGGTCAGCACCCAGTCGTCCGAGCCGCCGCCGCCGCCCAGCTGCGGCAGGTAGACGCTGTCGAAGGCGGGGCCGCCGGTGCCGGGGTCCTTGAAGCCGACGCCGCCGCCGCCGTGGCTGCCGCCGGCGTCCACCTGCGAGCCGGCGATCCAGGGCGGCGCGTAGCCGGCCGTGTGTCCCGGCACGCCGCCCGGATAGCCCTGGCCCGAGACGTCGATCGTCGCCCCGGCCTCGACCGTCATGGTGCCGCTGACCTCGAAGTGAATGCCGCTGCCGCCCGCCGCCGCGTGCACCACGGCGCCGCTCGCCACCGTCAGGTTCTGCGCCTGGACGACGGCGCCCACCTCGGTATTGCCGCTCAAGGTGACGTCGGCGGTCACCACCGGGTCGCTGCCCACCATGCCGCCGCCGTGCACCAGGTTGACGTGGTCGAACTGGTATTCGCCGCGATAGGCGGCGGCGTTGCCGGCCGCCGCCACGCCGCCGGCGCCGGCCAGCAGCAGCCGCCCGCCGCCGTCGAGCGACGTCGCCTGGAAGGTGCCCAGGACGTTGCCGCCGCCGTCGAGCAGCTGCATCCAGGCCCCCAGCCATTCCAGCGTGAAGGGCGCCGCCGCGGCGGCATAGGCGTCGGCTCCGCCGGCGCCGGCCGCCACCAGGGCGGTGAGCTGGCCGCTGCCGAGCGCCGGCAGCGGCGTCGGCACCGCCTGCCGCACCGAGCCGTCGCTGTTGACGCCGGGGTCGAGCGTCAGGTCGCCGAAGGTGCCACCGGCGCCCAGCACCAGCACGGTGCCGGGGGACGCCCAGGCGGTGTCGTGGGACAGCGGGCCGCCCCACGCCATCACCTGGCTGGCCGGCACGAAGCCGTCGAACGTCGCGGCATACAGCGCCACGCGGCCGCCGCCGCCGGCGCCGTAGGTGCCGAACTCGGAGCCGCACCCGGCCGCGGCCGCGGCACCGCCGGTGACGTCGATCGTGCCCGTCCCCTGGATCGCGTCGGCGTGCACCAGGACGCTGCCGCCGGCGCCGCCCGGCGCGATGCAGCCGTCGAAGCCGCGCGACCGGAGCTGCCCGTCGAGCGCCACCGTCGCGGCGTCGATGACGATCGAGCCGCCGCCCGGATTGCCCGGGAACAGCCCCTCCTGCGAGCCGCCGCCGCCGCCCAGCTGCGGCTGGTAGACGCTGTCGAACACCGGCCCGCCGGCGCCGGGATTCGTCGCCCCGACGCCCAGCCCGCCGTGGCTGCCGCCGGCGTCCTGCAGCGAGCCCGCCACCCAGGGCGGCGCATAGCCGGGAACGTGGCCGCCGACGCCGCCCGGATAGCCGAGGTTGGAGACGTCGATCGTCGCCCCGGCCTCGACGGTGAGCGTGCCGCTCACCTCGAAGTGCAGGTTGCCGCCGCTCTGCGGCGTGATGGTGGCGCCGCTCGCGATCGTCAGGTCGCCCACCTGCAGGTCGCTGGGGATCGCCAGCTGCCCCGCCAGGGTGAGCGTCTGCGCCCACAGCGGATCGGCGACGTCGAGCGCCGCGCCGTCCTGCAGCTGGTAGGTGTCGAACAGGTACTCACCGCGATACGCCGCGACGCCGCCGCCACCGGCACCGCCGCCGGTGCCGCCGAGCAGAGCCGCCGCGCCGGCGAGCCGCGCCCGCCCCTGGGCGTCGATGGCGACGACCTGGAAGGCGCTGGCCCCCACCTGGTTGCCCGCGCCGTCGAGCAGCACCATCCAGGCCCCCAGCCACGGCACCCCGAACGCCGCGCCGCCCGCCGGCACCGCCGCCCAGGCGTCGACGCCGCCGGCGTCCGCGGTGAGCGCGGCGAGCGCGCCGGCGCCCAGCGGCGGCAGCGTCGTGGGCGGCGCGCCGCGGCCGGCGCCGTTGTCCACCCGCAGCGTGCCGTAGGTCATCGCCGGCGTCTTCCACAGCACCGTGCCCGGCGCCGCGTAGCCGCTGGGCCCGGCGGCCATCGCCGTGTCGTAGCCGCCCTGGGCCAGCGCCTGCGCCGTCGGGTCGAAACCCGCCAGGGCGCCGTACAGCGCCACCCGGCCGCCGCCGCCGCCGCCCGAAGCCCAGTTGCAGCTCAGGCCGTTGCCGCCCGACACGTCGATCTGCCCGGCGCCGGCGATCGTCGCCGCGGTGATCGCCACCGTGCCGCCGGCCCCCGCCCCGGCGCCGCACTGGTCGTTGCCGCGCGCCAGGATCTGCCCGGCGAGCAGCAGGCTGGCCGCGTCCACCGACACCACGCCGCCGCCCGCGCCCTGCGGCACCGGCGCGCCGCCGGTCGAGCCGCCGGCGCCCGCCATCCGCGGCAGGTAGACGCTGTCGTAGACGGTGCCGCTCGCCGGGCCGGGGTTGGCCTGGCCGCCGTGGCTGCCGCCGATGTAGGCGCCGTGCGCCGCCTGCACGCCGGCCGGCCCGTAGCCGTCGGGGTGCCCGGAGACGCCGCCGGGATAGCCCAGCGCGCCGACGTCGATGGCGGCGCCGCACTGCACGCGCACGCCGCCCGAGGCGGTGACCGCCACCGCCTGGCCGGCGCTCGCCGCGGTGAGCGTCGCTCCCTGCAACAGGGTGAGCGAGGCGACGGCAAGCGGCGCCGCGACGGTGAAGGTGCCGCCCGCCAGGCTGAGCGCCTGGCCGGCGGCGCTCGCCGGCACCGCCTGGCTGCCGGTCAGCAGCGTCCCCGCCGGCACCACCAGGTGGAGCGTGACGCTGCCGACGTTGCCGGCGAAGTCGAACGCCTCCAGCTCGGCGGTGAACACGGTGCCGGCGGCGGTGCCCGCCGGCGGCGTCCAGCCGATCGAGGCGCTCACCGTCGCCGCCGTTCCCGGCACCGGCACGCTCGCCACCGCCTGCCCGTCGATCAGCAGGTCGTAGCTTTCGACCGCCTGGTTGTCCACCGCGGTCAGCGGCACCGCCAGCGCCACCCCCGGCGCCACCGCGTCGCCGTCGAGCAGGCAGGTCGCGACCGTCGGCGCCGTGGTGTCGGCGTTCGGCTGCACGTGGATGGTCACCGTCGTCGTCGCGGTGTTGCCGTAGACGTCGGTCGAGGCGATGGCGATCGGCACGTCGCTCGCCGCGGCGACGCGCGGCGCGGCGAGCGTCGCCGTGTAGACGCCGACGCCACCCGACCCCACCGACGTCGCCGTCGTCGGGTCGGCGCCGCGCGGCCCCAGCTGGATGCTCACGTCGTGGATGCCGCTGGGGTCCCAGGTGGCGACCGCGATGGTCACCGGGTCGCCCGCCGTGTACACCGCTGCCGCCGCCGGCGTGATGGCGCCGAAGCGCGGCGGCGTCGTGTCCAGGCTGTAGAAGGCGCTGACGAACGGCGCCGCCTGGACGTTGCCCACCAGGTCCACCAGGCCGCCGACCGTGACCTGGTACTGCTTTTCCTGCAGCAGCAGCGTCTGCGGCGTGATCCACACCTCGCGCCCCGAGGGCGCCAGGGTGTAGGTGGTCGTCACCTGCACGTTGTCGGTCACGTCGAGCAGCTGCAGGGCGCTCCCCGACACCGATCCCGGCGCCACCGGCTTGTTGAACAGCAGGTGGATCTGGGTGGCGAGCGGCACCTGCACCGCGCCGCCCGCCGGCGTCACCTGGATGACCGCCGGCTGCAGGTGATCGACGGTGGTGAACGTCGTCTGCACCGGCTGCTCCAGGTACTTGCCGGTCTGCGACCAGGTGTCCTCCAGGTTCACCAGGAAGGTGGTGGCGTTGTCGAGCGGCGCCTGCGGCGTCAGCGTCAGCGTCGTGTGATCGGCCGACAGCGAGGTGGTCATCGCCACGTCGCCGCCGTCGCTGCGGGTGACGTAGAACTGCCCCATGCGGTCGGGATCGATCGGCTTGTTGAACTGCGCCGTGACCACCTGGTTGAGCGGCACGTTGACCGACCCGGTCGGCGGCGTCACCGCCACCACCTGGAGGTCGGTGGCGTCGAGCACCAGGGTGCCCAGGTTGACCACCTGGCCGTTGGCGGTGACGCTGCCGGACACCTCCAGGGTGCCGGGCCCGAAGCTTTGCTGGAAGTTGAGGTCGAAGCCGCCCAGCGGCACCGAGGTGAAGGCGAAGTTGCCCGCGGCGTCGGTCAGGATCACCAGCGACCGCCCATACGCCTGGAGCGCCGCCTGGGCGTTCGCCGCCGGGGTGACGCCGTCGGCCAGCAGCAGCGTCCCCTGGATGGTGCCGGTTGGCTGCAGCGCCACGGTCAAGGTGACGATCTGGCCGTCTTCGGTCAGGGTGCCGTCGGCGGACCCCCACAGGCCGGTCGTCGGGTCCTGCGCGTCGGCCTCGAGGGCGCCGGCGCCGATGTTCTGGAACAGCGCGTCGGCGTTGGCGCTGGCGCTGGCGCGCTGCACCGCGTAGCCGTAGAAGCCGGAGCTGTTGAGGGCGATGTTGGCCCCCGGCACCGGGTGGCCGAAGCTGTCGTTGACGATGACGTGCACCGCGCCCAGCGGCACCATCTGGATGTCGAGCGTCACCGGGTTGCCGTCGGTCAGCGTGCCGGTCGCCGCGCCGCGGTGGTTGCCGCCCACCTCCTGGGCGTCGAGCTGGAACTGCTGGCCGACGATGACGCTGCCGAACTGGTAGTCGCTCGCCAGCGTGCCGCCGATGACCTGGCCGTCCTGGGTGATGGTGACGTTGACGTTGGCGAACTTGCCCGTCGGCTGGCCGAGCGGGTTGTAGACGCTGCCGCCGACCGTGCCTTCTTTCTGGAGGTACAGGTCGACGGTGACCTGGTCGCCCTCGTTGACGATCTGGCCGCTGCCGGCGGCGTTGCGCAGGCCGCCCGGCTCGCGCGCCGACAGCAGGAAGCCGCCCTGCGGGATGCCCTGGAACTGGTAGGCGCCGGTGACGTCGGTGCTGCTGTAGGTGACGAACTGGTTGATCCCCTCGCTCACCAGGCTGACGGTGGCGCCGGGCAGCCCCAGGGGCGGCGTCGGGTCGGGATCGTACAGGTGGCCGGCGACGCTGCCGCGCGCTTCCAGGGTTACGTTCGCGACCGCCACCTGGTCGTTGGCGGCGATGTTGATCGGCGGCGCCTCCCCCTCGCGGCCGGTCAGCGGGTCGAAGGCGTACAGGTTGTAGGTGTTGAGCGGCAGCAGGTCGAACTCGAAGTTGCCGTTGGCGTCGGCGGTGATGCTGTCGAACAGATACCCGGTGTAGAGCGTCATCTGGGCGTTCGCCACCGCCGACCCGTCCACCGGCGAGATCACCTGGCCGGTGATCTTGCCGGTCGGCTGCAGCTTGACCACCACACCGGTCACCTGCTGGCCTTCAGCGGTCACCTGCACCGAGGTCTTGCCGCCCAGGCCGCCCAGCGTCGGGGCCAGCGCCGCGATGCTGTCCGAGCCGACGAAGATGTTGGTGAACTGGAACGCCCCGGTGGCGTCGGCGTTGACCACCAGCCGGCGGTTCGGGTACTGGTTTTCCGTCAGGGTCACCACCGCCTGCGGCACCGGGTTGCCGTCGGCGTCCATCACCACGCCGGCCACCGACCCCTGACGCGGCAGCACGATCGACAGCGTCAGGGTGGTATTGGGCTGGGTGAAGCTGACCCAGCTCTGCGCCTGGCGGAAGATCACGCCGTCCTGGAAGGTGACCTGCACCGGGAAGTTGTACGGCGTCGGCGGCACCAGGTCGAACTCGAAGTTGCCGTTGCTGTCGGTCGTCAGGTCGTAGGCGCTGAACGCCGGGTGCGCCAGGTGGACGTTGGCCCCCACCGCCGGCGTCACGCCGTCCTGGTTGAGCACCTGGCCCTTGATGGTGCCGGGGCCGTTGAGCTGGAAGACCACGTTCTGGGTCTGCACCTCGCCCTGGTTGACCATCGTGCCCGAGACGTTGACGGTGCCGTAGAACGGGCTGTACGCCGCGATGCTGTAGGGGCCGGCCAGGACGTTGTCGATCTCGTAGGTGCCGTCGGGGTTGGATTGCAGCGTGGTCGCCTGGTCGGCCAGGCCGAGCACGCCGTTGCGCACCACGGTGGTGCGGTAGATGAGCGTCGCGACCAGCGGCGTCAGGTTGCCGCTGGCGTCCGCCGCCGACACCGTGCCGCGGATCGTCCCCTCGACAAACTGGATGGTGACAAACGGGGTGTCGCCGGCAAAGCGCACGATCGCCAGGGCCTGGCCGCCGGCGGCGCCCAGGTAGGCCTGCACCGAATAGCTGCCGGGGGCCAGGCCGGTCAGCGCGAACTTGCCGTTGACGTCGGTCGCGGTCTGGTCGAACCACTGCTCGTTGCCCGACTTGAGATGGATCGTGGCGCCCGACACCGGGTTGCCGCTGAAGTCCAGCACCTGGCCGCCGATGCCGCCCTGCACCTGCGGCGCCTGGAAGTACAGGTTGGCCGTCGCCACGTCGGCGCCGGCTTCGATGGTGACGGCGGCGGTGACCACGACCTGGTTCACCAGGTCGGCGGCGTTCATCGTCCAGGTGCCGGTGAACACGCCGTCCAGACGGTAGGCGCCGGTCGCGTCGGTGTAGGTCTTGAAGGGCGTCCCCTGCACCCACACCACCGCCCCGGCGACCGGCGTCAGGGTGGTGCCGCTCTGGCGGTAGACGTGGCCCTGTACCGACCCCAGCTCGTCGTTCATGATCAGCGAGATCTGGTTCTGCTGGTCGGCGTTGAGCTGAAAGAACACCTGGTCGCCCGCCTGGCCGGTGAGGTTCTCGTAGGTGTCCACCTCGGCGAGGCCCGCCGGCACGGTGCCGAAATTGAAGTTGCCGGAGCCGTCGGTGCGCTGGACGCCGATGAGGTTGCCGTCCACGTAGAGGGCGACGTAGGCGGCGACGTCGGGCGTCTGGCCGTCCGCCTGCAACACGTTGCCGCTCAGCTGGCCGGTCGGCACCGGCTTGGCCGGCGTGCGCAGGATGACCAGGTTGTATTGCACGACGCTGCCGGCGGCGGGCACCGCGATCGTGGTGACCACGAACTTGCCCTGGCTGTCGTTGGCCGACAGCGTGATCGTCCCCACCGGCACGTCGGTCACCGAGTAGTTGCCGTAGCCGTCCACCGAGCTGGTGCCGGCGGCGCGGAACACCGGGTTGTAGGCGATCACCTGCGGGTTGACCGGCACGCTGCCGTCGTCGTACGTGACGGTGCCGCGGATCGTCCCCCGGCCCAGCATCTCGACGTCGAGCGCCGCCGTCTGGCCGACGAAGCGCACCACCCCGGTCGAGGCGCCGGTTTCGCTGGTCGCCGGATCGATGGCGCTGACGCCGAAGGAGCCGCCGCATTCCGGCGTGTCGCGCACGTAGTCGAAAAGGTAGTGCCCGGTGGCGTCGGCCTGCACCGCCGCGGTCGAGTGCGTGGTGCAGGTCACGTCGCAGTCCAGGCAGACGTCGTTTTCGTGCAGCGTCACCTGGGCGAAGGGCACCGGCTGGCCGTCCGAGCCGATGACCACGCCGGACAGCTCCTCGCCGGGCGTGGTCACCGTGACCTGGATCGGCACCGCGACCGACGACAGGGTGTCGCCGGCGACGTCCCTGACGTTGGCGACCGTCAGGTTGATCGGCGTCGCGTAGGGCGACAGCGGGTTGTTGAACACCACCCGCACCATGCGCGAGTTGACCAGGTTGGTCGGGTTGCCGGGGCTCGACTGCTGCGCCTGGGTGGCGATGTCGGCGTCGATCTGGGTGAGGCCGCCGTTGGAGATCTTGTTGGGCACCACGAAGTGGCTGGGGTCGACCGGCAGCAGGCTGGTGAAGTCGACGTTGCCGGTGAACAGCACGTCCACCACGTGGCCGGAGGGATCGACCGTCGCGTTCTGCACCGCCGCCGCGACGCCGAACGGCCGCGGCGCGACCGCCTGCACGCTGCCGGCGACCTGCTGCACGTTGCCGCCGCTGCCGTCGGCGTCGACGCTCAGGGTGAAGGTGGTGTCACCCGGCGCGTAGGCGACCGTCGCGGTGCCGGCGGCGCCCAGGGCGACGGCCGTCCAGTCCACCCGGCGCAGGCCGCCGGTCGCGGTCGGCACCAGCAGGTGCAGGTCCGCGGCGCCGCCGCCGGCGACGCGCAGCTGCACCTGGTAGCCGGTCGCCTCCGGCACCGCCATCAGCGCCATCTGCGAGCCGCCCTGGCTGTCCAGCAAGTAGAGATCGGCGAACGGCAGCTCGCGCAGGCGGGTCACGTCGTCGCCGCCCGCCGCCAGGCGCGCGCCGCTGGCGCGGCTGGTCACCAGCAGCTGGGCGCCTCCGCCCACCGCCAGCGCCGCCTGGACGCCGCCCTGCGCCGGGCGCACGTAGGCGGTGGTCGCGGCGAAGCGGTCGAAGGCGGCCAGCGGCGAGGTGGCGGCGGCCTCGGCGGCGAAGATCTCGGCCAGGCGGGCGCCGGCGCTGCCGCCCTTCTGGGTGATGCGGCGCAGCTGGTCCCAGGTGGGATCCTGGTCCACCGCGTCGGCCCACTGGGTGGCGAGCACCGCGGCGCTGTCGAACGCCGCCTCCCCCATGCTCACCTCGACGCCCGCCTGCGACAGCTCGTAGACGCGCGAGTCGATCGACGACAGGCTTACGGACGGCAGGCTGTTGGCGGTGATCAGCTCGGGCGGCGCGGTCGCCAGCGAATAGCCCAGGCCGAGCAGCAGCAGGTCGGCCTGCACCAGGTCGGCAGGCAGCGAGCTGACCGCGTCGGGCAAGATGATGGCGTTGGGCGACAGGGGGATGTTGTTCTCCCCCACCCCGGCGGTCAAGTCGAAGGTGGGAGTGATCTCGCTGGCGTTGCGCACCGCATCGGCGGTCACCCGCCCGGTCAGCAGCGACTGCAAGGTGAACTGCACCAGCGAACTGTCGCCCGGCAGCACGTCGACCGTCTGCGAGCTGTTGCCGACGACCTGCACCCCCGCCAGGTTCTGCGGCGGCAGGCGGATGGTGAGCTGGTTGGCCGGCGAGGTGCCGGTGTTGGTCACCGTCAGGATCAGCTGGTACTGCTCGCCGGCGCGCACCACGTCGGGGTGGGTGACCGTGACGTTGAGCGTCGGGTCGCGCACCAGCACCGCTCCCTGCGCCGTGCCGGTGATCGGCTGCAGCTTGCCGCCGGGCAGCCCGTCCACCAGGCCGGTGACGTTGAACTGCACGATCTGCGTGCCCTGCTCCATCCCCTCGGTCAGCAGCTGCGCCTGGCCGCTCGCCTGCGCCACCAGGAAGGTCACGTCGTCGGCGGTGCCCAGGATGCCGTCCGGTCCCGGATCGCGGATGGGGATCGGCACCCCCAGCGGCATCGGCGGCTGCGTGCTTGCCTGGCGCAGGCCGGGCGGCAGCGTGACCGTCGCCGACAGCTCGCGCAGCACCAGCGGCGACCCCTGCGGCGCGCCGTTCTGCACCATCAGGATCACCGAAAAGAACTGGTTGAGCAGCGAAATATCGGTGGGAAACAGGATCACTCCCGGCAGCGGCAGGCTGGTCGACGAGCTGCAATCGCCGTCGAGGCTCTGGCAGCCGCCCGAAGTCGCGGCGGGGGCGCCGGCGGCCGGCGCCAGGTTGAGCTGGAAGGGCGCCATGGTCGGCGGCGTGAAGCGCGGGCCGGCGGCGTGCACGCCGCCGTTGTCCTGGCCCAGCGCGGTGAACAGCTGCATCGGCGGCTGGCCGGTCGCGGGCGCCTGGCCGTTGGCATTGAACACCACCGGCACGTTGTAGTTGACCGTCTGGCCGGGCGAGACGGCGAAGGCGAAGGTGAAGACGTAGGCCTGCACGCTGCCGCCGGTCAGCACGATGCCGTAGCTGCGGATCTCGTCGTCGGTGAGGGCGCGCGACGTGACGCTGGTCACCAGCACCTGGGTCACGGTCAGCGCCGCCGAGCGCGGCTGCGCGTAGCCCAGCAGGTTGCCGCCCTGCATCAGGCGGATGTTGTTGAGCTCGTACTGCCCCTGGATCTGCAGGCTGGGGATCTGGAACGGCTGGCCGGGGGTCGTCTGGAGCGTCATCGTGCCCGCGATCTGCGGCCCCGACAGATCGCCCAGCACCACCAGACCGGCCGGCAGCGTGCCGTGGCTGGGATCGAATCCGGTCAGCTGGGTCAGCACCTGGGTGGGCGTGTTGTAGGGGACCGTCTGCGCCTCGGGGGAGACGGTGAGGCGGGCACCGGTGATGCTAAGCGTGGCGTCGGCAAGGTCGCCCGCGCGCGCGGCGGGAGCCCATGGCAGCGTTAGAAAAAGCGCTGCCAGGGCCGCAAACCGCAATTGTGCATAAAATTCTGCGCGCACAACTCTCCCATCGCACAAAAGTTTCCCATTTGCCACAACGTCTGATGAAATAGACAAATTGATACGTGCGTTTTTTGATTCGCTGACAGCAAAAGTCTATCACATAGCGACTTTTCTGCAAGCGTGACAGCAGTGCAACAGCGTTAGATACCGAGGGGTTCAGTTTTGGTTACTCTTTCCCTCATCGCCGCGATCGCGGCTGCACCGTAGACGGCTGGCGGGCGGTGCTACCCTCCTGGGGAACCGACGACGCGGCCTATCCGGGCACGCCGGACAAGCTCGACTGGGGCGCGGGATTCGTCGACTCCAACGCCAGCATCCTGGATTTCCGCTCGACGCCGCAGCAGGTCCCCACCGACGTCTCGCGGACAACCGTCTCGGCCAATCCCTACCCGCCTCCCTGAACCGCCCCTCCCCCTCCAGGAACGCCGCCGGCGGGCCTGGTCAGGCGCCCGATTCGACGGGCAGGCGGGCGCTTTGCCAGCCGTGGATGCCGGCGGACATGACGCAGACGTTCTGGTAGCCCAGCCGCCGCGCCCGCAGCGCCGCCCTGGGAGCCTTGGTGCACAAGGGGTTGGAGCAGTAGAAGACGAGCAGCGCGGCGCGGTCCGGCGGCAGGTCGGAGGCCCCGAAGGCCGTCGGGTCGAGGTTGGTTGCGCCGGGCACGCGGGCCTGCGCCCAGCTGCCCGGCGCATTGACGTCGAATGCCGTCGCCGCGCCCTGGCGCAGCAGCTTTTCGAGATCCTGCGGGGAGACCGTCCGCAGCCCCATCAGGCGCGCCAGCACCGCTCAGCCCCTCACCGCGCGCCGGGCGCGCAATGCCCGCCGCAGGATCAGCTCGGAAGCCCACTGCCCCGGCACCAGCACGCAGATCAGCAGCCACAAGAACGTCGACGGCGCCGTCGACGGCGCGCTCTTCAACGCCACCGCCACCGCGATCATCAGCGCCGCCCACACCAGCCCGTGCGCCACGAACAGCCCGCGGTGGCCCAGGTTGGCTCGCTCGTGCCGCACCACCGCCGCCCACGCGGCCCCGAGCCACGAGCGGCTCCTGGCGACCTCGGCCGCCAGCGCTGAGGCCTCCCCCACCTTTGCCACCGCGGCCGCAAAGGCCGCCGGGTCCGACATCCCCGCCGCCCGGCCGCGGTCGATTTCGCACCACAGGTGATCGCTGAGCTCCGCCACGCTCTCCGCGCGCCGGCATCGGCCCGCATACACCGTCGCGCTCCAAGCTGCCACTTCCCGCTCTAGGTCGAACATGTCGCCTCCTGGTCTAGACGCCGCAACATCCCATGGAGCTTGTCCCAATGAATCCGCAACGCCGCCAGCTCCGCGACGCCCAAGCTCCGCAACCGGTAGTACTTCCGCTTTCGCCCATTTTCCGCCACACCCCAGAACGCCTCCACCAACTTGCGCCCCTCCAGCCGGTGCAGGATCGGGTACAGCATCCCGTCCGCCCACTCCAGCTCTCCCCCCGATACCTCCCGCACGCGCTGGATGATCGCGTACCCGTAGCTATCCCCCTCCCGCAAGATCGACAGGATCAAAGGGATCGCCGAAGCCGCCACCAACTCTTTGGACAGACCCATGATCGATCATCTCCAGACATCTATACGTAGCGTCGCTACGTATGTTACCGCCCATCCTCCTCCGAAGCAAGCGCAACCCGCCGATGCGCACGCGCCCGACCCCAAGCTCTACGGGTAATGATGAGCGAGGTGCCCCACCGAGCCGAGGGCACACGCGACTTCGCGGTCCGCCTGCACGGCGCTTTCCGTCTGGCGATCGCGGCGCGGGCGCACGAGCTGAGAAAGGGTCGCGACCTCGACACGGTTGCGTTCGTCGTCATCCACATGGTGGAATCGCTCTGTCATGGGGCCGTGCTGCAGCGCCCGCCTGGGCTGTCGCTGCCAGACGCCAGGGAAGAGGTCGTGCGCGCCGTGCTGGCCTACCTGCGGGCGTGAGCCGCCGGAGATCCCAATCGATCTGCAACTTTCAGGGTGAGACCATGAAAAAACCAGACACCAGCCAGGAACAGCCGGCATCGCAGCTCATCTCGGAAAAAATCGCCGAGCTGGCGGATTGGCGCGGAGCAACCCTCGGCAAGATGCGCGCGCTCATCAAGCAAGCAGACCCTGACGTCGTCGAGGAGTGGAAGTGGCGGGGCACTCCGATTTGGTCGCACGACGGCATCCTCTGCACCGGCGAAACCTACAAGAAGGTCGTGAAGCTCACCTTCGCCAAGGGTGCGTCGCTCCACGATCCCGCCGGTCTCTTCAACTCGAGCCTCGAAGGCAACGTACGCCGCGCGATCGACATCCACGAAGGAGAAGACGTCGACCCGGCCGCCTTCAAGGCGCTGGTTCGCCAGGCGGTCGACCTCAACGGATCTGGCAAGTCGAAACCGGCGCGCAGAGCGAAGCCCTGAGGGATCCGCCCCTGAACGGCTGAGCTCGCCAGCCCCTCCGGTATACTGAGGGCCGGCGCCCCGAAGCCCACCGCCGGCGGCAGCCGCGGCCGGTTCGCGCAACCGCACGGAGGAGCCATGAAGATCAAAGTCGAACGGAAGCTGACCCTGAACCGCGAAACCCTGTCTCGCCTGGAGGATCGCCGGCTGGCGGAGGTCGACGGTGCCAACAGTGTGATCAGCGGCTGTGTCACCAGCTGTACGATTTTTGTCTGCCTGACCTGAAGCCGGCAACGGACCGGCGCCCTTTGCCACGGCCGCCGAGCGCGGCGAACGCTCCGGTCAGGACGGCGCGGCCAGGACGCTGCGCAGCGTCGTAGCGAGCGGCGTGCCGCGATGAAGGAACAGGATGTCGTCTTGTACATACGAGGGCGGCAGCGGCGAGGCGGCGGAGGCAAAACGCAGGAGCGTGTCGTGGACGGGAACCTGCACCCAGGTCAGCGCGAACGGATCGGGTGTGTCCCACAACGCACAGAAATAGGCGTCGAAACCGAATCCCTGCATCAGCCCCAGCAGGTCGTCCGCGCTCATCCCCGCGGCTTCGAGCGACTCGCGAGCGACCTCCACGAACGCTGCTTCGATGGTGCCTGCGGCCAGCGCACGCGCGGCCCCGCGCAAGGCGAACGGTTCGGAGCCGTTGACATCCATCTTTAGAAAAGCGATCCGTCGGACTCCCTGGCTGATGATGTAATCGTCCAGGATCAGGTTGGGCGCAGACACGCCGTGGTCGCCGCCGATGAATGCGTGACCCCACGAGGCGCTGGGCAGCGTCAGGTGCGAGACACCAGGATGATCGGTGACGCAACAGTGCGTCACGGAGAACTGCTCGCCGGGCCATTCCGCGGCGCTCTTTTGCAGCAGCTGAACGATCGTGGGATTTGCTTCGAACAGGTGGAAGTGAACGCCCCGGCCCTGCACCAGCGGCACGACGCCGAAGCTCACCAGGCCGAAGTTGGCCCCCACGTCGAACAGATCACCGCCGCCCCGCAGGAAGGCGGCGACGATGGGAGGGAATTCGGGCCAGAAATCCTGCGAGATGTAGTTGGCGCGTGATTCCGCGTCGCGCAGGTCCACCCACGCGCGGCCGCCGCCGTTGAAATCGAGCCGCTGGACGGGATCGACCAGGCCCATGCGGTACAGGCCGATGAGGAGCTTCTGGCGGCGAGCTTGTCGCGGGAGCGCGTTCAAGAAGCGCCGCAGATCTTTCATCGGCGCAGGATACCCCATCACCATCGCGCGGGTTCAGTGCTTCTCCGGCAGCTGCGGCGTGACGGGCGGCGCCGGGTCGTGTTGCAGGACCCAATGGCCAAGCACCGTCAGCGGCGGCTCGCCGTTGCGAGGCGAGATGGTCGTCGCCGTGCCGATCAACGAGGCGCCCTGGCGAACGCCGGCGAAACGGATGAGGCGGTTCCTGATGCCGGCCGAGGATGAATCGCTGAATCCCAGCTGGCGGGGGCCGACCTTTAAGTCCGCCAGATCCAGCGATTCCGGCTTCATGTCCTTGTCCTGCTGGTACTCGATGTCGAGCCGGCCGCGCCAGCCGCTGTCCACCTGCTCAAGGCGAAGGGTCATGTCCACCGTTCCCAGGAAAGGGTAGAAATAGAGCTTGCCGCGCCACACGCCCGCCAGGTCCTGGGCGAGCAACGGCTCGCCTGCCGGCAGGACCGGCGCGGGCTCGGCGACCGCCGCCAGGTAGTCGTGATCGGCACCGTCTTTGGAGACCTGCACCCAGGCTCTCCACGCCGCGCTCTGCATCTCCGCCGCGTCGCCGGCGGCAAGATCGACCAGCGTGGACGATGTGCCAGGTTCGAGCTTTTCGGTCGCCGGGTCGACCGGCTTGCCCTCCACGCTGATCGGCGTGCCGGTGATCCGGGCGCGGAGTCCGCTGGGGTCGCGATGCAGGAGCGTCGCGTAGATCGCGCAGGCGGCGAGGTAGCTTCCCGCCGGCGAGGGGTGGGAGCCGTCCTTCCAGTACAGCTCGAGATCGGGCCGCTCGCGCCGCACCAGCTGCCAGGCGATTCCCGCCGGCGCCACGGGCGCGCCTGCCTGGTGGGCGGCGCTGAAGTAGGCGTGATTGAGCGCCGCCTGATCCTCGGGTGTCGCCTTGCGGCTCCAGGTGAGATAGAAGACCGGCTGCGCGCCGGCGCTTTGCGCCGCCTTGCTCCACAGCGCAGCCGCCGGCGCGAAGAGCTCATCGCCGACCGCCCGCGCATTGCCGTCGACGTAATAGTCGCGGCCGAGGGTGCTCTGGTCCTGCAGGATCACGTAGTCCCACCTGCGCTCCGTCAATGCGGCGCGAGTGCGATCGTCGGCCCACTGCTTGCGCAGCTCGGCCCCGCCCGGCGCGATCATGCGGGTCTGCACATGGCAGCCCGCGCCCTCCGCCATCAACGCGGCGACCATTTCGGGCACGTTGTTGAAATACGTATAGCTGTTGCCGATGAAAAGGATGCTCTCCGGGCAGCCGTTGTTCCTTGCTGGCGTGGCGGCCGGGCTTTGCGCCTCCAGCGCCGCCACTGCCGCCCACGCGGCCCCGAGCGCAAATCCGACGATCAGCCGAGCGATACGCATTCTTTCTGTCTCCCGATGTCTTCCGCGCGATGACGGCATGGTGGCGCTTGACGCTGCCGGTGAGCTCCGGGCACGGAGTCTACCTCCAGTCTCCTCCGGCCAGCCTGCTTCGGCGCGCTGCATCTATCCCGTTCAAAGGACGATAGAGTTTCAAGCATTGCCGCAACTGTTCTATCCTTGTCACCCGACGGCGCGACAGGCGCGCTGCCGGCCTGCAGCCCGAGGAGCTCCGTAAATGTCCGAGATCGAACAAGAGGCAGTTGCTACCACCGGTGGCCGTCGCGAGGCCGACCTTGATCGCCGCCGCTTCCTGGGCACCGCGGCATTGGCCATCGCCGCCGCCGAAGTCGGCATGATCGGCTTTGCGGAGGCACAGCCGGGCGCGAAAAAGCCCGCCGCCAGCAGCGTGGTGCAGGCGGGGACGAACGCGTCGTTCGGCCCGTTCAAGCAGATCGATGCCGGCGTGCTCAACGTCGGTTATGCGGAGGCCGGCCCTGCCGATGGGCCGGCGGTCCTGCTTCTGCACGGCTGGCCTTACGACATTCACAGCTTTGTCGACGTCGCCCCGCTGCTGGCGGCGAAGGGGTACCGGGTGATCGTCCCTTTTCTGCGCGGCTTTGGCAGCACCCGATTTCTCACCAGCAGCACCTTCCGCAATGGCCAGCCATCGGCGATGGCCGTCGACATGATCGATCTGCTGGACGCCCTCAAGATCAAGCGGGCGATCCTGGGCGGTTTCGATTGGGGTGCTCGGACCGCCGACATCATGGCCGCGCTCTGGCCGCAGCGCTGCACGGCGCTCGTCGCGGTGAGCGGCTACCTGATCGGCAGCCAGGCGAGCGGCAAGGTGCCGCTGCCGCCCAAGGCCGAGCACGATTGGTGGTATCAATTCTATTTCGCGACGGCGCGCGGGCGGGAAGGCTACGACAAATACCGGCGCGACTTCGCCAAGCTCATCTGGCAGACGGCGTCGCCCAGCTGGCGCTTCGACGACGCGACCTTCGAGCGCAGCGCGGCAGCCTTCGACAACCCGGATCATGTCAGCATCGTCATTCACAACTATCGCTGGCGGCTGGGCGTAGTGCCGGGAGAGGCCAGGTATGACGACCTGGAAAAGCGGCTGGCGGAAACTCCGGCCATCACCGTGCCCACGGTGACGCTGGAAGGCGATGCCAACGGCGCGCCGCATCTCGACGCCGCCGCCTATGCGAAAAACTTCACCGGCAGGTATGCGCACCGGCTGATCACCGGGGGCATCGGCCACAATCTGCCGCAGGAAGCTCCGCGGGCCTTTGCCGACGCTGTCATCGAGGCCGCTGGTTTTGCAACCAACGTGCAGGACCGCCGGTCCTCTTAGGGTTGCACGGCGCCCGTCCCGGTGCTCGGGGGGGACGCTACGGCTGCGCCGGCAGAGGATGGCGCGCCAGGAACTCCCAGATCGTGGCGCTGGCGTCGAGGGCGCGGCTGACCTTGCCGATGATCCAGATCTGATCGTACTGCGGCCCGTCGGGCCAGGTGTGGCCGCCATTTTTGATCGTGTAGAGGGTCACCTCGGTGCCGGCGGCGCAGCCGGCGTGTGCTGTGCGACGGACGTGGGTGCCGTCGGCCGGGCTGGCGTCGGGCAGCTTGACGCTGGCGCCGCCACCGGGGCAGGCGTCGGCGTGCTCCCAGAAGGCGGCCGTGGCATCGACCGAGAGGAGGGCGCCGCCGCGCGACCCCCCTTTCACACTGCCCCCGTCGTAGGGCACGATGGGGTCGGCGGTGCCGTGCACCAGCAACATCGAGATGGGTCGCGTTGGCTTGCAAACCTTGGAGAGAGCCTGCGACATCTGCCCCGAGACCGAGGCCACGGCGGCGAAGTCCGCCGCCATCGCACAGGCCAGCCGTTGGCTGAAGAAGGCGCCGTTCGAAAAGCCGGTGGCGTAGACGCGCTGCCTGTCGACCGCGTAGTCGCTCTTGAGGCGAGTGAGGAGGGCGCGCACGAAGCCGAGGTCGTCCACCTGGGCGGCGGTGCTGCCGGAGTCGAGGCCGGCGTGCCAGTTGTAGTCGAACCCTTGCGGGTAGACGACCAGGAACCCGGCACTGTCGGCGACCTTGCCCAGACCGGTCAGGTCGGCCATGTCTCCGCTGTTGCTGCCGGAGCCGTGAAAGGCGAGCAGCAGGGGCACGGGTACGGTCGCCTTGTAGCCATCAGGCACGTGCACACGGTAGGTGCGGCTCACGCCGTCGACCACCAGGGTGTGCTCGGGGTCAGGTCCGCTGTCCGCAGCCGCGCCGCCATGCGCATGGAGCGTCACGGCCAGGATCAATGCGGCGGCCCGGAAGTGCCGCCTGTGGGCAACGCTCGGGGGATTCATGCTCGCTCCTCGGCCAGCTGGGCGGCCAGTCACCTGCCATCGGGCCAGGTAAAAGTCTGGATGGGATTGGGGTGGCGAGCTTCCATCCAGCTCAGCTGGCGGTCAACCTTTCGCTCTCGGCGATCATCTCACGCCAAAGGTAGCTCGGTCTTCACCGCGGCGGCGCGGCGATACCGATACCTTGGCCGATCACCGGGTTGCAGTCCGGGAAGGTTGCGCCGAAGAGCCTTAGAACTGCCGCTGCCTTGACGGCGGTTTCCTCGTATTCGTCGGCGGGGTCGGATTGGGCGACGATGGCACCGCCGACGCCGTAGGTGGCGCGGTCGGGATCCACCACCAGGGTGCGGATGGCGATGCTGAGATCGGCGCTGCCCGCCAGGGAGAAGTAACCGAGCGCTCCGGCGTAGACGCCGCGGGGGCCGCCCTCCAGGCCGTCGATGATCTTCATCGTGCGGATCTTTGGGGCGCCGACCATCGAGCCGCCAGGGAACGCGGCGCTGACGCAGCGCACTACGGAACAGTCCCGGCGCAGGGTGGCGCGAACGGTGCTGACCAACTGATGCGCCGAGGCGTAGGTTTCGATGGCGAACAGCTTGGGCACGTGCACCGACCCCGTTTCGGCGCAGATGCCCAGGTCGTTGCGCACGAGGTCGACGATCATCAGATTTTCGGCGCGGTCCTTTTCACTGCTCCCGAGATCGTCCCGCAGCTGGCGGTCCTCCCGCGGGGATCGCGAGCGGCGGCGGGTTCCCTTGATCGGCCGCGATTCGACGAGGCGGTCGCGCGACACGCGCAGGAATCTCTCCGGCGAGTTGCTGAGCACCGCGAGCCCGTCGAATCGCAGCAGTGCCCCGAAGGGCGCGGGGTTCAGGCGGCGAAGGGTTCGGTAGGCCTCCCAGGGTGGCAGGGAACCCTCGACCGTCAGCCTGTTGGTCAGGCAGACCTCGTAGCTCTCCCCATCCGCGATGGCCTCGCGGCACGCCTCGATCCGCCGCAGATACGCGGCACGGTCGTGGCGCAGCTCCAGATCGCGCGCCGGCTGCACGGCCGGGGGCTGCGCACTCGCCAGGTCGCCGACCGCGCCGACGGCGCCGGCGGCGCCGAGAGCGGTCAGCCGGCGTTCGGTGTCGTCGAGCCAGCTGCCGGCCGGCGCCTGGTCCTCGACGTCGGCGAGCGCCAGGAGATAGATCTCTCGTTCCTGATGATCGAAGGCGACGGCCCGATCTGCAAAGATCATCGCGGCGTCCGGGTTCTCGGAACGCCAGGCACGTTGGCCGCCGGTTTCGGCCTTGAGCTCATAACCGAGATATCCCACCCAACCTAGCGCAAAATCGAATGGCAGCTCCGGAACGTCGACCTGCCGCGCGGCGAGATCGGCATCGAGCCAGTCGAAGAAGGATCCTTTGGCGACCTCTTTGACTTTCGCGCCGCCTCGGGACTCGACGGTGATCGTTCCCTCCCAGACATCCGCCTCGACGACCCGCGCCAGCGGTCCGCCGGCATCCCCCATGAAAGAAAACCGGCCCAGCGTGGGCTCTTGCATGCTGCTGTCGAGCCAAAACGCGGCGTCGGATGCCCGGTACAGAGATGCGTACACATGGTCCGCCGCGAGGTCGCTCTTGAAGCGGCGCACCAGGATGCGAAGCCGCGGCGCCTGCGTGGCGCCGGGTTGCGGCAGGTCGAGCGGGCGGCCGGCGCGCCGCGGCACGAAGACTCCGCGGCGGCGGGGATTGCGCTCGTGCCACAGGCGGGTGAGGTCGCCGAAGTTCTGCGCGATCCGCCGTCCATGCTCCGTCGCGATCGACTCGGGGTGGAACTGCACGCCCCATGCGGGGAGGCGGCGATGGCGCACTCCCATGAGCACGCCATCGAGCGTCCAGGCGATCGCCTCGAGATCGGCGGACAGCCGGGTGACCGTCAGGGAGTGATAACGGATGGCCGCGAACGGCGACGGGATGCCGGCGAAGAGATCGACCTGTCGGTGGATGACCGGTGACAGACGACCGTGCCGCACCTCCGGCGCCGCTCCTACCTCACCGCCATGGAAATAACAGAGCCCTTGATGTCCGAGGCACACGCCGAGCTGCGGCAGGGTGCTCGCGGCGATGACGTCCGCGCAAATGCCGAAGTCCGACCGCCGTTGCGGACGGCCTGGCCCCGGAGAGAGAACCACGTTGTCGAAGCACCGCAGATCGTCGAGAGTGAAGTTGTCCTCGTCGTTGCGGATGACGACCGGCTCTTCGCCGTTGACCTCGGCGAACAGATGGAACAGATTGAATGTGAACGAATCGTAGTTGTCGACGATCAGCGTGCGCACGGTCAGCCGGCCTCCGGCAGCGATGCCGCGCCTGCCTCCAGCCAGCGCTGCCATCGCGACAGCCGCAGCGGAGAGCCCGGCGAAATCGGCGACTGCACCCAGCTCGATACCGCGCGGATACCGTGCAATGCGTTGACCAGCCAGACCTCCCGTCCCTCGAAGTGCCGCACGCCGCAACGCCTGTGCAGCACCGGCACCCCTTTCGACGCGGCGATTGCGTCGATGAGCTGGCGGGTGACGCCGGGCATGATGCGCAGCGACGGGGAGGGCGAGCAGAGGCAGGAGCCTTCCCACCACAGGACGCTGCACGTCGTCGCTTCCAGGACCACCCCGGACCGGGTGGTCAACAACGCTTCGTCGGCGCCTGCCGCCCGGGCCTGACGGCGAACCTCTGCCAGCCGCAGCAAGTCGGGCCCCTTCTGCCGCGGCGCCGTGCGCACGTCCGAGCCGCGCCAGATCCAGGCCCGCAGGCTGTCGCTCCGCGGCGGTGCGTGCCGAATCCGCAAGCGCAGCCGCCCCGGCGCACCGGCGGAGAGCTCGATGCGGGGGAACCAGCGGCCCTGGCGCGGCAGTTCCGCGACCGCGGCCCGCCAGAATGCGCGGAGGTCGTCGCGGAGCGTCCCGGAGCCCTCCTCGCAGGCGCGAAAGAAACGATCCCGGTGCAGGTCGAGGCCCCGCACCCGGCCGTCCGCGACCAGCCACGAGTCGGCCGCGACGAGCCGGTCCTCTTCCGCGCCGCACGCCACGAGGCGGCCCCTGGGAGCCCATACCAGGACTCTCGGACTGGCGGTTTCGGCCATCGGGTTTTCGACCTATCTCTTGGGGTCCGCGGGAATCGATCCGGTGAGTGGTTCGGCCTGTGCGAGACGCTCGTCCAGGCGCTCGGCGAGGGCGGCGACGTCGGGTTCGTGGAGGATGCTGGCGTGGTCCCCGGAAATCCAGGCGAGGTCCACCCCGCGAGCCGCGAGGCGCCGCCACTGCTCTTCGGGATCCGGGCCAGGAGCGGCCGCCGAGCGGGTCGCCCGGAGCAGAGTGATGCGGCCGCCATAGCCCGCGGGGGAGTAGCGCCGCACTGCTCGCACGTTCGTCGTGAACGCCGCGAAGAGCGAGGTGAGCAGGGAGAGGGTCATGTCGGGCGGCAGGGCTCCGGACTCGACCGCCGCTTCCCGGAAGGCTGCCATCTTCTGCTCCAGGGGGAGGGAGTCGAGGTCCGCCGCGAGCTCCCGCAGGGGGTCGATCGGCACCCCGAGCTCTTGCGCGAAGGGCGGCAAGAGATGGGAATCGTTCGAGCTCGTCTGCGGCGTGGTCGCCGGCGGGGGGCCAGGTGTCGATCAGGGCCAGCAGGGCCACGTCAGCGCCCGTAAGCTCCAGCTGCCTGGCCATTTCGTAGGCCACCACTCCCCCCATCGACCAGCCGCCGAGCAGGTAGGGGCCTTCGGGTTGGACGCTCCGGAGCTCTTGCAGATAGCTCTCGGCGAGCTCCTCGATCCGTACTGGGGTGTCTCCGGAGCGGTGGCGAGCCGTTCCGGAGGCCGGGAGCTGAAAGCCGTAGAACGATCGGTCCAGGAGCCGCCGCGACAGCTCGAAATAGCACAGCACGTGGCCGTGAGCGGGGTGGACGCAGAAGAACGGGCGCTTGCCGCCTTCCTGGAGGAGGACCAGGGACGAGGACGCCGACGGGGGTTGCCGCAGCTTGAGCAGGAGCGCCAGAGACTCGATCGTGGGAGCCTGGAAGAGGGCGGCCAGGGGCAAGCGGATGCCGAGCTTGCGCTCGATCCTCGCCATCAGCCGCACGGCCAGGAGCGAGTGCCCGCCCAAGGCGAAGAAGTCATCCTTGACGCCGATCGTCCGCAGGGCGAAAAGCTCTTCCCAGATCTCCAGGAGCGCCAGCTCCTGGTCGTCGCGCGGCGGGGCGGTCGCCCGATCGCTCGCCGCGGCAGGCGCCGGCAGCGCGTCGCGGTCGAGCTTGCCGCTCGGCGTCAGGGGCAGGGCGTCGAGCGCCACGAACCACGACGGCACCATGTGCTCCGGCAGCCGCTCGCGCAGGGCGCGGCGCAGCGCGTCGGCGGTGACGTCGCTCACCGCATAGGCGACCAGCTGCAGGCCGCTCGCACCGCTCTCGCGCGCCACCACCGCGGCCTCGCGCACTCCTGGCACCCTGGCCAGCACCGCCTCGATCTCCCCGAGCTCGATGCGGAAACCGCGGATCTTGACCTGATGATCGAGCCGGCCGAGGATTTCCAGGCTGCCCTCCGGCCGCCGGAAGACCAGATCGCCCGTCCGGTAGAGCCGCTCGCCGGGGAGCATGGGGAAGGGATGCGGCACGAAGCTCCGCGCCGTCCGTTCGGGCCGGTTCAGGTAGCCCCGCGCCAACCCGGCGCCGGCCAGGCAGAGCTCGCCCACGGCTCCGATCGGAGCCGGGTTCCCCCGCGCGTCCAGCACCCAGGCCTCTACTCCGTCGAACGGTCGGCCGATCGGCAGGCGATCCCCGCCGTCATAGAGTGCCACCGTGGCGTTGACCGTGGCCTCGGTGGGACCGTAGGCATTGAAGAGCCGCCGCCCGGCTGCCCAGGTCCGCGCCACGTGCAAGGGGCAGGCCTCGCCCCCCACGATCACGGTCGAAAGCTCGGGCAATTCTTCCGCAGTCAGCATCGGGAGGACGGCAGGCGGCAGGGCGGCCACGTCGCATTCCCGTAGCAGCAGGGCCATATCCTCTGCCGAGAGACGCCGCTCGCGAGGGCCGAGCAGCAGAGTGGCTCCGGCGCTGAGCGTCATGGCGATCTCCCACGCCGAAACGTCGAAGCTGAGCGAGGCGAACTGCGGCACGCGGGTTCCCGGACCGACGCCGAACCGGTGCCGCAGGGCCTCGATCAGGTTGCTCCACCCGCGGTGGTGGATCATCACCCCTTTCGGCCGGCCGGTCGAGCCCGAGGTGTAGATCACGTAGGCCAGGCTCCCGGGCGTCGCCGTCGCGGGCAGCCGCTCCGCGCTCTCGCCATCGAGACCGCGCCCCTCCGCACCCTCCGAATCGAGGAGCAGGAGCCTGGCGGCCGTCTCCGGGGTCTCCGGCAGGCGGCCGCGCAGCCGTTCCTCGGTGACGAGCACCCGCAGCCGTGCGTCCTCGACCATGTAGGCGAGGCGCTGGCGCGGATAGGTCGGGTCCAGCGGCACGTAGGCGGCCCCGGCCTTGAGGATGCCGAACACGGCGACGATCATCGCCGGGGAGCGCTCGACGCACAGGCCGACCAGATCCTCGACGGTCACGCCCAGCGAGCGCAGCCGGCGGGCGAGCCGGTTGGCCCGGGCGTCGAGATGGGCGTAGGAGAGAGCCTCTCCCGGCGCCAGCACGGCCAAGGCGTCCGGGGTCTTTGCCGCCCAGCTTTCGAACCGCTCGACGACCGAGGCACCGGGGGCGGCCCGGCTCCACGCGCCGCTCCACTCGACGGCCAGCTGGTGCTCTTCGGCAGCCGACAGCAGAGGCAACGACCACAGATCCCGCTCGGGCGCCGCGACCGCTGCGTCCAAAAGCCGTGTCAGCTGACCCACGAAGCGCGCGATCGTCGCCGTGTCGAAGAGCTCCGTGCTGTACTCCATTCCGCCCGCGAAGACCCCTGCCTGCTCCTCCAGGGCGAGCGCCAGGTCGACTTTCGCGCTGGTCCCCGCCAACCCCAGCGGCGACAGTGCCAGGCCGCCGAACCGCGCCGCTTCGCGCGGCGTGTTCTGCAGCACGAACATCACCTGAAACAGCGGGGTGTAGGAGAGGCTGCGCTGCGGTGCCAGCTCCTCGACCAGCTTCTCGAACGGCACCGCCTGGTGCTCGTAGGCCGAGAGCCAGGCCTCCCGCACCTGGCCCACCAGATCCCGGAAGGTCTTGATCCCCGACAGATCCAACCGCGACACCAGGGTGTTGATGAAGAAGCCGACCAGGCCTTCGAGCTCGATCCGCGGACGACCCGCGACCGGCGTGCCGACGCTCAGGTCGTCCTGGCCGCACCAGCGGGCCAAGGCCGCCATCCAACCCGCCAGCAGGGTCATGAACGGGGTCGCACCCTGCCGCAGGCTCGCCTGGTGGAGCTGCTGACTCAAACCCTCCCCCAGCCGCACCGACCGCACCGTACCTTGCCAGCTCCGCACCGCCGGACGCCGACGGTCGCCCGGCAGATCCAGGACCGGCGGCGCTCCGCCCAGCCGCTGGCGCCAGTACGACAGGCCCGCCGCCAGCACCTCGCCCTGATGCCAGTCCCGCTGCCAGCTCGCGTAGTCCGCGTACTGGATCGGCAGATCGGCAAGGCGCGGCGGCCGATCTTCCAACGCCGCCCCGTAGAGCTCCACCACCTCGCGCACCAGCACCGAGTGCGACCAGCCGTCGCTGACGATGTGGTGCTGCGTCAACAGCACGCCGTGGTCCTGCTCGCCCAGCCGCACCAGGCTCCCCCGCCATAGCGGACCCTGCGCCAGGTCGAACGGCCGCATCGCGTCCGCGGCCGCGATGCGGGCCAGGTGCGCCTCCCGCACCTCCGCCGCGAGCCCCGACAGGTCGACGACCGGCAGCGGGAACGGCTCGCGAGCCGGCCGGATCACCTGCACCGGCGCCCCCTCGACCACCGCGAAGACCGTGCGCAAAGCCTCGTGGCGACGCTCCACCTGGCCCAGCGTCCAGGCCAGGGCCGCGGGATGCAACGGCCCGCGGAGGCGCAGCGCCAGCGGCAGGTTGTATTGCGCGCTGCCCGGTTGCAGCTGATCGAGAAACCACAGCCGCTCCTGCGCGAACGACAGCGGCAGAGGCCGGTCGCGAGCAACCGGCGCCAGCGCCGGCGCAACCGGCTGGGAAGCCCCCTTGCGGCGCTCTTCGACCCGAGCGGCCAGGAGTGCCACCGTCGGCGCTGCGAACAGCTCGCGCAGCGGCAGCTCGACGCCGAACGCATCGCGGAGACGCGCGATGACCCGCACCGCCAGCAGCGAGTGCCCGCCCAACTCGAAGAAGCTCTCCTCGACTCCGACCCACCCCAGGCCCAACACGTCCGACCAGATCGCCGCCACCACCTCTTCGGCCGGCGTGCGCGGCACCGCGGCCCCCCTGCCGGTGTCCGGCCGCAGGTCTGCCGGCTCCGGCAGCGCCCGACGGTCCACTTTGCCGTTCGGCGTCAGCGGCAGGGCGTCGAGCACCACGAACCACGACGGCACCATGTACTCCGGCAGCCGCTCCTGCAGGTACCGGCGCCACTCCGCCGCGTCGGTCTCCGCTCGCGACGGCACCACATACGCGATCAGGCGGCGATCCCCCGGCCCCGCTTCCCGCGCCAAAACCGTCACCTGCAGCACTGCGGGATGCCGGCCCAGCACCGACTCGATCTCCCCCAACTCCACGCGGAATCCCCGCACCTTCACCTGATGGTCGAGCCGGCCCAGGAAGTCCAGCGTGCCGTCCGCCAGACGGCGGACCTTGTCCCCCGTCCGGTACAGGCGCTCCCCGCCCGGCTCGCCGAACGGGTGGGGCACGAAACGCTCCGCCGTCAGATCCGGCCGGCCCAGGTAGCCGCGAGCCAGGCAGGCCCCTCCCAGATAGAGCTCCCCGGCCACTCCCGTGGGCACCGGCGCCAGGTCGCGATCGAGCAGCCAGGTCGAGCTGTTGCCGATCGCCACCCCGATCGACGGATGGGTCAGCCACTCCCCGGGCTCCCGGCTCAGACGGTACGCCGTCACCACGTGGCTCTCGGAAGGACCGTAGTGGTTGTGGAACGCGCACGAGCCCAGGCGCTCGCACAGCTCGCCCATCGCACGCGTCGTCTGCAGCTGCTCGCCCGTCGTCGTCACCTCCAGGAGCGGCGGCAGATCCCCGCCGCGACCGTACTCCTCGGCCAGCTGCTGCAGCACCACCACCGGCAGGATCACCTTTTCCAAACCCCGGCTCACCAGATACCGACCCAGCATCGCCACGTCGCGGCGAACCTCTTCCGAGATCAGGTACAGCGTTCCGCCCGAGCCCCAGCAGGCGAACATCTCGTGGAAGCTCGCATCGAAGCTCACCGAGGCGAACTGCAGCGTCCGCGCGCCGCCGAGCAGCGTCGCGAGGTGCCACTCGATCAGGTTGCGCAGAGCTCCATGCGGCAGGCTCACCCCCTTCGGGCGGCCCGTCGAACCCGAGGTGTAGATCACGTAGGCGAGGTTCGAGTCGGCGACCTCCACCGGGCTCCACGAGCCGTCCAGCGCGGAGTCGAACGGCTCACGGTCCAGGCACAGCAGCGGATAGCCGCCCGAGAGCTCGCACGCCAGGCTCTCCCGGGTGAGCAGCACCGACACCTGGGCATCGGCCAGCATCAGCTCCCGACGTCGCGGCGGATAGAGAGGATCGATCGGCACGTAGGCGCCACCCGCCTTCAAGATCGCCAGCAGGCCGATCAAAAGGTCCGCCGACCGCCCGAGCTGCAGACCCACCCGCGACTCCGCGCCCACGCCCAGCTCGACGAGCCGGCGCGCCAACCGCCCGGCGCGCCGATCCAGCTCTCCATAGCTGAAACTCTCTCCCTCCCACACCAGGGCCGTCGCCTCCGGCGCACGCTCCACCTGCGCCTCGAACAGACGGTGCACCCCCCCACAGGCATAGGAAGACGACGTGTCGTTGCTCTCGACGAGGAGCGACTGCCGCTCCGGATCGCCCAGCATCGGCAAGGCCGACAGACGCCGCTCCGAGTGCACGGCCACCTCCGCCGCCAGGTGGCCGAAGTGATCGAGCAGGCGCGCCATCGTGGCGCCGTCGAAGAGGTCGGTGTTGTACTCGACCGTTACCTCCATCCCCGACGCTCCCGCCCCGATCGACAGGGTGAGGTCGAACTTCGACGTCCGCACCGCAGCCGGCTCGCCCTGCCACAGGCCGCCCGGAAACGAGGGGATCTCAGCGCCATGCAGGAGCACGAACAGCACCTGGAACAGCGGCGAATGGGACAGGTTGCGGCTCGGCTGCAGCTCCTCGACCAGCTTCTCGAAGGGCAGCTCCTGGTTGGCGAACGCGGCGAGCGATCTCTCCCGCACCAGGGCCAGGAGATCGGCGAATTGCGGGTCCCCGGGCGAATCCACGCGGATCACCAGGGTGTTGAGAAAGAAACCGATCAGGTTTTCCAGCTCCATCCGGTGCCGGCCCGTGATCGGAGTGCCCACGCATAGATCCGACTGGCCGCTGTAACGTCGCAGCAGACCCACGAACACCGCCAGCAGGGTCATGAACAGCGTCGCTCCCGACTGCCGGCTCAAACGGCCCAGCGACGCGCTCAGCTCGCCGGACAGCACCACCGAGCGCGCCGCGCCGCGCCAGGTCTGTACCGCCGGCCGCGGCCGGTCGGTGGGGAGCTCCAGCACCGGCGGGTCCGCCCCCAGGGCACCGCGCCAATACGCGAGCTCCGCCGCCGCGCCCGCGCTCTCGAACCAGGCCCGTTGCCACGCCGCATAGTCGGCGTACTGCACCGCAAGCTCCGGCAGCGGCGAAGACTCGCCCGCCGAGAAAGCCGCGTAGAGCGAGGACAGCTCCCGCAGCAGCACCTGGGTCGACGCCGCGTCCCACACGATATGGTGCAGATTGGCGAGCAGCCGGTGCTCCGCCTGGTCCAGACGCACCAGCAGCGCGCGAAAGACCGGACCCCCGCCGAGATCGAACGGCCGCTCCGCCTCCTCGACCGCCAGCCGCCGCATCTCCGTGCCGCGGGGGGCGTCGGCCAGTCCCCCCAGGTCGACCAGCGGCAGGGCCTTCGTTACCGGCTTGCGGTCGATCACCTGGACCGGTCGACCGGCCACGCTCTCATAACGGGTGCGCAGGACCTCGTGCCGTCGCAGGATCTCGACGAGCGCACGCCGCAGGACGTCGACCCGCGGCTTCTCCTCGAGGCGCGCATGCACCGGCACGTTGTAGAGCGAGCTGCCGGGCTCCAGCTGATCGATGAACCACAGACGCTCCTGGGCGAACGACAGCGCGCAGGGCCCGTCGCCCGAGCGGCGCCGCAGAGGCTCGCTCTGCGCTCGGCCCACGCCGATTCCACGCTCCTGCAAAATCTTTTTGAGCAGCGCCAGGCGGTCGGTGGAGAGCATCCCCTGTGTCATCGTGAAAGCGACTCCTGGACCTCTTTGTCGCTGAGCGCTTGCAGCTGCTGATAGAGCCGCGCGACGTCGTTTGCGACGTCCTCTCCTCCCAGAGCCTCTGCCACCGTTTGGGCGGTGCCGCCCACGGTGGGGTGCTCGAAAAGAACGCGCAGCGGCAGATCGACCGGGAAGATGGAACGCAGCCGCGCGATGGCCTGCACGGCCAGCAGCGAGTGCCCTCCCAGCTCGAAGAAGTTGTCGAGGGCTCCCACCCGGGACACGCCCAGCACGTCCGACCAGATCGCCGCCACCAGCTCTTCGGCCGGCGTCCGCGGCGCCACATACCCCACGCTCGAACCTGCACCCCCGCCCAGCTCCGGCGCCGGCAGCGCATGGCGGTCGAGCTTCCCGTTCGGCGTCAGGGGCAGGGCGTCGAGCGCCACGAACCACGACGGCACCATGTGCTCCGGCAACCGCTCGCGCAGGGCGCGGCGCAACACATCGCCGGTGACGTCGCTCACTGCGTAGGCGACCAGCTGCAGGCCGCTCGCACCGCTCGCGCGCGCCACCACCGCGGCCTCGCGCACTCCTGGCACCGCGGCCAGCACCGCCTCGATCTCCCCGAGCTCGACGCGGAAGCCGCGGATCTTGACCTGATGATCGAGCCGGCCGAGGATTTCCAGGCTGCCCTCCGGCCGCCGGAAGGCCAGATCGCCCGTCCGGTACAGCCGCTCGCCGGCGTGCATGGGGAAGGGGTGCGGCACGAAGCTCCGCGCCGTCTGCTCGGGCCGGTTCAGGTAGCCCCGCGCCAACCCGGCGCCGCCCAGGCAGAGCTCGCCCACGACTCCGATCGGAGCCGGGTTCCCCCGCGCGTCCAGCACCCAGGCCTGAACTCCGTCGATCGGCCGGCCGATCGGCAGGCGATCCCCGCCGTCATAGAGCGCCACCGTGGCGCAGACCGTGGCCTCGGTGGGACCGTAGGCATTGAAGAACCGCCGCCCGGCTGCCCAGGTCCGCGCCACGTGCAAGGGGCAGGCCTCGCCGCCCACGATCAGGGTCGAAAGCTCTGGCGATTCTTCCGCCGTCAGCGTCGGGAGGACGGCCGGCGGCAGGACGGCCAGGTCGCAGTGCCGCAGCAAAAGGGTCAGCTCCTCTGCGGAGAGACGCCGCTCGCGGGGGCCGAGCAGCAGCGTGGCCCCGGCGCAGAGCGCCATGGAGATCTCCCACGCCGAGGCGTCGAAGCTGAGCGAGGCGAACTGCAGCACGCGGTCTGCCGGGCCGACGCCGAACCGGCGCCGCTGGGCCTCCGCCAGGTTGCTCCAGCCGTGGTGGTGGATCATCGCCCCCTTCGGCCGGCCGGTCGAGCCCGAGGTGTAGATCACGTAGGCCAGGCTGCCGGGCGTCGCAATCCCGGGCAGCCCCTCCGCGCTCTTGCAGTCGAAACCGCGCTCGTCTGCACCCTCCGAATCGAGGAGCAGGAGCCTGGCGGCCGTCTCCGGGGTCTCCGGCAGGCGGCCGCGCAGCCGTTCCTCGGTGACGAGCACCGCGAGCCGTGCGTCCTCGACCATGTAGGCGAGGCGCTGGCGCGGATAGGTCGGGTCCAGCGGCACGTAGGCGGCCCCGGCCTTGAGGATGCCGAACACGGCGACGATCATCGCCGGGGAGCGCTCGGCGCACACGCCGACCAGATCCTCGACGGTCACGCCCAACGAGCGCAGCCGGCGGGCGAGCCGGTTGGCCCGGGCGTCGAGATGGGCGTAGGAGAGAGCCTCTCCCGGCGCCAGCACGGCGACGGCGTCCGGGGTCTTTGCCGCCCAGCTTTCGAACCGCTCGACGACCGAGGCACCGGCAGCGGCCGCGGCCTGACGCCCCGTGCCGCTCCACTCGACGACCAACTGGTGCTCTTCGGCAGCCGACAGCAGAGGCAACGACCGCAGGTCCTGGTCCGGTGCCGCGACCGCACCGGCCAACAGCCGCGTCAGCTGATCGACGAATCGCGCCATCGTCGCTGCGTCGAAGAGCTCCGTGCTGTACTCCAGGCCACCCGCGAAGACCCCTGCCTGCTCCTCCAGCGCCAGCGTCAGGTCGAACTTCGCGCTCGTGCCCGCCAATCCCACCGGCGACAGCGCCAGGCCGCCGACCCGCGCCGACGCGCGCGGTGCGTTCTGCAGTACGAACATCACCTGAAACAGCGGGGTGTAGGAGAGGCTGCGCTGCGGTGCCAGCTCTTCGACCAGCTTCTCGAACGGCACCGCCTGGTGCTCGTAGGCCGAGAGCCAGGCCTCCCGCACCTGCACGACCAGTTCCCGGAAGGTCTTGATCCCCGACAGATCCAACCGCGACACCAGGGTGTTGATGAAGAAGCCGAGCAAGCCTTCGAGCTCGATCCGCGGGCGACCCGCGACCGGCGTGCCGACGCTCAGGTCCTCCTGGCCGCTCCAGCGGGCCAAAGCCGCCATCCAACCCGCCAGCAGGGTCATGAACGGGGTCGCCCCCTGCCGCACGCTCGCCGCGCGCAGCTGCCGGCTCAAGCCTTCTTCCAGCCGCACCGCCCGCGCCGCACCCCGCCAGCTCCGCACCGCCGGACGCGGACGGTCGCCCGGCAGATCCAGGACCGGCGGCGCCCCGGCCAGACGCTCTCGCCAGTACGACAGGCCCGCCGCCAGCGCCTCGCCCTTAAGCCAGCCCCGCTGCCAGCTCGCGTAGTCGGCGTACTGGATCGGCAGATCCGCAAGGCGCGGCGGCCGAGCTTCCAGGACCGCTCCGTAGAGCTCCACCGCTTCGCGCACCAGCACCGCGAGCGACCAGCCGTCGCTGACGATGTGGTGCTGCGTCAACAGCACTCCGTGGTCCTGCTCGCCAAGCCGCAGCAGGCTCCCCCGCCAGAGCGGACCCTGCGCCAGGTCGAACGGCCGCAGCGCCTCCGCCGCCGCCAGGCGGCCCAGATGCACCTCCCGCGCTCCCTCCGCCAGCCCCGACAGATCGACGACCGGCAGCGGGAACGGCTCCCGAGGCGGACGGATCATCTGCGCCGGTGCCCCCTCGACCGCCGGGAAGACCGTGCGCAAAGCCTCGTGGCGACGCTCCACCCGGCCCAGCGTCCAGGCCAGGGCCGCGGGATTCAACGGCCCGCTCACCCGCAGCGCCAGCGGCAGGTTGTACTGCGCGCTGCCCGGCTGCAGCTGATCGAGAAACCACAGCCGCTCCTGCGCGAACGACAGCGGCAGAGGCCGGTCGCGGGCAACCGGCGCCAGCGCCGGCGCAACCGGCTCGGCAGCCCCCCTCCGACGCTCTTCGACCTGAGCGGCCAGGAGCGCCACCGTCGGCGCCGCGAACAGCTCGCGCAGCGGCAGCTCGACCCCGAACGCAGCTCGGAGCCGCGCGATGACCCGCACCGCCAGGAGCGAGTGCCCGCCCAACTCGAAGAAGTTGTCCTCGGCTGCCACCCGCGACACGCCCAGGACCTCCGACCAGATGGCCGCCACCACCTCTTCGGCCGGTGTCCGCGGCGCCACGGATCCCACTCCCGAATCCGCACCCCCGCCAATCCGCTCCGGCTCCGGCAGCGCCCGACGGTCCAGCTTGCCGTTCGGCGTCAGCGGCAGAGACTCCAGAACCACGAACCACGACGGCACCATGTGCTCCGGCAGCCGCTCGCGCAGGGCGCGGCGCAACACATCGCCGGTGACGTCGCCCACGACATAGGCGACCAGCTGCAGGCCGCTCGCACCGCTCGCGCGCGCCACCACCGCGGCCTCGCGCACTCCTGGCACCGCGGCCAGCACCGCCTCGATCTCCCCGAGCTCGACGCGGAAGCCGCGGATCTTGACCTGATGATCGAGCCGGCCGAGGATTTCCAGGCTGCCCTCCGGCCGCCGGAAGGCCAGATCGCCCGTCCGGTAGAGCCGCTCGCCGGGAAGCGCGGAGAAGGGGTGCGGCACGAAGCTCCGCGCCGTCTGCTCGGGCCGGTTCAGGTAGCCCCGCGCCAACCCGGCGCCGGCCAGGCAGAGCTCGCCCACGACTCCGATCGGAGCCGGGTTCCCCCGCGCGTCCAGCACCCAGGCCTCTACCCCGTCGATCGGCCGGCCGATCGGCAGGCGATCCCCGCCGTCATAGAGCGCCACCGTGGCGGTGATCGTGGCCTCGGTGGGACCGTAGGCATTGAAGAACCGCCGCCCGGCTACCCAGGTCCGCGCCACGTGCAAGGGGCAGGCCTCGCCCCCCACGATCAGGGTCGAAAGCTCTGGCGATTCGTCCGCCGTCAGCGTCGGGAGGACGGCCGGCGGCAGGGTGGCCAGGTCGCACTGCCGCAGCAAAAGGGTCAGCTCCTCCGCGGCGAGACGCCGCTCGCGGGGGCCGAGCAGCAGCATGGCCCCGGCGCAGAGCGCCATGGAGATATCCCACGCCGAGGCGTCGAAGCTGAGCGAGGCGAACTGCAGCACGCGGGTTCCCGGACCGACGCCAAACCGGCGCCGCTGGGCCTCCGCCAGGTTGCTCCAGCCGTGGTGGTGGATCATCACCCCCTTCGGCCGGCCGGTCGAGCCCGAGGTGTAGATCACGTAGGCCAGGCTGCCGGGCGTCGCAATCGCGGGCAGCCGCTCCGCGCTCTCGCTTTCGAGACCGCGCCCCTCCGCACCCTCCGAATCGAGGAGCAGGAGCCTGGCGGCCGTCTCCGGGGTCTCCGGCAGGCGGCCGCGCAGCCGTTCCTCGGTGACGAGCACCGCCAGCCGTGCGTCCTCGACCATGTAGGCGAGGCGCTGGCGCGGATAGGTCGGGTCCAGCGGCACGTAGGCGGCCCCGGCCTTGAGGATGCCGAACACGGCCACGATCATCGCCGGGGAGCGCTCGGCGCACACACCGACCAGATCCTCGACGGTCACGCCCAGCGAGCGCAGCCGGCGGGCGAGCCGGTTGGCGCGGGCGTCGAGATGGGCGTAGGAGAGAGCCTCTCCCGGCGCCAGCACGGCGACGGCGTCCGGGGTCTTTGCCGCCCAGCTCTCGAACCGCTCGACGACCGAGGCACCGGCAGCGGCCGTGGCCTGGCTCCCCGCGCCGCTCCACTCGACGGCCAGCTGCTGCTCTTCGGCGGCCGACAGCAGAGGCAACGACCGCAGGTCCTGGTCCGGTGCCGCGACCGCACCGGCCAACAGCCGCGTCAGCTGATCGACGAATCGCGCCATCGTCGCTGCGTCGAAGAGCTCGGTGCTGTACTCCAGGCCGCCCGCGAAGACCCCTGCCTGCTCCTCCAGAGACAGGGTCAGGTCGAATTTCGCGCTCGTGCCCGCCAATCCCACCGGCGACAGCGCCAGGCCGCCGACCCGCGCCGACGCGCGCGGTGCGTTCTGCAGCACGAACATCACCTGAAACAGCGGCGTGTAGGAGAGGCTGCGCTGCGGTGCCAGCTCTTCGACCAGCTTCTCGAACGGCACCGCCTGGTGCTCGTAGGCCGAGAGCCAGGCCTCCCGCACCTGCACGACCAGTTCCCGGAAGGTCTTGATCCCCGCCAGATCCAACCGCGACACCAGGGTGTTGATGAAGAAGCCGAGCAAGCCTTCGAGCTCGATCCGCGGGCGACCCGCGACCGGCGTGCCGACGCTCAGGTCTTCCTGGCCGCTCCAGCGGGCCAAGGCCGCCATCCAACCCGCCAGCAGGGTCATGAACGGGGTCGCACCCTGGCGCACGCTCGCCACGCGGAGCTGCTGGCTCAAGCCTTCTTCCAGCCGCACCGCCCGCGCCGCACCCCGCCAGCTCCGCACCGCCGGACGCGGACGGTCGCCCGGCAGATCCAGGACCGGCGGCGCTCCGGCCAGCCGCTGGCGCCAGTACGACAGGCCCGCCGCCAGCGCCTCGCCCTGGCCGGCGACACCAGCCATGCCGGCACTCCCGGCAGGGAGAAGAAGCCAGTCCCGCTGCCAGCTCGCGTAGTCCGCGTACTGGATCGGCAGATCGGCAAGGCGCGGCGGCCGAGCTTCCAGCGCCGCCCCGTAGAGCTCCACCACTTCGCGCACCAGCACCGCGAGCGACCAGCCGTCGCTGACGATGTGGTGCTGCGTCAACAGCACTCCATGGTCCTCCACGCCAAGCCGCAGCAGGCTCCCCCGCCAGAGCGGCCCCTGCGCCAGGTCGAACGGCCGCAGCGCCTCCGCCGCCGCCAGGCGGGCCAGATGCGCCTCCCGCGCTCCCGCAGCCAGCCCCGACAGATCGACGACCGGCAACGGGAACGGCTCCCGAGCCGGCCGGATCACCTGCACCGGCGCCCCCTCGGCCGCCGGGAACACCGTGCGCAAAGCCTCGTGGCGGCGCTCGACCCGGCCCAGCGTCCAGGCCAGGGCCGCGGGATTCAACGGCCCGCTCAGCCGCAGCGCCAGCGGCAGGTTGTACTGCGCGCTGCCGGGCTGCAGCTGATCGAGAAACCACAGCCGCTCCTGGGCGAACGACAGCGGCAGAGGCCGGTCGCGAGCAACCGGCACCAGCGCCGGCGCAGCCGGCTCGGCAGCCCCCCTCCGACGCTCTTCGACGTGAGCGGCCAGGAGTGCCACCGTCGGCGCTTCGAACAGCTTGCGCAGCGGCAGCTCGACCCCGAACGCATCGCGGAGCCGCGCGATGACCCGCACCGCCAGCAGCGAGTGCCCGCCCAACTCGAAGAAGTTGTCAAGGGCTCCCACCCGCGACAGGCCCAGGACCTCCGACCAGATGGCCGCCACCACCTCTTCGGCCGGCGTCCGCGGCGCCACAGATCCCACTCCCGAATCCGCACCCCCGCCCATCCGCTCCGGCTCCGGCAGCGCCCGGCGGTCCACCTTCCCGTTCGGCGTCAGCGGCAGAGACTCCAGAACCACGAACCACGACGGCACCATGTACTCCGGCAGCCGCTCCTGCAGGTACCGGCGCCACGCCGCCGCGTCGGTCTCTGCTCGCGACGGCACCACGTACGCGATCAGGCGGCGATCGCCGACTCCCATCTCCCGCGCGATCACCACCGTGTGCAGAACCTCCGGGTGGCGGCCCAGCACCGACTCGACCTCCTCCAGCTCCACCCGGAATCCCCGCACCTTCACCTGATGGTCGAAGCGGCCCAGGAAGTCCAGCGTGCCGTCCACCAGGCGGCGAACCTTGTCCCCCGTCCGGTACAGGCGCTCCCCGCCCGGCTCGCTGAACGGGTGGGGCACGAAACGCTCCGCCGTCAGATCCGGCCGGCCCAGGTAGCCGCGAGCCAGGCAGACCCCGCCCAGATAGAGCTCCCCGGCCACTCCCGTGGGCACCGGCGCCAGACTGCCATCCAGCGTGTAGGTCGAGCTGTTGCCGATCGGTACCCCGATCGACGGATGGGTCAGCCACTCCCCGGGCTCCCGCCCCAGACGGTACGCCGTCACCACGTGGCTTTCGGAAGGACCGTAATGGTTGTGGAACGCGCACGCGCCCAGGCGCTCGCACAGCTCGCCCATCGCACGCGTCGTCTGCAGCTGCTCGCCCGTCGTCGTCACCTCCAGGAGCGGCGGCAGATCCCCGCCGCGACCGAACTGCTCGGCCAGCTGCTGCAGAACCACCACCGGCAGGATCACCTTCTCCAGACCCCGGCTCACCAGGTACCGACCCAGCATCGCCACGTCGCGGCGAGCCTCCTCCGAGATCAGGTACAGCGTTCCGCCCGAGCCCCAGCAGGCGAACATCTCGCAGAAGCTCACGTCGAAGCTCACCGAGGCGAACTGCAGCGTCCGAGCGCCGCCGAGCAGAGTCGCGAGGTGCCACTCGATCAGGTTGCGCAGAGCTCCATGCGCCAGGCTCACCCCCTTCGGGCGGCCCGTCGAACCCGAGGTATAGATCACGTAGGCAAGGTTCGAGTCGGCGACCTCCACCGGGCTCCACGAACCGTGCAGCGCGGAGCCCCTCGGCGCACGGTCCAGGCACAGCAGCGAATAGCCGCCCGAGAGCTCGCACGCCAGGCTCTCCCGGGTCAGCAGCACCGACACCTGGGCATCGGCCAGCATCAGCTCCCGACGTTGCGGCGGATAGAGAGGATCGATCGGCACGTAGGCGCCACCCGCCTTCAAGATCGCCAGCAGGCCGATCGAAAGGTCCGCCGACCGCCCGAGCTGCAGACCCACCCGCGACTCCGCGCCCACGCCCAGCTCGACGAGCCGGCGCGCCAACCGTCCCGCGCGCCGATCCAGCTCGCCATAGCTGAGGGTCTCTGCCTCCCACACCAGGGCCGTCGCCTCCGGCGCACGCTCCACCTGCGCCTCGAACAGACGGTGCACTCCCCCACAGGCATACGAGGACGACGTGTCGTTGCTCTCGACGAGGAGCGACTGCCGCTCCGCCTCGCCCAGCATCGGCAGGGCCGACAGACGCCGCTCCGACTGCACAGCCACTGCCGCCGCCAGGTGGCCGAAGTGATCGAGCAGACGCGCCATCGTGGCGCCGTCGAACAGGTCGGTGTTGTACTCGACCGCTACCGCCATCCCCGACGTTGCCGCCTCGACCGACACGGTCAGGTCGAACTTCGACGTCCGCACCGCAACCGGCTCGTGCCACAGGCCGCCCGGAAACGAGGGGGTTGCCGCGCTGTGCAGCAGCACGAACAGCACCTGGAACAGCGGCGAATGGGACAGGTCACGGCTCGGCTGCAGCTCTTCGACCAGCTTCTCGAAGGGCAGGTCCCGGTTGGCGAACGCGGCGAGCGATCTCTCCCGCACCAGGGCCAGGAGATCGGCGAATTGCGGGTCCCCGGGCGAATCCACGCGGATCACCAGGGTGTTGAGGAAGAAACCGATCAGATTTTCCAGCTCCACCCGGTGGCGGCCCGAGATCGGTGTGCCCACGCATAGATCCGGCTGAGCGCTGTAACGCCGCAGCAGGCCCACGAACACCGCCAGCAGGGTCATGAACAGCGTCGCTCCCGACTGCCGGCTCAAACGGCCCAGCGACGCGCTCAGCTCGCCGGACAGCTCCACCGAGCGCGTCGCGCCGCGCCAGGTCTGTACCGCCGGCCGTGGCCGGTCGGTGGGGAGCTCCAGCACCGGCGGGTGCTCCCCCAGGGCGCCGCGCCAATACGCGAGCTCTGCCGCCGCACCCCCGCTCTCGAACCGCGCCCGTTGCCACGCCGCATAGTCGGCGTACTGCACCGCAAGCTCCGGCAGCGGCGAAGCCTCGCCCGCCGAGAACGCCGCGTAGAGCGAGGACAGCTCCCGCAGCAGCACCTGGGTCGACGCCGCATCGCAGACGATGTGGTGCAGATTGGCGAGCAGCCGGTGCTCCTCCTGGTCCAGACGCACCAGAAGCGCGCGAAAGACCGGACCCCGGCTCAAATCGAACGGCCGATCCGTCTCCTCGATCGCCAGCCGCCGCAGCTCCCTGCCGCGGCGGGCGTCCGCCAATCCCCCCAGGTCGACCAGCGGCAGGATCTCCCCTGCCGGCTCGCGGTCGATCACCTGGACCGGTCGGCCGGCCACGCTCTCATAACGGGTGCGCAGGACCTCGTGCCGGCGGACGATCGCGACGAGCGTACGCCGCAGGACCTCGACCCTGGGCTTCTCCTCCAGGCGCGCCTGCACCGGCACCGTGTAGAGCGAGCTGCCGGGCTCCAGCTGATCGATGAACCACAGACGCTCCTGGGCGAACGACAGCGCGCACGGCCCGCTCCCCGCGCGGCGCCGCAGAGGCTCGCTCTGCACTCGGCCCGCGCCGCTGCCGCGCCCCTTCAAGATCTTTTGCAAGTCAGCGAGGCGGCCGGTGGAGAGCGTCCTCTGCGATGGCATGGGTTTCATCTTGTCATCAGCTCGCGAGCGTCGCCGCTCGATCGGGTGCCCGGCATGCGTTCGAGAGACCGCCAAGCCTATGCGGATGGGGCGCCGGTGACAACTCGGTGACGCCACTGTCACGTTTGGCCCTTTTTGGACACTGTGCTATCAGCGAAGCGAGAGACTCGACTGCTCTTACTAAACAGAATATTTCTCAAGACTTACAGGCCTGCGGGCAGCGGCTGAATGACTCCCTCTGCAAGGTCTCGGATGGCACTTCCCACCTTCGTCGAGGTGCTGCGCGCGCGCGCCGCGGAGAGCCCGGAGGCGCGGGCTGCCGAGCCGGCGCTCGCCGCCCTGCTCGGCTCGCGGCTGGCGGACATCCTCGGCGTCCCCTCCGGGCAGCTCGCGGCCGACCGGCCGTTGACGGCGAGCGGTCTCGACTCGCTGCGGGCGATCGAGCTCTGCCACGCGGTCGAGACGGAGTTGGGCGTCGCCCTCCCCATGGCCTGGCTGCTCGAGGGCGCCACGCCGGCCGAGCTCGCCGACGAGGTGCTGCGGCGCCTCGCCGAAGCTCCGGCTGGCGGCGAGAGCGAGAAACACGACGACGGCGCGCCGGCGGCCGTCTCGCCCGGCCAACGCGCCCTCTGGCTGCTCGATCGCCTGGCGCCGCAAAGCGCCGCCTACGTGCTGGCCGGCGCGGCGCGCGTTGTCGGCGACGTCGACGTCGACGGGGCGCTGCTCCATCGCGCGCTCGACACGCTGGCGGCGCGCCATCCGGCGCTCTCGACGGTCTTCGCGGAGTCGGCGGGCGAGCCGGTGCCGCGGCCGATCGCCGGACCGGCCGTCGAATGGCTGGAAGAGGACGGCGCCGCCTGGAGCGACGAGGAGCTGGCGCGGCGCGTCGCCGATCGCGCCTACCGGCCGTTCGACCTCGCCGCCGGGCCGCTGCTCCGCGCCGGCCTCGTCGCGCGCGGCCGGCGAGAGCCCGTGCTGTGGCTCGCCGTCCATCACATCGCCGCCGACTTCTGGTCCGTCGAGGTGCTGCTGGGCGAGCTGGCCCGGCTGTACCGTTTCGCGGGGGGCGCGGGGGGCGCGGGGAGAGCCGCAGGCGCGCTGCCGCCGGCGCCGCGGCCCCCCTTTGCCACGGCGCATCGCGCAACCGACGCCGAGACCCAGCGCCTGCTCGCCTTCTGGCGCGCCGCGCTGGCCGGCAAGCCGCAGGTGCTCGAGCTCCCCACCGACCGCCCGCGCGGGCGGGCGCCGAGCTTCCGCGGCGACTGGCGGACGGCCCGCCTGCCGGCCGAGCTCACCCGCCGGCTGCGGCAGCTCGGCGGCGCCGAATCCGCCACCCTCTTCGTCACCCTGGCGGCCGGCTTCGGCGCTCTCCTGGCGCGGACGAGCGGGCAGGACGAGCCGCTCTTCGGCACCCCGACCTCCGGGCGCGGCACGGCCGAGCTCGCCGGCGCCGTCGGCTACCTGGTCAATCCGGTGGTCCTCGCCGCCGACCTCTCGGGCGATCCCAGCGCCGCCCTGGTCCTGGCGCGCATGCGGCGGACCGCGCTCGCCGCCTTCGCCCACCAGGAGCTGCCCTTTGCAATCCTCGCCGAGCAACAGGCGGCGGAGCGCGATCCCTCGCGGTCGCCGGTCTTCCAGGCGATGCTGGTGCTCCAGGGCGGCCGCGGGCCGCTCGGCGAGCGCCTCGCCGCGCTGTCGCTCGGCGCCGCGGGGGCTGCCGGAGGTAGCGGCAGCCGCGACCTCGAGCACCTGGAGCCGGGGCACTTGGAGCTGGATCTGGGCGGCCTGCGCCTGGCGCCGCTGCCGCTCGCCCCGCGCGGCGCCCAGCTCGACCTGACGCTCGCCTGCGGCCTCCTGCCGGGCGCAACGGCGGACGGCGAGCCGGCCGGCCTCGCCGCGGCGCTCACCTTCAACGCCGACCTCTTCGACGGCACCACCGCCGAGCGCCTCCTCGGGCACTTCGCGGCGCTCCTCGACGGCATGGCGGCGAACCCCGCGGCGCGGATCTGGGAGCTGCCGCTGCTCTCGCCCGCCGAGCGGGCGCAGCTCGCCGCCTGGGGCGGCGGCGAGGGTGGGGCGCCACTGCCCCAGGCAACGGTCTGCCTGCACGAGCTGTTCGCCCTCCAGGCGGCGCGCACGCCGGGGGCGACGGCGCTCCTCGCCGCCGGCGAGGAGCTGACCTACCGCGAGCTCGCCCGCCGGGTCGCCGGCCTCGCGGCGGTCCTCCGCGCCGCGGGGGTCGCCCCCGAGGTGCGCGTCGGGATCTGCCTCGAGCGCACGCCGGCGATGATCGTCGCCCTCCTCGCGGTGCTCGCGGCGGGGGGCGCCTACGTCCCCCTCGATCCCGCCTATCCGCGCGACCGCCTGGCCTTCACCGCCGCCGACAGCGGCATGACCGTCCTGCTCACCCAGGCGTCGCTGCGCGGCCGCGTGCCGGAGGACGGCCTGCAGGTGATCGTGATCGAGGAGGCCGCCGCCACCACCGCCGCCCCGGCGCCGCCCCGCCGCGGCGCCAGGGGCGCCCTCGGCGCGTCGGCCGGCGGGCCGCTCCCCGGCAACCTCGCCTACGTCATCTACACTTCCGGCTCGACCGGCCGCCCCAAGGGCGTCGCCATCGAGCACGCGTCGGCCGTCGCCTTCGTCGAGTGGGCACGGAGCGTCTTTTCCGCCGAGGAGCTGGCGGGCGTCCTCGCCGCCACGTCGATCTGCTTCGACCTCTCGATCACCGAGATCTTCGTGCCGCTCGCGAGCGGCGGCGCCGTGGTGCTCGCGGCGAGCGTCCTCGAGCTGCCCGAGCTGGCGGCCGCCGAGCGCGTGACCCTCATCGACACCGTACCCTCGGCGATGGCCGAGCTGGTGGGCGGCGGCCGGGTGCCGGCCTCGGTGCGGACGGTCGCCCTCGGGGGTGAGCCCTTGACGCCGAGCCTCGCCGAGGCGATCCGGCGGCGGACGCGGGCGACGCGCCTGGGCAATATCTATGGACCGTCGGAGTGCACCACCTGCTCGACCTGGTGGGCGGCGCCGTTGGCCGCCGGCGGCGAGGCGCCCCTCCCCACCCTCGGCCGGCCGATCGCCGGCACCCGCGTGCACCTGCTCGGGCCGGGCCTCGCGCCGGTGCCCGCCGGCGTCGCAGGCGAGGTCTGGATCGGCGGCCGCGGCGTCTCGCGCGGCTACCTCGGCCGGCCCGAGCTGACCGCCGAACGCTTCCGCCCCGATCCCTTCGCCGCCGCCCCCGGCCGGCGCCTCTATCGCGTCGGCGACCTCGCCCGCTGGCGGCCGGACGGCGAGCTCGAGTTCCTCGGCCGCGTCGACCACCAGGTGAAGATCCGCGGCTTCCGCGTCGAGCCCGGCGAGGTCGAGGCGGCGCTCGAAAGCCTCCCCGGCGTCGGCGCCGCGGCGGTCTTGGCGCGCCCGGCGGGCGGGGGCGAGCTGCGACTGGTCGCCTACGCGGTCCTCGCGCCCGCCGCGGCGCCGGGCTCCGCGCCGACTGCGGAATCGCTCCGCCGGGACCTCGCCCTGCAGCTGCCGCAGCACCTGGTGCCCGCCGCCGTCGTCCTCCTCCCCGAGCTGCCGCGGACCCCCAACGGCAAGCTCGACCGCCGGCGGCTGCCGGAGCCGGAGTGGGGCGACGGAGCGTCCGCGGTGCCGCCGCGGACGCCGCTCGAGGCGCGCTTGGCCGGCATCTTCGGCGAGGTGCTGGGGATCGCGGCGGTGAGCATCCACGACAGCTTCTTCGCCCTGGGCGGCCATTCGCTCCTCGCCGCGCGGGCGCTCGCGCGGGTGCGCGCCGAGCTCGGCCTCGAGCTGCCGCTGCGCGCCCTCTTCGAGTCGCCGACCGTCGCGGCGCTGGCGCTCGCGGTCGAGCGGGCGGCGCACGCCCGCGGCGAAGTCGACCAGGTCGACGGGATCGATGGGGCCGCCGACGACCAGCCGCCGATGCGATCGGAGCCCCGCGGCGGCCCTGCGCCGCTCTCCTTCGCCCAGGAGCGGCTCTGGTTCCTCGACCGCCTGGAGCCGGGGACCGCGCTCTACAACCTGCCCGCCGCGGTCGAGCTGCGCGGCCGCCTCTGCGTCGCCGCCCTCGCCGCGAGCCTGGCGGCGATCGCGGCGCGCCACCAGGTCCTGCGCACGTCGTACGGCGAGCGCGACGGCCAGCCCTTCGCCTTCGTCGCCGCCCGTCCCGTGGGCCGGCTTGCCGTCGTCGATCTGGCGCCGCTCGCCCCGGCCCGCCGCGCCGGCGAGGCGGCGCGGCTCGCCGCCGCCGAGGCGCTGCGCCCGTTCGACCTCGCGGCCGGGCCGCCGCTCCGCACGGCGCTCCTCCGCCTCGCCCGCGAGGAGCACGTCCTGCTCGCGACCTTCCATCACATCGCGGCCGACGGCTGGTCGATCGGCGTCTTCGTCCGCGAGCTGTCGGCGCTCTACGGCACCGCCCTGGAACCTGGTCACCTGTCCGCCGGCCAGCCCTCCAGCCTGGCCGATGCCCTGCCGCAGCTGCCGCTCCAGTACGCCGACCACGCCGCCCGCGAGCGCCGCGAGCTCGCCGGCGCGGCGCTCGAGCGCCAGCTCTCCTACTGGCGCCAGCGCCTGGCGGGAGCGACCGCCGTCCTCGACCTGCCCACCGACCGGCCGCGCACCGCCGCGCCCGACCTGCGCGGCGGCCTCCGCCGGCTGACCCTGCCGGCCGCCCTGGCGGCCGACCTCCGGGCGCTCGCGCTGGACCACGGGGCGACGCTCTTCATGGTCCTCCTGGCGGGCGTCGAGTCGGTCCTCGGCGCCCACTGCGGGCAGGACGACCTGCTCCTCGGCACGCCGGTCGCCAACCGCGGGCGGCTGGACGTCGAGGGACTGATCGGCCTCTTCGTCAACACCCTGGTGCTGCGCGCCGATCTCGCGGGGGAGCCCACCGGCGCCGAGCTGGTGGCGCGGGCGCGGGAGGCGAGCCTCGGCGCCTTCGCCCACCAGCAGCTGCCCTTCGAGCGGCTGGTCGAGGCGCTGGCGCCGCAGCGCGAGCTCGGCCGCGCGCCGCTGGTGCAGGCGCTCTTCGCCCTGCAGAACGCCCCCGCCGAGCGGCTGGCGCTCCCCGGCCTCGCGCCGGCGTTGCTGCCCGAGGCAGGCGGCCTCGCCAAGCTCGAGCTGGAGATCGAGGCGGAGGAGGTGGCGGCAGAGGGACTGGTCCTCCGCCTGCGGTACCGCCGCGAGCTCTTCGACGCGACGACGATCGACCGCCTGGCGGGCCATCTTGCTCGCCGGCTCGCCGGTCTCGCCGCCGAGCCCGGCCGGCGCGCCGCCGACCTGCCGCTGCTCGCCGCGGCGGAGCGGGCGCAGCTCCTGGTCGAATGGCGCGACGGCTCGTCGCCGCCATCCGCGGCGGCGGCGACCGTCGTCGGCCTCTTCGCCGCCCAGGCGGCGCGGACGCCGGCGGCCGTCGCCGTGCGCTCCGGCGCCGCCGCGATCACCTACGGGGCCCTGGCGGCGCGGGCGGGGTACCTGGCGCGGCGCCTGCGCCGGCTCGGCGTGCGGCCGGGGGATCGCGTCGGCCTCTGTGCCGAGCGGTCGCCCGACCTCGCGGCCGGTCTCCTCGCCATCTTCCAGTCGGGCGGCGCCTTCCTGCCGCTCGATCCCGGCTATCCCACCGAGCGCCTGCGCTTCGTCCTGGCAGACGCCGCGCCGTCGGTCGTCGTCGGCGAGGAGGCGCTCCTCCGCGCGCTCCCCGCGCACGGCGCCGCCACCCTCGCCCTGGACACACTCGACGCCGCGGAGGATCCTTCGGCGGCCGGAGCCGCGGCGGAGACCGCGGTGCTGCCGGCGGCCTCCGACCTCGCCTACGTGATCTACACCTCGGGGTCGACCGGGCGGCCGAAGGGCGTCGCCGTCGAGCACGGCAGCCTCGCCAACCTGCTCGCGGCGAGCCGCGATCAGCTCGGCTGGCGCGCCGGCGATGTCGGAGACGTGGGAGCCATGGGAGCCGTGGGAGCCGTCGTGGCGCCCTTCTCCTTCGACATCTTCCTCTTCGAGCTGCTGGCGCCGCTCGTCGCCGGCGGCGCGGCCGTGCTGGTGCCGCTGCTGCCGGCGCTCGACGTCGAGGCCCTGGTCGACGGCCTCGGCGAGCTCACCCATCTCCACGCGGTGCCGGCCCTGATGCGCCAGGTTGTCGCGGCGGCGCGGCGCCGCGGGCTCGCCGCGCCGCGCCTGCGCACCCTCTTCGTCGGCGGCGACACCGTGCCGCTCGACCTCCTGCGCGAGATGCGGGCGGCGTTCCCGGCGGCGGCGATCCGCGTCCTCTACGGGCCGACCGAGGCGACGATCCTCGCCACCTCCTGGACGATCCGCCCGGGCGAGCCCCCGACCCGCTCGCTTCTCGGCAGGCCCTTAGGCAACGTGGAGGTCGGCGTGCGCGACGCCGGCGGCCGGCCGCAGCCGATCGGCGTCGCCGGCGAGCTGTGGATCGGCGGCGCCGGCGTGGCGCGCGAGTACCTCGGCCAACCGCAGCTGACGGCGGAGAGGTTCGTCGCCGCGGCGGGCCGGCGCTGGTACCGCTCGGGAGACCGCGCGCGCTTCCTCGCCACGGGCGACCTCGAGTTCTCAGGCCGCCTCGACCAGCAGCTCAAGATCCGCGGCTTCCGCATCGAGCCGGGAGAGGTCGAGGCGGCGCTCGCCGAGCACCCGGCGGTCGCCACCGCGCTGGTGGCGGCGGTGGCAGGGGTGGCGGCCGGGGACGGCCCGCGGCTGGTGGCCTATGTCGTGCCGCGGCGGGACGGCGGCGATGCCGCGGCGCTCGCCGCGGACCTCCGCGCCCACCTCGCCCTCCGCCTTCCCGCCCACATGGTGCCGGCGGCCTTCGTCGCGCTCCCGGAGCTGCCGCTGACCTCCCATGGCAAGCTCGACCTCCGGCGGCTGCCCGCGCCGGATTGGCAGACCGGCGAGACGGCGGCACCGAGGACGCCGACCGAGGAGCTCGTCGCCGGCCTGTGGAGCGAGGTCCTCGGGCTGCCGCGGGTCGGCCTCGACGACGACTTCTTCGCCGCCGGCGGCCATTCGCTCCTCGCCACGCGGCTGGTGTCGCGGCTGCGCGAGGCGCTGGGCGTCCAGCTCCCCCTGCGCGCGCTCTTCGAGTCGCCGACCGTCGCCGGCTTGGCCCGGCGGCTGGAAACGGCGCGCCGGGAGCGCACTGCGATGGAGGCCGGGGCGCCGATCCCGCCGCCGATCCCAGCGGCACCGCGGCCGCTCGACGGCACGCCGCTGCCGCTCTCCTTCGCCCAGGAGCGCCTGTGGTTCCTCGACCGCCTGGCCCCTGGCGGCAGCGCCTACAACCTCGCCGCCGCGGTGCGCCTGCGCGGCGGGCTCGAGGTCGCCGCCCTGGCCGCCGCCTTCGGCGAGATCGCCCGCCGCCACGAGGTCCTCGGCGCCACCTACGGGGCGAGCGGCGGCACGCCGTTCCAGCGGGCGGGCGCCGGGGCCGCTCCCGAGCTGCCGCGGATCGACCTCGGCGGGCTGCCGGCGGCGGCGGCCGCCGCCGCCGAGGCCGACCTGGCGGCCGCCCTTGCGGCGCGGCCGTTCGACCTCGCGCGCGGTCCGCGAGCTCAGGCGAGTGCCGGCCGGCCACCGCGGCCGGCCGGCCTCCGCACCGTCCTGCTGCGCCGCTCGGCGGCCGATCACCTGCTCGTGGCGACGATGCACCACATTGTCTCCGACGGCTGGTCGATGGGCATCCTCGTCCACGAGCTCGGCGCGCTCTACGCGGCGGCGGTCGCCCGGCGGCCGTCGCCGCTCGCGGCGCTGCCCATCCAGTACGCCGACTACGCGGCGTGGCAGCGGCGATGGATGGCGGGGGACGTGCTGGCGGGCGAGCTCGCCCACTGGCGCGCCGTCCTCGCCGGCCTGCCCCCAGCGCTCGAGCTGCCGGCCGACCGGCCGCGCCCCGCCCGGCAGAGCTTCCGCGGCGCCGAGCGCGGCTTCGCCCTGCCGCCGGCGCTGTGGAGCGCCCTGGGGGCGGCGGCGCGGCGCTCCGGGGTGACGCTCTACATGCTCCTCCTCGCCGCTTTCGACGTGCTGCTCTACCGCCTCACCGGGCAGCGCGACCTGGCGGTGGGCTCGCCGATCGCCGGCCGCACGCGCGGCGAAACCGAGGGGCTGATCGGCCTCTTCGTCAACACCCTGGTGCTGCGCGCCGAGATCGCCGCGGACGACACCCTGGCGACCCTCCTGCCGCGGCTGCGGCAGACGGCGCTCACCGCCTACGCCCACCAGGAGCTGCCGTTCGAGAAGCTGGTCGAGGCGCTGGCGCCGGTGCGCGACCTCGCCCGCTCGCCCGTCGTCCAGGTGATGCTCGCCCTGCAGAACGCCCCCTTGGGCGCCCTCACCCTGCCCGGCCTGACCCTCGAGCCCCTGCGGTTGGCCGGCCGCACCGCGAAGCTCGACCTGACCTTGAGCGTCGTCGAGGCGGACGGCGGCGCCATCGGCTACTTGGAGCACGCCACCGACCTGTTCGACCGGGCGACGATCGCCCGCCTGGCCGAGCGGTTTGCCGCCCTCCTCGCGGGCGTCGCCGTCGACCTGGCCGGCGCGCCGGCCGGGCGCCGCCTCGACGACCTGCCGCTGCTGTCCGCCGCCGAGCGGCAGCAGCTCCGCGAGTGGAACGACACCCCGGCATGGCTCGGTGAATGCGCGGAGCTCGCGGGGACCACCCTCTACCAGCTGATCGCGGCGCAGGTCGAGCGCACGCCCGGCGCGGTCGCGGTCTCGTTGGCGGGCGACGAGCTCACCTATCGGCAGTTGGGCGATGCGGCGCAGCGGCTGGCGCGGCGGCTCGCCGGCAAGGGCGCTGGGCCCGGCGTCCTCGTCGGCCTCTGTGCCGAGCGCTCGCTGGAGCTGATGGTCGGCCTCGTCGCCATCCTCGCCGCGGGCGCCGCCTACGTGCCGCTCGACCCGGCCTACCCCGCCGAGCGGCTGGCCTACATGGTCGAGGACGCCGCGGTCGGTGTGCTCCTGACCCACGGTGCCGCGGCGAGCGCCCTGCCGCGGCACCGTGCGGCGATGGCGGAGACGCCAGAGACGCCGGAGACGCCGGAGCTGCCGGAGCTGCCGGAGATCGTCGAGATCGACCTCGCCGCGCTCCTCGCCTCCGGGCCGGACCGCTCCGACCCGCCGCTCCCGGCGGCCGATCCCGACGACCTCGCCTACGTGATCTACACCTCGGGCTCGACCGGGCGGCCCAAGGGGGCGATGAACAGCCATCGCGCCGTCGTCAACCGGCTGCTCTGGATGCAGCAGGCGTTCGGCCTGACCGCCGAGGATCGGGTGCTGCAGAAGACGCCGATCTCCTTCGACGTCTCGGTCTGGGAGATCTTCTGGCCGCTCCTCGCCGGGGCGCGGCTGGTCCTCGCCCGGCCGGGCGGCCACCAGGATGCGGCCTATCTCGCCCACCTCGTCGCCCTGGAGCGGATCACCACCGTCCACTTCGTGCCGTCGATGCTGCAGGCCTTCGTCGCCGCGCCGGGCGTCGAGGCCTGCACCTCGCTGCGCCGCGTCGTCGCCAGCGGCGAGGCGCTGCCGCGGGAGCTGGTGCGCCGCCTCGCCGAGCGAAATCCGGCGCCGCTCTGGAACCTCTACGGCCCCACCGAGGCGGCGGTCGAGGTCACCTTCCGCGACTGTCGCGAGGGGGCGGGCGACGGCGAGGGAGGGAGCGTGCCCATCGGCCGGCCGATCTCGGGCGTCGAGATCCGCCTGCTCGACCCGTCGCTGCGGCCCGTCCCCGTCGGCGGCGCGGGCGAGCTCGCGATCGGCGGCCTGGCGCCGGGGCGCGGCTACTGGCGGCGGCCGGACCTGACGGCGGAGCGCTTCGTGCCCGACCCGCTCTCGGCGCTCCCCGGCGCGCGGCTCTATCGCACCGGCGACCTCGCCCGCTTCCTGGCCGACGGCAGCCTCGACTACCTCGGCCGCCTCGACCACCAGGTGAAGGTCCGCGGCGTCCGCATCGAGCTGGGGGAGATCGAGGCGGTGCTCGCCGCCCATCCGGCGGTCGCCGAAGCCGTGGTGATGCTCCGCCCCGAGCTCCCCGGCGGCGGCCTCGCCGCCTATCTCGTGCCCCGGCCGCAGGCCGAGCCGCTGGATCGGGCGGAGCTCCGCCGCCATCTCGCCGCGCGCCTGCCCGAGGCGATGGTGCCGGCGGCCTTCGTGCTCCTCGCGGCGCTGCCGCTCACCCCCAGCGGCAAGGCCGACCGGCGGGCGCTCCCCGCGCCGAGCGCCGAGGACCGCGGCGCCGGCGCCGCCGTGGGAGGGGTTCCGCCGCGCCCCCTCGGGCCCACCGAGCAGCTGCTGGCGGGCATCTGGACGGAGGTGCTGAGGATCGACGCCATCTCGATCGACGACGACTTCTTCGCCCTCGGCGGCCACTCGCTCCTCGCGATGCAGGTGCTGGCGCGGCTGGAGCAGGTCCTCGCGGTCGAGCTGCCGGTCGCCGCCCTCTTCGCGGCGCCGACGATCGCGGCGCTCGCCGCGCGGGTGGAGGCGGCCCTGGAGGAGGCCCGGCGCCCCGCGGCGGCTCCGGCTCGCGCCGCCACGCCGCCGCTCGTCGCCCGGCCGGCGGCCGCGCGCACCGCCGGCGAGCTGCCGCTCTCCTTCGGCCAGGAGCGGCTCTGGTTCCTCGATCGGCTCATCCCCGGCGGCACCGCCTACAACGTGCCGGTGGCGATCCGCCTCCGCGGCGCCCTCGACACCGCGGCGCTCGCCGGCGCGTTCGGCGAGATCGTCCGCCGCCACGAGTCGCTGCGCACGACGTTCGCCGCCGGCGAGGGCGGCGCCTGGCAGCGGGTGGGCCCGCCGTCTCCCGCGGCGCTCGCGCTCATCGACCTCGGCTCCCTGCCGGCGGCGGCGGCCGGCGCCGCCGAGGCCGACCTGGCGGCCGCCGAGGCAGAGCGGCCGTTCGACCTCGCGCGCGGTCCACTGATCCGCACCGTCCTCCTGCGCCGGTCGGCGGGCGATCACCTGCTGCTGTTGACGATGCACCACATTGTCTCCGACGCCTGGTCGCTGGGCGTCCTGGTCCGCGAGCTGGGGGAGCTCTATGCCGCGGCGCACGAGCGGCGGCCGTCGCCGCTCACCGAGCTGCCCATCCAGTACGCCGACTACGCGGCCTGGCAGCGCCGCTGGATGGCGGGAGAGGTGCTCGCGGGGGAGCTCGCCCATTGGCGCGCCGCCCTCGCCGACCTGCCCGCGGCGCTCGAGCTGCCGGCCGATCGGCCGCGTCCGCCGGAGCAGAGCTTCCGCGGCGCCGAGCGCGGCTTCGCCCTGCCGCCGGCGCTGTGGAGCGCCCTGGGGGCGGCGGCGCGGCGCTCCGGGGTGACGCTCTACATGCTCCTCCTCGCCGCCTTCGACGTGCTGCTCTACCGCCTCACCGGGCAGCGCGACCTCGCGGTGGGTTCGCCGATCGCCGGCCGCACGCGCGCCGAGACCTTTGGGCTGATCGGCCTCTTCGTCAACACCCTCGTGCTGCGCGCTACGGTGGCCGACGACGACACCCTGGCGACCCTCCTGCCGCGCCTGCGGCAGACGGCGCTCGCCGCCTACGCCCACCAGGATCTGCCGTTCGAAAAGCTGGTCGAGGCGCTGGCGCCGGCACGCGACCTCGCCCGCTCGCCCGTCGTCCAGGTGATGCTCGCCCTGCAGAACGCCCCCCTGGGCGCCCTCACCCTGCCCGGCCTGACCCTCGAGCCCCTGCGGTTGGCCGGCCGCGCCGCGAAGCTCGACCTGACCTTGAGCGTCGTCGAGGCGGACGGCGGCGCCATCGGCTATTGGGAGCATGCCTCCGACCTGTTCGACCACGCGACGATCGCCCGCCTGGCCGAGCGGTTTGCCGCCCTCCTCGCGGGCGCCGTCGTCGACCTGGCCGCGGCCGGCGAGCCCCGGCGCCTCGACGACCTGCCGCTGCTTTCCGCCGCCGAGCGCCAGCAGCTCCGCGAGTGGAACGACACCCCGGCATGGCTCGGTCAATGCGTGGAGCGGGCGGGGACCACCCTCTACGGGCTGATCGCGGCGCAGATCGAGCGCACGCCCGGCGCGGTCGCGGTCTCCTTGGCGGGCGACGAGCTCACCTATCGGCAGTTGGGCGACGCGGCCGAGCGGCTGGCGCGGCGGCTCGCCGGCAAGGGCGTCGGACCCGGCGTCCTCGTCGGCCTCTGCGTCGAGCGCTCGCTCGAGCTGATGGTCGGCCTCGTCGCCATCCTCGCCGCGGGTGCCGCCTACGTGCCGCTCGACCCGGCCTACCCCGCCGAGCGGCTGGCCCACATGGTCGAGAACGCCGCGGTCGGTGTGCTCCTCACCCACGGTGCCGCGGCGAGCGCCCTGCCGCTGCATGGCGCGGCGGTGGCGGAGACGCCGGAGACGCCGGAGCTGGTCGAGATCGACCTCGCCGCCCTCCTCGCCGCGGCGCCGGACCGCTCCGACCTGCCGCTCCCGGCGGCCGATCCCGACGACCTCGCCTACGTGATCTACACCTCGGGCTCGACCGGGCGGCCCAAGGGGGCGATGAACAGCCATCGCGCCGTCGTCAACCGGCTGCTCTGGATGCAGCGGGCATTCGGCCTGACCGGCGAGGACCGGGTGCTGCAGAAGACGCCGATCTCCTTCGACGTCTCGGTCTGGGAGCTCTTCTGGCCGCTCCTCGCCGGGGCGCGGCTGGTCCTCGCCCGGCCGGGCGGCCACCAGGATGCGGCCTATCTCGCCCACCTCGTCGCCCTGGAGCGGATCACCACCGTCCACTTCGTGCCGTCGATGTTGCAGGCCTTCGTCGCCGCGCCGGGCGTCGAGGCCTGCACCTCGCTGCGCCGCGTCGTCGCCAGCGGCGAGGCGCTGCCGCGGGAGCTGGCGCGCCGCCTCGCCGAGCGCAATCCGGCGCCGCTCTGGAACCTCTACGGCCCCACCGAGGCGGCGGTCGACGTCACCTGCCGCGACTGTCGCGTGGGGGCGGGCGACGGCCTGGGGGGCAGCGTGCCCATCGGCCGGCCGATCTCGGGCGTCGAGATCCGCCTGCTCGACCCGTCGCTGCGGCCCGTCCCGGTCGGCGGTGCGGGCGAGCTCGCGATCGGCGGCCTGGCGCCGGGGCGCGGCTACTGGCGGCGGCCGGACCTGACGGCGGAGCGCTTCGTGCCCGATCCGCTCTCGGCGCTCCCCGGCGCGCGGCTCTATCGCACCGGCGACCTCGCCCGCTTCCTGGCCGACGGCAGCCTCGACTACCTCGGCCGCCTCGACCACCAGGTCAAGGTCCGCGGCGTGCGCATCGAGCTGGGGGAGGTCGAGGCGGCGCTCGCGGCGCATCCGGCGGTCGCCGAAGCCGTGGTGATCCTCCGCCCCGAGCTCCCCGGCGGCGGCGGCCTCGTCGCCTGCCTGACCCGCCGCGACGGGCACGCGGACCCGCCCGACGCCGAGCTCCGGGACGACCTCCGCGCCTTCCTCGCCGCGCGCCTGCCGGGGCCGATGATCCCCAACGCCTTCGTGCTCCTCGCGGCGATGCCGCTCACGCCGACCGGCAAGCTCGACCGCCGGGCGCTCCTGGCGACCGAGCCCGGCCTTCCCGGCCTGGCGGCAGGCGGCTACGTGGCGCCGCGCAACCCCGTCGAGGCGCTCTTCGCGGGCATCTGGGCCGAGGTGCTGGGGAGCGCGCGGCTGGGGCGCGCGATCTCCGTGCACGACAATTTCTTCGAGCTCGGCGGCAACTCGATCCTCTCGATCCAGATCGTCGCCCGCGCCGCGCGGGCCGGCTGCCGCATCACGCCGCGCCAGCTCTTCGAGCAGCAGACCGTGGCCCGGCTCGCCGCGGTCGCCGGGACCGCCGCCGAGGTCCTGGCGAGCCAGGGACCGGTCACGGGGCCGCTGCCGCTCACCCCCATCCAGCGCTGGTTCTTCGGCCAGGACCTCGCCGATCCGCACCACTTCAACCAGGCGGTGCTCCTCGCCGTGCGGGAGGTGGGGCCGCGGGTGGCCGAGAGCGCCTTGGGCGCGCTCGTCCGCCACCACGACGCGCTGCGGCTGCGCGTCTCGCCGGCGGCGGAGGACGGCGGCCTGCCGCGGGCGGAGAACGCCCCGCCGGAGCCCTGCTTCTTCCTGCCGCGGGTCGACCTCACGGCCCTGGCGTCCGCCGACGCCGAGCGCGCCCTGGGCGCCGCGGCCGACGCCGCGCAAGCCGGCCTCGACCTCGCGCGCGGACCGTTGCTCCGGTGCGTCTGGTACCAGCTCGCGGGAGGGGCGCGGCTCCTCCTCGTCATCCATCATCTGGCGGTCGACGGCGTCTCGTGGCGCATCCTGCTCGAGGACCTGGAGACGGCCTGCCGGCAGGTCGCCGCGGGAGGGGCCGCCGCCCTCCGCCTGCCGGCGAAGACCACCTCGTTCAAGGAGTGGGCCGAGCGGCTCGACGCCTACGCCCACAGCCTCTCGCCGGAGGCGGTCGAGCGCGAGCTCGGACACTGGTCGGGGCTCGCCGGGCTGCCCTTCGAGCGGCTGCCGTTCGAGCCGGCCGCGCCGAACGAGCGGACGGACCCGTTCGATTCCTTCGCCTCCGCCGCTGCCACCGGCCTCGTCGCCTCGTCGCGGACGGTGACGGTCGAGCTCGACCCTGCCGAGACCCGCGCCCTGTTGACCGAGCTGCCGTCGGCCTACGGCACGCAGGTCAACGACGCGCTCCTGGCGGCGCTCGCGGCGACCCTCGCCCGGCCGGGCGGCGCGCTGTGGATCGACCTCGAAGGGCACGGCAGGGAGGAGGTCGTCCCTGGGGTCGACCTGTCGCGCACCGTGGGCTGGTTCACCACCCTCTTCCCGGTGGCCCTGGCGGTCGAGAGCACGGCGCCGGGCGCCCTCCTGCAGTCGGTCAAGGAGCAGCTCCGCGCCATCCCCGACCGCGGCTTCGGCCATGGCGTGCTGCGCTACCTGCGCGGCGGCGCGGCGGCGGCCCTCCTGGCCGCGCTGCCCGCCCCGAGAGTGAGCTTCAACTACCTGGGAGAGTTCGACGGCAGCTTCGCGGGCGGCCTGTTCGCCCCCGCCGCGGAGCCGAGCGGCGCCGCGCAGAGCCCGCGCCAGCGGCGCACGCACGCCCTCGCGGTCTCCCTGCTCGTCGCCTCCGGACGCCTGCGGGTCGACTGGGGCTACAGCGCCGACCTCTGCGACCGCGGCACGATCGAGCGCCTCGCCGCCGCCTATGCCGCGAGCCTGCGGCAGCTCATCGCCCACTGCCGCACCGCCGGGACCGTCTATACGCCGGGCGACTTCACCCACGCCGATCTCGAGGCCGACGACCTCGCGAACCTGCTCGCCGAGCTGGACGAGGCCTGAGCGCCCCGCCCCGCGCGCTCACGTCGATGGAAGATAGTCTGTCAGAGTTATCGTCAGGCCATCGTTGCCCGCTGCAACTACGGTTTGACAGGAGACGCCATGACGCCCACGGCGCTGAGGACGGCTGAGCTGGGCGCCACCGGTCTCAAGATCACCCGCGTCGGCTTCGGCGCCTGGGCGATCGGAGGCGGTGGCTACAAGTGGGGCTGGGGACCGCAGGATGACGAGGACTCGATCGCGGCGATCCACCGCGCGCTGGCGCTCGGGGTGAACTGGATCGACACCGCGGCGCAGTATGGCCTCGGGCACTCGGAACGGATCGTCGGGCGCGCCCTGGCCGGCCTCGAACCGCGCCCCTACGTCTTCACCAAGGGCGGGCAGCCCGAGGGACCGGACAGGACCACGATACGGAGCCTCCGGCGCGACTCGCTGCAGAGCGAGGTGGAGGGCAGCCGCGAGCGCCTCGGCGTCGAGGCCATCGACCTCTACCAGATCCACTGGCCGGTCCCCGATGAGGAGATCGAGGAGGGCTGGTCGACGCTCGCCGAGCTCAAGGAGCGCGGGGTGGTGCGCCACATCGGTGTGTCGAACTTCAACGCCAGACAGCTTCGGCGAGCGCAGGCCATCGCGCCGGTGGAGACCCTGCAGCCGCCGTACTCGCTGATCGACCGTCGGATCGAAGTGGAGATCCTCCCCGTCGCCGAGCGGGAAGGGATCGGCATGATCGTCTACTCGCCGATGGCCTCCGGCCTGCTCTCCGGCGCGATGACGCGGGAGCGGATCGCGGCGCTGCCCGCGGACGACTGGCGCGGGCACAGCGAGTGGTTCCGCGAGCCCCAGCTCACCCAGAGCCTCGAGCTGGTGGAGCGGCTGCGGCTGGTCGCCGCCCGCCACGACACCACGCCGGGGGCGGTCGCGGTGGCCTGGACCCTCCGCAACCCGGCCGTGACCGGGGCCATCGCCGGCCTCCGGCGCCCTGAACAGGTCGATCCGATCGTGGCGGCGGCGAACCTCACGCTGGATAAGCACGACATCGCCACGATCCTACGGAGGAAGTGAGACCGCCGGGGGGTGACAGGCCGCGACGCTCGGCGCGCTGCAGCAAGCGTCGCAAGCGAGAAAGAAGAGCGACTTCCGGATCGATTTCTGCGCGCCCCAGTCTCGATGGTCCCAGCTCTCGCCTCCGACGTTGTCTCCCGCGTAGAGAAGCTGGGCCACGAGGACGTGGCGGAAGTCGCCGATGGCGAAGAGCGCGGCGGCTTCCATCTCCACCACGATCGCCCCTTCGGCCCGCCTCGCCTGGATCTTCGCGCGCGTCTCGCGGAAGACGGCGTCGGTCGTCCAGGTCTTGCCGAACAGGTACGGACTGTCCTGGCACTCGAGCACCTCACGGAGGATCTCGAGGCCGCGGGGATTCGCCGCCACCTCGCGGCTGGGCGGGAGGTAGTGATACGAGGTGCCCTCGTCACGGATCGCGGCGGTCGGCACGACGATCTGTCCCATCGGGATCGCCGGATCGAGCACCCCGGCGCCGCCGCAAGCGATGATCACCCTGGCGCCGTGAGCGATCGCGCCCTCGAGCAGACCCGCGGCCATCGGCGCCCCGGCGCCGGCATGAAAGATGGCGATGCGGCGCTTGCGATAGGTGATCTCGTAGATGGGGTGCTGCCCCATCTCGCTCCGCTGCGTGGTCAGCGGCACCAGGTTGTCGCGCAGCACGATGTCGTCCACGACGTCCTTGAAGAAACACGCCACCGCCAGCTCCGGGATCGATACCGGCGTGATCGTGTGGTGGGGCTCGATCAGCGCCGACCTCTCCGCATCGAATTCGAGGATGGGGCAGTCGTGGGTCATGTCACTCCGCCTGAAGAAGCTCGGCTTCTTCGTCGGTGAGGCTGCCGATCTGCTCGATCAAGATTTCCTGGATCGCCACGCCGAGCCGGCGGACGGTGGGGGATTCGAAGAGGAGGCGGAGGGGGATCTCGAGGCCCAGGGCTTCGTAGACGCGGGAGGTGAACTGGATGGCGAGGAGCGAGTGCGCTCCCACGTCGAAGAGGTTGTCGTCGAGGCCGATCGGCCCGCGCCTCAGGAGGTCCTGCCAGATGCCGCCGATGAGCTCCTCGAGCTCGGTCTTCAGATCGCCGCCGGGCTCGGCCGCGGGCGCCGGCTCGCCGGTCGGTCGCAGGGCGCGGAGGGCGCGCAGGGCGCCGCGGTCCAGCTTGCCGCTCGGGGTGAGCGGCAGGGCGTCGACGAGCGCGAAGTCGGCGGGCACCATGTGCTCCGGCAGGACGCGGCGCAGGGCGTCGCGGAGCTCCCCTGCCTGCGGCCCGGGCCCCGGTCCCGCCGGCACCACGTAGGCGACGAGCCGCACCTCCCCCGCCTGCTCCTCCCGCGCCACCACCGCCGCCTCGCGGACCGCCGGATGGCCGGCCAGCGCCGCCTCGATCTCCCCCGGCTCGATGCGGAAGCCGCGCAGCTTCACCTGGTCGTCGGTGCGGCCCAGGAACTCGATCTCGCCGTCGACCGAGAAGCGCGCCAGGTCGCCCGTCCGATAGAGCCGCTCGCCGGGTCGGCCCAGCGGCTGCGGGACGAAGCGCTCCGCCGTCAGGCCGGGCCGGCGGAGGTAACCGCGCGCCAGGCCCGCGCCGCCGATGTAGAGCTCGCCGGGCACCCCCAGAGGCACCGGCTGGAGCTCCGCGTCGAGCAGCCAGATGCCCAGATTGGCGATCGGGCGGCCGATGGGGACCGCGCGCCGTGCCGGTCCCGGCAGCGTCCGGTGCGCCGTCACGTCGACCGCCGCCTCGGTGGGACCGTACAGGTTGTGCAGCTCGGCGGTGCCCCTGGCACCTCCCAGGAGCTCGTGGAAGCGCGCCGCGAGCTCCGCCGGCAGCGCCTCGCCGCTCGCCATCACCCGCCGTAGCGAGCGGCAGCGGCCCACGCCGGCCTGCGCCAGGAAGGCATGCAGCATCGACGGCACGAAGTGGAGGGTCGTCACCTCCTGCTCCTCGATCCGCCGCATCAGGTAGGCCGGGTCGCGCTGGCCGCCCGGCCGCGCCAGAACCAGCCGCGCGCCGACGGCGAGCGGCCAGAACAGCTCCCAGACCGACACGTCGAAGGAGACGGGGGTCTTCTGCAGCACGCGGTCGGCGGGCGTCAGGCCGTAGGCTCGCTGCATCCAGGCGATCCGGTTGACGATGCCGCGATGGGTGTTCATGACGCCCTTCGGCCGCCCCGTCGAGCCCGAGGTGTAGATGACGTAGGCGAGGTTGTCCGCCCCGGCGCCGCCGTCGAGCGGGGCGGCGTCGGCGTCGCCCGCCGGGCCGGCCGCGGCGTCGAGGTCGATCAGGCGGGCGCCGGCGCCCGCGACGGACGCGGAGAGCAGGTCGACCTGCGCCAGGAGCACCGGCGCCGCCAGGCCGTCGAGCCCATCCTCGATCATGAAGGCCAGCCGCTCCGGCGGATAGGACGGGTCGAGCGGCAGGTAGGCGCCGCCGGCTTTCAGGATGGCGAGCAGACCCACGACCAGCGCCGGCGAGCGCTCGGCGCAGATCGCCACCGGCTCGTCGACCCGCACCCCCAGCCGGCGCAGGCGGCGGGCCAGGCGGTTGGCGCGGGCGTCGAGCTCGCGGTAGGTGAGCGATTCGCCCTCGCCGACGACCGCCGTGGCGCCCGGCGTCAGCGCCGCCTGCCGCTCGATCCAGCGGTGGAGACGGGGATCGGCGCCGCCGGCGACCCCCGCGAGGTCCGCCGCCGTGTCGTTCAGCTCGACGGCCACCTGCTGCCGCTCGGCCGGCGACAGCAACTCGATCTCCGCCACGCGGCGCGACGGGTCGTCCGCCGCCGCCGCCAGCAGGCGGACGAGGTGCCCCGCGAGGCGCGCCATCGAGGTGTGGTCGAAGAGGTCGGTGCTGTACTCGAGACCCCCGCCGAGCTCTCCCCCCTGGTCGAAGAGGCCGAGGCTCAGGTCGAAGCGGGAGACGCGGGCGGAGAGGTCGAGCGGCTCGACCGCTAGACCGCGCAGGGCGAACGGCACCCGCGGCGTGCTGTTGAGCGCCAGCATCGTCTGCATCAGCGGGTGGCGGCTGCGGTCGCGCACCGGGTTGACCTCGTCCACGATGCGCTCGAAGGGGACGTCGGCATGGTCGTACGCCGCCAGCGCCGTCCGCCGCACCCGCGCCAGGAGCTCGGCGAAGCTCGGATCGCCGCCGCCGTCGGTGCGCAGGGCGAGCATGTTCAGGAAGATGCCGATGAGCGGCTCGAGCTCCGGCCGGGTGCGGTTCGCGACCGGCGTGCCGACGGCGAAGTCCGTCTGCCCGGAAGTGCGCTGCAGCAGCGCGTGCCAGGCGGCGAGGACGGTCATGAAGACGGTCGCCTGGCCGCGCCGCGCCAGACGGCGGACGGCAAAGGCGACCTCCGGCGGCAGGTCGAGCCGCAGGGAGTCGCCGCGGAAGCTGGCGATCGGCGGCCGCGGGCGGTCGGCGGGGAGGGTGAGCGCCGGCGTGCCGGCGAGCCGCTCCTTCCAGTGGGCGAGCTGCGCCGCGAGCGCCGCCTCCGGCCAGGCGCGCTGCCAGGCCGCGAAGTCGGCGTACTGCAGGGCCAGCGGGGCGAGCGGCGTCGGCTCCGCCGCCAGCGCGGCGGCATAGAGGGACGCGAGCTCGCGCCGCAGCACCCCCTCCGACCAGCCGTCCGCCGCGATGTGGTGGAGGGTGAGGAGGAGAGCGTGCTCGCTCTCGTCCAGCCGCACCAGCGCAGCGCGCAGCAGAGGGCCGCGCTGGAGGTCGAAGCCGCGGCGGGCCTCGCGGCCAGCGAGCGCGGCGAGCTCCGGCGCCCGGCGCCCCGGCGGCAGGCCGGAGAGGTCGGCGAGCGGCGGCGCCGGTGCCGGCGTTGCCGGCGGCGGGCAGATCTCCTGCCCCGGCTCGCCGTGCGCCACGGCGACGACCCGCGTGCGCAGCGCCTCGTGGCGGCGCACCACCTCGGCCAGGGCGGCGGCGAGCGCCGCCGGCGCGAGCGGCCCGCGCAGCAGGTAGCCCGAGGGGATGTTGTAGGTCGGGCTGTCCGGCGCCAGCCGGTCCATGAACCAGAGCCGCAGCTGCGGGTAGGACAGCGGCAGCACGCCGTGCCGGCTCGGGAGCGGCACGATCGGCGGCAGCGCCTCCTCCCGCCGGCCGGCCGCCGCCACCGCCGCGGCCAGACCGGCGACCGTCGGCGTCGCGAACACCCGCTGCACCGGCAGGTCGGCGCCGAAGACCTGGCGGAGGCGCGACAGCAGGCGGGTGACGAGGAGCGAGTGGCCGCCCAGGTGGAAGAAGTCGTCGTCGACGCCGACCGGATGGCCCAGGCCGAGCAGCTCCTCCCAGATCCCCGCGATCACCTCCTCGACGGGATTGCGCGGCGGCGCCCAGGGCGCGGTCTCCGCCTCGCCGGCCGGCCGCGCCTCGGGCGCCGGCAGCGCTTGCCGGTCGACCTTGCCGTTGGCGTTGAGCGGCAGCTCGGGGAGGGACACGAAGAGCGACGGTACCATATGCTCCGGCAGGTTCTCGCGCAGGTGAATGCGGAGCTCCGCCGGCGCCGGTCCGGCGGCGCCCTCCGCTACGTAGTAGGCGACCAGCCGGTGGCCGCCGGCCGCCTCCGCCGCCGCCGTCACCACCGCCGCGCGCACGCCGGGATGGCGGAGGAGGGCGCTCTCCACCTCCCCGGGCTCGACGCGGAAGCCGCGCACCTTGATCTGGAGGTCGCGACGGCCGAGGAAATCGAGCGTCCCGTCCGGCCGCCACCGCGCCAGGTCGCCCGTGCGGTAGAGCCGGCCCTCGCCCCGCGGGTCCGCCCCAAAGGGATCCGGCACGAAGCGCTCGGCGGTCAGCGCCGGGCGGCCGAGGTAGCCGCGCGCCACGCCGGCGCCCCCCACGTAGAGCTCCCCGACGCAAGCGACCGGCAGCGGCGTAAGCGACCGGTCGAGCACGTAGGCGCGGCTGCCGGCGTTCGGCCGCCCGATCGGCACCGACGGCTCCCCCGCCGCGAGCCCATCGCGCAGGCGGTGGGTGGCCGAAAACGTCGTGTTCTCGGTCGGGCCGTAGACGTTGACCAGGTCGACACCCGGCAGAGCCGTGAGCGCCCGCAGCACGTGGGAGTGCGACAGGACGTCGCCGCCGGCGAGCAGCTGGCGCAGGCCGCCGAGCGGCGCCAGCCCCTCCTCCACCGCGAGGTGGAACACGCCGGACGTCAGCAAGAGCGTCGTCACCCCGTGGCGGACTACCGCCGCGTACAGGTCGGCCGGCGTGTACGGTCCGGGCGGCAGGAGCGCCAGACGGCCGCCGTGGAGCAGCGGCCCCCAGAGCTCGAAGGTCGCCGCGTCGAACGACATCGGCGCCACCTGGAGGTAGACCTCACCGGAGCCGAACGAGGCGTAGCCCGCCTCGCGCACCAGCCGCACCACCGCACGATGGCTGACCTCGACCCCCTTGGGCGCGCCCGTCGAGCCCGAGGTGTAGAGCACGTAGGCGAGGCTCGCGGGAAGCACGTCGGCGGAGACGGCCGCGGCATCCGCCTCGGCCGCCTCCGCCGCCTCGGAGATGGCGTCCTCGATCGCCAGGCGGGGCGCCGCACCCGGGAGAGCCGCCAGCAGGCGCCGCGGCCCCACCACGGCCGCCGGCGCGGCGTCCGCCAGCAGCAGCGCCAGCCGCGTCCGCGGGTAGGAGGGGTCGAGCGGCAGGTAGCCGCCGCCCGCCTTCAGGATGCCGAGGAGGGCCGCCAACATCTCCGGCGAGCGCTCCGCGACGAGCCCCACCCGCGCGTCGGCCGCGACCCCCAGCCGCCTCAGACGCCGGGCGATCTCGGCGGAGCGCCGGTCGAGCTCGCCGTAGCTCATCGCGCCCGCCTCCCACGCGACGGCGACCGCGTCCGGCCGCGCCGCCGCCTGCTCCTCGAACAGGCGGTGCACGGGGCGGCGCGGGAAGCCCGACGCCGTGTCGTTCCACTCCAGGGCGAGCTGGTGGCGCTCGGCCGGCGCCAGCAGCGGCAGGCGCGAGAGCGGCAGCTCCGGCGCCGCCGCGGCGCCGCACAGGAGCGTCGCGAAGTGCGCCAGGAGCCGCTCCGCGGCCGCCGGGTGGAAGAGGTCGGCCGCATACTCCAGCTCGAGAAGCAGGCCCTGCCCGCCGTCCTCGTCGTCGAGCTCGGTCGCCGCCAGCGAGAGGTCGAGCTTCGCCGTCGTCCGCTTGGGCGAAGGCAGGCGCGCCAGGCGGAGGCCGCCGCCGAGCGACCACTGCGGCCGCGCGGCGCTCCCCAGCGAGAGCATCGCCTGCACCAGCGGGGCGCGCGACAGGTTGCGCTCCGGCCGCAGCTCCTCGACCAGCGCCTCGAACGGCAGGTCCTGATGGGCGAAGGCGGCGAGCACCGTCTGGCGCACCGACGCCAGCACGCGGCGGAACTCCGGGTCGCCGGCGAGCCGCGCCCGCAGGGCCAGGGTGTTGACGAAGAAGCCGATCAGCCCTTCGAGCTCCGGCCGGGTGCGGTTCGCGACCGGCGTGCCGACCAGCAGGTCCTCCTGGCCGCCGTGGCGCGCCAGCGTCGCGGCGAAGGCCGCGAGGAGCAGCATGTAGAGCGTCGTCCCCTCCCGCCGCGCCACCTGGCGGAGGCGCGCCGCCTCCGGCGCCCCGAGGAGCCGCCGGCGGCCGCCGCCGCGGAAGCTCGCGACCGCCGGGCGCGGCCGGTCCGCCGGCAGCTCCAGGGCCGTCGGCGCGCCGGCGAGCTGCCCGCGCCAATAGGCGAGCTGGCGGCCGAGCACCTCCGGCGGCCAGGCCCGCTGCCAGGCCGCGAAGTCGGCGTACTGCAGGGCCGGCTCGGCGAGCGGCGACGGCGCCCCCGCCCGCGCCGCGCCATAGAGCGCCGTGAGCTCGCGCAGGAGCACCCCCTCCGACCAGCCGTCGTAGACGGCGTGATGGAAGCTGAGGAGGAGCGCGTGCTCGCAGGCGTCCAGCCGGACGAGAGCGGCGCGCAGGAGGCCGGCCGACCGCGGTGGCCGGCCGGCACTCGCCTCAGCTCGGCCAGCGGACCGCGGTGGCCCGCTGGCACTCGCCGGAGCTCGGGGTCCCGCGGCGAGGTCGAACGGCCGCTCGGCCTCCGCGGCGCGCAGCCGCGCCAGCTCGGCGCTGCGGCGCCCGGCAAGGCCTGCGGCAGCCAGGGCGCTCAGATCCACCAGCGGCAGCGGCAGGAGCTCTGGCGCCGGAGCCTCCGCGATCTCCATCCGCGGCTCGCCGTCGCGCTCGACGAAGCGGGCGCGGAGAACCCGGTGGCGGCGCACCACCTCGGCGAGGGCGGCGGCGAGCGCCGCCGGCGCGAGCGGCCCGGCGATGCCGTAGGCGGAGGGTACGTTGTAGGCCGGGCTCCCCGGCGCCAGGCGGTCGAGGAACCAGAGCCGCTGCTGCGCGTAGGACAGCGGCGCGGCGGCGTCCACGGCGGCAAGCGGCGAGAGCGGCGGCAGTGCAGGCCCGGCCGCCGCGTCGCCGGCTACCTGAGCCCGAGCCACCGCCGCGGCGAGACCGGCGATCGTCGGCGACTCGAAGACCTGCTGCACCGGCACGTCTGCCCCGAGCGCCGCGCGGAGGCGCCACAGCATGCGGATGGCGAGCAGCGAGTGACCGCCCAGGTGGAAGAAGCTCTCCTCGACGGAGATCGCGCCGGAGACGCCCAGCACCTCCGCCCAGATCCCGGCGATCACCTCCTCGACGGCGCCGCGTGGCGCGACGACAGGCCGGGCGCCGCCTTCCTCGCCGGCGCCGGCCGAGATCTCCGGCGACGGCAGCGCCCGCCGGTCGACCTTGCCGTTGGCGTTGAGCGGCAGCTCCGCCATGGGCACGAAGAGCGACGGCACCATGTGCTCCGGCAGGTTCTCGCGCAGGTGGACGCGGAGCTCCGCCGGCGCCGGCCCGTCGGCGCCCTCGGCTACGTAGTAGGCGACCAGCCGGTGGCCGCCGGCCGCCTCCGCCGCCGCCGTCACCACCGCCTCGCGCACGCCCGGATGGCGGAGGAGCGCGCTCTCCACCTCCCCGGGCTCGACGCGGAAGCCGCGCACCTTGACCTGGAAGTCGCGCCGGCCGAGGAAGTCGAGCGTGCCGTCCGGCCGCCACCGCGCGAGGTCGCCCGTGTGGTAGAGCCGGCCCTCGCCCCGCGGGTCCTCCGCGAACGGATCCGGCACGAAGCGCTCGGCGGTCAGCTCAGGACGGCCGAGGTAGCCGCGCGCCACGCCGGCGCCGCCCACGTAGAGCTCCCCGACGCAGGCGATCGGCAGCGGCGCGAGCCAGCGGTCGAGCACGTAGGCGCGGCTGGCGGCGATCGGCCGCCCGATCGGCACCGACGTCTCGCCCGCCGCCAGCCCACCGCGCAGGCGGTGGGTGGTCGAAAACGTCGTGTTCTCCGTCGGGCCGTAGCCGTTGACGAGCTCGACGCCCGGCAGGGCCGCGAGCGCCCGCAGCACGTGGGGGCGCGACAGGACGTCGCCGCCGGCGAGCAGCTGGCGCAGGCCGCCGAGCGGCGCGAGCCCCTCCTCCACCGCGAGGTGGAAGAGGCCGGACGTCAGCCAGAGCGTCGTCACCCCGTGGCGCCCGACCGCCGCGTACACGTCGGCCAGCGTGAACGGTCCGGGCGGCAGGAGCGCCAGACGGCCGCCGTGGAGGAGCGAACCCCAGAGCTCGAAGGTCGCCAGGTCGAACGACATCGGCGCCAGCTGGAGGTAGACCTCGCCGGGACCGAACGACGCGTAGCCCGCCTCGCGCACCAGCCGCACCACCGCACGATGGCTGACCTCGACCCCCTTGGGCGCGCCCGTCGAGCCGGAGGTATAGAGCACGTAGGCGAGGCTCGCCGGCGGCACGTCGGCGGCAATGGCTGCGGCGTCCGCCTCGGCCGCCTCCGCCGCCTCGGCCGCCTCGGAGATGGCGTCGTCGATCGCCAGGCGGGGCGCCATACCGGGGAGAGCCGCCAGCAGGCGCCGCGGCCCCACCACGGCCGCCGGCGCGGCGTCCTTCAGCAGCAGCGCCAGCCGCTCGCGCGGATAGGCCGGATCGAGCGGCAGGTAGGCGGCGCCCGCCTTGAGGGTGCCGAGGAGCACTGCGACCAGCTCCGCCGAGCGCTCGGCGCAGACGGCGACGCGTGACTCGACACCCGCTCCCAGCCGCTGCAGCCGGCGCGCGACGCGGCCGGCGCGCCGGTCGAGCTCGCCGTAGGTGAGCACGCCACCGTCCCAGACGACGGCCGCCGCGTCGGGCCGCGCCGCCGCCTGCTCCTCGAACAGACGGTGCACGGTGCGGCGCGGGAAGCCCGACGCCGTGTCGTTCCACTCCAGGGCGAGCTGGTGGCGCTCGGGCGCGGAGAGGAGCGGCAGGCAGGAGAGCGGCAGCTCCGGCGCCGCCGCCGCCCCGGCGACGAGCGCTCCGTAGTGGCCGAGGAGGCGCGCCGCGGTCGTCGCGGTGAAGAGGTCCGCCGCGTACTCCAGGACCAGGGCGAGCTCCGCCTCGTCGCCGTCGACCGGCATCTCCATCGCCGACAGCAGGAGGTCGAGCTTCGCCGTCGACCGCTCGGCCCAGGGGAGCCGCACCAGGCGCAGCCCCGTGCCGTCGCCCACCGTGGCCTGGCCGGCGCCCTGGAAGGCGAAGAGCGCCTGGACCAGCGGGTTCCTCGACCGCTCGCGCTCCGGCCGCAGCTCCTCGACCAGCATCTCGAAGGGCAGGTCCTGATGGGCGAAGGCGGCGAGCGCCGCGTCGCGCACCGCCGCGAGCAGGCGGCGGAAGGACGGATCGCCGGCCGCCCGCGCCCGGATCACCAGGGTGTTGACGAAGAACCCGATCAGCCCCTCGACCTCCGGCCGCGGGCGGTCGGCGACCGGCGTGCCGACCAGCAGGTCCTCCTCTCCCGTGACGCGCGCGAGGAGCGCCGCGAAGCCGGCGAGGAGCAGCATGTAGAGCGTCGTCCCCTCCCGCCGCGCCGCCTGGCGGAGCGCCGCCGCCGCCGCCGCCGGCAGGCGGAGCATCGCGCTCGCGCCGCGGAAGCTCGGCGCCGCCGGGCGCTGCCGGTCGACCGGCAGCGGCAGCGCCGCGGGTGCCCCCGCGAGCTCGTCGCGCCACCAGGCGAGCTGGCGCCCGAGCACCTCCGGCGGCCAGGCGCGCTGCCAGGCGGCGAAGTCGGCGTACTGCACGGCGAGCTCGCCGAGCGGCGAGGGGCGTCCCGCGAGGGCCGCCGCGTAGAGCGTCGTGAGCTCGTCGATCAGCACCCCCTCGGACCAGCCGTCGTAGACGATGTGGTGGACGGTGAGGAGGAGCGCGTGCTCCTCCTCGTCCAGGCGCACCAGGCCGGCCCGCAGCAGGCCGGCACTCGCCTCAGCTCGGCCAGCCGACCGCGGTGGCCCGCCGGTACTCGCCTCAGCTCGGACGCCGAGGGAGAGGTTGAACGGCCGGCCGGCCTCCTCGGCGCGCAGGCGTGCGAGCTCGCCCGCGCGCCGCTCCCGCGCCAGGCCGCGCAGGTCCACCTGCGGCAGCGGCACCCGCCAGGGGGCGCCGATCTCCTGCCGGGGGTCGCCCTCGACCTCGACGAACCGGGTGCGCAGCGTCTCGTGCCGGCGGACGATCTCGGAGAGGCCGGCGGCGAGCGCCGCCGGAGCGAGCGCCCCGGCGACGAGCCAGGTCGCCGGGACGTTGTAGAGCGGGCTCTCCGGCGCCAGGCGGTCGAGGAACCAGAGCCGCTGCTGGGCGAAGGAGAGCGCCGCCGGCCCCTGCCGCGGGACCTTGGCGAGCGGCGGCAGGGCGGCGCTCTCCGCCCCCCGGCGCGCCGCGGCGACGACGCGCGCCTGCGCCGCCAGGGTGGGGAACGCGAAGATCGTCTGCGCGCCGAGCTCCACCCCGAACGTCTGGCGGATGCGCGACAGCAGGCGCATGACGGTGAGCGAATGCCCGCCGAGGTCGAAGAAGTCGTCGGCGGCGCCGACCCGCCGGCTCCGCGCGAAGGCCAGGGCGCCGTCGGCGGCCGGCCCGCGCCGCGGATCGGGGTCGAGCACGTCCTCCCAGAGCCCGGCGAGCAGCTCCATCACCAGGTCGCCCAGATCGCCCCGGTCGCTCGCGTCGCGGGCGCCGGCGGGGAGCGCCGTGGCCGGCTCGCCCGCCGCCGGTGCGAGCGCCTCGGGGGCGACGAGCGCCCGCCGGTCGAGCTTGCCGACGTTGGTCAGCGGCAGCGCCGCGAGCGGCACCAAGACGGCGGGCACCATGTGCTCCGGCAGGCGGGCGCGCAGGAAGGCGCGCAGGTCTTCCCGGCTCGCCTCGGCGCCCGCCTCCGTCACGTAGTACGCCACCACGCGGTGGTCGCGGCCGCCCTCGGCGAGCCCCACCACCGCCGCCTCGCGCACCTGCGGGTGGCGCAGCAGGGCGGCCTCGATCTCGCCGGGCTCGATGCGGAAGCCGCGCACCTTGACCTGGAAGTCGTGCCGCCCGAGGAACGCGAGGGTGCCGTCGGTGCGCCACCGCACCAGGTCGCCGGTCTTGTAGAGCCTCCCCGCCGCGAACGGGCTGGGGAGGAAGCGCTCCGCCGTCAGCTCGCGGCGGTCGAGATAGCCGCGCGCGAGCCCCGGGCCGGAGAGGTAGAGCTCGCCGGCGCAGCCCACCGGCACGGGCGCGAGCGTCGGGTCGAGCACGTAGGCGCGGCAGGTCGCGATGGGCCTGCCGATGGTGACCGATCCCTCGGCCAGCGGCAGGCGCACCCGCCAGGTGGAGGTGAAGACGGTGTTCTCGGTCGGTCCGTAACAGTGGATCAGCTCGACCTGCGGCAGCGCCGAGATCGCCCGCTCCAGGTGGCCGCGCGACATGACGTCGCCGCCGGTCAGGAGGTAGCGCAGCCCCGCGAGCCCCGCCAGGCCCTCCTCGACGGCGACGTGGAAGAGCCCGGTGGTCAGAAAGAGCGCCGTCACGCCGTGCCGCTCCACCTGCTCGTAGAGGTCGCCGAGCGCGAAGCGCCCGGGCGGCGGCAGCGCCACGCAGCCGCCGTTGGCGAGCGGCCACCAGAGCTCGAGCGTCGAGGCGTCGAAGGACATCAGCGCCACCTGGAGGAAGACGTCGCCGGGGCCGCAGGAGAGATATCCCGTCTCGCGCACCAGCCGCACCACCGCCTCGTGGGTCACCTCGACGCCGTTGGGCGTCCCGGTCGAGCCCGAGGTGTAGAGGACGTACGCCAGGCTCTCCGGCGGCACGTCGGCCGAGGGCTCCGCCGCCGCCGCCGCGGGTGCCTGGGGTGCCGGCTCCGCGTCCTCCCCGGCCGCCGGCGCCATCGCCCGCGCCATCGTCCGCATCGTGGCCCGCGTGTCGCCGCCGGTGGCGCGGTAGACGCCGGCCAGCCGATCGACCAGCTCCTTCGCCGGCTCGCCGGAGACGAAGCGGGCGGCGAGCCGGCGGGCGAGGTGCCGGGCCGTCGCCGGATGGACGGCGAGGAGGTCGACGGCGAGCTGCGGCGCCTTGCCGGGCAGCGACGCCAGCGAGCGGCTGGTGCCGACGACCGCCGCCGGCGCCGCGTCCTCCAGCAGCAGCTCCAGGCGCTCCCGCGGATAGGAGAGGTCGATCGGCAGGTAGGCGCCGCCCGCCTTGAGAACGCCCAGGACCGCCGCCACCATCTCCGGCGAGCGCTCCAGGTAGAGGGCCACGCGCGACTCCTGCCCGACCCCCAGCCGCCGCAGCCGGCGGGCGATGCGGCCCGCCTGCCGGTCGAGCTCGCCATAGGTGAGCGCCCCCCCTTCCCAGACCACCGCCACCGCGTCCGGCCGCGCCGCCGCCTGTTCCTCGAAGAGCTTGTGGAGCGCGCGGCGCGGGAAGGCTGACGCCGTGTCGTTCCACTCGGCCAGCAGCTGGTGGCGCTCGGCCGCGCCGAGGAGCGGCAGGCGCGACAGCGGCAGCTCCGGCGCCGCCGCGGCGCCGGCCAGGAGCGCCGCGTAGTGCGCGAGAAGGCGTGCCGCGGTCGCGGCGTCGAAGAGGTCGACGGCGTAGTCGAGCGTGAGCAGGAGCTGCGGCTCCCCTCCTCCACCCGCGACCTCGCGGACGGAGAGGGCGAGGTCCACCGCGAGCTGCCGCAGGCCGGTCGGCTCGGCACTCGGCCCGGCGAAAAGCACCTGCAGCGGCAGATCGGCGGCGGCGAGCGGCGAGCGCAGGGCGGCGGCCGCCGACGCCACCAGGCGCTCGAAGGGCGGATCGCCGGTCCACCGGAAGCGCAGCGGCACGAGGCTCGCGGCAGGCCGGTCCTGTCCTGCCTCGTCGACCGGCGCGAAGCCGGCGGCCCCGATGACGAGATCCTGGGCGCCGCTGTAGCGCGCCAGGAGGGCGGCGAAGCCGGCGAGGAGGAGCACGTCGAGCGAGGCCCCCTCTCGCTGCGCCGCCGGCCGCAGGCTCGCCGTCGCAGCCGCCGTCAGGCGCAGCGCGCGGGTCGCGCCGCGCAAGCTCGCGACGGCAGGACGCGGCCGGTCCGCCGGCAGCTCCAGCCCGCTCGGCGCCTCGCCGCTCCTCACCAGCATGGAGTCGTGGTCTGCGTTCATCTCATGAATCTCCCTGGCGGCTCCCGCCGGCCGGCGCGCCGCCGGAGCCGGCCTCGCCGCGGATGCGCTTCGCGAGGAGCTTCCGCTGGGCGAGCGAGAGCGATTCCAGGCGCCGGGCCGGCGCGCCGAGCCCCACGGGCGCGGCCGCCGCGGCCGCCGTGGACGCGGCGGCGGCCTGCGGCTCGGCTGGGGCGGCGGGCGCCGGCGCGCCCGTCTCCAGGGTGCCGTCGGCGCGGCGGCGGGCGCGCCCGCCGGCCGGCGCGTCCGCCAGCTCGCCCCAGATCCCGATCGGCGCCGGGCCGCCGTCGCGGCGCACCGCCTCACCCCACTCGACCGTCACCTGATGGCGCTCGGCCGCGGAGAGGAGCGGCAGCTCGCTGAGCGGCCGCGCCGGGGCCGCCGCCGCGCCCGCCAGGAGCGCCTCGAGATGCCCCCGCCAGCGCAGGGCCGTCGCGGGGTCGAGGAGCGCCTGGTTGTAGGAGAAGGTCCCCTGCAGGCGGCCGTCGGCTTCGACCAGGTCGAGCGCGAGGGCGAAGTTGGTGTTGCTCAGGGCCACCTCGATCGGCAACGGCGCGACCTCGGCGCCGGGGATCGCGATCTCCAGCGTCGGCTGTTGCCAGACGAAGAGGACCTCGAGGAGGGGCGGCTCCCCCGGCCGCTCCGCGCGCAACGCCTGGTTGATGAAGGCGAACGGCAGGTCCTGCTGGTCGTAGGCGGCGAGGGTCGCCAGGCGCGTCCGTGCGAGGAGCTCGCCGAAACCGGGGTCGCCCGCCGCCGCGGCGCGGATGATCAGGTTGTTGATGAAGTAGCCGACGAGCGGCTCGATCTCGGCGCGGGTGCGGCCCGCGGTGGTGGTCGCGACCGCGAAGTCGCCCCGGCCGGTGTGCCGGCGGAGGAGGCCCGTGTAGGCGGCGAGGACCGTCATGAAGAGGCTCGCCCCCTGGCGGCGCGACAGGTCGCTCAAGCTGGCGGTGCGGGCGACGTCGAGCTCGAAATGCAGGACGCCCGAGCGGAAGTAGCGTCGCTCGTCCGGCTGGCGGTCGATGGGCAGGTCGAGGCGCGGCACGCCGGCGAGCCGCGTGACCGCGGCGCCCAGGAGGCGCTCGAGCCCCTCGCCCTGGAGCCACGCTCGCTGCCAGATGGCGAAGTCGCGAAACTGGATGGGGAGCTCGGGGAGCGGCGACGGCTCGCCGGCCTGCGCGGCCCGGTAGAGCGCCGTCAGCTCGCGCGCCAGGATCTGCAGCGACCAGCCGTCCGAGACGATGTGGTGGAAGGTCAGGAGAAGGATGAATGCCTCCTCCTCCAGGCGGAGGAGGACCGCGCGCAGGAGGGGCCCGCGCGCGAGATCGAACGGGACTGTCCTATCCGCCGCGGCGATGCGCGCCATCTCGCGCCCCGCCGCGCCGGGCGGCAGGCCGCCCAGGTCCACGAGCGGCAGGGGCGGCCGCCAGGGAGGGTCGATGCGCTGCAGGGGTTTGCCCCCGACCGCGACGAAGCGAGTGCGCAGAGCCTCGTGGCGGTCGACCTCGGCGGCGAGCGCCGCGGCGAGCGCCGGCACCGACAGCGCGCCGCGGAGCGTCAGCGCGAGCGGCATGTTGTAGACCGTGTTGCCCGGCGAAAGCTGGTCGAAGAGCCAGAGCCGCTCCTGGGTGAACGACAGCGGCGCCTCGGTGCCGCGGGGCGCCCGCACGAGCGGCGGTGCCCCGGCGGTCGCGCCGCTCCCCCGCAGCCGCTCGACCTCCGCGGCCAACGCCGCCACGGTCGGGCGCTCGAAGAGAAGGCGCAGCGGCACGTCCACGGAGAACGCCTTGAGCACCCGCGAGGTCACCTGTGCCGCGACGAGCGAGTGGCCGCCCAAGGCGAAGAAGTCGTCCTCCACTCCCACGCCCTGTCGCGCGAGCACCTCCTCCCAGATCCCGGCGAGCACCTGTTCGACCGGGCTGCGCGGCCCCAGGTACGCTCCGCCGCTGGCGCGCTCCTCGGGCGCCGGGAGGGCCGCGCGGTCCACCTTGCCGTTGGCGGTGAGCGGCAGCCGATCGAGGAGCACCCAGGCCGCCGGCACCATGTAGCCGGGCAGCCGCTCGGCGAGGAAGGCGGCGAGCGCCTGGGGCGTTGGACCGGGCGCGGCCGCGGAGCTCACGTAGCCGACCAGCCGCACGTCGCCCGGGCGGTCCTCGCGCGCCAGAACCGCCGCCTCGCGCACCCCAGGGTGCTCGGCGAGCGCCGCCTCGATCTCGCCGAGCTCGATGCGGTAGCCGCGCACCTTCACCTGGCGGTCGATCCGCCCGAGGTATTCGAGGTCGCCGTCGGCGCGCCAGCGCGCCAGGTCGCCGGAGCGGTAGAGCCGGCGCCCGCCCCCGGTTCCGCCGGCGAAGGGATCGGGCACGAAGCGCTGCGCGGTGAGGGCGGGGCGGGCGAGATATCCTCTGGCGACCCCGGCGCCGCCGACGTGGATCTCCCCCGGCACGCCGATCGGCACCAGCCGGCCGCCGGCGTCGAGCAGGTGGAGCGCGAGGTCGGACAGCGGCCGGCCCACGGCGCTGCCCGGCCGCGACAGGTCGCTGTGCCGCAGCCGCCGCCAGGTCGTGTGCACCGTCGTCTCCGTGATGCCGTACATGTTGACCAGCAGCGGCAGCTCCTCGCCGTGGCGCTCGAGCCACGGGGCGAGCGACGGAGAATCCAGCGCCTCGCCGCCGAAGACCACCAGGCGCAGATCCGAAACCATCGCCTCGCCGCGCGCCAGGGCCGACTCCTCGGCCCAGAGGAGCTGCCGGAAGGCCGAGGGCGTCTGGCTGAGCACCGTCACCCGCTGCCGCCGCAGCAGCTCGTAGAACGCCTCGGTCGAGCGCGCCGTCTCGCTCGGCACGACGACGAGCCGGCCGCCGAAGGCGAGCGCCCCCCACAGCTCCCACACCGAGAAGTCGAAGGCGATCGAGTGAAAGAGCGTCCACACGTCGTCGGCACCGAAGGCGAAGGCCTGGCGGAGGACGGCGAAGAGCCGCGCGACGTTGGCGTGGCTGACCTCGACGCCCTTCGGCCGGCCGGTCGATCCCGAGGTGTAGATGACGTAGGCGAGGTCGCCCGATGTCATACAGGATGAACCGACGCGGGCGGCGGCGGCGGGGACCTCGCCGGCGGCCTCCCGGCCGCCGGCGAGCGCGTGCAGGCCGACCACCCGCGCGGCGCCCGCCGGCAGGCGCTCGCGCAGATGCTCCGCGGCCAGGAGGACCGGCGCCCCCGCGTCGGCGAGCGTGTACGCCAGGCGCTCCGTGGGATGGGCGGGGTCGAGCGGCAGGTAGGCCCCGCCGGCCGCGAGGATCGCCAGCACTCCCAGGATGAGCTCGGGCGAGCGCTCGGCGCAGAGCCCCACCAGCACGCCCGGCCCGACCCCGAGCTCCGCCAGCCGGCGCGCCATGCGGCGCGACCTGCGCGCCAGCTCGCCGTGGGTCAGCACCTGGTGGCCGCAGACCAGCGCCACCGCGTCCGGACGCCGCGCCGCCTGCGCCGCGAAGAGCTCGTGCACCGGGGTCGCCCCGCCGGCGACGGGCGCCGCATCGCTCCACTCGCGCAGGAGCTGCTGCCGCTCCGCCGCGGAGAGCGGCAGGCCGATGGCCGCCAGCCGCTCCTCGCCCTCGCCGGCCGTGCCGCTCTGCAGGGACGCCGCGAGCGTGGCCAGCAGACCCTGCAGATGCCCCAGGCGGCGCTCCACGGTCGTCGCGTCGAAGCGGGCGCGGTCGTAGCCCAGGGAGAGGAGCAGCCGGTCGCCGCCCGGCACGATGGTCAGGGTGAGGGGATAGTGGGTCTGCTCGATCACCTCGACCTCGGCGATCCGGCGGCCGAGCGCGCTGGCGCGGATCGCCGCCTGCGGGTAGTTCTCGAAGACCAGCACGCTGTCGAAGAGCGCCGTCCCGCGAGCCACCGGGCTGACCCCCTGGATGCGCACCAGCGGCGCCGCCTCGTGCTGGCGGAGCTCGGCCTGCGCGGCCTGGAGGCCGGCGAGCCAGGACGAGACGGGCGCCTCGTCCGGCAGGCGGACCCGTGCCGGCAGAGTGTTGATGAAGAGCCCCAGCATCGCCTCGACGCCCGGCAGCTCCGGCGGCCGTCCCGAGACGGTGGCGCCGAAGACGACGTCGCGCTCGCCGCTCGCGCGGCCCAGGAGGAGCGCCCAGGCGCCCTGGGCGAGGGTGTTCAAGGTGAGCCCGCGGGCGCGGACGGCGGCATGCAGCGCCGCGGTCTCCGCCGCGGAGAGGCGCAGCAGGGCGATGGCCGGGTCGGGCGCCGTGTCGAGGGCCGGCGCCGGGCGGTCCGCGGCGAGCGGCGTGGGTGCCGTGGAGCCCGCCCCGAAGCCGGCCAGGTAGGCGCCGAAGAAGTCGTCGTCCGCCGCCGGGTCGCGCAGCGACAGCCAGGCGATGAAGTCGCGGTAGGGCGGCCGCGCGCGGAGCGACGGCTCGCGGCCGGCGGCGAGCGCCTCGTAGCAGGCGGCGAAGTCGCCGATGAGCGCCGCGTAGGACCAGCCGTCGAGCAGGGCGTGGTGATGGCTCCAGAGGAAGCGCCAGGCGCGCTCGCCCGTGCGCACCAGGGTCCAGCGCAGCAGCGGCGGCCGCGCCAGATCGAAGCCGCGGAGGCGGTCGGCGCGCACCAGCGCCGCGAAGCGGCGCTGCCGTTCGGGCTCGGCGAGCGGGCGCCAGTCCTCTTCGACGATCTCGACCGCGGCCTGCCGGTGCACCGCCTGGAGGGGCCGCGGCAGGTCGTCGCCGTGGAAGGAGGTGCGGAGGACCGGCATGCCGGCGACGATCCGCCGCCAGGCCTCACGGAAGGCCGCGCGGTCGAGGTCCCCCTCGAACGTGGCGTGGAGCTGCTCGACGTACGCACCCGACCCCGGCGCGTACAGGCTGTGAAAGAGCAGCCCCTCCTGCAGCGGCGAGAGCGGATAGACGTCCTCGAGGTCCGCCGGCAGACGGGCGAGGTCCGCCGCGGGGATGGGCGCGAGCGTCTGGGTACGGGAGCGGGCGCTGGCGGCGAGCTCCCGGAGGCGGGCGAGGAGGCGCTCGGCGAGCCGCCGCACGGCCTCCTCCGCGAGGCGGTGCGCGCCGTAGGTCCAGGTCACCTCGAGGCGCCCGGCGGCGACCAGGGCGACGACGGCGAGCGCGTGGCTGCGCCCGGCGCGCGGGCTCTGGGACGGGCCCACCGGCTCGCCGGCGGCGGCGAACGGCGAGTCGGCGGGGAGCGCCGCGTCGAGCTGCCCCAGGTAGTTGAAGCTGACCGGGGAGGATGGCCGGTCGCGCAGGGCGGCCGCCGCCGGGTGCTCGCTCAGATAGCGCAGGAGCCCGTAGCCGAGGCCGCGCCCCGGCACGGCGGCGAGCTGGCGGCGGACGGCGGCCAGGGCCGCCTCCGGGCGCGGGTCGTCGCCGGGCGCCAGGCGCACGGGGTAGAGGCTGGTGAACCAGCCGACGCTCCGCGAGAGGTCGAGATCCCCGCCCCGGTCTCCTCCGACCTGCTCACGGCCGTGCCCCTCGAGGTCGATGCATATGGCGCCGCCGGGGCCGGCGAGCGTCGCGGCGAGCGCGGCGACCAGGGCGTCGGCGATCGAGGCGCCATGGGCCGCCGGGAGCGCCCGCAGGAGATCGGCGGTGTCCTCTTGGCCGAGCTCGACGGTGACGCTGGCGGCGGTCGCCACCGTGTCGGGGGCGGCGGCCTCCGGCGGCGCCGGCGGCGCGAGCAGCGCCTCGGGCGGAGGCGCCGTCTGCGCCAGCCAGAAGGCGATTTCGGCGGCGGCGGGCTCGGCCGCCATCGTCCGCGCCTGCTCGGCGAGCCGCTCGGCCCAGCGCCGGAACGAGGCGGTCCGCGGCGCCAGGCGAACCGGCTCGCCGCGGCCGATCTGGCGCCAGGCCGTCGCCAGGTCGTCGAGGAGGATGCGCCAGGAGACCCCATCGACGGCCAGGTGATGGACGGCGAGGAACAGGCGCGCCTCGCCCGCCGGCAGATCGAGCCAGAGGGCGCGGAGGACGGGTCCGGCCGCGAGGTCGAGGCTGTGCTGGGCGGCCGCGGCAGCCGCGGTGACCGCCGTTGGCACCCGTTGCTCGGCCAGCCCCGACAGATCGATGCGTACCAGTTCCTGGCGCCCGCCGATCCCCGGCGTCGCCGGGGTCGCCGGGGTCGCCGGGGTCGCGGGCGGCGCTGCCGGCTGCGGGGCGAGGCGCCGCTGGCGCCAGCGGCCTTGCTCGCGCCGGAAGCGCAGGCGCAGGGCGTCGTGGTGAGCCACCAGGGCGGCGATCGCCCGCGGCAGGGCGGCGGGGGGGGCCGGCGGCGGCGGCCGCACGGCGAGCAGGAGCGCCTGGTTGAAATGATCGGGATCGGCGGGCTCGCGGTCGAGGAACCAGCGCTGAATGGGGGTCAGGGGAACCTCGCCGGCGCCCTCGTCCTCCTCGCGAGCGCCGGGCTGCCCGGCGATCTGTGGGGAGCTCTGCTCGATGGCGGCGGCGAGCCCGGCGATCGTCGGGTGCTCGAAGAGCTGCCGCGGGGTGATGCGGCAGCCCGCCTGGCCCGCCCGCGCCACGATCTGGAGGGAGAGGATCGAGTCGCCGCCAAGAGCGAAGAAGTTGTCGTGGACGCCCACTTCCGGCAGCCGCAGGACCTCGGCCCAGAGGCCGGCGAGGAGCTCCTCGACCGCGCCGCGCGGGGCGATGCGCTCGGCCGCGCCGGCGCGCGCCGCCGCCGCGCCCTCGGCGTCCTCGAGCGCCGGGAGAGCCGCCAGCGCCCGCAGGTCCACCTTGCCGTTGGGCGTCAGCGGCAGCGCCTCGAGCCGCACGATGGCGGCCGGCAGCATCGGCTCGGGGAGCGTCCTCGCCAGCCGCGTCCGCAGGTCGGCCGCCGTCCGCTCCGCGGGCGCGGCGACGTAGGCGACCAGGCGCCGCACGCCGTCGCGCTCGCGCGCCACGACCGCCGCGGCGCGCACGCCGGGGCAGGCGGCGAGGGCCGCCTCGACCTCCCCCAGCTCGACGCGATGGCCGCGGATCTTGACCTGGCGGTCGGCGCGGCCGAGGAACTCCAGCTCGCCGTCCGGCCGCCACCGCGCCAGGTCGCCGGTCTTGTAGAGCCGGGCGCCGCGGCCGGCGCCGAAGCCGTCGGGCAGGAAGCGCGCCGCGGCGAGCTCCGGCCGGCCGAGATAGCCGCGGGCGAGCGCCGCGCCGCCGACGTGCATCTCCCCCGCGACGCCTTGGGGAACGAGCCGCCCGCGGCGGTCCAGCAGGTACACCTGGAGATGGGCGAGCGGCCGCCCGATCGGGCTCGCCGCCGCCGCCAGGTCGGCACTGCCGAGCGGCCGCCAGGTGGCGTGCACCGTCGTCTCGGTGATGCCGTACATGTTGACCAGCCGCGGCCGGTTGTCCCCGAAGCGGCCGAACCAGCCGGCGAGGATCGCCGGATCGAGCGCCTCGCCGCCGAAGATCACCAGCCGCAGATCCGGCAGGCCGTCGCCGCCCGCGAGCGCCGCGGGCGCGAGCTGGGCGAAGGCCCCTGGGGTCTGGTTCAAGACCGTCACCCGCTCGGCGGCGAGGAGCCGCAGGAGCTCCTCCGGCGCGCGGCTGACCGCCTGGGGCACGACCACCAGCCGGCCGCCGTGGGCGAGCGCCCCCCAGATCTCCCAGACCGAGAAATCGAAGGCGTAGGAATGGAGGAGGGTCCAGACGTCGTCCGGCCCGAAGCCAAAGAGCGGACGGGTGGCGGCGAGCAGGCGCGAGACGTCGCCGTGGGTGACCGCGACCCCCTTCGGGCGCCCGGTGGATCCCGAGGTATAGATGACGTAGGCGAGATGGTCGCCCGCGGCGTCGGCGCCACCGCCGGAGCCGGTGCCGGAGCCGGGCGGCGCCGCGGCCTGCGGCGCATCCTCCGCGCCGCCCTCGCCGGCGTCCGCCGCCACCAGCTGCGCGCCGTGCGGCGGCAGGCGGGCGGCGAGCTCGGGGCGGGAGACGAGCAGGCGCGCCCCCGAGTCGTCGACCATGAAGCCGAGCCGCTCCGGCGGATAGGCCGGATCGAGCGGCAGGTAGGCGCCGCCCGCCTCGAGCACCGCGAGGAGGGCCACCACGAGATCGAGCGAGCGCTCGAGGCAGATCGCCACCAGCGACTCCGCGCCCACGCCCCGCCGCCGCAGGACCGCGGCGAGCCGCCCGGCGCGCCCCGCCAGCTCGCCGTAGGTGAGCTCGCCGCCGCCCTCGCGCTCGCCCGGCGCGCTCGGCGGGGCGGTGAGCGCGACCGCGTCCGGCGTCCGCGCCGCCTGGGCGGCGAAACGCTGGTGGAGGGGAAGGCCGGCGAGATCGGCGGGCGGTCGCGGGTTCCACTCGGCCACCATCTGCTGGCGCTCCGCCGGCGACAGCATGGGCAGATCGCCGAGCCGCGGGCCGGCCGATCCTGGGGCCGCCCCCAGCGCCTCTCCCAGCGCCGCGAGGAGGTTCTCCCAGTGGGCGAGGAGGCGCGCCGCCGTCGCGGCGTCGTGGTGCTCGGGGTCCCAGGCCAGGCGGAGCTCGAGGTCCTCTCCGGCCGGCGCCGCGATCGCCGTCAGCGGATAGCTCGTCCGCTCGCGGAAGCGCACCTCGCCGAGCGCCACGGTGCCGTCCCGCGGCATGATCGGCTGCGGGTAGTTCTCGAAGACGAAGAGGCTGGCGGCGAGCGGCGTGCCCGGCGGCAGCTCGCTCCAGCCCTGGATCCGCGGCAGCGGGGTCGTCTCGAAGGCCTGGCGCGCCAACTGGCTCTCCTGGAGCCCGGCGAGCCAGTCCCCCACCTCCGCCAGGGGGTCTAGCGGCGCCCGCACCGGCAGCGTATTGATGAAGAGGCCGATCATCGACTCGATCCCGGCGAGCGGGATGCCGCGCCCGGAAACCGTCGTGGCGAAGACCACGTCGTCCGCGCTCCTCCGCTCGCCGGCGTAGCGCCCGAGGAGGGACGCCCAGGCGCCCTGGAGGAGCGTGTTGAGGGTCAGCCGATGCCGCCGCGCGGCCGCCGCCAGCCGGGCGTGCCGCTCGCCGCCGAGGGTTCGCTTGCAGTCGTCGCGGTCGCGCCGCTGCCGCTCGGCCGCCGTGCCGCCGGCGTCGTTGGCGTCGTTGGCGTCGTTGGGGACGGCGACGGGGCGCGGCAGGCCGACCTCGGTGGGCTCCGTGAAGCCGGCGAGGGCGCGCCGGAAGAAGGTCTCGGCGGCGGCGAGGTCCTGCCGCTCGACCCATTTGATGTAGTCGCGGTAGGGGCGCGGCGCGGGGAGCGCGAGGTCGCGGCCGGCGGCAAAGGCGGCGTAGAAAAGGAGCACCTCCGAAAGGACCAGCGGCAGCGACCAGCCGTCGAGGAGCAGGTGGTGAAACGTCCACACCAGCCGATGCTCGCCGGCGCCGAAACGCAGCAGGACGATGCGCAGGAGGGGCGCCCGCGCCGCCTCGAAACCCCGCCGGCGATCCTCGGCCAGGAAGCCGGCGAAGCGCGCCTCGCGCTCGCCGGCCGCCACATGGCTCCAATCCTCGCTCGCGAGCGGCAGCGCGACGGCGCGCTGCACCGCCTGCAGAGGCCGCTTCTGGCTCTTCCACACGAACGCCGTGCGGAGCACCGCGTGGCGCTCGATCACCCGCTCCCAGGCGCGCGCGAAGGCGGCGGCGTCGAGCGGCCCGACGAGCGCGCAGCTCAGCTGCTCGACATAGACCCCCGACTCCGGGGCGTACAGGCTGTGGAAAAGGATCCCTTCCTGAAGGGGGGACAGGGCATACACGTCCTCGAGGTTCCGCATGGCCACGTCTACCAAGGTGTGCTCAAAGATCGCAGAATAGGACAGCGGCGGCAAATGGCAGAAACGTTTGCAAATACTGAACTGTCGGCCGGCGGCCCGCATGGTCTTCACGTTGACCCACCGCCGACCCCATGCCAAGCTATCCGCCCATGGGAACCCTCTGGAGTGACGTCCGCTTCGGGATGCGCAGCCTGCGCCGCTCGCCTCTCACCGCCGGCGCCGCACTCCTCGCGCTGGCGCTCGGCATCGGCGCCAATTGCGCCATTTTCAGCGTCGTCAACGGCGTGCTGCTCGAGCCCCTGCCCTACCCCGATCCCGACCGCATCGTGCTCATCCGGGAGAGCAACCCGGGGATGGGCTACCCGACCTTCAGCGTCGCCAGCCAGAACTTCCTCGACTGGCGGCAGCAGAGCCGCTCGTTCACGGCGCTGGCGGCGTTGGACACGGCGAGCGTCAGCCTGACCGGCCGCGGCGAGCCGCAGAAGCTCAGGGCGGCGACGGTCTCCGCCGATTTCTGGCAGGTCTTCGGCGTCGCCCGGATGCGCGGCGGCGCCGGCCGCGTCTTCACCGCCGCGGAGGACACGCCGGCCAACCACCGGGTGGCGGTGCTCGCCGACGGCTTCTGGCGGCGCCGCTTCGGCGCCGATCCGGCGATCGTCGGCAGCAGCCTGACGCTCGACGGCGAGAGCTACACGGTCGTCGGCGTGGCGCCGCCCCGCTTCGACATGCCCAGCCACCGCGACCTCTGGCTGCCGCTCGCCGTCGATCCCGCCAAGGCCGACCGCGGCGCCCATACGTTCCTGGTCGCCGGCCGCCTCCGGCCGGGCGTGTCGCTCCAGGGCGCGACCACCGAGATGGTGGGCATCGCCGGCCGCCTCGCCCGCCAATTCCCGGCGACGAACGAAGGGTGGACGGTGAGATTGATCGGGCTCAGAGAGAATATGGTGCAGCTGATCCGGCCGGCGCTGCTGGTGCTGGTGGCGGCGGTGGCGGCGGTGCTGCTCATCGCCTGCCTGAACGTCGCCAACCTCCTGCTGGTGCGCATGGCGTCGCGCGAGCGCGAGCTCGCCCTGCGCACCGCGCTCGGCGCCAGCCGCGGCCGTCTGGTGCGCCAGGTGCTCACCGAGAGCGTCCTGCTGTCGCTCGGCGGCGGCCTCCTCGGGCTCCTCCTCGCGGTCTGGGGGGTGCACGCCCTCGTCGCCCTGGGGGGCAACAAGATCCCGCGCGCCGACTCGATCGCCGTCGATTGGAAAGCGCTCGCCTTCACCCTCGGCGTAGCCGTCGGCACCGGCCTCCTCTTCGGCCTGATCCCCGCCCTGCAGAGCTCCGGCGGCCATCTCCACGCCTCGCTCAAGGAGGGGGGGCGCGCCGTCGCCGGCGGCGCCCGCGGGCGCCTGGCGCGACAGGCCCTGGTGCTCTCCGAGGTGGCGGTCGCCCTGGTCCTCCTGGTCGCGGCGGGGCTCCTCATCAAGAGCTTCTCCCGCCTGCACTCCCTCGACCCCGGCTTCCGGTCGCAGGGGGTCCTCACCGTCGCCCTGGCGCCGGCGGAGCTCCGCTATCATGAGCCCAAGCGGCAGATCGCCTTCTATCGCGCGCTGCTGGCGCGGGTCGCGCAGCTGCCCGGCGTCGACCAGGCCGGGACCGCGTACCCGCTGCCGCTCAGCAGCGATCGGATGATCCTCAACTTCGCCGCCGGCGACCGGCCGTTCCCGCGGCCGCAGGACGCGCCGGCGGCGAACGTGCGGTTTGTCTCCCCCGGCTTCTTCCGCACCCTCGGCGTGCGGCTGCTCAAAGGAAGGGTCTTCGACGATCACGATACCGACGCCACGACCCCGGTCGCGGTCATCAACCGCACGCTCGCCGACAAGCTGTGGCCGGGTGGCGACGCGCTGAACAAGCGCCTCACCTTGGACGATCCGCACGATAAGGACGTGCGCTGGATGACGGTCGTCGGCGTCGTCGGCGACGTGCGCCACCTCAGCCTGGACAGGGACCCCGGCGACGAGATCTACACCGCCCAGCTCCAGAGCCCGCAGCTCAACTCCACCCTCGTCGTGCACACCGCCGGCGACCCGCGCACGCTCGCGACGCCCATCCGCCGGGTCGTGCAGGACCTCGACCACGATCTGCCGGTCGATCAGGCGCAGACGATGGACGAGGTGGTCGCCGCCTCGCTCGCCTCGAACCGCTTCAACACCGTGCTCCTCGGCCTCTTCGCCGGGCTCGCCCTGGTGCTCGCGGCGGTCGGCGTCTACGGCGTGGTGAGCTACACGGTCGACCAGCGCACCCACGAGATCGGCATCCGCATGGCGCTCGGCGCCCATCGCGACGACGTGCTCGGCCTGGTTCTCCGCCAGGGGATGATCCTGGTGCTGATCGGGCTCGGGCTCGGGCTCGCCGTCGCCTTCGCCGCCACCCGCCAGCTCGCCAGCCTGGTCTACGGCGTGAGCACGAACGATCCCTGGACCTTCGCCATCGTGGCCCTGGTCCTCGCCGCCGTCGCCCTCGCCGCCAACTTCCTGCCGGCGCGCCGCGCGACGCGGATCGATCCCCTGATCGCCCTGCGCCAGGAATAGCCGGGCGGTCCCGCCCCAAACCGTGCGACCTGGTGTGACGGCGCTTCAGAACGAAGCGGTCCGCCCGCTCTCCTTCGCCCAGGAGCGCATGTGGCTCCTCGACCAGATCGACCCGGGCGCGGCAACCTGCAACCTCTTCCACACCGTCGACATCGCGGGCCCGCTCGCCCGCGCCGTCCTCGCCCGCGCGCTCGACGAGGTGGTCCGCCGGCACCAGACCCTGCGCACCACCTTCGCCGCGCCAGGCGGCGCACCGGAACCCGTCGTGGCCCCCGCCGCGCGCCGGCCGCTGCCGCTCGTCGACCTCGCCGGCCTGCCGGAGCCGCCGTCGAGGCGCGAGGTCGCGCGCCTCGCCACCGCGGAGCGGCGGCGCCCGTTCGACCTCGCGGCGGGGCCGCTCGTCCGCGTCGCTCTGGTGCGCGTCGCGGCGGGCCGGCACGCCGGGCTGCTCGCCGCTCACCCCATCGTCTTCGACGGCGGATCGAGCCTCGTCCTCTGGCGAGAGGTCGCGGCGCTCTACGAGGCCTTCGCCGCGGGCCGGCCGTCGCCGCTCCCCGAGCCCCCCTTGCAGTACGCCGACCATGCGCTCTGGCAGAGGCTGCACTTCGCGGACGAGGCGCTCGCCCTCGAGGTCGATCCCTGGCGGCGCGAGCTCGCCCCGCCGCTTCCCGTCCTGCGATTGCCGGCCGACTTCGACCGCGCCTCGGCGCAAGGATTCCTTGCCGGCGAGGTCCACCGCGTGCTGCCGGCGCCGCTCGCCGCGGCCCTCCGCGAGCTGGGCGGCCGGCGCGGGGCGACGCTCTCTTCGCTCCTCCTGGCCGCCTGGGCCGCCGTCCTCGCGCGCACCAGCGGCGAGGAGGACGTCCTGGTCGGCACGCCGGTCGAGAGCCGCCGCCCGGAGGCCCTGGGGCTGATCGGACCCTTCCGGAACGTCCTGGTCCGCCGCGCCCGCCCGCGGCTCGACCGCGGCTACGGCCCGCTCGTCGACGAGGTACGGCAGGCGGCAGCGGGCGCCGGCGCGCACCAGGACCTGCCGCTCGAGATGCTCCTCACGGCCCTGGACCTGCCGCGCGAGCCGCGCCGCGCGCCGCCGTTCCAGGTCCTGTTCCTGCTCCGCAGCCAGCCGGCGCCGCGGCTCTCCTGCGCGGGCCTCCAGATCGCCGTCTCTCCCCCCGATCCCGCGGCGGACCTGGCGGCGGAGGTCTTCGAGCTCGGCCTCGTCGCCGAAGAGACGTCCGATCCCCGCGGCGCGGGTGATGGCGGTGGCGGCATCGGGCTGCGGCTCGCCTACGACGCCCACCTGTTCACCGAGGCGACGGCGGCGCGCCTCCTCGACCACCTGGCGGCCTTGCTCGCCGCCGCGCTCGCCGCGCCGCAGCGGCCGCTCGCCGAGCTCCCCCTCCTCTCGACGTCCGAGCGCCGCCAGCTCCTCGCCTGGAGCGACGGCGGCGAGGCCGGCGAGGCCGGCGAGGACGGTCAGGCCAGCCAAGCTGGGGCCCGGCCGCCGCTGGTCCATCGCGCCTTTTTCGCCCAGGCGGCGCGCAGGCCCGGCGCGCCGGCCGTCGTCGCAGAGGGTCGGGAGGTCTCCTATGGCGAGCTCGCCCGCCTCGCGCACAGCCTGGCGCGCCGGCTCGTCGCCCAGGGGATCGGCCCCGAGAGCCGGGTGGCGATCGCCCTCGAGCACTCGCCGCGCCGGATCGCCGCCGTTCTCGCCGTGCTCGCCGCGGGGGGAGCCTACGTGCCGCTCGACCCGGCCAGCCCGGTCGAGCGCCTGGCCGTCATCCTCAGGGACATCGGGCGGGACACCGGTCAGGACGCCGGGCGCGGCGCCGTCACCGCGGCGCTCTTGACCGGCGGCGGGCGCGCGGCGGCGCGCGCGGCGGCCCAGCTCGCCGGCCTGCCCGTCGTCGACCTCGACGAGATCTGGCCGGCCCTCGCGGTCGAGCCGCCGAGCGGACCACCGAGCGACCCGACGCCAGGGGCCGGCCGCGAGGGCCTCGCCTACGTCATCTACACCTCGGGCTCGACCGGCGCGCCCAAGGGGGTGATGATCCGCCACGGCGGGCTCGCGAGCTACGTCCTCGCGGCGCGGCGGGACCTCGCGCTCACCCCCTCCGATCGCATGCTGCAGTTCGCCTCCCTCTCCTTCGACGCCAGCGCCGGGGAGATCTTCTCCTGCCTGGCGAGCGGCGCGGCGCTGATCCTCCGCAACGACGCGATGCTCGCCGGGGCGGCGGCCTTCCTGGGCGCCTGCGCGAGCTGGGGGGTGACCGTCTGCGACCTCCCCACCGTCTTCTGGCAGGAGCTGGTCGACCGGGTCGACGCCGGCGAGGCCGCCTGGCCGTCATCCATCCGCCTCCTGGTCACCGGCGGCGAGCGGCCGCTCCCGGAACGCGTCGCACGCCTCCGCCGTCAGCTCGGCCCCGCGGTGCGGGTGATCAACTCCTACGGGCCGACGGAGGTCACCGTCGCCGCCACCTCGCACTCCCTCCATGGCGAGCCGGACGCCCCGCCACGCCCGCTCCGCGAGCTCCCCATCGGCCGGCCGCTGCCGGGCGCCCGCGCCTACGTCCTGGACGGCGCGCGCGAGCTCTGCCCGCCGGGGATCCCCGGCGAGCTCTCGGTCGGCGGCGAGAGCTTGGCCCGCGGCTACCTCGGGCGCCCGGACCTCACCGCCCGCGCCTTCCTTCCCGACCCCTTCGCCGGCCGCTCCGGCGCGCGGATGTACACCACCGGCGACCTGGCGCGCCATCGTCTGGATGGAGGGGAGGACGGCGCGCTCGAGTACCTCGGCCGCATCGACCGCCAGGTCAAGGTGCGCGGCGTCCGCATCGAGCTGGCGGAGATCGAGGGGGCGCTGGCGCAGCACCCGGCGGTCGCCGAGGCGGCCGTGGGGGTCGACGAGCGGCGCGCCGGCGAGCGCGCGCTGGTCGCCTGGTGGGCGGCGCGGCCGGGGGAAGGCGCCACCGCGGCCGAGCTTCGCGGCTTCTTGAAAGAGCGCCTCCCCGAGCCCATGGTGCCGTCGCTCTTCGCCCTGCTTCCCGCCTTGCCGCGCAACGCCAGCGGCAAGCTCGACCGCCGCGCTCTTCCGGTCCCCAAGCTCGAGGCGACCGCGGCCGGCGGCTACGAGGCGCCGGCGACGCCGGCCGAGGAGGCGGTGGCATACGTCTGGCGCGACCTCCTGGGAGTCCCGCGCGTCGGCCGCCAGGACGACTTCTTCGCCCTGGGCGGCCGCTCGCTCCTCCTCCCCCGTGTCCGCCATCGCCTGGAGCAGGAGCTCGGCGTCCGCCTGTCACTCGCAACTCTCCTCGAACGGACCACCGCCGCGGCGCTCGCCCTGGCCGCCGAGGAACTCCTCCTGGACCAGCTCGAGCGCGACCTCGCGGCGGCCCGCTGAGCGGATACCGGAGAGCCGAACTGGCCGCGGCCGGCCATGGCACCGGGTAGCAAGCCCTGCGGTGACCTGGTGAGCCCTGAGATCAAGGGCCTTTCCTGCCGCCTTATAGGCCCGAACCGAGAACCTCGACCAACTCCGCTACCACTTCGACCACATCCTCACCTTCAGGGTTGAGCACAATCGGACTGAAGTCGGGATTCATGGCCTTGAGCGTGATCCTCTCGTGGCGCCACGAATTGCCTTTTGCGGCCTTCTCGCTCTCGTATTGCTTGACCGTGTACCGCTGGCCGGTCTCTGGGTCGGTGAGGTCGTGCAGTTGGACGAGGACGGTCCTCCCCTGCCGAGAGCCTTCGACCGGTGCGCGAAAGAGGCACCAGGACCCGTCAGGAATGATGGGCTCCATGGACTTTCCCACGACCTGTGCAACGAACATCCCTGGGTGCAGTCGGTGGCGTGAGCTGACCGCGACCCACTCGTAGCCGTCATCCGCAACGTGCTGCGGATCGCTAAAGGCGCCCGCGGCTGCCTTGAGCGGAATGAATGGCACGCAACTGACGTAACGCTCCTTCGCGGAGCCCTCGACCCGCCGCAGGTTCGATGGCAGGCCTCGCTCGGTCGCGTCGATCGCCGAGCCACTCTCATCCGACCTCAGACGCTGGTACACCTGCGACGCCATCCTCGGGCCGACGAAGTTCCGGAAGGGCGCTTCGTTCATGTAACGGACGAAGATTTCTTCATTCTGGTCCATGCGCTCGACGAAGAGGCGCTCGAGGAGATTTCTGAACACCAGCTCGAACTTGTCCATCGGGTTCACGGCAGCCGCTTGGCGCAGTCCATCGTCGGTCACCGCGGCCTCGACGATCTGATCGAAGAAGAGCTGGTCCGCCTGGTTGAAATCGGTGCCGAAGCGCTCGTTGAGCAGGTCGACGAGCTGCGACAGCGGAACTTCCTCAGCTCGCACAAGCCCCGAACCGACCTCTTTCGGACCATCGAGGGACCGGGCTTGGCCCTCCTGGAGCGAGATCGAGCCCTCGCTGATCTTCTGCAGGCGGTAGTACTCGAGCTGCACCTCGTCATCGAACTGGTAGGTGGGCCCTCCGCGGCGGCGGGGCAATTTTGCCGCGAGATAGCGCAGGAAGACATAGAGCCGTTCAAGATCGGAGTCCTGATACGGGATGACCTGGCTAAGGAAGGCATACAAGTTGCGGAACGCCTGGACCTTGCCACGCCAGAGCTCGGCCTCATCCTCTTCGTCCCGCTGCAACACGGTGAACCGTGAGACGGCCGGATCGAGTGCGGCGTTCATGGATTGATGGTCCTGTGCGCTTTGGCGCTGCTTCGGCTTGAAGTACACCGCGCTGAATCGCTCGACTTCCTCGTCGAGGAAAATGCCTGAGGCGTCGAGCTCGCCCCTGACTGCATACATTCGGGCCGGATCGACCTCTTCGCCCATCTGGGCGCCTTCGTAGTACATCTTGAAGGCCTCGCGGATCTCCTCTCGATCGTTGACGAAGTCGAGGATGAAGGTATCGTCCTTGAAAGGATGCGTGCGGTTGAGCCGCGACAGGGTCTGCACCGCCTGGATGCCGGCGAGACGCTTGTCCACGTACATCGTGTGCAACAGCGGCTGGTCGAAGCCGGTTTGGTACTTCTCCGCGACCAGCAGGACCTGGTACTCCTGCGTGGCGAACTTCTCGGGCAGCTCCTTCTCGCGGATGCCGCCGTTCATTTGCACTTCCGTGTACTCGACGCCAGGGAGCTCGTCGTCCGGCACCGTCCCGGAGAAGGCCACCAGAGTCTTGATGGCATAGCCCTTCTTCTTGATGTAGTCGTCGAAGCGCTGCTTGTAGCGGACCGCCTCCAGCCGCGACCCGGTGACCACCATCGCCTTGGCCCGTCCGCCGATCTTGTGCCGCGTAACCGCCTGGAAGTGCTCGACCATCACCTCGGTCTTCTGCGCGATGTTGTGTGGATGCAGGCGCAGAAAGCGCGCCAACGCCCGCGCCGCCTGCTTGCGTTCGACGTTGGGATCATCCTCGCAGGCCTTGAGCAGCTTGTAGTAGGTGGCGTAGGTCGTGTAGTTCTTCAGCACGTCGAGGATGAAGCCCTCTTCGATCGCCTGGCGCATGGTATACCGGTGGCTCGGCTCGCCGTCGCGCCCGAAAACCTTGAAGGTCTTGTGCTTGGGCGTGGCCGTGAAGGCGAAGAAGCTCAAATTTGCCTGTCGGCCGCGCTTGGCCATGCTGCGGAAGAGCTCCTCGAAGTCCGCGCGCCCTTCTTCGACCGCACGTTGCCGCGCTTGCTCGAGCAGGTTCTCGCCGCCCAGAACTTCCTTCAGGTCGGTCACCGTCTCGCCGCCCTGTGAGCTATGCGCCTCGTCGATGATCACGGCGCAACGCCGTGTTGGCAGCATTCCCGTGCCTTGCACGCCGCGCTCGTCGGCCAGCTTCAACAACTGACGCGAGACGAAAGGGAATTTCTGGAGCGTCGTGATGATGATCGGAACCGCATTCTCAAGCGCCTCCGCGAGCTGCCGCGAGCGCTCGTCGATCTGCTGCACCACGCCGCGCTTATGCTCGAACTGGTAGATCGTGTCCTGGAGCTGCTGATCGAGCACGACGCGGTCGGTGACCACGATCACGCTGTCGAACACCCGCGCATTGCCTGCGTCGTGGAGGGAGGCCAGGCGGTGCGCGAGCCAGCCGATAGTGTTGCTCTTGCCGCTGCCGGCGGAGTGCTCTATAAGATAGTTGTGCCCTATGCCTTCGACGCGCGCAGCCTCCACCAGCCGCCGCACCGCGTCGAGCTGGTGATAGCGCGGGAACACCATCGACTCGACCTTTACCTTGTGGCCCCGCTCGTCACGTCTCTCGTCGCTCTGTAGATGCAGGAAGCGCCCGAGGATGTCGAGCAGGCTGTCGCGCGCCAGCACTTCTTCCCACAGGTAGGCGGTGCGGTAGGTGCGCCCGGTCAGATCGGGTGGGTTCCCGGCGCCACCTTCCCAGCCCTGGTCGAAAGGCAGGAAGTGCGTCGCGCTTCCGGCGAGCCGCGTGGTCATGCGTACGCTCTCGGTATCGGCAGCGAAGTGGACCAGGGTGCGCCTCTTAAACTCGAAGATGGGCTCCTGCGGGTCGCGGTCATGCCGGTACTGGTACAGCGCATGATCCACGGCCTGCCCGGTGAGCGGGTTCTTAAGCTCGATGGTCGCCACCGGAATGCCATTGAGGCTCAGGGTCACATCGAGCGACTTCTCCGAACGAGGCGAGAAACGGAGCTGACGTGTGAACCCTAGCCGGTTGGCCGCGTAGCGGGCCTCGAGCTCAGGGTTCAGCTCATGGGCCGCCTTGAAGTAGGCCACGCGGAGCGTCCGGCCGTAGCACTTGAAGCCGTGGCGCAACGTGGCGAGCGAGCCGTTCATGTCCATCCACTTGCAGAGGTCGGCGAGAACCTGCTCGCCTGTCGCCTCGCCGTGGAGAACCTCAAGCTTGGCCCATTCGCTGGGCTGTGTCTCTCGGATGAAGGCGAGCACGGTCTCGGAGAAGATCGCGCGTGCGCGGTCGAAGCCTTCGGCTTTGACGGGGACGTAGCCGTGCGCGAGGAGATGCGCCTCGATCACTGTTTCGAAGGCCGCTTCGTAATGTCTGTTCGTCACGAATCAAGGGCCTTTCAAGTCGAGCCGAACCCCAAATTCCCGCAACATGACGAAGGTGTCCTTGTAGGTCACCTCGAATTGCGCGCAGACATCCGGGAGGAGGACACGATTCCTCGATTCCGGTCGCGGCTGTTCGTTGGTCACAATCACCGTTGCGTTCACCATCGAGTAGGCGACGAGCCAACCGTCCGCCTCAGTCGCGAATTTGGCCTTCGCTCGATCGAAATACTGCGCGTTCCGCTGGACCCACAGCATCACCTCGGCGTAGCCGGCGCTGATTTCCGCCGAATTGGAGCTATGGAAGAAGGCCGCAGGCAAGTCGTTTTTCACCCACTGCACCAAGTCCTCTTCTTCCCTCCCAGAGAGCAACTCGTTGCGGATGCGGTCCAGGCTCCGCGCGCGGCCTTCTGCGTGGGCACGAATGAGGCCTGCCCAAAACCCCGGGCAGATGTCGAAGGCATAGTAGGCGTTCTTGGCGGCGATGAAAACGTCCGAATCCAGGAGGTACGGTGGCGGCGCACTCATGGCAGTGCCATCCCGAGCCGCCTGGCATACTCCTGAAAGGCCCCGCCGTGAAGCCCGGTGAGATCGTAAGCCTCCTTGAATGTGAGCCGCCCTCCCATGGCTGCACGAATGATGCGAGTCGCGAACGCAGCTCCGACCCTGGCGTTTTGGTTGTTATAGAAGTCGCCGCCGCTAGAATCCTGCGCCTGCCGCCGTTCGCGATTCGTATAGGCCTCGTAGAAGGCGAAGAATGTGGCGCGATTCACGAGGCGCAGGTCCATTGCGCGGCGTCCCGCCACGATCGGACTCACTTTGAAGTGGCGGGCGACCCGTTCAAAGGCATCCGGCGCGTTCTGCACGTCTCTCCGGAACTCGCGCAGCTCTCGAGCCGGCACGAGGAATTCGGCTGCCGCCTGATCGCAGAACTTTTCGATCCGATGGTCTCCGGGAAAGAGGCCCTCGAAGCCGGAGATTCCTTGTCCTTCCGCTCCCAGCCAGACGTGGGCGAGCTCGTGCGCGATAGTGAACATCTGGGCCGATTTCGCGTCGGCGCCGTTGACGAAGAGTAAAGGAGCGTAGCGATCGGTCAGCGCGAAGCCGCGGAACTCCTCTATGTTGAGCTTGCGATGCGTGTTGTTTCCGACGATACCGTTGATGACGGCCATGATTCCCAGGCCCTCGATGCGGCGGCGCAGCTCGCTGACTGCCGCGTGCCAATTCGGCACCTCGGCTGCCCACCCGTCATCCAGGCCGACAATTCGCCGCATCTCCTGGCCCACAGCCGCTGGATCGTCTTTCAATCGAGCATTGCCGACGAGTTCCAGCGGATCCGCCTCGCCTTCGATGCGCTCCTCGCGCAACCAATCCTGCCGACGCTGCATCGCATAGATCGTGTCGAGGAGATCGGGGCTCGGGCGTGCCGGCCGACCCTTCAGGGTCCGAAAGTCAGGGATCGGCAAGGGCTCCTGGGGCGGCTCGGGAAGGAAGAGAAACCCGAATGGCGTGTGAGTGGCCCTGGCGAAGGCCTCAAGCTGCTTGAACGTCGGCAGCTTCTCGCCGCGCTCCCACTCTGGAAGGTGGGGGAAGCGCGGCGCCAAGTCGTGCACATCGTAACCCGCGCGCTCGCAGGCCCAACGGAGCATCTCGGGATGGACGGATACGCGAGTCATGTAGCTGCCTCTACAGATATTCTACCTGTCACAACCGCAGCGATGAGGGCTGCGCGGCGTTCTCTGAGAAGTGAGATGGTACGCTCGGTAGTACTCTGCATAGCTGCGAGGCTGGCGGATTCTTTACCAATGTGCCCGACGATGGCACGTTGTTCTTCATAGGGGGGTACAGGGAAGTAAACCTCGAAGAAGCCTTCCGGATAGAGCCGCAGCCTCGACGACCATACACCTTTAGAATACCGAGTGACCTCTTGGGCAAAGACGAGAAGTCGGACAAGAGCATCGACGTAAGCTGGGGCAAGCCGCGCCTCAGGCTGATAGACGTTGTATGCGGGGCTAACTATTCCCTTGACCGGAGCGACCCCCATTGCTCCCATCCAAGCCCAAAGCGTGTTGATAACCAGATCGCCGGGTTGACAGATCTTGTAACCCTCATTGGTTTCCGCCTCGAACATATTCACGTCCTTCTCCGAGCGAGGAGTAACACCGGTGAGGTGAGAGACCGTGAGCAACCCTTCTTCGCCCTTCTCGGAGCGAACATCGCGCTCCCGGAAGAGCCATCTTCCTCGCTCTATTTCCCAATGCACCGGAATCTCGCCGAGCCACGGGATACCCGAGTCCCGGAGCGGGGCGTGAGGATCGAGGCCCCGCGTGACTGCGCGCGTGATGAGCGCCCGACGCTTCTCGGCCAGCAGCGCGAGCACCCGCTCCTTCGCCGCGATCAACGCATCGATCTTCACTGTTTCGCAGTCGAGGTAGTCGGCGATGGCGCGTTGGCGCGGTAACGGCGGTGCAGCGAATTCGGTCTCGCCTACAAGGTCAGATTCGAGGCTCTCAACGGTACTGCCGACTTTACTCCAGGCATTCAGTAGCTGCCGCTGATGGCCCTCGACAAGCCGGGCGAGGTATCGTGCCTCAACCTGATGATTCGGGATCAGCGCGCGCATATCTTGATTCAGAGTCAACGAGACGTGATTGACAGCGACCGGAATTGAGTGACGCAGGATTCCCGAACGCATCACGATCAGGACCGCTCCAGAATTGACGAGCTTGGTGGCGCTAGCCTCTAGGCCATCCGCAGTGATGTGATCTTCAGTGTCCTCAATAACGCCGCTCTTCATATCCTTCGGCGACAACCAGGGAATGTCACCGTTCCAATACTCCGGACTTCCCTTATCAGGGGTGCCTCCTCCTACGAAGGTACAGACGTGCTTGATTCTTGTTCGAGGCCATTCAACCGGAAAGGAAGCGCCCCAGGAGACGGCTCTCACTCCGTCACCTCCCGCAGCAGCCGCAGGATCTCTTCCTCCGCCTTCTTAAGATCCGCGTCGATCTCCTCCAGCGGCCGGGGTGGGGTGTACTTGTAGAAATGGCGGTTGAAGTTGATCTCGTAGCCGACCTTGTCCTTGCTCCGGTCCATCCAGGCATCGGGCACGTGGGGGAGCACCTCGCGCTCGAAGTAAGCTTCGATGTTGTCCTTGAGCGGCACGTTCTCGAAGTCCCGCAGGTCGGGATCGCATTCATAGCCCCCGCTCGCCCCGTCGCTCAAGACCGGCTCGGCCTCGGGCTCCTTGCGGATGAAGACCTCGCGGAAGCGCTTCTGTTCCGGCTTCTTCCATTTTGATCGGCGCTCGCGTAGAAGATCCTGAATACGCTCTCCGATCGCATTCCAGTCGCGCAAAGGTTCCCGCCCCAGCGCCTCATCAATGGCCTGCACGTCGTCGAACAGTTCGGGGCAGGAATCCAGGAAACGCGCCTTGTCCTCGTTCGTCATCTGGTAGGTGAGCCGCAGCGGGCGCTCGACGGTGACGCGAGTGTAGCCAAAGTCGGCGTTGTCGAAGACCTTTGAGCGCTCACCATCTTCGAAGCGGCCGTACAGGCTGACAATCTCGTCGATCTGCCCTATTGTAATGTGGCGGCGTTTGTCTCCGAGGCTGCGCTTGCTCTCCTCGCTACCACCGGCGGCCCAGTAGTCGCGTGCGTCAAGGAGCTGAATCTTGCCTTTGCGCCGCTTCTCCTTGCGGTTGGTGACGATCCAGACGTAAGTACCGATGCCGGTGTTGTAGAACATCTGCTCAGGCAGGGCGACGATGGCCTCGAGCCAGTCGTTCTCGATGATCCACCTGCGGATCTCGCTCTCGCCGGAACCGGCGCCGCCGGTGAAGAGCGGCGAGCCGGAGAAGACGATGGCGAGGCGCGAGCCGTGCTTGTGCTCGGCCGGCCCCACCGGCTCGAACTTGGCGAGCATGTGCTGCAAGAAGAGCAGCGAGCCGTCGTTCACGCGCGGTAGCCCCGCGCCGAAACGGCCCGCGAAACCTTGCCTCTCCTGCTCGCGCTGGATCTCCTTCTGCTGCTTTTTCCAGTCCACACCGAAGGGCGGATTAGTTAGGAAGTAATCGAAGGTTTCGCCGGCGAACTGGTCTTCGGTGAAGCTGTCGCCGAAGCGGATGTTGCCGCCGCTGCCGTTATGATCGACCTGCTTCATCAGCATGTCTGACGCCGCAGTGGCGAAGGCGCGCTTGTTGTAGTCCTGCCCGTAGACGTAGAGCTTCGCTTCTCGATGGTGGTCGCGCAGGTAGTTCTGCGCTTCCGCCAGCATGCCACCCGTGCCGCAAGCGGGGTCTAGGAGCTTGCGCACGGTGCCGGGCGTGGCGAGCAGCTTGTTATCCCGGATGAACAGGAGGCTCACCATCAGCCGGATGACCTCGCGCGGCGTGAAGTGGTCGCCCGCGGTCTCGTTGGCCAGCTCGTTGAAGCGGCGGATGAGGTTCTCGAAGATGAGCCCCATCTGGAAATTCGGCACCCCGGTGCGAGGGTCGTCACTCGGCGTCAAGTCCACATCGCAGAACTTCGAGACGACAAGAAAGAGGATGTTCGACTCGCGCATCTTCTCGATCTCGGTCTCGAGCTCGAAGAAGTCGAAGATGTGGCGGACGTTGGCCGAGAACCCCTTGATGTAGCTGACGAGGTGCTGAGCGATGTGGTCGGGGTCGCCCTTGAGCTTCTCGAAGTCGAGCGGCGAGTGGTTGTGGAAGCGCTGGCCCGCCGCCCTGTTGAGTCGGGCGTCGAGCGCCTCGCCCTTGAACTTGACCTTTGACCGCGCCTGCTCGGCCAGCACCTTGGCCTTGGTAGGGGCAAGCACGCAGTCGAATCGACGCAGCACGGTCATGGGCAGCATGACGCGCTCGTATTGCGGCGGCCGGTACGGCCCGCGCAGCAGGTCGGCGATCTGCCAGATCAGGTTCGAGAAGTAGTTGTGGTCAGGCATGATCATGCTCTCAGGGGCGGGATTCAAGACGGAAAATCCGATGCCGGTGATGATACCTCCGTTCGCTGCAACGACGCCGTACCGTGGCCACTTCTCCTCGACCCGCTGCCGCACCCCCGCTGCGCCGAACCCCAAATCCTGGCCGCGAGAGAGCACCCTGTCCAGCGCCAGCTGCGCCCGCCAGATCAGCCGGCTCGCCGCATCGGGCGCTCAATTGTCGTCCTCGTCCGGCTTCTTTTCCTTCTCCTTGGCGAACTCCGGCGGGACTTCATGGACTGGGGCGATCCCGGTCATCCCCTTGGCGGCCAGCGCGCGATTGAAGGCGGGGACGCCCTGGTCATACAGGGACTGGAACCGCTGGTGCACCTCGCCGAGCTGGTGGTCGAGCAGCTCGAAGACCTCACCTTCGGGTTGCGTGGGCGCAAAGTCGGCGTTGCCCGAAACGTCGCCGGCGCCGGTCGATACCTCGGCGTTGAGCCAGACCAGCTTGAGGAAGATACCGAGCGGTCCGCGGAACGATTTCTGGTCCTCGTCCGCAATCGTCGGCTGGAGGAGGATCGCCTCGATCTCCTCGGCGCTCTTGCGCAGACCCGCGACGGCATCGGCCAGCGAAGTCTCCGCCTTGGCGGCGACCAGGCGGCGATCGAGCTGTTCGAGTTGCAAGCGCGTCCATTCGAGCTCGCCGATCATCCCGGACGCCGATGCCGCGTCATGGTAGATCGCGAGCGACAGTTTCGACGCGGCCTCGACGTCCGCCGGCGTCCCGGCGGAGCTCGGGTCCTTGCGGACCTCGACCGGCGCGGTGAATTCCTGGTCCCCGATCCTGAGCTTCACCGTATAGCTGCCGGGAGGGACGAGCGGTCCGCGGGTGGCGTCTTCGATCCCGTAGTACAGCACCGGACGCCGATCCTTCCCGGCGAAGCGCTTCTCCGCCCACACGTGCGGATTGGCCTGCGGGGTGGCGCGCAGGCGCACCTCCGGGATCGAGTCGTAGCGCAGGTCCCAGACGACGCGGTTCATGCCGGCCTCATCGGTCCCGCGCAACGAGCGGATCTTCACGCCGGCCGCGTCGAAGATCCTGATCTGGACAAGGGGGGGCTTCTCTTTCGCCGCGTCATCGTCGCTGGCGGTTTCTTTCGGCTTGGGAACCGCTTTCTTCAGCCAATAGGTCAGCAGCGCACCTTCCGGCCCGTTCTTGCCTTCCGCGGTTCCGGTCGGCGCGTAGGCCGGCTGCGATACGGCGCGGAAACGATAGGCGGGAACGGGCGCAAAGAGGTGCGCCGGTGAGTCCTGCAGCGCTTCGCTCCACGCTTCGAGCGAGGTGACGTCGTCGAGAATGTAGAAACCCCGTCCGTACGTGGCGACCACGAGATCGTGAAATCGCGGCTCGACGGTCAGCCAGTAGACCGGCGCATGCGGCAGCTTCGACTGCAGCGGACGCCAATGCGCGCCGTCGTCAAACGACACGTACAGGCCGTTTTCGGTGCCGGCGTACAGCATGCCCCGGCGGAACGGGTCCTCGCGCACGACGTGGACGTACGAAAACGGGCTCTTGGGAATGCTCGAGGAGATCGACTTCCAGGTCCTTCCGTAGTCGTTCGTCTTGAAGATGAATGGGTCGCGATTGTCGACCTGGTGCAGGTCGACGGCGACATAGCAGGTCCCGGCCTCGTGCGGGGACGGCTCGACGGAGTCGACGGTGCCCTTCGGCGGCAGCAGGTCCTTGCCGGGCGTCACGTTGGCCCAGTGAGCGCCGCCGTCGCGCGTCACCTGAACCAGGCCGTCGTTGGTGCCGGCCCAGATCTCCCCCCTGGCGAGCGGCGACTCGGCGAGCGAGTAGACGACGCCTGCATATTCGACAGAAAGGTTGTCGATCGTGAGGCCGCCCGAATCCCCCATCATCGACGGGTCGTGCAATGTCAGGTCGGGGCTGATCGCCGTCCAGTGATCGCCGCCGTCGGTGGTCTGCATCACGTATTGGCTGCCGACGTAGACGGTGTTGTGGTCGTGCGGCGAGATGGCGATCGGGAACGTCCAATTCATCCGGTGCTTGACCTGCCCGGCGTTGGCTCCCATCGTCCGCTCCGGCCAGACCGACACCGAGCGCGACATGCGCGTGCGATCGTCGTAGCGCTCGACGACCCCCGCGTAGCAGCCGCCCCAGACGATGTTGGGGTCGACGGGGTCGGGCGTGGCCCAACCGGTCTCGCATCCTGCCGTCGTCGTCCAAAGCGCCGGAGGGATCGTGTCGGCGCCCGGGTTACGGCTCGGACCGCGCATCGATCCGCCATCCTGCATCTGCCCGTGCACGCCGTACGGAATCCGCGTGTCGGTCGCGACGTGGTAGATCTGGGCGATCGGCAGGCGTTCCCATGTCCATTTTCGGCCCCGCGTGGTCGAGATGAAGACGCCGCCGTCGGAGCCGATCATCATGCGGCTCGGATTCATCGGGTCGGCCCACATGTCGTGATTGTCGCCGCCCCAATCCACCTGGTCGGTCGTCTCGCCGCCGTCGTAGGACACACCGATCGAGTTCGACGGGAAGTAGACTTCGTTGGCATTGTCCGGCATGACCAGCATGCGCGTGTAGTAGTGCGGACGTTCGTTCAACAGCCGGCTGTGGTTCACCAGCTTCCACTTCGCACCGCCGTTGTCGGAGCGCCACAGCGACCCCTTGTCGCCCGTCTCGATCAGGGCGTAGACGCGCTGCGAGTCGTTGGGCGCCACCGCGACCGCGATCTTGCCCAGCGGCGCTGCGGGCAGGCCGTCGTCCTTGGTCAATCGCTTCCACCGGTTGCCGCCATCGTGCGTGACCCAGACGCCGCTGCCGGGGCCGCCGCTGTTCCTGCCCCAGGTCTTGATGTCGATCTGCCAGGTGCCGGCGAAGAGCGTGCGCGAGTCGGCGGGGTCCATCGCCAGGTCGGAAGCTCCCGTGTTCTGGTCGACGAAAAGCACCCTCTCCCAGGTTTTGCCGCCGTCCCTGGTGCGGAAGACACCGCGCTCCGGCTGCGGCCCGTAGCAGGTGCCGAGAGCCGCGACGTACACCACGTTGGGGTCGCGGGGGTCGATGATCACGCGGCCGATGCGCCCGGTCTTGTCGAGGCCCATGTGCAGCCAGCTCTTGCCGCCATCGGTCGATCGGTACACACCGTTGCCGATCGACACGTTGCTGCGGATGAAGGTCTCGCCCGTGCCGACCCAGACGATCGCATGGTCCGACGGCGCGATCGCGATCGCGCCGATCGACTGGGCGGGCATCTTGTCGAAGACCGGCTTCCACTCGGTACCGCCGTCGATCGACTTCCAGACTCCACCCGACGCCGCGCCCGCGTAGTACACGTTGGGATCGCCCGGCATGCCGACCACCGCCGAGACGCGGTTGCCGGGCGGCCCGATGAAGCGGAATTTCAGGCCGTCGAACGGCCCCTTGTCCTTCTCCTCGCCCGCCTGCTCCGGCACCGGCGCTTCCGGTTTCGTCACGTCACCCACGCCGGTGCGAGGCGAGGGTTGCGCCTGTTCGAAGGCCGCACTCGCCGATGCCGTCGCAGCCGCCCCCACTGCCATCGCCGCACTCGCCGAAAGCCAAAGCAACGCCGCCATTCGCCGCATTCGTTCACCCCTTGCGTGGCCGTGGGAGCGCCATGCCGCCAAGCCGTGCGGCCGCCCGACCCGCGCCGACCAAGCGGCCGCCGCAGATCGCCGCTTAACCGCTGTAAACCTACTTTGTTTCAGCCACTTAGACGCAGCGCCCGGACCTTGTTTCTAGGCCGCAAGGCTAGCACAAGCCAGCCCTTGAGATCGGCGTGAAACGCGAAAAGCTGCGTGAGGCTGGCAGCTCACGCAGCGTCTCCTGCGGGCGGTGAGCTCTTGATCCTGAGCTGCTCGGCCCCACAGGCTCGAAAGGGTATGGCACGGTGACTGGTAAGTGCATACTATGTTGCTACCGAATAGGAGCTTCGGGAGAATTGCGAAATCCTCATCCACCTGCCAAGGAGGCGATATGAAACTGCGATCTGCCATGCTGGTCCTGATTTCGCTATTGCTGCCGGCAGTCGTCGCCGGTGCGGCGACGGCGCCCGCAACCTCGACCCCGGCGGTGGTACCGTTCGCTGCCGCGCTGGATGCACCGGCGGTCTGCCATGCCAACCGCACCAGCTTCAGCGTCGCCGACCACGCACCGGCCCCCACGCCCCTGGCCGGAAGACTCTGCGGGGCGTGCAGCGTTTCCTACTGTCAAGGTCAACCGTACGGCACGTACTGCGGCGACATCGAGGGTGTGTACGGCTACTGCGAGGCCCCGGAATACAACCTTTGCCCGACCGGCCAGCAGGGCTGCGTGTGCTGGTACGGGCCGCTGCCGTAACCTTTGCCGCGCTCGGCACTCCCCGTCGTGCCGGATGCATCAGGCGACCGGCGAGGCGGAGCTCAGAGCATACGCGCAGAGCGCCTGGAGGCGCGCGTCACCGCAGAGCGGAAGAGCCTGATCGAGCGGGCAGCCACCCTGCAGGGACAGAGCGTGACCGACTTTGTGCTGACGAGCGTGCAAGACGCCGCGCGGCGTGGCCAGAGGGCGCGGCCTCACGGGCAGTCGAAGGCGGCGGTGTCGAAGAAGGTCTGGAACAGTTGGTTCTTGGGGTTGGAATAGGTCTTTACCTTGCCGGTCTGGGTGTCTGTGACGGTGATCGAGACGCCGACGTTGGTCAGGCCGGCGCCCGACACCCACCACTTGTTGTAGGGGGCGACGCAGGCGTTGAGGATCTTCAGGATCATCTCGACGTTGCCGGGGTCAAAGAAGCTGAACTTGACGCTCTGCTGGCTTTCCAGCAGCACGGTGGCCGGCCCCTTGCCGCTATTGGGGGTGGCGTCGTAGGTGGCCTCGACCTTGAAGCGGTTGTACAGGCAAGCGACGTTGGCCGAGGGCACGCACGCCGATTGGATGGCCAGCAGGCCGTAGACCGGTGCGTTGTTGTCGAACGACAGCGCCCGATAGGCCGCTCCGCCCGAGGCCAGCTGGGTGCCGGACCCGGACCCCGTGGTGCTGAAGGTCAGAAAGCCGGCGCCTGGCCCGAATTGGGTGAGGGTCGTCGCTATCCAAATCTGGCCGTTGATGATGGTCGCGGCGGTCGGTACAGGAGCAATCAGGAAGGGGTCCGTGTACTGCGTGGTGGGCGTGAGCAGTGGGTTGAAGCTGTCGACGAACAGGATGCCGTACGCATCGACCGAGGCGAGGTACAGCACGTCGGTCGCCGGGTCGATGGCGATCGCCGCCCCCAGCGTCAGCATGCCGCACGATCCGACCTGGGCGGCGTCAAGGCTGCCTAGCGCCCCGGTGATGTCGCCGCTCGCCGGATCGATCTGGAACAGCTGGTTGGTATAGGTCTTGTCGCACAGCGCAAAGCCGAACAGCTGCCCCTTGCTGTTGAAGGCCAAGCTGACCAGGTTGATCGTCAGCGGCGGCCCGAATGGCGTGATCGTGCCGTGCTGCAGATCGACATGCACCAGCTGCGAGCCACCTACGGAAGTGGCGATCGATACCACGTCGGCGGTCAGCGGATTGCTCGCCAGGCTGCGCAGGATCTCGGTACCCGCCAAGCCGGTGACGAAGGTCGGCGCCGTCAGCGCCTGGTTGCCGTCGCTCAGCAGCAGCGCCGCGGAGATCGACGCGGTGGGCGTCGGGCTGGCGAGTGTCGTCACCGCAAACAGCTGTGCCCTGGCCGCCCCGGGCGCCAGGCAGAGCAAGATCCCACAGTAGATTCCCAGCTGGCTTCGACGTACGCGCATGGTCGCTTCCTCCCCTGCCGCTTGCCATTCAAGGCGCTGTTCAGTGTCTCCAGTATAGAGTGGGCGCCGGCTCTCGCTCTGCCGTCTGGTAGCAGCGTACCCGCCTGGCTGATGCGCAGGTCGAGGTGACGGCGGCCGCCCGCCGCGGCCGTGGCCACGACTCCCAGCGCGCGCGGCGCGACGTAGGCGCGGCCGCGTCCTCCCGGCCGCGGAGGCTGCCGGATGCCTTAGACTCGCTCGACCATCCTCACACCGCGCGCGAAAGGACTCGAGGACAATGAGCAAGGGGCGGTTGGAAGCTTTCAGCGATGGCGTGCTCGCCATCATCATCACCATCATGGTCCTGCAGCTGCCGACACCGGCCGGTGCCGGCCCCGCGGCGCTCAAGCCCCTGGTGCCGGTCTTCTGCGCCTACCTGCTGAGCTTCGTCTACCTGGGCATCTATTGGAACAATCACCATCACCTGCTGCAGGCCGCGCAGCACGTGTCGGGCACCATCCTGTGGGCCAACCTGAACCTGCTGTTCTGGCTGTCGCTCATCCCTTTCGCGACCGCCTGGGCGGGAGCCCACCCGCTGGCTCCCTGGCCGCTTGCCCTCTACGGCGCCGACATGTTCTGCGCCGCCATCGCTTACACAATCCTGACCCGCGCCCTGATCGGCCTCCACGGCCGCGAATCCCTCCTCGCCAACGCTATCGGCAGCGATCAGAAAGGTTCCCTGTCGCTTTTCGTCTACCTGATTGCGCTGGCCTTCGCCTTCACCTACCCCTGGGCCGCCATCGCCTGCTACGTGATCGTCCCTATCATGTGGTTCCTCCCCGACCGCCGGATCGAAAAGAACATGCAGGAGCACCCTGCCGATTGATGCTCGCAGCCGACCTCGCTGATGAAAGGAGCCTATGCCGACACCGGAAGAAACCTTGGCGGCCATGATGGCGAATCTTCCCGAAAAGACAGGCAAACCTCTTGACGAGTGGCTCAGGATCGTGGCCTCGACCGGACTCGCCAAGCACGGCGAGATCGTCAAGTACCTGCAGTCGGAACATGGGATCACCCACGGCTTCACCAATCAGATCGCCTTGCGGGCGCTCGCCGCCGCGGAACCCAGCCCCTCAGCCGCGCGCCAGGGCCGCAGCATGCCGCTGCCCTGTCACATCGGAAGCTTCATACGCCTGCGCCGGCCACCATTCCAACCGGATCCACGGAGAGGACGCGGTCGGGCTTACTCAGTGGGAGGCGGCGTCGTCGGGCAGGGGACCCGGATGCTGCAGCAGAGGGCCCCGGTGTTGTTGCAGTTAGTGTTCGAGGCAGCTCCCTGGACGCGAGCGAGGTCGTTTTCGATCAAGCAGCGCAGGGTCTCTCGGTGAAGCGCGAGCGGCCTGACGTTCTTACGCATTCGGTTCCCTCTCCCTGACGGCCCGAACGACCGCGGAGCCCATCTCCGCAATGAGTCGCGTACTTCTCCGAGGGCCTTTATCCCAGGTCCGCCCGAACGGCGAGCGACCCCCTTGGTTTCAGTATACGCCGACGAGCTGTCGGCCAGGTACCTTCGGCGCAGAAAAACGAAGCCCGCCCCAAAGGGCGGGCTTTTGCGCTACCTGCCTGCAGCTGCGGCCCTCTAGGCCCGCCGCGGCCGCAGCGCCACCAGGGCGGCCGCGGCCAGCAGGATCCCCAGCAGCAGGAGACCCAGTGAGCCGAGCGTCGGGACCTGCGCGATCGCCGCCCCCACGGGGATGGTGAGGTTGCCGGTCTTGGCGCACCCGGTGGTCGTGGTCACGGTCACGGAGAGCTGCACCGAGGCGCTGTCGCCGGCGGTGAAGGTGACGCTGGGCGTGCCGCTGCCACCGGTGATTGCGCCGCCGGTGATCGTCCAGGCGTAGGTCGCGCCGGTGCCGGAATCAGGCACCGTGGCGACGTTGTCAGGAGATCCCGGGTCGACGTGGCTGGCGGCGGCGATCACCGAGCCGACGATGGCGTCGTCGACCGCGCCGTTCTGGCTGACGTAGTTGGTGTTGCTGAAAGCCCACGCGTCGCCGTTGTAGGTCCCCGGCGCGGTGTGCGTCGTCGCGGAAAGGTCGAGCCCGGTAAGGCTTGCGCTCAGCACGCCCGTCGCCGTGCCCAGCGCCGTGTGCGCCGTGCCGTCGAACGCCGTGCAGAAGCCGGTCACCGAAACCGTGGCCGCCGCCTGGTTGATGGTGATCGCGGCCGCAGTCGAGTCGGCGGCGGCGCTGTTGGCGTCGCCGGCGGTGTGCGCGACGACCTGGTAGGTGCCGGCGTTGGTCGGCGCCGTGGCCGTGGGCCCGTAGATGGTGGCGCCCGTGCCGGTGTAGCTGAACGTCACCGTCTCGGTCTCGCCGGTGCCGCCGGTGGCCGAGCCGCCGCCGCCGTGCTGGCTGCCGTCGTAGGTGAAGGTGCCGCCGGTGGCGCTGATCGACGAGGTGGCCTTGCCGATCGCGAGGGCCGCCGGCGTCGAGCTGCCGGCGTTGTTGTTGGCGTTGCCCACCGTCGAGGCGGTCACCGCATAGGAGCCGGCGGCCGAGGGTGCCGCCGAGGTCGGCCCGTACGTCGTCGAGCCGGTGCCGCTGTAGCTGAGCGTCACGGGCAGCGCCTCGCCGGCGCCGCCGGTCGCAGTGCCGCTGCCGCCGTGCGGATTGCCGTCGAAGGCGAAGGAGCCGCCCGTGGCGGTAACCATCGAGTTGGCCTTGTTGATGGTGATCGCGGCCGCAGTCGAGTCGGCGGCGGCGCTGTTGGTGTCGCCGTCGGTGTGTGCGACGACCTGGTAGGTGCCGGCGTTGGTCGGTGCCGTGGCCGTCGGCCCGTAGGTGGTGGCGCCGGTGCCGCTGTAGCTGTACGTCACCGTCTCGGTCTCACCGATGCCGCCGGTGGCCGAACCGGTGCCGCCGTGCGGGTTGCCGTCGTAGGTGAAGGTGCCGCCGGTGGCGCTGATCGACGAGGTGGCCTTGCCGATCGAGAGGCTTGCCGGCGTCGAGCTGCCGCTGGTGTTGTTGGCATCCCCCACCGTCGAGGCCGTCACAGCGTAGGTGCCGGCGCCCGACGGCGCGGTGGCGGTCGGCCCGTACGTGGTCGAACCGGTGCCGCTGTAGCTGAGCGTCACGGGCAGCGTCTCGCCGGCGCCGCCGGTGGCCGTGCCGGAGCCCCCATGCGGGTTGCCGTCGAAGCCGAACGAGCCGCCCGTGGCGGAGAGGGTCGGGGTGGCTTTGTTGATGGTGATCGCGGCCGGCGTGGCGTTGGCCGAGGTGTTGTTGGTGTTGCCGGCCGTCGAGGCCGTCCCTGCATAGGTGCCGGCGCCGGAAGGCGCCGTGGCGGTCGGCCCGTAGGTGGTCGCGCCGGTGCCGCTGTAGCTGAACGTCACGGCGAGGCTTTCGCCGCCGCCGCCCGTCGCCGTGGCGGTGATTGGGCGGGCGGTCCCGTTGTAGGTGAAGGTGCCGCCGCCGGTCACGGCGGAGAACGCCGGCGTCGCCTTGTTGATGGTGATCGCGGCCGGGCTTGCGTTGCCCGAGTTGTTGTTGGCGTCGCCGGCCGTCGAAGCCGTCCCCGAATAGGTGCCGGCGGCCACAGGCGCCGTGGAAGTCGGCCCGTACGTCGTCGCGCCGGTGCCGGTGTAGCTGAACGTCACGGCGAGGCTTTCGCCGCCGCCGCCCGTCGCCGTGGCGGCGAGCGCATGCGGGCTGCCGTTGTAGGTGAAGGTGCCGCCGCCGGTCACGGCGGAGAACGCCGGCGTCGCCTTGTTGATGGTGATCGCGGCCGGGCTTGCGTTGCCCGAGTTGTTGTTGGCGTCGCCGGCCGTCGACAGCGTCCCGGCGTAGGTGCCGGCGCCGGAAGGCGCCGCGGCGGTCGGCCCGTACGTCGTCGCGCCGGTGCCCGAGTAGCTGACCGTCACCGGCAGGCTCTCGCTGTTGGCGCCGGTGGCCGTGCCGGCGAGCGCATGCGGGCTGCCGTTGTAGGTGAACGTGCCGCCGCCGGTCACGGCGGAGAACGTCGGGTTGGCCTTGGCGACCGTGATGGTCTGGGAGTTCGACGTCGCCGCCGTGTAGTTGGAATCGGCGAGCGTCGCGGTGATGGTATGCGTGCCGGCGGTCAGCGGGGTATAGAACGACGCCTGGAAGAGCCCGAAGCCGCCGCTCGCCGTGGCCACCGTGGCCATGGGCTGCGGCGAGCCGAGGGGAGTTCCTCCGTCCAGGAACTGGATCGTCCCCGACGGCGGCGTGGCGGCCAGGGTTGTCCCCAGGACGCCGCTGAACGCGAACGTCTGATGCCAGGTGCCGTTGGTCTTGACGGTGAGCGCGATCGTCGTCGCCGACTGCGTGAAGGTTTGCGAGAAGACCGGCGAAACGCTGCTCGCGAACGTCGCGTTGCCGGCATAGACCGCGGTGATCGAGTGGACCCCGGCCGGCAGGTTGACCGTCGCCGCAGGCCGGAACGTCGCGGTGTGGGCCGCACCGACGGTACCGCTGCCCAAGAGGACGCCGCCGTCGAAGAAGTTGACCGTGCCGCTGGTCACCGTGGTCGGGGTCATCGTCGCGGTGAAGGTGGGCCGGCCGCCGATGACCGAAGGATTGGTGTTGGAGGTCACCGCGACGCTGGTCGCGGTGACCGTCGCCACCGTCACAGTCACCGCCGACGTCGCGGTGCCGGCGTTGTAATTGGTGTCGGCGGACCAGCTGGCGGTGACCGAGTTGGCGCCGGCGGCGGTGATCGCCGTGGTGGTGAGGATGGCCCGCGCCGCGCCGGTGGTGGTGGCGGTGAGCGCGGCGGTGCCGAGCACGGTCGAGGTGGTGGTGTCGGTGAAGGTCGCCGTGCCGCTCGGGCTCAGCGTTCCCGGCCCGGCGCCGGAGATGGCAGTGGTGGTCAGGGTGAGCTGCACCGAGCTGCCGGAGGCGATGGTGGTGGCGCTCGTGGTGAGCGCGCCGGTCACCGACGCCAAGGTGATGGTGACCGTGACCGGCGACGCGGTCGCGGCGTTGAAGCTGCCGTCGCCCGAGTAGCTGGCGCCCAGGGCGTGCGTGCCGACGGCGAGCGGCGCCGCGTCCTGGAAGGTGTAGCCGCTGACGCACGACGTCGTGGGGATGGCACCCGACAGCACGTGCGCCACCCCGGAAGCATTGAGCGTGGCGGTGGTCAGCGGATTGCCGTTGTCGGTGATGGCCAGCGTGCCCGTCGGCACTCCCTGGAGCGAGGCGCCGGCAACCGTGAAGTCCGTCCAGATGTAGCTGCCGTAGGTGAAGGTGGTCTGCGCCGTTTCGACACACGTCGTGCCGTTGAAGGCGTTCGGCGCGATGGTGACGTTCGCCGCCTCGGGAGCCACTGTCACCGTCACCGGCGCCGACGTGCTGGCCGCGAAGGTGGCATCGCCGCCATAGCGCGCCACCAGGCTGTAGGTGCCCGCCGGCAGGTTGGTGACCGAGATCGAATAGTTGCCGCTGCCATCGAGCGTCGCGAGCGGCGGCGGGTTGAGCATGCCGCCGGTGTTGGGATCGGGCGGGTCGCCGAGCGCGCCGGTGCTCGGGATGAAGGTCACCTGGCCGGTGGGGACGCCGGTGCCGGAGCCCGGCGCCACGGTGCCGGTCATGAGCACGCTCTGGCCGTGGGTGAGACCGGTCGTCGGCGTCGCGCCGAGCGTCGTGGTCGAGCTGCGGAAGGTGACCGTGCTCCACAGGTTGGCGAGCTGCGCCGCGTTGGGCGAGCCCAGGCCGGTTGCGAGGTCGTATCCGGCGCCCGCCGTCCAGCCGATCTTGTTGGCCGTGGTGCAGGCGGAGTTGGCGCAAATCAGGGTGTTGCCGGTCGTGATGTCGCGGAAGGCGCAGGTCGGATCGAGCGACACCGAGTTCGACGCGCAATTGAGGCCGGCCGTGTGCTGGTTGTCGGCCAGCGTGTAGTAGACGTAGTTGGCCATGCCCTGGCGCCCGCCGTTGACCTGGTCGATGAGCGCCTGCACGCCCGCCATGCTGGGGGCCGCAACCGACGTGCCGCCGACGATGCCGGCGTTGCCCAGCGCGCCGGTCGTGGTCAGCTGGCAGATGCCCTCACCGCAGTAGAGCGTACCGTCGTGCTGCGCCGCGGCCGCCATCGCCACGTCCGGTAGGTAGCGATGCGGGCCCGGCACGAAAGGCGAGGCCGGCGAGCTGAATGCCCCGGTGCCGGCATAGGCGGGGTCGCTTGCCGGTACGCCGAAGCCGTGCTGCCACGAGGGGCGCGGGAAGTAGGCGCTGATGCCGCCGCTGCCCGACCAGAGCCCCGCGGCACCGGTGGCGCCGCTGTTCTTGGCCTCGTTCCACGGCACCTCGGGAATGTAGCCGAGCGCCGAGGCGAAAGGCGGCGCGGTGGTGGCGGTCGCGTTCCAGTTGGCCGCGGTGTCGGCGAAGAGCGTGCCGCCCACCGCGACGTTGAAAGGCGTCGAGCCGAGCCCGGTGACCGCGTAGCCGAAGGATTCGAAGGTGCTGTTCGAGTTGTCGCACGACGCCGGCCCGTTGTCGCCGGAGGAAAGGAACACTGTGATGCCCTGGGCGGCGGCCTGCCCCCAGAGGTTGGTGTAGAACGACTCGGCGGTGGCCGAGAAGTTGTTTTCGCACTGGCCGTAGCTCTCGCTGATGATGTCGGTCAGGTTGTTGTCGACCGCATACAGCGCCGAGAGGTCGACGCCGTCGGTGGTCAGCGTGGCGCGCGAGGTGATGAAGTTGATGTGGGCGCCCGGCGCGGCGCCGCCCGAGACCTCGGCGTCGAGGTAAGACTCGCCGTCGTCGCCGGCAACCACACCGGGGTCCTCGCCGACGACGGTGAACGTCGGGTCGTTCGGTTTGAGGCCAAACATCGTGCGGTAGATCTGCACGTCCGACAGGTTGATGTCGGTGCGGGCAATGATGCCGATCGAGATGCCGGTGCCATCGAAGCCGGCGGTCAAAAGCGGCGTCGTGTTGTAGATGGTGGCGAAGTCGCCGGCGCCGACGAAGTGGGTCGTGCCGTTGGTGTAGTCGGGAGAGCTGAAGGCGCCGCGATAAGGGTCTGCGAAGTAGAGCTTGCCCAGCGCGGGCGGAGGGGGCGGCGCCGCCCCCTCCACCACCGCGGCCTGCACCCGCGCGCCCTCCACCGTGCCCGCGTCGATGAAGTCGGCATGCTTGAAGAAGCTGTTGAGCGTCGGCACCCCGGCGATCACCGGCCGCAGCGCCGCCGGCACCGAGATGTCGGCGTTGTTCGACACCCGCTGGTGGCCGTTGATCTCGAAGGAGTGCATCTCGGTGCGGAAGGCCGTCTCGACCTGCCTCACCGTGCCGCTGAACTGGATGAAGCGCTTGCTCTTCGCCACCTTCTCCACCGTGAAGCCCTGCTGCGCGAGCCAGCCGGTGACCTTGGCGACGTCGGCGTCATGGACCCCGAACCGCGCTCCGAACTGCTCCGGCGTGAGCCACTTGTGGAAAACGGCCGAGGTGCGGTCGAGCTGCTGGTCAAGCAGCGTGGCCAGCGCGTGATCCTGCTCGACGCTCGGCTGAAGCACCATGATCAGGTGGTTCATCGCCGTCGTCTGCGGCAGCCGCCCGGCGTCGGCGGCGTGCCGCACGACCGGCAGCACGTGGCCGGCGATCACCACCCGGTCGCGGTCGTCGACCGCCGCCTTGACCCGCGGCACCGGTTGCGCGGTGACGCGGCCCTGAGCGGCGAGCGCGGTTGGCAGTGCCACCAGGGCAAGCAGGAGGTAGGAGAGCGCTTTACAGGGGAGGAGTTGGGATGAGCGCATAGGGTTCAGCTTTCCCTCAAGTGGTGAAGCTCGCGCACGAAAGCCCCCGGCGGCCAGGAAGCGCGACAACGCCCTCGGCGCAGCCACAGGCTTGCGAACCCAAGGCCCGCCGCTGCCGGCGGGTCAAAATCTCTAAATTGCAGGCGACGCCGGGAAGCCTAGCACAAAGGTGACCAGTTGCATCACCTCAGCCGTGAACGCCGTCGGCCGGGAGGGACGAGCGGTCCGCGGGTGGCGTCTTCGATCCCGTAGTACAGCACCGGGCGCCTGATCGAGCGGGCAGCCACCCTGCAGGGACGGAGCGTGACCGACTTTGTGCTGACGAGCGTGCAAGACGCCGCGCGGCGTGCGATCGAGGAACACAGCCAGCTCGCCCTCTCTGTCCACGACAGCGAGGCTTTCGTCAACGCGCTGCTGAAACCGCAGCCGGTCAATGACCGTCTGCGCGACACGGTGCGCCGCTATCGCGAGCGAACCGGCGTTTGACGCGCGTGTCCGAAGAAAAAGAAGCGAAACTTCGCGTCGAACCGCTGACGTCCAGCCATGACCGGTCGGAATTCGAGAGCGGTGTAGAACCGCTCGATCGATATTTCCGGACGCAGGCTGGCCAGGACGCGCGGAAGAACATGGCCGCACTCTTTGTCCTGCTGCTGCCGGATGGGGCGATCGGGGGATACTACACGCTCTCCTCGACATCGGTACAGCTCGCCGAGCTGCCGGCACAGACCGTGCGCAAGCTCCCGCGATATCCATTGGTCCCGGCGACGCTGCTGGGCCGGCTTGCCGTCGATCGCCGCCAACAGGGTAAGGGCTACGGGCGGTTTCTGCTTGCCGACGCGCTCCACCGCGCCGCGCGGAGCGAGATTGAAGAACGGGAGGTCGATGCATCAAGCCCCGGTCTTCGCCGACCCCGCCCGCTCCCGGCAGCCGGTGTCACGCCGGGCCGGTTACGCGCCTATCTCCGTAGACGGGGCGAATGAACGCCCTGCAAAGGAGATCGAGATGATGCGCAAGTTGAGCTGGCTGGCACTCGCCGTGACGCTCGCGGCACCTATGGGAGCTGCATGGGCTGGGGATGGCAACGCTGGAAACAGCGTCAAGGCCGACAGCGCGCCCAGCTGCTGCTGCCCGAAGCCTTGTCCCAAGCCCTGTCCGCCGGACCACTGTCCGAGATAGCACGCGAGCAGGCCGAACCGGATGGAGCGTATTCGAGCGGGAGTCGCTGCAGCGTCAGATCGTCCAACTGGCGGACGGGGATCGCGAGGCGTTCCATCCGGTCTTCGTCCGTCTGTGGCCGCTGCTGCGCGGCTTCGCCGCTCGTTGCCTGCCGCACGAGGATGCCGAAGATGCGGCGCAGGAGGCGTTGCTGCGCATCTTCGCGCGCGCCGCCGAGTTCGACCGCCGACGCGACGCGCTGCCTTGGGTGCTCGGTATCGCCGCCTACGAGATCCGCAGCGCCCGCCGGAGGCGCCAGCGGCGGCGGGAGAGTCCCGCCGACGAGTCCGGCGACAGACCCGACTGCGGACGATCGCCAGAGGACGTGGCAATGGCGAGCGAACTGGAGCGGACGCTCGCCGCCGCGATCTCGGTCCTCCCTCCCGGCGATACGGAGACCCTGCTGGCCTACGCTCGCGGCGAGCGCCCCGATCTTCCGGCTCCCACTTTCCGCAAGCGCGTGGAGCGCGCGCTGGCCCGCTTGCGCGTCGCCTGGAGGCTGCACCATGATCGTCGATGAAGCGGATCTCGCCGCACGCGCGCGCCGGGCCTACGAGCGCGGGCGCTTGGGCTGGTCGGTCCGGCGCGCCCTGACGGCGGTCGCCATCACCGGCGTGGCCCTGGCGGCCTGCCGGGAGCGCGGCGGGCCTGCGGCCTGTGCCGCGGCGCTTGGCATCCTCCTCACCTTTTGCCTGTGGCGCGGCGGCGCGTGGGCGCGCGGCGCCCGGCTCGGCTTCCTGGCTGGCTTGGCGCCGTGCCTGTTTCCGGCCGCGGTCCGTGCCGTCCATGCCTGCACGGATCGCGTTTGCCTTGGCCCGTCGGTCGTCTGTCTCCTACCGAGCGTAGCGGCTGGACTCCTCCTGGCGTGGCTCGGCCTGCGCGCTCGCGGCGACAGCTGCTTCTGGCTCGCCGCAGCGACCGTCATGATCCTGGCTGGCGCGATCGGCTGTCTGTTTGCCGGTCTCGCCGGCCTCGCCGCCATGTCGATCGGCATCCTGGCCGGCGCTACCGCACCGATGCTCTTCGTCCGCGCTGCTTGAGAGCAGGATCGCCCGGCGGAAATCAGCCGCCAGGGCCTCTCCAAAGGGACCGCGGGGCGCAGCCCGGTTCGGCAGCGCGCGGGTGCGCTTGGCGAGAGAAGAGCGGCGCGGCGGACTGCCGCCGCGCCGCTTCTGGCGCTCGACTACGGAACGGTCACGGGATCAGGAGCAGGGGCTGCAGGTCACGGTAAAAAAGCCGGAGGTTTCGCCGGAGTGGGTGGAGATCTGGTTGCAGTTGACCGCGGTGTTGCCGACCACTTGCTGGTGCTGGGCGTTGTTGTAGTAGATGGTGGAGCTGCTGTCGCCGATGGGGCAGCGCGGCGGCATCGCGTACGCGTGGGCCGGCTTGGCGGGGAGCAGCAGCGCCCACCCGGCGAGGGCGAGGGCGGCGGCGAGGCTGAGGCAGCGGGAAAGAACCGGGCGGGCTGATGAATCGTGCATGAAGCGGTCTCCGCGATCGGCGCGAGCGGCCCTATGCCGCCGCGCAAGCTCGTCGCCCGGTGGGCTCACGGGCTCACGGGCAGTTGATGATGCGGGTGGTGCAATTGTGGCGCGTTGCGGCGCGGCAGCGCGCACGCAGAGTCTACCCTAAGACAAAGCGGCAGCCCTCGGGCGGTTCAAGCCTGCGGCCTGATCGATCAAAGCGGGCAGGTCGTCTCACTGCTGCACCCACACCTCGACGCGACGATTGCGCGCCTTGCCTTCGGGTGTGTCGTTGGTGGCGACCGGCAGCTCGGCGCCGAAACCCTTGATGAGCGAGGGGTCGAGCCCTTCGCCGCGCAGCCGGTCGGCGACCGCCTGGCAGCGCTGTCGAGAGAGCAACAGGTTGGCGCCGGCCTGGCCGCTCGAGTCGGAGAAACCCAGCAGACGGACCGCGCGGCCGTGATATTGCGGCGCAGTCATCAGCTGGACAAGGCGGCCGATGTCCACCAAGGCTTTGGTGTCCAGCTCGTGAACGCCGCTGCGAAAACGGAAATCGAGCGGCAGGCGTTCGGCATGGGCGATGGCGGCTGCATATTCCGGCGGCAGGGAGATACCGGGATAAGGTGATGCCGGCGGCGGTTGCGACGTCGGCGACAACGCCTGGCCGACGAAGTGCGCCGCCTCGACGATGGCCTGGCCTTCGTCGGACAAGGCAAAGAGGATGAACAGATTCACGTAGGGGTTGGGCGTCTCACCGGGCCGGCTGAGAGCGGGCGTGTACAGATACAGCCGCCGTGAAAGCACGTAGTCCTCGGTCTTCACGGTGAGGGCGTTGGGCTTGAGCGGATGCGCGCTGCCGTCCGAGACCATCAGCGCCTTACTGCTGCGGATAAACGGCATGCCGATGAACCCGATGCCGTTGGGGTCGCCGGCCACGTCGTCGGAAAGCCGTTCGCTGTCGGCGTAGCGATGGTTCGCCGCCGCCGCCAGAGTGCGCTTGCCGAGCACCATCTTCTTGAACATCTCGCAGGTGCCGGAGTTTTCGTCGCGGGCATAGACCACGGGCCGGCCCGGCGTGCCGCCCACCTCGCTCCAATCCGTGACCTCGCCGGCGAAGATGCGGGCGACCTGATCGACGGTCAAGCTGTCGATGCGGTTGCCGAGATTGACGATGATCGCCAGCCCGTCGAGGCCGATCACATGCTCCGCGGCCGGCGAGGTCATGTCGCCGAGAGCGGCCAGCATCGTCGCTTCATTGGCATCGATGGGGCGCGACGCCATGCCGATGTCGCACAGTCCCTTTTGCAGGTGTTCGAACGCAACCTTGGAGCCCGGAGCCTTGATCTCGATGAGGCTGGGTTGGTCCGCCTGCGGCAGCGTCCCCTGCACATATTGCTCTTCCTTGTCCTTGCCAGGGAAGGTATGAATCTCGGTGGCATTTTGCGCCGCCAGGAAGCGCTCTGCCAACGCCGGCGCCAGTCTCTCGCCGATGGTGTTGGAGCCGTGCAGACGCAGAATGATTGTGCCGCGCACCCGCCGGTCGAGCAGCCACCATGAAGCGGCGAGACAGGCCAGGCAGAGAACAAAGAGCACGGCGACGAGGCCGGCGCGACGCCAGCGAGGCGCGGGGATGTCGGGGGCGAGCCGGAGCGGCATCTGGCACTGCGGACACTTGAAAGGGGCCAGCGGCGGGATCGTGATCCTTTTCTGTTCCAGCGCGTTGTCACAATCGGGGGCATTCACGCAGATACCGACACGAGCCATCGACATCCTCCGATACATCGCTAAGTGCAAATATATAAAATAAGCAGTGAGTCCTGCTTGATATCTTAAACAGACTTCTGTAGCATGTCCATTGCCGCCTGCAAATCGTTGCGTGTTTTGCGGCTCGTGGCTGTAACAATTTTTCGGCGACGGTGTCTTTGCCCTGAGCGCGGCAGTCTGTTGAGCCGCGGTATTGTTGCTTCAATTTCAGTTGTCTCAAGGGGTGAGGTGTACCTTGAATTTCAATGATTTTTTTGTGCATGTCGAGCAAAGTCTTTCCGGGCTGGCGATCCTCTCACGACAAGAAGAAGAGCAGCTGGTGCGCCGCGCCGGCGAGGCCGGGCTTGCCGGCGAGGACGCAACGCGGTGCATCCTGCTGGCAGGTGCGCGTCACGGCGTGGCGATCGAGCGGCTCATGGAGGAGGACTTCGGGCGGCGCGTTGCCGCGGCGCTGGGCGACGGCTTCCTCACCGAGGGCGAAAGCGCTGCGCTCGTGGCGCAGGGGACACGCCTCCTGGGAGGCGGCCGGGCTCCGGGCGAACGGGCGAAGACTCTGCTCGGCGAGTGGCTGAGCGCGAGCGGCGCGGTCACCGAGGCGCAGCTGCGCGGCGAGGTTGCGTCTCGCCTCGCCGGCACCAAAGCTCTCGACGGCGAGCAGTGGCAGGAGCTGCGTCGTGTGATTCACAACGACCTGCGATCACGCGGCGTGACCCGCGAAGCGCTGCTGGATGGGGAGCTGCCGGTGGTCTTCGCCGAAGCGCTGGCCGCGGCGGGCGTCGCGGTGCGCGGGGCGGCTTCCGCCTGGTCACACTCGAGGCCGCTGCGTTGAGCGCCAGGCCGCCGTCTCGCCGCCGCGCCGGTGAGGCTCGCTCATGAGCCGGATCGTAGTGCTTGGCTGCGGCGACCTGGCCTGGGGGCGGCCGACCGCGTCCGAGCTGTTCGGCCGCCAGTGGAGCCGCGGCAGATTCGCCGACCGCGTGCAACTGCCCAAGGGTGGCGGCGCGGACGGCCTCGGTGAAAACTGGGTGAGCCTGGCCGAAGAGCTCGACAGCTCGGTGGCGTCTCATCCGCTGACGCCGTTTGCGCCAGCGCTGCGCATCGCAGTCGAGCACGCCGCGAGCCGCGAGGCGGCGCAAGGCGCACCCCTCCCTTCCTGGACCAGCCTGGCCGGTGGGCAGGCGACGCGCACCACGCGCGACCTGGGTGGCCCGGGAGTGCTGGTGACCCCCTGGCACTGGCTGCACCTCCCCGCCGGGCGCCAGCTGCTCGAAGTCTGGGCGCTCGAGGGGTGGAACTGGGTGGCGATCGAGCACCTGCTGCGCCGCAGGTTTGACCACGAAACGCGGTTTGTCGCCGCGTCCGGCTCCTGGCTGCGCCTCTTCGAAGCGGACCGACAGCTCATCTTCGCCAACGGCGACGACGCCGCGCGCGCCCACATGGCGGCGCGGGAAGTGCTGGCCGCCGCGCGCCAGCAGCTGGGCGACGAGCTCGCGGCGCGCTACCGGCAGGAGGAGGAGGCTGCCAGCTCCTGGTACACCCTGCAGGTGGTGGCAAGGCGGCTCATCGCGGCCCTGGCGGCGCGCGAACCGTCGGTCGAGATGGAGGCGGCGGGCGGCGAGCTGTTCCGTTTCTCGAGCGTGACCGCGGCGCACCGCTACCATCTGCTCACCGGCTTGCGCTTCAAGATCGATCTGCCCCCGGCGCGCAGCGTCTGGTGGCGGAAGGTGACCGAGCAGGGCTTTCTCTCCGACCTCGACGGCAGGCCCCAGGCCGGCATCACATGGGAGCAGCGTCCCACCGTGCTGCTCGAGGGGCCGACGGTCAGCCAGTTGCGCGGCTTGCTGACCTTTCGCGGCGCCTCCCTGGTACAGCTCGACCCCTCCAGCCTGGAAGAGGCCATCGAGCTGGGCGCGGCCCTGCCGCCGCCCACGGCGCCGCCGGTCGACGCGGCCGACGAGGCCGCCGTCGCCGCACGAGCCGAAGTCACCCCGGAGGCGCCGGCGGCGAGCCTTGCTGCGTTCGGCGAGCAGATCGCCGCGCCCGCGGCAGAGGGTCCTCCCGTTCCGCCGCGCGAGAGCGTCATCGGCGAGGTGACATCATCGGCCCCGCCCTCGCCGCTGACGGTAACGCCGGTAGCCGCCGACCCGGCGCCCGAACTGCCGGTCCCGTTCCCGCAGGGCGCCGCCGCGGCGCCCACCGCCGCCGCGCCGGCGGAGTTGCTGGCCCGGCTGCTGCTGCTGCCGCCGCACCAGTTCAGCTTGCCGCTGGTGCACCGTCCGGGCCACATGTGGGTAGCGATCGACGACGTCGCGGTCGACCCGGTGCATCTTCGCCAGATCGCACCTGGCGGCACCTACGCCATCCAAGGCCTCGACGTCGGGCACGGCGCCGTCCTGCGTGTCGATTACGAACCACACCTGGAGTAGGACGCCTGCCATGCCACCAAGCGTGTCGAGCTGTCCGTCCTGCAACTCCGCGGTGAGCGCTTACGATCACTACTGCGGGATCTGCGGCACCGTGCTCGCCCAGCTCTGGTGGCGGGCGCCGAGCGACGATCGCTGGCACGAAAAGAACGGCTACCTTGCGGTGCGCGAAGGCGCAGTCAGCGCCCGACTGCTGCTGCGCAACCGCGGCGTGGCCGCCGCGGCGCTGGTCTTGCGCGGCGAGGATATCGCCCAACTGCCGGATTGGATCGATCGCGAAAAGCTCGTAGAACAGCTCTACGCCATCGCGCCGGGGGACGCGACCGAGACGCCGATCGACATCCCGCTGCGGGTCGAGGCGCTCAATCGTCTGTTCGGCCCCCAGGATGCCGCAGAGGCGGAGGCCGCGGTGCGCGAGGCGCCGCTGCCGTTTCTGACCAATCTCATCGAGCTTCGTGACAGCACCTGGAGTGCGCGCCCCTTCCGCGTCACCCTGCTGGCGGCACGGGCGCCGTGGGCCTGGCCGGCAGCGTCGTTCTACCGCTTCCTGCCGGCCGAAAGGCTGCGCGGCGAGGGCCTGCCGCATCGCATCGCGCTGCACAACGAAACGGCGGAGACGATCGACTTGACCGAGGTGCAGGTGATCGATGATCCGCTGCTAGGCACCGCCGGCGAGCAGCGCCTGGCAGCGGGCGCGGTACTCCACCCGCAGCTCGCCGACGCGGTCGAGATCCCTGCCGGGGCGGTATGGGAAGCGGATCTCAAGCTGTGGCTGGCGGACACGGCGGTTGCCAATCCGGCCTGGTTCGCGGGGCTGGTGGAGTTCACCGGCGCGAGCCGCGAAAGCCGCGAACCCAAGGTCTTCCGCTCCCGGGTGCAGGGCTGCCTGGGCCGCGGACCGACCCTGGAAGTGCTCGGCCGCCAGCCGGTGCTCGAGCTGGAGCTCGCCGACACCCAAGTCGAGCAGTCGTTCGCGATCGAAAATCCCGGTGCGATCCCGGTGAAGGTGCTGGCGATCGACATCCTGCGCGGCGGCGAGCAGCCGCAGGACCGCATCACCGGACGCGATTGGTTGAGCACCTCGGGCATCGCCGCCGCCGACCTGCTGCAGCCCGGCGAGACGCGCGACCTGCGCCTGCATATCGTTCCCAAAAACCAGCCGCGCGGCGAGTTCAACCAGTTCGAGAGCCGGCGCACGGTGCGCATCCTGCACGACGGCGTCGGCGCAACCGGCTGCCTGGACCTCACCGTCATCGCGCGCTTCGGCAAGGCGCAGCCGATGACCATCGGCATCGACTTCGGCACCACCAACTCGGTGGTCTGCATCCGCGGCGGACAGGACTTCAGCTGTCCCCTCATGCTCGAACGCGATCCCGATCAGGACCGCATTCGTTCGTTGATGTGCTTCAACAGTCTCGCACCTGGCGGCGCCGAGGAGTTTTTGTTCGGCGACCTGGCGGTCAATTCGGCGTCGATCCGCCCCGAGAACCTGGTACGCAGCATCAAAACCGTGGTGGCCCGCGCCAGCCAGACGCGCTACGTCTTCTATCGCAGCTCCGACAACTGGCGCAAAGACCGGGTGATCAAAAGCCCGCAGGAGCTCCTCAACCTTTTCATCGCCGAGCTCAAGCGCCGCGCGGAGGCGAACCTGCCGCGATTGAGCGAGGCCAGCATGCGCGGGCTCAGACTCTCTCGCGACGGCCGCCCGCTGGTCGATCGGGCGGCCTTCAGCCATCCCGTCGAGATCTCACCTGCGGCGCAGCGCGCGCTCATGGATGCGGCACAGGCCGCCGGCATCAACGAAGACTTTCCGGACGTCGCCAAATTCTTCGCCGCGAGCTGCGTCGACGAAGCGACCGCCGCTGTGCTCGCCTATGTCGAGGCCCAACTCAAGGGCACCGTGGCCAAGGCAAAGCCTGCCGACAAGGAGTTCGTGCTGTGCCTCGACATCGGCGGCGGGACCACGGACATCGCCGCGGTCGAGGTGGAGAATCTGGCTGCGCTCGCCGCGGGTCAGGCGCCAAAGGTCACGGTGAAGCTGGCGGCGAAGACCGGCACGATTTTCGGTGGCGACGACCTGGATGAGCTCCTCGCCCGCGAGATGCTGGACCAGATCGAAAAGCAGGCCCGCGACCAGGGGGCGCCGGTGCGCGGCGATCTGGTGCGCGATGCGCTGCGCGCGCGCTCCTACGTCGACCTGGAGCAGAGGTTCCAGGAGCGCTACGGCGAGGCCGGCAGGCGCGGCGCCTGGGCCGCCTACCAGGTGGCGACGGCGCTGCTGGCCGAGGCCGAGTCGGTGAAGCGCGAGTTCTCGCGCGCCGGCGGCGCGAAGGGCAAGCCACCGCAGGGCGACGGCGCCGAGGTGCGCCGCGGCGTGGGCGCCAGCGGCTGGCCGCGCGACGATGCAGGCGAAGCGGCCAAGGTGACCGCCAACTACCAGATCGCCCTCCAGCGCGGCGCCTTCGACAAGCAGGTCAGCACGGCGATCCGCGGGCATCTCGGATTAATCACCAGCGTGATCGCCGACGCGGGATGGCAAAACCGCGACTTGACGACGCTGCTGTTCACGGGTCAGACGACGCGCCTGCCGGTGATCCGCAAGGAGATCGTCAGCCATCTCCGCGGCCTGCGTGGCAAAGGCGCGGACAAGCTCCTGTGCATCGAACCCGATCAGGGCGCTCTGGATCCCAAGACGTGCGTTGCCATCGGCGCTGCGATCTGGGCCGAGAGCAACCGGGCAGGATCCTGGATCAGCATCGACAACTCCTACCTCAAGTCGTTGCGGTTCGAGCTCAAGCTCAAGCGCGGGCCTCGTGCCTTCAGTGTTCTGCCGGGACTGCGGCGGGGCGACGAACTGCCGTTGGAGGTCACGCTGCCGCTCGAGGCCGGCAGCGATTCTCTGGACCTCTATCGCGACGGCGCCCAGGATGCGTATGTCAGCTTCATCTTTCCCGCCCTCAGGGAGGCGGCTACCGTCACGCTGAAGATCGCGGGCCCCAGCGACTTCTCGGTCTTGATCGACGGGCAGTGGTGCCAGGGAACGCTATCTTCATGAGGAGCGCAATGCTCGCAGCCGTGGCTTCGTCGCTGCAGGAGATCAGTGCCCCTGGGATGCTCGGGCTCGCGGTCGGGCTCGCGCTGGCCAACCTGTTGATCGTGCTGCGCCTACGGCGGACCGTGCAGCGGCTGGAGGGCAAGCTCGACAGCCTGGCCGCAGCGCCGCCTGCCGTGCCGGCGCCGCCACCCGCGCCCGCGCCCGAACCCGAACCTAAGGCTGCGGCCGCAAAGACCGCAACGGTACCGGAGAGCGACAGCGACACGGCGCCGGCCGCCGGCGCGGCGCAGCCGGCGACGCCGGCCGCCGTTGCCGCCATGCCGCCGCGTCGTCGCCGCGGCGAAGCAGAAGGCGGTCCGCCGGCCAAGCCCGATGCGATCCCGGCGGTGCGCGACCAGGCCGCCGATCCGCCTTGGCGGCAGGTCGCCGAGCTGCTCGAAGTCCTCTACCGGGAGGCGCCTCGGCTGGCCGACCAGTTCCTGGATCGGGAGCTGCGGGAAGGTTTTCGCGGCGAATTCGGTGCGCCGCTCAAGGCCAAGATCGAACGGCTTGCGATCGCCGCCGGCCAGGGCGAGGACGAGCTGCGCCGGCACTGGCTGAACCAGGACCTGGTGACCGCGCTCGACGCCCTGTCGCGCTTCTATTCCGAGGCGGCGAGCGAGGGGCAGCGCGGCAGCGCGGCCGGCCGCGCCCTCGCGGCGCGGTTGCGCGCCCTGCTCTATGAGTCGTTGAGCGGCGCCTGCCAACGCACCGGCTGGTTTGTGATCGATCCCGTCGAGCCCTATCAGACGCCTTTCGATCCGCGGGTGCACCAGGCGGTGGCCGGGGCCGACGTGGCGGGAGCCTCGGGCCTGGTGGTGGGGATCAAATCGGCCGGCCTGCGCGACGTGCGCGGCGGCGCCATCCAGCATCGCGCTGAAGTCATCGTGGGGCGTTGACGATGATCGCCACCGGTTTTGTCCCGGAATGGGACCGCGCCAACCAGCGCTTCTCCACCCCCAGCCGCTGCCCCTACCCGGACTGCGCGGCGCCGGTCGATGCGACTTGGACCATGGAGGCGGTGCTCGCCTGGTGCCCCACCTGCAACCGTCCCTATGAGGCCGTGTCGTTCCAGCCGGCGCCGGGCGTCGCCAGGATGGAGCTCAACCGGCGGCCGGACAGCGCCTTTTGCGCGCAGACCGGGCAGGAGCTGAACGGCTACTCGCTGCTCGACTGGTGCGAGGCCGGCGGCGAGCCGGGCCGCAGCTTCTGCCAGAGCGATTCGCGCGGGGCCGTTTTCGGTATGCCGGGTACGCGCTGGACGCTGCGCCTGACGGAAGTCTGGGAGGCACGAGCGGTGGTGGGCCCGGGAAACGACGAAGACGACGAGGTGACCTCCGTGTCGGTGGTGCGCGGTGCGCTGGCCGCCGTCACCGCGCGCGGCTCGATCACCCTGCTCGATATCGCCAAGGGCGTGCCGCTGATGCCGCACCCTTTGGAGTGGCAGGCGAGCCGCTTCGAACCGCCGGACCCCCATTGGAGCGTGGTCGAGCCGCCGGCGTGCCGCGGCACCCATATGGTCGTCGTGGCACCGCACGAGGCGCAGTTCCGCGACCTTGCACCGTTCCTCTTTCCCCAGCGCGGTGGCACCGCACGGAGCGCGCGGAGCGTGGCGCCGACCACGGGCACGCGGTTCCTCGGGCCGCCGCTGGGCATCGAGCAGGCCGAGGGGCCGGGATTCTGCCTGCTCGAGGCGCGCGAGGCGGACGAGCCGGGGGTGCTGGCGGATGCCAGCTTGCGCTTCTTCGATCCGCTGGGGGTAGAGCTGGCGAGCTGCGCGGTTCCCGACATTGCCCGCTCGCCGGTCTTCGACCGCCGCCTGGACGTGCTGGTCTGGGTGAACCGTCACGGCGGCGTGGCGATGCTCGAAGCCGCGGCGATCCGCGATGCCGCGCGGCTGCCGGTCGCGGTGCAGCTGCCTGACCCCGTTCTTCACCTGACGTTGGATCTGGGGCCGACCTTGGCGGTGGTTGCGGGCGGGCAGACGCGCTCCGAGCTGTGGCTGGCGGACCGCCGCGCCGGCGGCAACGCCGATGTCCATCAGGTGCACTTCGATCCCTTACGCACGGCTCCCGGCCGCGGTTGGTCGTGGAACAGCTGCGGCTTGTCCAATGTCGGCGAGGTGGTGGGGCTCGCCGTCGGTCGCGGGCCGGCGCATCGCGCTAATGCGGCCGCCCGCCTGGCGGCGCTGGCGACCGACCGTCTGGTGCTGTCGCTCGACCGCGCCAATCTGGCGACCGCCGGCCGCGCACCCGCCATGGGGCGCGAGGGCGGAGTGGCCGGCTCGCACGAGGCGCCGATCATCACCTCGGCCGGCGTGATCTCGCGCCTCGAGGGCAGCCTCTGCCTCGACTCGCAGGGCATCGGCTGGAACGACGAATCGTTTCAGGTGAAGGCCGCCGTCCCGGGCCTCTACCAGGGCCGCCAGGGGATGGCCGTCTTCGGGCGGCAGATCTTCATCGGCTACGGACCCGGCGTGAAGAGCTATCGCATCGACCTGGCGGAGGCGCCGTGAGCGCGCCGGCGGCAGCGACCGCGGCGCGCGCCTGGCTGGCTGTCGCCGGCGCCCTGGCCCTCGCCGGCTGCGGTCATCCGATGACGCGCACCTGTGCCGCCGGGCCGGCGGAGGCAAAGCACGATCGCGGCGCCGCCGGCGAGGCCGCGGTGGTCGATCCGAGCGCCGGTGGAGTGCTCAGGAAAGCCGCTCCGGCGCGCCCCGGCGCGCACCGCAAGATGGTCCTGCTGCTCGATTTCTCGGGCAGCATGTATCCCGGCTACGGCAAGCCGAAAGTCGAGCAGTGCGAGGTCTGCGCCGGCGGTACGATCGGCGGACGCACGCAACGCAACGGGCAGCCCTACTACGTCGCGTCGCCGGAATTCCAGCAGTTCTTGTCACGCTGGCTGGCGGCGGCCATTCCGCCGACGCAACAGGTCGATCTCGAGCTGCTGCTGTTCAACCGCCGGCTCTGGCGGCTCGGCGAGACCGGCGTGGAGCCGTTCGCCGCCGGCGCACGGCTGCCATTCGATCATACCTTCGGCAGCGGCAGCGTCGACTTGCTCGCGGCGCGCCTGCGGCAGCTGCCGGAAAACCCGTACAAGGTCGATCCCGACGCGCCCAACGAAACCGATACGCCGAGCGCCCTGCGGCGGGTGGTCGAAGGGTTGCAAGGCGACGAGATCCTCTGGCTGGTCACCGACAACATCGTCGACAAGGGCAGCGGCGGCTCGCCGCTCGACGATCGCGACGCGCGCCTGACCGCCGACTTCTACAAGCTGCTCGACAGCGAGCCGCGGGTGCAGATGATCTCGGCCTATCCGATCTTTCAGGCCGCCACCTGCTCGTGGATGTGCGGCACCTCGCTGTTCGTCTACGGCCTCTACGTCTCGCCCTTCGAACGCCCGCCGCACGGCGAGTTCCACCTCCTCGGCGGCACCACCCCCGAGGGCGGCGGACCGTCGGCGGACGGCTGGCTCTGGAACAGCGGCCTGCACGACCTGGCGGCGCGCAACAGCGGCCGCATCGCCGCCGGCGGCCGCGCCGACCTGGCAGGGGTGCCGCTGCGTCTCAAACCGATCGACGCCGAGGTGCTGGCCATCACCATGGCCGGCCATGAAGGCGAACCGGCGGTCGAATGCGACAGCGGTGCCGAGTTCGGCAAGCCGGTGCTCTGCCGCGCCCGGCTGCGCATCCGCAATGTGCTGCGCCATCAGACGGTGGAGGCGGCGACGCTGCAGCTGAGCAACGAGCTCCTGCTGCCGGCCGCGGCGCCCGCGGGTCCGACGGTGCCCTGGGCATCACCGATCTGCCCGGACACCATGACGGTCAGCGGCTGGGCAATCCACGGCGGCAGCCGGCACCCCGGCGACGAGCCGATCCGCGTCGGACCGCTGGCGCCTCTTGCGGAGAGCGACCTCGACGTCGAGTTCCAGCTGCCCGCGGTCGATGTCGATACGACGATACGTCCGACGCTCTTCACCGTGGCGTTCACCAACCGCATTCTTCTCCAGGGCACGATCCGCGCGGCGATCCACGACGTGGCGACCCGGCTGGCGATCGACATCCACGGCTTCGAAAGCGTCTACGGTGCGGCGCAGCTGCCGGAGATCTTCCTCCATCGCCAGGCGAGCTCCGCCGAGGCCAGCTTCCCCATCGCCGCCGAGGTGGCAAACGACGGCCAGCTGCTGGCGCTGCTGTCGGTGCTGGGCGGCGGCACGCTGGCCGCGTTGGTGACGCTGATCGTCCTGCGATTCCAGAAAAAGCAGTTCACCGTCAGTGTCGACGGTCTGGAGACAGCGCGCCTCAGCCTGTCGCGATGCAGCGGCCAGAATGTCGAAGTCGCCGGTGCGGTGCGCGCCCGGCTGCGCCGCGGCTGGGGTGCCGGGTACCGGCTGGTGGGGCGCGGCGGCACGCGCTTGCGGCGCGAGGGCGGGGCTTGGATGGCGGCTCTGCCGGGCGAGACCGAGGACCGCCGGATCGAGGTCCGGCGCGGCTGGGCGCCGCTTCACGACCCGCGTCTGGGCGGCCGGCTGGACAATTGGTAGCAGCGCTCACCGGGCCGCGGATTGGCACGGTCAACGAAGCGAGTGAACGGAAAGAAAGGGAGGTTCCCATGCAGCTGCCGACCTTTGGAGGTCTGGCTCTCTGCCGCCCGCCTTCGACCCAGGACTGGATCCTGATCGTGGCGATCACACTGGCGGTGTTCGTGCTCCTGTTCTTCACCCTGGTGCGGGTGGTGGAGCGCTCGTACATCAACCGTGACAAGAGCGCCGTGCTGGGACGGCAGGTCGGCATCTTCGGCAGCCTGGCGCTGGCCTTGGCGGCAATGCTGGCCACCGGCTATCTGACCAACGGCTGCCTGCACCCGCGTTTCCTGATCTGGCTGGCGGCGATGGCGGTGGTGGTGTTGGTGGACGGTCTCTATACCTGGGTGGTCGCAAGCAGGGATTGACGCCCATATTTTCGCAAGGAGAGCACCATGGCTGAAAGTACCACTCTGGCGCCGAGCGTGATCGGTGCGGTGAGCGAGGCCGACGACGCGTCCTATGTCAGCCGCCTGGAGGCCGAGGCGCGGAGCCGCAAGGGCGGCATCTATTCGCGCACCATCTTCATCGGCCTTGGTGGCACCGGGGCGAAAGCCCTCATGCACCTGCGCCGGCTGATCATCGAGCGCTACGGTGCGCTCGATCACCTCGATGGCATCGCCTTCCTCTCGATCGACACGGATATCCACTCGCAGCAGCCCTCCCCCGAGGAGCAGAAGCAGAACCCGCTCGAGGCGCTGATCGGCTTCGCACGCGAAGAACGGATCAACTTGAAGGTCGACTTCAAGGGGATGGTCGGACCCAATATCATTCATCATCCGGAGATTCGCGACTGGTGGGACGAGGCCGCGCTGCCCAGCCAGGAGTTCAATATCGAGAACGGCGCCGGTCAGATCCGCCAGCTCGCCCGGCTGGCGCTGTTCGGCAACCACGGCGAGATCGAAGAGGGGATCGCGCGCGCCTACCGCAAGGTGTCCTCGAACCGCGTCAGCAGCAACCGGGTCGACACCAGCGGCAGCGTGCGGGTGGTGGTGGTCGCCGGCATCGCCGGCGGCACCGGCTCGGGGATCTTCCTGGACCTGGCGGGTCTGCTGCAGCAGCAGCTCGGCCATTACGAGCGGCCGAGCCTCGAAGCCTATCTGGTGCTGCCCGGCGGCTTCAGCACCGTCGAGCAGGCTGGGGCGTACCCCAAGGTCGCGGCCAACGGTTTTGCCGCGCTCAAGGAGATCAACCACTATCTGAGCCACCCCTTCACGGTGCGGTGGGAGCCGACCACGCTGCCGACGGAGTTTCGCGGCCTCTATAACCGCTACGTGCTGTTCTCGGGCACCAATGCGACCGGCCAGCAGCTCGACTCGCTGAGCGACTGCTATCTGGCGATCGGCGAGATCCTGTTTCTCGACTTTGGCGCCGGCGAGATGGCCGGCTGGATCCAGGGTGTGCGGGTGAATCGTGAACAGTACCTGCGCAGCGCCGTCACCAACAGCTACCGGCTGCTGCGCCCCGACGGCAGCACCCACGAGACGCACGCCGAGCAGTGGCGCAGCGCCTTTTCGAGCGCCGGGCTGAGCAAGCTGGTGTTCCCGTCGTGGCGCCTGATCAACCGCGCCAAGTACCTGCTGGCGGCCGAAATGGTGACGCTCATGGATCCGGGGCGGATCGCGCGGCTGGCGGACATCCTGAACCTGCACCGTGACCGCTTCCTGTTCGATTGTGGAATCTTGCAAGGCGAACGGCTGACCGATCAGGGACGGCAGAACTTCGCCCAGGTGCGCGATCGGCTGGCCCGGCAGGTGCAGGCGGCCAACGGTGTGAGCTCGGTCTACGAGCATATCCAACGCTTTCAGGACGAGCTGGGCGGTCTCGCGGAGAGCATGTACAGCGAGAAGAACACCGTCGAGATGGGCAACGAGCTGTGGGGCAAGCTGGTCCGCCTGTGGGGCGACCCCTATGCCGCCGGTCGCGAAGGCGATTGGCCGAAGCAGATCTTCGAGAACCGCAAGGCGCTGGCGCGCGAGGTTCACCAGCGCCTGCCGGAGGTGATCGAGAACTATCGCCGGCTGCCGGCGGTCGGCCTGTCGGGGGTCATGGCGCTGCTGCGCGAGTGCATCGAGCTGCTCGGTCGCGATGCCACGCAGGCGCGCTATGCCGACTGGTTCCGGCAGCAGCGACCGACGCTGCAAAAACGGGTCGAGACCGCCGAGGCGTTGTGGAAGAAGCGTCTGCAGACGGCGCACCAGGCATCGCAGGGGCTCGGTGCCAGCGCCGGCAACCACCGTGCAGCGGTGCAGCTGGCCGGAGAAGCGCTGGCCGAGACCTGGCGCGCGCGGGCGAACGAATATATCGCCGCCCAGGCACCCGAGGCGCTGGCGGCGATCGCCAGGTCGCTGCAGGAGCAGCTGAGCGCCCTGGAGCGCATCTCCGAGCGCATGGTCGCCCTGGAGACCGAGTACGGCAACCTGGCGCGTTTCTACGAGACGCCGCAGCGTTCGTACATCGTGCTCGAAGTGGCGGCGCAGGCCGACCTGGGCGACCTGCTCGAACCGTACCTCGGGCGCCAGCCCGAAGAGCGCCGCGAGCGGCTGCAGCGGCTGCTCGACCGCGGGCTGATCGAAATGGGTCTGACCACCCTGGAGCAGATCGGCAGCAAACTCTTCGGCGCGTATGAGAGCTTCCGCGACAACCTTGCGGCACAGGCGTTCTATGCGCTGCGCGGCGAAAACGGCAGCACCGCCGCCTTCAGCGACAAAGACGGTGAGACGAAACAGGGCTTCATCGAGCAGTATTCGATCTTCCGCCTGCTCAAGGACGGCTACAACGAAGGCCAAAAGCAAGAGCTCTTCGAGCAGCTGTTCCGCAAAGGGCTGCCGTGGGCGCAAAGAAACAACGTCGAGGCCGTCGTCTTCCCGCCGGCGCCCAAGGGCGACGTCTTCGTGGGCCTTATCGCCGACGGATTCGAGCCGGTTGCCAACAATATGATGGCCAGCCTCAAGAAGATCGCGCCCGATCAGTTCGCGCCGCGCGAGGTGCGAGCGCTCGATCCTTCGGAGATCATCTTCTATTCGGAGCTGACGGCGTTCCCCGCCTACTACCTGAGCGAGATCTCCAGCTTGAATCGCCACTACGATGCGCTGCTGCGCGATCCGCGGACCATCACGCCGCTGCATATCCACCAGGACTACCATCAGTTCCAGACGCTGATGCCGCTCAACCTGGGGCAGCTGGCGACCTTCCGCGTGGTCTGGAAGCTGTTCATCGAGGTGCAGATCCTCGGCCTCGTACGCAGCCTCCGCCTGCGCGCCGGCGACGATCAACGCCTGGTCTTCCAGTGGCGGCATCGCACGACGCGGGTCAACGTGCAGTGGACGGACCTGGGCTCCGAGGGGCGCGCCGTCGAACGCTTGATGGTCGATGCGCCGCTGCGCTCGCGGCTGCAAAACGATGCGGAAAGCGAACGGCAGCGCTTGCGGACGCTCAGCCGGCAGAGCTTCACCTATCTGGCGGCCCTCGCCGACTACTATTTCTACTGCGTCTTCCCGGTGCGCCGCCCGCCCGGCGAAGGGCAGAGCCCGATCGCCGCGCTGGGCTCGATGCAGAACCTGGTCAGCGACGAGCTGCGCCGGGAGTGGCGGGAGCAGCAGGCGCTGGGCGGGGGCGCTGTGGCGGACATCGAGCAAGACGTCGAGCGCCTGATGCAGTCGTTGGCGGAATGGAGCAAGCCGATCTACCGCGACATCGGCCAACCGGTACCGAGCACGGCGGCGTTGCCCGATGCCGATCGCATCGAGGACTGGAGCCTGCTCAGCCTGGCGCGCAAGGCGACAGAGGCGTTCGTTGCCAAGGGTACCCTGCCGGCGACGCGCGATGTCCTGGGGACGACGGTGCTCAGCTTCCCGCACCTGGGGATCGATTGGGACTTCTTCGACCGCCTTGCCGAGGCGACGGTGGGCGCCCCGCCGCCGCCGCCGGGCGAGAAAACCTGGTTCTATGCCGGCGCCGACGGGACGCAGGAGTCCGGGCTCAAGGCAGCCGAGGTGGCGGAGCGGGCGGCACGCCACCCGCTGGGCAGCCATCGGGTCTTCTCCCAAGACATGGACAACTGGCGCGAGGCATCCGAGGTGCCTGAGATCGCAGCTCTCCTGGGCGCTCCCCCGCCGCCTATCGCGGCGCCAGCTGCGGCAGCCGCCGCTGCCAGCGCTCCTTCTGCCGCCGCTCCGGCCGAACCGCCTGCCGTGCCGCTCTTTCACTACGCGTGCGACGATCAGAGCCTGGGCAAGCTGACGGCGCAAGAGATCGCGGCGCGCATCGCCCAGGCTCCGCAGCGCCATCACAAGGTGTGGCAAAAGGCATTCGGTGCGGAGTGGAAGGGGGCTCTCGAAGTGCCGGAGATCGCCGACCTGGTGGCGGACGAGCCGCCGCCGCTGGCCTGATGCGTCGTGGCCCCGAGTGACGCCCAGTCCGGCCTGCGCCGGCGCAGCTTCCGCGGCATCAAGCTCGACGTGACCTTGGAGGCCGAGCTACGCGCGGCGCGGCGCTCCGGTGTCGTGGCCGGCTACACCCAGGAGCGGGACGTGCTGACCGTCACTCGCCGATTCTTCGATAGCACGGAGCTTGGCATCAGCTACCTGGACATCTTTCGCGATGCGGCGGCCGGAGACCGCATCGAGTTCTCCTTTGATCTGTTGCCGAAAATCATCGCCGCTCTCGGCGGTAAGGCCCATGGCGCCCTGCATCCGCGCAATGTGTGCCACGTCGGCGGTGCGCCGTTGTTGCTCGATTGGGTGGGCAATCGAGCGCGCCTCGGCTCGGGCGAGCCGGAGCGCGGCGCCGTCGACTACGGCATCTGGCTCTGGGCGCCGGCGATCTTCGAAGGTTGGACGGCGGGCGACTGGGACCTGCTCAGCGCGCTGCGCATGGTCACGCTGCTGGCGCAAGGCCCCGACGCATGGACGGCGCCGTCCGCGGCGCAGGAGGCGGTGGCGCGGTGCCGCGACTGGATCGAGCAGTTTCTAGAACGCGGCGAGGGGAGCTCCGAGGCCGACCTGGCGCGGCGGGCCGGCGACCTCCTGGCCCGGCTGCCCGCGGCACGGCGTGAGCGGGCGCCGCGGCCGGATGGCATGCAGCAGCTCGAGCGGATCGAGGCGCGGCTTGCCGATCTCTTCGCGTGGCGCGGCGGAGATCGGGTGCTGCGACCGGAGGACGAAGCGCGGCTGGCTGCGGAAGCCGGCCCCGCTGCGGGCGATGCCGGGCCGGCCGGCCGGCTGATCACGGTGGCTTTGCAGTCGCTGTCGGGGACCCGGCTGGAGGGGGCGCGGCGGCAGGTGAAAGAGCTGCTGCTGGCGGGAACCTATGCAAGCGACGCCGCACCGGGAGCGGAGGCTGGAAGCGGCGCTGAGCTGCGCGTCGTGCGGCCCAGCGCCTGCCGCACGGCGGAGCGGCTGCTCGGCCGCTACGGCATGAGCGAACAGGCGGCGGAGAGCGAGGTCACGGCGGTCCTGGCCCAGGCTGGTCTCAAGGATGGCCGAGCCCGCCGCACGACCTGGCTGAAGTCGGTGCGGATGGCGGCCGAAAAGGACGGCAAGAACGGCACCTACACCATCGAGATGGTGCGGCACTACGTGCGGCTGGGCGAAGAGTTCGGCCTGCCGCGCAGCGTTGTAGAAACGCAGCTCGATGCTTTTCTCGCCGAGCTGGGACTGCGCCCGGCGCGTCGCGGTCTGGGCGCGCTGCTGCGCTGGATGGGTATCGCAGGTCTCGTGGCCGTGGCCGGGTTCGGCGTCTGGTTCGGCATGCAGCGGACGCGCGGCGGTCCCCTGCAGCAGCCGGCTGCGCTGCCGGCGGCGCCGGCGCCAGCGAGCATCGGCGCGGCGATAGCGCCGTCGCGCGCTGCACCAGAGCCGGCGAAGGCGGGCGCGACGGCCGCGACGCCCGAGCGGAGCGAGCCACGGCGTGCGCCCCTGGCGCCAGAGCCGCACGCGGCGAAAAGCGATCCGGTGAGCGCGCGGTCCGTGCGCGCTCCGTCGCAGGCCGAGAGCGAAAGCTTGCCGTCGCGGTCCAGGGTGGAACCGCCCGTTCGGCCGGTGGCGGCGATTCCGCCGCCACCACCGCCGGAGATCCAGGCTTTCGATGTGTACCCGCGGTTCGTGCAGCAGTGCGGCATGACGAAGCTGAGCTGGACCGTCAAGGGGGCGACGTCGGTATCGATCGAGCCGGGATACGGCGAGGTGGAGCCTGACTCCGGCTATCGCTTGGCGCCGCAGATCCTGTCGAGCATCACCTATACCCTGACGGCGCGCGGACCAGGGGGACAGGTGGAGCAGAGACAGAAGGTGGAGGTTGCCGGCGCGTCGCGGCTCACCTGCGGCGGCTGAAGAGCAATTGTGAGCTGCAATTGTGAAGTCTCGTGCAAGCACAGTTTCGATGCAGCGATGCGGCAATGGGAAAGGAGAATGATCATGACCAAACCAGCGGTGTCGGCGAGTACGAAATGGGGATGGATGCTCCTCGTCTGCGGCTTCCTCCTGCCTTCTCTGGCGCAGGGCAAGCCGGGATCCTCATCTTCGTCATCATCCTCATCAAGCTCCTCATCAACTTCGACCGCCAAGCCGTCGACGGCGAAGCCGGCGCCGGCGACCGGCGACAGCCACGGCGGACAGCGGCCGGCGAACGGTGCCGGTTCCGGGGGACGTACCGGCCCCGGTGTGGCACGCACGGTCAGAAGCGCCAACGGCACCACCCGCACGATCAACGCCAATGGCCAGGTGACCAGGGTCACCCGGAACGGTTTCGAGGCGCGGTTCGGCGGCAACGGTCGCCCTGCCATGGTGCGCGACACCCGTCGCGGTCTTACCCTGACGCGCAATGCGCGCGGTGGACGGGTGGTCGTGGCGAACCTGCCAAACGGTGGCCGGGTGGTGAGCTTCGGCGCCAATCGCGGCTACGTCGATCGGCCGCTGCGGCCGGGGTACTTTCAGCGCACCACGGTGATCGGTGCACATAGCGAGGTGAGCGTCTATCACGTCACGAAATACGGCGCACTGACCGTCGACGCCTACGTCACACCGGTCTACTATCAACCCGCTTTCTACGCCTGGGCGGTCGCCCCCTGGCCGGCGCCGATCGTGTACTCATGGAACTTCGGGCCGGCACCGTGGGGGGTGGGCGCGGGCGCTTACTTCGCCCCCGCGGCCGTCTACCCGGACGCCTCCTACTGGCTGGCCGACTATGTCGTGGCGAACACCATGCGGGCCGACTACGACCTGCGCCAGGCGAGCGCCCCGGCGCCGACCGCTCCGTCGCAGGATGCAGCGCCAGCGGCATCGCCGTCGGCGTTCACGCCGGAAGGGCGGCAGGCGGTCGCCGAGAACGTACGCAAGCTGACCCGCAAGGCCGGCTCCGGCGCGGACCAGGGCGCGGACTCCGCGTTGCCGGCGGCGCTCGACCCGGAGCAGAAGGACTTCGTGGTGGCGTCGACGCTCAATGTGGTGACAGACTCCGGAGTCAGCTGCTCGCTCAGCGCGGGCGACATGATCCAGCGTGTCGACGAGCGCGTCGACGCCGGCAACAAGGTGGCGGTGAAAGTCTTCCAGAGCAAGGCCGGCGACTGCGCCGTCAACACCACGACCGCGGTCAAGGTCGAAGCCCTGCAAGCGATGCACAACGAGTTTCGCCGGCAGCTCGCCGCCGGCATGGACAACCTGGCCAGGAACAAGGGGCAGCGCGGCCTGCCGCCGGGCCCTGCCGCCGGCGCCGTCGCATCCAAGGATGCGCAGCCGCGCGCCGACGTCAACGCCGAGGGGGCGCTGATCAACCTCGAAGAGCAGGCAGCCAGCGCATCGGAAGCCGAAGCGCTGGCAGCCGCCAGCGCCGGCTAGACCGCAACCGAAAGGTGTGGGGGCGCCGGTATGGCGCCCTCCGCCGCGCCGGCCGAGGCCCGCGGTGGCCTATCCGGTTGCCGCCACCATCTGTTCCCAGCAGCGGGTGTAGAGAGGCGGGACGGTGAAGCGCAAGCGCAGCCCCCCTGCGTCGTCCACCTTGCGGCCGAGGAAACCCAACCGTTCCAGGATGGTGACCTGATCGGCGATGCTCCCGTCGACGGGATCGAACAGCTCATTGACCTCCTGCAGGTCGAACTCCATCCGGTTGGCGGCGCGCAGGTTCTTGACGAAGCCTTTCGCCACGCGGAAGTCGCTGATCACCTCGTTGTAGCTGAGCTCGGAAAGCTGCGTCATTGCTTCGCGCACGTGCAGGTCACCGAAGACGGGACCATCCTGCCGTGGACCGCTGCCGCTCTGGGCCTCGCGCAGCGCACTGTCACGACAGAGATTGAGAAACAGGATCACCTGGCGCGGCGAGACGCGGTCGCGTGCGTTCCGCAAGCCTGCGAACAGCCATTCCGGGAAGGCGGTGCGTTCGATCTCGGGGGGGAAGAAACAACGCAGGGCGCGGACGGTGACTTCGGCGCGATGCGGCGAACAGTTCCGCACCATCGCGGCGATCTCGCCAAAGCACGGGTTCGAGCAGAGCCGGTCGAGCAGCAGCGACTCGAGCTCGTGGGCGGCCCAGCTGAGCCAGATGGTGCGCAGCACGAACTTGTTCTTCTCCTGGATGTCGTAGGTCTCCCAGAGATCGCAGCGCAGAAAGACCGCGAGGCGCATCGCTTGCCTTTGGGCGATGTAGGATTCAGCCAGCATCAGACCCTGGATCATCGCCTCCTGGATGGGACGCTCGTACTTGTGCGCCTCATCGACCTGATCGATGGCAACCAGAAGCTGCCGCTCCTGCCGCACCAACAGCCGGTCGGTGAGCTCCAGAAAGTCATACACCTCGAAGCGCCGGCGCGGCGTGCGCCCGGCGCCGGCGCCGTTCAAGGCGCCGGTCGGCTCGATGGCGATCGGCCCCACCGAGATCTTGACCTTGGCCGTCGTTGCTCCGGCGACGGCGTGCCAGGCGCGCGACAGCCAACCTTCGGATTGGATCTTGGACGACCAGCCAAAACTGCGCAGGATCGTACGCGCGGCGCGGGCATGACGTTTTTCCAACGGATCCCTTGGCCTGCCCTTGCTCTGCAGCTGCCGGGCCGCCAGCGCCGCCAGGTACAACAGCCACATCGCCTTGAACTCCTCTGGCGAGGCGACCGCTGCGGCACCCACGGTCATCGTCCGCAATACGTTCGCCGGATCCTGCGCCTTGGCCACCACCAGGCCCCGCCCGGTCTCGCCGCCGCCGACGCTATCCTCGAGGCGCCCGAACAGCGCGCTCTTGCCGGCTCCGCGGTCGCCAAGGATGACGGTCTTTCTGCCGTCGAGGATCAGTTCCAGGTCGGAGCGATTCTGGAAGCAGCTCTGCAAGAGCCGGTCGATCTCCGCCGCCTCCGCTCCAAACTGCAGGTTTTCAAGCCGCAGTGCAGGAATCAGCAGGGCCCGCACCACCCGCTCTCGGTCCGCCTCCCGCGCAAAGCGGGCCTGCTCGCCGTACAGGGTTACCTGCCCGATGCTTTCGGCCATGGCCAGCTGCCGCCTGACATCCTCCTCCTGCAGCCGGGACGCCGCGACAAGCAGGGCGAGCGAAGAGGGAGATAACAGCGCCAGTGCCTTGACCAGCCGCTGCGCGGATGCCGGCCCCGCTGCCGCGGCGGGATCGAGCTCCGCGGCCTCGCGCCAGGCCCAGGCTGCCGCAGGCCCTAGCGCGAGCGAGTCCCAGGCCGCGAAGCGCTCGGCTAAAAAAGTCGAGCGCGCCGTGACCACGCTGTGGATGAGCGGCGGCAGGTCGCTCGTCACGGTTTCGAGAAAGGTCGCAAAGCGCGGTGGAAAGCGCGCTTCGTCGATGCCGTCAAACAGCAGGATCAACCTGCGGTCGCGGCTGAGGAGCGGCAGCAGCGCATCGATGAACGAGCGGAATACCTCGCCGCTCACCGTCGGCACACCCTGGGCCGCGGCTGGCTGGGTGAAGCGGGCGAGAGCCGGCGGCGGGCTGATCCGGCGGGCCGCGACCTCGCGCAGGCAGCTCTGCACCACCTGGCCGGCAATCTCCTCCGGCCTGCCGATGTCGCGCAGGTAGATCAGGACGGCCAGATGCCCCTGGCGCTCGAGCAGCGCCTTGGCAGAACGCAGGCGAAAGGATTTTCCAGATCCGGCGGGTCCGACGACGAGCAATCGTCGGGTGTCGAGGATCCTCTGCTCCAGGTCGAGGTCGACATCGGCCGGAACTCCGCTCGCGGTGTCTTCAGTCAGCACGTGGCCAAAACCTCTCGCTGGATCGCTTTTGCAAGTATGCACGATCTGCGGCGCCGAGGCCAGACGAGCGCGACCAGCAGATGACCGGCTTGCTCGGGTGAGTCAGGATCTGGCTCACCCGCCCGCAATCCACCGCGTCGATGTGGCGCACGAAGGTGCCGTGGGACGGCCAGGATCTGGTGCAGCGCGCTCCCCCACCGCGGCGCGCACCGCCGGCTCGCCGCTGCCGCCAGGTCCAGCCAGGCGCGAGCCGGCCTCGCGGACGACTATGCAGCCGCTGCCGGGGTCGCCAGGATCTAGGGGCAGGTGGCGAAGGCGGCGGTGTCCTGGACGGCGAGCGCCGCCTGGTTGAGAGGGTTGAAATAGGTCTGCACGGCTCCGGTCTGGGTGTCGATCACGGTGACGGTGAATTGCACGTTGGTGGTGGCGGCGAAGAAGACCCAGTAGTGATCGAAGGGGGCCGCGCAGGCGTTGAGCACCTTGATGAGCATTTCGATGTTGCCGGAGTCGAAGAAGTAGAAGAGGCCCGAGTCGGGGTTGCTCGGCAGGGCCAGAGAGGTGGCCTCGCCGCTCTGCGTGGCAGAGACGTAGGCGACCTGGACCTGGAAGCGGCCGGAGGCGCCCAGGCACAGGGTCTGGGCGTTGGCGACGCAGGCGGCCGGCGTGGCATCGGTCGAGGCGATGGCCTCGTTGCTGTAGGCAGAAACCCCCGAGGCATTGCTCGCCGCGATGTGGAAGGCGTAACCGGTGGCCGCGGTGAGCCCGGAGACGGTGAAGCTGGTGGCGCTGGCCGGCGGACCGCCGGCGAGCGTGGCGTAGGTGCCGTCGAGCCGGCGGCTCTGGATCACCAGGCCGGTCTGGTCGGTGGAGTTGAGCGTCCAGGCGAGCTTGATGTCGCTGGTGTCGAGCGTTGTGGCGACCAGGTTGCTGGGGACCTTGGGAGCGGCGCCCGAGCCGTCGGCGTCGGTGATCGACAGGGTGTCGGTAGTGGGATTGATCTTGGCGCCGCCGGTCGCATCGCTGAGCGTGAGATTGACGGTGTGGGTCCCGTCCGCGATGTGGTCGTCGAGGACCTGGACGGTGAAGCTCTTCGACGCATCGTCGCCGCTGGCCCAGCTGAGCGTCCCCGCGGTGCTGGTGTAATTGGTGCCGGCCACGGCGGTACCACCGCCCGTCGCGTAGTGGACCGTCGCGCCGCCGCTGCCGCCGCTCCGGTTGACCACGACGGACACGGTGCCGGCACTCTCGCTCACGCTCTGGCTCGCCTGGGCGAAGCCGATCGTGCCGGCGTTCTGCGCCGGCTGGATCGTCAGCGTGGCGGTACTCGGCGAGGCGAGGGCGGCACCGCCGCTGGGCGCGCTCAAGGCGAGGTTCACAGTGCCGCTGCCGTTTGCCAGGAGCGGCACGGCGAAGCTCTTGGCGCTCGCGTCGCCGTCGGCCCAGCTGAGCGTGCCGCTGGCCGAGGTGTAGTCCCTGCCGGCGTGGGCGGTGCCGTCGCTGGTCGCATAGAGGACAGACACGGCGCCGCTGCTGCCGCCGGTGCGCGCGACGGCGATCGAGGCGTTGGCGGCGCTGTCCAGGGAGCTGTACGTGGCGGAACTGAAGCCCAGATTCCCCGGCGCGCCGTTCCCCAGCACGGTGATGGTGCCGCTCATGCCCACCAGGTTGTAGTTGCCGTGATGGTCGCAGTGATAGTTGAAGGTCTTCGGCGAGCTGAAAGTGATGCTGAAGCTCCAGGCGTCAGTGCTCGGCATATTGTGCGGCGACGTGCAACTATCCGAGCAGAGGAAGGATTCGTCGTCGGCGTGCACGTTGTGCGGTCCCGGATAGGCGGTGTTGGCGCTGGCATTGGTGAAGGTAATCGTGTCGCCGACATGGATGGTGACGTTCCTGGGCGAGAAGGCCGCGGGGGAGTAGTAGCCGTCACCTACGGCCAGGATCGTCACGTTGGCGGCGGATGCCGCCGACGCCGCGCCCAGACCGAACAGCACGTTGAGGACGATAGCCTTGGCACAGCGAAGAAAGTTGCTGCCACACATACGCCACCTCACGGGGCTCGACCGAGCGAAGGGAGCCGTTTGGCAAGTCTGTACCCGCTTGCCCGCAAATAGTTCATCGCGACCGTCAGCGCCGCAGCGGGAACGTGTGCTGGCCCGGACCTTCCCGGGCTTCCGTGCGGGACGCGGTCGGCTCGACGACGCGTTTGAGGGGCGTTGCGCCGATCGGCAGCGCCTTCTCGATCGTGAGGCCGCCGCCTTCGGCCGCAAGGCGGGTCTGGAGCGCCGCGACGTCGCCGCACCAGAGGGTCTCGGCGTCGCGGTCGCGGGCCGGATCGGGGCCGGCGGTGCCGCCTGTCAACGCGACGGCGCGCATCTGCAGACGTGCCGCGGCGGGGTCGCCCGAGATCTCGACGCCGTAACCGGGCTGCGCCGGCTTGCGAAGCACGACTCTCCCCTCCTCGACCCAGGCGGTCGCGAGTCCCTCCCTGACCTCGTAGCCGAGACCGGAGAGAGCTTCGAGGACGGCCAATCTTCGCGCCGCGGCGCCTCGGGCTTCGCGTTCCCGCGTGAGCGTCTCGCGGGCCTGGGAGAGGAGAGAGTCGAGCGCTTCCGGTGTGTCGCTCGCGCGGCGCCGCTCTGCGAGCGTGACGAGCGCCGGCGAACCCGCCTCCGACAGCTCCGCGAAGACCAGGCGGATCTCCTGGTCGAGGTCGGCCCGCCGCCTCGCCTCGGCGAGCGCCGGTCCGAGGTCCATTTCCAGGCTGTCGAGCAGCAATCCTCGCCGCGGCGGTACCTCCTCCAGCGCCCGTTGCAGGCGCGCCGTCAGCAGTGCGGCCGCTTCCCGCCCCGCGACCCCGGCCAACTCGGCCAGGCGCGCTTCGAGGCGCTCGACAGCCGGGTCGGACGGCGGTTTCGGCTGCCGGGCGAGCCAGTCGGAGAAGCTCGCTCGATCGTCTCCCTCCTTCAGGCTCCGCGCCCGCTCGCGGTCCAGGCCAACCTCCGCCCCGCTCCCGGCGGTCAAAAGGGCGAAGCCGCGGCGCATCGCGACGGGATCGAGTGCACCACCTGCCACCGCGTCCAATGCCCGTTCGAGTTGCGGGTCGAGCGCGGCTCCCTGGCGATGGAGCGCCGCGAGCAGCGCACGGCCGGCCTCGCTGCGGCGCCGTTCCACCGCCCGCTCCTGCGCGGCTGCGGCGGCGGCCCGAGCAGCCCTCGCCGTGCGGTCGGAGCGCAGGAACGCCTCTTCGCGGGGCGCCTGCTTCTGGAGGTCGAGGAAACTGCCGGCGTCGAGCAGGCGACCCAGATCCTCCCGCCGCCTCCGCGCCACCGCGAGGTCGGCCTCGCCCACCCCGTCGGCGCCGGCCCATTCCGCGAGCGCCGCGTCGACCCGCGCCAGCAACCCGCGGCACAAGGCGAGGATCTCCTCCCGGCTCACGATACGGACGACCTTGGGACCGCTCATGCCGCCTCCCCGCAGAGGGCTGCTTCGATCGCCGCGCGCAGCCGCGCCTTCTCCTCGGCCGGCGCCTGGCACCAGCCGCGCGACGAGACGCGGTGGACGGCGGGGATCGAGCGCCGCAGCACGCCGGGCCGCCAGACCTCGCGCGGGCGCGCCCGGTCGAGCAGTGGATGGCGCGGCGCGTCGCACTCGATCGCGATGCCGAAGAGGCCGGTCCGCGGGTCCTCGATGGCGAAGTCGAAGCCAAAGACCCCCGCCTCCTGGACGGACAGGGGGCGGAAGCCCAGCCGCTCGATCTCCTCCGCCACCGCCTGCTGGAAGCCGTCGAGATCGACGGCGGTCGGCGTGCGCGGACCGCGTCCATCGCGCCCTGGCGCCAGGCGGCCGAGAAGCGAACGCGCCCGTTCGAGCTCCCCGGACGAGAGCGCGCGGGCGTACTCGAAGTAGGCCTGCAGGTAGTCGCGGGGCGACTCGGCCTGGCGCAGCGTCGCGAGAAAGTCCGAGATGAGCGGGATCGGCATGGAGGTGACGAGGACCACCTTTTCGCGCGCTCGGGTCACCGCGACGTTGAGGCGGCGCTCGCCGCCCACCTGGCCGAGCACGCCGAAGGAGCGGCGGAAGGTGCCCTGCGCGTTGCGCCCGAACGTCGAGGAGAAGACGATGACGTCTCGCTCGTCCCCTTGCACATTCTCGACGTTCTTGACGAAGAAGCCGACGTCCTCCCCTTTCTCGACGCGGTCGCGCTCCTCGGCGAGGGCGGCGCGGAACGCCGGGTCCTCCTGGGCGCGGGCCTCGAGCCTCTCCTCGATGAGGTCGGCCTGTTTGCGGTTGAACGTCACGACGCCGATCGACTTCCTCTCCGCGGCGGGAACCTTCCACTGCTCCGCCACCACCGCGACGACCCGCTCCGCCTCGGCCCGGTTCGTCTGCTCCTGGTAGACACCGTCGACCTGGAGCAGCTCGATCGGCCGCACGCGGCGCACCTCGGCCTCGGGGTGGCGCACCGGGACGCTCAGGCCGTTCGCGTAGAACGAGGCGTTCGAGAACTGGATCAGCTCGCTGTAGGCCGAGCGGTAATGGATCTGCAGCGTCGTGATGGGAAGCACCGAGCGCGCCAGCTGCAGCAGGTCGGGGCAGTCCTTGATCTCGCGCCGGTCCCAGGTCGCGGCAAGCTCCTCGCGCTCCTGCTCGCTCGCCCCCTCCTCCGCGCCGTCCCCTGCGAACGGCTCCCCCTCGTCGTTCGCCACTCGGCTGGAGAAAAAGGCGCTCGGCGGCATCTGCTTCTCGTCGCCGCTGACGATCATGACGCGACTGCGATACAGGCTCGGAACGGCGTACTCGATCGGCATTTGCGACGCCTCGTCGTAGATGACGGCGTCGAACAGTCCGCCGCGCAGCGGCAGGACGCGGCTCGCGACGTCCGGGTTCATCAGCCAGACGGGGCGGAGGGCCATCAGGCCGAGCTCCACTCCGCGGTCGAGGAACTCGCGCAGCCGCCGCGTCCGCTGGCCGGAGAGGCGGGTGATGTCCTCCCACTCGCGGAGCGGGCGCACCTTCGCCATGTCGATTCCCTCGGCCACCCACCTTCGGTTGAGCGTCCGCATCTCGCGATCCGCCGCGGCGAGCGCCTCGCGCTTGGCCTCGAGCTCCGCCGCCTCGAACAGGAGGGCCGGCCGCTCGCCTTCGAGATGCGCCTTCCAGGCGAGGCGCGATTCACGGGCGAAGATCCGCCGTACCTCGCCGTCGAGCGCGCCGTCGGGCAGCTGCCGTAGTGCCGGGGCGACAGTGCGGAGGGCACGGAACGCGTCGAGCGCGAGCGGCGACAGCTCGCGGGCTCGCGAACGGAAGCGCTGATAGGCGGCGACCCGCTGCGGGATGAACGCCGTGGTGCCGTCGCGCCATTCCATGCCGCTTCCGATCTCGCGGCGACGGTCGGCGAGCCAGGGCTCCTCGAACCAGGTCGCGAGCGATGCGAGCGCCGCGAGGCTCGCCTGCTGCGCCCGGTGACGCTCGAGGCCCTGCTCGACGCGGTCGAGGAACCGGTCGAACGCCTCGCGGGCCGCGGCACCCGCCATCGCCCAGGCCGCCGCACGGCGTGGATGCTCGAGGAGGCGAGCGGCCAGCTGCGCCGCCTCGGCCAACCATGCGCCCAGGGTGCGAGCGGTCGCGGCGAGCACCGCGGGAGGTCGCTCTTCGAGCGGCAGTGGCGGCTCGCCGAGGCGAGCGCGCGTTGCGGCCAGCCGGTCGCGGAACGGGCGGACGGCGATCTCGTCGCGGACGGCAGCCCGCAACGCGAGCGGATCGGCGAGGCCGGCCGAACGAAGAAAGGTGAGGAGCTGCCGCCGTTTGCGGAAGCGCGACAGGGAAAACCTGGCGAAGAAGCTGGCGGGGAGCGCCGTCTCCGTCAGCCCGTCGATCGTGCCGAGGTCCGGCGTCGAAAGGCCGCGCGCCACCCGCGCCGACGGCGCGTCGGAGGGGCCGGCGGTGAGGGCCGCGATCCCCTGCGCGACCGCTTCAAGCTCGGCGGTCTCCCGCCGCCACTCCTCGTCGCGTTCTCGCGTCAGCCGGGGGAGCCAGCGGGCGAGCCGCTCGCGGGCTGCCTCGTCGAGAGAACGGAACGTCTCGGCGTGGAGGGCTTTCCAGCTCCGGCAGGCGTCCGGATCGTCGGCCTCGATCGCGTCCGCGGTGCGCGCGAGGACATCGCAACGCTCCCGATCGCGTTTCGCGAACGCCGCCAGGTCGTCGGCGAAGGCCGCGACCGTCCCGGCGTCCGAAGCGAAAGGGCGGAGCCCGGCGAGCGGGCTGTCCTCGAACTCCGCGGCGAGCCAAAGCCCGGCGAGCGGCCCACAGGTCTCCTGCAGATGGGCGACGTTGGAGGGGCCGACGGAGCCCAGGACAAGGCGCAGGCGCGGCACGTCGATCGGCGGCCGCTCTCCCGTCTCGGCGGAGATCAGGTCGCCGAGGACGAGGCGATAACTAAGGCCGGTCGCGGGATCGGCCGCGTGCAGCGCCTCGTGATGGCGGTCGAGGTCGGCTTCCAGGACCTCGATGCGGCCGGCCAGCTGCTGGCGCTGCTGCCGCCAGCCCGCCTCGCCCGCGAGGCGCGCCATGAGCGCCTCGAGCTGCTCGCGGACCGCGCGGATGATCGGCAGGCGGTCCTTGTTCACATCGTTGAGCATCATGACGCGCCCGCCCAGCCCCTCCGCTTCCAGCCGCTTGTGCACGACCTCGAGCGCCGCCTGCTTCTGGCAGACGACGAGGAGGCTCCTGCGGCGGCCGATGGCGTCGGCGACCATGTTGACGATCGTCTGGCTCTTGCCGGTGCCCGGCGGCCCTTCCACCACCAACCCGCTGCCCGTGCGCGCTTCCAGGACCGCCCGTTCCTGGGATGGATCGCTGTCGGCGGTGAGGTACCGATCGCGCTCGCGCACGGGCTCGAGGGAAGACCGCTCCACCCGGCCCCCGACCCGGAACGCCTTCTCGAGACCGGTGCCGGCGGGCGGGATCGCCCTCAGCTGGCGCAGGTCTTCCAAGACCGCCTGGCCGAGGAAGGAGAGGTTGAACAGCACCGCGGCGCAGACCAGCCGATCGGCGCCTGGCTCGACCTTCGCGTCCTTGCCGGGGAGCGGGACGAGGCTCCGCCCCTCGACAGCGGCCAGGCCGGCAAACGCGTCGAGCACCCCGCCGGCGGTCAGGCTCGCACGGCCGAGCAGGTCGCGGGCGGCCTCCTCCCAGCGGCGGGCCGCATCGGCTCCCAGAAGGAGGGCGAACGCGGGATTGAGCCGCACCTCCTGGCGGTCGTCGTCGAAGGCGACGTCGATCCGCGCCCGCGCGCCGGTTTCCGGCCGGAGCCGCACCGGCCAGAGGAGGACCGGCGCGATCCGCGGTTTGACCGACGTCCGGTTCTCCTGCAGGAGGAGGAAGGGGAACCCGAGGTAGAGGCCGTCGATCCCGGTGTCGCGGCGGTAGAGCATGGCGTGAGAGTGCAGCGTGCGCAGCCGACGCTCGAGCGTCGGGTCGTCCCGGAAGACGGCGGGGTCGAGGTCGATCGCCAGCGCCCCTCGCCGGAGCAGGTGGTCGAGCAGCGCGGCCGCCGACCGGCGCTCGCCGTCGAGCTCGGTCAGATCGAGGCGCGCGGCGTTCTTGCCGACCAGCATGCGGGTCAGCGGCCCGCGGACCAGCGCGTTGGTGATTCGCTTGCCGAAGAAGTCGAGCAGGGTCGCCACGTAGGCTTGCCGCGGCGGCTCGCGCCACGAATCGGCCGGCACCGCGAGGAGGGCGAGCGCCCGCGGGAGCGGCAGGCGGCGCTCGATCCGAAAGCTGTCGGCCCACTCGTCGATCCGCGCGCGATCGCAGCGCGAGAAGCCGGCGAGGCGCTGCTCGATCTCGGAGTAGATCTCGCGCCGCGGCTTCTCGAGCCGGGCACGGGCCGCTGCCGCATCGAAGCTCTCGACCCCGACGTCTGCTGCGGCGCGTGCGGCGTCCACGACCACCGCGTCGGCGGTGCGGAACTGCCCGACGTCGGCGGCGAGCAGCACGATGTAGTCCTCGTCGGTCGTCTGCCGACGCTCCATGAGCGCGACGAGCCCCGGATGGTCGGTATCGGGAAGGAGGCGACAGCGCTCCCGCCAGATCGCCGCGAGGCGGCTGCGCGAGGTGGCGAGGAGGTAGAGCCGCAGCTCCGTCTCATCCAGGGCGATGCCGAGTTGCTCGGCCCGCTCGCGCACCTGCAAGGCGCGGGCCTTCATGCGCGACAGCCAGACATCCGCGTCGTTGCGGGCGAGCCGGTCGGGGGCAGAGCCGGCGATCATCGCGTACCCCTCGTCCGGGTGGTCGAGGAGCCAGCCCGGTGTCACGATCTCACCGCGCAAGACGAGCGGCATCGCCGGATTCAACGCCCTGACGGCCAGGGTCAGCCGCAGGTCGTCCGACAGGTCGTCGACGTGGGCGAGGTGCCGAAGATCCGCCTGTAGCCGGCCGTCGAACCCCGCCTCCTCGGCCCAAGTCGCGACGGCGCCGCGCGCGAGGAGCGTGCGCGCCTCGTCCCAGTTCGCCGCCTCCGCGGCGGCGAACGCGAACGCGGTCGGGCTGGCGTAGTCGGTGCCACCGAGCTGGAGGGTTCGCGTTCCTCGCGTCTCCGCCGCGGGACGCGCCGAGGCCGAGACGGAAGGCGACTCGCCGGCGAGCCAGCGCTGCGCCTCGGGCCAGCCCCAACGCTCGCGCCGGTCGCGCGTCAGGAGCCCGCGCAGCAGGAGGTCGACCTCGGGAGCGAGCCCTTCCGGGATCGGCGCCCCGTGGGTCAGGACGTGGATCAGGAACGCCTGGTCGTTCACCCCCGCGAAGCAGGCGCCGCGCGTCACCTGCTCCAGAAGGAGAATCCCCAAGCTCCACCAGTCGCTCGCCGCGGCGACGGCGCCCAAGGCCGCCTCGGGCGCCGTGTAGCGCGTCGTCTCGAGCGGCGAGACGGTGTCGAGGTCGTAGTCCGACAGGAGCGCCGAGCCGAAGCTGGTGAGGACGAGGTCGAGCGGCTCGCGGGTGCGGACGAGGATCGCGCTCGGACGCAGGTCGCGGTGGCGCAGCCCGTGCTCGGAGAGCGCATGGAGGGCCCTGCCGAGCTCGGAGACGATGCGCGACAGAGTGCCGAGATCATCGGGCAGGAGGCCGACCTCGGCGAGGGTGCCGCCGCGCAAGTCCTCGCTCAGCTCGTAGGCGCGCCCGTCCCACCGCCCGGTCTCGAGCAGGTCGGGGACGTGCTCGCGATCGAGCGTCCGCAGCACCTCGTAGACCTCGGCATCCGGCTCGTGCCCCTCGCTGTAGACGGTGAGGACGGCGCGGTGGCCGTCCGCCTCGCGCACCGCGGCGTAGCGCTCCTGGACCTGACTGTCGGCGGCGATCCGGTGCTCGATCCTCCAGCCGGGGATCGACGGTGTCGCCGCTCCGCCTGCGGGCTCCCCCTCCCGGAGCGCGGTGCCGGAGGCGGAGGGTTCGGTGGTCGTCAGGTCGGCCCCGCACCGCCCGCAGAGGAGGTCGCCCGGCTCGAGGGGGTGGCCGTTCGGGCAGACGCCGGACGGCGCCGGGACGGGCTCGAGCTCCCCTTCCGGGGACGGCCGCCAGCCGGCCGGCCGGAGCGGCACCTCGCTCAGGTTCCAATCGCAAGGCCGGCCGTCGATGGTCCCCTCGCAGAACACCTCGGACGGGCTGCGCTCCGTCGCGCAGGCCGGACAGAAACGGATCATGCGGCTCCTCGTGCCCTGGGTGAGAGGGTGACGGCGTGGCCCGCCGCTTCGAGGGCGCGGCGGAGGCGCCGGAAGTCGTCGCGCGCCGGGATGCCGGCGAACCAGACCGTGCCGTCGGCGTCGAACATGGCGTCGAGGCGGCGGTCGTCGCCGGTCGCCGGCCGGTCGAGGGCTCGGAACGCGACGCCGAGCGGCGACAGGACGTGCAGCTCCTGATTGTCGCTGCCGCGTAGCGCCAGGGTCTGCGGCGCTTCCTGCCGGAAAGGACCGGTGACGAGCGCGTCGATCAGCCCCGGGTGGGCGGCAAGCCAGGGCTCGACGGCGGCGCGCTCGAAGCCGGTGAAGACCAGCGAGCTCTTCGGCGCTCCGGCGCGCCAGCCGGTCAAGAGCGCGGCGAGCGCCTTGCCCTGCTCGAACGGCTCGCCGCCCGAGACGGTCAGCCCATCGGCCGCGTCCCGCCACGGGGCGAGCGCCGCGAGCACCTCCTCGACCGTGGTCTCCCCGCGTCCGGGCTCCCAGGTATCGGGTGAGATGCAGCCGGGGCAGCGGAGCGAGCACCCCTGGAACCAGACCCCGATGCGGCGCCCCGGGCCGAGCGTGGTGACCGGGAAGTGGAGGCGGGAGATCGCGGCGGGCGTCATTCGCTCTCGAGATGCAGACGGGTGATCGCGCCGGGCTCGACGCGGCGGACGACCACCGGCCCTTCCCCGTCGCGGTCGAAGAGCGCGCGGGCGAGCGGGTTGGTGAGATGGACTTCGAGCTTGTTGCGCACGCCGCGGCCGCCGTTCGAGAGGTCGGCGACGCAGAGCTCGCGCAGCGCCTCCCGCGCCTCGGGCGCGATCGCGACCCGATGCCCCGACTTCGCGGCCTCGCGCAGCAGCGCGTCGACCATGCCGTCGAAGATCCGGTCTGCCACGTCACGCCGGATGAAATCGAACACGATGATGTTCTCGCCGATGCGGTTGAGGATCTCGGGCCGGTTGAGGACGAGCTTGAAGTGGGCCTCGATCTCGGCCCGCACCCGCGCCCGCACCTCCTCGAACGGTTGGTCGGGAGCGACGTTCGGGATCCGCGCCCCGCTCGCGTCGAGCCTGTAGATGCCGAGGTTGGAGGTGAACACGATCAGCGCCTCCGAGAAGTAGACACGGTCGCCGCGCCCCGAGGTTAGGACCCCGTCGTCGAGCACCTGCAGGAACTTGTCGAGGATGCGCGGGTGCGCCTTCTCGATCTCGTCGAACAGGACGACCGCGAACGGCTTCTCGCGGATCGCGTTGGTCAGCTCGCCCCCCATGTCGTAGCCAACGTAGCCGGGCGGCGCGCCGATCAGCCGCTGGTCGGCGTGCTCAGCGCTGAACTCCGACATGTCGAAGCGAATGTAGGCACTCTCGTCGCCGAACAGCAGCTCGGTCACGCTCTTCGCGAGCTCCGTCTTGCCGACGCCGGTCGGGCCGGCGAGGAACGCAATGCCGCGCGGGCGCCCGCCGGTGCCGCCGGTGCCGAGACCGGTTGCCGCCCGCTTGACGATGTCGAGCATGTGGGTGACCGCGTGGTCCTGGCCGATCACCCGTTTGGTCACCTGCTCGACGCCGCCTCGGATCCTCTCCTTCTCGATCTTCCGCCAGGCGTCCTCGGTGACGCCCACCTTGTAGCGCCGGACGGCGTCGCCGATGTCGCCGAGCGCCACGCCCTCGGAGCGCGCCAGCTGGGCGATCGAGCTCAGGTCCATGAGGAGCAGCCCCTCGGTGCCATCGACCAGCTCGACCTCGGCGCGCCGAAGCGCCTCGGGGGGCGCTTCGCGGGCGCCGGGGAGCCCGCGGAGGAGAGATGGGGCGACGGCCCATCGCGCCTGGCGATCGGGGCTCGCAATCGGGATGTGGCGAATGCGCGGGTTGCCGATCGTCAGCCAATCGGGCAGGTCCCCCTCCTTGTCGACGACCCAGATCACCGCGTTGTAGAGCGGCGAGCGGTCGACCCCGAGAGGGCGTGCTGCGGCCTTCTGGCTCAGCACGAGCGCGGTGGTGAACAGCTGGTGCTCGGCGACGCTCGGCGCGTCGTGGCGGACCAGGAGACGCGACGCGAAGTCGGCGACCAGCGCGATCGGCGCTCCGTCGCGCTGGACGAGCCGCTGCAGCACCGACGCAAACAGGTCGGGGCCGGCCGGAGCGGCGCCGTTGGCCGACGGCGTGAGCCCGAGCCCGCCGAGCACCGCCCGGGCGTCGGATGGAGATCCGTCGGGACGGTCGAGGACGCGGAAGCCGGCGACCGGCTCGTAGGCGAGCACGGAGACGAAGCCGGCTCGGGCGAGCGTTGCACCGAGCACCGTTTCCAGGCTCACCGCGGTGACCGCTTCCCCAGTCGCGTAGATCTGGAGGTCGCGGACGTTGCCGCTCAGGACAAACTGGCTCTTGAGGGGTAGGAAGCGCCGCAGGTCACGGAGCCAACGAGGCGAGGGGTGGGTCGCGCTGTCCAATCAGGAACATCCCTTCCGAGACAGGCCTTCGCACATCCCCGCGGCGGCCGGCGGTACAAGAGCGGATCGCGAAAGAAATGCCGCGGGGTAGCGGAAGCGGCGATCGTGGCGGACCGAAACGGCCCGAACCCGTGCGCCTCGCCCTGGAGAGCATCATACCTGCCCGCGGGGCTGCCGACGACACTTCCTTACCGCGCGAAGAGAGGAGAAGCCCGCGGACAGCCTGGGTTTCAGGAACGGGTGGTCGCCTTCAGCGGAATGCGCAGCCAAGGCCAAGGCGAAGTTCATCCTTGCCACGGGCGGCGCGGACTTCGCGGATCGCGGTTCCGATACAATGGTGGAAAGCCCTACCCCATTCTCAGACGAGGAGGAACCGGGAGATGAAAAGATCTCTATGGGTCGGTCCGTGTTGGCTGGTGCTGATCTGCTGCGGCCTGCCGGCGGTTGGCCAGACGAGCGGTGGGAAGTTTCCGGTGTTCGCGGCGGACGACGCGGCGCACTGCGGAGCCATGCACGTGCTCACCACGCAGGAGGCTTTCGAGCACAGGCAGCAGATCTGCGACTCTATGCAGCCCTGGGAGATCTATGGGCTCGCCGATGGCGGCGCCATGGGCGGGCCGGGGTACAAGTGCGCCATCCACAGGAAGTGGCCGCCTCAGAACAAGCTTGGCAAGGTTTTCTGCGCTCAGGGGTCGCCGCCCAACCTGGTCACCCCGGCGCTCGACGCCCGCTTCGCGCCGGAGCTGAAGTTCGACCGTGCCGCGCAGGGGTATCCGATGCCGCCGCAGCCGTTCGTCGACAGGCTGCCCAAGGACAAGGACGGCAATCCGGTCGACCAGCCGGGCAACACGCCGGTCGGGGTCGAAAACACGAATCAGGCGACGCTCGGAAACAAATCCATTCCGACCTATTACCAGATCCGGACCGTCGGCAAGCAGGTGCGCATCCGGTACTGGTGGTTCTACGGCTACCAGCACCCCTGTTTCATGGAGGAGGGGAAGCACAACGGCGATTGGGAGAACGTGATCGTCATCCTGCGGGAGGACCGCAACGCCGTGGCGGCCGTCACCTACTTCCAGCACGGCGGCTGGTACACGCGCATCTCGGGGTCTCACGACGCTCCCTGCACCCCCGGCGGAACCGGGCGCTGCGGCGGCTCCTCCGGCTTTCGCAGCGACGGCGAGCACCCCGTGGTCTACGTGGGCAAGCTCTCGCACGGCTCGTTCCACGACGACAACTCGGCGGGCCCCGCCGGCGCCGGTGGGTGCGCCTACTGGGCCGATTTCCGCAACCCCAAGTCGGATGCCGACATCCTGCGCACCTGGACGGCCAGGCTGGCCGACCTGGACAGCTATGAAGAGCCCTGGATGCTCCAGGACAACTGGTCGCAGCACAGCTCGCCCAGCCTCCAATATCCGCAGGGCGAGTTCGCCACCTGGCACTGGGGACCCGACGGCATCAGCCAGCATCCCACCCAGAACCCGCCTCCCCTCAACATGGCTGCCTGCGAGGGCACTCCGACCTACACCATCGGCAAGCCGGACCCCGACGGCTGCTACAAGTCCGAGTGCCTGGCCGGCGACGACCAGGCCTCGGAGCACTGCCTCAAGGAGTGCAAGCCCGGCTATACCAACACCGGCCTCATCTGCCAGGGGAGCTTCGGCCACATGTACGGGCGCCTCCAGGGCGACCACTGGTATCGCTACGACTACACCATCCCGGCCTCCGACGCCGGCCTCTCGCGGCTGCGCCACGCGATCGGCGACAGCAACGAGGAGTGGGACCTCCCGTAGGCCGGTGCCGTAGCCTTCCTCTCGCAGGGCGGCGCAGCCGGCCGGCTGCGCCGCCCCCTCCCGCATTCGGCCCGCGGAGAGCCGGCGCTCCGCGGGCTCGCGCATGGCCATGGCCGTATGCGCGCATCGGCCGGCTTGCCCTGCCGCCGGCGTGTGCCTTTTCACGCTGCCGGTCGCTCGGTTAGGCTTGGCGCCGTGAACGACAACCGCCGCCGCTCCATCCGCCGCCTTCTCGCAGGCGCCGCCGGGCTCGCTCTCGCCCTGCCGACCGCCGCCGCCGCCGCTCCGATTGCCAAGGCCGGGGGACCCGTCGACCCGGCGCTGTTCTCCGGCCTTCACTGGCGGCTGCTCGGCCCCTTCCGCGGTGGCCGGGTGCTCGCGGTGACCGGCGTGCCGGGCGAGCCGAATCACTTCTATTTCGGCGCGGTCAACGGCGGCGTGTGGGAGAGCCGCGACGCCGGCCGCACCTGGAAGCCCATCTTCGACGGGCAGCCGATCGCGACGATCGGCGCGATCGCGGTGGCGCCCTCCCGACCCAGCACCCTTTACGTCGGCAGCGGCGAGGCCGACATGCGCTCCGACATCGCGCAGGGCGACGGCATGTACAAGTCCGCGGACGGCGGGCGCACCTGGACCCACCTGGGCCTGACCGACACACAGCAGATCGGCCGCATCCTCGTCGATCCCCAGGACCCCGAACGGGTCTACGTTGCCGCCCTGGGCCATCCCTACGGCCCCAACGCCGAGCGGGGCGTTTTCCGCAGCAGCGACGGCGGCCAGCACTGGCAGCAGGTGCTCAAGAAGGACGCCGACACCGGCGCCATCGACCTCGCCTTCGAGCCGGGCAACCCGCGGGTGCTCTACGCGGCGCTCTGGCAGACGCGGCGGCCGCCATGGAGCGTCTATCCGCCTTCGAACGGGCCCGGCGGCGGCCTCTGGAAGTCGACCGACGGTGGCGACCACTGGCGGGAGCTCACCGGCAACGGCCTCCCCGCCCACCCGGGCCGGATCGGCATCGCCGTCGCCGCCACCGCGCCGCAGCGGGTCTATGCCATCGTCGACGCGGAGGCCGGCGGCCTCTACCGCTCCGACGACGGCGGCGAGCACTGGACCCAGAAGAGCAGCGATCACCGGATCTGGCAGCGCGGCTGGTACTTCGGCAGCGTCACCGTCGAGCCCACCGACCCCGATACGGTGTGGATCTCCGATACCAACTTCTACCGCTCGCGCGACGGCGGCGCCACCTTCGCCCCGATCGAGGGCGACGCTACCGGCGACGACTACCACATGCTGTGGATCGACGCCGACCATCCCGCGTCGCGGATCCTCGCCGTCGATCAGGGTGCGATGGTGTCGGTTGACGGCGGCGCCTCGTGGAGCTCGTGGCACAACCAGCCGACCGCCCAGATCTACCACGTGGCGACCGATGGCCGTTTCCCCTACTGGGTCTACGGCGCCCAGCAGGACTCCGGGGCGGTGGCGCTGCCGGTCCGCGGCAGCTCTCACGACGGCATCACCATGATGCAGTTCACCGAGATCACCGCCGGTGGCGAGAGCGACATGATCGCTCCCGATCCCGACGATCCGCAGACGATCTACGGCGGGCGGGTGACGCGTCTCGACCGCCGCACCCAGCAGACTCGCAACGTCGATCCCACCCTCGCCTATCCCGGCGAGGTCTACCGCGACGAATGGACGCTGCCGCTGGCCTTTTCGCGGCGCGACCCAAGGGTTCTCTACTACGGCAACCAGAAGGTGTTCCGCACCGCGGACGGGGGCGACCACTGGTCGGTCATCTCCCCCGACCTGACGCGGGAGGACCCTGGCGTGCCGGCAAACCTCGATGCCGCGACCGCTGCCGACGACCTCCATGGCGGTCCCCGCCGCGGCGTCGTCTACACGATCGCCCCCTCGCGCCTCGCCGATCGCGACCTCTGGGTGGGAACCGACGACGGCCGCGTCTGGCGCACCCGCGACGAGGGCGGCCATTGGCAGGACGTGACCCCGGCGGGTCTGGCGCCGTGGTCGAAGATCGGCATCCTGGAGCCGTCGCCGTTCGCCGCCGAGAGCGCCTATGCCGCCGTCGACCGCCACCGCGTCGACGACTTCCACCCCTACCTGTACCGCACCCGCGACGGCGGTGCGCATTGGGAGCTTGCCGTCGTGGGCATCCCGGACGGCAGCGTCGTCAACGCCGTGCGCGCCGATCCGGTGCGGCGCGGCCTGCTCTATGCCGGCACCGAGAAGGGCGTCTACGTCTCCTTCGACGACGGCGACCACTGGCAGTCGCTGCAGCTCGGGCTGCCGGTCACCTCGGTGCGCGACCTCGAAGTCCACGACGCCGATCTCGTCATCGCCACGCACGGCCGCGGCTTCTGGATCCTTGACGATGTCGAGCCGCTGCGCCAGGCGGGCGAGGTGGCGGCCGCCGCCTGGCTCTACCGGCCCGCGCCGGCGGTCCGCCTGCGCGTCGCCTCCTTCACCGGCACGCCGCTCCAGAAGGACGAGCCGACAGCCGCCAATCCGCCGGATGGCGCCTACGTCGACTACGTGCTGCGGGAGCCGGCCCGCCGGCCGGTGACGCTCGAAATCTTCGACGCCGCGGGCCAGCTGGTGCGCCGCTACAGCAGCGCCGACCTGCCCAAGCCGGTCGCGCCCGCCGAGCTTCGGGTGGCCCCGCAGTGGTCCGCGCCGCGGGTCACCCTGACGGCCGAGCCGGGCATGCACCGGTTCGTCTGGCCGCTGCGATGGGCGGCGCCCAAGGAGACCAGCCACGGCGATTCATGGGCGGACGGCCTGTGGGCGGCGCCGGGGCGCTACCGCCTGGTGCTCACCGTTGACGGCAGCCGGCTGGAGCAGAGTCTCGAGGTGCTTGCCGACCCGCGCCTGGCGCTCCCGGCGAGCGCCTACGAGGAGCAGCTGGCGGCGGCACGCCAGGTGCAGGCGATACAGGTGTCGCTGGCCAGCGCGCAGGCGGCCGCCGACGCCGTACTCCACGCTGCCGGTGCCCGTCGCGAGCGCGCGCCGGCGGCGCTGCGGGAGCGCCTCGATCGGCTCGAGCGCGACGGCGCGCAGATCGCGGGAGTCGCCGGCGACCAGGAGCGGGCGAGCGGCCGGCCGGGCTCGCCGCCGCGGACCGACAGCCTGCGTTTCGCAACCGAGCGCGCGCGCACGCTGTTCGACGCGATCGAAGGAGCCGATGCCGCGCCGAGCGCCGACGCGCGCGCCGGTCTCGACGCCCTGAGCTCCCTGGCCGCGCACGCCGTCGCCGCGTGGCGGGCCTTCACCGAGGGAGAGCTCGCCGCGACCAACCGCGAGCTGGCTGCCGCGGGGCTCGCCCCGATCGCGAGCGAGCCGGCCGCCCCGGCGCCGTGAGCGCCGCTCGCTGAACCGAGTGCCGGCGGCAAATCTGGCCGTTGACGATGGTCGCGGGCGGTCGGTACAGAAGCGATCAGCACGGGGGCGGCCGGGTATTAATCCCTTCGGAAGGCTAGCAAGTGTAGCCCTGGCAGGCGGGGCGCCCCAAAGGCCAGCTGGCCGACCGGCGCGCCGGGCAGACCGCGAAGCGCTTCAGTTGCTGTCGACCTTGCGATAGCCGGCGGGGATGGTGAAGTCGCCGCTTTCGTCGCTCAGCGAACGGATCTCGGTCGTTCCTTCGATGGTGAGGCCGCCATTGCCGCTTGAGTCCGAGCTATCGCGATTGCGGCGGAAGATGGAGGCAAGCCCACCCTGCTGCGGAGCGCCCGCAGGCTCGCCGGAGTTCGCGCCGCTTCCCGCCGGCGCCGGCTTGCCGTTCTGCGAGGAGAGACTCCAGCGGAAATGGTTGACGATCGCGAAGCCCGAGATCTTCGCGGATTCGCTGGCCAGCTTGGCGGTAGCCTTTGCGAGCTGCGCGCCGGAGATACCGGTGCTGCGCATCAGGCCCTGCAGCATGGCATCGGCGGTACGCGCGTCGGGGGTCGCAATGCCGAGCTTGGCAATGTAGTTGCGGCCGAATTCGCGTTCGGCCTCCTGATAGTGGCGAATCGCCGGCGTCACCGCGGTCGACCATCTTTCGTCATGGAATTCCCAGCGCGAGCGGTCCTTGCTCTCGGAATCTTCGAACTCGATGTAGCCGTCCATGACCGACTGCTTGCAGGCGAAGCCGGCGATGGTGTTTTCCTGGCCGGTTGCCTTCACGCTAAAATCGGCGCCGACGACGCGGATGCTGCTTTTCTCCTGCGGCGGCGGTGCCGGCCGGCCGTTGCCGCCCTCGGCAGAGGGTTCCTGATAGCGGGCGATCGGAGCCTCGGTGTAGGTCTGGTTCGCAGGATCGAGCGTCCAGACGACGCCCTTGTCGAGCCGTATGATGACGACACGTTGCTTGTCCCGGTGCAGTTTCGCCAGCGCTCCAATGAATCCGCCCTTGACGCTGCTGGCACCTTCGGTGCGCTTCGCCTGGGGCGAGACCCATTCGGTGCTATCGGATTCGGAAACGCTGCCGAAAATCGGCACGCTAGTGTGCTTGACGACCTTGGAGCCCTCGGCATGAAGCGGGGTGATGGCGGTGAGAGCGCTCGCGACGGCGAGAGCGGCTACGAACGTGACTGGCGCGGCTCGGTGCATGGCCTCTCCTCGTGGCGTGGGGGCTGGCGCCATTGTAGGCGGTACGGTCGGGCCATGCCCTCTGCCAGCTAGATACTATCTTCGGCTTGCCGCCCTTTTCCTGGCCATCGCCCGCGAAGACGCACGGCTCCTCGACAAGGTCCTGCTGGAGGCGCCGCGCTTCCAACCTCGACGGGCTAAGAACCGACAGGGAGAGTTCTTCGTCAGCTTCCTGCCGGCGATCAGCACCAAGGCCGCCACGGCGATCCGCGCCACCATCCGGCAGTGGCGGATGGCGGCCAGCCGGCCGGGGAAGTGATCCCGTTCAAGAAGTCCTGAAGCAAGCGGGGCGGTATCGTGCCGCCCCATTCCCTACAAGCGGCGCCGCGGGGAATCCCGCTCCGCCGCGGCGGCGAGCCCATCCCAAGCCGAGAACCCTGACGGTGCCGTCGCCGCCTCGGAAGCCGAGGCGGCGACTATCCCGCGTGGCCGAAGAGCGAACCGCGCGCGGACCGGCAGAGCCGAGGGGGCCTCCTATGGGAGGCTAGCTTGAAATGCCCGGCCATTGGCCGTACAATGGTGTCAGGAGGACGGCCATGGCCAATGCAGCATCCAGATCCATGACCAAGCGCACACGGGCGGAGCGCTTGGAGGCGCGCGTCACCGCAGAGCAGAAGAGCCTGATCGAGCGGGCAGCCACCCTGCAGGGACGGAGCGTGACCGACTTTGTGCTGACGAGCGTGCAAGACGCCGCGCGGCGTGCGATCGAGGAACACAGCCAGCTCGCCCTCTCTGTCCGCGACAGCGAGGCTTTCGTCAACGCGCTGCTGAAACCGCAGCCGGTCAATGACCGTCTGCGCGACACGGTGCGCCGCTATCGCGAGCGAGCCGGCGTTTGACGCGCGTGTCCGAAGAAAAAGAAGAGAAACTTCGCGTCGAACCGCTGACGTCCAGCCATGACCGGTCGGAATTCGAGAGTGGTGTAGAACCGCTCGATCGATATTTCCGGACGCAGGCAGGCCAGGACGCGCGGAAGAACATGGCCGCACCCTTTGTCCTGCTGCTACCGGACGGGGCGATCGGGGGGTACTACACCCTCTCCTCGACATCGGTGCAGCTCGCCGAGCTGCCGGCACAGACTGTGCGCAAGCTCCCGCGATATCCATTGGTCCCGGCGACGCTGCTGGGCCGGCTTGCCGTCGATCGCCGCCAACAGGGTAAGGGCTACGGGCGGTTTCTGCTTGCCGACGCGCTCTACCGCGCCGCGCGGAGCGAGATCGCCTCGTTCGCGGTGATCGTCGATGCGAAAGATGAGAGCGCTCGCCGTTTCTACGAGCGGGAAAGCTTCCTTCCGTTTCTGGACCAGCCCATGAAGTTGTTTCGGCCAATGGCCGATATCCGGCGGCTATTCGATTGAAGAATGGGAGGCCGGTCCCTTCGCGGTTCTTCCGATTCGCTTGCAGGCTGTAGCGGCCTTCCTGCAGCAGCTCAGCCACCAAACTGTGACTTGCTTGATGGCCCACCCGAAGTCTGGATCGGTGCCGCCCCTGGCCCTTCGCCGCGCCGCGAGCACCAACGCCAGCCGACCCTCGCCCATGATGGGCTGAACCCTGCTCTCGACCTCAGTGGCTGCGTGAGCCTGGCGGCTCACGCAGCTTCTCCTGCGGGCGGTGAGGCTTGATCCTGAGCTGGGGGGCCGTGGCGGCCAAAAAATCCACTTTCCTGCATATGGTATGCAGCAGACTGGGGAGGCACCGGCCGCTCAGGGGTGTGGCGTCCCAAGCGGCTGGGTGTCGAGCTCACTCCCGCGCCGCGGTGATGGAGTCGGGGCGCGTCGTCCTCGCCGGGACCGCCACCGCCCTGAGCGAGAGCGACCACGTGCGCGCGGCCTACCTGGGGGAGGAGTGAGGCGCCGCACGGCCCTGCCGGCTTCACGGCGCAGGTCGTCGCCTTGCTCACTCGCTGGTCGCCCTGTTAGCACTTTTGATCACATCCTAAGGCAGCAGCGCCGCCCCCGGACACGTTCGAATTGACCGTTGGTGATGGCCCAGGTCACATTGTGATTTTCGGTCATGGTTGCCGCTGTTGCCCGGCGCCGCGTGCGGAGAGGAGGCTGTGGTGACGGCCGTAGAGGAGGTAGAGGACCAGGCCGGCCAGGCACCAGAGGAGGAGGCGGAGCCAGTTTTCGGCGGGCAGGCCGCACATGAGGACCAGGCAGCTGATGGCACCGAGGAGGGGGGTGAGGGGGACCCAGGGGACGCGGAAGGGGCGGTCGAGGTGGGGGTGGGAGCGGCGCATGATGGGGATGGCCAGGCACACGACGATGAAGATGAAGAGCGTGCCCATGATGGCCAGGTTGAGCATGAGGTCCATGGGGAGGAAGGCGGCAAGGACGGCGACCAGGAGGCCGGTGGCCAGGGTTGCTTTCCAGGGGGTGCGGAAGCGTGGGTGGACGGCGGCAAAAAAGCGGGTGGGCAGGAGGCCGTCGCGCGCCATGGCCAGGAGGATGCGCGGCAGGGAGAGCAGCAGCACCAACTCGACGGTGGTGATGGCGGCGACTCCGGCCAGGGAGATGAGGAGATTCGCCCAGCCCAGGCCGACCTGGGCGAAGGCGTTGGCCAGGGGGGCGTTGAGGTCGAGGCGGTCGTAGGGGACCATGCCGGTGAGCACGGTGACGACGGCCATGTAGAGGGTGGTGCAGATGGCGAGGGAGGCCAGGATGGCGATGGGGACGTCGCGCTGGGGGCGCCGCGCTTCCTCGGCTTGGGTGGAGACGGCATCGAAGCCGAAGTAGGACAGAAAAGCCAGGGCGGCGCCGGCGAGCATGCCGACGGGGCGGCCTCCGGCGTCGGTGCTTCCCAGGAGGGTTTTGCCGAAGAGGCCGAGGCCGCCCAGGCCGTAGGGCGCGAAGGGGTGCCAGTTGTGGCGGTTGACGTAGAAGGCGCCGGCGCCGACGACGAAGAGGACCGCGAGGAGCTTCACGGCGACCATGGCGGCGTTGAGGCGGGCGCTTTCGCGGATGCCGGCGACCAGGATGATCATCAGGAGGGCGACGATCGCGACCGCCGGCAGGTTGACCAGGGATCCGGTGGCGACCAGGGCCCCGAGGTGGGGGTCGTAGTGCACGACGGGGCCGGCGATGGCGTGCGGCAGGTGCAGGCCGAAGGAGGCCAGGGCGCTTTGCAGATAGCCGGACCAGCCGTTGGCGACCAGGGCGGCGCCCCCTCCGTATTCCAGGATCAGGGTCCAGCCGATCAGCCAGGCGGGCAGCTCGCCCAGGGTTGCGTAGGCATAGGCGTAGGCGGAGCCGGCGGCGGGCACCAGCGCCGCCAGCTCGGCGTAGCAGAGGGCGGCGAAGGTGCAGGCGACGGCCGCCACGACGTAGGAGAGCAGCAGGGCCGGACCGGCGGTCTGGCGGGCGATGACGCCGGTGGTGACGAAGATCCCGGCGCCCAGGATGGCGCCGATGCCGATCGCGGTGAGCTGCACCGGGCCGAGCGCGCGCCGCAGCCCTTCCCCATCGCCAGGTTCCTGCGGTGCCGCGTTCGGATCTTGCAACGGCTTGCGGGCGAACAGACGGTGGGTCATGGCTCGGCTCCGATCAGGTGCCTGCGTGGACGCGGCCGGCCGGCCCTGGGTGGCCCCGGCCGATTGCATGGTGTCACGGCTGCGACGGCGGCAGGTCAGCCGTCCAGGCGGTGCTCGGTGACGCCGGCGATGATCTGGCGGCCGGCGACGTCGATGTAGAGCTGGCCGCCGGAGACGACGAGCTGGATGCGCAGGCGGCGGTCCAGGAGCGCTTCGAGCTCGCTGAGCGCCTGGCGGCTGAAGGCGTAGAGGGGGATCTCGGCGGCGCGGTGGATCGGCTTGCCGGCGAGCTGGCGCAGCGCCGCCGCTTCGCGGTGGGTGTAGACGGCGACGCGCTGCGCCGCCTTGGCCGCCTTGTGCAGGCGCGGGGCGTCCGGCGTGCCGACTTCGATCCAGCTCTTGATGGCGCCTGCCGCGTCGTGCGACCAGATGGCGGGCTCGTCGCCGGCCGAGATGCCGCGCGAGAACTCAAGCCCCGGCTCGTATTCCAGGCAGTACGCGAGGGTGCGCGTCCACAGGTAGTCGATCGACTCGGAAGGGTGGAGCGCCAGACGCAGCGCCAGGCTTTCGTAGACGGCGCGGTCGCTGTCGGCGAGCTCGACGTCGAAGTTGTAGACGGTCGCGGTGAGGGCCATGAGGAGGGGTGGCTTTCACTCGCTGCGGATCGCCAGCAGCGGGTCGACGCTCGCCGCCTCGCGCGCCGGGAAATAGCTGGCGGCCAGCGCGGAGGCGACGACGACCAGCGCCGCGGCGGCACAGGCGACCGGATCGAACGGCTTCACCTGGAAAAGCAGGCTGCCCAGGAGCGGCGCGCCGGCAAGGCCGGCCAGCAGGCCGCAGGCGAGGCCGCACAGACACAGCCCCAGCCCCTGGCGCACCACCAGGCCGATGACGCCGGTACGGTCGGCGCCGAGCGCCATGCGCACGCCGATCTCGCGCGTGCGGCGGCGCACGCCGTAGGCGATCACGCCGTAGGTGCCCAGGGCGGCGAGCAGCGCCGCCAGGCCGCCGAAGGCGCCCACCAGCCAGCTCAGCAGCCGCGGCAGGGCGACGCTGGAATCCACCACGTCCTGCATGGTGACCTCCTCGGCGATCGGCAGATCGTGGTCGACGTCCCAGATCGCGCGCCGCGCCGCCCCCAGGGTGGCCAGCGGGGCTCCGACGGTGCGCACGAACAGCTTCAGGGTCGAGCGCGTGAACAGGAAGGGCGGCCCGTAGACCGCCGGCGCGACCGGCTTGGCCAGACCGTCGTTGTGCACGTCGGCGACCACGCCGACGATCTGCATGCTCAGCTCGCCGCTGCGCAGCCGCCTGCCGAGCGGGCTCTGGCCGGGCCACAGCTGGCGCGCCAGCGCCTGGTTGACGACGATCGCCGGCGGCGCCTTGCCGTCGTCGTCGCGGCGGTCGAAGTCGCGCCCGACGACGAGCGGAATGCCGAGCGCGCGGAAGTAGCCGGACGTGGCGGTCAGCACCCCTCCGGCCGGCATCACCTCGCGGGGGGACGCGTCGCCTTCGGTGGTGAACTTGTAGGTATCGGCGCCGCCGGCCAGGGGCAAGGTGTGGCTGGCGCCCGCCGCCACCACTCCGGGCAGGGCGCGCAGGCGGTCCAGGATGGCGTCGACATAGCGCATGCCGTTGTCGGTGGGATTGAGCGCCCGCTCGGGAACGCTGATGCTCAGGCTGAGCACGCTGGCGCTGTCGAAGCCGGGTTCGACGTGCAGCAGCTGCCAGAAGCTGCGCAGCAGCAGGCTGGCGCCCAGCAGCAGCACCGTGGCCAGGGCGGTTTCGAGCACCACCAGGCTGCTCCCCCCAAGGCTGCGGGCCGATCGCCGGCGCCGGGTTCCGCCGGCGCCGGCAGCGCTGCCGAACTGCTGCAGGGCCTCCCGCAGGCTGGAGGCGGCGGCCGACAGCGCCGGCGCCAGGCCGAAGCCGATGCCGGCGGCGAGCGCCAGCGCCAGGGTGAACACCGCCACGATGCCGTCCAGACGCATTTCGCCCGCGCGCGGCACGAAATCGGCGGCGGACTCACGCAGCGCCGCCACCCCCCAGTGCGCCAGCAGCAGCCCCAGCGCGCCGCCGGCCAGTGCCAGGGCCAGGCTCTCGGCCATCAGCTGGCGCGTCAGGCGCATCGGCGTGGCGCCGACCGCCGCCCGGATCGCCATCTCGCGGCTGCGCCCCGTCGCTCGCGCCAGAGTCAGGTTGGCCAGGTTGACGCAGACGATCAGCAGCACCGCGCCGGCCGCCGCGGCCAGCACGGTGAACAGCGGGCGCACGTCGCCGACGATCACGTCGTGCAGCGGGCGCAGCGCCGCCCTGCCCCAGCCCTTGTTGCTGTCCGGGAACTGCCGCTCCAGGCTGGCCAGCACCGTCCCGACGTGCGCCGCGGCAGCCTGCTGCGTCACCCCTGGCGCCAGGCGGCCGACGACCGAAAGCCAGCGCACTTCGCGGCGATGGGGCACCTTGGCGTCGCCCACCAGCGACAGCGGCGCCCACAGGCCCACCTGGCGGTCCGGCAGGGTGAACCCCGCCGGCATGACGCCGGCGATCACGAACGGTTCGCCGTCGAGCACCACCTTGCGCCCGACGATCGCCCGATCGTGGGCGAAGCGGCTGCGCCACAGGGCGTGGCTCAACACCACCACGTGGTCGCCGCCCAGGCGGTCGTCGTCCGGCTGCAGCGCCCGCCCCAGCTCCGCCGCCGCTCCCAGGGTGCGGAACCAGGCACCGGAGACGTTCGCCACCGGCACTCGCAGCGGCGCGCCGGTGCCGGTCAGGTTCATGCCGCTCAGGCGCGGAAAGAACGCGTAGTCCGCGATATCGCTGAAGACGCGACCGTTCGTGGCGCGCGCCAGATCGTCGAAATCCTGCGGCGAGAAGGCCGCGACGACGCCGCTTTCGCGGTGCGCGTGCCCCACCCACATCAGGCGCTCGGAATCCGGCAGCGGCAGCGGCCGCAGCACCGCCCCCAGCACCGCGGTGAAGATCGCCGCATTGGCCCCCAGCCCGAGCGCCAGCGTCAGGATCGCCGCCAGGGCGTATTCCTTGCTGCGGCGCAACGAGCGCCAGGCCTGGATCAGATCGCGCAGCATCGTTTACCTCCCTTCGTCACCGTCAGGTTGACTTGACCTACCGCGGAGAGAGGTAGTTGGCGGGGTCGCCGGTTTGGAAGACCACGACCTGGTCGCCTTCGGCGAAGGCGCCGGCGGCGGCGAGGTCGTGGGCGGCGGCCAGGGCGGCGGCGCCTTCGGGGCCCAGGCGGAGGCCCTCCTGGCGGGCGGCGGTGGCGGTGATGCCGGGGAGGCGGGATTCTTCGACGGCGACGGCGCGGCCGTCGGATTCACGCAGGGCTGCCAGGACCAGGAAGTCGCCCAGGGCTTTGGGGACGCGGAGGCCCCAGACGTTGGTGTGGGGGTTTTCCCAGGGGGCGGCGACGGTCTGGCCCTGTTCGAAGGCGCGGACGATGGGCGCGCAGCCGGCCATCTGGACGGCGACGAAGTGGGGCCTGGCGTCGCCCACCAGCCCCAGCTGGCGCAGCTCGGCGAAGGCTTTGTGCATGCCGACGATGCCGGTGCCGCCGCCCAGGGGGTAGATGATCCAATCCGGGAGGCGCCAGTGGAACTGCTCGGCCAGCTCGAAGCCCATGGTCTTCTTGCCTTCGGCGCGGTAGGGCTCGCGCAGGGTGGACAGGTTCCAGTACCCGCCGCCGGCGGCCTCGAGCTGGCGGGCGGCGTCGAGCAGGGTGCCGGGGGCGGTGTAGACCTGGGCGCCGTGGTCGCGGCAGCGGGCGGCGATGCCCGGCGGGGTGTCTTCGGGCAGCGCGACGCGCGCCGGCAGGCCGGCGGCGGCGGCGTAGGCGGTCAGGGCCAGGGCGGCGTTGCCGGCGCTTGCCAGCTGCACGCCGGGGGCGCCCAGCTCGCGGGCTCGGTTGACCGCCAGCGACATGCCGCGCGCCTTGAAGGAGCCGGTGGGATTGAGGGCTTCGTCCTTGATCCAGAGGTCGGCTCCGGCCAGGGGCGTGCGATGCAGGCGGCGCAGGGGCGTGGCGCCCTCGCCGAGGTCGATGCGCCGCTCAAAATCCGCCACGGGGAGCAGCTCGCGATAGCGCCACAGCGACCAGGGGCGGGCTGGAAGCGCCTGGCGCAGCTGCTGGCCGCGCTCGCGATCGAGGTCGTACTGGACCAGCCACGGCGCCCCCGCGGGTGACAGGAAGGCGGGCTGGTCGAGCGGTGCCGCGGCACCGGTGCGCGAGCAGACCAGGCCGGTGGCCCAGCGTCGACCCAGGAGGGCGTCGCCTTCCCCGCCGGCTGCCCGCGTGGCCGCCTCAAGGAGGCCGCGGTCTGCGTCGGCCTTTGCGCCTGCCCGCGTCGCCGCTTGAAGCGGGCCGTCGTCTACCCCCTGGTCTGCCTGCGCGGGCAGCCGGGCGTCTGCGGATTTGGGACTTTCCATCGCGGCACCTCTCTGGTCACCAGCCGAGATCGTATCTCTCCGGCAGGCTTTACGGATCGCACGTGAAAAAGATCGCTGCCGATGCACAGGAACGGACTTCGTTTGCGTCTATCTCTATGAGAGGGCCGGACGGGGGAAAATCGCAGTGCTACGATTTCAGAACAGCCTTGAGGAGACGCAACCATGGCAGTCCACAGCACCGGCCGCCGCAAGCTCACCTACCAGGATTTCGTGCAGATCCCCGACGATCGGGATCGCCACGAGATCCTGGACGGGGTACATTACGTGACTCCTCCATCGGTCGTGTTCCATCAAGAAATTTCCGCCAACTTGTTCCTTCTGCTAGCAACGTTCGTGCGGGAGCACAAGCTGGGGAGCGTCCTGTATCCGCCGATCGGCGTGGTGCTGTCGGCGCACGACATCGTCCAACCCGACATTCTGTTCGTCTCGAACCAGCGCCGCCAGATCCTGACGGAACCCAACATCCAGGGTGCTCCCGACCTGGTGATCGAGATCCTCTCCCCCTCGACCCGGCGCCGGGACGAGACGCTCAAGCGTCGCCGCTATGAGGAGGGCGGCGTCGCGGAGTACTGGCTGGTCGATCCGCGCCGCAAGGCGATCCGCATCCTCCGCCGGCTGGAGGGGCCGGGCTTCAGCGAGGCAGGCGAGCTTTTCGCGGCCAGCGACGACACGCTGACCACGCCGCTCCTGCCCGGATTGGAGATCTCCGTCCGCGAAGTGTTCGAAGAACACTAGCGCAGTCTTGTGGGGCGAGGTGCGGCTTCCCCATCGGCGCGAACCAGCGGGTGTTGACGGGCCGCCTTGGATTGGGAGGGGGAGCGGTTTCCCGGCCGATGCGGGCAGCGGTTTCAATGGGTTGTCTTGGCGATGGGGGTGGGGGCGGCGGTGTCCAGGCCGGCGCCGGGCAACGGGTTTCGTGGGTTGGCTTGAGGTCCCGGCGGGGAGCGGTTTCCCGGCCGGTGCGGCCAGCGGGGTTTGTGGGCTGACTTGGAGGCAGGGGCGGCTTCTCAGCCGCTGCGGGGCGGCGAGTTTTAGTGGGCTGGCTTGGGGGTGGGGGCGGGGGGCGGGGTTTCCAGGCCGGCGCTGGTGGCCAGGGTTTGGTCTTCCAGGACGGCGAGGCGGGCCAGGGGTTCGCGGAAGCGGGCCAGGAGGGCGACGTTGGCGCGGACGGCGGGCGGGACGGTGGGTTCGGTGGACTGCAGGCCTCGCTTCCAGTCTTCGATGTCGCGGGCGGCGGCGGCGCGCTTGGCGGGGTCGGTCTGGGCTTCCAGGTCGCGCCGCATGTGGGTGAGGAGCTGTTCGCGGCCGGCGGCCATCTTTTGGAAGAGGGCTAGGGTGGTGGCGGCGGTCTGAGCTTCCAGCACGCGTTCTCGCACCCAGGAGTATTCGCGCGGGTTGACGTGCAGCTCCTGGGCGGCTCGCAGGTCGGCCGCGGCCAGGCCCGAGTCCGCGGGCGGGGTGTCGGCGCCGCTTGGGGCGCTGCCGGACGCCGGCGCGGCACGGTCTGCCGCGCGGTCTGCCGGCGACTCCGGCGTGCGCTCCCCTGCCGGCGGTTGCCCGGCGGCGTCGGCGTGTGTGTCCCGGCGCAGGGATTCCTGTGCCGCGGCCTCGCGGATGCGGTCTTCGCGCTCCCGCACTTTGAGGTACATGCGGACCTGGGCCTCGGTCAGGCGGCCGTTGGCGGGCGGCGTGTAGCGCTGCGCGGCGGCGGCCTCGCGCACCACTTCGGCGCTGCCCTTGGTGCGCAGGCGATCCTGGATCGCAGCGCGATCGTCGGCGCGCCGACATCCCGCGCCAAAGGCCAGCATGCCGGCTATCGCGAGCAGGCCGAAGCGCCATATCCACTGCCGGCGACACCCGCGGGCAACGGCGCCCAGGCTGTCCCAGGCCGCCATGCCGGTGCGGTGTGACCTGCCGGGAACAGCACATAGGCTGTCCCCGGCCACCATCCCCATGCGGCGACACCCGCGGGCAACGGCGCCCAGGCTGTCCCCGGCCACCATCCCCATGCGGCGAGACTCGCGGGCAACGGCGCCCAGGCTGTCCCAGGCCGCCATCCCCATGCGGCGAGACCTGCGGCAAGCGACGCCTGGGCTCACCTCTCGGCCGCCTCCCATGCAGGTCAGGGCTTCCGCGCGCGATTGGACTGCCTTCCCCGTGGCGGTCAGGGCTCTCGCGTGCGACCGCGGTTCGGGGCGCGAGTGGATCGACGGCCTGTCGGGCCTCCCGGTGGCGCCCGCGATTCGGCGAGCCAGGCGGTCGGCGATGCGCCGCATGCCGCTCTGATCGCCTGCGGCGACGCGGCTGCGCCGGCGCCGCGGACCGGCTATCGGTGCCATGCCGCCTCCACGCCGGCGCTGGCGCCGCTGCGTGCTGGCCTTACTGGAGCCGGGACCGGTGGGGCTCCGACGGGGCGGCGGGGTGGGTTCATCGGGCTCCCCGGCGCTTGGCTTCGTCGGTGGCGCGGCGGCGGACGACCAGGCGCAGGGGGACGCCGGGGACGTCGAGGTGTTCGCGCAGGCGGTTTTCCAGGTAGCGGCGGTAGTGGTGGTTGCGGGGCAGGGGGCGATTGCAGAAGAGCATGAAGGTGGGGGGCTCGCTGGCGACCTGGGTGGCGTAGTAGAGCTTCCAGGGGTGGCCGCCGAGGTTGGGCGGGGCGACCTGCTCCAGCGCCGCGGCGAAGAAGCGGTTGACTTCGCCGGTGGTGAGCTTGGTGCGGTAGCCGGCCAGGGCGCGGTCGATGGCGGGAAAGAGCTTGTCGACGTTGCGGCCGGTGAGCGCCGATTCGTTGACGCGCAGGGGCGCCGCCAGGTGCTCTTCGAGCCGTTCCAGGGAGCTTTCCAGGCGCACTCGCGACTCTTCGTCCAGGAGGTCCCACTTGTTGATGGCCAGGACGGCGGCGCGGCCCAGCTCCCAGATGCTGCCGGCGATGGCGAGGTCGCCGCTGGTGACGCCCTGGGTGGCGTCGATGACCAGCACGGCGAGCTCGGCGCGCTCGATCTGGCGGCGCGCCATCATCACCGCCAGCTCTTCAGGGGCGCCCGAGATCTGGCTGCGGCGGCGGATGCCGGCGGTGTCGATGAGCAGGTAGGAGCGGTCGCCGCGCTGGATGAGGGTGTCCAGGGGGTCGCGGGTGGTGCCGGCGACCGGCGAGACCAGCGCCCGCGGCTGGCCGGCGATGCAGTTGAGCAGGGACGACTTGCCGACGTTGGGGCGGCCGACGATGGCGATGGCAGGGGCGTCGGGGCGCGGTTCGGCGGCGACCTGCGGCAGCGCCAGGGCGAGCGCTTCGCGCAGCTCGCCGATGCCCGAGCCGTGTTCGGCGGAGATGAGCAGCTGCGGGTCGATGCCCAGGCTGTAGAACTCGGGGAAGCGGCTGCGCCCTTCGCGGGTGTCACCCTTGTTGACCACCAGGATGGCGGGCTTGCCGGTGGGCCGCAGGCGTTGCCATACGGACTGGTCGGCGGCCACCAGGCCGTCGCGGCCGTCGACCAGGAAGATCAGCAGGTCGCTTTCGTCGACCGCCAGGAAGACCTGCTTCGACAGACCGAGCGGGTCGTCGCCCACCACCAGGCCGCCGGTGTCGATGATCTGGATGTGGCGCTCGTCGGCGATCTCGGCCAGGCCGGTGATGCGGTCGCGCGTCACCCCCGGCAGGTCGTGCACGATCGCCTGGCGGCGCCCCAGGAGCCGGTTGAACAGGGTCGACTTGCCGACGTTGGGCCTGCCGACGATGGCCACGGTGGGAGTCAGGCTCATGGCTGCCGCCTGGACCGCCCGCGCGGGGCGGCACCCCCGCCGGCGCTGCTCGCTCCGCCGCCGGCGCGGCTCGCTCCTCCACCGCCGCGGCTGGCTCCTCCACCGCCGCGGCTGGCTCCTCCACCGCCGCGCTTTGCGCCCCCGCCCCCGCCCCCGCCACTCCGGCCCGCTGCGCCGCTGCCACGGCGCGCGCCGCCGCCCGCGCGTTCCGGCGGCGCCGGCATGCCGGCGATCGCCAGGTCCAGGCCGCGATGGCGCAGGTCGGCCCCGGTGAGGACGATGTCCACCTGGTCCGCGAGCTGGAAGACGCGCCGCCGCCGCTCCCCCACCAGGCGGTGCGATTCCGGCTCGTAGACGTAGAAGTCGTCGGCCAGGGTGCGGATCGGCACCAGGCCGTCGACGTGGAACTGGTCGAGCTGCACGAAGAGGCCGAACGGCTGTACGCCGGTGATGTGTCCGGCGAAGGTTTCGCCGGTGCGACCGGCCAGGAAGCGCACCTTCTTCCACTGCAGCAGGTCGCGCTCGGACTGCTCGGCCCGGCGCTCCGTGGCGCTGCAGTGGTCGGCGATCTCGGGCAGGCGCGCCGCCAGCTCGCGGTCGGCCTCCGCATCGTGCCGCCCGGCCAGCAGCAGCTTCAGGCGCCGGTGTACCAGCAGGTCGGGATAGCGCCTGATGGGCGAGGTGAAGTGGGTGTAGAACGGCGCCGCGAGCGCGTAGTGGCCGCGGCACTCGGGGCTGTACACGGCGCGCTGCTGGGTGCGCAGCACGAGCGCCGACAGCAGCGCGCCGTCGGGGCGCTGGTCGGCCTGGTGCAGCACCGCCTGCAGCGCCGCCGGCGGCAGCTCGTCGAAGTCGCCTTGGATGGCGATGCCCAACGGCCGCAGCAGCTCGGCCAGCTCTTCCAGTCGCTCGCGCGCGGGCGGGTCGTGCACCCGAAAGAGCGCCGGGGTCTCTCGCCGCGCCAGCTCGTAGGCGACGGCTTCGTTGGCGGCGACCATCAGCTCTTCGATCAGGCGGTGGGCGACGTTGCGCTCGTGGGGCAGGATGCCCACGACGGTGCCGTCGGTGTCCAGCTCGACGTTGCCTTCGGGCAGGTCGAAATCGAGCGAGCCGAGGCGCTCCCGCGCGCCGCGCAGCACCGCCGCCAGCTCGCCCAGGTCACGCAGCGCGCCCAGGACCGGCCCGTATGCGGCGTCGTCGCCGGGACGCGGCTCCTGGAGCACCCGCCGCACCTCGTCGTAGGTCAGGCGCCGGGCGCTGCGGATCACCGTCTCGGCAAAGTGCCGCCCCCGCACCTGGCCGTCGCTGTCGACGTCCAGAAAAGCCGACAGCGTCAGGCGCGGCACCCCCGGCCGCAGCGAGCAGAGGCCGTTGGACAGGCCTTCGGGGAGCATCGGGATGACGCGCTCGGGGTAGTAGACGCTGGTGCCGCGCCGGTAGGCTTCGCGGTCCAGCGGGCTGCCGTCGGTCACGTAGTGGGAGACGTCGGCGATGTGGACCCCCAGGCGGTACAACCCGTCCGGACGGCGCTCGACCGACACCGCGTCGTCGAAGTCGCGCGCGTTGTCGCCGTCGATCGTCACCACCACCCGGTCGCGCAGGTCCAGGCGCCCGCGCCAGTCGGCTTCCGGCGGGTCCTGGGGCAGGGCCGCCGCCGCCGCCAGCACTTCTTCGGGGAAGGCTTCGGGAATGCCGTAGTGGCGCAGCACCACCGTGGCATCGACCCCTGGCGTCTCCAGATCGCCCAGCACTTCGACCAGGCGCCCGCGCAGCTCCCCCGCCGCCGCCCCCGCTCCCCCTGCCGACGCCGACGGAGCCGCCGCCGCCTTGCTGCCGGCTCGCCGCCGCGGCCGTTCCACCGCGACCACCACGAACTGCCCGGCCGGCACGTCCGCCGCCCCGTCCACCAGCAGGTCGACCGTCAGCTTGGGGTCGAACGGTACCACCCATCGCCTCCGGCTGCGCCCGCGCACTGCCTCAGGGCCGGCCTCGATCGTGCCGACCATCGTTTCGCCCGGTTTGTCCCCGGACGGTTCCTCTTCCAACGCTGAATTTGACACCTTGGCTCAACTCTCCCTAGAATCACCGCCGCGCGAAAGTGGCGGAATTGGTAGACGCGCAAGATTCAGGATCTTGTGGCCGCAAGGTCGTGGGGGTTCGAGTCCCCCCTTTCGCACCAACGCTTCCTGCTGATCCAGTTTTTCCCCTTCCCTTCCCAGTCTGTCGTCCCGTCAGCCAACCGGCTGCGGGCGGCGGCATGCCTGGCCCGCTCCTCCGTGATCCTCCGTCACCCGGCGCGCTGCTGCGATCCTGCCTGCCCGCGCAGGCGCTCGCCCCGGCCGCTCCCTCTGTGCGAGCGGCCGGCCGCGGAGAGGATACCCTTCCGCCTTGTCATCGCGACGGAGCTTGTGACATTCTTCACGAGCCCGAGAGAAGCGCCCCCGAAGCAGCCCCGGACCGTTTGTCAGCCGGGGGTTCCGGGGCACCCGGGGGACACCCGAAGGTGCCGCGGATCGACTGCGCGGGCGGCCCGCACTAGCCCAGGGCAAGTGCGGATTCCAATGATCTGCCGAGCGGAGGAAAGGCCCCGTTGCCTCAGCAATACTACCCTGTCCTGCTGACTCTCGGGATCGCGATCGTCATCGGCACCGTGATCCTCCTGCTCTCCTATCTCGTCGGGAAGCTCGGCGGCAACCAGATCGGCGGCCGCATCAAGGGCACCCCGTACGAGTCCGGAATGCCGCTGCTCGACCGCTCCCACAAGCGCATCTCGATCGTCTTCTTCCTGGTGGCGATCGACTTCATCGTCTTCGACCTGGAAGCCGCATTCCTGTATCCCTGGGCGCTGGTGCTCAAGCAGGGCGGCTGGGAGCTGTTCGCCGCGGTGATGGTGTTCGTGTTCCTGATCCTGGTCGGCTACGCCTACATCTGGATCAAGGGCGGCCTGGACCTGGGACCGCTGCGCGAGCAGCGCCGCCGGCCCTCTTCGCTGACCTTCGCCGGGCGACCGACGCCGGCCCGCCCGCTCAAGGGGCATGCATGAGCGATCCGACTCCCGTCGACCCGACGGCCCGCGCCACGACGCCGGCTGAAAAGGCAGGCTCGCCGCCGGCCGGCGGTCCGCCCGCCGCGGCACCCACCCAGGTCGCCACCGCCCCCGCCGCCAGCGCCACCGATCCCGCAGCGCCCGCAGACTGGAGCCCGGCGGCGCGCGACCAGGTGCAGCAGCTGCTGAAGCGCTACCCGACCCGCGAAGCGGCGCTCATCCCGGCGCTGCACATCGCCCAGCGCGAATGGGGCGGCTGGCTGCCCGACGCCGCGATCGCCGCCGTGGCGCGCGAGCTGGAGCTGCCGCCGGCCAAGGTCTACGGCGTGGTGACGTTTTACGACCTGCTGCACCAGCACCAGGTCGGGCGCCACCGCATCCGCGTGTGCACCAACCTGCCGTGCATGCTGCGCGGCTCCGACGAGATCATGGAGACGCTGCGCCGGCAGCTCGCCGTCGGCGAGAACGAAGTCACCCCGGACGGCCGCTGCTCCTACGTCCATTTCGAATGCCTCGGCTCGTGCGACACCGCGCCGATGATGATGATCGACGACACCTACCACGAGAACCTGACCCCCGACGCGGTGCGCCGCATCGTCGAGGAGCTGCCCTGATGGCCTTCGAGCCGGTGCTGACGCGCAACGTCAACAACCCCGCGGCGCTGACGCTTTCCGGCTACCGCAAGGCGGGCGGCTACGACGGGTTGGCCAAGGCGCTCAAGATGGAGCCCGACGCGATCATCGACGAGGTGAAAAAGTCGGGCCTGCGCGGCCGCGGCGGCGCCGGCTTCCCCGCCGGCATGAAGTGGAGCTTCATCCCCAAGGGCAAGGACAAGCCCAAGTACCTGGTGTGCAACGCCGACGAATCCGAACCCGGCACCTTCAAGGACCGCCTGCTGATGGAGAAGGACCCCCATCAGCTGATCGAAGGATGCGCCATCTGCTGCTGGGCGGTCGGCGCCGCCACCTGCTACATCTACATCCGCGGCGAATACACCTACGCCAACGCGGTGATGGAGCGCGCCCTCAAGGACGCCTACGACGACGGCATCCTGGGCGACAGCGTGATGGGCTCGGGCTTCAAGCTGAACATGTACATGCACCAGGGCGCCGGCGCCTACATCTGCGGCGAAGAGACCGGCATGCTCGAGTCGCTGGAGGGCAAGCGCGGCCAGCCGCGCGTCAAGCCGCCCTTCCCCGCCGTCGTCGGCGCCTTCGGCTCGCCCACCGTGATCAACAACGTCGAAACGCTGGCCAACGTGCCGCACATCATCGTGCGCGGCGCCGACTGGTTCAAATCGATCGGCACCGACGAGCGCAACACCGGACCCAAGCTGTACGCCATCTCGGGCCACGTCGAGCGCCCCGGCACCTACGAGACGGCGATCGGCATCCCGTTCAGCGGCCTGCTCGACCTGGCTGGCGGCATGTACAAGGGCGGCCGCCTCAAGGCGTACATCCCCGGCGGCGCCAGCGCGCCGATCCTGACCGCCGACCAGGCCGACCTGGCGCTCGACTTCGACACCATGGCCAAGGCCGGCACCATGCTGGGCTCCGCCGCGGTGATGGTGATGGACGACACCACCTGCATGGTGCGCTCGGTCGCGCGGCTGGCCAAGTTCTTCAACCACGAATCGTGCGGCCAGTGCACCCCCTGCCGCGAAGGCACCAACTGGATGGAGCTGCTGCTGTCGCGCATCGAACACGGCGAAGGCCGGCCGGCGGATTCTCAGCTGCTGCTGTCCATCTGCAAGAACGTCGGCGGCAATTCACTGTGCGCGCTGGGCGACGCCGCGATCGGCCCGGTCGAATCGCTGGTCAAGCGCTTCCCCGAGGAGATCGAGCGGCACATCAGCGACCGCGCCTGCCCGTTCCCCCACCGCCGTTATTTTGAGAACGGAGCCTGATCACCGTGCCCAAAGTCACCATCGACGACCGCACCGTGGAAGTCGCGGCCGGCACCAATCTCATCGAAGCCGCCTTCAAGGTCGGCGTGCAGATTCCGCACTACTGCTACCACCCGCGGCTGTCGATCGTCGGCCAGTGCCGCATGTGTCTGGTCAAGATCGACGGCATGGGCAAGCTCCAGGCCGGCTGCTCGACGCCGGTCACCAAGGACGGCATGGTGGTGCACACCAACATCCCCGAAGTGCGCGAAGCGCAAAAGGGGATGATGGAGTTCCTGCTGATCAACCACCCGCTCGACTGCCCGATCTGCGACCAGGCGGGCGAATGCGGCCTGCAGGACTACGCCTTCAAGCACGGCGTGTCGTTTTCGCGCTTCCAGTTCGAAGACAAGCGCACCTATCCGGGGCGCGAGCGCATCCCGCTGGGCGGCAACGTCATGCTCAACATGAACCGCTGCATCCAGTGCACGCGCTGCATCCGCTTCACCGAAGAGGTCGCCGGCACCGCCGAGCTGGGCTTCTTCAACCGCGGCGCGCGCACCGAGATCGGCACCTTTCCGGGCAAGCAGCTGGACAACCAGCTGGCGACCTGCGTCGTCGACATCTGCCCGGTGGGCGCCCTGACCTCCACCCGCTTCCGCTTCGCCGAGCGCGTCTTCTACCTGGCCAAGGCGCCGTCGCTGTGCACCGGCTGCGAGGTCGGCTGCAACATCACGATCGAGCACCGTCACGGCGCGATCAAGCGCTACAAGCCGCGCTTCAACCCCGACGTCAACGACTACTGGATGTGCGACGACGGGCGCGCCTCGCACGAGCGCTACCGCACGGTGCCGCGCCTTGCCTCGCCGCGCCTGCGCCGCGACGGCGCCGCGACCGCGGAGGCGGTGTCGTGGAAGGAAGCGCTGGACGTCGTGGCGCGCCACCTGCGCAGCAAGAGCTCGGACGGCGCCGTGGCGATGCTGGGCTCGGGATTCCTCACCACCGAAGAGGCGTATCTCTTTGCGCAGCTGGCCGACGTGGCCGGCACGCCGCACCGGTCGGTGGCCGTGGACATCGGCCGCGAGCGGCACATCCCCAACCTGCAGGGCGGCATCGACGGCCGCGAGGCGGCGCCCAACCGGCGCGGCGCGGAACTCGCCGGCCTGGCCGCCGGCAAGGTGGACGGCGCCTCGGGCACCGGCGGCGCCAGCCTGGACGCGGCGGCGCTGCTCGACGGCGACGCCGCGGCGCTCTGTTCGGTGCTGGTCGTCTGCGACAGCGACTTCGGCCGCGGCGCCTGGGATCCGGCGACGGTCGAGCGGCTGCGCCGGGCGCGCGTGCTGATCGTCTTCGGTTGGGCCGACTCGCCGCTGGCGCAGGCGGCCGACGTGGCGATACCGACCGCGACCCACGCCGAAAAGGCGGGCACCTTCGTCAACGTCGAATGGCGCGTGCAGCGCTTCGAGCGCGCCTTCCCGCCGACCGGCCAGGCGCGCCCGGCGGCCGACGTGCTGTGCGAGCTGCTGGCGCGCTACGACACCAGCTGGGCCAACCTCTCCGAGCCGGCGGTCTTCGATCTGCTGGCGGGGGAAATCCCGGCGTTCCGCGGCCTCACCTGGCAGCACCTGGCGGCGACCGGCGCGCAGCTGGACCTGGACGCGGCGCGCGCCTGGAAGGAGCCGCAGGTGAGCGGGCCGGAAGACACGGCGGCGGGCATCTGAGCGGCTTCGCGTTCGCGGCCGGGATCGACGGAAAGGGCAACGGGGGACTCGCGTGATGGTGGCCGATCTGATCGGGACGGCGGTCAAGCTGGCGGTGGCGCTGGGCATCCTGCTCAACGTCGTGCCGGTCATGGTGTGGGTCGAACGGCGCGGCAGCGCGCTGATGCAGGACCGCCCAGGACCCAATCGCCTGGGGCCGCTGGGCCTGTTTCAGGCGCTGGCGGACGCCGTCAAGTTCATGTTCAAAGAGGACGTCACGCCGTCCTCGGTGGATCGCCCGCTCTACCTGATGGCGCCGGTGCTGGGCCTGCTGCCGGCGCTCGCCACCTTCTGCGTCGTCCCCTTCGGCCCCGACGTGGTGTACCGCGGGCGCCTGTTCCAGATGGTGATCGCGCCGGCGCAGACCGGCGTGCTGCTGTTCCTGGCCCTGGCCAGCCTGGGCGTCTACTCGCTGGTGATGGCGGGCTACGCCTCCAACAACAAATATTCGCTGCTCGGTTCGATCCGCGCCTCGTCGCAGCTGATCAGCTACGAGCTGGCGCTGACGCTGGCGGTGCTCGCCGTGATCCTGCCGGTCGGCTCGTTTCAGCTGTCGGACATCGTCGAATACCAGCGCCACCACGTGTGGAACTTCGTGCCGCAGATCCTGGGCTTCCTGGTGTTCCTGATCGCCGCCTTCGCCGAAACCAACCGCCTGCCGTTCGACCTGCCGGAAGCGGAGTCGGAACTGGTGGCGGGGTTCCACACCGAATACAGCGCCATGCGCTTCGCGACGTTTTTCATGTCGGAATACATCGCCATGACGTCGCTGTCGGCGCTCGGCGTGACGCTCTACTTCGGCGGCTGGCGGCTGCCGTGGCTGGATCTGAACGGTTTCGTCGGCGCCGCCGTCGGCATCGCCGTGCTGTTCGCCAAGGTCGGCGCCTTCCTCGCCTTCTTCGTCTGGGTGCGCTGGACGTTCCCGCGCTTCCGCTACGACCAGCTCATGCGGCTGGGATGGAAAGTGCTGTTGCCGCTCGCGATCTTCAACCTGCTGCTGATGGCCGTGCTGACGCTGGCGGGCGTCCTTTAGGCGTGCCGCGGTGCGCACCACGCGGGGGACACGGGAGAATGCACTAGCTATGGAAATGGCGATCTTCGGCCTGTTCGCGCTGCTGGCGATCGGCTCGTCGCTGGTGGTGATCGCTCACCACAGCCCGATCTATTCGACGCTCAGCCTGGTGCTGACGCTGTTTTCGGTGGCGGTGCTGTTCGTCCTGCTGGGCGCGCCGTTCATCGCCACCCTGCAGCTGCTGATCTATGCCGGCGCGATCCTGGTGCTCTTCCTGTTCGTCATCATGCTGCTCAACGTCGGCCGCGAGGAAGGGCTGCCGGGCGGCCATCGCATGCAGCTGGTGACGGCGATCGTCGGCGCCCTGGTGTTTTCCGGCATGCTGGTGCTGCTGCTGCGGCAGGGGCTGGGCGCCGGCGTGAAGCCGCCGCCGCTCACCGAAGAGCTGGTGTCGCTGGCCGGCCTGGCGCAGGAGATGTTCGCTTCCTACCTGCTGCCGTTCGAGATCGTCGGCCTGCTGCTGCTGGTCGCGGTCATTGGCGCCACCGTGGTGGCGCGCCGCGCCACCACCGAAGAGGTCGCCGCCGCCGGCCCGCCGCACGCGACCAGCTCCGAAGAGGCCGCGGCGACGCATGCCGCCTGGGCTGAAGACGACGAGCGGGCGGCGGGTGGAGCGACGCCGGCGATGGTCCGCGGCGGCCTTGTCGCCGGCGGCGCCACGGGCGCAACCGGCGCCACCGGCGCCACCAGGGGAGACGCGCGATGAGCCCGATCAGCCCGCTGTTCATGCCGGTGCCGGTCAGCTGGTACCTGCTGCTGGCCGTGATCCTGTTCGGCATCGGCACCGTCGGAGCGCTCACCCGGCGCAACGGCATCAGCATCTTTTTGTCGATCGAGCTGATGTTGAACGCCGCCAACCTGACGCTCGTCGCCTACTCGCGGCAGCTCGACCAGCGCACCGGCCAGATCCTGGTGTTCTTCGTCATGGCCGTCGCCGCCGCCGAAGCCGCGGTGGGCCTGGCGCTCTTCATCGCCGTCTACCGCCAGCGGCGCACCATCGACATCAACCGCATCAACTTGATGCGCCACTGACGCCTGGACGCCGACCACCATGCAAGCACTCGACTATCTCTGGCTCATCCCCTTCCTGCCCTTCGCCGGCGCCGCGATCAACGGCCTGCTGGCGCGGCGCGGGCAGCCCAGGACGCTGATCACGGCGATCGCGCTGGGCGCGCCGCTGGGATCGCTCCTGGTCACCGCGGCCTGCCTGTGGCAGTACCTGGGCGGCGGTCTGTATCCGCACGCGGTCGAAAAGATCGCCTACGCGTGGACGACCGCGGCGGCGCAGGGGGGCGGCGGCCTGGCGATCAACGTCGCGTTCCTGCTCGATCCGCTGTCGGCTGTCATGCTGGGAATCGTCACCTTCGTCGGCTTCCTGATCCACGTCTACTCCGTCGGCTACATGAGCCACGACGAAGGCTACGCGCGCTTTTTCTGCTACCTCAACCTGTTCATGTCGGCGATGCTGACGCTGGTTCTGGGCAACAACTTCCTGGTCATGTTCGTCGGCTGGGAAGGGGTGGGGCTGTGCTCCTACCTGCTGATCGGTTTCTATTACGACCAGGAGTTCCCGCCCTACGCCGGCAAGAAGGCGTTCATCGTCAACCGGGTGGGCGACTTCGCCTTTCTCATCGGCATGTTCGCGCTGATCTCGCGCTTCGGCACGCTCGACTTCAGCGGCATCTTCCCGCGCCTGGCGGCGGATCCCGCGATCGGCACGGCGGCCTACGCCGGCGGCCTGTCGTTCGCCGCCTTCGTCGCCATCTGCTTCTTCGTCGGGGCGATGGGCAAGAGCGCCCAGATCCCGCTCTACGTCTGGCTGCCTGACGCGATGGCCGGCCCGACGCCGGTGTCGGCGCTGATCCATGCCGCGACGATGGTCACCGCCGGCGTCTACATGGCGGTGCGCGCCAACGTCATCTTCCAGCTGGCGCCCGGCGTGTCGCTGTTCGTGGCGATCATCGGCACCGCCACGGCGCTGCTCGCCGCCACCATCGGCATGGCGCAGAACGACATCAAGAAGGTGCTCGCCTACTCGACGGTGTCGCAGCTGGGCTACATGTTCCTGGCGGTGGGCGTCGGCGCCTTTTCGGCGGCGCTCTTCCACGTCATGACCCACGCCTTCTTCAAGGCGCTGCTCTTCCTGGGGTCCGGGTCGGTGATCCATGCCATGGGCGGCGAGCAGGACATGCAGAAGATGGGCGGCCTCAAGAAACACATGCCGATCACCTATCGCACGTTCGTGATCGGTTCGCTGGCGCTGGCCGGCATCCCGGTGTTCGCCGGCTTCTTCAGCAAGGACGAGATCCTGGCGTCGGCGGCGGCCTCGGGCATGCCGCTGCACTGGCTGTTCTGGGGGGTGGGCTGGATCACCGCCGGCCTGACGGCGTTCTACATGTTCCGCGCCGTCAACCTGACCTTCAACGGCACCTTCCGCGGCACCCACGAGCAGGAGCACCACCTGCACGAATCGCCGCCGGTGATGACCGTGCCTTTGGTCATCCTGGCGGTCGGCGCCGTGGTGTCGGGCTGGGTGGAGCTGCCGCTGCTGCGCGGCACCGACTGGTTCCACCAGTTCCTGGCGCCGATCGTGGCGCGCGTCGGCGAGGCGGTGACCGCCGCCGAGCCCGAGATGGGCATGGCGACCGACCTGGTGCTGATCCTGCTGTCGGTCGGCCTGGCCGTCGGCGGCATCCTGCTGGCCCGGTCGATCTACGGCGGCGACGGCGGCGCCAATGGTTTCGAGCGGGGAGCCCGCTTCGAAGCGCGGTTCCCGACGCTCCACCGGCTGCTCGCCAACAAGTGGTACGTCGACGAGATCTACGACGCCCTGGTGGTCAAGCCGCTGTACGGCCTGTCGTGGGTGTTCTATCGCGTCGTCGACGCCCTGGTCATCGACGGCTCGGTGCGCGCCGGCGCCGCGGTGACGCGCGCCAGCGGCGACCTGGGCAGCCTGTCGACCACCGGCAACGTCCGCAACTACGCGCTCTACTTCTTCGTCGGAGTGATCGTGCTCTTCTGGTGGATCGTGCGCTAGCTTTCGGCACGCCAGCGCCACTTTCCGCAAGGACCACCCACGCGCCATGCAAACGATGCTCGATCTCCTGCTCGGCAACACGCTGACCCGGCTGGTGTTCTTCCCCGCCGTCGCCTGCATCCCGCTGCTGTTCCTGGGCCGCGGCAGCGCGGCGCCGGGGACGGACTCCTGGCGCGTGGTCAAGATCTATACCCTGGTCGTCTCGCTGATCGAGGTGGCCCTGGCCGTGGCGCTGGTGGGCGGGCGGCTGGCGGCGGGAGGAAGCTTCGCGGTCCTCGCCGATCCGCGCTGCAGCTGGATCGCCGGCTACGGCATCCGCTACGACCTGCGCATGGACGGCATCTCGATGCCGCTGGTGCTGCTGGCGGTGCTGCTGGTGCCGATCGTGGTGCTCGGTTCGTGGCGCGGCATCGATCGCCACTGGGGCGCCTATGCCGCATCGCTCCTGCTGATGACGACGGGGGTGCTGGGGACGCTCCTGGCGTTCGACCTGTTCCTGTTCTACGTCTTCTGGGAAGTGATGCTGGTGCCGATGTACCTGCTCATCGGCATCTGGGGCGGCGAGCGGCGCATCTACGCGGCGATCAAGTTCTTCCTGTTCACCATGGCGGGCAGCCTGCTGATGCTGGTCGCCATCCTGTGGCTGGCCTGGACCTACAAGACGGCGAGCGGCGGCGTCTGGAGCTTCGCCTACACCGACATGCTGCGCCTGGATCTGCCGGCGCACGCCCAGCTGTGGCTGTTCGGGGCGTTCGCCCTGGCGTTCCTGATCAAGGTGCCGATGTTCCCGTTCCATACCTGGCTGCCGGACGCCCACGTGGAGGCGCCGACCGGCGGCTCGGTGCTGCTCGCCGGCATCCTGCTCAAGCTGGGCACCTACGGCTACCTGCGCTTCGCCATGCCGCTGTTTCCGCGCGCCAGCCACACCGCGACGCCGCTGCTGCTGGGGTTCGCCCTGGTGGGCATCCTGTACGGCGCGATGGTGTCGTGGGTGCAGGCCGACGCCAAGAAGCTGGTCGCCTACTCCTCCATCGCCCACCTGGGCTTCGTCATGCTGGGGCTGCTGGCCGCCGACATGATCGCCTGGCAGGGGGCGCTGTTGCAGATGGTCAACCATGGGCTGTCGACCGGCGCGCTCTTCCTGCTGGTGGGCATGATCTACGACCGCCGTCACACCAAGGCGTTCGACCAGTTCGGCGGCCTGGCCAAGGTGATGCCGCTGTTTGCCTTCTTCCTGATCTTTTCGTCGCTGGCGTCGGTGGGCCTGCCGGCGCTCAACGGCTTCGTCGGCGAATTCCTCATCCTGGCCGGCAGCTACCGCGCGCTGGGCTGGCCGGCGGCGGTCGCCACCTTCGGCGTCGTGCTGGCGGCGATCTACCTGCTCAAGCTCATCGGCAGCCTGGTCTGGGGGCCGCTCACCAAGGACGAAAATCGCACGCTCTCCGACCTGTCCGGGCGCGAGATCGTGGCGCTGCTGCCGCTGTGCATCCTGATGCTGTGGATCGGCGTCGCCCCCGCCACCTTCCTCAAGCCGAGCGAGCAGGCGCTGGCGGCGACGCTGACCGACTACCGGAACCGGCTGAGCGGGCCAGAAGTGCGCGCCGCCAGCCTGCGCACGCTGCCCAGCCTGCATGCCCCCCTGCCGACGACGCCCGCGGTGGCTGCGGCCGCCGCAATGGCGCTCCCGCCGGCCGGCTCGCCGCGGGCTGCCGCGGGCGCGCGCCTGGCTGCACTGCGCCTTGACGGCGCGATGAGCACCGGGGTTACCGGGGTCGCCGGGGTGGTCGGAGGGGCTGGGAGCGCCAGGGGCGGCGGCGGCGCCGGCGGCGGCAGACCGGCGCAGACTCTTGCCGTGGGAGAGGTGCGATGACCCGCAACGACCTGATAAGCCTGCTGCCCGAGCTGATCCTGTGCGGCGGCGGCGTGCTGATCCTGCTGGCCGACGCGGTGGCGCCGGGGCTGCGGCGGGCCTGGACGGCGGTGGCGCTGGTGGTGACCGCGCTGGCCGGCTGGGGAGCGTGCAGCGCCTGGTTGACGCTGGCGGGCGGCCCCGGCGATCCCAACGCCAGCTTCAAGAGCTGCAACGGCATGCTGGAGACCAGCCGCATCACCTTCGCCTTCTCGCTGCTGGTGCTGCTGGCGACCGGCCTGTGCGTGCTGGCCTCGGACAACTACCTGCGGCGCGAGCGCATCCAGGGCGGTGAGTACTACGCGCTGCTGCTGTGGTGCGCCACCGGCATGCTGCTCATGCTGCGCTCGACCGAGCTGCTCACCCTGTTCCTGTCGCTGGAGCTGCTGTCGCTCAGCCTCTACGCCCTGGCCGCCTATCACCGGCGGGTGAGCGTCGCCGTCGAAGCGGCGATCAAGTACTTCCTGATGGGCGCCTTCGTCAGCGCCTTCGTGCTGCTGGGCATCGCTCTCCTCTACGGCGCCACCGGCAGCACGCGGCTGGACGTCATCGAGCGCGCCTTCACCGCCGGCCAGGGCACCGTCGGCGCCACCTTGGGGCTGCTGCTGCTGGTGTGCGGCTTCGGGTTCAAGATGAGCCTGGCGCCCTTCCACGCCTGGTCCCCCGACACCTACCAGGGGGCGCCGTCGCCCTTTGTCGCCTTCCTGTCGGTGGCACCCAAGGTGGCCAGCGCCCTGGTGCTCTTCCGGCTGCTGCAGCTGGCCGCCCAGGGCGCCACCGCGTCGCGGTGGGAAAACGTCGTCGGCGTGCTGGCGGCGCTGTCGATGCTGGTGGGCAACTTCCTGGCCCTGGCGCAGACCGACCTGAAGCGCATGCTGGCGTATTCGGGCGTCGCCCACATGGGGTACCTGCTGCTGGCCCTGGTCACCTTCGATCGCGCCAGCCTGGCGCCGGTCGCGGTCTACCTGCTCGCCTACGTGCTGATGAACGCCGGCGCCTTTGCCGCGGTGAGCGTGCTGTACAGCCGGCCGGGGTCGCGCCACGAGATCGACGAGCTGGCCGGCTGGGGCTATCGCTACCCGCTGATCGCCGGGTGCCTGGCGATCTGCATGCTGTCGCTCGGCGGCATTCCGCCGACTCTGGGCTTCCTGGGCAAATACCTGGTGTTCCAGCAGGCGGTCGCCGCCGGCCACGTCCACCTGGCCGTGCTGGGCGTGCTGGCCAGCCTGGTGGGCGTGTTCTACTACCTGCGGGTGGTCTACGTGCTCTACATGCGCGCCGAGCGGCGTCAGCCCGAGGGCTTGCTGATCGACGGCTGGGGCCGCGCCGCGGTGCTGATCGCAGCATTGGCCACCCTGGTTCTTGGCCTGTGGCCCTCGGACCTCTTGCAATGGCTGATCGCGGCAACCGGCGTGAGGTGAGCCAGCAGGAGGAAATCTCCCCGCTCACCCTCAATCGCCTGTCGTTCTATCTACGCTGTCTGCGCCAGCTGCAAGAGCTGGGTTTTTCGCGCATCTCGTCGCAGGAGATGGCGCAGCGCTACCACCTGTCCGCCACCCAGATCCGCAAGGACCTGGCGCAGTTCGGCGAGTTCGGCATCCGCGGCGTCGGCTACCGCATCGACGAGCTGGCCGAGCACCTGGACGCCCTGCTGGGACTGGACCGCAGACACCCGATGGTGATCGTCGGCATGGGCAACCTGGGCAGCGCCCTGGCCCGCTACCTGGGCTTCAACCACGGCGCCTTCCACGTCGTCGCCGGCGTCGACAACGATCCGGCCAAGATCGGTAGCCGGGTCGCCGACTTCACCGTCCGCCCCGCCAGCGAGCTGGCCCAGGTGGTGCGCGACACCGGCGCAATGATCGGCGTCCTCACCGTCCCCAACCAGGTCGCCCAGGACTACTACGACGCCCTGGCCGACGCCGGCGTGCGCGGCGTCCTCAACTTCGCCGCCCTGCGCGTCAAGCCCCGGCGCGGCGTGCCGCTCAAAAACGTCGACCTGCGCATCAACCTCGAAGAGCTGGCCTTCTTCCTCAAGGATTGATGGATCGATCCCGCCGGCGCCAAGAATCTGCCCCCCCACCCCTCCCGGACCATGGACAAGAAGAGCGATCTGCCGGTGGTTGCGTTCGCGTCGCGGCGGGCGATGGAGACGTGGCTTGCGGCGCAGGGGGCGGAGGCGCGGGGGATCTGGCTCAAGATCGCCAAGAAGGAGTCGGGGGTGGCGAGCGTCACCTATCCCGAGGCGCTGGACGCGGCGCTGTGCTTCGGCTGGATCGACGGCCAGAAGGACAAGCTGGACGAGCAGTTCTGGCTGCAGCGGTTCACGCCGCGGCTGCCGCGCGGCAAGTGGTCGCAGCGCAACTGCCGGCGGGCGGAAGAGCTGATCGCCGACGGCCAGATGCAGCCGGGGGGGATGCGCGAGATCGAGCGCGCCAAGGCGGACGGCCGCTGGGAGGCGGCGTACGCGGGGCAGGCGTCGGCGGACGTTCCCGACGACCTGCGGCAGGCGCTCGACGCCAACGACCGCGCGCGGCAGTTCTTTGCCACGCTCGACCGCGCCAACCGCTACGCGATCCTCTATCGCGTCCACGAAGCCAAGCGGCCCGCGACCCGCGCGCAGCGCATCGCCAAGTTCGTCGCCATGCTGGCCGAGGGCGGCAAGATCCATCCTTGAAGCCGCCTCAGCGATCGGGAGCGGCGGGGGTTGCCGATTCCAGGGCGGCGGCCAGGTCGCGGACGCCGCGGCGGATCTCCTGGGTGTCGACGGCGGCGAAGCCCAGCTGGAGGCCGGCGGCGGCGGCGCCGTGCCAGCCGTAGCGGCCCAGGGGCAGAACCTGGACGTTGCGGCGGGCGGCGGCGGCGGCGGCGGTTTCGCCGTCCAGGCCGTTGCACAGCCAGCCGGCGGTTTGCAGGCCCGCTTCGACCGGCGAGATGTCGAGCAGGCCGGCGAGGTGCTGGCGGGCGCCGGCCAGCAGCACGGCGAGGCGCTGGGCGTAGATCTCCCGCATGCGGCGGACGTGGCGGCCGAAGTGGCCGGCGGCCAGGAAGTCGGCCAGGACGGCCTGCTCGAGCAGCGGGGCGTGGCGGTTGGTGACCGACTGCGCGGCGGCGAAGCGGTCGAGAAGATCGGCGGGGATGACCAGGTAGCCCAGGCGCAGGGAGGGGAACAGCACCTTGCTGAAGCTGCCGGCGTAGAGCACCTGGCCGTGGCGGTCCAGGCCCTGGAGGGCCGGCAGGGGGCGGCCGGCGTAGCGGTATTCGCTGTCGTAGTCGTCTTCGAAGATCAGCGCGCCGGTCTGGCGCGCCCAGTCGAGCAGGGCCAGGCGCCGGGCCAGGCTCATGCCGACGCCGACCGGGAACTGGTGCGCCGGGGTGACGTAGACCAGCCGCACACCGGCCAGCTCGCGGCCGGGGAGGGTCATGCCCTGGTCGTCCAGGGGCAGCGGCACGATGGTGGCGCCCAGGGCTTCGAAGACCAGCGTGGCGCCGACGTAGCCGGGATTTTCGATCGCCACGCGATCGCCGGGGTTGAGCAGCAGGCGCGCCGTCAGGTCCAGGGCTTCCTGGGTGCCGGAGACGATCGCCACCTGCTCGGCGGCGCAGCGGACGCCGCGGGAGGTCGTCAGGTAGTCCGCCACCTGCTCCTGCAGCGGGCGATGGCCGAGCGAATCGCAGCTCAGCAGCAGGCTGGCCGAGGCCCGCCGCAGGCGGCGCGCCGCCACCTGCGCCCACAGCGTGGTGGGAAACAGGTCGAGCGCGGGTTGATTGGCGCGAAAGGCCCGCACCGGGCCGGGCTGGTGGTTGCCGAAGTCCTGCACCCGGCGGCCGTAGTCCGAAAGCTGCCGCGGCAGGCGTCGTTCCGCCGCGAAGCGCCGCGGCTGGGGGCCTGCCACCGCCAGCAGGGCATCGGGCAGCACGCGCGTCACGTAGGTGCCCGACCCGGTTTTCCCTTCCAGGTAGCCCTCCGCCTTCAGCTGGTCGAACGCCGTGACGATCGTGCCGCGCGACAGGGCGTGGTGCGCCGCCAGGTCGCGGCTTGCCGGCAGCCGCGCGCCCGGGCGCAGGCGCCCTTCCAGGATCGCCGCCCGCAGCGCGTCGTAGAGCCAGCGTCCGGCCGCGGCGCCGGGCGGACGGGGCGGCAGCAGGAGCGCCAGCTGGGTGGTCTGCCTGGGCATGAAAGTGGTCTAGCGCAAATATCGTAAATGGATCTGGGCGACAAGTCCAATCGGACGTAGGCTGGTCCCGTGCTCGAGAACCGCGCGGTGCTGGCGGAACCCTCCAGCAAGCCGCTTTGAAAGCGCCCAACGTCGCACCTTCGGAAGGAGATCGCATGCCCGCCCAGAAAGCTCGTATCGACTATGCCAAAGCCGCCCCCGGCGTCTTCGACGCCATGGACAGCCTCGACCGCTACGTGCAGAGCAGCGGTCTGGAGCCGTCGCTGGTGATGCTGGCGCAGCTGCGCGCCTCGCAGCTCAACGGCTGCGCCTACTGCCTGGACATGCACTGGAAGGACCTGCGGGCGCGCGGCGAAAGCGAGCAGCGGCTGTACTCGCTGGACGCCTGGCGCGAATGCCCGTACTACAGCGAGCGCGAACGCGCCGCCCTGGCGTGGACCGAGGCGGTGACGCAGATCGCCCAGGGGCACGCCGCCGACGAGGTGTACCAGCAGGTGAAGCCGGCGTTCACCGACAAGGAGCTGGCCGACCTGACGCTGGCCGTGGCCGCGATCAATGCCTGGAATCGGCTTTCGATCGCCGCCCGCATCGTGCCCGGCACCTACCAGCCCGCCGCCGCCGTCGCGCGGTGACCTCCGTTCCGCGGTGCGGCCCCCGCCCAGGTGGCCGCACCGCCCTGCCGCGCGGCCGCGAGAATCCATCACCGCACCGTCAACACGAATACACATATCAACGTATGCGCAACATGCCGGTGACGTTTGGCGAGCGCGCTCACGTTGGGTCTTGACGGTCGCCGAGGCCGCAAGTTAACATTCGATTGAGCGATTAAGAGCAAGGTCCCCAGGGGCCGCCAGAGGCGTTTGCCGCCGCTGGCGAAGGCCTGCCGCCGTGTGGGTGGCGATGGCCTGGGCTGCCCGTCGCGGGCGGCGCAACCCTGCGGTCCAGGGGCCGGCGGGCAGACCCTGCCGGCGATTGCGAAAGGGATGACGATGAAGACAGGCCGCAGTGCCCGCCTCCCCCACCTGCTGGTGATCCTGCTGCTGCTCGCCGCGCTGCTGGCGTTGCTGGCGGGCTGCTCGCAGCAGCCGGTGGCGCCAAGCTGGAAGTACAGCGACTTCAAGGAGGTCAGCTTCGATCCGTTCCCCGGCATGGACTCCCAGGGCCACGCGCTCAAGCTGAGCGACGACGATCTCAAGGGCCGCGTGATCTGGAACCTCTGGTCGGGCGACAACGGCTCGTTCTGGGACTGGCTGGCCAATCACGGTTTCGGCACCGCCGACCTGCTCAAGATCGTCAATTCGCCGCGCGACCAGCGCTTCCAAAAGTACGGCATCTTCAATCAGCCCGGCTTTGTGCGGCCTGCGCAGCCCGATGCCTACGGTCTTTACATCGACGTGCCGCGCGAAGCCAAGTACGACCTGGACAGCAAGATCGACACCTACACCTATGGCAAGTCGAGCGGCATCATGGGGCTGCGCCTGTTCCCCAACCCCAACTTCGACGCCGCCGCCAAGGCCCGCTGGGACCCGGCGCGGTACTACAACGATCCCCGCTACTACACGGACCAGAAGCTGGTGCGCCCGTACGTCGTCGGCATGGCCTGCTCCTTCTGCCACCTGGGCGCCGACCCGGTCAACCCTCCCGCCGATCCCAACGAGGCCGAATACGCCAACCTCAACGACTACGTGGGACAGCACTTCTTCAAGGTGTGGGAGGTGTTCGGCAACAATCTGCCCGAAGACAACTTCGTCTGGCAGCTGCTGCACAGCAATCCGGCGGGGACGCTCGACACCTCGTTCATCGCCACCGACTACTTGAACAATCCCGGCACGATGAACGGCATCTTCAACGTCGCCGGCCGCTTGCAGGTGGCGGCCAACGAGCATGTCACCGGCGGCGCGCTCGACCTGCGCGGCGTCCACGATCCGCAGCTCACGCCGCGCGTGCTCAAGGAGGGCGCGGACTCGGTGGGCTTCGACGCGGCGCTCTCCCGCGTCTACCTCAACATCGGCGAATATTGGGAAGAGTGGCTGCGTCATTTCAATCCGTTGGTCGGTATCAAGCAGCAGTCGCCGATCCGGGTCAAGGACGCGCAAAAGCTGTCGCCGCACTGGAATTGGAGCGAGCAGCACTCGCCGGCGCTGGCCCAGTACTTCGTCGACATCGCCCGGCCGCTCAAGCTTGCCGACGCGCCCGGCGGCCAGAAGTACCTGACCACCGACACGCAGGTGCTCAACCGCGGCAAGGTCATGTTCGCGCAGAACTGCGCGCGCTGCCATTCGAGCAAGCAGCCGCCGCCGCCGATGCAGCCCAACTCGCCGGAAGGACAGAAGTGGTTCGAGCAGGAGGTGATGAAGCCCGACTTCCTGGACGGCAACTTCTTGAGCGCCGAGATCCGCGTACCGGTCACCGAGGTCAAGACCAACGCCACCCGCGCCGTCGCCGCCAACGCCCTGCGCGATCACGTGTGGGACAACTTCTCTTCGGAAACCTACAAGACGCTGCCGAAGGTCGGCTCGATCCGGGTGTGGGACCCGTTCACCGGCCAGGATCGGCCGTGGGAGGTACCGGGCGACGGCCGCGGTTACTACCGGCCGCCATCGCTGGTCAACGTTTGGTATAGCGCGCCGTTCCTGCATAACAACGCGCTCGGCAAGCACGTGCACGCGGTGGACGTCGATTCGCGGATGGAGGCGTTCAACGACGCGATCGAAAAGATGTTCTGGTCCGAAAAACGCCTGGGCAAGGAATCGATCTGGCGCACCACGGTGGAAAGCAGCCTGCAGATCCCGGTGTCGTACGCGCCGTGGCTGAGCAGTGCGGCCAGCGCCGACGGGTTCATCCACATCGGCCCCATCCCCAAGGGGACGCCGATCAACCTGATCGCCAACACCAATCTGGAGCTCAAGGGCCTGGGCAAGAAGGTACGCCTGGCGCGCCTGCTGATCCGCACGATCAAGGCGCTCAAGGACGTCAAGGACCAGGGGCTGACCGGCGACGCGGCGACGCAGCGGCTGCTGTCGCTGGTTCCCGACTTCTATGCGCTCAACTCATGCCCTGACTTCATCGAGGACGAAGGCCACTACTTCGCCACCTCCCTGCCCGACCGCGACAAGCGCGCGCTCATCGAGTTCATCAAAACCTTTTAAGGGGACGTGGGCATGCCGAACGATCCGCAACACCCAGATTTCGACTACATCATCGTCGGCTCCGGCGCCGGGGGCGGGCCGCTGGCCTGCAACCTGGCCAAGGCCGGCTACAAGGTCGGCCTGATCGAGGCCGGCCAGGAGCCCGACACCACCTCCTACCCGGTGCCGGTGTTCAACTCCTACGCCAGCGAAGATCCGGAAATGTCGTGGGAGTTCTTCGTCAAACATTACGGCGAAAATCCGCAACGCGACTCCAAGTACGCCGCCGACAAGGGCGGCATCTTCTATCCCCGCGCCGGCACCCTGGGCGGCTGCACGTCGCACAACGCGATGATCACCGTCTATGGTCACAACAGCGATTGGGACCACATCGCCCAGCTGACCGGCGATGCGTCGTGGTCGTCCGACAAGATGCGCGGCTACTTCGAGCGCCTGGAACGGTGCGGCTACGTCGCCAATCCCGGCGCCGGCCAGCCCAACCCGACGCGCCACGGTTGGGACGGCTGGCTGAACACCACCGGCCCCGAGCTGTCGCTGGTGTTCGGCGATCCGGCGCTGATCCAGACCATCCTGGGCGCCATCCTGGGGGCGTGGAAAGAGGGGCTGAGCGGGCCGCTGCCGCAGCTCCTGCCGCAGGACCCCAACGACTGGCGCACGCCGCAGTTCGAGGGCATCTGCTTCGCCCCGTCCGCCACCTTGAGCGGCCGCCGCGAAAGCACGCGCGAGCTGATCGACGGCACGCGTGCCGCCCTGCCGCAGAACCTGGTGATCAAGATGAGCACCTTGGCGACCAAGGTCCTCTTCGACGCCGACAAGCGTGCCATCGGCGTCGAATGCTGGGAAGGCCAGCACCTGTACAAAGCCGACCCGCAGGCCGTCGACAACCCGCAGGCCGGCAACGACTACGACGTGGTGCAGTACTACTGCGCGCGGGAAGTGATCCTCGCCGGCGGCGCCTTCAATTCGCCGCAGCTGCTGATGCTGTCCGGCATCGGGCCGCGGGCGCACCTCGAACAGTTCGGCATCGCCTGCCTGCTGGACCGGCCGGGAGTCGGCAGCAACCTGCAGGACCGCTACGAAATCGGCGTCGTCACCGAGATGAAGCAGGACTGGAAGGTGCTGGCCGGCGCGACCTTCGCTCCGCCGCTCCCCAACCAGCCGGGCGACCCTTGCTACACGGACTGGCAGAACGGCAAGGGGGTCTACACGACCGGCGGCGCGGTCCTGGGGGTGATCAAGAAATCGGCGCCGGAGCGCCCCGATCCCGACCTGTTCATCTTCGCCCTGCCCGGCAAGTTCTACGGCTACTTCCCCGGCTATTCGCAGGAAGTCGAGCGCACCAAGAACTTCCTCACCTGGGCGATCCTCAAGGCCCACACCAACAACACCGCCGGCTCCGTCCGCCTGCGCTCGGCCAGCCCGCTGGACCCGCCGGACATCAACTTCCGCTACTTCGACGACGGCAACGACACCCAGGGCACCGACGCCGAGTCGGTCGCCAACGGCGTCGAATTCGTGCGCCAGATCTCGCGGCACAACGGCGCGATCCAGCAGGAGACGGTCCCCGGACCGGCCGTCGCGACCCACGACCAGATCGTGCAGTTCGTCAAGGACAACGCCTGGGGCCACCACGCCTCGTGCACCAACCCCATGGGCGCCGCCACCGACCCCAACGCCGTCGTCGACAGCAACTTCCGCGTCATCGGCACGCAAAACCTGCGCATCGTCGACGCCTCGGTCTTCCCCCGCATCCCCGGCTTCTTCATCGTCACGCCGACCTACATGATCTCGGAAAAAGCCACCGACGTGATCCTGGCCGACGCCAAAAAGTAAGCCGCCGGCGCCGCCGCCGTTGGCCGAGTGATTCCGCCCGTCGTCGCGCGCACGCGGCGACGGGCGGCAATCGGATCGGCGCCGGCGGTCAAGTTCTGGCCGGGGGGCCAGCGGCAGGGGTAGCGCGAGGAGGAGCAAGCCGGTCTGGTTCATGTCCGCAGGGCTGGCTGTCGCCCGAGCGCGCACCGCGGGCTCAGGGTTTGGCGAGTGCGCGGTCGAGTGGGCAAATTCCCCTGGTGCGGCAGATGGCTGGAGCGGGCGCTATCGGCAGGGGTGCGAAGCGCACGGGGGCCGCGGTGCGCGCGAGGCAAGAGATTCGAAGGAGATCGGGTGGGCGCCTGGAACGCCTTAACCTGCAGCCCAGCACATATTGCGGCCTGCGGCCCACCCAGCGCAACGATCTGAGCACACAGCCACTCGCCGCGAGCCGCCCCTGTCCGTAATTTGCGCCTTGCGGCAACACTGCATATAGGGAACAACCGGGCGGCCGGGTCGCGGTGTGCGGCGCGAAGCCATGACTTCACGGCTTCGTGACTGATAGCGCCGGCAGCATTGGCCCCAGGGACTACCCGCACCTCTTTCGATAGGAGATCCAAAAATAGGCATGAGGCAAGGTGACACGTATGCGAATCGTAAGCGCTAGTTTTTTCATATTCTTGGTGCTCCCTGCGGCAGCCCTCCCACAGTCCCCAAAGGATGCTTCTGGGTATGCCAGGGTGCGAGTGCTCCGGGTCGCGGCGCCTGCCCTCGAAAAGGCCGAGACGACGCAGTTTCTTGCCACGGATGTCCAAGGGCGGCCCTGGCTCCTGCGCGGAGATTCCTTTGAAGTTTTCGGCCTGGGAGCCGATGAAGGTTTCGACCATCGCCTGGGTGTGCTGGCTTGCGACCACCAGCTGGCTCCCGCCTATGCCGCCGCCAAGGATCCGGCAGGACAGACCTGGGTCGTGAGTTCGCCCCGCGAAGTGGCGGTGTGCGATTTCAGCAGGCAAGAGAGCTTTCCCGATCTTCGATGGGTCATCTCTTCCGCGGCCTATTCAGCCTCTGGTCCCCTGGTCAGCGTCACATCGCTGGGGCCTCCCCCTGACGCTGCAGATCGTTTCAAGAAAACGGTCCCGCGGGTTTTCGCTCTCACGAATGGACGCTGGCAGCCCGTCGTCTCGGCTCCAATTGTCCAGTTCAAAGAGAAGCCTGCAAGCGCCTTCGAGATGATGGCTGCAGGTAGGGCGCAGACGGAGACGCTCCTGTGCGCAGGCCAAGGTGGGGCGCTCTGGAGCGCTTCGCAGAACAGCTATCGCTTGCAGAAGCTCTCCTCTTCGTCCGAGACCCCCGAGCATGAAATCGTGGTTGGCAGCGGTGACCTGCAGTGGCAGAAGCTTGGAAAGCAGGATCAGGAACGGGAATGGCGGAACCGCGCAGCGCAAGGTGCGAACCGCGCCGCCTCACCCGAATCCCCTGCTGGGATTGCCCGTGGGGTCGTACGGGCTCTGGTCTGCGGCCGGGATGGTTATGTCTACCTGGTGGTTTCCAGCCCCGAAGGGATGGCCCTGGACCGCTTCAACCCTTCGCAGAACACTTTGGAGCGGGTGTTGCTCGAAGGAGTGACGGTTTCATCCGGCCCCATGTCGGCCGCGCTGGCGCCGGATCAGCTCTGGCTTGGTGGACGGCTCGCAGCAGACGGGATTTGGCGGATTCCCGTTGAAACCCTGGCGGTTGCGCATTGGAAGCCCGTGCAGGACGCAACCGCGGACGGTAAGCCGCTCTTCTAGGCCTAGCCTTTGCCCCCGTCCCGCCGGCGATCGCCCGCGAGCGGGCCGCCGGCGGAACGGGGGCGGCCGATTTCGCACGCACCACGGCCGTCGTGCTCTCCCCTGTAACTGGAGAGAACGGGCCGGCGGCGGCCGTCAGAGAGCGGCGGGACGCGGCAGGACGGCGGTGCGCTCCAGCTGGCCCAGCACCCGCCGCACCTGATCGAGGGTCGCCGCCTCACGCTGGGCGGCATCGCAGAACAGGCGCAGGGCGGCCAACGCTTCGCGCTCCAGGCCTTTGGCGGCAAGGACCCACGCCATTTCCGCGGCGAGCTCGCGCACTTCGGCGGTGCGGCCCTCGTCCAGGTAGAGCTGCGCCAGCTCCAGCGAGACCATGGCGGTGCCGAAGGCGTCCTTCCTGATCGTGAGCTCCCCGCGCACCTGCTCGAAGGCGGCGCACGCCTCGGCGCGGCGGCCGGAGCCCGCGGCCGTGCGGCCGCTCAGCCAGACGACACGCACCAGGTCCAGGTCGTTGCCCAGGTCCAGGGCGAGCTGGCGGAGGCGCGGCAGCTGTGCCTCGGCCTCGGCGAATTGGCGGAGATGGCAGAGGTTGACGCACAGGTTGAAGTCCAATATCCAGTGCAGGCGGGGTGCGTCGCTGCTCGCGACCAGCGGCGCGGCCTGCCGCAGGACGGCGAGAGCGCCCGCCGGGTCGCCTGCCTGCTCCAGGGTGGACGCCTTGTTGAGCAGGATGCCGCCAAGGGCGCGCGGCGGCGCTACGGCCGCGGCGCGCTCCAACAGATCGAGCGCGTCGTGGAATTGCCGGGCGTCGCGCCGCAGGGAGGCTTCCAGGTCGAGCAGGCGCCACTCTTCCAGCAGGCCGGCGGGGTCGCCCTCGCCGCTGGAGCGCCACAGCTCCCAAGCCTTTGCGAATTCAGCTCCGGCCGCCACCAGCTCACCGGTGACGCGCAATACGTTGGCCAGGAAGGCCCGCGCGTAACCTTGCAAGCGCCGGCGCCAGGGCTCAGCACCGCCGGTGCGCTGCGCCACGGTAAGGGCGAGGCGGGCCAGGTCGAGGGCTGCTGCCGCCTCTTGGGGCGCCGCTCGCGCGCTCTCGTCACAGAGCCGCTCGGCCAGCGCCCACAGGTGGAACTCGGCGCACCGCTCAACCAGCCATTGGCGGTCAGCCGCGGCGCAGGGCGCCAGACGGTCCCAGGCGCGCGCGGCGTCCTCGCGGTCGCGCGGCGACGGCAAGGGCCGGGGGGTGCTTCTCTGGTTTGCCGCAGCTATGGCCGCCGCCTCGACCTCGGCCAGCGCCCCGTCAAGCATCGCGCGTAGAGCCGCCTCCAGGACGCCCCCGTCGAGGGGTTTATGGTCTTGGGCAAGCGGGGGGTGGGCACCCGATGAGGGGCTGGTCGCCACGGTCGCCGAAAGACTGCGGGTGGCACGAAAAACGGGCACCAAGTAGCGCTTCACGAACCAGACCGGCAGTCCTACGGCGGCGGTGATGCGCTCCAGCGCTTCTGGCCGTACTGGCACCTCTCCTTTCTCGTAGCGAGAGATCGAGGCTTGCGAGATGCCGACCGCCGCTCCAAGCTGGCTTTGGTCCCAGCCCCGGACTGCGCGCAGCCACTGGAGAAGCAACCCTTGGTCGTCAAGCCCTGGCGATGCCATGCGTGCAATCCTCCCCGCGTGAATACCGTACTCGGAAAAAGTATATTTTTAACCTCGACAATCGTACCGGCAGCGGATTGTCAGGGACGCGGGCCGCCCCCGGCCAATTCCGGCCGCGAGCGGCAGCGCCCCACGAAAGGACTTCCCTATGCGTCCAAGAATCCCCCGTCGCATTGCCGTCGCGGCCGCCGTCCTTGCTGTGGCAGGTTGGACGAACGTATCCAGCTCCGTAGCAGCCACTTCGGCTGCCGGCCTCAGCTTTCCTGGCTCCCCAGGTGGCCCTGGTGTCGATGTCGTGGCCCAGTTGGGCCGGTGGCTGAGCGCAATTTGGCCGTGGGCGGGGCGGCCCTCCAGCAGCGCCCAACTGCCACTGCGGCGCTCGCCCTCGCGGGTGAGGCCGCAGGCCACCTGCGGAATGGACCCGAGCAGCCTCTGCACGAGCGCGGTTAAGCCGCAGGCAACTTGCACGGGAGACCCGAACGGCCTCTGCACGAACGTGGTTAAGCCGCAAGCAACCTGCACGGCGGATCCAGATGGGCGCTGCATCAACGCGGTCACGCCGCCCGCCACCTGATGGGCGTTGCACGAACGTAGTTACGCCGCACTGAACGGGCGGTATCGCCTGTTGCAGCGGGTCAGCAGTGAGAGTAGACGTGAACTCCGCCGCTCGGGCTGGGTGCTTCACAGCGCACCGGCGCCAAAATGGGGTGCGGGGCCAAGCTGGCACAGCACCGTGCGCGCTTGCTCGATCGTGGCGGCCTCGCGGCGGGCCGCCTCGCAGAAGAGCTGCAGGCCGGCGAGGACCTCGCGCTCCAATCCCTCGGCGGCGAGGATCCAGCTCATCTGCATGGCGAGGCGGCGCACCTCGCCAAGACGCCCGTCTTCCAAGTAGAGAACTGCCAGCTCAAGCGATACCATGGCGGTGCCGAAGCCATCGCGGCGCGCCGCCAGCTGGTCCCGCACTTCCTCAAAGGCGACGCATGCATCCTGCCTGCTGCCCATGCCGGCCGCAACACGACCGCTCAACCAAACGACGCGCACCAGGTCCAAGTCATTGCCGAGGTTGAGCGTGAGCTGCCGCAGCTTGGGCAGCTGCAATGCCGCCTCGGCGAAGCCACCGAGATGACAGAGGTTGACGCTGAAATTGAACGCAAGCAGCCATTGCAGACGCGGCTCGCGCGTCTCATTAACGATAGGTTCAGCTTGCCGCAACGTGGCCACGGCGCCCCGAAGGTCGCCCGCCTGTTCCAGGGTCGAAGCGCGATTCACCAAGATACGCCCCGCTGCGGAGCTGGGAGCCGCCGCGGCGGCGCGATCGAGTAGGTCCAGGGCGGCGGCAAACTGGCGCGCATCGCGACGCAGGGAAGCCTCCAGGTCGAGCAGGCGCCACTCCGGTAGCACGGCGGCGGGGTCGCCCGCGGTGCCGGCGTGCCAGAGGCGCCAGACGGTCTGCCACTCGGCGCCGGCGCTGGACAGGCTCCCCTGGACACGCAGGGCGTTGGCCAGGAACGCCCGGATGTAGCCCTCCAGACGGCTGAGCCAGGCGTCGGACCCGCCGGCGCGACGGGCCGCCGCCACGGCGAGCTGCGCCAGCTCCAGCGCGGTAGCGGCGTTCTTGGGCGCAGCACGCCGGCTCTCCTCGGCCAGGCGCTCGGCGAGCGCCCAGCCTTGGAACTCCAGGGTGCGCTCGACCAGGAGGCGGCGCTGCGCGGGGGTGACGCGCGCCAGCTGCTGCCACAGGTCGCCGGCCTGGGCTCGGTCCTGGGCGATGCGACGGGCGGCCAGCTGAGGCTGCCAGCATGACTGGGCCAGAGTGGCGGCTTCGATGGCAAAGCGGACCCCGGCCCGGCGGCTGAGGCGGGCCAGCAGGGGGGGAATGGCGCCCGGATGTTCCAGTGGAGCCTGCGGCGCGGCCGCGGCGGTAGGGTCGAGCGCGGCTATGGTGAGGAGCGCCAGATCGACGTCGGCAGGGTCGTGGCCCAGGGTGGCTGCCAGCTGATCGAGCCGCTCACGCTTCAGCGGCCGTTGGCCCCTCTCGTACTTGGTGAGCCGAACCCTGACCCCGTGTTGGCGGCTGGTCAGTTGGGGGTGAGTGGCCTGGGGCGTAGCTGCGGCGGCGGGGTCGAGCGCGGTGACGGTGAGAAGCGCTAGATCGACGTCGGCAAGGCCGTAGCCCAGGGCGGCTGCCAGCTGGTCGAGCCGCTCACGTTTCAGCGTCTGCTGACCGTTCTCGTACTTGCTGATACTGACCGAGCTCCCGCCGACTGCCAACGCGAGATCCCGCTGGGTCCAGGCCGAGCGCTCGCGCAACCAGGTGAGGGCGATCGCGAGCGGCGACGGAACGGGCCTGGGCATCAGGGCACCTCGGCAATCGGGTTTGTGGTCACCATCAGAAGATTTTTGGGTCGCCCATGCGGGGCTGTCGCCGTTCGAGGAAACATTCGTTGTCGCTGTCAGCGCCGGTGATTTTACGCCAACACTTTGCTTGCGCAATGTCGGTTACCTGGAATGCCCAGCAGTGCCCCGGTTTTGCCAAGAAGTTTCCATTTTGCGGATATCTGATCCGGGCTAGCGGGGGCTACGGCAGGCAGGTAGCGGGGGCGCAGCCTGCCGCGTGGCAACTGGTTCCTGTCTGGTCGGCGACGCCGGTGACGTTCTGGCGGGGAGGCCAGCGCCAGGGGTAGGGTGAGGAGGAGCAAACCGGTCCGGTTCGTGTCCGAAGGGGTGGCTGTTGCGCGAGCGCGCACCGCGGGCTCAGGGTTTGGCGAGTGCGCGGTCGAGTGGGCAAATTCCCCTGGTAGGGCAGATGGATGGAGTGGCCGCTATCGGCAGGGGTGCGAAGCGCACGGGGGCCGCGGTGCGCGCGAGGCAAGAAACTCGAAGGAGATCGGGCGGGCGCAGGGACGCCTTAAGCTGCGGCCCAGTGAGAGCGGTCGCGGTATTTGATGGCGGTTCGGTCATGGTATTTGATGGTCGATCGTGGCGATGAGTTTGGGGGCAGAGGTTTCGAGCCTTCGGCGGAGGTAGTCGCAATATGCGCGTGGAGGCGGATCGTTGATCAGCTCGTCGATGACGGGCAGAAAGTAGTGAAGCGAGCGTATTGGGCGAAGAGGCGGAGTTTGGGGATGGCGGTGTCTGCGCCGGGCGGTGGCAAGGACGAGCGCGGCGGCGACAAGATCGAGAGGGATTTCGAGTTGGTGGAGTGAGGCGGCGAGTTGGCGGTCGGCGGGGCGGGCACGCCCCGGGGTATCGGGAGTGCTGCGGTAGAGGTCGAGTATGCAGCGGATATAGGCGTCAGCGAGCATGGTGGTTCTCGGGAAGGCGGGAGAGCCGAGAGCCGGCCAAGGTTCAGGCGCGAGGGTGCTTGCTGCCTGGGGTTTGGGCTTTGAGTTTGGGTCGGGGTTGCGAGGCGAAGACTTCGAGATAGAGTTTTTGATCGATCTGGGCGAGCTGTCGGTGAGCGGCGAGTGCGAGCAGCTCATTGCCCAGGGTGGTGAGGACGCGCAGGTTGCCGGCCGCGTGTTCGGCCAAGGTGGTCTTGACCTCGGAGGTGAGCAGCTGGGGATTGCCGGCCTGGGCGAGGGCGTGCTGGAGCCAATCGAGCAGCTCCTTGGGAGTGAGATAGTCGAGCGTCAAGCGAGCGCGGATGCGGCTGGCGATGGGCAGCAGCTCATCACTGCGGAATTGTTGCGTTAGGCGGCTGTCGCCGCAGAGCACGACGGTGAGGATCGAGCGCGAATCAAACTCGGTGGCGGCAAGGATGCGGATTTCGGCGAGGACGGCAGCGGGCATCTCCTGAGCTTCGTCGACGAGCAGCACGGGGCGGCAGCGGGTGGCTTCGACGTGGGCAAGCCAGCTTTCCCGGAGGATCTTGAAGCCGCCCCAGCGGTTGTGGGGAGAGAGCGCGAGGCCGAAGAGCTGTCCCATCTCGCGGTAGAAGTCACCGAGAGCGCTCTGCGGCCGGCTGAGGACACCGATGGTGACGTCGGGCAGCGCGGCGAGATGGTGGGCGAGAGCGCGGAGGGCGACGGACTTGCCCGTTCCGGGATCGCCGGTGATCAGGGCGAAGCCGCCCTCGCGCGCCAGGTTTTCGAGCCGCCAGCAGAAGTGCTCGATCTTGGGGGTGCGCCAAAGCGCCTCGATCGGAATGTCGGGTGAGAACGGATTCCACTTGACGCCGAATAGGGCCAGCAGGTTGCGGGTCATCATGTGTGCTCCTCGTCGTAGGCGATGTAAGCGGGAGGCAGGCCGGTGGCGGCGTAGTCGGCCATGAGCTGGCGCAGCAGCGGCGCGATGCCGCCGGGCTGGGCAGTGATCTCCGCGGTCGGTAGCGACGGCGGTGCGAGCGGGCGTCTTACGCCCTCGGAGTTTCGGGTGCGGTCGAGAGGATAGAGCCGCTCGAGAGCGACGCCGGTGCGTGGGTCGACGAGCCAGACCGAGCGCAGATCCCAGCTCGCATACCGTAGCGCCAGCCGCCGCAGGTGGCGAAAGCGGCCGGGGACCTCGAAGCGGGTGCCGTCGAGGCTGAGGGTGCCGTCGCTCTGACGCTGAGTGCGTTCGGCCGCAGCGGTGAAGGCGAAGCGGAGGTCGTTGGTCTCTGGACAAGGACGGATCACCGTGGGGCCATCGAGCCAGCGCGTCAGCGGGGCCTGGCCGGTCTCGGAGTGCCGGGTCCGCTGGTACTCCATCTCCACCCAGGCGAGCGTGGCCTCGTTGAGCAGGCCCAGCGTCAGGTCAGGCTGATCTTCGAGCATGGCCAGCAGCCGGCCTTCGACCTGCACCCAGAACACCTCTTGCTTGCCGTTCTGATGCGGGGAGTACGAGAGCGTGGTGGAGTGGACGACGGCGAGGCGTTGTAGACCTTGGGTGGTTTCGGCCGCAAGCATCGGGCCGCCGTTGTCGGTCAGCAGCGCCCGCGGCAGACCGCGCTTTTGAAAGGCCTGCACCAGGCCGTGCACCAGACTCGCGGCGGTTTCGCTCAGATACCACTGGGCGTGGCAGAGCAGTCGCGATCGATCGTCGAGGATCGCCAGCAGCACCGGCTGCACCCACTCGCCCTGCGCATTGAGGATCTTCAGCGATCCGTGATGGAAGTCCAGATGCCAGAGGCCGCCGACGTACTCAGCCTCGTAGCTGCGCGTCTCGCGCGCCTCTCGGCGCTCTTCGGCCAGGCGCTCTCCCGGGCGCTGGCCACGCGGCACTCGCCGGCGTCGCAGCCAGCCATGCACCACCATGTAGCGCCGCAGGCTGGCGTAGGACGGCAGTGGACCCCAGTTCGACTGCTCGGCGACCAGGACGGCCAGATTGTCGAGGTGCAGCTGGTAGCTCCAGCTCGGATGGGCTGCATGCTGGCGTCGCAGCGCCTCTCCGAGCTCAGCGCTGAGGGCCTGCTGCTGGCCGCTGTCGCTGCGGATCTTGCGGCGCAAGACGGCCACCGGGTCGTTGCCGTGTCGGGCCTGGTAGTACCAGCGCTCGATCGTCGAGACGGCAAAGCGCACCGGCTGACCGGAGACCGGATGCTGCCAGAGTCTCGACGCCAGACGGGACAGCTCCGTCTGGAGCTCGCCGGCTGCCGGCGGCGAGGCCAGCAGCGGCCCGACAACAGCAAAGCGCAGATGCGCCCAGCGCTCGTGAGAGCGCACCTCGTGCTCGTGCGGCATCGCGCGCCTCCCGGAACCGGCGTCCTGGGGTTTCTCGCCGGCGAAGCCGAGGCTACGGCGGTTGCCCGACGACCGCCAGACGCATCTTCTGCGGGTCGGCGTCGGACCTCACCGAGCGTGATCCAAGAAGCTGCCGGTGGCGCCGAGCGGCGCCAGCCAGCGCAGCGCCGACAACGCCTGCTCGGCGATCCCGGCAAGGTGCTCGAACCCGGCCAGCAGGGAGCTCGGTAGCGCCGCCGGCGGCACTGGCGAAGCCCAGTCGCCGCGCCGCGACTGCCAGAATCGGCTCCGTGGCACGACCTCGCGCCACCACCGCCGCCAGCGCAACAGGGTCCGCCGGCTCACTCTAAAAACCTCCTCCAGACGGTGCAGGCGCTCGGCTGTCGGCCCTTCCCGAAGCACCGGCAGCAGCAGCACCCAGAGACCGAAGAACACCTTGCGGCCGAGGAACCGTACCGACGGTGGCGTCGCTCGCCGCCGGCAGCCCTCGGTGGCGCAGCAGAAGCTCTGCCGCAAGGCGTACTCGGCCCCGAGCCCCAGGGGACCGCCCCGTGGCTTGCGCCGGTAGCGAGCGCTGTGCAGCGCCCCTCCGCAGACGGCGCATCCGCCCTCGCGAACCATTGCCGCCAGATCGGCGTCGAAGCGCAGCAGTAGCTCGAACAAGCTGGAATCTCGCAGCAAGGTCTGGTACAAGGGATCGTCTCCTTTCGCGTCGACAACGAAAGCAGACAAGCCCTCCGGGGGTGGCGTCAACCCCTGGAGGGCTTCCTTGTTTTGAGCGGATGGCGCCCTGCGGGCGCCGATGATGCTGACCTACCCTGCCGATCACGCTACTTGATGGTCGCCACCCCACGACCATCGCTTATCTTGATCAACCAACGCCCGCCTTCCATCGTTTACCGCGACCGCTCTCACCCAGCACATATTGCGGCCTGCGGCCCACCCCAGCGCAACGATCTGAGCGCACAGCCGCTCGCCGAGGCCATGTCCGTAATTTGCGCCTTGCGGCAACACAACCTATAGGGAACAACCGGGCGGCTGAGCCGCGGTGGCGCCGGATCAGCTCTGGCTTGGTGGGCGGCTCGCAACAGATGGGATTTGGCGGATTCCCGTTGAAAACCCCTGGCGGTTGCGCATTGGAAGCCCGTGCAGGACGCAACCGCGGACGGTAAGCCGCTCTTTTAGGCCTAGCCTCTGGCCCCATATGAATAAACAGAGCGATCGTCCTGTGCGCTGCCAGAACAGCACCATTGGGTGGACAAGGATAGGGTTCGGGTTGCTGCTGATCGCCCTCCCCGCGGTGGGAGCCACGGACTCGGGAGCCGCGGGTTCGTTTCACCGTGTGGCGCCGGTCAAGATCGGTGGCGATCCGGCGCTTGAAAACAACCAGGCGTTGCAGTTCATGCAGGCGGACACCGAAGGGCGGGTCTTTCTGCTGCATGGCGATCGCCTGCAGATCGACCAGATCCTGCCTTCTGGCAAGATCGTGGTTGCGCATGCTGCGGTGCCTGCCGGGGGTGCAGTGGCGGTGGATTGGGTGGCTGATGCGGCGATGAGCCCGGACGGCGATGCTTGGCTCCTGGAAAGTGCGCCGGACGGCCATCTATCGCTGTTGCGGGGTAACGAACGCCGGCCAGTGCCGGCGGCGGGCTGGATGATTTCGGCGCTGACGTATACCAGAAGCGGTCCTGTCGTGGCGGTGGTACCGGCGCGCGACAGCAACCGGAACGCCGGCGCATCCTCGAACTTCAAGGACCCGACCTGGGACACGCCACCGTTGCTTTTGCAGTTCGACGATCAGGGCTGGCGAACCCTGGCAGTGCAGCCATCGCTGCGCTTTGACCAGAACAAAAGCACGGATCTCCCTTCCCCCGGCTCGTTCCTCAAAACCAAGGCCGAACGCGACACTCGGCTTACAGCCGGCCGCGACGGTGCGATCTGGGTAGCACAGCAAAATGCCTACGCGCTGAAGATGTATTCAGCCGCCGGCGCTGTCAAGGAGTCGGTGACGGTGGGCGGCGGCCAGGTGCGCTGGGCTGAACGCTCCGCGGACGAGTGGCAAGCAATGGAAAAGCGGGCGCAGGCCGAAGGGATCAAGCTCGACCGCGCTGCGCTGGGTGCCTCGCAGGCGGTGCGGGTGGTACGCGGCATGACCGCACAGGGTAACCGCGTCTATCTCGTGGTGGAGACCTCTCAGGGACTGGCCGTGGACTGCTGGGACCATACCGCCCAACAGCTGAACCGCGTGCTGCTGGGCGAAATCTCCTCGGGCAACCGCCGCCTTTCCGTCGCCGCCGGCCACAGCGGCCTTTACATCGCTGGTCGTGGGCTGGGCGAGCCGGTATGGGAGATCTCCTGGGATCAGCTGGACGAGCGATGGAAGCCGGTGCCACAGGTGAGCACTGAAGCCGCCGCCCAGGACACGGAAGAGCGCAGCACGTCCTAAACTAACCGGCTGCCGCGGGCGCTGTAATGCCCTACGACAGTCCCCCGTGGCCTGCCGAGTTCCCCCACCCGCCCTGGCTGGGTAGGGGGTCGAGGTCGGTTGGTGAGCCGCCGGCCGCAGCGCCCTCCAGGCCTGACCGAAGGCCCGCTCTTTCGCCCGCGGCTCGCCACCTCCGACCGGGGCTTCTACCTCTTCGCCTATTGGTGGAAGGGCACAGGCACCAAAGACAACCAAAGATTCGTCGCCGGCTGTCGCTGCGCCGAAGTCACGGCGAACCTGGGCACGAGGTCGGCCTCGTGGCACTCCGGAGGCAGGCAATCCCCGCCCCCACCTCCATCGCCTCCTCCACCATCGCCAGGGCTATCCGGCGGCGGCGCGTCTGGCGGCGGCGCGCCTCAGGCGTCCGGTTGTTTCCCCACAACCCGCAACCACTCGCGGTGGCGCCTGCCTCGGGGGCCGAGGAGAGGCCGAGACGGAAAGTGAGCGTCAGGGCCAGGACACCCACCTGGCCGAAGCGACGCAACCAGACGCGATTCATTGCACCACCGCAGGGCGCGCAGGTGCCAGTTCCGCTGTATAGAGATAGCCCGGACGATGGGCCGCGGCGGGGCCGTAGCCGTGCCAGGTGCGAAGAAAGACCAAGCGCCCGCCCCGGGCATCGGCGCGCAGCCGATCGTAGGGGAGGTCTCCGGAAATTGGGACAGCGTATTTCACCATCTGATCCCCATGCAGGGCGTTGAGGGTCCATTCGACCTTGCCATCCGCTACGGATCGGATCAGCAGGCCGGGGCCCTCTTGGAGAGGCAGGATTTCGTCCAGGACCCGATGGCGGTTGAGGAAGTCAAAGCGCGCCGGATAGGAGCCGTTGAACTCGCCCATTTGCTTCTCATCCATGCCCGCACAATCGGGCGCGTCAAAGCCGACGGCTTCATTTTTCCAAGTGCGGAGCAGCGTGCCTCCGGGGCTGTACAGGTAGACGCCGTCTTTGAAGCCGGGGACGACCAGATAGGACCCGTCGGGCAGGAAGCGCACGGCCCCTAACTCCAGGCTCATGCAATGGAAGAGGCCGTGCGACGGCGCACCCGGCACGTCAAAAAGAAAGGGCTTCAGGTCCCTTGCGGGGTAAGCGCTTACGGGGCCGATCCACGCAATACCCCCCTTTGAATCTTCCCAACTGGCCGCTTCTCTGCGCACCGGATCGCCCAGGAAAAGCAGGCGGTCGCCCGCTAGATCGAACCCGTAGACGGACCAGAGCTCAAGGTGAGTGAAGCCGTAGGCGCCCTGGGTGGCGACGCGCGGGCGGAAGCCATAGTCCGCCATGAGCGAGGAGACGGCGACATATTGGGGCGACACCGCCAATCGTTCCATCATCGGGAAATGAGCGTGAAGTGTCTCGCGATCCGGAATCGGCTGGCGAAGGACCGTCAGCTTGCCGTCCAGCGTCACTTCCGCCACCCCATGATGAAGGCGGCTTAGATAGATCGTGTCGTCGGTTGCCCAGCGCACCGTCAACGGCGGGCTGGGTTGTGCGGAGACTTCCTGCGTGGACAGGATGCGGAGGGCCATCGGAGATTGGCCCTCCAGGCACCAGGCGATGGCGCACATCGAAAGACAGGTGAGGACCGTCAAAGCCAAAGCAGCTCGGCCCATTGGACGCTTCATCACTTTCCCCTTTCTTCCACTACTTACTATGTTGCCGTGTGGACGTAGTCGGGGACAGGCGTCACCGGTCCGTCACAGGCCGAAATGCCATCCTTTGCCGCCGCCGCCCTCGCCGGCTACGATCCGCGCGCACGGGGGCCGCGGTGCGCGCGAGGCAGGAGACTCGAAGGAGATCGGGTGGGCGCAGGGACGCCTTAAGCTGCAGCCCAGCCCATAGCGGCCTACATCTCCGAACACCTGGCCGGCGGCACCCAGGCGGCGGGGCTGGCGCTCGCCGCCCTGCCGTCACCGGTCAGGCTGCCGGTGCAAGTCACTGGAACCGAGCGTCTCCACGGCCAGCCAGAGGTTCACACCCGGCTTTGACGGATGTGCCGAGACCGCCGTGTGCACGTGCACCCAATCAGCCTCATGGCATTTGGGCGGCAGGCAGTCTCCTCCCCCACCCCCTCCGCCACCATCACCTCCCGTCCCCGGACTGTCGGGCGGCGGGGCATCGGGTGGCGGCGCGCCCGGGTCCGGATCTGGCTCATCCGGGTTGGGTGGGGGCCAATCATCCGGGATCTGACTGACGTCGGAGCAGTAGGAGGAACCACTGCCGTCCGGAAGCTCGGAGCAGATGGTGTAACCATCCTGGCCGGTGTTGCTGTAGCTGCATAGGTAACAGCCACCGTTCCCCCCGGAGCAGTCCGGCTCCGACCCTTGGTAACCAGGACCCCAGCGCAACGATCCGAGCACACAGCCGCTCGCCGAAGCCAGGGCCGGGCGCGACCTGACCTGTGCCTGGACCAGCAGTAGCAGCGCCAGAAATGCCCACCGGATGAGCGCGGAAAGCCGGCGTCGGCGCCTCATTGCGCCGCCTCCATGGCCGACCTGGCCGGCGTGGTGATCTCGGCCACGTAGAGGCGCCCCGGGCGGAATGTGGGATTGGCTCCAAAGCCGTGCCAGGTGCGGAGCAACACGATGCGGTTGCCGCGCACATCCGCCCGCAGGCGATCGAAGGGAACGCTCCCGGTGATGGGCACCGGATAGGTGTCGACCTGATCGCCATGAAGGACGTTCAGCGTCCAGTGGACCGCGCCGTCCGCGACGCTGCGGATCAGCAGGCCGGGGCCCTCGGCCAGCGGCAGGATCTCGTCCAGCACCCGGTACCGGTTGAGAAACTCAAACCGTGCGAGATAGGAGCCGGCGAAGAGCTGCGCCTGCGCCAGCTCCATGCTGGCGCAATCGGGGGCATCGAGACCCACGGCCGCGTTGTTCCAACGATGGAGGAGCGCTCCGCCTGCGCTGTACAGGAAAACCCCATCCTGAAAGCCGGGCACCACCAGGTAGGAACCGCTCGGCAGGAAGCGCACCGCCCCCATCTCCAGGTTCATGCAGTTCAAGAGGCTCTTGGGCGGTGCGCCTGCCATGTCGTAGAGGAACGGCTTCAGGTCCCGCTCGGGGTGGCTGCTGAGCCGGCCGATCCAGGCGATGCCCGCGCTCGGCTCAAGGCTCTCCAGGCGCCGGGGTGTCGGGTCTCCCAGGAAGAGCAGGCGATTCCCGAAGAGGTCGATGCCGCCGATCGACGAGACGCGCAGCCAGGTGAACTTGAAGGTGCCTGCCGCATCGGCCGCCCGCGGCCGGAAGCCATAGTCCGTCAGCGGCGAGCCGACGAGGAAGAACTGCGGCGACATGGCCAGGCGCTCGAACCCATGCATTGGAACATGAAGGGTCGCCCGGTCGGGAACCGGCTGGCGCAGCTGCGTCAGCTTGCCGTCGAGGGATACCTCCGTGACACCGTGATAGAGCCGGCTCAGGTAGACGGTCTGGTCGCTCGCCCAGCGCACATTGAGCGCCTGGCTTGGCTCGAGCGGAATTTCCTGGTCCGCCACGATGTGGAGAGCAGCCATGGTCGGCTGGCCCTCGGCGCACCAGGCGACGGCACAGACCGCGAGACAGGTGAAGGCCGCCAGAGCGGCCAGGCCCACCGGACGCTTCATCACATTCACCCCTTTCTCCCTCCAGGTTGCAGGCATAGCTGGGGGTTCCTATAAGGGTAGTTTCACAACACCGCAAATTAGAGACAGTTCGTTTTCGGCGACGTGGTTTCGCGGCCCCCATTTGCGTCTTGCCGTCTTGTAGTGGCTCGGCCGCGAGCCTTCCGAGGTCGCCGCGGCGCGTGTCGAGGACCTGGTGCCGGTCGAGGGTGGGTTCCGCATGCGGCGTAGCAAGACCGACCAGGCCGGCACCCGCGTCGAGCTATCCGTCGTCGGCCGCGCCGGCCATGAGGCCAGCGCCAGGGGTGGGTTGAGGACGAGCAAACCGGTCCGATTCATGTCCGCGGGGCTGGCTGTTGCCGGAGCGCGCACCGCGGGATCAGGGTTTGGCGAGTGCGCGGTCGCGTGGGCAAATTCCCCTGGGTGGGGCAGGCGGATGGGGTGGGCGCTATCGGCAGGGGTGCGAAGCGCACGGGGGCCGCAGTGCGCGCGAGGCAGGAGACTCGAAGGAGATCGGGTGGGCGCAGGGACGCCTTATCGTGCGGCCCAGCGCATCCGGCCTGCGGCTGGCCGGAGCACCCATAGGCGCGGGGCTCCTGCCGGCCGCTCACGGTTTGGCGGGGATCGCCCGATCGGCCAGCGGCGGCGGGTGAGGCGCCGGAAGCGGTGCTGGCTGGTAACGGCGGTCGCGCAACAGGAGGCCGGCGCCGGCGCCGGCCAGGGTGAGCAGGCAGGCGCTGGACAGGCCGGCCGCCACCAGCAAGCCGAAGCGGCTGTTGGCGGGGACGCGCGAAAAGGCCAGCAGGCCGAAGCCCAGGGTGATCGCGGCGGCGTCGATCAGGATGGCGGGTCCTGCAGCGGCCAGGGCGGCCGCGCCTGGCTGTGGCTCCCCCGCCGCTTGGGCGCGGCGCAGCTGGTGGAACAGGTGGATGCCGAAGTCGACGCCGATGCCGAGGGTCACGGCGCAGAAGATCGAGGTGGCGACGCCGAGCGGGATTGCCAGCCAGCCCATCAGGCCGAAGGTCCAGGCGACGGCCAGCGCGGTGGGCGCGACCGCCGCTAGACCCATCCTGGCGGAGCGGAAGATCAGCATGACGACGGCCAGGCTGCCGGCCAGGGCCAGGGCTAGCGAGGCGAGCTGGGTGTGGACGATCGCCGGGATCATCGCCTGCGACACGGCGACGTCGCCGGCCAGGTCGACGCGTCCGTAGACCGGGGCGAGCTGGGTTTTTTCAAGCTGGCGGATGGTGGCGATGAGCGCCGCGGTCTCCTGGTAGTTGGCGCGCTTGAGCAGCAGGGTGACGACGGTGCGGCGGAAGCCGGCGTCGATCAGCTCCCGCCGCCGCGCCATGCCGCGCACCGTGCCGATGCGGCAGAAATGGAGATAGATCCAGGCGGGATCGTCGATGATCGCGCGGCTTTCCGGGCGCATCCCCGCCCACAGGTAGGCGGTGGTGGTGAGGTAGCCGGCCGGCCCCAGCACGCCGCCGACCTGGGGCTGGGCGCGCAGGGCCTGTTCGAAGCGGCCGACGGCGGCAAGCGTCGAGCCGGCGAGGAGCGGTCCGCGGGCGGCGGGGACGGCCGGCACCTGGGCGGCGGGCGGGTCGAAGGTGAGCACGGCGAGCAGCTGGTGGGTGCCGGCGAAGAGCTGGTCGATGCGTGCCGACGCGCGGCGCAGCGGGCTGTCGGGCGCGAAGTTGTCGATCCAGCCGTCCTGAACGACCAGGCGCGGGATGCCGGCCACCAGCAGGATGGTGGCGATCGCCAGCGCCGGCAGCGCCGTGCGCGGCTGCGCCAGGCGGGCCAGGGCCGCGTGGACCCGCCGCAGGTCGGCGGCGGCGGGACCGGCCGCCGGAATGGCGTCCGGCCGTAGTGCCATCAGCGCCGGCGTCGCCACCAGCGCCCACAGGATGCAGAACAGCACGCCGATCCCGGCAAAGAGGCCGAAGCTCCACACCGCCGGAATGGACGAAGCCAGAAACGACAGGAAGCCGATCGCCGTGGCGAGCGAGGTCAGCACGATCGGCGGCACCCGGTCCTGGAGCGCGCGCGCCAGGGCGACCGCCGGCGGCTGCCCGGCCGGCCGGTGGCGGTAGTGCCACAGCAGGTGGATCTCGTCCGACAGGCCGACGGTGGTCAGCAACACCGGGATGACGGCGGTGGTCAGGTAGACCGGCTGGCCGCTCCAGCCGATCAGTCCCAGGGTGAAGACCTGCACCCCGGCCACCTTCGCCAGACCGATCGCCGCGCCCCAGGTGCGCCCGCAGGCCACCCACAGGACGGTGGCGATGGTGATCAGGGCCAGCGGCAGCAGCAGGGCCAGGTCGGCGAGCACGTGCTCACCCAGCAGCGCTTCGGCGGCGGGCGCCCCCACCACCCAGATGCGCTCACCCACCGGGCGGTTGGCCGCCTGGCCCCCCTGTTGCCGATCGCCGGTGGTCCCGCCCTGGGCACCGCCGGACAGAGCGGAGCCCTGGGCACGGTGGTCGGGGGTGACCGCGGCCGGAAGTGGCGCCGCGGCATCGTTTGCGGCTTGCCGCACGGACGCGTGCTGGTACCGTTGTGCGATGGCGGCCACCTGGTGGTAGAGGCGGACGCGGTCGACGGCGTGCCCGTCTACCAGCTGTCCCGGCGCCGGCACGCCGACGAGCACCGCCGCGGCTCGGCCGTCGAACGAAATCAGGGTGCCGCGGAAGGTGTCGACCGCCTGCACCTCTTCCTGCAGCTGGCGGCGGCGGGCGGGCGTCCAGGGCAAGGGCTCCAGCAGCGGCAGAAAGTTGAAGCCGTCGGCGGCAAAGCGCCGGCTCTTTTCCGTGGCGAGGCTCACCACGTGGTCCGGGCCGATGCCGGGGAGCGCCGCCAGGTCGTGGGTCAGGGCCTGCAGGCGCTGCAGGGTGTGGGGGTCGAAGATCCCGTTGGGCGTGGGGGTTTCGATCGCCACCAGCAGCGGGTCACGCAGGCCGAAAACCTGCCGCGCCTGGCGGTCGACAGTCACCGCCGGATCGTGCGGCGGCACCAGCGAATGGCCGTCGGTGCGCAGCTGGATGCGCCAGAGGCCGGGCGCCATGGCCGACACCAGCGCCAGCATCAGGCCCAGGGCCAGACGGGGATGGGCGGCGGAGGCCTGCGCCAGCCACAGGGCCCACGGGAGCGACGGTGGCGCGGGCGGCGATGCCGCCGCCCGGCCGCGTTGGGGCTTCAATTCTGCGTCAGGCAGGGCAGGTTGCAGTTGCCCTGCGAGATCGCATCGGCGATGCAGTAGGCGTGCTCACCCGATCCGCCGGTCGTGTTCTGTTCGCCGCGCAGCGTTTCAAGGCAGTTGTTGCTGGAATCCATGCCGGCCCGGAACTGGCCCGTCGAGCTGAGCGACCAGGCGGTGCCGCCCGGGTCCGGCAGGGTCACCGTGTAGAACAGGCTGCCGACCGGCGAGCCGGTAGCGGCGTTGGTGGCGTCCAGCCTGGCGCTCAGCTGCAGGTTGGCGGCGAAGGTGCCGCCGGTGGAGCTGCCCGTGGTGCCGCTGGAGCCGCTGCCCAGGGTGATCGTCATCATGGTCATGGGTTGACTGCCGAAGAGCCCCACCGTCCAGTTGAGGGGGCCGCAGGGCGTGTTCTGGGGCGCCAGGTTGGTCATGTTCAGGGCGGCGAGCTGGACACGCGTGGTGGCCTTGCCGCCCGAGAAGGTGGCGTTGTCGAGCCGCGCCACCGCGGTGTCGCCCCCCGGGCCGGAGTTGGCCGGGCCGCCCAGGGCGACCGTGTGGTTCCAGCTTGAGATGGGCGGCATGCCGCACAAGCTCTCCACGTCGCCGGCGGGGAACGTGAACGAGGTATTGCCGTCACGCGGCGTCGCCCAGAGATCGGTTCCCGCGGGGATGGTCTGCGCGGCCAGAAGGGCCGGCAGGGTGAGGACAAGGAGTACGGCAAGAATGCCTGCATGTGCTCTGCTTGGGCTCATAGCACCTCCACTGGTATCAGCGCTCACGCCGATATCGTAGAGATTGCGAACAATCGTGTCAATAGCAAATAACTAAGTTAGCGATATGGCAGCAAGGCGTCGCCGGAGCTTGCGGGCGAGGATGGCGACGGCAGGCGGCCGCACGATCGAATAGTGGTCGCCGGGCAGGGATTCGATCTCGGTGCCGGCGCCGCCGACGGCTGCCCAGAACGGCACGGGGGGCGACGTGCTGCCGTTGCGGCGTGCCAGGCCGGCCGGCAGCGGCGGCGCCGGCAGTGGGTGGCCGGCCAGCAGCAGGGTCAGCGGACCGGCGGTGGGCCGCGGCCGGTAGCGGTCCAGCGCCCGACGGGTGGTGCGATAGAGAGCGAACAGACGCTCCACTTCAGGCACCTCCAGCTCGGGCGGCAGGAGACCGGCGGCGTGGGCGGCCGCCACCAGCCGCGGCAGCGTCAGCTCGCGGTCGAGCCGCTGCAGGGTTGCGGCCGGCACCGCGCTGCCGTTGCCGGCGAGCGCCACCAGGTCGTAGCCGAAGTCGGCCAGCAGGCGCGAATCCTCGGCCTGGGCGGGGGCGGCGCCGTTGCGCCGCACGGGCGACGGGTCGATGAGGGCGAGCAGATCCACCTGGGCGCCGGCCGCGCGCAGCTGCCGCGCCATCTCGTAGGCGATCACCCCGCCGAGCGACCAGCCGCCCAGGGCGTAGGGGCCGGCGGGAGCGACCGCGGTCAGCTCCGTCACGTAGCGCGCTGCCAGGGCCTCGATCGTGGGGTCGGGCCCGAGCGTTTCGGCGTCCGGCAGCTGCAAACCGTAGAGCGGCTGGCGCGATCCGAGCGCGCGCGCCAGCGCGGTGTAGCACAGGACGTTGCCACCGGCCGGGTGGACGCAAAACAAGGGCCGCGGCGGCACCCGGCCGGCGCTGCCGGGGCCGGCGGGGCCGGCCGCGGGCGGCGGCGTCAGCTCGACCAGCGCCCTGGTGACGGCGGCGCCGCGCCCGCTGGACAGCAGCGCCGCCAGGCGCTCGACCGTATCGGCGCGGAAGAGGGCCGCGACCGGCAGCTCGCGGCCGAAGCGCTGGCGCAGCCGTGCCATCAGGCGGACGGCCAGCAGCGAGTGGCCGCCGAGCTCGAAGAAGCTGTCCTCCCGACCGATCCGTTCGCGTCCCAGCAGCTCCCCCCACAGCTCCGCCAGGCTCTTTTCGAGCGGCGTGCGCGGCTCGCTGTAGCGCTGCGACACCGCCTGGCGCGTCGCTTTGGGGGCCGGCAGGGCGGCGCGATCGAGCTTGCCGTGCGCCGTCATCGGCAGCCGCTCCAACATCACGAAGGCGGCGGGCACCATGTAGTCCGGCAGCTGCGCCGCAACGCGGCGCCGCAGCTCGGCCGCCAGCTCGCGGTTGAGCCTGCCGCGCAGCGGATTGCTGGCCAGGGCGGCCAGGGCGCCCGGCTCCTGCTCCACCGCGGCGGTGGCGCCGCTCACACCGCTGGCGGCGCTGGTGCCGCTCGCGGCGATGGCGGCGCTCGCCGCGATGGCGGGCGGCGCCGCCGCGGCAGCGGCCTGACCCGGACGCCGCAGCCGCGCCGTGAAGCGGAAGCCTCCCGCGCTGTCGGCGCCGCCCGCCAGCAGCTCGACCTGGTAGCCCAGGCTGGCGCCCAGCTGCCAGACGTCTTCGCCGGACACGCCCGGTTCGCGCGCCAGCCGCGCCGCGAGCGCCCGGCGCAGCTCGCCCACGGTCCACGGTTCCGACTCGGGCTGGGCCAGCAGGGCGATGGCCGCGGCCTCGGCCGCCAGGCGCCGGTCGAGGAGGCCCTGGATCTCGACCACGGCCGTCGCGGCGTCGGCCGCGGGCGCACCTGCGGCGGCGGCCAGGCGTTCGCCGACCACCTCCAGGTTGAACGCCGCGGCGGTGGCATCGAACACCAGGAGCTCGGGGGGCAGCCCAGCAGCGGCGACCTGGCCCCCCAGCGTCAGCACCACATCGTAGCGGTAGCCGCTCAGCTCGTTGATCGCGCGCCCCCGCTTGACCCGCAGATCGACGTGCGACACGGCCGGCAGGTGGCGGCGCAGGGCGTGCCAGAAGCGCGGCGCCAGCAGCAGCTCCTCGTCGTCGTCGCGCCGCGCCAGAACGCGCCGGCGCAGCTCCTCCACCGCCAGGTCGTCGGGCGCCGCGGCGAGCTCGATCGAGGTGTAGAGCGCTTCGGCCAGGTCGAGGCTGCGCACGTCGCCCAGGAAGATCCTGCCGCCCGGCACGACGACGGCGGCGGCATGGCGGAGCACCTGGAGCAGGTAGTCGACGCTCGGGAAGTACTGCACGACCGAGTTGAGGATCACCAGGTCCGCATGGCGAGCGCCGCCGCCCGCCTCCGCGTGCGGCTGCCAGCGGTCGGCCGGCGCGTGGGTCAGGGTCACCTGCGGCAGCTCGTGGCCCGGCCGCGCCAGGCGGCCCGCCAGGACGGCGAGCGTCGAGCGCGAGAAGTCGACCCCCTGGTAGCTGGCGCAGTGCGGCGCCACGCGCAGCAGCAGCAGGCCGGCGCCGCAGCCCACCTCCACCACCCTGGGCCGCCGCGGCGCCAGCGACAGCACCAGCCGGGCCGCGGCGTCGGCCCACTCCCGCATCTCCGCGACCGGGATGGGGGCGCCGTCGTAGCTGCTGTTCCAGCCCGCGAAGTCGAGCGCGGGATCGCCCGTCTCCTGGTGCGGATGCACCTCTTCGTAGAGCGCGTTCCAGGCGGCGACGTGCTCGTCCGCGGTGACGGCGGTGACGGCGGCGACGGCGGATGGCAACGTGCGCTCCCCCCCAGCGCCGGCATCCTGAGCGCGAGGCACGACGTAGGCGACCAGCTGCTGCTGCGCCCCGTCCGCGTCGGCGGCGGCGCCGCCCTCCGCCACGGCGACCACGACCACCTGGCGCACCGCCGGATGGCCGGCGAGCACGCTTTCGATCTCTCCGGTTTCGATGCGGAAGCCGCGCACCTTGACCTGCCAGTCGAGGCGGCCCAGGAACTCCACCACCCCGTCGGAGCGCCGGCGCACCAGGTCGCCGGTGCGATAGAGCCTGCCGCCTGCCCTCGGGCCGGCGCCGTGCGGGTCGGGCACGAACGCCGCCGCGGTGAGGTCCGGGCGGCCGTGATAGCCGCGCGCCAGGCAGACGCCGGCGATGCACAGCTCGCCCGGCACTCCCGGCGGCACCGGCTGGAGGGCGCGGTCCACCACGTACAGGCGGGCGCCGGCGAGCGGCCGGCCGAGCGGCACCGTGGGGCCGGAGGCCGGCAGGCGGCAGTCCCATTCGCTCACCGAGACGGTGGCTTCGGTCGGGCCGTAGCGCGACCACAGCTGCGGCGGCACCGGCGCCGCGTCGAAGGCGTCGGCAAGGCGCCGCGCCAGGTCGGCAGGCACCCTGTCGCCGCCCGTCACCAGGCGGCGCAACGAGCCGGAGCGGCAGAACGCCGGTTCCGCCAGGAGCGCCGGAAAGAGCCCCGGCGGCGCCGTCAGGTTGGTGATGCGCTGCGCCACGACCAGGCGCGCCAGGCTGGCGGCGTCCTGCGCCTGCGCCGGCGGCGCCACCACCAGCACCGCTCCGGCCCACAGCGGCGCGAACAGCTCGATCACCGACACGTCGAAGCCCAGGCGCGTCCGCTGCAGCACGCGGGCGCCCGGCGCCAGGTCCGCCTCCACCTGGAAGCGCAGGCGGTTGCACACCGCGCGGTGGGACACGACGACGCCCTTGGGCATGCCGGTCGAGCCCGAGGTGTAGAGCACGTAGGCGGCATGGTCCGGCTGGACGTCCTCCAGCGCCGCCGGCAACGCCGGCGCCGGAGGTGAGCCCGGTGCCGGCGCCGGTGCCGAGCCGTCCGCCGGGTCGGGATCGGCGACGAGCTGCGCCAGCAGCATGGGCCGCACCGCCGGCGGCAGGCGGTCGATGGTGGCCGGTTCCGCCACCACCACCGCCGCTCCCGAGTCGGCGAGCACCTGCGCCAGCCGCTCGCGCGGGTGGGCCGGGTCGAGCGGCAGGTAGGCGCCGCCCGCCCGCAGGATGCCGAAGAGCGCCGCCACCAGCTCGATCGAGGGCCAGGCGCACAGCGCCACCGGCCGGTCCGGCCCCACTCCCGCGGCGCGCAGGCGCGCCGCCGCGCGCCGCGCCAGCGCCGCCAGCTCGCCGTAGGAAACCGTCCTGTCGCCGTCCACCACCGCTTCGGCCGCCGGCTCCCGCGCCGCCTGACGCTCGAACGGCGCATGCACCAGCTGCAACAGCGTCGGGTCGCCGCCGCCGGTCTGCCAGGTCGAGGCGTTCCATTCGCACAGCACCTGATGGCGCTCGGCGGCGCCCAGCAGCGGCAGCTCCGCGACGCGCCGGCCGGGTTGCGCGGCGAGCCCGGCCAGCAGCTCGCGCAGGTGACCCAGCAGGCGGGCCGCGGTCGGCGCGTCGAACAGGTCGGCGGCATAGCGCAGCTCGCACGCCAGCGCCCCGCCGGCGTCCGGCTGCTCGCTCCACGACAGCGCCAGATCGAACTTGGCGGTGGGGGCCGAGAGCGCCAGCGGCGCCAGGTCCAGACCGGGCAGGTCGAGCGCCCCCAGGGGGGCGTTCTGCAGGGCGCACATCACCTGGAAGATCGGGTTCTGGCTGAGCAGCCGCTCGGGCCGCAGCTCCGCCACCAGGCGTTCGAACGGCAGGTCCTGGTGCGCGTAGGCGGCCAGCGCCGTCTCCCGCACGCGCCCGAACAGCTCTGCGGTCGTCGGGTCGCCGCCCAGGTTGCAGCGCAGCGCCAGGCTGTTGACGAAGAAGCCGATCATGCGCTCGGTTTCGAGGTGGTGGCGGTTGGCGATCGGCGTCCCCACCACCAGGTCTTCCTGCCGGCCCAGGCGGGCCAGCAGGGCGGCGCAGCCGGCGAAGAGCGCCATGAAGAGGGTGACGCCGCGCCGGCGCCCGGCCGCCGCCAGCGCCGCCGTCGCCGCCGCTCCCAGGTGCAGCCGCGCCAGGCCGCCGCGGCCGCTCTGCGCCATCGGCCGCGGGCGGTCGGTGGGCAGCTCGACCGCCGCCGGCGCGCCGGTCAGGCGCTGGCGCCACCAGGCCAGCTGGCGGCCCAGCTCCGCCTCGTCCAGCCAGCCGCGTTGCCAGACCGCGAAGTCGGCGTACTGCACCGGCAGCTCCGGCAGCGGGCTGGGCGCGCCGGCGATCGCCGCCCGGTAGAGGGCGCCGATCTCCGCCACCAGCACCCCCATCGACCAGCCGTCGGAGACGATGTGGTGCACGTTGAGCAGCACCACGTGCTCCGCGGCGGCGGGCTCCGCCGGGCCGCCGCGGCGCACCAGCAGGCCGCGAAGCAGCGGTCCGGCGGCCAGGTCGAAGGGGCGGCCGGCCTCGGCGCGGGCGATGCGCAAGCCCTCGGCGGCCCGCCGCCCGCCGGGCAGCGCGGCCAGGTCGACCAGCGGCAGGCGCGGCGGCCGCGGTGGGTCGAAGTGCTGCATGGGCCGGTCGCCCAACTCGACGAAGCGGGTGCGCAGCGCTTCGTGGCGCCGCAGCACCTCTCCCAGCGCGGCATCCAGGATGGCGGGCGCCAGGTGGCCGCGGGCGGCGAAGGCGACCGGCATGTTGTAGGTGGCCTGGCCCGGCTGCAAGCGGTCGAGGAACCACAGCCGCTCCTGCGCGTAGGAGAGCGGCAGCGGCGCCCGGCGCGGCGCGCGCGGGATCGCCGGCCGCGGCCGCGCGCCGCGCGCCGTTTCGACCGCCGCGGCGAAGGCCGCCAGGGTCGGCGACTCGAACACCGTCGCCACCGGCAGGTCGACGTGCAGCATCGCGGCGAGCCGCGACACCACCTGCGTGGCGAGCAGCGAGTGGCCGCCCAGCTCGAAGAAGTTGTCGCCGGGGCCGGGACGCGCGTCGCCCAGGCTCAGCACCTCCTGCCACACGCCGGCGATCAGCTCCTCGCCGGGGCTGCGCGGCAGCGCGCCGCCCGGCGCCCACGGCTCCAGCGGCTCTCCCGACGCTGGCGATCCCGACAGCACCGCGCCCGGCCGCGGCGCGATCCGCGCCAGGGCCTGGCGGTCGAGCTTGCCTTGTGCGGTGCGCGGCAGCCGCGGCAGGGTGACCCAGGCCGCCGGCACCATGAACTCGGGCAGCCGGCGGCGCAGCTCGGCGCGCAACGCCGCGGGGTCCGGCGGCGCGGCGTCCGGCGGCGCCGCGACGTAGGCGACCAGGCGGCGATCGCCCGTCGCCGCCGCGACGACCGCCACCGCCGCCTGCTCGACGCCCGGCAGCGCCAGCAGGGCCGCCTCGATCTCACCCGTTTCGATGCGGAAGCCGCGCACCTTCACCTGGTGATCGGTGCGGCCGCAATACTCCAGCTGGCCGCCGGCGCGGAAGCGGGCCAGGTCGCCGGTACGATAGAGGCGGCCGCCGGCGCGGCGCTGGCGCGGATCGGGGACGAAGCGCGCCGCGGTGAGCTCGGGGCGCGCCAGGTAGCCGCGCGCCAGGCCGGCGCCGCCCAGGTGCAGCTCGCCGATGGCGCCGATCGGCGCCATCCGCCCGGTGGCGTCGAGCACCGCGACGTCGAGGTTGTCGATCGGCCGTCCGATGGGCATGCCGCGCTCGCTCGCGTCGCCGGGCTGGCAGGGCCACCAGGAGGCGTCGACCGCCGCCTCGGTCGGGCCGTAGAAGTTGAGCAGCCGGGGGCCGTGCGGCGCGCCCAGCTGGCGCTCGAAGCGGCTGGCGATGTCTGTGGTGAGCGTTTCGCCGCCGCAGATCACCCGGCGCAGCGACCGGCAGTGCTCCTGGAGGCGCGGCCGGTCGCAGAGCAGGGCGAGCAGCGACGGCACGGTCTGCAGGATGGTGACGCCGTGGACGGCGATCGCTTGCAGCATGCGGTCGGCGTCGCCCTGCGCGGCAGCGTCGAGGAGCACCAGCCGCGCGCCGCTCCACAGCGGCAGGAAGATCTCCCACACCGAGGCGTCAAAGCTGGCGGTGGTGCGCTGCAGCACGGCGTCCCGCGCATCCGGCGCCAGGATGCGCAGGGTCCACGCCATGTGGTTGCAGATCGCGCCGTGCGACACCACCACGCCCTTGGGCGTGCCGGTCGAGCCCGAGGTGTAGATGACGTAGGCGGCGCTCGCCGCGCCGCCGCCGTCGTCGTCCGCCGGCGCCGGCGCGTCGGGTTGCGGGAGGCCCCGGAGATCCTGGAGCTGCCGAAGCTCGGGGAGACCCGCGAGATCGAACCGCGCGGCCCCAGGGGCGAGGCCGCCCAGGCGCCCGCCGGGCGCCGCGGCGGCGTCGTGCAGCAGCACCGCGATGCCGGCGTCGGCGGCCATGAAGGCCAGGCGCTCGGGCGGGTACCCCGGATCGAGCGGCAGATAGGCGCCGCCGGCCTTGAGGACCGCGAGCAGCGCGACGATCATCGCCGGCGACCGTTGGGCGCAGATGCCGGCGATGGCGCCGGCGCCGACGCCCAGGCGGCGCAGCTCCCGGGCCAGGCGGTCGGCGCTGCGATCGAGCTCGCCGAAGGTGAGGTGCTCGCCGCCGTGGACCACCGCCACCGCCTGCGGCGTGCGGCGCGCCTGGTCGGTGAACCGGTGGTGCAGGCTGGCGGCGGCGGGCGGCGGCGTGACGGCGCCGGCGCCCCACTCCGCGACCAGCTGGTGGCGCTGCGCGTCGGCCAGCAGCGGCAGGTCGAACAGCGGCTTCCCGGCGTCGTGCGCCACCGCCGTGAGCAGGCTGCCGAACGCCGCCAGCAGGCGCTCGGCTGTGGCCGGGTCGAACAGGTCGCGGCGGTGCTCCAGGCAGCCGGTCAGGCCGGCTTCAACCTCGCGCAGGGACAGCGTCAGGTCGAACTTGGACCCCGTCCCCGGCTCGGCAAAGAGCGACAAGGCGACGCCCGCCGCGGGCGGCGGCGCCGCGGTCGGGGCCTGCAGCGCGAACATCACCTGAAACAGCGGCGAATGCGACCGCGCGCGCTCCGGCCGCAGCTCCTCGACCAACCTTTCGAACGGCAGGTCCTGGCGCGCGAAGGCCCCCAGCGTGACCTCGCGGACGCTCGCCAGGAGGTGACCGAAGCCGGCTTCGGGCGCGATCCGGGTGCGCAGCGCCAGGGTGTTGACGAACATGCCGACGACGCCTTCGATCTCGCCGCGGGTGCGGTTGGCGATCGGGGTGCCGACCACCACGTCGTCCTGGCCGGCGTGGCGCGCCAGGAGCAGCTGGAAGGCGGCCAGCAGGGTCATGAACAGCGTGCCGCCGCCGGCGCGCGACCGGCACCGCAGCGCCTCGGTCAGGCGGGCGTCGAAGGCGGCGCGCCGGGTGCCGCCGCGGCCGCTCTGCACCGGCGGGCGCGGGCGATCCAGGGGCAGGTCCAGCTGCGCCGGCGCGCCGGCAAGGTGGCGGCGCCAATAGTCCAGCTGGTGCTGCAGCACGTCGCCCTGCAGCCAGCGGCGCTGCCAGACCGCGAAGTCGCCGTACTGCACCGGCAAGGCGGGCAGGGGGCGGGCCACGTCGGCGACGCCGGCGACGGCGGCGACGGCGGCGACGGCGGCGGTGTAATGCGCGGCGATCTCGTCGACGATCAACGCCAGCGACCAGCCGTCGCCGACGATGTGGTGCAGGGCGAGGAGCAGCACGTGGCGCTGCTCCGCCAGGCGGACCAGGCGGGCGCGCGCCAGAGGTCCGCGCGCCAGGTCGAAGGGCAGCAGCGCCGTCGCCGCGGCAAGCTCGCGGGCCAGCGGCTCGCGCCGCGCCGCCGGCAGGCCGGTGAGATCGACCAGCGGCAGCGGCTGGGGCGCGGCGGGCAGGATCCGCTGGAACGGATCGCCGCCGCCGGCCGGAACCGCAAACACCGTGCGCAGCGCTTCCTGGCGAGCGACGAGCGCGGCCAGGGCGGCGCGCAGGCCGGCGATCGCCAGCTCCCCGTCCAGGCCGAGCGCCAGCGGCAGGTTGTACAGCGGGCTGCCGGGTTGCAGCTGATCGAGGAACCACAGGCGCTGCTGCGCAAAGGAGAGCGGCAGCGGCAGGTCGCGCGGCGCCGGGCGGATGGGCGGCGCAGCTGCCGCGGCGTCGCCGCCCGCCAGCAGCCTGTCGATGCGATGGGCCAGCGCGGCGACGGTCGGGCCTTCGAAGACCTCGCGCAGCGGCACTTCGACGCCCAGCAGCTGGCGCAGGCGCGACACCAGCCGCGTCGCCAGCAGGGAGTGCCCGCCGCGGGCGAAGAAGTCGTCGTCCAGGCCGATCGGCTCGACCCCCAGCAGCTCGCCAAAACAGGCCGCCACCAGCTGCTCGCTCGGCGACTCCGGCAGCCGCGCCGCCGCCGCCGCGGCGTCCCGTCCGCCAGCCAGGTGCGGCGGCGGCAGAGCGCCCCGGTCCACCTTGCCGCTGGGCGAAAGCGGCAGCTGGGGGAGCCAGACCAGGGCCGCCGGCAGCATGTGGCGCGGCAGCCGCGCCGCCAGGAACTGCCGCAGGGCGGCGGCCTCCGCCGGCGCCGCAACCGCTTGCGCGGCGGCAGGGGCTGGAGCCGCGGCAGAACGGTCGGCGGCGGCCGGAGAGGCGGCGGCGACCAGGTAGCCCACCAGGGCGACCGGCGCGCCCGCGGCGGCGGCCAGCGGGCGCAGCGCCACGGCGGCGGCGCGCACCGCCGGATGGGCGGCGAGCGCCGCTTCGATCTCGCCCAGCTCGACGCGCAGGCCGCGGATCTTCACCTGGCCGTCCAGGCGCCCCAGGTAGTCGATCGCGCCGTCGGCCAGGTGGCGCGCCAGGTCGCCCGTCCGATAGAGGCGCGCTCCGTGCGGATCGCCGGCCACAGCTGGCACGGCGGCGGGCACGAAGCGCTCCGCGGTCAGGTCGGGGCGGCCCAGGTAGCCGCGGCCGACCTGCACGCCGCCGATGTGCAGCTCCCCTGCCGCGCCGACCGGCACCTGCCGCCCGTCGCGATCGAGCAGGTGGATCGAGGTGTTGGCGACCGGCCGGCCGATCGGCACCAGGCGGCGGGCGCCGGCCGGGTCCGTCTGCCAGCTGGTCACGTCCACCGCCGCTTCGGTCGGCCCGTAGAGGTTGTGCAGCGGCGCGGCGATGCGTGCCGCGTGCTCCTGCTGCAGCTCGTACGGCAGCGCCTCGCCGCTCGCCAGGACGCGCCGCAACGACGAAAGGTCGGGCCGGCGGCCGGCGGGCGTCGCCACCGCGTCGGAGGCGGCGGCAAGAAAGGCGGCGAGCATCGCCGGCACGAAGTGCACCGTGGTGATCGCCTGGTCTGCGATGGCTGCGAGCAGGTACGCGGGATCGCGGTGCCCGCCTGGGCGCGCCATGACCAGCCGCGCGCCGGCGAGCAGCGGCCAGAACAGCTCCCACACCGAGACGTCGAAGCTGAGCGGCGTCTTCTGCAGCACGCGGTCGTCGGCCGCCAGGCGGTAGCGCTGCTGCATCCACAGCAGGCGGTTGACGATGCCACGGTGGCTATTCATCGTGCCCTTGGGCCGGCCGGTCGAACCCGACGTATAGATCACGTACGCCAGGTTGTCCGCGGCGGCGGTCGCGCCCAGGCCGCCGTCGGGCCGTCCCGCCTGGTCCTTGCCTGGCGCCCACGGTTCGCTGTCGCTATCCAGGTCGTCCAGCCACACCGTGCCCGCCGACGCCGACGCCGACGCCGCCGCCGGCGGCGGCAGCGGCTCGCCCAGGCGCGCCGCGACCCGGCGCTCGGTGAGCAGCAGCGGGGCGCCCGCGTCCTGGCGCATGAAGCGCAGGCGTTCGGCCGGGTAGTCGGGATCGAGCGGCAGGTAGGCGGCGCCCGCCTTGAGGATGGCGAGCAGCCCGACCACCAGGGCGACCGATCGCTCGGCGCAGACGGCGACCACCGTCTCCGCGCCGGCGCCCAGGTGCCGCAGGCGGCGCGCCAGGCGGTTGGCGGCGGCGTCGAGCGCCGCATAGGTCAGGCTGCCGCCCTCCCCATCCACCACCGCGACCGCCGCCGGCGTGCGGCGGGCCTGCTGCTCGATCAGCTGGTGCAGACAGAGATGGCGCGGAGGGGCGGCGGCAGTGTCGTTCCACTCGCGCAGCTGCTGACGCTCGCCGGCGGTCAGCAGCGGCAGCTCGCCGATCGGCAGCGGCGGCTCGCCGCCGAGCGCCGCGGCGAGGGTGACAAAGTGCGCCGCGAAGCGCTTGACGGTCACCGCGTCGAACAGGTCGCGGCTGAACTCGAAGCCCAGGCGCAAGCCATCCGCCGCCTCCACCGCTTCGACCAGCAGGTCGAACTTGGCGGTGGCGGTGTCGATCGCGCACAGCTCCAGCCGCAGGCCGCCGTCTCCACCGTGCGGGTCGTGCGGGTCGCCGGCGTTCTGCACCACCAGCATCAGCTGGAACACCGGCGGCGCCGTCAGGTCGCGCTCCGGCGACAGCGACTCGACCAGCTTTTCGAACGGCAGGTCCTGGTGCGCGAACGCATCCAGGCTGGCCTGGCGCACGCGGGCAACCAGCTCGCCCGCGTGCGGCCGGCCGGCGAGCGAGACCCGCAGCGGCAGCGAGTTGACGAAGCAGCCGATCAAGCCCTCGGTCTCGATGCGCTCGCGGTTGGCGACCGGCGTCCCCACCACCAGGTCTTCGCGGCCGCCATGGCGGGCGATCAGGGCGTCGAACGCCGCCAGCAGCGCCATGAAGAGCGTCGCACCCTGCTGCCGCGCGACGCCGCGCAGGTCGCGCAGCGCCGCCGGCGGCAGCAGCACGTGCGTGCGCCCGCCGCGATAGCTGGGCGCGGGCGGGCGCGGGCGGTCCGCCGGCAGCTCGGTGCGCGGCGGCGCCCCGGCCAGGACCCGCCGCCAGTGCGCCAGCTCCGCCGCCAGCCGCTCGCCCTCCATCCAGGCGCGCTGCCAGCGCGCAAAGTCGGCGTAGGCGATGGGCAGCGGCGCGAGCGCCGGCAAAGCCGGGCGCGCGGGCGCCACGCAGGCTGCATACAGCGCCGCCAACTCGCGCAGGAAGATGCCGACCGACCAGCCGTCCGCCACGATGTGATGCAGCGTCAGGATCAGCAGGTGATGCGCGGCGCCCAGGCGCAGCAGGTGGACGCGCACCAGCGGCCCGCACGCCAGGTCGAACGGCTCGCGCGCCAGGGAGACAGCCACCTGCCAGGCGGCGGCCTGGCGCACGCGGTGCGCGGCCGGCACTCCGTCGCCGGTACCGCCCGATGCGCCGGCAGCGCCGATCGCGTCGCCCATCCCGTGGGCATCGCTGCCGTCGTCGGCGCCTCCCAGGCCCAGGCCCGCCAGGTCCACCAGCGGTATCGGCAGGGTGAAATCGGCCAGCACCTGCTGCCGCGGCGCATTCCCCGCCGCCGCCGGGTACACCGTGCGCAGCACCTGGTGCCGCCGCACGATGGCGCGCAGACTGGCGGCCAGGGCGGGCACGTCCAGCGGGCCGCGCAGGCGCAACGCCCCCGGCAGGTTGTACACCGCCCCGCGCGGCACCAGGCGGTCCAGGAACCACAACCGTTCCTGCGCGTAGGACAGCGGGATCGGGCCGGCCACCGCCGGCGCGCCCGGCGCCGATTCGGAGCGAGCCGCGGGCAGCAGCGGCGGCGCCCGCGGATGATCCAGGCGGGCCATGCCGGTCAGCAGGCGCGCCAGCTCCGCCACGGTGGGGTGCTCGAAGACCTGGCGCAACACCAGATCCACCCCGAACACCGCGCGCACCCGCGTCACCAGGCGCGTCGCCAGCAGGGAGTGGCCGCCCAAGGCGAAGAAGCTGTCCTGCGCGCCCACCCGGCCGACCGCCAGCACCGCCGCGAACAGGTCCGCCACCAGCTCTTCGGCGGCAGTGCGCGGCGCCACCCAGCCCGCCGCATCCATCCGTCCGTCCGACGCCGGCGGCGGCAGCGCCCGGCGGTCCAGCTTGCCGCTCGGCGTCACCGGGAACGCCTCCAGGAAGACGAAGCTGGCCGGCACCATGTGCTCCGGCAGGCGCGAAGCCAGGGCCTGCCGCAGCTGGCCCGCCGGCGTGGGCGGCAACACCGCCGTCGCCGTCCTGGCAGCGCTGCCGCCGTCGGCCTGGGTGGCGCGCTCCTCGCCCATCACCACGTAGGCCACCAGGCGGGCGTCTTCGCCGGCCGCGACGGCGCCGCCGCTCACGCCGGAGGCGGCGGGGCCGGCCGAGCGCGGCGACCACAGGGTCACCGCCGCGGCGCGCACTCCCGGCTGCACCGCCAGCGCGGCTTCGATCTCGCCCAGCTCGACGCGGAAGCCGCGGATCTTGACCTGGTGATCCATCCGGCCCAGGTATTCAAGGTCGCCCCCCGGCCGCCAGCGAGCCAGGTCGCCCGACCGGTAGAGGCGCCCGCCGCCCGGTGCGCCGGCCCAGGCGTCGGGGACGAAGCGCGCGGCGGTCAGGTCGGGGCGGGCCAGGTAGCCGCGCGCCACGCCCGCGCCCCCGACGTGGATCTCGCCGGGCACGCCGAGCGGCACCGGTTGGGCCGCGGCGTCCAGCAGGTAGAGGCTCAGATCGGCGATGCCGACGCCGATCGGACTGCGCCCCGGATCGTCCAGATCGGCCGCCGTCAGCGCCCGCCAGGTGGAATGGACCGTCGTCTCGGTGATGCCGTACATGTTCGCCAGGCGCGGCGCCGCCTCGCCGTGGCGCTCCACCCACGGCCGCAGCGAGGCCAGGTCGATCGCCTCGCCGGCAAAGATCACCCAGCGCAGCGCCAGGTCGCGCCGCGCCGCCGCGTCCGCCGCGGCATCGGCTTCGATCAGCTGGCGGAATGCCGACGGCGTCTGGTTGAGCACCGTCACCCGCTGCTCCACCAGCAGGCGATGCAGGGCGTTGGGAGCGCGGCTGGCCCAATACGGCACGATCACCAGGCGGCCGCCGTAGAGCAGGGCGCCCCAGATCTCCCACACCGAAACGTCGAACGCCGCCGAATGGCAGAGCGGCCAGACGTCCCGTGCGCCGAAGCCGTACCACCGCTCGGTCTGGCGCAGCAGGCGAGTCACGTTGGCATGGCTGACCATCACCCCCTTGGGCCGGCCCGTCGAGCCCGAGGTGTAGATCACGTAGGCCAAAGCCGCGGGTGCCGCGCCGGCCGCCAGGTCCTGGGCACTTTCGGCGGCGATCGCCTGGCGGTCTCCATCCACCAGCAGCAGGCGGAAGGGTCGCCGGGCCGCGGCGTCGAACGCAGCGGCATCGAGTGCGGCGGCGCCGGGTGCGGCAGCGCCGGGTGCGGCAGCGTCGGGGGCGGGGGCGGCGGGGGCGAACAGGCCGGCAAGCTGTCGCCGGGTGATCAGGACCGGATGTTCGACGTCCGCCAGGGCATCGGCGGCGACGAAGCGCAGGCGCTCGCGAGGGTAGCCAGGATCGAGCGGCACGTAGGCACCGCCCGCCTTGAGCACCGCGAGCAGCGCCACGACCAGGTCGATACCGCGCTCCAGGCAGAGCGCGACCCGCACCTCGGGCCCCACCCCGAAGCGGCGCAGGTGCCGCGCCAGACGGTTGGCGCTGCGGCTCAGCTGGCCGTAGGTCAGCTCCGCGCCCTCGCAGACCAGCGCCACCGCGGCGGGCGTCAGCGCCGCCCGCCGCTCGAACAGCTGGTGCAGGCACAGACCGTCGCCGGCCGGCTCGGCGCCGGCCTGGCCCTGCCACTCGACCATGAGCTGGTGCGATTCGGCCGCCGACAGCAGCGGCAGCTCCGCCACTCGCACCGTGCGGCCGCCCGGCGCGGCCACCGCCTCCGCCAGGCTGCGCAGCTGTCCCAGCATGCGCGCGGCGGTCGCGGCGTCGAACAGATCGTCGCTATAGACGAGCGATGCCGCATAGCAGCCGTCGATCTCGGCCATTTGCAACGTGAGGTCCAGCTGCGCCGCTCGCCGCTCGAGCGGCGCCGGCCGCAGCACCACCACGCCGCCGCCCAGGTCGAGCGGCGTATCGCCCTCGCCCATCGCCAGCGCGGCCAGTCCCCGGTCGCCGGCGCGCTCGCGGTACAGCACGAACATCGTCTGGAAGACGGGCGACCGGCTGGGGTCGTGCCCTCCCGCAACTTCCGCCGCCGCCAGCGCGAAGGGCAGCCGCTGGTGGGCAAAGGCGGCCAGCGCCGCGGCGCGCTGGCGCCGCAGCAGCTCCTCGAAACGCGGCCTGGCGCCGATCCTGGCATGCACGGCGACCGGGTTGACGAAGTAGCCGACGACTCCGTCCAGGTCCGCGTCCCGCCGCCCCGCGGCAGGGGTCCCCACCCAGAAGTCCTCGGTGCCGCTGAGCCGGTGCAGCAGCGCCACATAGACCGCGAGCAGCGTCATGAACGGCGTCGCCCCCACCTCGCGGCCCACCGCCGCAAGCGACCGGCTTACCTCCGCGTCGAACCGCAGCCCGCGGGCGCCGCCGCGAAAGCTGGGCAGCGGCGGGCGCGGCCGGTCGGCCGGCAGGTCGAGCGCCCGCACCCCGCCGGCGAACTGCCCACGCCAGAATGCCGCCTGCACTTGCCCTTCGGGTCCCGCGACCCAGGCCGCCTCGCGCCGTGCGACTTGGGCGTACGAGGCGCCCGGCGCCGGTGGCGGCAGCGCGGCCCCGCCGTAGTGCGCGCGCAGGTCCGCGAGCAAGATCCCCAGCGACCCGAAGTCCGCCACCAGGTGGTGCACCGCGAACACCAACCGGTGCCGCCGCGCGCCGCACCCCAGCAGCGCCACCCGCAACACCGGCCCCGCCTCCAGGTCAAACGGCCGGTGCGCCTGTTCCGCCATCCAGGCACGCAGCTGGGCGTCGCTCCAGCCCTCCGCCGCCTCCTCCACCCACTCGAATGCCGCCTGGTCCCGCACCACCTGTTCGGTTTCGCCGGCGCTCTCGTGAAAGGTGGCGCGCAAGGCGGGATGCCGCGCCATCAGCGCCGCCAGCGCTGCGCGCAGCCGCGCCACCGACAGGTCGCCCTCGATCAGCGCCGCGGCGCTGATGATGTAGGCGGCCCCGCCCGCGGACCTGCGGTCGAGAGCCAGGAGGGCCTGCTGTCCCTGCGTCAGCGCATGGCGGAGAGGCTGGCGATCCGGCGCCGCGTCGCCGCCCTGCGCGAGCGCACCGCTCGGCTCCGGCTTGGGCTCCTGCCCCGGCTCGCCGCTTGAGGCGGCCTCGCTGCCCGGCGAATCCGCAGCCTGCAGCACCGCGATGCGCTCGGCCAGCTCGGTGACGCTGGGTCCTTCCAGCAGGTCCGCAATCGAGACCGGCACCGCCAGATCCGCTTCGATCGCCGCCGCCAGCTCCGCCGCCGCCAGCGAATCCAGGCCCAGGCCTACCAGCGACCGATCGAGCGGCACATCTGCCGGCTGGATGCCCAGAGCCCGCGCCGCCGCGCCGCGCAACCAGGCGGCCAGCACGCCCGCCGGCAGCTCGGCATCCCGCAGCGCAGCATTTGGCGCACAAATCGGTCTCATATTGTTCGAAATATCCCTTTCGTTTGAGTGATCCGGGAGCGCAGAAAAAACTTGATCGGTTTGAAATATAGCAACGCGATCAGTCGTCAAACGCGTCGCTTTCCGGCAACAAGACGTCATTTATCGAGTGCAATGCGGCGCAACATCGGCGCGATCGCTCCATGCGATGGGCTGCCGCGGCGGCGTTCTTTACAGCGGTCTTTCTTTAACGTAACGTTGCGGCAAAGGAGGAGACATCGTGAAGAAAAAGCTTGCTACGCTCAACCTGCACCGCGAAACGATCCGCTCCCTGGCATCGGTCACGTCGGCGGCCGCCGCCGCGGAGACCGGCTCCAACCCCCACAGCGCGTGCGTCAGCTGCACCCTGGTCAACTGCCCTCCCGGACTGGATTAAGACAGACCGCTCGCGGTACCTGCCATCGACCGCGCCGGCCGGCGGCGACGGCGCGGCGGCGATGCGCAAAAATCTTTCTAATCCCGCCCAGACCCCGGCGCGGCGCAGGCTCCGGCCGTGCGCCGCGCCGGCTACGGCCGGCAGGTCTGGCCCCGGCGCGGTACCCACTTGGGGTAGGATCGCGCCAGGAGGAACACCACGATGCCAGCCATCCAGCCCTACCTCAATTTTGACGGCACCTGCGCCGAGGCGCTGCGGTTCTACGAACAGACCCTGGGCGCCAAGATCGAAGGCATGATGACCTTCGCCGACTCGCCCATGGCCGGCCAGGCGCCGCCCGGCAGCGCCGACCGCATTATCCACGCGCGCCTGTCCCTGGACGGCAGCGTGGTCATGGCCTCCGACACCATGCCCGGACAGCCCTTCCACGGCATGCACGGTTTCGGCCTGGCGCTCACCTACCCGACCGCCGAAGAGGCCCAGCGGGTCTTCGAAGCGCTGGGCGCCGGCGGCAAGGTGGGCATGCCGCTGCAGAAGACCTTCTGGGCCGAAGCCTTCGGCATGGTGGTCGATCGCTTCGGCACGCCGTGGATGGTCAACGGCGGCATGGCCCCGATGTAACCCGCCGCGCGGGGTCCGGCTCCCGCCGGAAAACGGCTCGGCGTCAGATAGGTCGCGCGCCAGGCGCGGGCGCTGGTCGCCCAGGCCGGGGAGCGGCGAGCCGAGCACGCGCAGGGCAAGGATGCGGCAGTTTCTTCCTGCGCCCGACCCGCTGGAAAGTCTTTTGCTGTGCCTCACCCGCCAGCTGGCGGCTGCGGCAGCGCGCGGGCTCTGCGCCGGCGGGCGGTCAGGGCGTATATGACGACGCCGGCCAGGATCAGCAGGCCGCCCAGCGCGACAGGGCTGACGGCGCCGGCCGCCTGGTCTTCGTCGCCGCCGTGGAAGAACGCGAAGACGATCAGGGCGGTCGGCGGGAGGCCGAGCGCGATCGCGCCGGGCAGGCCGCCCGGCACCCGGAAGGGGCGCGGCAGCCGCGGCTCGCGCACCCGCAGCGCCACCAGCGCGACGAACTCCAGGATCAGGCTGAGGCCGTAAAGCATCACGTCCAGCTCCACCAGGCGCACGAATCCCAGGCCGAGGGCCAGTCCGTAGGCCGCGGCGCAGGTCACGACGGCAGCGACCGGCGCCCCCGTCCGCCCGTCGCGGCGCGCCAGCAGCCGCGGCAGGAACCCGTCCTGGGCCAGCACCATCGGCAGCCGCGAATACGACAGCACCAGGGCATTGAACATGCCGACGGCCGACAGCACGCCGCCCGCCACCACCGCAACCCCCAGCCAGCGGCCGCCGATCGCCGTCGCCGCGTCGACCCAGGCGCCGGTCTGCCAGCCGTGCGGGTCGAGTCCCGTCCTGCTCACCGCGGCGACCGGCACCAGGTAGGTGATCGCAACCAGCGCCACCGCCGCCACCATCGCCACCGGATAGGTGCGCTGCGGACGCTCCACCTCGCCGGCGATCGTCGAGGCGTTGTCCCACCCCATGTAGTTCCACATCGCCACCAGCAGACCCGCAAACAGCGCCGCGCTGCCGCCCGCTGCCGCATGCGCCACGCCGGCCGGCACGGCAGCGGCGCCCGCCCCAGCGGCGGCAGCCGCGCCGCCGCCGGGCGCGACGACGCCGCCGATGTGCGTGACCAGAGCCTGGACGGACAGCACCGCAAACGGCGCCAGCAGCAGCACCGTCATGATCAGAGACCCACCACCCACCGCCTTGGCGCCGCGCAAGTTCCAGATCGTGCACACCGCGATCATCCCGACCCCCAGGGCCTTGGTCGCGCCGTCAGCGCCGAGCGCCGGCCACAGCCGCGCCAGGTAGAGCACGAAGAGCGTCGGGTAGATCGCCATGTCGAAGACGCTCGCCGCCAGCGACAGCCACGCCTCCATGAAACCGGCAAAGGGGCCCAGGCCGCGGCGCACCCAGACGTAGAAGCCGCCCTCCTCGGGGATCGCGCCGGCCAGCTCCCCCACCATCAGCGCCACCGGCAGGCTCCAGACGATCGGCGTCACCAGCAGGATGACCACCGCCAGGCCGTAGCCCGCGCCACCGACCAGCTCCTCCAGCCCATACGGGCCGCCCGCCACCATGAAGTAGGTCGCCGCCACCAGCGGCGCCACCGTGAGCCGCCGCGCCACAGCCGTCAACCGCGGCGGCGCCCCCTCGGGCTGCCGCTCCGGACCTCTCCCCAGAAGCGCCATCCCACGATGCTATCCCAGCCCGAGCCCGCTGATGTTCGCTGACTGCCGTCCGGCCCAGACCTCCATCACCGTTCCCCACGGCCGTACCTCGCCGCCTCGCCCCGGACGCTTTTCTCGAGTGAGGCCGGTTGCCGGAAATGGCGAGCCAACCTGAGACAACAGGCGAGCGTGGACGCTTCGACGACGAGTCACTCTGATCGCCCAACGGCGGGCCGCACGCTCTTTCGGTCGCCCCGCGCAATGCGCCACACCTCCTGGATTGAGCGATAATGGCCCATGCGAATTCGCTTGACCGAGCAGCAGCAGCGGGCACTCGACGAGATGCACGGCGGCCCTACCAACGCCGGGGACAGCGCCAAGAGGGCGTCTTGATGGAGCCCGGTGAGATCTACCTTGCCGACTTCCCAAAGGCAGGTCCGCATCCCGCCATCGTCGTTTCACGCGAGGAGCTCTACCACTTCGTGCGCGTGCCAGGTTTGAGGTGGAAAGAATGGGCACTCTCTCGCCGCTAGACATCCCGGTGAGTCTGATCGCGAGCTCAGTCGACCGGACGTCGCGATCCGAGATCAAGATCGCCCTCTTCCAATCCCTCTTCCGAGGTCGAGACGACGTGTACCCGTGGTCTTGGGCAATCAGATCTACGTCCCCAAGGACGCACTTCATCCCGGTCTGAGGAACCGGCTGCTTCGCCTAGCAGCATTTCAGAATCCAGAGTTCTACAAGGCCCAGGCAATGCGGCTATCCACTTATGACAAGCCGCGGGTGATCGCCTGCGCCGAGGACCACCCTCACCACGTCGCCCTGCCGCGCGGCTGCCTCGAGGACATCCAGCAGACGCTCCACGCGCTGCGCGTTCGCATGACCATTCGGGACGAACGCTCGATCGGTCGTCCCCTCGATGTCGCCTTCCACGGCGAGTTGCGTCCTGAGCAGAAGGTTGCCGCAGAGCCATTCTGAAGCACGACACCGGCGTACTGGCCGCCACCACGGCCTTCGGCAAGACCGTCGTCGCCGCGTGGCTCATTGCTGAGCGCGGCGTGAACACGCTCGTCCTCGTCCATCGACGGCAGTTGCTCCATCAGTGGATCGAGCGGCTTGCCACCTTTCTAGTTATGCAGTGTGGTCCAATCCGGCATCGCGTGAGTGCCCGGTCACAGGCAGCAGCCCGTCCTTTCGAGCACTACGCCCTCGTGCAGCCGACGTCATTCCAGTCCACCCGACCGCCCGATCCCGATAGGCGCCGTGAGTTCCAGGCTCTCTACCGAGCGCTGGTAGAAGACGAGCCGCGCAATCGACGGATCTGCGACGACGTACTGGAGTCGGTTCGCAATGGACGTTCGCCTCTGGTTCTGACCGAGCGCAATGACCACCTGGACCGACTCGAACGCGGGCTCATCGACCGGATTCAACACCTGCTGGTGCTGCGGGCCAAACTGGGAAAGAAGGAGCGCAATGCCATCGCCGAACGACTGGCCAACATCCCGCGAGACGAACCCCGCGTCATCCTTGCTACCGGCCGCTACGTCGGCGAAGGGTTCGATGATCCTCGACTCGATACGCTGTTCCTTACGTTGCCGGTCTCGTGGCGTGGCACCGTCGCTCAATACGCGGGCCGACTGCATCGGCTATACGACGGCAAGCGCGAAGTACGTATCTACGACTACGCCGACCTCAACGTATCGATGCTCGCGCGGATGTTCGACCGTCGCTGCCGCGGGTACGAGACCGTCGGCTACACCGTGATCCTCCCCGCAAGCGCGATCCCGGGCTGGCCCGCGGACGTTGTCCTGCCGTCAGACCCCGCGTGGAAGCGAGACTACTCGGGCAGCGTACGACGGCTCGTTCGTGACGGTATCGATGCACCACTCGCCAGCCTGTTCATCCACGTCGCGAGAGCCGTGCCTTCTGACGCCATCGGTGCCAACCGCGCGCGGAGCGCCACGGAGGCCTTTCTATTCAGACGGTTGGAGACACTCCCGGAAACGAAGGACCGCTTCGGCGTCAACGCGACATTACTGATCCCGTTCAACGGCATGGCGAGCATGGAGGTCGACCTGCTCTGCGCCGATGCGCGGGTGGCAGTGGAACTGGACGGCGCCCAGCATCTCGCAGACCCGATCGCCTACCGACGGGACAGGCGCAAGGATCAGCTGCTCCAGGAGCGCGGCTATCTGGTGCTCCGATTCCTCGCCGAAGATGTCGGCAAGGAGCTGGACATGGTGCTGGACGCGATCCTGAGATCTCTCAGTAACCACCGCCCATCACGGGTGCCGCCGGCGACGCTGCAGGCCGATCGAGGCGGGCCTGTTTGAAGTCCTCGCCCACCTTCCGGGACCTCTCGGGGCACCAGGGACGCGGAATCCGGCCCCGCAAGCGGATCACAAAAGGTGCACACATCACTGGGGCCGCGTGCACTTTTTGTGATCCCTTGCCAGGGTCTCTATCAGGATTGTGCACCTCTGGTATAGGCCAACAACAACGCCGCAACTGCCTGCATTTCGTCTATACCACCGTCCATGATCTCTCGGAGAATTTGGCTCCAGGGAACAAGCAGAACCTCTAGCGACTCTTTGTCGGGATCAAGATGTTCACCCCGACGTCCCAATTGACAGTGCAAAATGTGCGCCGGTGAGGATACATAGCCAGGCAGAGGGTCGAGCACGCCCAATTGGCGAAATGAGCGACCTTCGTAGCCGGTTTCCTCGTGCAGTTCTCGTTGCCCGGCCAAAGTCGGGTCTTCCTGGTCCGCACAGAAACCAGCGGGGAGACACAAATATATCTTATTCGTGGCGGGCCTATACTGTCTTATGAACAAGACGCAGCCATCATCCTCTGCAACGATCACCACAAATGGCCGCCGTCGCACTACCAGGTAGTCTGGGACGCTCTCCAAATCTGGAGTCGCGTACCGATTACACTCAACGGTAACCCATTGATTTTCCAACAGCACCTTACGCTCAAGGAGCCTCCAGGCGATCTCTTTCACGCTGCTATCTCCCGTCATTTCTTGATAGCCGCCTTTTGTAGAAACAAGGTCAGGCTGTCGGAGCGCTTACGCACCTCTCCATGAACGATCTCTAGGCCACGCCTCACTGTATAAACCGTCATCCCCATAGCGGCAGCGCCGGTAAAGAGATCTGGAGCTGCAAGACCCGCGGCCGCGCCTGCGCCCAGGCTAACGGCGTTTATTGCCAGGTCGGTTCCAAACTGGAGATATGGATCGTAGCGACTTCGCAAGAGCGCATCCCTTAGTCGAGAGCGAAACTTACGTAAGTACCCCGGATCTGATTCGAGCGATGGCAACCATTCGCTGTGCAAATTCGGCCAAAGGTGAATCTTGGCAATATCACGAAGGCGTTCCAGTCTGTCGATGTTATGGAGATAATTGTCCCATAGCTGCTGATTGATGGGTTCGTAATAGCTGCGTGTTGGCACCAGCGCTTCATGAAACTCGGCCATGGGAAGGCTACCCTCCAGAAGAGCGGGTATTAGGGGGCGCTGAACCTGTTGTTCAATGCGCGCTTGCTCGGTGACAACGGATTGTGGTAACCCCGTGCCCGGAGGATCGCACAGACGAAAGGAAGCACGCATACTGCCGGCACCACCTGTTGCAAGCGCCTCGTCAAAAAGCCCCGCCGCCGTTGTGCCGGCCGCAGGCATCTGAGAGGCTTTACGCCGCGGGGCAATCCAATGGCGTATGCTATTGGGAGAGACGTTCTTGACGCACTGAAGGCGCCTGAGGAGAGGAGACAACAGCCTAAGCTTTATCGCCTCGAGCTCGACATCGTTTCCTTCCTCAAGATATTTTCTTATCTCGGTTCGGTCGTAGTGCTCATGAAGCAATTTGTGGATACTGGTGAATTGCGTCAAGAGCGCGTCATCTTTTGTTATGTAGGAGCCGAAGTCGATAGGTGTTAGAAAACCCCTACTGGCGAGATCGGCGAAAATCTTACCGGTCGTCCACCCCAGCGCAGTATACGCAGCCATATCTCCCTCAAGGGCTTCCTTGGAGCAATACACTGTTTCAAAAAGCCAGAATTGCGCAGACCCGCTCCAGAGTACCTGTGCCGGTAGTCCCGATGCCGACGGCCTCAGGGGGTCTTCTCGAAGTACACGATTGTAGTCCCACCCAGAAAGGAAGATGCTCTTAGACATATAAGACAGGCTCCTCTGGTTGGTTTCAAAGCTCTTGAATCGACTAACCCTGGGAGCAGGGTGAACCCGAGGCCCCGCGCTGCTTTATGGCCTGTGCGAAATAAGCCTGGCGGACAGATCCTTTGCGAGGATTCCGAGACCGGGAAAGAGATCAGCCAATCCTGGCCCGAGCTCTTTGGCCTCTACTCCCAAGCCGCGCGCTCCTGCGACAGGGACTTCAAGGATCAAAGAGGATCGGGCCGCCGTGCGCAACCCAAGCCTACAACTTGTCATCATCAGCCGGCTCGACATCTGGCAGGCGTTTGAGTGCAGCCTCGAACCTCTGCCGAGTCCCGCGCTTTGCACGCTCCTCCAGATAGTCGACGGTCATGAGAGCCGCCAGTTTCTCGGCGGCCGCCGTGCTGATGAACTGGTTGATAGAAATACCGTCCACGTTCGCCAATTTCCGGATCTGCTCATGCAAGGAGTCCGGAAGCCTCAGGCTGATCGTGCTCATGATACTGCTCCTATCTCTTCGAGAAACTCCCGGGGAGTAAGGACGACCACACCGAACCGCTCTGCGCCCACGAAATCCTTCTTGTTGAAGGAAATGATCCTTCCGCAGCCTCCGGCAACCGCCGCCTCCAGGACCATCTCATCCTGCGGATCTCTCAAATGAGGCCGCCACAAGAAGAAGATCTCCTGCCGCTCGGCAACCGCGCAAAGGTAATCGAGGAGTTCCTCTCTGGTTTGCCGCTCAGACGAGTCAGGTGCAAGACCCCGCACAAACACCGCCTCGTATTCCAGAAGGAGCGGCACAGAGAGCACCATCTCGAAACTGCCCGTCCCGATCAGCGACAGGAGCCTGGCAGATGCCCCCCTCTTCGACCGCGAGGCCGCGACCAACACATTCGTGTCGAGGACGACCCGCGGGAGCGACACCGCGGTATCGTAGGCGATACCATAGAGCTATGTCAACCACGTCCGCTAGTCGGGTGCTTGCCCGATTGTCCGAGCTGTCTCACTATCGTCGTAACGGGACCTTGGTCTGCGATGGTGCCGTGCTGGACGCCAGCCGATCACCTCGGCCACCTGTCGCTGCGGGAGGCCCCGGTAGAGGCGCGCCCGGCGGAGGTGCTCGCCCAAAGTCCGGGGGTCTTCGGGGTAGCGGGGCTGGGATTTGCGTCCTCGGAGGGTGACGCGGCAGGGTGGCAACTGATGAATGAACCCGTGGGGCTGCGTGCATCAGTCTTCGTGTCCGCTTACGAGGACGGAAGTCCGGAGTTCCTGCAGTTCCTGCGCACCGACCCGCGCTTTTACGCAAAGACCCCCGAAGAGCTGCTGCGCCGCGCCGCCCTCATCGCCAAGACCATCGACGGCAAGCTCCCCTCGCTGGTGCGCACCCCGCCGCGCACTCCCTACACCGTTGCGCCGGTGCCCGACAGCATCGCCCCCAACTACACCGCCGGCCGCTACGTCGAGCCGCAGGCCGGCAGCACCCAACCCGGCACCTATTGGGTGAACACCTCGCTGCTGGCGTCACGCCCGACCTACAACCTGGTCGCCCTGACCCTGCACGAAGCCGTTCCCGGCCACCACCTGCAGATCGCCCTGGCGCGCGAGATCACCGGCCTGCCGCCGTTCCGCCGCTATCTCTACCATTGGGCCTTCTGCGAAGGCTGGGGCCTGTACAGCGAATGGCTGGGCCTGGAAGCCGGTCTGGACACCGATCCCTACAGCAACTTCGGCCGCCTCAGCTACGAGATGTGGCGCGCCTGCCGCCTGGTCGTCGACACCGGCATCCACACCCGCGGCTGGTCGCGCCGCCAGGCCATGGACTATCTGGCCGCGCACACCGCGCTATCCCTGCACGAGGTCGAAACCGAAACCGACCGCTACACTTCCTTCCCCGGCCAGGCCCTGGCCTTCAAGGTCGGCCAGCTGAAGATCCAACAGCTCCGCCACCAGGCCGAACAAGCTCTGGGCCCCCGCTTCGACGTCCGCGACTTTCACGACGCCGTCCTGGGCAGCGGCTCCGTCCCCCTCCCCGTCCTGGAACAAAACATCGCTCGCTACATCGCAACCGCCGCCGCCAGCCCCTAGCTGACCGGCCGGGTCGCGAACAACAGCGAACTTACAGACACCACGTCCCAAGAGCGAGGGGCGTGTTCCAGCCCTGGAGCTACAATTCGCGGTGCCATGCGAACTACCCTCAACATCGACGATGACGTGCTGCAGGCTGTCAAAGAGATCGCACGCAGCCGTGGCTCAACGATCGGCCAGGTGATCTCCGACTTGGTACGCAAGGCCATGGAGCCGGCCCAGATCTCCCAGGTTCGCAATGGGGATCCGCTACTTCCCCGCCGACCGTCCGGCGGCCCGATGCCGACGATGACCTTGGTCAACAAACTGCGCGACGAATCTTGAGCCCAACGGCCAGGGCGATCGCAGGGCGCCGGCGCCTGAGGACACCGACTGGACAGGCGCTGGCGCACCACCTCGAAGGGGAGCAGCCGCAGGTTCTTCGCCGCCGCGGCTGGCGATAGGTGGCGGGTGGTAGGGGGGCAGACGACCGCGGCGGGACAGGTGACGCGGTCCGGGTGGATTTTGGTGGCTATTGATGCCTGCATAATGAATGTCCTATACTCTGGGTGGGAGGATAGGGATGCGTCCTCAAGGAAGCCCAGAGGAGTTGGAACGGCGGCGCAGGCGCGCTGTAGAGCTTCTCCGAGAGGGGTTGCCTCCGGTTGAGGTGGCTCGGATGGTAGGAGTCGATCGAAGGAGCGTTCGGCGTTGGAAGGCGGCGCATCAGCAGGGCGGAGCGATCGGCTTGCGGGCCAAGCCGGTACCGGGACGCCCGAGTCGACTTCATCAGGAGACCAAGGCTGCGCTGGAAGAGCTGCTGCTGCAGGGCGCCCAGGCCGCAGGGTATCCGACAGATCTGTGGACGTGTCCGCGGGTCGCAGATGTGATCCGCTCCCAGTTCGCGGTGCAATACCACGCTGATCATGTCGGCCGGCTCCTGCACAGTCTCGGCTGGAGTCCGCAGAAGCCTCAGCGACGCGCCATCGAACGCGACGAGGAGAAAATTCAGACGTGGGTTAAGCAGGAGTGGCCCCGCATTAAAAAAAAGCCTGGCGCCTGAATGCAACGCTGGTATTTATCGACGAGAGCGGCTTCTTGATGGCCCCGTGGGTCCGTCGAAGCTGGTCGCGCCATGGTCGAACGCCAGTGCTGGTGCAGCGGACCCGTTCTCATCAAAAGGTCTCGGCAATCGCCGCTCTATGCATCCCACCGAGCCGCGATGAGTTGTCGCTCTTCTTCCGGCTGCATCCAGACCGCAATATCTGCATCACCGAGATCGTGGAGTTTCTCCGCGGCCTTGCTCGCCATTTGCCAGGCCGGGCGGTTGTGATTTGGGATCGCCTCCAAGCTCATCGCAGCAACCGGGTTGACCAGGTTCTTCGGCAAACCTTCGGGTCGCGAGCGTCCTTCCTGCCTCCGTACGCCCCCGACCTCAACCCCGTCGAGTATGTCTGGTCGTATTTGAAGACCGGCGCTATGGCCAACCTGGCGCCGACTCAACTCGACGCACTCACCGCCGCCGCCCGTCACGGCCACCGCAGCCTTCAGCGGAATCAGCCTCTGCTTCGATCCTTCCTGGCGCACAGTCCTCTTTTTTTGCGCCTCAAGTAGGACATTTGTTATGCAGTACTCAATAGTGCGCTGGCGCAGACACGGCTTCGATCGCCAGGGCGGTGAGGGTTGAGGTTTCGTAGAGGGCGCGGGCTGGGTCGCCGACGGCGAGGGCGGTGAGGGGGGCGGTCTTGCCGTTGAGGTAGATCTGGGTGGAGGAGGTGGTGGTCAGGGTCACCGGCGCGCTGCCACCTGGGCCTTCGGGGGTGATGGTGATCGAGGCGGCGGCTACCGCGGTGACCTTGCCTTCGACCTGGGCGACCTGCTGGCGGGGGGCCTGGGCTGAGATGATCACGGCGACCTGGGTGCCGGTGTCGTAAAGGGCCTGGGCCTGGTCGCCGGCGGCGAGGGCGGAGAGGTTGACCGGGGCGCCGTCGAGGAAGATCTGGGTGGTCGCGTTGGTGGTGATGGTGACCGCGGAGCCGTGCGGCGGGGTGATGGTGAGCGAGGCGCTGGTCAGCGCGGTCACCTGGCCGATGACGGCGGCGAGCTGGTGGTGCGGTGCCTGTGCCTGGATCACCTGGGCGATGAGGGTCGTGCCGTCGTAGAGGGCGCGGGCGCTGTCACCGGTGGCGATCGCGGACAGGCTGGCCGGCGCGCCGTTGACGAAGATCTGGGTCGCGGCATCGGTGCCGAGCGTGACGTCCGCGCCGCCGCCCTGGGGCGCGATGGTGATCGAAGAGGCGGCGACCGCCGTCACCTGGCCCTCGACCTCTTGCGGTACGGTCTGCGGCGACAGTGCCTGGATGAGTGTCGCGAGCATCGTCGAGCTGTCATAGAGCGCGCCGGCCTTGTCGCCGGTGGCGATGGCGGACAGGGTGGACGGCGAACCGTTGAGAAACACCCGCGTCGACGAGTTGGTGTCCAGGGTCACCGCCGCGCCGCCGCCTTCGGGCTCGATGGTGATGGAAGAGGCAGCGACTGCGGTGACCTGCCCCTCGACCGCGGTGAACGCATGGTGCGGCGCCTGGGCTTCGATGACGATCGCGACCTTGGTCGAACTGTCAAACAGGGCGCTCGCCTGATCGCCGGCCGCGATCGCAGACAGCGTCGAGGTGGCGCCGTCGAGCAGGATCTCCGTGGACGCATTGGTTTGGAGCGTCACCGCCGCGCCGCCGCGTTGGGGGGCGATGGTGATCGAGGAGGCCGCGACCGCTGTCGCCGTACCTTGCACCGCTCCCAGCGGGTGCGGCGAAATCGTGTCGACGCGCATCGCCACCTTGGTCGCCGAGTTGTAAGCCGCCCGCGCTTCCGAACCGACCGGGACGTCGGCCAGCTTGACCGGCGCTCCGTCCAACGTCAGGGCGGTCTGCGCGTTGGTTTGCAGCGTGATGGCTGCGGCGTGGTTGGGATAGCGCGGCGTGACGGCAAGGTTGCCGGCTGCTGCATCGACCGCGGACACCGTGCCAATTACAACCACACGATGCCCCGTGGCAGCGCTGGCCGGGATGCCGGCCGCCAGGGCAAACGCCAGAGCCAAAAAGAGAGCGCGGCGCACCGCGAGGCGGAAAGGAAGGGTTTGCGTACGCATAAGAGCTCCTTTCGCGGTGTCGCGGCCAATCCTCCGCCGACATCCATTCAGATCCGTCGATGCTGAACTATGGGCTTGCGCGCTGTCAAGTTGCGAGCCGATGCGTTGGCAGAAGGCTCCGTGCGATCCGGCGCCGCGCCGCCGGCGCGGCGGATGGGATGCTCAGAACGCGGGCACCATCGTGAAAGGGCCGAGGCGCAGCGACGGGGCGGTGACCGGCAGGACGACCAGGTCGAACGTGGTGCCGATGGGTTGCAGCGGGGCGCCAAGGGGGAAGCGCGCGCCGGTCGGCCCGGCGAGGACGATGGCCAGGCGGGTGGTGCCCGGCGGGAGGGCCAGAATGGGGCTGGGTTCGCGGCGGAAGGGATGGTGGCCGCGGGTGACGAAGGCCAGGCGGTCTTCGGGGACCAGGTGCAGCACTTCGTATTGGGGGAGATACCACTGCAGGTGCCGCTGCCAGGGATAGAGGAAGGATTCGGGGCCGGCGGGGCCGGTGCCGGACAGCTCGACGGTGGCCAGGACGGTGGTGTCCGGTGGATAGGCGCGCAGGACGGCGAGCAGCTGGTCCAGGTCGCGCTGGTAGGCGGCGATGGCGCCGCGGTTGAACTCGTTGCGCACGACGGCAAGGGCGCGCGGCTGATCGGGGCGGCGGTCGGCGCCGAACAGGAACAGGGCGGCGCCGGCAGCGGCGGCCAGGAGCACCGCCGTGGCCGTTCGCACCGGCACCTTGGTCGCGGTCAGCAGCGGGACGGCGACAAGGCTGGCGGCGACCAGCAGGCCTGGAAGGTAGACCAGGGTGTAACCGGCCTTGGTGATGTGGAACAGGGCGAAAAACACCACCGGCGGCAGCACCCACACGGCAAGAAACAGGGGAGCAGGATGGGAGCGGGCGCCCATGCGCCCATCGGGCCGGTGGTTCAGGTCGCGCCGATCGCGGGCGGCGGGTGTTGCCAACCCCAGCAGGCCGACGCCGGCGAGCGCCACGGCGGCGGGGAAAAGCCCCTGCAGGAACCACTTGGTCATGATGGTCAGGTTGTGGACCAGGGCCTTGGTGCCGGCGCCGTACAAGATCGAGGTGTAGGGAAGGAGCGCCGCAAAGTGCTCGCGGTTGATGCGCTGGTAGCCGGCGTAGCCGCCGGCGGCCGCGAGCAGCGGCAGGAGCCAGGCCAGGCCGGCGGCGGTGGCCAAGAGGGCGCCGATCAGCAGCGTGGTCCAGGCGGCGCCGCGGCGCCAGGCGCGCACGACGCCGAACAGGAACAGTGGCAGCAGCAGCACCAGCGTGGACGGGCGGACGCCGCCGGCAAGGGCAAACGCGACGCAGCCGGTCAGCAGGGCGGCGCGGCTGTCGGCCATGCGCAGGGCGGCCCAGGCAAGGGCGACGGTCATGCCGCCTTCGACGGCGTAGACCAGCGGCAGCTCGCCGTAGAACCAGAGCAGCGGATTGAAGACGTAGAGCGCCGCGGCGAACAGGCCGGCGGCCAGCGCCGCGTCGTCGCGATCAGCCGGCGACGCCACGGCGACGGCCGGCGGCAGCGAGGCACCGGCCGGCGGCTCGGCGTTGCCCAGCTCTCCAGGCCGCTGGGCATCGCGCAGCGCTCCTAGCCGCCCGGCGCTGCCCATCTCTTCCCGCTGCTCGGTTATGCCCAGCTCTGCGGGTGGCCGGGCACTGCGCAGCGCCGTCAGGCGCGCGACCAGGGGCACGATGAGGCCGGCGCCCAGGGCCGCGGCGAGGATGGAGAGGGCGACCATGCCGTGCAGCGAATCGATGCCGGCGGCGTTCAGGACCTTCAGGATGGCGATGTACAGCGGGTAGCCCGGCGGATGCGGGTGGTGGGCGGCCAGGTCGTACTTCTCCACTCCCAGCGCAAACTGGATCGAATCGTGATCCCACAGCCGCCTGGCGGCAAAGGGCACGCGGGTCGCGACGGCCAGGGCCGCGGCGATCCAGGCCGCCGCCCGGATCCTGCCGTCGCGGCTGCCGCGGGAGATGTCTTCGCTGGGGTGGATCAAAGCGGCACGATCCTACCGCAGAGCGCCACCGCGCCTGCCCTGCCGGACCGCCGCCGGACCGCCGGGGCTGATAAACTTGCTGGCCTGGATGGCCCGGTTGGCCGGGTCCACGACCAGCCTCGCCCTTGCGGCGGGGTGACCCGGCCGACGCGGTGCCATGACGCCAAGGAGAAACTGATGAGCGACGCAAAAAAGCTGCCGATCGAGAGCTCGGCGCTGCTGGTGATCGACGTGCAGGACTCGTTCAAGGCGACGCCGGAGCGGTGGGCGCGGCGCAGCAATCCGGACTTCGAAGCGAACGTCGGCCGCTTGATCGATGCCTATCGCCAGGCGGAGCTGCCGGTGATCTTCGTGCTGCACACGGACGACGACGAGCCGTTCAGCCAGACCAGCCCCTATTTCAAGCTGATGGATTTCATCGCGCCGCGGGCGGAAGAGCGGGTGCTGATCAAGACGACGCGCAACGCCTTCACCAGCACCGACCTGCAGCAGATCCTGGACAAGGGCGGCGTGCGGCGGCTGGCGATCACCGGGATTCAGACCGAGCAGTGCTGCGAAACCAGCGCGCGGCTGGCGGCGGATCTAGGTTACGACGTGGACTTCGTGATGGACGGCACGCTGACCTTCCCCATCCTCAACCGCGCCACCGGCGAAGAGCTCTCCACGGACGACATCCGGCACCGCACGGAGTTCATGCTGCGCGAACGCTTCGCCCGCATCACCCCGGCGGAAGACCTGGTCGGCGAGCTGCGCCAGAAGGCGGCGGCCCCGGCCGGGGAATTGGGGACACGATAAGGCCGCCCAGGGCTCGGTCCGTCTGCTGGTGCAGCCCTGCCGCGGTACACTTGTGTCGCGGGTAGGAGAAACCCATGTCACGGAAGCTGGAAGACGTCGAAGAAGCAGCTCTGGAACTGAAGCTCGATGACCGCGCAGCGCTAGCCGCGAAGCTTCTGCGCAGCCTTGAAGGCGTTTCGGAGGCAGAAAACGAGCGGCTTTGGCTTGCCGAAGCGGAGCGCCGGCAGCAGGAGCTGCAGAGCGGGCAGGTGGAGCCACTTCCGGGCGACGAAGTACTTCGGAGAGCCGCCGCCGAGATATCGTGACCGGCTACGCCTTCCACCCTCTGGCGGAATTCGGGATCCATCAGGATCCTCGCTGTCATGCACCAGAAGCGGCGCCCCTCCTACTGGAGAGGCCGCACGTCGTGGCGATAGAAGCTGAGGCTGCTTTCTCCGTACCGCCGGACGCCGGTGCGGACCAGGCCAGCGGTGGTGGCGGCGCCGGCGATCGGCGGCAGGTCGCGGCGCGTGGAGTGTTCGACGGCGATCTCGCCGTCGGCGGCGAGCAGCGGCGGCAGGGTGTCCAGGAGCGCCTGGTAGGCGTCGAAGTTGTACGGGGGGTCGGCAAAGATCAGGTCGAACGGGCCTTCGGCGGCCAGGCGCGCGAGGCCGGCGGGTAGGGTCAGGCGCCGGCAGGCGATCAGCGGCGGGGCACCGTGCCGCGGGCGAGGGCGGGGGTCGGCCGGGTCGGTACCGGATGCGCGCGCAGTGCCGGGTGGGGGCGCGGCACCGGCTGGGGGCGTGGCGACCATGGCGGCGGCATTGGCGGCGATCAGGCGCACCGCCTGGGCGTCGTCGTCGATCGCCAGGACGTGCAGGGCGCCGCGGCCGGCGGCTTCGATGGCCACGACGCCGCTGCCGGCGAAGAGGTCGAGGAAGTTGCAGGTGCCGGTTTCCAGGGGGTCGCGCCAGATCGAGAAGAGGGCTTCGCGCACTCGCGCTTCGGTCGGGCGGGCGCCGGCTGGGACGCTCAGCGGCCGGCCGCGGAAGGTGCCGCCGGTGGCGCGCACGCCGCCCAGCGAGCGGCTGGCGCCGCCGGGACTCATCGCGGTGTCCCGCCCATCAGGGTCACGGCTGGCGCGAGATCAAGCCGACGAACTCCAGCCGCATCTGCTCCTTGAGCACGATCAGGTGCAGCGGCTGGTCGATGCCGTCGAGCTCGACGCCCTTCTTGTCGCTGGTGAAGTTGACCACCCGAAACTGGTGGCCGTCGGTGCGCTTGAGCACGTCGTCCATCTTGGGCTGGTAGCCTTCGGGCAGGTGCTCGCTGGTGTTGGTCGTCGCCACCTTGGCGCCCAGCTCCTCCGCCAGGTGCACGACGCGCGACAGGCCGAGCGGCAACGTGTCGTGGCGCCCAAAGAAGAACTTGCGCCGGGTCTTGCCGGGCAGCTCGACGACCAGGTCGCACTTTTCGATCCAATCCCCCATCACCCCCTGCGGCAGCCCCATGCTGTCCGGAAGCTCCAGCTCACCCAGCCTGTGCAGAACGTCATCCAGGTCGTCGGGCCCCAGCTCGGCGAGCCCCATCCATTCCTTGCCCAGCGGCCCGTCGCGCAGCCGGATCGTGCCGTTGCCGAAGAGCGTCACCTCCCGCCGCCCCAGCGTGCTGGCGCAGTCCAGCCGCAGCACCTCAAACGACCTGCCCGTCGGCGGCACCGGGTCGCCGGCGGGCGCCGCGGCAGCCGACGCGCACAGCAAACCACCCAGCAGCACGGCGGCGCCAAGGCACCATGCGAGCGCGGCGGCGGAACGCCTGAGCGGCAGGCCGATCATTGCGGACGAGAATCGCTCCATCGCCTGGTATCGATGCAAATCACCCCTGCGCATGTTACATGGGACCGAAGCCGCCGCCATACCACCTACCGGCTGCGGTTGTGTTCCGGCTGGTCGTTGGTGATACGGGTACGCTGGCGGATGCCGGTGTCGGGGAGGCGGCCGGCAGGCGCGCGGAGGCGCCTGCCGGCGGCGGAGTCAGCAGGAGAAGTTGGTTGGAGGCGCGGACCCGCAGCCCTGGATGCAGCCTTGCTGGATGTCCGGGCAGGTCTTGCCGGTGCAGGCTGCACTGCCGTGGATGCATGCCTCGATGCAGTCCCACCAGTCGTTGTTGGGGGTACAGGAGTGGGTCTGGCCGCAGCAGGTGACCGACGTGTTCGTGCTGCTGCAGGAGCCGTTCGCCACCATGCAGTTGAGCACGGCGCCCGAGGGGCTGCAGGTGGTGGAGCATTTTTCCGACGACGCCGCCGCCGGGGCCGGCGGATAGAAGGCGGTGAGCACCGCGGCTACCAGCCCCAGGGCCAAGAGCAGCTTTCTCATCGACTCTCCTTTCAGAAAGAAATAGTTTGGATTTATTCGCTATTTTACCAAGTTGGCAATATCCGTGCAAATCACCCGCGCAGGTGTTACGTCAGCTGGCGCCGGCGGCGACTCGGCTCGGGCCGCTCAGGGCTGAGCGCCGGCGGGCTTGGAAAGATAGTTGAGCGCGAAGGCCAATTCGTCGCGGGTGTCGATCGAGCCGTCCAGGCGGGCGGCGCGTGTGGCGCGTAGTGCGGCGCCGATAGCCGGCCCCGGGCGGGCGCCGGCCGCTACCAGGTCGGCGCCGCCGATCGCCAACTTGAACGGCCGCAGCTCGGTGGCATAGCGGCGGACCCAAGACCGCGCCACCGTTCCCGCCTGCGCGGCGAACAGGATCAGCTCTTCGGGGACCAGCGGCGCCAGAGCCGCATCCGCCTGGCTGGCGGTGGTGCCGGCGCAGAGGCGCGCGGCGGTCGCGGCCAACAGGTCGCTGCCGCCGTCCTTGGCGATGGCGCCGGTGCCTCCATTTTCGCTGGCGGCTCCGCTGCTTCCAGCGCCGCCAACGGCGCTCGCCGCCAGACGCAGCTCCTCGCCGGCAAGCAACAGCCGCTCGGCAGCCTCGCGGCGCCGCGGCGCGTCCAGCCCGGCCAGCAGCGCCATCAGCAGCACCAGCCAGCGCCGCGGCACCGGCGGGCCGCAGGCGGCACGGTACCAGGCGTGCTCGATCGTCGCGTCGCGCAGACGGCGCCGGCCGGCGTCGTCCAGCGTCAGGTCCTGGTGCACGGCGGCCAGCACTCCGAGATCCGCCAGCCGCTCGATCCCGGCGATCGCCTGGTCGCTTTCCAACAGCAGCTCCAGCTCGTGCCGCAGGCGGCCGCCGGTCAGCCGTGCGAAGGCTCCGGCCGCGAGGGATTGGCGCGCCAGTCCCTCGGTCTCCGGCGTCATCCGCATCCCCAGCCGCACTTCGAAGCGCACTCCGCGCAGCACGCGCGTCGGATCGTCCAGAAACGACCGGTCGTGCAGCACCCGCAGCGCCCCAGCCGCCAGGTCGCGGCGGCCATCAAAAAGGTCCACCACCGCCGACAGGTCCAGCGCCGCCGCTGGCTGCATGGCGGCGGTAAGCGGCAAGGCCAGGGTGTTGATGGTGAAGTCGCGGCGGCGCAGGTCTTCGGCGAGCGTGCCTGGCGCCACGGTGGGCAGCGCCGCCATGGCGCGATAGGTTTCCTGGCGGGCGGTGGCGATGTCGAGGTGGGTGCCTTGGGCGTCGACCAGGTCGGCGGTCAGGAAGGCGGGGTGCAGCAGGAGCCGCCCGCCCAGCTGGCGCTCCACGGCGGCGGCGAGCGCGCAGCCGTCGCCGACGGCCACGAAGTCGAGGTCGGGGCTTTGCCTGCCGAGGAGCAGGTCGCGGACGGTGCCGCCCACCAGCCAGGTTTCGATTCCCAGCGCGGCCGCGGCCTGGGCCACGACGGCGACGCGGTGCGCCAGGGCGCCGTCGAGCTGGCCGACCTGCGCCAACGGCCGCTCCGGGGCTGCCATGAGGGGGGTTGGGGGGGCGGCCGTCAGGCCGCGCGCTCGGGGCGTTCGCGGATGCTGTTGGGGCCCAGGATGGCCTCGATGGCGGCGGCCAGGTCGGGGCCGAACTCGACCTTGCAGTTCTGTTGCGCGGCGATGCGCACGGTGTGCTCGCCGGTCTTGACGTTGAAGGTCACCGGCACCGGGCCCGGATGCTGATAGAGCAGATCGCGCAGGCGCAGCATGTCGGGGGTCTGCAGGCTGGGCGCCACCATGAGGTCGATGCCGGCGAGCGGCGGCCCCTTGATCTTGGCCAGCGGCACGATGTCTTCGACGGTCAGCTCTGCGTCGCCGCCGTTGCGTTCGCGCAGCTGCCCCTTGACCAGCAGCACGGCTTCGTCGGCGACCAGGTGGCCGAACTGCTGCAGCTGGTTGGCGAAGAGGGTCACCGGCAGCGTCCCCTCCAGGTCTTCCAGGACGAAGCGCCCCATGAAGCGCCCGGCGTTGGGGCCGCTCTTGATCTTGACGCGGGTGAAGGCGCTGACGATGCCGCCCACCGTCACCGCGCCCTCGACGCCGTCCTTGAGGCCCGCGGTGGTGTGGGTGGTCATGCGCTCCAGGGTTTCCTGGAACTCGGACAGCGGGTTGCCGGTGAGGTAGAGGCCCAGCGCCTCTTTTTCGTTGCGCAGCCGCTCGCGCTCGCTCCACGGCGGCGTCGCGGGGTCGGGCGCCGGCTCGCGCCCCAGCGAGTGCCCGGCGCCGCCGCCGCCGCCGGGGGCGAGCAGGCCGAACAGGTTGCTCTGCCCTTCTTCGCGTTCGCGCCGCCGCCGCTGGCCGTAGTCGAGGATGTCGTCGACGACGTTCCACAGCGCCGCCCGGTGATCCCCCAGGCTGTCGAAGGCGCCGGCCTTGATGAGGCATTCGAGCACCTTGCGGTTGGCCAGGCGCAGGTCGATCTCGCTCACCAGGTGGGCGAGGCTGCGGAAGCGCCCGCCCTGCCGCGCCGCCAGCACCGATTCGATGGCGCCCTCCCCCACTCCCTTGACGGCCCCCAGGCCGAAGCGGATGGCGTTGCCGGCAACGGTGAAGAAATAAGCGCTTTCGTTGATGTCGGGCGGCAGCACCGGGATGCCCATGTTGGAGCGGCACTCCGCGAGGTAGCGCGCCATGGTGTCCGAGGACGAAAGCTCCGAGTTGAGCATCGCCGCCATGAAGGCCACCGGGTAGTGCGCCTTGAGGTAGGCGGTCTTGTAGGCGAGCATGGCGTAGGCGACGCTGTGGCTCTTGTTGAAGCCGTAGCCGGCGAACGGCTCGATGTAGTCCCACAGCTCCTGCGCCGCCTGCCGCGCCACGTTGCGCGCCGCCGCGCCGTCAATGAACTTTTGCTTCTGCTGCGCCATCACTTCGGCTTTCTTCTTGCCCATCGCCTTGCGCAGCACGTCGGCTTCGGCCATGGTGAAGCCGGCCACCGCCACGGCGATCAGCATCACCTGCTCCTGGTAGACGATGACGCCGTAGGTCTCTTCGAGGATTTCGCGCGTTTCGGGCAGCAGGTACTTGACCTTCTTGCGCCCGAGCTTGCGCTGGATGTATTCCTCGACCATGCCGACCGATAGCGCTCCCGGCCGGTAGAGGGCGTTGAAGGCCGCCAGGTCTTCGAACTTGGAGGGCCGCGCGCGGCGCAGCAGGTCGGTCATGCCGCGCGATTCAAACTGGAAGATGCCGCTGGTGCGCCCGTCGCAGAACAGCTTGTAGACGTCGGGGTCGTCGAGCGGCAGCAGGTCCAGGTCCAGCTCGACGCCCTGGTGGCGCAGGATCTTGACCGCGTCGTCGAGCACCGTCAGCGTGCGCAGCCCCAGGAAGTCCATCTTGAGCAGGCCCAGGCTTTCGACGATCGTCATGTCCCATTGGGTCATGATCTGCTCTTCGTCGCCCTTGGTGACCTTGTAGAGCGGCACCAGCTCGTCGAGCGGCCGCGGCGTGATGACGACGCCGGCGGCGTGCACCGAGGCGTGGCGCGTCAGCCCTTCGAGGCGCTTGCCCACTTCCACGATCTGCTTGACCTCGGGGTCGTTGGCCACTTCGGTCGCCAGGGCGTCGACTTCGCGCGCCGCTTCGGCGAGCGACTTGGTCATGTCGGGCACCAGCTTGGCGATGCGGTCCACCTTGGCGTAGGGGATCCCCATCACCCGCCCGACGTCGCGGATCAGTGCCTTGGCGGCGAGGGTCCCGAAGGTGATGATCTGCGCCACCCGGTCGCGGCCGTACTTTTCGCTGACGTAGTGGATCACTTCGCCGCGCCGGCGCATGCAGAAATCGATGTCGATGTCCGGCATGCTGATGCGATCGGGGTTGAGGAAGCGCTCGAACAGCAGGTCGTACTGCAGCGGATCGATGTCGGTGATGCGCAGCGCGTACGACACCACCGACCCGGCCGCCGAGCCACGCCCCGGTCCCACCGGGATGCCCTGCTCGCGGGCGTAGCGGATGAAGTCCCACACCACCAGGAAGTACCCTTCAAAGCCCATGCGTTCGATGACGCCGATTTCGAACTCGAGCCGTTCGCGGTAGCGCTCGTCGGCGGTCTTGACCAGCCCCTGGGCGCGCCGCTTGCGCACTTCGGTCAGGCGCTGGTCCAGGCCGGCGCGCGCCACTTCGGCAAAGTACGACTGCAGCGTGTAGCCGGCGGGCACCGGGAACTCCGGCAGGTGGAACGAGCCGGTCGGGATCACCAGGTTGCAGCGCTCGGCGATCGCCAGCGTGTTGTCGAGCGCCGCGTGGTCCTGCGGGAAGAGGCTGTGCATCTCCTCTGCCGACTTGAGGTAGAAGTTGTCCGAGAAGTAGCGCAGGCGGTCGGTGTCGGCGACGTTGCGCTGGGTGCCGATGCACAGCAACACGTCGTGGGCGAAGGCGTCGTCCTTGCGCAGGTAGTGGCAGTCGTTGGTCACCACCAGCGGCTGGCCGGTGCGCTGGGCGATGCGGCGCAGGACGTCGTTGGCCAGGCGCTGCTCGGGGATGCCGTGGTCCTGCATCTCCAGGAAGAAGTTGCCGTCGCCGAAGATCTCGCCGAATTCGCGCGCCGTCGCTTCGGCCTCTTTTTCCTGGCGGGCGACGATGCGCTCGTTGATCTCGCCCTTGAGGCAGGCGGACAGCGCGATGATGCCTTCGCTGTGCTGGCGCAGCAGCTCCTTGTCCACCCGCGGCTTGTAGTAGAAGCCTTCCAGGTAGGCCTTGGACGTCAGCTTGATGAGGTTGCGGTAGCCCTTCTCGTTTTCGGCCAGCAGCACCAGGTGGTTGCTGCCGCCCTTGCCGGGCGTGCGGTCGAAGCGGTTGCCCTGGGCGACGTAGGCTTCGATGCCGATGATCGGCTTGACGCCGGCCTTGCGCGCCTGGTTATAGAACTGGATGGCGCCGAACATGTTGCCATGGTCGGTGAGCGCCATCGCCGGCATGCCGGCGGCGGCGGCGGCGCCGATCACGTCGTCGAGGCGGTTCGCGCCGTCGAGCAGGCTGAACTGGCTATGAAGGTGGAGGTGTACGAAGTCTGCCATCGCGCGCTAGCGGTCTCAGGCCATGGTAGCAGAACCGGGTAGTCTGTCGGCGCGTGCGGCGCGCGTCAGGGCCGGTCGCCGGCCGGCGGCGCGGGCTGCGCGTTGATCTCGAACAGGCGGTTGGCCCGCCACACGTAGTGCAGGCCGGAGGCCAGGGTGAGCGCCGCCACCACGTAGAGCAGCACCAGGGCGGCGGTGTCCAGCTCCGGCCACAGGTTGGCCAGCAGCACCAGCAGCACGGTGCCGATCTGGAACAGGGTGGTGATCTTGCTGAGCACCGACGGCGGGAAGCGGCGCAGCCCCGCCGCCAGGTAGAGCACCAGGGCGACGATGACCAGCAGCACGTCGCGGCTGATGACCACGACCGCCACCCAGGCGGGGATCGCGAAGCGGTGCTGCACGCCGGGCAGGGACAGCACCACGAAGGCGGCCATCACCAGCAGCTTGTCGGCGAGCGGGTCGAGGTACGTGCCGAGCAGCGATTCCTGGTGGAAGAAGCGGGCGATGAAGCCGTCCACCACGTCCGAGACGCCGGCGACGACGACGATCACCAGCGCGCGCGCGATCTGGTTGTTGAGCAGCGCGATGATGAACGGCGCCACCAGCGCCATGCGCAGCAGCGACAGCAGGTTGGGAACGGTAAATTTCATACGCCGCCGAGCAGCACCAGGCTGCGCTGGATCCAGTCGAGCGCGTCGGCGCCCGCCAAGGCCTCGCCGGCGTCGCACGCGTCGTCGTCGGTGATCAAGCCGCACGACACCGCCAGGCTGCAGGGATTGGCCGCCGGGCCGCCGGCCTGCTGGGCGCAGGTCAGGTGGCTGCCGAAGCCGGTCAGCAGGCGCGCCAGGCAGCGCAGCGCCACGCCGCGGCGCACCGTCGCCGCCGGCGAGAAACGGTGCAGGTTGGGGTCCACGTCGAGCAGGCCCAGGTTGAGGACGTGGACGATCTCCTCCCGGTGGGGGTCGTCGAGCAGGTCGGTGGCGATGCGGCCGGCGCCGGGCTTGGCGTAGCGCACGGTCGGCACCAGCCAGTAGAGCAGCACCGAAAAGTCGGCGCGGCTGATCTCCGGCTTGGCGGCCATGGCGCGCACGTCCGCCGGCAGCAGCGACAGGCGCCAGCGGAACTTGGCGTAGCGCACCTTGTCTGCCAGCTCCGCATCGCCGGGATGGCGCTCCGCCAGGTCCTGGACGATCTTGAGGCCGGTGCCGGGGTCGCCCACCTCCAGCTCCAGGGTCGAGCGCCGCTCCAGCAGCTCGCGGTCGTCCGGCGCGCGCGCCGACAGGCCCTTGACCGCCTCCAGCTCGGCCCGCGGGTCGTGGCGCGCCACCGCCAGGGCGCGGGCGCCTTCCAGGGCCGGCGGCTCGCCCGGCGCCCAGGCCTGCAGCAGGGCCAGCTGCCGCTGGGCCTCCGCCAGGCGGTCCGGCGCCGTGCCGCGCAGCGCGGCGTCCAGGCGCTGGGCGACGATCTGCAGGGCGCGCGCGTGCAGGTCGCCGGTGCGCTCCAGCGCCTTGCGGCTGCGCGGGGCGATGGCGCGATAGGCGGCGTAGGCGAGCGGCACGTCGCCCAGCAGCTCGGCGGCGCGGCCCAGGAGCATCTGGCTCGCCGTGTAGTTGGGCTGGGCGTCGCCGACCGGCAGCAGCCGATCGACCACGGCGCGAAAGTGGGATTGGGCGAAATCGGTCTGCGCCGCCAGCACCTTGGCGGGGGCGAGCGACGAGGCCACGCCCAGCAGGTCGCTCGCGGTGTCCGCCGCGGCGGCGACGCTGCCGTTGTCGACCAGGTCGGTATAGGCGCGGCTCAGCCGGTCGCGGCGGATGGGGTCGATGTTTTGCGCGTAGCCTTCCAGCGGGTTGAGCAGGTAGGGGCGCTCGCGGTGCAGCAGCACCGATGCCGCGGTTTCGGGCGGCGCCTGGGGCGGCGCCGGCGGCTGGCGCTCGGCGCAGGAAGCGCACAGCAGGACCACGGCCAGCAGCACCGCGCCAAGCAACCCGGCAGAGCGCCGCGCGGCGGCAAGCTGGTCGACGGCACGCAGCAGGGCCGGCACGGTCCGCTCCCTCCTCAGATCGAGATGTGATGCGTCGCGCACACGCTCCTCCTGCCTGCCTTGCGGTGCAAAGAGGATACCTGAACCGGCGCCTGGTGCCACGCCGTCGGCCGGCGGCGGCGTCCGCCGATCGGTTCGCCTGGTTTGCGGGGCGAGCCAGCTCCGCCGCCGGCGCCTGGCCGGCGCGGGCGGCGGACTTGGGTTGGTCAGGAAATCAATGCGGACGGCGGCTTCATCCCTACGCAGGAGCCACCGCGATGGTGGCGATGGCGTGCTTGTAGATCAGGATCTCTTTGCCTTCGCTTTCGAGCACCACGGCAAATCGGTCAAAGCGCTTGAGGCGGCCGAGCAGATGATTTCCGGTCACCAGCTCGATATACATTGTCTGGCCTTCCTTCAGACTTTGAAAAAGATAGCCATCCTGGATGTTGATGTTGTGTTTTGTCATGCTCGACCCTCCCCGATACCGCGCTCGACGTGTTCAAGGACCTGAGGCAGCCGACGATCCAGATCCTCTGCAGAGAACCAGGTCACATCGGGTTCTTTACGAAACCAGGTCTCCTGTCGTTTGGCGAATCGACGCGTCGCCCGGACTGTTTCGTCGATCGCCCTTCCCAAGGACCACTCCCCTCTGACGTGGTAGACCAATTGCCGATACCCGATGGCCTGGAACGCTGGCAGGTTGGGGGAAAGGCCAGACTCCAGCAGACCGCGCACCTCTTGCGCCCAACCATCCTGCACCATCTGGGTCACACGACCCGCGATTCGATCGTACAGGATGGCCCGAGGGAGCGTCAATCCGACGCGAATCGCTGCAATGTTCTGAATCCCAAAGGGTTGCTCCTCAAGCCACGAGGACAACGGACGCCCCGAGGCGAGCGCCACTTCGAGCGCCCGCAGCACCCGCTGGGTGTCCCCCGGCGGCAGCCGTGCCGCCGTCGGCGGATCGAGCCGCGCCAGTTGGGCGAGCAGCGGCGCGCGCCCCTCCTGGGCCAGGCGGAGACGCAGCAGCTCGCGCAGCGCCGGGTCGCCCGCCGGCACCGGGCTGATCCCCGCCAGCAGCGCCCGCAGGTACAGACCGCTGCCGCCGACGACGATCGGCCAGCGCCGCCGCTCCTGGATGCCGGCGATGGCCTGCCGCGCCCGCCGCGCGAACTCGCCGGCCGAGTAGCGTTCGGCGGGATCCAGGATATCGACCAAGTGGTGCGGCACCCGCGCCCGCTCGGCGGCAGGCGGTTTGGCCGTCCCCACGTCGAACCCGCGATACACCTGCAGGGCATCCGCATTGACGATCTCGCCGCCGCCGGGCAGTCGCTCCGCCAGTGCCACGCCCAAGGCGCTCTTGCCCGTCGCCGTCGCCCCCACGACCGCCACGACGGGCGGCGGCGCGGCCGGCTCGGTCACTGCTGCCCCGGCGCCGGCCCCAGGGCTTCGGGCGAGAAGAGCGACAGCGTCGGCAGGCCGAGGCGTCCGCGCAGCACCTGGCGGGTCAGGCGCTCGCGCGCCCGTTCCAGCTCGGCTGCGGGCAGGCGGCTGGCAAGCGCGGCCATGGTTTTGGCGACGGCGGCGTCGAGCGACGCGCGGTCCGCGGCGGAGAGCGATGCCAGGGTGGTATCGAGCGTCTCCCGATCGAGATCGGCCAGGCGCTCCTCGACCACCTGGGCATCCAGGTCCGTTTGCGCCAGGGCGAGCAGGCGCCCGCGCAGGCCGGCGAGCGCCGCGACACCGATCGGTTCGCCGCGGTCACCGGCATCGCCGGAGGTGGACGGGAGCAGCGGCAGGCTTGTCAGGGCGTCGGCCAGGGCGGCCAGGCGGCCGGCGGTGTCGAACGGCTCGGCCTTGCCGCGGGCGCCGGGGGCGGCCAGGTCGGCGTGGTCGGCCCAGGCCGCCTCGACGGCGGGCACGCAGTAGCGCAGGCTGGACACCCGGCCGCGGGCGCCGCGCTCGCGGCGGCGGGCGAACAGGTCGTCGAGCGCCCGCCGCACCACGGCGAGCGGAATGCCCTGGAGGTGCCAGCGGCGCGCCACCTGCCAATCGACGGGCGACAGCAGCAGCGGCGCGCCGCGCAGGCCGACGAAGTGATCTTCGATCGCCTGAAAGTAAGCGTGGTCGCCGTCTTCGTCGGGCGGAGGCGAGGTCGTAGCAGGCAGTTCCTGGGCCAGCCCGGCAGCCGCGTCGCGGCCGGGCGGCGCGGCGGCGTCAGCAGCGCCCGGGGTTTCTTTGCTCACCAGCGGCCTGTCCTGTTCGAATCGAAAGCGTCTGGCTTGCCCTCGACGGCGGGTGCGGGACAGGCCACTAGCGATTGCGTTCGTAGATCAGTTTGAGGCCGTAGAGGGTGAGCAGCGGATCGGTTTCACGGATGTACTTGGAGCCGCTGGCGATGAGGTCGGCCTGGCCGCCGGTGGCGACCACCGTCTTGACGCCGGGGATCTCCGCGAGCAGGCGCTCCAGGATGCCGTCCACCAGGCCGACGTAGCCGTAGTAGAGGCCGGCCTGCATGGCGGATGCGGTGGTCTTGCCGACCAGGTTGTCCGGTTTGCGCACATCTACCCTGAATAGACGCGAAGCGTGGGCAAAAAGCGCTTCCGCGGAAATACCGATTCCCGGCGCGATGATGCCGCCGATGTATTCGCCGGCGGCGTTGACGACGTCGAAGGTGGTGGCGGTGCCGAAATCGACCACGATCACCGGCGCGCCGAAGCGGTCGCGCGCCGCGACGGAGTTGACCACGCGGTCGGCGCCCACCTCCTTGGGATTGTCGTAACGGATCGGCATGCCGGTGCGCACGCCCAGCTCGACGAACATCGGCTTCTTGCCGAAGAACCGCCGCGACAGGTGGTCGAGCGTCAGGTGCAGCGGCGGCACCACCGACGAGATGACCACCGCGTCGGCGTCCAGCGGATCGATCCCCAGCCGCGAAAACAGCGGCAGCAGCAGCGACCCGTATTCGTCTCCCGTACGCTCCGCGTCGGTCGACAGGCGGAAGCTCTCGATCAGCTGCTCGCCGCGCTGCACGCCGACGACCGTGTTGGTGTTGCCGACGTCCAGCAGCACCAGCAGCTCGTCCTGCCGGCCACCGCCCGCGGCTCCGGCTGGTCCGCCGCCGATCGCGCCGCCGCTGCTGGCCGCGCCGTCGCCCGCGGGACGCGCCTCCCCTGCCCCACCGGTGCTCTTGCCGCGCTTCTTGCCGCCGTCCGTGCTCATCGCCCGATCACCTCTTCCGCCGATCGCGCCTGCTGATCATCATCCCGACACCCGACGCTTGCCAGGTTACGAGGGTCCGTGCTCGATCACCTCTCCTGCCGACAGCAGGAGCTCGTCCTGGTCGTCTGGCGCTGCCGCCTCCCCGCCGCCGTCGGATGCTGCGGATGCCTGACCTTCGGCCGGCCTTGGGTGGCGCAGGCGCAGGCGGCCGGCGGCGTCGAAGCCGGCGAAGGTGCCGGCCAGGCGGCGGTCGCCGACCTGGCAGACCAGGCGATCGCCGGGGCGGTGGATGGAGAGCTCGCTGTAGGCGGCCGCGGCATAGGCCGCATCGCCGGCATGGCGCAGCTCGCGTTCCAGACCGGCCACCAGGTCCCAGGTCAGTTGGGCCAGGTCGCCCGCGCCGGCGGGGTTTTCGAGCTGCAGCGAGGTGGCGCCAGGGGGCAGCTGGTCCGCGTCGTGGCTGTGGTTGACGCCGAAACCGATCAGCGCCACGGCCCCGGCGCCGGAATGGATCAGCGCTTCGATCAGGATGCCGCCGATCTTGCGGCCCGAGGCGCCGGCGGCACCCGGCGCTCCGGGCGCGGCGGGCACCACCAGGTCGTTCGGCCACTTCAGGCGGCAACCGCCGGCGGCCGCGGCCCCGCCGGAACCTGCCGGATCGCCGGCCGCGGCGGGCAGGTAGGGCGCGAGCGCCCGGCAGAGGCCGACCCCGGCCAGCAGCGGCAGGGTCGGCAGCGGGTCGGCAGTCTTGTAGGAGTGGACCAGCGTGCCGTAGACGCCGCGCCCGGCGGGGCTCACCCAGCTGCGCCCCTGGCGGCCGCGGCCACCGGTCTGCGCCAGGGCCAGGATGAGCATCGGCGTGACGTCCAGACCCTCGGCTTCCAGGTCGTGCGCGATGCTGCGCGCCAGCGAGTTGGTGGAGGCGGTGGTCGCCAGCACCACCACGTTGTCCGGTCCGGGCCGGTGCGCGGCGCGGAAGCGGGCGCCTTCCAGGTCGGCGACGTAGCGATGGAAATCCACGCCTTGGGCTCTCCTCAGGCGCCGCCCAGGCTGGCGCGGATGCGCTCCTGGCGGTCGCGCATTTCCGCCAGGCGCGCGCGGCCGCCTTCGACCACCGCCGGCGGCGCCTTGGCGAGGAAGTCGGGCAGGCTGAGCCGCTGCTCGGCGCGCTGGATCTCCGCGCCCAGCTTGTCCAGCTCACGCCCCAGGCGTTCGCGCTCGTCGGCGCCCATCTCCTGCCGCTCGGGCACCAGGGTGACCTGGATGCCCGCCACCAGGTCGGTGATCGCCGCGCCCGCTTGCGGCACGTCGGCGGGCGGACCGCAGGCGACCGAGGTGACGCGGCAGAGGGCGCGGATCAGGTGTTCCTGCTGGGCCAGCAGCGCGCCGGCGCCGGCGGCGGCGGGGATGCCCAGGACCAGGTCCAGGCGGGCCTTGGGCGGCAGGCCCAGCTCGGCGCGCAGGCTGCGCACCCGCGTCACCACCTGCATCAGGACCTCCATGCCGGACTCCACGTCGGCGCTCTCCCAGCGCTCTTCGCGGCCGGGATAGGCGGCCAGGCAGATGGTGTCGGCGTGGATGTCCTGGTGGCCGGGCAGGCGCTGCCAGATCTCCTCGGTCAGGAACGGCATCACCGGGTGCAGCAGGCGCAGGCTGCGGTCGAGCACGGTGAGCAGGACGTCGCCGGTGCGCGGGCGCGGCGCTTCGCCGGCGAGCGCCGGCTTGGCGAGCTCGATGTACCAATCGCAAAGATCGCCCCAGAAGAAGTGGTACAGGCGGCTGCACGCTTCGTCGAAGCGGCAGGCGGCAAGGCGCGGGCCGATTTCGGCCGCGACGCGCGACAGGCGCGACAGGATCCAGCGCTCGGGCGGCGCCAGGCCGGCGGGGTCGAGGTCCGGCTGCACCCGCGCCGCGGCGTCGACGCGGCTCAGGGCGAAGCGCGCGGCGTTCCAGATCTTGTTGCCGAAGGCGCGGTAGCCGGCCAGCTGCTCGGCCCGGATCGGGATGTCGCGGCCGGGGCTGTCGAGCGAGGCGAGGGTGAAGCGCACCGCGTCGGCGCCGTATTCGTCGACCAGGTCGATGGGATCGACGGTGTTGCCGCGGGTCTTCGACATCTTGACCCCGTCCGCGTCGCGCACCAGGCCGGTCAGGTGCACCAGCGAAAACGGCACCTGTCCGGTGAAGCGCAGGCCGAACATCACCATGCGGGCGACCCAGAAGAACAAGATGTCGTGGCCGGTGATCAGCGCCTGGGTCGGATAGAACGTCGCCAGGTCGTCCGTCTGCTGCGGCCAGCCCAGGGTCGAGAACGGCCATAGACCGGACGAAAACCAGGTGTCCAGCACGTCGGGGTCCTGGGTGAGCGCCTGGGCATCGACGCCTGCAGCCCGCGCCGCGTCTTCGCGGCTGCGCGCCACGAAGCACTGGCCGTCGGCCGTGTACCAGGCAGGGATCTGGTGCCCCCACCACAGCTGGCGCGAGATGCACCACGGCTTGATCGTCTCCAGCCAGTGCTCCCAGGTCTTCTCCCACGTTTCGGGGATCAGCTTGAGCCGCCCTTCGCGCTGTGCCGCCAGCGCCTGCGCCGCCATGTCCGTGACGTCGCAAAACCACTGCGTCGACATCAGCGGCTCGATCGGCTCGCCGCTGCGCTGCGAATGGCCGACGTTGTGGACGTGATCCTCGACTTTGACCAGCAGGCCCGCGGCGCGCAGCCGCTCGACCACCGCCTGGCGCGCCGCGGCGCGGTCGAGGCCGGCGAAGTCGGGACCGGCGTCGGCGGTCATGCGCCCCTGCTGGTCGATGACCGTGATCCCCGGCAGGCCGTGGCGGCGGGCCATCTCGAAATCGCTGGCGTCGTGGTACGGCGTCAGCTTGACCAGGCCGGTGCCGAAGTCGCGCTCGACCGCCGGGTCGGCGACGAAGGGCAGCTGCCGCCCGACCAGCGGCAGCGTCGCCGCCTTGCCGGCGAGGTGGCGGTAGCGCTCGTCGTCGGGATGGAAGGCGATGGCGGTGTCGCCCAGCATGGTTTCCGGGCGGGTGGTCGCCACCACCACCGGCGCCTGGCCTTCCACCGGATAGGCGATGTGGTAGAGCTTGCCCTGCACCGTCTTCATCTCGACTTCGAGGTCGGAGATCGCGGTGCCCAGGACGGGCGACCAGTTGACCAGGTACTGGCCGCGCCGGATCAGGCCGTCGGCGTGCAGGGTCACAAAGGCTTCGCGCACCGCCTGCGACAGGCCGGGATCGAGGGTGAAGCGCTCGCGGCTCCAGTCGCAGCTGGCCCCCAGCAGGTCGAGCTGCTGGCGGATGTTGCCGTGGTACTGGTCAGTCCACTCCCACATCCGTGCCAGGAAGCGCTCGCGCCCCAGGGTGCGGCGATCGGTGCCCTCGACGGCAAGCTGCCGCTCGACCATCAGCTGGGTCGAGATGCCGGCGTGGTCGGTGCCGGGCAGCCAGAGCGCGTTGTCGCCGCTCATCCGCCGCCAGCGGGTGAGGGTGTCCTGCAGCGTGGTCTGCAGGGCGTGGCCGACGTGGAGCTTGCCGGTCACGTTGGGCGGCGGGATCATGATGCAGAACGACGGGCGCGGCGATGACGCCGCGGGCGCCGCGGCGCGGAAGATGCCGCTGGCTTCCCACTTCTGCTGCCACGCGCGCTCGTAGGAGCGCGGGTCGAAGCGCTTGTCGAGCTCTTCCATACTGCTGGTTCTCCAGGTCTTGCAGCTCGGATCGCGGCGTGCCCGGCCCGGCGGCCCGGCGCGGCGCGACCTGCATTCTGTCAGAGCCGGCCGGCCGCTACGATCGGACGGCCGGCGCGCGGCGGCGGTAGGCGCGATCGGCAGGCTGACGGCAGGCGCGGCCAGGGACCGGCGGCCGGGTCAGCGGGGACGGCGCCGGTGCAGCGAGGGCGTCACTCGACCTGGCTTTCGAGCTCGCGCAGGCGGTCCTTGATCACCACCTCGGCGAGGTCCGGGATGACTTCCCAGGCAACGTCGCGCACCACCTTGTCGCCCAGCAGTTCGACGACGCGGCGCGCGATGCGCTCGACGTCGGCGTCGGTGATCGCAGGCGTCGCAGGGGTCGCAGGGGTCGCCGAGGGCGCGGCGGTGGCCTGGGCGGCGGGCGCCGAGGTCACCGGAGCTGCCGGGGGCGCGGCGGCGGTTGCCGGCGGGGCCGCGGCGGCGCTTGGCGGCGGGGGCGAGTCCAGGTGCGTCCCGCCGGCGACGTCGCCACCCACCCCTTCGCCGCCGGCGGCGGCGGCGGCGCTGGCTGCCGGAGCCGCGGCCCACGGTGACGGCGCGGCGCCAGCGGCGTCGGTGGCAGAGGTTGCCGGCATGGCCGGCGTGGCCGGCGTCGGCGGCTGGGCATCGATGTCGGCCGGCGGTCTGGCGGCAAACGGCGAGGCGGTCACGGCGGCCGCGGTGGCGGCTGCCCCGGCCAAGGCACCCGCAGCGGCGGCCGTCGCACCAGCCGAAAAGGCGTGGGCCGGGGTCGCGGCAAGCGCAGGGCCGGGTTCCGCCGCGGCGGCGAAATCGAACGGCACCGCGACGTCTTCATGGTCGATCGCCGGCGGCGGCGAGGCCTTGGCCGGCGCGGCATCCGCACCGAACGTCGAGCGTCCGGTGCCGGCCGCAACGACCGGCTCCGCCATGGTCGCGCGTTCAGGACCGGCGAGCGACTCAGGCCTGGCCGGCGCCACGGGGCTTGCGGACGGCAGGAATGGCGAGCCGCCATGTTCGAACGAATCGCTTTCCAGGTCGCCGAGAGCAAAGGGCTGCTCGACGGCTTCGCCCGGTCCCCTGGTCCCCACCGCACCACCCAGCGGGTCGTCGCCAAAACCTGCCACCCCGGAAGACCTGTGCGCCGGCGCGGCATCCAGGGCGAAATCCGCGGCTGGCGGCGGCGCCGCGACCGGCGGCGGTGCAGCGGCCGGGCGCGACAGCCAGGGATCGGCCGGGGCTTCGGGTTCAGCTTCCAGTTCGAATTCCTGCCAGCTTGCGGCCGCTTCGAGCGGCGGCGGCGCGGACGCCGCGGCGGCAGACGGCGGCGCCGGATCGGGCAGGAACGGCGAAGCCGGCGGCGCGGCGTGCAGGACGCCGGACAGCGGCGGCAGGTCGAGCAGGTGGAGGCGGTCCGGTTCCGCCGCCGCGTCGAAAGCCGCGGCAGACAGCCCCGCAGAAGACGCCGGCGGCGGCGGCGCGAGCGTCGCCGGCGGGGCGATTCCGGCCATACCCGCGTGGGGGGCGGAGGTGGCCGCGTACGGCGGCTGGGCGTCGGAGGTGGCGGCGGCGCCGGCGGCGGGCGGATGGGGCTCAGCCTCCGCGGTCTCCGCCGGATCGGGACCGAGCAGATCGTGCACCCGGCCGAGCAGCTCCTGCGAATCGAAGGGCTTTTTCAAGAAGGCGTTGGCGCCGCATTCGCGCGCCTGCGCTTCGTCGAACGGCTCGAACGTGCCGACCAGCAGCAGCACCGGCACGTGCGGCTGTTGCTGCTTGGACCGCCGGCAGACTTCGTAGCCGCTGGCGCCCGGCATGTGGACGTCGGCGATGACGAAGTCGACCTTGAGCGCCCCGAGCATCGCCAGGGCTTCATCACCATTGCCGACCGCCCGCACCTCGTAGTCATCGTCCATGAAGGTCAGCTCGATGACCTTCTGGATGGTGACGCTGTCGTCGGCCAGCAGGATGCGTCTGCTCATGTACCCCCTCCGATCCCAATGTCAAGATAACCTAGCATCCCGGCACCGAACCGTCAAACCGCTTTCCATCAGGGGTTTACCCGCCGGCGGCCAGGCGCTGCCAAGGCTCGTCGAAACTGCCGGGGGGCACCCGGCGCCAGCCCCCGCGCCCGGCCGGCCCCGGCGGCGGCGCGCTGGATGCCCCGCGGCCATCAGGGCCACCAGGCCACTAGGCCGCGCTGAGACGCACCCGCAGATACTGGACGATGTCCTTGGTCGAGGTGCCGGGAAGAAAGACCGCGTCGATGCCGGCGCTCTTGAGCCCTGCCAGGTCCTGCTCGGGGATGATGCCGCCGGCGAACACCAGGATGTCGCCCGCGCCCTGCTCCTTGAGCAGGCGGGTGATTTCGGGCAGCAGGCTGTTGTGGGCACCGGACAGGATCGACAGGCCCACCGCGGCCACGTCTTCCTGCACCGCGGCGGCGACGATCTGCTCGGGAGTCTGCCGCAGACCGCTGTAGATCACCTCGAAACCGGCGTCGCGCAGCGCGCGCGCCACCACCTTGGCCCCCCGGTCGTGCCCGTCCAGCCCAGGCTTGGCAATCAAGATGCGAAAAGGCTTGGCGCTCATGGGCGGCGATACTATACAGCACCGCATCCTGCCGCCGCCCGCGGCCGGGCGCTGCCGCGCGCCCCCCGGCCGGGGGCTCCGCCGGGCGGCGGCCGCGCGCCGATCTCATTGGCAGCAGTACAGATGAAGGCCCGGATCTTTCCGCGACGGCCGGTTTCCGGGTAGGATATGCGCCTTCACGGCCTTGGACCGTCCGCGGCCGTATTCCGTCCTCTCGTCCCTACGACCGCCCCGCAGCCACGACCGCAGCACGCGGGCCAGGGCGATTGATCGAGGAAAACAACCCGATGCGCAAGAACACCCCGTCTCATTCACCTCAGATCCTGTCCCTCTCGCTGGTGTTCCTGCTGACCGGCTTGCTGGGCTGTTCCCACGGCTCGCTCGGCGAACAGCAGGCGTCCGGCAGCAAGGCCGCGGCGCCGGCACCGGCGGCAGCCCAGGGGACCGCGGCGACCCCGGCCGCCCCGTCTGGGGCGACGACGCCTGCGCCGTCCGCCACGCCGGCCCCTCCGGGCATGGCCGGCGCGCCGCCCGCCGGAGCCGCGGCCGGACCGGCGCCGGTGCCGCTGTCGCCCGACAAGATCCCGGCGGTGGTGGCAAAGGTGAACGGCCAGGACATCAAGAAGGACGAGCTGCTCAAGACCGCGGACCAGGTGCACACCCAGATGGCGCCCAACCAGCCGATGACCGCCGACTTCTACCGCAAGGTGTTGGAGAACATCGTCGCCCGCCAGCTGCTGCTGCAGGACGCCAAGACTCAGGGCGTCACCGCCACCGACGACGAGATCAAGAAGCAGATCGACGAGCTGAAGGCCCGCTTCCCCAGCCCCGACAAGTATCAGGAAGAGCTCAAGAAGGAAGGCATGACCGAGCCCGAGCTGATCGCGCGGGCGCGCGACGCCTTCCTGGTGCAGCGGCTGATCGAAACCAAGGTGGTGGCGGGCGTCGCCGTCACCGACGCGCAAGAAAAGGCCTTCTACGATCAGAACCAGCAGACGATGAAGCGCCCCGAGCGCATCCACGTCGAGCACATCCTGATCAAGGTGGCCAAGGACGCGCCCGCCGCCGACAAGGCCAAAGCCAAGGCCAAGGCCGACGACATCCTGGCCAAGCTGAAGGCGGGCGGCGACTTCGCCAAGCTGGCGACGGAAAACTCCGACGATCCGGGTTCGAAGCAGCGCGGCGGCGACCTGGGCTGGCTGACGCGCGGCCAGACGGTGCCGCCGTTCGAAGCCGCGGCCTTCGCCCTCAAGACGCCCAAGGACCTGTCGCCGGTCGTCGAAAGCGAATACGGCTACCACATCATCCGGCTGGTCGAGCACCAGGATGCCGGCGTGGTGCCCTTTGCCGACGTCAAGGACAAAATCGGCGACTTCCTCAAGCAGCGCCAGCAGCAGGAAAAGGTGCAGCAGTACATCAAGGCCCTGCGCGACAAGGGCAAGGTCGAGGTGTTCGTCTAGTGGCCCACCGCGCGTAAATCCGAGAAGCCGGCGTCGGTCGGGACACTGCTAGATGCGCCAGTACCTGGACCTGTTGCACACCGTCCTTGAGCGCGGCCAGCCCAAGGCAGACCGCACCGGCACCGGCACCTTGAGCGTGTTCGGCCACCAGATGCGTTTCGATCTGGCGGCCGGATTCCCGCTGCTCACCACCAAGCGGCTGCACCTGCGGTCGATCGTCTATGAGCTGCTGTGGTTGCTGGCAGGCGACACCAACGTCGCCTGGCTGCAGCAGCACGGCGTCACCATCTGGGACGAATGGGCCGACGCCGCGGGCGACCTGGGGCCCACCTACGGCCACCAGTGGCGCTCCTGGCCGGGCCGCGACGGGCAGGCCATCGACCAGATGGCCCGCCTGGTCGACGGCCTGCGCCGCGATCCGGATTCGCGGCGCCACGTGGTCAGCGCCTGGAACGTCGGCGACCTGGACCGCATGCGCCTGCCGCCGTGCCACATCCTGTTCCAGTTCTACGTCGCCGGCGGCGCCCTCTCCTGCCAGATCTACCAGCGCAGCGCCGACGTCTTCCTGGGGCTGCCGTTCAACATCGCCTCCTACGCCCTGCTCACCCTGATGGTGGCGCAGGTGACCGGCCTGCGGCCGGGCGAGCTGGTGCACACCCTGGGCGACGCCCACCTCTACCTCAACCACGTCGAGCAGGCCAGGACGCAGCTGGGCCGCGCGCCCAGGCCGCTGCCGCGCATGGCGCTGGCCCAGCGCGGCCAGTCGCTGTTCGACTTCCAGTACGAAGACTTCACCCTGCTCGACTACGACCCCCATCCCGGCATCAAGGCGCCGGTGGCCGTCTGAGGCCGGCCGGCGCGTGATCGTCTCGCTGATCGCGGCGGTCGCCGCCAACGGCGTCATCGGCCGCGACAACCAGCTGCCCTGGCGCCTGCGGGCGGACCTGCAGCGCTTTCGCCGCCTGACCATGGGGCACTGGCTGGTGATGGGACGCAAGACCTTCGAGAGCATCGGCCGGCCGCTGCCCGGCCGCCAGACGGTCGTGCTCTCCCGCCAGGACGGCTATGCCCCGCCCGCCGGAGTCCGCGCCGCCAGGTCGCTCGCCGCCGCCCTGGCGCTGGCGCGCGGCGAAGGCGCCGCCGAAGTCTTCATCGCCGGCGGAGCCGACGTCTATCGCCAGGCCCTGGCCGCCGGCACCGGCTCGCGCCTCTGGCTCACCCGCCTGCACCAGGACTTTGCCGGCGACGCCCGCCTCCCCGACGTCGACCCGCGGCAGTGGACCGAAGTCGCCGCCGAGCGCCGCGAAGCGGCCGACGACCCGGAAGCGCCCTGCGCCTACACCTTCCTATGCTATGAGCGGCGACCCGACGGCGATGGCTAAGACCAAGGCGGCGGCACGTCCGCGGCGCCTCCCTGGCCGACTGCTGCTGGCCGGCCTGGCCCTGCTGCTGGTGCTGTCCTGCCGCGGCGCCGCCCAGACCGGCGCCGGAGCCCAGGGTGCCGGCGGCGCGGCAACCAGCGCCGCGAGCGACGCTCCCCGCCCCGGCGCCGGCGACGTGGTGACGCGGGTGAAGGTTTTTCTGATCGCGCCCGGTGACGGCGGCCGCACCGGCCGCAAGGTCGCCTGCGGCGACAGCGCCCAGGCCATCGAAGTGGCCGCGGCGCAGCCGGCGCCGGCACTGGCCGCGGCGCTCGGCGAGCTGCTGGCGATGCACCAGCCCTCCGACCACGACAGCGGCCTGCTCAACCCTCTGTACGACGCCCGCCTGCAGCTAGCAGGGATCGACCGGCGCGGCAGTGAGGTGACCGTGCGCCTCACCGGCTACGTCGAGCGCGGCACCCCCTGCGACAACCAGCGCATGCTCGCCCAGCTCACCGAAACCGCCATGCAGTTCGCCGACGTCTCCTACGTCCGCTTCGACGTCGACGGCCACCCCCTGCGCGACCTGCTCGCCGACGCACCCGCCGCCACGCCACAGCCTTAGACCGGGGACTGCCGGCCAGCAGCACCGGCAGGCTGGCGGCGCGGGGCTCGGCGCCATCACGCTTTCCAGAGGCATTCGAGCGGTTGACTGCCTCGCTGCCGCTCCCTATCATGACGCCATTCACTGCTAAAGTTATCGACGGGGGTGCGGTGTGCGGATCTATTGCCAACTCCGTTCTTATTCCTCCGTCTTCGGCGGTCTCCTCGACCTCCGCGCCGCCGCCGCGACCGCCGCCCGCCTCGCGGGCCTCGAACCTGTCCTCACCGAAACCCACATCGCCCAGCCCACCGCCGTCCGCGACGCCCTCGTGCGCGAGCTCGCGGCCTGCGACACCTATCTCGGCCTCTTCGACCAACGCCGCGGCACCGTGCCGCCGGCAGGCACCGTCGACCACCGCGCCATCACCGAAGAGGAGTTTCGCCTCGCCCGCGAAGCCGGCCTCCGCTGCCTGGTCTTTCTCTCCCACGCGGGCGGCGCCGCCCGCGAGCCGGCCCTGGCCGACTTCCTCGACCGCGAAGTCACCGACTACGCCACCGGCCTCTGGACCCGCCCCTATACCACCGCAGCCAGCCTCCGCCGCGAGATCGTCGCGGCCCTCGCCGCCCTACGCCCCCGCGTCGTCCTCTCCCTCACGCCCCCGCCTACGCCCGCCGCCGCCGGCACCGCCACCGCCGCCACCCAGATCACCCCGCCGCTGGCCGCCGAGCTCGACCTCCGGCCGCTCGGCCCCGCCTGGCCCGGTCCCAAGCGCCTGGGCCCGCTGCCGGCCGACCTGCGCCTCGCCCCCGGCACCGCCGGCGTCCTTGCCGCCTTCCGCCGCGGCGACGACGCTAACGGTCAACTCGACCTGGCCACCCTGCGCGTCGCCGGCGCCGCCCTCGCCGCCACCCTGCCGCCGCCGCTCACCGCCGCACTCAGCCACGCCCTCGCGCTCGCCGCCGCCGGCGGCGCCCTCCTGGTCCTCGAAATTCGCACCGCCGACCCCGCCGCACTCGCCCTGCCCTGGGAGCTCCTCTCGCTGCCCGACCACCCGCTCCCGGTCCACCAAGGCCTCCTCGAAATCGTGCGCCGCGTCGCCCTCCCCGGCGGCCCCGCCGATCCCGCCGCCGACACCGCCGCCGCTCTCCCCGCCGATCACCTCACCGTCCTCGGTTTCACCGCCGCCCCGTTCGACGACCAGGCCGCCGGCGCCGGCCTCGGCGCCCTGGGTCTGACCGCCGACAGCGATCTGTTCTGGGAGCGCGAGCAGGAGCGCCTGCTCCTCGCTCTCGAAGAGCCCCTGCGCGAGCGGCGCAGCCGGCTCATCCTGCCCGACACCGGCGAAGGCGAAGAGCTGCGCCAGCAGCTCGCCCAACCCGAACGCCCGCAACTGGTCCACATCGCCTGCCACGGCGGCATCCATGCTACCCCCGGCGAACCACCCCAGCCGGTCCTCTACCTCGAAAACGCCGCCGGCCACCGCGCCCCGCTCGGCGCGCGCCAGCTTCTGGCCTGGACCCGTGCCACGCCCGCCGCCGCCCAGATCCAGCTCGTCGTCCTCGCTGCCTGCACCACAGCGGGCGCCCCGCCAACCGCCGGCCACCCCGGCGCCGGCGCCACCGGACCACCCATCGGCGCAGCCTTCCGCGCCCCGGCCACCGGTGCCGCCGCCGCCCAGGCCCAAGGCGCCCCTGCCCCACCTGCGCCGCCGCCAACCCAGCCGCCCCCGGCCGCGCCGGAAGGCTTCGCCGAAGCCCTGGTCCTGGGCGGCCTGCCGCGTGTCCTGGCGATGCAGGGCACCATCTCCGACGGCGGCGCCACGGCTTTTGCCGAAGGCTTCTACCGCACCCTGGGCGCCGGCACCGACCTGCCCGCCGCGCTGCGCGCCGGCCGCGCTCACCTCGTCGCCCACGGCCGGCCCCACGAATGGGCCGTACCCGTCCTCCTCGCCAGCCGCGCCACCGGCCCCCTGGTCGCCCCCGCCGGCACCGCCGCCCCCGCTCCGACCCCCATCGACCTCGCGCGCCAGGCGTTCGCGATCGGCGGCGTCACCTACCTCGACCAGGGCTACGTCGGCCGCCGCGACGCCGAACGCCGCCTGCACCAGGCCTGCGCCCGCGGCGAGCGCCTGCTGGTCCTCCACGGCCTGGGCGGCATCGGCAAGTCGACCCTGGCCGCCCGCTTTCTCGAACGCAGCCAGGCTCTGGGCGCCCGCGTCCTCGTCATCGCCGCTGGCCGCACCCTCACCGCCGCCATCCTGGCCGAAGAGGTCGCCGTGCACCTCGCGGTGCTTCGCCCCGTCGGCCTCGCCCCGGATGCTGCAGAGCAGAACTTCCGCCAGGCTCTGCGTCACGCGCTCACCGCCCACACGCCGACCTACCTGCTGCTGGACAACCTGGAAGACAACCAGGACGACCAGGGCCGCCTCCGCGATCCAGCCCTTGCCGCGGCCGTGACGGACCTCACGATCCTGGGCGGCCCCGGCTTCCACATCCTGATCACCAGCCGCCACGCCCTGGAGCTGCCGCCCGGACCCTGCACCCCCTGGAACCTCGACCTGGGCGAACTGTCTCCCTCCGGCTGCCGCAAGCTCCGCCTGCTCGACGCCGAAGGACTCGGCAGCCTGGACGAACCCGCCTGGCAGCAGGCCCTCCACCACCTCGGCGGCCACCCCAAGGCCCTGCAGCTCCTCGGCGGCTATCTGCGCGAGCGCCCCCACCGCGCGCGCCAGCTGCTCGCACAGATGGGGCCGGCGGTTGAAGCCGTGACTGCCCGGCTCGCGGCCACCCAGCAGGCCCGCGGCCGCAGCCTCCTGCTCGACGCCGTCCTCGACGCCGTGCCCGCCCAGCACCTTCCGGCCTTCGACCGCCTCTGCCTGCTCACCCAGCCCCTGCCCACCGCCGAGATCGAAGCGCTGCTAGAAGCGGAAGCTCTCGCCCATCCCGCCACCGACCTCGACTGGCTGCGTACACACGGCCTCCTGGCCCGCACGGTCGCCCCCTCCGCCCTTGAAGGCGGCGACACCGTGCACCGCCTCCTGGCCAGCCGCCGGCAAGACGAGCTGGCCGCTCGCGAAGGACCGGCAGCGGCGCGCGGCTGGCACCTGCGGGTGGCGCAGCACCTCGAAAACCGACCCGGTACGCTCGCTGACTTCGCACCTGCCGCCCACCATCGCGACGCCGCCGGCGACCGCGAAGGGGCACTGCAGTCGTACAGCCGGTGGGCGCTCGGCCTGAGAGACCGCCACGCCTACCGCGCCTGCATCCAGGTCGCCCGCCAGGGCCTGGCCCTCTTCCCTGCCGGCCAGGGCGAAACGGAGCGCGCTGCAGCTGCACACCTGTGGTTGCGCGTGCATGATGGTCTCGAGCCCCTTGGCGCCATCCCGGAGGCGCGCGCGGCGATCGCCACGGCGCTCGACCTGACCGCCGGGGCAACGGGATCGACCGCACTGTTTGCGGCAGCAAGCGCCCACCTAAGGCGGGGCCGCGACCTGAGCCGGGCAGGTGTGCTCCAGGATGCCCAAGCCGCCCTGGAATTGGCTGCGGCTGCCTTCGGCGAAGGGGGGCACCAGCGCGACCGGGCTATCGCCCGCGGTGAAATCGCCGACGTGCTCCAGGCCCGCGGCCAGCTCGACGAAGCACTCCGCATCCGCCGCGAGGAACAGCTCCCCGTCTACGAGGCACTCGGCGACGTCCGGTCGCGCGCCGTCACCCTGGGCAAAATCGCCGACGTGCTCCAGGACCGCGGCCAGCTCGACGAGGCACTCCGCATCCGCCGTGAAGAAGAGCTCCCCGTCTACGAGGCCCTCGGCGACGTTCGGGAGCGCGCCGTCACCCTGGGCAAGATCGCCGACGTGCTCCAGGCCCGCGGCCAGCTCGACGAAGCACTCCGCATCCGCCGTGAAGAAGAGCTCCCCGTCTTCGAGGCCCTCGGCGACGTTCGGGCGCGCGCCGTCACCCTGGGCAAAATCGCCGACGTGCTCCAGGCCCGCGGCCAGCTCGACGAAGCACTCCGCATCCGCCGCGAAGAACAGCTCCCCGTCTTCGACGCCCTCGGCGACGTTTGGGCGCGCGCCGTCACCCTGGGCAAAATCGCCGACGTGCTCCAGGCCCGCGGCCAGCTCGACGAGGCACTCCGCATCCGCCGCGAGGAACAGCTCCCCGTCTTCGACGCCCTCGGCGACGTTCGGTCGCGCGCCATCACCCTGGGCGACATCGCCGACGTGCTCCAGGCCCGCGGCCAGCTCGATGAGGCACTCCGCATCCGCCGTGAAGAAGAGCTCCCCGTCTACGAGGCACTCGGCGACGTTCGGTCGCGCGCCGTCACCTTGGGCCAAATCGCCGACGTGCTCCAGGCCCGCGGCCAGCTCGACGAAGCACTCCGCATCCACCGCGAGGAACAGCTCCCCGTCTACGAGACCCTCGGCGACATCCGCTCGCGCGCCATCACCCTCGGTAAAATCGCCACTGTGCTCCAGGACCGCGGCCAACGGGACGAGGCACTCCGCATTCGCCGCGAAGAACAGCTCCCCGTCTTCGAGGCACTCGGCGACGTCCGCGGACTGCTCGTCGCCCGGACCAACCTGGCCCTCGGCCTCCAGAGCAGGTCGCAAGCCGGGGATCTCGCAGAGGCCCACGACCTGCTCACGCTGGCGCTGGCCGCCGCTGACAGCCTGCAAATCCCCGAAGCGGAGACCATCCGCGCGCTCCTGGCGACAATGGAGCCCGGTGACTAAATCCCCAGCGAATCAGGGAAAAGGCCGGCCCACAGCCGCCGACCGGCGCAAGGCGCTTGACCGCCGGCGGTTGTCAGGATGCGGTCGCCGCACCACCGGTCGTTCGCTGTGCCGCGGCGCCGGTATCGCGCCTTGTCCGTCAGTCGGGTCAGGCGCGGGTGGTGGGGACGGGGGCGCGGGTGGCGAACCAGGCGGTGGTGCGGGCGAGGCCTTCGGCCAGGGGGAGGGGCTGGGGCAGGTTCAGGTCGCGGCGGCCGCGGGTGGCGTCGACGGCGGAGCGGCGCTGCTCGCCGGGTTTGGCGGGGGCGTGGCGGGGGGCGAGGGTGCTGCCGGCGGCTTGGGTGAGGAGGCGGCAGAGGTCGACGACCGAGGTTTCGACGCCGGTGCCGACGTTGTAGATGTGGAAGCCGGGGCGGCCGGCGGCGGCGAGGTTGGCGGCGACGACGTCGGAGACGTGGACGTAGTCGCGGGTCTGCAGGCCGTCGCCGTTGATGGTGGGGGGTTCGCCGGCCAGCAGGCGGTCGAGGAAGATCGCCACGACGCCGGCTTCGCCCTGGGCGCTCTGGCGCTCGCCGTAGACGTTGGAGTAGCGCAGGCAGGTGACGTTGAGGGCGTGCTCGACGTGGTAGTAGTAGAGGTACTTTTCCAGGGCGAGCTTGGCGACGCCGTAAGGGGAAACCGGCCGCGCCGGGTGGTCTTCGGCGGCTGGGAAGACGTCCTGCTCGCCGTAGATGGCGCCGCCGGTCGAGGCGAACAGCACCTGGCGCACGCCGGCGCGCCGGGCGGCTTCCAGCAGGTTGAGGCTGCCCACCACGTTGACGTCGGCGTCGAAGACCGGATCGGAAACCGAGCGCCGCACGTCCATCTGCGCGGCGTGATGGATCAGCAGATCGACGTCGCCGCGCCCCAGCCGCTCCGCCGCGGCGCGGGAGCGGATGTCGGCCACCACCAGCTCGGCCGCCTCCGGAACGTTGTCGCGCCTGCCGCTGGACAGGTCGTCGAGCACCACCACCCGGCGGCCGGCGGCGGCAAAGGCATCGGCCAGGTGGGAGCCGATGAATCCGGCTCCTCCGGTGATGCACACGGTGCCGGTGCCGGCAGCGCCCATGCCACTCATCGAGGCGACAGCTTACCGCAAGAGGACACAGGACGAGGACGCGGCAGTTCATCTCAGATACCCGGTAGGGGTTGACGGTGAGCGCCGGCAGGAGTACTTTTAGCTTCACTGCAATTTTTGCGTTCTCGTAAATGTCTCAAGAACGCGAAGAGGTGAATGCGATGAGCTACCTCGACGCCCCTCGGCTGCACTTCGCCGGCGCGCTGACCGCCGCCCCCTCAATCGTCGACCGCGGCGCCCAGCAATGCGAGGCCGGCGCGAAGCCCAGGGATCTGGCGTGGAACCCTTACGGTTCGCATGCCTGGACGATCTCGGCGCGGGTGACCAGCTTCCTGGACAGCAGCGGCAAGCTCTTCCGCAAAGGCGACCCACTGCTCGGCGCGACCGTGCAGAGCTACATTCCAGGCGGCCAGCTGGCGGCGGCAGGGATGGCGGACCTGGACACGCTGCAGCACGGACGCACCCGGCTCTACGGCCTCTATCTGCGCCTGATGACGGAGGTGCTGCCCGCCGATGGCGATCAGCCTGCCTTGACGATGCTCGACGCCCACTTCATGGACCGTGCGACGCTGCTCAACCTGTGGATCGGCCGCGTGCCGGCGCAGGTGAACACCGACACCGGCTCGGGCGGGGCCTTGCAATCGGTGCTCGAAGACCTGATCTGGCAGGCCAGCTCTTCGCCGCTGCTCGACCAGCTGCGGCAGGCCAGCCCCGACGAGCTGTCCATCCGCCTGAGCTGCTATGGCTACCTGCCCGATCGCGCCCATCCGGGTTTCACCGGCGGCAGCGTCGTCGGCACCATCGACCCATGGCGGCGCGACGCGGCCAAGTTCCATGGCATCGACCGCATGGCGCGCCCGGCGCCGGGCTGGCACTCCGAGATCGAGGCCGGCTGGCCGCAGTAGAACAGCGCACGCAACTGCTACGATGCGATCCGATGAGCCACCATCGGAACCTCGTGGGACGAGCCGCGGTTGGGGTATGCCTGGTCGCCGCCGTGGCTGCGCCCGGCGCCTGGACGGCGGCGCAGGAACCACCACCCCAGCCTGCAGCTACGGCACCCAGCCCGGCGACACCAGGCCCGGCGGCGCCCGCAACGCCAACATCCCCACCGACAGCACCGGCGCCGGCGTCCGGCGCCGGCGCCGACGGCGGCCCGCCGGGCGCCGAGCCGCCCGCGTCGTTTTACGAGACGGCGACGGTGCAGGCGCGGCCGCTCGACTCGGCGACCGGGTCGGTCACGGTGCTCGACCGCCAGGACGTGGAGCGGTCGGGGGCGCGCACCATCGGCGAGCTGCTGCGCTTCATTCCGGGTGTGGACATCCTGACCAACGGCGCCCGCGGCGGCCAGACGCTGGCCGAGATCCGCGGCGGCGACGAAAAATCGCTGGTGATGATCGACGGCGTGCCGGTCACCGACCCCACCAACGAAGACGGCGACGTGTTCAACCTGGAAGGGGTCCCCGCCGACCAGGTGGAGCGCATCGAAGTGGTGCGCGGGCCGCTGTCGTCGTTCTTCGGCTCCAGCGGCCTGTCGGGGGTGGTCAACGTCATCACCCGCCAGGGCCGGCCCGGCCCCATCGCGGCGCAGCTGGCGGCGGCGGCCGGCAACGGGTCGTTGCGCCAGACCCACGGCTCGGTCGGCGGCGGCCTGGGTGCGGGCGCCTTCCTGCTCGGCGGCGGCTGGGAAGAGGAGAGCCACCGCGTGGCGCAGGACGACTTCCGCCAGCTCAACCTCTACGGCAACACCAGCCAGCCGGTGGCCGACCAGGCCGGCGTGCGCGTCAACGGCCGCTACGCGCGGTGGCACGCCGACGACTACCCCGACGCGTCGGGCGGACCGCTGTACGGCGACGGCCTGCTGCGCCAGTCGGATCACACCGAGGAGAGCCTGGCCGCCGAGCTCGACCTGGACGGCGGCGACCACCCCAGCCGGCTGAGCGCTTCGCTCTACCGCCACGACCTGGACCAGGCCAGCCCGGCGGTGCTCGACCAGGTGCCCGCCTCGACCCAGAACACCGTCTTCACCCAGCTGCGCGCCGGCGGCAACGGCACGCTCTACGCCGGCGACCACCTGCAATGGAGCGGCGGCGTGGACGTCGGCCAGCAGCAGGGCGACAACCACAGCCTGCTGCTCGACGTGCCGTTCGAGGGCAACGTCGACGGCACCTACCACATCACGCGGAATCTCATCGGCGCCTTCACCGAGGCGCTGTGGCAACAGCGCGCGTTCACCGCCGAGCTGGGCGGCCGGCTGGACCGGGTGACCGGCCCCGGCACCGGCGGCGACCGCGTCGAGCTGGACCCCCGGCTGGGCCTCAACTGGCAGCTGGGCGCCAGCGATACCCGCCTGCACGCGTCCGCCGGCAGGGCCTTCAAGCTGCCCAGCTTCTTTGCCCTGGCCAGCCCGCGGGCGCTCGGCGGCAACCCCAACCTGCGCCCCGAGATCGGCACCGGCGGCGACGCCGGCGTCGAGCACCGCTTCGCGGCGGCGCACCTGACGCTGGACGGGACGCTCTTTTACGACCACTTCCGCGACCTGATCGACTTCGACTTCCAGCAGTTCCTGCACGTCAACCGCTCCGCGGTCGAAGCCCGCGGCGGCGAGCTGAGCCTGGATTGGCGCCCGGCAACCCGACTGACCGCGGCGCTCAACGCCACCTGCCAGGAGGTCACCGACCTGACCGCCGGCGACGCCCCCCTGCTCCACCGGCCGCGCTGGATCGGCGGCGCCCACGTGGACTTTCAGGCCACCTCGCGGCTCGGATTGCGGCTCGACACGCAGGGGGTTTCGCGCTACCTCGACACCGAGATCCCGGTCCCCGACCGCACCTCGGTCGCCAGCTATCAGCTGCTCGGCGCCGGCGCCACCTGGCAGGTCGCCGGCGCCTGGCAGCTGCGGGCGCGCGTCGACAACCTGGCCGACCGCCGCTACCAGGTGCTGGTCGGCTTCCCCGGCGCCGGTCCTGCCTTGCGCCTGGGCGTCCAGTACACGCACTGATGCGCGATGCGGGCGATCGGCGGCCCCGCAGCGGCCGCCGGGCGCCGGGCCGCCGGGCGCAGATCTTGTGAGTTCTTGATCCCCCCACCCCCAACCCTTGTGCATCGTTGAACGGCCGCTTGCTAGCCTGGCGGCGTGATGAACGCTCCCCTGGCGGCGCTGGCCTTGCTGGCGCTGCACGCCCTGCTCGCCGGCGGCGGCGGCGGCACCGCCGCGTCGCCCGCCGCCGATCCGATCACCTTGCAGCAGGCCGAGCGCCTGCTGGCCGAACGGGGCTTCGACGTGCTGGTCGCCCAGGCCGCGGCGCTGGGCGCCGAAGGCGACCTGGTGGCGCAATCCGCCTCGCCCAATCCGACGCTTTCGGGCGGTGCGCTCTACGCCCAGGCGGTGCCGCGGGCGCAGTTCGCCACCACGCCCGGCTACAACCTGGGGGTGAGCGACAACGCCGCCCTGTCCGATCTGCTGTCGGGCAAGAAGCTGCTGCGCCGCGACGTGGCGGCCGCGGCGCTGCGCGCGGCGCGCGCCGGCAAGGACGACGCGCTGCGCAACCTGCGCTTCCAGCTGGAGTCGGCTTTCATCGGCGCGCTCCTGGCGCGCGACAACCTGCGCTTCGCCGAAGAGGTCCTGGCCACCTACCAGGACACCCTCAAGCTCAACCAGGCGCGCTACCAGCTGGGCGCCATCGGCGTCGCCGACGTGGCGCGCGTGGCGACGGCAAAGGGCGAGGCCGAGCAGGCGGTCGAGCAGGCGCGGGCCGCCACCGACCAGGAGCGCGCCGCCCTGCTGGTCTTTCTGGGCCGCCGCGACCCGGCCGTGCCGCTGGCGCCGCAAGGTGACCTGTCCTACCGCGCTGCCGCGGCGCCCGACCCCCGCGACCAGGACCTGCCGGCCCTGCTGGCCGCGGCCGCCGGGCAGCGCCCGGACCTGCGCGCCGCGGTGGCGAACCGCGAGCAGGCGGAGCGGGCGCTGGCCCTGGCGCGCCGCCTGCGCCTGCCCGACCTGACGCTGCAGGCCGGCTACAGCGCCCAGGTCAACCTGGCGAGCAGCCCGCCCACCGTGGTGTCGCCGCCCGACTACACCTTCGGCCTGTCGCTGCCGCTGCCGATCTTCGATCGCCAGCAGGGGGAGATCCGGCGCGCCGAAGCCAACCTGGCCGCCGCCCAGGCTCTGGAGGACAAGGCGCACACCCAGGTGGCCGCCGACCTGCTGACCGCCATCGCCGGTCTGGCTGCCGCGCGGCGGCAGATCGAGCGCATGGACGCGGAGCTGCTCGCCGATGCCAGGACGGCGCGCGACGCCGAAAAGATCCTCTACGAAAAGGGCGCCGCCAGCCTGCTCGACTTCCTGGACGCCGAACGCACCTGGGTCGCCACCAACGTCGAGCGCCGCCAGGACCTCGCCAACTACTGGACGGCGGTGGCGCAGCTGCGCCAGGCCACGGGCGAAGCCAGCCCCTTCCCGCTTTCGGAGTGACGCCATGCGCCGCAAACGATGGAGCGTCGTACTTCTCACCGCCTCCGCGCTGACCGCCGGCGTCGCCGGCGCGGCGATGGGCATCGCCGCGCGCAGCCAGCAGACGGCCGCGACGCGGTCGCCGACGCTGACACCGCCGGACGACCAGCTGTGGATCGCCCCCGAGCGGCTGGCCCAGGGTACCGCGCACGTCGCCCCGGCGCGCACCACGGAGCTGCCGCAGGCGCTGATCCTGGGCGGGCGCATCGACTTCGACGATGCGCGCGTGACGCACGTGTTCTCGCCGGTGTCCGGCCGCGTGACGCGCATCCTGGTGCGGCTCGGCCAGCAGGTCGCGCGCGGCACGCCGCTCGCCGAGATCGTTTCGCCCGACGTCGGCAGCGCGCTGTCCGACGAAGTGAAGGCGCGCGCCGACCTGGCGGCCGCCGAGCACGACGGGGTGCGGCAGAAAAAGCTGCTGGCGGTCAACGCCGCCGCCGAGCGCGACTACGAGAGCGCTCAGGATACCTATCTGCGCGCCAAGGCCGAGGAGGAGCGGGCGCGGCAGCGCATCACCTTGCTGCAGCGCGGCAGGGTGGACGCGGTGACCCAGGCGTATCAGCTCACCAGCCAGATCGCCGGGCGGGTCATCGCGCGCTCGGTCAACCCTGGCGTCGAGATCGCGGGGCAGTTCTCGGGCGGCACCGCGGTCGAGCTGTTCACCATCGGCAGCATCGACACGGTGTGGCTGTACGCCGACGTCGCCGAGGCGGACCTGCCGGCGGTGCGGCCGGGCGCGGCCGTCGCGGCGCGCGTCCTGGCGTGGCCCGATCGCGTCTTCACCGGGCAGATCGATTGGGTGTCGCCGGCGCTCGACCCGGCGCTGCGCACGGCGCGCGTGCGGTGCGCGCTGCGCAATCCCGCGGGGCTGCTCAAGCCGCAGATGTTCGCCGCCGTGGCGATCGAGCGGCCGGCGCTGCGCGCCCTCGCCGTGCCGCGCGCGGCGGTGGCGCGCATCCGCGATCAATCGTTCGCCTGGGTGCTGGCCGGGCGGCGGCCCGACGGCAGGGTGGTGTTCCGGCGCCGCAAGATCGAGACGCCCACGGCGGCGGGGGCGGTGTCGCGCCAGCAGCCGGCCGCGGCAAGCCAGGCGCTGCTGCCGCTCGTGCCGCCGAGCGACCAGGTGCAGGTGCTGGGCGGTTTGTCCGACGGCGAACGCGTGCTGGTGGAGGACGCCCAGCTGGCGGCGTCGCCGCCGAGCGCCGCCGAGCGCGAAGTCGAGGTCAGCGGCGAGCAGGTGCGCAGCGGCAGGGTGGCGATCGCGCCGGTCGAGCTCCAGCCGGTCGACGACCTGCTCGACATCGGCGGCCGGCTGGCCTTCGACGAGCTGCGCGTGGCGCACGTCTTTCCGCCGGTCGGGGGCCGCATCACCAAGGTGATCGCGGCGCCGGGCCAGCTCGTCGCCAGGGGGGCGCCGCTCGCCGTCATCGAGTCGCCGGAGCTGGGCAGCGCCTTCGCCGACACGCTCAAAGCTCGGGCCGACCTGGACGCCGCCGAGCACGAGGCGCGCCGCCAGCGCGAGCTCGCGGCGCTCAAGGTGGGCGTGCAGCGCGACCTGGAGGCGGCCGAGGACAACCTGCTGCGCGCCAGGGCCGAGTACGACCGCGCCCGGCAGCGCACGCGCCTGCTGCGCGCCGGCGGCGCGACGGCCGCCCAGGCCGCGGAGGGCGGCGCGACGGCCGGTGCCGCCGCGGCTGCCGGTGCCACCGCTGCCGCCGATGCCGCCGATGCCGGGGTGTCGCAGCAGTTCGTCCTGCGCAGCCCGATCGCCGGCCTGGTGACGGCGCGGCTGGCGACGCCGGGGCTCGAGGTGCAGGGCCAGTACGGCGGCGGCGGCAACGTGGTCGAGCTGTTCACCATCGGCGACGCGGGCGAGCTATGGCTGCTGGGCGACGTCTTCGAGATGGACCTGCCGCACGTCAAGGTCGGCGACCCGGTGGCGCTGCAGGTGGCGGCGTGGCCCGGCCGGGAGTTCCACGGCACCGTCGACTGGATCTCGGACGTCCTGGACCCGGTGGCGCGCACGGCCAGGGTGCGCTGCGTGCTGCAGAACCCCGGCCATCTGCTCGCCCCCGAGATGTACGGCATGGCGCGCCTGGCGGCGCCCTCGCGGCGCACCCCGACGGTGCCGCGCGAAGCGCTGCTGCGGCAGGGCGAGCAGACTGTCGTCTTCGTCGCCGGCGGCGCGACGCCGGACGGCCGCGTCGTCTTCCGCCGCCGCGCCGTCGTGGCGCGCGAGGAGCTGGCGGGCAGCCGCGTGCCGATCCTGACCGGCCTGGCGCCCGGCGACCGCGTGGCGTCGCACGGCGCCATCTTCCTGCTGGGACTGCTCTGATGATCCGGCGGCTGGTCGCGTTCGCATTGCGCAATCGCAACCTGGTGGTCGCCGCCGCGGTGGTGCTGGCGGCGTGCGGCCTGTACGCCTGGAAAAAGCTGCCGGTCGAGGCCTATCCCAACCCCTGCCCGCCGCTCGTCGAGGTGATCGCGCAGCCCCCCGGCTGGAGCGCCGAGGAGACCGAGCGCTACGTCACCATCCCGCTCGAGGCCGGGCTGGCCGGCATGGCGGGGCTCGACCACGTGCGTTCGCAGTCGCTGTTCGGGCTGGCGGATGTGAAGTGCTACTTCAAGTGGGGCACCGACTACGAGCGCGCTCGCCAGGAGGTGATCAACCGGCTGCAGTTCGTGCAGCTGCCGAGCGGCATCCAGGCCTCGCTGTCGCCGTGGAACGCGATCGGCGAGATCTACCGCTATACGCTGCGCGGCAAGGGTTACTCGCTGACCGACCTCAAGACCGCCCAGGACTGGATCCTGGAGCGGCAGTGGAAGCAGGTGCCGGGCGTCATCGACGTGACCAGCTTCGGCGGCCTGGCCAAGGAGTACCACGTCGACGTCAACCCCTTCCTGCTGCGCGCCCGCGGCGTGACGCTGGCGCAGGTCGAAGCCGCCATCGCCAACGCCAACCAGAACGTCGGCGGCCAGCGCCTCACCCTCGGCGCCCAGGCGTTCACCATCCGCGGCATCGGCCTGATCAGCTCGCTCAAGAACATCGAGGACGTCGTGGTCCTGGAGCAGAAGGGCGTGGCGGTGCGGGTGCGCGACGTCGCGGCGGTCGAGCTGGGGCACGCGCCGCGCCTGGGCCAGGTCGGCAAGGACGCCGCCGACGAGGTGGTCGAAGGCGTCGTCCTGATGCGCTACGGCGGCCAGACCGACGCCACGCTCAGGGGCGTGAAGGAGCGGCTGCGCATCATCCGCCGCGAGCACCTGCTGCCGCCGGGCATGGAGATCGCGCCCTACTACGACCGCGGCGCGCTGGTCGGCGTGACGACCCACACGGTGCTCGAAAACCTGCTCATCGGCATGGCGCTGGTGACGCTGGTGCTGATCTTCTTTCTGGCCAACCTGCGCGCCGCGCTGCTGACCGCGCTCAACATCCCGTTGGCCCTGCTCTGCGCCTTCATCGGCATGGTGCTTTTGGGCACCCCCGCCAACCTGATCTCGCTGGGCGCGGTCGACTTCGGCATCGTCGTCGATTCGACCGTCATCATGATGGAAAATGTGTTCCGCCAGCTGCGCGGGCGCGACGACGACAGGCGCACCATGGATGGCCACATCCTGGACGCCGCCGTCGAGGTCGGCAGGCCGATGGGCTTCTCCACCCTGATCATCGCGGTGGCGTTCCTGCCTCTGTTCACGCTGACCGGGGTGGCCGGCCAGATCTTCCGCCCTATGGCCCACACCTACGCCTTCGCCATCGGCGGCGCCATCCTGCTGGCGCTGCTGCTGACGCCGGCGGCGAGCTCGCGCGTGCTGTCGGTGCGCGACCACGACGAACAGCACGCGTTGATGCACCTGCTCCACCGCGTCTACGACCCGCTGTTCGAGGCGGCGCTGCGGCGCCCGCGGGCGGCGGTCGCGCTGTGCTTGATTCCGGTCGTCGCCTGCGTCGCGCTGTGGCCGCTGCTGGGCAAGGAGTTCATGCCCAAGCTGGAAGAGGGCAACTTCTGGATCCGCGCCACCCTGCCCACTTCCGTGTCGCTCGAAGAGTCGATGCAGCAGGTGCCCCGCCTGCGGCAGATCCTGCTCAGCCACCCTGAGGTCCTGACCGTGGTGTCGCAGCTCGGCAGACCCGACGACGGCACCGACGTGGCGGGCTTTTCCAACATCGAGCTGTTCGCGCCGCTCCAGCCGTTCGGCGAGTGGCCGCGCGGGCTGACCAAGGAGAAGCTCACCGCCCAGCTGGCGCGCCAGTTCGCCGCCGAGTTTCCGGGCGCCATCTTCAACTTCTCGCAATACATCTCAGACAACGTGGAAGAGGCGCTGTCGGGGGTCAAGGGAGAGAACAGCGTCAAGGTGATCGGCCCCGACCTCGCCGACAACGACCGCGCCGCCGATGCGATCCAGGGCGTGATGGCCGGGGTCCGCGGCATCGCCGAGCCGGGAGTGTTTCGCAGCCTCGGCCAGCCCAGCATCCGCATCGTGCCCGACCGCGTGCAGTGCGAGCGCTACGGCCTCAACACCGGCGACGTCGCGGCGGTGGTGCAGGCGGCGATCGGCGGCCAGGCCGTCACCCAGGTCTACGAGGGCGAAAAGAGCTTCAACCTGGTCGTCCGCTGGCGCGAGCAGGACCGCGGCAGCATCGCCGCGCTCAAGCGCATCACCGTGGCGACGCCCGATGGCAGCCAGATCCCCTTGGGCGAGGTGGCCAGCGTCTCGACCGAGGACGGCGCCACCGTGGTCTATCGCGAAGACGGCCGGCGCTACACGCCGGTCAAGTTCTCGGTGCGCGGCAGGGACCTGGCGGGGACGATCGCCGAGGCGCAGCGCCGCATCGCCCGGCAGGTGCCGCTGTCGCCCGACATCAACCTGGCCTGGGCCGGCGAGGTCAACGAGCTGCACGACGCCGAGGAGCGCCTGAAGCTGATCGTGCCGATCACCGTGCTGCTGGTCGCGCTGCTGGTCTATTCGAGCGTGCGCAACTGGATCGACACGGCGCTGGTGCTGATCAGCATCCCCGTCGCGGTGACCGGGGGGCTGCTGGCGCTGCTCATCGCCGGCGAGCCGCTGTCGGTGTCGGCGGCCATGGGGTTCATCTCGATCTTCGGCATCGCGGTGCAGGACGCCCTGCTGATGATCAGCTACGCCCAGCAGCTGCACGCGAGCGGCGTGTCCAACGAAGAGGCGGCGCGGCAGGCGGCCGCCAAGCGGTTCCGGCCGGTGCTGATGACCACCCTGGTCGCCACCCTGGGGCTGCTCCCCGCCGCGCTGTCGCACGGCATCGGCGCGCAGACCCAGCGGCCGCTGGCCATCGTCGTCATCGGCGGCTCCTTGCAGCTGGCCATCCTCACCCGGCTGCTGCAACCGCCGCTGCGCGTCATCGCCTGGCGCTGGGTCGAGGCGCGGCAGGCGCGCGCCGTCGCCGCCCGGAGCGAGGACGCCTCCCTGGAGGCCGCCTGAAGCCCGGCCCGGCGCCCGGTGGGCGGCCGGCCACGATCCTGGTCATCGACGACGAGGTGCCGATCCGACGCGCCCTGCGGCGCGCGCTGGCGCCGGAGTTCAAGGTGCTGGAGGCAGGCACCGCCCGCGAAGGGATCGACCTGGCCGCGGCGCGCCAGCCCGAGCTGATCATCCTGGACCTGGGCCTGCCCGACGCCGCCGGCCTGGAAGTCTGCCAGGCGCTCCGCCGCTGGTCGCAGGCGCCGATCGTGGTGCTGTCGGCGCGCCATTCGGAACACGACAAGGTGGAGCTGCTGGAAGCCGCCGCCGACGACTTCATCACCAAGCCCTTCAGCACCATCGAGCTGATCGCGCGCCTGCATGCCTGCCTGCGCCGGACGCGCACCCTGCCGCCGCCGCCGCACGCCGAGCCCTTGGCCATCGGCGACCTGGAGCTGGACCTGGACGCCCGCACGCTCAAGAAACAGAGCGTCCCGGTGCACCTCACCCCCGTCGAATGGAGCCTGCTGCGTGCCCTGGTGCTGCACCCTGGACGCACCCTGAACCACGCCCAGCTGCTGGCCGCCATCCGCGGCGCCGGCCAGGCGTCCGCCGGCCAGCACCCCCTGCAGGTCCACCTGGCCAACCTGCGCCGCAAGATCGAGACCGACGTCCTGCACCCGCGCCTCATCGTCACCGAGCCCGGCGTCGGCTATCGCTTCGAGATTCCGGTCTGATGCGGCGGCGCCGGCCGGCCCCCGTCTCCTGTCCACGGCGGTTCCGATCGGAGCACTGCCTTGTGTAAGGGATTGCGGCACCAGAGCGAGCGGCTGTCCAATCCATAGGACCCTGCACACCGGACAGCACCTACGCACCGGTCGACTCGGAGGCATCCATGAAGAAGCAGATGCAGACGCTCCATCTCAACCGCGAAACCCTGGCGAATCTCAGCCGGCCGGGCCTGAAAGATGCAGCAGCGGGCTTCATCACCGGCGCCGACCCGTGCACCGCTCAGTGCAACACCTTCCAGACCTGCCCCTACATCACTTGCCGGGTCGCCTGCGGCTGAGCCCGGGCTCGCCCGTGGTCAAGGTGCGGGGCGCCGCACCCACGACGAACACTGAGTCAGGACGCTAGGCGGCGGCGACGGCGGCGGCGGCGGGCGTGATAGCTTGCCGGCGGTATTTTGCCGATGCGCGCCGCCCTTTCCGACCGCCAGGCTCCGATGCGGCTCTTGCTAAGGCGCCTGGTGCCGCGGGCGGAGGCGCTGCCGCTCGCGGGCGATGCGGCGCGCGTGGGCGCCGACGGGGCGCCGGGGGCGATCGACGTCATCGTGCCGGTCTATGGCGCCGCCGAGGCGTTGGGGCGCTGCCTGCGGTCGCTCGCCGCTCACACCGACCTGACGCGCCACCGGCTGGTGTTGGTGCTCGACGGGCCGCAGCCCGGCGCGGTCGCGGAGCGGGTGGCCGAGATCTGCGGCGAGCTGACGCCCGGCGGGGCCGGCGCGACGGCCGCGACGACCGCGACGGCTGCGGCAGGAGTCGTCGTGCTGCGGCAAGCGGAGCGGGCGGGCTTCGTGGCGGCGGTCAACCTGGGGATGGCGGCGAGCGGCAACGACGTGGTGCTGCTCAACAGCGACACCCAGGTCACCGCGGGCTGGTTGGAAAAGCTGCAGCGAGCCGCCTGGTCGGCGCCCGAGATCGCCACCGTCACCCCCTTTTCCAACAGCGCCACCATCTGCTCGCTGCCGCGCTTCCTGGAGTCCAACGCGCTGCCCGCGGGGTGGGACCTGGAACGCTTCGCGCGCCTGGTCGAAGAGCGCTCGCAGCGCGTCTATCCGCGCCTGCCGACCGGCGTCGGCGTCTGCCTGTACATCAAGCGCAAGGCGCTGGCCGCGCTGGGGCCGTTCGACAGCGCCAGCTTCGGTCTGGGATACGGCGAAGAGAGTGAATTCTGCATGCGGGCGCTCAAAGCCGGCTATGCCCACGTCCTGGACGACGCCACGTTCATCTTCCACGAAGGGCACCGCAGCTTCGGCACCTCGCGCCGCCGCCGCGTCGCCGCCGCCCATCGCAGCCTGGCCCGGCTCCACCCCGAATACGTCCGCACCGTCGCCCGCTTCCTGCACGACGACGCGTTGCGGCCGCTGCGCGAGCGCGTGATCGCGGCGCTCCTGCCGCCGGGCCGAACGCGCGACGGCGGCGAAGCCGACGGCGCGGGAAGGGGCGATGGCAGCGGCACCGGCATCACCCGCGGCAGCAGCGGTGGATTGGGAACCAGCGGCACCGGCGGCGGCGGGCGGCGGGCCGGCGGCCCCCAGCGGGTGCTGCACATCGTGCACGGCTGGCCGCCGTGGAATCATGCCGGCACCGAGCTGTACGCCGCCTGGCTGGTGCGCCGCCAGGCCGCCCACCGCGACGTCACCGTGCTGAGCCGCATCGCCGACCCCGCCCGCGGCCTGGGGGACGCCGTGGAGCTGCTCGACGCCGGCGCGCGCGTGCGCCTGCTGGTGCGCAACTTCGACGAGCGCGATCCGCGCTCGCGCAACGCCCTGTCCAGCCGGCCGGTCGAGCTGGAGCTGATGCGCCTGCTGGATGAGACGCGCCCCCAGCTGGTGCACGTCCATCACCTGGGCGGCCTGGCGGCCAGCCTGCCGCGCCTGGTGCGCCGCCGCGGCATCCCGATCCTCTACCAGGTGCAGGACTGGTGGACCCCCTGCGCCCGCGCCAACCTGCTGGACGCCCACCGCCGGCTGTGCAGCGGACCGGCGCCGGCGAAATGCTCGGCCTGCCTGCCGCTCACCGGCCTGCCGCCGGCGCCGCTGCTCAACCGGCTCCTCTACCGCTACCGCAACGCCGCCACCGCCGGGGCGCTGCGCGGCGCCGCCGCCTACGTCACCGGCTCCCGCTTCCTGCGCGACAGCTACGTCCAGCTGGGCCTGCTGCGCCCGCAGGACCCGATCCACGTCATCCCCTACGGCGTCGAGCTCACCCCCGCCGCGCGGCGCCCGGCGCGCCCGCCCGGCGCGCCGCTGCGCTTCGGCTGCATCGGCTCGATCCTCCCCCACAAAGGCATCCACGTCGCAGTCGCCGCCTTCGCCGGCATCGACCCCCAGCGAGCGCAGCTGGTCGTCTGGGGTGACCCGACGATATCGCCCGCCTATACCAGAGAGCTGATCGACCTGGGCGCCGTGGAAGCCTGCCCGCAGGCTGGTTCTGAAGCGTCCGGCAGCCCGCAAACCGAGGGCGCCATGCCGCCGCCGACGATGGCACCGGTGCCGATGCCGGTGCCGGCACTGCTGGCGGGCCGGTTCGAGGATGCCCGCAAGGCCGACATCTTCGCCGCCATGGACGTGCTGATCATCCCCTCGCTCGGCCTGGAATCCTTCGGCCTGGTGGCGCGGGAAGCCATGCACCACGGAGTGCCGGTCCTCGCCAGCCAGCGCGGAGCCCTGGTCGAGCTGTTCGACGGCGCCGCGCCCGGCGAGCCGGAACCAGCGTCCTACAGCACCGCGGCCGGCGCCCTCTTCACCGCCGGCGACGCCGCCGACCTGCGCCGCTGGATCGACCGCCTGCTGGCCGACCCCGGCCTGCTGCCGCGCTGGGTCCGCGCCCTCCCGCCCATCAAGAGCGCCGACCAGCACGCCGACGAGATCGAAGACCTCTACCAGCGCATCCTGGAGGCGGTGCACGTTGCCCGCTGACGGCGGCGCGCGCGGGCTGGCGCTCTGGCGCCAGGTGTGGGCTGCGGAGGGGGCGAGGGCAGTCGCGGCGCGCGCCTGGGACCGCCTCGAGGAGACCCGGCGGCAGCGGAGCTTCCGCGCCGTCGGCGAGCCGCCGCCGGGCTTTGTTGCGCCCGTTTTGATCGTGGCCGCTGCGGCGCCGGCCCCCCGGCTGGGGGGCGTCCAGGCGCAGCTCAAGTGGCGCCTGGACGCCGAGGCGGCGCTGCGGCCGATCGCCCTGCTCTACCCCGATGCCGGCTCCAGGCGCTCCGTGCCCTCTGGCCGGGCTGCCGAGTTGCCAGAAGGACGGGAATACAGATCTCCCGAGGCAAGCGGGCAACCGGCAACTTCGCCGGACGGCGGCGGTTTCCGCCTGGAGCTGCAGCGCGGCGAGGAGCGCTGGGCGCTGGCGTGGCAGCGGCCCGCCGCGGCGCCGCCACCCTCGGCACCGGCGACCGCGCTGATCGATGTTGGATTCGAGGCGGCGGTCGCCTGGGCGGCGGCCAGCTGCGGCGCTGCGGCAATGCACGTCGAGGGGTTGGCCGGCATGCCGCTGGGGTCGCTGCTGCGCCTGACCCGCGACGGTCTGCGCCTGATCCTGGCGGTGCACGACTTTGCAGCCTTCTGCCCGCGCCCACACCTGCTGGAGATGCCGGCGCCGCCGGCGGCTCCCCGCTTCTGCCACTACTCGCGCGACCCGGCGCGCTGCGCGCGCTGTCTGGCGCAGACCTGGCCGGGCCTGCCGCCGGGCTATCAGGAGGAGCGCCGCGAGCTGGCGCTGGAGCTGATGGCCGCCGCCGCTGCGGTCGTCTATCCGTCGGCCTTCATGGCCGGCGCCCACGCCCAGCTTTTCGCGGCAGCCGCCGCAGGGGCAGGTGGCGATGCAGGCGGCCCCGGGCCGGATCTGCCTCGACCCGTTCGCCGGCCCGGTCACAGCCTGGCTGTAGCCGGCGCCGAGCCCACCATCATCGCGCCGGCCCCGCCACCGTCCGTCGCTATCAATGACGCCCGCGACAGCTCCAGTCGCAGTGCGGCGCCCCGCCGCTCTCCCCTCCGCCCTGGCGCCACCCGCCGGCCGCCGCGCCACATCGCCTGGGTCGGCGCCGTGCATGTCCACAAGGGCGCCCTGGTCTTCGAAGCCGCCGTCCGCGCGCTGGCAGCGGCCGGCCGCCATCCCCAACTTTCCGCCTACGGCGGCGGCGATCGCGCGATCCCCACCCGCTGGCGCCGGCTGCCGGGCCTGCGCGTGCGCGGCTACTACCGCGCCGGGTCGCTGCCCGCGCTGCTGCGCCGCGATCGCGTCGACCTGGCCCTGGTCCTGTCCGTGGTCCCCGAATCCTACGGTCTTACCCTGGACGAATGCGCCGCCGCCAACGTCCCCGTGATCGCCTTCGCCATCGGCGCCATCGGCGACCGCATGACCCCCGCCAGCGGCCTGCTACTGGACGCCGCCCTCGCCGACGACCCCGCCATCGCGGGCCGCCATCTCGCCAATCTTCTAGGCGATCTGCTCGACGGCACCGTCAGCCCGACCCAAGCCGTCGCCGCCGCTCCCACCGACGACACCCTTCCCCACGCCGCTGCCACCGCCGCCGCCTGGCTGGCGCTCTACCGGCGATTGGGCCTCTACCCACCGCCGTCCTGACGGCGCCAGATGCCTTCGTAGTCGCGGACCAGGCCGTCGGAGTCGACCTGGACGATGGCGGTGAACCCGCCGCCGCGGCTGGTATAGCGGTAGCGATCGGCGGTGAGGTGCTGGTACTCCTGCGGCAGGGTTTCCAGCGTCAGGTCGGGGAAACGCACCCAGGCGGCGACCAACGGTCCGCTTGCCGCGCCGACCGCCAGGGAGAGGCGGCGGATGGGCAGCGTGTTGGTGGACGGGCTCCAGCCGAGATCGATATCCACGCAACCGGTGAGGTCTGGCCGCGGCGCGCCGTTTGCGCTCCATCGACCCCCCGCGACCTGGACGTCGAGGGTACGTTCGCCGGCGCCGGCGCGCAGCGAAACGTGCGCCCGGCGTGTCCGCCATTGGGCGTCGCACTCCACCTGATAGATCACGGCCGCAGGGCCGTTGTCGCTGGCAGCGACGATGGTGCCGTCAAGCCGCCAACCTGCGCCGTCGCCCTCACCCTCCATCGCGCCGCTCAGCTGGCAGCATTCAAGGCCCGGCCGGAGCAACCAATGCCAAAGCACGGCACGGCCAATCGCGACCCGCGGGGTGCCGGCGGGGATCGAATGCATGGGCACGCGGCAGGACTCTATCGTTCAGGTTGAGCTGACGACGGCATTCTAATGGCAATGCCCGCACATCCGGGCCTCCCCCTTCTACGGCTCCTGCGGAGCAAGCAGATGAAGGCTGGGAAAATAGGTGCGGTAGCGACGTGCGTCGCGGGTCAACAGGGGCAGGCCGGCCACCGCCGCGTGGGCGCCGATGTAAAAGTCAGACAGCGGCGAACGGCGGGCGCCGCCGCGTCGGCGATACTCCAGAAAGCATTTGCCGGCAAGGAAGGCCGCCTCCCAGGGCAGGGGGGCGCGGACGTAGGCCTCATCCGACAGGACGTCATCCAGGTCCTCGATCCTGGCAAAGCTAACCGAGACCTCGGCGTAGACGATGGGATTGATCACCAAGGTGCCGCTGTCGGCGCAGCGGGCGAGCATGGTGGAGGACCAATCACTCCATCGTGGATCGTCGGTCACGACGTCAAGGATCACGTTGCTATCGACCAGGACCCGCCTTAGCGGCGGCCGCGGGTCAAGGCCAGGATCTCCTCGGTGCTCATCCCCGAGGTGGCCCGCCCCCGCATCTTGCGCAGAAGCCTCTCTCCCCGGCCTTCTACCGATGTCTCCTGACGGAGGATCCGCACGGAATCGCCGTCCACTTCGAAGCGGACTTCGGTGTGGGGCAGCAACCCCACCTGCTCCCGGATCTCGATCGGGATTGTCACCTGGCCCTTGCTGGTAATGCGCATACGGCCTCCTGGCGGGGGTAAGAGTCATACACATCCGATTCTTACCCAGCCCGCACGGCTCGTCAACGGGCCGGCACGCCGGGCGTTGTCTGTGATCCCCTACGGCTACCTCTCGCCGGGAGTGTGGCGAAAGGCGGTGAGGGAGTCGGCGGTGGCGGCGAGGGTCCAGGGGCCGTGGTGGGCGCGGAGGATTTCGTTGGCCAGGCGGACGGGGCCGTCGTCGTCGGTCAGATCGGGGCGGGCGCCACAGGGGCGGCTGTCGTGGAGGGCGATGGTGCCGGCGGGGGCGAGGTGCGGTGCCCAGGCCAGGAAGTCGTCGCGGACGGCCTCGTAGGTGTGGTCGGCGTCGAGGAAGATGAGGTCGGCAGGGGCGGCGAGGGGGAGGCTGCTGGCGGCGGCCAGGGACAGCTGGCGGAGGAAGCGCACGCGGGGGCCAAAGGGGCGGACGGCGCGGCGGGCCAGCCGCTCGTTGAGGGAGAAGCCGAGGGCGCGTTCGGTGCGGGTGGCGAGGACGTAGGGATCGACCAGCCAGAGGCAGCCGCCGGGGGCCATGGCGGCGGCCAGGCGGGCGCTGGTGGCGCCCTGGTAGACGCCCACTTCGACCAGCGAGGCGCGGCCGCTCGCCAGGCTGGCGAGCAGGTCGCTTTCGGCGGCGGTCAGGGTGCTGCGAGACGGGCGGCCGAGGAGGAGCTGGAGCAGTTGGTCGATCGACGGACGGGCCAAGGAAACCTCGTGCCGCGGCAGGAGCGCCGCGGAAACGCCGGGGGGTGCAGCCAGACCATAGTGGGGGCTCCGGCACAGGTCAAGAGGGGTGGCGGTTCAGGCCGAGCGATGGCGTCCTGTTTTCAGCAAGGCGACGCCGCGCACCGGCACCCCTGGCCGCGGCAGGGCGACGGCGGCATCGAACGGCTTGCGTGTACTATCTGCACGAGCACCGGAGCGGACACGGAAGGGCTGATCGATGGCCGAGATGAATGCGGTTGCCGCCGGCGCGGCGGGTGGCGAGGCGCCGGGCGAAGTGCAGGGGGATCTGCGGCGGGCGCGGCGGCTGGCGCGGCGATTGATGCGGCTGCAGCGCGAGCATCCGCTGTTCCTGCGCCGCCAGCGGCAGGCCAACTGGTTGCTGGCGGCGGAGTGGGTGGCGGTGATCGGCATCACGTTCCTGCTGGCCTATTCGCCGCTGCCTTGGTTTTGCAAGGTGGCGCTGCTGATCCCCTGGGCGATCTATTCCAGCCTGGCGCTGGACGTGGCGATCCACTATTTCAATCACTGGCCGCTCTTCGAGCGGCCGGGGGCCATGGTGGCTTTGCGGCTGCTCGGCATCGCGGTGTTCACCAGCCCGCTCGAGGTCCGCTACCACCACTGGGAGCACCACAAGTACAGCGATCCGACCGACGACCCGCAGCTGCTGCTGGCGCGCATCCAGGCGGCGCCCGGCCTGCGGGGATGGCTGGCGCTGTCGCGGTATCTGGCGGTCGAAACGACGCGTTCGATCTGGGGGTTCCTGCCGCTGTCGCCGCTGCCGCCCTACATTCGCGTGCTGCGACGGTCGCGGCCGGCGCACTATTGGGAGATCGTCGCGACGCGGTGGGCGGCGCCGGTGTGGCTGGCGGCGCTGCTGGCGCTCAACTGGCGCGCGACGGTGCTGTACCTGCTGCCGGCGACGCTCCTGGTGGCGCCGCTTGCCAGCCTGTTGATGAATCTCACCGATCACGCGCCGAGCGCGCTGGACCACCCGTTCCGCCAGGCGACCTACTGCGAGCCCGCGACGCGGCTGGCGCGCCTGGTGTCATGGATCAATCACTTTACCGCGGCGACCCACCTGACCCATCACCTGTTTCCGCAGGTGCACTGGCTGCACGTCCGCCGCCTGCAGCGCCGGCTGCTGCCGATCTATCGCGCCTACGGCGCGCCGCAATCGCTGATCGTCAATTCCATGCTGCTGGGCAACCCGCTGGCGCTGCTGGGGGTCGTCGGCGCGCTGCGCCAGATCCGCCCGCCCACCGTGCGCTGGCCGACGCCGGCGCGCCTCGCGGAACCCGCCGCCTGAGCGGGTCCCGCGGGCGCCGCACGGCTAGCGCCGCACGACGACGTGGGTCAGGTCGTTGCTCAGGCTGGTGACGGCCGCCCCTCGGATCCTGAGCCTGAAGATGTGGCATTCCTGAGCGATCGGCGCAACGAGCTTGACGTCACCTGGCCACTTCGGCCGCTGGCGGGCCTTGTAATGCCGCGGCGATTTGGTCTATAAGCGGCAGGACATGCAGACCGTCGCGATCCCACAGCATCCTGTTGCAACTACTGATAAAAGCTTTGCTGCTCTCGGACTCTCGGAACCGATCCTGCGCCTGGTGCGGGAGATCGGCTTCGAGCACCCGACCCCCATCCAGGCGGAGGTGATCCCGACGGCTTTGGCTGGCCGCGACCTGGTCGGGCTGGCGGAGACCGGCTCGGGCAAGACCGCGGCCTTCGCGCTGCCGCTGGCCGAGCGGTTGACCCACGGCCAGGGGTTGCGCGGGCTGATCCTCTCCCCCACCCGCGAGATCGCCTTGCAGACCAAGGCGTTTCTGGACCTGTTCGGCGGCGACCATCATCTGAAGACTGTGTGCCTGATCGGCGGCGTCAAGATGGGACCGCAGATCCACGGCCTGCGCAAGCGGCCGGACATCGTGGTGGCGACGCCCGGCCGGCTGTTCGACCACCTGGAGCGCGGCAACGTGCGGCTCAACGAAATCGAAGTGCTGGTGCTCGACGAGGCCGACCACATGCTGGACCTGGGCTTTCTGCCGCAGGTGCAGCGCATCCTGGACGAGCTGCCCGAGCGCCGCCAGACGCTGATGTTCTCGGCCACCATGCCGCCGATCATCGAGCGGCTGGCGCAGCGCTTCATGCACGATCCGGTGCGGGTGGACATCACGCCCGAGGGCAAGGCGGCGCAGGGCATCAGCCACCGGGTCTACCTGGTCGACCCCGAAAACAAGAAGGCGCTGATCCTGGCCTTGCTGCGCCAGGAGCTGGGCAGCACGCTGGTCTTCATCCGCAGGAAGAGCGACGCCGAATGGCTGTCGGGCGTGCTGGAACGCGAAGGGCATCCGGTCGAGCGCATCCACTCGGATCTTTCGCAAGGCCAGCGCGTGCAGGCCCTCCAGGGCTTCCGCGAAGGGGAGCACCGCATCCTGGTGGCGACCGACATCGCCGCCCGCGGCATCGACGTGCCGCAGATCAGCCACATCATCAACTTCGACATGCCCGAAACGGTCGACGACTACATCCACCGCGCCGGGCGCACCGCGCGCGGCACCGCCGCCGGCCTGGTGTCGTCGATCGCCACCTGGCTCGACAAGCCGATCATCAAGGACATCGAGCAGACGATCGGCCAGGACCTGCCGCGCTGCACCATCCCCGGCGTCGCCCCCTACGTCGAGCATCGCCCGGCGCGCTCCCTCGGCTCCTCGCGCCGCAGCCTCCCCACCCGCCGGCGCTGACCGCCGCCGGCGCTAGATCCCGACGGGTGCTAGCTCCCGAAGGCGCCTGACGGCGGCGGCGGCGCCGCTGCGGCCTCGGCGGGCAGCGTCAGGACGACCTCCAGGCCGCCGGTCGGCCGGTTTTGCGCCGTGATGTCGCCGCCGTGCTCTTCGGCGATGCGGCGCGCGATCGGCAGGCCCAACCCGGTGCCGGTGGCGTGGGTCGAGAAATAGGGATCGAAGATGCGCGCCAGCTGGCCGGCCGGGACGCCCGGCCCGCAGTCGAGGACGACGATGCGCGCCTGGCGCCCCTCCGCCGCGTGCTCGACGCGCACCACGACGCTGCCGCCGCCGGCACTGGCGCGCAGGGCGTTTTCGATCAGGTTGCGCACCGCGCGCAGCAGCAGCTTGGCGTCGAAGCGCGCCGGGACGGCACCGTGCGGCGTTTCGATCGTGACCTCGACGCCCGGCGGCGGCGCCGCGCGATACCCCTCCACCAGCTCGGCGACCGCGGCGGCCAGGTCGCCGGGGCGCGGATCGATGCGCGGGATGGCGCTGTAGGCGGAAAACTCGGAGGCGATCGAGCGCAGCTCCTCGACCTGGGTGAGGATGTTGGCGGTGCAGCGCTCGAACACCGCGCCGAACTTCTCGGGGTCGCGCTGGTGGACCTCGCGCATGTGCTCGGTCGACAGGCGGATCGGGGTGAGCGGGTTCTTGATCTCGTGGGCGATCATGCGCGCCATCTCCGCCCAGGCGAGCAGCCGCTGGCCGCGCAGCTCCTCGGTCGCGTCCTCGACCACCAGCAGCGCGAACGGCTCCCCTTGCCCGGGCAGCGGCACCCAGACCAGCGACCACTCGCGCTCGCCGCTGCCGGTGCCGCCCAGGCGCACCGTGGTGCGCGCCATCTCGCCGCCGGCGCCGCGCAGGAAGGCGGCGACCGGCGCCAGCCGCTCGGAACGCCGCACCAGCCGCTCCAGGCTTTCGCCGACCGCGACGCCCAGCAGCTCGGCCGCCACCCGGTTGTGCATCAGCACCCGCCGCTCGCGGTCGAGCGAGACGACGCCGGCGGTGATGTTTTCCACCACCCGCTCGACCACCTGCTTTTCCCGCAGCAGCCCGTCGCGCGCCAGGGCGATGCGCCGCGCCATGTCGTCCACCGCCGCGACCAGGGCGGCCAGCTCCAGCTCGGTCGGCGCCAGGTCGAGCGAGGTGGCGCCGGCGGCGATGCGCCGCGTGCCGGCGACCAGCTGGGTGATGGGGCGGGTGAAGTTCTGCGCCAGCCGCGTGCCCACCGCCGCCAGCAGCACGAACAGGGCGCTGGTCACCAGGATGGCGTGGCGGCGCAGGTGGGCCAGCTGCAGCGAATTTTCCTCCTGCTGGGCGAGCAGGGGCACCGACACGAACAGGCGCGGCTCGCCGTTGGGGTCGTCGCCGGGGAGCCGCAGCGGGGCGTAGATCTCCAGGTAGTCCACCTCGGCGGCGTGGTTGGTGAGCGAGTAGAGCGTGCGCTCGCCGAGCGCCAGGCTGGCGTAGGCCGTCCCCGGCAGCCGCGTCGGCAGCAGCCCCGAGGTGAACAGCTCGTGCTCGCTGGAGGCGGCCAGCCGGCTGCCGCCATAGAGGTTGACCGCCCGCCGCACCACCTCCGAGATGCCGTCGAGCCTGGCGTCGAAGGTGCCGGGATCGAAGACGTAGCCGACCGGGAGGTTGCCGATCTCTTCGCCAAGGAGCTGTTCGGCCGAGTGCAGCGCCGCCTGGCCCGAAACCACCTGGCGGTTGAGCATGTCGAGCTCGACCGAACGCACCAAAAGGGCGTTGACCAGGACCAGCGGCAGCAGCAGCAGCAGCGTGTAGACGATCAGCAGGCGCCGCGAATACGACCGCACCGAGCGCCGCAGCAGGTCGCGGAACGCCGCCCTGGGCAGCGCCAGCAGCGCCGCCGGCACCGACGCGCCGGCCAGCAGCAGCAGCAGGCCGACGCCCCAGTTGGCGGTGCGCTCGAGCGCCGCGAGCGGCCCTTCGTCGGGCAGGAAGATCACCGCCCAGGCGCGGCCGCCGGGCTGCAGGCGGACGTAGGCCATGGCCCGCCCGGCCGGAGTGTCCACCTCGGCGCTGGCCGGCCGCGCGCGGCGCAGGCGGCCGGGCAGTGGCGGCCGGTCGGCCCACGGCGACAGGGCGGCGCGCCCGTCCGGCGCCGAGTAGAGAGCGAACAGGCCGGGCGCCGCCAGCTCCTCGACCGGGCCCGGCGTGGCGCCGCTGCCGCGCAGCAGGCCGGTCTCGATGTGCATCAGGCGGCGGCGGTCGGCGACGCGGAAACCGGGGCGCGGCAGCAGCCAGTAGGTGGCGGTGGCGGGGCGGCCGTCGGCCAGCTGCAGCGGCACCTCGCCGGCGACCGGCTCCCAGCCGGGCAGCTGCAGGGCGGCCAGCCGCGTCCGATCGATCGCCCCTTCGCCGTCGAGCGGCAGGCCGAAGGCGAACGACGACACCAGCGCGCCGGCGGAGCGCACCACCAGCGACGACAGCGCGTTGGGGCGCGCCAGCGGCGAGGCTCGCCACAGGGTGTAGGCGAGGTCGCGGCGGTCCACACCGACCGGCGAGCGGGCGACCAGGCGGTTGACGTCGACCTGCGCGAAATAGTCGTGCAGCTCGCCGGCGAGCGCCGCATGGTCGGCGGCCGGCGGCGGCGCCAGCCGGCCCAGCAGCTCGCCGACGTCGTAGGTCGCCAGGCGCGCCCGATAGGCGGTCTCCCAGATCGCCGCGCTGGCCAGCACGGCGAGCACCGCCATCACCGCCAGCACGCCGCCGCGGGCGCGGCGCTGGCGGTCGCCGTAGCGGGCGGCGGCGGCGCCGCCGGCGAGCAGCAGCGGCAGCGCCGCCCAGGCGACGCCGCTCGCCGCCACGCCGGCGAGCAGCAGGCCCGCCGCCAGGGCCACCCAGCGATCGGGCCGCGGCGCCGGCTCGCCGCCGTCGCGCCGCCCGGCGAGCAGCAGCAAGCCCAGGGTGGCGCCGCTCCAGGCCAGGCGGATGCACCAGTCGCGCGCCGGCACCATCAGCGCCTCGGCGGCGTCGGACGGCCCCAGCACGATCTGCACGCCCCAGGCGGCGGCGACCAGCGCCGCCACCGCCGCCGCCCCGCGCACCGCCACCCACACGCCGCCGGCACCGTCGCGGCGCGCCCGCGAGCGCGGCGCCAGCAGGCCGGCGAGCGCCAGCGCGCCCCCCGCCTCCAGGCAGAGCAAGGGCAGCGGCGGCACGGCGGCGAGCATTCCCAGGGCGAACACCCCGCCGAGCACCAGCGCCGGCACCCAGCTGCGCTGTTCGAGCTGCCCCGAACGCGTCGCCGCCGCCGGCAGCGCCACGCCGACGCCGCGCATCACGGCGAGCGCCAGCAGGGCGGCCGCCACCGCCGCCCACAGCACGCGCGCCGGCCAGGTGGGCGCGGCGGCGGCGGCATCGGCCGCCGCGCCGCTGCCGGCGCCGGCATTGCCGCCGCCAGGCGCCGCCGCCGGCAGCCGCTCCACCTCCAGGGCCGGCAGGCCGGGGGCGCGCACCTCGATGGCGGCGGCGTGGGTTTGCGACGGGTTGTCCACCAGCGACCAGCGCAGCGGCCGCCGCGGCGCCAGCCAGTCGGCAAGGCGGTCGAGGCCGGCTTGCACACCGTCCAGGACGCCGGCGGGGGCGAGGGCCTGCCGGCCCCATGCGCCGCCGCCGCCCGCCGGCCGCGGCAGGCGCGAGGTTTCGAAGCTCTCCCCCGCCACCACCCGCCACGGGCGGTTCGATTCGTCCAGCGGCTCGGCGGCGTAGAGCGTGACGGAATGGAAGCCGGCGCGGTAGCTCAGGCCGGAGCGCGGCCACTGCTCGGGCTCATGGATGAGACCGTCGCCCGCCCAGGCCACCGGGTTGCCGTCGTCGTCCACCAGCAGCAGCTCGCGCCGGCGGTCGCGCACCGGCGGCGCCAGGCGGATGAGGCGGTCGAACGCCGCGCGCGTCGCCGCCGCCGTGGCCGCGGCGCTGGCACCGCTGCCGCCGATGCCGGCGATACCGCCGCCGCCGGCGCTCTGAGCCGCCGCGGCGGCTCCCGCCGGCCCGCCGGCAAAACCGGCGAAGAGCCCCGCCGACCGCGGCTGCGCCACGCTGCTGGCCAGCGGATCGAGCGCCGCGACCGGGCTGCCCGGCTGCTGGCGCAGCGCCGCGGCGGCGCCGGCGGCGGCGGCGCTCAGGCCGTCCCAGAGGCGCCGGTAGTCGGCGGCGCGGCTGGCCACCCATTGGCGGTCGGACAGGCCGCTCTCGAAGCTGGCGAACGTGCTGCCGGCGAGCGCCGCCGCCGCCGCCACCACCAGCAGCAGGGCGAGAGCGGCTTCGCGGCGCGGCGGGCGTGGCCGCCAGAGCATCCACAGCAGGCCGCAGGCGAGGAGCGCGAGACTCGACCAGGGGGCGGCCAGCGCCGGCGCGACCAGCGCCGCGCCGAGCAGCGCCGGCTCGCGCAGGCCGGCGCGGGCGACGAGCAGCGAAGTACGGCGGCGGCCGCTGCCGCCGGAAGGTGCGGCGCGGCCGGCGGCGGGTGGCGGCAGCAGCACCGGCTCAGCCGGCCGCGCGCGGCCCCGCCGCGGGCGGCGGCGGCGCGGACGGCGCGGCGGTGGCAGCGGTGCCGAGGGAGGTGGCGGAAGCTGGGGAGGTCGACGTGGCGGCGGCGGCCACCATCGGCAGGTCCACCCCGCGCTGGCGGGCGCAGGCGATCGCTTCGTCGTAGCCGGCGTCGGCATGGCGCGCCACGCCCATGCCCGGATCGCCGGTGAGCACGCGGTCGAGGCGGCGGCCGGCGGCCTCGGTGCCGTCGGCCACGATCACCATGCCGGCGTGCAGCGAGTAGCCGATGCCGACGCCGCCGCCGTGGTGCACCGACACCCAGGTGGCGCCGTTGACGGCGTTGAGCAGCGCGTTGAGCACCGGCCAGTCGCCGATCGCGTCGGAACCGTCGCGCATGGCTTCGGTTTCGCGGTTGGGCGACGCCACCGAGCCGCAGTCGAGATGGTCGCGGCCGATGACGATCGGCGCCTTCACCTTGCCTGTTGCCACCAGCTGGTTGAAGATCCGCCCCGCCTTGGCGCGCTCGCCGTAGCCCAGCCAGCAGATGCGCGCCGGCAGCCCCTGGAAGGCCACCCGCTCGCGCGCCAGCCGGATCCAGCGCGCCAGCGCTTCGTCGCCGGGGAAGGCTTCGAGGATCGCGTCGTCCGTCGCCGCCAGGTCGGCGGGATCGCCGGACAGCACCGCCCAACGGAACGGCCCCTTGCCTTCGCAGAACAGCGGCCGGATGAACAGCGGCACGAAGCCGCCGATTTCGAAAGCGCGCGGTTCGCCCGCCGCCAGCGCCTGGCCGCGCAGGTTGTTGCCGTAGTCAAAGGTGACCGCGCCGCGCTCCTTGAGCGCCAGCATGGCGCGCACGTGCGCCGCCATCGACGCCATGGACCGGGCGACGTAGCCCTGCGGATCGGCGCGGCGCAGCGCCAGCGCCTGGTCGAAGGCGAGGCCGCGCGGCACGTACCCTTCCAGCGCATCGTGCGCCGAGGTCTGGTCGGTCAGCGCGTCCGGCACCACGTCCCGCGCCGCCAGCCGCTCCAGCAGGTCCACGGCATTGGCCAGAACGCCGATCGACACCGCCCGCCGCTCGGCGCGCGCCGCGAGCGCCAGGTCGATGGCGGTATCGAGATCGGGTTCGAAAACGTCCAGGTAGCGCGTCGCCAGCCGCCGCTCGATGCGCGTGCGGTCCACCTCCGCGATCAGGCAGACCCCTTCGTTCATGGTGACAGCCAGGGGCTGCGCGCCGCCCATGCCGCCCAGGCCGGCGGTGACGGTCAGGCGGCCGGCCATGCTGCCGCCGAAATGCTGCCGGGCGCATTCGGCCAGGGTCTCATAGGTGCCCTGGAGGATCCCCTGCGTGCCGATGTAGATCCACGAGCCGGCGGTCATCTGACCGTACATGGTGAGCCCCAGCCCTTCGAGCCGGCGGAATTCGTCGGCGGTCGCCCAGTGCGGCACCAGCAGCGAATTGGCGATCAGCACCCGCGGCGCTTCGGCGTGGGTGCGGAACACCGCCACCGGCTTGCCCGACTGCACCAGCAGGGTCTCTTCGTCGCCCAGGCGGCGCAAGGTGGCGACGATGGCTTCGTAGCACTCCCAGCTGCGCGCGGCGCGCCCCGAACCGCCGTACACCACCAGGTCGTCGGGCCGCTCGGCGACCTCGGGATCCAGGTTGTTCATGAGCATGCGCAGCGCCGCCTCCTGCTGCCAGCCGCGGCACGACAGGGTGGTGCCGCGCGGCGCGCGCACCGGGCGCGGACCGGCGGCCTGGGCGGGCGGCGCGGCGGCGCGATCCGCCGCGGCGGCGATCTGGGGAGCCGCCGCGACGGCGGTGTCGGCAGCGGCTGAGCCAAGGATGGGCGGCGAAGTGGTGGCGCTCATGCTGGCTATTCTACGCCGCGGAGATCGTGGAGCGAGACGTGGTACATGATGGCGATACATGATATTATTGTCGTATGCCAAAACCATCCCCCATTTCCGTCATCACAGATAGAGGCCAGATCTCGATTCCGGCCCAGTTGCGAAAGGAGCTTGCTTTGCGAAAAGGACAACGGCTGTTATGGGAAAAAGTCGGCGCCGGCGAGATGCGGGTGACCGTGCTGCCGCAGGGCGAAGCGCAGGGCGGCGTGCGCATGCTGGGCTTCGCGCGCCGCTTCCGCGCCACCCGCTCCACCGCGGACTGGATGGCCGAGCTGCGCGAAGGCGAAACGGACCGGCAGGACACCGCCAAGCCGTGAGCGCCTGGGTGGTGGACACCTGCGTGCTGCTCGACATCCTCGAGGACGACCCACGCTTCGGGCGCGCCTCGGCCCTCGCCGTCGACGCCTGCCTGGAGCAAGGCCTGGTGGTCTGTCCCCTGACCTACGTCGAGCTGGCGCCGGCCTTCCGCGGCGACACCGCCCTCCAGGATGAGTTCCTGCGCGGCGTCGGCGTAGAGCTCCACCAGGACTGGTCGGCAGCCGACACCCTGCGCGCTCACGCCGCCTGGAATCGCTTCATCCATCGGCGGCGCGCCCGCGTCGTGGCGCGCCGCCCCCTGGCGGATCTCCTGATCGGCGCCTTCGCCTGCCGTTTCCACGGCCTGCTGACCCGCAACGGCGCCGACTTCGCCCCCCTCTTCCCCGGTCTCCGCCTGCACGCCCCCGGCGCCGGCGCGTAGCGCGCGGGCACCCCGCCCGCGGCACCGGCGGCCGGGACGGCGTCAGTCGCGCCACGAACGGCGCTCCCTGACCAGGCGCCTGTACTCCTTGCACCTGAGCTTGGCATGCTGCTTCCTGTCGCGCTGCGCCGCGCCGTCCGAGCGGGCCGCCACATGGGCAAGCTCCGCCGCCAGCTTGCGGTGATGGTCCAAGCGCTCCCGCGGCAAAGCGCCGCTGGCGATCGCGCCGGCAACGGCGCACCCCGGCTCGCCGCGATGGCGGCAGTCGCGAAACCGGCACCCGTCAGCCAGCGCCGCGACGTCGCCAAAGGCGCGCGCCAGGCCCGCTTCGCCGTCCCACAGCTGCAGCTCGCGCAGGCCGGGGGTGTCGATCAGCACGCCACCGCCGGGCAGCACCAGCAGCTGGCGCGTCGTGGTGGTGTGGCGGCCGCGATCGTCGCCGGCGCGGATGGTGCCGGTCGCCAGCTCCGGCTGGCCGAGCAGGGCGTTGATCAGGGTGCTCTTGCCCACCCCCGAGGAGCCGACAAAGGCGGCGGTGCGGCCGCGGCCCAGCCATGCGTGGAGGCGCTCCAGGCCGGCCCCGCTCGCGGCGCTGACCGCGCACACCGGCGCGCCCGCGGCCGTCGCCGCCGCGACCCGCGCGCAGGCGGCCTGCGGATCGGCATCCAGGTCGGCCTTGTTGAGCAGCACGACCGGCCGCGCCCCACCCTCCCAGACCACCGCCAGGTAGCGCTCGATGCGCCGCAGGTTCAGCTCCTGGTTGAGCGAGCCCACCACGAACACCGTGTCCAGATTGGCCGCCAGCACCTGCGCCGCCACGCCCGGCCCCGCCGCCTTGCGCACCAGCTGCGTGCGGCGCGGCAACACCGCCACGATCGTCGCCCGCCCGGCGCCGCGCGGCATCGCCGCCACCCAATCGCCCACCGCCGGCAGCGCCGGCTGCACCGGCTGTCGCCGGCCCGCGGCTTGCTGCCCCACACCCGCGGTAGCCGCAAAGCGCAGCCGGCCGGCGATCTCGGCCTGCCACTCCCCCGCTGCGCCGCGCACCCGGTACAACCCGCGGCTCTCGGCGCAAATCCGCGCCGGCACGCACCGCGGCGCCGGTGGCGCCGGCGCGGCCACGCATTCGCTGAAGGCTGCATCCCATTCCAAGTCCCATCCCAGCTCGCTCAGCTCCATCGCGATCTCCCTGTCCGCGGCAATCCATCGCTGCCGCGGCCGCGGCGCCTGGCGCCGCGGTTCCTCAGAGATTTGACGTTCGGCGCCCGCACCGCCCAAAGCCAGCAGGCACAGGCCCCCATCCGCCGCATGCGGCGGGCGCGCGGCCGCCACCACACGTGGCGCCGCCCGGCTACGTCGAAAGCAAAGGGAGGTCGAGCTGGAAGGACACGGACCGCCGCCGACCAACTGGCGCGCGGCGCACCCTCGGCCCGCGGACCGAGCGCGCAAAACCGGCTGAGCTATCGGCCGCCGATCGCGCCGGCGCCGCCAACGTCGGCAGCGCCAGAAGCGGGATCAGCAACCTCGCCGGCGAGTCCAGCCAAGGCACACCTTCCCTGGCAGGTCCAAGCAGCGGCGGCAGTCGTCAAAGGCATCTCCTTGCAGAAGAATCAACACGTTAGCCGAACTGCACCCCCACCGTCAAGGCAAGATTCAGACGTCTCCGCGGCGGCGGAGCCCGGAGCTTTGTCCCTCTGGGCGAGGCAGCTTGCACCATCAGAGTAGCCAGCGGATACTTCAAGCAATGCAGAATAACGCAGAGAAGAATGCACGGAAAATTGGTGGACCAAGTGAGGCTTGGTCGATTACGCTCAGCTTGCGCTTCCCAGTGCGCACGAGGCCTCTTCCTGCTCCTATCGGCGTCAGGGCACCTCAAGAGGCAACTTTTCTTGACATTCTCAATGGGCGCAGGTTAGCATCTTCGAAGCATGACCATAACGAGTGGCGAGACTTGGGCGAAACTCAAGCCCTCAAGGCCTTACTGCGGCCTGAGACAATAGCGAAGCCACCGTCCCGCAGATTCTCCCTCCGACCAGAATCTCTCCCCTCCGTTACCCGAATAAGAGCTAAATGCAAGTGGCTCAATACGAAGCACCTGATACAGGCTGGCAACAATCTCAACATTTTGGGTGCCTCGGTGTCTGGTACCCATGGGATACACCGCCGTGCTGAACACGGCACCTATTTCAGACAAGGAGGGATCAAATTTGCTTGCATTCCTAGAGTTTCTTATTCACACGCTGCAGTTCTCGACACATCTGGCGAGTCCGCATGGCGTGACGCCGAGCGTTATCCAAGGTGGCTCCACCGTCGATCCCGTGGGCTGATGTAGGAGTCCCAAACAGCTGCTCTATAGAATGGAGGTAAGCCCATGGGAGGCAGCGGCATCGATCCCGTCGCGTAAGAGCAACCCTGGCGTGACTGACACAGCAGCTACTTTGCTGCGTCAGGCACTATAGGCGATAAAGAGGCCAAGTGCTGAAGGTAGAACTTGGCCTCTGTCTTTTCTTGATCTGTGAGCGTCCCATGGAGCAGCTCGGACGCAATGCTCTGAACTTCCTCGCGTTGTTGCAGCGTTGTTCCGTACCGGAGAAGTGCCCGACAGTAGGTGAGGAGCAGTCTCGGCCGGTTCAGCTCATAACCGGCGTCGCGCAGGATAAGTGCCTTCTGAAGAAGATACCGGCCTTTCGCCTTGTCCCCATAGATCGAGGAGTAGTACACGAGGTTGTTGAGCCCCATCAGCATTGGGCGCCGCAGACCCGTTTTCTCAAGTAACTCGTAGCCGCGCTGACAGTGCTCCACGGCCTCCGAAAGCCGGCCCGGATTGGTTGCATCCATCTCATCCGGCGCGGTGCTCAGTTCACCTATCGCGAAGCCGAGCATCGAAATCACGCGGCCCTCGAAAAGCGTCTCCAGGGAAATAATGTCATCTTTGATGGATTCTTCGACATCGCGTCGAATGATCTTTTCGAGCTTGTCCCAACCCACAACCGCCAAACCGCCGATGAACACAGTGATGACAATCAAGCTGATGGATAATGCATTTAAGGCGATGGAGGTCCGATCCACTCCGCTGAGCGCTTTGTGGTCGCTACCCATAGGTTCCGGCGAAATGGCGAGATATCGCCACGCGAGGACCCATATCAGGACCACGGCTCCGGCCAGGAGAAGAACGCTAAGAATGCTGGTCAGCCGCTTCTCGGTAGAAGATCGCTTCTCCACAGCCATAGACCGGTTTTACCATGCCCTGCGAATTATCTGCAAGCCTGGAGGCGCAATGCGAGCGGCACCGTGTCAACGGTGCGGCAGGGCGCCAGCCCTGCCCATTCGCAGCGCCGTGTCTCGCGTAAGAGAAGGTGCGATCGAAGTCGCCACGGTCTCTTTGGGCCTGCATCTAGGTAGTTAGCTGGCGACGTCCGCTAGCCCAGGGTCGGCTGGAAGGGGATGCCCAGGGTGCCTTGCATGTAGCCGATGAGGAGGTCGCCGTCCCAGCTGCCGAACCAGAAGGTGACGGGCCAGGGCTGCTGGCAGTCGATTTCACCGCCCAGGTGCTCGGCGCCGGTGATGCTTTGGGGGCCGTTGACGTTGAAGCTGTAGGTGAGCTGGAAGCCGAGCTTGCTGATCACCCGGTCGCCCCAGAATTCCAGCTGGTAGACGCGGGTGCGCAGGGCTTCGATCTGGGCGTCTTGCTCGGCGCTCCTGGTGCCGGCGGCGCGCTGGGCTTGCAGGGCGGCGATGCGCTGCTCGAGGAAGCGGCGGCGGTCGCGGAAGTAGGCGTAGCCGTCGAAGACGCGGATGGCCGCCATGGCGGTGGTGGAGCTGCCGCTGAAGGCGGTCGGCAGGCGGCGGCTGTAGGTGCTGGGGTCCTGGATCTGCCAGATCTGCTGCTCTGGATCGGCGGGATTGAGATAGTCGGTGGCTGCGATGGTGACCTGGTCGCTCTTGATCTCCAGCTCGAAGGGATTGACGACGAACATCATGTTGTCGTCCGAGCCGACGATGTTGTTGCGGCTGTCGAAGATGGGGCCGTCGAAGGGCGGCGTCTTGCCCTTGAGCGACAGCTTGGCGCCGGCCAGGGCGCGCGCCGCGGGCGGGTAGGTCTTGCCGTCGAAGCTGACGCCGGCGACCTCCACACCGACCGTGAGGTTCATGGGGCGGTTGGGATTGTTCGGTTCGCCCGGCAGCTGCACCGGCTCGCGCAGGTTGCGGACCGCGAAATCCTGATCGATCTGCGTGCGGATGACCTGGTCGAGCGGATCTTCGTACACCAGCGCCATGGTGTAGCCGCTGACGCCGCGCTGCTCGTTGGTGGGATCGGGGTCGGTTGCCAGGCGGCAGAAGAAGAAGCCCTGGTATTGGATCTCAAGCAGCTTGGCGAACTTCACGGCCCCTCCTGTCTGGTGGCGCTGCCTGCAGCCGGCGCGGCTCAGGTAGACGGCGCGACGATGAACTGCGGCAGCTCGCCGATCTGGTAGATGCGGCGCAGATTGTTGCGCATCGCCGTGGCGCTTTCGTAGACGAAACGGAGCTGGCGGTCGACCAGCGGCAGATCGCCCGGACCGCGCACCGCCGCGGCGAAGCCTCCGGCGGCGCGCGTGTGGTCCAGCTTTTCGAGCGCGGCGATGATCCAGCCGAAGCGATCGAGGAAGAAATTGATGTCCTGCAGCGAGTCGCCCTGCTGCTCCAGCAGCTGCTGGTCGGACGGCGACAGGTGGTAGTCGGGACCGGTGGTGGCGTCGCCGTCGCCGCTCCTGGTATACGCCATGATCTCCGCCAGCGGGCGCACCAGCATGGTCATCATCGGCCCGAAGGCCGCCTCTTGCAGCGCCAGGCTGAAGTACGGATAGCCGGTCTGGCTGGCGGCGGGCTGGAAGTTGCGGTAGAGCGAGGTCAACAGAAACACCAGCGTGGTGTAGGTGTAGTTGAACAGGTCGAACAGGTCGCGCGCCAGGGGGTTGGTGATGTCGTCGCGGCGCGGGTTGAACGGCAGCGGCAGCGAGGCTTCGAAGCGCGGGTCGTCGGCGAGCAGCGCCACCATTTCGGCGCGCACGTCGGAGAAGCGCCGGAAGTGGCTCTGGTAGTCGGGCGGCGCGTCGATCCCTTCGCCCTCTTCGACGATCAGCTTGAGCGCCACGTCGGCCGAGGCGACGTCGGTGATCGGGAAGATGTTGATCTGGTATTCGATCGGCACGAACACCTGCTGGCTGGGGTCGCCGGTGAACAGCTCCGCCGCCGGCAGGCGGTGGATGGCCGCCTGGATCTCGTCGTACAGCTCCTGGATGGTGCCGGGCGCGATGCTGTCGACGGCCGAGGCCTGCGGCGCGGGCGATGCCGCCGTTGGGTGCGCAGACGGCGTACCACCGCCGCCGGCTGTCGCGGCGGCCGCAGCAGGGGCGCCGCCGGCGGCGCGGGCAGCCAGCAGCTTTGCCAGGTGGCTGCGGCTGAGCGGATAGCCGCCGGCGGCGCCGGCACCGGCGGGAGCGCCAGAGCGCGGCGCCGCGCTCTGGCACGGCCGCTCCGCGGTGCCGAAGCACCACCAGGGAATCGGCTGACCGCTTTGTTGCAGCGTTTCATAGCTGGGGCTTTCGGCGCAGACAAACCGCCCGATGGTCTCCAGGTTGAAGCGCTCGAAGACGAACGGAATGTCGCACGGCGTCACCTGGCCGCCGGGCGCCTTGAACGGCGCCATGTTGGCGCTCAGCAGGTAGGGCGACTGGCGCGGGATGTTCTCGCGGCTGAACCAGGGCGGCTCGCCGAGCGCCGTCAGCAGGCCGTTGACCAGCGCCAGGTGCTCCATCTCGGAGCGCGCCACCATCAGGATCGTCGAGCCCCACCGGCGCACAAATTCGTACTGCGCCGCGCTGCACCGCTCATCCGGCTGCTTCTTGAGCGAGAACGCCGCGTACAGGTACTGGATCATCAGCTGCTGCTCGATCTCCGACGCTTCCTTGAGCGCGGCGATGAGCTCCGGCTTGGTGGTGATGGGGCGGGGTTTCGGTCGCTCTGCGCTCACTGCCGCACCTCCAGTCACCGCGATAGTACTATATTAGCGCGCACGGCGACGCTTCCGGCCCTGGCGGACTCAATGGGAGCCCCCGCCGACGGGCGTTCCGTGCACGCTTCCATCCCAAGGAGGAGCCCATGAAGAAAACGCACAAGCGGTTGACCCTGCATCGTGAAACTCTGATCGAGCTGGATCGCGCCGAGCTGACGCCGGTCAACGGCGCAACCACCGAATACTCCACTTGCTACGGCTGCGCCAGCTACACCTGCATGCCGGTCTGCCAGTACAGCGGCCCCAACCGCAACACCTGTCTCACCTGCGCGGGGACCTGCACCACCAATCTCTGCTGATCGCCTGCCACGGCCGCGCCGCCGGCGGTCCGCTGCGGAAGATCGCCGGCGGCCGGCCCGCCGCGGTCAGCCGGCGCATTCCGTGACGACGGTCCACAGCAAGCCGTAGGGATCGGCCAGCCGGCAGCGCGGCCCGCGCTCGTGGTGCGGGTCGAACGGCTCGACGACGCGGGCGCCGGCCGCCGTGGCCCGCGCCACGACCGCCTGGACGTCCGGCGTCTCGATGAAAAAATGCACCGAGGTGCCGCCCAGCTGGCGCGGGCTGCGCACCCCCATCGTCGCCATCCTGGCGGATTCGTCGGCAAGGCGCAACGCCAGGTTGCCGATCCGCACCTCGGCGTGGCCGATGCGGCCGTCAGGGCCCACCCAGCGGTCGACCTCCCTGGCGCCGAAGGCCTGCTTGAGGAATGCCAGCGCGCCGGCGGCGTCGCCGACGCTCAGGTAGGGGGTGACGGTGAAGGCGGGCGTGGGGACGGCGGCGGTGTGCTCGTCGGTCGAGCTGTCTGCGGTCATCGCGGTCATGGTCGAAAGACCTCCTGACCCCATTGTCCCGCCGCCGCGGCGCCGCGGCTTGGACAAAATTTACCGCCCTGGCGTCCGGACCCCAGTGCCCCGCACTACCTACCCCTTGAGGGCGTGGCGGTCCATCTTCATGGCCAGGCCGTTGCGCGACAGGCCGAGCAGGCGCGCGGCTTGCGACTTGTTGCCGTGGGTGCGGCGCAGGGCTTCGCGGATGGCGGCCTGCTCGCAGCCGGCGACCAGCCGCTCCAGGTCCAGGTCGGAGTCGACGTCGACGCGGGCGGCGGCGACCAGGCTGCCGCGCCGCACCTTTTCGGGCAGCAGGCTGACGTCCACCGGGCGGCCGGCGGGAGACAGGTAGACCAGGTGGCGCACGATGTTTTCCAGCTCGGCGACGTTGCCCGGATAGTCGTAGTTGAGCAGCGACGACATGGCCTTGACGGTGATGCCGGTCATGCGCTTGCCGCTCTCATGGCAGAACCGGTTGATGAAGGATTGGATGAGCAGCGGCAGGTCTTCGCGCCGCTCGCGCAACGGCGGCACCACGATGGCGAACCGCGACAGGCGGTAGGCCAGGTCGACGCGGAACTCGTCGCGCGCCGCCGCCTCTTCGAGCGGCGACCGGCTGCCGGCGATGATGCGCACGTCGACCGGCGTCGCCAGCTCGCTGCCGCTGGGTTCCACCTCGCCGGAGCGCAGGAAGCGCACCAGCCGCGCCTGCACGTCGAGCGGCAGCGCTTCGACTTCGTCGAGGAACAGCGTGCCGCCGTGCGCCAGCAGGAGCTTGCCCTCGCGCCGCACCACCCCACCCTTGCCCGCCACCTCGGCGCCGAACAGGTCGGCTTCGATCTGCTGCGGCCGGGCGCCGGCGCAGGTGGCGGCGACGAAGGGGCCCTGGCGGCGCGAGCCCGACAGGTGGAGCGAGCGGGCGAGCGGCTCCTTGCCCACCCCGGCTTCGCCGCGCAGCAGCACGTGGCCGCCCAGGCCGATCGCCATGCGCAGCTGATCGGCGACCGCCTTCATCGCCGGCGATTCCCCCAGGACCAGGCCGGGTGCCAGCGCCAGGTCCTGCTGGGTCAGGTTGCCGAGCAGGATCGGCTCGTACCACCCCAGGTGGTGCACCAGCCCGAACACCAGCAGGTGACCCAGGGAGCGCAGCGCGGCGACCGGCGACCAGGCGTCGGGGGTGTAGCCGGGCAGCGCCGTCATCAGCGTGTAGATGCGGTCCAGGGCGGTGAACGTGTGGTAGCAGATCCAGGCCGCGGCTCCCGCCATCTCGCCGGCGAAGCCGGCGCCGTTGCCGCTGCCGCCGCCGTTGTTGCGGTAGCCACGCACCTGCTCGAGCAGCTCTTCGCCGCGGCTCAGCCACAGCGGATCGGTCGCCACCACCAGCTTGATGATCGGCTGCTGCATTTCGCCGACCAGCAGGAACAGGCTGCCGCCGCCGAAATCGGCCAGTAGCTGCGACAGCAGCGCCTCCGAGGAGGTGCGGCTTTCGACGTCGGCCAACACCCACTCGCTGATGCGCGTCAGGTGCTCGATCATGCGCTGCGGCGCCATGCGCGGCGGCGCCACCAGCGCCGACGGCTGCGGCGGCGCCGCGGCGCCGTCGCCATCGCCGGTGCCGGCGCCCCGCTCCGGCGTCGCGACGATGTCTTCGACCAGGAGCGTCACGTTGCCGATGCGGATCTCGTCGAGCACCGCCAGCTCGGATTCGCGCACCTTGCGGCCGGACACCAAGAGCCCCTTGCGGCTGCCCAGGTCCTCGATGTGCAGGGAGTCGCCTTCGAAACGCAGGCGGGCATGGCGCTGCGCCACCCCGGTGTAGGGCAGGCAGAGATCGCACTCGGGCGAGCTGCCGATGAGCAGATCGGTACGCAGCAGCGGAAACCGCCGCACTCCGTCAGGAGCATAGGCAACAAGACGCAACATGAGTGGTCGATTCTAGCCCACCCTTCCCCGATCCGCCGGCGCCGTGCGGCCGGCCCGCAAAGGGCTCTCCAAGAATGGTGCGTCGATGGCGCGACAACGATACGCGACCAAGGTATTCCGCCCCGGCGGCGCTGACGGCGCCGGCGTGGCGCTGACGGCGATGCACCTGGCGACGGGGCTAGAGCAGCTCTTGCAGGTGGGGGTCGATGGCGGCGTGGAGGAAGTCGTGGGCGGCGGCCAGGTCGGGGGCCATCTCGCGGTCCTGGTCCCAGGGCGCGATGCGGGTGCGCAGCGAAGCGTGCACCGCTTCGAGCGGCAGGCTGGAGGTGAGCGGGCGCAGCAGGTCGATGCCCTGGGCCGCCGCGGTCAGCTCGATCGCCAGCAGCCAGCGCACGTTGTCCACCACCCTGCCGAGCTTGAGCGCCGCGCCCATGCCCATCGACACGTGGTCTTCCTTGTCCGCCGAGGTGGGGATCGAATCCACCGAAGCGGGATGCGCCAGCCCCTTGTTCTCGCTGGCGAGCGCCGCCGCGGTGACGTGCGCGATCATGAAGCCGGAATCGAGCCCGGCGCCGCGCACCAGAAACGGCGGCAGGCCCGAAAAGGCGGCGTTGGTCAGCTTTTCGATGCGGCGTTCGGCGATCGCGCCGAGCTCGGCGAGCGCGATCGCCAGGATGTCGGCGGCCAGCGCCATCGGCTCGCCGTGGAAGTTGCCGCCCGACAGCACGACGTCGCCGTCACCGCCGTAGCCGGCTTCCCCGCCGGCCGCATCGCCCGCGTTGATTGCATAGAGTGCATCGAGCGCACCGTCCGCACCCACTGCATCGGTGCCCGGCATGGCGCCAGGGCCGGCGCCGACCACCAGCGGGTTGTCGGTGACGGCGTTGATCTCGATCGCCAGCTTGGCTTCGACGTCGGCCAGAAGGTCGCGCACGGCGCCGTGCACCTGCGGCATGCAGCGGATCGAATACGGGTCCTGCACGCGCACGTCGCCTTCGCGGTGCGATTCGCGGATGGCCGAACCCTGCAGCAGCCGCCACAGATTGGCGGCGCTGGCGCGCTGGCCGGGATAGGGCCGCAGCGCGTGGATGCGCGCGTCGAAGGCGCAGTCGGTGCCGCGCAGCGCGTCGGCCGACATGGCGCCGGCCAGGTCGGCGGTGCGCACCAGCCGCCGCGCCTCGAGCGCCGCCAGGGCGAGCAGCGAGGTCATCGCCTGGGTGCCGTTGATCAACGCCAGCCCTTCCTTGGCCTGGAGCGTCAGCGGCACCAGCCCGGCGCGGCGCAGGCCGTCTTCGGCGGCCAGGACGGCGCCGCCGACGCGCACCGTGCCGTGGCCGATGAGCGGCAGCGCCAGGTGCGCCAGGGGCGCCAGGTCGCCGCTGGCGCCGACCGAGCCGCGGCTGGGGACGACCGGCAGCACGTCGTTGTTGAGCAGCGCGAGCAGCGCGTCGATGAGCTCGGGGCGGACGCCCGAATGGCCGCGCGCCAAGGTGTTGGCGCGCAGCAGCAGCATCCCTCGCACCGCCGCGTCGGGGAGCGGCTCGCCGACGCCGGCGGCATGCGACAGCAGCAGGCGCCGCTGCAACGCCAGCAGCTTGTCGGGATCGATGCGCACCTGCGCCAGCTCGCCGAAGCCGGTGTTGAGGCCGTACACCACCTGGCCGCCGGCCACCGCACGCTCGATCACCCGGCGCCCCTGCCGCACCCGCTCGCGCGCGCCGGGCGCCAGCTCGCAGGCCGTGCCCTGCAGCACCACGCGGCCAAAGGATTCCAGGGTCAGGGAGGTGCCGTCGATGGCGAGGGAAGTCGGCATGGCGCGGCCAGGAAGTATAGCCGCTCTAGCGCGCCTGGTGGGGCGCCTGGCGGCGCGCGTGGCGCGGCGCGCTCCAGGCGGCGTAGCTCCAGATCAGGCCCGACACCACCATCATCACCGGCAGCACCAGGAAGGCGCGCGCGAGCGAGCTGCGGTCGGAAAGCCAGCCGATCAGCGGCGGCGAGGGGACGTCGCCCAGCAGGTGGATCATCAGGGTGTTGAAGGCCATGGCGGTGGCGCGGCGGGCCGGTGAGACGACGTTGACCAGCGCCGAGTTGACGGGCCCGGTGGACACGAACAGCAGCAGCTCGGCGCCGACGATCGCGCTCAGGTAGACCGGGCGCGAGGTGGCGGTGAAGGCCACCAGCGCGACCGGCGCCGCGGCCAGGGTGGCGAGCCCCGACACCCACAGGTAGGCCTCCTCGTAGCGGCGCAGCAGGATGTCGCCCAGCCAGCCGCCGGCAAAGGTGCCGACAAAGCCGGTGGCGACGGCGATCAGGCCGAACTGGATCGACGCCTGCGCCGGCGGCATGCCGCGTTCGCGCGCCAGGAAGGCAGGCGTCCAGTAGGCCAGGGCGCCCAGCGCGAAGGTGTAGGCGGCGTAGCCCAGCACGGTCAGCCGGAAGGCGCGGTTGCGCAGCGCCAGGTCGCGGTACACGGACAGCAGCGATGGCCGGCCGCCGGCTGCCGCTCCCGCTGCGCTCGGCGCGACGTCCCCGTCGACCCCGTCGATGTCTTCTGCGGTGTCCTGGGCGCCGCGCGGCGGATCGGGCAGGCGCCACATCAGCAGCGCCAGCAGCAGCCCCGGAAAGCCGGCGATGAAAAACGCCGCCCGCCAGCCGAAGTGATGGTCCACCAGGCCGCCCAGGATGTACCCGGCCGCGGCGCCGATGGGGATGGCGGCGTTGAAGATGGCGAACACCCGGCCGCGCGCGGCGCGCGGGAACGAGTCCGCCAGCATCGCCGGCGAGATGGTGACGTAGGCGGCCTCGCCGACGCCCACCGCCGAGCGCGCCGTCACCAGGAAGACGAAGCTGCGCGCCAGGCCCGCCAGGCCGGTCGCAACGCTCCACAGCGCGATCCCCGCGGCGACGATGGGCGAGCGCCGCCCGCGGTCGCCCAGGACGCCGAAGATCGGCGAGGTCAGCATGTAGACGACGATGAAGCCGGACATCAGGAAGCCCGACTGCGTGTCGGTGACGTGCAGCTCCGACCGGCGCAGGCTTTCGACCAGCGCCGCCGGCACGTAGCGGTCGATGTAGTTGAACAGGTTGATCAGCGTCAGCACCGTCAGCGCCCAGCGCGCGGCGCGCGCGGCGTCGCGCCCGGCGGGCGAGTCGGGAGACGGCAGTGCCGGCGACGGCGGCGGCAGCGGCGGCGCGGAATCGGACATGGATGGGTTCCTCGAGCTCCCACACTATATGGCGCCGGACGCAGCCGGACCAACGTACGCGGCATCGCGCGGCGGGCGCGACAGGCAGGCACGCACGACGGCCGGCCGCCGCGCCCTGCCGCGGGCGATGCGGCGCGCACCGAGCGCGGGGCGGCACGGACCGGGGGCGCCGCGGCGTTCTGCTATCCTGCCGCGATGGGCGATCTCTTCTTGCGTGCTTGCCGCGGCGAGCCGACCGAACGGCGGCCTGTCTGGATCATGCGGCAGGCCGGGCGGTACCTGCCGGAATACCGCGCGCTGCGGCAGAAGGTCGATTTCCTCACCCTCTGCAAGACGCCCGAGCTGGCCGCGGAGGCGACGCTGCAACCGATCGCCCGCCTGGGCGTCGACGCCGCGATCATCTTTGCCGACATCCTGCTGCCGCTCGAAGCCATGGGCGCGGAACTGGAATTCACGCGCGGCGACGGGCCGACCTTCCCGCGGCCGGTGCGGCGGCGCGAAGACATCGCCGGCCTGCGCCTGCCCAACGTCGAAGAGACGCTGGGGTACGTCTTTGACGCGCTGCGCCTGGCGCGCCGCGAGCTGGCCGGGCGCGTGCCGCTGATCGGCTTCGGCGGCACCCCCTGGACGCTGGCGGCCTACCTGGTCGAAGGCGGCGGGTCGCGCCATTTCGAGCACCTGCTGGCGTGGAGCTACGGCGACCCCGAAGGGCTGGGGCTGCTGCTCGACCGCATCGCCGACACCTCGGTCGCCTACCTGCAAGGCCAGATCGCCGCGGGGGCGCAGGCGATCCAGCTGTTCGACACCTGGGGCGGCCTGCTCGACCTGGAGCGCTGGCAGAGCCTGGCCCTGCCGCCGCTGGCCAAGATCGTCGGCGCCCTGCGCGGCCAGGTGCCGCTCATCTACTACAGCCACGGCAGCTCCCACCTGCTCGACGCGATGGCCCGCCTGCCGGTCGACGTCGTGTCGGTCGATTGGCGCCTGCCGCTCGACCAGGTGCGCCGCCACCTGGGCGGGCGCGTGTTGCAGGGCAACCTCGACCCGGCGGCGCTGCTCGGCCCGCGCGCCGAGATCGAGCGCCGCGTCGCCGCCATGCTCGCCGCCGGCCAGGGCGGCGGCCACATCGTCAACCTCGGCCACGGCATCCTGCCGATGACGTCGGTCGACAACGCCCGCGCCTTCGTCGAGTGCGCCCAGCGCCTGTCGACGGCAACCGGCGGCGCGCCAGCCCTCACCGCTGCCGGCGCGGGCTCTCCGGCGCCGGCCTCGCGCCCCACGGCGGACCACGGCGAGCCGGCAGCCCGCACCGCGGCAGCGCGCCGCACCAAGAACCGCGTCAAACCGACCGCCGGAGCAGCTTAGTGATCTCGCAGGCCGGCGCGATCGTGATCGGCGCCGGCATCAGCGGTTTGGCGGCGGCGCGGGCGCTGCGGCGCGCCGGCACGCAGGTGATCGTGCTGGAGGCGGCGAGCCGGCCGGGCGGGGCGCTGGTCAGCGTCGCGCAGGATGGATTTCTGGCCGAGCTGGGTCCCAACACGGTGCAGGAGTCACCGGCGCTCCTGGCGCTGGCGCGCGACGCCGGCTGCGCCGGCGACCTGTTTGCCGCCTCGCCCGCCGCCAAGCGGCGCTTCCTGGTCCACCGCGGCCGGCTGACGGCGCTTCCCGCCGGGCCGCCGGGCCTGCTGACCTCGCCGCTGTTCACCTGGCGCGGCAAGGCGCGCCTGGCGACCGAGCCCTGGCGCCGGCGCGGCTCGGGACCGCATGAGAGCGTCGCGGCGTTCTTTCATCGCCGCCTGGGGCGCGAGGCGGCGCCGCTCGCCGACGCCATGGGTCTGGGCGTGTTCGCCGGCGACCCCGACGAGCTGGCGGTCGGCTTTGCCTTCCGCCGCGCCTATGCCCTGGAGCGCGAGCACGGCAGCCTGCTGCGCGGCATGCTGCGCGCCGGGCCCGCGGCGGCGCGGCGGCTGTTCGCCTTTCGCGGCGGCTTCGCGGCCCTGGCGCAGCGCCTGGCGGACGGCCTTGACCTGCGCTGCGACACCAGCGTCCTGGAGATCGCGCGCGACGGCGCCGGGCGCTTCCAGGTCGCCGCCCGCACCGGCGACCGCGACCTGCTGCTGACCGCGCCGCGCCTGATCACCGCCCTGCCCGCCGGCCCCACCGCCGCCCTGCTGGCGCCGCTCGCGGCCTTGGGCGCGGGCGGCGGCCCCGCCTCTTCCCCACCGCACGCCGGGATGTTCGACCATGCGGACGGCGCCGGGCGCGGCGAGGGTAGCCCGAGCGCCGGCGACGGCTCAGGCGGAGCCATGGCTGCCATCGCCGGCATCCCGCATGCGCCGGTGGCGGTCGTCGCCCTGGGCTATGCGCGGGCGCAGGTCGCCCACCCGCTGGACGGCTTCGGCTTTCTCGCTCCGCACCGGGAGGGTCGCCAGGTGCTGGGCTGCCTGTTCCCGTCGTCGCTCTTCCCCGACCGCGCACCGACCGGCCACGTGCTGCTCACCGCGATGATCGGCGGCCGCCGCCAGCCGCGGCTGGTCGAGCGCTCCGACGCCGACCTGGCGGCTCTGGCGCAGCAGGAGCTTGCGGCGCTGCTCGGCATCCGGGGCGGGCCGGCGATCACCCTGGTGCGGCGCTGGGTCCCCGGCATCCCGCAGCCCGACCGCCGCTGGCCCGAGGCACGCGACGCGGCGGCCGGCCTGGAGCGTGCCTGCCCCGGCCTCACCATCCTGGGCGCCTGGCTGCACGGCGTCGCCGTGCCCGACTGCGCCGCCGCGGGTTGGGACCTGGGCGGCAGTGCCGATTCAGGCCACTAGCTGAAACAGAGATCGCCGAAGTAGACGCCCAGCCGCGGATCGACCAGGAACTGCGCGCCGCCCGGCAGGCGGTAGACCGGGCGCGGGCTGTTCGCCTCCGGCAGGCTGGGACCGGTGGCGCTGACGAAGTACGACAGGCTGGGGAACCGCGCCCTGAGGGCGCGGACCGTTTCGGTCGCGCTCCCCTGCCCCGAGCGGTCCGGCAGCAGCAGCCAGATCGCCTTGAGGCGCGCCGCGTCGCCGCCCGGCTCGAACTCCAGGCGCAGCGGTTGGCGCACCAGCGGCGAGATGTCCACCATGATGAAGCCGCAGGTCGGATCGGGCGCTTCCAGGCCGAGCGACGGCAGCCGCCGGCCCGCGGCCGCCTGGGCGTCGTGGAACGTCATGCCGATCTGGAAGCCGCCCCACCCCGGCTTGCCGTCGTGCAACGTGATCTGGGCGATCGGATCGGTATAGCGGCTGCCGTTCCCTCCGCCACCACCGTGACCCCGGCCCCCACTCGATGCACAGCCACCGGCGCCGGCCAGCGCGGCGGCGCAGAGGCAGCCAAGCAGTGCGACGCTCCCAATGCGCCAGATGGCGACCGCGCGGTCTGCGGCGGGGGACACTACTGGAGCGTCAACTTGCCGGTGGCGGTCGACGTCATCGTCACCGTCGAGCTGGGCTGGTTCGGATAGCTGAACACCATCGGCCCGCCGGTGCCCGAACCGTCCGAGTTGAAGCTGAACGCCGGACCCGTGAAGGTGACGCCGGTGGGCACCTCCCAGACCGCCAGGCGCTGCGTCGGCGGAATGCTCTGCGCCCCGTTGGGGAAGCTCCACGGCGACGTCAACGACGTCACGTAGAAACTGCCGTGCACCGTATCCGGCACCAGCGACACCTGCTGGCCCAGCTGGATGGCCTGGAACCGCGCCTGCCGCGCCAGCATCTCGGCCGTCTGCGCCGACGAATGGACCTTGTACCTCTGCGCCGTATTGAGCAGCGCCGGCATGCTGATCGCCATCAGCACCGCCGCAATGGCGATCACCACCACCAGCTCGACCATCGTGAAACCCGACCCTGCCTGCCGCCGGCTCATGCGAACCTCCCGCTCCCCCAGGCGCGGCGCCGCCCCCGTCCCATCACCGGCCACCGACCTGCGCGGAGCAATCCATGCTTGAGTGTACATGCGATCCCGCGCCGGCGCCACGGGCGGCCCGCCAGGCGCTCTGGGCGCCGTCGCGCCGGAGCCTGCGACCGACGGCCGTCAGGGTTTGGTCTGGAACGCCAGCAGATAGGGCACTGCCGGCCTGTTGCCGACGTCACGGAAGTTGTTGTAGGGCCCTGAGTTGATCCAGATCGCATAGCTCTTCCCCGGCTCCAGGTGCACCGGCAGCACGCAGGTGCGTTTGTCGCTCAGGAAGCGCGGTTTCCCGGCGAGCTTCGGGAAGGAGGCCGCATCGATCTGGGCCCACGACCACATCTCCTTGGTGATCATGTCCTTGCTGAAGGTGACGGTGATCTCCTTGAGCGCCGGGTCGACAGCGAGGTCGCCGCTCTGCGGGACCGTCTTGACGGCAATCGGAGGCAGGTCGGCGACGGAAGTGCTCTGCTGGGCCACAACGGCCGATGCGAGCAATACGAGCATGGCGAACACGGAGCCTAGCGGCTTCATCGTCTCCTCCTGTAGGGCCGTCAGGCCGGCCAGAGCTGCTTTTCGAAGTGGACCAGGGTGTGGGAGGGGTTGCTGAAGGCGGCGTAGTAGGACTCGACGGCGATGCCGTGCCGGGCGGTGAGGGCGGCGACGGCCTGCTGGAGGTCGAGCCTCTGGCGGTCGATGAGGGTCTGGCCGCGGGCTCCCAGGTAGAACGGCAGGGTGCGCTCCAGGGCCCGATATTTGCCGCAGTCTTCGTGGTTGATCAGGATGACGCGGTCGAGGGTGGCGAAGAGATCCAGGTAGAGGGCGACCGCTTCGCGCACGAACTTGGCTTCCTTGGGGAGCATGTCGCCCGCCATGAGCGAGGCGACCCCTCCCGCCACCACCAGCGGCACGTATTGGCCTGACTGCAGCCCAAGCTCGCCGGCCAGGAACTTGGCGATCGGCTCCTGAAAGCGCGGGTCGCCGCAGTGGACGGCCAGCGCCCGCGGCGCCGCGACGGGCTGGATCGAGTAGGCCGCGCTGGCCAGTCCCCTATTTGGCTCCATGGTCCTGTGCTACCTCCGGCGTCGGCGTCGCGGTCACCACGACCCCGGTTGCGGCCGGCGGGGCGGGGCGCGCCGTCGCTGCGTGCGAGCGCCCGCCGCCGGGCTCGACCCCTGCCAGCAGGCTTTCGAGGCCGCTGCCGTCGATCTTGAGCAGCTGCAGCAAGCCGGACAGGTCCACCCCGCGCGCCTTGAGCTGCGCCAGGACGTTGAACACCACCTGCGGCACCAGCTCGGCAATGCGGTTGACCCCCTGGCCGCTGCCGCCCATGTCGACGATGGAGATGCGGTCGATCTGGCCGAGCCCGGCCGCCACCGACGAAAACATCGCTTGCAATGTCTTGGCCAGGGCGTCGCCGCCGTGATCGAGCAGGTTGGGCAGCTTGTCCAGGACCAGGATGAAACGGGCGTCGGTGGACATCTGCGCCAGCGCTTCGGCCAGCTTCTGGGTGCCCTCGGCTTCGGCCAGCAGCGCCTGCCGCTTTTCGGCCGCCTTGCCCTCGGCTTCGGCCAGCAGCACCGAGCGCTTGCGGTTGGCTTCGCCCTCGCCCTCCAGGGTGGCGGCGTCGCGCTTGGCCTGGGCGGTGCGCTTGAGGTATTCGGCCTCGGCGTCGGCGTCGATGACCCGCTTCTGCTTGCCGCCTTCGGCGGCGATGACCGCCCGCTGCTGGTCCGCCCGCGCCTGCGCCACGACCGTGGCTTCCAGCTCCTTGGTGCGGCGCACGCCTTCCTTTTCCTGCACCTTGACCTGCGCCTCGCGCTCGGCCGCGTCGCGCTCCGCCTCGGCGACCTTGAGCCGCTGCTCCTGCGCGGCCTTGGCGATCTGCCCCGCCATGTCGGCCTCGGCCTGCACCGTCGAGGTCTCCTTGAGGAACGCCGCCTTCTTGATGTCGCGCTCCTTGTTGGCCTCCGCCACCTTGGCCTCGTTGCCGGCCCTTACCAGGTCCGATTCGCGGTTGGCGTCCGACACGGCGATGATCTGCCGGCGGTTGGCGTCGGCCACGCGGATCTCGGCTTCCGCCTTGGCGTCGGCAACCGCCTGGCGGCCCAGGGCGTCGATGTATCCCTGGTTGTCGTTGACGTCCTGGATGACCAGGTTGATGACGTCGATGCCGACCCGTTTGAGCTCGGTCGAGCTCTCTTCGATCACCCGCGCGTTGAACTTGTCGCGCTCGCGCAGGATCTCGTCGATGTTCATCTTGCCGATGATGCTGCGCAGGTGACCCTTGAGGATGTTGGCGATGAACAGCTCGACCGCCGCCGGCGGCTTGCCCAGGAACGACTGGGCGGCGCGGTTGAGGTCTTCGGGCGTCGGCGACAGCTGGCACGAGGCGACGCCGCGCACCGTCAGGCGCACGTTGTCCTTGTTCGGAATGCCGGTTTCGTCGATCTCGATCTGGAAGGCGCTGGTGCTCATCTCCATGTATTCCTCGACCAGCGGATACAGGATGCGCCCGCCACCTGAGACGACCAGGAAGCCCTGGGTTTCGCCGCTGGCAAAATCCTTGTACTTGCGGCCGTAGAAGACGCCCACCGCGTTGGGAGGGATCTTCTTGTAGCGGCTGGAGATGAAGCGGACGGCGAGGACGAACGCGACGGCGACGGCGACGATCAGCAGGGGGACGAAGAGTCCTCCCCCGGGTGCAAACGTGGATGGCATGACGAACCTCCTGCGACGTGTTACGACGCGGCCGGCGGGCTGCCGCGGTCTTCCTGCACGACGACCTGGCTGCCGGCGGTCCGCACGACGGTGACGTTGCTGCCTTTGGCAATGGCTTCGCCCGCGGCCGACCGCGCGATGTAGGCGCGGTGCTGACCCTGGAGCGTGAGCTCGACCTGGCCGGTACCGCCCGCGGCGATCGGGACGGTGACCGTTCCCACGCGCCCGACCGCATTGGCGGTGGCGACGATGGATGTGGATTGCTGCCCGTAGATCAGGTGCAGGATGCCGTACATCGCCAGCCCCATCAGGGCACCCGTGCCGAGCCCGACGAGCGACGCCGGGATGTCGCTCAGGCCGTAGTGGGCGCCGATGGCGCCGCCGGCGCCGAACCCCATGATGAAAGTGCCGATGACCCGCAGCGAAAACAGGCTGACCGTCGGCTCGCCGCCCGCGTCATGATCGACGTGCCCGTCGTGGCCGTGGTCCACGTCGTGGTCGTGGCCGAAGAGCGAACCGCCGACCAGCAGGACGAATCCCGCCACCGTGATGCCGATGAAGATCAGCATGGAAGCTCTCCCTGGCGGCGCGGCGCCGGCCAATGCAGCGGACGATCGATCGAGTCGGCGGGCATGACGAAGCGGTATGGTCGAGGGCCGGGCCGCCGCCAGGACCTGCGCCCTGGCGGCGATGCGGTGTCGCTACGTGCAGCGTGCTGCGCGCAGCGAACGATCAGTGCGCCGGCGCCGGGGCGGCATCCTTGCCGGCGGCGGCCAGGCTGTCGTGAATGGTCATGGTCCAGAGCTTGGCGTCCACAAAACCGTGGCCCCAGGCGCTCTTGTACGGCTCAGGGAAACCCTCGGTCTGCATCTGTTGCAGGCTTTCCCCCGCCTGCATGCGGTGACGGACGCTTTCGATGGTGTCCACCAGCATGGTGTGGAAGCGCTCCAGGTCGGCCTTGGTGCCCAGCGTGCCGTGCCCCGGGATGACCTTCACGTCCGGCGGCAGCAGGGCGAGGACGCTGCCGACGTTGGCCGCCAGCCCCTGGACGCTGCCACCGCTCGCCAGGTCGACGAACGGATAGTTGTCGTTGGCAAAGAAGTCGTCGCCCATGTGCACCACGTTCGAGCCGGTGAAGAAGATCACGCTGTCGCCGTCGGTGTGGCCGTGCGGGAAATGGATGACTTTGATCTCTTCGCCGTTCCAGTGCACCGAGATCGACTGGTCGAAGGTGATGACCGGCAGCGCCACCTTGGGCGACGGCGGAGTCTTCTGACCCATCACCGTCTGTTCGCTCGACATCCGGCGCCGCACGTTGGTCTGCGCCAGGATGGGGACCTGCGCGCCGAAGACGCGGTTGCTGCCGGTGTGGTCGCCGTGCCAATGGGTGTTGACCAGGAACTTGAGCTTGCCCTTGCCCAGGCCGTCCAGCGCGGCCTGGATCTTGGGCGCCAGCGGCTCGAATTCGTCGTCCACCATGAGCAGGCCGTCTTCCCCCGCCGACACGCCGATATTGCCGCCGGAGCCCATCAGCATCGACACCTTGCCCGCGGCCGGCACCACCTTGATCTCAACCTTGGAAAAGTCCTGCTGCTGCGGCGGCGGTGCCGGTGGTGCCGGCGCCGCGGCCAGCGCGCCGGGCCTGCCGCCGCCCACCCACATCCCGATCGCCACCGCCAGCGCCACCGCCAGCGCCACGACTGCCAACCTGCCACCGCGGCTCCTGCTGCCGAGCCGCCGCACAACGCCCCCCGCCATCGTCCACATGGGCCGTATCTCCTGACCTTGAAGTCGCAAATCCGCCCCTCAAGTCTATTGCAGAAACGCCTCAGGCGGTGAAGTCGGCGGGTTGGATCCAGTGCCGCCGGTAGAACAGGCGGGCGCTGGCGAAGACGTCGAGCTGGCGCTGGGTCTCGACGATCTGCTGGAAGGTGAGCCACGCCGCCAGGCTGTGCCGGGGGAGGCGCCAGCTGGCGAGGATGGGGTGCACTTCGGCGATCAGTTGGGCGGCGGTGTCGCATTGGCCGGTGGCGGCGAGCGCTTCGGCGAGGTCGATCGAGACCATGACCAGCTCGAAGCGCAGGTCGCGGGCGCGGAACTCTTCCCAGACCTGGCGGAAGATGCTGGTGGCCTCGGCGAGGTGGCCGAGAGCGCGGGCGATCGTGCCCTGCAGCCACTGCTGGCGCAGCTGCGCCCAGTCGTCGGGGAACTGCTTGAACAGCGGCCGCGCGGCTTCGAACGCCGCCACGGCTTCCTGCGGCCGGCCGGCATTGGCCAGGAAATAGGCCATGTCGTGCTTGCCGCACAGCTCCAGCCGCGGCTCGCGCCTGGCGTCGATGAGCCGCAGGCCCAGCTTGATGTGGCCCAGCGCCCGCAGCGGATCGGCGTAGCCGATCGCGTTGCCCATCTGCAGCAGCGTCCGCCCCTGCATGTGGCGGTCGCCGGCGGCGCGATAGATGCGGAGCGCTTCGTCGAGCGTCGCTTCGGCGACTTCAAGCTGCCCCACGGTGCGCGACCAGGAGGCGTCGAAGCTGATGATCTGCGCCCTTTCCAGCGGGTCGCCGGTGCCCTGCGCGTGCAGCCGCCAGGCGGCGTCCAGGTCGGCGCGCGCCCCGTCCAGGTCGGCCGCCAGCCGGCGGGCGTTGGCGAGGATGGCGCGGCCCTTGGCCCGCAGGTCGAACGCCGCCTGTTCGCCGCCGACCGCCGCGGGCTCGAGCAGCTCGCTGACGGTCATGGCGAGCAGCATGATGTCCACCGCTTCGCGGGGGTCGCGCAGGCTGTACCAGCGGCTGGCGTCGAGCAGCGACCGATAGAACCCCCAATGGTGGTACTGGCTGCCGGCGATGACCAACTCCAGGCGGTCGGCGGGAGCCAGGGCGTCGAGCGAGGCCCACTGGCCCCAGCCGCGCAGGCGCGCCACCGCCATGCGATGCGCCTGTTCTTCGGAGGCGCGCTGCACGGAGCGGATGACGCGGCCGTAGTCCGCCTGGGCGGCGCCGGGCCTGGGCGACCAGTAGCCGCCCGCCAGGGCCACGCTGCCGGCGAGCTCCTGGCACACCGGGCACTCGCTGAGCAGGTGGCGCACCACCAGGAGCGTCTCTTCGCGCGTGGCCTTTTGCTCGAGGAATCGCTGGTACGTTTCGACCGAGAAGTGCTCCTGCGCCATGTGCCCTCCGTGGCAAACCTTCATAGACATAGAACCAGAGATTCTGTGTTTGCGCGACATTGTACACCCCGAAGGGACCAGCCCGGCGGCGCCTGCGGCGGCGGCGGCGGTGGTGGCGGCAGGAGCGCCGCGAAAAGCAGCGCCGGCGAGGACCGCCGGCGCCAGGACGGTGTGTTGCGGCTCGCGCAGAGCCGTAGCCGGACGGCTACTTACACATGCCGTTCGGGTCCATGCCCGCGACGCACAGCGTCGTGACAGGCGGCCGCGGCGCCCCGGCCCGCGCCGGAACAGGCAAGCTGAAGGTGGCCCCCAGACGCAGCACCAGGTCGCGCAGCCCACCCAGCACGTCCCAGGCCGCAGCCGTGGAGATGGACGGCGCCTGCGACGGCTTCGCCGGCGTCGCTGTGGCGGCCGTGGCAACAGAGGCCCCCAGAGAGCCCATCAGAAGCAGGGACAAAACGACAGACTTCAAGCATTTGCGGGAAGACATAACCTCTACCTTTCCGGCACGGGCTGGCCGGGCGGCCCCCAAGGTCGCCCGCCGTCCGATACCCTCCCTAGCGTGTAGGAGATAGAGATTCTTTTCCAAAAGCGAAGAAAAATGTCTGCCTGACGCTTCTGACGCCGCGTTTGCGCCCGCCGGCCGCGCGCGACGCAGGTTTGCCGGCCGGCGACCCGGCGGCCGGGCAGCCTGCGGCGCGGCAGCGCCGGCTCACTCGTAGCGCAGGGCGTCGATAGGGTCGAGCGAGGCGGCGCGGGTGGCCGGATAGATGCCCGAGGCGAGGCCCACGGCCATGGCCACGCCGGTGGACAGCAGGATGGCGGTACCGGTGACCAGGGTCTGCCAGCCGGCCAGGGCGGCGATGGCGCGGGCGATGGCGATGCCGGCGACGACGCCGGCGGCGCCGCCGGTCAGGCTGATGGCGAACGATTCGACCACGAACTGAAAGCGGATGTCGCCGCGCCGCGCTCCGACGGCGCGGCGCAGGCCGATCTCGTGGGTGCGTTCGAGGACGGTGGCGAGCATGATGTTCATGATGCCGATGCCGCCCACCAGCAGCGAGATCCCGGCGATGCACCCCATCACCAGGTCGAACAGGCGCTGGGTGCGCCGGCTCTGGGCCAGCAGCGCCTCCGGCACCACCACTTCGTAGTCGGCGGCGCCGGCATGCAGGCGCGCCAGCAGGTCGCCGATCGGCACCGCCGCCTGGCTGCCGCGCACGCCGCCGTCCAGGCGGACGACGATCTCGTCGAGCGGCGAGCGCAGCACCGGGCGCTCGAACTTGCGCTCGGCGGTCGACGCCGGCAGGTAGATCTCGTTGGCGGGCGACCCCACCGTGACCCCTTCGAAGCTGTCGCCGCCGGCACCGTCGGCGACCGCCAGCACGCCGACGACCTCCAGCCAGACGTCGTTGACCTTCAGGCGGCGGCCCAGCGCCGGGCCGTAGCCGAAGAGCTGTTCGCGCACCGCCGGGCCGATGACGCAGACCTGGGCGTGGGAGCGCTCGTCGAGCGCATCCAGGAACCGGCCGTCCGCCACCGCCAGGTGCGACAGCTCGGCCTGCGCCGGGACGACGCCGTAGACCGCCGGCGCCTGCGCCCGGCCCTCCGGCGACAGCACCTTGTAGGGATCGATGCGCACCCGCGGCGCCACCGCGCTGACGCCGGGCACCGCCTCGGCGATGGCGGCCGCGTCGCGCGCCGACAGGCCCGCCGAGCGGCGGCGGATCTCCTGCAGGTCCTCGTCCTTGAACGTCTTGGCCCGCACCACGACGTTGGACAGGCCCAGGCGGTCGATCATCGCCAACGCCTGCCGCTCGGCGCCGGCGCCGATCGACAGCATGGCGATCACCGCGCCGACGCCGAAGATCATGCCCAGCATGGCGAGCGCAGAACGCAGCTTGTGCGCCGCCAGGCTGCGCAGCGCAGCGCGCAGTGCTTCGCTCGCGTCCATTGATTACAGTCGGTCCTGCCCGACCGCCGGGAGGGCGCCCGCGGGAGACGCCGCGGCCGCGCCGGAGCGGGTGGCGCCGCCGCCGGCGGCGGAAGGTGCGGGCGCGCCGGCGGCCGCGGGCCGCGTCGGGTCGCGCAGGGCCAGCAGGTCGCCGGTCGCGACGCCGCCGTCGAGCACGGCGACGGCCGTGCCGGCGGGGCCGAGCGTCACCGGCACCGCTTCGAAGCTCGACGCCTGCGGCTGCCAGCGGTAGACCACCGGCCTGCCGTCGCGCTCGAACACCGCTTCGCGCGGCGCCACCAGGGCGCCGCGCCGCTCGGCAAGGCGCAGCACGGCGCTGACCCGTTCGCCGGGCTTGAGCGCGTGTGCCGGCGGCGCGGCACCGGCGGCGCCGGTGAGCTTCAGGTCGACTTCGAAATACTGCACCGGCGACCCGCGCAGGCGCGGCTTCGGCACCGAGGCCACGCGCGCCACGCGCGCCGGCATCTGGGTGCCCGGGTCGGCGTCGACCTGGACCGTTGCCGCCTCGCCGGCCGCCAGGCCGCCGGCGTCGGCCTCCAGCACGTAGACCTCGGCCTGCATGCGGGAGAGATCGGGGATCTCCGCCAGCCCCTGGCCCGGCCACACCGTGTCGCCGACGTGCGGCGGCTCGGGCGACATGTCGTGCTGCAAGATGAAGATGCCGGCGTGCGGCGCGGTCACCGCGATCGCCTGGAGGCTCGCCCGCGCACGGCGGATCTTCGCCTCCGCCTTGCGGATGTCCACCGCCAGCAGCCCCAGCCCAGCCTGCTCCTGCGCCTTGCTGGCCACCTCCTGGGCGCGGGCGACGCGCTGCTTTTCGACCGCCAGCCCCTGGTCGATCTCCGACTCGACGATGTCGTGGCGCGAAAACAGCGTCGCGTCTTTCTTCTGGAACTGCCGGGCGCTGGCCAGCTCGCGTTCGGCCATGGCCGCGTCCCGCTCCAGCTTGGTGATGGCGGTGCGGTCGTTCGACCGCTCCTTGTCCGCCTTGAGGCGGGCGCTGGCGAGGTCCGCCTCGCCGTCGGCAAGGGTCTTTTCGATCTCGCTCGGGTCGAAGCGCACCAGCGGCGCGCCGGCGGCAACTTCACTGCCGTCGTCGGCGATCCAGGCGATGCGCATCGCCCCGTCCTCCGACATGGGCGCGTTGATCCGCGTCGAAACCACCGCCCGCAGGTTGCCCTCGGCCGGCACCAGGCGCACGAAGTCGCGCCGCACCACGGCCGCCACCGGCACGCCGCCGCGCTCCGCCAGGCCGGCGCCGCCGGACGCCGCGGCCCCGCCGGGACCCGTCGCGCGCCGCCGGCCCGGCAGCAGGACCGACGCGACGACCACGGCCGCCAGGACCAGCATGGCCGCGAACCACAGCGCCGGCACGGGGAAACGGCGCACGCTCATGCCTGGTCCCGCTGCCGCCCCGCGGGCGCCGGCGACGCCGGCGGCTGGTCCGCTCCGGAGCGCCGCAGCAGGTCGCCCGGGCGCAGCCCCGATAGCACTTCCACCCAGGTGCCGTCGTGGCGGCCGAGGCGGGGGCGCAAGGCTTCGACGCCGAAGCCCGACCGGCGATAGACCCAGGCGCCGTCGGGGCGCGCCACCACCGCCGCCAGCGGCGCCACCACCGCCTGCGGCGCCCGCGCCACTTCCACGGTGCCGACGAAGCGCATGCCCGGACGCATGCGCTGCGGATCGGTCTGCGCCAGCTGAATGTCGACCATCACCACCTTGGTGGGGTCGCGCGGCGTGCGGGCCTTGATCTGCGGCTTCTGGGCGAGCACGCTGCCGGCGAAGGAGACTTCCGGGTGCGCGTCAAGCCGCAGCGTGACGCGCTGGCCGCGGGCGACGGCCCCCAGGTCCGCTTCGTCGATTTCGCCGCTGGCCGCGAGGCGCGTCAGGTCGGGGATCTCCACCACCGCGTCGGAGCGCCAGCACGAGTCGCCCACCTTCTTTTTGAGCCCCTGGCGGTCGACGTGGTAGACCACCGTGCCGGCGCGCGGCGCCGTCACCTGCAGGCTGGCGATGCCGGCCTGCACCTGGATGACGCGGCGCGCGGCGTGGTCGCGGGCCGCGGCCAGCGCCGCCACCTGGGCGTCGCGCGCCGCGTCGCCCAGGCGCAGGCGCTGGCCGTAGTAGCCGACCTTGCGCACCGCCAGGTCCAGGTCGGCGTGCTCGTTGGCCAGCTCGAAGCGCGAGCGCAGCTCCGGCGGCACCGCCAGCTGCAGCTCCGCCTTGTGTCGATCGGCGGCAGCCTGGGCCAGGTTCAGCTCGTCGGTGCGCCGTGCCATCTCCAGGTCGGCGCGCAGCTTTTTCAGCTTTTCGTCGGCCGCGTCGCGTTCGGCAGTCTGGTCCAGCAGCTTCTTTTCCAGGTCGCTGGGGTCGAAGCCGAGCACCACCTGGCCCTGCCGCACCGCGCTTCCTTCGGGGGCCAGGAAGGTGATCTTGTATTCGAAGACGCCGTCCAGGCTGGGCGGCCCCAGGTAGGCGGCGTTCTGCGCCGTGAGGGTACCGCTGACCGGCACCGTGACCACCAGGTCCTGGCGCCGCACCGCCACCCACCGCGGGTCGCCGGCGGCGCCGGCGCTGGCGTTGAGCACCGCCCACGTCGCCGCGGCAGCCGCCACCGCCGCGCCGCACACCCCGACCGCCAGCCGGCGCCGCCGGGTCACCCCGCTCCCCCACCGCCGGCGCCGTCCGCGCCGCCCGCAGCCAGCGCCGGGCGCAACGCCTGGTCCAGGGCGACGCCGCTTTGCGCCACGCACCAGAAGGCGTCGCACGGCCCCAGGCGCACCGGCGCCTGGCCGCCGCCCGCCAGCAGCACGCGCACCGCCGGCAGGGCGGCGAAATCGAGCGCCGCGCGCGGCACCAGCAGGGCGTCGCGCGCCGTCGCGGTGGCGATCTCCACCCGCACCGACATGCCCGGCCGCAGCCGGCGCACCGCCGCGGCAGGCAGCGGATCGAGCGCCACGCGCACCGGCAGGGTGCGCAGCAGCGCCGTGCGGCCCGATTCGCGCGCTACCTTCGCCACCTCGGTGACGCGCCCGCGGTAGGCCGTCCCCGGATAGGCGTCCAGGTAGCAGACCGCCTCCATGCCGGGGGCCACCTTGCCGTCGTCGACGTCGGACAGCGACACCGCGGCGATGGTCGGCGCCGTATCGGGGAGCGTCGCCACCGCCATCCCCATCCAGACGTCGTCGCCTTCGCGCAGCTTGCGCCCCTCCCACGGTATCTCCGCGATCAGCACGATGCCGGCATGCGGCGCCAGCACCGTCAGGGCGCCGATCGCGGTTTCCGCGGTTGCCACGTCGCGCTCCGCCTTGGCCACCACCAGCCGCTGCACCGCCAGGTCGGCGGCGGCGGCGGTGCGCTGCGCCGCCAGGTCGTCTTCGGCCTTGGCCAGCTCGGATTCGGCGCGCTGCATCGCCAGCTGGCGGTCCTGGTATTCGCGCCGCGGCAGCAGCTCCGGCGGCACGCCGGCGGCGCGGCGCGCCTTGTCCAGATCGGTGCGCTTCTGTTCGACGGCAAAGCCCTTGTCCGCCGCCGCCGAGCGCCCATCGGCCGCGATGCGCTCGAGCTCGCTGCGCGCCGTGGAAGCCGTGGTGCGCTTGTCGTCCAGCTGCGCGACGAAGGTCGCGTTGTCGAACTGCACCACCGGCTGGCCGGCGGCGACCACCGCCCCGTCTTCGGCCAGCCAGCGGATCTTCAGCTGGAACGAAGGCGTGTGCGGCGCGGTCAACGTATCCGCCCGCGCCGCCTGCAGCTCGCCGCTGAGCAGCAGCACCGACGTCAGGTCGCCGCGCCGCACCCGCAGCGGCCCTGCCGGCGGCGGCGGGCTGCTGCCTGCCCTGACCGCCGCTGCTTCCACACCACCCACCGTCCCTGCCGCCGGCACCGCCGGCACCGCCGCCGCCGGCGCACCCGGAGCGGCAGGCGGCGGGGCCGCCGCCGAGCGCCGCGCCGCCGCCGCGTCGCCACAGCCCGCCAGCGCCGCCAGCAGAAGGCCCGCGGCAGAGACGGAAGCGGCCATGGCAATGCACCTGCGCATCCTTGCATTATCTACGACTGCGGCCCGCCTGGCGTTGGGGGTCATCGACTAGACTGCCGCCGTGGACACCAGCGGCCAGCCGGCGCCCTCGCCCGCGCCGCATCCGGGCTACCACGGCGACGACCGGTGGCTGCTGCTGTGGGCGGCGCTGATCGGGGTCGCCGGGGCCCTGGCAACGGTGGTGTTCCACCTGGGGATGGGGGCGGCGGAGCACGTCGCCACCGGGCATCCCGGCAGCCTGGAGGCGGCCGCCGAGGCGCTGCCGGCGTGGCGCCGCGCCATCACGCCGGCGCTCGGCGGCATCGCGGCCGGCGTGTTTCTGGAGTGGGCGCGGCGGCTCACCAAGGGCAAGAAGCCGTCGGACTACCTGGAGGCCATCGCCGTCGGCGACGGCCGTGAAAACGTGCGCGGCACCCTGCTGCGCAGCATCTCGTCGCTGTGCACGATCTGCTCGGGCGGTTCGATCGGGCGCGAGGGCGCGATGGTACAGCTGGCGGCGGCCTCCGGATCGTGGATCGGCCAGCTGGGCCGCTTCACCGGCGACGACCTGCGCCTGCTGCTCGCCTGCGGCGCCGCGGCGGGCTTCGCCTCGGCCTACGACGCCGCGCTGTCCGGCGCGATCTTCATCGCCGAGATCGTCTACGGCACCCTGGCGATCCGCCGCCTGGGGCCGTTGATGGTGGCCTCGGTCACCGCCAACGTCACCGTCCACCAGGTGCTGGGCTACGAGCCGGTCTACAAGATTCCGCCGCTGCACGTGGCGTCGCTGTGGGAGCTGCCGCTGTTTCTGCTGATGGGGCTGCTGCTGGGCGCGCTGGCGCCGCTCTTCATGGAAACCCTGGACGGCGCGCGCCGGCTGGCCGCCCGCGTCCCGCTCCCCCTGCCGGTCAAGCTGGCGCTGGGGGGGCTGATCGTCGGCGCCATCTCGATCTGGCTGCCGCAGGTGTGGGGCAACGGCTACGGCGTGGTCAACAGCGTGCTGCAGGCGCCCTGGCCGGCGACGGCGGTCGTCGCCATCCTGATCGCCAAGGTCTTCGCCACCGCCGCCACCTCCGGCTCGGGCGCCATCGGCGGCGTCTTCACTCCCACCATCTTCGTCGGCGCCATGCTGGGCGTGCTGGCCGGCACCGGCGCCCACGCGCTCTGGCCGGCCGCGTCGCTGGCCACGGTCTACGCGGTCATCGGCATGGGCGCCTTCCTGGCCGCCACCACCCACGCCCCCCTGATGTCCTTCCTGATCGTTTTCGAAATGACCCTGGAATATCAGCTGGTCCCCGCCCTGATGCTGGCCTGCCTGGCCGCCTACCACGTCTCCCGCGCCATCCGCCCGCAATCCATCTACTACGAAACGCTGCGCCACGGCACCGCCAGCGAAGACGACCCCTACGCGGCGCCGGAGTCGGAGCACTAGCACGCACCCCGAGGCAGAAATTGGCGGCATCCGGGGGGATTCCTGGGCGTGAAGCGCGAGGCCCTCGCAGCCCTCAGCCTCTGCGAGGCGGCGCCATCATCGCTGCACACCCTCAATGCGTGGCAAGACGCCTCGCCCGCTCCCCTGGCCCGATTGCGCAGGCGCCGCCAGGCGCGTCGCGATCGGGGCAAGGGGCGATTCCTCCGCGCTCCCGGCTGGGCGCGCGGCGCCTGTCCCACCTGAAATCGGTCTCGGCACATCTCCTATCGAATGCGCAACTGCATTATTTTCATGAAAAGGAGATCTGCATGCCGCGACGGTCTGGTTTCAACCGCAGCAGCCTCATCCTGCTCACCCTCACCGTCCTGTTGACCACCATGGCGCTGTTCCTGGGTGCGCCGCCCATAGCCTCCGCGATCATCTGCCCGCCGGGCGATCAAACGGCCTACGACACGTTCTATTGGAGCGACGCGACCCACACGAAGGTGGTGGGCCGGTGCTTCACCTGCCCGACCCCCTCGTGCACCGGCGAAAAGACCGTCTACTACGCCACCCTGACGACCTGCTGCGCTGAGTCCGATTAGCCCGCCCCGCGGCGCCGTCCTCCACCTCGAACCGGCCCCATCCGCAGTGCCGGCGGCAGCGCGCTCGTGGCGGCCGAGCCGATCTGCGATACTCGGCTGGCCAGCCATGATTCCCACCCGCCAGCCCGCCGCCACAACGCCGGACCAGGCCGCCGCCGCCGCGGCTGGCGAGCGGCTGCGCTCGCCCGGCTCGGGGCGGCGGGTGCCGGCGGCGCCGTTCGCGGCGGCGGCGGCGCTCGCGGCGGAGCTGCGGACGGAGATCGCCGGCGAGGTGCGCTTCGACACCGGCAGCAGGGCGCTCTATGCCACCGACTCGTCCAACTACCGGCAGGTGCCGATCGGGGTGGTGGTGCCGCGCGGCGCCCAGGACGTGGTCGCCACGGTGGCCGCCTGCCGCCGCCACGACGCGCCGGTCCTGGCGCGCGGCGCCGGCACCAGCCTGGCCGGGCAGTGTTGCAACGTGGCGGTGGTGCTCGACTTCTCGAAGTACATGCACGGCCTGCTGGCGCTCGACGCCGCGCGGCGGGAAGCGCTGGTCGAGCCGGGCATCGTACTCGACACGCTGCGCCAGGCGGCCGAGCGGCACGGCCTGACGTTCGGCCCCGACCCGGCCAGCCACAGCCGCTGCACGCTGGGGGGAATGATCGGCAACAACTCCTGCGGCGTGCACGCGCTGATGGCGGGCAAGACGGTCGACAACGTCGAGGAGCTCGACGTGCTGACCTACGACGGGCTGCGCCTGCGGGTGGGCGCCACGTCGGAAGCGGAGCTGGCGCGGATCGTCGCCCTTGGCGGCCGGCGCGGTCAGATCTACGCCGGGCTGCGCTCGCTGCGCGACCGCTTCGGCGACCTGATCCGTCAGCGCTTCCCGGCCATCCCGCGGCGCGTGTCGGGCTACAACCTGGACCAGCTGCTGCCCGAAAACGGCTTCCACGTGGCGCGCGCCTTGGTGGGCAGCGAAAGCACCTGCGTCACCGTGCTGGGCGCGCGGCTGCGGCTGGTGCCCAGCCCGCCGTTTCGCACCCTGGTGGTGCTCGGCTATCCCGACGTCTACGCCGCCGGCGACCACGTGCCCGAGATCCTGGCGTTTCAGCCGCTCGGCCTCGAAGGGCTCGACGACCGGTTGATCTCCTTCATGGCGCGCAAGAACCTCCACCCGGACGGGGTCGCGCTGCTGCCGCCGGGAGGCGGCTGGCTGCTGGTCGAGCTGGGTGGCGCCACCCAGCAGGAGGCCGCGGACGCCGCCCGGCGCATGGCGGCGGCGCTCGCGCGCCAGCCCGCCGCGCCGGCGGTCCAGGTGATCGCCGATCCGCGCGACGCCGCCAGGATCTGGGAGGTGCGCGAATCCGGCCTGGGCGCCACCTCCTTCGTGCCGGGCATGCGCGACGCCTGGGAGGGGTGGGAAGACGCGGCGGTGCCGCCGGACCGGCTGGGCGGCTACCTGCGCGACTTCCGCCGCCTGGTCGAGCACCACGGCTACAGCTGCTCGCTCTACGGCCACTTCGGCCAGGGCTGCATCCACACGCGCATCGACTTCGATTTTGCGAGCCGCCAGGGCATCGACCGCTACCTGGCCTTCCTGGACCAGGCCGCCGACCTGGTGGTGCGCTACGGCGGGTCGCTGTCGGGCGAGCACGGCGACGGGCAGGCGCGCGCATCGCTCTTGCCCAAGATGTTCGGCGCTCAACTGGTCGGCGCCTTCGAGGAGTTCAAGGCGCTGTGGGACCCGCAATTGCGGATGAACCCCGGCAAGGTGGTGCACCCCTTCGGCCCCGACCAGAACCTGCGCCTGGGGCTCGACTATCGTCCGTGGGAGCCGCCGACGCACCTGCACTTCCCCGAAGACGAAGGCAGCTTCGCGCGCTCGACGCTGCGCTGCGTCGGCGTCGGCAAGTGCCGGCGCCCGGCGCCGCAGGGCGGCGTCATGTGCCCCAGCTACCAGGCGACGCTGGAAGAGAAGCACTCGACCCGCGGCCGCGCCCGCCTGCTCTTCGAGATGCTGGAGCGGGAGGTCATCGGGCGGGCCGGCTTCCGCGACCCGGCCGTCAAGGAGGCGCTCGACCTGTGCCTGGCGTGCAAGGCCTGCAAGAGCGAATGCCCGGTGCAGGTGGACATGGCAGCCTACAAGGCGGAGTTCCTCAGCCAGTATTACAAAGGCCGCCCGCGGCCGCGCGCCGCCTACGCCTTCGGCCTGATCCACTGGTGGGCGCGCCTGGCCGCGCCGGTCGCGCCGCTGGTCAACCTGGCGACCCACGCGCCGGGTCTGGCCGCCCTGGCCAAGGCCGCCGCCGGCATGGCGCCCGAGCGGCAGGTCCCCCGCTTCGCCGCGCAGACCTTCACCGCCTGGTGGCGCGCCCGGCAGAGGCACCGGCCGCCGCAGGCCGGCGGCGTGGGACCGGGCGCCGCGCCGCGGGTCGTGCTGTGGCCCGACACGTTCAACAACTACTTTCATCCCCAGGTCGCCCAGGCGGCGGTCGCGGTGCTGGAGGCGGCCGGCGCACAGGTGGTGGTGCCGGACGTGCCGCTGTGCTGCGGCCGGCCGCTCTACGACTACGGCATGCTGAGCCTGGCCCGCCGCCAGCTGCGGCGCATCCTCGCCGCCCTGCGCGACGAGATCCGCGCCGGCACGCCGCTGGTCGGCCTGGAACCTTCGTGCCTGGCCGTCTTCCGCGACGAGCTGGCGCGCCAGCTGCCCGACGATCCGGACGCCCAGCGCCTGGCCCGCCAGTCCTTCCTGCTCAGCGAGTACCTGGCGCGCGCCGCGCCCGCCGGCTGGCAGCCGCCGGCGCTGGCGCCATCCGACCGCCGCCCCGCGCTGGTGCAGATGCACTGCCATCACCGCGCCGTCCTGGATGCCGACGCCGAAGTCCGGATCCTGACCGCCCTGGGCCTGGACGTCCAGGTCCTCGACGCCGGCTGCTGCGGCATGGCCGGCGCCTTCGGCTTCCACCGCGGCGAGCACTACCAGGTGTCCCAGGCCTGCGCCGAGCGCGCCCTGCTCCCCGCCGTGCGCCAGGCCCCGGCCGACACCTGGATCGTCGCCAACGGCTTCAGCTGCCGCGAGCAGATCGCCCAGGGCGCCGGCCGCGACGCCGTCCACCTGGCCCAGCTGCTCCACCGCGCGGTCGCCCACCAGGGCGGCGAGCCGCCGGCGACTCCCGCCGCGGCTCGCTAGCCAAGCCGTAGATCGAAGCTGGACTGGCGGTCGCCCTTGCGCCCTCAACCCGCCGAGGGAACCGGCGGCAGGGTCGGAGCCGGAACCGGGGCGCAGGGAGTCCTTTGATCCTCCGGCAGACTCAGGAGATCTTCGAACCGGCCGCGCAGCTCGCAATCGTCCAGTGCGGCCAGGAGGTTCCTGGCGTTTGCGTCGTGGACGAACGTGGCGCTGTAGTCCAGGCGCACTCCGTCCAGGTCGTCCTTGAGCCGCTGTCGCAGGCTTGGGACGTCGGTAACGGCGATGAACTGCTGGAGATGGTCTTTCAGCTTGTAGTCGCTGTCGAGGAGCACCTTGAGATTGCTGACGGCGTGCTGGATGTCGATGTCCGTGAGCCCGGCGACCTGCTGCGACGCGGCCGGCGACTCCGCGGTGGGGGCGGCTTCCCAGTTCCTGACGCACTCTGACCGCAGCTCGTAGGGCAGACGCTCGCGCTGCCCCGGTCCGGCTACGCGCATGCCGTCATGCCACACGCAATGCTGCAAATTGACGTACTTTTCCGGCGGCACCAGGCTGAAAGCCGTGAGAATCCCTCCCAACATCCGCTCAAACGTTCGCTGATTGAAGATCTTGCTGTGGTCCGGCAGCACCTGCGACGGCACTTCCATGATCCAGTACTTGGACTGACCGTTGGACTGACCGTTGAAGCTCCCGTCGGCAACCCTGCGAAAGTTGAATTTGATCCGTTGCCCATCCCCAGTGACGCGGAAGCAAAGGTCATGTGTTCCGGATTCTTCCGGCAAGCACGGCTGGACCGATGGTTCAGCGGTAGCCTCCACGGCTTCGGTCGACACCTCCACCCGATGGCTCCACAGCTCCTTGGTGTGCTCGGCGGTGTGCTGCCACAGGTACTGCTGGCGGTAGACTTTCCCTTCGCCTGGAGCGTCTCCGGACCCGTCGTGGTAGGTGCGGAATCTTTCAAGAAAGCTGCCGATGGTCATGCCGATCGGGAACCAGCGGCCGGTGTCGCCGTCACCGGCCGAGGTCAGCGCAACGACGACCGGTCGTTCCAGGTCGCCGTGCCCGTATTCCGGGTTGATGGGAGCCGTATGAGCCTTCAGCAGGGTGATGAAATTGCGTGCATACAGCGCTGGCGCAGCGGCATTGATGAGCAGGATCAGGTCCGCGGGGCAGGCAATCGCCCTGGTGGGGTCGAACTCCGCCGCCACCTCATCCGCGATCACGATCTTCATCATGGTCCGTTCCAGGATCAGCGCGCCCATGGAGTGTCCGACGACCAGGCTCCTGGATAGCGGATTGGTCCGCGTCACCGTGAGGATGGACAGCAGGGTCTTGGTGATCGCCGGTCCGGCGGCGATGCGTTCGGCCGCTTCCAGGCGATTGTAGAAGCTGAACGGACCCGGAAATCGCGTCGAGTCGCCGCGCCAAGCCAGGTAGACGCCGACGGTCGCGGGCCTGTCTTCGCCCTTGGCCGTCGCGGCGCTGAGGGCGTGCAGCTCCTGTTCCAGAAAATGCAGGTTGCCGTTGCCAGTCTCGTTCTTCGGCGATGCATCGTCATGCCAGCCATGGACGAACGTCAGGACTCGGGCGCCGCGACGGCTCTTGTTGGCTTCCTTGATCATGTTGACGGCCGCGTCCAGCTGCCGGGAGTTCCAGAAGTCGCCGTGGTCGTCGAACTCGACAATCGCAAGCTGATAGCCATCCATGGTTCGCGCGTACTCGCAAGGCTCGCGCCGGTAGCTCTTGACCAGCGTGCAGCCGCCGGCAAACCCCAGCAGCAGACTTCCCAGGATCACCCAGACGATTGAGCGCATGACTCTCCCTCTGTGCAGCAACAAACGAGCTCTGCTGGCTGTCACCAAGGAAGACGGACGCGCCGCCAGATTTCCTCACTGCCCGCGGCCTGCACCGCGGCGCCGGGCGCCGCCGCGAACGGCGGCAACGTCCGGGAAGGTGGGCAGATCCGCGCCGGCCGGTCGGCCGGATCGGCGGCGGGGCTACACCACGCTGAGCTTTTCGATCTCTGCGTCGAGGAAGGCCAGGGCCTGTTCGAGGGCGGTGCGGCGCACGGCCGAGCCGGTCGTCGCCAGCTCTTTGACCACCAGCTGGCGCGACAGCTGGCGGTCACGCAGCTGCAGGTGGCGCTGGCGCTCCTGCGGCGTCAGGCTCCGCCCGCGGTCGGACGCCGCGCCGGCGTCGGCTTTTTGCGATTCGACGGACTTGCTTTCCCAGCCGCGGGCCATGGGCGATCACCGTGCCGGCGTGCCGGCGGGTGCGGCGCGCACGTATTGCACCGGCCACGGCACCACGGCGTCCAGCTCCTGCGCGGCGTGCAGCGGCCAATAGGGGTGGCGCAGCATCTCGCGTGCCAGCAGCACGCAGTCGGCGTCGCCGCCGCGCACGATGGCGTCGGCCTGCGCCGCGCCGGTGATCAGGCCGACGGCGCCGGTCGGGATGCCGGCTTCGCGGCGGATGCGGGCGGCGAACGGCACCTGGTAGCCGGGGCCGACGGTGATCCTGGCATCGGCCACGGCGCCGCCGGACGAGCAGTCGACCAGGTCGACCCCCAGGTCGCGCAGGCGGCGCGCCAGCTCGACGGACTGATCGAGGTCCCAGCCGCCCTCCTTCCAGTCGGTGCACGAAAGGCGCACGAACACCGGCAGGTCGTCGGGCCACACCGCGCGCACGGCGGCGGCGACCTCCAGGCACAGGCGCACCCGCCGATCGTACGAACCGCCGTAGTCGTCGGTGCGGGTGTTGACCAGCGGCGACAGGAACTGGTGGATCAGGTAGCCGTGCGCCGCGTGGATCTCCGCCACGTCGAAGCCGGCCGCCCGCGCGCGCAGCGCCGCGGCGCGAAACGCCGCGACCACGCCGGGCAGGTCGGCGGCCGCCAGCGCCCGCGGCACCGGGTAGGTCTCCGAGAAGGCCGCGGCGGTCGGCGCCACCGGCTGCCAGCCGCCGTCGGCCGGCGCGATGGCGCGCCCACCCTCCCAGGGCCGCGCCGTGCTCGCCTTGCGGCCGGCATGGGCCAGCTGGATGCCCGCCGCGGCGCCTTGCTGCTTGACGAAATGGACGACGCGGGCCAGCGCCTCGACGTGGCGGTCGTCGTAGATGCCCAGATCCTGCGGGCTGATGCGCCCGTCGGCCGTCACCCCCGCCGCCTCGGTGAACACCAGGGCCGCGCCGCCCACCGCGCGCGCCCCCAGGTGGACCAGGTGCCAGTCGGTGGCAAAGCCGTCGGTGCACGAGTACTGGCACATCGGCGACACCAGGATGCGGTGGGCCAGACGCAGGGAACGCAGCTGGAACGGCTCGAAGAGATGGGCCATGGCGCGGAGGATATCGCCATTGCCGGGTCCCCACCCAGAGCACTGGAATGGGATCGATCGAGGTTCGCGGTTGCGGCTCGACGTGGCACGCGGCTTGCTCAACCGACGTTGGTTGGCAGGCGGGGGCTGGCGATGGTGAGGCCGCCTGCGGGAGGCACCGTGAACGACACCGCGGACCTGAAGCGACACGAGCCACGGCCGGCAGAGGACACGCCGCGCGATGGGAACGATCGGGAGCCCCCAGGCAGCTCCCTGACCGCGGCGGCGGCACCCCTGACTGCGGCGGCGGGCGCGGCGGCGGATGTGCCAGCGGCGCCCGGCGGCGAGCCGGACGCGAGCGCGGCGGTCCCCGCGGCCATCGACCGCCGCGTGTTCATCGGCCTGTCGCTGGGTGCGCTGCCCGCCTTGCAGCTGGCGGCGGCGAGCGCCCGGCAGGCGCACGCGGCGGCGACGCTGGACGCGACGACGGCGGCGGCCCAGGGGCCGGCCGGCGCCGTGGCGGCACCCGCGGGAGCGGCGCCGGGGGCGCCGGCGGCGATGGTCGAGTCCGTCCTGCAGATCAACGGCCAGCAGGTGCGCCTGACGCTGGATGCGCGCACCAGCCTGCTGGACGCGCTGCGCGAAGCGCTCCCCCTGCCCGGCACCAAGAAGGGGTGCGATCACGGCCAGTGCGGCGCCTGCACGGTGCTGGTGGACGATCGGCGCGTGCTGTCGTGCCTGACGCTGGCCGCCGCGGCGGCGGGGCGGCGCGTCACCACCATCGAGGGGCTGGCCGCGGGCGACCGCCTGCATCCCGTCCAGGCGGCCTTCCTCAAACACGACGCCTTTCAGTGCGGCTACTGCACCCCCGGACAGATCATGTCCGCGGTGGGCCTGCTGGCCGAGGGCTGCCCCACCGACACGGCGGCGGTGCGGGAATGCATGAGCGGCAATCTCTGCCGCTGCGGCGCCTACCCCAACATCGTCGCCGCCGTGCAGGAAGCGGCCAGAGAGGAGCGCCTGATGCAGCCATTTGCCTACGCGCGGGCCGCGGGGATCGAGCAGGCCGTCGCCGCCGCCGCGGCGCATCCGCAGACCCGCTACCTGGCCGGCGGCACGACGCTGGTCGACCTGCTGCGCCTGGACGTCGAGCGGCCGGCGACGGTCGTCGACATCAACGGCCTGCCGCTCGACCGCATCGACAGCCTGCCCGGCGGCGGCGTGCGCATCGGCGCCATGGTGCGCAACAGCGACCTGGCCCACCACCCGGCGATCCGCCAGCGCTATCCGGTGCTGTCCGAGGCGCTGCTGTCGGGCGCCAGCCCGCAGATCCGCAACATGGCGAGCGTCGGCGGCAATCTCATGCAGCGCACGCGCTGCCCTTACTTTCGCGACACCGCCTCGGCCTGCAACAAGCGCCAGCCGGGCAGCGGCTGCGCCGCGATCGGCGGCTACAACCGCATGCACGCCGTGCTGGGCGCGAGCGATCGCTGCATCGCCACCTTTCCGGGCGACATGCCGGTGGCGCTGGCGGCGCTGGACGCCGTGGTGCACACCCGGCGGCAGGGCGGCGGCGAGCGGGCGATCCCCGCCGACCGCTTTCACGTCTCCTACGGCGAAGATCCGGCGCGCGAAAGCGTGCTCGAGCCGGCCGAGCTGATCACCGCGGTGGAGCTGCCGCCGGTGGCGTGGTTCGCCCGCTCGGTATATCTCAAGGTGCGCGACCGGGCGAGCTACGAGTTTGCGCTGGCGTCGGCGGCGGTGGCGCTCGACCTGGACGGCGGCGGCACCGTGCGCGGCGCGCGCGTCGCCCTGGGCGGCGTCGCCACCCGGCCCTGGCGCTCGCCCGCGGCCGAGACGGCGCTGATCGGCAGACAACCGCGGCCGGAGGTCTGCGAAGCCGCCGCCGCCGCCGCGCTCCAGGGAGCGCGGCCGCAGCAGCACAACGCGTTCAAGATCGAGCTCGCCCGGCGCACGCTGGTGCGCGCGCTCGCCATGGCGGCGGCAAAGACCGCCTGACCTGTCAACGAAAGGAGCCGTTGCATGAGCCCAGCCGTCGGCGCACCGCTCGACCGCACGGACGGCCGCCGCAAGATCACCGGCACCGCCCAATACGCCGCCGAAGCGCGGCCGCCGCGCCTGGCGCACGCCGTGCTGGTGCAGTCGACCATCGCGCGCGGCGAGATCCTGGCCATCGACAGCGCCGCGGCGCGCCACGCGCCGGGCGTGGTGGCCGTGCTCACGCACGAGAACGCGCCTCCCCTGCAGTTGGACCCCAAGGTCAAGGGAGCGCAGAGCGACGGCCACCTGGGCGAAAACCTGCTGCCGCTGGCCGGCCCCACCATCCACTTCGCCGGCCAGAACGTCGCCATGGTCGTGGCGACGACCCTGGAGCAGGCCGGCCACGCGGCATCGCTGCTGACGGTGCGCTACCGCGAGGAGCAGCCGGTGCTCGACCTGGAAGCCGCCGCCGCCGCTGCGATCCAGCCGCCGCAGGCGCCGGGCGGCACCGACGCCCAGCACAGCCGCGGCGACGTCGACGGCGCGCTGGCGGCGCCCGGCCTGGTGACGGTGCGGCCGGTGTACCACGTGCCGGTCGAAACCAACAACCCGATGGAGCCGTCGGCCACCGTCGCCGCCTGGGACGGCGACCAGCTGGTGGTGTGGGATTCGACGCAATCGATCGTCGCCACCCGCAACCTGCTGGCCAAAGCCTTCGGCGTGCCGCGCCAGAGCGTGCGCGTGCGCTGCCCGTTCACCGGCGGCGGCTTTGGTTGTAAAGGTTTTCAATGGCCGCACACGCTGCTGGCGGCGATGGCGGCGCGCGTCGCCGGCCGGCCGGTGCAGCTCAACCTGACGCGGGCGCAGATGTTCACCTCCGTCGGCCACCGGCCGCCGACCCGCCACAGCATGGTGCTGGCGGCGCGCCGCGACGGCCGCCTGGCGGCGCTGATCCACGACACCGTCAACGCCACCTCGCCGGTCACCACCTTCACCGCGGCGTGCGGCACCGCCACCAGCGCCCTGCTCTACGCCTGCGACAACGTCGCGACCCCCAGCCGCGTGGCGCGCGTCAACGTCGGCGCGCCGACGCCGATGCGGGCGCCGTCCGAATGTCCGGGATCGTTCGCCATCGAGTCGGCGATGGACGAGCTGGCCTACGCCGCCGGCATCGATCCGCTGGAGCTGCGGCGGCGCAACTACGCCGACCACAACCCGGCCAGCGGCAAGCCGTGGTCGAGCAACCAGCTGCTGGAGTGCTACACGCGCGGCGCCCGGCTCTTCGGCTGGCAGCGCCGCCAGCCCGCCCCCGGAGCGATGAAGGACGGCGACCTGCTGGTCGGCTGGGGGATGGCGACGGCGCTCTACCCCGGCAGCATCCGTGCCTCGTCCGCCCGCGTGCGGCTCACCGCCGACGGCCGCGCCCAGGTGGAGGCCGCGACGCAGGAGCTGGGCACCGGTTCCTACACCATCTTCACCCAGGTCGGTGCCGACGCCCTGGGCCTGCCGGTCGAGCGCGTCACCTTCGAGCTGGGCGACAGCGACCTGCCCGAAGCCCCCGGCTCGGGCGGCTCCTGCACCGCCGCCAGCGTCAGCGAAGCCATCGTGCGCGCCGCCGACGCCGTCAAGCAGAAGCTGCTCGCCCTGGCCGCCACCGCCGCGCCGGGTGGGCAGCTGGCCAACTTGCAACCGGCCGACACCGTGCTGATCGGCGGCCGCCTGGCGCCCAGGGACCACCCCGACGGCGGCACGCCCTGGTCCGACCTGCTGCGGCGCGCCGGCCTCGCCACCCTGGAAGCGGAGGGTTCGGTCGCCACCCAGGACGAAAAGAGCCGTGCCTTCGACACCCACTCCTTTGGCGCCATGTTCTGCGAGGTCAAGATCGACCCGCTGCTGCCGCGGGTGCGCGTCACCCGCCTGGTCGCCGCCGTCGACGTCGGCCGCATCCTCAATCCCAAGACCGCCCGCAGCCAGGTCCTTGGCGGCGTCACCATGGGGCTGGGCATGGCTCTCCTGGAGCACACCGTCTACGATCCCCGCACCGGCCGCCCGGTCAACGACAACTTCGCCGACTACGCCATCCCGGTCAACGCCGACGTCGAATCGATCGAAGTCGAGCTGATCGATCACCCCGACCCCCACATCAACACCCTGGGCTGCCGCGGCGTCGGCGAGATCGGCATCACCGGCGTCGCCGCCGCCGTCGCCAACGCCGTCTACCACGCCACCGGCCGCCGCATCCGCACCCTCCCCATCACCCTCGACAAGCTGCTGACGTAGGGGCGGCACCGGACGGCGTTCGCCGCTTTCTGGACGAGCCGCGGAATAAATCGCCGGCGGCGCGGTCTGGCACGGCGACACATGCGTGCAGGGCACGCGCTTCCAGAAAGGAACGATCCATGAAGACGATTGGATGGATGGCCGCCGCGGCGGCGATGGTGGTGGTGTGCGGTGTGACGATGATGGCGGCGCCGGTTGCGGCGCGGGCGGCCGATGCGGCGCCGGCGAGCATTCAGATCCTGTCGCCGGAAAACGGCGCCGAGCTGGACGCCGGCGAGGCGTACCCGTTGCAGTACGAGGTGGTGCCGGGGCCGGGCGGCGATCATTTTCACGTGTGGGTGGATGCCGAGCGCGGCCCCGGCGTGCATACCGCGAAAGGGACGTACATGCTGCCCAAGATGACCGCGGGCGAGCACGTGATCACCATCAAGGTGGTCGACAAGGGGCACGTGCCGACCGGGCCGCAGAAATCGATCAAGGTGACGGTCAAGGCCGGCCGCTGAGGCGGATGGGAGCCACGTCATGACCGCTGAGCTCGTCTACACGTTGGTGCAGATGGCCCACAACCTGGGCGCGGCGGGGGTCGTCGGCGGACCCGCGCTCGCCCTGGTCCCTGCCTGCGGCGGCGCGCTCGCACAGCGCCGGCTGGCGCTGGTGACCCTGGCCGCCTGGGGGTTGCAGGCGGCGACCGGCGCCGGCTTCGCGCTGACCAGCTATGGCTTCAAGGGTGCGCTGCCGGAGGTGACCGGCGTCGCCCTGGCGGCGCTGGTGATCAAGGTGAGCTGTACCGTGGTCGGGTTGGGCATCGGTGCGGCGGCGCTGTGGCGCGGCCGCTCCTGGCCGGCGGTTTGGCGCACCGCGGCCTGGAGTGGCAGCCTTGCCTTGGCGGTCGTCGCGCTCTCGTCGGCGGCGGTGCTGCGCTGGTATCTTTGACGGAGTCGGGCTCGATGGCTTGCCAGATCGCGTGGCTGAGCGGCGCGCCGCACAGCCGGGAGGTCGCACAGCCGGCCGCCGCGGCGGTTGCCGGGCCGGGAACTTCGATGACCTTGGACGAGGACCGCAGACGCCGCCGCTTCGAGGCGGCCATCGTGCCGCACCTGGACACCGCCTACAACCTGGCGCGGTGGCTGACGCGCAGCGCCGAACAGGCCGAGGACGTGGTGCAGACGGCCTGCCTGCGCGCGCTGCGCTCGTTTGACGGCTTTGCCGGCGCCAATCCGCGCGGCTGGCTGCTCGCCATCGTGCGCAACACGTTTTACAGCTGGCTCGACCAGCACCGCACCCGGCCGCAGGCGGACCCGTTCGACGAGGAGCTGCACAGCGCCGACCAGACCGGCCCCGACCCCGAGGCGGAGCTGCTGCGCCACGCCGACGCGGCGCTGCTGCGCGAGGCGATCGCGGCGCTGCCGGTGGCGTTTCGTGAGGTGATCGTGCTGCGCGAGCTGGAAGGGCTTTCTTACAAGGAGATCGCCGCCATCGGCGAGGTGCCGATCGGCACCGTGATGTCGCGCCTGGCGCGCGCCCGCCGGCACCTGCAGGATTACCTGATTGCCCACGGCGTGGGCGGGAGCCGACCATGAGCTGCCAGCGCGAGCTGCAGATCAACGCCTACCTGGACGGCGAGCTCGACCTGTCCAGCGCCCTGGAGCTGGAGGACCACGTCGCCACCTGCGCCGAGTGCGCGCGGCTGCTCGCCGCCCGGCGCGCTCTGCAGCAGGCGATCGGCGCCGCCGACCTGCGGTTCCGGCCGACGCCGAGCCAGGCGCGCCGCATGCAGCGGGCGGTGCGCCCGCCGCGGTTCGGTCGCCTGGTCGAGCCCCACCGGCTGCGCATGCTGGCGGCGCTGGTCCTGGTGGCGGTCGGTTCGTGGATGGTGGGCCGCCGCTGGTCGGCGATCGTGCCGGGAGCGGCGCCGCCCGTCGTGACGGCGGCCGCCGCCGCCGCTCTCAGCGGCACCGCCGGCGGGCAGCCGCCGCAGGTGACGCCGATCGCCGAGCAGGTGGTGGCCGGCCACGTGCGCGCGCTGCTGTCCGGCCGTGCCGCGGACGTGGCATCGAGCGACCGCCACACGGTGAAGCCCTGGTACACCGGGCGCCTGGACTACTCGCCGCCGGTGGTGGACCTTGCCGCCGCCGGGTTCCCGCTGCTGGGCGGGCGTCTGGATTACGTCGGCGGCCACCCGGTCGCGGCACTGGTGTACCAGGCCGGTCACCACACGGTGAGCGTCTTCGTCTGGCCCGCCGGCAGCGCGGCCGGCGACACCGTTGCGTCTGGCGCGGCCGGCGCGCCGGGCGGCATGCCGGTGGCCACGTCGCTGCGCGGCTTTCAGCTGCTGCGCTGGACGCAGGCGGGCATGGTGTTCTGGGCGACCTCGGACGCCACCGCCGACAGTCTCAGCCAGCTGGCCCGCGCCCTGGCCGCTGCGCTCCCCCGCTGAAGGCGCGGCAGCGCCGGACCGGCGTCCGCGGCGGCGTCAGACGGGATCGCAGTGCACCATGACGCGCGAGCGCGCCAGCTGGCTTTCGATGGCCCTGCGGACGCGGGCGCCGCGGGCGTGGGCCTCCTCGAAGGAGACGGTCTGCGGCACTTCCAGGTGCAGCTCGATGAGGCGGCGGCTGCCGCTGCGGCGGGTGCGCAGGCCGTGGAGGCCGACGACTTCCGGCGCAAAGCCGGCGACGATGGTTTCGATCTGGCGCAGCTCGGCGGCCGGCAGACCGCGGTCCGACAGGTCGCCCACGGAATCCGAGATCAAGACGGCGGCGGCGCGCAGCACGACGAGCGAAACCAGCAGCGCCGCCAGCGGATCGGCCGCGGGCCAGTGGGCCCAGTGCGCGACGAGCAGCGCCGCCAGGGCGCCGGCGTTGATCCACAGGTCGGTGCGGTAATGCACCGTGTCGGCGTGCAGCACGGGGCTGTCGAGCTTGGCGGCGGCGCGGCCCAGGTGCCAGCTGGTGAGCCACGATGCCAGCATCGAAGCGGCCAGCACGCCGACGCCCAGGCGCAGGTCGCGCGACGGCGCGGGCGAGCCCAGCCGGTGGATGCCGGACACGATCATCGCCACGGCGGCGCCGGCCAGCAGCAGCCCCTGGCCCAGCTCGGCCAGGCTTTCGAACCGCCCATGACCGTATGGGTGGTCGGCGTCGGGAGGCACGGCGCTTTCGCGCAGCACAAAGAAGGAGGCGCTGGACACGAACACGTCCACCGCCGAATCCAGGGCCGCGGCGCCCACGGCGAGCGACCCGGTGAGCCAGGCAGCGACCCCCTTGAGCAGCACCAGGAACGCCGCCAACCCCACCGCCACCAGCGGCGCCCGCGACACCTCCCTGGCGCCGGCGGGCGGCGGCGCCGGCGGTGCGGGCGGTCTGGGCGGCGGCGGCTCCGCAAGACCGGCCTGGGTCGGGGGCTGCAAGGCGGAGGCGGCGGACATGGAGCGCGTGCTGTGCTGCCGGCGGCGGGCCGCTGGAGTCAGGCGACAGCCGGCGGGACGCCGGCGGCCTGGTCGCTAGCCCGGCACCAGCTCCATCTCGTCGATGTAGCACCAGGCCCAGTCCTCGCCGGGTTCGAAGGACTGCACGATGGGATGCCGGGTGGCGTGGAAGTGCTTGGTGGCGTGGCGGTTGGGCGAGGAGTCGCAGCAGCCGACGTGGCCGCAGGTCAGGCACAGGCGCAGGTGGACCCAGGTGCTGCCCATGGCCAGGCACTCCTTGCAGCCCTTGCCGCTCGGGGTGACCTCGTGGATCTGGTCTAAGTGGTTGCACTTGCGCGCGGACATGGGGCCTCCTCTGCGATGGTGATGGCCGGAGACGGACGGACGGTCAGAGCCTGGCCAGGTATTGGTGGATGAACGACACGGCGATGGAGCCTTCGCCGACGCCGGACGCCACCCGCTTGACCGAGCCGTGGCGCACGTCGCCGGCGACAAAGATACCAGGGACGCTGGTTTCCAGCAGATAGGGATCGCGGTCTTCGTGCCAGCCGGCGGGCAGCTTGCCGTCGACCTTGAGGTCGTTGCCGGCGAGCAGGAAACCGCGCGAATCGCGCTCGACGACGCCATCGAGCCAGGCGGTGCGCGGCTCGGCGCCGATGAAGACGAACAGCGACCGGGTGGGCACGGTCTCCACCTTGCCGGTGTCGGAATCGGCGATGTCGATCGATTCCAGGGTGGCGGCGCCGTGCACGCCGGCGACGCTGGCATGCAGGCGCACCTCGATATTGGGGGTCTTGGCGATCTGGTCGACCAGGTACTGCGACATCCCCTTCGACAGCGAATCGCCGCGCACCAGCATGACCACCTTGCGGGCGTAGCGCGAAAAGTACATCGCCGCCTGGCCGGCGGAGTTGGCGCCGCCCACCAGATAGACGTCTTCGCCGGCGCAGGTCATCGCTTCGGTCATCGCCGCGCCGTAGTAGACGCCGGCGTCGGTGAAGCGATCGATGTCGGCGACGTCGAGCTTGCGGTAGGACACGCCGCTGGCCACCACCAGGGCGTGGCAGCTCAGCTCGCTGCCGTCGGAGAGGGTGAGAATCCGGTAGGGGTCTTCGCGCCGCACGCCCGTCGCTTCCTGCGGGTTGAGGATTTCCACGCCGAAGCGCTGCGCCTGCGCCACCGCGCGCCGCGCCAGCTCGGCCCCCGACAGGCCGGCCGGAAAGCCCAGGTAGTTTTCGATGCGCGAGCTGGTGCCGGCCTGGCCGCCCGGCGCGTCGCGCTCGATCAGCAGGGTGCGCAGGCCTTCGGAAGCGCCATAGACCGCCGCCGCCAGTCCCGCCGGTCCGCCGCCGACGATCACCAGGTCGTAAAAGCGGCTTTCGGCGTGCATGCGCAGGCCGAGCCGATCCGCCAGCTCGGCGCGCGACGGCTCGATCAGGAAGCTGCCGTCGGCAAAGTACACGATCGGCAGGCCCGCGGTCGCCACCCAGGTGCCGGCCGCGGCGGCGCCCGCCGCGGTGGCGAGGGCGTCCGGGCCGGCACCGTTGCCGCCTGCGGCAGGGCCGGCGCCGTTGCCTGGTGCCGCGGCGGTGCCGGCACCGTTGCCGTCGGCCGCGGCCGCACCGTTGCCGTTGGCCGGGGTAGTGCCGTCGCCCGCGGCTGCGGCGCCGCCGCCGCCGCCGTGGTCGCCGCCATTGGCTTTTGCGGCGGAGGCGGCCAGGCGGCGCGCCTCGCCGTCGGTTTCGACGTCCAGCCACAGGTAGGGCACGTGGTGGCGGGCGAGGAAGTCGCGCATCTCGAAGGCCTTGGGCGACCAGCGGTGGCCCACGACGCGCACCCCTTCGAAGGGCGGGCGGTAGGAGGCCATCCAGTCCCCGAGCAGCTCGTCGAGCACCGGGTAGAGACGCTCCGCCGGGGGGTCCCACGGCTTCATCAGGTAGTAGTCGAGGTGCGCCGAGTTGATGGCGCGGATCGCCGCGTCGGTGTCGGCATAGGCCGTCAGCAGCACCCGCTTGGCGTCGGGATAGAGCTGCATCGCCTTTTCCAGCAGCTCGACGCCGTTCATCTGCGGCATGCGCTGATCGACCAGCAGCAGGGCTACGGCGCTCTGGCGGTCGCGCAGCTGCGCCAGGGCGCTGAGCGCGCTGGCGCCCGAGCTGGCGCGCAGCACCCGGAACCGTTCGGCGTACTGGTTGCGCAGATCGCGCTCCAAGGCCCGCAGGACCTCGGGATCGTCATCGACGCTGAGCAGAATTGGCTTCGACATTGCGACGCTCACCGGGGATCATAGCCGAGGTGTCAAGCCTCCCCGCCTGCCGCGCCCGCCGCCGCGGCCAACGCCCGCTCCAGGTCGTCGACCAGGTCGCCGGCGTCCTCGATCCCGACGGCCAGGCGCACCAGGTCTTCGGGCAGGGCGCGCCGCCGGCGGACGGCCGCCGGGATGCTGGCGTGCGACATGCGGCAGGGCAGGCTGATCAGCGAGCCGACGCTGCCGAAGCTGACCGAGATGGTGAACAGGCGCGTCGCTTCGACGACGCGGCGCGACGTTTCGCAGCAGCCGGTTTCGAAGCTGACGACGCTGCCCGCGCCGCGCGCCTGGCGGCCGTGCAGCGTATGGCCGGCGTGGCCGGGCAGGCTGGGGTGATGGACGCGGCGCACCAGCGGGTGTCCCGCCAGGTACGCGGCGATGCGGGCGGCGTTGGCTTCCTGGCGGTCCAGACGCACGCCCAGGGTCTTCATGCCGCGATGCAGCAACCAGGCGTCGAAGGGGCCGAGCGCGGTGCCCTCGGCATTGCGCAGCCAGGCGAGCTCGCCGGCGAGCGCCGGGTCGCGCACCGCCACCACGCCGGCGGTCAGGTCGCCGTGGCCGCCCAGGCACTTGGTCGCCGAATGCACCACGACGTCGGCCCCCAGGGCCAACGGCTGCTGCAGGTAGGGCGACAGCAGCGAGTTGTCCACCGCCAAGAGCGCGCCGCGCGCATGCGCCAGGCCGGCCAGGGCGCGCAGGTCGGCGATGCGCAGCAGCGGGTTGGTCGGCGTCTCGGCCAGCAGCAGGCGCGTGCGCGGGCCGATGGCGGCGGCCACCGCGGCCAGGTCGGTGGTGTCGACAAAACGGACCTTGATGCGCTGCCCAGCCATGACGCCGGCAAGCAGGCGATAGGTGCCGCCGTACAGGTCGTCGCCGGCCAGCACCTCCCCGCCGGAGGCGGCGGAATCGGCGGAGCCGCCGAGGCCACCGGAGCCGCCGCCGCCCGCCACCACCCGCACCACCGCCGCCAGCGCCGCCAGGCCGCTGCCGTAGGCGAGCGCCTGCGAGGCGCCCTCCAGGTCGGCCAGCCGCTCCTCCACCAGGCAGCGCGTCGGGTTGGCGGTGCGCGAGTAGTCGTAGGGGCCCGCCTCCACAGCCGACGCCTGGGCGAAGGTCGCCGTCTGATAGAGCGGCGGCGCCATCGCCGACCAGGCGTCGCCCGCGGCAGCCCGATAGCGCACCAGGCGGGTCGCGGCCTTCATGGCGTCACCTCGGACGCCGCCGCGCCGCGGCCGGCGGCGACCGCTGAAGCCGCGTGACCGGCCCCAAGCGCGCGGACCAGGCGCGCCGCGGCGGCAGGCTCACCTACGGACTCGGCGGCGACACCGCAGCCGCCGCCCTGACGGCGCCGGCGCGCGGCGTCGAGGACGTCGGCCATGACGGCTTCGCTGGTGGCCCAGCGGCCGGCGCCGCGCCCGCTCAAGCGGAGCGGCGGCGCGCCGCGGCGCTCGATCAGCACCCGGTTCTGCTCGCCCTGGGCGCCGGCCAGGTAGTGCCGCACCGGCAGCGCGACCGGGCCGACCGACGCTCGCAGCGTGCGGCCGCCGGCAGCGCGACCCAGGCGTCGACCGCCGCCGGCGCCATCGTCCCCGTCGCCGCCATCGCCGCCATCGCCGCCGTCGCCGCGCCACCGGCACTCGGCCACCAGGCGGATCACGCGGCCGCCGGCTTCCGCCGCCGCCAGCGCCGCGGCGTCCACGCATTCGAGGCCGCGCCGCTCGACTTCGGCGGCGGCGAGCTCGACGCCGAAGGCCAGGCGCGCCAGGATGCGCAGCTTGCAGGCGGCGTCGCGGCCGTCCAGGTCGCGGCTGGGATCGGCTTCGGCGAAGCCCCTCTGCTGCGCGGCGCGGACCGCCTGGCCGAGAGGGACGCCCGCACCCAGCTGGTCCAGCACGTAGTTGCAGGTGCCGTTGACGACGCCGCTCACGGCGCGGATCTCGCCCTGGGCGCGCGCCCGGACGACCGCTTCGAGCATCGGCACCGCCCCGCCCACCGCCGCCGCATAGGCCAGCCGCGCGCCGTGCGCCGCGGCGTGCCGGCACAGCCACTCCCCTTCCGCCGCGATCACCTCCTTGTTGGCGGTCACCACGTCGAGACCGCGCCCCAGGGCGGCGGCGATCAGCCGCGCCGCCGGGTCTTCGCCGCCGATCAGCTCGATCACCAGGTCGCAGGGGCGCGCCAGGACGCTCCACGGGTCGCTGCTCAGCAGCTCCGCCGGCACGCCCAGACGGGCGTGACGCTCGACGTCGCGCACCGCCACGCCGACCACCTGGAACCTCTGCGGCTGCGCGAGCAGGTGCCGATAGACACCGCCGCCCACGGTGCCGTGACCCAAAAGGACGACCCGCAGGACACCGCCGCCACCATCGTCACCGTCGCCGCCGGCTCCATCGACGCAACCGTTGCCGGCGCCGTCGGCATCCCAGGTCGGCGCGCCGCCGCGCCCCAGGAGCGCCAGGCTGCCGTCGCCGGCCTCGCCGACGAAGCCGGGCAGCACCGCCACCGGCAGGCACCCCAGACGCCGGTCCACCCATTCGGCGTCCAGGCAGCAGGGGGAGGCGTCGAGCCGCGGACCGCTGGTGGGCAGCCGTGCCTGCCGCGGATCGAGCAGCGTCGCGGGGATGCCGGCGCGATCCAGGGCCAGGGTCAGCAGCGCCGCCGCGGTCGCCTCGCCGGTCGCCAGCAGCGCCGCGACCGCCGCCGGCGCCGGGTCGTCGCCGTAGCGGCGTGCCTGCTCCAGCAGCCGATCGGTGGTGCGCCCGAGCGCCGGCACCACCGCCAGGACGCGGTGGCCGGCGCGCAGGAAGCGATAGATCTCGTGCACCGCGAGCGGCAGGTCCTCTTCGCCGGCGAGCACCGAGCTGCCGAATTTGAGCACCGTCAAGGGGGCTGCGTTCTGGGCTCTCATCGCTCCACCTCCACCACGTCCGCCGCCTGCGCCGCGACGCGCAGGGCGCGCTCCAGGTCGGCAAGGATGTCGGCCGGATCTTCCAGGCCGACGGACAACCGGATCAGGCCGTCGCCGATGCCCAGCGCCTGGCGCTCCGCCTGGGGGATCGAGGCGTGCGTCATCGACGCCGGATGGGTCAGCAGCGACTCCACCGCTCCCAGGTTTTCCGCCAGGGCGCAAAGCCTGGCGCTGTTGAGCAGCCGCACCCCGGCCGCCGCGCCGCCCGCGACCTCGAAGGCGACGATGCCGCCGCCGCCGCGCTGCTGGCGCCGCGCCAGCTCGACCTGCGGGAACGACGGCAGCCAGGGATAGGCCAGCCGCACCACCTGCGGGTGCGCGGCCAGGTATTGCGCCACCGCCAGCGCATTGGCGCAGTGGCGCTCCATGCGCAGCGGCAGCGTCTTGATGCCGCGCAGGGTGAGCCAGGCTTCGTGCGGCGACTGGATGCCGCCGGTGGCGTTGCGCGCGAAGCGAAGCTTTTCGATCAGTTGCGGATCGCGGGCCAGCACCGCGCCGCCCACCGTGGCGTTGTGCCCCTCCAGGTACTTGGTCGTCGAATGCACCACCAGGTCGGCGCCCAGCGCCAGCGGCTGCTGCAGGACGGGCGTCAGCAGCGTGCCGTCGACAACCAGCAGAGCGCCGGCGGCGTGGGCAAGCTCGGCGGCCAGCGCCAGGTCGGTCAGCTTGAGCGTCGGATTGGCGGGCGATTCGACGACCACCAGCCGTGCCGGTTCGCGCAGCGCCGCCGCCAGGGCCTGGCCGTCGGCGGTGTCGACCGCCTGGGTCCGCACGCCGAACGGCGCCAGGACCTGGCGCAGCAGCCGCACCGTGCCGCCGTAGACGACGTCCGAAACCACCACGCGGTCGCCGCTCTGCAGCAGCGCCAGGCAGACCGCGGTCAGCGCCGCCATGCCGCTGCCGAAGCAGACCGCCGGCAGCGCCCCGGCGCCCTCCAGGTCGCCCAGGTTGCGCTCCAGCGCCGCCACCGTGGGGTTGGCGGAGCGGCTGTAGGTGAAACCTTTATCTTGTCCGACCGCCGCCTGGGCGAACGTGGTCGATTGATAGATCGGAGTGAGAATCGCGCCGGTCGCCGCGTCCGGCTCCAAGCCGGCGTGGATGGCGCGAGTGGCAAAGGAAGTGTCGCCTGCAAACATGATCGGTTCTCCTGTCAAGCATGCCGCGGCCCGCGGCAGGACGCCGAAAACGAAAACGCCACCGACCCTTGAGGTGCCCGGGCGGTGGCGTCGTTCGGCGTCGCTGTTTTGCTAGCGGCTGCTAGCGCGACAGGAGAGGTTCCGATGTGCGGCGGATTTGCGGGTTACGGTCGCGCCTCCCCTCTCCGATGGCCTTGACGCCGGCCTCCCGGGCCGGACATGGGCATAGGCATGGACATCGAAGTTCGGGCGGTGAGCAGGAGCGACATGACGCCGCGCAGCATAACAGCCTGCGGCAACGTGTCAAGAGGCGTTGCTGTCACAATTCACCTGGGCAAGGCGGCCCAGCCCCCCAGGCGGCCGAGCCTCCGCGGCCCCGCTCCGCCCGGCGTGGGCGGACGGAGCGGGGACGGGAAACTGGCAGATCTTAGAAGTTCTTGATCGTGGCGGTCGTGCCGTCCATCTTGGTAAGGCTCACGGCAAAGTCTTCCCTGTAGGTGTAGGCCTGGTCCTGCAGGAAGGTGAGCGCCACGGCCTCGCCGAGCAGCATCGAGTAGTCCGTGTCGCTGCGCCAGTGGATACCGGCGTGGATGCCGTGGCCAAAGGAGATGTTATGGGCGAGCTTGTGCAGCTCGCCGTTGACGGTCAGATCGCCGGCGTCGGGCCCGGTGTAGGGCAGAAGCGACAAGCCGTCCGCGGCGGGGACCATCGGATTGGGGACAATGGCCGCGCCGTCGTAAAAGAACTTGAGCGCGGTGATGCAGGCGCCGGCGACGGTGCCGTGCCCGGTGGGATAGGCCGGGTGGGCCGGCGAGCCTTCGGGGAACGCCTGCGACAGCAGGTAGCTGCCGATCTGGGCGTGGCTCTGCTGGAGCGCCTGCGAGTTGAGGATGATGGGATCGACCTTGGCGTCGATCGTGTTGCCCTGGCCGGTCTTGATGAGGTCGACGATGCCGCCGCCGGATTCGGGCCGGTGGCGCAGGTGGACGATCCACTTCTGATACCAGACCGCATTGATCGCCGCGCGCGCCACCGCCCCCAGCGTGCCGGCGATGTCGGGCCCGCCGAAGGTGCCGAAGGGCTGCTGATTCTTGAACTTGAGGTAGGGGCTGTCGGGATTGGGCGCGATGCCCAGGGTCTCGAGCACCAGGTAGGCGACAAAGTACGCCTGGTAGAGCTCGTCGACGTGGGTGAACGCCGCGATGCCGCGGCCGTCGTGCAGGAACTGCCGCGTCGGGCCGGCCTGCGGCGGCGGCGGCGTAAATCCGTCCTGCACCGCCGCCCACGAAGCGAGGTCCTTCATGTAATCGACGCCCGGCGCCAGCGTGTCCAGCAGCTGATCGAGCGGCTGAGCACCCAGCTGGGTCGGCCGGATGGCAAGTTGTGACATATAGGGTCCGATCGTCTCGCCGGCAAAGTAGCTGGTCGTCTTGCCATGGTGCGAGAGCGTGAGCCCGCCACGGAACAAAAGGTCCGGCGTCACCACGCCGTGATCGGTGGGGCCGGCGTACCACTTCACCAGCTTCGTCAGCTCCTGCGCGGCGGCGATCGCGGTGGCGTTGGCGGCATACTCGGTGAACGGCACGTCGCGCAGCAGCGAAGCCCAGTACAGCTCGACCAGCTCGGTCGCGTATTCGGGGCTGTCCACCCTGGGCGCCGGCGGCACCAGCGGCGCGCCAAAGTGCTGCGAATCGGCGCCCGCCAGCGTCAGGGCGAAGGCGCCCAGCGGTCCATTGAGCTTGCGCCCCAGACCCAGCAGGCCCGGCACCTCGAAGTTGGCCGTGCCAGCCACCGACCCGTCGGCGGTGCCGAGCGCCGTGCGGAAAAGCTTGAACGCATGCGGATCGACCACGCCAAAGCTCGCCTGCTTGAGACACTTGGTGTACGTGCCCGATTTGTCCGCGTAGCGCTCTTCCTCGCCATTGGTCGGATGCGACACACTGCCCGTCGGCGTCGCCTCCAGCGTCGCGGTGCCAAAACGCACTTCAAACGCATCCTTGCCGTGTTGATCGTCCACCCCAGGAGGCAGACACGCTTTCGACGCTTGTGGGAGTTTGCTGAGATCGGCCATGGATTTCCTCGCTTTCGTCCAATTGTTGATACGGCCGCCGGACCACGCGGCGTCCAGGCTCCCCTCTCCAAACAAGGCTCCATAGGCCCGACGCGCGCGCCGGACCGGTCGGCGCAAACTTCTAGCATACACGTAGTTGCGGCCTCAAAACAATGCCTTGCAGTGCCTTTGGGGTGGGGATGCGCGCGGGACGCGCGTGCTACGCTCGGCGAGCCGGGAGAGGTGGTTACCAGCATCCCGGCGCAAGGATCGGAGGACGGCGAACATGGCAATGAGCAAGCGCAAGCTGGGCGGTCAGGGGCTGGAAGTTTCGGCGATCGGTCTTGGCTGCATGGGGATGAGCCAGTCCTATGGACCGGCGGACGAACAGGAATCGATCGCCACCCTCTACCGCGCTATCGACCTGGGCTGCACCTTCCTGGACACCGCCGAGGCGTACGGTCCCTTCACCAACGAAAAGCTGCTGGGCCGGGCGCTCGCCGGCAGGCGCGATCAGGTGACGATCGCCACCAAGTTCGGCTTTCGCATCGAGGACGGCAAGATGGTCGGCACCGAACGGGACAGCCGGCCCGAGCACATCCACCAGGCCGTGGAGGGCTCGCTGCGGCGGCTCGGCACCGATCACATCGACTTGCTCTACCAGCATCGCATCGACCCTGCCGTGCCGATCGAAGACGTGGCCGGCGCGGTGGGCGACCTGGTCAAGGCGGGCAAGGTACGCTACTTCGGCCTTTCCGAGGCCGGCGTCGCCAACGTCCGCCGCGCCCATGCCGTCCACCCGGTGACCGCCCTGCAAAGCGAATACTCCCTGTGGGAGCGCAATCTCGAAACCGACCTGATCCCCGTCCTGCGCGAGCTGGGCATCGGCCTGGTAGCCTTTTCGCCTCTGGGGCGCGGTTTTTTGACCGGTGATGCCAAGCGCGCCGAAGACTATCCGGAGGGCGACTTCCGGCGCGGCGATCCCCGCTACCAGGGCGCCAACTTCGATGCCAACGTGCAAGCCGCGCAGGCCGTGCGCGACGTCGCGGCGGCTCGCGGCGTGACACCCGGCCAGGTGGCGCTCGCCTGGCTGCTGCACAGGGGCGACGACATCGTGCCCATTCCCGGCACCAAGCGACGGAAATACCTGGAAGAGAACGTCGCCGCCGCGGCCGTCCAGTTGGACGCCGCGCAGATCCAGGCCCTGGACGACGCCCTGGCGCCGGAAAAAATCTCCGGGCCGCGTTACAACCCCGTCATCATGGCGACGATCGATCGCTGAGCAAAGCCGGCGGATCAGGGGACGAAGAGCAGCAAACAACCAAACCCGGCCAGCATCAGCCCCCAGAAACGGACAGGAATACCCGAGAAGGAGTCTTCACTCGGCAGGGGGATGTGCTGACCGGTCGACGTATCGACGAGGAAGCGGAGCTTGTCCCTGCGGCGCAGGTACTGACCCACCAGCCACAGGGTGAAACCGCCGGCCAGGCAGCCGACGAACTTGGGCCAGCCGTGCGTCGTGTAGAAATCCGGTACTCCCTTGAGCGAATTGACCACCCACTTGGTCACGACGTATTGCAGCAAACAGATGACAGGGACCAGGTCGCCCCAGCCGCGCGAATAGATCGCCATGAGTTTTGGTTCTCCTGGCGGAATCGTAACAAAGGGCGCGCTATCCGGCAAGCTTCCCCTGTTCGAACGGATCACACGGAGGACCCATTGATTGCACGAATCTGGCATGGCATCACACCGACAGACAAGGCGGACCAAAACCTGGCGTTGCGCAATCCCCGGGTCATTGAGCAGTCCGATTGTTCAGCGGCACGACCATGCACGAATCGTAAGAGCCGCCGGTGAAGATAGCGTGCCAGCCACGGTTGACCAGGTGGCGATGACCGAAGGCCGGGTACCTGGCCGCATCGTGACCCTGGATGGTCAGCTGCAAGGTGGAACCGGCCTCGAACAGCGTGGCCGAGGGCAGGATTTCGATTTCCACCGGCACGACGTCGCCCGCACGCAGCGTTTGTAGCTGGGTGTGGGGGTGCCATGGCCGCAGCGGCGTGCTGCGCCCAGGATCCAGCGCACGGTGCGAGGCTCGCAGCCATCCCTTGGCGACCGCATCGCGCCGGTAGCCGTTGTAGCCGGAAAAGAAGACCTGCCGCCCGGCGGCGTCGAGCTTGTGCAGCACGACGAACAGGTCCAGGTCGTCACCTTCGGAGGTGCTGACCCAGAGCTTCAGACGCATGCTGCCGACCAGCTCGGTGGCGCGGTCGAACGTCAGCGTAAAGGCTGCCCTGTCGCCGCGACGCGCCGGTCGATATCGCACCTCCGCCTGGGCAGCGACCGGCTCTGCCTGCAGGCGGCCGGTGTTCGCGCAGAGATACAGCGGCAGCGGCTCGACCGACGGCAGGGGCCAGCACTGTTCATGGCGGACGTCCTGTCGATAGAAAGCCTTGCGGACCTCCAGGCGCACCCTGGGCGCTCGCTCCTGCCCGTTGTCGACGTCCAGCAGGAAATGATCCAGGAACCGCTTCTGGCAGGCGAGCGCCTCATCGCTGTAAAAGGTTTCCCACTTTTTCCGTCCGTGCGTGAACAGCCATTTTTGCTCTGATGAGATGCGCTCGAATCCCACGATGGAGCCGCGCGTGTGCAGCCCCTGGTCGGACCAGCTGGCGCAGACCAACGCGGGAACCTGAATATTCTCAAGGATGGGCCGCTTCGTCTCCCAGTAGTCGTCGTCCAGACCATGCCGGTCTCTCTCCGCGAGGAAATCCTCCGCCAGCGGAAAACGGCGATTCCGCCCTCGCTGGATGCGCATCTTGAACCAGGTCGTCACGAACCTGGTTTCGGGGATTCCACCGTGGAACGCAAACTCGCGGTACAGGTCGGTAACACCCTCCCACGGCACGATCGCGCTCAGGTGAGGTGGCCTGAGGGCTGCCACGCACCATTGCGACATCGCCAGGTACGAGACGCCCAGGAGCCCCACGCGGCCCGTGCACCACGCCTGGGCGGCCGTCCATTCGATAAGGTCGTAGTAGTCTTCAGCGTCCTTGAGCCGCAGCACGCCCGCTTCGCCCTCGGACCTGTGCATGCCGCGGATATCCGCCTGCAGCACGGCGTACCCCTGCTGGACCCAGTAGACCGGGTCCGGGCTTTCAAAGCCCGTCAGGCGCGAGCACCTGACCTTGCCAAACCTGACCCCCGCAAGACGCATGAAGAAACTCACCAGGCGATCCGGCAGCGTATCCTTGCCATAGGGCGTGACCGACAGGATGACCGGCAGCGGCCGCTCAATCACAGGGCGGAAAAGATTCACAAACAGGCGCGTGCCGTCGCGCATCGGCACGGCAAGATCGCGCTCAAGAATGACTGACCTCTCTCCTGTCATATCGTCAGTATAAGTCAACGAAAATTCACAGCTGGAGGCAGCCCTGGACAGTCCTGCGCCTTGAGCATCCGGCTCTTGCCGTGCCGGCTTCCTCGCCCTTCCCAGCGGAAGGTCAAGGCACTTCCGGTATCACCTGGCGGGGAGGGTGCTGGCGTGGTGCCAGGCGGCGGGGCCGGGGCGGGTGAGAGCGCGGATGATGGCGGCGCCGCGGTGGCCCCATAGGGGGTGCGGGTCGCGCGAACGCTGCTCGGCCAGGCGGAGGGCGATGCGGGCGGGCGGCTGGTTGGAGTGCTGGGCGTCGCGCAGGATGGCGAGCGACAGGTTGTAAATGCTGTTGTCCCAGCGGTCGGCGGCGGCTTGCCCAGCTGGCTGGCCGGGATCCTTGCTGTCGGCGCCTGGGCTTCCCAGGTGGTCGAGGAGGCGCGGGTCTTCGTCGCCGACGTAGCCGTACTGTTCGTCGGCGCAGTTGACGATGCCCATGCGGTTGACCAGGAAGTCGGGCATGTAGAGGATGCCGCGCTGGTGCAGCAGCAGGTCGTCGCGGTCGGCGTCGAGCAGCTGGTTGTTGGCGGCGCCGCAGACGATGCCGGCGGCGAGGCGCGGGATGGTGTCGGGGCCCAGGATGCCGCCGGTGGCGCAGGGGGCGAAGATGTCGGCGGGCTCGGCCAGGATGGCATCGTCGTCGGGCGCGACGGCGCGGGCTTGCAGGGCAAAGCCGGGCGCCGCGGCGGCGTGGCGGCGGGTGAGCGCGGCGACGCGCGCGGCGTCGATGTCGGTGCCGACGACGCGGGCGACGCCGCGCTGGCGCAGCAGATCGACCAGCGGCTCGCCGACGTGGCCCAACCCCTGGACGGTCACGGTCTTGCCCGCCAGGGTGCCCTGCCGGCGCCAGGCCAGCGCCGCCTCCATCCCTCGCACCACGCCTCGCGCGGTCGGCGCCGAGGGGTTGCCGCTGCCGCCCAGCTCGGGCGGGATGCAGGTGGTGAAGCGGGTGCGCCGGAAGATGGCCGCCATGTCCTGCGGCGAGGTGCCGACGTCTTCGGCGGTGACGTAGCAGCCGCGCAGGCTGGTGAGAAAGTCGCCGTACTCTTCGTAGACCAGCCGGCGGTCCGCCGCCGCATCGGCCCCGGCCCCGGCGCCGCCGGCGGCGCCGGCCGCCGGTTCGTGGACCATCACGCCCTTGCCGCCGCCCCACCAGAGGCCGGCCAGGGCGTTCTTGTGGGTCATGCCGCGCGCCAGGCGCAGGCCGTCGCGCAGAAAGTGCTCGATCGTCGGGTAGCGCCAGTAGCGCACGCCGCCCGCGGCCTGGCCGCGGCAGGTGCGGTGCACGAAGGCGCCCTGCAGCACGCCGCTGGCCGGCGCGATCTGCACGAAGACGCCTTCGTGACGGTCGAAATCGCGGCGGTCGGCGGCGAGCAGGCGGGCGAGCGGCGCGAGCAGCGGATGCGAGGCGCGGAGCTCGCCCGCGTCCTCATCCCAGACCAGGAAAAACCGTTGGATGCCGGCTTCGGCGAGCAGGCTGCGAAAGGCGGCGGGAGGCAGCAGGTGCATGTTCATGCGCGGCGCATCATAACGCCTGGGGCGACTCGGCTATGCTCCCAGGTGATGGAACGTTCGCTCCCGGTCCCGGCTCCCCCGGACGCCGCCGCGCCAGATCCCCCTGCCCCCCATCCGGCGCCACCGCCGCCAACGCCTGCTGCGCCCCCGCCGCCAGCGCCGGCTTCGTCGACCGCGGCAGCGGCGGCACCGCCTTCACCGCCTTCGTCGCCTGCCGCGGCTGCACCGCCTGCCACCGCTTCCACGCCTTCCGCGTGGTCGCCGCTGCGCAACCAGCTGTTCCGCTGGTTGTGGATGGCTTCGGTGGCGTCCAATATCGGCACCTGGCTGCAGAACGTGGGCGCCTCGTGGATGATGACGTCGCTGACCACCAGCACCACGCTGGTGGCCCTGGTGCAGGCCGCGACCAGCCTGCCTTCGTTCCTGTTGGCCCTGCCGGCGGGGGCGGTGGCGGACGTGGTGGACCGCCGCAAGCTGCTGATCGTCACGCAAAGCTGGATGACCGTGGCGGCCGGCGGCCTGGCGGTGCTGGCGCTGACCCACCGCGCGGGTCCGGCCAGCCTGCTGGGCTTCACCTTTCTGCTCGGCCTGGGGTCCGCCGCCAACACGCCGGCGTGGCAGGCGATCATGCCCGAGCTGGTGCCGCGCTCCGAGCTGGCGGGGGCGATCGCCCTTAACAGCATCAGCTTCAACATCGCCCGCGCCGCCGGTCCGGCGCTGGGCGGGTTGCTGGTCGCCGCGGCGGGCGCCGGTTGGACGTTCCTGCTCAACGCCGTGTCCTTCCTGGGCGTCATCGCGGTGCTCTATTTCTGGCGCCGTCCCGCGGAGCAGAACGACCTGCCGGGCGAGCGCGTGATGGGCGCCATCATCACCGGCGTGCGCTACGTGCGGCACTCTCCCGAGGTGCTGGCGCCGCTGGCGCGCGGCAGCGCCTTCATCGCGTGCGGCGGCTCGCTGTGGGCGCTGCTGCCGGTGGTGGCGCGCGACCTGCGCCACGGTGCCGGCGGCTACGGGCTGCTGCTGGCGGCGATGGGCGCCGGAGCGGTGAGCGGGGCGATGCTGCTGCCGCGCATCCGCCGGGAGGTGTCGGGCAACACCCTGGCGGCGGCGGCGACGCTGGTGTTCGCCGCGGCGACGGTGGCGCTGGCCCTGGTGCGCAACTTCCCGCTGCTGCTGGTGGCGATGTTCGCCGCCGGCAGCGCCTGGCTGTCGCTGCTGTCCAGCCTGAACGTGGCGGTGCAGATCGCGGTGCCGTCGTGGGTGCGGGCGCGGGCGCTGTCGGTCTACCTGCTGGTCTTCTACGGCGGCCTGACGGCCGGCAGCGCGCTGTGGGGCGCCCTGGCCGAGCGGTGGGGCGCGCCGTGGGCGCTGTGCCTGTCGGCCGCCGGGATGGTGGTCGGGCTGGCCGCCACGCACCGCCTGCGGCTACGCAGCGGCGACGCGCCCAACCTGGCGCCGTCGCGGGAGATGCCGGCGCCGATCCTGGCCTTCGATCCGGACCCGGACCGCGGGCCGGTGCTGGTGACGGTCGAATACAGCGTCGCCGCCGGCGAGGAGGAGGAGTTCAACCGCGCCATGCGGCGGGTGCGCCTGATCCGCCTGCGCGACGGCGCCATGGAATGGGATCTGTACGCCGACGCCGGCGAAAGCGGCGTGTACGCCGAGGTGTTCCTCGTCAAGTCGTGGCTGGAGCACCTGCGCCAGCACGAGCGCGGCACGGTGGCCGATCAGGACATCCTGGCCGAGGCGCGGCACTACCAGCGCAGCGGCGACCGCCCCGCGGTCCGCCACTACGTCGCCGAGCCGCTGCGCAAGAAGCCGTAAGCCGCACCCGGCGTTACGCCGCACCCTGGCGGCGTGTCATAGGATGGGCGCGGACGGCCGGAGCGGCGGGCCGGCCCTCCTGCCGCACCGCATGACGGCCTCCCGGGCCAGATCGGCAGGCACCATCTGATGAGCGGCGAGCCCCAGCTGAGCGGTCCCGACCTGACACAAGGAGTGGCGTTGGCGCAGATCGGCGACGGCGCCGCCGGCTCTGCCGACGCGCACGACGCGCCCGGCGTCGCCGCGTCCCGCCGCTGCCTGGTGGGCCACGCCCACGGCGAGCCGGTGCTGCTGGCGCGGGTGGGCGACCAGGTCTTCGCCGTCGCCGCCAACTGCACCCACTACGGTGGGCCGCTGGCCGACGGGCTGGTGGTCGGCGACACGGTGCGCTGTCCGTGGCACCACGCCTGCTTCAGCTTGCGCACCGGCGACGCGCTGCACGCTCCGGCGCTCAACCCGCTGCCCCGCTACCGCGTCGAACGCCAGGGCGACCGCGTGTTCGTGCGCGAGAAGCTGGCGCCGGCCGCCGCCGCGCAACCGGCGGCCGGAGCGCCCGAGCCGCCGTCGTCGATCGTCATCGTCGGCGGCGGCGCCGCCGGCAACGCCGCCGCGCAGCGCCTGCGCCACCTGGGCTACGACGGGCCGCTGACGCTGCTCAGCGCCGACGAGGCGGCGCCGTACGACCGCCCCAACCTGTCCAAGGACTTCCTGGCCGGCAACGCGCCCGAGGAGTGGATCCCGCTCCACCCGCGCGAGCTGTACGACCAGTTGCGCATCGATCTGCGCCTGGGCACCCGCGTCACGGCGATCGACCCGCAGGGCAAGAGCGTCACGCTGGCCGACGGCGCGACCCTGCCCTTTGGCGCGCTGCTGCTGGCGACCGGCGCCGAGCCGGTGCGGCTCGACCTGCCGGGCGCCGATCTGCCGCACGTCTTCACCTTGCGCAGCCTGGCCGACAGCCGCGCCCTGATCGCCAAGGTCCTGGCGCTGCGCGCCGCCGGCCCGGCGCCGCGCGCCGTGATCGTGGGCGCCAGCTTCATCGGGCTGGAAGTCGCCGCCGCGCTGCGCGCCCGCGAGGTCGCGGTCACCGTGGTGGCGCCCGGGGCGGCGCCGCTGCAGCACGTGCTGGGGGCGGAGGTCGGCGCCTGGGTGCGCGGCCTGCACGAGGAGCACGGCGTCGCCTTCCGCCTGGGCGCGCGGCCGGCCGCCATCGACGCCGCGGCGGTGACTCTGGAAGGCGGCGAGCGCCTGCCCGCCGACCTGGTGGTCATGGGCGTCGGCGTGCGCCCGGCGGTGGCGCTGGCCGAAGCGGCGGGCATGGCGGTCGACCGCGGCGTGACGGTGGACGAATACCTGGAGACTTCGGTCCCCGGCATCTTTGCCGCCGGCGACATCGCGCGCTGGCCCGACCCCTATTCCAGCGACCGGATGCGGGTCGAGCACTGGGTGGTGGCCGAGCGCCAGGGGCAGACGGCCGCCGCCAACATGCTGGGCCGCCGCCAGCGCTTCGACGCCGCGCCGTTTTTCTGGAGCCAGCACTACGACGTCCAGGTGTCCTACGTCGGCCATGCCGCCGCGGGAGACGTGCAGGCCAGCGTCGCGGGCTCGCTGGCCGATCGCGACGCCGCCGTCGCCTACCGCCAGGGCGGGCGCCTGCGCGCCGTCGCCACCATCTTCCGCGATCACCAGAGCCTGGAGGTCGAGCTGGCGATGGAGCGCGGCGACGAAGCCGCGGCGGCGCGTAACGCCGCGGCCGGCAGCGACGCCTGAGATCAGTATGAGATCCTCATCGCAAACACCGTTTTCCTGCGTCGCAGCGACCCTTGCCCTGGCGGCGGTGGCAGCGGTCGTAGCGGTGGCGGCGGCGCCGCCGCTCGCCGCGGCGGTCGGCTTCTGGAGCCCGATCGGGCCGAACGGCGGCGCCATCGCGGCGGTCGCCGTCGATCCGGCCAATCCCCAGCTGGTCTATGCGGGAGCCCCCGCCGGCGGGATGTTCACCAGCACCGACGGCGGCACCACCTGGGCCGCCACCGGCCACGGCCTGCTGGACGACCGCATCGTCGCCGTGGCGGTCGACCCGCACGGCACGTCGACCGTCTATGCCGCCGCGCTGAACAGCGTCTTCGCCAGCGCCGACGCCGGCGCCACCTGGTCGGGCACCGCCCTGGTGGCCAGCGCCGACGCGGACCAGACCGACGCCATGGTCAGCGTCGCCGCCGACCCCCGCACGCCGGGCACCATCTACGGCGGCACCACCACGCGGCTGCTGGTGGCGACCGACGGCGGACACACCCTGGCCGCCAGCTACGACTTCGGCGACGGCTTGACCGTGCAGGTGGCCGCCGACCCGGTGCACCACCGCATGTTCGCCCTGGTGTTGGCCGCCGACGGCCTGCACCTGTACGGTGTCGCCAGCCCCGGTGCGGCGCTCGTCGACCTGTCTGCCGCGCTGCCGACGCCGCCGGCCATGGCATCGGGCACGTCCACCTTTCTGGGGTGGCAGCTGGCGGTCGACCCGGCGCCGCCCGGAGCGATGCTGCTGGCGTTCTCGCTGGCGCCCGGCGGCAACCCGCAGCATCCGGCGGCGGTCACCTACCGCAGCGCCGACGCCGGCGCCAGCTGGCACCTGACCGGTCCCGGCGGCTATCCGCTGGCGGTCGGGCCCGCCCACACCGTGGTGGCCGGCGCCTTGCGCAGCACCGACGGCGGCGTGACGTGGACGGCGATCGCCGCGCCGCCCGACAGCGTGCTGGCCTACGCCGCCGGCGATTCGCCGCTCAGTCTGTATGCCGGGGGCGCCAACCTGGGCGTGCTGCGCTCGGCCGACGGCGGCCACAGCTGGCAGCTTGCCGACAACCACCTGTCGGCGACCAGCGTGACGGCGCTGGCGGCAGACCCGGCCGCCACCCCGACCGGTTCCCTGCTGGTCGCCTACGTCGCCGGCCAGGGGATCGCGGTGAGCAGGAACGCCGGCGGCCGGTGGCGCGGCGCGCCCGCCGTGGGCGCCGGCATCCCGGCAAACCTCGTCGCGCCGACCCTGGCGGTCGACGGCGCCAACCCGTCGCACGTCTACCTGGGCGCCCTTGCCGGCCTGGGCGAAAGCCTGGACGGCGGCGTCACCTGGCACCAGATCGACCCCGTGGACGCCCACGGCGCCGCCGCCTGCATCAGCGTCGAGTCGCTGGCCGTGGTGGCGGCGGGGGCGGGGCTGGCCCCGACCCTGTATGCCACCGGCGCGCTGCTGACCGCCTGCACGCCGCAGGCGAGTGTCGAGTGCACCGCCTTTGCCAGCCAGGACGGCGGCACCACCTGGAGCTGTCTGAGCCCGCCGCTGGACGCGATCGCCGTCGCGCCGTCCCGCACCTCCAGCCTGTACGGCTTCGCCCGGACGGGGGTCAACGGCAACACCGTTCTCTACGCCTCCGCCGATGCCGGCGCCACCTGGCAGGTGGTCGATGCGGCGCCGCCGGTGGGCGCACTGCTGGTGCATCCGCTCGATCCGGCGCGCCTGTACGTCGCCGACATCTTCGGCGGGGTCTGGCGCAGCCCGGACGGCGGCGCCCATTGGCACCCCATGGACAACGGCCTGCCGCACGCGGGCAATCAGCTGCTGTTCGCCATCGACCCGCTCGCGCCGACGACGCTGTACGCGGCGGCGAGCACCATCGGCGTCTATCGCAGCACCAACGGCGGCGCCAGCTGGCAGCCGCTGCTGTCCGGCCTGCCGCCGCTCACACGCGGACCGGTGGTCACCCAGACCTACTCCGTGCTGGCGCTCGACCCGCGCAACCCGGGCACGCTCTACCTGGCGACCGCCGGCCACGGCGTGCTGGCCTACACGGCGCCGTAGGAGCCCCGGCCGGAGGGGTGCCGGGCGCCGGTTGGCGGCGCCCGGGAGGGGAAGGCGGGATGTGTTTGGCGGCTGTCAGGCGCAGGGCAGGCCGTCCAGCAGGCTGCGCAGAGCCTCCAGATCGACCGGCTTGGTCAGATGACGGTGGATGCCGGCCTGGCGGGCGCGGTCGCGGTCCTGCGGCTGACCGTAGCCGCTGACGGCAACCACCAGGGCCGGCGGCTGCGCGCCGCGCTCGCCGAGGCGGCGGGCCACCTCGTAGCCGTCGCAACCCGGCAGACCCAGGTCGAGCAGCACCGCGTCGGGCTGCCAGCAGTCCACCGCGGCGAGCGCCGCCGGACCGTCGACGGCGTGTTCGACCTGGTGGCCCCACAGGCGCAGCAGGTCGGTCAGCGCCGTGCCGGCATCCAGGTGGTCCTCGACGACCAGCAGGCGCAGCGGGCGCGGGCGGCGGCCGCGGCCCAGGCGGCGGCGGTCGCTGGCCCGGCGGTGCGGCGGCGGTGACACAGCAAGGCCGGGGCCGGGGCGGAGGCCGGGGGTGCCGGCAGCGGCAGGCGGCGCATCCGCCGCCGTCCGCCGCGCGCCGGCGTCGCGGCTCCGGCGGCCGGCCAGGATCGCCGGCCGGCCCAGGTCGGGCGCCGCCGCCACCGGCGCCGCGAAGGCGGGAAACGGCAGCGGCAGCCGCACCACGATCTCGGTGCCGCGGCCCGGCCCTTCGGAGATCGCCTCGACCGTGCCGCCGTGCAGCTCGACCAGGCGCTTGACAAGGGTCAAGCCCAGGCCCAGGCCCTCGCCCGAGCGGACCATCGACCCTCCTCCCTGGTAGAACGCGTCGAAGATATGGGGCAGCATCGGCGCCGGGATGCCGATGCCGTTGTCGCGCACCCGCACCACCGCCCGCCCGCCACCGCCGCCGCCGCTGCCAGGGCCACCGCCGCTCGCATCGGCGGCGGCGGTGGCGGCGGCGCTGGCCGCGACGGTGCCGCCGCCCTCCGCCTCCACGCGCACGTCGACAGTGACGTCCCCCGCCGTGCCGGTGAACTTTGCCGCGTTGTTGAGCAGGTTGGACAGCAGCTGCTCCAGGCGCGCCGGATCGGCAAAGAGGCGCACCGGGGCGGCCGGCAGATCGAGCTTCAGCCGCTGGCCGCCGGCGTCGAACAGCGCCTGGCAGGTTTCCTGGGCGCGGCGCACCACCTCCCCCAGATCGACGGCCTGACGCCGCAGCTCCAGCTTGCCGCTGGCGATCCGCGACACGTCGAGCAGGTCGTCCACCAGCCGCGACATGTGGCGTGCCTGGCGGTCGATCATGGCGAGCGAGGCGCCGTCGCGCGAACCCTCCCGGTGGCGATGGCGGAGGATCGCGACGGAGGCCAGGATGGGCGCCAGCGGGTTGCGCAGCTCGTGGCTCAACATGGCCAGGAACTCGTCCTTGGCGCGGCTCGCCGCTTCGGCGTCGGTGCGCGCCCGGTGCTCGGCGTCGTAGCAGCGCGCCCGCGCCTCCTGCTCGCGGCGCCACAGCTGCGCCAGGTTCCTTTCGACCCGCCGGCGCTCGGTCATGTCGAGCACGAAGGTGATGAACGAATCGCCGCAACCGGTCAGACGCGCCGTGCCCGCCAGTGCCGGCAGGTGCCTGCCGTCTCGCGTCACGTAGTCCTTTTCGATCAGCAGGCGGCTGTCGCCGCCGGCGATGTCGCCGTGGACGTCCGACAGATCCAGGTGGCGGTGCCCGGCGGCCGTCAGCTCGCGCCAGCTGATGTCGCCGGCCAGCAGCTCGTCGCGGCTCCAGCCGAGCAGGCGGGCCAGCGACTCGTTGGCATCCTGGATGCGGCCGGTGCGGTCGCCGACGACGATGCCCACCGGGCAGACCTGCACGATGCGGCGCGCCTCGGCGTAGAGCCGCGCGTTGTCGAGCGCCAGGGCGGCGCGGTGCGCCAGCTCCTCGGCGACGTGCAGATCCTCGGGGGTATAGATCCGCCCCGACTCGGCGGCGATGAAAACCATGATGCCCAGCACGTGCCCGCGCGCCAGCAGCGGCACCAGCATGGTCGAGCGCAACCCCAGCGAGCGCAGCAGGCGCAGGTGCTCGGCGTCGACGGCGAAGGCGCGCAGCCCGTCGTCGGTGATCTCGGACTGCAGCAGCGATTCACCGCTCGAAAGCACCCAGGCGATGCCCGCCGAGCGGGCGTTGGGCGGGTAGCGCATCTCGATCTCACGCGCCAGCTCCACCTTGGCCGGGTCCTGGTGCGCCACCGCCACCTTGCGCAGCTCGCCCTGGGCCGCCAGCACGTCGACGGTGCACCAGTCGGCCAGGTGCGGCACGGCCAGCCGGGCGATGCTGTTGATCGTCGCCGGCGCATCCGCCAGGCCGGTCAGCAGGCGGCTGGCGGCGGCGAGCACCGCCGTCGCCTGTTCGGCGCGCTTGCGCTCGGTGTTGGCGATGGCCAGCACGGCGAGGCCGCCGCTGGCTGCCGCGGTCGCCGCGGTTGCCGGGGTGGCCGCGCCTGCCGCGGCCGCCCCGCCGGCGGTGCCGAGGGTGCCGGCGGCGTCGGTCGGGCTGGCCGCGTCCACCGGATAGACGCGCAGGCGGTACCAGCGCGCCAGCAGCGGATCGAAGTCCTCCAGGTCGAGCTGCACGCGCTCGCTCATCGCCTGGCGCAGGCCCTGCTTGACCGCTTCGTCCAGGCGGCCGGCGAACACCTCCCAGATCAGCTTGCCGAGCAGCTCGGAGCGGCGCACGCCGGCGTAGGTCGCCGCCGCCGCATTGACATACGTCAGTCGAAAGTCGCGATCGAGGAGGAAGAACGGGTCGCCCAGGGCGTCGAGCGCCGCCGGCGCGGCCAGCGCCGCAAGCTCCGCGGCAGCCGCGGCAGTCGCGGGCCTGGCGCGCCTGGCGTCGGCAGTTCGTGACCGCGGCACGCCGTTGCGATCGAAGGTCCGAACGTTGGCCTGCTCAGCTCGATACCCACTGGCACGATCCATACAGCACCTCGGATGCGCGATCTCTTCGCCCCGTAAGAGTACTACCTGGAGGTATTACGCAGCACTCCTTGTTTCAGATTAGTAAAAGCTGGTTGCCGCGCAACTGGATGCGCTGGCCGCCCGAGGAGCGCCTCTGCTAGGCTCCCGGCGCCGGCATCACCGGGAGGACCCGACCCCTGAACCTGGCTTGGGGTCTGGCGGCGCTGAGCGCCGCCGGCCTGCTTTTCTTCGTCGCCTATCGCGCCTGGCGCGGCGGCCACCCCCTGGCCGCCGCTGCTGCCATCGTCGGCGCCGGCCTCGCGCTGCGCATGTACGCCGGCTGCGACCTGTTTCTGCACACCTGGGACGAGCGCTACCACGCCCTGGTGGCGAAGCACCTGGTCGAGCACCCGCTGCTCCCCACCCTCTACGATCACCCGCTGCTGCCCTACGACTACCGCGACTGGCGCCACAACCACATCTGGCTCCACAAGCCGCCGCTCGCCCTGTGGCTGATGGCGGCCGCCATGCGGCTGCTGGGCACCGACGAGATCGCGATGCGCCTGCCCAGCCTGCTGCTGTCGACGCTGGCCATCTTCCTGACCTACGTGATCGGCGCCGCCCTGCGCGGCACGCGCACCGGCCTCCTGGCCGCCGCCTTCCAGGCCGTCAACGGCTACCTGCTGCAGCTCCCCGGCGGCCGCGTGGCGGTGGATCACGTGGACACCGCACTGCTGTTCTGCGTCGAGCTGGGGATCTGCTGTGCCGTGCTGCAGGCGCGCGGCCGCCGCGGCGCCGCAGAGGATCCGCCCGGCGGCCGGAGCTGGTGGGGCTGGACGGCGGCGGTGGGCGCGGCCTGCGGCCTGGCGGTGCTCGCCAAGTGGCTGCCCGGCCTGCTGCCGGCGGCGGTGTGGCTGGCGCTGGTGTGGCGCCGCGAGCGGCCGCGGCGGGTGGCGCTGGGCCTGGCGCTGCTGGCGGCGTGCTGTGCGGCCGTGGCGCTGCCCTGGCAGCTCTACTGCCGCGCCGCCTTCCCGCTGGAGTCCAGTTGGGAAGCGGCGTACAACAGCCAGCACCTGCTGGTGCCGATCGAAGGCCTGGGCGGCCCGCCGTGGTACCACCTGCTGCGCATGCCGCGCTTCTTCGGCGAGCTGATCTGGGTGCCCGTCGCGTGGTTCCTGTTGAGCCTGGTGCCGCGCTGGCGGGCGCTGTGGGGCGACGACCAGCCGCCGCGGCCGGCGGCGCGGGCGGCGCTGGCGGTCTGGCTGCTGCTCCCCTACGCCGCCTTCTCGATCGCCGCGACCAAGCTGGGCGGCTACGTGATGATCGCCGCGCCGGCGCTCTTCATCATCCAGGCCAGCTCCTGGGTGTGGCTGTGCGACCGCCGGCCGCAGGCCGCAGGCCGCACCGACGCCGCAGGGGAACCGGTGCCAGGGCGTCAGGCTCCCCCGATCCCGGCCCCGGTCAGGCCGGCGGCCGGCAGGTGGGCCGCGGCGGGCGGGCGCTGGCTGCTGCTGGTGCTGCTGCCGCTGCTGCCGCTGCGCTACACGGTGGAACGCCTGAAGATCCGCGCCACCTACGACCGCAACCCGCCGTGGGCGAGGGCGCTGCGCGCGCTGCCGGCGCGGTTGGGGCCGGGGCCGGTGGTGCTGTTTCACCTCGACCGGCCGATCGAGGCCATGTTCTACACCCCGTATCCGGCCGCCTACGCCGAGCTGCCGACGCCGGCGCAGGCGCGCCGGCTGCTCGACGCCGGCTACCGCGTGGTGGTGCTGGACGCGGCGTCGGCGCCCGCCCAACTGCGCCGCATCCCCGGCATCGAGCTGCGCGCCGAAGCCATCCCCGCCGGCCCCGCCAACGACGGCACCGGCGAGCGCGCGCCGCGCCCCGACGGCTCCGATTCGCCGCTCGCCGGCACCGTGGACGGCGCGTCGCGGCAGGAGTAGCCGCCAGGGGGGGCGCCACCCTGCTCGGTATATGCTTGGGGCGCCGCATGCCGAACCCGATCGAGCCCTCCCCCCTGTGCTACGGCCGGCCACGCCGGCAGGCCGCGCCGCGGCCACCCTTTCCACGGCCCAGCCGTCCGAGGCAAGCCCGATGAGCGATGCGCCGTATTCCGGGGGCGATCCGGCCCAGCGGATCGTCTGCCAGTGGTGCCAAAGCCAGAACCTGGTCAGCGCCACCGCCTGCCGGTCCTGCGGCGCGCCGCTCGACGTGCGCAACCTGGTCAGCGACTCGGGCTGGCGCGAAGCGCCGCGCATCCGCGACATGACCGAGGTGCAGTTCGGCCAGAGCACCTGCCAGGTCGAAGGCGAGGTGGTGCCGGTCGCCGAGATCAACCTGGGCGCCGGCGACTGGATCTACTTCGAGCACCACGTGATGCTGTGGAAGGACGGCGCGGTGCCGCTGTCCGCCATGCAGCTGCAGGGCGGCATCAAGCGCGCCCTGGCCGGCATGCCGTTCATCATCAGCGTCGCGCAGGGGCCGGGACGCATCGCCTTTTCGCGCGACGCGACCGGCGAGCTGGTGCTGCTGCCGCTGCATCCCGGCATGGAGATGGACGTGCGCGAGCACGCCTTCCTGCTGGCCTCGCACCACATCAGCTACTCGTACGTCCGCATCAAGGGGCTGCGCAACATCCTGTTCGGCGGCCAGGGGATGTTCATGGACCGCTTCGTCACCGGCGACGCCCCCGGCCTGCTCATCCTGCACGGCTACGGCAACGTCTTCGAACGCACCCTCAAGCCGGGAGAAAGCCTGCAGCTCGAACCCGGCGCGTTCCTCTACAAGGATTCCACGGTGACCATGGACGTGGAGACGCAGAAGCTCACGACCGGCCTGTTCGGCGGCACCGGCATGAACCTGGCCAAGGTGACCGGCCCCGGCCGCGTCGGCATTCAATCGATGTACGTCCACCACAACACCGAGTAGCAGCCCGGCACGCCCATGGCAAGCGCGACCTGCAGCTGGTGCGGCACCGCGGTCACCGCGGCCGACCTGTCGTGCCCCAGCTGCGGCGCCCAGGTGGACCTGGCGGCGCTGGTCAGCGAATCGGGCTGGGTGCAGCTGCCCGGCCGCAAAGACATGGCCAAGCTGCAGTTCGGCCACTCCTACTGCCAGATCGAAGGCGCCTTCGTGCCGGTCGCCGACATGGCGCTGGCGGCGGGCGACAGCGTCTATTTCTCGCATCACGTGCTGCTGTGGAAGGAGCCGCGGGTGCAGATGGCGGCGATGTCGATGCGCGGCGGCTGGAAGCGTCTGATGGCCGGCATGCCGCTGATCATGACCCAGGCCGGCGGCCCCGGCCACATCGCCTTTTCGCACGACGCGCCGGGCGAGCTGATCGCGTTGCCGCTGCAGACCGGCCAGGTGGTGGACGTGCGCGAAGGGCTGTTCATGGTCGCCACCGGTCAGGTCGGCTACGACTGGTTCAACCCCGGCATCTGGTTCAACGTGCGCAATGGCAACGACCGCGAAACGATCTATCCGATCGGCTTCGCCATGGACCGGTTCGGCTGCGCCGCGGCGCCCGGGCTGCTGCTGCTGCACGCCGCGGGCAACGTCTTCGTCCGCCGCCTGGCCGCCGGCCAGACCATCCTGGTCAAGCCTTCCGCCCTGGTCTTCAAGGACCCCGCGGTCGCCATGCACCTCCACATGGAGGTCCCGCGCGGCGCCAGCAACGTCAGCTTCTTCACCTCCACCGCCAACCTGCGGCACCTCTGGCTCTGCCTCACCGGCCCCGGCCGCGTCGCCGTCAAATCCGTCGGCGAGCGCGTCGAGCACGAGCACCTCCCCCTGGCCGGCACCTCCCCGCTCACCCAGCACCGGTGGTAGCGCCGCGACGGCAGCCGGCGCGCGGCGGCCGGGAGAGCACAGTGGGCACGAGCGGCAACAGCGGCACGAAAGGCGAGCGCATCGGCCAGCGCGGCCGCCTGAACGGCAGCATCCTGGCGGCGGGCCTGCTGGTGGTGGCGGGCGTTGCCATGGCGGCCCCGGCCGGAGCGGCGCCGCCACCGGCACCGACGACGACGACGGCGACGGCGACGGCGAAGTCCGATGCTCAAGCCGCGGCCGGCGGCGGTCCGCATACGGTCGCGCTGCCGGACGCGGACGCGCACGGTCCGGTTTTCCGCATCATCGCCGCCTATGGCGGCGGGATCCTCTATTCGACCGGCGACAACGCCGTGTTTGCGCTCGGCGTCCACGGCGCCAGCAAGACGGTGCCCCAGCCGCTGCCCCTGACGGCCACCTACGGGATGGCTCCGGTTGAGATCGATGGGATCCTGTACATTGCCGACACCCGGTTGTGGCGCACCGACGGCACCGTCGCCGGCACGCGGCAGGTGGTGGAGCACCCGGATCTGTTCACGGACATGGTCGCCTTCCGCGGCAAGCTGTTCTTTGTCGCCAACTTCCCCCGTGGCGGCGGCCTCCATGCGATCTACCGCAGCGACGGCACCGCCGCCGGCACCGCGCGGCTTCCCGGTCTGCCGGCATGGTTCGACGTCGGGGACCTGACGCCCGCCGGATCGCAGCTCTATTTCGTCGGCTGCGAGGCGGGCCCGGCGGGCAGCTACGCCCTCTGGGTCACCGACGGCACCGGCGCCGGCACCCGCCGGCTGACCAGCACCCAGGCCTACTCCGACGATTTCGCGGAGATCGTCCCCGCCGCCGGGCGGGTCTACTTCACCCTCCAGCGAGAGCTGTGGCAGACCGACGGCACCGCCGCCGGCACCATGGCGGCTTTTCCGGCAGCGGCTGGGACAGCGGGGGCTGCTGCTGCGCGCGGGGCGGCCGGGACGTCGGCGGCATTGGCAGCGTCGATGGCAGCATCAGTGCCGTCCGCGGCATCGTCATCGACGGCATCGGCGCCGGCGGCACCGCAGGCAACACCGGTCGAGCGCTCGTCACCCTGGGCCATCCACGGCGATCCCTCCGACCTGTTCGCGTTCGGCGATTCGCTGCTGTTTTTCGCCGGCACCGGCCGCGGCCGGCAACGCGGGCTCTTCCGCTCCGACGGCACGGCGGCCGGCACCACGCTGCTGGGGATGGTCGCGCCGCTCCAGGTCCGGCAGGCGCCGCGGATCCCGCCGGCCTTCACGGCGCCCGGCGGCGCCCTGCTGTTCGCCGCCCACGACGATGCCCACGGCACCGAGCTGTGGCGGACCGACGGCTCGGTCGCCGGCACGGCGCTGGTACTCGACATCGCCCGCGGCGCGCGCTCGGCGGACCCGGTGGGGCTGGTTGCCGCCCGCGGCCTGGTCTTTTTCGCCGCCGGCGAGCCGCTGCACGGCACCGAGCTGTGGCAGAGCGACGGCACCGCGGCCGGCACCCGCCTGGTGCAGGACATCCAGCCGGGCCCCGGCTCCTCGCGCCCCGACTCGCTCACCGTCGCCGGCGATCACCTCTACTGGACCGCCGACGACGGCGTCCACGGCCGCAGGCTGTGGGCTCTACCCCTGCCCACCGCCGGCCCCACCACCACTGCCAGCCGGCCGCCCACCAGACCCTGACCGCGACCTCGGCGCCCTGCAAGCCGGCTGCCCATCCGGCGCCCTCCGCACCCTCACCAAACCCGCCGGCAACCTGGCAAGCGTGGCTGGCACTGACGCCTTCCAGCCGGAACCGGGGTCGGTGATACGATCGCGCCATGGACCTCTGGGTACGCAAGTGCAACTCGTTTGCCGAGGATGCACAGGCCGACCGGGAGTTCTGGGCGTCGATGACCGGCGACCAGCGGGTCGAAGCGCTCGAACAACTGCGGCACGAAGCGTGGAAGGTGACCGGTGAACCTATCCAAGGACTTCGAAGAACTGTTCGCATCCTTGAACGCCCATCGCGTTAAGGTCCTGGTAGCCGGCGCCTACGCCGTCGCCTTTCACGCCCGTCCCCGCTTCACCAAAGACCTCGACCTCTTCGTCGAGCCAACTCCGCAAAACGCCACCCGGCTGCTCGCTGCCCTGGCAGACTTTGGTTTCGGCAGCGTCGGCCTCACGGTTGAAGACTTCAGCTCGCCCGGCCGGGTCGTCCAGCTCGGCTATCCACCCAACCGCGTCGATCTCATGACCTCGATCGACGGCGTGGATTTTGCCGCGGCCTGGCAAGGGCGGGTGGCCGGACGCTACGGCACGGCCGAGGTGTTCTACCTCGGCAAGAACGAGCTTATCCGCAACAAGACCGCGGCCGGACGGCCGCAGGACCACCTCGATCTCGCGGCATTGGCAGAGCCACGGACCGGCAGGGGCTGACGATTGCCGCACCCCTCGGCAGCCGCAGGCTGCCGAGGGAGATGGAGGGGTGGCGTAGGTGCGTGGGGGTCGAGGCGAGCCGGCCGGGCCCGGAAAGGGCACCGGCCGGTCCAGGCCGGTCAGGGCGCGGGGAGGTAGGTGGTGGTGGTGACGGCGTTGTCGTGGACCTGCTGCGGGGTGATGAGCAGGGGGTGATAGGCGTCGGTCAGCCAGCGACCCAGCTGGTTGGCGCGGTCGGGGCTGCCGACGACGCCGCTTTCGCCGCCGGGGACGATCTCGTAGGCGGCGATGGCGTTGGGGATCATCTCGCCGACGAAGCGGCGGGCGGGGCCGGAGCCGAACATGGCGTCGTTGAGGCCGGTGATGCGGACGCCGAAGCTGGCGGCGTCGATCGTCTCATAGCCGCCGGGGCGCGAGATGCCCGGCAGATCGGGGGCCAGGTCGCTGAAGTCGCCGGAGCCGGGGATGTCGAAGGGGCCACCCAGCAGGCTGCTGAAGACGATGCGGTGGAGCTTGCCCCAGCGCAGGGTGGACAGGTGGGTGGGATCGGGAAAGGCGGCGGCGAAGGTGCTCGACGCCAGCTGATCGATCGCGGCGCGCACGCTTTGCAGCAGGAGCAGGTCGCGCGCATCCTCGGGTGTCGACGCGGCGCTGCCGGCGGCGCCGAAGAAATAGAGGCCCGAAGCGCCCGAGCCGTGCGCCGATGGGTAGTTGACCAGCAGCTGCTTGAGGGCGCGCAGCGCGTGGTCGTCGTCGGGCACGTAGGCGGCCAGGCCGATGCCGTTCAGGGTGGAATCGATCACTACCTGGACGAACTGGCTGCGCCACAGGGTGTACAGGGTGGTCGCGACGCTGTGGTTCACCTGCGCCCTGGTCGGGAACGGCAGGTCCGCCGGATTGTCGCCCGGATCGTAGCCGCCCAGGATGCCGGTCGGCGTCGAAAAGTCCCACGGCGCCAGGTAGGTCTGCACGGCTTCGAGCACCTGCGGGTCGGCGGCCAGGGTGGCGAGCGCCGCCGGCGCCCCCGGCCGGCTGGCGTTGGTCAGCGCGGTCTGGATGTAGGGGACGAAGAATTCGGCATCGAGCAGCTGATTGTTGTGTTGGATGGTCATCAGGTCGGCCGCGCCCAGCTTTCCCTTGGTTGTAAAACCGGCCTGCAGCTGCTTGCTGATCTGGCCCGAGCGCAGGCTGCTGTAGCCCAGGCCGAAGTAATAGATGCCGCCGCCCAGGCGCAGCTTGTCAAAGATGTTGTTGTCGAGGGTCGAGCCGATGGGATCGTTGTTGGCGGTCAGCACGTAGCCTTGCGCCGGATTGATCACCTGCGGCATCTCGGCAACGGGCAGGATCTGGTAGTCGAGCTGCTGGCCGGGCTGGGTGGTGGTGCGCGGCAGCCACTCGTTCTTGTAGTGGTGGGTGCCGTCGCGGATGAAGATCGGCGGCGAACCGTCGGGGCGCTGCAGGTTCTGCAGATCTTCGCGCAGCGGCTGCGCGCCGCTGGTGAAGTAGGCGACGTTGCCTGCCACGTCGGCATAGCTCCAGTTTTGCGAGCCGAAGTGGAAGTATTCCAGGCCGCGCTTGAAATCGTTCACATTGCGGGCGCGCTGCCAGATCAGCAGGCTGTCGATCTCGCGCGTGTCGCGCCAGCCGGTGTACTGCACGCTGAGTGCCGTCACCGCCGCCGGGTTCGAGGTATCGATCGAGACGATGGGACCGTTGTTGCGCCGCGGCACCACCAGGGTGACGCCGCCGGCGGCGGGGCCGATCGGAGCGGCCACCTCGGTGTCAGGGTGGGCCGCCGTCGAGGCGTTGAAGCGGAACACCTGCGGGATCACCACCAGCGGTTCGGGGGCGTTGTCGAACGTGGTGGCGACCGGCGCGCCGGTCGACGGATCGACGACCAGCTGCTCCAGGTAGATGTCGGTCACGTCCATCGGGTTGGTGGTGGCTCCCCAGCAGATGTGAAGGTTGCAGCCCAGGACCACCGCGGGCGTGCCGGGAAAGCTGACGCCGGTGACGTTGATGTCGTTGCCGTCGCCGCCCTCGTAGGCCAGCAGGTGGACCTCGTAGAACACCGGCGGCGTGCTGAGCGACAGGTGGGGATCGTTGGCCAGCAGCGGATGGCCGCTCTGCGACAGCGCCCCGCCGACCACCCACCAGTTGCTGCCGGTGAACGCGCGGCTGTGGGCGAACGCCTCCTTGAGCACCGGCACCTGTTGGGCCTGGGCGCGGAAGCGCTTGGCCAGCGCCACCGCCGCCGGATCGATCACCGGCGCCGCGGCGGGGGCGGGAGCGGCGGCCGCGCCGCCCAGCCCGGGGGGCGGCGCCTGCGTGTGCGCCGCGAGCCAGCCAGGAATCGAGATCGTCGGATCGAACGGCGCCTCGCGGTAGACGTCGTCAAAATAGAGGTCCACCGGATCGAACGCCGGCGCGCCGGTCGCGGCCGCCGCCTGCTCGAAGGCGCCCAGGGCGATGGTGTTGTCGATGTCGCTCAGGTCGAACGACAGTTGGAAGGCCAGCCCCTTGGCCACCACCAGGCAGTCGAGCGTCGTCCACGCCGGCACGCTCACCTTGGAGAGCGCCAGGGCGCCGTATTCGGGCGGCAGCGCATTGGCCGCCACGTAGGCGTTGACACCGTCGGCATACGCCTGCAACCAGGCGACCGTGGTCGCGGGGTACTTCGGCAGCGACTCCTCCGCCGCGCGCCGCAGGCCCAGGGTGCGCAGCTGCACGTCGCTCGCCAGCCCCCCCTGCCCCACCAGCTCCGCCAGCGTGCCGCTGAAGGTCCGCCGCAGCATGTCCATCTGGAAGAAGCGGTCCTGGGCGTGCACCCAACCCAGCATGTACGCGGTGTCGTGATCGTTCTGGGTGTAGATGTGCGGCACGCCGTTGCCATCGCGCACCACCTGCGCCTGCGCCTGCAATCCAGGCGCATGCGTCGCGGCCACCGCCGCCCCGCCGCCGGCCGCCAGGCCGACCACCGTCTGGACACAGGCAAAGAGCGCCACCAAGGCCACCGCGGGCAACGCCGCGCGCCGGCAACGCGCCGCCGGCAAGCGCCCTGCTGCACCGAACTGGATCATCGTGCGACCTCCCTCCTCAAGCGAGCCTCCGTATCATAGCGCCCGGCCGCCGCCGGGCGCCGCACCCGCCGCGGTTGCGGCGCGCATTGACGGCGGCGGCTCGGCCGGTGCTATCCTCGCGACTCAGCCATGAAAATCATCCGTTCGGTCTGCATCCTGGGCGCCCTTGGGGCGGCGTGGAGCCTGGCCGGTGGCGCGCCGCTGCGGGCCGCCGCCGTGTCAGCCACCGCGACTTCACCTTCTTCGGCAACTGCCGTCTCCTCCACCCCTGCGTCTTCGGCCACCGCCGTCTCCTCCACCCCATCTTCGGCCCCGCCGGCAGCGTCGCCCGCGCCGCCACAGGACATGAAGATGGCGGCTCCGGCGGCAGGTGCGGCCGATCCTGCCGCCGCGGCGGCGCTGCGAGCGCTGCTGGCGCGGGAGTGGCAGGCCGGTTTGCTGGACGACCCGCTGGGGGCGACGGCGGTCGGCGACAACCGGTACAACGACCGGCTGCCGGCGATGGCGCCGGCGGACCTGGCGCGACGCGACGAGCATGCGCGGCAGGTGCTGACGGAGCTGCGGGCGATCGACCGCTCGCGGCTGGGCGAGGCGGACCTGGTGAGCTGCGAGCTGTATGAGCGCCAGCTGAGCGATCAGATCAGCGAATACGGCTTCAAGACGTATTTGCAGATGATCACGGCGGAAGGCGGCTTCCATACGGATTTCGCGCGGCTGCCCGACGACATGCCGTTTGCGACGGTCAAGGACTACGACAACTTCATCGCGCGGCTGCGCGCTTTTCCGGTCTACGCCGGCGAGCAGACGGCGCTGCTGCGCGCCGGCATCGCCGCGGGCTACACGCTGCCGCGGGTGGTGCTCAAGGGCTACACCGACGCGATCGCCCTGCACGTCGTCGAAGACCCGTCGGCCAGCGTCTTCTGGCACCCCTTCGAGCATTTCCCCGACGCCGTGCCCGAGCGCGAGCGGGTACGGTTGCGGCAGGACGGGCAGGCCGCGATCCGCGACGCGGTGGTGCCGGCATACCGGACGTTCCTGGCCTTCATGCGCGACGAATACGTGCCGCATGCGCGCGCCACGGTGAGCGCCGCCGACCTGCCCAACGGGCGCGAGCTGTACGCCTACCTGGTCCGCCACTTCACCACGCTCGACCTAACGCCCGAGGCGGTGCACGCGCTGGGCGAGCGCGAGGTGGAGCGCATCCACGGCGAGATGCTGACGGTGCTGCGCCAGATCGGCTTCGACCGCACGCTGCCGCAGTTCTTCGAGTTCCTGCGCACCGACCCGCGTTTCTATCCGCGCACCGCCGAGGAGCTGCTGGAGCGCGCGGCGCTGATCGCCAAGCGCATGGACGGCAAGCTCCCGTCGCTGTTCAAGCGGCTGCCGCGCCAGCCCTACGGCATCGCGCCGGTGCCGGCGGACATCGCCCCCAAGTACACCGGCGGGCGCTACGACCCGGCGCCCGCGGACGGCCGGCGCGCCGGCACCTATTGGGTCAACACCTATGCCCTGGACACCCGGCCGCTGTACAACCTGGAGGCGCTGACGTTCCACGAGGCGGTGCCCGGCCACCACCTGCAGATGGCGCTGCAGCAGGAGCTGCGCGACCTGCCCGATTTTCGGCGCTTCGTCTACGTGGACGCGTTCGGCGAAGGCTGGGGGCTGTATTCGGAGTGGCTGGGCCTGGAAGCCGGCTTCTACCAGGACCCGTACAGCAACTTCGGCCGCCTGAGCTACGAGATGTGGCGCGCCTGCCGGCTGGTGGTGGACACCGGCATCCACGCCATGGGTTGGAGCCGCGAGCGCGCCATTGAATTCCTGGCCGCCAACACCGCGCTGTCGCACCACGAGATCGAAACCGAGGTGGACCGCTACATCTCCTGGCCGGGCCAGGCGCTGGCGTACAAGCTGGGCGAGCTCAAGATCAAGGAGCTGCGCCACGAGGCGGAAGCGGCGCTGGGCGACCGCTTCGACGTGCGCGACTTCCACGACGCGGTGCTGCACAACGGCACGGTGACCCTGCCGCTGCTGGAGCGCCAGGTGCGCGCCTACATCGCCGCGGTGCAGGCGGCGCCCGCGGCGCCCGCAACGGGGCCGGCACCGGCGGCGGCGGGGGCACGCGGGGCCGGGGGCTCGGGGGCGACGGGGGCGGTGGGCGCAACGCCGGCACCGGGAGGCGCGGGAGCGACGGCGGCGACGGGGGCGGTGCGCCCATGACCTCGGGCGCCCGGCCGGTACGGTTCGCCAGCTTCATCGGCGGCGCCTTTGCGGCGCCGGACGATGGGCCGGCGCTGCTGGACCGCAATCCCTCCGAGCCCGACGACATCCTGGGCGAGGTGCCGCGCGGTTCCGCCGCCCAGGCGGCGGCGGCGGTGGCGGCGGCGGCGGATGCCCTGGGCGCGTGGCGCGGCGTCAGCGGACCGGCGCGCGCCGAGCACCTGTATCGCTGGGCCGAAGCCGTGCGCGCCCGCCACGAAGAGCTGGCACAGGCGATGACGCGCGAGGTCGGCAAGCCGATCGCCGAAGCGCGCGGCGAGGCGGCGCGGTGCGTCGCCATCCTGCGCTACTACGCCGGCGAGGCGGTGCGCGAAATCGGCGAGGTGATCCCGGCGCAGGCGGCGGGGGCGCTGCAGTTCACTCTGCGCCAGCCGCTCGGCGTCGTGGCGCTGATCACGCCGTGGAACTTCCCGGCGGCGATCCCGCTGTGGAAAGCGGCGCCGGCGCTGGCTTTCGGCAACACCGTGGTGCTCAAGCCGTCCGAGCGGTCGCCGCGGGCGGCGCTGCTGCTCGCCGAGACGGCCGTCGCGGCGGGGCTGCCGGCGGGGGTGTTCAACGTGCTGCTGGGCGACGGCGAGGGCGCCGCCGGCCCGCTGCTGGCCGACCCGCGCGTGGCGGCGGTCAGCTTCACCGGCTCGGCCGCGGTGGGCGCGCGCGTCGCGGCGCTGGCGGCGGCGCGCAACATCCGCTTCCAGACCGAGATGGGCGGCAAGAACGTGGCGATCGTGCTGCCCGACGCCGACCTGGACCTTGCCGCCGCGCTGGTGGCGGGCGGCGCGATGCGCTACGCCGGGCAGAAGTGCACCGCCACCAGCCGGGTGGTGGTGGCAAACCAGGTCGCCGAGCCCTTCCTGGCGCGGCTGCGGGCGCAGGTGGAAGCGCTGCCGCTGGGACCGGTGGACGATCCGGCGGCGGCGATCGGGCCGTTGATCGAGGAGGCGGCGCTGCAGCGGGTGCGGCAGGCGGTGGCCGCCGCGGCTGCCGATGCGCGCATCGTGGTCGGCGGCGGCGCCGCCGCCGGCGGTGGCGGTGGCGCGGCGGCCGCCGACCCGCGCCTGGCGCGCGGCTACTACTTCTCGCCGACGGTGCTGGCCGATGTGGCGCCGGATGCCGCGGTGGCGCGCGACGAGCTGTTCGGGCCGGTGCTCGCCGTCCTTGCCGCCGACGACCTGGAGCACGCCATCGCGCTGGCCAACCGGACTTCCTACGGTCTGAGCGCCGCGCTGTTCACGCGCGACCTGGCGGGCGTCCTGGCGTACATCCGGCGCATCGACGCCGGCCTGGTGCGCGTCAACGGCGACACCACCGGCGTCGACCCGCACGCGCCGTTCGGCGGCTTCAAGGGCTCCAGCTCCGGCAGCCGCGAGCAGGGGCGGGCGGCGCGCGACTTCTATACCGAGATCAAGACGGTGCAGATCCAGGCGTGAGGGCGTGACGATGGGGCTGCCCGCCAGCGTCGACGTCGTCGACTCGCACACCGAAGGCGAGCCCACCCGCGTCATCGTCGGCGGCTGGGGCCAGGTGGCGGGCGCCACCATGGCCGAACGCCGCGAGCAGCTGCGCCGCCGCCACGACGAGCTGCGGCGCGCCGTGGTGTGCGAGCCGCGCGGCCACGGCGCCATGGTCGGCGCCCTGCTCACGCCGCCCGTCGAGCGCGGCTCGCAGGCCGGCGTCGTCTTCTTCGACAACGGCGGCTACCTCGGCATGTGCGGCCACGGCCTGATCGGCGTCGTCCGCACCCTGGCGTTCCTGGGGCGCCTGCCGGAGGTCCGCGACAGCACGGCGGCCGCCGCGCAGGTCGTCCGCATCGACACCCCTGCCGGCACCGTCGAAGCCGAGGTCCCTGCCGCGCGCGCCGCGCCGCCGGCGGGGCGCGCGAGGTCCAGCGGCGACGCCTACGATGGTAGTGACGCCGGCGATGGCGGCGATGACAGTGGACGGCGCGGCGGAGACACCGCTGGCGGCAAGGCGGGGCGAGGCCGCCACGGCGGGGCCGCCGCGGCCAGCGGCGCCTCCCCCGGCGCGGATGCAGTCTCCGCCGACTCAGGCACGGACCCGACCGGCAGCGATGGCGGCATGGCTGGCGCGATCACGGTGGTCAACGTGCCGGCGCGCTGCCATGCGCGCGACGTCGCCGTCGACGTGCCCGGGCTGGGGCGCATCCTCGGCGACGTCGCGTACGGCGGCAACTGGTTCTTCATCGTGCGCATCGAAAGCCTGGCCGGCATGGCTTTCAGCCTGCACCACCTGGGCGCGCTGACCGATTTCACCAGCCGCATCCGCGCCGCGCTGGGCGCCGCCGGCATCCGCGGCCAAGCCGGTGCCGAGATCGATCACGTCGAGATCGTCGGGCCGCCCTCGGGGCCGCACGCCGACAGCCGCAACTTCGTGCTCTGTCCGGGAGGCGCCTACGATCGGTCGCCCTGCGGCACCGGCACCTCGGCGATGCTGGCGGCGCTGCACGAGCGCGGCCAGCTGGCGCTTGGGCGGCCCTGGCGGCAGGAGGGCATCGCCGGCGGCCTGTTCACCGCCTGGCTCACCCGCGAAGGCGACAGCCTGGTGCCGCACATCCGCGGCCGAGCCTACATCACCGGCCGGGCGACGCTCATTTTCGAACGGCACGACCCCTTTCGCGAGGGCTTCCCCGAACCGTGACGCCGCGGCCGGACGCCGTGGTGGTGGGCGCCGGCATCGTGGGGGCCGCCTGCGCGCTCGCCCTGGCGCGCGAGGGCCTGCGCGTGCTGGTGCTCGAAGCGGGCTTTGCCGGCGGCGGCGCCACCGCCGCCGCCATGGGCCACCTGGTGGTGATGGACGACAGCGCGGCGCAGCTGGCCCTGACCGCCTGGTCGCTGCGCCTGTGGGAGGAGATGGCCGCGGATCTGCCCGCCGACTGCGAGTACGATCGGTGCGGCACCCTGTGGTTGGCAGCGACCGAAGACGAGATGGCGCCCCTGCGCGCCAAGGCCGCAACGTACGGCCGGCACGGCATCGCGGCCGAGGTGCTGGACGCGGCGTCGCTGGCCGCGGCCGAACCGCACCTGCGCCGCGGACTGGCCGGCGCCTTGCGCGTGCCCGGCGATCGCGTCCTCTACCCGCCCAACGCCGCCCGCCACCTGTTGGCGCGCGCCGCCGACCACGGCGCCGAGCTGCGCCAGGGCACCCCCGCGTTCGGCATCGACAGCGGCACGGTCGAAATCCGCGGCGAGCGGATCGCCACCGGCATCGTGGTCAACGCCGCCGGCGCCGCGGCGGCACGCCTGACGCCAGGCCTGCCGATCGCACCGCGCAAGGGCCACCTGGTCATCACCGACCGCTATCCGGGCCTGTGTCACCACCAGCTGATCGAGCTCGGGTATCTGAAGAGCGCCCACGGTGGCGCCACCGCGGGTGCCGCTCCCTTGCAAGCACCGGCCGACCCGGCGACCGCTCCCACGGCCGGGGCGGCGGCCCCCGCGGCCGAGGCGGCCGACGCGGCACCCGCGGCGGCCGTGGCAGGGGCGGCGGGCGGCGCCGAGTCGGGATTGGCCGGGGAGGCCGGCGGCTCGCAACGCCGCACGCCCGCGGCCGGATCGGTCGCCTTCAACGTCCAGCCGCGCACCACTGGACAGCTCCTGATCGGCTCGTCGCGCGAACTGGTCGGCTGGGACGCCAGCCTGAACCGCCCGCTGCTGGCGCGGATGATCCAGGGCGCCGTCGCGTTCCTGCCCGCTCTGGCCGAGGTCCATGCGCTGCGCACCTGGACCGGTTTTCGTCCGGCGCCGCCGGGCAACCTGCCGCTGATCGGCGCCTGGCCTGGAATGCCCGGTGTGTGGATTGCCGGAGGGCACGAGGGGCTGGGCATCACCACCAGCCTCGCCACCGCCCACCTGCTCACCAGCCTGATCGCCGGCCGGCCGCCGCACCTGGACTGCGCGCCCTTCGCGCCGCACCGGCCGGCCGCCCGGCAGCCGCCGCCAGTGTCGGCGCCGGCGAGCGTCACGCCGGCCTGACCGCGGCAGGATGGGATGGGGCACGGTCGGCCGCGCACACACATGGACTCCGGGACGGTTTCTCATCGCTTGATCACCGTGCGCATCGATGGCCGCCAAGTCGACGTCGAGCCCGGCGCCTCGGTTGCCGCCGCGTTGTGGAACGCTGACATCCACCGGTTCCGTGTCTCCGCCACAGGTGAAGCGAGAGGCCCCGTCTGTGGCATGGGGATCTGCTTCGAGTGCCGCGTCACGATCGACGGCCAGCCGCACCGCCGCGCGTGCCTGATCCGCTGCGCCCCCGGCATGACCATCGACACCGGTGAAGCCGGTACCGTGCCACCAAGCGGCGCGGCCGGTTCGGCGGCATCCGCGCCACGCGGCGAATGCAGCGCGCAGCGATTTCCCAACACCGTGGACACTCTGCGGGCGGACGTCGTGGTGATCGGCGCCGGGCCGGCCGGGATCGCGGCCGCCTGTAGCGCGGCGGAGGCAGGCGCCAGCGTCCTGCTGCTCGACGAGGGGATGGCGCCAGGGGGACAGATCTGGCGCCGCGCACTGGTGCCAGCGCCCGACTTGGCGCGCCGGTGGTGCCGGCGGCTGGCGGCCAGCGGCGCGGTCACGCTCTGCGACACCGCGGTGCTGGACGTGGCGCCGGGTCTGGTCCTGCTGGCGGAGCGGGCCGGGCGGCCGCTGCGCATCCATGCCGCGAGGGTCGTCCTTGCCACGGGAGCGCGCGAGCTTTTTCTGCCGTTTCCGGGGTGGACGCTGCCCAACGTGGTGGGCGTCGGCGGCGCCCAGGCGCTGCTCAAGTCCGGCGCCCGCTTTGGCGGCCTGCGGGTCGTCGTCGCCGGCTCCGGTCCGCTGCTGCTGCCGGTCGCCGCCAGCCTGGCGCGCGCCGGCGCCCGGCTGGTCTTGGTCGCCGAGCAGGCGCCCGCCGGCGCCGTGACGCGATTTGCCGCCGGCCTGTGGCGGCATCCGCGGCGGCTGGCGCAGGCCGCTCGGTATCGCGCCGCGTTTTGGCACACCCCTTACCGGACCGGCGTCTGGGTCGCGGCGGCGACCGGTAGGGGCGGGGACCTGCATCGCGGCGGGAGGCAGCCGGGGCTCGGCGCCGGCGACTTCCCGGCGGACGGCTTCGGCGATGCTCCGGCGGGCGCCGCCGGGGCGGTGCGCGAGGTGGTGCTGACCGACGGCCGCAAGACCTGGCGGGAAGCGTGCGACGTGCTGGCCTGCGCCTACGGCCTGCTGCCCAACCTTGGCCTGGCACGCCTGCTCGGGTGTGAGCTGACCGGCGGCACTCCCCCATCCGTGCAGGTGGACGGGCGGCAGCAGACCAGCGTCGCGGGCGTCTACTGCGCCGGCGAAGCTACCGGCGTCGGCGGCCTGGACCTGGCTCTGGCCAGCGGCCAGATCGCCGGGCTTTGCGCAGCGGGGCAGCCGCCCGCACCGCGTCGCCTGCGTGCCCTGGCCCGTCGCCGCGACCGGCAGCGGCAGCTGGCCGGCGCGCTCGACCGGGCGTTTGCGCCGCGGCAAGCCCTGCGCCACCTCGCCACGTCCGATACGCTCGCGTGCCGCTGCGAGGACGTGCCGCTGGGGCGCCTGGATGCCGCCTGGACACCGCGCCAGGCCAAGCTGTACACGCGTGCCGGCATGGGCGCCTGCCAGGGGCGCGTTTGCGGCGCCGCGCTCGCACATCGGTTCGGCTGGAGCGAGCTCGATCCGGCGCGGCCGCCGCTACAACCGGCGTCCCTTGGTGCCCTGGCCGCCCTCGGTGAACTCGACGCGATCGACGCGATCGATGCGATCGACAAGGCCGGCCCGGCAACCTGGCACAGCGCCGTCCTTCCCCTCGCCGCCATGCACAACGCGACCGATGCGCACGATGCGACCGGCCCCATCGACGCCACCGTCGCGATGAACGCGATCGGCGCGACCGGCGCCCCCGACCACAGGTCACCGCCCGCCGGCGCCAGGCCCGCGCGCCCATGCGACGATACGACCGTTTTCCTGCAAGGAGATTGACCATGCAATGGCGAGGCGTGTTTGCCGCCATCACCACACCTTTCCATCCCGACCTGTCGTTGGACCTGGACATGCTGCGCCGCCAGGTTCGCTGGCTGGTCGAGCAGGGATGCCGGGGCATCGTCCCCCTGGGCTCGCTCGGCGAGGGCGCGACGCTGAGCCACGACGAAAAGCTGGCGGTGCTGGCAGCCTGCCGCGAGGCCGCCGGCGCCGCGACGCCGCTGGTCGCGGGCGTGGCGGCGCTGTCGACCGCCGGCGCCGTGACCCTGGCGCGCGATGCCGCCGCGGCCGGCTGCGACGGCCTGATGGTGCTGCCGCCCTACCTCTACGTCGGCGACGACCGCGAAACGGCGGCGCACTTTCGCGCCGTGATCGGCGCCACGCCGCTGCCCTGCATGCTGTACAACAATCCCATCGCGTATCGCACCGACGTGCACCCCGAGGGCATGGCGGACCTGTGCGACCTGACGAACCTGCAAGCGGTCAAGGAATCGACCGGCGACGTGCGGCGCGTGACCGCCCTGCGCGCCCTGCTCGGCGATCGCCTAGCCATCTTCATGGGCGTCGACGACCTGATCGTGGAAGGAATTGCCGCCGGCGCCGTCGGCTGGATCGCCGGCCTGGTCGACGCGCTGCCCGCCGAGTCGGTGCGCCTGTTCGATCTCGCCATCGCCGGCCGCCACGCCGAGGCACAGGCCCTGTACCAGTGGTTTCTGCCGCTGCTGCGCCTGGACGTCGTGCCCAAGTTCGTGCAGCTGATCAAGCTGGTCCAGACCGAGGTCGGCGCCGGCACCCCCACCGTGCGCCCACCGCGGCTGCAGCTGGCGCCTCCCGAGCTGGACACCGCCCTGGCCGTGATCCGCGACTGCCTGCGCTGCCGCCCTGCCCTTTGACGGCAAACGCGCCGCAAGGGACCTGCGGGGGATCTAGTCTCCCGCGGGCGGATGGGGCTGCGGCTGCCATCGCACCGGCCGCGCCGACGCGGGCAGGTACAGGGGATGCCTCGGATGGCCGCCCGCCGTCAAGCCGAACACGTGCAGCGGCCGCCCGCGCAGGATGTGCAGGACCTGCTCCGCGCGGACCCTGCCGGCGCGATGCACGCCCCAGGCGCACAGGATCATGGCGGCGACGCCGGCGGCCAGCCGAAGAGTGTGGTCGTTCGCCTCCCCCACCGGATCCTTGACAGACCTGAGCCTGGCGGGATCCGTGGCGCGATAGGCAAAAAGGTTGGCGATCAACAGGCCGTCGAAGCCCATGGAAGCGGCGCGCGCACGGCAGCGGCAGACGGTCGGGTCGTCGACGTCTTCGGTCGCTGTCGAAGGATTCATCCCAACGATCAGCAGCAACCGCGGCCTGGCCACGCCGACCCTGAGCGTGCGCCACAAAAGGTAGCGATGCCGGCCGCTAGCCGAATACCAGGCGCCGCCCGCGGCGCCACTCCTGGCCACTGCCGCCGCCGGGGTCCGGCGGAACGGTGAGTCAGGTTGTGAACCAGCGGGCATTGCAACACCACCAGGGCGAAGACTTGCTGTAACCCATGAACCCATATGCCAGATGGTCAGGATGGGTTCTGGCGGCCCAGCCGCTCCAGCCCGTGCTGCCGGTTCTGCCGGTCCGGGCAGTCCTGGCGGTCCGCCTGGTCCAGGCCGTCCGACCTTTTCAGCCGCTGTCGCAGCAGGCCGGCCACGGTCGCGACCGCCGGGCGGCGCAGGATGGTCTCGTGCCGGCCCGGCACCTCGATCACCTCCAGGTCTCCTGCCGCCAGCTCCTCCCACTCCCGCCACGCATCGTGAGGCTCGCGGCCGGGCCTGTCGCGTGCCCAGAAAAGGGTGATCCTGCCGCCGTAGGGGCGCGGCCGGTAGCGGTTCGCGGCATGGGCATGCGCCCGGCGCCGCGCCAGATAGGCGTGCGCCTGCGCCGCGCCGAAGCCTGGCGGCACCAGCGCCGCCTGCCGGTAGCGCTCCGCCAGCCAGGCCTCCAGCTCGGCCGTGCCGGTGGCGGCGTGGGCGCGCATGGCGTCGGGCTCGCTGCCCAGGTCCTCGCCCAGGGCGCACGCCAGCAGCTCTTCTTCGTCGTCGGGGGCCCAGCCGTCGCGCTGGCGAACGGTATCGAACAGCCACAGCCACGCTACCTCGCCGCCGGCGGCGCGCAGCTGCCGGGCCATCTCCAGGGCGACCAGGCCGCCGAAGGACCAGCCGGCCAACCGGTGAGGTCCCGCCGGTTGCGCTGCGCGGACGGCGGCCACGTAGCGCGCCGCCATCTCCTCCACCGACTCCGGCGGCGCCCCATTGCCGGCCGCGCCGGCCGTGCCGGCTGCGGCCGCCGCCCCCATCGCGCCGACCGCCCCGGTCGGACTGATGCCGGCAGAGCCGAGACCGGCGGAGCCAGGGCCGGGACCGGGCATCTCCAAGGCGAACACGCGGCGATCCTCGCCCAGGTGATATGCCAGGTCGACGTAGCAGCGGACGTTGCCGCCCGCGGGATGCACGCAGAACAGCGGCGGCCCGGCGCCGTGCGGCTGCAACAGCACCAGCGGCGCCGCTGACGACGACGACAGCGGCGCCGCGCTCTCATCGAGGTGCCACGCCAGCCGCTCCACGGTAGGCCCCGCAAAGAGCGCCGCCAGGGGCAGGTCGCGCCCAAGCTGGCGGCGTAGTTCGGCCACCAGCCGGACGGCCAGCTGCGAGTCGCCGCCCAGGTCGAAGAAGTCGTCGGCGATGCCGATCGGCCGCACCGCCAGCAGGTCCTCCCAGATCCGCACCAGCCGCAGCTCGAGCGGCGACCGCGGCGCCTGGGCGCCGCCGGACGCGGGATCGCGCTCCGCATCGTCCGGATCCAGACCGAAATCGTCGGGATCGGGAAGCGCCCGGCGGTCCACCTTGCCGGTGGCGGTCAGCGGCAACGTGTCCAGGATCACGATCGGCGCCGGCACCATGGATTCCGGCAGGCGCGCGCGCAGGTGCTCCCGCAGCGCGCCGGCCACGACAGCTGCGGTGCCAGCGGTGCCGGCGGCGCCGGCGGCAGCAGGGTCCCTGACGGCGGCGGCCGCCGAAGAAGCGATCGCGGTCGCGACGGCACCGCCGGCGGTTACCGCGTTCGCCGGACCGCTGGCCAGAACGGCAAAGGCGACCAGCCGCTGGCCGCCGTCGCGCGCCACCACCGCCGCCCGGCTGACCAGCGGATGGCTTGCCAGCACGGCCTCGATCTCGCCCGGTTCGACGCGCACGCCGCGCAGCTTGAGCTGCTGGTCGGTGCGTCCCAGGAAGTCGAGCGTGCCGTCGGCGCGGCGCCGGCCCAGGTCGCCGGTGGCATACAGGCGCGAGCCGGGCTCGACGGCGAACGGATCGGGCAGGAATCGCTCCGCCGTGGCGTCCGGCTTGGCCAGATAGCCCCAGGCCAGTCCGGCGCCGCCGATGTGGATCCCGCCCGTCACGCCGATCGGCTGCAATCGCAGCGCCGCATCCAGCACGTGGACGCGGGCGTTGGGGATTGGGAAGCCGATGGCCACCTGGCCGCCACCGTCGCCCGGCATCGCCGCCGCCAGCCGGTGGAACGTCGACGTCATGGTGCACTCGGTCGGTCCGAACTGGTTGACCAGCCGCACCCCGGCGCCGAATACCGCGCGGGCGCGGGCGGCAAGCGGCGCCGGAAAGCGCTCGCCGCTGACCAGGATGAGGCGCACCGAGCGGCAGATGACGCCGGTGCTTTCGGCGGCATCCAGGAGCGATGCCAGCAGCGTCGGCACGACGCTGAGCAGGCAGGTCGCCCGGCTGGCCGCGAGCAGCGCGATCAGCGCGCGCGGGTCCCTGGCCTGCTCGGCCGTGGGCAGGACGACGCGCCCACCGGCGGTCAGCGGCCCCAGCAGATCGCGCACCGACGCATCGAACGTCGGCGCCGCCAGCTGCAACACCACGTCCGCAGCGCCCAGCCCCCAGGCGTCTCGCAGGTAGGCCAGGTAGCTTTCGACGCCGCCGCGCGGCGTCAGCACCCCCTTGGGGCTGCCGGTCGAGCCGGACGTGTACACCAGGTATGCCAGGTCGGTCGGCCCCGCGGCGGTCGTGGTCGCAGATAGAGTGGTCGCAGCTGGCGTCGTCGCAGCGGTCGTCGTCGCAGGGGTCGTGATCGCGGCGGTTGTGGTCGAAGCGGTCGTGGTCGAAGCGGTCGTGGTCGCAGCGGCCGTGGTCGCAGCGGCTGCGGCTGCCCTAGCGATTTTGGCGGCCTCACCCGCCAGCTCCAGGTCGTCGAGCACGATCGGCTCGCCCGCCGCCGTAGGCCCGCGTGCAATCAGGTCCCGCGTGGTGAGGAGCCACCGCGGCCGCGCTTCCGCCACCAGCAGGCGCTGCCGCTCCGGCGGGTGATCGGGGTCCAGCACCACCCACGCGCACCCCGCCGCGAGGGCGCCCAGGAAGGCCGCGGCCAGCCACGCCGAGCGCTCCAGGAAGATTGCCGCCAGGCCGCCGGGGCCGGCTCCCCTGGCGCACAGGGCGGCGGCGGCGGCCGCGGCACGCCGATTCAGCTCCTGGTAGGTCAGGCGCTCCCCCGCCCACTCCAGCGCCACCCGGCCGGGATCGGCGGCGGCCTGGACGCGGAAACGTTCGAACACCCCGGCCGGCGCCGGCAGCGGGCGCCGCTCGGTGTCGTTCCAGGCATGGCGCAGCTGGTGCAGCTCCGCCGGCGCCAGCAGCGGCAGGTCCCGCCAGCCGGTCGCGGGCGCGGCGACCGCGCCCTCCACCAGGACCGCCAGGTGATGCGCCAGCCGCCCGATGGTGGCAGCATCGAACAGGTCGGCATCAAACGACAACCAGCCGCAGCCGTCAGCCTGGGCGCCCAAGGTCCACCCCAGGTCGTACCCGTCGTGGCACACGGCCTCGCTGTCGCTGTCGTGATGGTGTTCCCGCTGCCGCGCGCCCGTGGGGTCGTCCATCCCGACAGCGCGCACCGCCAGGCCGGAGAGCGCCGGCGCCACCGGCGCGACGCTCTGCAGGGCGAAGCGCACCTGGCACAGCGGCGCGTGCCGCAGACTGCGCCGCGGCTGCACCGCCTGGATCACCTGCGCGAACGGGAGGTCCCGGTGCGCGAAGGCCGCCACCACCGCCTGCCGCGCGCCGGCGACGACCTGCTCGAACGTCGACGTCGCACCCAGGCGGGTGCGCACGGCCAGGGTGTTGTCGAACACCCCGATCAGCCGCGCCACGTCGGCGTCGCCACGCCCGGCGGTCGGCACTCCGACGGCGACGTCGTCCTGGCCGGCATAGCGCGCCAGCAGCACCTGGAAAGCCGCCAGCCACACCATGCACGAAGCGGCCTGCTGCCGCCGGGCGAGCCGCCGGATCCCCGCCACCGCCGGCGCCGCCAGCACCACTGGGCGCGCGGCGCCGCGATGCCACCGCCGGGCCGCCGGCCGTGGCCGGTCGAAGGGCAGATCGAGCACTGTCGGCAGTCCCGCCAGCTGCCGCCGCCAAAAGGCCCGGTGGCCTGCCGCCGCGTCGCCCGCCAGCCACAGGCGCTCGCGCCAGGCGACGTCGGCAGCCTGCACGCGCAGCGGCGGCGGCAGCAGCTCCCGGCACCCTCGCCGCAGACCGTTGTACAGGTCGCCAAGCTCGCCCAGCAGGACCGCCTTTGACCCGGCATCGCAGATCGTGCGATCCAGCACGACCAACAGCAGGTGGTCCGCGATCCCGCTGCGCAGCAGCACCGAACGCAGCAGCGGCCCGCGGGTCAGGTCGAACCGCCGGCGGCTCTCACCGCGGCACACGCGGCCGGCCTCGGCGGCGCCGGCTGCGTGCGGCAGGGCGCTCAGATCTACGACCGGCAGCGCCGCCGGCACCGGCAGGACCGCTGGCACCGACAAGGCCGCCGGCGCGGCCGGTGCCACCGTCTGCACCAGGCCCTCCTGCTCCATCGAAAACGTCGCGCGCAACCCATCATGCCGCCGCACCAGCTCGGCAAGCGCCCCCGCAAGCGCCGGCAGCGCCAGCGGTCCCCGCAGTGCCAGGGCCACGGCCGCGTTGCAAGCCGGGCCGCCGCGATCCAGCTGGGCGAGCATCCACAGCCGTTGCTGCGCTGCCGACGCCGGCAGCGGCCGATCGCGCAGAGCCGGCTGCAACCGCGGCAGCGGCTCCCCCGCCGCATCGCGCAGCGCCGCGACGATCCGCGCCGCCACACTGCCGACCGTCGCCCCGGCGCCCAGGGCACACCGCGCCAGGTCGACCCCAAACACCTCGCCCAGCAGCGCTGCCGCCCGCACCGCCACGGCGGAGCCGCCGCCCGGCTCACCCAGATCCTGATCCGGACCGATCACGTCCCGTGCCAGCAGCTCACACCACACGCCGCCGACGATCTCTTCGATCGCCTCCGTCCACCCATCGCTGCCGGTCAGGGCCTGCCGCGCCCCGGCCGCCCCAGGCTCGCAGACCCCCAGCGCGGTCGCGGGCTCCACATCCACCATGTCCGCAAACTCTTCCATCGAACCTCGCATGGTCACCCAGCCGATGGGCCTATGCCAATAGGAGAATATCGTCGCCCCTCACGCTAGTAGGAGTGCACAAAGCGGCCCTGTCAGTCCAGTTTCCAGGCGAAGCCCGCCGGCGGCATTACCTGGGTGGCCCTGGGGGATGGGAAACCGGCCTCGCGCGACAGCTCGCAGGGGGGACGGGCGGCCCGTCCCCCCGCCTCAGGGCCGCCGCTACCTCAGCGCCGGCCGCTGACGCGTACGGCCCGTTTTTTGACGGCTGGCCGGCCTCACGCCGGGCCGTCGTCGCGATGCACCGTGTTGGGCGAAAACGCCGGCAGACAGACCGCGATGTATTCGGCGCCTTCCGCCTCGGGGGTCGAATACTGGATCCACGTGTGCCTGGGCACGATCACAGCCTCGCCGGCGCGCACGTCGACCGAGCCTTCCGCGCTCTGCACCCGCAGCAGGCCGGAGAGCACGACGGTGTATTCGTCGAAGTCGGGGCGCTGGCCCGGTTCGACCCAGCCGCCCGGACTGCGCATGCGGGCGATGCTGACGCCAGCGGTGCCAGTGTTGACGCCGCCGATGAACTCTTCGATCCGTTTGGGCTTGTTGCCGGCCGACTGCACCACCGCCGGCTGACGGATATGCTGGATCAAAAGCCGACCCTCCCTGATGGCGCCTGCCACTTTGCGCCGCTGCACCCGCGCACCAGCCGCCGGCAACGCGCGCCGAAGCGTGCCGCACGCGCCAGCGGATCACAATCGGCCCCGCCCCGCAACAGGGGGCTCCTGAGGCGACATCCCCCACCCGGCGCCAGCGTCAAGCGGTGCGGCCGTCGCGGCAACGCTGCAAGGCTAGAATCGGCAGGAGCAGGGCACGTCACCCCTCAACCCCTGGCGGCCCTACAATCCACCAGCGCCCGAGTGGCGGAACGGTAGACGCAGGAGACTTAAAATCTTCCGTCCGAAAGGACATGCGGGTTCGAATCCCGCCTCGGGCATCAATAGAATCAAAGACTTGTGCCAGCGATGGTGGAACTTGGCTTGCGCTGCTGAAGGAATTGGGGGGGAATTGGGGCAGTGACAAACATGCCCCGTGGCCTACTTGGAGCAGCGCATCGGTTGCAGCGTCTGCACTGGACACGGGCTCCGTATAGGGCTCACTTCGCGTCAGCAGGCCCGCTTTGCGCTTCTCCTTGAGCCGGTAGCCCTCGCCCTCGACGTTGACGATCAGGCGGCTTCCCGTTCGGCGATGGCGATGCCACGGGCGATCTGATTTAACGCACTTTCTGGCTTGTGGTCGGCATATCGAGCAAGGCGTCTGGATGCCTCGCCACGATCCGCAGGAGAACTCGTGCGCTTCCCTCCGGCCTCCTGCGCCCCTGTTCCCAATTGCGTAGAGTCCCAACGCTGATTCCGAGAAGAGCGGCGAATTTCGGCTGGCTCAAGCCATAGCTCTCTCGAAGACCTCGCACGTCTGGATCTTCGAGGATAAACTCTCGGGAAGCAGCCTTCTCACCGCGCAGAATTGCTCCGCCTTCGCGCACGCTCTCCAGGAGCTCATCGAACAAGTCTTTTCTCATGGGTACTCCGATTCAACGATCTTACGGAGAGCTTCACGCTGAGCCGCCGTAAGATCGGTTCGCTCGTTTTTGGGATACGCAAAGAGCATCAGCAGGCGCGAGGAGGGAGCGTGCCAGTAGTAAATGATGCGAGCGCCGCCTCGCTTACCTCGACCTGTCATGCCCCACCGGAGCTTCCGTAGACCTCCCGAACCGGGAATGACGGCTCCGGCGGCAGGGCGTCTCAGAAGCTCCAACTGGAGCGAACTGTAGTCGTCGTCAGAGAGCAAGGCGATCACCCTAGATGTAAAGACCCTCGTTTCAACGATGACCACAGAACGAATCATGCGCCAATGGCGTACCTCTTGTCAAGGTGCTCGTCATCCCTGACGAAGCGAGGGTTTGCGGCGTCCGGCTTACCCTCGGCCAGCTCAAGGGGCGGCGACTTTCTGTCGGGTCCTGCCCGGCCGGAAGGGAGATGGAGGGTCTGGCACTCAGCGAGCCCCGGCGACCATGGTGCTGTCAGGCCCGGCAGCCCCGAACGGAGCTCTGCACCAGTGGCACTGTAGTGGCAACAGGGACAACATTCCGCCATTGGAGCCGACACGTCTCAACAATGCAACGTTGGAGAAGTTCTGTGGTGTCATACGGTTACGTGTGGCGGGTCGTTGTCGTCTTTGGGGCAGGGAGGGTCTTAAAGTCTTCCGTCCGAAAGGACATGCGGGTTCGAATCCCCGCCTCGGGCATCAATAAAATCAACGAGGCCCGCCGGCATACCCTCGACGAGCTGATCGAGCAGTACCGCGTGCACGTCCTTCCGCAGTACGGACGCCTGGAGCAGGCCAAGCGAGGGGCGAAACTTCGCTGGTGGTCGGATCGGCTTGGCGCGCGCTTCCTTGGGGACATCACCCCTGCTCGTATCGCCGAAGCCAAGACGTCCCTGGCTGCTGGAGTGGGGAGAAGCAAGCGGGGCGCCGACCACTACCTGGACGCCATCAACGCCCCGCGCAAAGCCTTCATGCCATCCAGGGAGGCGGCCACTTCGCCGTCTTCATGCATTCCAATGCCTTTTTGCAGGAGCTCGTCAACCGCGTCTTGCCGCGGACCGCCAAGCCGTAGGCACCGGTCCCGCTACTTGGTGCAATTCTGGTTGCAGGCACCCAACTCATCCAAGCAGATGAGGCGGCAGGTGCCGTTGCCGCGGCAGCCGGCCAGACATTCGTCATAGCTCTGGAAGCACATCTGAGTGCAGGTCAGTGCCTCGGCGCGGGTCCAGCTCGCCGTCGAGATCAGCGTGAGCATCGCTGCGAGCAGCAGCAGGCGGGTACTCTTCATCGGGCATCCTCCTCCTGGGCGAGGGGTTGGGTTGGTTGGAACCCCTCATATGATAAGAGGTGAGCGTACGAGCGCTTGCGAGGACAGATTCTCGACCAGCCAAGCTGTAGAAGGAGACGTTTTCCATGCAATACCGACTTTTGGGCCAGAGCGGGCTCCGCGTCTCGGAGACGGCGCTCGGCGCCATGACCTTTGGCGATGATTGGGGCTGGGGCGCGCCCAAGGACGAGGCGCGAAAAGTGTACGACGCCTTCCGCGCCGCGGGGGGCAATTTCGTCGACACCGCCAACCTGTATACCAACGGGACCAGCGAAACGTTCGTCGGCGAGTTCATGCAGGGCCACCGCCAGAGCGTGGTACTGGCCACCAAATACAGCAACGCCGCTCCGGGCACCGACCCGAACGCGGCCGGCAACCACCGCAAGAATATGGTGCAGGCCGTGGAGGCGAGCCTCCAGCGACTGCACACCGACTATATCGATCTCTACTGGGTCCACATCTGGGACCAGATCACGCCGGTCGAGGAGGTGATGCGCGGACTGGACGACCTGGTACGCGCCGGCAAGGTACTCTACGTCGGCATCTCCGATGCCCCCGCCTGGTGGATCGCGCAGGCGAATACCCTGGCACAGCTGCGGGGCTGGTCGCCTTTCATCGGATTGCAGATCGAATACAACCTGATCGAGCGAACCGTCGAGCGGGAGCTGGTCCCGATGGCCAAGGCGCTGAACATCGGCGTGACCGCCTGGTCGCCGCTGTCGAGCGGCGTGCTGACCGGCAAGTACCACGGCCACGGGTCGGCCGATGCGGGCCGCCTCGCCAGCGCCATGATGAAGGATTTCAAGCCGGAACCACAGCGGGCCGACCGCATCGTCGCGGCCGTCAAGACCGTGGCCGACGAGTGCGGTCGCAGCATGGCGCAGGTGGCGCTGGCATGGCTGCGCCACCGCCCGGTGCCGGTCATCCCCATCCTCGGCGCGCGCAAGCTCTCTCAGCTGGAGGACAATCTGGCGAGCCTCGACCTCACGCTCTCCCCGGAACAGGTCAAGACCCTCGACGACGCCAGCCACATCGATCTCGGGTTTCCAGGCGACCTGTATGCCAAGGAGATGGCTCGCATCTTCGCCTACGGCGGTATGCGGGACCAGATCCTGGCCTGAACGCCAGCTTGCCAAAAGAGCAGGCTGAAGCGAGAGTACGCGGATGTATCGAGCACCAACCAACTGGCACCTTCAGCGGTGGCCGCGCGATCGCGATCGGTGATCGTCAGCGCAGGCTGGGGTGGGTGGCCGTTGCCGGAGCCGCCATGCTGACCGCGCCGCCCTTGTCCACATCCACCTCCTGGATGATGCAGGAGGAGATGCGGGCCAGGCCGTCGCGCACCACGAAGGCCAGGCGCTGGCGGCCGGAGCCAGCACCAGCTTGGCGTCGTGCTCCCACCATGCAGGCCGGCCGAGGCTTAGGTGACAAAGTCGTTTTTGCGGACAAGACCGCTCAGATTTCGACGACTAGAGGCGATCAAGGTCACCTGAGAGGCAGCGTCATCGGGCTCGCTCGGGCTCGCTCCTGACGAGCAAGCGCTGCGTGAGCCCGACGGCTCACGCAGCCACCACGGTCAATCGGATTGCACCTCCGGCCGGCAAAGATGCCGCCTCGGTCCGGTCATCGCGGAGCGGTCGCGCGCCTGCGGAGTCCGACCAAAGATCTCCGCTCCCGAGGCCCAGGAGCACGCTACCTGCTGTCAGCAATAGCAGCTCCGGTAACAGGTGGCGCAGGTCGTCTCACACGTGTCGCAGGTTGCTTCAGAAAGGGTGAGTCCGCCACCGGCTACGTCCCTGAGCTGGTTGCCAAGGGCTTTCAACGTCTCCCTGCTTAGCTGAAGCTTGTTTTTAGTTTTTCTCATGTACTCACCTTTTATTAGATTATACCGCGCAAGACTGGAGGCTGGCGCTGGCGCACGAAATTTAGCACATGCGAATCATGCTTTGCTGTGCCCCCTCCCGGTTTACCACCCAACCAACCCCCCCGGGCTGCCCACGCCGGCCGGCCTTCCGCCACGTAGGGGGCCCCCATCGTGGCGCCGACCAAACCGGATGACCGCCCCATTGCAAAGGGTCGTATGCGCCTGCACCCGGCCGTGGCGCGGCGGATTACGGGCAGGCAGTCAAGCAGGACCCCTGGTGGCACAGCGAGCATTCGTCGGGTCTCACGACGATCACGCACTCCGAGCAGTCGAAGGAGCATCGGCCGACCCCTACGCCTCCTTCACCCTCGCGGTCAACCAGCTGGGAGTCGAGATCGAACGCCGGGCCGGTCGCCGGCACGATATGGGCGTGGGCCGCCGCGCTGTAGGAGGGAGAGGTGCTGTTGAAGTACCCGGCTTCGAAGCTCACCGTCACGACCGGAATGACGTTCGGGCCGCTCGGCAGGCACTCGCAGGAGACCGTCGCGGGGAGGTCTTCCGAGCTGTTGCCGGCCGTAATCGCTGTGACCGCGCAGCCGGCCGTCAGGCCGAACTCCTCCTCGACCGAGCCGGGCACGAAGACCAGGCCCGCCGAGGCGGTCGGAAACGTCAGCGTTCCCGAATAGGCCTGGGCGCCGGTCAGGATCGCGTTGGGACTCGAGAGCGCGACGGTCATCTTCACCGGCTCGCCGCAGTCGAGTGCACCGTTGCCGTTGACATCGGTGAAACCCGCCACGGCCGTCTTGAGAAGAAACTGCGCCGCGGCCGGCCTCGCCGCCACGGCAAGGATCTCGCCTTACTGGCGGTGTCGGGCAGCCACCCTGTAAGTTCGTTGCTTGACAGAATTCATGCGAGAGGCCACGATAATCGCATGGTTGCGTCAGGCTCTCCACAGTTTGCGGTCAGATGTCAGCGAATTGCAGCAGCGCCGATCGCACAGCTCGCGGCGGCTGTGTGGGAAGAGGGGCTGCCTACGCTGCGAGGCTTGTAACAAGATCGATGTGGCCTCTCATGGCTCTCCCAGATCAGCGCCGCGCGGGCCGGTTGATGGTGGACAAGTTGACCGGCACTGAAATACATAGCATCAGAGGGTTGGAGACACTGGGTTCAGAGCACGGCGGCTGGCTGGTGCCGGCTCTTGACGTCCCTGAGGGTGCGGTTTGTTATCTCGCCGGTGTGGGCGAAGACATCACATTTGATCTGGCTTTGATTGCGCGCTTCAACTGCAGTGTCTTTGCTTTCGATCCGACACCGCGGGCGCGGGAGCATGTCATTCAACATGCGGCACACCTCTGTCAATTCCGTTTCTTCCCTGTCGGCCTGTGGGACACGGAGGGGGTTCTCAAATTCTACGCGCCCTCCAACCCGCAGGATGTTTCACATTCGATCTTGAACCTGAAACGTACTGACAAATATTTTGAAGCGCCGTGCAAACGCCTTTCTACCCTCATGCGCGAGCTAGGCCACTCTCGACTTCAGCTGCTGAAGTTGGATATCGAAGGAGCGGAGTATAGGGTCATCGACTCGCTGGTTGAAGATGGGCTGGACATCGGCATCATCTGTGTCGAGTATCACGCCGTTCATAATGACCCAGACCACAAACTCAAGAAGTCGGTTGCCCGTCTCTGTGAAACAGGATACGCCCTGGTTGCAGTCGAGTACGATGTGAATTTCACGTTCGTGAAGAGCTCTTTCCTTAGTCAGCATCAGGTCCAGCGTTGAACCCCTCGACGCCTGGTCCCTGCGGGGCTCGCCGCCGACGCCCGCTACGACCTGATGGAGATCGGCAACCACTACCGGAAGCGGCTGGAGATCGACGAGGCCGTGCGAAGCTGCGCTCGGACTGGCGCACAGCTCGACAGAATCGGTCGGCCCAGGAGGGAGGCAGCCGCCGAGCGGCTGCCCCCCGATGGGGCTAGACGTGATCGAAGGTTTCGTCGGGGTTGGGGTCGTTGGTTTGGATCACCGAGATGACGCCGGTCTGGTCTTGTCCGGTGGCCCGGCGCGCCTCGTCTTCAACGAGCGGCGCGAACAGATCGTCATCGATGCTTTCGAACTTCTTCATGGGTTCTCCTTCCGTGAGATGCCGCTGGAAGGGTTGGCGGCGGGCGCAGGCGGAGCGATCCGCGAGGTGCCGTCGGCCTCTCCTGGCGGCGGGTTCCAAACCGCGGTGTACGGGTCGTAGCCGCACTTCGCGGGCTTGGCGTACCGATCGCCGGCGCCGGTCAGGTAGGCTCGGCAATCGGTGCAGATATAGCGGAACTCGCAGTCCTTGCAGACTTCGATCTGATCCTTGTTGATCGACCACAGGGCGGTGAAATCGCGCTGCGCAAGGGCGGCATGAAGCGACGTGCCGCGGACGTTGCCGTAGGAGCGCGGCAGCGACGGGCAGTTGCGGATATCTCCCCGCGCGTCGATCGCGACCTTGCGGCTGAGGCAGGAGTTGTGGTGCTGCGCCTCGCTGTAGGCAGCGATGTTGACGATGAAATGGCGCGGGTGGACCTGGCCACAGCAGGCGGGCGAATCGATCGCCTGGCGGAGGTAGGTGACGGCGACGCCCCCCTCCAACACGAAATCGCGCACCGCGGGCGCCGAGTGTACGGTGACGGAGCTGACGCGCTTGTCGGCGGCGATCCGATCGAGGCCGGCCGCCTCGTCGAGCTCTGGGGTGTACGCGAGCAACAGATCGATCGACCGCAACCGCCCGCCGCGCGTGGGCGCCAGCGCCGCGCACACTTCGTCGAGGCGGCGCGGCGTAAAGAAACGCAGCTCGACCGCCACGCAGCCCAGGTCGTCGAGCTGGCGAAAGATCGTGCCGTAATCGTGCTCGGAGCCATCGTCCACATCCACGATGGCGTTGGTGATGCGCGATGGGACCTGGTAGTCGAGGGCAAGCGGCGGAAAACGCTCCGGCTCGGCGGTCGTGAAGCCGAGCTCGTGTCGCCGGAGAAAGTCGAAGTAGCCGTCGATCTCGAAATCGTGCTCGTGATCGTAGGCTGCCTTGATTGCGGCCGGCGATTGGCCGCGGTGCTCGGTGAGGATCTCGAACAGGCCGTTGGGAATCAGTTGGTAGGTGCCACGTTGCAGGTCACAGACCACGCTGCGGCGGGCGCCGCGCACCGGCACACAGCAGGCGAACAGGAGAAAGGGCAGCCGCTCGCCATCCGTCTCCGGTGCGGTCTCGGTGGCCTCCGGCCGGTCCGCGCCTGGATCACGCTTCGTCATAACGGCGGCAGCGAGAGATCGGTTTATGAAACGGAAAGCAGAAGAAGGTCGGTGTGTGGTACCAGGCGCTCGCGGCGATGCGCAGCGGCACGCCGCTGCGCGGTGGCCGGCGCTCGAACAGTTGATAGTGGAGCGGCGCCAGCTCGCTACCCTCGGCCGTCAGCAGATCGAACAGCCGCTCGCCGCCCTGTTCCAGAGCCGCGGGCGCCGGTGTCCCATCCTGTGGCAGCTCGCCATCCGCTGCCCCGTCCGTTGCCCGGCGCTCACCATCTTCAGCAGCTCGATCCATCGGCCCTCCTCAGCAGATGCTCGGCAACGCGGCGTTCGAGATGATAGTTGCAGGGTCGGGAGACCATGCCGAACTGCCCAACCGGATTGACTTCGAGGAACACGTCACGGCCGTCCGTGGTGCGCACCAGGTCGATTGAGCCGGTGTCGAGGCCGAGCCCGTCCATCAGGGTGCGAATCCGGTCGGTGGTCTCTGCGCGAAGATCGTAAGGCACCGAGCGATTCGGCCGTGCGTGGTTGTAGCGCCGGAAATCGACCGCGGTCTGAGGGTCGAGCTGCGAGAAGATCGCCATGGCGTGGCACTCACCGTCGAGATAGAAAACGCGGATCTCGTAGTGCTTAGCCAGCCGTTCCTGAAACAGGGTGGCCGGAAAGCTCGCGGGGAGGTTCTCGATCAGCGCGGACGGGACGACGGAGGTATAGAGGAGATGCGTCGCGCCGCCGCCGGTGAGCAGGATTGTCTCCGCCAGCGGCTTCGAGATGATCGCGCCGTGGCGCGCGACAAAGGCGACCAGGGCGGCCTTCTCGGTGGTGATCAGCGTCGAGGGAACGGCCAACCCGGCACGCGCGGCGGCGCGCAGGACCGCCGGCTTATTGGGCGACGCCTTGTTCGGCGAGCCGAGCCATGGCCGGTCGCCGAAGCACGACATCAGGAAGTCGGAGAGCTTCCGGCCTTCGCGCGTGAGGTGCATGCGGATGTCATACTGTAGGCGTGCGCCGACGGGCGATGGATCCGTGACCAGCGACCGGCCCTCATGCCGCCATTCGCGGAGCCAGCCGCGGAACCAGACCGCTGACACATGCTCCGGCTCGATCTCGACGCCATCGTAGCGCAGCTGGCAGCGCTCGCCCGCGCCGTGAACCTCGATGCGGATCGCGGCGCCGCCGTCGATACTCTCACCGCACAGACGCACCGAACCGGCACCGAGGCAAGCCAGCCAGTCCACCACGTCGTCGGTGGTTACGTCGGCATAGGAAGGGCTGAGGATCAGGATCGTCGGTTGCATGACCAGGCCAGGGCCGGGAGCTGGCGTCTCGCACGACGCGAGCCTCTATAGGGAAAGTGCTTCCCAGCGGCTCTCCGCGACACCATGATGCCGCCGAGCGCGTGAGGCCCTCGTCGTCGCCCACCGCGATACCGCCAAAGAGCACGTCCACCTGGTCGTCAACCGCGTCGGCGCCGACGGCCGCGCCTGGGACCGAGCCCCCGCCAGCAGCGGGCCTGCCGCCGGCGGTTGGGCTGGAGAGGGGCTAGACCGGCTTGCATTGATACTTGCCGTCGACGCAATTGCAGGGGAACAGGTTACTCGAAGTAGCCGAACACGTCGACGATCACGTCCAGCGGGCCGGTGTTTGCAATCAGTGTCAGGTCGCTGGTGCTGTTGGGCTGCACCGGCACGATCGCGCCGTTGCCCAGGGTCGAACCGGCGGCGAAGTTCAGGGTCGAAACGCCGGGCATGCCGCTGTTCGACGGGTACGCGGTCAGGAAGCCGGCAGCCGGGGCATTGACCACGGTGATATCGAGCGCCACCGCCTTGACGCCGGCGGCCTGCGGCACGCCGCAGTTGCCCTGGATCTGGAAGGTGCGGGAGGTCGCGGCAGCCAGCGACGGCGCACCCTGGCTGACCGAGCGGGTGTCGACGGCGCGGCAGGCGACGACGGGGTGGAACAGCAGCGGCGCGCCGGACTGGAAGTAGCCGTTGACGTCCAGGAGGACGTTCGACGTCCCGGACGCTCCGTTCAAGACCGAGACGTCGGGCACCGGCGCCGCCAGGCCGGTGATGGCACCGTTGGCGAGGGGCGCGGCGGTATAGAAGTTGAGGGTGGAGACGCCGGGCGGCGTGTTGGTGGCGTTGCTGGGGAACACGCTCAGGTAGCCGGTGTCGTTGCTGCCCGGCACCACGGTCAGGTTGAGCGCCGCCGCCGCCGCGCCGCTGGGGATGCCGCACTCCTGCTGCACCTGGAACTTGCGCACCGTGTTCGCGGCCAGCGGGTTGCTGGGGTTGCGGGTGTCGGCCAGCCGGCAGGGCGTCACCGTCTGGAAGCCGAGCGGCGTGGCGTTGAGCGGGTTGCCGGCGCTGAAGTAGTCGGCCACATCGATGAGCAGCTGCACATGGCCGGGCGAGCCGGCGACGGTGGGCAGGACGCCCAGGCTGCCGTCGGTGCCCAGCGCCAGCAGCGCGTTGTTGGCGACGGCGGTCTGGCCGCTGGCAAAGCTGACCGACACAGTGCCGCCGCTGGCCGGCGAGGTGCCGGGATACAGGGAAAGGCTGCCGATGTTGGTGGGCGACACCGCGGTCAGGTTGACGGCCACGGCGTCGGCCCCCGCCGGCACGCCGCAGTGGCCGGCGACCGGCACGATGCGCGCCGTGCCGTTGGTGAGCACGGTCGTCTGGCGCGTGTCGAGCACCCGGCAGGGGGCGAGGGGGAAGAACGATTCACCCGCCGCCGCGGGCGCCCCATTGACCGTCACCTGGCGGGTCGTCGAAGCGGAGCTGTTCTCATAGTTCCACACCGTCAGGGTGACGCTCCAGGCGTTCGAGCTGGCAAAGGTGTGGCTGCTGGTCGCACCGGACCCGGGAGACGTGCCGTCGCCGAAGTCCCACGAATAGGCGGCGATCGCGTACGCATCCGTCGACGGCGAGCCGTCGAACGTACAGGTCAGACCCTGGCAGCTGAAGGTGAAGCTGGCGACCGGCACGCCGGGGTCGGCATAGGCGGTCGCGGTGGTGGTGCTGACCTGCCCTTCGACGTCGGTCACCGACAGGGTGACGGTGTAAGCACCAGGGGTTGTGTAGGCGTGCCGCCGCTGCGGTCGATGTGGACGCCGACCAGCGATCCCGGCGGGTCGGCGTAGATACGGACGCTGTTGGCCTGCCAGAGGACGCCGGCGCTATCCGTGCCGACGGCAGCCAGGTCGATCGGACCGGTGGCGTCCGCCGGCACGGTGATCGTGCCGGTGAGCGCTCCAGACGTAACGTACAGCAGCTCGATATCGCCCAGGCTGGTGATCACGTAGCCGCCGACGACCGCCGGGTTCTGCACCGCCGGTGGGGCGTAGGTGCCGAAGCCCTGCAGCGTCACGGTCACCGGCGTGCCCGACTTGACGATGCTGGCGGCGGCCGGCGCGGTGATGGCGAGCCCCGGCGCGAACACGGTGTCTCCCGAGCCGCCGCCCTTGGATTCGGCCGGCGTGAAGCCGCGCGCCGCGTGCGGCAGCTTCGGCGCGGCGTAGACCACCAGCGAGTTGCCGTAGCAGGACGCCAGCGGGCTGCCGCTCGGGCTGGCCGGCAGCGAGGCGGCAAAGCTGCTGGTGGGCGCGTTCAGCAGGCCGACCACCGTGTTGCTGTTGGCAAGTGTGCTCAGCACGTCGATGTGCAGGCCCGCCAGACCGGGGATCAGCGTCGCGGCGCTGTCCGGCAGACCGGCCTGCTGGCTCACCGCGGCCACGATCCCGTCGTGCAGGCAGTCTTCATACACCGCGCTGTAGCCTTCGCCGGGCGGCAGCAGCAAGGTCAACAGGTTCGCCATGGCCGAAAGCAGCAGGTCGTCGGTGTAGGGGCCGGTGCCGACCAGGGCGGAGGTCGCCACCTGGGTGGGGTCGTTCCAGACGTTCTGGGTGCCGAAGGGGGACGCCTGCAGGTCGCTCACCGCGCCGCACAGGATGCACGGCTTCAGTTTGCTGGTGGTGACGGGGTGAAGCTGGTATGCGGTCAGCAGCGCGGTGGCCAGGTCCGCCCCCCACTGCGGCGAGGTCACCAGCACCAACTTATGCACGCTGCCCTGCATGAAGTTGGCGGCGCTGCTGTAGGACTGGGCGCTGCCGCGGCCGCCGATCCACTGGCGGGTGAGCACACCGCCCATCGAATGGGCGACGACGTCGGCCTGCGCCGTCGCGATGCCGCTCGCATTCTGCGCCTGGATTGCGCCCAGGATGGACTTCGCCACCTTGGGGATGTTGGTCGCAGCACTGCGAACGCCACGTATTGGCTGCCGTAGGGCACCGCCGTGGCGGTGATCGAGGGCTGCACCTGCGAGCCGTCGAGCGAGCTCAGCGGCGTCGCCGCGTCGCCGCTCGTAAACTGCACCTGTCCGGCCTGCGGCACGACCGCGCGCAGCAACAGGCGCGACACGCCGTCGGCGGTGAGGCCGCGCATCACCTGGTCCTGGTAGCCGGAGGCGGTCATCAGCGCAACGATGGCATTGGGGTCCGCCAGCAGCTTCTGCTGGCTGGCATCTTCGAAGGGCACCGCAGCCAGGGCGTCGAACGCAGCGATCGGGCAGTTGGTGGTGCGCACCGAATGCATGTCCTGGTCGAAGATCTGGTAGGCGCCGCCGCTATTCGGATTGGCGATCAGCCAGTCGGCGCTCTGATAGGCCACCCAGCGGCCGTCCTCACTGATCCCGAACCAGTACGGATTGGCCCATTTGCCGAATGCGTTGCCGGGGAGCGGGGAGCCGCTCATCTCACGGCCGACGCGCTGCAAGACGCCAGATGACAGGTCGAGGTAGTAGGTGCCGCCGGTCCCTTCGCCGGTGAAGTCCATCTCGTCCAACCAGATCAATGCCTTGTCCGCCAGCTGTTGATTGGCGTTGGGCGCCAGCGATCCCGTCGTCTTGATGACCTGGTTGAAGTTGCCGATCGGCTGGACGCCCAGACCGGGGTTCAGGGTGTCGTACACCACCAGCTGGTTGGCCGAGCCGCAATCGCCCAGGTGGCTTTAGTCCCGTTGGAGTCGCCGGCGACGACGTTGCCCGCCAACGAGGTGAAGGCGACGTACCTGCCGTCGGGGGAGATCGTCAGCGGCAGCTCGTTGATCCCCTGACCCCAGGTCACGCCGGTGTCGACGGCGCGGGTGACGTCGTTGACCGTGTCCCACCAGAAGATATTGATGATGTTGGGGATCGCATTGGGCACCAGGTTCGTCGCCCAAGATGCAAACGCAACGTATTGGCCGTTGGCGCTGAGGGCGGGGCGAGCCTCGCTGTCATCATTGCCGCTGACGGTCCCGTCGGATCGACGCTCAACATCGTTGTTGCAGGATTCTTACAGATTGCTTGGCCATTTGCCGAGACAGCGCTGAGAAGCGACACAACAAGGCCGACAATGGCGGCCATTTCATTCTTGCACATGTCAATTCCTCCGATTTACATGGCCATAATACCAATATCGTTGCGCATGTCAACAGACGCATATTCTTTCGGCCAAAGTTGATTGCAACTTTTCACATCTGAGCATGGCTTGATGAAAACTAGACCGGCGCGGCGTGCCGGCCCGGACGCCTCTGAAGGGCCGGGCCGGCGGTGCGAGCTTTTGGCGGGGAAGAAAGTGGCGCCATCACCGGGCAGGGAGCCACCCGCAGGGCGCCACCGTGCTTAGGATGTGCAGTTACAGGCGGTGAACGGATTCGAGTTCACGCCACACGCGAGGCAGCTGACCCCGACGGTGATCGGGGGGCTGCCCGCGGCGGCATCGCGCAGGCTTGGCGGGTTGCCCACCAGCCGCGGCGGCGCGGCGAGCACCCCTTTTTTGGTGCGCGCCTGCCGCGCTCGCCCGGCCTCATCCACACCGATCCGGGCCTGAGCGCCCCGCGGGCAGCGGGGTGCCCCATCCGCACGCCGCGCAAGCATCAGGTTTCAAGTTGCCTCTTCGGACAAGATATGTCAACCTCTAGAAGAGATTCACTTTATCAGCTTGGCAAGTCACATCGGTGAGAGGCCGCCAAGGCGCTCACGCTCCGACCTGGGGGAGATGCGGAATGGCAGAAATGCAGGAGGAGAAGAAGAAGAAGTTCGACATCGATGAGATCGACGCCAGCCACCAGCCAGAGCGGTTCTTCGTCGGCGTCGCGCTGGCCTGCTCGCTGGTGAGCATCGGCATCAGCTGGTGGATGTGGTCCGCGCGGACGCTCCTGCCGCAGACGGTCCTGGTGCACCACGAGTTCGTTTTCGTGACGCTTCTCATCCTGACCGGCTTCTTTTTCCTCCGATATCGCCAGGTGCTCAATGCCAAAAAGGCCGCGCAGCTGGCGGCGGATGAACGGCTGAAGGTCTTTCAGGCAGCGGCAGATGAACAGCTGAAGAGCTCTCAGTCAGCGGCGGCAGCGCAGTTGGACAGCATTCGGAACCTGATCGTCCAGCAGATCCACATCTATCACGTCCTCATGCGCAAAACGAAGAATGCGTTTTATAAAGAGGCCGGTTCCGTCATTTATCCGCATCGCTTCAACTACCGGAAGAGCAACCTGAACGATCTTCTCTACCGCTCGCTTAACGCGGTGATCAGCGAGATATTGAGAATTCTGGAAAAAAACCTTCGCTTCCGGGAAATCAAGAATGAAGACCTGTCGATCTCGGTCAAGGCGGTGGTTACGGATGAAATGGCGATGGCCATCATTGGTGGCAGGAAGGACGCCGCAGCCGGCGGCTCTGGCGAGCTCAAGGTGATTACGCTGGACCGCGATCACTATACGAAGACCGTTCATCTCGAGCGGGAGGTCAGGAGGTCGGCCTATACGTTGAATCACAACAGCGATTTTGTCAAAATTTATTTTCAAAAGAAGGACTTCTTCATATCCAATGACCTCACCTCCATGCCCGACTATGAGAATGCCAACCGGGAGTGGCCAAGGCGGTACAATGCAACGCTTGTTGTTCCGATCTCGTACCACGACGAGCAATCAGAAAGCGAACCCAACGTATACGGATTCCTGACGGTCGACAGCATGAACCAGGGCAAGCATGAGGATCTGTTCACCGATGAGACCCGATCGATCCTGTCGTTCGGCGCCGAACTGCTGGCCCTGATCTTTCTATATCTGGAAATCTACGATCGGCTGCCCTAGACCAACGGTGACTGGAGAGCTGCTCATCGCCGTCGAGCTAGGACGGGCAGTGACCCGCCTCTTCTATGCCCTGATTGCCAGCCGGCCCGTGGGCGCCGAGGCGGAGCTGCTCGATGTGGTCCGCGACAGGATGGCGGCCTTGGGGCTCGCTCCTCTCGCGAAGGCCACGCGCGAGGATGCCTGGGACCTCGAAGCTGGCATCTGCGGACTGCTCCGGGAGCAGGGCCGCGACCGCCTGGCCCTGGGTGTGGAGTTCGGGGCACGCCTGCCGCCGCCGACGGCACGCGACCAACCCCTGCCTCCGGGGCCGCAGCAGCGGCAAGAGTACCTGCGCTCAGGCCGTGAGCTGAAGATCCCTGACGATCTTCTCCAGCAGTTTCTCGACCGGCCCCGCGGCGCAGACGTCCATTCCATATTGAGGTCCTGGCATCGTCGGGCGTCGGGCGACGGTACAGAGGGTGGGGACGCCAGGCACGGGATAGGTCCGGGGACAGGTCCGGCTCCGTCCGCCGAACGAGTGCGGCGACACCCATGGCCGGAGATCAAGCCGGATCCTCTGCGCATGCTTTTTCTCGCTGCCAGTCCCGGAGTCCTCTCGTGGATCAGGTTCGATCGTGAGTTCAGAGACATCGAGTCGGCTCTGCGCGAGGTGGCCCCAAGCGGGCGGTACGAGATCAAGCAGGGCCTGTCGGTGCGCGTGACAGACCTTCAACGCGCCCTGCTGCACCATCGGCCGCGTGTCGTGCATTTCGCGGGACACGGTGATCCGCAGAGAGGCATCATCCTCGAGAACCTCTCGGGCGGCGCGCAATTCCTCGGTAGCGAGGCGTTGGGTCAGCTCTTTGCGATGCTGGATGTTTCGTGCGTGGTGCTCAACGCCTGCAATACCGCAAACCAGGCGGAGGCGCTCGCCGAGCACGTCGATTGTGCGATCGGCATGACGCAGCAGCTGTGGGACGCGACGGCAGTGGCCTTCGGCAGCGCCTTTTACCGGGCCATCGGATTTGGCGAGAATCTCAAGGCCGCCTTCGATCTCGGGTGTAACCAGATCGGCCTCGAAAAGCTCGAGGGCATCGGCGGCGGCGGCCCGCGGCTGTTCCCGAGAAAGGGCTGCGACCCGGCAGGGATGGTGCTGATGCCACGAGCCGTCCCTGCCGGCGGCGAGAGCTGACCTCCGCATACGTTGCCGCGCCAGGCCTCGATCTTGGTCCGAGCATCGGCGTGCCGGCCCGGACGCCTCTGAAGGGCCGGGCCGGCGGTGCGAGCTTTTGGCGGGGAAGAAAGTGGCGCCATCACCGGGCAGGGAGCCAACCCGCAGGGCGCCACCGTTTAGGATATGCGGTTAACAGGCGATCGCCACGCTCGTGTGCACGCCGCACGCGAGGCAGCTGACCCCGACGGTGATCGGGGGGATGCCCGCGGCGGCATCGCGCAGGCTCGGCGGGTTTCCCACCAGGTGGTGGACGGTCTCACGGCTGAGGTGGAGCTTGCCGGCAATCTTCTTCATCTTCGCTTCCTTGCCGGCGCAGGGCCGGCTCTGAGGAGGCCTGCAAGTCGCCCCTGCCCCTGCACGGGTGGCAGTGCCTCCAGGTTCAAGAAGATAAGTGCGCGTTGTCGCTCCCGAGGCGACGCCCGGACGCGAGCGGTGGGCGCGAGGCGCGCAGGGCCGCGGTCAGCAGGCGACCGGTGGCCGCCACGTGCGGCGGGAGCAACATCGAGCGGTGGCCGCCGGGGACCCTGTGGATCTCGAAGCCGCCGCGCGCCAGCTTTTTCCAGGTCGCCTCCGGGTGCCCCTCCACGCCTTCCGCGGCACGCAGGAAGAGCACGCGGCCGCTGTAGGGGCCCGGCTGGTAGAGGTGGAGCGCCCGGCGCTGGCCGTCGATCGCCACGAGCAGGCGCAGGAGGTCGGCGCTGCCGTAGGACGCGGGGAGACCGCCGGCGCGGCGAGCGCGCTCGAGGACGAGCGCCAGGCGGCTTTCACCGTCGAGGCCCGCCAGCTCCCGGCCGACGGCGCGCTCGTCGCCACCGGTGAGCCAGGCCAGGAAGGCGGCTTGCGGGTCGCCCCCGTCCACCGCGGGCAGCGCGGGCAGCGCGGGCACCGCGGCAGACGCTGCCTGCGCCAGCGGCTCGCCGGCCCAGCTGTCGAGCAGCGCGAGCAGCGCCACCTCCTGGCCTCCAGCGGTCAGCTGACGCGCCATCTCGAAGGCGATGCAGCCACCCATCGAGCTGCCCGCGAGCAGGTACGGACCCGCGGGCCGCCAGGTCAGCAACGCTTCGCGATACTGCGCGGCCATGTCTTCGAGCCGTTCCGGCACCGTGCCGCCGGTCAGCGCCGGCGTCTGGAAGCCGTAGACCGGCTGGTCCGGCCCCAGCTCCCGCGCCAGGTGGCGGTAGATCTGGACGTCGCCGAAGACCGGATGGATCAGCACCAGCGGCGGGCGCCTGCCGTCCCCCGGCTGCAAGCCCACCAGGTTCGCGGGCAGCGGCGCGCTCGCCTGCCGCCGGGCGAGCGCAAGGCCCAGCGCCGCCGCGGTCTCCCTGGTGGGCTCGCCGAGCGCCGCTTCCGCCGCCGGGTCCCACGAGCGCTCCCCCACCCCGGCGTCCACCTGGCGGTGAGAGTGGAACTTGACGTCGCCCAGCATCCGCGACTGGGCGTGGATGCCGTCGATCATCTTGCCCGGCAGCGACTCGTAAGGCCGTGCCATGGCAGGTTCGTAGGCCAGGCCGAGGAAGGCGCACACCGCGGCCAGCACCGGCCCCGGTTCGCGCACCAGCTGCTCGAAGGAGACGGTGTGCCAGCGCTCCGCCGGCACCTCGCCGCGCAGCGCGAGGATGTTCTGGTGCGCCACCGTCCAGGATAGCTCCGCCAATTCCCGGCGCGTGAACGGATGGCCGGCGCCGAAGAAGATCTGGTCCAGCTTCGCCTCTTCGAAGGAGCGGATGGCGGCGCAGGGGTGGCGGACCAGGTGGACGTAGAGAGGACCCGCGAAGTCCTCTTCCGCCCGCCTCAGCGCCTGCCGGTCCCAGGCGTAGGTCGGCGTCTTGTCCACCAGCAGGCGCTCGCCGAGGTCTCGCTGCAACAGGCCGTAGAAGCAGCGCGTGCTGCAGCCGGCATCCTCGCAGCCGGCGATCAGGCCGAGGGCTTCGGTCGCCGCGCAGCCGCGGATCTCCATCAGCGCCCGCACCGCACCTTCGCGGCGGAAGGCGTCCCTGCCGGCAAGAGCCCGCCGCCGCTCGGCGAGCGTCCGGTACGACAGCAGCTCGAGCTCCGGCGGCGCGAACAGCCGCGAGTGGCCGGCCAGCATCACCCGCAGCAGGGTCGAGCCCGACCGCGGCGGCGACAGCACGAACACCGCCGGCGGATTCCTCTCGCCGGCCACGTCCGGGGCTGCCGGCGGCTGCATCGCCCGAGCGCCCAGCAGCTGGCGCATGCGCGCGACCTTGGCGCCATCGACGCGGCCCGCGGCCTGCGGCTCGCTTGCCGCGGCGGCGCCGTCGACGCCCCACAGCCTTGCCACCGCCCGCGGGTGCTCGGCGGCGAGGTGCGCCGCCAGGCCGGCGACCGTCGGCGCGTCGAACAGCGTCACCACGTGCACGATCTCGCCCAGCTTCTCCTGCAGGCGGTAGATCAGCATCGCGCCGCTCAGCGAGTTGCCCCCCAGGGCGAAGAAGTTGTCCTCGATGCCGAAGCTGCCCGCGGGCAGCGCGTCGCGCCAGAGATCGGCCAGGTAGCGCTCGAGCGGCGTGCGCGGCAGCACCAGCTCGCTCCGCGCCGCGCCGCTTGCCGCCGGCTCGGGCAGCGCCCGGCGATCGATCTTGCCGCTGGGCGTCAGCGGCAGCGCCGGCAGCTCAACCCAGGCGCCCGGCAGCATGTGCTCGGGCAGGCTCGCCGCCAGCCACCTCCGCAGCTCGCCGCGCTCCACCGCCGACCCCGGCCGCGGCACCACGTAGGCCACCAGCTGGGCCGCCGCGCCCGCGCCCCGCGCCACCACCACCGCCGCGGCCACCGTCTGGTGCCGGGCGAGCCGCGCCTCGATCTCGCCCAGCTCGATGCGGAACCCGCGGATCTTGACCTGGTGGTCGATGCGGCCCAGGAAGTCGATCGCCCCGTCCGGCAGGTACCGCGCTACGTCCCCCGTCCGGTAGAGCCGGCCCCCACCGCTGTCGGGATCGGGGACGAACCGCTCGGCCGTCAGCGCAGGCCGCCGCAGGTAGCCGCGGGCCGGCTGCACGCCGCCGATGTAGAGCTCGCCGGGCACCCCCACCGGCACCGGCTGCAACGCGGCATCCAGCAGCTGGATGGTGGTATTGGCGATCGGCCTGCCGATCGGCACGCCGCCCCGCCCGCGACCCGCGTCCGGCGCCCCTGCCGCTGGGCGCTGCACGGCCGGCAGGCACTCCCAGGCGGTGACGTCCACCGCCGCCTCGGTCGGACCGTAGAGGTTGTAGAGCGGCACCGCCAGCCGCGCCTGGTAGCGCGCCAGCAGTTCGGCCGGCAGCGCCTCGCCGCTCGCCACCACCCGCCGCAGGCCGCCGGCGCCTGCGAGGTCCGGCGCGTCGAGCAGCGCCCGCAGCATCGACGGCACGAAGTGCACCGTCGTCACCCGCTCGCGGGCGATCAGGTCGAGCAGGTAGTCGGTGTCCTGGTGACCGCCGGGGCGCGCCACCACCAGCCCCGCACCGCACAGCAGCGGCCAGAACAGCTCCCACACCGAGACGTCGAAGGAGAGCGGCGTCTTCTGCACCACCCGATCCGACGCCCCCAGGCCGAACGCCGACTGCATCCACAACAGCCGGTTGACGATGGCGCGGTGGGTGTTCATCGCGCCTTTCGGCCGCCCGGTCGAGCCCGAGGTGTAGATCACGTACGCCAGGTTGTCCGGGTCGACCGCCACCTCGGGACCCTCGGCCGCCGGCGGCGCCGCGCCGCCCGGCGCATCCAGGCAGATCACCGTTGCGGCCGACGCTGCGAGCCCGCCCACCAGCCGCTGCTGCGTCAGCAGCACCGGCACCGCGGCTTCCTCCAGCATGAATGCCACCCGCTCGCGCGGATACGAAGGATCCAGCGGCAGGTAGGCGCCGCCCGCCTTGAGCACCGCCAGCACCCCCACCAGCATTTCGGCCGACCGCTCGACGTACAGCCCCACCAGCACCTCCGGCCCCACTCCCGCCGTCCGCAGCCGATGGGCCAGGCCGTTGGCCCGAGCGTCGAGCTCCCCGTAGCTCAGCCACTCGCCCGCGAAGCCCACCGCCGGCGCCTCCGGGCTCCGCCGCGCCTGTGCCGCGAGCAGCTGGTGCAGGCATTCCGCCTCACCCCAGCGCACCGCCGTGTCGTTCCAGTCGAGCAGCTGCCGCCGCTCGGCACGGCTCAGCAGCGGCAACGCGGCGAGCGGCCGCTCGGGATCGGCCAGCGCCGCCCGCAGCAGGATCTCCATCTGCTGCATCAGGCGCCCCACCGTCGCGCCGTCGAAGAGGTCGCGGTTGTAACGGCAGACCCCTTCCAGACCGCCCGCGCCGTCCGCGCCGCTGGCGGCCTCGTGCAGCGACAGCGTCAGATCCACCTTGGCGCTGCGGTTGTCGATCGCCACCGCCGCCGCCTCCACTCCCGGCAGCCGCAGCTCCCGCCAAGGCGCGTTCTGCAGCACCAGCATCACCTGGAACAGCGGCGACTGCGCCAGGTTGCGCTCCGGCGCCAGCTCCTCGACCAGCTGCTCGAACGGCAGCTCCTGGTGCGCGTAGGCCCCCAGCGTCACCTCCCGCACCTGGCCGAGCAGCGCCGACAGCCCTTCCTCGGCGATCGGCTGCACCCGCAGCGCCAGGGAGTTGAGGAACAGGCCGATCAATCCCTCCACCTCGGTCCGCGTGCGGCCCGCGATCGGCGTGCCCAGGACCAGGTCGGGCCGGCCGATCTGGCGCAGCAGCACCAGGTCCAGGGCCGCGGCGAGCAGCATGAACAGCGTCACCTTCTGCGCGCGCGCGGCGGCGCGCAGCTCGCCGGCGAGCGCCGCGTCAAACCGCACCGGACGCACCTCCCCCGCCCAGCGCTGCAGCGGCGGACGCGGCCGGTCGGCGGGCGGCGAGGTCAGCGGCGGCGCGCCGCGCAGCCGCTCCCGCCAGTAGTCCAGCTGCCGCCGCAGGACGTCGCCGTGGCCGGCGACACCAGCCGTGCCGGCACTCCCGGCAGGTCGCAACCAGTCGCGCTGCCAGCAGGCGAAGTCGGCGTACTGGACGGCCAGCTCCGGCAGCCGGGCGGGCCGCCGTGCCAGAGCGGCGCCGTACAGCTCGGTCAGCTCGCCCAGCAGCACGCCGACCGACCAGCCGTCGGCGGCGATGTGGTGCACCGCCAGCAGCAGCCAGTGCTCCGCGGGCTCCGCCGCTGGGCCAGGCACGGCCAGGGCGGGCGCCGCCACCGGCGTGGCGCCGCGCCCCAGCCAGAGCAGGCACGCGCGCACCGGCGGCCGGGCGGCGAGGTCGAAGGGGGTCGCCGCATCCTCGTCCGCCAGCCCGGCGGCCGCCCTGGCGCGCCGCGCCATGGGCAGCTGGGAGAGGTCCACCAGCGGCAGCGCCCGGTCCACCGCGGGCGCGATGCGCAGCACCGGACGGCCGCCGCGCACCGCGAAGGTGGTGCGCAGCGTCTCGTGGCGGCGCACCACTCCGGCCAGGGCGGCAGCCAGGGCGGCGCGGTCCAAAGCCCCGCGCAGCCGCAGGGTGCTGGTGATGTTGTAGGTGGGCGTCCCCGGCCGCAGCTGCTCCAGGAACCACAACCGCTCCTGGGCAAACGAGAGCGGCAGCTCGCGGTCGCGCGGCACCGCCGGGATCGGCGGCATCGCGTCGGCCCCGGCGAGCGACGGCTGCAGGGTGCTCAGCTCCTCGGCCAGGCCCGCGAGGGTCGGACGCTCGAAGACCCGGCGCAGCGGCAGCTCCACCCCGAGCTCGCCGCGCACCCGGGACACCAGCTGGGTCGCCAGCAGCGAGTGGCCGCCCAGCTCGAAGAAGTCGTCGTCCGCCCCCACCTGCCGGACTCCCAGCAGCTCGCTCCAGAAGCCCGCCAGCAGCCGCTCGGCCGGAGTGCTGGGACCGCGCGCGGCGCCCGCGCCGCCCAGGCGCGCGCTCTCCGCGGGTGCCGGCAGCGCCCGGCGATCGAGCTTGCCGTTGGCGGTCAGCGGCAGGCGCTCCAGGGTCACATAGGCGGCGGGCACCATGTAGGGCGGCAGCTGCGCCGCGACGAAGGCCCGCAGCTGCCGCGGGTCGAGCGGTGCGGGCGCCAGGCCGGGGGTGGCGCGGCGCACCACGTAGGCCACCAGGCGTTTGCCGCCGGTCGCCGGCTCGTCGCGGTCCACCACCGCCACCTCGCCGACCTCGGGGTGGCGGGCCAGCACCGCCTCGACCTCGCCCAGCTCCACACGGAAGCCGCGGATCTTGACCTGCCGGTCGATGCGCCCGAGAAACTCGATCACGCCGTCGGCGCGCCAGCGCGCCAGGTCGCCGGTGCGGTAGAGGCGGCCGCCGGCCTCGCCGCCGGAGCCCGCGAAGGGATCGGGGACGAAGGCCGCGGCGGTCAGGTCCGGGCGGCCGAGATAGCCGCGCGCCAGGCAGAGGCCGGCGATGCACAGCTCGCCCGGCGCCCCCGGCGGCATCTCGCGACGATCGCGCCCGAGCACGTAGAGGCGGGCGCCGCCGATCGGCCAGCCCAGCGGCACCGTCGGGCCGATGCAGGCAGCGGCACGGCCGCTCCATTCCGTCATCGAGACGGTCGCCTCGGTGGGACCGTAGCGCGACACCAGCAGCGGCCGCGGGGCGGTGCGCGCGGCCTGTGCGGTCGCCATGGCCGACTCGAAGAGCGGCAGCAGATCGGCCGGCACCCGCTCGCCGCCGGTGACCATGCGGCGCAGCGAGCGGCAGCGCCCGAGCGCCTCCTCGGCGAGCAGCGCCGGGAGCAGCGCCGGCGGGGCGTTGGCGTTGGTCACCTGCTCCGCCTCCAGGAGGCCGGCCAGGTACCCCGCCTCCTGCCGGCGCGCCGCCTCCGCCAACACCACCGTGCCGCCCATCCACAGGGGCGCGAACAGCTCGACCACCGAGACGTCGAAGGCGAGCCGCGTCCGCTGCAGCACGCGGGCGCCGGGCGCGAGATCGGCCGCCACCTGGAAGCGCAGGCGGTTGACGACGGCGCGGTGGACCGCCACCACCCCTTTGGGAGCACCCGTGGAACCTGACGTATAGAGGACATAGGCGGCGTTGTCGGGCCGCGGCGCCGGGGGCGGGGGCGGGACGCCGCGCTCCGCGGTCGCGGGGCCGCCCTCACCGCCGGGCTCCGGCGCCGCGACGGCGAGCCATGCCGGGGACGCGAGGAGCACCCGGCCACCCAGGCCCTGCAGCCGCTCCACGGCCGGTGCGTCGGCGAGGATCACCCTCGCCGCCGCATCGGCGAGGATCCGCGCCTGCCTGTCGCGCGGATGGGAGGGGTCGAGGGGCAGGTAGGCGCCGCCGGCTTTCAGGATGCCGAGGAGCCCCACCAGCAGATCGAAGGAGGGCTCGACGCAGATGCCGACCACCTGCTCCGGCCCCACCCCCAGGCCGGCGAGCAGGCAGGCCAGCCGCCCGGCCCGCGACGCCAGCTCGCCATAGGTCAGCGCCAGCGCGCTCCGGCCATCCGCCCCGCGCGCGGCCAGCGCCACCGCGTCCGGGTGGCGCGCCGCCTGCCGCTCGAAGGGCGCGTGCACCAGGTCGTCGCCGCCCGGCTCCCAGCTCCCGTTCCATTCCACCAGCAGTTGGTGGCGCTCCGCCTCGCCGAGCAACGGCAGCTCCGAGAGGCGCCGTTCGGGCGCCGCGGCGACCGCCCGCAGCAGCTCGCGCAGCTGACCGGACAGCCGCTCGATCATCGCCGCCTCGAAGCGCCCCGCGCGCCAGGTCCAGCGCCCCGCCAGGCCACCCCCGGCGACCGGCGCCACGGCCAGCGACAGCTCGAACTTGGCGGTGCCGCTGTCGCTGTCCAGAACCTCCACCACCAGCCCCGGCATCGACGGCGGCGCCATCTCGGGCTGCAGCGCCAGCAGCGCCTGGAAGAATGGCGTGTCGCCCGCCTCCCGCCGCGGCGTCAGCTCCGCTACCAGCTGCTCGAACGGCACCTCCTGGTGCGCGTAGGCGGCCAGCGCCGCCTGGCGCGCACGCCCCAGCAGCTCGACAAAGCCGGGGTCGCCCGAGAGGTCCAGCCGCAGCACCAGGGTGTTGACGAACAGGCCGATGAGGTTCTGCACCTCCGGCCGGTCGCGGTTGGCCACCGGCACGCCGACCGCCACGTCCTCCTGGCCGCCGTAGCGTCCGAGGAGGACGTCGAACGCCGCGAGCAGGGTCATGAACAGCGTCGCGCCGTGGCGCCGCGCCAGCGCCGTCAGGTCGCGAGCGATGGCGGCGGACAGCGCAAAGCCGCGCCGCATGCCGCGCAGGCTCTCGGCCGCGGCGGCGCCGGCCGGCCGGTCGCCGGGCAGTTCGAGAGGTGGCGGCGCGCCGCGCGGACCCACCAGCTGCTGGCGCCAGAAGTCCAGCTCGGCCGCCAGCCGCTCGCCCGCCAGCCGCTGGCGCTGCCAGTGGGCAAAGTCGGCATACTGGATGGGCAGCTCCGGCACCGCTCCCGGCGCCGGCGGCACGCCGCTCACCCCGGCGGCGTAGAGAGCGGCCAGCTCGCGCGCCAGCACCTCGATCGACCAGCCGTCGCCGACGGCGTGGTGGAGGGTCAGCAGCAGCTCGTGCACGGCCGCGTCCAGCCGCAGCAGGACGGTGCGAAGGAGCGGTCCGCAGGCCAAGTCGAAGGGGCGCCGGGCCTCTTCCGCCCGCAGGCGGGCCGCCTCCGCCGCGCGGCGGCTGGCTGGCAGGCCGGCCAGGTCGACGCGCGGCAGCTCCCTGCCCTGCGCCGGCGTCGCCGGTATCGTCGCCGCTTCCACCACCGCCTCCGGCCGTGCGCCGGCGCCGGCCACGATCCTGGTGCGGAAGACCTCGTGGCGGCGGCGCACCTCGCCCAGACCGGCCGCCAGCGCCGCGACCCGCAGCGCGCCGCCGAGGCGCAGGGCGAAGGGCATGTTGTAGGCCGGGTTGCCTGGTTCCAGCTGGTCGAGGAACCAGAGGCTCTCCTGGGCGAAGCTGAGCGGCAGCGACCGCCGTCGCGCCTCGGCCAGCGGCGGCGCCGGCACGCGGGGGATGGCCGCTGTCTGGATGCCGCCTTGCCGGGCCGCCGCGATCTCCGCCGCCAGCGCCGCCACGCTGGCGCCTTCGAAGACCCTGCGCAGCGGTAGCTCGACCTGGAAGACCTCACGCACCCGCGCCAGCAGGCGGGTGACGAGCAGCGAATGGCCGCCGAGATCGAAGAAGCTGTCATGGATGCCGACCTCGCCGCGGCCGTCGCCACGCGCCAACTCGAGGCCCAGCAGGCTGGCGAAGAGACCGGCCAGGATCTCTTCGTCTAGAGTGCGCGGCGCCACCCGTCCCTGCCCGCCGCCGGGGCCGCCGCCACCCCACCGCGGCGCGGGCAGCGCCTTGCGGTCCACCTTGCCGTTGGCGGAGAGCGGCAGCGCGGCGAGCACGACGAAGGCCGCCGGCACCATGGCCTCGGGCAGGCTCTGCCGCAGGGCGCGGCGCACGTCGTCGATCAGCGCCTCCTCCGCCGCCGGCGCCAGGCAGGCTGCGGCGGGGTCCGCCGCCGGCGATGGCTGCCGCGGCACCAGGTAGGCGACCAGCCGCGGCCCGGCGGCCGCGGCGCTCGCCGGCGCCGCCGGACCCGCCACCGTGACCACCGCCTCCCGCACTTCCGGATGACGGGCCAGGGCCGCCTCGATCTCTCCCGGCTCGATGCGGACGCCGCGGATTTTCACCTGGTGGTCGAGACGGCCCAGGTAGTCGATGGCGCCGTCCGGCAGGGTGCGCGCCAGGTCGCCGGTGCGGTAGAGGCGGGCGCCGGCGGCGTCGCCCTGGGGGTCGGGCACGAACCTGTCGGCGGTCAGCTCCGGGCGCTCCAGGTAGCCGCGCGCGAGCTGCACGCCGCCGATGCATAGCTCTCCTGGCACGCCGACGGGCTGCTGCCGGCCCTCGCGGTCGAGCACCCGCAGGCGGGTGTTGGCCACCGGCCGTCCGATCGGCACCACCCGCCGCGGGCCGACCCGCTCCGTGGCCCAGCAGGTCACCTCCACCGCCGCCTCCGTCGGACCGTAGAGGTTGTGCAGCGGCGCATCGAGGGCACCGTGGCACTGCTGCTGCAGGTGGTAGGAAAGGGCCTCGCCGCTGGCCATCACCCGCCGCAGCGCGGGCAGGAGCGGCCCCGCCGCGCCGCCGCCCGCGGGCCGCCCGGCACGCTCGGCACGTTCGGCGCCATCGAGGAACGCGGCGAGCATCGCCGGCACGAAGTGCACGGTGGTGATCTCGTGACGGGCCAGGGCCCCCAGCAGGTAGGCGGGGTCGCGATGACCCTCGGGGCGGGCCATCACCAGGCAGGCGCCGGTGGCGAGCGGCCAGAACAGCTCCCAGACCGAGACGTCGAAGGAGAGCGGCGTCTTCTGCAACAACCGGTCGGCGGCGGCCAGCGGCTGGCGCTCCTGCACCCAGAGCAGCCGGTTGACGATGCCGCGATGGCTGTTCATCGTCCCCTTCGGCCGGCCGGTCGACCCGGACGTGTAGATGACGTAGGCCAGGTTGTCCGGCTGCAGGCCGCTCGCTCCGCGCCGCCGGCCGCGGCCCGCGCGCCGCCGCGCCGGCTCGGGGTCGAGCCAGACGGTGGTCACGCCGGCCGCCGCTTCGCCCAGCCATGGCAGCGAGCGCCGGCCTGGCGCGAGGTGGCGGCAACCGGGGAGGTTGGGCGAGGCGACCAACACCCCGGCGCCCGAGTCCCCGAGCATGAAACGCAGCCGCTCGGCCGGGTAGCCGGGGTCGAGCGGCAGGTACGCCGCGCCCGCCTTGAGGATGGCGAGCAGGCCGGCCACCATCGCGGCCGAGCGCTCGGCGCAGATCGCCACCAGGCTCTCCGGTCCGACTCCCAGCCGCCGCAGGTCGCCCGCCAGGCGGTCGGCGCGGGCATCGAGAGCGCCGTAGGTCAGGCTTTCGACCGTTGCCCCGGCGTCCGCGGCGGCTTCGGCGACGACCGCCACCGCGTCCGGAGCGCGGCGTGCCTGCTCCTCGAACAGCTGGTGCAGGAAGCGATCGCCGGGGTGGACGGCAGCCGTATCGTTCCACTCCCGGAGCAGCTGCTGCCTCTCGCCCTCTCCCAGCAGCGGCAGCGCCGCGACGTCGAGCCCACGGTGGGCGCCGGCTCCCACCGCGGCGAGCAGGGACTGGAAATGGCCGGCCAGCCGCTTGACGGTGGCGGCGTCGAAGAGACCGGTGCGGTACTCGAACGCGAGGACGAGCCCCTGCGGCCCCTCGCGCGCATCGAGGGTCAGCTCGAACTTGGCGGCCGTCGCATCCAGCTCGCCGAGCTCGATCTCCAGGTGGGGCGTCGGCCGCTGCCGCGCGGCGATCGTGGCGCTTTGCAGCACCAGCATGACCTGGAAGAGCGGCGTGGTGCCGAGATCGCGCTGCGGCGCCAGCGCCTCCACCAGCTTCTCGAAGGGCAGGTCCTGGTTGGCGTAGGCGGCGAGGCAGGTCTGCCGCACCTGCAGCAGGAGGTCGCGGAAGCTCGGGCGGCCGGCCAGGTCGGCGCGGAGCGCGAGCGTGTTGACGAAGCAGCCGATGAGCCCCTCGACGTCCAGCCGGTTGCGGTTGGCGATCGGCGTCCCCACCACCAGGTCCAGCTGCCCGGTGTAGCGGCCGAGCAGCACGTCGAACGCGGCAAGGAGCACCATGAACAGCGTCGCACCGCCCGCCAGGACCTCGCGGTGCAGCTGCGCGGTGACCGCCGCCGGCACCAGCTCGCGGACGTACGCCCCGGCGAAGTCCGGCACCGGCGGCCGCGGCCGGTCGGCGGGAAGCGCCAGCTGGGAGAGAGGACCTGCCAGCGCCTGCCGCCAGTAAGCGAGCTGTGGCGCGAGCGCTTCGTCGGTGAGCCGCTGCCGCTGCCAGCGGGCGAAGTCGAAGTACTGGATCGGCAGCTCGGGAAGCGGGCCGGGGGCGTGCAGCGACCCTGGCGGCGCCGGCGCGGCGTAGAGCGCCGTCAGCTCGCGCAGGAAGACCGTGACCGACCAGCCGTCGGCGACGATGTGATGCAGCGCCAGGACCAGCAGGTGTTGCTCCGGGCCCAGCCGCAGGAGGGCGGCGCGCAGCAGCGGCCCGGTGGCGAGATCGAACGGGCGGCGGCCGAATGCGGAGCCGAGCGCCCGGCCGGTGGCGGCGGCCGCCTCGCCGAGCGGCGCCAGGTCGATCAGCGGCAGCTCCACCGCGCGCGCGGGCAAGACCACCGGCGACGGCCGCCCGGCGATCAGCGGGTAGGCCGAGCGCAGCACGGCATGGCGGCGCACGATCTCGTCGAGGCTCCTGGCGAGCCGCGCCGGGCTGAGCTCGCCGCAGAAGCGCAGCGCACCCGCGATGTTGTAGGCGGTGCTGTCCGGCGCCAGCTGCGCGAGGAACCAGAGCCGCTCCTGGGAGTAGGAGAGGACCAGGTCATGGCTCTCCGGCAGGTGCACCGGCGGCAGGCGCCGCGGGGCAGGAGACGGGGCGGCCCTGGCGAGGCTCGCGCTGTCGCCGAGCGAGCCTGCGACCTCGCGCGCCATCGCCGCGAGCGTCGGGTGCTCGAACACCCGCCGCAGCGGCAGCTCCACTCCCAGCTCCTCGCGCACCCGCGAGATCAGGCGCGTGGCCAGCAGCGAATGACCGCCGAGCGCGAAGAAGTCGTCACCCGGCCCGATCGCCGCGCCATCCGCTGCCGTCGCGGGCCGCCGCGGCGCCAGCAATTCTGCCCAGAGCGCGGCCAGCAGCTCCTCGACCGGGGTGCGGGCAGCGACCTGTCCCACCGGCAGCCCGGCGTGTCGCGGCGGCGGCAGCCACTTGGGCTCCGGCAGGGCGTCGCGGTCCACCTTGCCGTTGGCGGTCAGCGGCAGCGCCGCGATGAGCACCACCGCCGCCGGCAGCGAGGGGTCCGGCAGGCGCTCGGCCAGGAAGCTCCGTAGCCCGGCCGAGGTCACCTGAGATCCCGGCCGCGCCACCACCCAGGCCACCAGCCGCCGGTCGCCCGGCCCCACCTGGCGGGCCGCCACCACGCTCTGCTCGACGCCGGAGTGGCGGGCCAGGTGGGCCTCGACCTCTCCCGGCTCGATGCGGAAGCCGCGGATCTTGACCTGCCGGTCGATGCGGCCGAGGAACTCCAGCTGCCCGCCCGGCAGCCAGCGCGCCAGGTCGCCGGTCCGGTAGAGGCGGGCGCCCGAGGCGCCGCGGCCACCGGCAAACGGGTCGGGGACGAAGCGCTCCGCCGTGAGATCCGGGCGGCCGAGGTAGCCGCGGGCCAGGCCGTCGCCGCCGGTCACCAGCTCGCCGGGCACCCCCGGCGGCACCGCCTGGCCCTGGCGGTCCCAGAGGTAGACGGTGCTGTTGGCGATCGGCCTGCCGATCGGGACCGAGGGCGACGCGGCAGCCGCTGCGGAGGCCGCCGTCATGCGATGGCAGCAGGTGAAGGTGGTGTTCTCGGTCGGCCCGTAGCCGTTGATCAGCAGGCAGCCGGGCAGCTCCTGCAACGCCCGCCGCACGTGCGGCGCCGACAGGACGTCGCCGCCGGCCAGCAGCTGGCGCAGGCCGCCCAGGCTCTCGACCCGGCTCTCGACCACCTGGTGGAAGAGGCCGGCGGTCAGCCAGAGGGTGGTGACGCCGCCGCGCCGCAGCGCCTCGCCCAGCTCGCGCAGGTCCGGCGGCCCCGGCGCGAGCAGCTCCAGCCGGCCGCCGCCCAAAAGCGGCCCCCAGATCTCCAGGGTGGAAGCGTCGAAGGCCAGCGGCGCCGCGTGCAGCCACACCTGGTCCGGGCCGCAATCGGCGAACCCGGCCTCCCGGACCAGCCGGACCACGCCGCGATGGACCACCGCCACGCCTTTGGGAGCGCCCGACGAGCCCGACGTGAACATCACGTAGGCGAGGCTCTCCGGACCGGCGCCCACCTCCCGCGGCTCGAGGTCGGCCGCGCTTTCGCCGTCGAGCTCCCGACCGCCGCCGACCGGGAGCTGCACCAGATCGGGTCCTGCGGCGGCTCCGCCGCGGCCTGGAGCGGTGAGGAGCACCCGCGCCCTGGTCTCGGCCAGGATGGCCTCCTGGCGAAGCCATGGCAGACCCGGGTCGAGCGGCAGGTAGGCCCCGCCGCTCTTGAGCGCTCCCAGCAGTGCCACCACCATGGCGGGCGAGCGCGGCAGCGCCAGCGCCACCAGCGCCTCCGGCCCCACCCCCAGGCGGCGCAGGCGACGCGCCAACTGGTTCGAGCGGCGGTGGATCTCGCCGTAGGTCAGCTGCTCGGCGCCGGAAGCCACCGCCACCGCGTCCGGCCGGCTGCGCGCCTGGGCGGCGAACAGCTCGTGAACCAGGCTCTGCCGGGGATAGGCGGTGGCGGCCCCCGACCACTCCACCAGCAGCTGGTGGCGCTCGCCGGCACCGAGCAGCGGCAGCTCGTCGATGCTGCGCGGAGGAGACGCGGCGCCGGCCGCCACCGCCGCGAGCAGGCGGCCGTACTGCTCCACAAGGCGCCTGACCGTCGCCACGTCGAACAGGTCGCGGCTGTACTCGAACGACAGCGCCAGGCCGGCGGGAGTCTCGGCCACCCGCACCAGGAGGTCGAACCTGGCGGTCTCGATCGGCAGCTCGCAGAGCTCCAGCGCCAGCGCGTCGCGGCGGGCACCCGGCGGGCGGGCCGCGCCTGCCGGCACCTCGACGCTCGTGGCGGCCATCGCGTCCTGCAGCGCGAGCGCCACCGGGAACAGCGGCGTCGCCGCCAGGTCGCGCCGCGGCGCGAGCGTCTCGACCAGCTTCTCGAACGGCAGATCCTGGTGCGCCAAGGCGCCCAGGCTCACCTGCCGCACCGCGGCCAGCAGCTCCGGGAAAGCGGGCCTTCTGCCCCCCAGGGACGACGCCAGCCCGGCGAGGTCCGAGCGCAGCGCCAGGGTGTTGACGAAACAGCCGATCAGCCCCTCGGTCTCGGGCCGTTCGCGGTTGGCGATCAGCGCCCCGACCACCAGGTCGTCCTGGCCGGTGACGCGATGCAGCAACACGTCCAGCGCCGCGAGCAGGATCATGAACAGCGTCCCGTCCCCCTGCCGCGCGGTGCGCCGCAGCGCCGCGGTGAGCTCCGCGGGCACCATCCGGGAGATGGCCGCGCCGCGGCAGCTCGGCACCGCTGGCCGCGGCCGGTCGGCCGGCAGCGCGAGCTGCGCCGGGGCCTCGGCCAGCGCCTGCTGCCAGTAGGCGATCTGTGCCGCGTGCGCCTCGCCGGCCAGCCAGCCGCGCTGCCAGCGCACGAAGTCGGAGTACTGCATCGGCAGCTCGGCGAGCGCCGGGGGCTCGCCGGCGGCGAAGGCGGCGTAGAACGCCGCCAGCTCGCGCAGCAAGACCGTCACCGACCAGCCGTCGCCGACGATCTGATGCAGCGCCAGGACGAGCAGGTGCTCCGCCGCCGCCGGCGACGGATCGTCCTCACCACCGCCCGGCACGCTCAGGCGCAGCAGGGTGGCGCGCAGCAGCGGCCCGGCGGCGAGGTCGAACGGCTGGCGGCCGAGCCTGGCTCCCAGGGCAACGGCTGCCGCGTCGGCGGCCCCTGCCAGCGCCGACAGGTCCACCACCGGCAGCTGCACCGCCAGGCGCGGCAGCACCACCTGCACCGGCCGGCCCCTGGCCGCCGGATAGACCGAGCGCAGCACCTGGTGGCGCCGCACGATCTCGTCGAGGCTCCTGGCAAGCGCCGCCACGTCGAGCCTGCCGCGCAGGCGCAGGCCGGCGGGCAGGTTGCAGGCGGCGCTGCCCGGGGTCAGCTGGTCCAGGAACCAGAGACGCTCCTGCGCGAAGGAGAGGGCGGCTTGCTCCTGCCCGCCCGCCGGCACGCCCGCGGCGACGGCCGGGCCGGCGATCTCGACGCCCGCACCCGCACCCATTGCCGCCGAGATCTCGGCCGCCAGCGCCGCGAGCGTCGGATGCTCGAACACCCGCCGCATCGGCAGCTCCACCCCGAAGGCCCGGCGCACCCGCGCGATCAAACGGGTCGCCAGCAGGGAGTGGCCGCCCAGGGCGAAGAAACTGTCGCTCGGGCGGATCGCCTCGACCCCCAGCACCTCGGTCCAGAGGCCGGCCAGGAGCCGCTCGGCCGGAGTGCGGAGAGCGCCGTAGCCGGCGCCGGCCATCCCCACCTCCCCCACGTCGCGCTCCGCATCCGGCGACGTCGCCCCTGCCAGCGCCTTGCGGTCGAGCTTGCCGCTGGCAGTGACCGGCAGGCGCTCCACGAAGACGAAGGCGGCAGGCACCATGGCGTCCGGCAGCCTGGCGGCCAGGGACCGCCGGAGGTCGGCGGCCGTGGGGGCCGCGCCGGCGGCGGGGGCACCTGCCGCGGCAGGCCCCGGCCCGCGGCGCGCGACCAGGTACGCCACCAGCCGATGCTCCGCCGGAGCCGCGGCCGCCGGTCCGCCGTCCGGGCGGGCGACGGGACGCAGGACCACCGCCGCCGCCTGCACCGCCGGGTGCGCCGCCAGCGCGGCTTCGATCTCTCCCAGCTCGACGCGGACGCCGCGGATCTTCACCTGCCGGTCGAGGCGGCCCAGGTAGTCGATGGCGCCGTCCGGCAGGTAGCGCGCCAGGTCGCCGGTGCGGTAGAGGCGCGCTCCGGCCTGCTCGCCAAACGGATCCGGCACGAACCGCTCGGCGGTCAGCGCCGGGCGCCCGAGGTAGCCGCGTGCCAGCTGCACGCCGCCGATGCACAGCTCGCCGGCCACGCCGATCGGCACCTGCCGCTCTTGCCGGTCCAGCAGCTGGATGGCGGTGTTGGCCACCGGCCGGCCGATCGGCACTCCGGGCGAGCGCACCGCCGCGGCAGCCGCATGGGGCGGCGGCGGCGCGACGACGCCCCCGGCAGATCCCGGCAGCGCACAGCTCCAGGAGGTCACCTCGACCGCCGCTTCGGTCGGACCGTAGAGATTGTGCAGCGGCACCGCCAGGGCGGCGTGGAACTGCTGCTGCAGATCGCTGCCCAGCGCCTCGCCGCTCGCCAGCACCCGCCGCAGCGCGGGCAGCCGGGCCGGCGGCGGGCTGGCGCTGCCGGCCCCGCCCGCGCGGTCCTCGACCGGGCACAGACCGGCGCCTTCCAGGAACGCGGAGAGCATCGCCGGCACGAAGTGGACCGTGGTGATGGCCTGCGCCGCGAGCGTCTCGAGCAGGTACGCGCCGTCGCGGTGTCCTCCCGGGCGAGCCATCACCAGGCACGACCCGGCGGTGAGCGGCCAGAACAGCTCCCACACCGAGACGTCGAAGCTGAACGGCGTCTTCTGCAGCACCCGGTCGTCCGCCGCCAGCCGGTACCGCTCCTGGCCCCACCGCAGCCGGTTGACGATGCCGCGATGCGTGTTCAACGTCCCCTTGGGCTGGCCGGTCGAGCCGGAGGTATAGATCACGTAGGCCAGGTTCCCCGGCTGGACGCAGCTCGCCGCGCGCCCGAGGTTGCGGCCCGCGCCGCCCGGGAGGAAGTCGTCGAGCCAGACCCTGGCGGCCCCGGTCACCGGTCCGCCCAGCCTGGGCAGCAGGGCGCGCTGCGCCAGCACCACCGGCGCCGCCGCGTCGCGCAGCATGAAGCGCAACCGCTCGCCCGGGTAATCGGGATCGAGCGGCAGGTAGGCGGCGCCCGCCTTGAGGATTGCCACCAGGCCCACCACCAGGGCGAGCGAGCGCTCGGCGCAGATCGCCACCACGGTCTCGGGTCCGGCCCCCAGCGCGCGCAGGTGACGCGCCAGCCGATCGGCGCACGCGTCGAGAGCGCCGTACGTCAAGCTCAGGGCGGCGTCCGCGCCGTCCGGCGGCAGCGCCACCACCGCCACCGCCTCGGGAATCCGCCGCGCCTGCTCCTCGAACAGCTCGTGCAGGCAGAGGTCGCCGCGCCAGGCTGCCGCCGTGTCGTTCCACTCCAACAGCTGCTGGCGCTCCGCCGCCCCCAGCAGCGGCAGCGCGGCGATCTCGCGCCCAGGTTCCGCCACCGCTGCCGCGAGCAGCGCCTGGAGCTGCCTCGCCCATCGCCTGACCGTGGCGGCGTCGAACAGGTCGCGGCGGTACTCGAACGTCAGCGTCAGCCCCTGCGCCGTCTCGGACGCATCGAGCGTCAGATCGAACTTGGCCGCCGTGATCTCGAGGTCGCAGAGCTCCATCGCCAGCGGCGCGGCGGTTGCGGGCCGGCCGCTGCCCGCCGTGCTCTGCAGCGCCAGCATCACCTGGAACAGCGGCGTCGAGGCCAGGTCGCGGTGCGGCGCCAGCGCTTCGACCAGCTGCTCGAAGGGCAGATCCTGGTTGGCATAGGCCGCCAGGCACACCTGCCGCACCCGCCCGAGCAGGTCGCGGCAGCTCGGCCGGCCGGAGAGGTCGACGCGCAGCGCCAGAGTGTTGACGAAGCAGCCGATCAGCCCCTCGAGCTCGAGGCGCTCGCGGTTGGCGATGGGCGTGCCGACCACCAGGTCCAGCTCACCGGTGACGCCATGGAGCAGCGCTCCGAAGGCGGCGAGCAAGCTCATGAACAGCGTCGCGCCGCTCTGCCTGGCAGCGCGGCGCAGCTCCGCGGCCTCCGCGGACGACAGCTGGTGGGAGATGCGGGCGCCGCGGGGGCTCGGCACCGCCGGCCGCGGCCGATCGGCCGGCAGTGCCAGGTGGCTCGGGGCGCTGCCCAGAGCCTGCCGCCAGTAGGCGAGTTGCGCGCCCAGCAGCTCGCCGGTCAGCCGGCGGCGCTGCCAGCGGGCGAAGTCGAAGTATTGGAGAGGCAGCTCCGGGAGCGGGCCGGCAGCGTTCCGCCGCTCGCCGGCAAAAGCCGCGTAGAGGGCCGCCAGCTCCCGCAGGAGGACCTTCACCGACCAGCCGTCCGCGACGATGTGGTGCAGCACCAGGATGAGCAGGTGCCGGTCCGGGCCCAGCCGCACCAGCGCGGTGCGCACGAGAGGCCCGCGGGCGAGATCGAAGGGCCGGCGGCCGAGCTCGCCGCCCAGCTCATGGCCGGCGCCGGCGGCAGCTTCTCCCAGCGCCGACAGATCCACCAGCGGCAGCGCGCGGGCGCGGTGGGGCCAGACTACCGGCACGGGCCAGTCCGCGGCAGCCGGGTAGGCCGAGCGCAGGACCTCGTGGCGGCGCACGATCTCGCCAAGGCTGCAGCCGAGCGCCGCCGGATCGAGCCGGCCGATCAAGCGCAGGGCTCCGGGCAGGTTGTAGGCGGCGCTGCCAGGCGCCAGCTGGTCCAGCAACCAGAGCCGCTCCTGCGGATGGGAGAGCACCCGCTCCTCGCCGTCAGGCCGGCGCGGGATCGGGTCAGCGGCGGCCGCGGCCGGCGCCGCCGCGCCGCCGGCGCTGCCGGCGCTCCCGGCGCTGATCGCCGCGATCTCGCGCGCCAGCGCCCTGAGAGTCGGCCGCTCGAACACCCGGCGCATCGGCAGCTCCACCCCGAACAGCTCCCGCACTCGCGACGACAGCCGGGTCGCCAGCAGCGAGTGGCCGCCGAGAGCGAAGAAATCGTCGTTCGCCCCGATCGTCTCGACTTCCAGGACCTCCGACCAGAGGCCGGCCAGGAGCTCCTCGGCCGGTGTGAGGGGAGGGCTCGGGGCGGCGCCGGGCACCCATGCCTCCGCCTCCGAGCCTGCCGCCGCCGGCACCGGTCGGTCCACCCGCTGCGCCGGGCTCGGCAGGGCCCGGCGATCGAGCTTGCCGCTCGGGGTGAGCGGCAGGCGCTCCAGGAACACGAACGCCGCGGGCACCATGGCGTCCACCAGCTTGGCGGCCAGCGCCCGCCGCAGCTCGGGCGCGCCGGGCGCCGCCGCGGGTCCACCTCGCGCGACGACCCAGGCCACCAGCCGCTGCTCGCCCGGCGCCTCGGCTCCGGCGCCGCCTGCCGGACGCTCCACGGGACGCAGGCCCACCGCCGCCGCCGCCACCGCCGGATGCGCCGCCAGCACCGCCTCGATCTCGCCCAGCTCGACGCGCACGCCGCGGATCTTCACCTGGTCGTCGCAGCGGCCGAGGAAGTCGACGGCGCCGTCGGGCAGGTAGCGCGCCAGGTCGCCGGTCCGGTAGAGCCGTGCACCGGGGGCGGCGGCGAACGGGTCGGGCACGAACCGCAGGGCGGTGAGCGCCGGGCGCCCCAGGTAGCCGCGCGCCAGCTGCACGCCGCCGATGTGCAGCTCCCCCGCTACCCCGATCGGCACCTCCTGCCCGTCGCGGTCCAGCAGGCGGATCGAGGTGTTGGCCACCGGCCGGCCGATCGGCACCACCCGTCGGCCGTCCGCATCGCACTCCCAGTGGGTGACCTCCACGGCCGCCTCGGTCGGGCCGTAGAGGTTGTGCAGCGGTACCGCGAAGCGGGCGAAGTACGCTTGCTGCAGCTCCAGAGGCAGCGCCTCGCCGCTCGCCATCACCCGCCGCAGGCGCGGCAGGCGGCGCCGCGCGGGCGGCAGGGCATGCCGGCCGGCCTCCGCGAGGAAGGCGCGCAGCATCGCCGGCACGAAGTGCACGGTGGTGATCTGCTGCCTGTCCAGGGTGTCGAGCAGGTAGGCGGCGTCGCGATGGCCGCCGGGGCGGGACAGCACCAGGCTCGCACCGGCGATGAGCGGCCAGAACAGCTCCCACACCGAGACGTCGAAGCTGATCGGGGTCTTCTGCAACACCCGGTCGTCCGCCGCCAGCCGGTAGCGCTCCTGCACCCAGAGCAGCCGGTTGACGATGCCGCGATGGGTGTTCATCGTGCCCTTCGGCCGGCCGGTGGAGCCGGAGGTATAGATCACGTACGCCAGGTTGTCGGGCCCGGCACCGCTCTCGGCGCCGGTCAGGTCCAGCTCCGGCGCTTGCGGCCGGCGCGAACGGCGCCGCCGCTCGCCGCCACCGCTCCGGGAACCCGGCGCCTCGTCGAGATCCACGATGACCGTGCCGGCCGCCGGCGTGCCCAGCCGCGCCAGCAGCCGGCGCTGCGCCAGCAGCACCCGGGCTCCGGAGTCGTCGAGCATGAAGCGCTGGCGATCGGCCGGGTAGTCAGGATCGAGCGGCAGGTAGGCGCCGCCCGCCTTGAGGATGGCCAGCAGACCCGCCACCATCGCCAGGGAGCGCTCGGCGCAGATCGCCACCACGCTCTCCGGCCCGACGCCCGCTTGCCGCAGCCGGCGCGCCAGGCGGTTGGCGCGGGCGTTCAAGGCGGCGTAGGTGAGGCTCTCGCCGATGCCATCGCCGCTGTCATTGCCGTCGGCGCCGTCGGCGAGCACCGCCTCCGCCCCGGGAACCCGGCGCGCCTGATGCTCGAACAGCTGATGCAGGCAGGGCTCCGCGGGACACGAGGCCGGACCCGAGCCGGCGCCCACCACCGCTTCCGGCCGCCAGGCGCGGGCGGTGTCATTCCATTCCAGCAGCTGCTGCCGTTCGCAGGCGTCGAGCAGCGGCAGCTCGCGGATGCGGAGCGTCGGGTCCGCGGCGGCGGCGGCGGCGAGCGTGCGCAGCTGGGCGAGCATGCGCCCGGCGGTGACGCCGTCGAACAGGTCGCTGCTGAACTGCAGCGAGGAGGTCAGGGCGCCCTCGATTTCGGCGGCGAGCAGGGTCAGGTCCACCTGGGCGCCGCGCCGGGCCAGCGGCACCGGCTCCACCGCCAGGCCGCCCAGCTCCACGCTCGACCCGGCCACGCCGAGCGCCATGGCGCCGATGCCACCCGGAACGCTGGGACTGTCGATTTCCCCTTGCCCGCCGGCGCCGATCGTCGCGGCGGTTCCGGGGGCTCTCGCCAGGGGCCGCTCGCGGTAGAGCACCAGCATCGCCTGGAAGACCGGCGGGCGGCTGGGGTCCCGCTCACCGCCCAGCCGCTCCGCGAGCAGCGGAAAGGGGTAGTCCTGGTGGGCAAAGGCGCCGAGGGCGGTCTCCCGCACCCGGTCGAGCAGCGCCGCGAAGGAGGGGTTCCCCGCCAGATCGCCGCGCAGTACCACCGGGTTGACGAAGTAGCCGACCAGGCCGGCCAGCTCGAGCGAGCTCCGCCCGGAGGTGGGGGTGCCCACCCGCACCTCCTCCTGACCGCTGTAGCGGTGCAACAGCACCTGGAAGGCGGCCAGCAGCGTCATGAAGGGAGTCGTCCCGGCCTGCCGGCCCAGGGCATGCAGCTCCGCGGTCAGCGCGCGCCCCAGCCCTAGCGTCCGGGCGCCGCCGCGGAAGCTCGGCACCGCCGGCCGCGGCCGATCGGTCGGCAGCTCGAGGGGCGGCGCGCCGGGCGGCAGCGCGGCGCGCCAATACGCTTCGAGTCGCTCGCCTTCCGGCCCCGCCAGCCGCTCGGCCTGGCGGCGCACGAAATCGCCATGGGAGACGGCGAGCGGCGGCAGCGAGCGCCCGCCGTAGAGCGCTCCCAGCTCAGCCAGGAGCACTTCCGCCGACCAGAAGTCCGCCACGATGTGGTGCACCGCCATCACCAGGAGGTGCTCCCCACGACGGTCGGAGCCCTGCCGCCCTCCCCGGCCGCGTTCGCGGCGCCGCCAGAGCCCGATGCGCAGCAGGGGGCCGCTGGTGAGGTCGAAAGGCCGGTATGCCTCCTCGCTCAGCCGCTCCGCGAGCCGCGCTTCGCTCCAGGTCGTGGCGTCCTCGAAGGTGAAGGCGAACCGGGCTTCCGCCTCCACCAGCTGCACGGCCTCCGCACCGCCGCCGGCATCGAAGGTGGTGCGCAAGGCGGGATGGCGCGCCACCAGGGCCGCCAACGCCCGCTGCAGGCGGCGCCGGTCGAGCCGGCCGCGGACGCGCCCCGCCCCGGCGATGATGTAGGCCGGGTTGCCTGGCGCCATCTGGTCGAGGAGCCAGAGGGCGCGCTGCCCAGGAGACAGCGGCCCTCGCCCGCAGCCCGGCCCGGCAGTCGCGGCGTCGGCCGTTGGCGGCGGCGTCACCTCCTCCGCCGGCGGCGGTGCCATGAGTCGGCGTTCGACCTCTTCCGCCAGCTCCGCCAGGCTGATCCCTTCGAGCAGCGTGGCCATGGGCACCTGCACACCCAGCTCCGACTCGAGCGCAGCGGCCAACTCTGCCGCGCTCAGCGAATCGAGGCCGAGCGAGACCAGCGAGCTCTCCGGCAGCAGCCGCGCACCGTCGATCTCGAGGATTCGCGCCACCTCGCCGCGGACAGCGGCAAGGACGCGCGGCGACCTCTCCGGGAGCGCTGCCGCGGGCATCTCCCGGTCCTCCCCGGCAACCCGCCTGGAACCGGCGGCGCCGGCTGCCGGATGGGCCGGCGGTGCGGAGCTGCTGTCTGCCGGGGGTGCCTTGTCGATCACGGAGTTGGAACCTTCGCGCTACCGGATGCAAGTGTAAATGTACCAATACGAATAGATCGAAACGCGGCGCTTCTTTGGCGACAACCGTCATTTTTGGCAATCGATGCGACCTTGCTTGCAATGCACCGACCATGCGGTGATTGTCAGGTGGCAGGAAAAGCCTCAGGATTGCGACGCAGGGTGCCGGGAGGGTACACTTCGGCCTGGAGCTACCGATGACAACCTCTTTCACAGACGACACCTCGCACCTCGCCGAAACCTACGACCGCATCAGCGACTTTCAGTTCGAAAACGGCAAGCGCCTCGTCGAGCACCTGAACCTCAAGGCGGGCGATCGCGTCCTCGACGTGGGCTGCGGCACGGGCCGGCTCGCTCACTGGATCGCCGAGCGCGTGAGTCCCACGGGCAGCGTCGTCGGCATCGACCCGGTCGCCGAGCGCATCGCCATTGCGAACGCCCGTGCCGGCGGCATCAGCTTTGCGGTGGGTCAGGCCGAGGACCTGGGCGCCTTCGCCGCCGAGAGCTTCGACGCCGTGAGCATGTCGGCGGTCTTTCACTGGGTCTCCGACAAACCGCGGGCGCTCGCCGAGATCCGCCGCGTCCTGCGCCCCGGCGGTCGCCTGGGGGTGACCACGATTCCGGGCGAGCTGAGCGGCGCGGGGACCGTGCCCGCGGTCCTCGGCTCCGTGCTCGCACGGCCGCCCTACGCGGAGCGGGTGGACCGGTCGGGCCTCGGCGCCCTGAGCCGGGACTACACCACCACGCGCGTGATCTCGATGGTGGTCGAAAGCGGCCTCGTGCTCGCCGAGCTGCACGTCGCGGCGCGCTCCCGGCATCACGCTACGGGAGCGGACGTGGTCGCGTTCATCGAGTCGAGCGCCTTCGGCAACCACTCCAAAGCCGTCCCCGAGGAGCTGCGCGAGGCCCTGCGCCTCGACCTGGCCGCCGCGTTCGAGGCGCGGAAGGGCCCCGAGGGCATCGCAATTCGGGACTGGGGGACGCTCTTCGTGGCGACGCGGCCCTGAGCAACCGCGCGGCGTCTCCGATGCCGTCAACGGCCGTCGGCGGCAGGCTCGCCATTCCAGGCGGCGGTGCCCGCGGCTTCGTCGGCGTCGACCGGCATGCCGGCGTCGATCCAGGCTTCCAGACCGCCGAACAGCGGGCGGATGCGGGTGAAACCCAACTGCTTTAGCTTGAAGGCCACACGGGCCGACGAGGCTTCGCTCGGTCAGGTACAGTAGAGGATCAGGTCGCGGCCGCGCGGCAGCTCGGCCAGACGCTCCTCGACCTCATCGAAGGACATCCGCAAGGCTCCCGGTATGCGGCGCGAGTCGAGCCACACGGCGCCGCGGGTGCGCACGTCGACGATCAGCGGCGGCGTGGAGCCGGCGAGCGCGGCGGTCAGATCCTCCACCGAGATGCGCGCCATCCGCAGGTCGCGGATGAAACGCCGCCGCAGGACGAACCGCCACACCACGTACGCGGCCGCGGCGGCAGCCGTCAGCAGCAGGGCGAGCGCACCCATCCGCTCGAGCACCGCCAGCGCCTTGTCGAGCGCCGAGTGGAAGAGTGCGCCGGTGCCGATGATGCTCACCGCCCACAGGGCGCAGCCCGCCGCATCGTAGAGCTGGAAGCGCCAGCGCGGCGCCTTGAGCGCCCCGCCCAGGCTCGGCGCCACGGTCGCAAAGCCGGGCACGAACTTGCAGAACAGCAGCGAGCGCAAGCCGAAGCGCTGGTACAGCGACTCCATCCGCTGCACGCAGGAGTCGGGCGACACGGCGACCTTGCAGACCACCTTCAGCACCCGCCGCCCGCGCCAGCGCCCAAGGTTGAACCACAGCGAATCGGCAAGGACGGCCGCGCCGATCGCCGCCCCCAGCACGCTCCAGGGTGACAGCTTGCCCTCGGCGGCCAGCCCGCCGGCCACCATCATCGCCGGTACGGCCGGCAGCGGCAGGCCCGCCTGCGTGGCGAAGACGTTCAGGAACACGAACCCCACCCCATACCGCGCAATATCCGCTCCCAGGTCGATCATCGCTCCTCCGTGCCAAGCCGGCCACAGTGTAGCCTGCCCCCACGCCTCACGGCAGCCGCGGGCGGCGCGCGGGGCGCGCGGTCACCGTGACCTCAGGCAGCACCGATGGCGTCGCGGATGCGCTGGATCTGGCGGCGGTGGGCAAGGTCGTGGCCGGCGATCATGCGCACCAGGCGGCGCAGGGTCTCCTGGCCGCGCTCGGCGTGCAGTCCGAAGCGGTCGAGGCGGGCATCGTCTTGCGCCCGTAGCAGGCGGAGGTTGGCGCCCCTCAGGACGCGGATGACCTCAAGGGCCTCTGGCAGGCCGGCACGGTCATAGCGAAGCTCGCGCGCCCACAGATCCTGATCGTAGGCTTGGATCCTGGGTGCCGGCTCGGAGAGGATCATGCGGATGCGGTAGCCGCTGACCAGCTCGCTGTCCGCCAGGTGCTGCACCACCGCCATCACCGACCATTTGCCGGGTTTCTCGGGCTGGCGGAGCGCGGCGTCGTCAAGGCCGGCCGTGAGCTGGTGCAGGACCTGCGGCAGCTCCTCCTGTACCTCCAGGGGATCTCGGTCTCCGACCAGCGCAAGAAGGGCCGCCACATAGGCGTCCGCGGCAGAACCGCTCTCGCCCACGGGATTGCTAAATTCGGACATCGGAACCTCCTGTCGAAAGAGCAAAGGGAATCCTCGCATGGTGGCCTGCGCTCGGGCCGCAAGGAAGGAAGATGCTACCCGTTCGATTTCAGCAGGCGGCCGCGGCTCAAGGCGTGGCGGCGCCATCATGGCGACACAGGCCATCCTATCGCTCTCGCTGCCGGGTCCCCGCCGGGGGGCGTTTGGCAGCAGCGGGGACCGACCAACCAGACAGGACGGACGTTCGTGACCGCGGTGACCGGAGACGGCGACACCTTGCTTTTGGGCAGCGGCGATCAGGGCGGCGGCCTGTTTTCGGGAACGCCCGAGTCCGCAGGTTGGGCTCAGCGTGCGGCCCAAGTCGGCGCGGGAGTGCAGCAGCTGGTCGTCGTGCCAGGCACACCCGAGTCCTGGATTGTCGTCGTGGGCGGAAACTCGGTCGAGAACCTGAGCTCCAACTCGGAGGTGTTCGTTTCGACGAACCAAGGAGTGTCCTGGACGAGGCCGACCGGTCCGCCGCAGATCCCGCCAAGCGGTTTTCACATCACCCGCCTCCTGCGCGAACCTGGGACCTCGCGCACGGTCTACCTCCTCAGCACCGTTCCGAACAGCGGGTCCTCTCTCACCTATACGCTGCTGCGTTCCGAAGATGGCGGGCTCGACTTCACCGCACTGGTAAGCGGCAGCTCCGCAGCGGCTCCCGACATCTGGCTGAGCCGGGTCGCCGCCGGCCCCCTCTATCTGTTGACCGATGCAGGCCTCCACTCCTCCGCGGATCACGGTGCGTCCTTCTCCCTCGTCGGCACCCTGCCGGGCGCGACCGGCGACAGCCTTCGTATCGCGGGCTCCGAAGCCGGAGCGCCGTCTTTCTACGTCCTCGCCGGCAACTCCAGCCAGAACACAGCCGTGCTGTTCGCGTCCGCTGACGGCGGGCGGACCTGGATCAACCGCGGCACCGTCAATGACCCGTACATGGCGCTGGGGGTCGTCACCGCCTCGATCTCCACTCCGAACCTGGTGATGCTGGGCGGCATCGACGCCTACCGCTCGACCGACAGCGGTGCGACCTTCCAAGCGGTGACCGACTGGCAGGACTATGGCAATGACCCGGCGCACCTGCTGCACGCGGACGTGCGCGGGATCGACTGTATCGGCTACCGGGGCACCGAGACCTTCTTCACCGACACCGACGGCGGGACCTACATGTCCACCGATCTGGGAGCGACTTTCGACAATATAACCCTGTCGGGCATCATCAACGGCGAGTACTACAGCACGTTGACCAGCAAGAACGATCCGGACTTGATCGCTGGGGGCTCACAGGATCAAGGCTTCCAGCAGTCGCAATCGGCGCCGCGCGCCGCGATGACCTTCAACATCCTGGACGGCGGCGACTATGGCCATCTGACCTCGTCTGCCGGCGACCACAACATGCTCTACGCCGCGGCTGGCGGCGATTCGTACGTGGTGGTTCTCGACCGTGAGTCCCCGCCGCACAGCGTCACGGAGCTCCCAGCCTATCCCGCCGCCACGAACCGCCCGTGGCTGCCCTTCATCCTCGCCGATCCCACCAATGCGGACGTCGTTTATCTGACCGGCAACCCCCTGCTTCGCGCCAATCTCGACGCTGGCGGTTGGCACTGGACCGCCATGCCGCAGGACTTCTCCCGCGGCTCCAACCACGACTATGTGACCGCGCTCGCCATCTCCCATGTCAATCCCAGCTTCTGGTACGCGGCGTCAGCCCAAGGCTACCTCTGGTACTCCCACAACCAGGGCGCGACGTGGACGCTGTCGGCATCCACAGGCCCCGCATTCCAATATCTCTATGGCACGACGATCGTCTGCTCGCCAATCGTCGCCACCACCTGCTACGTCGGCGGGAGCGGATACAGCGGACCGGCCGTCTACACGACCACGGATGGCGGCGTTACCTGGCAGGCGATGGGCGACGGCCTCCCCAGCACACTCGTGCTGGGGCTCGCATTCGACGATCCCGTCCGATTGAATCTCTACGCCGCCGCCGATGCCGGTGCGTTCGTCTTCGATGCGGCGACAGCGACCTGGAAAAGTATCGTCTCCGGCAATGCTCCACTCCAGGACTACTGGTCGGTCGAAGGCGTACCGGCGCTCGGCGCAGTGCGGTTCGGGACCTACGGCAAGGGCATCTGGGACTATCTGCCCGCGCCGCCCGGCTTGAAGTTCTACACCTTGGCGCCATGCCGGGTCGTCGATACGCGCAATGCCCCAGGGGTCCTCGCCGGTCCGGCGCTGCAAGCGAGCGCTGACCGAGTCTTTGCCACGACCGGAATCTGCGGCATACCGGCCACTGCACAGGCGGTCTCCGTCAACGTGACGGTCGTCGGCGCCACGGCCGACGGCTACCTGACCATCGGAGCCAGCGACCGCGGACTGCCGGCTACTTCTACAATCAACTACCGGACCGGGGTGGTGAGGGCGAACAACGCCGTGATCAGCCTGTCCGGTGACGGAGCTGGAGGGATCACGGTACTCAACAGCGGCAGCTCGTCTGTAGAGCTCATCCTGGACGTCAGCGGCTACTTCCAATAGGGGGTTGCGCTCGGCGGTGGGCCCCGATCCGTGGCTGGCTCGACACCACTCTCAGTGATGGCCCACCGCCTTCGGATGCATTCCAGCATTCAGAGCTGGTGGATGGGGCGCGGCCGTCGCTCTTGGAGGATTTGGCCAGGCTGGTGCAACTATTGCTGCACGGCCAGGTGAGACCCTGTGCCTTCGTGGTCCACTCCCCGGGGGTGTCGTCGTCGCGGGCCGTCACAGTGGTGCGTCGCAGCGCCATGCTGGTCAGGATGTAGTTGCCATTGAGGCACTGTCCATGGCCCCCCTGGCGCCGGCTCAACAGGTACAACATTCCGCAATGGGAGCCCCGCCTCAGGCACCAATCAAAGCGGTCGGCTGGACGCCGCCTCACTGCCCAGGTACGGTGTGGTTGGGGGTGCAGGCGCTCTGGTCGGGCCCCCCGCGAAGGGCTGGGTCGCGACCTGGGCAGGGATGGGTGCGGTCTTCCAGGACGTCGGGCTGGCGATCTGGTCCGCGTCCTCCGACATGGTGTTACCTCCTGGCGAGGGCCGCAGTGAAGCCCGAACGGTACCAGGAAATGCGGCCGCCCGCCCAGGTGAGGGCGAGGAAAGCTGGCGCCTGGGCCGGCGCCGGTTTACGGCTTCTGCTTGGGCGCCGCCGCGGGTGGTGCCGGGATCTGCGAGGCGGCCAGGTCGACTTCGGTGGAGCGGACCGAGAAGAGGTGGCCGGTGCGGTCGTGGCCGACGATCAGGTTGCCCGACCGGGTGGGCGGCTCCTGAGTCGCCAGGGCCAGGCCGGAGCGCAGCACGATGGCATATTGCGAGGGGCTCTGGGAGATGTTGGTAACCACCGGGTAGCCCTGGGCCTGAGTGGCGATCGGCAGTCCGGCGCGCTCCAGGAAGGGGTCCACCAGACGGACGCCGGTGCCCGGTGCGATGCCGCCGGCGTTGCTTGCCTTGACGCCGGCGCCGCGGCCCGCGGCGGTGGCTTCGGCAAAACCGCCGAGGCCTCCCGGCTCCGCGGCCACCTGCTGGCGCTGAGCCCCCGGCACCATGAAGACGAACAGGTTGAAGTTGTAGGTATCGCCGCCGATGCTGCCCGGTGCGCCCGCCGCGCCGTCGCCGAAGGGGCAGGGGCTGGGGGACTGGTATTGGTTGCCCGCGTTGTCGATGCAGTTGAACAGATTGGGGTTGGTGCTGAACCCCTGCCGGGACCCGGCCCGCGCCGCCGCCGACGTGGAGACCCCGGCCGACCGGCCGCTCAGCGCACTGCCCATCTTCGGGCTCACCAGGCCGCGCGCCGCACCGCCCGAGGGGACTCCGCCCCTGCCCAGAGGCGCCGCCGCCGCGCCGCCGCGCCCTCCCGCCGTCGCGGGTGCCGCCGGATGCGCCGTCGCGGGTGCCGCCGCCGCGTGCGGCGCTGGCGCCGGCGCTGGAGCGGGCGCATTGGTAGCAGCCAGACTCGCCGTGGCTGCAAGTACGCACCACAGCAGGAAGGCCGAAATGCAGGAAACGAGCGACCGGTGCGTCATGGAATGCGCCCCCCACGATAGTTATACCTATCGTCGAATGCAAATTAATCACGCGATGTTGCGATTTTGGCATCGATCGGCGCAGAAGTCAAGTGCTCGTTGAGAGACGGAGCCCGGCGCCTCGGGAAGCGCCGGCCGCCCGCGGGGTGTGCGCGATCGTTGCATAGGTGGATCGTGCCCACGGCGGGCATGCAGCCGGCCGCGGCGAAGGGGGGGACGTCATGGCGGGTCAACGGGGTCGGACTGGGAGTCGATGGCAGGTCGGGCGTCGCGCCTCGCAAGGTGCGGGTGCGTGGTTGCTGCTCGAAGCCTTCTGCCTGGTGTTCGTTCTGCTGTCGGCCAGCGAGACGGCGGCGGGGCACCAGGCCCCCTTGCCGGCGGTTTCGGGAGCGCCGGCGGCCGCGGCCGCGAGCTCACCGGCACCGCCGCTGCAAGCGGCGGCGCTGCTGCTGCGGTCCGAGCTGCAGGCGGCTTCGCTGCCGGCGACGTCAGGCCACGGTGCGGAACGGCGCCGGGCGTGGAGTGCGCTGCGGACGTTCTATGCCCGGCGCGATCACCGGCTGGCCTGGTGGGACGCCGACGGCAACCTGCGGCCCGGCGCCGGCCGTCTGCTCGCCGTCCTGGACACCCTCCCGGAGGATGGCTTCGATCCGCAGCTCTACCCCACCCAGGCGCTGCGGCGCCAAGTCCAGGCGGCCGGTGCGCCCGCCGGCGGCATGCGCGGCGCGGCGGGCATGGCGTCGCTGGACGCGGCGCTCAGTTTCACCTTCCTGACCGTTGCGGCGCACCTGTCGAGCGGCTGCGTGCCGACCGCCGAAAGGACGCGCGAGGGCTGGTATGCGGAGCGCCCGAACGTCGATCTGGCCGCGGCGCTCGAGCGCGCGCTGGGACCGGGCGAGGACGTCGCCGGGGCGCTGGCCGGCGCGGAGCCGCACTCACCGGACTATGAGCGCTTGCGGCAGGCGCTGACCCGCTACCGCGCGCTCGCCGCGCGCGGCGGCTGGCCGGAGATCCCGGACGGGCCGCCCCTGCGCCCCGGCGACCAGGGGCCCCGCGTCGCGGCGCTGGCCGCGCGCCTGGCCGCGTCGGGCGAGCTCGCTCCGCCCTCCGGGGAGCCGGACGCGGCGGGCGCGGCGGGCGCGGGCGCTCGCTTCGACACGTCCCTGGCCGCAGCCGTCGCCCGCTTCCAGGCCGCCCACGGGCTGAAGCCGAAGTCCGCGGGCGTGGACGATGCCACGCTCGCCGAGCTCAACACCCCCATCGCCGCCCGCATCCGCCAGATCGAGATCAATCTGGAGCGCTGGCGCTGGACGCGCGATCCCGGCAGCCGCTACATCCTGGTCAACATTCCCGCCTACCAGCTGGTGGTGGTGGAAAACGGCGTGCCCACCCTCACCATGAGAATCATCGTCGGCAAGCCGCACCATGAGACACCGGTCCTGGCCGCAACCCTCACCCACGTCGTGCTGAACCCGCCCTGGAGGATCCCGGACTCCATCGCCTCCGCCGAGGTGGCGCCGCAGCTGCTGCGAGATCCCGACTACCTGGCGCGCAAAGGCTACGAGATCCACCGCCGTGGCGACGACGACCCGATCGACGCCGATGCGCTGAGCGACCAGGACATTCGCCAGCTGGGCAGGAACGGCTCACCCTACCGCCTGCGCCAGCCACCCGGCACCGCCAACGCCCTGGGCCGCTACAAGTTCGTCATCGCCAACCCCTTCGACATCTACCTCCACGACACTCCCGGCAGCCGCGCCCTCTTCGCCCGCTCCGAGCGCGCATTCAGCCACGGCTGCGTCCGCCTCGAACACCCCGCCGACCTGGCCGCATACCTGCTGCGGACCGATCCGCAGTGGTCTCCCGACGCGATCGAAACCGCCGTCGGCAGCGGCCGCACCACCACCGTCGCCCTGCCCCAACCCATCCCCATCTACATCCTCTACCAGACCGCCTGGGCCGACCCCGACGGCACGATCGAGACCCGCCCCGACGTCTACCACCAGGACGCCCCCCTGGCCGCCGCCTTCGCCGCCGAGCCGCCGCTCAGCGACGATCTCGCGGCGCTCACCGCCCAGCCCTAGCGAACCGGGAGATCAATCGGGAAACAGGGGGTGCTTGCCGGTGCTGCCGGCCCTACCGCAACGCGGACAGGGCCGGCGGTCGAGGGAGGGGAGCTGGATCAGCGGATGCCCAGGCAGCCGTCGTAGCAGGTGGCGTATTCGTGCTCGCAGTTGGTCTCGCAGGTACCGTTGCCGTCGCAGCGATCCAGGCATTGCGTCTCGATGGCCTCGCAGTTCTGGAGGCAGATGCACTCTTCGCACGGCACGGCCTCGACCTGCGCTCTGCCCGCCAGCATCATCAACCCGACCGCCAGGCCCAACAGGAGACATCGCGTACGGTTCATAGGCTCTCCTTCCCTTGCACGGATCTCCCACGGCCGCCGACCGCCGATCGCTCCGTCGCCGGACTCGGCAGGACACGGGGAGCCCTCATCCGAGTGGTGTGATGGTTTCCGGGTTGTGGGACATCTGGGACAGCGCCCGCGGCCGGTACGGCTCCCCGCCGGCGGCGATGCCGGCCGCGCGCCGGCGGGGCTCGGGCGGGCCAGGGTCAGTCGCCGTGCCGGCGGTCGGCCTTCACCTCGAGCTCGAGGGTGACGCGCGCCGGCGGCAGGACGCCCGCAAGGAGCAGCGCCTTGCCGCTCTCCGGCACGCTGATCGGCAGCGGCCGGACGCCGCCGGCCAGGCCGTTGTGGAGCTCGTCGAGCAGCTGGGGCGATGCCGGCGCCGGCGCGGCCGGCGCCCTGGCAGTGGGCACCTGGCGCATGTCCGCCGTGGACACCGTGGCGCCGGTGCTCAGCCTGCGCTCGTCGAGCAGCGGCGCCTCAGAGGTCACGGTGATCACCTCTTCGGTCGTGTTGCTCAGCACCAGCTCGACGGCTTGCGCGGCCCCCGCATCGAGGCGCACGTTGGGGACCTCGGTCACCGCGAAGCCGTCGAGCTGGGCCTTCAGGTGATACTGGCCGGCGGACACGCCGGTAAAGGCAAACCGCCCATCCGGCCCCGACACCTGCGTCAGCTTCTGCCCCTGCTGCTCCACCGGCGCCAGGCTGATGTCGACGCCGGGGAGCGGCGTACCACCGGGATCGGTGACCTGCCCTTGCAGTGCCGCGGACGCTCCCGAGGCCGGACGGACGTAGGCCGAATTCTGGCCGCTCTCGTTGCCACCGCGGTTGACGCGATCGGTCATCACGCCCGGAGTCGACTGCAGGATCACCCACGGATCCCTGGCCGTCGGCACCGGCCCCAGCCAGCGGACCTTCGCTCGTACCGCCATGTCCGCCGCCGCCGGCTGCGGCGCCGGGATGGGTTGCAGCGAGCCGCCGGCAAAGCGATAGCGCGCGCTGGCCGGCAGCAGCAGCCGCCAGCGGTGTTCGACGACCGGAGCCGCGACCTGCGCCAGCTCGAAGCTGAGCCGCGACCTGCCGCCCGCTGCGATGGCGCGCGGCAGGACCTCCACCACCTCGACCACGCGGGCGCCGCCGCCGAGCGGCACGTCGAGCCGGCTGCCGCGCTGCAACGGCCGCACCGCGGTGCCGTCGATCGCCGCCGACCACAGCGTGGCGCCGGCGGGGAGGTCCAGCGACAGCACCGCTCCCGCCTGCGCCAGCTCGAAGCTGTCGCGATGCAAAAGGGTGCCGTCGGCGCTGAGCAGCGTCGTGGTCTGGCGCCGCTGCACCACGGTCTCCAGGCTGCTGGCCTGTGGTGTCGTGCTCCATTCGACCGCCGCGGCGTCGCGGCCGTCCGCCGCCTGGCGCCAGGCGCTGGTGGAGTCGAGCGCCGTGAGCGCTCCCTGGAGCGGAGCCGGCAGGTCGTCCAGGTCGACGCGCGTCCAGGCCGCGGCCGGTTGCGGCGCCAGGCGGCCCGGCACCGTGGCGGCCACCGCGAGATAGCGGGCCCGCGGCGCCGGCTGCGGCGCGACCGCCGCCAGCGGCAGCAGGCCGGGGCCTCCCGGCGGGCGCGAGGTGAGCACCAGGTAGCCGCTCCCTGTGAGGCGTTGGCGGCGGTGCACGGTGAGGCGGCGCCCTTCCGCGACCGCGGTCACCAGCCCTTCGTCGGTCGCCGCGCGTTCCACCTCCAGGCCGGGCGGCAGATCGACCACCAGGTCGGCCAGACCGCCGCGCTTCACCTCGTACAGGATGACGTCCTGGCGCCGCAGCCCTTCCGGACGCAGCTGCAGCAGGGTGGCGGCGACGTCCTGCACCAGCAGCTCCGCCGCCTGATCGCCCGCCACCGCCTGGCGCAGCACCAGCACCGGCTCGAGGCCGCGCGGACCTGACAGCCGCAGCCGCCGGCTGCCGCCGTCGACGCGATCCTCGATGACCACCATGCCGGCGCACTCCCAGGCCAGGTCGGCGGGGAGCGTCACATCCATCGCGGCGACCGGCGCCAAGATCGGCGGCAACGCCACGCGGCTCACCCCGAAGTCGTCGACGACGCGCTCTTCGCTGCGCACCCGCACGCCGTAGCGCCCCGCCTCCGGGGCGACCAGGAAAAGCCCTGGTCCGTGCGGTCCGGCGCCGGCCGCCGTCGCGCCGGAGCCGGCCGGGAGCACCTCGACCGCCGACACCAGGCCGGCCGACGGCAGCGCGATCGGCTGTTGCGGCCGACCCTGCACCAGGACTTCGAGCTGCGACGAGAAACGCGCCGCGAGCGCCGCGCGCGCCCCGCCTGGGGCGGCGGTGGTGCCGCCGGCGCGGCCGACGTCGACGGCCGTGTGCTGCGCCGCCACCGCGGCGACCGGCGCCTCGCGGTGCGCCGCCGCCTGCCGCTGCGTGTCGGCGCGCTCCGCGCTGTCCTTGAGAGTCAGGTAGTCCTTGAGCGACAGGCTGACCTCGCCCGCGCGCGCCGGCTGCACCTCCGCCGCCGCGGCCGGGAAGCAGGCGGAGGAGGCGGCGATCACCGTCGAGGCGGCGACAACGACGACGACGAATCTTCTGCTCAGAACCATGGCTCACCGTCCTTTCGCGCCATCACGGAGATGGCAAGCGGTCCCGGTGTTGCGGACAGCGCGCTCCAGCTCGCATTCAGCTCGACAAAGCCCTGCGGAAGCTCGCCGGGCAGGGCGCGGTCGAGGACCGCCGCCGCGGCAGGCAGCTGCCGGACCTGCGCCGCGAGGTCGCCGCCACCCAGCGCCCCCGGTGGCGTCGCGCCCGTCGCCGCTGGCGACGGCGACGGCGACGGCGGCGGCACCGCGGCCGGCGCCGCGCGCGTGCGGTCCGCCAGCGCGTAGGCGCGGCCGGCGGCCGGCAGCAGCAGCCGCACGTCGATGCGCGCGGCGGGGGCCGAAAGCGCCGGCAGCGGCACCGCCAGCTCCCCTTTTCCTGTGGGCAGCTGCAGCGGTACCAGGCCGGACAGGTGGATCACCTGCGGCGCCTCGCGCGCCAGCAGCGGCATCGTCAGGCCGCCGCCGGCAGCCATCCCCACGGGCATCGGCACGCCATCGCGGCTCGCCTGTCGCAGCTCGAATCCGGCCGGTGGCAGCAGTTCCAGGTCGGTGCTGCCGCGGTTGCGCACCAGCGCCCACACCTGGTAGGTCGCGCGCCCCGCCTCACCGGCGGCCACCTCCAGCCAGAGCTGATCGATCTGCGCCGCCAGCACCTCGGTGCGCTCGGCCCACAGGGCGTGCCAGCGCGGCGGCTGCGCGGCGTCGCCGACCAGCCAGGCCTTGCCGCCGGTGCCCGCCGTCCAGGCGGCGGCCTGGTCGCCCAGGGGTGCGATCTCGGCGGCGTCGGGCGGCCGCGTCGAGCCGCGGTCGGCCACTTCGAGCAGGCCGTCACCCTGCACCGCCGCGCGCGCCAGGTAGGTGGTGCGCCCGGCGCCCGCCGGCACCAGCAGCGGCGCCGCAAGGGCGTCCACCGGCGCGCCGCTGAGCTCCACCTCCACCGTCAACTGATCTTCGGCGGCGGTAAAGGGAGTCACCGCCAGGGCGCCGTCGGCCACCTTCCAGCCCGCCACCTGCGTCCCCGTCACGCCTTCGACCACCAGCCCCTGGGGCAGCCGCAACACCAGCTCCGGCAGGCTCCCCTGCGCCACGCGCGCCTGCACCCAGGCACGCACCTTGAGGCGGGTCCGCGACACCGTCAGGGAGCTGGCCGAGGTGGCCTCGAAACGCAGCGGCAGCCGCGCCCTCTCCGGCACCACCGCGCGCCCCAGAAGCCCGGCGCGCAGCTCGCGGCCCGGCTCGCCGGCGAAGCTCCACCCCGCGGCCGCGCTTCCCGGCTCCGCAAAGCCGCCCGCCTCCAGGGCCGCATCCTCGACCTTGCCGGCGAGCGCCGGTGACGCCACCAGCCGGCCGTGCACCACCGCCGCCACCGGCAGGCGCAGCGCAAACCGCCACGCCGGCCGCGTCGCCGCCGAATCGGCGGCCACCGCCACCGCCGAGCTCAGGCGCAGCTGGTGGTCTCCGGCGCCGCGCACGCGCAGCACGGTTTCGCCGCGGCCGGCCTGCACCTGCCCTTCCAGCCCCCCCAGGTCGGCCTCCACCAGCGAGCCCGCGTCGCCCAGCGGCACCTCCACCCAATCGCGGCTCAGCACCCGCACCGTGAGCCGCTGCAACACCGCCGCGCTGCTCGGCCCGACCGCGATCTCCACCTGGTCGCTCAAGATCGCAAACGGTGCCGGCGGCATAGCCGGCGGCTCGGCCGCGACCTGCGCGCGCGCCCGCAGCTCCTCGAACTGTGCAAGCGGCAGCGTCACCGCCCCACCTGCGCTCGGCGCGCCGGCCCCACCGCCGGCCGCCGGCCCCGCCGTAGCGGGTCCCGCCCAGACCGGGCCTGCGCCGCCACCCGCAAGCACCACCTCGGTGGCGATCCAGAGAACCGCGACGCCACCCGCGCCGCGGGCGAACCCGACCGACCTGCCAAGCCGAGACGCCCTGCTCTTCATCGTTCACCCCCGTTTCGTGCGACCACACCGCCCCCCGGCCGGCGCCACGCGCGGTTGCGGGCAGGCCGGTTCGACTCAGGTCTGGGCGGCGTCGCAGGAGCTCAGTCGACCGGAGATGCGAACGGCATGCCAAATCGGCAACAATCAGTTAGATATGCCAGTCTACTTGCTATCAGGCACAGACTTCATCTGCCGGATGCCTCGCGATCCAGCGCAATGGATTCATCTGGTTGGATAAGACACGATTCTGCCGCTTCCCCCGTCGTTGACGCGAGCGGTCCCGCCTCCTACACTAACTTTCGAAGTGGCACAAGGATGAGCGGCCGCTGCAAGCTCGTGCTGCCGTATCTCTGTGGGGTGGGACGATGAGCCAGAAAGAGCTGGAGCGCTTCCTTTCCGATGTCGATGGCAATGCCCAACTGGCGGCGGAGTTCCGGCGCCGCTCCCAGGATCTGGAGGCGGCGGTGCAATGGGCTCGCGCGCGCGGTTACGACTTCACCCGCGCGGAGGCCGAAGCCCTCAACCGCGCCGGCGAGCTGTCGGACGACGACCTGGACCTGGCCGCCGGCGGCTGGAGCTCGACCGATCCACCTCCCAGCGGCAGCTAGACCAGCCATCGCGGCCGGCGGCGGCTGCCGCGCCGGACACTTCTGACATCGTGCCTCCTGCCGCTTCTGCCAGCGCGGCGGACTGGCTGGAGGTGGTGCTGCCGCGCCTTCCCGCCTGCCTGGCCGGCCGCCGATCGGTGGCGAGCCTGCGTGCGCTCGCCGGCCGGCTGCCGGGCGATGGGGCGCTGGTGTTCGAAACCAGCCTGACACCTGCCGGCAGGACACCGCACCGCGTCGACCTGTCGTTGCGGGTGACCAGTCCCGCCCAGGCGATGACGCTGGCGCTGGGCGGCGGCGCCGCCGACGGGGGCGACCCGACGGCGACGGCCGCCACTCCCGGCTGGCAGCGCTTCCTGCGAACCTGGGCGGCGCGCCCCGACTGGCGCGCCCACGCCACCTCGATCTGGCTGGAGTTCGACCTGCGCCCGGCGCCGCCCCCACCGCCGGCGCCGGCGTCGGCGCTCCCGCTCGCGCCGCCCTCGGCGCTGCCGCAGCCGATCCTCTGCGCCCGGCTCGCCTCCGGGGCCGCGGTCGAATGGGTTGCCGCCACGTTGCTGCCGGCCATGTGCGGCGCGCCGCTGCCGGCCGCGCAGCGCCGGCTGCTGGAGCGCTGCTGGCGCGAGGTGCCGCCGCCGGGCCGGCCGCTCTACGTCTTCGCCCTGCAGCCGCGCCGGACGCGCGCCGTGCGCCTGGAGGTGGCGGGCTGGAGCGAGCTGCCCCCCCTGGTGGCCTTCCTGGAACGGCTCCGGGCGCCGGCGGCGGCGGCGCGGGTCGCCGGGCTGGCGCCGCTGCTCGCCGAGGGCGGCCGCCTGCACCTGTCCTGCGACCTGGACCACCACCTGGAGAGCATCGGGCCGCGGGTCGGCGTCGAGGTTTCGTTTTCCCGCCAGCCGCGGCGCGATCCGCGCTGGGAGCGCCTGCTGGGCCGCCTGGTCGCGGCCGGTCTGTGCTCGCCCGCGGCGCGCGACGCGGCGCTCGCCTGGCCGGGACAGGACAGCCTGTGGACGGCGCCCGGGCGCTGGCCGCTGGGCCGCGACGCCGCCGCGCTGCGCTGCGCGCGCGTCCTCAGCCACGTCAAGCTGGTCTGCGACCGCCGCCGGCCGCTCGCCGCCAAGCTCTACCTGCTGGCCGCCGCCCTGGCTCAGCCGCCGGCCTGAGGCGGCGGCTGGCTGCCGCCGGCCGCGCGCTCCAGCCACGACTCGCCGCGCGCCGCCGCCAGCTGCTCCACCCGTTCGCGGTAGCGCGTCGCGCCCAGCTCTTCGAACAGGTCGCGGGCAAGGCCCAGGTGCCGCTCGGCCGCCGGGTCGTCGCCGCGATCGGCGGCCAGCGCCGCCAGGTCGAGGTGGGAGCGCCCGATCTCGAAGCGCGCCGCGAGCTGCGTGAAGGTGGCGAGCGCCTCCCCCAGCCATTCCGCCGCCTCGCCCCCGGTGCCGGCCTGGCGCGCGATCCTGCCCAGCGCCCGCTGCGCCAGCCCGGCGCCGTAGCCGAAGCGGGTTTCGCGGGCGATCTCGAGCGCCTCCCTGGCCAGCAGCCGCCCCTGCGCCGCCTTGCCGGTGCGCAGGCAGGCTTCGGCGAGGAAGGCGCAGAACCACCCCAGCATCTGCCGGAAGCCCGCCTTGCGCAGGCTGTCGACCGCCGCCTCCAGCGCCTGCACCGCCTCCGGCAGGTCGCCCCGCTCCAGGTAGGCGTAGCCCAGGAAGCCGAGCGCCGCCGTGGTGTTGAGCGGATCGCGCGAGCGCGCCAGGGCGCCGCGGCAGTCGCGGATCGCCGCTTCCCACTCCCCCATCGTGGCGTAGAAATAGCCGGTGCTCCAGGAGGTGTCGAGCCGCGGGTCGGCCAGCGCCTCGCCGATCGCCTGCGCCTGCGCCATGGCGTCCAGCGCCGGCGCGAAGCGGCCCAGCGCGTACTCGTTGAAGCCGGCCACCCAGTAGGCCTGGCCGCGCCACCAGCGCTCGCCGTGCCGTTCGAGCAGCGCCACCGCTTGCAGCGCGTGCTGGGCGCCGTGGGCGAACCGCCCGGACCAGAAGCCGTCTCGCGCCAGCACGTAGTGCGCCTTGGCGCGCGTCACGTCGTCGTCGCTCTGCGTCGCGAGCGCCAGGGCGCGCTCGGCCGCCACCTCCGCCTGCGCCTGGTCCCCCAGGTAGCTGTGGGTGTGGGCCAGCCAGAAGTAGAAGCGGCCGGTCAGCGCCGGGTCCCCCAGGCGGTCGACGCGCTCGCGGTGGTCCAGGCAGAGCTCCAGGGTGTCGGGGAAGCGGGCCAGCGGCAGCAGCGAGTGGGCCAGCTGCAGCACCAGCTCTACCAGCCGGCGATCGCGCTCCGCCTCCGGCAGGCGCTCGGCGTGCTGCAACGCCTCCTGCAAGGCTTTGGCGGCTTCGGGGTGAGCGAAGCGGCGCGCCCACCATTCGGCCGAGCGCGCCAGGTACTCGACCGCCTTGGCCGTGTCGTTGGCCTGCGGGAAGTGATAGGCGAGACCGGCGTAGGCCTCTTCGAGGCGGCCGCGGAAGAGCACTTCGAGCGCCCGCCCCGCCGCCGCGTGCAGCGCTTCGCGGCGGTGGGTCAGCAGGCTGGCGTAGGCGGCCTCCTGGGCCAGCACGTGGCGGAACATCAGCAGCGTTTCGCCGTTGGCGGCGGGCACTTCCTTGAGCAGCTCCCAGCGCTTGAGGTCCTGCAGCAGCGCGTCCAGGGTCGACGGGCTCTCCCAGACCGCCGCCAGCAGGCTGCGCTGCAGCTCGCGCCCGAGCACCGAGGCGGTCTGCAGCAGACGCTTGTGCTCTTCGGGCAGGCGGTCGATGCGCGCCATCAGCACCGCCTGCACGGTGTCGGGCACGACGCTGTCGCTGCCCGTGACCCGATCCTCGACGGCACGCGCCAGCTCTTCGAGGAAGAACGGGTTGCCTTCCGCCCGCTCCAGGATGGCGGCGGTGAGCTCCCAGGAAACGTCGGAGCGGCGCAGCGTGGCCTCGATCAGCTCGCGGCTTTCGTGCATCGACAGCGACTGCACCCCGACCTGGGTGGCATAGGACTTTTCCGCCCAGGGCGGCCGGTAGCCGGTGCGGTAGGTCACGAGCAGCAGCAGGGCGACCCCCGGCAGCTCCTCCACCAGGCTGAGCAGCAGCTCTTCCGAGGTGGGGTCGACCCAGTGCAGGTCTTCGATCTCGACCACCACCAGGCAGCGCCGGCTGGCTTGCAGGAAGAGCTGCCGCAGGGCGGCGAAAATGCGCCGCTGCATCACCTGGGAACCCAGCTCGGCCGCCGCATGGCCGCCCTGGCTCACCCCCATCAGCTCCAGGATGTACGGCACGGGCTCACGGCTCGCGATCCCCGCCTGCGCCAAGCCGGCGTCGACCTTGGCCGCGACCTCCTCCGGCGGATCGGCGTCGGAGATCGACCACGCCTCGCGCAGCAGGTTGAGGAACGGCAGGTACGGGATGCCCTGCCCGTACGACAGGCAGCGGCCGCCGAACCAGGTGACGTTGAGCCGCGGTTCGACGCGGCGCCGCAGCTCCAGGACCAGGCGCGACTTGCCGAGGCCGGCATCGCCGACGATTCCCGCCACCTGACCCTGGCCGGCCGCCGCCCGCTCCACCAGCGCCTCGAGGCTGCGCATCTCCGCTTCGCGCCCGACCAGGGGGCTCTGCTCGCGGCGAGCCGCGGCCGGCGGCGCGGCGCTTTCGGCGACGTCCAGCAGGCGGTAGGCCGTCACCGGGTTCGCCACGCCCTTCACCATCGCCGGCGCCAGCGCCTCGACGTTCATGTCGCTGCCGGCCAGGGCGCGCGTGGCTTCGCTGATCAGGATGTCGCCGGCCGCCGCCAGCTGTTGCAGCCGCGCCGCCAGGTTGGTGCTGCCGCCCACCGCGGTGTAGTCCGTCCGCAGGTGGTCGCCCAGGCTGCCGACCACCACCCAGCCGGTGTTGAGGCCCATGCGCACCGCCAGGCCCTCCGGCGGCGCCGGGTCCGCGCCGGGGGCGGCGCCGCCGGACCGGCCCAGGTCGCCCTGGGCGAGCGCCCGCCGCACCGCCAGGGCCGACAGCACGGCGCGGCGCGCGTGGTCCTCATGCGCCACCGGCGCGCCGAACAGCGCCATGAAGCCGTCGCCCAGAAACTGGTTGATGGTGCCACCGTAGCGGTGCACTTCGCCCAGCGCCAGCTCGAAAAAGCCCTGCAGCAAGGCGTGCATGGCTTCCGGCCCGATGCGGTCGGCCAGCGCCGTCGAGCTCACCAGGTCGCAGAACAGCACCGTCACCTGCTTGCGCTCGCCCTCGAAGGAGGCGCGCGAGCTCATGCCCTGCGCCTCCAGGTGCGGCGGCGTGTAGGGCGCCACCGGGGGCGGCGGCGCGCCCGCGGCGGCGGACGGCTGCGCCCGGCCGTCGGCCGCGGGCGTACCGGCGCGCTGCGGCGCCCCCGCCGCCTCCGCCGGCGCCAGCGGCGTGCCGCAGCCGCCGCAGAACTTGAAGCCGGCGGGGATCTCGGCGCCGCACCGCGTGCACACCAGCGCCAGGCGCTCGCCGCAGGCGCCGCAGAATTTCATCCCCGGCGGGTTGGCGAACTGGCAGTGCGGACAGTGCATGCTGGAGAACTTCCTGAATGTACAGTGTACACCCCAGCTGAAACCGGCCCTTGCGACCGCCGCCGGTCCGCCGGACCGATCCGCACGGCGCAGGCGGCCGGCCGGGGGCCTGCGCTAGGCTCCGGTCAGGCGCCGGACCATGCGGTTGAAGCGCTCGCCCGCCAGGTAGACGTTGTCGAGCACGTTGCCTTCGAGCTCGTCGGCGTCGTCCTCTTCGTCGTCCGCGACCAAGGCCGCCTGCGGTGCCGGGCCGACGTCCCCGGCGGTCAGCACCAGGCTGCGGTGGCGCTCGCGCACGGTGGTGGCGAGGAAGATCGCCAGCGCCCGGTAGAAGCGGGCGGCGAAGCCCAGGTCGGCGGCGAGCCGCGCCGCCAGCATCGCGCGCGGGATGGCGTACACCGTCGACGTCTCCAGGGCGCACACCGTCGCCGACGGCGGCCGTGAATCCAGGAACGACATCTCGCCGGCGATCTCGCCGGCCTGCAGGCGCGCGATCTCACGATCGCCTGTCCGCGCCAGCAGCACCGACAGGCGGCCGGCGAGCAGGATGAACACGGCGTCGACGTGGGTCCCCTGGCGGATGAGGATTTCGCCCGGCGCCACCTGGCGCACCGTGCCGCTCGCGATCAGCCACTCGACGTCGTCGTCGTTGAGCTGGCCGAAGAGGAAGAGTACTTTGCGCATGGCCCCCCCTGAGGGAAACGGGTGGATCGGTCGGGCGCGGCGGCGGCATGCGGCCTCACGCCAGCTGCCGCCTCGCCAGGGCGGAGAAGATGCCGCCGCGCTCGACCAGCTCGCGGTAGCTGCCGACCTCCACCACCTTCCCGGCGTCGAAAACGTAGATGCGGTCGGCGTTGACGATGGTGCTCAGGCGATGGGCGATGACGATGCGCGTCGCCTTGAGCCCTTCGAGGCTGCGGCTCACCATCTCCTGGGTGCGGTTGTCGAGCGCGCTGGTGGCTTCGTCGAACAGCAGGATGCGCGGCCGGTTGATGATGGCGCGGGCGATCAGCAGCCGCTGCTTCTGACCGCCCGAGAACGTTTCGCCCCCCTCGCTCACCACCGTGTGCATGCCCATCGGCATGGCGCGGACGTCGTCCTCGATGCCGGCCATGCGGGCCGCCTCCCAGGCGTCGTCGAGCGTCAGGTTGGAGCCGCCGACGATGTTGGTGAAGATGTCGCCCACCGCGATCCGGCTGTGCTGCATGACCACGCCGATCTGGCGGCGCACCGATTGCACGCCGAGCGCCGCCAGGTCCTGGCCGTCGAAATAGATCGATCCCGACTCCGGCCGATCGAAGCCCAGCAGCAGGCGCAGGCAGGTCGATTTTCCCGAGCCCGAGGCGCCGACCAGCGCCACGAACTCGCCGGCGGCGGCGTGGAACGAGACGTCGTCCAGGATCAGCGGTCCCTGTTCGTCGTAGCGGAAGCACAGGTGGCTGCATTCGATGTCGCCGGTCAGGTCCCCGGCGTCCGCCTGGCCGGCGTCGACTTCGGGGACCGCCGCCAGGATGGGCTGCAGGCGCTCGTAGAGGGGCACGATGGTGAGCATGCTCGACAGCAGCGCGACGGTGGCCAGCGCGGCGGTGAGGAACTGGGCGAACGCCGCGTTCCAGGCCAGGAAGTCGCCCACCGGCATGCCGGCGGCGCTGGACCAGGTGACCATGGCGAAGATGGCGAGCGAGGTGAGCACGCCATAGCCGGCGTTGAAAGCCGACTGGGCGTTGGCGATCCGCCGCGCCTCGACCGAGAAGCGCCGCTGCTCGGCGAAGCTCTCCGCCCAGCGGCTGAAGGCGCGCTCCTCCGCCGCCGCCACCCGCAGCTTGGCGATGCCGCGGATGAGGCCCAGCAGCAGGCTGGCAATCTTGCCCTGGCGGGCCAGCAGGCTGCGCTGATGGCGCAGCTGCATCCAGGTGAGCAGCGCGGTGGCGGCCACCAGCACCGCCACCAGGGCCGTGGCCATGAGGGCCATCGACCAGCTGTAATAGAACAGCAGGGCAAAGCTGAAGACCGAAAAGACGGCGGCCAGGATCGAGGTGACGACGTTGCCGGTGAGCAGCTCGCGGATGCGCTCGACGCCCAGCGAGCGGTCGGCCAGGTCGCCGACCGAGTAGCGGCGGAAGAAGGCCACTGGCAGCGCCAGCAGGCGATCCCAGATCGCCGCCTGGACGCTGCCTTCCAGGCGGGCGCTCAGGCGCACCACGGTGAAGCTGCGGGTGAGCTGGAAAGCGCTCGCCGCGAGCGCCCCGACCACCAGCACCAGGGTGAGCTGGAGCAGCCCCGGCCGGTCGGCGTCCGGGATCGCGTGGCCGAACACCTGGCCGGTGACGATCGGCACCAGCAGCGCCAGAATGCCGCTGGCGAGCCCCATCAGCAGCAACGTCCACAGGTCGCCGCGCCGGCCGCCGAGCGCCGCGCGCAGCAGGTCGCGGGCGGTCACCGGCCGTTCGGGCAGCGGCGTGTACAGCATGAACGCTTCGGCCCCCAGGCTTTCGGCCGTCGCCTGGTCGACCGTCGCCCGCCGGCCCGCCGCCGGGTCCACCAGGTCGTAGCTGGTGCGCGAGCTGGGCAGCAAGGCGACCGGCCGGCTCGCCGTCGGCCCCGGCCCCGCCGGCGGCGTCAGGAAGCCCACCAGCGGGCCGTTGTCGTGGCGCCACCAGGCGCCGCGCAGGATCACCCGCCGGTGGCGCACCCGCGCCGCCGCACAGAGGCTGGCCAGGTGCTCGCCGGCCGGCGGGCGGCGGTCGCCGGCGGCGCTTTCGGGGCGGCCCTGGAAGCGCATGCCTTGCGCCGCCGCCACCAGCCGGCAGGTCGCCAGCAGGGGCTGGGCCGCGGCGTCCTGGCCGGCGACTTCAGCACCGGCGGCCGGGTGGTCCGCCGCCAGCACGGAGGCCAGGCGCGTGAAGGCGCCGCGCAGCAGCTGGCGGTCCAGTGCCGTCTTGCGCTCCAGGCGGTCGCGGTCCAGCCGTTCGCTGCCGGCCCGCTGCCGCGCCAGCGTCGCCAGCCAGCGGCCGTGGAAGCGTGCGAGCGCCGCCCACAGGTCGTCGCCCGCCACCAGGTGGGCGCCGCCGCTGACCGTCAGGCACGACGGCTCGGCGGCGACCAGCCAGCTCTCCGCCGCGACCGGCGCCAGCTCGCCCGCCGCGACGGTCAGGTCGGGCCGCCCCAGCAGCGCGCTCGCGCCGCTCACCTGGCGCACCCAGACGGCGCCCTCGCGGCACCGCGCCGGGCGCCCGGCCTCGAGATCCACCTGGGTGCCGCGCCGCAGCTCGGTGAAGGCGCGCGGCCCCGGCTCCGTGGCGAGCGCCGCCGCCAGCAGGCTCAGCCAGCCGTCCAGCAGCACTGCCAGCGGCTCGCGCAGCGCCGGCTCGGCGGCCAGCCGCCGCACCGCGGCCGGCTCCAGCCGCAGCAGGCGCGCCGCGGGGGCTGCCACCGCGAGGACGCCGACGCCGACGCCGGCATCGCCCGCCGCCGACGCCAGCCCGCAGAGCAGCTGGCCGGCGGTCGCGGTGGCGAGGTGGCTGCGCGCGCCGGGCTCCGCGCCGGGTCCCTCCTTCTCCACCACCGCGAACACCTCCAGCCGCCCGGAGTCGACCAGCCAGAGCGCCGCCGAGGTGTCCAGGCGCAGCGGCGAGGCGGCGGTGAGCGCCAGCCCCTGGGCGGCGGCCGCGAGCGACGTCGCCAGGCGGTCCTGCGCGGCGGGCTCGGTCATGGCTGGCCGCGGCTCATTCGGCGCCGATCAGGCGGGCGTAGGCGCCGGCCGCGTCCTTGAGCTGGTCGTGGGTGCCGCGCTGCGCCACCTTGCCCTTGTCGAGCACGATGATCTCGTCGGCATCGCGGATGGTGCTCAACCGGTGGGCGACGATCAGGCAGGTGACGCCACGCCGCCTGAGGTGCCGATCGATCTCTGCTTCGGTCACCGGGTCGAGCGCGCTGGTGGCTTCGTCGAGCACGATCAGGCGCGGCCGGCCGACCAGCGCGCGGGCGATCTCCAGGCGCTGCCGCTGGCCGCCGCTGAAATTGGCGCCGTCTTCCTGCACCGTGCTGCTGTAGCCGCCCACCTTGGCCGCGATGACGTCGTGGATGCAGGCGTCCTTGGCCGCGCCGATCATCTCCGGCAGCGGCACGGTCGAGTCCCACAGCGTCAGGTTGTCGCGCACCGTGCCCTCGAACAGGAAGATCGACTGGTCGACGTACGCCAGCGAGTTGGCGAGCACCCGCCGCGGCACCTGGCGGCGCGGCCGGCCGTCGAACAGGATCTGGCCCTCCCAGGGCTCGTAGAGTCCCAGCACCAGCTTGGCGATGGTCGATTTGCCGCTGCCCGAGCCGCCCACCAGCGCCACCCGCGCGCCCGGCTTGAGGTCCAGGTGGAAGCCTTCGATGAGCGGCGGATCCAGGCGGCTGTAGCCGAACGAGACGTCGCGCAGCTCGAGGTGTCCGGCCAGGCGCACCGGCTGGCCGGCGGGCAGCGGCTCGGATGGCGCGTCGCCGCCCGCCACCTCCGGGTAGCGCAGCACGTCGTCGAGGCGCCTCATGTCTCCTTCCGCGGTCTGCAGCTGGCCGCCGAGGTTCACCAGCCGTTCGACCGGCGCCGTCAACCCCGCCATCAGCACCTGGAAGGCCACCAGGCCGCCCAGGCTGAGGCCGCCGTTGGCGACGCGCAGGCCGCCGACGCCCAGGATCGCCGCGGTGTTGAGCGCCGCGAGCGCGGGCGGCACGGCGCCGAGCACCTGGGTGTAGCGTTCCAGACCCTGGCGCGCGTTGACCACCTTGGCCTGGTGGCCCGCCCAGCGCGCGAACAGGTCCGACTCCGAGCCCATGGCCTTGAGCGTCTCGATCATCTGCAAGCCGCCGATGGCGGTCGACAGGAGCTTGCCGCGGTCCTGCGCCAGGCGGCGGTTGCCGTCCACCCGCTGGCGCGACACGTAGCGCAGGGCGGCGACGTTGAGCGACACGATCACCAGCCCCAGGACGGTCAGCGGCACGTCGTAGCGCAGCATCAGGATGGCGTAGAAGACCACCACCAGGGCCCCCAGGGCGCCCGAGGCGAGGTCGCGCGACAGCAGGCCCGCCACCTGGTCGTTGATCGCCACCCGCGAGCTGATGTCGCCGGCGAAGCGCTGGTTGAAAAATTCCAGCGGCAGCCGCAGGACGTGCCACAGGAAACGGCTGGAACCGGCCAGCGCCATCTTGGTTTCCATGCGCAGCAAGTAGGCCTGCTGCAGCCAGATCAGGGCGGCGCTGGCGAGCGCCGTCACCACCATCAGCCCCATCAGCGGCAGCATCCAGTCGTGGTGCCCGGCGAGCAGCACTTCGTCGACGAACACCTTGGAGTACGCCGGCACCGCCAGGCCGGGGACCACCAGCGCCAGGCCGGTGAGCAGCGCGAAGGCCAGCGCCGCGCGCATTCCGGCCAGCCGCTGGCGCAGCGCGGCGAGCAGGCTGGGGGCGCCGCCGCCGGGCTGGAAGCCGGGACCCGGCCGGAAGACCAGCACGACGCCGGTGAACGCCTGGTCGAGCTCTTCTTCGCTGACGGTACGCGGCCCCGAGGCCGGGTCGTTGAGGTAGACGCGGCCGCGCTTCCACCCTTCGAGCACCACGAAATGGTTGAAGTTCCAGTGCAGGATCATCGGCGGCACGAGGTCGCGCAGCGCCGCCGGCTCCTTCTTGTAGCCCTTGGCTTCCAGGCCGAAGGTGCGCGCCGCCTTGACCACGTTGCTGGCCTTGCTGCCGTCGCGCGACACGCCGCAGGCGACGCGCAGCTGCTCGAGCGGCACCCAGCGGTTGAAGGTGGCCAGGACGATGGCGAGCGCCGCGGCGCCGCACTCCACCGCCTCCATCTGCAGCACCGTCGGCGTGCGCACCCGCCGCGGCCGCCGCCGCTCGCCCGGTGCGGCAGCGGCGGCGGCGGGATCGGCAGGGGCGGCAGGTTCAGACACCGAGCCGCTCGCGCACCGTCGGCACCAGCAGGTGCAGGGGATGGTCCTGGCGCACCACGATGCTGCCGGAGGCCAGCGTGCCGCTGCTGATCTTGAGGCTGGGGCCGCGCATCGACGACCACCGGTAGCCGGTCGGCGTCGCGGCGTCGGCGATCAGCGCCACGTTGACCTGCACCGGCGGCCCGGCCGCCATCAGGCGGTTGACCAGCGCTTCGTTGGCCAGCAGGCGGGTCATGCCGCGCGCCGTGGACGGGTAGTCGGCGACCCAGTTCACCCGCCCGAGCATGTAGCCGTATTCTTCGCTGTTGACGGTCGACGGCGAGATCCGCACCAGCATCCCCTGCTGCACCCGCTTGCCCATCGTCGCCGGCACGAAGAGGACCGCCAGCAGATCGTCGCCGATCATCTCCAGGTTGAGCATCGGCGCTCCCGGGTTGACCAGGTCGCCGCGATTGACCATCAGTTCGAGCACCCGGCCGCGGTAGGGCGAAACCACGTCGACGTCTTCGCGCAGTCTGGCCTGCAGCTCGTGGATCTGCGAGTCCAGGTCGCGGATCAGGGCGCTGCGCGCCAGCAGCTGCTCCTTTTGCGCCTCCTCCGATTCCCGCCGCTTGAGCTCGAGGTCGGCGAGGTCGACGCGGGCGGCGGCCAGCTGGTCGCGGCCGGTGTTCAAGCTCTGCTCGGAGGCCAGCAGGGTCTGCTTGGTGATCAATCCGTCGTCGACCAGCTTCTGCTCGGCGGTGACGCGCTCGACCAGCAGCTGCACGTTTCTGCCCAGCGCGGCCACGGTGCGCTGCAGGTTGGCGCGCTGCTGCTCGAGCTCGCTCTGCTTGAGCTGCTGCTGCCCGGCGGTGAACCGCAGCAGCGCCTGGTACTCCTGGTCGAGGACCGCGCGCTTGCCGCGCAGGTCTTCCATCTGGCGCAGCAGCCCCTGCTGGCGGATGGAGGCCACGCGCTGGCCCTTTTCGATCACGTCGCCGACGTGGACCAGCACTTCGTCGACCTGGCCGCCGGCGGTCGCCACCAAGTCCATGACGCCGCTGCGGCGCAGCAGGATGCCTTCGCCGGCGGCCAGCGTCGGGATGGAGCCGAACAGCGCCCAGGCCATCCCCGCCGCCACCAGCGCGCCGAGCGCCGCGAGCGCCAGCCAGCCGATGGGCGTGGTGACTTCCAGGAGCTGGTCCAGCTGCTCGGGCGACGACAGGCGCTCCAGCGCCACCTTGCGGAAGATCATGGGCTCGTCTCCTGGCCTGCCGGTACGCTGGTGATGCGGTCGGCGTCCACCACCTCCAGGTCGCCGCTCTCGGCCATCAGCGTGCCGGTGGCGAAGCGCAGCTGCGCCAGCGCCTGGGCCAGCGACAGCTCCGCCGCCACCTCGGTCTGCGCCGCGGTCAGCAGCCGGTCCTGCTGGGTGATGACGTCCAGCACCGTCGAGCTGCCGGCGCGCAGCTTGCGCTCCTCGTTGGCCACCGCGCGTTCGAACAGATGGACCGCCGCGTGCGCCCGGTCCAGCTGCTGGGCGCCGCGGGCCACGGTGTCCACGTCGGTGGGGACGTCGGTGCCGACGCTTTTTTCCAGCTGGTCGAGCAGCGCCGCGTTCTGCTGCCGCGTGGCGGTCGCCTGCAGCCACTGGCCGTAGGCCGCGTCGCGGCGCACCGGCCAGGTGAGATTGAGCGACAGCAACGAGCTGACGCCGGGGATCTGGTGCGTCAGCGCGGCGAGGGACGCGGCGACGCCGCCGCCGCCCATCAGCCCGGAATAGCTCGGCGTGAGCACCAGATCGAGCTGCGGCAGCAGCGCGTTGGCGGCGGCCGTGACCAGCATGTCGCTTTCTTCCAGGCGCTTGCGCGCCGCCTGCAGGTCGGCGCGGCGGCGCAGCGCGGCGGCGACGAAGCGCGCCGCGCCGGCGCTGTCCAAGGCGCCCGGCGCCAGCTCCGGGAAGGGGCCGGCCGGCGCCGGCAGCGCCGCGGTGCGGGCGCCGTCGAGCCCGATCTCGCGGCCCAGGTCCTGGCGCGCCCGGAACAGCGCGTTTTCGCCGGCGACGCGGGAAGCCTCGGCGGCGGCCAGGTTGGCCTCCAGCTGCACCGCTTCGGCCGGCGCCGTGATGTCGGCTTCGATCAGGCGCCGCGTGGTGGTCAGCAGCCGGCGCGAGGTCTCTTCGTTGGTGCGCAGGATGTCGAGGCTGTAGCGGGCGGCCATGGCCGTCCAGTACTGCGTCGCCACGGTGAGGATGCGCTGCGAGACGGTGAACCGCAGGTCGAGGGCGGCAGCTTCGGCTTCGCGCTGCGCCGCACGCTCGGGAGCGTCCGCCACCTTGACGCCGCGGCCGCGCAGCAGCGGCTGGCGCAGCGCGAAGGAGACGTTGGCGGTATTGAAGATCACCGGCGGACCGGACAGACCGCTGAGCGCGGTGTTTTCGCTGTCGCTGCTGAGGCTCACCTGCGGCGTCAGGGTGGTGCCGGAGCGCAGCTCCTGGGTCAGGCCCAGGGTGCTGGTGAGGGCGGTTTCGCGGTCCGCGGGAAAGCTGAAGACCGGCGTGCGGGTGTCGCTGTAGGAGGTGCTGGCGGTGATCACCGAGTCGAAGGTGCCGCTCTGCACCGACAGTGCGCCCAGGGCGCTGGTCAGGTGTGCGCGTGCCACCACCACGTTGGGGTCGTTGGCGAGCATCAGGCGCACCGACTCGAGCAGGCCGAGGCCTGGAGCGGGCGCCGGGGCGGCGGCGGGCAGCTGGCCGCCGGCTGTTCCCAGGGCCACGGTGCCGCAGGTCAGCAGCGCCAGCAGCCGGCCTCCCCACCCCTCTCTGACCCGGTTGCCCTGGCCCGACAATACTTTCATGCTCGCTCTCTCCACCATATGCTATAGCGATGGCTGAAGCTCGGCAAGCTGGCACCCTGACGACCTTCGGCGCCGCCGCCGGCGAGGTGGCGGAGCTCCTGGCCTACAACGAAAACCTGTTCGCCAGCGAGGCGATCTTCGCGGCGCCGCGGCTGCCCCTGGCCGACGAACCGTTCATCGCCTTCTGGGAGAGCTGTGTCCTGGAGGCCGCCGACCGCGGCAGCTTCGCGGTGCTGCGCGCCAAGCTGCCGCAGCTGCGCTTCCCCGTCGCCGCGGGCATCAGCCAGACCGCTCCCTACCTGGCGGCGACGCGGCAGGGCGTGGCGCCCGACCCGCCGCCGGGCGGCCAGGGCCTGACGCTCAGCGCCCCGGAGCGGTTGCAGATCGTCCTGCACCAGAGCCCCGCCGGCAGGATCCCCCTGCTCGTCGCCGGCTGCCGCCAGGACTTCGTGCTGCTGGTCCAGGCGCTCAGCCGGCGCAACGAGCCGTGGCCGGTGCCCGAGGCGATGGGCGCCCAGATGATCTCCGGCTACGTCAACTGGGCGCGGCTCCACGAGCTGCGCCGGGCATGGGAGGCGACGCCCGCCGCGCTGCGGGCGACCGCCTCCTGGGCCGCGGAGATGGAGCGGCTGCGGCCGCAAAAGGACCTCTACCAGGACCGTCTCATCCTGCTCAGCGACGGCCCGTACAGCGCCGTGCCCGCCGAGCAGCTGGGCGTGGACGGCGGCCGATGGCGGCAGCTGTCGCTCGCCATCCGCCGCGAGCACGAAGGAGCGCACTACTTCACCCGCCGGCTGTTCGGCGTCATGCGCAACAACCTGCTCGACGAGCTGATCGCCGACTTTGTCGGCATCGGCTCGGCCCTGGGCCGCTTCCGTCCCGACTGGCTGCTGCGCTTCCTGGGCCTCGAGGACTTCCCGCGCTACCGGCCGGCCGGCCGCCTGCAGGTGTATCGCGGCACGCCGCCGCTGTCGGACGGCGCCTTTGCCGTGCTGCGGGCGCTGGTCCATGCCGCGGCAGCCAACCTGGGACGCTTCGACGACGACCGCCGGCCGCCGCTGGCGACGCCGCGCGACCGCGCCCTGGTCATCGCCGCGCTCGCCACGCTGCGCCTGGAAGACCTGGCGGACGCCAGCGCTCCGGTGCGTCTCGCGGCCGCGTACGATCGCACCTGCGGCTGGCGGCCGCAGCAGGCGGCCGGCGTGCCGCCGGCATGACGCCCGCTACGACGCGAGCCTGCTACACTGCTTAGCTGTCGATCTGCTGGTGAACCAGGACGACGAGGTGACCATGGCGGCGGTACTTCGCGAACTTCGGATAGCCTTCCGCGCGCTGCGCAAGCGGCCCAGCTTTTCCCTGGTTTCGGTAGCCACCCTGGCGCTGGGCATTGGCGCCGGCACGATGATCTTCAGCGTCGTGTATGCCGTGCTGCTGCGGCCCCTCCCCTACCGGGACGCCGACCGCCTGGTGCAGGTCAGCGCCGCCAACCTGGAGCGGGGGCTGGAGGGCGCCGGCCTGGCGCTTGGCGACTTCTACGACTACCGTGCTCAGCTGCGCACGCTGAGCGGGCTCGCCGCCGCCACCAGCCGGAACGCCAACTGGACGCGGGGCGAGGAGCCGCTGGCGGTGCCCATCGCCGCCGTATCTCCCGAGCTGTTCCACCTGCTGGGCACCGCGGCGGACCGCGGCCGGACGCTCCTGCCGCAAGACCAGGAACCCGGCCAGGCGCGGGCGGTGGTGGTCAGCCACGAGTTCTGGCGGCGGCGCCTGGGCGGCGATCCGGCGGTCCTCGGCAAGGTCCTGCGGCTGGACGACGACGCCTATGCCGTCGTCGGCATCATGCCGGCGGATTTCGCCTTCCCCAGCGCGGCGACCGAGCTGTGGCTGGCGCTGCCGGCGCCCGGCGGCGCCGACGACCGCCAGAGCCACTACCTTCAGGTCGTCGGCAGGCTGGCGCCCGGCGCCTCGCTGGCCCAGGCGCGCCAGGAGATCAACGCCCTGGCGCGGCATCTCGAGACGGCCTACCCGGTCTCCAACCGGGGTTGGTCCTGCGACGTGCAGGATCTGCGCGACAGCACGGTGCGGCGGGTCCGGCCGGCGCTGCTGCTGCTGTTCGGCGCCGCCCTGCTGGTGCTGCTGATCGCCTGCACCAACGTCACCAACCTGTTCCTGGTGCGGGCCGCGGCGCGGGGTCACGAAACGGCGCTGCGCATCGCGCTCGGCGCCGGCGACGGCAGCCTGTTCCGGCTGTTCCTGGTCGAGAGCCTGGTGGTGGCGGTGGCCGGCGGCGTGGTCGGCGTGGCGCTGGCGAGCTGGGGGCTGCACGCGGCGCTCGCCAGCAATCCGCGCCTGCTGCCGCTGGCGGGCACGATCCGGGTGGATCCATGGGTGCTGGCCTTCGCCCTGTGCCTGGTGGTGGTGGCGGGAATCGCCTGCGGCGCGGCGCCGGGCCTGCGCATGGCGCGGGCCGGCGTGCAGCAGGCCCTCAAGGACCAGGCGGGAGCTTCGTCGGGCCGCGGCGCCGGCCGCTTCCGCGCCGCCCTGGTCATGGCCGAAAGCACGCTCGCCACCATCCTGTTGATCGGCGCCGGCCTGATGCTGCTGAGCTCAGCCAGGCTGCAGGGGGTGAACCTGGGGTTCCAGCCCGCGGGTGCCAGCGGCATCGAGATCGCGCTACCGCCCAAGCACTACGACCGCGACGCGGACCGGGTGCAGTTCGTCACCCAGCTGCTCGACCGGCTGCGGGCCTATCCGGGTGTGCGCGCCGTGGCAGCCGCCAGCAGCGTGCCGCTCGAAACCTTCGGCCGCAACCTCCAGGCCTTCGATCTTGAAAAGCCGGACCCGGCGGCGCCGACCGCCGGGGTCTTCGCGCAGTTCAGCGCCGTCTCCCCCGGTTACTTCCACACCATGGGCATTCCGCTGATCAAGGGCCGCGACGTCAGCGACCGGGACGGCGCCGCCGCCCAACCGGTCGTGGTCATCAACCAGCGCATGGCCGACCGCTTCTTCGCCCACCGCGAGCCCTTGGGCAGCCGCCTGATGCTGGCCGTGCGCGGCAGCGTCAAGACGGCCTACGAGGTCGTCGGCGTGGTGGGCGACACTCGCATCACCGATCTCAAGTCGGACCCCGAGCCGGCGATCTACGCTCCCTTCCTGCAGCTGCCGCACAGCAGCATGGTGGTGGTCTTGCGCACCGCCGGCGCGCAGCAGATCCCGCAGGTCGCGGTGCAGCGGCAGATCGCCGCCGTGGATCCCAACCAGCCGATCCTCAAGAGCTTCGCCTTGACCGATCTGGTCGAGAGCGCCGGCGCGCGCAACCGATTCTTCAACTTTCTGTTCCTGTTTTTCGGCTCGGCGGGCCTGCTGCTCGCCACCCTCGGCATCTACGGCGTCATCGCCTACAACGCCTCGCTGCGGACGCGCGAGATCGCCATCCGCGTGGCGCTCGGCGCCAGCGTGCGGCAGGTGCTCGGTGCGCTGCTGGCGCAGCCGCTCAGGCTGACCCTGATCGGCATCGGGCTGGGGCTTGCGGCGGCGCTCGTCCTGGTGCGCTTTTTAGCCAGCCTGCTCTACGGCATCGACGCACGCGATCCGCTGGTGTTCTGCCTGGTGGCGGTCGTGCTGCTGGCGACGGCGGCGCTGGCCGGGCTGGGCGCCTCGCGACGCTCCTTGCGGCTGGACACCGCGGCGACGCTGCGTTCGCGGTAATCCGCGGAGGGGTCAGGTCTCGACGGCGGTCAGCGAATAGATCTCCGCAAAGACCGGAAGCAGCGGGGTGTAGCGGCGAAGCTCCAGCTGATGAGCGATGCTGCCGATCGCCTGTTCGCCATCCGCAGGATCGGCAGGCCAGTCGATCTCCAGCCAGTTCACTCCGGCCTGCACCAGCGCCGCGGGGGCGCTGAAGCGATAGGTGCTCCAGCCGGCGGTGAGGGACAGGCGTCCGGCGCAGGTGCCGTTGATCGACAGGTGGCACTCGCTGGGGCCGGCCGCGTGCCGGCGCCGGCAGGTCAGGGTGAACGCCAGGTCGCGCGGCGTGCGGGAAACCCAGGGGTAGCGCGACCTGGGGCTGTAGGCGCGGCAGAAATGGTTGGGCCAGTCCAGCCAGTCGAGGTCCGCCCAGGACGCGCGATGGTAGGGGTCCAGGAGGTTGCGCGGACGGTTGGAAAGGCTCCTCTCCTGCTGGCGCAGCTCGGTGAGAAAGGCCAGCGTGGGCAGGCCGGTTTCTTCGAGCGCGCCGGCGATGGCCGGCAGCAGCACCGGGTCGAAAAGCCTTTTGTGGGGATGCAGGATGTAGCGGCGCAGGAAAGGCGGCGCCACGTCGGCCAGCTGCCCGGCCGCCGCGCAGGCCCACACCGGCGCCTGCCGGACCTGCAATTCCAGGTAGAGCCGCATCGCCTGGGCGATTTCGGGGGACGTCTGGGCGGCCTGGTGACAGAGAGCCGAGACGAACGGGCTCACCTGGCCCCAATGCGCGGAATGGAGCGCCCCGGCAAACTGGGCCGCCGCCTCGATGCGGGCGTCGGGGGCGGGGGCAGCTTCGACCACGCTCGCCAGCGCCGGAAGCGGCCGGCTGGCGTCCAGCAGCGTCGCAACCTGTAATGCCGTCGCCGCCATGGCGACGCGGATCCCCTCCGCGCTCATGTGGCAGTAGTCCAGGAACAGGCGCCGGCCGGGGAGCTCGCCGGGGCGCCAGGCGGCGAAACAGCGCGGCAGGTCGACGATTGCGATGCGGCCGGGCAGCGCGCAGTCCCGCAAGGCGCCCTGGGCGAGAGAGAGAATCCGCGGCGTCTGGTGGGTGTAGTCCCAGGTGTGAGCGTCGCGCGCCTTTTCAAGGCAGGCGCGGGCGGTTTCCGTCTCTGCCGTGGCGCGCGCGCAGTCGGCCAGCAGGGTCCAGCCGGAAGCCGCGGTGCCGCCGTCCAGGTCGATCATCTGGCGCGCCAGGGCCGCCGCTTGGTCCAGGCGACCGGCGGCCAGCGCGGCGCGGGCCGCCGCGCGGCATTCCAGCCAGAGGCGGTTGCGTCCGTCCGGCAGCCAGGGCGCATCCGCTTCCGCATCCAGGCGCCAGTCGGCGAGGTTGATCTCTGGAACCACCACCACCAGCGGCTGGCGCTGGGATAGCTCGGTGAGCAGCTGCCGGAAAGTGCCGGCGGCAAAGGCGGCCAGGCGCTGCTCGCGCAGCTCCTTGAGCCCGGCAGCTCCCCGCTCGCGCAGGGCGGCCGCTTCGATCGGCAGGTCGCGCTGGTCGTGCATGAACCAGTTATTGCCAGCGAAGACCACCAGCACGTCGGGCGCCAGCGTGGTCGCCGCCTCGGTGAGGCTCATGAGCTCCTGGGGCAGCAGGTCGATCTTGGCGAGGTCGAGCACTTCGACCGGCTGTCCGAGGGCCGCCGTCAGGCAAGCCTCCAGGGCCTGGGCCGGATTGAACGCCGGGTCGTAGAGAAAACCGCGGGCCACCGATTCGCCCACCAGCGCCACCCGCGGCCGCTCCCCCTTGGGCGGAATGGACTGGACATCGGCCCAGAAATGCCAGTCGTCGCGCCGCGCGGCCGAACGCTGGTGCCCCTGCGGCCCGGCCTCCCACACGCCGATCGTGCCGGGCGAGGCGGCGGCGGTCTTCCTGGCCGCCGCCTTCAGCAGGCCCAGGCGCTCCAGGATCAGAACGGCGGCGGCGCCGTCGCCCTGGCTGAGCAGGCCCGCCGTCGCGTCGGCGACCGCTTTCAAAAGCTGGTCGTGGTCAGGCTGTTCCGGCACGGCTCCTCCAGGGTAAGGGCGCTGGCAAACCTACAGCAGCGTGTACACCTGGTGGCTCACCCTCGGCCCGCCGGGTCGCTCCTGCTTCGGCAGCAGCTGGCTCCAGGCCGGCGGCACCGATTGGCGGTCGATGACGAAGTCTTCGAGGACCAGGGTATCGATGCCCGAGCGTGCAAAACAGAGCAGCGCCTCCTCCGGCGTGCGGACGATGGGTTCGCCGCGGACGTTGAAGGAGGTGTTGAGCAGGATCGGGCAGCCGGTGCGATCGGCAAAGCGCTCCAGGAGGGCGGCGAAGCGCGGGCTCGACGCCGGGTCGACGGTCTGCAGGCGGGCCGAGCGGTCGACGTGGGTGACCGCCGGCAGATGGATCGGCGAGCTGACCGGGCAGGTTTCCAGCATGAAGGGAGAGGGATGGTCGATGGCGAAGTGATCCCGCGCCCGGCTTTCGAGAACCGCCGGGGCGAAGGGACGGAAGCTTTCGCGCATCTTGACCAGGGCGTTGATCCGGTCGCGCATGCCTTCGTCGCGCGGGTCCGCCAGGATCGACCTGGCCCCCAGCGCGCGCGGTCCGAACTCCATGCGGCCCTGGAACCAGCCCACGACCTTGCCGGCCGCCAGGCGCTCGACGGTCGCCTGCAGCAGGTCGTCGGGCCGGCAGCGGAAGTCGAGGGCCGGCAGCGCGGTTCCGGCGAGCATGCCGGCGACGTCTTCGACCGGCGTGGCGGGGCCCCAGTACATGTGGGCCAGGCGGCCCTGGGCCGGCCGCTCGCCGGTCAGGCGCACGTGCGCCAGGGCGGCGGCGCCCAGGCAGCCGCCGGCATCGCTCGCGGCGGGCTGTACGAACAGCTGGGCGAAGGGCCCGTCGCGGAGGATGCGGCTGTTGGCCACGCAGTTGAGCGCGACGCCGCCCGCCATGCAGAGGTTGCGGCTGGGAACCCGGTCGTGGAGGTAGTGCACTTTTTCGAGCAGGATCTCTTCGAGCACCCACTGGACGCTGCGCGCGACGTCCTGGTGAAATGCCAGCAGCTCCGCCTCGGGCAACCGCGGCGGTGCCCCGAATAGATCCACCAGTTGGTCCGAATACATCCGGTTGCGCCGCAGGAAATCGAAATACTGGAGGTTGAGCCGGTACTGGCCGTCCCCTTGCCGCGTCACCAGGGCGCGCACCTGGTCGACGTAGCGCGGCTCTCCGTAGGGGGCGAGCCCCATGACTTTGTATTCGCCGTCGTTGACGTCAAAGCCCAGATACGCGGTCATGGCGCTGTACAGCATGCCCAGCGAGTTGGGGAAGCGGACCTCTTCGAACAGATCGATGGCGGCGCCGGCGGCGGCGCCGAAGGCGGTCGTCGCCCATTCGCCCACGCCGTCCACGGTCAACACCGCGGCCTCTTCGAACCCGGAGTAAAAAAAGCTGCTGGCGGCGTGAGACTGGTGATGATCGAAAAGCTCCAACCGGCCGGTGTAGCCGAGCTGGTGGCGGATCTGCCGTTCGACCCGGTCGACGCGATCCGGCAGCCGGCTCAGAACGCTGCGGCGGATGGAGTCGGAGGCATCCGGATGCAGGGCCATCCAGATCTGCCGGGACAGCTTCTTTTCAGGATTTTCATAGTAGGCGACGCAGTCGACCTCGGGCAGGGTGATGCCCCCCTGTTCGAGGCAGAAGCGAAAAGAGCGCCAGGGCAGGCGGCTGTCGTGCTTGACGCGGGAGAAGCGCTCTTCCTCCGCCGCGCAGATGAGCTGCCCGTCGCGCAACAGGCAACAGGATGCATCGTGGTAGTGCGCTGAGATCCCCAGGATGTTCAGTGCCATTCGCCCTTGTCCCGCGCTCCACGAGGAGAGGCCTGCCAGGCCCAGGACAGCGCCCCGCGGCCTCACAAAACCGCGCAAAACAGAGAGTACTACGTAAGCATCGATTTCTACAAGGCACTTAGCACAGATTGAGCAGCACAAAAACCCGGCGAAAAGAGTCTGGCGCGGCCTGTAATTGGGGCGCTTGTCCCATAAACTGACCACCCCTGTCAGGTATTAAACATGATTTCATTTGTACGTTGTATTGCGTATCAACTACTCACTGTTATAGGGTAATGTTGGCATATACGAAGCACCATGAGACGAAGGAGACGCCCCGGCAGATCCTTCGCTCCGACGGCAGGCGGAACGCAACGCCAAGGAGGTCGCAAATGAAGATCGTGCTCGCGCACCCGCCGCTCGACGATCCCACGTTGCCGTACCATTCGACCGCCTACCTCGCCGGCCACCTGGTGCATTGCGGCTTCGACGACGTCGCCATCCGCGACGTCAACATCGAGATGGTGAATTGGACGTTCGAGGAAGCGGTCTTCTCGTCGTTCTACGAAGAGGCCGACCGGCGGTTGAAGGCCTTGGAACGCAAAGGGTCGCTGTCCTTCCTGGAGCAGGAAGAGTACCTCGGCCTCTGGCGCCAGCATCGCGTCTCCTACGAACAGCTGCAACGATCGCTCGCCGGATTGCGCGATCGCGACGCCTTCCTTGCTTTCGATGAGTACAAGACCTTTCGGATGAGCTTGCTGCGTTACGAAAGCATGCTCGGCAGCCTCAGCTACCCCGGCGACGTGACCAACTTCAGGCAGGTCAGCCGCGGCCGCTTTTCGCCCTACAACTTCCGCGATCTTTTCGAACCCGGCCTGACCGCAACGATCTGCCAGGTCTTCGATCGCTTCCTCGACGAGCGGCTGGCGGACGACGCCCAGCTCGCCGCCGCGGACTGCCTGGGGCTCAGCATCGTCTACGACCACCAGATGTTTCACGCCCTGCACATGGCACGGTGGGCGAAGCGGCGCTGGCCGGACAAGCAGATCCTGCTGGGCGGCACCTCGATCAGCCAGTTTTACAAGTACATCCGCGACAAGCAGCAGATGCGGCGCTTTTTCGAAATGTGCGATGGCATCGTCGTCGGCGAAGGCGAGACGGCGCTGTGCCAGATCGCCGACGCCGGGCAGGTCAAGCCCGGCGCCAAGGTCCACAACCTCATCTCGTACGACCGCACGGCGGACAAGCTGTACCTGCCCGACTGCATCCATTACGAGAACGTGCCGGCCCTGGGCCGCCCGCTTTTCCGCTACCCGTGGGACCTGTACCTGGCGCCGGCGCGCGGCATCAACTATTCGCCCACGCGCGGCTGCTATTGGAATCGCTGCACGTTTTGCGACTACGGCCTCAACACCTCCAAGCCGACCTCCCCATGGCGCGAGCGCCGGGTCGACCAGGCGGTCGACGACCTGCGCAGCGCCATTGGCGAAACCGGTGCCCGGTATGTCTATTTCGCCGTCGACGTCATGGCGCCCGCCTACCTGGACAGGCTGTCCGACGCCATCGCCGCCGCCGATCTGGACATCCGCTGGGCGGCGGAAATGCGCTTGGAAAAGGTTTTCACGCAAGACCGCTGCGCCAAGCTGGCGGCCAGCGGCTGCGTCTGCGTCTCGTTCGGCATGGAGTCCGGCAGCCAGCGCATCCTGGACCTGATCGACAAAGGCACCAAGGTCGCCTTCATGGGCGAAACGATGAAGAACTTCGCGGAGGCCGGCGTCGCGGTCCAGCTCATGGCGTTCTCCGACTTCCCATCGGAAACCGCGGCAGAAAAGGCGGAGACCCATCGCTTCGTCCGCGACCACGACGACTACTGGTCCACCGGCGGCATCGGCACCTTCCTGCTGACCGGCACGGCGATCGTCGCCAAGGACCCCGGCCGCTTCGGCGTGCGCCTGATCGAAAAGCAGGACGTCGACGTGCTGCGGGCGCCGGCCTACGAGCTGGAAGACGACGCGCGGGGCGAAGAGAGCAAGGCGATGCTCACCGAAGACCGCGACGCTTCGTTCGACGCCCGCGGCAACATCTTTCCCCTGATGCTGGGAAGACCTTGGGCCGGCGGCACCGACAGCCTGCACAGCATGATTTATTACGATTTCTACGGCCGGCGCTTTTTCCGCGACAACCTCGACACCGACGATGCGATGTCGGACGAGCAGCTGCTGGCGTGCGCCGTCGGGGTGCCGGGGGTGCTGCGGGACTCACCGTACGACCTGGCCACGATCCTGCGCGAACGCAAACAGATGGCGTCCTATCTGGCGGCGCTGGCCAAGGTCCCGCGCGAACCGACGCAGCAGGCCTATCGCGAATGGGCTGCCGGCCGCACCGCGCTGGCAGCCGGCCCGCAACGCCGCTACTGGGCGATGGCCGGCGCCAAGTGTGTGCGGATCGATCCGTTCGTCTACCAGCTGCTGGCGGCGACCGAGACGCAGACGGTCACGCTGCGGGAGCTGCTCGGCCGTGTCGACCAGCCGGAGGCCGCCAGGTTCCTGCGCTACTTCCGGCGGCTCGCCGCGCAAGGCCTGATCGTATTGACGGCGTCGCAGAAGGCGGCAATGCCGACGGCTGCCGGGAGATCCCGCGGGCCCCGGCAGGGGTGGACGCCGCGACACTCGGAACCGGGTTCCGATCCCGCGCCGATGGTGGCGGCGCCCAGATGAGCCCGCCTGACCTTGCAATGGCGGATAGCAACCACGCTGATGACGGCCTTCGTTCATGTTGAACGGAGGTATTCACCCAAAGGAGCCATCCCATGGCCGACGAGAAGTCCAAGAGTGCAGAGCTGGATGACGAGGTTCTGGAAGACGTGTCGGGCGGCGATGCGAAGCCGGACGACAACAACAACATCATCAACAATCCCAACTGAGCTCCCGGTGCCCCTGGCCCGTCTGGTTGTACACAGCAGGGCCGGGGGCGTCGCACCGGCACGCCATCGCAGGACGCCGCCCCTTCGCCCGTAGCCCGCCGGCCGTTCAGGCCATCCGCGCCGCTTCGCGCAGCGGCGAACGTGAAAACAACGGATAGAACAGGTCCAGCCGCGCCATGCGCTTGGCGTGGTCGAGCGCGTGCTCGGGATCGGTGGCGGCGCCGTCCTGGAGCTGGGTCCGCAACCGCTGCAAGAGGCCATCCGCGTCGACACCTTCCACCAGGCCGCGGAAGATGAGGCGGTTGAGGTCGGTGAGGTGAAAGCCGATGGTTTCCTTGCCGGCCATGGATGCGACCCAGGTTTCGATCGCCGGCACCGGCTGCAGGTTGGGAAACTGTTGCTGCACGGTTTCGACGATCGCGTCGCGATCGGGCATCAGCATCAGCAGCGCCAGCAGGAACCGCGCCTGCGGATCGACGACTTTTTCCCGCAGCGCGGTCACCACGCGGGTGCGCCGCTCGTCTTCGCACACCCGGCGGAACAGGTCCACCACGTCGCCGTGGCGGTCGCGGGCAAGCCGGAACAGGCCGTCGAGCAGGCCGCGGTCCACCTTGCGGCGGGTCAAGGTCGAGAACATCTGCCACAGCGTCTCCGGATCGGCGACGGCGATGAGCCTGCCGGCGTACTCCGGCAGGCCCGGAAGCCGGCCGCGGGCCATGTTGTCGAGCAGCAGCAGGCGCCGCGCCCGCAGCGGGTCGTGGTCCTCGGGGTCGATCGCCAGTCCCGGCGGCAGGTACTGATACTGCGGCTGATGTTTGCGATCGGAATAGGTACGCACGACGATCGTGACCGACGGCAGCTCCAGGTGGAAAAGCTGGTGGATCAGCCGGCTGCCGGAGTCGATCTGGCGGATGGCGCCGGGCCGCAGGATCTCGGTCGACACGCGCTCCAGCCGGCCGCACAGCAGGCGGGAATTGATCGTCCGCTCGCGCGCGAAACGCCAGTGGCTGTGCACGCTCGATCCGGCCAGGACCGCGAAAGCGCCGCTGAAGCCATGCTCGTGGATGGAGGTGGTCGCCGCCATCCAGAACAGAACTTCGATATAGAACCGCGGCCCCTGGTAGACCAGCACCGGCGGCTCGCCGAAAAAGGCGCGTCCAGCGGGCTGCAAAAAGGGGTGGGAAGTACCGAAGACCCAATCGACGACATCCGCCGTCCCGACATGCTGCTGCGGTGGATTCTCCGCCAGGAGATCCACCGCCAGCGTAGGGAACACCTCTTCGTCGTAGCCCCGCGCCAGCCAGGCCCGTTCGATGCTCTGGCCGAGGTTCAGAAAGTAGGGAATCATGGTGCCACGCTCCCCCGCCACCGGGCCGAGTCAGGTCCAGTGGCTTGCACTAACGCATCTTCGCAATATGCTGTGCGCAACCCTGCGGCAAGTCAAGGTCGCGCGGCTGCCATTGAGAAGGGAGGCGTCTCAGCCGTGGGCCCCGCGGAAGGTCTTTTCGCCGGCCTGGACCTGGACGGGGAGGCGGTTCTGGCGCGGCGGCAGAGGGCAGACGGCGTAGGTGGAGATGGCGCACGGGGGGTTGTACGCTTTGTTGAAATCGAGAATCAGGCGGCCGTCCTTGGCGGGCTTTTCGGCGTCCAGGAAGCGGCCGGCGCCGTAGGTTTCGAAGGCGTTGGTCTGGTCGCCGAAGACGATGAAGAGGCGGCCGTCGGCCTCGTCGAAAGCGTCCAGGCGGTAGGAGTGGCCGTCGTGGTCGAAGACGACCGCGCCGGGCACCAGGCCGTCGTCGATCTCACCGACGACGTTGGTGATGGTGAGCGGCTTGGGGGGCTTGTAGGGCTCGAAGCGGGCCTGGACCCGCCAGTCGGCGCGCAGCGGGAAGTTGTCGATGCCCTGGAAGGCGGCGATCGCCGGGGCCTGGGCGTCCTTGACGCGGACGATCATCTTGTCGAAGCGCCGGATGACATAGAACGAAATCGCGCCCAGGTGGACGACGGTCGGGCCGCCTTCGGTGCTGTCGTCCGCCAGGACCAGCGATCCCGCAAAGGCGCCGCCGGCCGGCGCGGCCAGCAGGGCGCCGTGGTCGCCGTTCTGGTGGCGCTCGGCGGTGGGCGGCGGAGCCAGGCCGGGAGCGGGCACGAAGGTTACCGCGTCGCCGTGCCGCGCCAGCGTGCCGGCAAAGGCGGGCGCCCTGCCGGACGGCAGCAGCACGCGCGACGCCGGATCGCTGCCGACGCGGCTTTCTCCCTCGTCCAGCCGGAACCTGCCCGCGTCGGCCAGCCACCCCTGGTCCTGCTTGAGGCTGGCGACGCGGTTGGCGCGCCACGCTTCGATCTCCTGCTGATACGCCGCGGGATCGGGCGGCGCGCCCTGCTGCGCGGCGGCGACGCCAGGGGCGAACAGCGGCGCTCCGCACAGCAGGGCGATGGCAAAGGCCGGCGGCCGCGGCGGGCGACAGGTCATCCTGAGACTCCTTTCCATTCCATGGGGCGGATTATGAGGGCTGCCCTGGCCTAACGCCAGAAGGCAAGGCGCGACCACCAGCGCGTCTGCGCAAGCCGGCCATCGCGGACCCCAAGCGGGAGGAGAGCATGCGCGTTCCTTCGCGCCAACTTGCATCTATGTAGGAATAATAGACTTACGCATAACTTGACAAAATGAAATTGCTTATCTACAGTAAGCGTGTTACCAAGGAGGATCGGCCATGAGTCTCGGCCTCGGCGATAAGCTTCCCATTCTGGTGCGATCTCCTCTCGACACGGAGATCCCCTCGGTGCCCGCCGGAGGGAGTGCGATGGCCGAGGCCGGCGCCACGCGGTGGGTGCCCTCGCGCTACAACACCCGCGCCACCACCACCGACGGCCGTCTGGTGCTGTGGAACAGCTTGCGCGGCACGATGAGCGTCTTCCCCGTCGCAGTCCGGCGTAAGATCGAGACCCTGTTGACGCAGAAGGGTTTTACGGCGGCACGGCGGGGCGCCGTCAAGCTCCTTTACGAGCGTGGCTTCCTGGTCCAGGAGGGGACTGACGAATACCGGCGCATCCAGCTCGAATTCGGCCAGGCCCAGTACCGCACCGACATCCTGCAACTCATCCTCCTCGCCTCCGAAGACTGCAACTTCCGCTGCACCTACTGCTACGAGGACTTCGCCCGCGGCACCATGCAGCCGGCGGTGCGCACCGCCATCAAGAAGCTGACCGAATCGCGCATCCGCTCGCTCAGCTCTCTGTCGGTGGCGTGGTTCGGCGGCGAGCCGCTCTACGGCTTCGAGGCCATCGAGGACCTCGCGCCGTTCTTCCAGGCGATCGCCCGCGAACACTCGGTCCGCTTCTCCAGCAACATGACCACCAACGCCTTCCTGCTCACACCGGAGGTGGCCGAGCGGCTCCTGGCCTGGGAAGTGGCGTTTTTCCAGATCACCATCGACGGAGTGCCGGAGGACCACAACCGCACTCGACCCACCCGCGACGGCCAGGAAACCTTCGGCACCATCCTCGCCAACCTCAAGGCGCTGTCACGCCGCAGCGAGGACTTCACGGTCATGTTGCGCTTCAACTTCGACCGCAACAACGTGATGAGCTACCGCGGCTTTCTCGACATCATCGAGCGCGAGCTCGGCGGCGATCCGCGCTTCAAGATGCGCTTCTACGCCGTCGGCAAGTGGGGTGGGCCGAACGACGCCAGCCTTGCGGTCTGCGGCGTCGAGGACGCCTGGAGCATGGAACGCGAGATGAAAAAGGAGGCCCAGCGGCGCGGCCTCAGCCTTGCCTCGGGGATCACCGAAGTGGGCCTGGGCTCGCACGTCTGCTACGCGGCGCGGCCTTACAACTTCCTGATCGGGGCGAGCGGCAAGGTGATGAAGTGCACGGTCGACCTCGACAAGCACGACCGCAACGTGGTGGGCTACCTCCGCCCCGACGGTCGCATGGAGCTCGATCAGGACAAGCTTGCGTTGTGGACCGAACCGGCCTTCGAGCAGGACCCCAAGTGCCGGAAGTGCACCATCCTGCCGGTTTGCCAGGGTGTCTACTGCCCGCAGATCCGCATGGACACCGGCAGTTCGCCGTGCTCGCCGCTGCGCCGGAATGCCAAGTTCGAACTGATCGACGCCGTCGAGGGGCGAAGCGAATCGACATCGGTGCCGTTGCACGGCGAGACCGCCGCGGCTGGCGTCGAGTAGATGTAAGGGTTTCGACGGGCGCGGCATGTGCCGCGTGCCTTACCAGACAAATGCCGGTCGCGATCCGGCAAAGGAGGCAATCCATGGACCAGAAACCGGAAGACGTTGCAAAGGAACTCGAGGACGCTGGCAGCGGTGAGATCGACGAAACCGTGCTGGAAGATGTCTCGGGCGGCGCGGCATCCTCAGACGAAGAAACCAATATCAACAACAACGGCGGCTGTTGAGCTGTCAGGGCCGGTCTGCCAAGACGGCGGTCGCACGCCCTCTCCGGCAGACCGGCGGCAGCGCGCGGAGCCTGCGCGATGAGAATCCTGGTCGGCGTGAGCGGCTCGATCGGCGTCCTTAACATCCACTCCTACCTGATCAACCTCCGGGCCGAGCCCGAGGTCGAGGAGCTGCGGGTGGTCATGACGTCAGCCGCCGCTCGCTTTGTCAATCCGCAGGCGCTCGAGGCCATGGTGCGCGTCGACGTGCATGTCGATCCGTGGTCCGACCCGCGTCCGATGCGTTCCCCGCCCGAACTGGTCAAGGACATCGATCTCTTCCTGGTCGCACCGGCCAGCGCCACCACCCTTGCGCGCTGCGCCGGAGGTTCGGCGGAGACGCTGCTCGCCCACTGTTATCTGAGCTTCACCGGGCCGGTCGCCTTCGGCCCGGCGATGGCGCCGGAGATGTGGGCGCATCCGGCGGTGCGCGCCAATGTAGCCCGGCTGGTCGAGTTCGGCGCCTGCATGCTGCCGCTGGGCAGGGGCTGGTCGGCGGCCGCCGGCCGGTTCCTCAACAGCTCCCTTTGCCCCTACAAGGAGATGTGGCCGAAGCTCAAGTCGCTCGTCGCCGAGCACCAGGCTGCGCAGGCCGCCAGGCTTGCCAGGCAGGAGTAGCGCGGCCCCCTTGATGAGCTTCAAGGCGCGAGGAGATGTGCGATGAAGATCCTGTTGGCCCATCCTCCGCTCGACGATCCGACGCTGCCGTACCACGCCACCGCCTACCTGGCCGGCCATCTGGTTCATTCCGGGTTTGCGGACGTGGTGATCCGCGACGTCAACATCGAGATGGTCAACTGGGCCCTGGAAGAGCAGAACGTCGCAGCCTTCTACGAGGAGGCCGCGCGACGGCTGAGCGCCTTCGAGCGCCAGGCTGCGCTCAGCTTTGCCGAGCAGGAAGAATATCTGGCACTCTGGCGCCAGCGGCGGGTGCGGTATGACGATCTTCGACACGCCGCCGCCGGGATGCGTGACCGCCGCTGCTTTCTTTCGTTTCCAGACTACCAGCGCTACCAAACAGATCTCTCTGATTATATGGAGATGCTCGGAGCGCTCGGCTATCCGAGCGAGCTGACCACTTTCAGGCTGGCAAATCGCGGCCGCTTTTCACCCTACAATCTGCGCGATCTATTCGATCCGATCCTGGGCGGCAGGATCTGCCAGGTCTTCGACCGCTTCCTCGATGGGCGCCTGGCGGCGGACGAGCAATTCTCCTCCGCCGATTGCGTCGGCATCAGCGTCGCCTACGATCATCAGATTTTCCACGCCTTGCACCTGGCGCGCTGGGTGAAGCAGGCCTGGCCTGCCAAGCAGGTGCTGTTCGGCGGCACCTCCATCAGTCAGCTCTACAAGTACATGAAAGACAAGCAGCGCATGGCCGATTTTTTCGCCGTCTGCGACGGCATCGTGGTCGGCGAAGGCGAGACTGCGCTGTGCGAGATTGCCGATGCGGGCGGCGTCGTGCCTGGCGCCAGGGTGCAGAACCTGATCACCTTCGACAAACGGTCTGGGAAGCTCTTCCTGCCGCAGCACATCCACTATGAAAACGTACCCCAGCTGGGCCGCCCCCTCTACCGCTATCCATGGGAGCTCTACCTGGCACCGGAGCGCGGCATCAACTACTCGCCGACCCGCGGCTGCTACTGGAATCGCTGCACCTTCTGCGACTATGGGTTGAACACCTCGAAGCCGACATCGCCGTGGCGCGAGCGCGGCGTGGATCAAGTGATCGAGGATCTGGCTCACATCGTCGGCGCGACCCACACCCGCTATGTGTACTTCGCAGTGGACGTGATGTCGCCCGCCTACCTGGACCGCCTGACCGATGCGATCGTCGATGCCGGCCTGGACATCCGCTGGGGCGCCGAGCTGCGCATGGAAAGGGTCTTCTCCGCCGAGCGCTGCAAGAAGCTGGCGAAGAGCGGCTGCGTCTGCGTGTCGTTCGGCATGGAGTCGGGCAACCAGCGCGTCCTCGATCTGATCGACAAGGGCACCAAGGTTGCCTTCATGGGCGAGACCATGAAGAACTTTGCCGGCGCCGGAGTGGCGGTGCAGCTGATGACATTCAGCGGCTTCCCGTCGGAAACCGCAGCCGAAAAAGAGGAGACCCTGCGCTTCGTCCGCGAGCACGACGGGTTCTGGTCCGCCGGCGGGATGGGGACCTTCCAGCTCACCGGGTCGGCCATTGTCGCCCGCGACCCCTCGCGTTTCGGACTGCGGTTGATCGACAAGCAGGATGCCGACATCGAACGGGCTCCCGGCTACGAGATGGACGGACAGGCAGCGGGCGAGGCCGAGGGGCGCACGCTGCTCACCGAGGACCGGGATGCCTCCTTCGAAGACCGTGGGGGAGTCTTTCCTGCCCTGCTGGGCAGGCCCTGGGCGGGAGGGGTGGACAGCCTGCACAGCATGATCTATTTCGATCATTACGGACGGCGTTTTTTTCGCGATTTGCAACAAACCAGCGACGATGGCACCGAGATTGCCGATGCCGGTTTGCACGGCTGCGTGGTGGTACCGCGGGGAGTGGTTCGCGATACGCCATTCGATCTTGCCAAGATCATCAAAGAACGCCAGAGCATGGCGTCATACCTGCGCCAGCTCGACAAGACGCCGCGCGAGCCGACGCTCCGCTCGTTTCAGGAGTGGGCCGAGGCGCGGCCCAACCTGGCGCCGGGACGGCAGCGGAAATATTGGAGCATGGCGGGTGCCAAGTGCATCTGCCTCGACCCGCTGGTCTACCGGTTGCTGACGGAGTCGCCCCAGCCGGTCGTGCTGGACGATCTGCTGCGCAGCATCGAGAGTCCGCAGGTGGAGAGGCTGGTGCGGTACCTCAAGAAACTCGCCGGCCATGGGTTGATCACCCTGAGACAGCAAGCGCCCATCGATGTGGCCGGTTGAGCCGTCCGTCACTCCACCTCGGGAGCCGGCACATCGTGCCCTGCGGATGGGTTTCGCGGCGGTGGTGCGCGATGGTGCGCTGTCCGCGGCCTTGCGGACCGCGGAAAGCAGGCGATTGGCACTGAACATCCTGGGAATCTCACCGCATCACCACGATGCAGCCTGCTGCCTGTTGCGGGGGCGAAGATGAGCCACCAGGTGTACACGGTGCTGGCTTGGCGGCGGTGGGGTACCCGCGGCTCGGAGGCGGCGAGCGGCCGGAAGGTCGCAGTATCGACGCCGTGCGGCATGGCCGCGAGCGGCGGCAGCGCGCAACCTGCCGCCGCGACCGCCGCTCGCAAACCTCTCCAGTCCTTTGCGCGGGTCAGACGCCGCGGCGGACGGCTCGGGCGGCGATGGCGTCGATGAGGCCGGGGGCGAAGAGGCGGACGATGCGGCCGACGCGGCCGCGCAGGGAGAGGATGCGCAGGCGTTGGCGCTTTTCGGTTGCGTCGACGATCGCCCGCGCGCAGGCTTGCGCGGTCATGATGCGGGATTCCTGCAGCGGGCTTTTGCCGATCGGCTGGCCGTCGGCGCCGGCGGCGCGGCGGTGGATCTCGGAGAGGACGAAGTCGGGCGCCACCAGGGTTACGGAGACGCCGCTGCCGGCGAGCTCGATGCGCAGGGAATCGAAGAAGCCGAAGATGGCGTGCTTGGTGGCGGCGTAGCCGGTGTGCTCGGGCACGCCGTTCACGCCGGCCAGGCTGGAAACCGCCACCAGGCGGCCTTGGGTGCGCTTGAGCTCGGGCAGGGCGAAAAAGGTGAGATAGACGTATCCCAGGTAGTTGACCCGCATGAGGCGCTCGAAAACCGACAGGTCCTGCACCTGATCGAAGCGGACGCTCATGCTGATGCCCGCGTTGTTGATCAGCACGTCGATGCCGCCCCAGGCCGCGATCGCCTGGCGGACCACGTTTTCGCACTCAGTGGGCTGCGCGACGTCGGCCGGCGCCACCAGCGTCTGGCCGCCCAGGGCGCGGCAGGCCCCGGCGACCTGCTCGAGCGCCGCGGCATCGCGCGCCACCAGCGTGAGCTTGGCGCGCCGCGCCGCCAGGTCGAGGCAGAGCGCCTTGCCGATGCCTTGCGACGCGCCCGTAACGATGATGGATTTTCCCGCCAGGTCGTCGCGCATCGCTGGTCCTTTCGCCGGTCGGTGCCGGCGTCATGCTCTCACAGAGAGGCCGCGGGATGCACCGGTCGCCGGCAAGGCTGGCAGGAGGGACGACGGGGGGGCGCAGGCGTCGCGCCACGGCTCACCGTGGACGACGACGCCTGGCTGCAACGAAGGTAGGGTCAGCAACCGCCGTGGAAGCAGACCCCTTCGCCGGGCGGGCAGGTGGACACGCATTCGCGGCAGGAGATCGAGCAGACCTTGCCCAGCTGGCGGCTGGTGCCGGTCGTGGCGATGAACTGCAGGAAGCCGGCGACCTGCGGCGCCACCGCCGGCTGCGCCGCGGGCTCCGCGGGGAGCTGGAACGGGTTGGCCGCGACGGCGGCGGGTTGGAAGGAAGCGGCCGCCGCGGGTTGCGATGCGGCGTGAGCGGCGAGCGGAGCGACCAGACAGGTGAGGACAAACAGGGCGACGATCCAGGTGCGCATGCTTCCTCCTTTGGTTAGCAAAGTCGAAGTGCAGCAGGACGTGACCATCGAAGCGCAATACTATCTGAACTGACGGCGCATCGGCCTGCGCCAGGTGGTATGGAACGGCCACCCGGCGGGACCTTGGATCGCGGCGGCGCTAGGCGACCCGTCCGGTTCCTTCGCATGCCCCGGACACTTGCGTGGAGCGGTCGTCAGACCGGCGGCGGGTTGCGCTCGGCGAAGCCGCGCTGGTGCCAGTAGGGATAGGCCAGGGTGGTGGCGCTCGCGGCATCCAGCGCCGCGACGGCGTCCGGGGAGAGGTCCCAGCCGACGGCTCCCAGGTTTTGCCGCAGCTGCTCTTCGTTGCGCGCGCCGATGATGACGGTCGCCACGGTGGGCCGCTGGAGGAGCCAATTGAGGGCGATCTGCGGCACCGTCTTGCCGGTGTCGTGGGCCACCTGATCGAGCGCGTCGACGATCTTGTAGAGCCTGTCGTCGGGCACCGGCGGGCCGATTTCGTTGGAAACCTGGCTGTGCAGGCGGCTGGTGGCGGGAAGCGGCTGGCCGCGGCGCACCTTGCCGGTCAACCGGCCCCAGCCGAGCGGGCTCCAGACGACCGTGCCGACCTTCTGGTCCAGGGCCAGGGGCATCAGCTCCCACTCGAAGTCGCGCCCGACCAGGGAGTAATAGGCCTGGTGGGCGACGTAGCGCGGCAGTCCGCCGCGGTCTGCCGCTGACAGCGACTTCATGAGGTGCCAGCCGGAGAAGTTGGAGCAGCCGACGTAGCGGATCTTGCCGGCGCGCACCAGGTCGCCCAAGGTGGCGAGGACCTCTTCGACCGGGGTCAGGGCGTCGAAGCCGTGCAGCTGGTACAGGTCGATGTAGTCGGTGCCGAGGCGCCGCAGGCTGGCGTCCACCGCCCGCGGCAGGTGTTGGCGTGAGGAGCCGGCGTCGTTGGGCCCCTCGCCGGTGCGGAACGTCCCCTTGGTGGAAATCAGCACCTTGTCGCGGCGGCCGCGGATCGCCTGGCCCAGGATCTCTTCGGCCATGCCGTTGGAGTACACGTCCGCCGAATCGAACATGTTCAGGCCGGCGTCCAGGCAGACGTCGAGCAGGTGCGTCGCCTCCGCCGCGTCGCTCGCCCCCCAGGCGCCGAACAGCTTGCCGCCGCCGCCAAACGTACCGGTACCCAAGGTCAGCGCGGGCACCTTCAGACCCGAGCCGCCCAGCTGTCGAAATTCCATCGTCGCGTCCCCTTTCGTGTCGCGTTTCATGTCGCGCGCCGGCGACAGCGTTGCCCGCCTGACCGGGCCGAGCTTGTCGCTGTTGCCGCGCGCCCGGCACGCTCCCGAGCCGGTGCCCTTTGTGCAAAGCCGCCGCGGTCAGGGATTGCGGGCGTCAGCAGCAAGCTGCGAACGCCGCCGCCGCGATCTTACCGCGGCGCGGGCGGCCGTTCGCCGGACGGGCTTCCTGCCGCCGCGCGCAAGGGTGCCTCCGGCGGCCTTCGGATCGGCGGCCCGGCGGTGGAAGGTGGCGGGATAGCCTGGGGTGGGGACGCGGAGCGAGGATGGTGGCTGAAGCCGGATGCCAACGGGAGAGGAGAGATGCCTTGACGAGCTTGCCGACCGCGGGGGCGCTGGACGTGCCGCGCGCTCCCCTTCCCCGCCTGGATTCGATCGACGCGGTGCGCGGCGTAATCATGATCTTGATGGCCTTGGACCACGTGCGCGACTTTTTCGGCCAGCCCGGAGCCAATCCGCTGGACGTGGCGCATGCCGGCGCCGGGCTGTTCCTGACGCGCTGGGTGACGCACGTTTGCGCGCCCGGGTTCTTTCTGTTGACGGGGGTGGGCGCCCGCCTGGGTCTGCGGCAGAAGTCAAAGGCGCAGCTGTCGCGGTTTCTGGCGGCGCGCGGGGTGTGGCTGCTGGTGCTGGACGTGTTCGTGGTGCGCTGCTTCGGGCTGCAGTTCAACGTCGACTATCGCGTGACGATGCTGATCGTGCTTTGGGCGCTGGGCTGGGCGATGATCGTGCTGGCCGGCTTGATCCACCTGCCGGACGGGGCCATCCTGGCGTTCGCGGTGGTGACGATCGCGGCGCACAACGCGTTCGATGGGGTGGCGCCGGCGGCGTTCGGCGCCCTGGCGCCGCTGTGGTCGATCCTGCACGTGCCCGGCGTGCTGCTGGCGACGCCGCGGGTGACGGTGCTGGTGGGCTATCCGCTGGTCCCCTGGATCGCGGTCACGGCCGCGGGCTGGGTGCTGGGCCGGACGTACGCCTGGCCGGAGGGACGGCGCCGGGCGTTGCTGGCACGGCTCGGCACCGGGTGCTGCGCCGGCTTCGTGGCGCTGCGGGCGCTCAACCTGTACGGCGACCCCTTGCGCTGGTCGCGCCAGGCTTCGGCGCTGCGCACGGCGATGTCGTTTCTGAGCACCGTCAAGTACCCGCCGTCGCTGCTGTTCCTGCTGATGACCCTGGGGCCGATCCTGCTGCTGCTGGCGGCGCTGGAGCGCCGGCCGGCGGCGCCCTCGCCAACCGTGGGAGCCGGGCCAACCGCGGGAGCCGGGCCGGCCGCGGGAGCCGAGGCAGCGGCGCGAGCCGGGGCAGCCGCGGGAGCCGGGCCGGCCGGGCACGCCGGGTCAGCCGCGCACGCCAGATCAGCCGCGCAAGCCGGGCGACCCCCGCGAGACGGGCGCCCGCTGCAGCCGGCGTTGGTGTTCGGCCGCGTGCCGCTGTTCTACTACCTGGTGCACATGCCCTTGATCCACCTGGCCGCCGCCGCCGTCTGCCTGATCCGGTACGGCGATGCGCACTGGATGTTCCAGTCGCCGAGCCGCGACCGCTTCCCGTTCACTACGCCGCCCGGCTGGGGCTTCGATCTGCCGATCGTCTACCTGATCTGGATCGCCGTCGTGCTTTCCCTCTACCCGCTCTGCCGCTGGTACGCGGGGGTGAAACGGCGCGGCGACGCCCGCTGGCTGAGCTACCTGTGACGCCTCCGGCGGACCCGCCGCCGGGCAGCGATCGCTGCCCGGCGACGGGTGGGTGGGTCACCAGCGAGGGTCAGGGTGCGGCGTGGGCGGCAAGGGTCGCGCCGGCCGCGCCGGCCGGGGCGGCGGGGACCGGGGTCATGGCGGCGGTCCTGCCGGGGACCAGGTCGGATTCGATCGGCAGATGGAGGGTGAGCAGGAAATCCACCACGGACTGCTGCTCGGCGGGGGTCAGCAGCTTGAACGCCGCCACCACCGGGTTGGCTTCGCTGCCTTTGCCTTCGTGCATCAGGATGGCGTCGCGCAGGGTGAGGGCGCGGCCGTCGTGGAGCCAGGGACCGGTGTCGGCGACACCCCACAGCGGCCGGGTGAGGAAGATCGGCGCCGGGATGCAGATGTCGGCCACGTCCGCGCCCTGGGCGCCGCGGTCCTGCAGGCGGATGCCCATGTTGTGCGTGCGCAGGTCGCTGAACAGCGGCACGGCCACCTTGCCGTCGTCCTCCGCCGGCAGGCGCGGCAGGGAGAAGGTGGGCACCGGCCCCGGCCCGGGGTGGGACAGGTCGATGGTGTAGCCGGGAGGCGCCGGCTGGGCGGCGGCGGCCTGCTTCAGTGCCTTGATCAGCTCCGGCGAGGAGGCCTCCGCGTGCGCCGCCAGCATGGCATGGGCCGGGCTGTCGGCATTGGCGACGGCCGCCTGGCGGGCGTCGCGCAGCGGTTTCTGGATCAGACGGTAGGCTTCCAGCTGCTGGTGCGACGCGAGCGGCGTCACCAGTCCGGCATCGAGCGTCTTGCAGTCCTTCTGGGTGACGTTGGCGATGCCCGGATTGTCGATGAAGAGCTGCGCCTTGTCGACGGTCAGGGTCGGCATGTGGCAGGTGGCGCACATCTGGCCCGAAAGCTTGGCTTGCAGCGCGGTGTCGGCGCTCTTGCCGATGAAGATGTCGCGGCCCAGCTCCACCTGGTGCTTCTGGTCCGCCGGGATGACCTGGTCGGGCGGGCGCGTCATGGTGACGAAGGACACCAGCGCCGAGACGTTGCCCAGGGTCATCTCGTCGATCTTGCCGTCCTTGTCGCAATCGAGGTGGCCGTACTTCTCCACCGCCTGCATGCTGAAGTGGAAGTCCAGGGCGTCGCGCGCGAAGTGGCGGATGCTGGACGAAATGCCTTTCCATTGGAAGGGCCGCACCACCAGGTCGCAGGCCACGCCGGTGACACCCTTGACGTTGTCGGTGAAACCCTTGGCGCCGTAAGTGGGCTGGGTGTTGGGGCACGCCTCGGTGCAGCCGACGACGCGCGCGGCGCCGCCGGTATAGGTGGTGACGAAGGTGCCGAACGCCATGCCCTTGGACTGGAGATTGACCTTGACCGACTTGCCGGGATGCCCCTGGATGGTGGCGCGGGCCGCTTCCACCTCGGCGGCAAGGTCGCCGGTCATTTCGCTCGCCAGGGTCTGCGTGTAGCCGCTGCCGAAGACGTGCGGCGGCTGGCGGATGAGAAACGTGAGCGGATTCGGAAACTTCGAGTTGATGAAGGCGTTGCTGTTGGAACCCGCCGAGCCGGCGACGGTGCCGGGCTTGCGGATTAAGGCGCTGCTGCCGGGCGGCACGTAGCTGCCGATCGAGTTATGGCATTCGAAGCAGCTCTGGGAATCCAGGCCGTTGAGGCGCAGGAAGTGATAGTCGGGCCAGGCGGGAGGATAGAAAGCTTTTCGTTGTAGGGTGCGCGGTCCGTACTTGCCCTCGCCGTAGCCGTCGCCGCTGTTGGTGGCCGCGTCGTAGGGCAGGAACGGCGTGCTGAAGAACTGGCCGCCCGATTCGAGCACCTTCGCCAGCGGGTACTTGCCGGCTTGCAGCTGGTCCTGGTCGATGCTCACCTGGGGCGTGATCACCGGGCTCTGGCTCCACAGCGGTCCCCGCAGACCCGGACCGGAAGCGGCGAGCGCCGCCACCACGGCCAGGGCAGCCGGGCCAAGCGACCGGCGTTGCGATGCAGTGCGCATCAATGACCTCCTTGCTGACCCGACCCGGCACGCGTTTCCTCGGCGCCGGCGCCCCTCGTGGACGCAGGTCGCGGGGACGCGCCCCGGATCGGGAACCACTCCTGTTGCCCTCGGTCCATCATGAAGCTATACAGCAATCAAGATATCAAGCGGCGAGCGCCGCGGCGGCAGCGTGCCGCCGGCGCCAGAATTCGGCGGTTGGAAAGCGAGTCTCCAGCGCATACATCTGGCGCCGCCCCAGCAGGTAGTGGCGATACCGGCCGGCCACCCGCTGCTCGTAGGCCTCCAGGGCGCAGGCGTCGCCGCCCAGCCATGCGGCGGCGGCCGCCGCCGCCTCGCGGCCCGACCGCAGCGCCAGCACGATGCCCGCCGAGGAGAGCGGATCGAACGCCGCCGCGGCATCGCCCGCGGCGAGCCAGCCGGCACCGGCGCAGCGAGCCAGCCGGTGGGAGGCGGCGGACACCACCGCCAGCGGCGAGACGCGCCCGGCGCCCGCCAGCAGCTGGCGCAGGTGCGGCGCCTGCGCCGCGTGCGCCTCCCAGGGGGCGGCGCGGTGCAGGCCCATCTGGCGCAGCAGGTCGCCGTCGCTCATCCAACACACCACGGCGCGGTCCCGCGGCAGGCGCGCGGCATACCACCAGCCCTGTTCGGCGGCCTCGACCAGCATGTGGCGCGGCGGCGGCGCCGCGCCGCCGGGCCAGGCGAAGACGGCGCCGGCGCCGACCAGCCGGTCCAGGCGCAGGCGCGACACGCCGCACCGCCGGGCGACCGCGGCGTGGCGGCCGGTGGCGTCGACCAGGAAGCCGGCGGCCAAGCGCAAGGGGCCACTGCCGCCACCACCGGTCCGCGCCAGGTCCACGGACCAGCCGCCTGCCGCGCGCCAGGCGGCGACGACATGGCCGGCCAGCGGCTGCGCGCCGGCGCGGTGCGCATGAGCCACAAGGTCGGCGTTGAAGCGCGCCCGGTCCAGCTGCCAGCCGGCGCCGGTCGCGGAACAGAAGGCGTCGCGCAGGAGCAGCTGGCCGCTCCCCCAGCTGGACGCCGTGCCGCGCGATGCCAGGTGGGAGGCGGCCGCAAAGGAGCTCCAGGCGCCCAGAGCCTCCAGTTCCGGGCGGACATCCGCTGGCACGCTTTCGCCCAGGCGCAGCGCGCCGGCGCCACGATCGGGAGCCTCGTCAGGCGTTACAGCGGCGCCGGCAGAGTCTGCCGCCGAACCGGCGCCGGCGGCCGACGCGGCAGTGGCGCAAGCAGGCGCCACCGCCGATGCGGCACCGGCGGCAAGGGTGGCACCATCGGTGAAAACGGCGCCGTGCGGGTAGACCAGACCAACGCCCGGCGCGACGGCGGCGGGCGGAGCCGGTTGGATCAACGCCACGCGCAGGCCGGCGCGCGCCAGGGCAATGGCCGCGGCGGCTCCGGCGGGACCGCCGCCGGCGACGGCAACGTCAAACCTGGCCGTCGCCGCCGCCACGGGCTCCCCCGCCACCCCTGCCGCTGCCGTGCACGCCGCTGCCGCCGCCGTGCACACCGCCACCGCCGGCGACGCCGCCACCGCGCACGCCGCCACCGTCAGGGACGCCGCCGTGAGAGCCGCCGCCGGGGCTCGCTTCGCCATGCTCTGCAGCACCATGGACGCCGGCGCCGTGGACGCCGCCGCCGCCGGGAGCGCCGGCAGCGCCGGCCTCCGCCACGTGGTGGGTCTGGTGCCCGCCGCCGCGGCTGGCCTGGCCGCCGTGGCCGGCCTGCGTGGCGGCGTGGGAGGCGGCAGGCGCGGGAGGCCGCGGCAGGTTGCGTTGGACCTCGACGAAGCGGGGGTGACCCGGCGTGCCCTGATCGATCACGAAACCGAGGTCTTTCCAACCCGACACCATCTGGATGTCCATGCCGAATTGCAGGTAGTCGTCGGCGTTCTGGTCGGCGTCGGTGCCCAGCCAGGGGACCTGCCTGAGCATGCCTTCCGTTTCGACGTGCACGAACAGCGGCCGCTGCACCGGCCACCACCAGAACACGCGATCGCCGATCGGCTGCGACGAACATTCGTTGAAATCGGCTTGCCAGGGCTGGGCCATGTATTTGCCGACGTCGCCCGGCTCCAGGCCCTGCGCGAAGTCTTCGCCCAGGCTGAGCGGCGGCACCACGTGCGGCTTGTGTTTGATGCGGAACGGCTGCGCGTAGATGCGCAGGTCGCGGCTGATCCAGGTCATTTCGATGCCGGGCGAGAAGGCGCCGCCAACGCAGTTTTCGAGCGCCGCGCGGTCGAGCGCCATGCCCGGCGGGGTCGGCGCGACGGGCGCCGCCGCGGTGCCGTGGCGGAACCTGCCGAGCGCCCACTGCTGCAAAAAGAAATATTGCGTGTTGGTGACCGTCAGGTAGTTGGAGTTGAGCGCATCCGGTTGCAGGCAGTTGTCGCCCGCCAGGTAGGGCATCTGGGTCAGCCCGTTGGCGGCGCCGGTGAGCGAGTTGGGCCTTGCCGGCGGCCGGATGACGCTGAGATAGAACTGGCGCAGGGCGTTGTATTCGGCGGCGCGGTCGCCCAGCTTGGGCAGGTCCAGGTCGTGCGCCTGCGGCGGGATTGCCACCACCCAGTGGTAGCGGCGGATGCGTTCCAGGATCGGCAGGATCTCGCCGTTCCAGTCCGGGTGGTAGTCGCGCTGCCATTGACCCTCGGCGAAGACCTCCGGCCGCAGGCCGGCGTTGCGCACAAAGGTGTCGAACACCGTGTCGTACAGCGTCACCAGGTTGAGCAGCTGCGGCGCGTAGCGCGGCGGCGCCACGAACACCCAGGACGGCACCTCCACCGGCTGGCGGCGGCCGTCTTCGAACACGATCTCCGCGGTCACCGGCCCGTCGGCGGTGTCGTCCCACCAGCCGGGATTGTTGGCGTACTGCTGGATCTGCGGCGGATGGATCGACGATCCCGAACGGCCGTAGCCGCCGAGCACCACCAGGCGCCCCTGGGCGTCGGTGCGCAGGCCGCCCAGCGAATCGATGGTGAACGGCTGCAGGTCCTTGGGCGGCCAGGTCATCGGGTAGTGGTGCGGGTTGTCGGCGCGCGAAAACTCCACCGCCTGGCCGGGACCGGTCAGCCGGCGCGGGCCCGGATCGATGATCATCGCCCGGCGTTTCGCCGGTTCGGTCACCTGGGCGTTGCGCAGCGGATGGTCGGGGGAATAGCCGAATTCGCCGAGCAGCACTTCGAACTGGTACCAGATGGCCTTTTTGTTGGCGAGATGCACCTGCCATTCGATGCGGGCGACGCCGTGGTCGCCCGCCTTCACCTCGACGCCGGCGTCGTCGGGACCGTCGTAACGATAGATCGTGAAGCGGGCCCCCTGGCGGCGCAGGCCGTGATGGGAATCGCGGAAGTCGCCGGCCTCAAACGGCCGCCCATCCGGCAGCAGCGGCAGGCCGCCCGCGGTTTCGGGCGCCAGGTAGTACTCCTCGCTGTCGCCCAGGCGGGCGACGCCGATGGCCGGATGGATCTTGAAGTGCGGTTGCGGGTCCATGCTGTCCCCTCGAAGTGCGATCGCCGCGGGCCTGGTGTCGGGTCCGCGGGCCTAGGGAGCGTCCAGCGCGGCGTGGCCGCGGGCCAGCGCTGCCGCGTGGCGCAGGACGGGGGTCACCGCGCCCAGGGTCGTAACCCACAACGTCGCGTAGCTGTCGCCGCGGTCGGCCGGCGGCGCGGCGAGCAGCTCTTCGGCCTGGCGAGCGACCTCCGCGGCCGGCACGTTGCGCGGCATGAAGCTGGGGCCGGCGTTCGGACCCAGCGTGGGGTCGGCCTCGGGCAGCAGGGCGGTCTGCATCAGCAGAGCCGAGAGCCGCGGCAGCACGAACTGCATCACCGGGAAGGCGATGCCAAAGAAGTCGGCCTGCTCGCGCCGCGTGCCGAGCGCCTTTTCGAGGGCGCGCAGCAGCAGGCCGTAGCTGGCGTCGCACAGCTCCGAAAGCTTGCGAACGGCACCGCTGAGCGAATCGCTGTCCGGGTTTGCCTGCATCGGATAGACCGCGGGAGCGGCCACCGTGCCGTCGGCCAGCTGCTTGAACTTGTAGTAGTGCGACATCTCCCAGGGCGTTCCCAGGATGGGGCCGTAGGTGCCGTCAAGGCGGATGCCGTACTGCTCGTAGCTGCCGAAGGGGTCTTCGCCGGGCAGCGGCGGGTGGGGCCAGGCGGCGCCCTCGCCCTGCTCGGTGATCTCCTGGAGCGCCAGCAGTGCCGACTGGAGGTCTTCGACCACCACCAGGTGACCGCCGCCGCCGCCGAAGTAGGTATCGCCGTGCTGGCACCCGGTGTCGTGCCCGAACAGCCATTTTTCGCCGTGCTCCGCCGCCAGGTGGCGGAAACCCAGCTCGATCGCCTTGTAGAACTGGCCGATGGTTTGAAAGTAGTCGCCCTGTGGCGGCGCCTGCGGCGACGCCTCGGGCTGCTCGATGGGCATGAACGTCGTCGACGCGAGCGCCGGCGACAGCGCCTGCAGCTGCACGTACGGGCCGCCGGCCGCGTGGTGCGGCAGGAAGGTCGGGTACTTGGCGACGAACTCCCCCGACAGCTTCGGGCTGGCGCCGACCGAGTTCATCAGGTTGCTGGCCAGCATCATGTGCAGCATCTCCTCGATGGCGACGCCGCGCACCAGCGTCGCGGCGGCGCTGGTCTGGTCCTGCACCGAGTAGAGCGCGCACAGATACGGCGCGATGGTCGACAGTTCGAGCGACGTCGCCCATTGCAGGTGCAACTGCAACGCCGCCAGGTCCCGGATCGGTTCGTAGCGCCTGCGAGCCGGATGGGAAAGCTGCATCGGAGACATTCGATGACTCCTCACCGCCTGGCAACCGATCGGCACCAGATGGGCTCGCGACCGGCGGGTGCAATGGCTTTCAAGCTGCGCGAATGATGCTTAAGTGTATCTCTTGAAGCCGTGCAGCTGTCAAGCACGACCTGAGCAAGCCGGAGCCCCGGGGCGCCACCTGCGCAGTGTGCAATGCGCACTGCGCTCCGCGGAGGATGGTTCGGCATCCGGACGAGCCGCCGCCGCAGCGCGGCTCGCGGCGCCTGAGCTTGCGCTCTGTTACAGCTTCTTGGCTTTGAACAGCAGGAGGATGAAGCGCTCCACGTATTCCTGCACGACCGGCTTTTCGATCTTGGCGATCGGCAGGAAGGCCAGGGCGGCCGGCTTGACCGAGGCAAACGAGGGGCGGTTGATCTCGCGATAGATGTCCACCCTGCCCAGGTTGATATCGGCGCGAAACTCGAGCCAGCTGTCCTGGGTGCCGATCAGCGCCATGGCCGGACGCGCGGCCGAGCCGTCGTCGTGCTTGACGGTCAGGAGCTTTTGCGCTTCCGCGCTGCTTTCATGCGCCTGGCGCAGGATCGGCAGGATGACCTGGTGGAGCTTGTCGCGGAAGTGCATCAGGGACCGCTCGCCCCGTTCGCGCATGGCCTTGGACACGTTGGCGGCAACCTGCTTACCCTCGCCGTGGCGATCGAACAGGCGGCCGATGCGCGCCTTGAATTCGTCTTCCTCACCCATCCCGCAAATGCTAGCACGGTGGGCTATGGCCGGGGCGGGGCGGCGGCGCCCCGCCCCGGCTGGCCTCATCAGTTCTTGGCGTCGGCGCCCCAGGTGCCGGACAGGTCTCCCGGATCGCTGCCGCTGTTGCCGGCGCGCACGGTGACGTGGATGTGGCCGGCGTCGGCGGCGAACCGGACTTCGACCTGATAGGGAGTCTGCGCGCCGTCGAAGGCCGGGTGGCCGTGCAGCGAATGAAAGGTTTCACCGCCGAAATGCACCAGGTTGGCGAGCAGGTATCCGCCCCAGCCCAGCTGGTAGAGCCCGTCGTCCGCGGGGGTCATCGCCACCTGGGCGCCGACCGGGTAGATCGTGGGGTTGTCCGACTCGGTGATGCTCCAGGAAGCGGGAAGCGAAGACTGGCGATCCATGGGCGCTCCTTTCGAGGGTCGAGCCGGCAGCCGGCCGGCGGTGCTTGGGTGGTCAGCAAGTAGCTGCCGCGAGAGCGCGGATGATCTCACCTGGCCACGGCGCGGAACGCAAAGCGGGCGACGGGGACCGGCGGCGCGCCCGCCGCCAGGCTTTGGACCCGCAGCTCGTAGTCGCCCGGCGCCAGGAGCGATGCGGGCAGGCTCAAGGTGAGCTGGTCCGCCGCGTCCAGGTGCAGCCCCTGGCAGCGCCAGACGGTCTTGCCCCGCGCCGTGGCCAGGGTCACCGCGTACGAGGCAAGACGCGGGCCGTCCAGCTCCAGCGCCAGCGCGATCCAGGCGGTGGGCGGCGCGGCACCGGCCGGGGCCGGCGCGGCGGCGGCAACGGGAAGGGCGATGCGCACCGGCGGCGCCGCTCCCCCACCCGCCGCCGCCGAGCGCAGCGCGCTCAGGACGGCGATCGGCGTGTCGACGCGCGGCTGGCGCTCCAGGTCCAGCTGGCGCGCCAGGGCCTGGCGGCCCTCGCGCTCACGGCGCTCGGCGGCGCCGGCGCGGTCGGCGGCCAGCTGCTGCGCCGCCAGCTGGGCCTGCAGCTGCTCGATGCGGCGCGCCGCGGCGGCGGCGGTGGCGGCGGCGGGGGCGACCGCTCCCGCGGCCGCGGCCGCGGCGGTGGCGGCGGCACGCTCGCGCGCCAGCTGGCCGCGCTGCTCCACCGCCTGACGCAGCAGCCATCCGCCGGGAGTCAAGGCGACCACCAGCAGCAGCGTCCAGGCGATCGCCAGCGTGCGCGACCGGCCGTGCCGGGCCAGCCAGGCGGCGAGGCTTGCGCGCACCACCACCTGCTGGCGCGCCGCCTGCTCGACGCTCCAGGCGCGCACCCCGTCGCGCAGCGTCTCCTCAAGCTCCAGCTGCTCGCGGCATTCGCCGCATAGCAGCAGGTGCTGGGCGAAGAGCTCCGCCTGCTCGTCCGGCAGGGTACCGGCGGCATAGCGCGCGATCCAGTCTTCGTCTTCGATCTTTCGGTGTTCCATCACTGTCACCAACGCTCCCACCGCTTTAGAGCTGCCGCCAGCGTGCGGTTCATCTCACCCCCCGATCGCGCGGCGACCGCACCAGCAGCTCCCGCAGACGTTGCCGCGCGCGGAACAGTACGCGATGAAAGTGCTGCGCCGACAGGTTGAGATCGGCGCAGATCCGCTCCTTGTCCTGGTCGGCGGCGTAGTAGCGCAGCAGGATGAGGCGGTCGCGTTCGGTGGGCAGCTCTTCGATCACCTGCCGCACCTGCGCCCGCCGCTCGGCGCGCAGCACCTCCTCCAGCTGGCCGGGCGCCGGATCGGGCACGCTTTCGGGCGGCGCCAGGTCGTGGTGCTCGCCGCGCCGCACGCGCTTGCGGTAGCCGGCCAGGAAGAGATTGCGCGCCGTGCGCAAGACGAAGGCCGGGAGCTTGCCGGGCTCTTCCAGGCTGGCGCCGCGCAGGCGTTCGAGCACGACGCGAAAGGTTTCCTGATGCAGATCGTCGGCCAGCGCCCGATCGCGCGTCATGCGGCGCAGCAGGAAGAGCACGCCCTTGCTATAGCGCTCGACCAGCTCGCCTTCCGCCGCGGCGTCGCCGCTGCCGATGCGCCGCGCCAGCTCGATCGCCGCCTGGTCGACGACCGCGTGGACGTCGGCGTCGATCACCGCCAGTCGCCCAGCAGCACGAACGACGCCCAATAGTACGGCGCTCGCCAGCGCCGCTCCCCGGCCAGCGCCAGCTGCGCCTGCCGCAACGCCGCCGCGGGCGGCAGCCGGTCGACCAGCAGCGCGCGATAGAAGCTCCCCATCAGCTGGGCGGTGGCGCGGTCCGGCACCCGCCACAGGCTGGCCACCACCCGGTCGGCGCCGGCGACCAGGAATCCCTGCACCAGGCCGACCAGCCCCTCGCCGCGGATGGCCTTGCCCAGGGCGGTCTCGCAGCCCGACAGCACCACCAGGTCGGCGGCCAGGCGCAGGCCGTAGATGTCGCCGACGCTCAGAAAGCCGTCGCGCGGCGTGCCGTCGGGAGCGACGCCGGCAAGCTCCAGGCCGGAGAGCGCCGGGTCCTGGGCGTCGATCCGCCCGTGCGTCGCAAAGTGCACGTAGCGATAGGGCGCCAGGCCCCCGGCCAGCACCAGGTCGCGGCTGGCAGCGAAATCCAGGGCCAGGCGCTCCTGGTCCGCCGGCAACAAGGCGGCGATCGTCTCGGCTTCGCGCCGCGTCGCCGGCAGGCGATCGAGGACGGGTGCGGCGCCCGCGGCGCCCCGCGCAACGGCGCCACCGCCGGCCGCCACCCGCGGGTCGTCGGCGGAGAACACCGGGTCGGCCAGCACCACCAGGGTCCGCGCCACCCCCGCCGCCGGCGCTGTCATCGCCGGCGGCGCCGCGCCGGCAGCGGCCGGCGGCAGCGCGGCGGCGCCCTGCCGCAGCAGCGGCAGCAGCGACGCCGCCGGCAGCGACACCAACTGGTGGCGCGCCAGCAGCGGCTGGTCGGGGTCGCCGGGCTGCGGCAGCGCCGCGAAAGGCAGGTAGACCAGCGCGCCGTCGGCCACCACCACCAGCCGGCGATCCCCCAGGCGGCCGGCGGCCGGGCCGAGCAGCAGCCGGGAGAGCGCCGCCGCGTCGCGCCGCGCCGCGCCCGCCTCGTGCGCGTCCAGGCTGGGCGCGGCGAGCTGGCCGTACACCCGGCGCGCCTGCTCTTCGACCGCCGCGCGGCCGGGCAGCTGGTAGCTGTCGAGGCGGTCGCTGCCCACCACCCACAGGAAGCTGTGCTCCTCCCCCAACGCGAACTCCAGCAGCAGCGTCGCGGGATCGAGCAGCGCCTGGATCTGCGCCGCGGTGAGCGGCCGCGGGTCGGCCAGCTGCAGGTAGCGCGGCCGCTCGGCACGCATTTCGATGTCCAGCTGGTCGAGCTCGCGCAGCACCGCTGCGACCTCGCGCCCGGCGACCTGCGCTGCCACCGCCCGCCGCTCGGCTGCCGCCCGCTCGGCCGCTGGCGGCGGGTCCTGGCCGGGGGCGGCGGCGCCGGTCCCGGCGCTCGCCTCCAGGCGGCGGCGCTGCTTGGCCCGCAGGCGCTCGTCGAGCGCCTGGCGGCGGCGCGCGAATTCCGCCGCGTCGGGCGGCAGGCCGCCGGCGGGGGCGCCGGCGCGGGCCTCCCCGAGCAGGTCGAGCAGGGCGCGCGCCCGCGCCCTCTCGCTGACCTCGAACGCCTGACGGGCGTGGCCCTGGCCGGGATCGGCGGCGTCGAGATCCATCAGCAGGTCGATCTCGGTTTCGTAGGCGCTGTGGCGGGCGCCCAGGAAGGAGGCGCGCAGCGCCGGGCCGGCAATGGCCGTGCGCAGCGACTCCACCAGGCGCATCGCCTCCTCGGCGTCGGCGCGCGCCGCCGCCGCGCGGCCGCGCCGCCGCTCGATCCGCGCCAGGGCGTCGAGCGACTCGACCTGGGCGCCGGGATCGGCGATCTCGCGGCGGATGGCCAGCGCCTCTGCGACCGCGGCGGCCGCCGGCGCCAGGCCCGCGGCGGCGGCCGCCGCCTGCGCCTGCACCTCCCCCAGCTGCTCCAAGGCTTGGGCGGTCCCGCCACGATCGCCGGTCGCCCGCCGCGCCGCGGCGGCGTCGCCGAGGCTGGCCGTCGCCGCGGCCAGGTCGCCGCCGGCCGCCTGCTCCCTGCCCAGCAGGGCGAGCGCGTCGGCCAGGGCGCCGCGGTCGGCGCCATCGGTGGCGGCGCGCGCCAGGGCCAGCGCCTGGCTGGCCGCGGCCAGCGCCTTGGCGGCGTCGCCCTCCGCGCCGTAGGCGGCGGCCAGCTTTTCCAGCGTGCTGGCTTCGCCGCGGCGGTCGCCCAGCTCGCGCCGCAGCGCCAGCGCCTGCTCGTAGTGCGCCTCCGCGCGCCGCGGTTCGCCGAGCGCAAAGTAGGTGACGCCGAGATTGTGCAGCGCCCGCGCCTCGCCCAGGCGGTCGCCGGCCTGGCGGAAGAGGTCGAGCGCCTGCCCATAGGTGGTCAGCGCCCGGTCCTTGTCGCCCAGCTCGCTCCACACCACCGCGAGGTTGTTGAGCGCCTGCGCCTGCTGCTTGCGGTCGCCGGCGGCGCGCAGCAGGACGAGCGCCTGCTGGAAGCGCGCGATCGCCAGGCGCGGCTCGCCCAGGCTTTCCGACGCCGCGCCGGCATTGAGCAGCAGCACGGCTTGCTGCCGCTCCTCGCCCTGGCCGGCGAGCGACGCCAGGGCGTCCTGGTAACAGGTGAGCGCCTGGCGCAGCTCGCCGCGCGCGTGCTCGACCAGGCAGAGGTTGTTGCGCGTCACCGCCTCACGGTGGCGGTCGCCCAGCTGCCGCTCGAGCGCCATCGCCCGCTGGAACGCCGCCAGCGCCGACGGGTTGTCGCCCAGCCGCCAGCTGGCCAGCCCCATGCCGGTCAGGGTGTCGGCTTCGCGCCCGGCATCGCCGGCCGCCTGCCACAGCGGCAGCGCCTAGCCGTAGAGATCGAGCGCCTGGCGCGACTCGCCCAGGGCGCCTTGGATCTGCGCCAGCCAGTAGAGGGTGCGCGCCTGCTGGCCGCGCTCCCCCGCCGCGCGCCACAGGTCGAGCGCCGTCGCCAGCCGCGCCGCCGCGGCGCGCCGCGCCACCGCGCCGCCGGCCGCGAACAGGCGGCCGGCTTCGCTCATCGCGCCCTCCGCCGCCAGGCGCCGGCGGTCGCTGGCGCTGGCCGCCGGCAGCGCTTCGGCGCGCAGCTCGACCCTGCCCGGCGGCAGGGCGCCGGCCGCCGCCCGCACCTCGACGCGATAGACGCCGGGCGCGGCGGCGGCGGGGATGAGCAGCGATTCGGCGCCTTCGCGATCGGTCGGGCTGTCCACCGGCCCGAGATGCGCGCCGCCCGGAGCCACCACGTCGAGCACGACGTCGACGCCCAGCTGGTCGGCGGCGACCAGGAGCGCGGCGCCGCCCGCCGGCGCACCGTCGGCGCCCTTGGTGAGCACGGCCGCGAACGTCGCGCCGGGAGCGAGGGTCGCGGTGAGCGTCTGCCCTGGCAGCAGCGGCGGCGCCGGCGCCAAAACCAAACCCAGAACCAGAGGGAATATGTGGGCCAAGTGCAGCGATCTTCCCATATTCGCGGCCAATCTTTCCATCCTGGATGCGAGGCGGCAAGCCAGGTGAGATGAATCGCGCCGACGCGGCAGAGCATGGCTGAGCACCACCGATCGAGGCGGAGATGTCGAGCGAGCAGGAATGGAAAAGCTATCGCGCCAGCAAGACCGTCGCCATCCGCGTCAAGGGCGGCGGCGACGCGGAGCGCGATCTGCTCAACCAGGTGGACGCCAAATCGCCATCGCGAGCTGACGCCCGGCGAGCTCAACCGGCTCTACAACGCCTGCGACGTGGGGGTCAACACCTCCTCCGGCGAAGGCTGGGGGCTGGTGGCGTTCGAGCATGCCGCGGCGGCGGGGGCGCCGCAGATCGTGCCGCGGCACAGCGCCTGCGCCGAGCTGTGGCAGGACGCCGGCGTCTTCCTGGAGCCGGTCGCCACGTGCCGCGCTCCCTGCGCCCTGTGCGAAGGCCAGGACGTCAGCGCCGACGCGCTCGCCGCGAGCCTCGCCCGCCTGTACGACGACCCGTGCTACCGCGCCGAGCGTGGCCGCAGCGCCTTTCGTACCGCCACCGCCCTGCGCTATCGCTGGGATCGCATCGCGGCGCAGTGGCACGACCTGTTCGCCTCCCTGAGCTGCCGGTGACCCGCGCCGGCGCGGCACCGCCGGCGGCCGAGCGGTGCCGCACCGGCATGGTTTTTGCGGATGCCTGCGGCGGACGATGGAAGGAGGCAGGCCGATGCACGACAGCGGGAAAGAGCCCTCGCCGCGGACCGCGGCAACCGCGGAATCGCTGCGATCGCAGGCATCGCAGGGATCAGAGCACGGCGCCGTCAGCCGGCGGAGCTTCCTGGAGCTGTCGCTTGCCACCGCGGTCGCCGCCGGCGGCGCGCGCTGGGCGGGCGCGGCCCCCGCCCCGGCGAGCGGCGCCATGCCCTACCGGACGCTCGGACGCACCGGTGAGAAGGTGTCGCTGATCGGCATCGGCGGCTCGCACATCGGCACCCAGAAGGACGAACAGGAGAGCATTCGCATCGTCCGCACCGCGATCGACAACGGCGTCACCTTCCTGGACAACTGCTGGGATTACAACGGCGGCAAGAGCGAAGAGCGGATGGGCAAGGCGCTGCGCGACGGCTATCGCCAGAAGGTGTTCCTGATGACCAAGGTGGACGGCCGCACCCGGCTGTCCGCCGCCAAGCAGCTGGACGATTCGCTGCGCCGCCTGCAGACGGATCGCGTCGACCTGTGGCAGTTCCACGAAAATATCCGCATGACCGACGCCGACCGCATCTTCGCGCCGGGCGGCGGCATGGAAGCCGCGCTCCAGGCGCGCCAGGCGGGCAAGATCCGCTACATCGGCTTCACCGGCCACAAGAGCCCCGACATCCACCTCCACATGCTGGAGGTGGCCGCCGCCCACGGCTTCGTGTTCGACACCGTGCAGATGCCGCTCAACGTCATGGACGCCCACTTCAACAGCTTCGGCCAGCGCGTGCTGCCGGCCGCCCTGGGCCGCGGCATGGGCGTCCTGGCGATGAAGCCGATGGGCAGCCACTTCATCCTCGACAGCAAGGTCGTCACTCCCGTCGAGTGCCTGCACTACGCCATGAGCCTGCCGGTGAGCGTCGTCATCACCGGCTGCGACTCCCTCCCCATCCTCCACCAAGCCCTGGACGCCGCCCGCACCTTCCAGCCGCTCACCGCCGACCAGTCCAAAGCGCTCCTGGCCAGAACCGCCGCCGCCGCCCAGGACGGCAAGTACGAGCTGTACAAGATCTCGCAGCACTTCGACACCACCGCCCAGCACCCCGAGTACCTCGGCTGAAGCGGCGTCCCAGGGCGCTACGCCTGGTCCGAGCGGGCTTTGACAGCCGTCCCCTTCTTCCCTAAGCTGTCACCAAACAACGGGAGGATACGGGATGGGCGACGGGGGGAAGGCGGAGCGCGGCCGTGCCGCGCGGAGCGTGGCATCGAGCGCGGCCGCAGTGCTGGTGGTGATGGCTCTGGGCGGCTCCTGGCCGGCGTCGGGTGCGCAGCAGGCACCGTCGGGGACGTGGCAGAAGCCGGGCGCGATCCAGCAGCCGAAAGGGAACTGGCAGACCCCCGGCGACATCCAGGTGCCCAAGGGGATCCAGGCGATCCACGCCGAAAAGTCGGCGTGCGAGGAGCGCCTGACCACCGTGGCGGACGCCCTGTTCGACTTCAACAAGGCCACCCTCAACCCCGACGCCGAGCAGACCCTGGCGGTGCTGGGGCCGCAGATCGCGCAGCGCGGCAAGCATCCGCTGGTGTTCGAAGGCCACACCGACGCGATCGGCTCGGACGCCCACAATCAGACGCTCAGCGAGCAGCGCGCCACGACGGTGCGCGACTGGCTGGCGTCGCACGGCTTCGTGCCAGCGGCGACGCCGATCAAGGGCTACGGCAAGAAGCGCCCCGTCGCGCCCAACACCAAACCCGACGGCAGCGACGACCCCGCCGGCCGGCAGAAAAACCGCCGCGTCGAAGTCGTCATCAAGACCTGCCCCTGACGCCTGCCCCGCCGGCAGCGGACAACTGAGAACTGGCGCCATGGTCAAGATCGAGATCGTCGAAGGTGACGCACTCCATTTTCCATGTGACGTGCTAGCCCTAAAGTTCGCGCAGAGCCTGTACGGCGTGGACTTCGCGGTCTACAAGCATTTGTCGGATTCTGGCAGACGTCCGCCTCGCCTGCCAGAGATCGACGACTGGACGCTGGAAATTACCGATAGCCGCCTTGGGGCGCATGCCGTCTTGTTTCTCGGCGTAGTGCCACTGCACAACCTTGATTACCACCAGATCAGAGAATTCGGGCGGAAGGTGCTGGCATGCCTTGCCGTTGAGGCGCCTGCGGCCAGGCATGTCGCCTTGACGATCCATGGGCCTGGCTATGGGCTGGACGAAGTGGAAGCATTTCGGGCTGAACTTGCGGGTCTCATCGAAGCGATCAGTTGGAACCGCTACCCGGCCGCGCTTGCAAGAGTGTCCTTCGTCGAGCGCGACCCCAATCGCGCATACCGTCTGAAGACCGCGCTCTCCCTGCTGGTGCCCACGGATGGGCTTGCCACCGACACGGTAAATCCGCTTGCCGCGCTTGCCGATGGACAGAGAGAGCTACTGCGAACCGTAGGCTATGACTCGGCTGCCAAACCGTACGTGTTTGTGGCGATGCCCTTCGATGGCGCCATGACGGACCTGTTTCATTATGGTATCGAGGGAGCGGTGCATCGAGCTGGACTGCTTTGCGAGCGGGCCGATCTCTCCGCATTTAGCGGCGACGTGGTGGAATGGGTCAAGCAGAGGATCTCGCGCGCAACACTGGTCATTGCGGATCTTTCGACGGCAAATCCGAACGTCTATCTGGAGGTTGGCTACGCCTGGGGGTGCAGCCGGCAGACCATCCTCACCGTGCGCGATGAAGCAGAGCTGAAGTTCAACGTAAAGGGCCAGCGGGTGCTCGTGTACAAATCAATTCGCCACCTGGAAGAGATCCTGGCACAGGAACTAATTTCTCTCCGCGATCAATCCGCATTCCCCGCATGACGGAGGCCAAGCGCCACTGGCGGCCAGTCAGGTGCGTCGACCGGCCGCCTCGGCCGCTACTCGGTGAAGTCCTCCGGGTTCAGCTTGCGGTCCGGCAGGTCGGTGGTGACGAAGGCGTCGCCGCCTGAGACCTTGGGCCAGACGATGGTGTCGGGGGTGGTGCCGAGGTGCGCCATGGCCTGGGTCAGGCGCTGGTGCAGGCGCTGGCGCTGCGCCTGGACGGCGGCGGAGACGGTGGCGCCGGGGTGGGCCAGGTTGTGGACCTCCAGCGGATCGGTGGCGCGGTCGTACATCTCGTATTCGGGTTCGCGGCCGGTGTAGATGTCGTAGTACACCGCGTACTTCCACTGCTTTTCGATCAGGCAGCGGATGTGGTTGGCGGCCGGCACGTAAAAGTAGAGGTCGTCGTAGGTGAAGTGCACGTAGTCCTGCACGTCGGCGCGCGGGTCGGCGAGCACGGGGGCCAGGTCGCGCCCCTTGAACAGCCAGCGGCCGCGTTCCGGCACGCCGGCGAGCGTCGCCACCGTCGGCAACACGTCGATCAGGCTGGCCAGCGCCGAGGTGGTTGCGGGCTTGGGAAACAGGCGCGGATTGGAAACGATGAACGGCACGTTCACCGTTTCCTGGTAGACGTTGTACATCTTCTGCCGCTGCCGGCCGTGCGACATCGCCATGTCGCCGTGATCGCTCAGCCGGAAGACCACGGTCTCTTCGCGGCCGCCGGGCCGGGCGTACAGGGCGTCCAGCACCTTGCCCAGGTGGGTGTCGGCCAGCTGGTTCAGGTAGGCATAAAACTGACAGTAGCGCCGCTGGTCTTCGACGTCCTTCGGGCCGATGGGGCCGTTGCCCAGGTTGGACAGGACGCGGAACTGGCGCTGCGCGTGCGGCTTGGTATCGAGGCTCTCGTCGACCGTTGCCGGCGGCTCGATCGGCAGCGAGGTGAACTCACTGTCGCGATAGCCCGCCGCCAGGTAGAGCGGCACCTGGGTGCCGTTGGCGAGGGTCACGTAGCTGCCGGCGGTGCCGGGAAAGGCGAGCACGTCGTGCGGGTTGACCAGCGAGACGATCAGGCAGAAGGGCGCCGCGCCGTCGTAGGTTTGCAGAAAGCGCACGGCGCTCTGCCGCTCGCGGCGATCCAGCGGGATGCTGTAGCCGTATTGGGCGGCCTGGCCGTGACCGTCGACAAAGCGGCCGTCGTTGTCGATCCGGCCGCCGGCCATGTTGGCCAGCGCCAGGTTGTCGCCGGCGTCGGGCATGTTCCAGCCGTCGAAGCCGTACAGGTCGGCCAGGTGCACGGCGTCCGCTTCGGTCCAATACTTCTGATCGAGCGACAGGCTGTACTGCACCGGTTTGGTCAGGTGCCACTTGCCCTTGTACACCACGTGATATCCGGCGGTGCGCAGGATCTTCGCCAGGTTTTGCAGCTGCGAGGAGAGACCGACCTGGCGGCGCTCCTTGACCAGCTGCGCCGAGGCCGCCATTTGCGCGCCGCTGCTGGCGCCGTCCGGTTGCGGATCGGGGCGGCCCGAGTTGCCAAATTCAAGCACCTCGGTGACGCCATGCTGCGCCGGATAGAGCCCGGTGAAGAGCGTCGTGCGGCTGGGCGAGCAGGTGCACGAATTGGTGTAGCCGTTTTCGAACGTCAGCCCGCACTCCTGCAGGCGGCGCATCGTCGGCAGGTTCTCCTCCGCCCAGCCGGGCGGCCAATGCGGGTGTCCGCTCTGCTGATCGGTGATCAAAAGTACCAGGTTGGGTTTCTTGCCGCCGTCGAAGACCAAGGTGCTCTCCTTGCTGGATTTCCAGCCGCCGTCCGGCGCTACGTGCGCAGGGCCGTGATGCCAGTGTATCCGCAAACACTGAACATGATGAGGGACCCTAACATCCCTGCCAGGGCGGGGCAAGATGAACCACCCACCAGGAGTGGCTCACTGACCCACTACCCGCCCACCGTGGCGCCGGCGTGCGCGCCGCGCTCGGCCGGCCAGGCGGGTCAGGCGCGCGCGGCGAAGCAGGCCAGATTGCCGCCCGGCTCGCGCACGACGATCTCCTGCATGCCGTAGAAGGTGGTGCGCACGGGCACGACGATGGGCACGCCCTGGACGCGGCGCAGCAGGTCGGCAAAATCTTCGACCTCGATGAACAGGCCGCAGACGGGGTGTGCGTAGTCGGCCAGCGCCGGCAGGTCGGCGGCCAGGCTGGCGCGGGTCTGCAGCATCAGCTCCGCCGCGCCGCGCTGCAGGATGACGAAGCCCAGGGCGTCCTCATGCGGCACCTCGACGGTCTTTTCGAAGCCCAGGCGCCCCAGCCAGAACTCCAGCGACGGCTCGATGCGGTCCATGTACAGAACGGGGGTGATCTTCATGCGATCTCTCCTTGCGGTTGTGGGCGCCGGCGCCGGCGCGGGTGGCGCCGACGGGAACGATGTCGTCGGGCGCCGGTGGCGGCGCCGTGTGCGCAGCAGCAACCGTATGCCAGCCGGTGGGCCGCGGGATTGTAAGAATCGGCCGCCGGGGCGGCGGCTGCGGACCCGCCAAGGGATGCCGATGCGGCCGCGGTGGGCGAAGCGGCGGATCGATCTACGGCGCTCCCCCGCCGGGGCGACCGCCGGCGGCGCTCAGCGGCCGGTGCCGGCGGCGAGCTGGCGCGGCGTGCAGCCGGCGAAGGCGCCGAACTCGTGGATCAGGTGGGCCTGGTCGGCATAGCCCGCGTCGAGCGCCAGTCCCGCCCAGTCGGGCCGCGGACCGGCCACGGCCAGCGCCGCCGCATGGCGAAAGCGCAGGATGCGGGCCAGGTGCTTGGGACCGACGCCGGCCTGCTCCAGGAAGAGGCGCCGCAGCTGGCGGGAGGACAGACCGGAGTGGCGCGCCAGGTCGTCGACGCGGACCTGGCCGCGGCGCGCCGCGAGCCATCCGCACAGCCGCTGCACGACGCCCGCCGGAGCGCGCGGCGCCGCCAGGCGGGCGGTCAGCAGATCCAGCGCCTGCTCCACCGTGGGGACGTCGGCCAGGTGGCGCTCCAGGGCGGCGGCGGCTCCGCCCCACACGGCGTCGAGCGGCACCATGCGGTCGGTGAGATGGACCGCCGCCACCGGCAGGTGGCGGAAGGCCATGCCGGGCCGAAAGCGGACGCCGAACAGCCGCTGCCCCGCCGGCAGCGCCACGTGCTGGCTGCGGGTCATGGTGCCGACCATCCTCACGTGCGGCATGCCGTCCGCCGCCGGCTGCACCAGCACGTCGGTGCAGCCGTCCGGCAGCACCAGGTAGGCGGGGTGGCCGCCGCCGGTGTCGACCGTCCACAGGCATTCCACTTCCGCTGCCAGGTGGGGCGGCGGCGGCAGCTCGCGGTAGGTGGGGCCGGCGGCCACTGGCCTCAGCGGTTGCGGTGCTCGCCGAGCAGGCGGGCGGGCAGAAAGAGGATCGACTTCAGCAGCACGAAGACCGCTTCGAAGGTGATGCCGACCAGGCGGAACGGCAGCAGCAGCAGCCAGACGATCGGATAGAGCACCAGCGCCAGCAGCGCGAGCGGCCAGTAGACCACGAGCAGGATCAGCCAGGCGATGAATCCCCACATGTTGCAAGCTCCCTTGATCCGGCCAGGTCAGCGATGGATCGGGTCGACCCAGCGCACCTGTTCGGGCTTCTCCGCCGGTTCGATGTCCAGGTTGACCACCACGGCTTCGTTGTCGCTGCGCACCAGCACGCATTCCAGCGGCTCTTCGGTGGAGGCGTTGATCTCCTGGTGCGGCACGTAGGGCGGCACGAAGATGAAGTCGCCGGGCCCCGCTTCGGCGACGAATTCCAGCTGGTCTCCCCAGCGCATGCGGGCGCGCCCCTTGAGCACGTAGATCACGCTTTCGAGGGCGCCGTGGTGGTGGGCGCCGGTCTTGGCGTTGGGATGGATCTGCACCGTGCCGGCCCACAGCTTCTGCGCCCCGCAGCGGGCGAAGCTGATCGCCGCCGCGCGGCTCATGCCGGGGGTCTGCGGGGTGTTGGAGTCCAGCGCGTTGCCGGGGATCACCTTGACCCCATGGTGCCGCCAATCGGTCGGGCCGGGGGTGGACGCGAGGTCGTCGCTCATGCCTGGCGATTGTAGATCAAGATGCGGCCGGAGGCGGCGGTGGCGAGCTCGCGCCGGCGGACATTACCCGGTACCTGGCACGCTGATTGCCTCTCCATCATGGCGTGGGCGCCGGCAGCAGCAGCGGCGCCGCCAGGTTGCAGCTCTAGCCGGTACCGTCGGCGCATCGGGCACGCAACAGTCGAGCCGGCCGGTACCTTCAACGTGATTCTTCCAAGTCAGGAGGCTGGAGATGAAGACGAAAAAAAGCCTTTGGATGGCATCCCTCATGGTGGCGGCGCTGCCGCTGACGGTAGCGGCCTGTCACGACGATGCATCGGCCAACCAGATGCCGCCGGGCGAGATGACCTCGCGCCAGGCGCAGGCTTCTCTGGCCGACGTGTCGGTGGGGCACCAGGTGGGCGCCGACGGCTCGATCGCCGGCGACCAGAAGGGCAACAACTTCACCATCGGCCAGCCGGTCATGGTCGCCCTGACCATCGGCAAGGCGCCGGTCGGCACGCCGGTGCACGTCGATTGGGTCGGCCCCAACGGCGATTCGCTGGGCGGCGACGACAAGACCGTGAGCAAGGGCCAGCACACCATGGACTTCGTCAAGCAGACCAGCGGCTGGGCCAAGGGCGACTACCACGCCGACCTCTCGGTGGGCGGCCAGAAGGTCGACACCGAGCGCTTCGCCATCGTCGATCCCAACAGCGGCAGTGGCAGCGACAGCGACGCCGCCACCAACGGCAGCGCCGGCAGCGGCGCGGCCCCCAGCCAGCCGCAGCCGTAAGCTCCCGGCGGCAGGTCGCCGGCAGGCACTGGGATGGGCCAGGCCCAGGCCGCACGCTTCCTGGGCAACGACTCCGCGATCGACTCCGCGCGGCGCCGGCTTTCGACGCCGCGCGCGGCTGACAGGTGAGCAGGCCCGGCGGCCGCTTACACGCAACCCGGCAGGGCGCCGACATCCTCGACCGGCACTGCCGGCGTGAGGTCGGGGTTGCTGTAGGTCACGGTCTTGTGGAAGAGCGTGTCGGTGATCGTCACCTCGAACCCGACGTTGGTTCCCGCCGAGATGAAGACCCAGTACTTGCCGTTGACCAGGCAGCCGTTGAGGATCTTGAGCACCATCTCGGGATTGGTGGAGTCGAAGAACCACATCAGGCCGCCGTGGCTCACGCCGAGCGGCGTCAGCGGAATCTCCTGGCCGCTCCCCGACGAGCCGCCGCCTTGCGAAGTCTTGTAGGTGACCGAGACCTGGAATCGCTGGTCGCCGGGCACACCGTCGATGCACATCACGGTGTCGGAGGCGACGCAGGAGGTGCTGGCGACCTGCGACCGGATCAGCAGGCCCAAGGCATGCCGCCGGAAGGAGTCCAGGGGCGGGCTGGTGCCGTTGGTTTCGAAGACGTCGGGGCAGTTCTGGCCCGGGCTGCCGATGTTGTAGGTCAAGCTGCCGGTGGTTCCCCCCGAGATCTGCTGATAGGTCTGGGTGAAGGCGATGGTGTCGCCCGGCGTGACGGGGGCGCCGTTGAAGTCGAACAGCGTAAAGGTCTGGCTGGTCGAAACCACGAAGGGGGTCGCGATCTGCGGCGAGCCGATGAGCGGCCCGTCGAAGGAGCCGCGGTGCGCCTCCAGCACGACCCGGTAAAAGCCGTCGACGCTGGCGCTGTACAGCAGCTCGACCTCTCCCAGGTTGGTCGCGCCGTAATTGGTGACGTAAAACCCGCGGCTCACGTCGTCGCCGGGGTCGGCGGAAAACGCACAGCTCGCCGCCACGTCATAGGTGACCGCCCCGGCGGCGGACCCTGGGACGAGCAGCGACGCCGCCAGGGCCGCCAGGACCGCGGCTTGTTGAGCAAACAGACGTACTCGCATGAACGGCTCCTTTGGTCGTAAGCACCCATCGTCTTCTGGCGTCTCTACGCCCCGCGATGTTACCAGCGACCCCGCGGCCTGTGCACGGCGACGGCGCGGCCTGCGCCCTGGCGACCGCGGCCCTGCGCCCTGGTAACCGCGCCCCGCGCCAGGCGACCGCGGCCAGCGCCTTGGTAACCGCGGCCTGCGCCAGGCGACCGGGGCCAGCGCCTTGGTAACCGCGGCCTGCGCCAGGCGACCGGCCTGCGCCAAGCGACCGGCCTGCCAAGCGACCGGCCTGCGCCAAGCGGCCGGCCTGCGCGCGGCGAACGGCCCGCGCCCGGCCACTGCGGCCCGCACCCGGCCACTGCGGCCTGCGCGGCGAGGCCAGGCCGAACCTGTGGTGTCAGGGCTGCTTGGTTTCGCGCCACCGCTTGCCCGGCCCCGCCCGATGTAAATCCGCACTTTCATCGCATGTAGATCGTGCAACGATGTTTGTTGGTACAAGGAGAGGGGTCGTCCGCGGCACTGTCTCTGGGCGCAGATCCGCACCGAGCCGGGCCTCTTCGATCACACACCGCGGCCGTCGTGCCTGCACGCATGGATGCCGTCCTTGTGGCGCAGCAAATTGAGCGTGGGAACATACATCCGCGCCCATCTTTCTATCGCAACGCGACCTTAATTATTGCTGCAGCACATAGGGCGGGAGCCTTTCTTTGAGAGACTGAGTTACTGGTGAAATAAGTTCTGCGAACCGTCTTATAAAAATTTCACATTGGGTGTTGACAATATTCTTAGCAGCCTGTAGTTTCGCAGTCGCTTTCAAAGTCGATCGCGCAACGCGACACTGGCGAACCTCCTTTCAGCTGGGATTTCCGGCGGGGAGTATCGCTGAGCTCTGGGGGAGCTCACATTTTGCCAAATAGCCGTCCAATCTGCTTTCAAGCCCATCGCAAGCTGGGTTGAGCGATAACACGACGCCACCGCAGGTCCCACGTCCGTGGGGCCTGGGCCGGCGGTGAGCGCAGGCATGCCGGCGAGACGTTGACGGCATCGTGCCGGCCGGCACGTTGGCAATCATGGAGTGGCAGTAAAGGGGGGCAAGGCATGTATTACAACTCTTTAGGCGAGAAGGTGTCGAGGAGGCGGTACCGCGAGATGCTCAACGCCGCCAACAATCGGCGCGAGCTGATCGCCGCGGGCCTGACCAGCCGGCGGGACCTGTTCAAGATGGGTCTGCTCAGCGCCAGCGGCATGCTGATTCTCAAGAACGGCTTGAGCAGCCGCGCGTTCGCGCAGACCTTTCAGCAGGGGATCCCCAATCTGTGCGCCGGGGCCGGCCTGCCGGCCAGCCCGCCAACGCGGTTGTTCATCGAACCGCTGACGATCATGCCGATCGCCCAGACGGTGAGCTCGCTCAGCCCGGCGCCGACCATCGCACCCAACACCGCCGCCGGCGAGGTGCGCTCGGCGCCCCACCAGGCGCCGGCCCTGGGCTTCCCCTTCCCGCCGCCCAGGCTGTATCACTTCACCCAGAAGATGACGCAGGTGTCGCAGTCGCCGGACCTGCCGCCGCAGACCATCTGGGCCTTCAGCGACGGCGTGCACATCTCCAGCCCCGGTCCGACCTACGTCGCCAACTACGGCGTACCGCAGCTGACGCGCAACACCAACGCGCTGCCGCCGGTGAGTCAAAACGGCGGCTTCGGCATGCCATCGGTGACCACCCACCTGCACAACGCGCACAACCCGTCGGAAAGCGACGGCAACCCCTGCGACTTCTACGGCATCGGCAACTTCTGCGACCAGTACTACCCCAACGTCCTGGCCGGCTTCAACTCCGATCACAAGCCGAACGGCGACGTCAACGAGGCGCTCAGCACCCTGTGGTACCACGACCACCGCGTCGACTTCACGTCGCAGAACACCTACAAGGGACTGGTCGGGTACTACCTGCTGTTCAATCAGTACGACACCGGCAACGAAAGCACCGGCTTCCGGCTGCCCAGCTTCCCGCAGTTCGACATCCCGCTGGTGTTCGCCGACAAGGTCTACGACCCTTCGAGCGGCGAGTTGGCCTTCGATCTGTTCAGCCTGGACGGCATCCTGGGCGACAAGTTCCTGGTCAACGGCCAGATCCAGCCCTATCTGAACGTCGAGCCGCGGCGCTACCGCTTCCGCCTGCTCGACACCGGGCCGTCGCGCTTCTACGAGTACTACCTGACCAACCTGAACAATCTGGGCGCCACCAACCCGTATTGGGTGATCGCCAACGACGGCAACCTGCTGCCCGCTCCGGTGCAGGTGACCAGCGCCCGCATCGGCCCGGCCGAGCGCATGGACGTGATCATCGACTTCAGCCAGTACGCCGGCAAGACGATGTACCTGGAAAACCGCCTGAATCAACTCAACGGCATGGGCCCGGTCAACGCCGGCGAATGCACCGACGCCAACGGCAACCCGGTACCCACGGTGCTCCCGGCGGGCCAGGGTAACCTGCTGCTGCAGTTCAGGGTGAGCGGCACGGCGGTGCACGACGGCAGCGCCAACCCGGCGACCCAGACGTTCTATCAACTGCCGAGCACCAACGCCGCGCCGCGCATCACCCGCACCTTCAAGTTCGACCGCTTGAACGGCCAGTGGTCGGTCAACGGCCAGTTCATGGACTGCGGCACGTTCCGCTTCACGGTGCAGCAGAACAGCGTCGAAAACTTCATCTTGTTGAACCTCACCGGCGATTGGACCCACCCGGTCCACATCCACCTGGAAGAGCACCAGATCCTCTCCCGCAACCGGGTGCCGCCGCCGCTCGCCGTCGAACGTTCGCGCAAGGACGTGACGCAGCTCCATCCCAACGAGCGCGTGCTGCTGTTCTTCCGCTTCCGCGATTGGCTGGGCAAGTATCCGATCCACTGCCACAACGTCGTGCACGAAGACCACGCCATGATGGCCCTGTGGCACGTCCAACCCGAAGGGGACAACGTCCTGGTGCCGTAGCCGGGCCAAGGAGGGAGCAAAGGTTATGCAACAGCCTTCAAGACGCAAGCTTCTCGGTCTGGCGGCGCTGGCTCCCCTGGCGGGAACCGTCCTGGGAAGAGCTGCGGAAGCAACGCAGTTCACCCCCTCGGCGCCGCGCGATCGCATCCGTCAGCGCTACTTCCCCGACGTCGTGCTGCGCAACCAGGACGATCAGCCGGTGCGCCTGTATGACGACCTGGTGAAGGACAAGGTGGTGACGATCAACTTCTTCTTTGCCGAATGCAAGGAGATCTGTCCGCTGGTCATGGCCAACCTCGCCAAGGTGCAGCACCTGCTGGGCGACAAGGTCGGTCGCGAGGTGTTCATGACCTCGATCACGCTCAAGCCCGATCAGGACCGGCCCGACGTGTTGAAGGCCTTCGCCAAGATGCACGGCGCGGGTCCGGGCTGGACGTTCCTGACCGGCGACCGCGGCGACGTCGAACGGCTGCGCCGCAGCCTGGGCTTCACCAATCCGGACGTCAAGCTGGATCAGGACGTCAACCAGCACATCGGCAACATCCGCTACGGCAACGAGCCGCTGATGCTGTGGGGGGCCTGCCCCGGACAGGCGCGTGCCGAATGGATCGCCGAATCGGTCGGCTGGATGATCCATCCGGATGCGGCGAGGACGGGCGCGTGAAGCGACGGCTCACGGCGCTGCCGCGAGCGCAGGCTTCCGCGATGGAGACCATCGACCCTGGCGTTCAGTTTGTCAAAACTCGTGATTCCGGGGGCCCGCATCGCCTGGCGACAGGCGCCGGCCGGGCCGCTCGGAGGAGGATAGATTTGTGAACAGGACGATCGACAACAGGCCGCTCGCTGCCCGCGTCGCGGCTTTGACAGTGGTGGCACTGCTGCTGCTTTGGCTGGCCCCGGCGACCCGGCTTGCGGCGCAAGCCGCGGGCGCGGCGCCCGCGGAGCCGCCCGGCTTCCTCAATTTCCCGGTGTTCAACGCCCCCCCGTTCGACTTCAACGATGCGTTCTATACCGCCAACGGCATCAACCTGACCGAGCTCGACACGGCGGCGGCGGCACGCTTCGGCTTCTTCCGCCAGACCGGTCCACCGGCCGGCCACGGCCAGGTGAACTGGGTGGTGGACAACTCCGTCGACGACCCCGATCGCAAGAACATCCGCATCCTGGCGACCACCGGCGGCTACAGCGACGACCCGACGGCACCGACGCAGTTCATCTCGATCATCGCCTTTGTCCTGAATCAGAACTTCTTCACCGGCGTCGCCAACGCGCGCGGCCTGCAGATGGTCGACATCGTCGGCAACTTCGAGGCCTACGCCGCGCCCAAACAGTTCGTCAACGGCGTCTTCGCCGGCACCCCCTGCGGCACCATGGGCGACGGCACCAAGCCGTGCTTCCCGGTGACCAGCGTCGCCACGCCAACCCTGCGGCAGGACTGGCGCTTCGCCACCAACCGCAACGCCGTGGACGGCAGCGCCCCCTTCGGCTACTTCTGCGACGACCTGCTCGGCATGTGGATCATCACCTACTTCTGGTACATGGACACCGGCTTCGGCCCGCACCAGACCGCGCAGTGCCACGCGATGCTGGCGTCGTTGCAGCAGAAAAACGGCCTCACCCTGGACGGCACCCCGATCATCAAGACGCCGGACGAGCTGAACTTCCTGGAGGGCCAGGTGGTCGGCTCCAATCCGATTCCAGGCTTCCTGGGTACCAATCCGCCCAGTCCGGGTTGCGCCATGGAAGGCAACGAGGATCCGGGCGGCGCCGACGGCGGCTCGGTGTGGCTCATCTGCCCGGCGCTGCCCGATCCGCGCAACGGGGCGATCACGCTGGACGCGTTCCTCGATCACGTCAGCCAGCCGAACGGCCTCCCGGTCGACGTGCACATCCTGGCCGACTTCCTCTGCCTGCAGTTCTTTGGGGCATACTGCGCGGAATTGACGCCGACGCAGCAAAACGCGGCGGTGGCGCAGGGCATCCTGCCGGCCCCCGCGAGCAGCATGCGGTAGACGCTCCGTAGACGCAAAGCCGGCGGTCGCGCGCGATCGCCGGTGCGGCTCCATGGCCGGCTTTGGAACAGGCGCGGTAACGGGAGGAGCAAGCAGATGGCAAGCACGACGCCGCCGCAGCAGCGAGGCGTGTCGCGGCGGGACTTCCTGCGGCTGGCGGCGGGCACGGCGGCGGCCGCCACCGCGGCGGGACCGGCGCTGCTGACCGCAGGCCGCGCCGGCGCCTCGCTCGCGCCGGGCACCTTGAAGATCGCCAAGTGGGCGCATTTCATTCCCGAGTACGACGTGTGGTTCGAGCAGGTGCTGGCCAAGCAGTGGGGCGAGCGCAACGACACCAAGGTGATCGTCGATCTCATCCCGGTGGAGGAAGTCCATGCGCGCGCCGCCGCCGAAACGGCTGCCGGCAAGGGACACGACCTGTTCATGTTTCCCTGGCCGCCGGCCGAGTTCGCGCGCCATGCGATCGATCACGCGGTGGTCTACCAGGACGTCAGCTTCAAGCACGGCTCGATCGACCGGCTGGGGCACCGCTCCACGTTCGATCCCAAGAGCAAACGGTACTATGCCTTCGCCGATTCGTGGCTGCCGACGCCGATCCACTACTTTGCGGACTCGTGGGGCGCGGTCAAGATGCCGCTGGGGCCGACGCACTACAACGGGCTGGCCAGCGGCGGCGGCAGAATCCGCTCCCAGCTGGGCGCGCCCTGCGGCCTGGCGCTGACGCCGACCCTGGAAGGCAACATCACCCTGAACGGCCTGCTCTGCTCCTTTGGCGGCAGCGTGCTGGACGCCGCCGGCAATATCCTGATCAATCGCGGCTCCCGCACCCAGGCGGCGCTCAAGTACGTCAAAAAGCTGGTCGACGAAGCCGGCGCCGCCGAACAGCTGGCCTGGGGGTCGGCGGCCAACCTGCGCGCCATGGTGGCGCGCCAGACCTCCTGCACCGTCGGCTCGATCGCCGTGCTGCGCATGGCCGAAAAGGAGAACCCCGAAGCGGCCAGGCAGATGCGCCTGAGCCCGCCGCTGCTCGGCGTCACCGGCATCATGGCGTTTCCCCACGCCACCAACTGCTCGACAGTGTGGAATTTTGCCGACAACGGCGCGGCGGCGCGGCAGTTCCTGGTCGACATGATCGACAGCTCCAGGGTCATCTACGAGCAGACGCTGGGCTGTAACTTTCCGATCTTTCAAAAAACGGTGCCGAACCTCATCGTCCGGTTGGAAAACGATGCGCGCGGCGAGCCGCCTTACAAGTACAAGGAGCTCAAGGACGCGCTGCACTGGACCACCAACCTCGGCTATCCCGGATTCGCCAACCCGGTGGCGATGGAAGCGTTCAACACCTTCGTCGTGCCGCGGATGTTCCTACGTGTTCTCAAGGGCGAACAGAATCCCGACGAGGCGGCGCACACGGCGGAGGAAGAGGTGAAACGGATCGCTGACACCTGGCAGCAAGCTTGACGCACATCTCTTTCATGAGGGGGTCGATCCTATGATTGCACGCAACCGCGCCACGGCAGTCTTGATCTTGATGGTCGCCGCGCTTTGGATGGGCGCCGCCGCGCCGGTGCCGCGGCCGGCCGGCGACCTGCCGCTGTCGGCGCCGCCCGCCAAGCCGGCGATCTCGCTGCCGGCGCTCAAGGGAAAGGTGGTCGTCGTCGAGTTCCTGCTCACCCACTGCCCACACTGCTGGCGCCTGGCCCAGACGCTCGACAAGCTGCGCAAAGAGCTGGACCCGAACGGCTTCACGCCGGTCGCCGTGGCGTTCGACAACGACGTCAACGGACCGCTGGTGGCCGACTTCGTGACCCGCTCACGGATCACGTTTCCCGTCGGCTTCACCTCCGCCGACAAGGTGGACGCCTTTTTGGGCCGCGGCGCCGCCGATCGCATGCAGGTGCCGCAGCTGGTGGTGATCGATCGCGCCGGCGTCATCCGCGCGCAGAGCCTCCCCAAGGGCGAGGCCAACCTGGAGGATGAGGCCTACCTGCGCAAGCTGATCACCGGCATGCTGAAGGAAGAGGCGCCGCCGCAGGCTGGCAAGTAAGCCGCGCAGCGTCCTTTTGGGCTGGACGGCAAGCGGCCGGCATCCTTGCGGTCGAAAGACCGTTGGAGGGGGAGGATGCCGGCCGCGGGCCTTTCGCAAAGCTCCTGGCGTACAATCAAGCAAATGACGGTCGTCGGCTTCGCTCCCCGATTCCGGTGCGCGACCCTGATGCCGCCGGTCACCATGGCGATGGAGGTTCCGTGCCTGTGAAGACCGTGCGCCGCCCCATCGTCCGTCGGATCTTCGCCGGCGCAGCCCTCGCAGCGTGTCTGGCGTCCGCCGGTGTGGCGCGCCAGCCGGCGCCATCCCAGCGGGTGCCGCCGCCGATCCAGCGCGGACGCGTCTACACCCAGTGGTTCTACGACGGCGACTTCCACCGCCTTTGGGCTCGCTTCGGTCCGGCGATGCGCAACCGCTACCCCTCCCCCGCCCTGCTGACCCACTTCCGCAACGACCTCACGGACAGGCTGGGAACCGAACAGTCGGTGCTCGCCGAAACCTCCACCGCCGGGCCTGGCTACGCGATCTATCGCCGCCGCGCCAGCTTCAGCAAAACCAGCAGCCCGGTCCTGCTCGAATGGACCTTCGGCGAAGACGGCACCATCGGCAACTTCCTGGTCGCACCCGCCCCCTCCCCGTCCCCCACCAACCCAGCCCCCGACCACACCCCAGCTGACGCACCCCCGCGCCGCTGAGCTGAACCGATGCCCGGCCTGGTACGGCGTCCGGGTGGACGCCGGCGGGACGCTCCTACAATGCGCCCCTGAGGGCTTCGAGGAAGAGCGGGCCCACCGGGCCGAGTCGAGGATTGTGCCACTGCTTGAGGGCGTGCCAGGCGCAAAGGTTGGCGCCGGCGATCGCGAGTTGGACGCAGCCTTGCCAGCGGCAACGGTCCTTCGCCAGGCCCTTTTCCTGCTCCATCGCCTGGGCGCGTCGGCGCAAATCCTCTTCGACACGCACCTCCGCAACCTGTCGCGCCTCCCGCAGGCGCTTCAGGAGAAGGGGCGACCTGTGCTCCGAGGACCAGGTATGCCAAAACCCAAAGTCTTGCTCTTGTTTCACCTGGGGAGCCTGGATGCGGGCTGCGGAGAGCGCTCGCGCGATGAATGGGTCGGGGAGCATCACGCCGTGCACCGACACGTAGTGAGAGAGCCCTTGCGGCCAGACCCAAACCCCGTCGATGAGGTCGCGGCTGCCCATATCCAGGTCCGCTCCGTAACATCCGAATCGACACCAGGACTTTCCACGATACTGCTCGCAAGGCACGCCGGCATCGAGATAGCTCACCAGCGCGGCCGAGTCTGCGTGCGGTTTCGGGGCAACCAGCTCTTGCGGCGCCGGGAGCTTTTCGTCCCACAGGTCTTCAATCCAATAGCCGAGAGCGGACAGCATTTTCACGATTCTACCAAGCGCCCGTCTCCGGGCACCCACGAGCCACCGGCTTCCGGCTGTCTCCCGGCACCCCGCGGCACACATCTTGCGCCTTGCTACCGCTATCGCTGAATACCGTATCCACAAAAGGTGGACTTTTCACCAAATTGCGCACGCTGGACGATCGATCAGGGCTGCTGCAGCCCGCCCGGGCTGGTGCTTGGGAGGCGTGGCGCGTTCGGTTGCAGCCTGGGATAAACTTGGCCGCTAGTGGCCTGTCCTGGAGAATTCGAAAGCGGATGGCGCAGACTGCGACGGCAGGGGCCAGGCGCGCGTCCGCAGGCATAGTCGGAACTATGTCGAGGACGCGCAACGCCGCACCTGCCGTTGCAGGCCAGCCAGGCGCTTTCGATTCGAACAGGACAGGCCACTAGTGCGCATCTCATCTCGCGCGGCGCGACGGCTCTGGCTGGTGCTTTTGGTCTGCGGGGTCCTCGCGGCAGGCATCACCACCTGGTGGTTGCGACGCGACAACCCGGCCCAGGTTGCGCCGATCCTCGTCGTCGGCATCGACGGCGCGGAGTGGCGGGTGGTGCGGACCATGTGGCAGGACGGCGAGCTGCCCAACCTGCGGCGGCTTGCCGGGCGCGGCACCAGCGCCACGCTGCACACTGCCTACAACGCGTCGCCGGTGATCTGGACGACGATCGCCACCGGCGTCACTCCCGCCGAGCACGGCATCACCGATTTCGTCGTGCCCAGCGAGCACGGCAACGTGCCGATCTCCTCGACGATCCGGCGCGTGCCGGCGCTCTGGACGATGCTCACCAGCGCCCACCGGCACGTCTCGGTGCTGGGCTGGTGGGGATCGTGGCCCGCCGAGGACATCAACGGCGTCGTGGTCACCGATCGCGTCCTGTTCGACATCGACTCCCGCGTTTCCCCGGCAGCCTACCTTCCCAAGCTGGCCGAGGACCTGCGCTGGGCGCGCACACGGCCCTACTTTGCGGCCAGCGAGGAACCCGAGCTGCGCGACGCGGTGATGGCCGCCGCGGCGCGGCGCCTGGTCGCCCAGGACCCCGACCTGGTGCTGCTCTACTTCCGCAGCGCCGACATCGTGAGCCATCACCATTGGAAGGAATTCGAAGCGGTCGAACCCGGCCCCTCGCCGCACGGCGACAGCCCGGTGCAGCGCATCTATCGCGCCATCGACGCGGCGATCGGCGAGGTGCTGAGCGCGGCGCGCACGCCGCTCGACGTGCTGGTCATCTCCGACCACGGCTTTCGCGCCGCCCGCACCACCGAGCTGCACACCGACTCCGACCTGGATGCGCTGCTGGTGCGGTTGGGCTACCAGAAGCGCAACGCCGCGGGCGTCGCCATGCGCCGCACCCAGCTGTACACCTACGCCAGCCCGACCTATCAGCGCAAGAAGCTGGTGCGCTGCGCGCTCGCCGGCCGCGAGCCGGGCGGCACCCTGACGCAGGAGCAGTGCGACGCCGCCCGCACCCGCTTCGAAGCCGACCTGCGGCGGGTGACCTTCGCCGGCGGCGAGCCGGTCTTCATCGTGCGCGACGTGCGCGGCCGCGAGCAGCAGGCCGGCGGCGACTTCGTGGCGCTGCTGTCGTCGGTCGGCACCACCACCCGCGTGCTGGTCGACGGCAAGCAGGTCGCCGACGTCGTGACCGACGTCAGCGAGCTGTCCGGCACCCACGATTCGAGCAACGACGGCATCCTGATCGCCGCCGGGCCCAACCTGGCGCCGGGCGCCGACGTCAAGGGCATCAGCGTCCACGACATCACGCCGACCGTCCTGTACGGGCTCGGCCTGCCGGTGGCAGAAAACTTTGTCGGCCGCGCCTGGACCCAGCTCTACCGGCCCGAGTTCCGCCAGCGCCACCCCCTGCGCACCATCCGCACCTGGGGCCCCGCGCACCCCGGCGCGGCGCGCAAGTCCGGCGCCGACGCCAAGGTCATCGAAGAGCTGCGGTCGCTCGGCTACCTGCGGTAGCCGGCCCCGCCGCGCTGTCCGCGGTCGCCGTGGCGTCGAGGATCAGCGGACGCCGGGCGGCGGCTGTACGGCGCCATACTCGTAGCGCGTCGTGTAATGGCTCTTGCCGCCCGGCCCGCCGACGTCCATGTCCATGTCAACGCGCAGCGGCACGCCCTGGCTCTTCGAGATCCAGACGGTGGCGTCGGTCTTGGAATCGGCATCCGCGGTGCGCTCGCTATACACCGCGGCCGCCTGGCCGTTCACCGCCTCGTCGCGCAGGTACCGGCAGGTCGTCCCCTTGGCGTTGCGCTGGTTCTCCGCTTCCTGCTGCTGCAACTCCTGGACGGTCATGTGGCTGCGGCTCCAGGTGCCGTTGACCTGAACGTAGATCGCACCGCCGGCATGGATGGTCTCGGAGCGGATCGTCTTGCCGGGCGTGGCGCCGCCGGTCTGCGTCATGTACATGTGCAGCGGCAGGGCGACCTGCCTGGCTGCCGCTGCGAACACCGGCTGGCACGATGCAGCCTGGGCAAGCGCCGCGGTCGCGTCCACGGTAAGCCAGCCCAGCACGGCACAGGCGGCGGCGACGGCCGCCCCCACCCTTGAGGTTCCTCTGCGTAGTGGCGTGGTCGTCATGGTGTCGTTCTCCCTGGTCGTCCGTTGCAGGATCTGGCGCAATGTAGCGTGCGGGCGCCGGGATGGTCCTGGGCGCACCGTCGCCCCGTGTTCGTTTTTCTTTCGCCGCTAAACCTGGCGCCGTGCCGCGGCGGGGCCGGCCACCGCCGGACGCTGGTGCCGCGCCAGGGCCGCAGTGCCTTCGGCGATCACCTGCGCGCGCAACGCCGCGGGCGCCACGATGTCGACCCGCGTGCCCAGGCCGAGGGCGACGAAGCAGGCTTCGTCGGCGTTGGCAAACGACACTTCGAAGGTGGCCCATCCGTCGTGATCCGTGGCTGCCACGCGGGTGGCGGTGCGCCACCCGCCGATCGTCCTGGCGGCGTCCGGCGCCAGCCGGAACGTGGCGCAATAGTGGGGCTGTCCCTGCTCCAGCTGCGCCACCGATGACTGCCAATGGGAAGCCAGGTCGAAGCCGGCGGGGCGATCGGCGGCCGCATCCAGGAGGCGCACCTGCGCCATGCGAGACACCCGGAACGTGCGCATGCCGGCGGCCGTGTGCGCCACCAGGTACCACGCGAAACCCTTTGCCACCAGGCCGAGAGGATCGACCGTGCGTTCGCCGCGGCCGCCGCCGGAGCGCGGGTAGCGGAACGCCAGCTTGCGGTCCCGCGCCACCGCGTCCTGGACGATCGGAAGCATCGACAGGTCCTCGGTCATGCCCTGCCAGCCGGTGGGGTCCACGTGCAGCCGCTGGCGGATCGACGCCGCCTTGTCGCGCATCGTCGCCGGCAGCGCCGCCATCAACTTGCCGAGCGCGCTTTCGGCGGCGGCAATCAGCCGCGGGTCGCCCGCCAGGCGCGGCTGCGCCATCAACAGCCCGCGCAGCTCGGCTTCGTCGAGCCCTGGCACCCGCGTCCGCCAACCCTCCTCCAGCTGCCAACCGCCGCGCGCCCCGCGCAGGGCATAGACCGGCACGCCGGCGGCGCCCAGGGCTTCCATGTCGCGGTGCACCGTGCGCTGCGACACCTCCAGGCGCGCCGCGAGCTGGCGCCCGCTCAGGCGCCCATGGGCCTGCAGCAGCAACAACGCCGAAAGCAGCCGGTCGGCCCGCATGTCGCCAATCTCGCATGCGAATCATGCCACAAGATGTCATATATAGGCGGCTATTCTCCTCCCGCTGGGGCAAGCGAGCCCCACGCCCAGGCCGACGCAAGGAGACGCCATGAAGATGACCGAATTCTTTCTCGCCCAGCTGGAGCGGGAGGTCCCCCCGACTCGCCGCGCGCTGATCCAGGTACCCGCAGGCCGCAACGACTGGCGCCCGCACCCCAGGTCCATGCAGCTCGGCTACCTGGCCGCCCTGGTCGCCATCATGCCTGCCTGGGTCTCCATGATGGTCGAGCACGACCAGCACGACATCAAGCCGCCGGGCGGCGGCCAATCGCCGTTTACCCCCACCGCCCAGCCCTCCAGCGAAGCCCTGGTCCGCCTGCTCGACGACTCCGCGGCCCTGGCCCGCCGCGCGCTGCAAAACACCACCGACGAGCGCCTGATGCAGCCCTGGCGCATGCTCTACGGCGGCCACGTGGTCAGCGAACAGATCCGCCACGTCGCCATCGCCGACGGCCTCTTCGGCCACCTTGCCCACCACCGCGGCCAGCTCACCGTCTACCTGCGCCTCAACGACGCCCCCGTCCCCGCCATCTACGGACCCTCGGCGGACGCCCAGGCCTGAACGCCGCCGCGGCAGGCGCACCGCCGGCGGCGCAGGCTTACGGCCGGCGGCGCAGGCTTACTGATGCCGGCGCCGGCTCACTGATGGCAGCGCGCGATCTCCAGCCAGGCGGCCGGTCCGGACGGGCCGGCGGCGTGCAGCAGAGGCACGACCTGGACGGCGCCGGCGCCGGAGCCAGCGGCGGCGGCGGTGGGGGTGGCGCCTGGCGGGGCGTCACCCAGGATGAGGCGGAGGCGATCTCCGTCGGCCAGGCGCAGGGGCTGGCGCAGGCGCTCGACCAGGGCGTGGGCGACCAGGCCGAACGTGGCGCGGGCGTTGATCTCACCCAGGGGGTGGAGATGGCGGGCGCCCGCGGCATCCTGGTACTGCCAGGCATCGATGCCGAACGGCCCGCGGTAGCCGGCGCGATGCAGGGCGCCGGCGGCGGCGTCCAGGACCATGCGCCAGCGTGCCATGTCGCCGCTCGAAAGGTCGGCATCAGAGCCGGGCAGGGCGTCGGCCGGATCGCGGCCGGCAACGTCCCGGTCGCCGGCGACGCGGACGTCGATGCCGGCAAATCGGCCGCGCGCGTCGACCTGCTGGCGGTGGAAGCCCACCCAGCGCACCCCCGTCGCCATCAGCAGGCCGGCGGCGCCAAAGTCGGCGCAGCGCGCCAGCCACGGCTCGAACAGCAGCGCGCCGTGCCGCGCAAAGAGACGTTCGACGCTGCGCCGCACCTCCGGCCGCCGCAGGCCGCCGGGCTCCTGCGCCCGGCGCACGATCACACGCGCGCGGCCCGCCGCGGACAGCGGCGCTTTCACCACCCAATCGCTACAATCACCGTCCCCCCAGCCGCCGCGATCGCCCTCGTCCCCGCCGCCGTAACCTCCAACCGCCCAGCCCCCCTGGCTACCAGCGCCAAGATGCGCCTCCAGCTCCGCCATCGAGCCCACCATGCAGGCGCCCGATAGCGCGCAGCCGACCTGCCGCTGCACCGCAAGGCAAAAGGATCGATGGTTGACGGCAGCCACCACCGCCGCGGGCGCCGCCGGCAGCCGCCACACGATCTCGCAAAGCGGCAAGCCGGCCGGCGGGTCTGCTGCAAGTGTGCGCGACGCATCACGTGCCCGCCCGGCCGGCTGGGCTGCCGTCGCTGACGGCCGCACCAGCAAAGCTGAATCCGGCGTCACCAGCCCGCGCGCCGCGGCACCGGCCGCGCGGGCAGCGCTCACCCCTGCATCCAAGCACATCGGCAGCCCAGCCTCCCCGACCGCCTTCGCCGCCGCGGCATGACACGCCGGCGAATCGACGGCGACCAGCAGCTCGCCGCCGGCGCGCAGCGCGGCCGTGGTCCGTGTTTCGCACCCGGCGGCGCTGCCAGCTCCCACTCCATTCTCATCGTCCGGCGCGGAAGCGGAGTCCGATCGATCGATGGCGACCGGCAGATCGCCGCCGGCGCGCAGCGCGGCGACGGGCCGCGTTTCGCACCAGGCGAGAACGCAGGCGGCGGGTTCCTGCGCCGGCAAGGGGCCGCACAGGAGCTGCGGGCGCGCCAGGCCCGGCACGTCGGCAAGGCAGTCCGGCTCGATCGGGGCGAGGAGCCACAAGCGGTCGCCGGGCGCGGCGAAGACGCGCAGGAGGGTGGCGGCGCCGGCGGCCCTGGCGAGGGCGCGGCGGGTCCAGGGATGGCGGCGCGGCGGGCGGGCGCCGGGCGTGGCGGCATGCTGCTGCGCCAGGTCGTCTTCGCAGTCCAGGTTGCCGAGCAGGAGGCGCGGCGGCTCCCCGCCGGGCGTCATGGGCGGCTGGCTTCCAGGCGCTCGATGAAGTCGCGATCCAGACCGGCGGCTTCCCGGCCGCGGCGGTGGAAGACTTTGCCGCGGGCGCGCGCCGGGCGCAGCGGAAAGTCGAGGTTGGCGGCGAAGGCGTCCCACGGCGACTGCCGATCGGCCTTGAAGCGCAGCAGCCAGGTCCAGCCGAAACGCACGTGCTCGATCTCGTCGCGGTGCACGCGATCGATCACCGCCGCGGTCTTTTCGTCGCCCGCGCGGCGCGCCGCCGCGGCGTACTCGACCGTGTGATCCAGGTTGGCGTTTTCGAACGTCAGCGACATGGCGCACAGGAAACGCAGCGGCGAGGTGATCGCCGGCACCTTCTTCCAGAAATAGCCGTTGACCGGAAAGTCGCCGAAGCGAGCGCCCTGCGCCGCGAGCCGCGCCAGGTACATCCGCGTATGGCGCTGCTCGTCGTCGAGGATCGCCAGCAGTCCGCGCCGGAACTCGCCCGGCGCCTGCGGGAACGCCAGCAGCGCCCACGCGAACAGCTCGGCCGCCTGCAGTTCGTGGCTGGCCAGCGCATGCAGGATGCGGGGCCGCTGCGCCGCGTCCGCCATCCCCTGGATGCCCGGCGCCTTGGCGCGCCGCCCCGCAACCATCCGCAGCTCCGCCGGCCGCCCCGGCCCGGCCGCCCGCCAGGCCGGCCCCGGCGCCGCGTCCGTCAGCTCGCCGGCACGGCTCGCCAGCTTGACCTCAAGGTCCTCCGCCAGCAGCACTCCCAGCGCGAACTCACGAATCTCCAAGGGCGCCTCTTCCCCGCTCGCCGCGGGCCGGCCGGCGGCCAACAGCGCCGTACCCGGCTACGTGCCGCCCGGCACTCCCGCCAAGGCGGCCGGGGCTGTCGCCTGGCCCGGCACTCCCGGCAGGGCGGCCGGGGCTGTCGCCTGGCCCGGCACTCCCGGCAGGGCGCAACGCAGCCCCCGCCCGCGAGGGCAAGCCAGGCGTTTTTCGAATTCTCCAGGACAGGCCATCAGGATACATGGCAGCGTCAGGATGCATGGCAGCGTGCGGATCGCTCAGGGCCGGTTCAGGTCGAGGGCGGTGGGATGCCGCGGCTGGTAGAGACCGAGCCTGGCGCCGCTGGGCAGAACGATGTTGGTGACGCTCCCCCAGCGCTCCTGGGTCACCGCTTCGCAGGCAACGCCATACTCTTGCAGCTTGGCGATCACCGCCGCGAGGTCGTCGCACATCAGATACAGGCAGGCGCGGTCGAGGTCGCGGCCGTCGGCCGCCGCGGGATGGAAGGCGGCTTCGGCGGGCGGCAGCGCGAAGATCAGCCAGCCGTGTCCGGCGTCGACGCTCACAAAGCCCAAAACGTCGCGAAAAAACGCTCTGTCCGCTTCGACGTCGCGACTCGGTACAATGAAGTGGGCACCGGAGATCATGGACATGACGCATTCCCCCCTCTGCAGCAGGCGCCGTACCCCGCAGCGCCGCAGACCGCTTTCCGCGGCCACATCTTATCCGTACCGGCGGCGGAGGATCCCATGAGGGTCGTCCTCTTCGGCGCCAGCGGCATGGTGGGACAGGGGGTCCTGCGCGAATGCCTGCTCGATTCCCAGGTGCGGAGCGTGCTCACCGTGGGCCGCACCGCCAGCGACCAGCAGCACCCGAAGCTGCGCCAGCGCCAGCTTGCCGATCTGACCGACTACTCGCAGGTCGAAGCCGACCTGGCACACCAGGACGCCTGCTTTTTCTGCCTCGGCGTCTCGGCAGCCGGCCTGTCGGAAGAGGCGTATCGCAAGGTCACCTACGACATCACCCTGGCCGCCGCGCGCGTCCTTGCCAGGCTCAACCCCGGCATGACCTTCATCTACGTGTCGGGTGCCGGCACCGACAGCACCGAACACGGCAGGGTCATGTGGGCGCGCGTCAAGGGCAAGACCGAAAACGACCTGCAGCGCCTGCCCCTCAAGGCCTGCATGTTCCGCCCCGGCTTCATCCGCCCCCTTCACGGCGCCCGCTCCAGGACCCCGGCCTACCGCATCTTCTACACCCTGCTGTACCCAATCCTCGGCCTGCTGCAAGCCGCCGCCCCGCGCCACGTCACCACCACCGAACAGCTCGGCCGCGCCATGCTCACCGTCGCCCGCCAAGGCGCCCCCAAACCCATCCTCGAAGCCGCCGACCTCACCCGCTTCTAAATCCCATCCGCCCCCACCTGACGCTCAGGCGCGCGACCGATTCGGCCCGCCCTGGCCGCCGCCGCCCGGATCAGGTCGGGCGGGGGGCGCGGGGGCTTGGCGTGTGGCGGAGGGCTTAGAGCGGGATGGTGATCATGTTGAGGATGGTGAAGCGGGGGCCGTAGGCGGATTGGAAGATGCCGATGCCTTCGGCGGGGCGGATGAGGTTGATGCGGTCGAAGATGTTGAGGAGGATGAAGCGATCGGTGATGCGGCCCAGGCCGGGGACCTGGAAGGAGCGCTGGGCGTTGACGTTGACCTGAAAGACCGGGGGTAGCTGCTCCTGGTCGGCAAAGCCGCCGACCAGGCCGCTGCTGTAGATGGTGTCGACGCCGAAGCTGTACTGGCGCCAGTCGTAGGTGGCTCCCGAGGCGATGCCGACCAGGGGCTGGTGATCCAGGGGGATGTGATGGGTTTCGATGTATTCCAGCTCGTCGGGGTCGAAGTTGAACTGGCCGGTGTCGACGCCGATCTGCCGGTTCCTGCCGATGGTGACGTTGGTGTAGAGCGAAAAGTGCTCTTGCTTGTAGCCGAAGGCGATCTCGCTGCCCCAGATGTAGCCGTGGTCGTAGTTGAACGGGGCGAAGATGGGGACGACGCCGAACTGGCCGGTGTCCAGGTAATGGTGGGTGTTCTGATAGAAGTTGTCTTCCGAGATGGTGATCTGCGGCGTCAGGCGGTGGACGATGCCGGCGTCCCACTCGTAGTCGTCCTCGGTGAGGGGACTGGAGACTCCCGGCGGCCCGCCGGCGGTGGTACCGGCGAAGACCGTCGAGGCATTGGGCGGGATGCCCAGAAAGCTCGGCACCTGCATGGTGCGGGCAAAGCCGGTGTGCAGGGTGGTGGCGGGAGTCAGCAGGTACGACAGGTTCACCGTCGGATCGAACTGATTGTGATCGGTGAAGCCGGTCAGGTCGTCCCAGCGCAGGCCGGCGTTGACGCGCAACCGGTCGGTGATCTGCCACAGGTCGTTGATATAGATGCCCGACACGACGTTTGTGGCGTGCGCCTGATCGGTCAGGTGCACCGGCACGTCGCTGGTCTGATTGCCATCGGAATCGACCGGAAAGACCAGCGAGGAGTCGTCGGCGGCGACCCGGTAGGCGCCCAGGTAGAAGCCGGTGCTCAGGCTGTGGGCGCCCAGGTGATAGGTCAGATCGCCCTGCAGGGTGTTGTCGTTATCGTTGTGCGTGGCGGTCGAGGCGACGCCCTGGAACACCAGCTCGCCGGCGGCGTCGGGCTTGAAGCTCTGGGTGATCGAATGGATCGAATACGCCAGCTGATAGGTGAGGTCGGGGCTGAGCGCGCCGCGCAGGGCGATCGACAGCAGGTAGTCGCGAAAATTGAGATACGAATTGATGTTCGCCGACTGCAGGTTGGACGCCCCCGCGAGGGTGAAGGCTTGCGGCAGGTTGGGGACGTTGGGCAGCTGGTTGTCGCTGGCGGCGGCGGAAGCGACGACGCTCACCCTGGTGTCCGGGCTCAGCTGATAGGAGAAATAGCCGAAGCCCTGTCCCTGGTTGGTTGAGTCGTGGATGGGCGTCGGTCCGGGGGTTGCCGAGCTGAAGGCGGTGTTGCCCTGGCTGTAGAGCGAGCTGACGTAATAGCTCAGCTTGCCGCTGCAACCGCCGTACTGAATGCTCGGCGTGATGGTGTCGCGCTGGCCGCCCAGGATCGTCAGGCTGCCGCCGGGCTGGCTGCAACCATCCTTGGTCGTGATGTCCACGACGCCGCCGGTGGCGTAGCTGTAGCGCGACGGCAGGATGCCGTCGAGCAGGTCGACGCGCTCGATGAACATCGGATTGATCATGGTCAGGAACGGCGGGTTGGTGTTGATGTCCAGCGGCACCAGGACGCCGTTGAGCTGGTATTGGAACTGCGGCCCCTCGGTGTTGCGGATGTGGATCTGCTGGTTCTGGTCGATCGCCACTCCGGGCATGCGGGCGATGACGTCGCTCAGCGCCGTGTTGGCGCCGGCGGGCAGGCTGGCGATTTCGGGCGCGCCGACGGTGAAGTCGTTGGAGCCGCTCGGCGCCACCCCCGGCCCGGCGAACGGCGGCGCCTGCACGGTCAGAGTTTCCGCGTAGCCCGGCGACAGCACGATGGCGAGCGGGTTGGCGCCGGCGTGCGACAGGACGATCGTCTGCGTTACCGGGCGAAAGCCGTTCTTGAACACCGTCAGGGTGTAGGTCCCCGGCGCCGCGTGATCGATCGCGAACGCGCCGCGGCGGTCGGTCGTGGTGTGGGCCGCCAGGTCGCCCTTGGCGGTGCGAAGCTCGATCTCCGCGCCGGCCACCACCTGCCCGGCAGCGTCGGTGATGGCGCCCTTGAGCGCGGCCGATTGGGCCAGCGCCGGGACGGCGGTCGTTACCATGGAAAGGATCAGGCCAATGCGCACCAGCAGCTGCCTGTAGGTCATGCAAACCGCCCCGTAGTAAGTGCCGGGCACAAGCCGCGGCGGGTCCACACTCAGGCGGCAGATCCGTGGAGCCTTCCCCAAGTCTCGGCCGGACCGCCGCCTCGCGCGATACGACGCCTCCCCCCTGGAAGGCGCAGTTGCAATCGATTTCCACTTAATGAGACTTAGTCTCAACTTCCGAAACCTATACTGAACCAATTTGATACAGATTGTCAACCCGCCCCATCAGGCGGAGCGATCGGCTAGGACAGGCGGGAATCCGGGGTCGGGGAGCGGGCGGGTGATCGGCTTGTCGTGAGCGGTGCTGTGGCCCGCAGTGGGATGCTTTGGCGTGAGATCATCGCGGCATGAACCGAACTGCTCGGTGGTCCTTGGTAGTGCTCTGCTGCCTGTTGGGCGCCGTACTGGCCGGGGCGCAGGATGCGGCTCCCCGCGGCGCGCCGGCGGCTTGGCACGGCCGGCAGCGGGTGGTGCTGATCTCGATCGATGCGATGGCGGCGCGGTACCTGGCGCGGGCGGACGAGCTGGGGCTGGCGATTCCCAACCTGCGGCGGTTGCAGCGCGAGGGGACCACGGCCGAGGCGGCGGTTTCGGTGATGCCTTCGGTCACTTATCCGGCGCATACCACGATGATCACCGGGGTGTATCCCACCCGGCACGGCATCACCGGCAACGGCATCGTGGACCCGCTCGATCCGGGGCAGATGCGCGGCCAGGGGTCGCACATGTTTTACGACGACATCCAGGTGCCGACGCTGTTCGACGCGGTGCGCGCCAAGGGCGGCACCAGCGGGGCGGTGTGGTGGCCGGTGAGCGCCGGCGGGCCGATCGATTTCAACTTTCCGGATTTTGATGCCGGGACGATCAAGGACGCACGGCTGATGCTGCGCTTCTCCTCGCCCGAGGCGCGGACGCTGATCGGCACGCCCGAGGCGATCCTGGGGGCCGGCGACGATACCGAGCTGGACGCGCTGCGCACCCGGCTGGGCGTCGCGTTCCTGCAACACCGGCCGCAGCTGCTGGCGGTGCACCTGATCGCCCTGGACACCTCGTCGCACCGGTATGGGCCGTACAGCCGCGAAGCGCTGGCGGCGCTGGAGATGGACGACCGCCACGTGGGCACGCTGCTGGCCGCGATCCAGGACGCGGGACTGGCCGGCACAACGACCGTCGTCCTGACTTCCGATCACGGCTTTCTGCCGGTCGAGCGGCAGGTGCGCCTGGGGGTGCTGTTCGCCGCCTTCGGCCTGCTCAGCGTCGGCGATCAGGGCCGGCTGAGCGCCTGGGCGGCCTACCCCTGGAGCGAGGGCGGCGCGGCGGCGATCTATCTCAATCCGGCGGCGCCGCCGGCGACCGCCGCCACGGTGGACCGGGCGCTGGACCTGCTGCGCGCCCTGCCCGAGTACGGCGTGCATCGCATCTACCGCGGGGCCGACCTGGAGCGCCTGCACGGCTATCCCGGCGCCTACGCGGTGCTCGACGCTCAGCCGGGGTTTGCCTTTGCGGATGGCCTTACGGGTGCCGTGGTCTCCCCCACCACCCTGCGCGGCACCCACGGCCACGCGCCGGACCGGCCGGAGCTGTTCGCCTGCCTGGTACTGCGCGGGCCGGGCATCCGCGCCGGCGCCCGCATCCCGGCGGTGCGCCTGCTCGACGTGGCGCCGACGATCGCCAGCATCCTGGGGCTCGACCTGGGACCCCAGGTCGAAGGCCGCGTCCTGACGGAGGCGTTGACCGGAAATCGCTAGGTCGGTGGCGGCGCGGGAGCGCCTGGCTGCGCCGGTGCCGCGGAGCCAGCCGGCGCCGCGGCGGCTCCGGCGGCGGGCGGGTTGGCGGTGGCGGCGAAGCGGCCCTGGGCTGCCAGGTCGGCGTCGTTCCACCAGCCGCCGCCGGCGGCGATCAGCAGCTGGGCGGAGTCGGTCATGCGCTGGCCCAGGGCGCGCACGTAGCCCAGACGGGCTTGCGAATAGGTGTCTTCAGCGGCGATGAGCTGCAGGGCGCTGGTCTTGCCGGCGGCGTAGCTGGACCGCTGGAGCTGCAGCGAGGCGCTGGCGATGTCGACGGCGCGCCGCGACACGGCCACCAGCTCGGCGTCGTGCTGGAGCGCCGACAGGGCGTCGGCCACCTGGTCGAAAGCGGTCAGCACGGTCTGCTCGTAGGTGGCGAGCTGGGCGTTGAAGACGTCGATCGCGGCGCGCTTCTGCGCCTGCAGGGTGCCGCCGGTGTAGAGCGGTGCGTCGACGGCGCCCCCCACCGACCAGGTGCGGCTGGCCGCGTTGAACAGGGTGGCGAGCGACAGCGCCTGCTGTACCAGCGAGGCAGAAAGGGTGATCGACGGATAGAGCTGCGCCGTGGCGACGCCGATCGCCGCGCTGTCGGCGTGCAGGTTGGCCTCCGCCGCCAGGATGTCCGGGCGCTGGCGCACCAGCTCGGACGGCAGCGAGATCGGCAGGCTGTCGGGCAGCGTCAGCTCGTCCAGGTCGAAGTCCGGCGGCGCCCATTCGCCCGCGGGCCTGCCGACCAGCACCGCCATGGCGTGGCGGGCGACGCTCAGCTGCTGGTGCAGGGGCGGCAGCTGGGTACGGTCGTTTTCCAGCTGCGCGGCGGCGGTCAGCACGTCGCTCCTGGCCACCTTGCCGGCGTCGAATTCGCGCTGCGTCAGGTCGAGGTTCTTTTGATCGTTCTTGATCAGGTCTTCCACCGTGGCGATCTGCAGGCGCGCCGAGGCCACGGCGATCGCTTCGGTGACGGTGTTGCCGGTGAGGGTGAGCCACGCCGCCGCCAGCTGGTAGCGCTGGTTGTCGGCCAGCGCCGCCTCCTGTTCGACGTGGCGCCGCGTGCCGCCGAAGGCGTCGATGGAATAGCTGGCGCTGGGACCGACCGAAAAGAGGTTGGACACCGTGTTGAAGGTGCCGGTGCCGCGCCGGCCGGCCGCCGCCAGGCTGGCCTGCGGCAGCAGCGCCCCGCGCGCCGCGACGATCGCCTCTTCGGCCACCGCCAGGGTCGCCTTGGCCGACACCAGGGTGTAGTTGGCGGCGATCGCCTGGCGCAAGGTGGCGTCCAGCCGCGTGCTGTGGAAGAGCCCCCACCACTGCGCCGGGATCTGCTCGCCCAGGGCGATGTGCTGCGCCGCGACGGCGGCGCTTTCGGGCGTCTGCGGGCCGGCGACCGGCGTCCCCGGCGGCGCCGCCGATTCCGCCGGCAGGTAGCTCTGCACGCCGGGCTCGGCCGGCCGCGTGAAATTGGGCCCCACCAGGCACCCGGTGGTCAGGGCGAGCGGCAGGCCGACTGCCAGGGCGCCCAGCGCAAAGCGCGCGGCAGCGTTTGTCTTATTCATAGCGCAATGCATCGATCGGGTTGAGCAGCGAAGCCTGGCGCGCCGGGTAGTAGCCGAAAAAGACACCGATGGCGGCCGAGAACAGGAACGCCGACAGCACGACCACCGGGTAGAGCAGGGTCGGCCAGCCGGCGACGATGGAGATGATCTTGGACGCCGCGACGCCGGTCAGCACGCCGGCGCCGCCGCCCATCAGGCTGAGCAGCGTCGCCTCGACCAGGAACTGCAGCAGCACGTGCACGCGGCGCGCGCCGATCGCCATGCGAATGCCGATCTCGCGCGTGCGCTCGGTGACCGAAACCAGCAGGATGTTCATGATGCCGATGCCGCCGACCAAAAGCGAGATCGAGGCGATCGCCGCCAGCAGCAGCTCCATGACGCGGCTGCTCTGCTCCGCCACCTCGGCGATCTCGGTAAGGTCGCGCACGGTGAAGTCGTCGGGCTGGCCGGCGCGGATGTGGTGCTGCTTTTCGAGCGTCTGCGTCACCTGGTCGAGCGCCGTCTTGACCAGGTCGGAGCTGCGCGCCTGCACGTACATGGTGTGCACGAACCCGGTCAGCTTGGGCAGGATGCCGAACGGATTGGGCGGCGCGATGAACACCGTGCTCTGGTTCTGCGTCGACGACGGCGCCGCCACCCCCAGGACGCGCTCCTGCGAGGTGCGGAACGGGATCAGCACCACGTCGTCCTGGTCCTGGCCCGACGCCGAGTGGCCTTTGACCGCCAGCACGCCGACCACCACCATGTCGACGTTCTTGACCCGGATCACCGCGCCCAGCGGGTCCTGGAAGTCGCCGAAGGTATTGGCCAGCACGGTCTGGCCCAGCAGGCAGACGGTGCGGCCCTCGGTCTCGTCCTGGTCGTCGAGCTTGCGCCCCTCGACCACCGGCCACTGGCGGATCGACAGATAGCTGGGCGTCACCCCTTGCACCTGGGTCTGCCAGTTCTGATTGCCGTTGACGATCTGGGCGGACTGCCGGTTCACGTAGCTGATGTCGGCCACCGCCGGGTCCTGTTCGAGGATCGCGGCGCCGTCGGTGACGCGCAGCGTCGAGGCGCTGCCGATGCCCGCCCGCACGCCGTTGGATCGCGTCGACCCCGGCAGCACCACCAGCAGGTTGGTGCCCAGGCTTTCCAGCTGCGCCTTGAGCGCCGCGCGCGCCCCCTCGCCCACCGCCAGCATGGCGATCAGGGCGGCGACGCCGATGAAAATGCCCAGCATGGTGAGCGCCGAGCGCAGCTTGTTGCGGCCGATGCCGCGCCCGGCGGCGAGCAGCGCCATCCAGATGAAGGAGCGCACCTCCGACAGCGGCGACGGCGGCGCCAGGCTGGCGGCGTGCATCCCCGCCGTCTGGCCGCTGACCGGCACGTGCGCGGCCAGCCGCTCGTCCGAGATGATGAGGCCGTCGCTCAGGGTGACGATGCGGTCGGCGATCTCGGCCATCGCCCGTTCGTGGGTGACCAGGATCACGGTCAGGCCGCGCTCGCGGTTGAGCGTCCGGATGGTGCCCATGATCTCGCGCGCGGTCTGCGAATCGAGGTTGCCGGTCGGCTCGTCGGCGAGCAGGATCGTCGGGTTGTTGATCAGGGCGCGGGCGATCGCCACGCGCTGCTGCTGGCCGCCGGACAGCTGGTTGGGGTGGTTGCGCTCGCGGTCGGCCAGACCGACCAGCGCCAGCGCTTCGCGCACCTTGGCGCCGCTGCCGGTCACCTGGCCGGAGTAGAACAGCGGCAGCGCGACGTTTTCGGCGGCGCTGGTGCGCGCCAGCAGGTTGAAGCTCTGGAAGACGAAGCCGATGCGCAGGCTGCGGATGCGCGCCAGGTGCGGCTCGTCCAGGCCGGCGACGTCGATGCCGTCGAGCAGGTACTCGCCGCTGGTCGGCTGGTCGAGGCAGCCGAGCAGGTTCATCAGCGTCGATTTGCCCGAGCCCGACGCCCCCATGATGGCGATGAATTCGCCGCGCTCGATCGTCAGGTCGACGCCGCGCAGCGCGCGCACCTCCTGGTCGCCCAGCTGGTAGAACTTGGTGACGTTGCGGACGGCGATCACCACCTCCGGCAGCGCCGCCGGGCCGGTCCCCGGCTCTTCCGCCGCCACCCCGAACAGCGACACCGGCTCGGGCGCCGGCGCGTCGTCGTGCGGCGGCGTGTCGTCGTGCGGCGTGGTCATAACCGCGGCGGCCCGCCCGCTCCCTGGCGGAACATCTGGTTCTGACCGCCCTGTCCCTGGCCCTGACCTTGGCCCTGGCCCGGAGCGCGCCGGTGTTCGTCCTGGCTGGCCTCGTTGATCACCACCTTGTCGCCGGGGTGCAGGTCCTTGGAGTACACCTCGATCAGCTGGCCGTCGTCGAGGCCGGTCACCACGTCGATCGGCCGCAGCGTGCCGTCCGCCTGCAGCACCCACACCCGGCTGCGCCGCTGGCCGCCCTGCCGCCCCATGCCGTGGCCGGCTCCCTGGCGTGGGCCGCCGCCCTGGCCGGCGCCCGTCCCCTGTCCCGCCGTTGCGCCGCCGCCGCCCACCGCCGTCTGCGGCTGAGCGCCGGTGCCACCGGTGGCACCGTTACCGCCGGCGCCGCCCGGACCGGTTCCGCCCGGACCGCCGGCGCCACCCGCGCCATCGGGACGGTGGTGGTGATGCGGGCGCTGCTCGCCGCTGCCCTGGCCGCCGGCGCCGGCTTCGCCGCTGCCGCCACCACCGGCGCCAGTGGCGCCATTGCCACCATCGCCGCCGCTGCCGCCGCCCTGGGCGTCACGCTGGTGGCGATGCTGTCCCCATCCCCCCGGCCGCCCCTGGCCGGTCCGGGTGGGGCCGGACCCCGCGCCCGGCGCTCCGGGCAGCGGTCCCGCCGTGCCCATGGCTTCGCCGCCGCCCGACGCTTCGCCTGGGCCGCCGGCGCCGCCGGGACCGGCGGACGCCGTGGCGTCGCCGCCGGCCGCCGCGCCGGGTGCACCGCTCGCGCCGGCGGCATCCTGGGCGCCGCCCGCGTGATCGCCGCGGCGGTGGCCGATCCCTTCGGGATTGAAGCGCACCGCCGGCAGCGGCACCCGCAGCACGTTGTCGTGCTCGTCGATGACGATGTGGGTGTCGGCCGTCATGCCGGGAAACAGCAGGCGCTGCGGGTTGGCGACGGCGATCACGACGTCGTAGGTGACGACGTTCTGGACGGTGATCGGCCCGCGCCGGATCTGCGTCACGGCGCCCCTGAAGACCTTGCCCGGATACGCCTGGACGCTGAAATATCCGACCTGCCCCACGCGCACGTCGCCGACGTCCGCTTCGGCGACGTTGGTGTCCACCTGCATCTTGGTCAGATCCTTGCCGATGAGGAAGAGCGTCGGCGTCTGCAGGCTGGCCGCCACCGTCTGGCCGACGTCGATCGAACGCGTGATCACCGTGCCGATGACCGGCGACACGATGTTGGTGTAGGCCAGGTTCACCTGGGCGGCCTTGAGCGTCGCCTGCTTGTCCGCGATCGACGCCTCGTCAAGCCCGACCTGCGCCACCGCCTGGTCGAGAACGCTCTTGTCGTTGTCCACTGTGTCCTGCGACACCGTGCCCTCGGTCAGCAGCTTGGAATCGCGCTCGAATTCGGTCTTGGCATAGAGCAGCGCGGCGCGGTCCTTCCTGACCTGCGCCACGCCGGTGTCCACTTCGGCCTTGTCCTGGTCGACGATCAGCTGGAACGGTACCGGATCGATCGTGGCGCACACCGTGCCCACCACCACCTCGGTGTTGAAGTCGCAGCCCAGCGACTTGACGGTGCCGGACACGTAGGAGCCGACCTGCACCGTCACCACCGGGTTGAGGGCGCCGGTCATGGCGATGTTGCGCTGGATGGTGCCGCGCGTCACCGCCGCGGTCACGTATTGCGCCCGGTGGCTGCGCGACCGCCACCACAGAAAACCGCCCACGGCCGCCGCGATCACCAGGATCGCCGCGACGACTGTCTTCACTCTTGACACGCTGCCTCCGTGAGGGCGAAGCGGATGAGTCCAAACGGCGGCACGGCCGCGACCGCGCCACCGTGTAGGCAAGACGCCATGGCCGCGCGATCGGTTACAGCCCGCCGCCGGCGCGCAGGCGCCGCACCCGCTGGAGCAGGGCGTTGGTGGAGCTGTCGTGCGCCGGCGCCGCGTCCGGGGGCGCCGCGATCTCGGGAATGATCCTGCCGGCCAGCACCTTGCCCAGCTCGACCCCGAACTGATCGAAGGAGTCGACCCCCCAGATGGTGCCCTGGGTGAACACGCTGTGCTCGTACAGGGCGACCAGCTTGCCCAGCGCCGCGGGCGTCAGCTCCGGGAGCAGCAGCGTGTTCGACGGCCGGTTGCCGGGGAACGTCCGGTGCGGCACCAGCCAGTCCGGCGTCCCCTCGGCGGCCACCTCGGTCGCCGTCTTGCCGAAGGCCAGGGCCTCGGTCTGCGCCAGGACGTTGGCCAGCAGCAGGTCGTGATGGCGGCCGACCGGGTTGAGCGAACGGCCGAAGGCGATGAAGTCGCAGGGGATCACCTTGGTGCCCTGGTGGATCAGCTGGTAGAACGAGTGCTGGCCGTTGGTGCCCGGTTCGCCCCAGAAGATGGCGCCGGTCTCGTAGGAGACCGCGGCGCCGTCCCAGGTGACGCGCTTGCCGTTGCTCTCCATGGTGAGCTGTTGCAGGTAGGCCGGAAAGCGCTTCAAGTACTGATCGTAGGGCAGCACCGCCACCGTCTGCGCGCCGCACAGGCTGCCGTACCAGACGCTGAGCAACCCCATCAGGACGGGCATGTTGCGCTCGAACGGCGCGGTGCGAAAGTGCTCGTCCATCTGGTGGAAGCCGTCGAGCATGGCGCGGAAGCCCTGCGGCCCGACGGCGATCATGGTGGACAGGCCGATCGCCGAATCCATCGAATAACGGCCGCCCACCCAGTCCCAGAATCCAAACATGTTGTCGGTGTCGATGCCGAACTTGGCCACTCCGGAGGCGTTGGTCGAAACCGCGACGAAATGCCGCGCCACCGCCTTTTCGTCGCCCAGCCGCGCCAGCGCCCACTCGCGGGCGGTCTGCGCGTTGGTCATCGTTTCCAGGGTGGTGAAGGTCTTCGACGAGATGATGAACAGCGTCTCTTCGGGATCGAGGTCGCGGGTGGCTTCGACGAAATCGGTGCCGTCGACGTTGGACACGAAACGGAACGTCATGTCGCGCTGGCTGTAATGCTTGAGCGCTTCGTACGCCATCACCGGCCCCAGGTCGGAGCCGCCGATGCCGATGTTGACCACGGCGCGCAGGCGCTTGCCGGTGTGGCCGGTGAAGCGGCCGTCGCGCACCCGCGCGGCGAAGTCGCCCATCCGGTCGAGCACCTGGTGCACGCCCGGCACCACGTTTTCGCCGTCCACGCGGATGTCGGCGTCGCGCGGGGCGCGCAGGGCGACGTGCAGCACCGCCCGCCGCTCGGTGACGTTGATCTTCTCGCCGGCGAACATGGCGTCGATGCGCCGGCGCAGGCCCGACTGGTCGGCCAGCCGCAGCAGCAGCTGCAGGGTCTGGTCGGTGATGCGGTTCTTGGAATAGTCGAGGTAGATGTCGGCGGCCTCGAGCGCCAGGCGCTCGCCGCGCTGCGCGTCGGCGGCGAAGAGCTGGCGCAGGTTGACGTCGCGCATCGCCGCCGCGTGCTGCTGCAGATCCTTCCAGGCGGCCCGCTCGGTGAGCGGCGCCAGTGCTTCCGAATGCGGCGGTGCGCTGCCTGCTGCTTCCATCTGAGGGCTCCCCCTGGCTCGCGAGCGAGCCGGCCGGCCGGCGGCGCCGGCAGGGCGCCTCCGGCGGGCCATCATATCCGCGGTCCGGGGGGGCCGGGGTTACGGCCTAGTGCCACGAGGCACTAGCGGTGCTCCTGCACGTCCATCAGCACCAGGGGCTGCACGCCGAAGCTTTCGAAGGCCAGCTCGCCGTTGTGGACCTGCAGCTTGGCGGCGGCGATCAGGCGCCCGTCACCGTGGCCGTTGCGGTCCAGGTTCAGCTCGACGACGGTGAAGGGATACTTGGAGGTGTGGGTGTAGTACTGCGTCTCGAACAGCGACATCGGGCGGTTGACGATGACGCGAATCATGCGCCCGGTCGGCGTCTCCTGCGAGGTGACGGCGGAGACGGGATAGCCCAGCCCGCCGCCGATGCTCAGGTAGCCCGAGGTGTCCTTCCACAGCTGGTCGCGGGCGGTGAACGCGCCCTTGCTGGAAACCGTGTCGGCCAGGCGATTCAGCTCGTCGGGAGTCGCGTAGCGGTCGACCGACAGGGTGAACGTCTGGTCGTGGCGCACGCCGCGCAGGGTGTTGACCAGGTTGCCCTGGAACTCGTCGGGGCGGGCTTCCGTGGTGCTCGACGCCGCGACAGCCATGCCGCCGCCGCTCAGCGCCAGGGTCAGGACCAGGGTTAAGCCGAGTATGGGTTTGCTGGGTGCTCTCATGATGGAAACCTCCTTCGGTCGCCGTGGGAGCCGTCGTCGCTCCCTCTCCCATGCCATTTTGCAACCCGCGTGCCGGATCGCGGTACCTAGCCAAGTCATTTCCATTCAACCAGTTGCGTTCCTCGGCCGCCAACCGGGCTGGCTGCGGCGCGGCTTACGGCCCAGCTGGATGACGCTGCCGCAACCTGCGGTGGACGGGTGCGCAGCGGGCGTGCCGGCGGTGCCGCCGGGCGGCCCGCTGCTCGCGGCGCGTCCCGCCCGGACCTCAAGGAATGCCGCCCTCGTAGCGCGTCTCTTCCGCTAGACTTGCCGCCGCTCGATCGCGCCCAAGCGATCCGGGAGACAGGAGAACGCTGACATGACCGAAGCGGAGCGACCGGCGGCGACGGGCGACATGGCGGGGCGTACCGTGGTCATCTCAGGCGCCACCAGCGGCATCGGCATGGCGACGGCGATGGAGCTGGCGCGCCGCGGCGCCAACCTCGTCATTCTGTCCCATAGCGTCGACCGCGTGCGCTACGCGCTGGTCGAAGTCGGCGGCGCGGCGGGCGGCAGGATGCCGGACGTGGTGTTCATGGACCTGGCGGTGATGGCCTCGATCCGCAGCGGCGTCAGCCAGCTGCTCAAGAACCACCCGAACGTCCACGTGCTGATCAACAACGCCGGCGTGGTCAACCCCGAGCGCCAGACGACGGTCGAGGGCAACGAGGCGACCTTCGCCGTCAACCACCTGGGGCCGTTCCTGCTCACCCGCCTGCTGCTCCCCAGCATGCGCGACAGCGGCCCGGCGCGCGTCGTCACCCTGTCCTCGGCGGCACACCGGCGCGCGCACATGAGCTGGGACGACCTGCAGCTCAAAGACGGCTACACCGCGATGCGTGCCTACAGCCAGTCCAAGCTGGCCAACATCCTGTTCACGCGCGAGCTGGCGCGGCGGCTGGCCGGCAGCGGCACTGTCGCCAACTGCGTCCATCCCGGCCTGGTCCATACCGAGCTCGACCGCCGGATGAGCCTGCCGGTGCGCGCCTTCTTTCACCTGTTCGGCGGCACGCCCGAAAAGGGCGCCGAAGGCCCGGTCTATCTCGCCTCTTCGCCGGCGGCGGCCGCGGTCAGCGGCCGCTACTTCCACGGCACGCACGAAGCCACGCCCTCGCGCGAGGCGCAGGACGACGCCGCGGCGGCGCGCCTGTGGGAGATCTCCGAGCAGCTGACCGGCCCGGTCTGAGGCCGCGGGTCACAGGTCGCTCGGCGGCGCCGCACCCGGCGCCCGGCGCTCCTTCACGGTGCACAGGTGTACGGCGTAACGCGCGGGGCGGGTCGCGCGCCTGATCCATTGGTACAAATCGGACCGGGTGAGATATCGTGAGACAGCGATATTTCGCCCCAACGTCCAAAAACCTTGGAGGAGATGGATCATGAACCTCTGCGCCTTTTTCAGGCGAGCGACGCGCCGTCCGCGGCTCGCCGCGCTCGTCGTCCTGTCGTGTTTTCCAGCCGCGCTGGCGGCCCAGCCCTTCGGCCTGTGGACCGAGTTCATCGGCGACGGCACCCTCGACGCCAACAACGGCTTCCTGGAGATTCCCGCCGACGCGGCGCTCAACCCGACCAGCGGCATCACGCTGGAGGCGTGGGTGCAGATCAACTTGCCCTTCGCCGCCGAGAGCTGCCGCAGCATCATCGGCAAGGACTATACGAAAGCTTACTGGGTGGGCGTCTGCGGCAACCTGCTGCGCTCGTATACGACCGGCGCCGGCTCCGACCATGACGCCGGCGTGCTGCCGGCCGACGGCGCGTGGACGCACGTCGCCGTGACCTCCGACGGCTCGACGCGCAAGCACTACATCAACGGCGAGCTGGTGGGCACGTTCTCCGAAACCGGCCCGCTTTCCTTGAGCAGCGCGCCGGTCGAGATCGGCGGCGACGCCAGCTGGGCCTACAGCCCCAACGGCTCGATCAACGAGGTGCGGCTGTGGAACGTAGCCCGCACCCAGGCGGAGATCCAGGCTTCGATCAACGTGCCGGTGCGCACCGCGCAAGCCGGCCTGGTGGCGGTCTGGCCGATGTTCGTCGCCACCGACGCCGTCGGCGGCCACAACGGCACCTTCCAGGGCAAGATCCCGCCCATCCTGGGGCCGCCCGCCGAATCCACCTGCGGCAGCTCGGGCGGCGGCACCTTCTGCCTCAACGGCAAGTTCGCGGTCAACGCCTCGGTCCGGGTCGGCGCCCAGGGCACCGCGCAGAGCGCCGCCACCATCGTTCCCAGCAGCAACCCCGGCTCCGGCGTATTCTGGTTCTTTAACGCGGACGACTGGGAGATCCTGGTCAAGGTCCTCAACGGCTGCGCGGTGGACAACCAGTGGTGGGTGTTCAGCGCCGCCACCACCAACCTCTACTATGAGTTGGATGTCACCAACGTGCAGTCCGGCGAAACCAAGCGCTACTTCAACTATCCAGGACCGCCGGCGCCGGCGGTGACCGACGTCGCGGCATTCCCCTGCCCGTAGGCTTCACGTCAGGCACGCCGGGGCCAAGCGCTCCGGCGTGCTCCGGCCTGCCGCTTAGTGTCCCGTCTCAGAAGTTCCCATCATAATTCGACGGCCCTCCACGCCCCTGGCGGCGTTGCGCCTCCTCGACATAGGTTCGACTATGCCTGCGTCGGCGCGCCTGGCCAGGAGCGCGGATGACTCGCCGACTTATGCCGCGAACTTCTGAGACGGGACACTAGCCGCCGGAGTTACCCCTGGCGGCGGGCGCGGCTGGCGCGGGGCGCCCGCGGTTCGCGCTCGGTGTTCTTGCTGCTCTTACCGCGCTGATTCCAATCCGTCACCGCCTCGTCGAGCGTGGTGCGGTCGCTGGAGCGCGCCTGGCAACGGCTGCACTGCACCCAAAACCACCGTCCTCGCAGGTAGGACAGGCTTCTGGCTGTCGGTTGGCCGCCGCAATCGCACTGCGCGAGGCTTTTCATCATGTCGCTTCAGCCCTCTCTCTAGGCCAGCCGAACGCCGTCGTCAGGTCGCGGACCATCCGCCCCATCTACGATGGCAAAAGGGAGATCCTTTTGGGCCGGCACAGAACACATTATGGCCCAACTCGCGCCAATCTGCAACCCTACCCTCCCCTCCCGGCGGGTCTCCGGGAGGCGGCCGGCGCGTGGTAGCCTGGGCGGCATGGGGCACTGGCTGGCGGCGGCGTTCGCAAGCTACGGCTATGCCGTGGTGGTGATCGGGATCTACTTCGAAGGCTGCGGCCTGCCGCTGCCCGGCGAGACGGTCCTGCTGGCCGGCGGTTTCTTCGCCCGCCAGGGATCGCTGTCGCTGGGTTGGCTGCTGGTCACGGCGTTCCTGGCCGCCGTCGCGGGCGACAACACCGGCTACTGGATCGGCCGGCGAGGCGGCCGCGGGTTTGTCGAGCGGCACGGCCGCTGGGTCGGGCTGACCGCGCCGCGGCTGCTGGCGGTCGAAGGATTCTTCGCCCGCCACGGCACCAAGACCATCCTGGTCGCCCGCTTCCTGTCGGGGGTGCGGGCGTTCGCGCCGCTGTTTGCCGGCATCAGCGGTCTGCGCTGGCCGCGCTTCGCCGCCTTCAACGCCACCGCCTGCCTGCTGTGGGCAACCAGCATCGGCCTGCTGGGCTATGCCTTCGGCGAAAGCTGGGGGCGGGCCGAGCACTTCATCGGCCGCGTCGGCCTGTCGGTGCTGGTCCTGGCCGCGAGCCTCATCCTGCTGCGCATCGCCGGGCGCCATCGCGACCGCGTCCTGCTGTGGTTCCGCGAGTCGCTGCCCGGACGCTTCAGCCAGCGCCAGCTGTGGGTACTGATCGTCGAGCTGACCGTGCTCGGCAGCCTGGCCCGCCTGGCCGGCCGGGTGGTGTCGCGGCGCTATACCCATTTCGACGGCCAGGTCACCGGCTGGATGGACAGCTGGCTCTCCCCCGCCATCCACAGCGGGCTGCAGCTGTTCGCCGTCCTGGGCTCGGCGCCAATCCTGCTGGCCGTGGTCCTGGGCGTCACCGCCTGGTGCCTGTGGCGGCGGCGGCGCGGCGAAGCCCTGGTGCTGATCGCGACCTACTGCGCGAGCCTGCTGCTGAGCGTCGATCTCAACCGCTCGATGGCTTGGTGGACCGGCGCCATCGGCCTGTTCTCCGGTTTGCTGAGCGGCAACGCACTGGTCGCCGCCACCGGCTACGGCGCCACGGCGCTGCTGCTGTCGCGCAACCGGCCCGCATGGCGATGGCCCGCCGCCCTGCTGGACGCCGCGCTGGTGCTGCTCATCGGCCTGGCGCGGATCGACAACGACCTCGACCTGCCGAGCGGCGTGCTGGCGGGTCTGGCGGTCAGCGCCATGCTGCTGGTGCCCGCCACCTATCTCCTCGACCTGCTGGACGCCACCCGCCTGGCGCGCGCCGTCCCGCCGGCGCCGCCACCACCGTCCGCCGGGATGCCGGCGGCGATGGCCGACCCCGGCAGCGCCTAGCGCCTCCATCGGCCGCGCGGCGCGCGGGTCATCGCCCTCGACGGGGCGGTGCCAACCGCGGCTTCGCGGCAGGAAGCCTCGAAAGGGATCGCCCCTCTTGTTACCGTGGTACTATGGTAACAATGGGGGAGACCTTATGAACAGAACCGAATCAGACCCGGCGGCGCCGCCCGCCGGGACCGCCGGAGCCACCGGCACCGCCAGCGCCGTCGATGCCGCCAGCCCCGCTGGCAACCTGGTGATCGAGCGGGTACAGACCGGGGTGCGGATGGAAAAGCGCCTGGTCAAGGTGCTCAAGGCGCTGGCCGAGCTGTACGACATGAGCCTTGGCGACCTGCTGGAGGGGATCGTGCTGCACGCCTTTGACGGGCGCGTGCCCTTCGAAGCGGCGTCACTGGCCCGCATCGCCGAGCTCAAGCGCATCTATGGGCTGGACCTGGATGCACGCAGCAGTCACCGGCTGATCGAAAAGCAGGAGGCGCCATGAGCGCCAAGGCTGCGCCGGATCCGCACCCGCACCTGCACCTGCACCCGCAGGAGACATCGTCGCGACCAGCGGCACCGCCGGTCGACGAGCTGGACGCGGCGGTGCTCTTCGACCAGTTCGAGGACGGCACGCTGCCGGAACGCCGTCTGACCCACCGTCAGCACGTGCGGGTCGCGTGGCTGTACCTGGAACGCCATGCGCCGCTGGCCGCGATCGAGCATTTCGCGGCGGCGCTGCGGCGGCTCGCGGCGGCCTACGGCAAACCCCGCCTGTACCACGAGACGATCACCTGGGCGTACCTGCTGCTCATTCACGAGCGCCGGCAGCGGTCGTCGGGGGCCGCGGCCGGAGGGGAGCCGAGCGGCGCCGCTGGCTGGGAGGCGTTCGCCGCCGCCAACCCCGACCTGTTCAGCTGGCGGCCGTCGATCCTGGCGGCGTACTACCGCGACGAGACGCTGGACTCGGAGCTGGCGAGGCGGACCTTCGTCCTGCCCGATCGCGGCGTTACCACAGCCGGCACGGGTCCCGCCCCACGATCGGCTTACCCAGCGGGCAGCTGAAGGCGTGCGCGAACTCCGGGCTGTCGGCGAGCGCCCCCAGCACCCGCACGCGGTCCGGCGCGTGGCTGCCGGTTTCGGCCAGCCACCGCGCCTGCTGCGGATCGCTCGCGCTGCAGTAGGTCTGGGCGAAGGCCAGGAAAAAGCGCTGCTCGGGATCGAAGCCCGCGACCGCCGCCGCCGGGTGGCCCCGCGACTGCGACCGGTACGCCAGGAAGGCGATGCGCAGGCCGGCGGCGCCGTCCAGGTCGTCGCCCAGGGTGAGGTGCGCGTCGGTCTGCGGGTCGCCCGGCGCCGCCGCGGCGGCGTACTGGTCGGCGATGCAGGTCGCGCGGCGGTCGAACTCCGCCAGGTCGGCGGGCGGCCACCAGTCGCGCAAGCTGCCGTCCGCGTCGAAACGGCGCCCCACGTCGTCGAAGCCGTGCGCCAGCTGGCTGCCGATGATGCTGCCGAGGGCACCGTAGTTGGCCGCGTCGTCGCCCTGCGGGTCGAAGAACGGCGGCTGCAGCAGGCCGGCCGGCAACGTCACGTCGTTGCGCGACGGATCGTACAGGGCGTCGGCCGCCCAGGGCGCCAGCTGCCATTCGTCGCGGTCGGGCGAATTGCCGATGCGCGCCACCTGGCGCGCCAGCGCGGCGGCCGCGGCGCGCCGGCGATTGCCCAGCGCGTCGCCGCGCACGATCGAGAGCGCCGGGTCGGCGTGCCAGGCGCCGGGGTCGGCGATCTCGCTGCGCATGGCCCGCAGCTTGACCAGCGCCCGGCGCTTGGTCGGGTCCGTCAGCCAGGTGCGGGTGCTGATGTCGGTGGTGAATGCCAGCTGCAGGCTGTCGACCATGGTGAGGACGCGCTGCTTGACCGCCGGCGTCAGCGCCTGCTCGACGTAGGCGCGGCCCAGGTCCTGGTCCAGGTCGTCGCCGGTCGCCGCGACACAGCGCCGCCAGCGCGGCGCGGGTTGGCGCACGCCCAGGAGCGCCTGCTGAAAGTAGGCGAAGTCTTCCGCCGCGAAGGCGCGCGGCAAAAGCGGCGCCGCGGCGTGCACCACCTGCCAGCGCAGGTAGGACCGCAGCCGGTCGATGCCGCTGGCGGCGACGGCGGCCGCCATCGCCCGCAGGAAGGCCGGCTCGGTCACCAGCAGCGACTCCATGGGCGGCGCGCCGAGCGCGCCGAAGTACGAATTCCAATTGAAAGCCGGCGTCAGCGCCTCCAGCTCGGGCCGCGACAGCAGGTGGTCGAGGCGCTCGGGATCGCGCCGGCTGACCGGGTCGAGGGCGCCGCGGGCCAGCGCCGTCTCGACCGCCACGGCGTCCGCCGCCTCGGCGGCGGCGCGCGCCGGCGGGTCGCCGAGCAACGCAAACATACGCTCGACGTGGCCGGCATACAGGCCGCGGGCGGCGGCTGAGGCGGGGTCGTCGCCGACGTAGACGTCGCGCTGCGGCAGCGCCATGCCGCCCTGGTCGAGCACCGCCACGGTGCTGTCGCTGTGCTGCGGGTCGGGGGCGGACGCAAAGCGGAACAGCGCGCCGACGCCCGCCAGGTGCAGCCGCGCCACCACCGCCGGCAGATCGGCCGCCGAACGCAGCGCCGCCAGGTCCTGGAGTGAAGGCTGCAACGGCGAGAGCCCCTTGGCCTCGATGCCCGCTTCGTCCATGCAGCTGGCATAGTCGTCGCCCAGCTTGCGGCGCTCGCTTTGCGGCATCGGCCGGTAGGGAGCAGGCGGCGGCGCCGGCGCCTGCGGCTCCGCCACCCACGCCTGGTTCTTGCGCACCGCCAGCCACAGCGGCTCCCTGGTATCCGGCGGAGCGGCCGGCGCCGTCTGGCCGGCGAGCGCCCGGGCCGGCGGCTGCCAGGCGGTCGCGGGCGCCGGTTTGCCGGCGGCGGCATCCTCCAGGAGGAGGCGCAGGCGCTCGGCGGTGCGCTCCTCGGCCTCGCGGAAGCGGTCCGTCGCCGCCTGGTCCGGCGGGATGGGATGGCCGGCGATCCAGCCGCCGCAGGCAAAGGTGTAGAAGTCGCCGCAGGCGGCCGCGCCGCGGTCGAGCGCCGCCGGATCGAAGCCGGCGGCGGCAGCGGCGGGGGTGGTGACGGCGGGGGCCTGGGCGGGGGCGGAAGTGGGAGCGGAGGGTGCCGTCGAAGCTGGCGCGGCCGCGGCCAGGGCGGGCAGGCTCGCAACGCATCCGAGCAGCCAGCCGGCTGCCGCGAGCCGCCAGCCTGCGGCCGGGCCGCGCGCGGTGATCGCGTCGCGCATGACGCCGCAGGCTAGCACAGGGCCGGCGAACGAGCCGCGGACTCAACGCCCTGGGCGCGACAGCCGTATACTTTGGGTCGGTCTATGGACTCTTGATTCCAGAGACGCTTCCGAGGGAGTGAACACCCGCAGGTCACCTCGCGTCGTCCACCCGATCCCGATCTGCGAATGAAAGGAGCTTGCATGCACTGCCGCCGTCATACCGTCGCTGCCGCCATCCTGTGGTTGGGCCTCGCGGCTGCGATCACCCCCGGCTTCGCGCAGCGACTGGCCGGTCATATGTCGCCGCCGGACGCCGCGCCCCGCGCCACCGCCGCCACGCCGCTCGCCTTGGCCGGCGCGCTCGCCCAGACCATCCACCAGGACCTGGTGCCGGCCAGCGTCGGCGCCGTCGACCAGATCGAAGCCCTGACCACCTGGAACTCCGCCGGCAAGCTCCCCTATCGCATCGGCTTCCCGCGCGCCCTGCCCAACGGCGGCGTCATCGACCTGGCCCGCGCCGGCACCGTCGCCGCCGGTGCCACGCCGCGCCCGTACGCCGGCGGCATCGTCGGCAATGCCGGCGGCGGCCAGCTCGCCTGGGGCGTGCACATCCGCGTCCAGGAGTCCTACCGCCTGCGCCTGCACCTGGCCAACGTCCACCTGCCGGCCGGCACCCAGATGCTGGTGTCCGGCAGCGACGGCGTCAGCCACGCCTTCGGCCTCGAGCTGCTGTCGCCCGCCGGCAACCTGTGGACGCCCACCGTCCCCGGTGAATCGGTCAGCTTCGAAGTGCACGTGCCGGCCGGCGCCACCACCGCCAACTTCGCGCTGCGCGAGGTGATGGAGCTGGTCCACGGCAACCCCGCGACCGCCACCGGCACCGCCCCCGCCGCCGTCAACACCAGCTGCCTGGTGGACGCCACCTGCATCACCAACAGCCAGTTCCCCGGCGTCGCCAACTTTCGCCACGGCGTCGCCGCCCTGGAATTCGTCGACCAGGGCACCGCCTACCTGTGCTCGGGCGGCCTGCTCAACAACACCGCCAACAACGACACGCCCTACCTGCTGACCGCCAACCACTGCTTCGCCGACCAGGACGCCGCCTCCAGCCTGGAAGCGACCTTCGACTACTACGACGACACCTGCAACGGCAACCCGCCGACGACGCCCCTCATCGTCAGCGGCTCGACCCTGCTCGCCACCAAGTCGGCGCAGGCACCGGACAACAGCTCCGACTTCACCCTCGTGCAGCTCAACGGCGCGGTCCCCGGGCGCTGGTACTTCGGCTGGGACGCCAACGCCAGCGACCTCACGCAGGGCACCCAGCTCAACCGCCTGTCCTTTCCGGCGCCGGACGGCTTTTCGTTGACCGAGCAGTTCTCGCGTTCTGCGTTGCAGACCGGCAGCAGCATCCCGGTGTGCAGCGACGGCGCGCCGCGCCCGCAGTTCATCTACGGCAGCCTCAGCCAGGGCGCCACGTTCGGCGGCAGCTCCGGCTCGCCGTTGCTGCTCGCCAACGGCGACGTCGTCGGCCAGCTGGGAGGCGGCTGCGCCTTCACCGGCCACGACCCCAGCAACGGCTGCGACTACGCCAACTCGGAGTTCGACGGCGCGTTCAACGTCAGCTATCCCTTCCTCCAGGCGTGGCTCAGCCCCGCGGCGGGCCAGACCACCCCCTGCGTCGCCAACGCCACCACCCTCTGCATCGACAACAACGCCGGCGACCACCGCTTCAAGGTCACCGCCTCCTTCAAGACCTCGCAGGGCGGCGGCTTGAGCGGCAACGGCAACTCCATCCCCCTGTCCAGCCTGGGCATCGACCAAGGCGGCATCCTGTGGTTCTTCAGCGCCACCAACCCCGAGCTGCTGGTCAAGATCATCAATGCCTGCCCGGTGAGCTCCACCTTCTGGGTCTTCTTTTCCGCCACCACCAACGTCGGCCTCACCATCAACGTCACCGACACCAACACCGGCCACGTCAAGACCTACTTGAACCCCGACCTGACAGCAGCCCAAGCGGTCCAGGACACCAACGCCTTCCCCTGTCCCTGACCTGCCGCGCAGGCACTAGCCCTTCGCAACATCCCCCAAGCCCCGTCTCCCAGGGGCGGCCGCCCGGCGCCAATCGCCGCGCGGCCGCCCCGCTGCGGGCACCGCTGCCGCCGGCCGAGCGGCCCTGCTCGCTACCGTCTTTGTTCAATTACCTCGAGCAGCAACTCAGGAGAAAAACATCTTCAACTGTCGAGACTACCGCCACGAGTCACATGGCAATCTAAGCAATGGTCAGAAAACCCGGTGGCGCCAAGAGCCCCCGGCGACGTAAGGGCTCCGGGCCTTCTTGCTCGCATGCGGCACGAAGGCGCGGCATCGTGGCGGCGGAGCGCACGAGGAACAGAGTCTTCGGTGCCGGCGGGATAGCCGCCGCCCAAGATGGTGGCGTCTGGCCTGCTCTGGCGGCTAACAGCTCGGCGACACCGGCGGCGACGGCTCGCTCTGTATCGTCAAGGCCATCAGGGGAGGGAACATCGGACCAGACGAACCCTGAGCGCGTTGCATCTGCGAGCCATTGCCGTGCCGTCAACGTCTCAAACTGCAAGAGAGCCTTTACCAGGTCTCTAAGATCCACGCTCAGACTCCCATAGATCGTCAAAGGCATACTCTGCCTTGAGCTCACGGCCGGGGACGAGGAAGGGCCGAATCTGATTCCAAACCTCTCCTCGCTCACCAGGGAGCTCATGCAGAAGGACCGCTGCATCCGCGACATCCACGTCGTCACGCCAAGCGCAGAGCTTCATCGCCAGCAGCTGCTGCGGCGCCAAAGCCCGGATAAGTAGACCTGGGCTGTCGAGCAATACCTTGCCGGGTTGAACGCCGTTGAGGTAGCCCTTCGCTCATCGCGCCAATCGTACTCCCGCAAGCACACCGGCAGGTGCCTACAAGGCGTTTTGCCACCCCCGCCTCTTCCAGGCTGGCCCCCGGGGCTTAGCCGCAAATCGAGAATCGTCCCCTAGGGAGGACATGAGCCTGGATAGCCTTCATCAGCAGCCCAAGCGGTCCAGGACACCAACGCCTTCCCCTGTCCCTGACCTGCCGCGCGGGCACTAGCCCTTCGCAACATCCCCCAAGCCCCGTCTCCCAGGGGCGGCCGCGGCGCCAATCGCCGCGCGGCCGCCCCCCAGCAAGGCACCGCTGCCGCCGGCCGGGCGGCCCTGCTCGCCCTGACCTCTGGCAAGGGACGCCTGCAGAGCGGGCATGTGCCAGCCCACCAGCAGGCCGGCGTACCCGGAAGCGCCCTCCCGCCACAGCGTCCGCGCCAAGGACAAGGCCGCACCGGCAGCCGGCAGGTCGCCCGCCGCCCGCAGCGCATTGCCCACGAACGCCCAGGCATGCCCCCGTAAGTGCGATTTCCAGTCGGCCGGGCCGGGCGCGCGTTCGGCAGCCATCAGGGCAAGCCTCGCCAGACCGAGCGCCTGCGCGGAGCCTTCCGCCGCCGCCTGGGCGCTCTGCTCGCACAATCGTTCGCTGAACGCCCAGGTCTGGAACTCCGTGCACGTCCCGACCAGCCGTCGCCGCTCTTCCAGCCCGCACGCAGCGAAGCGCGCCCAAAGCGCTGGCACGGCAAGCCTGTCGTCAGCGGTCGGGAGCACCGATCGATCCGCCGCGTCGCGCGTCACCTGGTCCGAGCGCAACCCCGCGACCCCCAAACGCAGCGTCTCCACCACCGCCCGCTCCATGGCCGTCAAGGCGTCGCCCTCTGCGTCCGGCCGCGCGCGGCCCAGGTCCGACATCGCAGGGTTCAGCAGCAGGCGAACCACCATCAGCAGGATCGACTCGGCAAACGGCAACGACACGCCGGCCGCCTTCGCCAACCGCGTGAGATGGGCGCGCGAAGGAGTCATATCGCCCGATTCGAAGCGGCTGATCGTCGTGCGATCGATCGACGCTGCCGTACCCAGCTCCTGCTGGCTGCCACCGTGGATGGTGCGCAGCATGCGGAGCAGCAGCTTCATCTCATCGCGTGTCGGCATCGTTATCCAGCGCTCCTGCTTGCGCGGGCCCAAGACGCTCCAGCATCGCGGTCCTGCGGTGGCAGGGCGCCGACCGCCCCGCGGAGTGCCAGGTTCGGATCCAGTCGCCAGACGCCCGCCTGTTCATACGCCCGCTCATCCGCCCGCGGGGCCGTCACCGCCGCCGGGGCAACCTCTCGAAGATAGGTTTCCCGGTCGATCCCAAAGGTGAGAACCGGCGACCCCAGGTGATCGACAAGGCCGTCAAGCCGCTCGCCGATCCGCTCGGCCACCCGGACCGAGCGGAGGTTCGGCGGGTGCACCAAGCTCATCACCCGATCCCGCCGCCAGACCAGGAAGGCATGCGCAAGGGCCGCCCGCGCCCCTTCGCAGGCGTACCCGCGTCCCCAGAACTTCGGCGCCAGATGCCACGTCAACTCGAAGCCAGGCCAGGTCTCCGGCTCCCAGAATCCGATCATGCCGACGAACGCGCCAGACCCCTTCTCTTCCGCCACCCACACCCCGGCTCCATTGAGCTGCCAGTGCCCAACCGCCATCGCCATATGCCGCCACGCCCTGGCGCGGCCCCACGTCTCCCCGGTAGCCAGGAAACGCACCGCCTCAGGTTCCGCATACATGCGGGCGTAGTCTTCGAAGTCGCTGCCCCGCAGGTCCCGCAACCGCAGGCGCTCCGTCTCTAAAGTCGGTACCCTGAATCCTTCCACTCTCGGCACTTTTTGCTCCATCGAGGCTCCCGTCTCGAAGCATGTGCTTGTCCTTCGGCCCCGACAGGCGGAGACTCCAGACATAGGGACACCCATTCCGCCCGGCACCTTGCTCGTGCGGTCACCTGTCCCGGAGGGAGCAACCATGCTTCGACTGGTTCTGCGTATCCTGTCTTTCTTCGGCACGTCTCCTCGTTCCCTGATTTCGGACCACGGAGCCGGCTACGACCCCAACAGCTGAGGCTTGCATGCTCCGCGAGGGGGAGCTCCAGGAAGAAACGCCCCCCTCGTCTTTCCGCAGTGTACTGGCGGCCGTATTCCGCGATAGGCTAAAGTTCCAGCGTCGCCATCGTCAGGCAGGAATCACTTAAATGAACCACTTGACCAAAGAGGAAATATGTCGCTCCAGCGAAGGGGGCTGGACTGAAATCGAGCAGGTCGCGGCTCACCTTGCAGTGTGCCGCACCTGCCGCGCTCTCGCCCTCGGTCTCCAGGGGGAACGTCCGTTTACGGCAAAGAGTGCGACGCTTCTAAAGGTTCTCATCGACCTGGCCACGTTTGAAAAAGGCATCGCGGTTGAGCGTCTCCTGGCAAGAGCGAAGCTTGGTGAGTTGCTACGCCTGACGCGCGGCGCCCAAAAGGAGAGGGTGATCCTTTCCCGCGCCTGCCATTCGCCTTCCTTTCTCGACGCTCTTTTGGGTGTCCTGCGGGTACCTCAGCCAAGGGAAAAAGCCCAATCTGTTGGCAACCTGGCATTGCTCGCGACGCAAGGGATGGACGCGGACGAAGGAAATGCAGGATTCAAGAACGATCGTCTGGCGGCGATCTGGATTGAAACCGCAAACTTGCGCCGAATTCGCGGCGAATGGCAGGCCGCCGGAGCAGCGCTGCTTCGGGCCGATGGGTTCAGCACGACGGGTACGGGCGACCCAAATCTTAGGTCTCGATATCACTCCATAGTGGCCTCGCTCCTGGGAGACCAAGGCAGATGGGATCCAGCCATGGTTTCGCTGGACAAGTGCCGAAAAATTCATACCGATCGGAATGACTGGCCACTGGTGGGCCAGGTGCTGATCAAAATGGCTAACTGCGTCACAGACTATGAGCCGGCGCAGGCACTGGCCTTCTTGGACCAAGCAAGAATCTATGTCGCATCGGATGAGTTCAGCCTCCGCTCCGACGCCGAACGAATCCGCACCGACTGCCTGATGGTCCTTGGCCGCCTGCAGGAAGCCTTGTGCACCTTTGCCGAGTCTGAGCGACTGCAGCGAGCGCACGTTCGACCGAATGCTGATTTGCGTTCCAATTTTATTGCGGCGCGCCTTCTCGAAGGTATCGGCTATACTCAACATGCAGAGGTGCTATTTGACGCGGTAGTAAGCGACGCCCTTGACCGCGGCCTGATCAAAGATGCGGTGCTCGATCTTTTCTATATCTTTGGATTTCACGTGCGGCTCGGATCAATCGACCATGCGGCGGGTTTGGGACAACGCGTCCTGGACGAGCTTGACCGCAGAGGGGTCCCGGTTCACGAACAGCTCCGACTGACCTTGGCAAAGATCGTAGCTGCCGCGCACAATAGGTGCCTGGACGAACTGACGGTAAGGGAGGCCCGAGAGAACTGCAGCGGGCAAGACAACCGCGCCTCACCTTCCGCGCCGAAGCCGGTAAGAGATCTGGAGCGACTTCCTTCTCACGTAAACCGCCTCGAAATCGACAAGGCTTGGGGGATTGTCGAATCACTTATCGCCAAGGCGCTTTGGTCTCGCCTTCAACATGCTACGAGAGGCGAGCAGCGTGCGCGAATTATTCAATCTCGCGAGTATCACACCACTGCCTTCGTGGACCTGCTCATCGCGGGCGTTTGTCAGGCAGATTCCCGCGATGACGCCGAATTCACGGCAAGCTTGGCCTTGCAGGCGATTGCAGCTATGGATGCACCCGCCTCGCTCAAGCATGACCTGCAAGCGCGGCTGTGGGCAGAGGTTGCAAATGCCCGCCGTGTCGCATCCGAATGGAGCAAGGCAACCGCCGCCCTTGTACAAGCCAGGAAGCACTTGGACCAGGGCACTGGCGAGCCTCTACTAAGAACAAGGGCACAATCGATCGCTGCATCTCTTTCGGCGGATCAAGGGCTCCGCGTCGAGGCCTTGGCTGCGCTCGAAGACTGCATTCAGCTTTACGAAAGCAACCAGGCTTGGCCGCTTGTCGCCCGGACCATGGTGCAGATGGCGCACACACTCCTGGACACTGACCCAGGGCGGGCATTGACAGTCGTGGCGCAGGCAATACCTATCATTCCGTCCACGGATACCGCCTTGCGATGCCTGGCCGAGTTCATCCGCACCGACTGCCTGATCGACCTGGGCGAAATCGACCAGGCGTTGCAGGTGTTTGATCAGGCGGAGCCGCTGCGTGGCTCCAATGCGCCGCCGACCACCAGGCGACGCGGTGACTTCCTCGCTGCAAGACTGCTGGAGGCCCTGGGTCGCACCAAGGAGGCGGTGCAGCTCTTCGAAGCGCTGATCGCGCATGCATTCGATCAAGAAGCTTACCGCGAGGCATTTCTCGATCTCCTATACCTCTTTGAAGTCCATATTCGCCGAGGCGCAACAGACAAGGCGGTGGCCCTCTGCCGTAGTGCGGTCGACCGACTTGACCGGTTGGGCCTCGGCCACGAGCAGCTACGCACCGTCTGGACGGATCTCGAAGACGCGGCCATGGGCCCAGCCGCAAGTTTTGAGGCCCTCGCCGAGGTGCGGGAATTCCTGAAGGTCCACTGGACGACCCCAGCGGCCAAGCCGCCGACCTTCTCGTTCAAGTAGCGAACGTTGCGGCAGCGTCCCTCCCCTCCGTACGGGGGGCGCCGGACCTCACGAAACCTGGCTGCCCTGGCCGGGCGGCGGCAGTCATTTTCCAGGGCGGTCATGCCCTGAACCTGCCGGATGATCGCTGGGCCCCTGGCGGGGACTCCTACGCCCTGTAGCATTCTGTCTTACACGCGAACTCGACTCTTGCCGATCTGAAGTCGGCTTTCCCGCCGATTTTGCCTCCTTGCCGCGAGCCCTAATCTGGGCTTCGTCGAAAACGGAGGCAAATCATGAAACGCAGAAATGCCGAGCGCGGTCGCCGCGCCGGGCGATTCCCGGAGTTTGCGATTGGCGTGGCGCTGGCGGTGGCCGCGACGTTCGGATTGCCAGCTGCCGGCATGGCTGCGTCGTCCGGACCGACGGCTGCGGGCGTGGCGACCGACGGCAATGGGAGGGCTGCCCGGCAGCCGGTCGCCCGCCAGTTTGCACTGATCATCAACGGCGACGACGCCTTCACCCACAACATGAACGTCGCCCTGGCGCTCACCGCACTGCCCCGCCTGGGCTATGCACCGGCCGATACGTTCGCGCTGGCGCCGGCGGCGGGTGTGACAAATGCCGCCGGCGAAGACAGGGACGGCAACGGCGCCGCGGCGGGTGTCGTCCCGATCTGGCGCCGCGACGCCAGCGACGAGGGCTTGCGGCAGGCGGTGTCGAGCCTGCGGGAGCGGCTGCGCCCCGGCGACTTGCTGCTGGTCTATCTGACGGGCCATGCCTACCGCGCCTTTGGCCACACGGTGCTGGGACTGCGGCACGGCTCGATCTCGGCGAACGATCTGCTGCAGCGGATCGCCGTGCTGCCTTTTGGCAAGCTCATCCTGATTGCCGATCCCTGCTACTCGGGCGGCTTCGTCACGGCTGCTGTCGCCCTGGGCCGTAACGTCGTCGCCGTGTCGAGCACCGACGAGCACCACGAGGTGCGCTGCGAACCGTTCGTGCGGCCGCTGTGGCTCGCCGCCATGGCGCCTGCAGCCGATGCCGCCGGCACCCCCTCCGGGTCGGAGCCTGCGCCAGGCGATGCGGCGGAAGGCTTCACGAGCAGCGTCGCGGTGTCCACAAACCGCGGTTCGGCCTCCGTCGAAGCCGCCTTCCAGACGACCGCCGCCATCCGCCGCGCCGCCGGCGACGCGCCGCAATATGCCGCCACCGGCTCCTGTGCCGGCCACGCCAACAGCTTCACCGGTATCGCCGCCGACTCGATCGCAGCCGCCGCGGCGGCCTCCACACCGTCTCCGATTGCCAAGGGAGGAAAGTAGCCATGCGCCGCCCAGCCGTCTGCTTGATCGTGGCCGTGTGCCTCTGCGCGATCCTGTCGACCTCGTCCGTGGGCACGGCCAACGCGGCCAGCCCGACGGCCAAGCTGTCCGCCCCTGTCGCGGCGAAGGTGCTGAGCGCTTCCGACCTGAGCTTCGGCCGCACCGTGCTGCACGCCGACGTGCCGGTGCTGGTGGCGTTCTGGTCTTCGTGGTGCATCCCCTGCCGCGAGATGGAAACCCCGCTCGCCGCGCTGGCAGCCAGGCTCGGCAACCGCGCCCGCGTCGTGCGCGTCAACTTCACCTGGAGCCCCTTCGCCGCCCGCCGCTACGGCGTCCAGGCCCTCCCCACCCTCCTGGTCTTCCAGCATGGCGAAATGGTCTCGCGCCTCACCGGCGGCGCCTCCGCCAGCGATCTCGAAGACCTCATGTCCAACTACCTGCAACCCCAGATCGCCCTCGCCCGCTGAGCCCCGCCTGAGGACACCGGTCCCGCTCCGGCGGGACCGCGTGCAAAATTTTGCTGCAATCACCACATCTCCCTGCACCGCCCCACAGGCATCGACAGAGCGAAAGCCGAGGGCGCACGCAGCCCTTGATGTGCGCGAGAGGCTGCGTGAGCCGCAGGCTCACGCAGCCCCAGGGTCGATCGGCCAGGCCGACAACGTTGCAGCGCGCGGGGCCGTGGATCAGCGGGGGGCGGCGGGGCCGCGGGGGGGGCGGCGGAAGCGGTTGCTCAGGCGGGTGGTGGCGGCGGCCAGCTCGGGGCGGTGGGCCAGGCGGGCGGCGAGGAGGTAGCAGAGGCCGTAGGTGAGCAGGACGGCGGCGGCTTGCGGCAGGGTCAGGTGGCCGGGGCGGCGGGCGAACCATCGCCACAGGCAGGCGGCGGGCGCGGCGGCGGCCAGGGCCAGCAGGATGAGGCGAAGGTTGTCGGCCCAGGGGAGGTCGAAGGTCGGGAGGCGGCGGCGCAGGGCTTGGCGCAGGCGGGTGAGCTCGATCCAGGCGCCGGTGCCGGAGGCCAGGGACAGGCCCAACACTCCCATGAAGAGGGGCTGCGACGGCGGCTGCGGCCCGAAGAGCGACGGCAGCGGGAAGCGGTCCAGCCAGAACATGAGGGGCAGGGCGACCAGGGCGGCGGTGACCACGCGCAGGACGGCGATGCGGGCGGGTGAACGGGTGTCGCCCAGGGCGTAGAAAGTGTTTTGCAGCAGGCGCGAGGCGGTGGTGGCCAGGATGCCGGTGCTGTAGCCGCAGAGCGCCAGGTAGACCAGGCCGTTGTCGGCGCCGCCGAAGCTGCCGCGGCGATAGACGGCGCCGACGACGACGTAGCCGAACAGGAGATAGCCCACCACGGTCGGCACGTTGAAGAAGGCGACGGCGCCCAGGGCGCGGCGGACGCGGGCGAGGAGCGCCGGGGAATCGGCCTCGGCGCGCAGGCGCGACAGCTCGGGCAGCTCGGAGGCGGCGATGGACATGCCGAAGAGGCTGATCGGCAGGATGTAGAGCATCTGGGCGTAGCGGTCGGCGCCGGCGGCGCCGGTGGCAAGGAGGGTCGCCAGGAAGAGGTCCACGTAGCCCGCGATCTGCACCACGCCGCGGCCCGCCACGACGGGACCCCAGGCGCGCAGGGCGTCGCGCACGCCCGGCACGCGCGGCGAAAACGACAGCCGGAAGCCGCGGATGACCCGCGCTACGCCCGGCAGCTGCACCAGGAATTGCAGCAGGCCGCCGGCGAGCGCTCCCCAGCAGAAAGCCGTCAGCAGGTGGTCGCGCACGGCGGCCGTCACGGCGTGGACGCCGGCGCTGCCGGCACTGCCGGCGCCGGCGCCGACACCGCCGGCTGCCCCACCGGCCCCAGGCACGGCCTGCCAGGCGTGACCGGCGATCAGGAGCGCCGCGATCATGGCGGAGTTCCAGAGCACGGGCGCGAAGTACGGCAGGAAGAAGCGGCGGTGGCTGTTGAGGACGCCGAGCGCCCACACCGAGAGCACCAGGCAGCCGGTCATGGGGAAGAGAATCCGCACCGCCGCCACCGACAGCGCGTAGCGGTCGACCGCCGCGTGGCCGGCCGCCACCGCCGCCGCGTCCGCCAGAAAACCGGGGGCGAGCAGCGCCACCAGCGGCCGCGCCAGGGCGATGCCGGTGAGCGCCAGGCCCGCGGCCGCCGCCAGCAGCAGGCCGAAGATGGCGCCGGCGAAGCGCCCCGCTTCTTCGCGCCGGCCTTCTTCCAGCAGGCGGCTGTAGATCGGGATGAAGGCGGCCGACAGGGCGCCCTCGCCGAGCAGGTTTTGCAGCGCGTTGGGCACCCGCAGCGCGGCGGTCAAGGCGTCGGCGTGCGGCCCGACGCCGAAGAAAAACGCCACCGTCTGCTCGCGGGCGAGCCCCGCCAGGCGGCTGAGCAGGATTCCCACCCCGACGCTCGCCGCCCCTCCGCCGCCGCCGCGGCGGGGCGCGGGGGCAGTCTGGGCCGCCGGCCGCGGCGGGTCCGCGAGGGGAGGCGGCGCCATGTCAGCGCAGGCGCGCTACGACCAGGGTGATGTCGTCGGCCTGCTCGACGCTGCCCTTGAAGTTGGCGAGGTCAGAGAGCATGCTGTCGCGCACCTGGCGGCCGGTGGCGCGGGGCACGGCGACGGCGCGGATGAGCGCCCGCCGCAGGCGGTCCTCGCCGTATTCGGTGTCCTGGTCGTTGCGCATCTCGGTGACGCCGTCGGTGTAGACGACCAGCAGGTCGCCGGCGGCGATCGCCACCTGGTCGCGGCTGTAGCGCGCCCCCGAGAAGGTGCCCAGGGGGGGCGCGCCGCTGCCGACGCTTTGGACGGTGGAGGTGGCGGCCTGGTAGTGCAGCAGCGGCGGATGGCCGGCGCTGGTGACCGTGAGGGTGCCCGCCTGATGGTCGATCACGGCGAGCAGCAGCGTCACGTAGGTGCGCCGGTCGGTGGTGCGGCGGACCATGCCGTCGAGCCGCGCCAGCACTCCCGGCGATGCCAGCTCGTCTTCCAGCAGGTAGAGGCAGCTGCGCACGCCCGACAGCAGCAGGCCCGAGGCCAGACCGTGGCCGGAGACGTCGGCGATCACCAGCACCAGCTGCGTCGGGCCGAGCCGGAAGGTGTCGTAGTAGTCGCCGCCCACCTCCGTCGCCGGCAGCGAGGCCGCCGACAGGTCGAGCCACGGGATGTCGGGCGGCGCCTGCGGCAGCATGCTGAGCTGGATCTTGCGCGCGTATTCGATCTCTTCGCGCATCCGCAGGCGCTCGCGCGAACGCGCGTACTCCCGCCGCCAGCCGGCCAGGAAGCGCCGCTTGTCGACCTGGGTCCAGACGACCGCGCCGACCAGGCAGAGACCGGTGACGACCGACAGGCCGATGCTTTCGGTATCGCTCGGCGCCCGGACGCCGGTCGGCCCGGCGGCGAAGTAGGGCGCCATCCGCAGCAGCACGCTGGACACCCAGAAGACGCCGTAGAGGACCAGGTGCTCCAGCAGGCGCAGGCGAAACGCCATCAACACCAGCGGGAAGAGCGACCCGAACTGCACCACCCCGTCGGTGCCGGAGCGGACGGTCCAGACTTCGGGCAGCGCCATCTGCACGAAGAAGTAGGCGACCAGGATCTGGCGGAAGTAGCGCTCGAAGAAGCGCTCGCGGTAGACCGCGATGAACACGGCGACGGCGACCAGGTTGGCGACGTAGAACGCCACCCGCCCTGCCGACACGCGGGTGGCGGTGGCCACCGCCAGGCCGATGAGCGCCATGGACGCCACCATCACCAGCAGCCAGCGCAGACGGCTGAGGTTCTTGGCGTCGAAGTGCCGGTGCAGAGCCACGACCTCTGGCAACTGCACGAGGTCTTCCATGGAGGGTTCGTTCACGGCCGGGGGCCACGCAGCATCGCCGCGCGTAGGTGAGACAATACTATGGAGGCCGGCCGACCGCGAAGCGGGGCGGCGCCGGGGCGGGCGGTCAAGCCCTGGCGGCGCGCACCGCGGCGGTCAGGGCCGGCAGCACCTCGTGCAGGTCGCCGACCACGCCGTAGTCGGCGATGCTGAAAATGGGCGCGCTGGGGTCCTTGTTGATCGCCACCACGACCGACGAGCCTTTCATGCCGACCAGGTGCTGGATGGCGCCCGAGATGCCCACCGCGATATAGAGCCGCGGCGCGACGGTCTGGCCGCTCGACCCGATCTGGCGCTCGCGCGGCAGCCAGCCGCTGTCGATGACCGGCCGGCTGGCGCCGATCTCGGCGCCCAGCTCGCGCGCCAGCTCTTCGGCCGGCCCCATCTTGTCGGCGCCGCCGATGCCGCGGCCGACCGCCAGGACGATGTCCGCCTTGGTGAGATCGACCTGCTGCGCGGCCACCTGCTCGTAGCCCAGGACCTCGCGGTCCGGCCGGATCGCCGCCGCGTCGACGGCCAGCGGCTGCACCGGCACCGAGGCCCCCGCCGCCGCCATCTCGACCGAGTCGGCGGGAAAGGACCCCGACTGGACCGACACCAGCGCCGTGCCAAGACCGCGCACGCGCACCCGCGCCTGGAGCTTGCCGGCCAGAACGGGCCGCGTCCAGACCAGGCCCTCGTCCTCCGTCATGGTGAAGCCGGTCGCCTCGGGCACCAGGCCGGCCCCCGCCGCCTGGGCCAGGCGCGGCGCGAAGTCCACCGTCTGGTAGGTATGGGGAAAAACCACGAAGTCGGGGCGCTCCTCGGTCGCGCCGGAGTCGAGCGCCGCCTTGAGCACGCCGATCCAGGCGCCCGGCGTGTAGGCCGCGAGCGCCGGATGATCGGCGACGCGCACCGCCGACAGATCGCGCCGCGCCGCCTCCGCCGCCGCCCCGCCCAGGTCGTGGCCGAGCAGCAGCGCCGTCGGCGCCGGCGACGCACACGCCTTGGCTAAACGCTGTGCCGCCGCCACGGCCTCCCACGAACCGCGCGACAGCTGCCCTTCGCGCAGCTGCGGCACCACCCAGATCCGCTTCGCCATCAGAGCACCCTCGCTTCCTTTTGCAGCTTTTCGACCAGCGCGGCGGCGGCGGCCTTGGCATCGCCGCCCAGGATCTGCACCTCCTTGCCCGCCGCCGGCGCCGCCACCGAGAGAACTTCGAGCCGCGAGCCCGCGGCGCCCACGGTCGCCGGGTCGAGCCCCAGGTCGGCCGCGCCCAAGGCGGCGATCTCCTTCTTCTTGGCCTGCATGATGCCCTTGAGCGAGGCGTAGCGCGGATGGTTGATGCCGGCCTGGATCTGCAGCACGGCCGGCAGCGCGACGCGCGAGATCTCGTTGACGCCGCTTTCCATCTCGCGCGTCACCTTGGCGCTCTTGCCGCCCGCTTCGATCTCGACCCCCATCACCAGCCAGACGTGCGGCCAGCCCAGGTGCCCGGCGAGCACCGAGCCGGTGGCGCCGTAGCCGGCGTCGTCCGACTGCGACCCGGTGAGCACCAGGTCGAACGGCTCGCGCCCCACGGCCGCCGCCAGGGCGCGGCCGGTGGCCAGCGCATCGCCGCCGGCAAAGGCCGGGTCCACCAGGTGCACGGCGCGCGCCGCGCCCACCGCCAGCGCCTTGCGCAGCGCCTCGCGCACCCGCTCCGGGCCGAGGCTGATCGCCACCACCTCGCCGCCGCTCTGTTCGGCCAGGCGCAGCCCCTCTTCGAGGGCGTATTCGTCGCTCTCGTTGACGATGAACGGCAGGTCCTCTTCGTCCAGCCCCTTGCCGTCGCGGCTGATGCGCAGCCGCGCCTCGGTGTTGGGGACCTGCTTGAGACAGACCGCAATCCTCATGACTCCCTCCTCAAGACATTCCGGCACGCCACACGCACCCGGATCGCCGCCGCGCCGCACCCCGCGGGCGCCCCTCCCGCCGCCGGACGCGGCCAGACGCGGTCGGCGCGCTCGCTGGCTGCATTCAGGGCGCGAGCAGGCGGCGCAGCAACGGCGGTTCGGGGTTGAAGGCCCACAGGCGACCGTCCAGCTGCAAGGTGGGGACCACCCGGCGGCCGCCGCTGCGCGCCAGCACCAGCGCTTCGGCCGCCGCATCGTGCTCGATGTCCACCTCGGCGTAGCGCACTCCCGCTTCCTGCAGCTGCCGCTTGGTCCGCCGGCAGTCGCCGCACCAGCTGGCGGCATAGACGACGGTTTCGGCCGGCATCCAGGCGTGGCCGGCGGCCAGGCGCTCGACCTCTCCAGCAGTCAGCCGTGCACCGACCACCTTCAGGCGCCCGTCCGCCGCCGCGAGCAGCGCCACCGGCAGGTCGTCCGGCACCCGCAGACCCAGGCGCCGCAACGGCTCGGCCGCGCCCGCGTCACCGGCCAGGTCGATCGCGACGCACTCGCCGCCGGCGGCGGCGCCACCGACTGCGGCGTGCGCAGAATCGTAAAACAACCGGCATCGCAGGCCGGTGGCGGCAAAGGAGCTCGGCTCGCTCATAGGTTCCCCCGGCGCCGGAATGGCGGTGCCGTGACGGCGGCGCCGCGCCCGAGCGGCACAGGAGCCTATCATGCGACGGACAAGGGTGTTCGGGGCGCTGTCGGTTCTGTTAAACTGCGCCACTGGTGGCCCGCACGGAGACTTCTCTACCCGCCGGCTGCGACCCCGCCCTGGCGGGCTAGCAGGGCACGCAAGGTGTCGTTGGTTGCGGCCGCTCGTCGGCGCCCTCCCGTGACCAAGCCTGCGGTCGGCAGAACCTCCATATCGATCCGTCGCTGAACCGCATGGGCGAGCATCCCAAAGGCATGCAGCAAGGACCGGACGGCCGGGACCAGGCGGCCTCCGCGATCTCCGACAGCGGTATCGTGCAGCCCGGTGGCGGGCGGGGCGCGGGCGCATCCGCGCCGGGCTCACCCGCCGGCGCCGCCGGCCAACCGCCTGCTGGACAGGGGGCAGCGCCACCGCCAGCCTCCCCGCCTCCGCCCTCCCCGGCGGCGATGCCGCTTGCCGGCACCACCGTGGCGCACTACCGCATCCTGGAACGCCTGGGCGGCGGCGGCATGGGGGTGGTGTTCAAGGCGTGGGACCCGCGCCTGGAGCGCTACGCGGCGCTCAAGTTCCTGTCGCCCCACCGCAGCAACAGCGAGGACTTCAAGCGCCGCTTCACCCGCGAAGCGCGCACCGCGTCGCGCCTCGAGCATCCCAACATCTGTACCGTCTTCGAAACCGACCAGACCGAAGACGGGCGGCTCTTCATCGCCATGGCGTTTTGCGACGGCGAGTCGCTCAAGCGCAAGATCGAGCACGGCCCGCTGCCGGTGGCGCAGGCGCTCGCGATCGGCGCCCAGATCGCCGCCGGCCTCGCCGCCGCCCACGACAAGGGCGTGGTGCATCGCGACATCAAGCCGGGCAACGTCATGGTCGCCGACGACGGGCGCGTCCGCATCGTCGATTTCGGCATCGCTCGCCTGGCCGACCAGACCCGCCTGACCCGCACCGGCGAAGTCATGGGCACCACCGCCTACGTCGCCCCCGAGCTCTTCCTGTCCGAAGAGGCCGACCACCGGGTCGACCTGTGGGCGCTGGGGGTGGTGCTCTACGAGATGGTCACCGGCAGGCTCCCCTGGAGCAGCAACGACGAGCGCGACATGGTCAACGCCATCGTCAAGCGCCCGCCGCGGCCGATCCCGTCGCTGCGCCAGGGGGTGCCGCAGGCGCTCGAGCGCATCGTCCTGCGCGCGCTCGCCAAGCGCCCCGGCGAGCGCTACCAGCGCGCCATCGAGCTGCACGCCGACCTGCTGAGCGTCGCCGAGCGCGTGGCGCAGCCGGCGCTGTCTGAATCCTTCGACCAGACCCTGGTCGAGGCGCCGCCCTCCGGCGACTGGCCGTCGACACCGGCCCGCTCCGGCAGCCTGACGCCGGGGGCGCCCTCGTTGCCGCCGCCGTCACCGGTGCCGGAGGGCATGCCGCCCGGCACCGCCGAGCGCTCCGGCGGCATACCTGCCGGCATGCCCTCCGGCACCGGCGGCGCCAGCAGCGCCGGCGGCGCCACGCCCGGCACCGGCACCGGCGCCTTTCCCGTCGCCGCGGGCAGGCTGGTCGGCCGCATCGTCTCCCACTACCGCATCCTGGGCCACATCGGCGGCGGCGGCATGGGCGTCGTCTACAAGGCGCAGGACCTGCTGCTGGGGCGGGTCGTGGCGCTCAAGTTCCTGCCTCCCGAGATGACCCGCGACGAGGACTCCAAGACCCGCTTCCTGCAGGAAGCGCGGGCGGCCTCGGCGCTCGATCACCCCAACATCTGCACCATCCACGAAGTCGGCGAAACCGAAGAGGGGCAGCTGTTCCTCGCCATGGCCTGCTACGAGGGCGAAACCCTCAAGCAGCGCCTGGTACGCGGGCGTCTGGCGATCGACGACGCCGTGGAGCTGGCGCAGCAGGTGGCGCGCGGGCTGGTCAAGGCGCACCGCAACGGCATCGTGCACCGCGACATCAAGCCGGCCAACCTGATGATCACCAGCGACGAGATCGTCAAGATCCTGGACTTCGGCATCGCCAAGCTGGCCGGCGCCGCCGGGCTCACCCGCACCGGTTCGTCCCTCGGCACGCCCGGCTACATGTCTCCCGAGCAGGCGCGCGGCGAAGAGGTCGACCCGCGCACCGACGTCTGGTCGCTGGGGGCGGTGCTCTACGAGATGGTGACCGGCCGCCGCCCATTCCGCGGCGAACACGAGCAGACCATCCTGTATGCGCTGTTCAACGAAGAGCCTGAGCCCTTGTTGAAACAGCGTCCCGACGCGCCGCCCGAGCTGGCGCGCGTCGTCGGCCAGATGCTGGCGAAAAACCCCGAGCAGCGCTATCCGAGCGCCGCCGCGGCGCTCACCGACCTGCGCGCGCTGTACGGCCCGGTAACCGGCACGCTGACCGGCTCCAGCATGACGCTGGCCGCCCTGGCGCAGCAGCAACCCGCGGCGCCGCGGCGCGGCAAGGTGCTGCGCCGCGGCCTTGCGGCCGGCGCCCTGGCGCTCGCCTGCCTGGGCGGCGCCTGGTACGTGCGCCAGAGCCGCGAATCGGTGCCGATCGATCCGCGCCGGGTGCACGACGCGCGGTTGACCGAGTTCGAGGGCAAGGAAACGTTTCCGAGCCTGGCGCCGGACGGCCACTATTTTGTATACGCCAAAAAGGTCAACGGCCGATCTGCGCTCTTCTCCCAACGCGTCGGCGGTGACAAGCCGGTCAACCTGTCGCAGGGGTCTCCCGCCGACGACACCCAGCCGGCCTACTCGCCGGACGGCCAGCAGATCGCATTCCGTTCCGAGCGCAACGGCGGCGGCATCTACCTGATGGGGTCGACCGGCGAATCGGTGAGGCGCCTGAACGATAGCGGCTTCAATCCCACCTGGTCTCCCGACGGCAGCGAGATCGCCTACGCCAGCGAAGGGATCGAAAATCCGCTGCGGCGGGTTTCGGTCAGCAAGCTGTGGCGCATCAACGTCAACACCGGGCAGAAGCGCCTGATCTTCGACGGCGACGGCGTGCAGCCGGCCTGGTCGCCGGACGGCAAGCGGATCGCCTTCTGGAGCAGCATCCCGGCGACCGGCCATCGCATCATCTGGACCATCGCCGCCGACGGCGGCCAGCCCAGGCAGGTGACGGCCGACGACGGCTATGTCAATTGGAGCCCGGCCTGGGCCCCGGACGGAAAATACCTTTATTTTTCCAGCAACCGCAGCGGCCTGCTCAATCTCTGGCGGGTGCGCATCGACCAGGACTCAGGCGAAGTGCTGGGCGCCGCCGAGCCGCTCACCACGCCCACCGGTACCGGGCTGATGAGCTTTGCGAGCGACAACCACCGTATGGTCTATGCCTCGGACGACAGCCAGCAGAACCTGGAAGCGATCCGCCTCGACCCGCAGACCGGCGAGGCGCTGGCCGCGAATCCCGAGTGGACGACCCACGTGCGGCGCGAGGTGGCCCACTGTAGCGCGTCGCCGGACGGGCAGTGGATCGCCTACGCGACCGCGGCGCCGCAGGAAGACCTGTTCGTCATCCATCCAGACGGCAGCGGCCTGCGCCAGCTGACCAACGATCACTTCAAAAACCGCAGCCCCGAATGGTCGGCCGACGGATCTCAGCTGGTGTTCTATTCGAATCGCAGCGGTAATTATCAAGCTTGGAGCATCGACGCCGACGGCAGCGAACCGCGCCAGCTGACGGCTTTTTCGCAGCACGTGGTCAGCGACCCGCAGCTGGCGCCCGACGGCAAGCGCCTGGCCTGCAACCTGGACGCCGGCAACGCCGCGCTGGTCGATCTGACGGTGCCGCTCGCGGCGCGGCAGCCGCAGTTCCTGCCGCCAGTGCCGGGCGCCGGGTTCTTCGGCGTCACCTCGTGGTCGCGGGACGGCTTGCGCCTGGCCGGGCGCGACCGGCTGCATTGCCTGGTGGTTTACGATCTGCAGCGCAAGACCTATCGACCGACTGCGCAAAGCGGCCTGTTTCCGCGCTGGCTGGTCGACAGCCGCCGGCTGATCTACCTGACCAACGCCGACATGGCGAACGGCTCCAACGTGGAGATCCTCGACACCGCGACGGGGGTCAGCCACGAAGTGCGCAAGGCTCCGCAGGGCAGCACCTTCAGGACTCCGATCATCAGTCCGGACGGTCGCCAGCTGTACGTCATCCAGACCAGCGAAGAAGGCGACATCTGGCTGCGAACAATTGAATGAATTCCGACATTCGTCAGTATCTATCAGTTTATAAGTAGATCGGCCGCGGCCTTGGCCTGTTGACGACCGACGGAATGCGATATGATAACGGTGTCCATCCCATAGAGGAGGCGCCAATGGCCTTTGCAGCAAGAGATCTGGTTCTCGACCTCTCATCACCAAAGGTCCCACCACAGCCGAACCCGAAGCCGGAATGTGAGCTGACCACCGGCGTCACCGGCGGCCCGGTGGCTGAGGATTGGAGCCCGGCGCCGCACTGTGCCCTCGACAGCTCCATGGCGACGGCCGGCGACGACGAATTGGCGGAGCTCAGGCGGCAGCTGCGCGCCGCCCTGGAAGCCAAGGCAGCGGCATAGCGTCCACCGGCCGGGGGCGGAGCCACGGCGCCGCCCCCGCCCTTCCCTGGCCGCGCGTACGACCTGCTTCAGCGGTAAAAAAGCGGGTACAAGGCTGGAGCGGATTCGTGCATCAGTTCGTAGACGGTTTCGAAGATCTGCTCGCGGTTGGGCTTTGACCAATAGTCGCCGTCCGAGCCATACGCCGGCCGGTGATCGGTCGCCGCCAGGGTGCGCGGTTCCGCGTCGAGCCAGGCGTAGCCGCCCTGCACTTCCAGCACCTGCTGCATCATGAAGGCGCTGGCGCCGCCGGGAACGTCTTCGTCCAGGAACACAATCCGATGCGTGCGGCGCAGCGAATCCAGGATGCATCCTTGGACGTCGAAGGGCACCAGCGTCTGGACGTCGATGACTTCGATCTGGATGCCCACCTGGGCCAGGCGGTCCGCTGCTTCCAACGCGATGCGGCAGCAGGCGCCGTAGGTGACCACGGTGACGTCGCCGCCGCTGCGCAGCACTTCAGGGACGCCCAGCGGCACCGTCATGTCGCCGATGTTTTGCGGCAGCAGCTCCTTGGAGCGATAGCCGTTGAGCACTTCGATCACCATGCCGGGGTCGTCACCCAACAGCAGCGTATTATAAAAACCCGCCGCCTGCGTCATGTTGCGCGGCACGCAGATGTAGATGCCGCGCAACAAGTTGATGATCCCCGCCATCGGCGAACCGGCGTGCCAGATCCCCTCCAGCCGGTGGCCGCGGGTGCGCACGATGACCGGCGCCTTCTGCTGCCCCTTGGTGCGATAGCGCAGCGTCGCCAGGTCGTCGGAAAGGATTTGCAGGCCGTAGAGAACGTAGTCCAGGTATTGGATCTCCGCGATCGGCCGCAGGCCGCGCAGCGCCAGGCCGATGGCCTGCCCCATGATCGTCGCCTCGCGGATGCCGGTGTCGGAGACGCGCAGCACGCCGTACTTTGCCTGCAACCCGGCAAAGCCCTGGTTGACGTCGCCGATCTGGCCCACGTCCTCACCCATGGCGACGATGCGCGGATCGCGCGCCAGGGCGGCGTCGAAGCAGGCGTTCATCACCTTGTGGCCGTCCACCAGCGGCGCGTCCGCGCCGTAGGCCGCGGGCACCACCGGCACCCGTAGCGCCGCCCGCGGCGTCTCGCTGTACAGGTCGGAGCCGTATAGCTCGGTAAGCTGCCGGTCCTGACGCTGCCGCCAGGCGGCGAGGCGCCGCGCCGCCGGCAGCGGCGGCGGGCCGCCCGCGGCGCCGCGCGAGCCGGCCGCCACCGCCACCAGGGCGGCCTGCGCCGCCACCGCCAGGTCGCGGCGCAGCGAGGTCGCCTGACGGCCCAGCTCGGCGCGGATCTCTTCGACCTCTGCGGCAATCTGGGGTGCCTGCGGCGCGGCTTCCTGCACCAGCTGGGCGGTCAGTGCCAGCAGCGCCGCCTTGTCCTCTTCCATCGGCGCGCGGATGGCGTCCCAGGCGCGCCGCTGGGTGTCGCGCACTTCGCGCGTCGCCGTCTCTTCGAGCGCGTCGAGCTGGGCGGCGGTGGCGAGGCCGTCGCCGATCATCCACTGCCGCATGCGGCGGAGGCAATCGGCTTCGGCTTCCCAGGCCAGGCGCTGCTTGGACTTGTAGCGCTCGTGGCTGCCCGAGGTCGAATGGCCCTGCGGCTGGGTCATCTCGACGACGTGCACGATCGCCGGCACGTGCTCGCGGCGCGCGGTATCGGCAGCCCGGCTGAAGGCGGCGCACAGCGCCGGGTAGTCCCAGCCGCAGACGCGATACAGGTCGTAGCCGCGGCGGCCTCCAGGCGCCCGCCGGAAGCCGGCGAGCAGCTCGGAAAGGTCCTTGACCAGCTGCAGCTCGTTGGGCACCGAGATGCCGTAGCCGTCGTCCCAGATCGACAGCACCGCCGGCGCCTGCAGCACGCCGATGGCATTGATCGCCTCCCAGAAGACGCCTTCGGCGCAGCTGGCGTTGCCGATGGTGCCGAAGGCGACTTCGCCGCCGCGGTCCGACAGGTCGGCCAGGTGGGCCAGCTCGGGCAGCTCGCGAAACAGCCGCGAGGCGTAGGCAAGGCCCACCAGGCGCGGCATCTGGCTGCCGGTCGGCGACAGGTCGGCGGGCGAATTGAGCAGCTGCGACAGGGCGCGGAAGGTGCCGTCCGCTTCCACCATGCGGGTGGCGAAGTGCGCGGTCATCGAGCGCCCGGCCGAACAGGGCTCCTGCTCGACGTCAGGGTTGGCGTACAGCTGGGCGAAGAACTGCTCCAGGCTGAGCTGCCCGAGCGCCATCATCAAGGTCTGGTCGCGGTAGTAGCCGGAACGGAAGTCTCCCGGCCGGAAGACCTTCGCCAGGGCCACCTGCGCCACCTCCTTGCCGTCGCCGAAGATGCCGAACTTGGCCTTGCCGGTCAGCACTTCGCGCCGCCCGAGGAGGCTGGCCTGGCGGCTCTCCCAAGCCAGCCGGTAGTCCTCCAGCACGCTTTCGCGGCCAAAGGCCGGGGCGGGCGAGGCGGCGTCCTGGGCGCTCACGGCCGTAGCGGGCTGGTCACCGCCCACGGCAGGCTCGGCGGCACCTTGATCGTCGAGAAGCAGGGTCATAACCGGGGGCCTCCAGGATTGGTCGCCATGGGAGCAGGCGCCAGGCCGGCGCACAACGCCAGTGTCTGGCTCGGAATGCTAGCATGGCTGCGCTTTGCTCACTCTGCTCCTGCCGCCGCCCGCAGCGCCGCCGCCGTTGCCTTCGCCGCTGGCTCCCTTCGCCCTGGCCGCGGTCCTGGCGCAGGCCGGCGGCGCGCTGGCGCTGCTGGCCCTCTTCAGCTGGCTGGGGCGCCGCCGCGGGCCGGTCCCGCCGCGGCACTGGGCACGGGCCTGGGCCGGGCTGTTGCTGGCCCAGGCCGGCCTGCTGCTGTGGGACAGGCGCGGCTTCTGGGTGCTCTACCTGGCCGCCGGCTGGTACTTCCTGGCCGCCCTGGCGGCGGGATGCTACGAGCTGCGGCACGGCGGCGAGCGCGAGCGCCGGCGGGTCAACGCCCTGCTGGTGCCCGGCATCCCTGCCGCCGCCGTGCTGGCGGGCACGCTGGTGCCTTTCTTCACCGATCTCGGCGCGTTGCGGGGCTTTCAGGCGGCGGTGTTCGCGGTGGGTTTCGCGGTCGTCCTGGCCCTGCTGCGGCGGCCGCCGGCGGGGAGTGCCCGCGGCTGGCGGCTGCTGCGCGCGGGGTTGGTGTGGCTGCTGGTGCAAAGCGGGCTCGAAGCGGCGCTGCTCCTGGCGCAGGCGCTCGGCGCGCTGCCCGGCGGGGCCGCGGCCGCCGCTTCTGGCTGGCTGGGGTGGGCGCCGGTCGCCGATCTGTGCGCCCAGGCGCTGGCCGCCGCCGGCATGATGCAGCTGGCGGCCGTCAAACCGCCGCCACCATTGGCGCCGGCGCCCGCGACGCCGCCGGCGCATGGTACGATCCGCGCTTCATGAGCAACAACATTTTCGGAGGTATCTGCGGTATGAGCAGCATGGAATCGTTGCGCCCGGTGCGCGCCGCGTCCGCCGCCGGTTTCGCCCTGGCGCTGGCGATCGCGAGCGTGGCGGCCGGCTGTGCCTCGACCGCCGCGGCGCCGGGCGCCGCCGCCAGGACCAACCAGCCGCCGATGCCGGCGCAAGCCCCGGCCCCGGCGACGGCGGGATCGTCCAACGGCGCCGCCGGCAGCGCTGCCGCCACCCCGGCGCCGGGACCGGGCGCCGCGGCCTACGCGTCCACCTATCGACGGCGGCCGTCGCCGCCGGTGCTGATCGAAAACGCCACCGTGCTGACCGCCGCCGGTCCGCGCATCGAAAACGGCTGGGTGCTGCTGCGCGACGGCAAGGTCGCCGCGCTGGGCGCCGGTGCGCCCGACGCCGCCGCCGCCGCCGGCGCTCAGGCGGTGGACGGCAAGGGGCGCTGGGTGACGCCGGGGATCATCGATCCCCACTCCCACCTGGGCGTCTACGCGTCACCGGGGGTGTCGGCCAACTCCGACGGCAACGAGCTGACCAACCCCGACACCGCCGAGGTATGGGCCGAGCACTCGGTGTGGCCGCAGGACCCGCAGTTTCCCCTGGTGTTGGCCGGGGGCGTTACAACCATGCAGATCCTCCCCGGCTCGGGCAATCTGTTCGGCGGCCGCTCCATCACCGTCAAGAACGTCCGCGCCGAGGGCGTCGACGGGATGAAGTTCCCGGGCGCTCCGTACGGCCTCAAGATGGCCTGCGGCGAAAACCCCAAGCGGGTCTACGGCGATAAAGGCCGCGCGCCTTCGACGCGCATGGGCAACGTGGCCGGCTACCGCGAAGCCTGGATCCGCGCCGCCGACTATCGCCGGCGCTGGCAGGAGTACCGGGACAAGGTCGCAAAGGGCCAGGACAAGTCGCCCACCGGGGACAAGCTCGCACCGCCCGACCGCGACCTGCAGCTGGAAACCCTGGCCGGCGTGCTGGACGGTTCGATCCTGGTGCAAAACCACTGCTATCGCGCCGACGAGATGCTGGAAATGATCGATATCGCCAAGGAGTTCGGCTACAAGGTCACCGCCTTCCATCACGCGGTGGAAGCCTACAAGATTGCCGACGTGCTGGCACAGAACGGTATCTGCGCCGACATGTGGGCCGACTGGTGGGGCTTCAAGATGGAAGCGCTCGACGGCATCCGCGAAAACATCGCGCTGGTCAACCAGGCGGGCGCTTGCGCCGTCGTCCACTCCGATTCCGCCACCGGCGCCCAGCGCCTCAACCAGGAGGCGGCCAAGGCGATGGCCGCGGGGCGGCGGGCCGGCATGGCGATCACCGCCGAAGACGCCATCCGCTGGCTCACCATCAATCCCGCCCGCTCCCTGGGCATCGACAAACAGACCGGCTCGCTGGAGGTGGGCAAGATGGCCGACGTGGTGATGTGGAGCGGCGACCCGTTCAGCGTCTACAGCCGCGCCGAAAAGGTTTATATCGACGGCGCCCTGGAGTACGACCGCAACGACGCCGCGCACCAGCCGCTGACCGACTTCGAGCTGGGGCTGCGCGACCACTCCCCCATCGGACCGGCCGCGTCGCCGGCCGGTGCGCACGACGGAGGCAGCCGATGAAACGCCGCAGCCTGTTGATCCTCGCCGTCGCCGCCGCCAGCGCCACCCTTGCCCTGGGCCGCGCCGCAGCCCAAAACGAAGCCGGCGGCGCGGGCGCCGCCGGCGAACACCCGGTGGCGATCACCGGCGCCACCGTGCACACCGCCGGCGCCGCGGGCACCCTGCGCGGCGCCACCGTCCTGATCGCCGGCGGCCGCATCCAGGCGGTCGGCGTCGGCATCGCCATTCCTGCCGGAGCGCGGCGCATCGACGCCGCCGGCAAGGTCGTCACCCCCGGCCTGATGGATTCGCTCACCAGCCTGGGCCTGGTCGAAGTGGGCTTCGGCGCCGGCACCAACGACGCCACCAACCACGACCCGTCGTTGTCGGCGGCGTTCGACGTCAGCGTGGCGATCAACGCCGGTTCGATGCTGTTGCCGGTCAACCGCGTCGAAGGCATCACGCGCGCCATCAGCGGTCCCGCCGGCGACGCCAAAAACCTGTTCCTGGGCCAGGTCGCGGCCATCGACCTGGCCGGCCCGCACCGCACCGTGGTGATCCCGGCCGTCGGCCAGCTCGCCGTGTTCGGCGATCCCGGCGACGACGGCCCCAGCCGCGTCTCCGTCCTGCTCAAGCTGCGCCACGCCATCGAAGATGCCGCCGATTACGACCTGCACCGCCAGGCCTACGACCAGGCGCAGCGCCGTCCCTACTCGGTGTCCAAGGCCGACCTGGATGCGCTGGTGCCGGTGGCGCGGGGCCGCCAGCCGCTGGTGGTCGGCGTCAACCGCGCGAGCGACATCGAAGCCCTGCTCGGGCTCGCCCGCGACCTCAAGCTCAAGCTGATCCTGGCCGGCGCCGCCGAAGGCTGGAAGGTGGCCGGCGAGATCGCCGCGGCGCACGTGCCGGTGCTGGTCAACCCGCTGGACAACCTGCCGGAATTCGACTCCCTGGGGGCGACGCTCGAAAACGCCGCCCGCCTGGCGCGCGCCGGAGTGACCATCGCTCTGTTCACCAACGACTCCGACAATGCCCGCAACCTGCGGCAGGAAGCCGGCAACGCCGTCGCCTACGGCCTCCCCTGGGATACCGCCCTGGCCGCGATGACCGCCAATCCGGCGGCGATCTGGGGACTGCGCGACTACGGCACGATCGAGCCCGGCAAGGACGCCGACCTGGTGGTCTGGGACGGCGACCCGCTGGAGCTCACCACCGCCGCCCAGCACGTCTTCATCCGCGGCGTCGAAATGCCGCAGGACTCACGCCAGCTCCGCCTGCGCGATCGCTACCTGCACCGCGCCGGCGCCGTGCCGCCGCCGGCGTAGCCGGCTCCACCGCTCCACCGCTCTACGACGCGCGGGCCGGCGGCACACGCCGCCCGGCCCGCGCGCCGCGGCGACTCTCAGCCGCCGCGCCGGTGTCGGGCTCAGATTCCGGCGGGAGCTGCGAGGACCGAGATCGCCAGCGGCACCAGCCGGGATCGCAGAGTGTCCTCCGGCCGGGCTTCCCCGGGCTCGATGGTGGGAGGCGCCCAGGCCTCTTTCGGCACCACCAGGATGGCCAGCTTGGTGGCCTGATAGCCACGCCATACGCTACCGATCTCCCATCGCCCAGCGGGGTCGATGATGGCGAAGCCGAGCCCTGGAGTCGCGACCGCTTCGGGGTGGATGTACCACTTGTTGGTCAACACGTAGACCAGCACTTTGAGCTGACCTTCTTCTCCGGGAGCAAGTCCGGAAACCCTTCCCCGGATCTTGCGACCGCGCTCGAACTCCATCAGGCTGACTTCCAAGCTCTTCCTGGTCAGCACGACATCGAGCTTGATCTCAGCTGTTTGCGGTTGGACGGCCAAGATCTTGTCGGCAAATCCCGCGCGTGCAAATCGCAGCGGGATCTCTCCCGTAACGTCGGCGATGGCGAGGCGAAACCAACCGTCCGCATTGGTCAGAACGTCGGTGAGGTTGGCGCCCTTGACGTGAATTGTCGCGCCTTGGAGGGGCGAGCCTCCCTGGTCCCGCACCGTTCCGGACACCACGGTGACGCCGCGGCCATTGCCGGCGTTGGAGACCGCCGACGAAGCGACCAGGACCAGGCCGATCCCAAACGCCATGAGTTGTCGCATTGCATCCTCCTTTGCTAATGAACCACTGTGACACTGATCTCCTGAGAGTTGATCTCGTTGCCGTTGCCGTCCTTGAGCACCGCCCGGACGGTATGTTGGGAGCCGCCAAACCAGGCGGTCGGCAGCCGCCAGGTACCGTTGCCGTGCACCTCGGCAATTCCTTGCGGAAACACGTCGTTGGTTAAAATTGACACCTCCACCTCCAGGTGGAATCGCTCAATTTCACCCTGGCCGAATCCATAGACGTCTCCCTCCACCGCGTGCGGTACCGGACTCGGCGTCTGACCCGCGTGAATCGTGGAACCGTTCTGCGGTGACAGGATGCGGACTCCGCGCGCCGCGCCCACGCCGCGAGAAGCACTTGCCGCGCTGGGCGGTGCGGCGGCAGGCGGCTCTGTCGGGGGTGCAGCGACCGGCGCGGGCGCCGGCCGCGGTTGGGCGCTGATGCCCGGTTGAGCCGGCCGGCCTCTGCCGCGGCCCACCAGCGCGCCGATGTCGAGCACCGTCCAATAGCGGCTGCTGGCTCGGTGGTCGCTTTCGCCGCCCTGATTGCCTTCCGAAGCTGCGATCCGAAACGGAGCGCCATACGTGCGCTCCCCGCTCTGGACCCGCACCTCGCCGGAAACTCCACCCGCGGATTGGCCGGCATAGAAGTTCACCGCTGCCTTCACCTTGGAGAGGTCCACCCGCACGCGGTACTCAATCCATTCAAAATCATTGGCCGGCGGCGAGCTCGTATAATCCTTGATATAGACACCCTCCGGCGTCCGCGTATTGCGAAAGCAGAGCTCCGCTGCTGCAGCGCCAGGGCGCGAGTAGAGGTCCAGGTCGCAGTCGTGGCAGGTCCAGCGGATGCCGATTCTCAACGGCCGACTTGGATTGGGTGGCTCCGTACAATTGAGCTGGTAGCGCCAGGGCGCATGCGCGTCCGGATCGGCCATGCGGTCGACCACCGTCGGCAGATCGCCGACGAAGGTGACCAACTCTCCTCCTTGCTCCTCGATGAAAAGGCTCCAGAAACGCCGCACCGGTTCTTCGTGGACGGCGTTGACCCAGGGGTGGCCCAGATAGGCATAATGTACTCGCGCACCCCTGAGCTGGCCCCTCCGGTCGGTCGTGCCGAAGACGGACATTGCGCGCGCCACGCAGAGGTGTTCATCCGTGGGATACAGGCCTCCCGCCATGGAAAAGCGAGCGTCGTTCGGGTCCAAATACAGCGCCCCTCCGAGCAGCACCACTGTTGCCGGCGGCTGATCATGCAGTCCCAAGCTGGCGACCAGGTCGAGGAACTCGGGGACCCGGATCATCCCTTCGCCCGCCTCTCCGTCGCCGACCACCGATGTATCCAGGAACCGCTGCGTCTCCCGCAGGTTTGGCGCGAACTGCTTGGTCCTGATCTTCGGGTACGTGAAGGCGTCCTTTGCGGGAATGGCAAAATCCGTGATCCGGACCAGATGGTAGGCGTCGAAGACCGTCACATGGCTGCCGATGGGGATCTTCTCCAGCATCATCAGGAAGAGAGCCTTCCGCACTGCGGCGGCCTGAGCCTGCGGGATGAAGGGAGAGACACCGACGATGTAGTTGCGAACGGGCCGCGGAGCGGACTCCGCCGAGGAGTCATGCCAACAGGCCGTGCCGAGCAGGCACGCCAAGGCCAGGTGACCCAGCCGCAGACTCCAGGATTTGATCGTGTAGCTGAATGCTTTCCGGCTCATTGTGAGTCCTCGCTTCCGACGTCGTTGTGGAACCGTCCGGCACCGTTTTTTCCATCCAACCCGTAACGCCCGGCCTGGCGGGAGACCAGCCCAGCCGTCGCGGCGGAGATCGCCTTGGAAACGTAGGCGGACTCGCAGGCGCGGAGCGCTTTGAGCCAGCCCTCCAGCGCCGCCCTCTTCTCCACGGCGGCACGCAGGCTCTCGTTGCACTCCGACAAGAGCTTCCGGTATCCGCGGTGCTCCGGGTTGCTCACCATGACCAGCGCGGGTGCATGGGCGCGGGCCAACCGCTCAAGGTGCATCCACAGCGCCGCGGAGATGCAGATTTCACAGACCAGCTGCGAGCAGACGAACACATCCTCCAGAAGGCTTTCCTTCAGCGCGCTCTTCTCGCTCAGGTTGGCAATGACTTCGTCCACGCCCCGCGCCTTGATATCAGGAAAGATGATGGCGAACGTGATGAGCCAGAGGGCTCCGCTGATCAATCCCAGACGCCACAGCCAGACGAAGTACCGATGCCTGGTGGCGTCGTCTCTGCACCAGGAGGAGCCCACCTTGAGCAGAACTGCCAGGCCCACATTGACCGCGGAGAGCAGGTAGGCCAGGGCGGGGCGCTCCACGAAGATGATGAAACCGGAGTCCATCAGATAGGTCGCCAGCGTGTTCATCCCCATGCCCAGGAGGATCAGGGAGAACACACCCAGCCCGGCCGCGGTGGCGACGTCGAGCTTGGTCCACGCGGCCCTGTCGGCCCCTGCCGCCGCCTTCTGTTCCTCACTCAATAGCTCATCGGTCCTGAGCATCCGTCTGGAGAGGAGCTTGATCTTCCCCTCCAACCTCCCGACGTGACGTTCGAGCAGGTCGCGGGCCTGCACCGCCTGCTCGACGTCACCTCCGTACCACGAAAGGAACAGGCTGCGATGATGGGTAGCCACCCGGGGCTCGCAATCTTCCAGATGGAGGCAGGTCTCGATGAACTGGTGATCCAATTCCGGCAACGAGAGGCGGGGAGGCTGCGGGACTCGGATTCTCGACACCTTGAGCTCCGCCGGCTGCTCTGCGCCCTCCGCACTCTCTCCCAGGGCATCCGTCCCGGCAGGGCAGCCGTCGTTGCCGGGTGGTGGACTCAATACAACGGCTTGCGGCGGCAGCGATGAGAGATCTTCGATGCTCATAAGGGTGGTTCCGACGCACCGACGTCGATGGTCGCATCGCTATGGTCAAGCGCCGGTTTCCCTCGCTCGCCGAATAGCTCCACCTTGACTTGCAACGACTCCCCGGCCTTGAGGGGGTGAGCCGGCCTGAGATTCACCTGCCAAACGCCACTCTCGGCGTCGATCAAAGATGAGCCGGCGGAGCCATCACCCAGCGTCACTTGCACCTCAAGGTTCCGACGGTAATTCCGCAGGTTCTCCTGATCACCCAGGTCCGCGAGGCGCACCTGTCCACGAATCTGGAGTTGCCCGTCTGACTGGAGCGACGCTGCCAGGAGATGGATGGATGCTCCAGCTTGGAGGATCGCGGCGCTTACTGAAACGGGCGGGACCCGCGGGGCCTCCACAATGCCGAGGTGATTTTTAGTGCGGTCGCTACCCAAGGTGATTTCTCTTGGCACAAGAGGCCCTCCGTCTGGTCCATCGCGAGAAACCGCAACAATGGCGAGCACAACCACCAGTGCGAGCACGACTACGAGCGCAAGGAGAACGAGCAGGATCCAGATTTTACCCGTAGCCTTTCCGGCTTCCCGGGGGTTCTCTTGCTCTTCGGGGAGGGGTGCCTGGTCTAATATGGACGCCACCATTAACTATGAGATCTCGCTTGGCGTTAAAATTGACCCCGGTCTGCGTGCCAGCCTTGTTCCCGTCGGCTGGCTGGCTACCTGGTGCAGGTACGTCGGATTCCATAGAGTCTCCCCACGGTCCGGCAAGCGGCTCTGCAGCACCTGGACCCACCTTGAGGACCGGTTCGGCCTGGCCCAGGAGCTCCTCTGCTTGGAGCAGCGCCCTGGCGACGTTGAAGGCACCCGCGATCTTCTCTCCGGCACTGAGCGACTGATAGAAGCCGCGAGAGAAGCAGATTGCCGCCTTCTCTGTCAGCACTTCGGTCCACCCCACAACGAAAGGAATATACTTTGCGATCAAGGCCGCTTGCTGATCTGAGTAGCAGGCGTTGAGCACCACGCAATCGACGCGCCCGGCAAGCAGGGCGAAAAACCCTGCAAGATTCTCGGGCTTGACTCTTTTCGCTGTCGCCGCCGGCTCCTCGAAACACAAGTCGCCGCTCATCGATCCATGTCCGGAAAACTGGACGATGTGCGGACGTAAATTCAACACCGCCCTGGTCATATCGGAAACCTTGACACTGAACTCTGGGTGAAGCTCGAAGCGACGGGCCAGCTTGCCTTTTTCCAGCTCGTTCCTGATCACCTGATACTCCGCCGCGAGGCGGGTTCGCGTCAGATCGCTGGGATCGGCTGCCAGAAACAGGATCCTGATGCAGGCGTCCAAAGTATGGATCTCCCTATAGGTCCAATGAGGACGGTCGCCGCGGTGAAGGCCGCAGATCGTCGGAGGAAGCCTCCTTCAGCCGGCGCTTCGCGTCGCCTCGGCGGTTGGATCGGGCGGCTGAGCGGGCTCCTCGCGCTTGTCGCAACGGCCGGCGGGTTTCTGGACGTCTTCGGCGACCCCCTCCTTCAGGATTTCGATGCTGGCCTCGGAAAGGTCGGTGCTCTTTGGCATGGCAGCCTCCAGGTTCGCCAACCGGTCTCGGGTGGCGACCCGCGTACTACGCGGGATTTCCTGGATAGACCCAGCCGCGAGGAAAAGGGAGTATCCGTGTGGCCTCGGCGGGCGACAGGACGGAGTAGACTATGGTGGCAATCCGTCCGCCATTCGAGGGAGGCATGAGCACGGAGCCCGCCGCCGCAAAGGCACCGCGAGAGCGCAGGAATCGGACCTGGGTGCCTGACCTGGTGCGCCAGATCCAGCGCGGAGACCGGCTCGCGGAGTGCTACGAACGACTCTTCCGCGAGTACGAGCCGGCCCTCAGGAAGCTCCTGCTGATCCGGCGGTGCCCAGAGTCGGAGGTCGATGACCTGGTGCAGGAGATCCTGTTGCGGGTCTTTCGGGGTATCGGGTCCTTTCGCTTCGACTCGTCGTTCGACACCTGGATTCTGTTCATCATGTCCAACACTTGGAAGAACTTCTTGCGCTCGAGAAGTGCCGTCCACCCGCTCCCTCTGGACGACATCCTGACGCCGAACGACGACTCCGGACCGGCCGTGGCCGAACCCGCCGCCCCGGGCAAGAGTCCCCTGGAGCTGACCCTCGCGGCGGAGCGCCGCCGGTACCTGGGGGCGGCCCTGGACGAGCTGCCACAGCGCATGCGCCAGTGCGTGCTCTTCCAATCGTACGGCTACAAGATCGACGAGATCGCCCAGGCGCAGGGCGTTTCTGTCGCCACCGTGAAGAAGCAGGTCCAGTTGGGCCGCCAGCGCCTGCGGAATCTGGATCCACTGATCGAGCTCTTCGTCCTGTCGGTCATCATGGTCCTTCTGCTGCGTTGAAGGAGAGCCGCGCCATGGACTGGAAAACGACCCTAGCGGAGATCATTGGCGAGCGCCGGCAAGCGTTGGGCGAGCGGCCGTCAACCGACCAGATGATCGCTCTGCACGCCGGCGAGCTGTCCGCAGCCGAGCGCGAGCGTCTGCTCGAACGTGCTGCGTGGGACCCCGGCGTGGCGAGCGAGCTCTTCGACTTGATGCGCTTCCCCGACCCGGCGGATCGCCAGGCGCCATTCGAGAACGATGCCGGCCTGGACCGGCGCTGGCAGGCCATGCGGACACGGCTGCAGGCGGAAGGAATTCTGCCCGGAGTCCAGGTGGCGGCCGAGCCGTCCCCGCAGCCGCGACGCTCCTTTGCTCGGGCTTGGCTACCCATCACGGCCTCATTCGCTGCAGGAGTGGCCCTGGCCCTTGCGGTCGGACAGATGCGCCCCCACGCCGTCCCAGGGTCTCCCCGGGGAGCCGTCGAAATCAACCTGCCGATCGTCGAGCTGCTGGCTCTCTCGGACACCGCGACGGACGTAATGCGCGGCGGTGAGCGCACGGTCGTTCCTGCCGCCACCAGAGGAATTGTCCTCACCCTGGCGGCGCCGGGTGTCACGCTGGACTCCGGGCCCTACGATCTGGAGATCCGGCGCGGCCACACGGAGGTCTTCCGGTCGCAGGGCCTCATGCCCGGCGAAGGAGGCGTCTTCGTGCTGTTCCTACCCCGGGATCACCTGGCAGAGGGACCTCACCAGCTTCTTGTCAGAGACCGCGCCGGCAAGACGGTGGCAAGCTTCCGGTTGGAGGTGGAGCTCGACCGGTGACTCTCAAGCGATGTCCGCTGTCCGTGAGCTGGCTTGCCGTCGCCGTGGTCGGATGCGGTTCCCCAGCTCACACTCCTCGGCTACCAGCGGCAGCTGAGACCGTGCCGGTAACCGCGAGCGATCGAGGCGAGGCCTCCCAGGCGATGCGGGAGGCCCCGACGACGTGGCCCGCTCGTGCCGGCGACGCGCGCTCTACGCCGGCTCTGCAACAGGCTCGGGCACGGCGCCGCCTGGGGCTCGACCTGCGACGGCAGGGCCGTCTGGAGGAGGCCCGAAGAGCCCTGGAGCAGGCGCGGGGGGCCTTCTCCGAACACGGCAGCATTCCGGAGCACGCCGAGACCTCGAACGATCTGGGCGAAGTCCTCTTCCAGCTCGGGGACTTCGCCGGCCTCGAGCAGGTTGAGTGGCAGGTCCTTGAGCTGGCGGAGTCCGCGGGTCTTCCTTCCGTGGCGGCGACCGCGTGGAACAACCTGGGGGCCGGATTCGCCGCCCGCGGACTGCCGTCCGCGGCGCTCAACGCTCACGACCGATGCTTCGCGCTTCGCCATGGCCTCGGCGACCTCGCTGGAGAGGCCGCCGCGCTCCACAATCGGGGAGTGCTGCTGTTGCAACTCGGTCGCCTGCGTGAGGGTGCCGAAGAGCTGCGCCGAGCGGTCACCTTGCACCGGAGCTCCGGAGCCACCACCACTCTTGGCCAGAGCCTGGCTTCCCTGGCCTGGGGGCTCGCCCTCGACGGCCAGCCGGACGCCGCCCTCACAACTTACGATGATGCTCTGTCGGTCCTCACTGCGGCCAATGCCGATTACGACTTGTGCATCGCGTTGGAACAACGGGCTCAGCTTTACCGCCGCCTCGACCGCCTCCGCGAGGCGCGGCAGGATCTGGAGCGCTCGCTGGCGCTATCGCAGCGCAAGGGAGGTGTGTCGCCTTTCCATACCGCGTACCTTCACCTTGGCCTCGGGGCTGTGCTGCGCTGCCAGGGGCAAATCGCCAAGGCCGTGCCGATTCTTCGTCAGTCCGTGGAGGAATTTGAAGCCCTGGGAGGCCAGGAGGGCCGGGTCATGGCGCGCCTGGAGTTGGCGCGGGCCCTGCGCGCCGGCGGCACGCGTACCGAGGCGATCGCTGTGCTCGAGGCCGCCCTGAACGTCGTCGAGTCGGCGCGTTCCAGCCTCCATCTGGCATCCCTTCGCGGCACCTATCTCGGCGGATGGCAGGACGTGTACCGGGAGCTGGTGGACCTGATGGCGGAAGCCGCCCTGGAGGCGCCAAACCGAGGCGATCACCAGCTCTGGGCGGCGCGCGCCTTCGCGGTCTCGGAGCGCGCCCGTGCTCGGTCTCTGCTCGATCTACTGGCAGCGCCTGCACCTTCAGCAGGCCTCCCGGCTCAAGCCGATGAGGCCCGCCGCCTGCTCCTGCGCCGGCAAATCGAGCAACTCGAATCCGCGGCCTTGGCCACAACCGGAAGGTCCGCGGGGACAAACTCTTCCATTTACCATCTGAGCCTCCGCCAGGAACCTCAGGGACCAGTTTCCGAGCCTGCCCTCCAGCGCCTGGCCACCCTGCGCCGACTGCGGTTCGAGTTCGAGCTCCTGCAGGAATCTGACGCGAGCAATGCCGGGCTTCAGCCGGTGCTGGCCCAACCGGCGACGCTCGCCGCCATCCTCGCCCAGCTTGACAGCAAGACGACGCTGCTTGCCTATTCCCTCGGCACCAAGCGCAGCTGGCTGTGGCGAATCGACGCGCAAGGGGTGGACGTTCTTCCCTTGGTCGCCGGACCTCAGATCGAAGCCGCTGCCCAGAGCGCACATCGGCTCTTTCCGCTCAGCGACAGAATCGGTTTCCGCAGCGCCGCCCGCTCCGCTTGCCGGTACCTCTCAGAGCTGGTGCTCGTTCCTCTGGCTCGCTCTCCCCTGAAGGCTCGGCTTGCCATCATTCCTGACGGCGCTCTGCATCTCATCCCATTCGCGGCGCTGTATCTGTCGCCTGGAAAAGCTGGCGCTGTCCGCGCCCTCGGGGACGATCACGAGGTCGTCCACCTGCCGTCCGCCTCGGCACTGGTCGAGTTGCGCCAGCGTCGGCGCTCCCGGCGCCCGGCGCTGCGGCCGCTGGCAATTGTGGCCGACCCGGTGTTCGAGACCGATGACCCGCGCTTCGGCACTGGGCCGAAGGCCAACGGTCAGGCCCTGGGCAATCCGGCCCGAGCTCTCGCACGGACCCGGCAAGCCCTCGGCGGGCACTTTGGCCGCCTCCTCGGTGCGGCCGATGAAGCTCGACGGATTGCCGCGATTGCCAGCCACATCGCAGGCCGGCCCGGGGTGCCCGTCGTCAGCGGCTTCGCTGCCACCCGCGAGCTGGTGACCGGCGGCAGCCTGGATGGTTTTCACCTGCTGCACTTCGCCTCTCATGCCCTGGTGGACGCCGACGATCCGGCTCTTGCCGGCCTCCTCCTCTCCCTCTATCGGGCCGACGGCCGGCCGCGTGACGGTCTGCTGCGCTCCCGCGACCTCTATGGCCTTCGGCTGTCTGCCGATCTCGTGGTCCTTTCAGCCTGCCAAACGGCTTTGGGCCAACAGATCCGCGGTGAAGGGGTGGTCGGCCTTGTCGACGGCTTCTTCGTCGCCGGCGCCAGCCAGCTTGTGGTGAGTCTGTGGGAGGTCGACGACCGGGCCACAGCCGAGCTGATGAGCCGCTTCTACACTCACCTGTTGCTGCACGGCCGGCGTGCTGCCGACGCATTGCGCCATGCGCAGCGCGAGCTGCGCGACGAGACAGAATGGAGCTCGCCGGCATACTGGGCAGCATTCGTCGCGCTCGGTGACTGGCAGGTCAGAGCCGATCTGCACAAGCAGGTTGATCACGGCAGCAAAGGGATTCCCGCCGCCCCGGCGTCGCCGCAGACCTAACTCGTCTCAAGCGGCGCGCGCGAGGCATGCCGGGGGCCGCTGCGCGCCGGGTGGCGCGCGGCGGCTCAGCCGCGGCGCTGCTGCATGCGGAACGTGAAACGCGTCTCATCGCCGGAGGAGGTGACGTCCAGCTCGCCCTGGTGGGCGCGGGCGATCTCCGAGGCGATGTAGAGGCCCAGGCCAAGCCCCTGGTTGGAGCGGTCGCCGGCACGCACGAACGGCTTGAACAGGTGGGCCAGGGTGCTTTCCGGGAGGGGCTGGCCGGAATTGGCGACGGACAGCTGGAAAACCTCCTGATCGCTGTGGGCTTCCACCCGCACCGGCTGGTCGGGCGCGCCGTGGGAGAGGGCGTTGGCAAGCAGGTTCGACAGCAGCTGCGCCAGGCGTGCACTGTCGCAATAGACCGGGTGCCCCAGGCTGAAGTTGGCGATGATCGTGCGGTCGGGCGACGTGCTCTGGAGCTCGGCGACGACCTGCTCCAGCACGCCCGCCAGGTCGGTGGCGAGGGTACGCGTCAGGGGCAGGCCGCCACCCAGCCGGCCGCGCGCAAAGTCGACCAGGTTGGCGATCAGGCCGGCCATGCGGCCGGCGCTGCGCTTGATCCGCGCCGCAACCTGCAGGGCTTTCTGATCCAGCGGCAGGACCATCAGCACCGCGGCGCTGGCATCGATCGCCGCCAGCGGGTTGCGCAGATCGTGCCCCAGGATGGCGATGAACTGCTCGCGCAGCTCGGCGGTCTGCAGTTCGTCGTGCAGCGCCGATTCGCTCGCCGCCAGGCGGTCCTGCGCGTCCAGGTGAAACGCGATCAGGTCGGCGAACAGCTTGAACATGCCGATCGTGGCTGGATTGTTCAGGCGCGCCGGCTTGGGGTCGATGGCGCACAGAGTGCCGAAGAAACGCCCGTCCGGGCGCAGGATGGGCACTGAAATGTAGCTCTGAAAACCGTACATCGCCGGCGTGGGGTGGCGGTAGAAGGTTTCGTGCTCGGCCACGTGATCGATCGCCACCAGTTCGCCGGTGGCGCGGATCTCGTTGCAGATGGTGGTTTCGACCTTGAGCTCGCCCCCCGGCTGCAGGCCGAAGGCGATTTCGTCGCGCACCGCGCAAGCCACCCAGTGTTGCTCGGTGACGCGCGCCACCGCGGAAAAACCCATGCCGGTGGTGCGGCAGACAACGTCGAGGATCATCGGCACGGCGCCGATCCTGGCGACGGCGGCAACGTCCTCCGCCAGACTGCTTTCAACTGTAGTCACCATGCTGCAACCTCCAAGCAGGGCAGACTTTAGCTGAAGGCGCTGCGGTAGTCGAGCAGGCGGCGGCGGGCGGAGCCCCCACCTACGGCGGTCGAGCCGGCGCCCGGCACTCCCGGCGGCGCCCGGCCCGGCGCCCGCGCCGCCCTCCGGTCGACCAGCGGGAAGGCACCGCCGGCTCACCGCACGACCGGGCGCGGCTCACCGGGTCACGTAGGCGTTATCGATCTTGGCGATCGCCACGACCAGCCAGCTGGTATTGCCGGGTCCGGAGGTCTGCACGTTCATCTTGACGCTGCCGCCCAGGATGACGTTGTAGGGCGTGCCGCCGGTGACACGGATCTTTGCCGACTCCTTGCCAGCTTGCAGGCGCTCGTTGATCGCGCTGGAAAAAGTGCTGTTGCGAAGCCATTGGATGCCGTTCGATCCGTTGCTGTCGGTATCGATGAGGAACGCGGTCCTGGTCACCATCTCCGCGTCGCGCGCGCCGAAGCCTGCCTTCTTGAAGTCGGACAGGCGGGCGAGCACCATGTTGTGATCGAAATCGGCGCAGGCGCCGCCCGGGCAGAGGATCGAGTACGGATCGCCGAAATCGGCATGCAGGGTGAGCTCGCCGCCGCCGTCGGCGAAACGGATCTGCTTCTGGCTGACGGCGTACGCCGCCTGGGTCGCCTCGACATGCTGGTCCTTGCCAACTTTGAAGGTATCCCACGACAGACGGCCGCCGTACAGGATGCCGGCGTACGGCGCGGCGAAGTCGGTCCACCTGCTGCTGCCCCTGCCCTCCAGGTCGCCGATCGCCGTCTGCTCGTTGGTTTCCTTGCGCACCCACGAGCCGCTGAGCAGCGCGTAACCGCCGCCGGCGCGCGCGATCGCCACGAAGCTGCCAAAGGGCACCTTGGTGGTTGCATTGAGCGTGACGGTTTCGACCGCCACGTCGGAGGGTTTGTAGGGCAGGGCGCTGTCGATCTTGTAGCGGCCCGCGCCCTGGCCGGGCAGGTGGTAGTGATAGATCTGCCAGCGGTCGGTGAAATGGACCTCGTCATAGACGCCCGCGGCGCCGGTTGCCCGCCACCAGTCGAGCGCACCGGGCGAAGTGGCAACCGAGTTGATCGCACCGGCCGGCGCCTGGGGGGCCCCGGCGACCTGGAGCTTGCCGTCGAAAACCTGCCGCTCCCCCATGCTGATGACGCGGCCGACGATGCCATAACCGATGCCGAGGTTGCCGGCGCTGAACAGATCGTTGCGGCGGAAGAGCCGCGCCGCATCGGGATGGAGGAAATTTGCCTGGCGGCTATGAGGATCGCTGTGCGCCAGCACCAACCATTCGAGGGCGGCGTTCAGCTCGGCCACCTGGCCACGGACGTGCTGGGCAAAGATGTCGCGATACTGCACCGCGGTATGTGGCAATTTCTGCGCGTCCTTGCACTGCTTGCTGTCCACCTTGCAGACCGATTCCAGCGTCACCGCAGCCCAGGTGTACAGCACATATCCCTTGCGCTGCTCGGCCAGCAGGTCGTCGGTCACCGATTCCAGGTAGTCGTACGCCGGATCGAGATTGCGGGTTCCGGCGGCCGCCATCTTCAGGCTCATGCGCCGGGCGTAGGAGCGCAGCAGCGTCTCCTTGCCAAAATCGGCGTGTGTGAGCTGGTCGTCGATGATGCCCAGCTCCTGGTCGATCTTGTCGACGAAGATGATCTGGCGCGCCAAGGCGACCAGCGCCGGCCCCGCGAAGGGCCGCTGGCCGGTGAACAGCGGCGTGTACTGCTCGTTGAACAGCACGCGAATGCGCGACAAGGATTTGCCGATCGCCGTTTCGGGACCGATCTCGTCCAGCCGCACCAGGATCTGCTGGTTTTGGTTGTAGAGGGTCTTCTGGCCGTCCTGGATCGCCGCGATGCCGCTCTTGATCTGCGCGATGCCGTCGCGGATGGCCGCCACGTCGTGAGCGAGCCGCTCCTCCCACTCCTTTTTGTCCTGCCCGGAGAGCGCCGCAAAGGCACCGCAATACCAGCTGTCGTCCGATTTGTAGTCGAGGTTCTTGGCCTTGCAGTTGGTCTTGTAGCCAATTTCCGTAAGCCTGCCGACGGTCTTTTCCAGACCCCACTTGAGTCCGGAGGCAAAGCCCTCGTCAGCCGCCAGCGCGGGCTGGCCGGCGAACAGGACGAGGATGAAGAGGCAGCCGCCGGCCAACGTCTTGTTCGCGGGCATCCGAGCTCCTTTCCCTGGTACGAGGGGCTGGCAGGGTCTGTGACGCGGTGAAGGATACCCGAGCGCAAAATCAGCGCGCAAGAGCCCAGCTAAATATTGATAACCAGCAACGATCGTAATGTCTCAGTGAATAATTCCATGCATTGTGGTCCAATCTACTTTCATGTAGTGTGCAAAGCATCAAGGGAGGATTCGACATGCGTGGAAAGAGTCGTTGCCTCGGCCTGCTGGTCGCTCTCGCCCTGGTGTCCTCGGCATTCCTTGCCGCCGCTCCGGCGACGCCGCCAACGCCGCTCATCGGCGGCTGTCAAGGCGAGCCGATCTGCAAGATCTGCGGCTGCCCCCACTGCCCCACCTGTCCCCTGTGCTGCTCCGACCCATTCACATCCTGACCGGTCGCTAGCACCGTCGCGCGGCGCGGCTCTCGATCGCCGCGCGGCGGGCCGCCGGCAGGGCCCGCCGCCGGTCGGTCCAATGCCGTCAGGAGGGCTGGAGGCGATCGACCTGTCGCCTCTGCTCGCACCCGCAGCGCGAGGAATCGAGCGGCTTTCGCCGGCAGGAACGGCCGGCGATGGCAGGTCAGTCGAAGACGTCGGCCAGAGGGACGCGCAGACCGGCGAAGAGCGGGCTTTGCAGCACGGTGCCGGAGGCGCGGGCGAGCACTTCCGCTTGCGCCAGCGGACCGCCGGGAAGGGCCGCGCGGTGGACCTCCAGCGTCTGTGCCGCGGGATCGACGATCCAATATTCGGCTACGCCTTGGGATTGGTACAGGCGGCGCTTTTTGATCCGGTCCATGCCGCGGCTGGCGGGCGAAAGGACCTCTATCACCAGGTCGGGCGCACCCGCGACGTGGCGCTCACGCAGCCGGTCGGCGTGCGCCGCGGCGACGTACAGCACGTCGGGCTGAACGACGTCGTGCTGGGAGAACAGCACGTCGACCGGAGCGACCAGGACGGTGCCAAGACCGCGCTCCCGCACGAAGGTCGACAGGATTCGCCCAAGATTGAGCACGACCATTTGATGCTTCAAGTCCGGTGCGGGGCTCACGGAATGTTCGCCGTCGATCAGCTCGTGACGCAGGAGGTCGTCCGGGAGGCGGAGGAGGTCCTGGTAGGTCATCGGCGGCGCGTGGGCGATCATCTGGCGTCCCTTTGGCGTCGATGCTACCCCTCAACCTATATAGACGCAATCCGCGCACGGAAACCGTTCTCCCGGCAAAATCTCGTAGAACTCAGTGCCCCGCGACGGCTGCCCGGATCGCCATCTCTCAGTGCGGCGGCGGATGCTGGGCGCGCTGCTGTTCCTCCTGCTGCCGCTCCTGTTCGGCCTGGGCCTGCGCCTGAGCCTGCGCCTGCCGCTGCTGCTCGGCCTGGGCCTGCGCCTGCCGCTGCTGCTCGGCCTGGGCCTGCGCCTGACGCTGCTGCTCGGCCTGGGCCTGCGCCTGCCGTTGCTGCTCGGCTTGGGCTTGCGCCTGCCGCTGCTGCTCCTCTTGCTGCCGCTGCTGGTCGGCCTGCCCTAGACGCTGTTGCTCCTCCTGCTGGCGGCGCAGTTCGACCTGGGCCTGAGTCTGCCTTTGCTGCTCGGTCTGGGACTGCGCCTGGCGCTGCTGCTCGGCTTGTTGCCTCTGCTGTTGCTCCTGCTGCCGTTGCTGCTCCGCCTCCGCCTGTCTTTGCTGCTCGACCTGCCGTTGCTGCTCGGTCTGGGCCTGGGGAGGCCGCTGCTGTAGCTCCGGCTGGCGCGGGTTCGCTTCACCCTGCCGATCGGGTTGCGCCCCGGTCGGGCGCGGCTGCTCGGTTGCGGTCTGGGCCGGTCGCTCGACGCGGCCGGCCCCGGGCTGGCCGGCCATGGTGGGCGCCTGCGGTTGCCGCACCGGCCTTGCCCCGCCGCTTGCGGTCACCGGGTAGAACGGCGGCCCCTGCCGGCCGACCGGACCGGTCGCCGGCTTCTGCGGACCCGCGGTCGCCGGCCCCCCGGCCGCCTGCGGCCGCAGCGGCTGACGGGGCCATACCGGCGATGCAGGCAGGTAAATGATGCTGCCGGTGGGAACGCGCAGCGTGCCGGGCTTCTTGATCGCCGGTGGGCGGAAGCTGATCACCGTGGCGGGCGGCGGCGGGCCGCCATAGGAGACTCCGCCGGGCTGCGGGCCGGGTTGCGGGCTGGTCGCGGCTGGCGGGATGGCGGCGGCAGGCGCGGGCGGAGCGCTCTGCCCCGCGGCCTGCTCCACCTGCCCCACCGGCACGCCCGGGTTCATCACGCGGGAACCGTCTCCGCGGCGATGCACGACCCGCTTCGTGGCGTCGACGATCGTCACGTCGTACGCGAGCAACACGTTGACGATCTCGGGCGCCAGCAGCGAGCTCTCCTTGACGAAGCAGAATTGCGTGATGGGCGGCTGATCCACCTCGCCGGCATCGTCGTCGTAGTCGTCGCCGTCGTCCGGCGGCAGCGGCGCCCAGCCGACGTAGTCGCCGCCGCTCCGCCAGGTGACCCAGGCCGGGCCCCAGGTGTCGCCAGGCAGCCACGTCCAGCCGTACTCGGCATCGTCGACCCACCAGCCATAGTGATAGGTCGCCCAACCGAACGGCTCGTCCGAGATCCACATCCAGCCGTAGTCGGACGTTGCCCAATGGCCCACCGTATAGGGCTGCCAACCGGCGGGCACCCCGCTGGGCACCCAGAGCCACCCGGAGGAGGAGCGCAAAATCCAGCGTCCGTAGGGCGACAGCTTGCTGAAGAAAACCGACAGATCGACCGCGGCGGCGCCGGAAGCAACCGTCGCGCGGCTTCCGTCCGTGGCCGTCCACACCGCTGCCGCGGCGTATTGCGGCGCGCCCACGGCGACGGGAGCGCCCGGTGCGACCGCGTACGATTGTGCGAGAAGTGCGCCGCAGCATGCGACGCCGGAGAGAAAGGTGATCAGTGCCACAGCCTTTGCGCCCATGACCCACCCCTTTCGTCAGGCAGGTGATCCAGGTCCGCCGGCGAAGCATCGTCTTCGCGGTAGCCGTTCCATCCTGCCTCGACGTCACCAGACGCCATCTCAAAGTGCGTGCCACGTCCCCCGGGGCGCCGCGGGCACGGCGATCGGACGCTTCAAGGACGCTTACCTCCAGCGTCCACGGCACCCTACCTGCTCATGCGCAAACTAGCGTCCAGCATGCTTTCGCACTAAATACCCCCGGTTCTGACGTGGGGCGACCACGCACCTTCGGGGCGGCAGTAAAAAGTAGCGATCGTCCGCGCCCATGCTCCACGTTTCGACCTCAATAAAGGACGCGCTGTCTCCTCGACCGCCAAGCGTCGCGCTGTCGCGAGTCCGACGTTGCACCACCCCCGGCGGCGCTCAGCTCGTACGCACCGCGCCTCCCCTCCCGAGCCGCACCGCGGCACCGCGCTTCCCTCCCGGCCGCAGCTCGGCGCCGCCCCGGCGGCACCATGGCAGCATGTTAGGATGGGCATAATTTCGCGGACCATCATGCGGCGGTTCGGGCGCCGACGAGGAGCCGATCAGTGGCAAAACAGAAAGAGGAGAGCATCAGCATGGATCTGGATGTGGCGGTCGTGGGAGGCGGTGTGTCGGGCGCCTATTGCGCCTGGCGGCTGCAGCACGAATCGGGGGACGATGCGCGCATCGCCCTTTTCGAATACAGCGACCGCATCGGCGGCCGCCTGTACACCAAGACCCTGCCCGGCATGCCGCACGTCAAGGCGGAGGTCGGCGGCATGCGCTACATCCCCACCGAGCACAAGATGGTCGCCAGCGTCGTCGATCATTTGAAGCTGAAGACCAAGCCATTCCCGATGGGGGCGCCCGAACCGGTCGGCTCCAATTGCAACCTTTTCTACCTGCGCGGCAAGCACCTGCGCCTGCACCAGCTTGCCGACCCGGCCAAGGTGCCCTACAACATGGCCTGGATCGAGCGCGGCCAGGGACCGACCAACCTGCAGGTCCAGGTGATGAACAACATCTATCCCGGCATGGCCAACCTCAGCCTGTGCGACACCATGAAGGTGCGCGCTTTCGGCAAGCCGCTGTGGCAGTGGGGCTTTTGGGACCTGATGTTCAAGGCGCTGAGCAACGAAGGCTACCAGTTCATGAAGGACGCCGGCGGCTACGACGCCAACGTCGCCAATGCCAACGCCGTGACGCAGCTGCCCGCCACCGAGTACAGCGACCAGACCCAGTTCATGACGCTGGCCGACGGCTACGACCAGCTGCCGATCCAGCTGGCCGACCGCTTCAATCACCAGGGACCGGGCGGGCTGCCCCACGGCAAGCGGGTGCTGATGAACCATCGCCTGGCTGAAATCGAAATCGGTTCGGGGAAGTACCCCTACACGCTGCATTTCCAGCCCACCGTCACCACCGCCGGCCAGACGCGGGCGGCCAGCGCCCAGCCGGTGACGGTGCGCGCCAAGAAGATCATCCTGGCGATGCCCCGGCGCTCGCTCGAGCTGATCAAGAGCCGCTTCTTCGACGACCCATGGCTGCAGGCCAACCTTTCGTCGGTGCTGATCCAGAGCGCCTTCAAGCTGTTCCTGGCCTACGAAAGCCCATGGTGGCGCTCCCTCGGCCTGGTGGCGGGGCGCTCGGTGACCGACCTGCCGATCCGCCAGACGTACTACTTCGGCACCGAGGCCGAGCAGGAAGACGGCCTGCCGTTCATGAACTCGCTGCTCATGGCCTCGTACAACGACATCAGCACGGTGCCGTTCTGGAAGGGGCTCGAGCTGGGCGTGCCCTACGAGGGGTACCGCCCTACCTGCCTGGAAGCCGGCGTCGACCGCATCGTGCCGCAGATGGAGTTCCCGGCCACCGCCGACATGGTGGAGGTGGCAAACCGGCAGGTCGCCGCGCTGCACGCCCTGCCCGAGCTGCCGATGCCCTATTCGGCGGTCTACCACACCTGGAACGAGGACCCGTACGGCGGCGGCTGGCACGAATGGAAAGCCGCCTACCGTCTGGACGAAGTGATGTGCCGCATGCGCAAGCCGGTCCCCGAGCTCGATATCCACATCGTGGGCGAGGCGTACTCCTACGGCCAGGGCTGGGTCGAGGGGGCGCTGGACACCGCGGAATCGATGCTCGAAGACTACTTCGGCTTGCGCCGGCCCAGCTGGGTGCCCAAGCACTATGCGCTCATGCCGGTGCCCTGTCCCGGCGGCTGCGGCGCGCTGGAGGGTTGCGTCCAGGTCCGCAAGGCCGGGAAGGTCCTGGCCAGCGTGACGCCCAGCTGCCTCGCCAAGGTGCAGGAGGGGTGACGATGAACGTCGCCGAATATCTGATCGCGCGGCTGCGCCAGGCCGGCCTGCAGCACATGTTCACCGTCCCCGGCGACTACGCCAGCCACTTTCTGGAAGCGCTGGACGCGAACGGCGGCATCGAACGCGTCGCCAACGTCAACGAGCTGGGCTGCGGCTATGCGGCGGACGGATATGCGCGCTTCAAGGGGATCGGCGCCGCCTGCGTCCAGTACGGCGTCGGCGGCTTCAGCATCTTGAACGCCACCGCCGGCTCCTTTGTCGAACGGGTGCCGGTGGCGGTGATCTCGGCCAGCCCGAGCACCGTCGATCGGCACCTCGAACGGACGCAGGGCATCCTCTTCCATCACAGCACCGGCGACCTGCTCGCCGACCAGATCGTCTTCCGCAACGTCACCGTGGCGTCGGAGGTGATCACCGACCCGCTCGCCGCGCCGGCGCAGATCGACGGCGCGATCGTCGCCATGCTCACCCACCGACGCCCCATCTACATCGAGGTGCTGCAGGACGTCTGGACGTTGCCCTGCGCCGCGCCGCAGGGCACCCTGGCCGCGATCGTCGGGCACAGCGACGCCGCGGGCCTGGCGGCGGCGGTGGACGACGCCTGGGAGCGCATCCAGGCGGCCCGCCTGCCGGTGCTGTGGGCCGGGGTGGAGATCCACCGCTTCGGCCTGCAGGGCATGCTGCAGCAGCTGATCGACGCCAGCGGTCTGTACTTCACCACCACCAGCCTGGGCAAGACGGTCCTGGACGAAGCCCAGCCCAGGTTCATCGGCACCTATGCCGGCCCCGCGTCGCCGGCGATCACCCGCGCCGTGATGAAGGCCACCGACTGCCCCATCGCGCTGGGCACGATCATCACCGACGACTATCTGGACATCATGGCCGCAAGCTTCGGCGCGATGATCGAGGTCACCGAAGCGGAGGCCAGGATCGGCTACCGCCACTACCAGCAGGTGCTGCTGGCGGACTTCCTGCCGGCGCTCACGGCGCGCTTTGCCGCCGCCGGCGGAGCCAAAGAATATGTCCTGCCGCAGGCGCCGGACGACTCGCCTGCCCAGCCCCCCGCCGGCGCGGGCGATCCCCTGTCCTACAACAACTTCTACGGCGAGCTCAGCGGCTTCCTGCGCCACGCCGGGCTGTTTGGCAAGGTGACCCTGGTCCTGGGCGAAAGCACCTCGCTCTACGTGTTCGGCAATCTCTACGGACTGCCGCGCGACAGCTTCGTCGCCCAGGCGGCGTGGGGCTCCCTGGGCCACGAAACCGGCAGTGCCCTGGGCATCGCCCTGGCAAGCGGCACGCGGCCGTTCGTGGTCGCCGGCGACGGCGGTTTCCGGATGATCTGCCAGGAGCTGTCGAGCCTGGCGGCCAGCCGGTGCAACGCCGTCGTCTTCGTGCTGAGCAACGACGCCTACGCCATCGAGCAGGCCTTCGTCAACCTGCAGGCCTTCGCGCCCGACGGCAAGTTCGCGCCGTTCGACCTGCTGCCCAGCTGGGACTACGTGGCCCTGGCAACCGCCTTCGGCGCGCGGGGCTTCCGCGTGCGCACCATCGGCGAGCTGCAGGAGGCGCTGGCCGCGGTCGAGCACCTGCGGGACGTGCCCGCGCTGGTGGAGGTCGTCATCCCGCAAAAGGACCTCGCACCGCAGCTGGCCCGGCTGGCCTTTGTGCCGCCGAAGATGAGCAAGTACCACCGCGGCAGCACTGCACAGCCGGTGTCGCCCGGCGAACTCAAGTCATGAGCCGCCCAGCGCCGCGGTGTAGAGCGCGATCACCCGTTCGATCGCCCGGCGGCAGACGGCGCAGAAGCCGCCCTCGTCGCGGGTGAACATGATGCAGTCGGTCTGCGGCCGGTAATAGGCGTGGGCGCGATAGTCGGCGCCCTCGAAGGCGCCGACCTTGCCGGAATAGCTGTCGGTGCCGAGCAGCACGGTTTCGTGCGCGCGCTCTTCGGTGAACAGGGCGTCCATCTCCGATTCCGGGCGCTGCCGGCGGCGGATGTCGTGGCGGCGATCCTGGATGGCGTGCGAATAGGACTCGAACTCCGCCTTCTTCCAGGGCGTCGGCAGCGGCACGCCCGGAGACAGCAGGGCCGCCCACTTGGCCGCCTGGGGATCGATCGTGACGTTGGGCTCCCAGGGCTCGACCAGCCTGGTGGCGTCGGTCGGCACGTCGGAGGTGTAGTACTCGTCGGCAAGCCCGGCAAAGTGGTGGCCGAACTCGTGCACGAAGATGTACGGCGACCACAGGCTGTCCGCGGCGACGGTGCTGTACAGGTTGAAGATCCCGCCGCCGCCGTAGGTCTGGCCGTTGACCAGGATCTCGACAAATTCGTAGGGGGCATACGACGCGATGTCGCGGAACGTACGGTTTTCGTAGGTGAGGACGTAGCGCTCCGAACCGAACGTGTCGTAGCTGGCGCCGACGGGCGAGCGGCGATGGACACCGGTCGAAGGCCGCGAGATGCCCGATTGGACCGCCGGCGGGCAGAGCGCCCACACGTTGAAGTCGCTCCGGTGCTGCTTGAACGGCGGCGCCGCGAACAGGATCTCCATCAGCCGCCGCGCATCGCGCTCGAACTTGGGCAGCTCCGCCTGGGTGTAACCGTCGCCCAGAATGAGAAAGTCGACCTTCACCGCCGGGTCGCCGCTCTTCTGCAGCGCCAGCAGCGGTCCCGGCGAAGGCGGCGCCGACGAATCGACGAACGGGTCGGCGGGATCGATCGTCGTCGCCCAGATCTCGTGGAAATCGTTCTGCTCGTCGCGCTTTTCGATCACCAGCCGCACCGGGTGCGACGGCGCCGGGAAGCGGGCCGATTCGGAGAACGTCCGCTCGCCGCGGCCGGCCTCGTCGGTCTCCTGCCACTCGCCAAAGATGGAAGCGAAGCCGCGCGAATACAGCACGCGGTTGCTGGCGCGGTCGATCACCTGGAAGAGGTACGGGCCCAGGTTGGTGTCGTCGATCGGCCGCGCCGGATTGCCCGGCCAGGGGAGCGGTTCGAGCACCACGCGGTCCAGGCTGAATCGCTCCGCGTGCGCGCTGCCCGAATGGTAGTAGTCCACCCGCATCGTGCGCGGCGCCGCTGCCGTGGTCGCCGGGGCAGCCGATGCCGCAGTCGGAGCGGTGGCGCCCGCGGCCGCCGCGCTGGCCGAAACCGCCCGCGCCGCGTGCCGGGCGCCGCCGCCAAACGCGGCCAGCGCCGCCGCCACACCCAGAACCACAAAAGGCCCTGTCCGTAGCATCCGCATCGATCGCCCCCCTGACACACCGGTGCCGGTTCACTGCCGTCTTTGACTACCGCACGAATCGCGCGCCAAAGCTATCACGCGGAGTCGGCGCCGAAGATCGAGGGCGGCGGCCGGGCCGCGCCCTTGAGGAGGCGCAGCGGCGGAGGGGGCTCGCGGGGTGAGCAACCGGATGCCGGCTACCCACCCCGCCGGCGCTTTACCGGCTGCCGCTGGAGGAGCCGCCGCCCGGCGCGGGACTGGCGACGGTCGCCGTGCAGGAGCCGAAGGCGGGCCAGTTGGGATCGGTGTACTGGCCCAGGAACGTCGGCGGCGACGTGGGGAAGCCGTAGGCGTTGGTCCAGAAGTTGATGTAGGTGACGGCGGCCTGCGGCATGACCGGCTGGGTGTCACAGACGTAGGCTTGGATGGTCGAATTGTCTGCCAGGACTGAGGAATAGGTATCCCAGTTGATGTCGTCCGAGAACGAGTAGTGGCAAGTCCGGCAGCCGGGAGTGATCACCGTCTGGTAGAGGCCGGCGGCGCTTGGCGGCGCGCCGGAGCCTGGCTGCCACCCCGTCGGCAGGTAGTTGTTGTTTTGCGTCGGCGGACTGGTCAGCGGCGTGTACCAGCCGTTGATCAGGGCAGCGATCGCCGGCCGCGGGCTGGTCAGCTTGGCGATGATGGAATTCATCTGGTAGTAGGCCGGAAGGTCCGCCGCCGGCGGCGTTTTGGACGGGCCGGGATACTGCAACAGGGCCAGGTCGAACGGCAGGAAGTTGGCCGCCAGGTTGACGTTGGCGCCTCCCCGATAGGCGTCGGTGCCGCCGTGGCAGGTCTGGCAGAGGTTGGGCACCGGCTTGCCGCCCCACTCGTCGAGATTGGCCTGGCCGGTGCGCGCGCCCGCCGCGACCCCGCCGACGTAGACGAAGAATTTCACGATCGGCTGCGTCGTGCCTTCCACCGGCGAATACTCCATGCACACGGTGGCGACCGCATCCGCGGGATTTGGCGAGGCAGCGAGATTGGCGTTGTTGGGATCGTCGTCGGGGCAGCCGTAGTTGGTCACCCAGGCGTACACGTTGTTGCCGACGGTGTTGAAGTGCATGTCGCGGCCGAACCCGAGATCGTTCCAGTTGAGGTAGGCGGCATGGGCGACGCCGCCGGAGCCATCCGTGGGATTGAACCCGGCCGCCTGCCACCAGTCGCCCAGGGTGCCGCGGAGCGAGTTGGGATCGACGTTCTGGTAGTACTGGGCGGAGTTGTCGCTGGTCAGCAGAAAGGTCAGGAAGTCGGGTGGCGTGACGGGCGGCCCCGGCGAGTAGCCGGACGGCGGCGGCACCCCGGCCAGCGACAGCGGGTTGCACGTCGGCGGTGCGCCCACCGCCTCCAACCGGACGTTGGCCCGCGCTCCGCCGACGCTCATGGAGACGGTGCGGCGGTCGGCGCCGCCCTTGCCGTCGGTGACCAGCAGGGTGGCGCCCAGCCGCGCCGGGAACGCCGGCAGCTGCCAGGTTGCCGTGCCGTCGTCGGCGCCGGCGATCGTGCCGGCGCTGGCGGTCCAGCGATAGGTCAGGCGATCGCCATCGGCGTCGGTGGCGAACGGGCGCAGCGTCAGCGTGTCGCCCGGATGGACCGCCGTCGCGGCGACGGCGCCCTGGAGCACTTCGACGCTGGCGATGACCGGCCGGTGATTGTTCAACTGGATGTGGGTGGCGAGGCTCGCCGCACCGTGCTCCAGCTTCACCTGCTGGTCCGCCGCGCCGGCGACCGCGCGAACCGCGGCGGCGGCGCCCTGGAGGCCGATGGCATACCTGCCCGAGGAGTTGGCACGCCCCGTCCCGATGATCCTGCCCGCCGCGTCGAGCACCTGCACCGCCGGCGTCTGCTCGATCGCGAAGCCGCGGTCCACCACGACGGCGCTGCCGCCGTCCGCCAGGCTGACGTCGCCCCAGGCGACGCTGTCGGCTGCCTCCGGCTTGAGCCGCACCGCGTGCGGATAGGCGGAATTGCCCGGCGTCACCGCCACTTCGGGGGTACAGCCGCTCACCCACCCAGGCTGCTCCCAGCAGACGGAGTAGCGGCCCGGCGCGACGTCATGGAACCGGTACCGCCCTGCCAGGTCGGTGGTGGTGGTCTGCGTCGTCGATTCCCCCTTGAGGGTGACGGCGAAATCGGCGACGTAGATCTGGGTATCCGGCGCCGGCTGGAAGAGCACCGGCCCGGTGACCGACAGCTCCGGCCCGCCGTGCACCGCCACCGTGGCCGGCACGCTCGTTTCCGACGCCCGGCTCCGCCACGCGGCAATCAGGCCGATCGCGACAATCGAAACCACCACCAGGAAGCGCTTCATGGCATTCTCCTTTTCTACGATCCATCGCCGCTAAGCAAGCAATGCTCATTTAAACAAACATAAATATAGTTGATCGCGAAATATCGGTCAACCCGATCGCGGGTTGGCCCCGGCAGGGAGCCGCCGGTGCGGCTTCAGGAGCCGGGGGACGCCGCCAGCTGGCGGGCGCGAGCCAGCTCGGGCGCGAGCTGGGTGGCGCTCGGCGGGCGCAGGCGGGCGGAGCGCTCGAAGCTGGCGACGGCCATGCGCGCCGCCGCGGCGCGGGCGTCGGCGGCGCGGGCTGCTTCGGCGCGGGCCAGGTACAGGCCGCCGGCGACGGCGAGCAGGCCGGGCTGGTCCTCGCCGGCGATCAGGCGGCCCTTGGCGATGGCGGCCAGGCCCTGGTCGATCTCGGGTGCGGCGGGCTGGCCGGCGTCCAGGCGGGCGCGCGCGGCGGCGCGGTGCACGTCGCCCAGCAGCTCGTAGGCCCCGAAGTCGTTGGCGTTGACCTGGGCGGCCCTTTCGATGTCGGCCTGCGCCAGGGCCAGCAGCGGGTTGGGCGAACGCTTCTGCTCGAGGGCCCAATCGGCTTCCGTCATGTGGGCCTCGGCGCGCATCTTGAGCGCCATGAAATCGTCGGGCTGCATGGCGAGGCTGCGCTCGGCCAGGCGCACGGCGGCGGCGGTCGAATCGAGCGGCGAGCGGTGCAGCCTGACGTCGTGACGGCCGCCGATGACGTAGATGCGTCCCAGCTCGATGTAGGCGAAAAAGATCTTCGGGTTGAGGCGCAGGCCGTCGCCGAAGGCCTCGATGGCCTGGCGCAGGTGCGGCCAGGGGTCGCTGCCGGCGGCGTCCTCCAGGTTGCCCATCTCGCGGAAGACCAGCCCCAGGTTGAAGTGCGGGTTGGCGTAGGTCGGCTGGATGGCGATCGACCTGGCGAGCGCGACGCGGGCATCTTCGAGCAGCGCCATCGGCTGGATGCCCGGGCGTGGCTGGCTGGCGCGGAAGAAGAGCACCGCGCCCAGGCTGTTGTAGGCCTGCGCGAAGCTGGGCCTCATGGCGATCGCGCGGCGGTAGGCGGCGACGGCCTGGTCCTGGACCGCGGTGGGGTCCTGGCCGTGACCGGCCCGGAACTCTCCCCAATCGGCGTAGGTGCGGCCCAGGTTGAAGCGCGTCGTGTACAGGTTGGGCTCGATCGCCGCCGAGCGCTCCAGCGCCGCGACCGACGCCGCGAACGATGCCGCCGCGTCCTCGCCGTGCTCCCCCTCCTGAATGGCGCGCTGACCGAGGGCGTTGCCCAGGTCGGCCAGGCTCAGCCAGTCGTCGGGCTCGCAGCGCAGCGCCTGCTCCAGGCTGGCGATCGCCGGCCGCAGGGCCTGGCGCACGTCGCCGCCCTGGTGCCGCAGCGCGCGGGCGCGCAGGTTCCACACCGCGGCCAGCGCGCGGTGCGGCTGGGCGTCGCCGCCGGCCTGGCGGATGGCGGTGGCGGCCGCCGCTGCGGCCTGGCGCAGCCGCGGCTCGGGGTCGGCGCCGTGTTCGAGCGCGAATCCCGCCGTCAGGGTGAGCGCCTCCGCCTTGGCGGCGAGCGCCGGGCTGAAGCGCGGTTCGGCGCGCAGCGCCGCGTCGCAGGCGGCGACGGCGCGATCGCAGAGCGGCGCGACGCCGACCCCCGTGCCGTAGACGGCTTCCTGCAGCTGCTCGATTTCGGTTTCGCACAGCCCCAGGTAGAGGGAGGCGTCGCTGGCGCCCAGCCGCACCGCCTGGGTCAGGGCCGCCTCGGCTTGCGCCAGCGCCGCCGCGCGCCCCGCCTCGTCGGGAGCCCGCTCGGTGCGCGCGCGCCAGGCCTGGGCTTGCAGTGCCAGCGCCTCGTAGAGCCAGGGAAGACGCGCGATCGCCGCGCGGCTCTTGACCAGCGTCGTCGCCGAGTCGCCCGCCAGGTAGGCCAGCAGCGCTTCGAGGTATTGGCTGGCCACCAGGTCGCCGCCGCGGCTCGCCTGCAGATAGGCGAGCGCCGGGTCGCGCAGCCGCCGCCGGGCCGAGGCCAGCGCCAGCTGCCGTTCGCTTTCGTCGCGCGCCAGGCGGGCGCGCGCCAGCGCCTCCTGGTAGGAGTGCACCAGGGTCAGGCCCAGCGCGTAGGCCAGCTCCGGCGCGCGATTGCCCGCCCGCCAGGCGGCTTCCAGGTGGCGCCGCGCCTGCGCGTCGTCGCCCAGCGCCAGCAGGCCGCGGCCGAGCGCCGCGTCGCCGGGGGCGCGCAGGGCCGGGCTCAGCCCGCGGACCTCGCGATCCAGCCGCGCGATCGCCGCGCCGACCGCGTTGCGCTCGCCGCTGGTGTCGTGCAGCGGCAGCTCGTAGGCGGCGCGCAGCGTCCATTCGTAGCGCTCTTCCTCGCGGCCGAAGCGCTGCGCCAGCTCGGCGCGGCGCGCCGTCTGCAGCCTTTCGGCCACCGCCCAGCCGGAGGCCGCCAGCACGCCGGCGAGCGCCGCGAGCGACACCGCGACCAGCACGCGGTTCTTGCGCACCCGCGTCGCCAGCCGGTAGAGGCGGGTCTGGGGCCGCGCCAGGACCGGTTCGCCGTCCAGCCAGCGCACCAGGTCGTCGGCCAGGCCGCGCGCCGTCGCGTAGCGCTCGGCAGGAGCCTTGGCCAGGCACTTCCGGACGATCGCCTCCAGGTCCGGCGCCACGTGGCGCAGCGGCGGCGCCGGTTCGTGCAGCACCCGCTCCAGCGTCTCGCGCGTGCTCTGCTCCCTGTAGGGAAGGCGCCCCGACAGCAGGCGGAACAGCATGACCCCCAGGGCGTAGACGTCGGTGCGGCGGTCGAGCGGCTCGCCGCGCGCCTGCTCGGGCGCCATGTAGGCCGGCGTGCCGGTGATCGTGGCGCCTTCGCCGGCGGTCCCGGCCGCCGCCACCTCGCGCGCGATGCCGAAATCGAGCACGTAGGGGTGCCAGCCGCCCTGCTCGACGGCGACGACCAGGACGTTTTTCGGCTTGAGGTCGCTATGCACCAGACCCAGGCGGTGCGCCTCGTGGACACCCTCCGCAACGCGCTGCACCAGGCGCACCTTTTCGTCGAGCGACAGCGATTCGGCGAGCGCGCTGAGCGGCTTGCCGGGGATGAACTGCATGACGATGAAGCGCATCCCCTGCGCTTCGCCGGTTTCGTACACCTTGGCGACGTTGGGGTGATCGACCCGCGCCTGCAGCTGCGCCTCGCGCTCCAACCGCGCCGCCGCCGCCGCGCCCGAGGCGGCCAGCGCCTTGATCGCCACCGTGCGGCCCAGCCGGCCGTCGTGGGCGCGGAACACGAACCCCATGCCGCCTCGCCCCAGCAGCCCTTCGATCCGGTAGCGCCCGCCCGCCGCGATGGCTCGCGCCGCCGCGGCTTCGCCATCTTGCCCGCCGGCCGGGACGTCGCCGACCGCCGGCGCGGTCGCCGTCTCACCGTCAGGCGCCGCCGCCGCGGGGGTGCCCGGCGGGCGCGCCGCCCATGCACCCAACGGCATCGCCTCGGTGGCGGCCTCGGTAGGCCGCTCAGCCGTGGGCAAGGACCCCGGATCGGGCTCGCTCTTGTCCATCGTCGTGATGCCGGGGAGCGTATCAGCAAATCGGCCGCCGTCCGCGGGCGGCGGAGTGCCCGCTACAAAAGCTCCGGCCCCGAAGGAGCACCCTTCGGGGCCGGAGATCAGCGACGGGCCTGTGGGCGGCCGCGGCCGCGGGGAAGATCAGCGGTGATGCGCGACGCCACCGCCGTGGAAGCCGCCGCCGTGGAAGCCGCCGCCATGGAAGCCGCCGTGGAACCCGACGGCGCCGTGGAAGGCGGGGCCGCCGCGATAGCCGTAGCCGCCGTGGAAGCCCGGACCACCGCCCCAATAGCCGCGCACGAAGACCCTCTGGCCGCCGTACCAGCCCCAATGCGGGCCGTACCAGGCCGCGCCGGCGTAAGGCGGCAGCGCCCAGGCGCCCGGCACCCAGGCGTTGTAGTTGTAGTAACCGGGCACCCACACGTAGCCGGGGCCAGGAGCGGCAACACCGATACCGACGACCACTGCGCCGAAGCTGGCCAGCGGAGCCATCACCAGTAACGCCAGCGCCAGGGTCATCCCGATTTTAAGAAGCCTGCGTTCGCGAGTAATCATGATCTTGTACCTCCAGCCCTCTAACTTTGCAAAGCCGATACCAATCGATCTTTTGCCGGCCGCTGCTGCGTTTCCCCTCTGCAGACGAGGTTTGGCAGCGCCGGGGCGCCCCGCGGACCGTCCCTTTCCGATGACAACCTGTCACCTTCCGTGGGGAAGCACCGCCATCGCCTCCCCTACCCAGGCCGGCTTTACCATACCCATGGGTACGGTTAACAATACTCCTTGGTATGGAACGCACCCCCTGCCCGACGCGCCCTCGACGGGCTGGATAGAGCCCGCGCATCTCAGCGCTTGAGGCGCCACCAATTGCCGCCGGCGCGCTGGAAGGCGGCGATCATGCCGTCGCGAAGGCCATGATGGCCGATGTTGAGGGCTTCCAGGCTGTAGTGGTTGAGAATCGCATGCAGGACCAGCGTTCCCGCCGCGAGCAGGATGACTTTTTTCCTCTGCAGGCCCGCGGCGCGGGCGATCTTGCGCGCCGGGTGGCGAAGCAGGCGTTGCGCGATGCGCTCCAGGTCAGGCAGGCCGACCGCCTCACCGCGGCCCGCGCCGTGCAGCTCCTCGATCCGATGCGCGGTGCCGCCGACCGCCAGGGCGCGCGCCGGCCGCGGCGCGGCGGGGAGCAGCTTGAGAGCGTCCGCCAGGCGCAAGGAAAGCTGCGCCCATTCCAGGGGACCGGGCGGGTCGCCCTGGAGGTGTTCGCACAGCAGCGAGGCGCCGATCGGCATCGACGCGGCGGCCCGGCGCCTGCGGCCGGAAGTGAGCGTGACCTCGGTCGAGGCGCCGCCGCTGTCGATGAGCACCTGCGCGCCGGCAGGGTGGAGGTCCGGCGCCGCGCCCATGAATGCAATCCGCGCCTCCGCTTCGGCAGACAGCAGGCGCACCGGTACGTCGAGCGCTCGCTCCAGCTTCTGCACCACGTCGGCGCCGTTGCTGGCGGCCCGCATCGCCCTGGTGGCGGCGATCAGCACCTCTTCGGCACCCGCCTTGCGCGCGCTGTCGATCTGCTGGCGGAGAACCTTTTCGAGCTGGGCCACCTTCTTGCCGCGAATCCGCCCGTGGCGCTCGACCTCGCGGCCCAGCTCCAGCAGCTCGGATTCGGACACCATGCGCTTGACCGTGCCGCCCTTGCGCGCCTTGCCGACGAGCAGATGGACGGTATTGCTGCCGATATCGATCGCCGCGATAGGTCGCACCCATTCTCCTTTGGAACTGAGCCATCGTACAGCAGGTGCGTCGCCAGCGCCTTGCGTCGCGGCGCCTTGAGGGGAAAGGCCATCGACATTCGTTGTGAGGACGACGGCGGATTGCCGGCGGCGGCGGGATGAGGCCCGCCGCGTTGCCGGGCGGGCGCTCCTGCGCGGAGGATCGATGCGATGGCGTACGACGGCGCACTGGAACCAGATGGCGGAGGACCGGCTGCGGCTGGCGCGAGCCTGCGGCAGGGTCCATCCGAGGCGGTGAAATGTGCCGCCGCTCCCCGGCCGCGGCCCGGCCTCGACCTGCGGCTGCGTTCGCGCCGGGTGAGGGTCCTGGCGGCGAATTCGCGGCGCGTCCGGGTCGCCCACGCCGTGGCCGTGGTAGACTTCAGCGAATCCTCGAATTATACGAACCGTACGATCGAGCCGGCACACGTGGAGCGCCAGCCTCATGGCCCCTCCCCCATCGCGGAGGGGGATCTCGTCGCCCTGCGCGCCGCCTTGACGCGCGCCGTCGCCAGCATCTGCCCGCCGTGGCTCGCCGCGAGCGCCGAGGACGTCGTGCAGGTCGCGTTGCTGCGCGTCGTCGAAGTCTGCCGCCGCGGCGACGGGAGCACCGACCTCTCCACCGCGTACCTCCGCAAGGCGGCCTATAGCGCCCTGGTCGACGAGATCCGCCGGCTCAAGCGCAGGCGGGAGGTCCCCTTGGAAGACGAAGGGGTCGACACGCAGCACTCGACACCTGCCGCGAATCCCGAGCAGACGACGTCGGCGCGGCAGCAGGGGCGGGCGATTCGCGCCTGCCTGGCCCGTTTGGTCCGGCCCCGGCGGCTGGCGGTGACGCTCCACCTGGTGGGACACAGCGTGCCGGAGGCCGCCCAGCTCCTGAATTGGAGCCCCAAGCGGGCGGAGAACCTGGTCTACCGCGGCCTGGCGGATCTGCGCCGCTGCCTCGAGGCGGCGGGGGTGGCGCGATGAGCGGCGACGGCGGCGTCCGCGGCAGCAGGGGCGACGGCGGCGATCTGGAGTCGCTGCGCCGGGCGTTTGCCGGCGGCCCATCCCAGCCGCCGGTGCCCGCCGACTGCCCGGCGCCAGAATCGATCTGGCTGGCGGTGCACGGCGAGCTGCCGGCCGATGCGTTGCGCCACGTGATCGATCATCTCGCGGCCTGCCCCGCCTGCACGGAGGAATGGCGGCTCGCCGTCGCCTTCGAGCACCCACAGGCGGACCAGGGCGCCGACACGGCCGCGGCGCCCGAGCCGGAGCGGCGACGCCGCCGCCCCCTGGCGGCCTGGGTGGCGGCGTCCGGCATGGCCGCCGCCCTCCTCATCGGCGTCCAGGTTCTGCGCGCTCCGGCGCCGGCGCCGGCCCTGCGCGGCGGGCTGGCGCCGGCCGCGGCGCCCCGTCTGCCTCTGGCGCCCCGTCCGCTGCTGCTGATGGAGACCGGCTGCCAGGCCCCCTCCCGCTCCAGCTGCTTGCTTTCCTGGAAGGGCCCGCCCGGCGTGCTCTACGACGTCGTCGTGCGCACGCGGTCCGGCGTCGTCGTGGCCCAAGCTACAGAGCTGGCGGTCAAGGTCTACCAGGTGCCCGATACTGCGCTCGCCAAACTCCCCGCGGGATCGGTGCTGAGCTGGCAGGTGACGGCGACAGGTCCCGGCCGCCTGAGCGCCACCTCGCAAATCGAAACGTTTTCCGTCCACTGAATCCCTTGCCGTCCTCTGGGCGCCTCGCCGTCACGCGCGGGCCTGAGGGGATCGCGCCTTGCGCTTCGTCTAGTAGGAAGCGGACAGATCGAGGGAGCGTGGCCCGCCGGAGACAAGGCCGGCCGCCGGCCGACACCGCGGAGACCATCACTGAGAGGTGAACCGTGAAAAGGAGAGAGACCATGCCGCACGAGGACCGATTCAGCCGGGTCGATATCGCCGAGCTCGATCCCCCCCAGCCTCCCGCGCGAGCGGTCCGGGCGCAGCCAGTCCCCGCACGCAGAAGGGGCTTCAGCCTCAGCCTGTTCTGGAACTTCGGAGTGAAGATCACCCGCCCAAAGCGCCGGATCCCGCCGGCCGCGGCCGAGTGCAAGACCGTTGCGCCCCAGCAGAGCCTGGAATCCTGAGCGAGAAAGAAAGGAGATCCTTCATGGCAAATACAGATGATTCCTCGAACGATCAGGACACGTACCAGATGACAGTCAGCGGCGAGGTCGGCATCCAATGTGCGACGCCGCCGGTCGAAACCGGCCCGCCGGGGGGCCAACTGGAGGAGTGACACCGCGAGTCCGGCGGCAGGCAACAGGATCGGCTGCGGCGGCGCCGGCGGCCCCCCTCCCAGGGGGTTTCCGCCGGCGTCGCTTGCTCCGACCGCCGGTTCCATGGAAGGTTGTAACCCATTTGATGTAGAATCTTAGCGTGCGCCGCCGGGCAGCGACAGCCCTTGCGATTGCCTGTTCCCTGTGGCGCGCTGCTCCGGTCCCCGCCGCGGCCTCCGCACCTGTAAATGGTGCCTCCGACCCACAAGCTGTGACGCGGCCCGGCTGCCAGCAGGCGGCCGAAGACCTCTACGCCCAGGGCAAGAGCGGCGATTGGCGGTCGGCCAGCAGGCGGCTAGCCACCCTGCACGTTCGCTTCCCCGGCTGTCACTGGGCCTACCTCGACCTCTGGCGACTGCTCCTGTGGGCCGATCCGAAGTCCAACCGGCATTGGGAATCCGCCTTTCGCAAGACCGCCGCCTTGTTCGCGGCCGACCGGGACGCCAGCGGCGAGGTCCAGGCACGCGACGACCTGGTCTATGTCCTGAACTGGCGTCATGTCGATGAAGCGCAGTTCGAACGCGGCCGTGCACATGCCGTTGCGGCCGCGGCAAGCGATCGGCTGCTGTACGCTGACGACGAGATCGAAACGGCGAAAGAGTTGTTCGCTGCCGGCCTGAACCTCGACGCCGCGGCCCGCCACCTGGAGCAGGCCGCGACGTGGATCGCGCCAGGGGATACCAGTTGGAAAGCGCGTGACCTCCACGAGACCCTGTTGAACATGCAGGGCAACATCAGCGCCGAGCTCGGCCTCTTCGACCGCGCTGCGCAGCAGTACGACGAATGCCAGCACATCGCGCTCGACACCAACGACCGCAGAGCCGCGGCCGGCGCCCTCTACGGGCTGGCGCGGATGGCGATCGAGAAATTGGTGGAGCAGCCGGATGACGACACCCAGCGCTCCGCCGCGGTCGCTTTGATGCTGCGGGCTGCGCTGGCAACCGAGCAAGCTGGCGATCCAGGCAATGCCGTCGATGCGCACTATGCCCTGGCGGGCTTGCTGCGCGACGCCGAGGGTCGCGATCAGGTCGGCCGCTGCCGGAGCGATGCTGCCGACGCGCCGCACCAGGGGATTTGCCTCGATGCCCAGGCGCGGCAGCTCGCCGAGCGCGCGCCGGACCAGGCGAAGGACGCGGTGAAGAAAGCCGTCAGGCTGGCAGGCGACACCCCGTGGGCTCGCGCCCCGGTCGAGGGAACGGCGATGCGCGTCGCCTGGGCGGCCGGTGCGTCCATCGCGGGCGCCGACGAGCTGGTCAAGGGGCTCGGCACCATCGAAGATCTGCGCAGCGCTCAGAACCGGTCGAGCCAGGCCGGCCTTTTCTCGGTGTGGTCCGACGACTATACCTGGCTCGCCGGAACCTTCTTCACGGCATGGTCGAAAACCCACGATGACCGCTGGCTCGAGCAAGCCTTTCTGGTGACCGAGCGCCTGCGCGCCCGGAGTCTGCTCGACACCCTTCAGCGCGCCGGGGCGACACCCCTCTCGGCGGAGCATTGGCAGCACCGGGCCGACCAGATCGACGAGAGCCGGCAGCGGATCCAGGCGCGCCTCCACGACCCCGCCGTCCCAGAAGGCGAACGTGCCAACGCGCTCCAGGACGCCGCCGCGATCGAGCGCGCCGGGCGCGAGCTCGCCGCCCAGCGCGCGAACCCACCCGCCGCCGCCCCGCCGCCGGGCGGCGCCGGGCAGTTCGCGACCTTGCGCCAGGTGCGGAGCAGCCTCGCCAGAAACGAGGCGCTGCTGGCGTTTCAGATCGCCCCCTGGAAGGACTGGCGGGGCGACTTCGGCGGCGGCTCCTGGCTGCTGGTGGCGACCCGCGACGCGCCGCCCATCGCCTATGCCCTGAAGGATGCGGACCGCGGCGCGCTGCGCCAGGCGGTACGCCGATTCGTCGAGCTCCTGGCGCCGGTCGAGGGGGCGGCGGCGACCAACCGCGGGCGGGCGGACCGCCAAGACGCCGCCGCGGCAGCCCCCACCGACCGCGGCGAGGCGGAGGCCGCCGCCGAGATCTACCGCCGGACCCTGGCAAGCGCGCTCGCCGATCTGCCGCCGTGGATCGAGCACCTGATCGTGATCCCCGACGACGAGCTGTACCGCGTCCCGCTCGCGGCGCTGCGCCGGTCGGCCGGCGAGGCGCCGCTCGCTTTGCGATATCGCTTCAGCGAGGCTCCCTCCGCCACCCTGTGGCGCCGCTGGCGCGGCCAGCTCCCGGCGCCCGCCGATCGCCCAGCCCTGGTCCTGGCCGCTCCAGCGGCGCCCGACGACACGGCGCAGAAGAGCCTGGGCGAGGCCGCCGCGACGCTGCTCGCCTCGCTCCCCTATGCGGCGCGGGAAGCCGACTCCGTGGCGCGCTGGTTGGGCGGCGAGAAGCGGGTGGGGGCGGCGGTCTCGGAAGACGTCGTGCTGCAGGCGCACCCGCGGCTCGCCTCGTTCGGCCTGCTGCACTTCGCCACCCACACCTGGATCGACGAGCAGGAGCCGGCGAGCTCGGGCATCTGGCTTTCGCCCGGCGCCGACAGATCGAAGCAGGACGGCCTGCTGAGGCTGAACGACATCGTCGGTCTGCGCCTCGACAGCCCCGTCGTCGTGCTGTCGGCCTGCGCCACCGCCCGCGGCAAGCTGCTGCACGGAGAGGGAGTGCTGAGCCTCGCGCGCGCTTTCTTTCAGGCCGGCGCCAAGGCCGTGCTGGGCACCCTCTGGTCGCAGTGGGACGACCAGGCCGCGGCGCTGTTCGACGGCTTCTACCACCACCTCGCGGAGGGGGCCAGCCTGAGCGCGGCGCTCGCCGCGGCACAGCGGGACCGCATCGCGGCCGGCGCTCCCGCCGGCGCCTGGTCCGGGGTCGTGGTGCTCGGCGACGGCGACTTCGTGCCGCTTCCCGGCGGGCGCGGCTGGCTCGCGCTGCAAGCCCGGCCGCTCGCGCTCACCGCGGCGCTGGCCGCGGCCTTGCTTCTCGGCCTCCTGGCCGCCGCCCACCATCGCCGCGCGTGGCGGCGCGCGACGCCGCCTTCGACGCGCACCTGAACCCGGCTCGCCCGGCAGGCGCTTGCGACCGGCGGTCTCCAACGAGGACGGAGTCGTCCGTGCGAGGCGACGACCGGGCGCCATACGGTGGCTCTACCGGCCTCGCGCGCACAGGGCTGGCGCAGCTCTTGCTCCGAGTCGACGACGTGCAGGTGGACTGCCGTAGCGCGACGGTACGCTCGACCTCGTGACCAGCGAGGCAAGCAGCGACGTGGGCGCCGTGCCGATCGAGCCAACCGCGTCATTCCTGGCTCGGCGGCCTCGGCTGTGCGTCGGGCTGGTGTTGGCGCTTGCCGCCTGCAATCTCTTCCTGGCGCTGGGCAACGCCAAGATCAACGATTTCGAAGAGGCCCGCTACGGCGTGACCGCCTACGAGATGCAGCAGCACCACTCGTATGTCGTCACCACCTATGCGGGGAACAAAGAGCTGTGGGCCCTCAAGCCGCCGCTCGGCTACTGGCTGATGGCCATGTCCTTCGCTCTGTTCGGCGGCTCGGCCCTGGCGCTGCGCCTGCCCTCGGCGCTGTGCGCGCTGGCGGTGACGGGGACGACCTTGTACTGGGCGCGGCGATGGTTCAGCCTGCGCGTGGCGATCGTGGCGGGCTTGATCGTGTCGACGTCCTACGGCTGGCTCAGTCACCATGGGGCGCGCAGCGGCGACTTCGACGCCTGTCTGACGCTGATCCTGACGCTGGTGGCGGTGCAGCTGCCGGAGCTGGGCACGGCGTCCTGGCGCGTGGTGCCGATCGCGCTGCTGCTGGCCTGCGGCTTCCTGCTCAAGAGCTTCGCGATCCTGCCGATCGCGCTGGTCGCGTGCGGCGACATCGTGTGGAGCGGCTCGTGGAGGCGCCAGCGGCTGCTCCCCTGCCTGGCCGCCGCGGCGCTCTTCGCGGCGATCGTCGGCGGCTGGGTGTGGGCGCGCTGGCACGCCGACGGCTCGGCGGACTTTCTCCTGCGGATGGTGCGCGAGGACGTGGTCGATCGCTCGACGACGATCGTCGACAAGAGCACCTCGTCGCCGCTCAGCTACGTGGAGGCGCTCTTCGACCGCGCCGCGCCCTGGCCGCTGGTCATCGCCGCCGCCGCCGTCCTGAGCCTGCGCGGCAAGCTGGGCGCGCGGCTGCGCCGCGGCCGGGTGGTGGCGCTGCTCGTCCTCTGGGTGGCGGTGCCGCTGCTCATCGTTTCGTTCGTCCGCACGCAGCACCACTGGTACCTCGACCCCATCTATCCGGCGCTCGCCGTGCTCGGTGCCGGCAGCGCTCTGTTCCTGGCGGACAGCGCTCCGACCGGCTGGCGCGCCGCGACGATGGTCGGCCTGGTGGTGGTGCCGCTGGCGCTCTGCGAGGCGCGCTTCCTGGCGCGCGTGCTGACCAGCGACCGGATGCCGGGCGATCAGCGCTTCCTGAGCGCCCTGGAGCCGGCGGCCGCCGGCGGCTGCCGGGAGGTCCGCTCGACCTTTCAGCTGGCCTACAGCGAGCGCTTCATCCTCGAGGTGATGGACGGCTTCGAAGTCAAAGAGCCGGGGCCGGCCGGTGCGGCAACCGGCGCAGCCTCGCGCGAGGACTGCCTGCTGGTCGGCAAGCTCGCCTGGCGCCGCCCGCCCGCGCCGCCCGCCGCTCTGCTGCCGGGTCCCGACCTGCTGATGGCCAGCAACGCGAGCTACGGGCTCTACCGGCTGCCGGCCCACGGCAAGCTGCCGGCCGCAAGCCGCAACCGCTGAGCGCGGGCCGTCCCCACACCAGCCACAGCTGCGCCTGGCCTGGCCGCATCCGGGGGACCGGCGGAGCGGTCCCCCGGATGGCTTGGAGCTTAGGGCCTGGAGTTTAGTACCGGTAGCGGTCTGGCTTGAAGGGGCCGTGCTTGTCGACGCCAAGGTAGCTGGCCTGCTCGTCGCGAAGCTCGGTCAGCTTGGCATGCAGGGTGGTGAGCTGGAGGCGCGCCACCTTTTCGTCGAGGTGCTTGGGCAGGGTGTAGACGCCGACCTGGTACTGATCCCGGTTGGTCCACAGCTCGATCTGCGCCAGGACCTGGTTGGCGAAGGACGAGCTCATCACGTAGCTCGGGTGCCCGGTGCCGCAGGCCAGGTTCACCAGGCGCCCCCTGGCGAGGAGGATGATGCGCTTGCCTCCGGGGAAGATCACGTGATCGACCTGGGGCTTGATCTCCTCCCAGGGGTACTGCTCCAGGCTCGCGACGTCGATCTCGCTGTCGAAGTGGCCGATGTTGCAGACGATCGCGTTGTGCTTCATCCGCCGCATGTGCTCGTGGGTGATGACGCCGAAGTTGCCGGTCGCGGTGACGAAGATGTCCGCCTGGTCGCAGGCATCGTCCATGGTGACCACCCGGTAGCCCTCCATCGCCGCCTGGAGCGCGCAGATGGGGTCGATCTCGGTGACCCAGACCTGGGCGCTCAAGGCGCGGAGGGCCTGGGCGCAACCCTTGCCGACGTCGCCGTAGCCGCAGACGACGGCAATCTTGCCGGCAACCATGACGTCGGTGGCGCGCTTGATGGCATCCACCAGCGACTCGCGGCAGCCGTAAAGGTTGTCGAACTTGCTCTTGGTGACGCTGTCGTTGACGTTGATGGCGGCAACCTTGAGCTCGCCCTTCCTGACCATCTGGTAGAGGCGATGGATGCCGGCGGTGGTCTCTTCGGTGACCCCTTGCAGCGCGGCGAGCTGCTGCTTGTACCAGCCGGGCTGTGCGCCATTGCGCCGCTTTATGGCGGCGAAGAGCACCCGCTCTTCCTGGCACGTCGGCGTGTCGAGCACCGTGGGATCGTCCTCGGCCTTGGCGCCCAGGTGGATCAGGTGCGTGGCGTCGCCGCCGTCGTCCAGGATCATGTTGGCCGCGCCCTCGGGGAACTCGAAGATGCGGTGGGTGAAGCTCCAGAACTCCTCAAGGCATTCGCCTTTGTAGGCGAAGACCGGAATCCCGGCGGCAGCGATCGCCGCCGCGGCGTGGTCCTGGGTGGAAAAGATGTTGCAGCTCGACCAGCGCACCTCGGCGCCCAGAGCCTTCAGGGTTTCGATGAGCACCGCCGTCTGGATCGTCATGTGGAGCGAGCCCGCGATGCGCGCGCCCTTGAGCGGCTGGTCGGCGATGAGCTCCTGGCGGATCGCCATCAGGGCTGGCATCTCGCCTTGGGCGATGAGCAGCTCCCTCCTCCCCCATTCGGCCAGGGAGAGGTCGGCGACGTGGTGGTCGGTGGTGGGTTTTGCAGCGGTTACGGCGGTTGCAGCGGTAGCGGTGGCGACGGTCATGAAGACCTCCTCAGAGGAACCCGGGGCAACTGGGAGGGATCTCTCTCACCATCGGCCCCGGAAAGGGTTGAGGTGAGCGCCGTTCCTGTGCTCCGGTCATGGCCGGCGTCCGAGCCTGGGAGGCGGCAGCCTCCTGCATCGCTCCTCGGACTGGAGATACTTTAACCCGGACGACGCCAAAAGCAAGGGCTACGCGGACCTGCTGGCCGCGGGCGACAGGCGCACCGCGGCGGTCGGCCTGACGGTTGCGGTCGGGGCGGTCGGCGGGTTCTTGTGACCGACCTGGCCTTCCTGGCATAGGCGGTAGTACTCGGTGCCGGCCTGGTGGAGCTGGGCGTAGGCGCCTTTTTCGACCAGGCGGCCGGCGGCGAGGACGAAGATGCGGTCGGCCCAGCGCGCGCCGGCGGGGCGGTGGGTGATGAGGAGGACCGTCTTGTCCCGGCAGCGGGTGTGCAGGGCCTGGAGGATGGCGTCTTCGGTGGCGGCGTCGAGGGCGGAGGTCGCTTCGTCGAGGATCAGGATCGGGCGATCCTGGACCAGCGCCCGCGCCAGGGCCAGGCGCTGGCGCTCACCGCGCGACAGGCCGCCGCCGAAGGGGCCCAGCGGCTGGTCCCAACCGCCGGGCTGCTTTTCGATCACAGCGCGGAGCTGGGCCACCGCGGCCGCGGCATCCAGGTCCGCCTGGCTGGCGCGCGGATTGCCCCACAACAGGTTGTCACGCAGGCTGGCAGCGAAGACGATCGAATCCTGCGGCACGAAGGAGATCTGGGCGCGCAGGCTGCCGAGATCGACGCCGCGCAGATCCGCGCCGTTGACCGACACCGTGCCGTGGCTGGGGTCGTAGAGGCGCGCCACCAGCTTGGCGACGGAGCTTTTGCCGGAGCCGCTGGCCCCCACCAGCGCCACCTTTTCGCCCGCTTCCACCTTGAGGTGGAGATCGCGCAGCACGTCGCGGTCCGCCTCGTATGCGAAGGCCACGTCGCGCATCTCGATCCAGGCTGGAGCCGCCTCCGGCAGCGGCGCGGCGCCGGGCGCGGAGCGAACCCGCGATTCGTAGTCGAGCACGCCGAGCAGGCGGCGGATGCTGGCGCCGACGCGCTGGAAGCGGGAGTACATTTCGACCGCACCGCTGAGCGGCTCGAAGAGCCGGCCGAGGTAGCCATAGAACGCCACCAGGCCGCCGACCGTCAAGCTGCCCCGCATCACCTGGTAGCCGCCAAACGCCAGGATCAGAGCGGTGCCGGCGGCGAAGACCAGCATCGAGCCGAGCGCGAAGCGCAGCTCGGCCAGCCGGCGCTTGAGCTGGGCGCGCACCAGCTGCCCGGAGAGCCGGGCGAACTGCCGCGTCTGGCGCTTCTCGCGGCCCAGCAGCTGGATCTCGACGACGGCCGACAGCGATTCCTGCAGGGAACTGTTCAGGTTTCCCGAGCGCTGCTGCACGGCGTCGGCGCTCGCCCGCAGCCGTGCGCCGAAGCGGGAGCGCTGCACCAGAAAGACGGGAACGAGCGGCAGGATCATGCACGCCAGGCGCCAGTCGAGGACGGCCATGGCGCCCAAGACCGACAGCGTCACCAAGATCATCGTCAAGGAGCCGGGGAGAATGTCGCCGCCCAGGTCGCCCACCTGATCGACGTCCTGCTGCAGGCGAAACTGCGTCTCTCCGACCGGCGTCCGCTCGTGGTACTCGGCGCTCAACCGCTGCAGGTGGCGCAGCACCTCGATGCGGATCTTGAACACCATCTTCTGCACCGCGCCGAAGGTGACGTAGCGGCCCAGCCACTGGCAGACCAGGCGCGCCACGTAGGCGGCGAAGAAGCTGGCGGCCGCCACCGGCAGCAGCCGCCAGCGCCTGCCGGGCACGACGTCGTCGATCAACCACTTGACGATCAGCGGGTCGAGCAGATTCATCAGGCTCGATAGCAAGATGAACAGCAGGCTGGCGACGTGCGCCCAGACGAAGGGCCTGACCTGACGCACCAGCCACTGGAATTCGCGCGCGGGAAGCAGATTCATGATGGATCACCTATTGGCCACGATCGGCGATTATCGGAACAGTCCGCGCACCTGTCAACATGAAACCGATATAACGCCGGCAGAATAACGATTTCATCCGTATCGATCCTCGCTGTCACGGTCGCCCCACCTCCGTGCACACCAGTGTTTGTGATCCGCAGAGCCGCCCGCCGCGGCCGCAATGCGGACAGAGAGTATGGGTATCAACGCAAGGTGGGAGTGGGCGCCAGATTTCTATTAAGGATAAATAAATCATCGTAAGTCAGGTCGGAGCTCGAGCCATGCTCGCCGCAGCTCAAGTCGTCGGAGGTTCGCTTGTCGGCAGAGGACTACTCACGCGAGGCGGCAATCGCCATCACCGGCATGGCGGGCCGCTTTCCAAAGGCGCCGGACCTGGCGCGGTTTTGGCAAAACCTGACGCGCGGCGTCAATTGCGTCACATTTTTCTCCGCCGCTGAGCTGCGCGCCGCGGGAGTGCCGTCCGATCTGATCGAAAACCCCCGCTACGTTCCGGCGCGCGCCGTATTGCAAGACGCGGACGCGTTCGACGCGGCGTTTTTCGGCATCACCGCGCGCGAGGCCGCGGCGATGGACCCGCAGCAGCGGCTGCTGCTGGAATGCGCCTGGGAAGCCCTGGAAGATGCGGGCCAGGCCCCCGGCGCGCTCCCCGCCGCGGTGGGAGTGTTCGCCGGCGCCAGCTCCAACTGGTACATCCTCAACGTCTGGTCCGATCCCGCCGCGGTGGCGGCGCTGGGCGAGGCCACGGTGTCGCTCGGCAACGACCGCGATCACCTGGCGACACGCATCGCTTACAAGCTCGACCTGCGCGGACCGTGCGTCAACGTGCAGAGCGCCTGCTCGACCTCGCTGCTGGCCGTCCACCTTGCCTGCCAGAGCCTGCTCGCCGGCGAGTGCGACCTGGCGCTGGCCGGCGGCGTGTCGGTGCGGGTGGACCAGCAGACCGGGTACCTCGCCTACGCCGGCGGCACCGGCTCCGCCGACGGGCGGACGCGGGCCTTCGACGCCGGCGCGGACGGCACGGTGGGAGGCAGCGGCGTCGGCCTGGTGGTGCTCAAGCGGCTGGCCGACGCGCTGGCCGACGGCGACTTCCTGCATGCCGTCATCCGCGGTTCGGCGGCCAACAACGACGGCGCGTCCAAGGTGGGATATGCGGCGCCCAGCGTCGACGGCCAGGCGGAGGTCGTCGAGCGGGCGCTGGCGCTGTCCGGCCTGCCCGTCGCGAGCATCGGCTACGTCGAGGCGCACGGCACCGGCACCGCCCTGGGCGATCCGATCGAGGTCCGCGCCCTGACGCAGGCCTATCGCCGCTCGACCGACGCGGTGGGCTTCTGCGCGCTGGGTTCGGTCAAGACCAACATCGGCCACCTGGACAGTGCGGCGGGCATCGCCGGGCTCATCAAGGCCGTGCTCATGGTGCGCGAAGGCCAGCTCGTCCCCAGCCTGCATTACGAGCGGCCCAATCCCCACATCGACTTTGCCGCCAGCCCGTTTTACGTCAATACCGAGCTGCGCGGCTGGCGCTCCGCGGCGGCGCCGCGGCGGGCGGGGGTCAGCTCCTTCGGCCTCGGCGGCACCAACGTCCACCTGCTGCTCGAAGAGGCGCCGCGTCCGCCGGCGCGGCGGCCGCTTTCGCCGCCCCATCTGCTCACCCTCTCCGCCAAGACTCCAAGCGCTCTCGGCCGCGGCGCGCGCCGCCTGGCCGCCCACCTTGGCGAGCGCCCGGATGGCGACCTGGGCGACCTCGCTTTCACCCTGCAGACGGGGCGGCGTGAGCTCCCCTGCCGCTTGACGGTGGTCGCCGCGAGCGCCGAGGAGGCGGCAGGCGAGCTGGCCGCGGCGGCGCCGCTCACGGCAACGGCGGCGACAGGGGCGATGGCGGCCACAGCGACGGCGGCGCCCCCCAGGGCCGGCGAACGGCCGAGCCTCTGCTTTCTGTTCCCCGGACTCGGCTGCCAGCGCCCCGGCATGGCCGCAGAGCTCTACGACGCCGAGCCGCCCTTCCGCGCCGCGCTCGACGACTGCTGCTCCATCCTCCAGCCGCTCCTCGGCCTCGACCTGCGCCGGCTGCTGCTGGCGCGGCAGGAGGTGCCGCCGGAGCGGATCTACGAGGGCTGGCTCGGCCAGCCGGCGGTGTTCGCGGTCGAGTGGGCGCTGGCGCGCACGTTCATGGCTTGGGGTCTGACGCCGCAGGCGATGCTCGGCCACAGCCTCGGCGAGTACACCGCCGCGTGCCTGGCCGGCGTCCTGTCGCTGCCGGACGCGCTGCTGCTGGTGGCCGAGCGGGCGCGGCTGATGGACCAGACCCCTGCCGGCAGCATGCTCAGCATCCAGGCCGGCGAGGCGGCGGTGCGGCCGCTCCTGCCCCGGCAAACCTGGGTGGCGATCCTCAACACCGCCGACCACTGCGTGGTCGCGGGCAGCGACGCCGATGCGATGGCGGAGCTCGAGGGCCGGCTGGCCGAGCGCGGCATCGGCGCCCGGCGGGTGAAGGTGGCGCGCGCCTATCACTCCCCCGCCATGGATGCGATCCTGGCGCCGTTCGCGACGGTGGTGGCACGGGTGCGGCTGCAGCCGCCACGCATCCCCTACGTCTCGAACGTCAGCGGCACCTGGATCACCACCCACGAGGCATGCGATCCGGGCTACTGGGTGCGCCACCTGCGCGAGACGGTGCGCTTTGCCGACGGCCTGGCGCGCCTCCTCGAGCTGCCCGACCCGCTGCTGCTCGAAGCCGGTCCGGCGCAGGTGGTGAGCCCGTTTGCCCGCCACGCCGCGGCCGCGGCCGGGCGTGCGAGCGCGATCGTGGTCGCGGCGCTGCCCGCCGCCGGGGAGGAGCTGCCGCGACGGGCCCACCTGCTGCAGGCGGTCGGTCGGCTCTGGGAGGCCGGCGCCGGCGTGCGCTGGCAGGCGCTCCACGCCGGCACCGAGCCGCGGCGGGTTCCCGCTCCCACCTACGCCTGGGACCACTGCCGCTATTGGGCCGCCCAGGCCGACACCCCGGCGGCCGGTCCCCACGCCAGACCCGCCCCGGCCGCCGCCGGCGGCGGCGCCGACGGCACCGAGAGCGGCGATGGCGGGACGGCCGTGCAGAGCGACGTCGCCGCGCTGTGGCGGGCGATGCTCGGCGTGCGGGCGGTGCGGCCGTCCGACTCTTTTCTGGCGCTGGGCGGCGATTCGCTGCTCGCCTTGCAGCTGACCGCGCGGCTGAATCAGACGTACGGCCTGGATCTTTCGCTGCACGCCGTGCTCGAAGCGCGGACGCTCAGCGGTCTGGCGGCAGTGGTCGACGCGCACCTGGGACCGCGCGCCGCGGGAGCCGGTGGCGCGGCGTCCGGCCGCGACGGCCTGGTGGTGGAGATCGAGCCGGGCGACCGGCACGCCCCGCTCTTCCTGCCCCACGCCGTCGGCGGCAGCGTCTTCCGCTACGCGCCGCTCGCCCAGGGGCTGCGCGACGGCCATGCCATCTTCGGCCTCCAGCCCGCCGGCTTCGACGGCCGCTCCGCCCTGCTCACCACCGTCGAAGCGATGGCGGAACGGTTCGTGCGCGCCATCCGCAGCGTGCAGCCGCGCGGACCGTACCTGCTGGCGGGCGCGTCGTTCGGCGGCACGCTCGCCTGGGAGATCGCCGCGCAGCTGGCGGCCGCGAACGCCCAGGTCGCCCTGCTGGCGCTGATCGATACGCCGGGAGCGGACCTGCCGCTCGCTCCCGTCACCTCGTCGGCCGACGTCCTGATCGAGCTGTTCGGCCAGCAGATCGCGCTCGACCGCGCGACGCTGGCCGCCCTGGCGACCGACGAGCAGATCGAGCACGTCACGCGGCTGCTGGCGCTCGCCGGCAAGCCGCTGGCGGAGACGGACCTGGCGGGCATGCGCCTGCGCATCGACATCTGGCGCAGCAACTACACCGCGATGCTGCGCTACGAGCCCCGTCCCTGGCCGGGTCGGGCGATCTATTTTCGCGCCCGCGAGCAGCCCGCAGGGAGCTTTCCCGAGCGCTACTGGATCGAGCGCGCGGCGGGCGGCCTGGAAACCCAGATCGTTGCCGGCGGCCACCAGACCATGATGTCGCCGCCGCACGTCGCCGATCTCGCCGCGCGGCTGCGCGACGCCGTGCGCGCCGCCCGCCTGCTCCACGGTGTCGTGGCGGCGCCGGCCGCGGACGAGCTGGCGTGGGAAGGAGCGCGGCGTTGAGCCTGCCGATCACCTTCGCCCAGGCCGTGCAGTACGGGCGCCGCCGCTATGCCTTCGGCATCGCCGACCAGTTCGGCGCCGGCGTGGTGCACCAGGACCTGGTGCGCGCCGCGCTCGACACCGCCGCCGTGGACGCGGCGCACCTGTTCCTGGATACCTATCCCGACGCGGCGCGGCGTAGCCAGGAGCCGGCCCTCGCGGAGCTGCGGCGCGAGGTCGGCGCCTCCCGGGTGCAGGTCAAGACCGCGCTCGAGCTGCCGGAGCTGGCGCGCACCCACCGCTATGCCTTCGTGGTGCCGGGCGTGGACTTCCAGCCGCTGGGACAGGTGCGGCGCGCCCTGGCCGGCGCCAGCTTTCCGATCTGCGCGCTGCTGCATTCGATCGATGGCCCTGCGATGAGCCTGGCCTACGTGGGAGCGCTGCTGTTCGCGGCGGAGCAGGACGCCATCGTGGCGACGAGCGACGCCGGGCGCCGGGCGGTCGAGGCGCTGCTGGCGGCGGCAGCCAGCTTCCTCGCGGAGCGCATGGGCGCCCGCGCGCCGGCGCCGCCTCGCATCGTCCAGATCCCGCTGGGGGTGGACACCGACTTTCTGACGCCCTACGACCGGGCCACCGCGCGCCAGGCCCTGGGGCTGCCCGCGACGGGGACGCTGATCCTCTACCTCGGCCGCCTCGACGGCCAGCAGAAGGCGGACCTGGCGCCGCTGCTGACGGTGTGCCACGACCTGTTCGCGGCGCGCGCCGACTGTTCGCTGGTGCTCGCCGGCCAGGACGTCGCCGACCAGTACGGCGGCGAGGTGCGGGCGCTGGCCGGGCGGCTCGGTATCGCCGAGCGGCTGACGGTGATCACCAACTTCCCGCACTTCGTCAAGCCGCTCATCTACTCGGCCTGCGACGTCTTCGTCTCGCCGGTGGACAACCTCCAGGAGACCTTCGGGCTGTCGGTGATCGAAGCGATGGCGTGCGGCCTGCCGGTCGTGGCCGCGGACTGGAGCGGCTACAAAGACACCGTCGTCCACGGCGAAACCGGTTTCAAGGTCGCCACCGCCTGGAACGCGGCGGCGGCCGCGGCGATCTCGCCGGTGGCGCCGCTGTGCGATTACAGCGTGAGCCGGCACTTCCTCGCGCAGCGCACGCCGGTCGATCCCTGCGAGCTCTACCGCGCGCTCGACGCCCTGGCGGCGGACGCCAGCCTGCGCCGCGCCTTCGGCGAGAACGGCCGGCGGCGCGCCGTCGAGGTCTTCGGGTGGCGGCCGGTGATGGCGCAGTGGAGCGAGCTGTGGCGTGAGCAGTGGCAGCGCACGGACCACCGCGCCAGCTCCGGCCGCGGCGCCGCGCCGTTCGATTACAACGCTCTGTTCGGGCACTTCGCCAGCGCCGCGCTGGGGCCGGAGGTGCGGGTGCACTGCTCCCGCCGCGCCGCCGGCCCGCTCCGCTCGACCGATCTGCGCCCGCCGGCAGGCATCGACCGCGACGACGTCCTCTGGCTGGTCGCCCGCTGCGCCGGCGGCGCGGCGTCGCTGGGCGACCTGGTGGCGGAGCGGAACCGTCCGGGAGCGCTGGACGCCGCGGCCTGGGCCCTCAAGCAGGGCTATCTGGAGCGGGTCGGATGACCCTCCACGGAGACCTGTCCTACGGCCAGGAGGCGATGTGGCTGCTCGAAGAGCTTGCCGGCGGCAACCCCGCCTTCCACATCGTGCGCGCCCTGCGCCTGCCGCGCGGCGCCGCCGCGCGGGCGGCCCTGGAAGCGGCCTGCCGCCGCCTGGTCGAGCGCCACGCCGCGCTGCGCACGGTCTTCGAGATCCGCGACGGCCGGCCCCGCCAGCGCCCGCTCGCACCCGTCGCCCCGCCAGCGCCGTCCGATCCGACCGATCCACCCGACGGGGCCTGGCTCGACTTTGCCGCCATCGACGCGGCCGCATGGGACGACGAGCGCCTGCGCCGCGAGCTGGTCGAGGCCGGCTACCGACCGTTTCGCCTCGGCACCGCGCCGCCGCTGCGGGTGCGCCTTTTCCTGCGCCAGGGCGGCGAAGCCGTGCTGCTGTTCGCCGTCCACCACATCGTGGCCGACCTCTGGTCGCTCGCCCTGCTGTACCGCGACCTGGATCTGCTGCTGGCAGGCCGCGAGCCGCGACCCGCGGACGCGGAGTACCTCGACTTCGCCGCCTGGGAGCGAGCCCGCTTCGCCGGGCCGGACGGCGCCGCGGAGCGCGATCACTGGCAGCGCCGACTGGCGGGAGCCCCCACCGTTTTGGGCCTGCCCCACGACAGCGGCCAGGGAGCGGCACAGGATTTCCGCGGCGCCTCCTTCGCCTTCGACCTCGGCGCGGCGTTGAGCGGCGCGGTCCTGGCGGCGGCAGGCAACGCCGGCACGACCCCCTACGTCGTGCTGCTCGCCGCCTTCCAGGGCCTGCTGCTGCGCGCGACCGGCGCCCGCGATCTGCTGGTGGGCTCGCCCTTCGCGGCGCGCGGCCGGCGGCAGTGGCGGCGGGTGGTGGGGTGCTTCGCCAACACCGTGGTGCTGCGGGCGCGGCTCGCCGGCGGCATGTCGTTCGCCGAGCTGCTGGAGCAGACCCACGCCGCGGTGCGCGAGGCGCTGGCGCACCAGGACTACCCGTTCGCGCTGCTGGTGCGCGACCTGGCGCCGGAACGCGATGCCGCTCGCTTCCCGCTGGTGCAGGCGTCGTTCGGCTTCCAGAACGTGCCGCTCGCCGGCGGTGACGTGGCGGGCGTCGCCCTGGGCCGCGACGGCGCGCGCGCACGGCTGGGCGACATGCCGGCCGAGGTGCTCGGGATCGGCGAGCGCGGCTCGCAGTTCGAGATCGCCGTCACCATGGCGCAGGCCGGCGAGCTGCTGGCGGGCTCCTGGCAGTATGCCCGGGCGCTCTTCGAGCCGGCGACGATGAGCCGCCTGTGCGGCCATTTCATCCACTTTCTGGCAGCGGTCGTCGCGCAGCCGGCGCTGCCGCTCGGCGGCGCGCCGCTGCTGTCGGCGGCCGAGCGGCAGGAGCTGCTGCAGCGGGCCCGCGGGGAGCGCCGCCGGCGGCAGCCGGAGGCCACGGTCCACGGTCTGTTCGCCGCCGCGGCGGAGCGCCACCCCGAGGCGGCCGCCGTGCGCCACGGCGGCCGGCGGTGGAGCTACCGCCAGCTGGCCGACCGCGCCGGAAGCCTCGCCCGCGTGCTCGCCCGCCGCGGCGTCGGCCCGGAAACGCGCGTCGGCGTCGCCCTGCGCCGCTCCCCCGACATGGTCGCCGCGCTCCTCGCCGTGCTCCAGGCCGGCGGCGCCTACGTGCCCCTCGACGCCAACCTGCCGCGCCGGCGACGCGAGTGGATGGCGCGCGACGCCGGCGTCGCCTGCCTGCTCACCGACGGCGATGCCGACCTGGACCTGCCGACCGTCCGGCTCGACCGACCCCTGCTTGACCTGGACCCGACGCATCCACCGCACCAGCCGCCGGCCGTGGACCGCGACCAGCTCGCCTACGTCCTCTACACGTCCGGGTCGACCGGGCTGCCCAAGGGCGTCGCCGTCACCCACGCCGCGGTCGTCAACTACCTGTGCTTCTGCCGCGAAACCTACGGCCCGCTCGACGCTCTGGTGCATTCGCCGCTCGGCTTCGACCTCACCGTCACCAGCCTGTGGACGCCGCTCGTCTGCGGCCGCTCGATCACCCTGGTCGACGACGGCGTCGAGCCGCTCGCCGCCGCGCTGCGCGAGCCCGGCGGACCGCCGCTGGTCAAGATCACGCCCGCCCACCTGCTCGCCCTGAGCCGCCTGCTCGAACCCCGCCAGCTGGACGACCGCGTCCTGGTCATCGGCGGCGAAGCGCTGCCCGCCGCCGCCGTCGCCTGGCTGCCGGCCGCGCCCGGACGACGCCTCATCAACGAGTACGGGCCCACCGAGACCGTCGTCGGCTGCGCCTTCCACGAGCTCGCCGACCGCCGCGATCCCATCCCCATCGGCCGGCCCATCGCCAACGCCGAGCTGTACGTCCTGGACGCCGAGATGGAACCCGTGCCGCTCGGCTCTCCGGGCGAGCTTTACATCGGCGGCGGCGGCCTGGCCCGCGGCTATCTGGACCGCCCCGAACGCACCGCCGAAGCCTTTGTGCCGCACCCCTTCCGCGGCGGCGGCGCCCGCCTCTACCGCACCGGCGACCTGGCGCGCCTGCGACCCGACGGCAGCTTCGACTTCCTGGGACGCCGCGACGACCAGCTGAAGATCCGCGGCTACCGCATCGAGCCGGCAGAGATCGAGGCCGCGCTGCTGCTCTGTCCCGGCGTCCGCGCCGCCGCCGTCGCCGGCCGCGACGGCCGGCTGGTCGCCTACCTGGTCGCCGGCGACGCGCCAGACGATGCGTGCGGCGAGAGCGGCGAGCCCGCCCCGGACGCCGCCGCGCTGCGCCGCCAGCTGGCCCTGTCGCTGCCCGACCACATGCTCCCGGCGCGCTACGTCCTGCTGCCCGAGCTGCCGCTGACCGCCCACGGCAAGGTCGACCGCCGCGCCCTGCCCGAGCCCGGCGCCACGACCGGCCCGGCGACCGACGACGGCGCGCACCGGCCGCCCAGGACCCCCATCGAAGAGATCGTCGCCGCCACCTGGGCCGACGTCCTGGGACGGCGCCGCGTCGGCATCGACGACAGCTTCTTCGAACTGGGAGGCCACTCCCTGCTGGCCATGACCGTCGCCGCGCGACTGCGCACCGCGCTCGGCGTCGAGATCCCCCTGCGCCGCTTCTTCGACCAGCCCACCGTCGCCGCCATGGCAACCCTGGCCGAAGCGGCCCGAAAGGACGGCGCCGAGCCGCCGCCGCCACCCATCCTGCCAGCGCCGCGCACCGGACCCCTGCCGCTGTCGTTCGCCCAACGCCGGCTCTGGTTTCTGCACCGCCTGGACCCGCGCAGCGCCGCCTACAACATCCCGCTGGCCGTGCGCCTGGACGGCAGGCTCGACGCCCCCGCGCTGGCCGCCAGCCTGGCCGCCATCGTGCGCCGCCACGAGATCCTGCGCACCCGCTTTGGCGAACGCGACGGCGAACCCGTCCAGATCGTCGAACCCCCGGACGGCGCGCCGCTGCCGCTCGCGCGGGTCGACCTGAGCGATCAGAGCGATCCCGAGGCCGCCGCCCGCGACCGCGCCGCCGACGAAGCCCGCCGCCCCTTCGACCTGGCCCGCGGACCGCGAGAGGAGGCGAGTGCCGGCCGGCCTTCGCGGTCGGCCGGCCTGCTGCGCGCCACCCTGCTCCACCTCGCCGCCGACCGTGCCGTCCTGTTGCTGACCCTGCATCACGCCGTCGCCGACGGCTGGTCGCTCGGCATCCTGGTGCGCGAGCTCGCCACCCTCTACCGCGGTGCCACCCTGCCCGAGCTGCCCTTCCAGTTCGCCGACTTCGCCCTCTGGCAGCGCTCCTGGCTGACCGCCGATCGCATCGACCGCCAGCGCGCCTTCTGGCGCGCCCAGCTGGCCGGCGTCCAACCCCTGGACCTCCCGACCGACAGGCCCCGCCAGGCCGCACCCCTCGCCCGCGCCGCACAGGTCCCCTTCGCCCTCCCAGACGCTCTGGCCGGGCAGCTCCTGCACCTCGCACGCGAGCGCGGAGCCACCCTCTTCATGACCCTGCTCGCCGCCTTCGAAGTCCTCCTGGCGCGCCATAGCGGCCAGAGCCGCTTCGCCGTCGGCACCGCCATCGCCGGCCGCCACCAGGGGGGCGTCGAAGACCTCATCGGCTGCTTCGTCAACACCCTTGCCCTGCCGGCCCACCTGGACGACCGCGGCTTCGCCGAGCTGCTCGACCGCGTGCGCGACTCCACCCTGGACGCCTACGCCCACCAGGATCTCCCCTTCGAACAGCTGGTCGAAGATCTCCAGCCCGCACGCGACCCCGGACGCAACCCTCTCTTCCAGGTCATGCTGGTGCTGCAAAACCTCCCCATGCCGGCGCTCGACCTGCACGGGTTGGCGGCCTCGCCCCTGGCAGCGGCGGGGCGCCTCGCCGGGGCCGCCGCGGCGCCCGCGGCGTGGGCGGGCGGGGTGGGCGACGCCAAGTTCGACCTGCTGTGGAGCGCCAGCGCCACGGCCGGCGGCGGCCTGTCCGGCACGCTCGATTTCGCCGCCGACCGCTTCGACCCCGCGACGATCGTCCGCCTGGCCGGCCACCTGCAGGTGCTGCTCGCCGCGGCGGCAGCGGACCCCGCCCGCGGCGTCGACGACCTGCCGCTGCTCACCCACCCCGAGCGCCATGCCCTGCTCGCCGAGTGGCCGTCCGCCGCCGGATCGCCAGGCGCCGCCAGGACTGCCGCCGGCGCTCCACCGCTTTGGGTCCACCAGCTCGTCGAGCTGCAGGCGGCGCGGCGGCCCGCGGCGCCTGCCGTGGTGTTCGAGGACCAGCAGCTGACCTATGGCGAGCTGGACCGGCAGGCCGACCAGCTGGCTCACCACCTGCGCCGCCGCGGCGTCGGGCCGGAGACGCGGGTGCTGATCCACCTGCCGCGCGGCCCGCGGCGGATCGTCGCCATGCTGGGGGTGCTGAAGGCGGGAGGCGCCTACGTGCCTGTCGCCTCGCAGCTGCCGGAGGAGCGCCTGGCGCTGCTGCGGGCCGAGAGCGGCGCGGCGGTCATGCTCACCGACACCGCGCCGCCGCTCGCCGCTCGCCGCGAGCCGTCCGCGGTCCCCGCCCCCGTCGCCGGCGAGGCCCCGCCGGCGCCGGAGAGCCTGGCCTACGTGATCTACACCTCCGGTTCGACCGGCGCGCCCAAGGGGGTCGGCGTGACGCACGCCGGACTGCACAACCTGGTCGCCTGGCACCTCGCCGCGTACCCGCTGGCGCCCGGCGAACGCACGTCGCAGTTCGCCAGCTTCGGCTTCGACGCCTCGGCCTGGGAGATCTGGCCGGCGCTCTGCGCCGGCGCCGCCCTGTGGATCGTGCCCGAGGAGGCGCGCCGCGCCCCGGCCGAGCTGGCCGACTGGCTGGCGCGCCACCGCATCGACGTCGCCTTCGCGCCCACGCCGGTGGCCGAGCTGCTTTTCGGCCTGCCCTGGTCGGCCGGCGCGCCGCACCTGCGGCGGCTGGGCGTCGGCGGCGACCGGCTCAGCCACGTCCCCGCGCGGCAGCTGCCGTTCGAGCTGGTCAACCTCTACGGACCCACCGAGGTCACCGTGGTCTCGGTGCAGGCGCGCCTGACGCCGGCGGACGCCGGCAGGCCGGTGCCCATCGGACGGCCGATCGCGGCGATCGAAGCTCATGTGCTGGATCGGCGGCTGGCGCCGGTGCCGGCCGGCGTCGCCGGCGAGCTGTACCTGGGGGGGATCGGCCTGGCGCGCGGCTACCTGGGCCGGCCGGACCTGACCGCCGAACGCTTCCTGCCCCACCCCTTCGGTGCGCGGCCCGGCGCCCGGCTGTACCGCAGCGGCGACCTCGCCCGCCGCCGCCCCGACGGCACGCTGGAGTGCCTGGGGCGCACCGACGAGCAGATCAAGGTCCGCGGCTTCCGCGTCGAACCGGCGGAGATCGAGGCGGCGCTGGCGCGCCATCCGCAGGTCCGCGCGGCGGCCGCGGCCGTGCGTGCCGGACGCCTCATCGCCTGGGTGGCCGCGGCGGACGGCGAGCGCGATGCGGCCCACCCGGGTCGCGGGCCGCTGGCGACCGATCTGCTCGGGCACCTGGCGCGCCTGCTGCCCGAGCACATGATCCCCGCGGCGTTCGTGGTGCTGCCGGCGCTGCCGCTCACCGCGCGCGGCAAGGTGGACCGCCGCGCGCTGCCCGACCCGCCGCCGGCAGCCGCCGCCGCGCGCTCGACACCGCTCACCCCGCACGAGGAGATCGTGGCGGCCATCTGGGCCGCGGCGCTCGGTGTGCCACGGGTGGATGCCGGCGACGATTTTTTCGCGCTGGGCGGGCATTCGCTGCTCGCCATGCAGGTGCTCTCCCGGCTGCGCGCCGCCCTCGGCGTCGACGTCCCGGTGGGCGACCTGTTCGCGCACCCGACGCTGGCCGCCTTCGCGGCGCGCCTGCGGTCGGCGGAGCAGCGCCCGGCGCTGCCGCCCATCCAGCCCGCCGGCCGCGACCGGCCGCTGCCGCTCTCCTTCGCCCAGCGGCGGCTCTGGTTCCTCCAGCAGCTGGCGCCGCACAGCCCGGCTTACAACCTGCCGCTCGGCCTGCGCCTGCGCGGCGCGCTCGACACGGCGGCGCTGGCGCGGGCCCTGGCGACGATCGTGCGGCGGCACGAGGTGCTGCGCACCTCCTTCCCGGCGCTCGACGGCGAGCCCGCACAGCGCATCGCGCCGGCGTCCGCGCGCCCCCTGCCGATGGTGGATCTCGCCGGCCTGGCGGCGCCGCTGGCGGTCGCCGGCGCGTGGGCGGAGGAGGAGGCGCGGCGCCCCTTCGACCTGGCGCGCGGGCCGCTGCTGCGAGCGCTGCTGCTGCGTCTGGACGGCGACGACTGGATGCTGCTGCTCACCGTGCACCACGTCGTCGCCGACGGCTGGTCGGCGGGGCTCCTGGTGCGCGAGCTGGCGACCCTGTACCGCGGCCTGCCGCTGCCCGAGCTGCCGTTCCAGTATGCCGATTTTGCCGTCTGGCAGCGCCGCTGGCTGACCGCCGAGACGCTGGCGCGGCAGCTGGCCTGGTGGCGCGTCCAGCTGACCGGCCTGCCCCAGCTCGCCCTGCCCACCGACCGGCCGCGCCCGGCGGTGCAGAGCTTCCGCGGCCAACAGCTGCCGTTCCTCCTGCCGCGGGCGTCCACCGCGGCGCTGCGCCGGACCAGCCGCCAGGAGGGCGTCACGCTCTTCATGGCCCTCTTTGCCGGCGTCGCCAACCTGCTGGCACGCCTCGCCGCGCAACCGCGGCTGGCGGTGGGGACGGCGATCGCCAATCGCCACTACGACGGGGTCGAAAACCTGATCGGTTTCTTCGTCAACACCCTGGCGCTGCCCGCCGACCTGGGCGGCGCTCCCAGCTTCCGCGAGCTGCTGGCCAGGGTGCGGGACACCACGCTCGCCGCCTATGCCCACCAGGACCTGCCCTTCGAGCAGCTGGTCCACGAGCTGCGCCCCGAGCGCAGCCTGGCGCGCCATCCGCTCTTCCAGGTGATGCTGGTGCTGCAGAACGCGCCGGCCCAGGACCTCGACCTGCCTGGATTGCGGCTCACCGAGCAGACCGCGGAGAACCGCTTCGCCAAGTTCGACCTGGCGCTGGTGCTGCGCGAAACCGGCGACGACCTGGCGGGCACGGTCGACTTCGCCAGCGATCTGTACGATCGCGCCACGATCGGCCGGCTGCTCGGGCACTTCCAGACGCTGCTCCTGGCGGCGACCGCCGATCCCGGCTGCGGCGTCCTGGACCTGCCGCTGATGACGGACGCCGAACGGTTCGCGGTGCTCGCCTTGGGTGACGGCCCGCGGGTGGAGCGCGCCGCGCCGCACTGCGTCCATCAACTCTTCGAGCGCCAGGCGGCGCTGCGCCCGCACGCGCCCGCCGTGGTGTGGCGGGATCAGCCGCTGAGCTACCGCCAGCTGAACCGGCGCGCCAATCAGCTGGCCCACCACCTGCGGCAGCTGGGCGTCGGAGCCGAAACGCGGGTGGCGATCTGCCTGGAGCGCACGCCGCAGCTGGTCACCGCCATGCTGGCGGTGCTCAAGGCGGGCGGCGCCTACGTGCCGCTCGACCCGGCGCATCCGCGCCCGCGGCTCGCCCGCGCCTTGCACGACAGCGGCGCGGCCCTGCTGCTGACCCAGGAGTCGCTGCGCGCCACGTTCCCCGCCCCGCCGGTGCCCGTCGTCGCCCTGGACGGCCTGGGCAGGCGCGCCGCCGCCCAGCCCTCCGCAGATCTGCCGCCGGCGGCGGCGCCGGACAACCTCGCCTACGTGATCTACACCTCGGGTTCGACGGGGACGCCCAAGGGCGTGGCCGTCACCCACCGCAGCGTCTGCAACCTGGCGCTCGCCCAGATCGCGGCCTTCACGGTGACGCCGGACAGCGCCGTGCTGCTGTTCGCTTCGCCGGCCTTCGACGCCGCGGTTTCCGAGTGGACGACGGCGCTCGCCTGCGGCGCCCGCCTGATCCTGGCGCCGCCTGAAGCGCTGGGCGCGGGTGCGGCACTGTACGACCTGCTGGCCGGCGCCGCCGTGCAGACCGCCACGCTGGTGCCGTCGGTGCTCCACCTGCTGCCGGCGCCGCCCGCACCGGAAGCGATCCCGCTGCCGCGGCTCGCCACCCTGGTGGTGGCCGGCGAGCGCTGCCCGCCGGCGCTCGCCGACCGCTGGGCGCGCGGGCGGCGGATGCTCAACGCCTACGGACCCACCGAAACCACGGTCTGCGCCACCATCTCGCGGCCGCTCGCCGCCGGCGAGCCGCCGCCGATCGGCGGGCCGATCGCCAACGTCCGCGTCCACGTGCTCGACGAGCGCTGGGCGCCGCTGCCGGTCGGCGTCTACGGCGAGCTGTTCATCGCCGGAGCCGGCGTCGCCCGCGGCTACCTGGACCAGCCGGCGGCGACGGCGGAGCGCTTCCTGCCGGAGCCGTTCGGCGACCAGCCGGGCAGCCGCATGTACCGCACGGGCGATCGGGCGCGCTGGACGGCGCGGCACGAGCTGGAGCTCGCCGGCCGCCTCGACGGCCAGGTCAAGGTGCGCGGGCATCGCATCGAGCCCGCCGAGATCGAAGCGGCGATCGAACAGCACCCGGCGGTCCGCCAGGCGGTGGTGGCGGCCGCCGGCGACGGGGACGGCGAGCGGCTGGTGGCCTGGGTGCGGCTGGTCGCTGCCGGCGAGCCGCCGGCAGACCCGGCCGCGCCCGGCATGGCGGAGCGCCTGCGCCGGCACGTCGCCCAGCTGCTGCCCGACGCCATGGTGCCGGCGGCATTCGTGTTCCTGCCGCACCTGCCGCTGACCGCCGCCGGCAAGGTGGATCGCCGGGCGCTGCCGGAGCCGGCGCCGGCGTCGCCCGCGGCGGCGGCGCTGGCGGCGCCGCGCTCGCCCGTCGAGGAGATCCTGGCAGGAGTCTGGGCCGAGGTGCTGCGCCTGCCGCGGGTCGGTGTCGACGACGACTTCTTCGCCCTTGGCGGGCACTCGCTGCTGGCGGCGCAGGCGGTCGCACGGCTGCGCGGCGCCCTGGGGCTGGAGCTGCCGCTGCGGCTGCTCTTCGAGCACCCGACGGTGGCGGACCTGGCGGCGCAGGTGGAGCTGGCCCGGCAGTCGCCGCGCGCCGCCGCGCCGCCGATCGAACGGGCACCGCGCGACCGGCCGTTGCCGCTGTCGCTGTCGCAGCAGCGCCTCTGGTTCGTCGATCAGCTGCAGCCCGGCAGCCCGTTCTACAACATGCCGATCGCCCTGCGCATGCGCGGCGCCCTGGACGTCGCGGCGCTGCGCCTGAGCCTGCGCCATCTCGCCCTGCGCCACGAGGTGCTGCGCACCCGCTTTCCGGTCCTCGACGGCCTGCCCAGCCAGGAGATCGCGCCGCAGCCGGCGATCCCCGTCGCCGTCGTCGACCTGGCCGGGCTCGGCGAGCGGGCGCGGCGGCGCGAGACGGCGCACCGCGCCGCCCAGGAGGCGGCACTCCCCTTCGACCTGGCGCGCGGGCCGCTGTGGCGCGCCACCCTGCTGCGGCTGGACGGCGCCGAGCACACGTGTCTGCTCACCATGCACCACGTCGTCGCCGACGGCTGGTCGATCGGCGTGCTGGTGCGCGAGGTGACGCATCTTTACGAGCGCGCCCGCGGCGGCGCGCCGCCGCGGCTGCCCGAGCTGCCGATCCAGTACGCGGACTTCGCGGCGTGGCAGCGGCAGTGGCTGCAGGGAGAGGAGCTGCGGCGGCAGACTGCCTACTGGCAGCGGCGGCTGGCGGGCGCGCCGGCGGCGCTGGACCTGCCGCTCGATCGGCCGCGCCCGCCGGTGCAGACCCACCGCGGCGCGCGCCACGCGGCAGCCTTGCCGGCGGAGCTGGCCGCGGCCCTCGCGGCGCTCAGCCGCGGCGCAGGCGTGACGCTCTTCATGACCCTGCTGGCGGCTTTGCTGGCCTTTCTCTTCGCGCTGACCGGCCAGCAGGACCTGGTGATCGGCACCGACGTCGCCAACCGCAACCGGACGGAGATCGAAGGTCTGATCGGCTTCTTTGTCAACGTCCTGGTGCTGCGCACCGACCTGTCGGGAAACCCCACCTTCCGCGAGCTGCTGCGGCGGGTGCGCGAAACCACGCTGGACGCCTACGACCACCAGGACGTCTCGTTCGACCAGCTGGTCAGCGCGCTGCGGCCGCGGCGCGATCCGGCGCGCACGCCGCTGTTCGACCTGCTGTTCGTGCTGCAGAACGCCGAGCGGCCGGCCTTGGCGCTGGCCGACCTCGCCGTCGAGGTCGAGGACGCGGCGCAGGAGACCTCGCGCTTCGACCTGGCGCTCTTCCCCCACGAGGACGACCAGCGGCGCCTCCACCAGACCTGGGTCTTCAACCCCGACCTCTTCGTACCGGCCACTGTGCGGCGCTTCGCCGCCGCCTACGCGGCGGTGATCGAGCGCGCCGTGGCATCCCCCGAGATCCGTCTTGACCGTCTGGCGTGCGCTTTCAGCGCCGCGGAGAGCTTCCCCCATGCAACCGAAAGATTCGCCTGACGCGGCGCCCGCCGCCGCTCCCGCGCCGCGCTCGGCGGCACGCCGCAAGGCGGTCCAGGTCTCGACCGCGCAACTCGCCCGCGAGTCGACCCTGCACCCCGGCAATCCCCTGCCGCTGGTGCTCCAACCGGCCCTCGACGACGTCGACCTGGGCGGCTTCGTGCGCCAGCACCTCGACGTGCTGCGACAGCGCCTGGCGCGGCACGGAGCGATCCTGTTTCGCGGCTTCGCCGTCGGCTCCGCCGCCGCCTTCGAGCAGCTGGCCGCCGCCTTCGGGCCGCTTTTCGAAGAGTACGGCGACCTGCCGCGCGGCACGGTTTCCGGGCGCATCTACCAGTCGACCCCCTACCCGCCCGACCAGCCGATCCTCTTCCACAACGAAAGCTCGCACATGGACCGCTGGCCGCTGATGATCTGGTTTTACTGCGTGCAGCCGCCGCAGTCGGGCGGCGAGACGGTCGTCGCCGACTGCCGCGCCATCTACCGCCGGCTGCCGGCCGAGCTGGCCGATCGCTTCGAGCGCCAGGGTCTGCTCTACGTGCGCAACTTCATCCCCGGCATCGACGTCGGCTGGCAGGAGTTCTTCCGCACCGGCGACCGGCGCGAGGTCGAGGCGGCCTGCCGCGCCGCCGGGGTCGCCTGCGAGTGGAAGGGCGACGCCCTTGCCACCCGCCAGCGCCGGGTCGCGGTGGCGCGCCACCCGGCCACCGGCGAGAAGCTCTTCTTCAACCAGATCCAGCTCCATCACGTCGCCTGCCTGCCGGAGGCCGTGCAGGCGCCGGTGCGCGCCCTCTTCGCGGCGCCCGACCTGCCGCGCAACGTGCTCTACGGCGACGGCGCGGCGATCGAGGACGAGGTGGTGGCCGAGATCCGCCGCCTCTACGACGAAAACTCCGTGGCGGCCCCCTGGCAGCGCCACGACGTGCTGCTGGCCGACAACATGATGACCGCCCACGCGCGCAACCCCTTCACCGGCCCGCGCAAGATCCTGGTCGCCATGGGCCAGATGAGCGGCGAGCACGAGCTGGAGCCGCGCCCGTGACCACCGACCTGGTCCAGGGCTACCGCCTGTCGACCCAGCAGCGCGCCCTCTGCGTCGCGAGCGGCGGGCCCGACCTCGTGCCGCGCACCGTCTGCCTGCTCGAGATCGCGGGGGCTCTCGACGCGGCCGCGTTGCGCGCCGCCCTGGGGGAGGTGGTGGGCCGCCAGGAGATCCTGCGCGCCGTCTTCCTCGACCACCCCGGGCTGCGCTTTCCGCTGCAGGAGTTCCGCGAGGCCCCCGACTTCAGCTGGTGGGAGCGCGACCTGACCGCCGCCTCGGCGGCGAACGCCGCGACGGCGGTCGCGGATCTGTTCGACAGCGAGGCGGCGCGGCCGCCCGGCCCGCCGGAGGAACCGCCCCTGCGCGCCGGGCTGCTGCGCCTGCCAGCCGGCCGCCACGCCCTGCTGCTCAGCCTGCCGGGACTCTGCGCCGACGCCAGGACCGCGTCGCTGCTGGGTAGTGCGATCGCGCGGGCCTACGGCGGCGCCGCGGACGCGGACGCGGAGAGCGCCATCCAGTACGCCGACTACGCCGCCTGGCAGGAAGAGCTGGACGCCGGCGGCGCTGGGCAGGCGGGCCCCGGCGAAGCGGCGCAGCGGTATTGGGAAGAGAACACGCGGATCGCGCCGCGCCCCCTCTGCCGGCCGGCGCTGCGCGGCGCGCGGCGCGGCGGCACGGCAGAGCCGGACGACGCGGCGCCGCCGGCCGGCGGCGGCCTGCTCGGCACGGTGCGATTCGACCTGGCGGGTGCCGGCGCCGCCGGGGAAGCGGCGCTGCTCGCGGTCTGGGCGACGCTCCTGCAGCGTTTCGACGGCGGCGGCGGCGGCGACGGCGGCGCGTTGCGGCTCGCCTACGTGGCGAGCGGCCGCGACGAGCAGCTGGGGGCGGCGTTCGGGGCCTATGCGCGGCGCCTGCCGCTCTGCCTGGAGCTGGATCTCGATGGCAGTTTCAGCGCTCTCGCCGCCGCCATCGCGGTCCGGCTCGACGCCCTTGCCGGGCTGGTGGAACACCTGCCGCTGGAGGAGCCGAACGCCGCCGCGGCAGCGTACGAATTCGAGTACCTGGAGCTCCCCGCGGCGATCGCCAGCGCCGGCGCCCGCTTTGCCGTGGAGCGGGTGCAGGCCGGCCCCGCGGGCGCCGCGCTCAAGCTCCTCGCCGTCCGCTCCGGCGGCGCGCTGCGGGCGGAGCTGCGCCACGACCGCGGCCGCGTCGACGGCGAGGCCGCGGCGCTCTTTGCGCGCTGCCTGCAAACCCTCGCCGCGAGCGCGGCGTGCACCCCCGCGGCGCCCGGCGCCGGCATGCGGCTGCTCGGCGACGAGGATCGCCGGGCGGCGCTGGCGGCGGCGGCCGGCCCGCAGCGGCCCGGCGCCGACCGCCGGCCGCTGCACCGGCGGATCGAGGAGCAGGCCTTGCGCACCCCCGATCGCGTCGCCGTCGCCGGCGACGCCGGCGCGCTCACCTACGGCGAGCTGGACGCCTGGGCTGCCGCCATCGCCCGCCGCCTGGCGGCCGAGCACGCCCTGGGGCCCGACGCCGTGGCCGGTCTGCTCGCCTCGCGCTCGCCGGCGTGGGTGGCGGGCATGCTGGGCATCCTCAAGACCGGCGGCGCCTACGCCCCCCTCGACGAGCAGGCGCCGCCGGACCGCCTGGGCGAGCAGCTGGCGGCGGCGGGAGCCCGCTGCGTGGTCGCCGAGCGGGCGCTGGCCGAGCGCCTGCCCGCGACCGGCCTGCCGCTGGTCTGGGTCGACGACCTGGCGCCGGCGGTCCGGCCGCAGCGCCGCGCCCCCCGGCTCCCCCGCCCGCAAGCCGCGCCGCCGCACCAGGGAGGCGAGGCGGCGCCGGAGAACCTCTGCTACGTGCTGTTCACCTCGGGATCGACCGGCGCCCCCAAGGCGGTCGGCGTGCCGCACGCGGCGCTCGCCAGCTACTGCGAGGCGGTGCGCGAGCTGCTGGCCTTGCCGGAGGGGCTGTGCTTTGCCGTGGTGTCGACCCTGGCGGCAGACCTGTGCAACACCATGGTGTTTCCCAGCCTGCTGACAGGCGGCACGCTGCACCTGGTACCGCGCGCCGACGCCGCCGACGCGGAGCGCTACGCCGCCTACCTGGAGCGGCACGCCGTCGACGCGGTCAAGATCGTGCCGTCGCACATGGCAGCCCTGCTGCAATCGCGCCGCAGCCTGCCGCGCCGGTTCCTGGTGATGGGCGGCGAGGTTCTGCCGCCGGCGCTGGCGCGGCAGATCGCGGCGCTCGCACCACGGTGCGAGGTGTTCAACCACTACGGTCCCACCGAGACGACGGTGGGCGTGGTCGCCGGCCGCCTGCCGCCGCCGCCCGGCGGCGACGTCGTGCCGCTCGGCCGCCCGCTGGCCAACGCGATCGCCCTGGTGCTGGACCACAACCTGGAGCCGCTGCCGGCGGGCGTGACGGGCGAGCTCCATGCCGGCGGCGCGGGCGTGGCGCGCGGCTACGTCGGCCGCGGCGACCTGACGGCGGAGCGGTTCGTGCCGCACCCCTGCGGCGCGGCCGGGGAGCGCCTGTATCGGACCGGCGACCTGGCGCGCCACGGCGCCGGCGGCCAGCTCGAGTTCCTCGGCCGGCGCGACGACCAGGTGAAGATCCGCGGCTATCGCGTCGAGCCGGGCGAGATCGAGGCGGCGCTGCTGCGCCATCCGCAAGTGCGGGCGGCGGCGGCGGCGGCGCGGCAGGGGCGGCTGGTGGCCTGGGTGGCAGCCGACGGCGCGCTCACCGCCGACGCACTGCGCGAGCACCTGGAGCGGACGTTGCCGGAACCCATGCTACCCGCTGCCCTGGTCTTCCTGCCGGAGCTGCCGCGCACCGCCAATGGCAAGTTGGACCGCCGGGCGCTGCCCGAGCCCACCGCGGCGGCGGCGGCCGCCGCCGCCCACATCGCACCGCGCACGCCGACCGAAACGATCCTGGCGCAGATCTGGGCTGGCGTGCTGCGGCTGCCGGAGGTCGGAGTCGAGGACAGCTTCTTCGCCTTGGGCGGCGATTCGATCCTCAGCATCCAGATCATCGCGCGGGCGCATCAGGCCGGTTTGCGGCTGACGCCGATGCAGATCTTCCTGCATCCCACGATCGCCGGGCTGGCGGCCGTCGCCGACGGCGCGGCGGCGGAGCCCGCGGCGGCACCGCAGGCCGCCGCCGGGCCGCTGCCGCTCACCCCCATCCAGCGGTGGTTCTTCGATCTCCAGGCGGTCAATCCCAACCACTGGAACCAGGCGATCCTGCTGCGCCTGGCCAGGCCCCTTCCCGCCGTGCTCCTGCGGCGCGCCCTGGATCAGCTGCTGGCGCACCACGACGCCCTGCGCCTGCGCTTTCACCTTGGCGCCGCCGGCTGGGAGCAGACCTGCGCCGATGCCGGCGAGTCCGCGCAAACCCCGCCCATCGCCCAGCACGACCTGGCCGCGCAAGACGCCGCGGCCCAGGACCGGGCGCTGGCCGCGCTCGGCCGCGAGACCCAGGCCGGCCTCGACATCGGCAGCGGGCCGCTGCTGCGCGCCGCGCTGTTCGACCTCGGCGCGCGCGGCCGCCGCCTGCTGCTGGTCATCCACCACCTGGTGGTGGACGCGGTCTCGTGGCGCATCCTGATCGAAGACCTGGAAACCGCCAGCGCGCAGCTGCAGCGCGGCGAGCCCGTCGCGCTGCCCGCCAGGACCGCCTCCTACCGGCGCTGGGCCGAGCTGTGGGCCGAGCGCAACCGGCAGCAGGGCGGCGAGCCGGGAAGCGCACCGCCCGGCGACGCCCCGCGGCAGATCGCGCCGCTGCCGCTCGATCATCCGGCAGGCGCCAACACGGTGGGGTCGAACGACCTGGTCGAGGTCGAGCTGACGGCGGCGGAGACCGGCGCCCTGCTGCAGGAGATGCGCGACGCGATGCTCGCGGCGCTGGTCCTGGCGCTGGCGCCCTGGAGCGGCGACCGCCCGCTCTGGGTGGACGTCGAGGGCCATGGCCGCGGCGCCTTTCCCGACCTCGACACGTCGCGCACCGTCGGCTGGTTCACCGCCCGCGTGCCGGTCGAGCTGCCGGCGACGCTCGCCGACGCCGACGCCGCGGCCACCCTGGCCGCCGTCCGCGAAACCGTGCGGCGCGCCCTCCAGGCAGCCGGGCAGCGGCCGGCGGTGCGGCCGCAGGTGAGCTTCAACTATCTCGGCCAGATCGACGGCCAAGCCGGCGCCAGTGCCGGCGACGGCGCGCTCTTCGCGCTCGCCGACGAGCCCACCGGCCCGCCGCAGGACGAGCGCGGCCTGCGCACCCACCTGCTGCAGATCACCGCCCGCGTCAGCGCCGGCCGGCTGCGCGCGACCTGGACCTTCAGCCGCAATCTGCACCGCCGCCAAACCATCGCGGGCCATGCCGCCCGCTTCGCCGCCGAGCTGCGGCGCCTGGCGGGCGTCGGCAGCGCGGCGCGCGGCCTGGCGGACTCCTATCCGCTCACGCCGCTGCAGCAGGGGATCCTGTTTCACGCCCTGCACGCCGGCGAAACCGGCGTCTACGTCGAGCAGGTCACCTGCCGCGTCACCGGCGCGCTCGACGCCGCGGCCTTCGAGCGCGCCTGGCGCCTGGTCGTCGAACGGCACCCGGCGCTGCGCACCGCCTGCGACTGGCACGGCGGCCACGAGCCGCTGCAGGTCGTCCATCGCCAGGTGGACCTGCGCGTCGAACGCCACGACTGGCGCGGCGTGCCGGCGAGCGAGCGCGAGCGCCGCATCGACCTTTTTCTCGCCGCCGACCGCGCGCGCGGCTTCGACCTCGCCGCGGCGCCCTTGATGCGGCTCAGCCTGCTGCAGCTGGCGGACGATCTGCACCAGGCGGTGTGGACCAATCATCACATCATCCTGGACGGCTGGTCGCGACCGGTGGTGCTGGACGAGATGTTCGCCGCCTACGAGGCGCTGGCGCGCGGCTTGAGCCCGTCGCTGGGGGCGGTGCGCCCGTACCGCGACTACGTCGCCTGGCTCGCCGGCCAGGACCTGGGCGAGGCGGAACGATTCTGGCGCCGGCGTCTGGCCGGATTTGCCGCGCGCAACCGCCTGCGCATCGACCGCGGCGCCGGCGCCGGCCGCGCCACCGCCGGCGCCAGCGATCGCAAGGAGCGCCGGCGGCTGACGGCGGCGGCCACCGCTTCCCTGGCGCGCTTCGCCCGCGAGCGTCAGCTCACCGTCTACAGCGTTCTCCAGGGGGTCTGGGCGCTGGTCCTGGCCGGCGCCGCCGGCGCGCGCGACCTGGTCTACGGCACGGTCGTCGCCGGCCGGCCGGCCGCCCTGCCGGAGGTCGAGCGCATGGTGGGCCTGTTCATCAACACCCTGCCGGCGCGCGTCGCGGTCGACGGCGGCGAGCCGCTGGTCCCCTGGCTGCGGCGCCTGCAGGCCGAGCAGGTCGAGATGCGGCAGTTCGAGCACACCCCGCTCGCCGCCATCCAGCCCTGGAGCGAGCTGCCCGCCGGCGAGCCGCTCTTCGACACCCTTTTCGTGTTCGAGAACTTTCCCTCCCTCAGCCGCGCCGGGGCGGAGCTGGACGAGCGCCTGCAGGTGCGCTTCACCGACCTGCGCGGCTTCGATCAGAACAACTTCCCGCTGACCCTGACCGTCGTCCCCAGCGACCCCTACGGATGCGAGGCGATGTACGACCCGGAGCGCTTCGCCGCCGCCGACGTCGCCGCCTTGCTGGACGGCTTCGTCCGCGTCCTGGACGAGGCTCTGGCGCATCCCGAGGCGAGCCTGGCGGAGATCGCGCGGACGGCGCTGGCGTCACCCTGCGCAGGGCAAGGAGCGAAACCGATGACATTCAAGCTGGTCACCCCCAAACCCGTCAGTCTGGACGCCGCGGACCTGATCGACACGGCGCCGCTCGTGCCCGGCGCCTCGCTGCCGCTGGTGGTGCGCCCGCTCGGTCCGGGCGTCGACCTGGCAGGTTGGGCCGCCGCCAACCGCGACCTGGTCCGCGCTCAGCTGGCGCGCCACGGCGCCGTCCTGTTTCGCGGCTTTCCGGTGGATCCCGAAGCCGACTTCGAGCCCGTGGCCGAGACGCTCACTTCGCCGCTCTACGACGAAAACGGCGAGCACCACCGCGAATCGGTGAGCGGCAAGGTCTACACGCCCGTCGCCTTTTCGCCCGCCAAGGTGCTCCTGTGGCACAACGAAAACTCTTTCAATCACCAGTGGCCGGGGCAGATCTGGTTCGGCTGCGCCGTGCCAGCGGCCGCGGGCGGCGAGATGCCGCTCGCCGACAGCCGCGAGGTCTACCGCCGCCTGCCGGCGCGCCTGCGCGACCGCTTCACGGAACGCGGCGTGATGTACATCAGAACCTACCGGCCGGAGCTCGGTCTGAGCTGGCAGAAGGTGCTGGGGACGGAGCGCCGGGAGGAAGCCGAGGCGTACTGCCGGCAAGGCCGCATGGGCTGCGAGTGGCGGCCCGGCGACAGCCTGCGCACCGTGGCGGTGAGGCCAGCGGTGCTGCGCCATCCGGTGACCGGCGAGAGCTGCTGGTTCAACCAGGCCCAGCACTGGCACCCGTCGTGCCTGGACCCCGAAACCCGCCAGTCGATGGCCGCTCTCTTCCCGCCCGAAGATTTTCCCCGCAACTGCTGCTACGGCGACGGCTCGCCGATCGCCGACGATGACATGGGCGAGATCCTGGCGGTCTATCGCAGCATCGAGGTCGTCGTCCCCTGGCAGCGCGGCGACATGCTGCTGGTCGACAACATGCTGACCGCGCACGGCCGCAACGCCTACCAGGGGCCGCGCCGGATGCTGGTGGCGATGGGCGACATGAGGAGCTTCTGAAGCCATGGCCGGGCAAGCGTTCCGCGCCTCGCCGCGCCAGGCACGGCTGTGGGCCTGGCGCCATCGCGAAGCGCACCGCGCGCAGGCCGCGGTGCGGCTGCCCGGCGGCGTCGACGCGCCGGCGCTGCGCCGCGCCCTCGCGTTCGCCGTCGAGCGCCACGAGATGCTGCGCACCACCTTCGTGGTCCCCACCGGGCGCAGCGAGCCGATGCAGGTGATCCACGCCGCCGGCAGCTTCGCCTGGCGGGAGGCGGACGCCGCCGCCGCACTGCCGCGCTTGCTCGCCGAGGAACGGGCGGCGCCGTTCGACTTTGCCGCCGGTCCGCTGCTGCGCGCCTGCTGGGCGCACGCTGCCGGGCAGGGCGCGGCGTCCATCCTGGTCGTCACCCTGCCGGCGCTCGCCGCCGACAGCGACTCGCTGCGCATCCTGCTGGCGGACGTCGCCGGCTGCTGCGCCGGGAGCCCTCCTGGTGCCGACGTGGTGCAGCACCTCCAGTACTCCGAATGGCTGCACCAGGAGGGGCGGCCGGCTGCCGCCGCCGAGCCGGCCGGGTCCGTCACCCTGCCGCTCGAACGCGATACCCGCAGCGAGCGCATCGCCACGGCGTCGGCCGAGCTGCCGGCGGCCGCCGCGGCGGCCGGCCTGGGGCGCTGGCAGGAGCTGCTGGCGCGGCTCACCGGCGAGCCGGCCCCGGCGATCGCGGCGGTGACGCCGGGGCGCGAGTTCGACGAGCTGCGGCACACGCTCGGACCGTGCAACGGGGCGCCGGCCGGCGCGGCGCCGACATCGCCGCCGGCGCCACGATCGCCGGCCGGCGCGGCGCGGCGCCCCATCGGCTGGGAGGGCATCGATTGGCAGGGGCCGGAGCTGGTCGACCTCTACTGTTTCGCCGAGGATTGGAAGCTCGGCCTGACCGTGGTGCGGACCCCCGAGCGCTCCTGGGCGACGCTCTATTACGACCCGGAAGCCTTCGACGCCCGCGGCGCCGGCTGGCTGCTCGAGCGGTTTGCCGGCGGCGACGCCGGCGCCGGCGAGCGCCGGTGGCTGGCGGCGCAGGCGGCGGGAGCGCGGGTGGAGCGCGACCCCGCCGCCACCCTGCACGGCCTGTTCGAGGCCGCGGCGCGCCGGCGGCCTGAGGCGGCGGCGGTGCGCCGCGGCGGACAGGAGTGGAGCTTTGGCGACATCGATCGGCGCGCCAACGGCCTGGCCCGCGAGCTGGTGCGCCGCGGCGCCGGCGCGGAGTCGCGCGTCGGAGTCGCCGCCAGCCGCTCGCCGGAGATGATCGTGGCGCTGCTCGCGGTACTCAAGGCGGGTGGCGCCTACGTCCCGCTGGACGGCACCCTGCCGCGCGCGCGGCGCGAGTGGATGGCGCGCGACGCGGGCGTCGCCCTGGTCCTCAGCGGCGACGGAGACGGCGCGGATCTCGGGCTGCCGGCCCTGCGCCTGGACCTGGAGGAGACGGCGGCGGCGAGCGATTGCCCGCCGGCGCCGCCGGCGGTGGCGGCGACCGCCGACAGCCTGGCCTATGTCCTGTACACCTCGGGCTCGACCGGCCGCCCCAAGGGCGTCGCGGTGACCCACGGCGGCGTCGTCAACTACCTGCTCTGGTGCCGCGACGCCTACGGCGCCCTGGACGCCGCGGTGAGCTCGCCGCTGGGCTTCGACCTGACCGTGACCAGCCTTTGGGGGCCGCTGCTGGCGGGCCGCGCGGTGACGCTTCTGGCAGATGGGATCGAGGCGCTCGCCGCCGCCCTCCGCCAACCCGGCGGGCCGGCGCTGCTCAAGCTCACCCCGGCGCACCTGGAGGCGCTCGCCCAGCTGCTCTCGGCCGACGAGCTGGGCGAGCGCGTGGTGGTGATCGGCGGCGAGGCGCTGGGGCGCGGCGCCGTCGCCTGGCTGGGCTGGCGGCGCGGGCGGCGGTTGATCAACGAATACGGCCCGACCGAGACGGTGGTCGGCTGCACCGCCCACGAGCTGTTGCCCGGGGACGAGCGTCTGGAGAGCGTCCCCATCGGCCGCCCCATCGCCAACGCCGAGGTCTGGGTGCTGGACTCCCGGCTGGAGCCCGCGCCGGCGGGCGCCGCGGGGGAGCTGTACGTCGGCGGCGCCGGGCTGGCGCGCGGCTACCTGGGGCGTGGCGACCTGACGGCCGAGCGCTTCCTGCCGCATCCTTTTGCCGCCGCTCCCGGCGCGCGCCTCTACCGCACCGGCGATCTGGCCCGCTGGCGGCTCGACGGCGCCCTTGAGTTCCTCGGGCGCCAGGACGGTCAGGTCAAGATCCGCGGCTTCCGCATCGAGCTGGGCGAGATCGAGAGCGCCCTGCGCCGCCACCCGCGGGTGGCGGCCGCGGCGGTGGCCAAGCTCGAGGGGCGGCTGGTGGCCTGGGTGGCGGCGGCGCCAGGGGCGGCCCTCGCGGCGGCGGAGCTCGGCGAGCACCTGGCGCTGCAGCTGCCGGCCCACATGCTGCCGGATACCTGCGTCGTCCTGCCGCGGCTGCCGCTCTCCGCCAATGGCAAGGTGGACCGCCGGGCGCTCCCCGCTCCGGCGCCGGCCGCCGCCGGCTACGTGGCGCCGCGCACCCCGGTCGAACAGACGCTGGCGCAGATCTGGGCCGGCGTGCTGCGCCTGCCGCGCGTGGGCGTCGAAGACAACTTCTTCCGCCTGGGGGGAGACTCGATCGTGAGCGTGCAGATCGTCGCGCGTGCCCGCCAGGCGGGGATCCTGCTGACGCCCGGAGACCTGTTCCACAGCCCCACCGTCGCGGCGCTCGCCGCCATGGCCGCCAATGCGGCTGTCACCGGCAGCGCCGCCACGCCGGCCGCCGCCGCCGAGCAGGGAGCCGTCCAGGGGCCGGTGCCGCTGACGCCTGTCCAGTGCTGGTTTTTCGACACCGCGCCGCCCAACCCCAGCCACTGGAACCAGGCTGTGCTGCTGCGCCTGGCGGCGCCGGTGGGCGCCGCGGTGCTGCGCCGGGGGCTCGACCACCTGCTGGCACACCACGACGCCCTGCGCCTGCGCTTCGCGCCCGGCGCGGCGGGCTGGCGGCAGGCCCATGCGCCGGCGGGCGAACGCGCCGCGCTGTGCGAGATCGACCTGGCCGGGCTGGGCGAGGCGCGGCAGGGCCGGGCGCTCACGGCGTGCGCCCGCGCCGTCCAGGCGAGCCTCGACCTCGGCCGCGGGCCGCTCCTGCGCGCCGCCGCATTCGACCTCGGCGCGCGCGGCCGGCGCCTGATGGTGGCCGTGCATCACCTGGCGGTGGACGGGGTGTCGTGGCGCGTCCTGCTCGACGACCTGCAGACGGCCTGCCGCCAGCTCCTGGGCGGCGCGCCGGCGCGTCTCGCGGCGAAGACCGCCTCCTTCCGCGCCTGGGCCGAAACGCTCGCCCGCCACGCCGGGTCGCCCGCGGTGACGGCGGAGATGACCTACTGGCTGGGGGAAAGCGGCCGGGCGGTGCGCCCGCTGCCGGTCGACCATCCCGGCGGCGACGACCGCGTGGCCGGCGGCGAGACGGTCGAAACCGAGCTTGCCGCCGACGAGACCGCCGCCCTGCTGCGCGGCGCCGCCGAGACCTGGGACGGCGCGATCGACGCCGTGCTGCTGGCCGCGCTCGCCCGCGCCTTCGCCGCCTGGACGGGCGAGCGCACGCTGGTGGTCGACCGCGAATGGCACGGCCGCGCCGACCTCGACGGGATGGACGTCTCGCGCACGGTCGGCTGGTTCACCGTGCGGGCGCCGCTGGCGCTCGACCTGCCAGCGGCCGGAGATGCCCTGGACGCCGTGCGCGCCGTCCGGGAGTCGCTGCGCCGGCTGCCGCGCCAGGGCCTGGGCTACGGTCTGCTGCGCTACGGCCGGCCGCACAGCGACGTGGCAGCCGCGCTGCGCGAGCGCCCGCCGGCGCAGGTGAGCTTCAACTACCTGGGACAGCTCGACCGGGCGCTGGGCGAGGCACCCCTGTTCGACCTCGCGGACGAGCCGATCGGCTCGCCGCAGGACGAGCGCGGCCGGCTCACCCACCTCTTCCAGGTCAACGCCCGCGTCGCCGGCGGGCGCCTGCGGGCGGCCTGGGCGTTCAGCCGCAACCTGTACGACCGCTCGACGGTCGCGGCGCTGGCCGCGGGCTTCGTCGGCGAGCTGCGGCGGCTGGCCGAGGCGAGCCGGCCCGACGCGGCGCCGCGCGGCGGCTGGGTGGAGGGAGCGGAGAGCGAGGACGCCTACGCACTTTCGCCGCTGCAACAGGGCGTCCTGTTCGAGGTGCTGCACCGCGGCGAGCCCGGCCTCTACGTCGTGCAGCTCACCTGCAGCATCGACGGGGCGCTCGACGTGCAGGCCCTGACGCGGGCCTGGCAGGGCGCCGTGGCGCGCCACCCGGCGCTGCGCACCGCGTTCGACTGGAGCGGCGCGGGCGAGCCGCTGCAGCGGGTCCACCACCAGGCGACCGTGCCGCTGGCGAGCCACGATTGGCGCGGCCTGGACGCCGCGCAACTGGCCGGCCGCTGGGAGCGCCTGCTCGCCGACGACCGGGTGCGGGGCTTCGACCTGGCGGCGGCGCCGCTGTTGCGGCTCCACCTGGTGCGCACGGCCGGCGACGCCTGGCGCCTGGTCTGGACCAGCCACCACCTGATCCTCGACGGTTGGTCGAACGGTCTGGTCCTCGCCGACGTCTTCACCGGCTACGCGGCGGCGTTGGAGGGCAGCGGATTGCAGGCGGCGCCGGCGCCGCCGTTTCGCGGCTACGTCGACTGGCTGCGTCGGCGCGACCTGGGCGCGGCCGAACGCTACTGGCGCCGCCGGCTGGCGGGGTGGCACGCCCGCGGCCGGCTGCGCTTCGACCGCGCTCCCGCCGCCGGACGACCCGCGGCGGGCGCCAGCCACCGCAAGCAGGAGCGCCGCATCGACATCGGCGCCGTCGAGCGGCTGGCGCGCCTGGGCCGGGAACGCCAGCTGACGCTCAACACCCTGGTGCAGGGCGCCTGGGCGCTGGTTCTCGCCCACTTCATGGAGCGCCGCGAGGTGCTCTTCGGCACCGTCGTCGCGGGGCGCCCGGCCGAGCTGCCGGGCAGCGACCGGATGGTGGGCCTGTTCATCAACACCCTGCCGGTGAGGGTCGCGGTGGCGGGCGACGAACCGCTGATGGCCTGGCTGGCACGGCTCCAGGCCGAGCAGGTGGAGATGCGGCGGCACGAGCACGCGCCGCTGCCCCGCGTGCGCTCGTGGAGCGAGGTGCCCGCGGGCGAGCCGCTCTTCGAGACCCTCTTCGTTTTCGAGAACTACCCGCTGGACCAGGCCGTCGCTGCCACGGTCGCGGGGCTGCGCATCGGCGAGGTGGAGCTGCGGCTCACCGAGAGCTACCCGCTGGTGCTCACGGTGCGCGCCCGCGGCGAGCTCGACTGCTTCATCCGCTACGACGAGGACCGCTTCGACGCCGAGCACGCCGCGCTGCTGCTCGATGCGCTGGCGGCGGTCTGTGACGGGTTGCCCGCCTGGCAGGACGCACCCATCGGCGAAGTCGCCGCCACGGCGCTCGCCGGCCACGAGCGGCGGCGCTACGCCGAGGCCGCGCGCGGCAGGCTGGGCACCAGCAGGCGGCGGCCGGTGACCGCGCCCGCCGGCGCTCCCGAGGAGTGACAGCGTGGAGGGCTACCAACTCTCGCCGCAGCAGGCCGTGGTCTGGCAGAACCTCGCGACGAGCGAGGCCGGCCGCGCCGAGCTGGCGTTGCGCATCGACGCCGCCGTGGACCCGCTGGCGGTGCGCGCGGCGGTCGCCGCCGTCACCGCGCGCCTGGAGATCCTGCGCACCGTGTTCGCTTCGGCACCCGGGCTGCGGCTGCCGCTCCAGGTGGTCGGCGACGGCGGCGTGGCCTGGGACGCGGAGGACGCCACGCCACGGTGGGAGGTGGGCCCCCTGGTCCACGCCTCCCTCAGCGTCCAGCCGGCCGGGCACCTGCTGCGGCTCCGGCTGCCGGCGCTCCACGCGGACCGGCAGGGCCTGCTCGCCTTGGCCGGCGAGCTGCGGCGCGAGCTGGCGGGCGAGCCGGCCGGCGAGCCGACGCAATACCCCGACTACGCCGCCTGGGCCAACGAGGTCGCCGACACGCCGGAGGCCCGCGCCCATCGCGGGCACTGGCAGCAGCGCCAGGGCTCGCGCTGCGCCCAGGAGTGGCTGCCCGGCGAGGAGCCGGCGCCGCAAGGGAGCTTTGCGCCGCGCAGCCTGCCGCTGGCGCCGCTCCCCGATGCAGCGGAGGCGCTGCTGCTCGCCGCCTGGCGGGTGGTGCTGGCGGCAAGCGGCGCGCCGGCCGACCTGGCGCTCGGCGTGCTCTGCGACGGCCGCCGCTACGAGTCGCTGGGCAACGTCGTCGGCCTGCTGGCGCGTTTTGTCCCCTTCGCCGCCACGGCCGAACCGGCGGCCACCGTGCGCCAGGTGACGGCGCGCTTCGCCGCCGAGCTGGACGAGGCGCGCGATCTGCAGGACTCCTACGTGCGCGAGGGACTCCCCTTCTTTCGCCACGCCTTCGAGTTTTTCGACGATCGCGGCCGGGAGGACGGAACCGCACCGGTCGCGGTGGTCGCGGCCACGGCGTGCGTCGACCGCTTCGCGCTCAAGTTGAGCGCGGTGCGCGGCGGCGGGCAGCTGCGGGCGGCCCTGGCGTACGACCCGCGCCTGTTCGCCGAGAGCTACGTGCTGCTGCTCGCCGAGCGCCTGGCCGGGGCCGTCGGCGCGATGCTCGCGGCGCCGGGAGCCGCCATCGGTGCGCTCCGCATGGTCGGCGCGGACGAGCGTGAATGGCTGCTGCAGCGGGCCCGCGGGGCGTGCCGCCGGCGGCAGCCGGACGCCACCGTCCACGGTCTGTTCGCCGCCGCGGCGGAGCGCCACCCCGAGGCGGCCGCCGTGCGCCACGGCGGCCGGCGGTGGAGCTACCGCCAGCTGGCCGACCGCGCCGGAAGCCTGGCCCGCGAGCTCGCCCGCCACGGCGTCGGCCCGGAAGCGCGCGTCGGCGTCTCCCTGCGCCGCTCCCCCGACATGGTCGCCGCGCTCCTCGCCGTGCTCCAGGCCGGCGGCGCCTACGTGCCCCTGGACGCCAACCTGCCGCGCCGGCGACGCGAGTGGATGGCGCGCGACGCCGGCGTCGCCTGCCTGCTCACCGACGGCGATGCCGACCTGGACCTGCCCACCCTCCGGCTCGACCGACCCCTGCCTGACCCGGACCCGACGCATCCACCGCACCAGCCGCCGGCCGTGGACCGCGACCAGCTCGCCTACGTCCTCTACACCTCCGGGTCGACCGGGCTGCCCAAGGGCGTCGCCGTCACCCACGCCGCGGTCGTCAACTACCTGTGCTTCTGCCGCGAAACCTACGGCCCGCTCGACGCCCTGGTGCATTCGCCGCTCGGCTTCGACCTCACCGTCACCAGCCTGTGGACGCCGCTCGTCTGCGGCCGCTCGATCACCCTGGTCGACGACGGCGTCGAGCCGCTCGCCGCCGCGCTGCGCGAGCCCGGCGCACCGCCGCTGGTCAAGATCACGCCCGCCCACCTGCTCGCCCTGAGCCGCCTGCTCGAACCCCACCAGCTGGACGACCGCGTCCTGGTCATCGGCGGCGAAGCGCTGCCCGCCGCCGCCGTCGCCTGGCTGCCGGCCGCGCCCGGACGACGCCTCATCAACGAGTACGGGCCCACCGAGACCGTCGTCGGCTGCGCCTTCCACGAGCTCGCCGACCGCCGCGATCCCATCCCCATCGGCCGGCCCATCGCCAACGCCGAGCTGTACGTCCTGGACGCCGAGATGGAACCCGTGCCGCTCGGCTCTCCGGGCGAGCTCTACATCGGCGGCGGCGGCCTGGCACGCGGCTATCTGGACCGCCCCGAACGCACCGCCGAAGCCTTTGTGCCGCACCCCTTCCGCGGCGGCGGCGCCCGCCTCTACCGCACCGGCGACCTGGCGCGCCTGCGACCCGACGGCAGCTTCGACTTCCTGGGACGCCGCGACGACCAGCTGAAGATCCGCGGCTACCGCATCGAGCCGGCCGAGATCGAGGCCGCGCTGCTGCTCTGTCCCGGCGTCCGCGCCGCCGCCGTCGCCGGCCGCGACGGCCGGTTGATCGCCTACCTGGCCGCCGGCGACGCGCCAGACGATGCGAGCGGCGAGCGCGCCCCGGACGCCGCCGCGCTGCGCCGCCAGCTGGCCCTGTCGCTGCCCGACTACATGCTCCCGGCGCTCTACGTCTTCCTGCCCGAGCTGCCGCTGACCGCCCACGGCAAGGTCGACCGCAGCGCCCTGCCCGAGCCCGGCACCACGACCGGCCCGGCGACCGACGACGGCGCGCACCGGCCGCCCAGGACCCCCATCGAAGAGATCGTCGCCGCCACCTGGGCCGACGTCCTGGGACGGCGCCGCGTCGGCGTCGACGACAGCTTCTTCGAACTGGGAGGCCACTCCCTGCTGGCCATGACCGTCGCCGCGCGACTGCGCACCGCGCTCGGCGTCGAGATCCCCCTGCGCCGCTTCTTCGACCAGCCCACCGTCGCCGCCATGGCAACCCTGGCCGAAGCGGCCCGAAAGGACGGCGCCGAGCCGCCGCCACCCATCCTGCCAGCGCCGCGCACCGCACCCCTGCCGCTGTCGTTCGCCCAACGCCGGCTCTGGTTTCTGCACCGCCTGGACCCGCGCAGCGCCGCCTACAACATCCCGCTGGCCGTGCGCCTGGACGGCAGGCTCGACGCCCCCGCGCTGGCCGCCAGCCTGGCCGCCATCGTGCGCCGCCACGAGATCCTGCGCACCCGCTTTGGCGAACGCGACGGCGAACCCGTCCAGATCGTCGAACCCCCGGACGCCGCGCCGCTGCCGCTCGCGCGGGTCGACCTGAGCGCCCTGAGCGATCCCGAGGCCGCCGCCCGCGACCGCGCCGCCGATGAAGCCCGCCGCCCCTTCGACCTGGCCCGCGGACCGCGAGAGGAGGCGAGTGCCGGCCGGCCTTCGCGGTCGGCCGGCCTGCTGCGCGCCACCCTGCTCCACCTCGCCGCCGACCGTGCCGTCCTGTTGCTGACCCTGCATCACGCCGTCGCCGACGGCTGGTCGCTCGGCATCCTGGTGCGCGAGCTCGCCACCCTCTACCGCGGTGCCACCCTGCCCGAGCTGCCCTTCCAGTTCGCCGACTTCGCCCTCTGGCAGCGCTCCTGGCTGACCGCCGATCGCATCGACCGCCAGCGCGATTTCTGGCGCGCCCAGCTGGCCGGCATCCAACCCCTGGACCTCCCCACCGACAGGCCCCGCCAGGCCGCACCCCTCGCCCGCGCCGCACAGGTCCCCTTCGCCCTTGCCGACGCTCTGGCCGGGCAGCTCCTGCGCCTCGCACGCGAGCGCGGAGCCACCCTCTTCATGACCCTGCTCGCCGCCTTCGAAGTCCTGCTGGCGCGCCATAGCGGCCAGAGCCGCTTTGCCGTCGGCACCGCCACCGCCGGCCGCCACCACGGCGGCGTCGAAGACCTCGTCGGCTTCTTCGTCAACACCCTTGCCCTGCCGGCCCACCTGGACGACCGCGGCTTCGGCGAGCTGCTCGACCGCGTGCGCGACTCCACCCTGGACGCCTACGCCCACCAGGATCTCCCCTTCGAACAGCTGGTCGAAGATCTCCAGCCCGCACGCGACCCCGGACGCAACCCTCTCTTCCAGGTCATGCTGGTGCTGCAAAACCTCCCCGCGGTCGACATCGACCTGCCGGAGCTGCGCCTGTCGCGGTTCGACACCGAAACCGCCGAGGCGAAATTCGACCTGGTGCTCATGCTGCACGAGCTCGCCGGGGTGAGCGGCAACCTGAGCTTCGCGGCGGATCTGTTCGACGCCGCCACCATCGAGCGGCTCGGTGGGCACCTGCAGACGCTGCTCGCCGCCGCGGCGGCGGCGCCGGACCGCGGCATCCTCGACCTGCCGCTGCTCACCGCGGAAGAACGGCAGGCCCTGCTGCTCGATTGGCGGGGCGAGCCCGTGGTGCGCGGCGACGCGGACAGCCTCCTGCACGCGCTCTTCGAGCGCCAGGCGGAGCGCCGCCCCGACGCCGCGGCGGTGGTCCACGGCGAGGCGACGCTCAGCTACCGGGAGCTGAACCGGCGGGCCAACCAGCTGGCCCACCACCTGCGCCGGCGGCTCGGGGTGCGGCCCGAGGCGCTGGCCGCCGTGCGCTGCGAGCGGGGGGCGTGGACGATGACGGCGATCCTGGCGGTGCTCAAGGCGGGCGCCGCCTATCTGCCGCTCGATCCGCGGCTGCCGCAGGAGCGGCTCGACCTGCTGCTGCGCGCGAGCGGCGCGGCCGTGCTGCTGGTCGAGCAAACCCTGCCGCACCAGGAGATCGCCCGGCAGCCGGAGGGCAATCCGCGGCCGCTCGCGCTGCCCGAGAGCCTCGCCTACGTGATCTTCACCTCGGGCTCCACCGGGACGCCGAAGGGCGTCGCCGTTCCCCATCGCGCGGTCTGCAACCTGGCGCTCGCCCAGATCGAGGCGCGAGCCATCGGCGCGGGCACCACGGTGCTGCAGCTCGCTTCGCCGGGCTTCGACATCGCGGTGTCCGAGTGGGCGACCTGCCTCCTGGCCGGAGGCCGGCTGCTGGTGGCGCCGCGCGAGCCGGACGTCGAGGCGCTGCTGGTCGCGGAGGCGGTCGAGATGGCGATGATGCCGCCGGCCGTTCTGAGGGCGCTTGCCGGCGCCCCGCCGCCCAGCTTGCGCACGCTGGTGGTGGGCGGCGAGCGGTGCCCTGCCGAGCTGGCGGCGCGATGGCGCACCGGCCGCCGGATGATCGCCGAGTACGGCCCCACCGAGGCCACCGTCTGCGCCACGCTGACCCCACCGCTCGCGGCCGACGAGGCGCCGTCGATCGGCCGGCCGCTCGCCAACGTGCGCGTCTACGTGACCGACCCGCGGCTGCAGCCGGTGCCGCCGGGCATCGCGGGCGAGCTGTACATCGCCGGACTCGGCCTGGCCCGCGGCTACCTGGGACAGGCGGACCAGACGGCGGAGAGATTCCTGCCCGACCCCTGGGGCGGCGAGCCGGGAGCGCGGATGTACCGCACCGGCGATGCCGTCCGCTGGACGGCGCGGCGCGACCTGGAGTTCGTCGGCCGCCTGGACGGCCAGGTCAAGATCCGCGGCCATCGCATCGAGCCGGCGGAGATCGAAGCCGTCCTCGAGCAGCTCCCCGAGATCCTGGCGGCAGCCGTCGTGGCCCGCGGCGCCGGCGACGGCGGTGACGGCGACGACCGCCTGGTGGCCTACCTGGCCACCGGCGAGCGCCAGGTCGACGCCGCCCTGGTGCGCGCCCATCTGCAGCGGCGGCTGCCCGCGGTCATGGTGCCCGCGGCCTTCGTCTTCTTGCCGCAGCTGCCGGTGACCCCCAACGGCAAGGTCGACCGCAGGGCGCTGCCGGAGCCGGATGCGGCGGCGCCCTGCGGCACCTTCGTCGCGCCGCGCACGGCGGTCGAGGAGATCCTGGCGGGCCTCTGGGCGGAGGTGCTGCGGCGGCCGCGCGTGGGCGTCGAGGACGATTTCTTCGCCCTCGGAGGCCACTCCCTGCTGGCCGTCCAGATCGCCTCACGGGTGCGCGCCGCCATGGGCATCGAGCTGCCGCTGCGCCTGGTGTTCGAGCAGCCCACCGTTGCGGGCCTGGCCGCGGCGGTCGAGCGGCAGCTGCGGCAGGACGCGGGCAGCGCGCCGGCGGCGCCGCCGGCGCTCGCTCGCGCGCCGCGCGACGCCCCGCTGCCGCTCTCCTTCGCCCAGGAGCGGCTCTGGTTCCTCGACCGCCTGGAGCCGGGGAGCCCGGCCTACAACGTGCCGCTCGCGCTGCGCGTGCGCGGCGACCTGGACGCCGCCGCGCTGCGCCGCGCCCTGCACGCGCTGGCGCGGCGCCAGGAGGTGCTCAGGGCCTGCTTCCCGGCGGCAGAAGGCCGCCCGATCCAGCGGCTGGCGCCGCCCAGAGTGCCGCTGGCCGAGGTGGATCTGTCCGCCCTGCAGCCGAGCGTCCGCGACGCCGAGCTGGCCCGCCGCGGCGAGCAGGAGGCGCGGCGCGCCTTCGACCTGACACGTGGGCCGTTGCTGCGGGCGCTGCTGCTGCGGTTGGGCGCGGGCGAGCACGCGCTGCTGCTCACCCTGCACCACATCGTCGCCGACGGCGGGTCGATCGGCGTCCTGGTGCGCGACCTGGCGCGCCTCTACGAGCGCGCCCGCCCGGAGCTGCCGGACCTGCCGGTGCAGTATGCCGACTTCGCGCACTGGCAGCGGCAGTGGCTGCGGGGGGAGGCGCTCGCCGGCCAGCTGCGCTTCTGGCAGACGCAGCTGGCCGGCGCCCCCGCACGTCTCGACCTGCCCACCGACCGGCCGCGGCCGGCGCTGCAGACCCACCGAGGTGGACGGTGCGTCGCGACGCTGCCCACCCACCTGGCCGCGGCGGCCGGCGCGCTCGGGCGGCAGCGCGGCGTGACGCTGTTCATGATCCTGGTCGGCGCCTTCCAGGCGCTTCTGGCCCGCTATACGGCGGGCGTCGACATCCTGGTGGGAACCCCCGTCGCCAACCGCAATCGGGTGGAGCTCGAGGAGCTGATCGGCCTGTTCGTCAACCTGCTGGTGCTGCGCGCCGACCTCGGCGGCGGGACGACCTTCACTGGGCTGCTCGAGCGCGGGCGCGAAACGGCGCTCGCCGCCTACGCCCACCAGGACCTGCCTTTCGAACGGCTGGTCGAGTCGCTCGCCGCCGGCCGCGATCTGGCCCGCTCGCCGCTCTTCCAGGCGATGTTCGTGCTGCAGGGCGCCCCCCTGCCGGCCCTGGAGTCGGGCGGTCTGTCGTTCGCGCCGCTGCCGGTCGAGCAGGGCACGGCCCTCTACGACTGGACGCTGTCGGTGACTGCGGCGGAGGCGCCCTTTGTGGCGCTCGAATACAACTCCGACCTGTGGGACGCGGCTACCGCCGAGCGCGTGCTGCGCCACTACCAGACCCTGTTGGGCGTGCTGCTCGAAAACCCGGACGGCGAGGTGGGCGCCGCGCCCTTGATGGATGCCGCCGAACGCGCCGAGGTCCTGCGCAGGGCCGCCGGGCCGCCGCTCGCGGCGGGCGGCGATGGCGCATGCGACCTGCTGGCGCACGCGCTCTTCGAGCGCCAGGCCGAGCGCGCGCCGGACCGCCTGGCGGTGATCGCGGCGGCATGCCGCTGGACCTACGGCGAGCTCAACGCCCGCGCCAACCGGGTGGCCCGCCACCTGCTGCGGGCGGGCGCCGGCGCCGACCAGGTGGTCGCGGTGCGGCTGGGCCGCGGCGCCGGCTTGATCGCCGCCCTGCTCGGCGTGCTCAAGGCGGGCGCGGCCTTCCTCTGGCTGGACCCCGCCCTGCCGGCGGCGCGCCAGAGCCTGCTGCGTCGCGACGCCGGCGTCCGGCTGATGATCGACGAGGAGGCGGTGGGCAGCGAGCCGCCGGCGGCCGGCGAGAGGGCGAACCTGCCGCCCGCCGCGACGCCGCTCAACCTCGCCTACGTGATGTACACCTCGGGCTCCACCGGCCGGCCCAAGGGCGTCCTCATCCCGCACGCGGCGCTGGCCAGCTTTGCCCGCGCCGCCGTGCGCCACTACGGCTTCGCGGCCGCCGACCGCGTGCTGCAGCTGGCCTCGCCCAGCTTCGACACCAGCATCGAGGAGATCTTCCCGATCCTCGCCGCCGGCGGCGCCGTCGCGCTGCCGGCGATGCCGCAGCTCCCGGCGCTGCCGGGACCGGCGGCGCCGCCGGCCGGCCTGGCGCTCGACGCCCTGACGCTCCGCGGCGAGTGCGCGGCGCTCGGGGTCACGGTGCTCGACCTGCCCACCGCGTACTGGCGGGAGCTGGCCCACGCCGGCCTCGCCTGGCCGCCTTCCGTGCGGCTGCTGATCCTGGGCGGCGAAACCGTCCTGACGGGCGACCTGGCGGCAGGCAGGCGGGCGCTGCCGGGCGCGCGGCTGATCAACACCTACGGGCCCACCGAGGCCACGGTGGTAGCCACGGCCTGGGAGCCCGCCGGCACGCCGCCGGCGACGGCGGCGGCGGCGGCCGAGCTGCCGGCGACGGTGCCGATCGGCAGGCCGCTCGCCGGCGTCGAGGCCCACGTGCTCGCGGCCGCTGGCGCCCACGGCGCCGACCGCGGCGAGCGGCGGATGGAGCCCATGCCGGTGAGCGTGCCCGGCGAGCTCTGCCTGGGCGGTGCCGGCCTGGCCCGCGGCTACCTGGGACACCCCGATCTCACCGCCGAGCGGTTCGTCCCCCACCCGCTGTCGCCGGCGCCCGGCGCGCGGCTCTATCGCACCGGCGATCGCGCCCGCCTGCGCTCCGACCTGCAGCTGGAGTTCCTCGGCAGGCTCGACCAGCAGGTGAAGATCCGCGGCTTCCGCGTCGAGCCGGGCGAGATCGCGGCGGCGCTCGAACGCCACCAGCAGGTGCGCGCCGCCGCCGTCGCGGCGCGCGGCGAGGCGGCAGAACTGCAGCTCGTGGCCTACGTGGTCGCCGCGGGCGAGCCGGCCCCCACGCCGGCGGAGCTGCGCGCCTTTCTGCAGGCGACCCTGCCCGGATACCTGGTGCCCGCCGCCTTCGTGAGCCTGCCACGCCTGCCGCTCACCGCCGCCGGCAAGGTGGATCGCCGGGCGCTGGCCGGCGCCGCCCCGCCGCTCGGCGGCGCCACGGGTACCGGCGAAACCGGCGACGGCGGCGACGCCGGCGAGCGGCGCGCGCCGGCCAGCCACCCGCGGCCCGCCTCGCACCTGGAGGCGAAGATCGCGGCGCTCTGGTGCGAGGTCCTGGGCATCCCGAGCGTCGGCCTGGCCGAGAGCTTCTTCGACGTCGGCGGCCATTCGCTCCTGCTGCTGCGGCTCCACCACGTGCTCGGCCGCGACGTCGGTCCGCTCGCCGTGGTGGACCTCTTCCAGCACCCTACCGTGGAGACCCAGGCGCGTCTGTTCCAGCGCGCCGGCGAGCCAGAACCGGCGGCCGCGCGCCCCCCGCGGCGGACGGTGCGGCCGGCGCGGCCGGTGCGCCACCCCGGCGCGGTCAGCCCGCGGGGTGCCGCCGCGCCGCTCGACCGCCGGGTGCGCCAGCTCGCCGCGGTCACCCGCGCCACCGCGCCGACGTTTTCGCCCGACGGCTCTACCATCGCCTTCCTGTCCAACATGAGCGGCACGCCGCAGCTGTGGAAGGTGGCGGCGGCCGGCGGCTGGCCCTCGCGGGTGAGCGACTTCGAGGACCCCGTGACGGCAGCCTTCTGGTCTCCCTGCGAGGACCTCATCGCCGTCGCCACGGCTCCCGGCGGCGGCCTCCAGCAGCAGGTCTACTGCCTGCGTTCCGACGGCACCGGGCTGCGCCGGATCAGCGACGGCGGCCAGGAGAGCAACTGGCTGCGCGGCTGGAGCGGCGACGGGCGCGCCCTGCTGCTGGGCTCGAACCGGCAGGGCGAAGCGGCCCTCAGCCCCTACCTCTTCGACCTCGCCGCCGAGCGGATGGAAAAGCTGGCGCGCGGCCAAACCGTCTCCTGCGCCGCCGACGCGCTGTGCGCGGACGGCGCGGTGCTGGTGTTCGAAATGCTGCTGCGCGGAGTCGAGGGGCTCTCCCTGGTCGATCGCCGCAGCGGCCTGCTGCGGCAGCTGCTGCCCACCGACCGGCCAGGCATCTGCCGCGGCGCGATGGCGCGCGGCGGCGCCGTCTACTGCCTCACCAACCGCGACCGCGACCGCGCCGCGTTTGCGCGCATCGCGGCGGACGGCAGCAGCCCGCTCGAGCTGCTGGCGGCGCGCGACGACGCCGAGCTCGACCTGTTCGCGCTCAGCCGCGACGGCGCCGCGGCGGCGCTGGTGTGGAACGCCGGCGGCCGCAGCGAGCTGGAGATCGTCGACCTGGTCGACCTTGCGCGCAGGCCGTTGCCGCTGCCCGACGAGCTAGCCGGCGACGTCGCTTTCTCTCCGGATGGCAGCCGCCTGGTCGTGGCCGCCGGCGGACCGACGGCGCCGAGCAGCCTCTGGGTGCTCGATCGCGCCACCGCCGGCTGGCGCCAGATCACCTGGCCGCAGGCGCCGGGCATCGACCTGGCGGCGCTCCACCGTCCGCGGCTGGTGTGCTTCCCGGCGCACGACGGCCTGCCGCTGAGCGGCTGGCTGTACCCTGCCGCGGCCGGCCCGGGCCCCATGGTCATCAGCTTTCACGGCGGACCGGAGAGCCAGGAGCTGCCGAGCTTCCGCGGCGACTACCAGGCGCTGCTGGCCCAAGGCATCGGCGTCTTCGCCCCGAACATCCGCGGCTCGGCCGGCTTCGGCCGCCGCTTCGCCGCGCTCGACGACGGCCCGCTGCGCTTCGACGCCATCCGCGACGTCGAAACCTGCGCCCGCCACCTGCTCGCCGGCGGCCTTGCGGCGCCGGGCCGTCTGGGCATCCTGGGCGCCTCCTACGGCGGCTTCCTGGTCATGGCGGGGCTGGCGGAGTACCCGGACCTGTTCGCGGCGGGGGTGAACCTCTCGGGGATCGTCAACTTCGAAACGTTCCTCGCCAACACCGAGCCGTGGATGGCGGCGATCTCGCGCCTGGAATACGGCGATCCCGAGCGCGACCGCGAGATGCTGCGCCGCCTGTCGCCCATCCACAAGATCGACCGCGTGACGGCGCCGGTCCTCATCGTCCACGGCGCCAACGACACCAACGTGCCGCTCGACGAGGCGCGCCAGCTGGCCGCCGCGCTGGAGCGGCGGCACGGCGCCGCCGCCGAGCTTCTGGTCTTTCCCGACGAAGGGCACGGGCTGCTCAACCAGGACAACGACGTCACCGCCACCGCCGCCATCGTGCGGTGGTTCTCCAGCCATCTCTGACCGCAACTTCGAGGCGACCGATGAAAGATCACCAGATCGCAAACCAGCTCACCGTCACGATCAACGGCTTCTCCCCGCTGCCGCCCGCCGGCGCGGAAACCGATGCGAGCGTCGCGGCCGCCGCCGCCGCCGCAGAGCCATCCTCCCGGCGCGGCACGATGCGCATCAGCTTCGAGGGCGTCGAATACGAGGTCGAGGGCACGCTCCACTCCTCGCAGGGGACCTGGCGCTTCAGCGGCGGCACCGGCGAGGCGCAAGGCATCCTCGGCGAGGGCTCCTACAAGGGCACCGCATTCCCGGGCGGCGTCACCTACGAGATCAGCGGCCGCTATGACTTCTATTTTCACCGCAACACCTAGAACGGGCCCCTCCCCCTCCCCAGGCAGCGCAGGGGAGGCGCCGTCCGGCGTCCCGTTCTACGACGTCGTCATCGTCGGGGCCGGCGCCGGCGGCGGCATGGCGGCCAAGGTTCTGGCCGACGCCGGCGTCCGCACCGCGCTGCTCGAGGCCGGCCCCGCCGGCGTGCTGCCGGCAACCAGTCGTCACGACTGGCCCCACGAGTCGGAGGACCGCGGGTTGGGGATCGCCGCCGCGCGCCACGGCGACGCGGACCAGCCGCTCTTCAAATGGAGCGACGCCGAGCCGTACGCGACCGCTCCCGGATCGCCGGGGTTCGTCTGGTGCCGGGCGCGGGGGGTGGGCGGCCGCACCAACTTCTACGGCCGCATTTCGCCGCGCTTCTCCGCCTACGACCTGGACGGCAGGAGCCGCGACGGCCACGGCGCCGACTGGCCGATCGCCTACCGGGAGCTTGCCGCCTACTACGACCGGGTGGAACGCCTGATCGGCGTCTTCGGCACCCGCGAGGGGCTGGAGAGCGCGCCGGACGGCATCTTCCTGCCGCCGCCGGCGCCGCGCTGCGTCGACCTGATGATTCAGCGCGCCTGCCGGCGGCTCGGCATCCCGTGCATCCCCGCCCGGCTCGCCACCCTGACGCGGCCGCTCAACGGCCGTCCGGCCTCCCACTACTGCGGGCGCATGGAATGCGACGCCGTGCGCGGATCGACCTTCACCGCCACCCGCGTGCTGATCGAGCCGGCGCTCGCAACCGGCAGTCTGACGCTGGTTCCCAACGCCATGGCGCGCGAGGTGGAAACCGGCGAGGACGGCCGGGTGCGGGCCATCCTCTACGTCGATCGCGCCAGCCGCGAGGAGCGGCGCATCCGTTGCGGCACGGCGGTCTTGGCGGCAAGCGCTTGCGAGACGGCGCGGCTGCTGCTCAATTCGAAGTCGCGGAGCTTTCCCGACGGCCTCGCCAACTCGAGCGGGCAGGTGGGCCGCAACCTCACCGACACCGCGGGCCTGTCGCTGCGCGCCCAGATCCCGGCGCTGGCCGGGCTGGCGCCGCACGACCACGAGGGGACGGGCGCGCTGCACATGTTCTGCCCCTGGTGGCTGCACCAGGCGCAGCGCCGGCTGCCGTTCCCGCGCGGCTACCACATCGAGCTGGGCGGCGGCCCCAGCCTGCCCAACTGCGAGCTGATCGCCGCGCGGGCGCGCGGGCTCGCGGGCTACGGCAGCGATCTCAAGCGGCGCTTTCGGGAGACCTGGGGCTCGCGCATCTTCCTGTCGACGCGCGGCGAGATGGTCGCCAACGCCGGAACCTACTGCGACCTCGACCCGGACCAGGTGGACGCCTGGGGCATCCCGGTGCTCCGCTTCCACTGGCGCTGGGGCGCCGAGGAACGGGCCATGGAAGCCCACATGAGAAAGACCCTCCACGACGTGGTGTCGGCGCTCGGCGGCACCACCGCGGTGGGCGATCCCGCCAATGGCGAGCTGATGCCGCCGGGGGGCAACGTCCACGAGCTGGGCACGGCCCGCATGGGCGCCGATCCGGGCGACTCGGTGGTGGACGCGAGCGGCCGCGCCCACGACGTCGCCAACCTCTGGATCGCCGACGGCGCCGTCTTCCCCAGCAATCCCGAGAAGAATCCGACCCTCACCATCCTGGCCCTGGCCTGGAGAACGGCGGACCACCTGCTCGCGGCGCTGCGCGCCGGGGGCGCGCGCTGATGGCGGGACCGCTCTCCGAGCACGAGCGGCGGACGGTCGAGGCGCTGTCCGAATGGCTCCTGCCAGCCGACGAGCGCTCCGGCGGCGGCATCGCCGCCGGCGTCGCCGAGTTCGTCGACTACCTGGCGCGCCACGAAGCGTTCATCCCGCGCTGGCTGCTGGCGCAGATCGGCGGCGGCTTCGACACCACGATCCGCGGCGGCCTGGCCTGGCTCGACGCCGCGATGCGGCGGCGCGCGGGCACCAGCTTCGTGGACGCCTGCCGCGACCGGCAGCGCGCCATGCTCGACGCCCTGGCGTGGCCTGACGCCGGGCCCGACGCGCCGGCGGCCGGGCTGGGACCCGGAATCCGCATGCTGGCGGGGCTGCGCCTGCTCGCCCTGTGCGCGTTCTACACCAGCCGCGAAGGGCTGCGCGACCTTGGCTACGCGGGCAGCCGGGAGCGCGAATCCTTCGACGGCTGCGGCGAGGCGGTGAACCGGGAGCTGCTGCGGCGCGTCGACGCGCTGCTTGCGGCCGGCGGAGGCGACGGACATGGCGGCTGAACGGATCTACTACTTCTGCTACGACCACAACCTGCCGCGCGGCGGCCAGCGTCACACCTACCGTCACGTCGACATCCTCAACCGGCACGGCTTCGATGCCGCGGTCTTTCACCCGGTGGATGGCTTCCGGCTCACCTGGTTCGACAACGACACGCGGGTGGTCGATGTCTCGGAATACCGCCGGCAGGTGGACGCCGAGCGCGACTTCGTGGTGCTGCCGGAGGACCTCGGCACCTTCATGAGCGACTTTCCGGGCCGCCAGGTGATCTTCAACAAAAACCTTTTCTACGGCTTTCGCTGCTTCGGCGAAGCGGTCCCCGCCGCCTATCCCTATCAGTCGCCCGGCGTCGTCGCCGCCTTCGCCGTGTCGGAGCACAACCGCGCGCATCTCCAGTACGCCTTTCCCAACCTGGTCGTCGAACGCGAGTACCCGGACATCCGGCCCGACCTCTACTCGTACGTGCCGCTGGCCGCCAAGCGCCCCGTCATCTCCTGCATGCGCAAGGCGCCGGAATCGCTGCTGGCGCTGTTTCACACGCTGCAGGCGCGCGCCGCCGCGGGCCTCAACCGGGGCCGCGCCTTCGAATGGATCTTCCTGGAAGACCGCTCGGAGGCCGAAGCCGCGCGCATCCTGCGCGAGTCGCTGCTGTTCGTCTTCCTGAGCGTCGCCGAGGGCCTGGCGCGGATGCCGCTGGAGGCCATGGCCTGCGGCACCCTGGTGGTCGCCCATCCCAATGGGCCGCTGGCGGAGATCCTGCCGCCCGCGTATCGCTTCGAGCACAGCAATATCGTCGCCATGGCACAGCACGTCGAGTCGATCATGGAATCGTACCCCGACCGCCTGGAGCGCTGGCAGGCGAACGTCCAGGAAGGGCGGCGAGCGGCGGCCGAGTTCAGCTGCGAACGTCAGGAACGGCACCTGATCGATTCGTGGCGGCGGATCCTGGCGCGCTGCGGCGGAGGCGCCGGACGATGACGCCGCTGCGGGTGCTGATCGTCTGCGCCGAGTTCCCACCTCACCTGGTGGGAGGCCTGGGCACCCATACCGGCGAGCTGGCGGCCGGGCTGGCGCGGGCGGGCGCCGAGGTCGCCGTCTTCGTGTTCCGCCGCGGCGTCGACGACCTGATCGAACGCGACGGCGTCACCGCCCGCTTCCTCACCCCGCGCCCGGCCGGCGGCGCGCAGACTCCCGCCCAGGCGCTCGCCGCGTTCAACGACCAGCTTGCCGACGCCGCCCTGCTCCACTACGAGCGGCGACGAGCAAGGCCCGACGTCATCCACGTTCACGATTGGATGGGAATCCAGGCGGGGACCCGCCTGCGCGGCCGGCTGGCGGCGCCCCTGGTGGCGACCGTCCACTTCCTCAACCATCCGCTGGCGGACTACTGGGGCGACCCGGTCTCGGACACCATCCGCGACATGGAGGCCCGCATGTGCCGCGACACCGACACCGTCATCACGGTGAGCGACGCCATGCGCGGCCTCATCCTGGACCGCCACCCGCGGGAGCCGGCGCGGGTGATCCGCATCTGGAACGGTTGCGATCCGATTCCACCGCCGGCCTCGGCCGGGGCGCCCGCCGCCTGGCAGGCTGCCCTGCCGCCGGCAGGACCGATGATCGGCTTCGCCGGACGGCTCGCGGCAATGAAAGGGATCGAGGCGCTGCTGCGTTCCGCCGTGCCGGTGCTGCGCGCCATCCCGGAAGCGTTCTATGGCATCGCCGGCTGGGCCGATCCCAGCTACCAGGAAACCCTGGACGCCATCCGCCGCGCCGCGCCCGACGTCGCCGGCCGGATCCTATTTTGCGGCCGCATCGACCGCCGCGAGCTGCCGCGGTTCTACGCGCGCGCCAGCCTGGCCCTCGTGCCGTCGATCTGGGAGCCGTTCGGCTATGCCGCCCTGGAAGCCATGCAGTTCGGCGTGCCGGTGATCGCGACGCACGCCGGCGGCCTGCCCGAGCTGGTCGAAGACGGCGTCTCGGGGCTGCTCGTGCCGGTGCGCCAGGCCGGCGCCGGCAGCCGTCGCGAAGTCGACGAGGCCGCCCTGGCCGCGGCCCAGCTGCGCGTGCTGCGCGCCCCCGACCTGGCGCGCCGCCTGGCCGCCGGCGGCCGGCTGCGAGCCCGCCAGCGCAGCCGCGCGGCGATGACGCAAGCAACCCTGCGAGCCTACGCACAAGTGCAACGGCAAAGCAGCCTGCCGTGAATCAACCCAGCCAGCGTCCCCATCCGGCGCACCCTTGCTGGCGCTACCGGCGGCTGGCGGCGGGCGCTGGTGGGCGGATGTCGTCCAGGATGCCGAGGTAATAGGCGGTGGCGGCCAGGCCGCTCTCGCGCCTCCAGATCCCCCGGTCCAGGTCGATGATGAGCACCGCGGCGGAGTGTGCGCCGCGGCGCGCCGGATCGCCGGTCAGGGCCAGCAGCAGGTCGTCCATGGCGACCTTGTCGGCGGAGAGCAGCAGCCAGCCGGGCCGTGCATCGGGCCGCGCGCCGAAGCGCCTCCCCCACTGCGCGAGGCGTTCCGGCGTGTCGGTCTCCGGATCGCGGGACAAGGAGAGCAACACCACGTCGTCCCGGCCGGCCTGGACGAGCGCCTCCTGCAGCTCCGCGAAGACGCGGCCGACGAGCGGGCAGGTCGCGGTGCAGCTGGTGTAGATGAAGCTGATCACCGCCGTGCGGCCACGCAGCAGATCGCTGGCGAAGCTCCACTTGCGGCCATCCTGGTCGCGGACCTCGACGTCCGGGATGGCCGGCGCGCTCGCGGCGGCGGGCGGGGGCGACGGCGAGACCTGGGCTGCCGCGACGGGAGTCGCCGCCGCCGGCTCGGCGACGCCGAGGGCCGGGGCGGCGACTCCCAGCAATGCCGCGGCGGCAGCGGCGGCGGCACGGATCGCGGTCATTTCCCGAGCTCGACGACCTTGGCCACCGACGGCACACCCGCGCCGTTGAGGATGAACAGCAGGTAGGGACCCGGGGGGGCGATCTCGCCCCGCGCCGGCGCGGTCACCTCGAGACCGCCCGGCACCTGCGCGGGCGGCGCCAGCCGCACGAAGCGCTGGCTCTGATCGAAAGCATGGGTGACCGAGCCCAGCCGTAGCAGCGTCACCTGACGGATGCTCGCCGCGTCTGGCGTCTTGACGATGAACCTGGTGCCGTAGCGCAGGGTCGGCGGCAGCGAGGCGATGGAGGGGCGAGCGCCCGCGAACAGGTAGGGCGGCGAGAAGACCTGGGCGTTGGGGTAGTTGCGGTTGTTGTCGTTGTCCGCTGCCGGCAGCCCGCCGCCGGCGCTCAGCACCCTGCCGTCGGGCAGCAGGGCCGCGGTGGAGTGATAGAGCCGCTTGACGTCCTGGGAAAAGGGGGCCAGCTCCGACCACTGCCCGGTCTGTGGATCCCACAGCTCCGTGGCGCGCACCGGTACCGCGCCGTTGTTGAAGCCGGGCGAGCTGGTGCCGCCGGTCACCAGCACCTTGCCGTCCGGCAACAGCGTGGCGTTGAGCTGGCGGCGGGCGTACCGCATCGAGCCGGCGGTCTGCCAGACCGGCGCATCGGCGTTGAGATCGATCTTCATGGCGGTGTTGGTGGGCGGGTCGCCGCCGCCGACGACCAGCACCTTGCCCGGCTCATACTGGATCGCGGAGCCGTAGTCGCGGTACAGGTCGCCCGGCCTGGCCGGCCCGTCCGACCACGTCCCTTTCCCGGACGTATCCAGGAAGGCCGTCGCCGCCTCCGGCCCGGCCCAGAAGACCTTGCCGCTGGGGACCAGCAGCATCCAGGGGTAGAGGCTCTGCCTGCGGCGGGCGTCGGTCAGGTCGCGCCACAGGGTCCCGTTCCAGACCTGCGGCAGATCGTTGAAGCTGGGAGCCTCGACGTCACCCTGGGCCTCGCCGCTGATCGCCAGCACGTCCCCGTTGGCGAGCGCGGTGGTGGTCGGGTACCAGCGCCCCTTGTTCATGTCCGGCCCGCGGCTCCATTGCTCCGTCCGGGAATCGAAGAACAGCAGGGTCTTGGTGCCCCAGCCGTCGAACCTGTCGTGGCCGCCCGCGACCAGGAGCCTGCCGTCCGGCAGGAAGTTGTGACCGGCGCAGAAGACGTTGGCGAAGGTGTTCTTGATGTCCTTGAGCTTGTTGAGCGGTGTGCCTGCCGGATCCCAGACGTAGGTGTTGGACCACTGCGGCTCCGGCTGGCCCGGAAACCGCTCCCACAACAGCAGCTTCCCATTGGGAAGGACGCTGGTGTGGATGGCGACCACCGCCGGTTCGAAGTTGATGAGCGGCGACCACATCCCCTGGCTGGCGGATGCCGCGCTCGCGGGCAAGGCGGTCGGCGGGGCCGGTTCGGCAACGCGGTGGGCCGCCGCCATGGCCGCCGCGCGGCCCAGGTCGAGCGACAGCACCAGGCCGGCGCTGGCGAGCAGCAGCCGGATGGGCAGACGGATGCGGCGACGAAGCAGGTCGAGTCTCATATCATTCCCCCCTCAGAGGTGCGGCGTCATCTACTTCCTTAGTGATAGTAAGCCAATCGCAATTGCACGACCCCTGGCGGCGCCCAATCTGTGCTCCGACTGGCGGGCCGTCGTCGACAGTCTGCGTCCGCATACCGCCGGCATCTGGCAGAGCTGGAGCCTCGCCAAGCGCGGCACGTTCCTGCGCCACGCCCGCAACCTCTGGGACATGCACCGCCACCGCATGGCACCCGAGGTGGCGGCCGAGATCGACAGCCTGGTGGCGCGGGGGATTCTCACCTTGCACCGCGGGCGGCTCGAAGCCGCGCGGGACCAGGGCGGCGCCGCCCTGTTGACCTGGCGCGATCCGGAGGGAGCGCAACGCACCCTGTCCGTCGAGCGCATCTTCAACTGCACCGGACCGGCGCGCGACGTTTCGGCCAGCCGCCTGCCGCTCATCGCCGAGCTGCGCGCTGCCGGCCTGCTCGTGCCCGACCCGCTGCGCCTCGGTTGCGAAACCGATCCCGACGGTCAGTTCCTGGACTCCGCCGGCCGCCCCGTACCCGGCCTGTTCACGCTCGGGCCGCTCCGCATCCCGGCCCTCTGGGAATCGATCGCCATGCCCGAGATCTGCACCCAGGCGCTCGCCCTGGCCCGCACCCTTGTCTCCCTGCCCGCGGCGGTCAGCTTGACGGCGGGAGGGGGATGAGCGGCAGGGTCTCGGCGTGGCTTTTGACGCGCATGTCCAGGGTCATGGTCACCTTCTTGCCGGCCAGGGTGCCCGGAAAGGCAACATGCAGGTTCAGGGAGTAGTCGACGCTCGGTACCGGGGCTGCCAGGTCGAGGGGCACAAGCTCCGAGAGCGTGGCCACCAGGTTCGCCTGCCCGGCTTCGAAGCCGGCGGGGAGGCCGTCGGCGGGAAAGCGGAAATCCTTGCCTTCGATCTTGGCGTGGTATTCGAGGCAAGGGATGTGCCGGATCTCGGCTTTGGCGGCGAGGGTGACCATCCCTGAGAAGCTCTCCGGCCGCACCGGAAAGGTGTCGCCCAGAAGCCGCGCCACTGCCTCGGTCTTGACCGGCCAGCTGTCGCCGATGCGGCGGCGCTGGCCGGAGCCCATGATCTCGTCATCGGTTGGTCCCTCGGTGGTCACGATGCCGGCGCCCGCGAGGACCGCCTTCGCATCGCCATCGAGCGGTTTGCCGTCGAGGGTAAAGACCTTCTTGCCATTTTCCAGGTGGGCATCGACGGTCAAGCCGGGCGCGAGCAACTCGGTGGTTGTGCCTCGATCCTCGCGGGTCAGCTGGCGCACGGTCACCGTCGCGTGCCGCGGCGTCCCCTTGGGGCCGACTTCCAGGACCTTGACGGCGGCGTCCAGGTGGAGAACCGCGCGCTGCTCGGTGGGCGCCGGCATGTCGATGCCGCTCACCGAGGCCGTCGAGGAGTTGGTCAGGGTTTCCGTCACCCGCATTTCGGCCCCGGCAACCAGGGGCCGATCGAAGCGCACGACGAAATCCTCGGCAACCGGCAGCGGCGCGGGCGTGGCCAGCAACGCCCACAGGGCCGCAGCCAGGATCAAGGTCGGCATGAGATCTCCTTGGTGGTTTCCGCGCCGGCGGGGGCGTTCAAATGGCGCAGGAGCTGTCCGTGCGGATTATTGTTGCAATAGCTTCACATGGAATGCTACCACGTCCGTATGGCATGGCCGAGGCTCTTTTCGGCCGGCTCCCTGGGTCAGGTTCCGAGCGTCGCCACCTTGGCCCAGGCGCCGTCCGCGCCTGAGGCCCCGCGCGCCGCCGCAGTGACGCCGGATGCCGCCGTCACGTATAAGGACTGGCGAACGGCGGCGGTCTACGGGGCCGTCCCTGCGCGCCGCTCCACCCGCCGCGCCGCCACCTGCGCCGGGCGCGACTGCCGCACCGCCACCTGCGCGCTGACCTGAACGGCGAGCCAGGACTGCCCACGACGGAGGCCAGAGATGAAGACGCTGCAGATCAGGAGACAGAGGCAACACGTCCAGGTGGGTAGGCGGCCGGTCGCGGAGGCCACATAAAGACGTGGCTGCGCGGCGGTTTCGCGAGTCGCTCCCGTGGCGCCCTTGTCTCGCCCCGCAGGATCGCCGGCGCGCCCTGGCGGCGGTCGGCGCGATCGCCGGCGATCTCCGCCGGCTCCTACTGCCGGCGCAGGCCTCCGCATCGGTCTGGGACCTGGCATCCTCAGCTCTGTGCCTGACCTACCTGGCGCGAGCCACGGGCGAGACCGGCGACGCCCTGGCGGCGCAGACCCTGCTCGACGCCGCCATCGACCTCGCCGGCGGCGGCGAGCGCCTGCCGATGTGCCTCCATCGAGGCGCCGCCGGACTTGCCTGGATCCTCCATCACGCGGCGAGGGTGCTCGGGGTCGAGGGCGCCGCGGACGCCACGCAGGCCCTCGACGAAGAGTTGCTGGGGTATCTGCAGGGCCCCGGGGACATCGCTGAGCCGTACGATCTGCTCGATGGTCTCCTCGGGCTGGGGGCGTACGGCTTCGAATCCGCAAGCCGCCCGCTGGTAACGAGGGCCGTCGAGCGGTTGGCGGCACGCCAGCAGATCGCCGCCGAGGGTCTTGCCTGGCATAGCCCGCCGCAGAGCGGAAACCGGAGCTGGTGCCCCGAGGGCCATTTCAACCTGGGGCTCGCGCACGGCGTCGCGGGCGTGATCGCCTTCCTGGCCAGCGCTACGGAGGAGGGGATCGAAACCGACACGGCGCGCCCGCTGCTGCTCGACACGGTCCACTGGCTGCGCCGGCAGCGCCTGCCGGACGGCGGACCGCGCGCCTTTCCCTGGGCGGTCGCTCCCGGCCGGCCGCCGGTAGCTCAAGGCCTCGACCCGGGGTGGGCCTACGCGGATGCGGGCATTGCGGCGGCGCTTGCCCACGCCGCCCGGGCGCTTGGAGATGCGGACCTCCTGGAGGAAGCCCTTTTGGTGGCCACACAGGAGGCCGCGCGCATGGACGAGGTGCCGGAGCGCCATCCCGGCATCGGCTTCGGACCGGCGGGCTACGCGCAGATCTTCGCGCGCCTCTACCAGCAGACGGGCCGGCCGGTGTTCCGGCGCGCTGCCCGCCGGGAGATCCTTCGCCTCCTGGAGATGCGAGTGCCCGGGACGGGCGTCGGCGGGTTCTCGCCGGTGGATCCAGCGGGCCGACCGGGCGGTGCGGACCTGGGCTTCCTGGGAGGCGCCAGCGGCATCGGCCTGGTCCTGCTGGGCGCCGCGACCGGCGTCGATCCCCGGTGGGACCGGATCCTGCTGCTCTCGCCTCTCCGCCTGGAGCCCCTCTCCTGAAACGCATCCCGCGAGAACGTCGTGCGCTATTTGGTGGCCTCGCGCACCTTCATCTTTAGGTGAACGTTCATTCCTGACCGACAAGAACGGCCGGGGAAAGGAGCACCGACGATGAAAAAGCAGAAGACGGAGATGAAGAGGCTGAGGATCGCCAAAGAGACCCTGCTGCCCCTGGGATCACGCGAGATCGAGGGCCTCGCAGTGGGGTATCCAATTTCACCGGTCTCGCACATGACCAATACCGTCTTTGTCCACCCCCCCTAGTCGAAGGGCTTCGCTGCGGCACCCCTTTTCTCCACACCGTCCTGCCTCGAGCCCCTTTCCTTCGGGAGAGGGGTTGGTTGACCTTGAGCACGAGCCAAGGCGACCCCACCCGCACATCGCCGCCGGCATCAGGGCAGCGCGATCGGCTTGAAGTAGTCAGGAATGAGAACGCGCGTCCCGGGCGAGGCAGCCTTGATCTCGGCGGCGAATTCCAGAGCGCCTTGCCGTGCCTTCTCGTCGGACGCCGTAACCCAGGAGTCCCAGTGCGTGGGGAGGACCACGGCGGGATGGCCGAGGGATCGCATCAGCCGACCGGCATAGTCGTAGCTTTCCTTCCGCGAGGCACCGGCGCCGACCAGGGCGATGTCGGGCCGCAGTCCGTCCATCTCGCGCTCGATGAAATTCATCGTTCCCATGATGAGCATCGTATGGCCGCCCATGCGCAGCAGATAGGCAAAGCTGCCCCCTTCGACGAACGCCGAGGCATGCAGCGGCGCCTTGAGCCCGCGCGGCGCCACACCCGCCCACGGCCTGTTGTAGTAGCGCTTCTGAAGGAGCGGGGAATGCAGGCTGGGGATCACCCGCAACGAGAACCCGCCGAACTCGTAGTCTTCCCCTCCCCGCACGGTAATCAGCTTCTCGTCGGGCACGTCATAAGCCCGAGCGAGATTCGCCGCGGTCCCACTGCCAACGATCACCGCGCCCGTCTTCCTGGCAATATACGGCGCGTCCAGCATGTGATCGGGGTGGCCGTGGGTGATGAGAATGTAGTCCGCCCGATGAATCCGCGCATCGATGCCCGCCGTGTCGGGCTCCACAATCTCATCCTCCTCGTCAAACGAGCTTGCGAAGCTGGCGCGCGGCACCTTGAACTGAGAGATGTACGGATCGACGAGCACCACGCCGTGACCATCCTCGATCTGCCACCCCGCGTTCCCCAGATACGTGAGCTGGATTGTCTGCCGCTTGGTGGGCACGATACCCGCGCCGCCCGAGCTGGCGAACGCAGCCAGCCCGGCCCCCGCGGCGACCGCCACAAGGACGCCGACGGCGAGCCGCCGCCGCGCCATGTCGCCTGACACCGATGATCTCGTAGGCATGTTCGTCACCTCTGTATCGGCATCGAGGCTTGGAGCCGACGCCGCACGAATTCGCCATGGCGGATGGATTTTTATTTAGCGCGAAGAGTCGTCCGGCGACCCGGAGCGGAACTCCGCGATCACCTCGATGCTGCCGACCAGGTGCGCATTGAATGCGTCCAGCTCCTCGGCGGGAATCCAATACTCCTGGTGCAAACGTCCCCCGACGGTGTGAACCTCGTAGCGAGCGAGGAAAGCGGAGTCAACTGCGAAGCGAGTCACGTAACCGGCGAAGCCCGAGGCCGCGTCGCGGGTGTTCCAGTCGCGGGCGATCTGGGTTGCGTAGTCCGCGTTCAATACCGGGTAGAAGAACGGCTGGTGCGGCAGCCGCGGTGGAAAGGCAGCGAAGCTCCGCGCGGCGATCAGCTCCAGCTCGAAAAAGCCCACCGGGCGGTAGAGGGTTGTCGTCGCGGGCATCGGCAAGAGGTCGAGCAGGGATGCTACCAGTCGACAGCCGCGGGTCCAAGCCGCCTGGGTAAAGCACCCTCCAGCATGGTCACTTCCTGGCACTCCAGAGTCTGCTGACTGCGGCAGCTGACTCGGCGGTACTGGTGTTGCCCCGGATCGGAGGACGGTAGACCGTTTAGGGATTCAGTCTTTCGCTGGAGCATAGTGCCCCCAGCCCAAGGTCCCACGGAAACGCGTAGCGGGCGCGACCCTGAGATCACGTTCAGGGAGCGCGCCCAGCCACAACGGTGGGCAAGCGCGCTACTGGCCGTCGCACTGCGGGGGAGCAAGTCTCTCCGGAGCGCCATCACCGCTCTCGACCTCCGGATTCCAGAAGGCCTTATCCCAGAAGGGAAAGATGCTGAAATCACCGTGCTTTTGAGGATTCCACTTCTGCCCATCGGCTCCGAAGTGAAAGACCTTCACATGCACTTGTGCTCGAATCGAATTCGGAGTATTGGTCAACTCGGGCATTAAATTGAGGAAGCGTCCCACCGTACGCTCCTGCCGAGTCACTGGATCTGTGAAATAGTTGTCGATCCACACCAACAGAGAGCCGCGAGGTGCCAGATCTAACCAATTTGTCTCTGCGACCTCAGCTCCGGGATGCAGAATCAGATGATACATTTGGGTCTCTGGGTGACCTTCGAGAAAGGGCTCGACCGTATCCTTGTAATCCTCGACCGTGGTTGCTCCCGCCATAAACACGATGTTCTCGACCGGCAGCATGGGCGCATAGCGAAGGAGCTGATCGACGATGATCGCGCCCATGCTGTGCCCCACGAGGGTTATCTTAAATCGTCCGTCGCAGGACAGGTCGTTCTCTTCGACGCTCATTGGCATCGACGGCTCTCCGACCGCCTGCACTCTTTGCATGCCATATTCTTCTGGACAGAACCGCGGCAAGAAGACCTGCTGCATGCGAGTGATAAAATATGCTAGCGCCGCCACGGTGTCCGTGTCCCGAGCTTTCTCGATCTCTTCTGACTCTCCCGGCGCCGTGCCCACCGCTTCGCCATTTCGAGCCTCTCGTCGCTCCCGGGCCGGTTGAGCTTGCGCCTCAGCCTCCGTACGGAAGAGGAGATAGGTGCGCCGCCGCATGATGTCCCAAGCGCCCGATCCCGCCCCCTCGATGATCAGCGGCGGCGCAAGAAGCTTCGTCGCTAGAGTGAAAGGAAGAAGCGCCACAGGAGCGACCTTTTCGCCCAGCGTGCGGTCGTCCCCTGCCAGCACTCCACCTTCCAGGAGATCATTGATGTCGATGCGAGATTCCCGGTTCTCTGCGGCACCATCGACAAGGTCAACGTAACTGGCGTGTGCGTTCCTGTTGAGATCTCCGGTCTCTCCCAATCCAGGCATCGTGGGCAAAGTGTGTCGGATTTCGGCCATCCACTCGAGTGGTGTATCGGCGATTGACTTCAGCTCGTCCTTTGCCGCGACGTAGGGCGAAGCCCACACCCATCTGTTGCTGGTCCACACGCCCTGATGCACATGTGCCACGTGATCCCACCAAGCCGCAGGAAACGAGGAATCCCAGCTGACAAATATGGGATAAAAGCCAGCTGCCCTGATCGTCTCCTGCCACTTCTCAGCGCGGCACACCGAATCGTCATGGCTGTTCAATCCGCCATGGAAGAACAGTAGGACCCGGCAAGGTTCAGACCCACGTCCTTGGCAATACCGCTCAAGGTCACTGAATATATCGTCCAGGTAGAGGTCGTATTTTGCCAGGGCCATCGGCGGATAGTGCGGAGACAGTTCCAGCGGGCGCCCCTGCTCATCGGCCACGATGAGGTTGGTCTTCGGCGGCTTGCCTATCCCGGTAGTGCAACTCGACATCACAATGCTCACGGAGCAGAGGGCCAGCGCGAGCAAACCTCCTCGTCCAAGCTGGCGAAGCTGTCTTCCTCCAGCAGACCTATCCTGCGCAGATTTCGCCAACATTTCGGAACCTCCTTCCGGCTCGCAGGGGAGCGCTGGCCGTAGCCTGGGGAACCGGGGTTCTAGTCTCGCCCCGACGCTGCAGCCGTAACAGGGTCTTGCGACAATAGACGGACCCCGGAGCCGATTTCTTCGCCAGCCAGGATGCGGAAGAAGCTCTTGGTTGCGGGGATGTCGGGCGTTGTAGTCGTCGCGCCAGGCCTCGAGACTACAAGCCTCTGCGCGCGCTCAGCGTCCTATCTGGATGCCCAGGGTGTAGGCGCGGGGAGCTGCCGGCACGAGGAAGCGCGGATTGTCGAAGGCGGCGCCGAGGACGTCGCTGGCTTCGCCGAAGGTGCCGAAGCTCGAGAGCTTGCGGTCGAGGAGGTTGGTGATGCGGGCGACCAGCGAAAGGCGCTTGCTCAGCACGACGCGGCCGGTGGCGGTGAAGAGCTCCTGGCCGGGGAGGGGCGGTGCGAGGTTGGCCTCGTCGCCGCGCAGGTACTCGGGCGACAGGTAGAGAAATTCGAGCCCGGCCCGCCAGCGCTGGGAGCCGACGTCGAAGCCGGCTTTGACGTCGTAGAGCGGGATGAGCGGCAGGTGTGCGCCGCGCGCCACCGCGATGCTGCCGTTGTCGGCGAACGGGTTGTCGGGGCTGGCCGCCAGGAAGGGGGTCTCGAAGCGGGCGTCGGTGAGGCTGAAGGCGAGGAACCAGGAGACGGGCTCGCCCGCGGCACCGCGCAGGTCGAGGTCGAGCCCCTGGCGGCGGGTGCGGCCGACGTTGGCGAAGTAGCCCTGCCCGATGAGCGTGCCGCTGTTGATGAACAGGATGTCGTCGAGGCTGTCGGCGCGATAGAGGGCGAGGCTCCACTGCACGCGGCCGGCCCGCGCCAGCAGGCTTTCCGGCCGGCCGCCGCCGCTGCCGCCGCCGCCGGCGGCGAGCTGGCCGCGGGCGCCCACCTCGAAGCTGCGGGTGACCACCTGGTCGAGCGGTGGGTCGGAGACGAAGGCGCTCGGCAAGCGGCATCCCGAGGTGGGGTCGGAGCAGGTCAGCTCGATCGGGTTGGGCGGCCGCGACGATTCCGAGAAGCGGCCGTAGACCGCGATGCTCGGCGCTAGGGCGTAGGTCAGGCCGGCGGAGGGGTTGAAGTGGCGGTAGGTCTGCCGCCCCGAGAGGTCGCCGCCCAGCTGGTCGTCGAGGCGGACGTCCGCCACGTCGAAGCGGCCGGCGAGGTGAACGGTGAGGTCGCTGCGCGGCAGGAAGGTGTCGGCGACGAAAAGGCCGACGTGGTCGAGGTGGCTGTCGACGCGCACCAGGGAGTCGAGGGTGACCAGACCGTTGCCCAGCGTGTCGCGGTCGTCGGTGAGAATGCCCAGCTCCGACTGCGCGCCGAAGCGAGCGTCCGCGAGGTCGGTCGTGGCGCCGGCGAGCAGCTCGTTGTGGCGGCCCGCGACCTCCTGCGAGAAGGCGGCCTGGAACGATCCGCCGAAGGCCGTCTCGCGAGTGCGGGTGTCGTTGAGCGCGCCGTTGAGCGGCGGCGTTCCGACCGGCACGGTGTGGCCGAACTGGTCGTTCACCGGCTGCTCGCCGGCGCCCGACCCGATGCAGAGCAGGCCGGAGTCGCCCGCCAGGGTGCACGGATCGTAGGAGGTGGCGTCGCCGTTCACCGTCGAGGTGAGGATGCCGCGACCGTAGACGTTGCCGTCAAGCAGCGTCGTCGAGCCGGGGCTCCAGCCAAAGCGCACCGCGGTGAGCAGCGAGCTCCGGGAGGTGGAATCGGGGAAGGTGAAGACGGCGCGGGGGTCCTCCGCCAGCAGCTGCACCGGCGTCGCGCCGTTGCCCGCCAGGCGGCCTTCGGAGCCGGTCAGGCTCAGGTCGATGCTGCCGCGGTCGCCGGCCCATCCGACGTTGCTGAATAACTGTCCAACCTTGGTCGGCGAGTGCTCGCGCCAGCCGTCTTCATCGTACAGGTCGGTGGCGACCAATGCGCTCGCCCCGCCCCAGTGGCGACCTGCCGCGCCGTCCAGGCCGCGGCTGCCGAAGCTGCCGCCGTGCAGGTTGGCCTGGATGCCGGGATCGGTGAGGCCCGATTTGGTGACCAGGGTGATGACACCGCCCTCGGCGTTGAGGCCGAACATCGGGCTGGCGCCCTGGGCGAGGTCGAGCCGTGAAATCGCGGCGAGCGGGATCAGGTCCCAGTCCACGGTGTCGCCGAACGGCTCGTTGAGGCGCACACCGTCCTGGTACAGCGCGATGCCCTCTGGCGTGCCGAGCACCGGGGAGGCGGTGAAGCCGCGGATCTGCAGGTCGCGCTCGAACGGGTTCCCCTGCGTGTCCGTGGCCATCACGCTCGCCAGGCGCGAGGACATGAAGTCGGAGATCTCGAGCGGCTGCGCCACCGCGATGTCGGCGGCGGTGGCCGACTCGACGGTGGCGGCCGCGCGCGCTCCCGCCTGGCTGGCGCCCCCGAGCGGCGATTGGGCGATGACCTTGATCTCGCCGCTGAAGCGCGGCGGGGAGGCGGGCGGCACGTCCTGGCGAGCCGGCGACTGCGGCGAAGCCTCCGGGGTACTGGGCTGCGGAGCCTCCTTGGTGGCAGGCGCCGCGGCCGCGGGCGGGTCCGGCGGGTCCGGCGGGTCCGGCGCCGCCGGGTCCACGGACGGCCCGGCGGGAGCGGCGGCGAGGATCAGGAAGCCGGCGAGGATGAGCTGCGCAGCGAGACCTGGCATCGAGAGCTCCACGGGGCGCTTGACGTCTAGAGCTTCGCAGGCGCCCAGCGCACGCCGGCCCGCAACAGGCGCGGCGCGCCCAGCGTCAGCAGCGGCGTGCGCGCCACCTCGGCACGGTTGGCGAGCAGGTTCTCACCCGCCACGAAAACGGCGAAACCGCGGGGCAGCGGCCGCGTGGCGGTGGCGTCGAGGCCGGCCCAGCTGCGCAGCGGCAGCTGGTTCAGGTCGTCGTCGAACTGCTGGCCGACGTAGCGCTCCTGGACGGCGAAAGTGGCCACCCGGTCGCGCTCGTAGATCAATCCGAGGCTCAGGCTCTGGCGCGGCACCTCGGGGACCTGCTTGCCGACCAGCGCCGGCTCGGCGGCGAAGCTCGTCACGGTCGCGTCGTCCAGCGCGCCGCTCGCCGCGAGCGTCAGGCCGGGGGCGAGGCGGGCGGTGATCTCGGCCTCGATGCCGCGCGAGCGGGTGCGGCCCAGGTTCTCGCGCTCGCGGGTGATCAGGCTGGGGGTCTCTGCCAGCGTGACGTTGGCGATCGGCCGGTCGATCTCCATCCAGAAGGCGACCGCGCGCGCCGTCACCCGGCCGGCCGAGCTGCTCCACAGGGCTCCCGCCTCGGCGCCGGTCAGCCGCTCGGAGTTGAGGTCTGGATTGGCCTCGGTCACCACGTTGCCAACCCGGAAACCGCGGTAGAGCTCGTTGAGGGTCGGCGCGCGGAAGGCGCGGTACGCCGAGGCGGTGAGCCGCAGGCCGTCGCTGGCGCGCACGACCGCTCCCAGCCGCGGGCTCCACGCCGTCTGCTCGCGGTCCGGCGGTGCGGCCGCGGCGGCGCCGCTCTGCTCGGCGCTGTTGCGCCAGAGGTCGCCGCGCAGGCCGACGTTGAGCTCGAGCCGTGACGACACGCTCACCAGGTCTTCGAGAAACAGGCCGCCGGTGCGCTGGCGCGCCTCGACCGCGCTCTGGGACGCTCCGCCGGCGGCGAGAAACGCTGTCTCGTCGGTCGTGGCATTCACCTGTGAGAGATCGGCGCCGGCGACCACCCCCTGGTTTTGAGAGATCGCCGCCGTGCCCTGCGCCGAGAACCCGAGCGAGCGCGAGGGCACCGATTCGGCGCGCGTCAGGGTCTCGCTCTCGCGGTTCGGCGCGACCGCCGTGAAGGTTTGGAAGAAACCCTGGCTGGCGCCGTCGAGGCGCATGGCGAGCGTGCCGTTCCAGGGCTGCCAATCGCCGCCCGCGACCCACTGCCGGATCTCGGTATCGTTGACCTGCTGCGGCGTGCCGTTGTCGCGCGATTCACCGTAGTAGCCGCCGCGCACGAAGAGCCGCCCGGAATCCTCGGCGACGCGCTCGACGGTGCCCTGGCCGCTCTCGTAGGTCGAGGTCACCGGGGTGTCGATCGGACCCCGCAGGTCGGGGGCGATCGCCACGTAGCCGCCGGTGCCGAACGACTCGACCGCCGCCGTCGCCCGCCAGTCGCCGTGCCGCGCGGCGGCGAAGGCCGAGGCGTCGCCCGTCCGCTCGCTGCCATAGGACGCATCCGCCAGCGCCTGCGAGGTGGCGGCGCCGCGCGTCACCAGCTGGATGACGCCGGACATCGCGCCGCTGCCGTAGAGGTCGGATGCCGCGCCGCGCAGCACCTCCATCCGCTCGACCGCCGCCAGCGGCACGCGCCCCCAATACACCCAGCTGCCGAATGGATCGTTGAGCCGCACGCCATCCTCGATCACCACCGACCGCGAAGCGCCGCTCGATGCCAGGCCGCGCAGCGACACTCCCTGTGTGGTGGGGTTTGCGTAGGGGCTGCTGGTGCGGCGGAAGAGGCTGAATCCGGGGACCTGGCGCAGGATGTCGTCGATGGCCGGCGAAGCGCTCGCCGCGATCGCGCGCTGGTCGAGGACGACGACGCTGGCCGCGGTGTCGCCAAGGCGCCGCTCGGTGCGCGTCGCGGTGACGGTGATGGTGTCCGTGGCGCTCGCGGGGTTTGGCGGGGGCGGCGGGGCGGAAGTGGCCGCAGCGGCCGCCGCGGCGCTCAACGGCACGGAAAGCCAGAGAAGCCCTGCGAGCATCGCGCTGCCGCGCGGCTGCCGCCCCCCGAGACGACCACCGGTTTTCATAGGGTGATACCCCTGTCCCAGATCCTGATTTCAGAATATCATTCTCTGACTATGAGACCCCTTCCGCCAGCGACCGACCCAAGGCCGTACCGGCGATGGCACCTGGTTCCCATCGCGGCGGTGCTGACCGCCCTGGCCCTGTCCCCACCGGCCGGCGCCGCGGACTGGCCGCAATTCAACATCGACTCTCGCCACAACGGCAACAACCAGCAGGAAACCATCATCAACCTGGGGAACGTCTCGACCCTGCACGTGCTCTACCACGTGACGTTGCCCGCGGTCGCCGACGGCCCTCCCGTCTTCCTGACCGGCGTGGCGACCGCAAGCGGCACCAAGGACCTGCTGTTCTTCACCACGAAAGCCGGCCACATCCTGGCGCTGGACGCGGCGACCGGCGTGACAGTCTGGTCGCATCAGCCGGCGACCGGACCCAACTACACCACCTCGTCGCCGGCGATCGATCCCAACCGCCTGTACGTGTACTCCTACGGCTTGGAAGGCAAGGTCCACAAGTACCAGGTGGGCAACGGCACGGAGATCACCACCGGCGGCTGGCCGCAGCTGGTGACGCTGAAGCCCAGCGTGGAAAAGTGCTCGCCGCCGCTCTCGGTGGCGGTGACCAACAGCGGCACTCCGTACCTCTACGTCGCCCACGGCGGCTATCCCGGGGACGCCGGCGACTACCAGGGGCACATCACCGCGATCAACCTTTCGACCGGCACGCAGAACGTGTTCAACGTCATGTGCAGCGACCAGACGGTCCACTTCGTGGAGAGCCCCGGCTCGCCGGATTGTTCGGGCGGCGTGCAGTCGGCGGTGTGGGGACGCCCGGCGGTGCTCTACAGCACCGAGCTGGACCGCATCCTGTTCACCACCAGCAACGGCACCTACGACGCCAACTCCGGCGGTCACCTGTGGGGCGATTCGGTGCTCGCGCTCAACCCCGACGGCACCGGCAGCGGCGGCGGCATGCCGCTCGACAGCTATACGCCGACGGAATTCCAGACGCTGCAGGACGACGATGCGGATCTCGGCAGCACCTCGCCCGCGCTGCTGCCGCCGATCGCCGGCAGCAAGTTCAACCCCCTCGCCGTGCAGAGCGGCAAGGATGGCCAGCTGCGGCTGATCAACCTGAGCAACATGAGCGGCGCCGGCGCACCGGCGCACGTCGCCGGCGAACTGCAGAAGATGTCGGTGCCGCAGGGCGGCGGAACGCTGCCGCAGCCGGCCGTCTGGGTGAGCCCGGTCGACGGCTCCGTATGGGTGTTCGTGGCCAACGGCAGCGGCATCTCCGGCCTCAAGGTGGCGGTCGACGGCTCGGGCAACCCAAGCCTGGTGTCGCAATGGAACCAGGGGCCAGGCGGCAGCTCGGCGCTGGTGGCCAACGGCATGCTGTTCTACAACAGCAGCGGCGGCATCAAGGCGCTCGACCCGACCACCGGCACTCAGCTGTTCAGCGATTCCAGCCCCTCGGGCCTGCACTGGGAGAGCCCGATCCTGGTCGATGGGCGCCTCTTCGTCGGCGACGAAAACGCCAACCTGTGGGCCTACGGCCCGGCTGCCGCGCCGCTCCACTTTTTCACCCTGCCGCCCTGCCGAGTGGTCGACACCCGCCAGGCCGCCGGGCCGTTCGGCGGACCGGCGATCGCCGCCGGTGGCCGCCGCGCCTTCCAGCTCGCCGGCCAATGCGGCGTGCCCGCCGACGCCAAGGCGGTGGCGGCCAACGTCACCGTGGTGACGCCGGGCGCCGACGGCTTCATCAGCGTCGCGCCGAGCGGCATCGCCGACGTCTCTTCGAACGTCAACTTCAAGGCCGGCGACTTGCGGGCCGGCAACGGCGTCATCGACCTCACGGGCGATCCGCTCGGTGCCGTGTGGGCCTCCTACAGCGCCACCGGCACAGCCAGCACCCAACTGTTGATCGACGTCTCCGGCTACTTCAAATAGCGGCGGGCGTTCAAGGCTGCTGGCTCAACTGGACCTCGATCGAGCGGGGCCGGCCGTTGCGCAGCAGATCGACGTGGATCTTCCGGCCGGCGATCGAATCGAGGTACGGGTCGATCGCCGCGACGTCCTGGATCGGCTTGCCGTCGATCGCCACCAGGACGTCACCGCGCAGGATGTTGGCCGCCTGGGCGGAGGTGCACACGCGGACTGCTTCGACCACCGCGCCCGTGCGGCGCGACAACCGCGCCATCTCGTCGCGGTCGAGCGCCCGCAGCACCGCGCCGAAGATCGTCGGGGCGACCTTGCGCCAGTACGTGGCGGCATACCCGGCGGCGAAGGCGGCGGCAGGAGGTGCCGCGATCATCGATTCGCCGATGCCGGCACCGCTGGCCCCCACCGCCGGCGGTGGTTCCGGGAGGTTGGGCCACCACGGCAGCGGCCGCCCCGGAAAGACCTTGAAGTCGCGGCCATAGACGACGACCGCGGCCGCGCCCACCCGCTTGCCCTGCTCGACCGCCTGGCGCGCATCGCCGCCGCCGTCCGCGAAGCTGGAAGCGCCCAGGAGCATGTAGCCGTTCTCGAGCAAGGCCAGCTCGTCCGCCTGAAAGTCGGCGCCGCGGAACAGTGTCGGAGACGGCGGCGGCGGCAACAGCACTCCCCTGCCCGGCGCATGCGGCACAAAGTGCTCCTGGTACGGGTTCGCGGCCTCCGAAGTCCCGGCCGACGCGACCGCCATGGCCCCCGTCACCGCAATCGCCGCCACGGTCACCAGCAGGGAGCGCGCTGCCCGCGCGAGGCGCTGGCCCCAGCCGCCCCCGCGGGCGAGCCGGCCCGTCACGCGCACGAGGGCTATCCATGGTCCCGTCATCCGGTCAATTCGATCATTTGTCGCGGCGTGCTGCAATGCGGTCGGCCTGCCATCCCGGTGGGCAGGTGCCCAGGGACTGCGCAGGCGCCGGCTCTCCCGCAAACCTGTGACTGAGCCATAAAGCATTCTTTTTCTGTGGTTTGCGGTGCCGAGCACGGCGGCTCGCCGGGCGGCATTCCATGTGCTCTGAGGAGGACTGTCGTGCGCTTCCCGAAGGTCGTTCGTTTCGGGGACAGCGGCCGGTCCATGGAGGGCCGGCCTGACGACAAGGAGAATCACCATGAAGCGACTTTCCTCCCGCTCCGGCAAGACCCTGCAGCTCTCCAAGGAGACCGTCCGCGGTTTGGTGTCGAGCGAGCTACAGCAGGTGGCGGCGGGCGCCCAGTGTCCGTCGATCACCGGCTGCTCGAGCAACAAAACCCCGACCCTCAATCAGTGCAACACGATTTTCTGCTCGCTGACGCAATACTGAGCCGGTGCCGTGAGACCGCCGTCGGATGCTCCGTACGCGCCGACCGCTTCCGGCGGCGGTCCAGCCGCAACGTCAACAGCCGAGATCTTTCACGCCTATCTCGACGACTACCTGGATTCGATGGCGGACCTGTCGTGGTCCGATATCGTCCGCCGTCAGCAAGGTTTCTACGCCAACCTTGCCTATGGCACCGCGGGCATCGCCTATGCCCACTGGTACGCCGGCTACCTGCGGCAGGACGACTGGCTGCTTGGCGAGGCCGAGCGTTGGATCCGCGCCACCCTTGCCGGCCAGCGCCACCGCTTCGCTTTCGTCGACAAACGCGCCCTGTCGGCGGATGCCATATCCAGCGGCGCCTACCTCTTCGGCCATACCGGTCTCTACCTGGTTCGCGCCCTGGTCGCTCACTCCCGCGACGACCGCCGCACCAGACGGCGTGCCTTGACGCGCTTCGCCGAGCTGTGCCGCACCACGGCCGAGGGCACCGCAGACCTGTACATGGGGACCGCGGGGTGCCTGGCAGCCACCGCGATCCTCTTCGACCACCTGCGCGACGCCGCGTTGCTCGACCTGGGCGCCGAGCTCTGCGCCGCCCTGATGCGACGCGCCGTACGACCCGCGGCGGGCGGCGGCGAAACCACGACCTGGGAAGGGCGTGGCCCAGGGCTGGCGCACGGTCCGGCCGGAGCCTTCCTCGCCATCCTCCTGTGGTCGGCCGCCGCCCGATGCGACATCCCGAGGTGGTTCGCGCCTTCCCTGACCTCCCTGGTGGCCGCCGCGCTCGATGCCCACCAGCGCTCGACCGGCGACGCGCCCTCGTGCTCCCGGCTGTGTGGCGGGCTCAGCGGCTTTGCCTTCCTCGCCGCTCGCGCCGCCGAGCTCCTGGGGGACTCGTCGCTGCTTGCCGCGGCCCGCTCCGCCGGCGCGCTGGTGATCCGCCACCCTCCCGCCTACGCAGACCTGTGCTGCGGCGCCGCCGGCTGCGCCTTCGCCCTGCTGCCGCTCGCCCGCCAGGACGCCGGCGGGCCATGGCGCAAGGCGGCTCAGGACTTGGCGCTATCGACCCTGCTCTGCGATCGGGCGGATTGGCCGCTGGCCGGCCTGTACGGCGGCGAGGCCGCGCTGGCATGCCTGGCAGTCAACCTGACGTCCGGCATCGACAGCGGCCCGCCCGGCATCGACCTGATCGAACCGCCCCCCGGCAGCTGGCAGCGACCAGCGGCTCAGCCGTCCTGACCGCCGGCCTGCAACCGCAAGGTGATGCGCAGGCGCCCCATCTTCTCCGCCAGGCCGTTGCGCGAGATGCCGAGAAGCCTCGCGGCCTGCGAACGGTTGCCCGCCGTGCGCTCGATGGCGCGCAGGATCAAGCGCCGCTCCAGGCGCTCGACCGCCCCCTGGAGCCCCAGATCCAGATCGCTGTCCAGCTCTCCTTGCGGGTCTCCCGGCGCGGCGGCGGCGCGCGGCGAACCGCCGCGCAGCACCGCGGCGGAGAGCATGGACGAGTCGATGGCGCCGCCCGCCGGGCAGCGGCGCACCATGCTCCGCACCTCGTTCTCCAGCTCGCGGACGTTGCCCGGCCAGGAGTAGGCGACCAGCGCCCCGAGCGCGCTCAGCGTGACGCCATGGAGCCGCTTGCCGGCCGCCTTCGCCTCGCGCCAGGCCAGGCTTTCGAGCAGCAGCGGGATGTCCTGGCGCCGGCCGCGCAAGGGCGGCACCTGCAGCACGTAACCGGCGATGCGGTAGTACAGGTCGGCGCGGAAACGCCCCTGCGCCACCTCCTCGTCGAGGCGGCGGTTGGTCGCGGCGACGATCCGCGCGTGCAACGGCCGCGGCGTGCCGCCCACCGGCTCGACCATCCGTTCCTGCAGCACCCGCAACAGCTTGCCCTGCAGGCCCGGCGGCAGGTCGGCCACCTCGTCGAGGAACAGCGTGCCGCCAGCCGCCTGCTGGAAGCGGCCCCGCCGCTCTTCGACGCCGGTTGCCACCCCCTTGCGGATGCCGAACAGCTCCGCTTCCAGCAGCTCGGCCGGGATCGCCGCGCAGTTGATGGCGACGAACGGCTCGCCGGCGCGCGGCGACGAGGCGTGCAGCATGCGGACCAGGCACTCCTTGCCGACCCCGGTCTCGCCTTCGATCAGCAGGCCCAGGTCCGACCCGGCAAGCTCGGCCACCGCCGTGTAGACCTGCTCCATGGCCGGCGACTGGCTGCGCACGTAGCCCTCGGGCAGCACCAGCTCTGGTCCTCCTGCCGCCTGCCCCGGCCGAGCCGGCGACGCGGCCGGCCCCTGCACCACCGCACCGGTCGCGACCTGGCGACGGTCGAGCAGCTGCAGGAAGATCCGCGCCAGCCCTTGCGCCACGCCGCTGTCATGTTCGATCGCGCCGAAGATCGCCAGGTAGAGCAGGCCGCCGCCGGACGACGACAGCCGGCCGCACGCCGAACCCCCACCAGCCGGCGGGCCAAGACCCCGCCAGATCGCACCGCCGGCAGACCCGCCAGGGACATCGTGGGCGGCGCACTCGCGGATCGCCGCCAGGGCCGCCATCATCTGTTCCGGCGCCGCGCTCGCCGCGGCGGCGTCGCCGCAGGCCGCCAGCGCCACGGGCTCGCCCACTCCGTCCCAGCTGCCGGCGATCGCCCCGGTCGCGCCGCACGCCGCGACCAGCGTGCGCAAGGCGGCGGCGGTCGCGGTCGATTCGTCCTCCCCCGCCGCTTGCAGCTGGTCGATCAGCCTGTCGACCGCGGCCAGCAGCTCGCCGGCCCTCCCGGCGAGCAGCGAGGTCTCCGCCGCCTCCCCGCCCTGGATCGCCGCCGACCTGCCGAAGTGAATGGCCAGCTCGCCGTCGGCGCCGCTCAGCCGTTCGAGCTCGAGCTGCACACCGCCGCGCCCGCCGAGCTGCACCTGGTCGCCGGCGACCAGGTGCGCCTCGACCGCGGCGAACCCGTTGTGCAGCGTCCCGTTCTTGCTCCCCAGGTCGCGCAGGGTGACGCTGTCGCCCTCGACGGCGATCGCGGCATGGCGGCGGGAGATGCCTTTCTCCGCCAGCACGATTTCGCCGCTCGCCAGGCTGCCGACCTGGTTGATCCCCGGCAGCAGGAAGAAGCGGCGCTCCCTTCCCCGCACCAGCCCGCGCAGGCAGTATCGCGGACCGCGCCGTGCGGGCGCCGCCGGCCGGTCGTCCATCTCATCTTCACCCATGGTTTCCGGCCGACCTGCCGCTTGCAGGTGCGGCCGCCGCGAGCTGCCGCTCGGCCTCGCGCGCGATCAGCTCGAAGCGCAGCCGGCGGGCCTCCTGTGCCAGCGCCCGCAGGTCGTCGGCTGCCACGACGCTGGCAACGCCGCTCCCCGCACGGCCGCCGCCGGCGAGCAGCGCGGCGTCGCGCAGCAGGCGCGCTTCGTAGCGCAGATCGGGCCGGGGCGAAAGCGCGGTCTGCCGCAGCGCCGCTTCGAGCCCCTGTGCCGCTGCCGCAGCGTCGTTGCCCGCCAGCGCCACCCGCGCGCTGCCGATGGCCACCAGCAGGCGGTCATCGTGGTCGGTCGCCTTGGACACCAGCCGCGCCGCGCGCTCGGCCGCCGCCCGCGCCGCCACCAGGTCGCCGCGCGCGGCCAGCGCCCAGGCCAGCACCGCGAGCGGCTCGACGGGCGGCTCCATCGCCGGCATCATCGCCTGCGCCTGGCGGACCGCGCGCTCGCCCTCGGCGATCTTCCCTTGCCAAAGCTCGATGCGCGCCAAGAGGAGCAGCACCGACTCGTAGGTCGGATCGCCGTGCTCGCCCCCCAGGGCCAGGGCCTGGCCGAGAACGTTTTCCGCCGGCTGGAACCTGCGCTCCAGGAGGAGCACCGCCGAGAGCACCTGCAGCGCCCGGCGTTGCAGGTAGGGGAAGTTGGCCTGGCGCGCGACGCTGGCGGACCGCCATGCCTCGACGCCGGCACCGTGCAGGTCGCGCTCGGCAAACAGCACCACGGCGAGATTCACATGCGCGAAGGCTTCGAGGGTCTTGTCGCCGAGCGCCTGCGCCAGCCGCAACGCCTCTTCGAGGTGCTGGCGGCTGGCATGGACGTCGCCGTGCAGGCACTCGAAGTCGCCGAGATTGATCAGCGCCCGGCTGAGGCCCTTGCGGTCGCCGATTCCCGAATCGACGCCCACCTCGTCCTCGAGCAGCTTCTGGGCCTTGAGGAAATCGCCGCTGTCGAAGGCCACGAACGACAGGGCGTTGAGCGCCTGGGCTTCGTCGGCACGGTCGCCGAGGCTGCGGAACGCCGCCAGCGCCCGCTCGAGCAGCGCCCCGGCACGCGGCAACGCGTGCTGGGTGTGCCAGTAGCGGCCGATCGCCAGGTCGGCCACCGCCGATCCACGGGCGCACCCGGCGGCGTCGAAGATCGCCAGTGCCTCCTCGTCGAGCGCCACGGCCTGGCGCGGCTGACCGGCGCGCAGCACCAGCGCCGCCCGCCGGTAGAGGACGTCTGCCTCGCCGGCGCGGAAGCCGAGCCGCCGGTAGATGTCGCGCGCTTCCGCCAGCGCGGCACCGACCTGCACGGCGTCGCCACCCTCGGCGCGCGCGTCGGCCTCGGCGAGCCGGGCGGCAGCCAGCAGCGAGGCGGCTCCGGTCCGCCTGGCCCGGCTGGCAGCCGCCAGCGCCGCCGCCAGCGATGCCCGGAAATCCGCCTGGATCGAGCGAGCGTGCGCCGCCACCAGATCGGCCCGCGCCGCCATCTCGTCCCCCAGGCCGCTGCCGGCAAGGCGCTCGACCGTCGCGAGCGCCGCCGCCGCCTCACCGCCCGCCAGCTGCGCCTCGGCGAGCTGCACGCCGTAGTCGAGGTGGTGGGGCGCGAACCGCCACAGCGCCCGCAACATACCCTCGGCGCCGGCCAGGTCGTCGTCGGCCCGCTTGGCGACGGCGGCGATCTCGAGCCGCGGCTGCTCCGGCAGACGTCGTGGCTGTTGCGCCGCGTACGCAGCCTCTTGCCGCGCCCGCCGGCCGTCGCCCAGCTCGACGCTCGCCCGCGCCAGCGCCGCATGGGTGAGCGGAAAGGACCGGTCGGCCGCGAGCGCGCGGCCGAGCACGGCGCGCGCCTCGACCGCCTGGCCGCGCTCGAGCTGGGCCAGACCGTCGGCCAGCAGGCCCTCGGCCTCGAGGGTCGCGGGCCGCGACGCCAGCATCGCCGCGCGCTCCTCCCGCTGGGGGTCGGCGATGCCGATCGCCCGGCGCAGGCGGAAGCCGAGCCGCGAAATCAGGCCGGCGGCATCGGCCCGGCTTCCCGCTTCGTGAAGGGTGGCGAGACGCGCCCCTGTCGGTGCCCGGACGAGCGTGAGGTCGATCCGCAGGCGCTGCCCGGCCACCTCGCCGGCCACCGCAAAGGAACCGCTCACCAGCAGCTCCGTGCCGGCGGGCGGCCGGCGATCCGCGCCCGGACCGGGCGCCGCCGCCCGCAGGACCTCGACCCTGCCGCTGCCGCCAGCGGCGATCTCGGTGGCGATCGCATGGCCCAGGGCCGCCCTCAACCATGGCTCGGCGGGCGGTGCCGAGCCATCCACCAGATCGGCGACGGCCACCACCTGCCGCGCCGTGGCACCCAGGTCTGCCGCGGCGCCCTCCGCGCCGGCGGCGGCGCCCGGGTCGGATGCCCCGGCCGCCGCCCGCACCGCGCTCTCCGCTGCCGCCGGTGCGCCGGCCGCCCTCTCCATGCCGGCGCGGCCGGGCGCCACCAGGCAGAGACAGCCCAAGGCCAGGGCGTAGCGCACCAGGGTGCGCGCCCAACCGATCGCGCGCCCGCGCTGCGCCGGCCCGGCACCCGGCGCCGGCTGCCTGGCGACGCTTTGGGCGAGTGCCGCCGCAACCTCGCCAGCGCTGGCCGGGCGGTCGCCGGCCGCGGGCGCCAGGCAGCGCACCAGGATCGCCTCCCAACCCGCCGGCAGCCGCGGCCAGCGTGGCGGCGCGGCAGCGGCGAGCCTCGGGTCGAGCGGCATGGCGACGGCGGCGCCCATCTCGGCGGCGAGCGGACGGCTGCCACAGACCATTTCGAAAATCACGATCCCCAGAGCATAGATGTCGCTTGCCGGCGTGACCTGGCGCCGCATCCGCTGCTCGGGGGCCATGTAGGCGGTGGTGCCGCCGGCACAGTCCGCGGCCGTCGACGCGTGCTGCGACAGCCCGAAGTCGGTCACCACCGCCCTGGGCCCGCGCCAGGTCCGCTCGACGATCACGTTGCTGCTCTTGAAGTCGCCGTGCACCACCTGGGCGCGATGCGCCGCGTCCAGCGCCTCCGCCAGCTGGCGCACGATCGGCAGCGCTTCGGCCGCGGTCAACGGACCGCCGGCAGCGAGCCGTTGCGCCAGGGTCTCGCCGCGCAGCAGCTCCATGACCAGCAGCAGCACGCTCGGCGGCGCGGCCTCCCGGCCGTCCTCGCCCGTCAGCCCAGGGTCCGCCGCCGGAGCCGGTTGGTGATGGAAGACGTTGAAGATCCGGCAGACGTTGGGATGGGTGATCCGGCGCGCCAGGAGCACCTCGCGCCGCAGCAGCTCGCCGGCCCGGCGGCTGGCGGCCAGCTCGGGCCGGATGACCTTGATGGCCACGCCCTGGCCCAGCTCGAGGTCTTCGGCCTGGAACACCTGCGCCATGCCTCCCTGGCCGAGCAGACCCACCACGCGGAAGCGGTTGGCGGCCATCTCGCCCGGCAGGAAGATCGGCGCAGCCGCACCGGCGGCCGGCGAAGGGCCATCGGAACAGAGCGACGCGGTCTCTGAATCATCGTGACTCAACCGCTGCCTCCGTGGCTTCGCGCAATGCCGATCCTCAACGAATCGTCAATGGTATACGGATCTGCCGGTGTCTGCCGCGCCCGGCCCGGCAGGACACACCCTCTCCCCGCTCCTGAAGCGCGGGTGGGCCGAGGCCGGCTGCGCCATGAGCAGACATACAGGCGATAGGGTCCTCCAAATCACCCTCGAGGCCTGCTGATCACCTGCCCAGCCTGGTCCTTTCGTACTCCTTTCATCGCGTAGAAGATGGGCGCATGCTGGGGGGCGCCGCGGGGGGATCGTGACGAAAGGCCGGCTCGACAAGATCGCGTCCGATATCCGTGCGCGGGGGTGGCGCTATTGGGCCTTCGCGGTGGCGGCGATCGCAGGCGGCATGTTGCTGAGCTACGAGATCGAGCACCGGTATCTGTTCCTCGGCCTGCGCTACAGCGCCTACCAGTTGCTGGAGCATACCGACCGGCACGAGATGAAGTACGCCCAGCGGGTCGTATTCGTCGCGATCGGCGACGATGAGTTCTGGACCGGCGAGCTGGATCAACGCATCCCGATCAAGCGCGACTACATCGCGCGCCTGGTGTCGGTCCTCGACGCCGCCAACCCGGCAGTGCTGGCGCTCGACTACAACTTTCGCTCTCCGGTGCTCGACGGCAGGCTGGTCGAGACCCCCGCCTACGCCGGGGAGACCGCAAAGCTGATCGAAGCCGTCGAAGCAACACGGAACGCCTGGGTCGTGCTGCCGCTGACCTTCGATCAGCACTCCTACGACTCCCGCCACGGAACCTTTGCGCTGGATTCGAGTATCTTCAGCAACCACCGGTTTACCAATCCCCATGTCTACTGGGGCTATCTCAACCTGCGCTTCGATATCCGGCAGATCCCACTCACCATCCGTGCGCAGGGGAGCGGGGCCCGCGTGCGGTCGTTCGCTCAGGAGATTGCGGCGCTGCTCGACCGCCGCGGAACCGCGACGCGGATCTCGGAGGCCGAGCTGTTTGGCAGCTTCATTCCGAAAAACGCCTTCGACACGGTAGCGGCCGGATTGGTGCTGGCGCAACCGGCCGGCGCTTGGCGCGAGATCGTCAAGCATCAGGTAGTGATTGTCGGTAGTTTTGCTCACGCCGAAGCCTTCCGGCGAGGACCGTTCCTCGATACCTGGCTCACTCCCGTGGGTGAGGTGCCGGGAGTTGTGGCGCACGCCAACTATGTCGAGGCGTTGGTGCGCGACAAGCTCTACCCGGTGAGCCCGGCGTATTTCAGCGAAGGCGCCGAAGTGCTGTTATCGCTGGCGGTAGCGGTGCTCTTCGCGTCCCGCGCAGGGCAGGTTAAGAAGGTGGCGTATTTCGTGGGTTTCCTTGGCTCAGCCGTCGTGCTGAGTTACTTACTCCTACGGCACCTGGCGATCTTCTTCGATCCGGTGCTGCCCGTGCTTGCTGTCACAACGCACAGCCTTTTCGAACGTGCTTTTGGCCCTCGCCATGAACAGTAGCTCAATTATTATGAAAGGATGGTAAATCCATGAGAAAGCTGCCTCTTCTCGCATCCCTGGTCCTTTTCGTTCTCGTCGCCGTGTTGACAGCTTGTGATCCGCCGGGCAGCGGCTATTCGTCAACTCCGGAGGCGGCGAGCACATCGGAGAACTTGACCACGCAGACACCGATCCCTTCGGAGCGCGTCGGTGGCAACGGGGATCCACGCTATGGTGGGAATACAGGAAATCACGGCTTCGAGGGGCAAAAGGCTGGCAATTCCGGAGGTTTCAGTGGACCTGGAGCCGCGAAGGCCGGCCCCATTCCACCCCCTTCCAGCGGACGTGCCGGTCGCCGTCGCTGATTCCCAATGCCTGGGCGGAAAACGCAACACGCAACGAACTACGCTTTTACCAACCGACAACTTCGAGGACCCGGCCATGCCAAATGTCTACGTCGAACCGCGACCCAAGGGACGTCCAGAAGGAACCAAGATCGAGGACTACGTACTCGAATTGGCAGGCGGCAAGACTCTAGGTGGCCCCTTCAGCACGCAGGAAGAAGCGGTGCGCTATGCCAAGGCGCAGGGCCATCATCCGCTCTGCGCTCGAGTCCGTCATACGGACAAAGGCAACCCGGATCATTGGCGTTCCTGCTGATCCCGCGCTGCCGCCTGACATGCCCCCTCCTGCCCACCCTACTCTCCCCGTCCTGGAGAGCGGGTGGGCAGCACCGCCGTCAGCCGCCTGCTCAGCCAGGAACCCAGCGCCGGGTTTGCAGGTGCTGGTCGGCGGCCGCGGTCCCTGGCGGCGGCTCAGGCGCTCGGCTTGCGCGGCGGCAGGTCGCGTGCGTGCGGATCGTCCTGAAAGCCGTGATGGTTGTGGCTGCCATCGCAAAACGGCTTGTTGTTCGACGCGCCGCAGCGGCAGAGTGACACGACGCTGCGGCCGCCGAGCCCGTAGGCGTTGCCCTCTGGATCGTGGATCTGCAGGTTCTCGCCCTCGACGCGCAGCGGGCCATTCCTAAGCACCGTCACCTTGAAATCAGCCATGGGACCTCCGGGTGTTCTGTTCGGGGCGGCAAGCGTTGCGCAACCGCACACCCGGCGTCAACCCCCATGCCGAGGCGACGCACCGGCCAGGTCGCCACTCGTCACCCCTCTTGCCTTGGGCTGCAATCGCCACCCTGCGGGGCGCCCCGCCTCATCGCAGGCCGCGTTGCGAGCGCCTGCGGGCGGCGGGGGGCCGCACCGTCGGAGCTTCTGGGTTGCACCCAACACATGCTAAAATGCATCCTTCAGGTACAGCAGCTACAGGAGGGCGCGAGTGGCTTCCAGGCTCCGGAGGGTCGCGGCATGGGTCGTCTGGCCGTGGGCAGTGGTCGGGATCGCGTACGGGGGCAGGCCGGCCGCGGCGGCGACCGCATCCATGGTGGCGGATCTGGATCAGGTCGAACTCTTTTCCCCATCCGAATCGGTTTCCGCGCTGCAGGCGCTGGGCAGCAACATGTTGTTTGCCGTCTACAACACGCTGTGGACCAGCGACGGCACCATCGAGGGGACGGTTCCGATCTATCAGTTCTGCGACACCTGCCCGATCGATCAGTTTCTGGGTGCCGCCGGGAAGGCGGCGCTGCTCGAGGTCGATGGCCAGCTCTGGTCCAGCGACGGCACCGTGACCGGCACGGTCCCGCTGGGCTACGTTGCACCGTTCCTCGAAGATGACCTCCAGCTGCCGGCGCCGGTTTCGATCGGAGGGGCGGCGCTCCTGTTCGGCTGCGTGCCACCGGACGTCGGCCAGACCTGCTCGCTGATCCGCACCGACGGCACTCCGGCCGGCACCATGGCGCTGACCGCGCTGCCCATTGGGGACAGCTTCCGACAGCCCTCCCTGGCGGCCGCCGGCGGCCGGGCGTTCTTCGTCGTCGACGGCGTGGTGTGGACCTCGGACGGAACCGCGGCGGGTACAGTCGCCGTGCACGGATTCCCCGGCGCCGCGCAGGGTCAGGTCGGGCAACCCTTCGCCCTTCTCGCTGCACCGGCGCGCGCCTTCTTCGTCGCCACCGACGCGGCCCACGGCGAACAGCTGTGGACCAGCGACGGCACCGCCGCCGGCACCCTCCCCATAACCAGCTTCGGTTCCGATGTCAGCTTCGACTTCGCCGACAGCTACCTGGTTGCCGGCGGCCGCTACTTCTTCATCGCCAACGACGGCACCCATGGCGACCAGCTGTTCCGCAGCGACGGCACCGCCGCCGGCACCGGCCCGGTGACCTCCTTTGTGGTCCCGGCCGCCTTCGGCAGCCCCGGCGCCCAGGGCCAGGCCCGCGTCCTGGTGCAGGTCGGAACGCGCGTGCTCTTCCTGGCCAGCGACGGCACACACCCCGAGGGCCTGTGGACGGTCGGGACGACCGGCGAGGCGGCGCCGCTCAGCGGCTGCCCCGGCGGTTGCCCGGCCGTGCCGCCGAGCAGCGTCCTGGTCCCGGCGGGAAGCCGGGCGGTGTTCAGCTCGTCAACCCCGTCCACCTCCTCGCTGTGGACGAGCGACGGCACCGCCGCTGGGACGAGGATCCTATTGACCGGGAACGTGGGATCCGGCGTGGTCGGCCTGACGCGGTTTGCCGGCCAAGCCCTTTTCACCTGGCCGGTGGTGGGCTCCTCCGCCCTTTGGATCACCGACGGCACGCCGGCAGGCACGCACCTGCTGCTGCAATTGGCGTCGGTCCAGTTCCCGGATCTGGGTGCGACGGCGGGCGGGCGCCTGTTCGTGGAAGCCGTACCGATCATCAGGGCCGGCGGCCCGGCGGACCAGCTCTGGGTCTATGACACGCCGTCCGGCGGCCTCGAGCAGCTGACGGTGCAGAGCTCCGAAAACGCCTCGTCGTCGCCGTCCGACATCGTCTCCTATGGCGGCGGCATCGTCTTCGTCGCCAACCAGACGTTCTGGTCGCTCGGGGTGCACGGCGCGCGCTCCACGGTTCCCCAACAGCTGCCGGTGACGGTGGATAGCTTCACGCCGCCCAGCTATCTGACCCTGAACGGTGATCTGTACTTCCTGTCCACCAACCTCTGGCGCACCGACGGCACCCCTGCCGGCACCCGGCAGGTGACCAACTTCTCCGGGTTCATCACCAGCCTGGTGCCGTTTTCCGGCCGGCTGTACATGAACTCGACCGATCCGCCCGCCACGGGAGCGCCGATCTGGAGCAGCGACGGCACCGCGGCGGGCACGGTGCCACTGCCATGGCTGCCGGTGTCGTGCTCGGCAAAGCAGCTGACGCCGGCCGGACCGCTGCTCTACTTCTACGGCGGTTGCGGCACCAATCCTTTCGACCAGATGTGGGTGTCCGACGGCACTACCGCCGGCACCCGGCAGCTGACGCAGATCCCGCGGGACGCCGACATCGTGCGCTTCGCCCAGCTGGTGGCGATCGGCAGCGCCCTCTACTTCACGCACCAGGGCGCGGTGTGGCGCTCCGACGGCACCGTCGCCGGCACGGCGCCGCTTCTGCCGCAGGCCGACCAGGCCTTGAACCTGGGAGCGGAGGCCACCGACCTGACGGGGTTCGCCGGTGGTCTGCTGTTTTTCGCCTACACCGGCAACGGCGCCCAGCGCGGCCTGTTCCGCACCGACGGCACCGCCGCCGGCACCGTGCTGCTGCAGCCGGTCGCTCCGCCCTTCGCCGAGACGACGTCCCAGCAGCCGCAGCCGGAGCCCGTCCCCGCCGACTTCGCGCCATTGGGCGGGGCGCTGCTCTTCGCCGCCGCCGACGCGTCGCACGGCACCGAGCTGTGGAAGACCGACGGCACCGCCGCCGGCACCGTCCTGGTGGCCGACATTGCGCCCGGCACGGCGTCGTCCAACCCGATGTCGCTCGCCGCGGCGGGCGGCCTGGTCTACTTTGCGGCCAACGACCTGGTGCACGGCACCGAGCTCTGGCAGAGCGACGGCACGGCGGCAGGCACCCACCTGGTGCAGGACATCCAGCCCGGCCCCGCGTCGTCCAGCCCCAACGCGCTGGCGGTCGCCGGCAACCAGCTCTACTTCGGCGCCGACGACGGCCTGCACGGCGACGAGCTGTGGGTCTACCCGTTCGCGGCGGGCGCCGGCTGCCAGCCGACAGCGCGAGCCCTCTGCCTGGCCGGCAGCCGCTTCTCGGTCACGGCAAGCTGGCAGGATGCGACGGGCAACGCCGGCGATGCGCAGGCCGTGGCGCTGACCGATGACACCGGCTACTTCTGGTTTTTCGATCCCAGCAACGTCGAGGTGGTGCTGAAGACCCTGGACGGCCGCGGCGTCAACGGTCACTTCTGGACCTTCTACGGCGCGCTGTCGAACGTTCAATACGAGATCACCGAAACCGACACCCAGACCGGCGCAGCGCGCCGCTACGTCAACCCATACGGCCTCCTGGCCAGCGTTGCTGATACCACCGCCTTCGACCCCCTTGACGCCAACGCGGCCGGCACCGTCACCCAGGGTCCCACCGGCCGCCCCGGCACGGCGCGGATCGTCCAACTTGCCCCGCCCGCCGCCGCATCGCTCGCGGCGGCCGGCGGCTGTGCGCCCGCGTCCAACCGCCTCTGCCTGCAGGGTGGCCGTTTCGCCGTGACCGCCGCCTGGCAGGACTCGGCAGGCAACCAGGGCACCGCCTCGGTAGTGCCGATCAGCGGCGACACCGGCTACTTGTGGTTTTTCGCCGCCGACAACGTGGAGGTCATGCTGAAGGTGCTCGACGGCGTGGCGGTCAACGGCAAGTTCTGGGTGTTCTACGGCGCGCTTTCCAACGTCGCCTACACCATCACCGTCATCGACACCCAGACCGGCGCCGTGCGCACATACACCAACCCAGCCGGTAACCTGGCCAGCGTGGCCGATACCGGTGCTTTCTAGACCGCGGCCGGCGGAGCGGCGGTCGGGCATCCAATTCGCCAGCGGGCGGCGGGCCCGGTCGGCCGCCCGCTTCAAAGCCTCTGCGTGGTCCTCAGCGGCGTGGCGGGACCCGACGTCAGGCTGGGGTACCGTGACCGCGCCGTGCTTCGGCCAACATGTTGCAGAGGAGCACACCCTGCTCGAGCGCATCGTCGAGCGCCACGTGCGAATGGCGCTTGGCGCCGAACCAACGCCGCGGCATGGTCCTCTTCGTCGTCGCGCGGAAATCCGTGCCGAGCAGCGCCATCGCGAAACTCTTCATGTCGAGCGCGGCGAACGAAAATGGGCTCCTGCCGGTGAAGCGGACCAGATACCAATACATGAACAGGAAATCGAACCCGGCCGGATAGGCCGCGAACACCGGCGTCCCCGGCAGCGCCTCCAGCCAGGCCACGTACGCCGCCATCGCCTGGGCCGGCGCCTGCAGGTCCCGGCGGCAGGCCGCCCACGCCTCCGGCTGCCGAGCCCACCAGGCCATGGTGTCGGGGTGCGGCACGGCTCCCTCCAGCGGATCCAGGTTGGCGGTGAACGTGCCGACCAGAGTCTGGTCCGCCCGGTAGGCCGCCGAGCCGAAGCTCAGCATCGAATTCGGTCCGGGTATGGGGCCATCGGTTTCGACATCCGTGCTGACGTAGATCTCCATCACCGCACCTCCTCGAGTGAGCCGGCAGCATGTCGCTCCAGCCACCGCGCCAGGCTCGCCGCGCCGTGGCGCCGCGCCTCGGCGTTCCAGTCACCGTGACCGCTCGGCGGCCGCAGCCGCCGGCAGTCCGCTCCCGCCGCCGCCAGTGCCGCCGCGAACTCCCGCGCCGACCGCTCCCCCGGCCGGTTGGCGTCGAAAGCCAGCCACACCTCCCGCCCGCGCGCCGCCGCCGGCAGCCAATCCACCCAGCGCCCGATCGTCGCCACGCACGCCAGGCCACCGCCGCCGACCGAAAGCGCATCGAACATCCCTTCGACCAACACCAGCGGCGCCGCGGCAAGGCCATCGAGCGTCACGAACACCCCGCCCGCCTCGCCCACCGTGAACATCTTCCCCTCGCCTCGCCGCACCTCGAGGTGCCGTCCGTGCACCGCCCGCAACTCGCCCTGCGGCCCCACCAGCCGGCCCAGCACCGCCGGGCGTCCGTTCAAGTCGTCCGTGTAGCGCACCTCAGCCGCCGCTGCCACCGCCAGCGCCACCCGCCGCCGTTCGAGATACGCCTCCGCCGCCGTCCCCGCCAGCGGTCGCGCTCGCAGCCAAAGTTCTGTCGCGCTTTCGCCGCTGCGCGGCAGGCGGTTGGCGTTGGGCGGGAGCATCCACATGGGCGGAGGAGCCCTATGTTAGCCAAGGACCACCCACCGTTGCAGGCGGCCTCGCGGCGCCGTTGGTTTCGCTCGGACCGTGCTCCATGTCACCCACCTGGAGCCGTAGCAAGGCTTCAGCTGCCCGCCTGCGTCACCTCGCAGACCTGGCGAGGAACGCGCCGCCCGGACGCAGGCTCTCTTGACGTTCACCTCGAGGCGAACCGTTGCTGCACCGCTTACAGCGGCGCGGCCGGAGCGCCACGGATGGTATCCTGCCCACTGTCGCTTTTTGTGGCGAGATACATGACGCAGCAAAGCAAGGCGATCTTGCGAAGGTGAAGTCTCTGCTCGCGCGCGATCCGGTAGCTATCTCCAGTAAGGACGCATCTGGCAATACACCCTTGCACGAAGCTGTCTTCACGTCCCACACGGACGTTGCGGAGTTCCTGCTTTCCAAGGGAGCGGATGTCAACGCGAGAGAAAACAATGGCGCGACACCCCTGATATTAGCCGCAATGGGAGGCAAGGTCGAAATCGATGGACAGGGACCTCTTGTGGCCCTGCTGCTCGCACATAAGGCAGACATCAACGCTAAATCCCTTAATGGCATGACCGCCCTACATGTAGCCGCACTGCTCGGCAAGGCCGACGTAGTGAAAGTGCTGCTGGCCAACGGTGCTGACACCCATGCTGAAGACCAGAAGGGCAACACCCCGTCTGATTATGCAGCGCAGCAAGGCAGGCGGGAAGCATTGAAGTTGCTGAGCACCACTAGAACCACCACTGCAGTAAGCGGGAAGCAGACTACGGAGCAATATGTGCTTGTTAAGAACCCCTCCAAGCGGTTCCGGATAATGGCTCAACTGAGCGTGACAGCAATGACTCAGGCGAGCGACTGTTCAACCAACATTGACGGTACGGTTGAGATGCTCATGGTTGGGGGTAAACCGGCTGAACTCGCCGTCAGGCGGAGGCGGTTGGTGATTTCGCGCACAGCTTGCTCGCCGAAACAGCGCGCGCCGTTCGCGAGCTAATGGCTCCAATTTTGATTGATCAAGCCTTGCTACCATTCATTTACTATGGAACAGGTCAGCCATGGACCGACAGGCCCAGGACGGATTTGTGCGCTGGGTCAGAGCTCCGCGAAGATATCGACTTCATCAAAGATTGGTTGTTTGACAAAGCGGAGAGCCGTTAGAGGCCCCGGAAGCGGCCGGGCGCTCACGCCGCCGAGAAAGCACCGCTACCGCGGCCACAGCCAGCGCCGCAGGCGGGTCAGCCACCTGCCACCCTGGACTGTCGGCCGGCGCGAGCAACGCCTACACCGCCGGTCGCCAGGAGGCCGCGAGCGTGAGAGCCGTCCGCCGCGCTTCACTGACGTCCATACCGCCAAATTTGGCCTTCCAACGGTAGAAAGTCTGCTCGCTAATGCCGTGCTTCCGGCACAGGTCCGTGGCTTTTTCTCCAGCTTCAGCCGCCTTCAACACCCGGATGATCTGCTCTTCCGTGAACCGACTTTTCCTCATCGCTTCCTCCAGGCACTGCCTTTGCCGGAGGACTCACTCTATCGCCTGGCCAGTTTCAGGGGGGCACGTCAACTGCCGGCGCGCATCGCGATCGCCGCTTTGAGATGAAGCGCGGCAGCTTCGGCGGTTCGGTTCCCATGCTCGCGCTCGAGCTGGCTTTCGCCTATGATTTCCCAGGCCTGGGAAAGCGTAATGCCAGCGGTCCGAGGGGGCTAAAGCCCCAACGTCCCGTTCTCCCGCGCCCAGGCGAGCTGTTGGGCGAGGAAGTCACGGGGGTAGGAGATGGCGACGTCGGTCACCTTCCCCGATTGGTCCTTGATGGGGGCCAGGTCCGCGAAGACGCCCGAGAGGTAGATCGGAGTGTCGATCTTCTTGTAGCGGGCGATCACGTCGTCGCGCACCGCCGGATCGAAGTGGAGGCCGTAGGTGTCGATCAGCTTCTTGATCCCGTCGTAATCCCCGGTGGCCTTGATCCGCATGAGCTCGGCGAGCAGTTTGCCGACCGCCTCGTGCGCCTTGTCGTAATCCTTCACGTCGACGTACCAGTGGCCGTTCCTCTTCACCCGCTCCAGGGCCCCGGCCTCGATCAGATAGTTGGCCACCAGCATGCGCGCGCGGTCGGGGTCCGACTGGATCGTGTCCCCCGTGGGGTAGCTCTTGAGCGGCGTGAGGCCAGCCCGCGCCATCTGCCGGTAGAGCGCGCGGCCCACCTCGGGGACGTCCTTCACGCCGAGCTCGGCCAGCTTGGGATCGTAGATGTTCCAGTAGGCCACCAGGTCGGCCCGCGCCTCCTCCAGCGTCGAGAAGTACTCGCGGAGGTAGGTCGACGGTTCCTTGGGCACCGCCACCTTGCCCGAGCCGTGGCCGATGATCTCGTGCAGCGCCGTGTGGAGTTTGTCCGCCGTGATGCCGTAGCGGTAGAAGAGGTCTCCCGCCTCCGGGTCGTCCGAGAACTCGATCGCCGCCTTGGCGCCGCGCGTGGCGTTGACGGCGTTGATCGTGGAGGTCAGCATGATGCTCTTGGTGCCGTATTTCTCGCGGATGTCCTGCTCGTTCGGCAGGTTGTCCCCGGTCGTGGCGACGCTGAAATCGCCACTGGCGATCAGCGTCTCGATCGCCTTGCCGACCGGCGGCTTGACGTCGAGCTTCTTGAACCGCTCCTCCCACGGCGCCTTGCGCTCGAAATAGACGGCGTTGTCGGCCAGCTTGTGCATCAGCGGCGCGAGCTCCTGGTCGACCACGGCCACCACCATCTGCGACGACCCCTTGATCCCCCGGGCGTCGCGGTAGACCTCGATGAAGCCGGAGGCGAAATCCACCTCCTCGTCGTTTTGGATCCAGTGGACGTTGAAATCGTGCCAGTCCTTGAGATCGCCGGTCTGATAGAAGCGGACCAGGGCGCGCAGCACCTTGGCCAGGCCGGGATCAGCGGACTGGGCCGCCTCCTCGAGCTCGCGGTTGACCGCCCGCAGCTCCTTGGCGTAGAGGCCGGGCGGGACCTTGCCGTCCGGCGTGCCGGCCCGGTAGACCTCCTCGACCAGCTTGCCGTCCTTCTTGACCAGGCGGGAATCCAGGGGATATCTCTCGGTGAATCCCTTGAGGTCGTCGAGCTTGACCCCCTGGTAGTAGTTGTTGCCCGACGCGGTGAGGATGTCCTCGCCCGGCGGCGGGTTCTTGGTGGTGAGCCGCGGCTGGACTTTGGGATCGAAGAGCGGGGCCTGGAGCGACTCGAGCGTCTGCGCGAGTTGGACCTGGGTGCCGAGCTCGGCCCCTTTCGCGCGCGCCTGCTGGGCGGCCTGGGAGAATTCCTCGAACGAGATCGTGGGGATGAATTTTCCCCCCGTGACCTCGTTGTGGTTCCCGTGGTTGCCGAAGACGAGCTTCGTATACTCGATGATCGCCGCGCGGGCCCCCTCCGGCAGCCGCTCCGGACGCTCGACCATCGCGCCCAGCAGCCGCTTGGCCGTCAGCCCGTAAGCCGACATCTGGTCGTAGAAGATGGGATCGAGTTGCACCGCCGCCCGGTACAGGTGGCAGGCGACGAGCTTCTCGCGCAGCGGCAGCCTGGAATAGCTTGGGGCCTCGACCTGCAGATAGCCGCGGGCGCCGATGCGGTCCACCAGGAGCGAGGGGGACGGCGTCTGCGCGGGCAGCGGCAGAATCAGCAGCGAGACGAGTGGGATCAGGGCCAGAGCGCGCCCAATGGTCATGCGTTTTCTTCCTCCGGAGGGGAATTGTGTCACCATCGCCCATTCCCTGAGAAGGTGCTTATACTCTATACTCTCAGCCCTGCGCCGTATGGAGCCAGGGGACCATCATGATGGCATCGGATCTTCGACAAGCTTTCAAAGCCCTGGTGAAAAGGCCCGGCCTCTCGTTTTCCATCCTCATGATCCTGGCCCTGGGCATCGGCTCGACGACGACGATCTGCAGCATCGCGAGCTCCGTGCTGCTGAGCGAGATCCCCTACAAGGAGGGAGACCGCCTGACCGTCCTGAGGATGCGGGCCGCAGGGGATGGGTCGATCCTGCCGGCCTCCTACATGGACGTCGATTCCTGGCGTGAGCAGAGCCAGACTCTGGAGCTGATCTCCGCGAGCTCGAACGGCCAGCAGCTCAACCTGACCGGGGGCGACCGTGCCGAGCGGGTCAACGCCGGCTACGTTTCTGCTTCCTATCTGGATCTTCTGGGAGTCCGGCCGGCTCTCGGGCGGAACATCCAGCCGGAGGAGGAGAACCGGACCAGCCCGCAGGCGGTGACCGTGATCAGCCACGGCCTGTGGAAACGCCGCTTCGGCGGGGACCCTTCGATCGTCGGCCGGAGCATCCAGCTCCAGGGCCTCGCGTTTCAGGTCATCGGTGTCCTGCCCGAGGGCTTCCGCGACATTTATCGCGACATCGATCTCTACGTGCCCGTGACCATCTCCAGGCTGACGCAACGGCCGGGTTACGTCGAGGACCGGATCGCGCGCTGGCTGGACGTGTTCGCGCGCCGGCGGCCGGGGGTCAGCCTGGAGCGGGCCCGGCAGGACATGCGCGCGATCTCGCAACAGCTCGCCCACACCTTCCCGAGCTCCAACCAGGGCTTCGTGACCACCGTCGATCCCTTGCGTACATTCCAGTTCGACTTCGAGCGCATGCGCCTGTCCGTCCTGACCCTGCTCATCGGAGCGGTCTTCGTTCTGTTCGTCGGTTGCGCCAACGTCACCAACCTGCTCCTGGTGCGGGCGGTCGACCGGCGCAAGGAAGTGGCCCTGCGGCTAGCCCTGGGAAGCAGCCGCTTGCGCCTGATCCGCCATTTCGTCCTCGAAGGGGCCCTCCTCTGCCTGGCGGGCGCCCTGCTCGGCGTCGGCGCGGCCTTCTTCGCGGTGAAGCTCCTCTCCACGTTCGGCGGGCAAGCCTACAACCTCCCGGCCTTCATGCAGTTCTCGGTGGACCTGCGAGCCCTGGCGGCGGCGGTGATCGTGTCTGTCCTGGTCAGCGTCCTGATCGGCGTGATCCCGGCCCGGAAAAGCCTGAACGTGGACCTCCAGGAGGAGCTGCAGTCCGAGGGCAAGGGGCACAGCCAGTCGGCGGCCACGGCTTTCACCCGGAGCTTCCTGGTCGTCTCGGCGGTTTTCTTCTCCGTCATCCTGCTGGTCGGAGCGGGTCTCCTGATCAAGAGCCTGAGGGCCTTGATCCAGAGCGACCCCGGGTTCCAGGTGGCGCACGTCCTGAGCGCCCGGTTCGAGCTGCCTCCAACGCAGTACAAGGAGGACGGGCCCGTATACCTGCTGTACAAGCAGGTGCTCGAGAAGGCACGGACTCTGCCGGACGTGGAGGAGGCGGGCCTGTGGGGTCCCGGCATTCTGGGCGAAGGCTATACCTACCGGTTCATCGTCCCGGCAGGGAAGTCGCTCGAAGCGCCGGAGGACAAGGTCAAGGTCTATGACAACCGGAGCTCGCCCAACTTACTGCGGAAGACGGGCATCAAGCTCATCCAGGGGCGCGATTTCAACGAGCAGGACGACGCCAGCCACCCCGTGGTCGCCATCCTCAGCCGCTCCACGGCGGAGGCGCTCTGGCCCTCCCAGAACCCGGTCGGCAAGCGGTTCTTTTCGGGGGCCTCGCAGAACGTCTGGGCGGAGGTGGTCGGCGTCGTCGAGGATGTCGACCAGCGCGGGCGCCTCCTGTTCGATCACGATTTCCACCGCGACGTCTATTTTCCCCTGCTCCAGATGCGGGCGAGGACCGCGTCGATCCTGCTGCATACGCGCGGGGAGGGTAACCAGACCCGCTTCCAGCTGAGCAACCTGATGCAGACGATCGCCCCCGACATCCCAGTCTACGACATCCAGACCTTGCAGGAACGGAGGCACAACGAGGAGGCCGGCATGCGGCTCAACGCCTTCCTGCTGATCTTCTTCGCGTCGTCGGCCCTCCTGCTCGCGGTGATCGGGATCTACTCGATCCTGGTCTATACCGTACGCCAGCAGAGCTTCGAGATCGGCATCCGCATGGCAATCGGGGCCGACCCGTCCGACATCCTGCGGCAGTTCGCCGGGAAAGGGGCGGTGCTGCTCGCCATCGGCCTGGTCGCGGGGCTCGCGTTCGCTCTCGGCCTGGCGAAGACGATGGGGAGTATCCTGTTCGACGTCGATCCTTACGATCCCGTCGTCTTCCTCATCGTGCCCTGCATCATCGCGCTGTTCTCCCTGCCGGCGATCCTGAGGCCGGCCTACTGGGCGACCAAGGCGGATCCTTCCACCCTGTTCCGCTCCAAGTAGCGCTCCGCTCGAGTCGGTCGGTACTAGTGGCGGCCTGTACCAGGGCCGCGCCGCCGAATGGCGGCGCCAGCCACTACCGATTCCTCTGATACAGGCCACTAGACTAGGCGGCCGGGCGCCACCCGCGAAGGTTGTCAACCATCTTCTGGACACAGTCGCGCTGGAGCCGCCGTTTCTCCGCGTCCGGCACGTACTCGATCTCCAGCGACAGCGCCCGGTTGGCCTCGTGGACGAAGCCTCGGAACTGCTCCAGGGACATTCCTTTGCCAAGCAGGTACGGGATGACCCAGAAGTCGAAGGACCATTGTGGAAGCCACTCCGACTCCCGGATGTCGAGGAACATGTCGTCGATGTAGTCCATCACTTCCTGGCTCTCCATGGTGGAGTGCCGCCACCTGTAGCCCTCGCCCTCGATCCCGTACTTCTCCTTTCGGTAGTAAATGGGGGTCCCCGGCTCGCAGTACCAGATCTGGGCCCGATAGAAGTCCGGCCGGGTCTCCCGGATGAAGTCCACGGTCTCCCGGATCGTCTCCTCGGTCTCACCGGGAAAGCCGACGATAAAGGAGCCGAAGGTCAGAATCCCGTGCTGCTTGAGCCTGCGAATTCCCTCGCGGTACTTGTCGGCAGCCGCGTGCTTGTCCATGTTCTCCAGGATCCGGGGCGAGCCCGACTCGATACCGAGGAACACTCCCTTGCACCCGCTGCGGGCCATCAGCTCGAACGCCTCCTCGTCGGAGTTGCTGCAGCGAAAGTAGGAGAACCAGTTGAAGCCGTAGCCCTTGCGGATCATCAGCCTGCAGATGTCCTTGAACCGCGGCAGGGGCACGTTGAAGGTGTCGTCGATGAAGACCACGTTCTGGACGCCGCCAATGTCCCGCATCGAATCGAGCTCGCGCTCGATGGTGTCGAGGCTGGCCAGGGTGAGCTTTCCCGCCCTCGTCGGGTAGCCGCAGAAGGCGCAGCTGAACGCACAGCTTCGGGCGGTCCGCGTCTGCAGCGTCGGCCCCAAGGCGTCGCCCCGGAAGAGCCGCCAGTCAATGGCGTACTCGTTGAGGGAGTTGTTCTCCCGCTCGGCCTCGTTCAGGCGCAACTCCCCGGTCGCCTCGTCGCGGTAGACGATGTTCGGCACCCGGGACAGGTCGCCGCCATTTTTCAGGCACTCGACCACGCGCCACAGAGTCTGCTCACCCTGTGACTCGATGACGTAGATGTCCGCGCCCATATCGTCGAGAGCGATGAGCAGCTCGTCGGGCGGGTAGCGACGGTGGTGGTTCGCCACCAGGGGGCCGCCGACCACGATCCGCGTCCGCGTGCTGTACCGGCGGATTCCCTTGACGATCTCGATGACCGGGAAGTTGAGGCTGTAGAACGTGGTCGTGATGGACACGCAGAGCGGGTCCTCGTCCAGGCAGCTCCGCAGCCGGTCCTGCTCGTAGGAGAACAGGTTGACGTACTCGGCCCGCAACCCCTTGAGGCGCAGGAAGTGCGTCAGGTAGACCGCGGCCAGGTTCGGGATGTCCCCCGACTTGAAGTCGTCTTCCCCTGCGGGATCCAGGCCATGGGCCAGGCGGTAGGCATAGCTCAGGAGCCCCATGTAGGTCAGCTTCCGGTCGCCCAGGTCGACGAAGCTGAACTGCAGGTCGCGGTAGGCCTCCGAGTCCTCTCCAAGCTGGCGGAGGATCCTCTCGTGCTCCTCGAAGGCGGGCTCGTAGTACCCGATGCTCAGGCAATCCATTCGGCTGCGGCTCATAGACACCTCTTCAAGTAGCGCTCCACGAGGATCTGGACGTGCGGCGGCCGGAGCAGGCTGAAGTGATCTCCCGGGGTTGAGGCGACCTCGACCCCTCCCCCGGCCACGGCTCCCCAGCCGAGGGCCGGATCCGGGTTCCCGGCATAGGTTCCCCCCTCCGCCACGAGGAGGCGGACCTTGCCCCCGAAGGGCGCCGGCGTCCAGGAATGGGAGGCTTTCAGGTGCGCCCTCCAGACGGCGAGGTAGCGGTCCGCCAGCTCGGGATCGAAGCCCGGCAGAGCGCGGACCTCCTCGGGGACCTCGAGATCCGGAACCGACTCGGGGCGCGGGAGGGCGGGAATGTCCAGGAGGATCAGCGGCTCCACGGTTTCGCCCTCCTGCTCCAGCCGGCGGGCCATTTCGAAGGCGACCTTGCCCCCCATGGAGTACCCCAGCAGCCGGTAGGGGCCCCTTGGCCAGGCCTTCCGGATTGCGCTGAGGTAGACCTCCGCCAAGTCTTCGATGCTCTCCAGCGGCGTCTGCCCGTCGGCGAGACCGCGGGCCTCCAAGGCGACGACCGGCCGGTCTTCACCAGCCGCGCTCAAGGTACGGGCCAGATCGGCAAAGGTGAGGGCGTGCCCGTCTCCGCCGTGGATGAAGAGCCAAGGCATCTCGCCCGCGGGCCCCGGCGTCAGCGCCACCAGGGGGGACCAAGGGAGATCCTGGCCGCCCTGCCGCAGGGTGTCGGCGAGCTCCTCGACCGTGGGCTTCCGGAAGAGCACGGAGAGGGGGAGGTCCCGGCCGAAGAGGCGACGGATGCCGGCCATCAGGCGGACGGCGGACAGGGAGTGACCTCCGAGGGTGAAGAAGTTGTCGGAGATCCCGACCGGCTGGATGCCCAGGACCTCTTCCCACAGGCGGACGAGCCGCAGCTCGGTCCGGTCGCGGGGCTCCTGGACGGCCACCGCGCGCTCGCGGCTGGGCTCCGGCAGGCGCGAGCGGTCGACCTTGTTGTGTGGCGTGAGCGGCAGGGCGTCGAGGAAGACCCAGTCGGCAGGAATCATGGAAGCGGGGAGACGCTCCGCCAGGAAAGCGCGGAGGTCATTGGCGCTCACGCCCTGCGCCACCAGCCAGGCCGCCAGGCGTGGCTGCTCTTCTCCGCGGGCCTCCACAACCGCCTGCCGCACGGCCGGATGGCTGCGCAGCACGGCCTCGACCTCCCCGGGCTCGACGCGCTGACCGCGGATCTTCACCTGGAAATCGATGCGTCCGAGCAGCTCCAGGACGCCATCGGGACGGTACCGGCCGCGGTCTCCCGACCGGTAGAGCCGCTCGCCCACGGCGCTCCAGGGATCGGGGATGAAGGCCTCGGCCGTGCGGTCCGGTTGCCCAAGGTACCCATACGTCAGGCCGGGACCTCCGCAGCAGATCTCCCCGGCTGCGCCCAGCGGCACGGGGCGGAGCCTCCGGTCCAGCAGGTAGACCCGCGAGGACGCGGCCGGCCGGCCCACCGGCAGCGCCGGCCGGGCCTCGTCGTCCGCAGTGGCCGCGTACCAGGTCGAAGTCATGGTCGTCTCGCTCGCTCCGTACTGGTTGACCAGCGAGACCCGAGGGCCGAAGGCCCTCCGGACCGCCGCGGCGTCCGCGCCGTGAAGCTTCTCGCCGCTCGCCAGCAGCAGGCGCAGCGAAGGGATCTTCCGGCCCGCGGCCAGCGCCTCCTCGACCAGGAGGCGGAGCAGCGAAGGGACGATGCTCGGCAGGCAGGTGACCCCGTGCGCCGCCATTCGTTCCAGGAGAGCCGCCGGATCGCGCGCCACGTCATCCGGGACGATCACGATCCGCCCCCCTGCCGCCAGCGGCGCGAGCGTGTCGCGCAGGGAGGCGTCGAAGGTGAGAGGCGCGAGCTGCAACGCCACGTCGGATTCCGAGAGGCCGTAGTTGCGGACGATCCACTCCAGGTAGGTGGCGGCGCCCCGGTGATGGGCGAAGATGCCCTTGGGGCGTCCGGTGGAGCCGGACGTATAGACCACATAGGCGGGTCCCTGGCAGGAGCACGGCACGTGGGAGCCTCCGATGCCGACCTCCGGGAGGACGGTCACTCCCGCCTCCACCTCCCCTTCTCCCTCTTCCGGGAGTGGCGGCTGCGGGGGGAAGACCCACACCGGCGCCACGTCGGCCAGGACCTCCGCCCGGCGCGCCCGGGGCTGCTCGCGGTCGATTGCCACGAACGCCGCTCCGGAAGCGAGCACGCCCAGGACCCGGGCGAGCCGCTCCGGCGAACGCCGGTCAAGGATCGCCACGCGATCTTCCGGACCGACCCCCTGCTCGCGGAGGAAGCCGGCGATCTCGCGGCTCCGGCGCAGCAGGTCCCGGTAGGTCCAGGACTCCTCTTCATAGATCACCGCCACGGCGTCAGGCGTCCGCTCGGCCTGGCGTTCGAACAGCTCGTAGAGGGAGAGGTCCGAGGCCCCCGTCTCCTCGGCGCTCCACCCCTCCAGGAGCTGCCGCCGCTCGGCTTCCGGCAGGACCTCCAGGTCGTGTAGCGGCGCGGCGGGATCGGCCGCGGCCATCGCGGCAAGGAGGGTCTGGAAACCAGCGATCAACCGTTCCACGGTGCTCTCGTCGAAGAGGTCCACGGCGTACGTCAACGTCCCCATAACCCCTTCCGGGCCCTCGAACAGGTTCAGAGAGAGATCGAATTTCGCGAGACCTGCGTCCACGTTGAGCGGGGAGATCGCAAGACCCGGAACGGCGAGCTCCCCGACCGGCATGTTCTGCAAGACGAACATCACCTGGAAAAGCGGCGCGTAGGCGAGGGACCGCTCCGGGGCGAGGTCTTCGACCAGGCGCTCGAAAGGGAGGTCCTGGCCGGCGAAAGCGTCGAGGGCGGTCCGGCGCGCCCGGCCCAGAAACTCGGCGAGGCTCGGGGCTCCGGAAAGGTCCAGGCGCAACACCAGAGTGTTGATGAAGAACCCGATCAGGTCTTCGATCTCCCGCCGGTTCCGCCCGGCGATCGGCGCGCCGACGAGCACGTCGTCCTCTCCCGCGTGGCGCCCCAGCAGGACCGCCCAGGCGGCGAGCAGGGCCATGAAGGGGGTCACCCCTTGCTGGCGGCACAGGCGCCCGACCGCCTCCGAGAGAGGAGAGGAGAGGACCACCGGGCGTCTCGCGCCGCGGTAGCTCTGGATCGCCGGGCGCGGGCGGTCAAGAGGCAGCTCCAGCACCGCCGGCGCCCCGGCGAGTTGGCGCTTCCAGCCTGCGAGCTGCGCGTCGAGGACCTCGCCCTGCAGCCAGCTCCGCTGCCAGACCGCGAAATCGGCGTACTGCACCGGCAGGTCGGCGAGAGGGGAAGGCCGCCCCTGCGAGAAGGCCTCGTGAAGAGCCGCGATCTCGCGCAGCATCACCCCCGTGGACCAGCCGTCCGAGACGATGTGGTGGAGGGTCAGGAGCAGGAGGTGGTCCGTCCCGGCCAGGCGCACCAGGAGCAGGCGCAGCAACGGTCCGCCCCGGAGGTCGAAGGGACGTTGGGCCTCGAAAAGCGCCAGATCCCGCGCCTGCGCCTCGCGTTCGCTCTCCGGCAAATGGGAAAGGTCGAGAACCGGCAGCTCGACCGGCCCCGTCGGGGCGATCACCTGCACGGGCCAGCCGTCGCGCGACGCGAACGTGGTCCGCAGCGCCTCATGCCGGCGGACGATCTCGGAGAAGATCCCCTGCAGCAGCCCGGGCGCGATCCCGCCGGTCAGGCGCAGCGCCAGGGGCATGTTGTACGCGAGGTTGCCCGGCTCGATCTGATCCACGAGCCAGAGCCGCTGCTGGGCAAAGGAGAGGGGCAGATCGTGGTCGCGCTGCACTGGCAGGATGGGCGGCGCCTGGACGGTGCTCCCCGAGCTCTGCAGGATGCGGGCGAGGCTCGCGATGGTCGGAGATTCAAAGAGCTGGCGCAGCGGCAGCTCCGCGCCGAGCACGCTCCGGACGCGCGACACCACCTGCGTCGCCAGCAGGGAGTGCCCGCCAAGAGCAAAGAAGCTCTCATGAATCCCGACGCGCTGGATCCCCAGGACCTCGCCCCAGATCCCCGCCAGCAGCTCCTCCACCGGGTTGGACGGCGCCGTATAGCTCTCTTCAACCGGACGTGCCGCTCGCCGGCGCTTTGACCGGGACGTCCGGGTGCTCTGCGGAGCCGGCAGAGCCCGCCGGTCCAACTTGCCATTGGGCGACAGGGGGAAGGCGTCCAGAGCCACGATGGCGGACGGCACCATGTATCCGGGCAGCCGCTCGCCCACGAAGCTGCGGAGGTCTGAGCCCGGCTCCTGGATTTCCGCTTGCGGCTCCAGGACGACATAGGCGACGAGGAGGCGCGAGGCTGGCGTATCCTCGCGCACGAGGAGCACACACTCCCGCACCGCGGGATGGCTTGCGAGCGTCGCCTCGATCTCTCCGAGCTCGATCCGGAAGCCGCGGATCTTGACCTGGTGATCCATGCGGCCAAGGAACTTGACGTTGCCGTCGAGCAGGCGGAGGGCTCGATCGCCGGTCCGGTACAGCCGGGCGCTCCGCTGCCCGGAGAAGGGGTCGGGGACGAATTTTTCGGCGGTGAGGTCCGGCCGCTGCCAGTAGCCTCGCGTCACTCCCGCGCCTCCCACGCATAGCTCGCCAGCCACCCCAGGCGGCATGGGAGAGAGGGTCTGATCGAGGACATACAGGGCTGTGTTGGCGAGGGGAAGCCCCAGGGGGACGAAGCCCCGGCGAGAGTCCTCCGGCCGGCAGATCCAATCGGTTGTGTCGATGGAGATCTCCGTGGGGCCGTACTGGTTGCGCAGCACCGCCGGCAGCCGCTCGAGGCAGCGCTCCGCAAGCTCCGCGGGAAGCGCCTCGCCGCCGGAGAAGACATAGCGCAGGCTCGTGCACGCCTCGACCCCTTCCTCGGCCACGAAGACCTGGAGCATGGACGGGATGAAGTGGACGAGCGTGATCTCCTGTTCCCGGATGGTGCGGACCAGTTGGGCGGGATCGCGCTGCTCTCCGGGGCGGGCGAGGACCAGCCGGGCTCCCGCGATCAGCGGTCCGAAGCACTCCCACACCGAGAAATCGAAGCTGAAGGAGGCCTTGTGCAGGACCCGGTCCGCGGCGGTCACCGGGTAGGCGTCTTGAGCCCACAGGAGGCGGTTCACCACACCGGCGTGCGGGACCAGGACCCCTTTGGGACGGCCGGTCGAGCCCGAGGTGTAGATGACGTAGGCGAGGCTCTCCGGCAGCGCCCCGCCGCGAGGCCTCTCGCCTCGTGCGCCCGCGGTCCTAACCTCGCCGTCCAAGAGGACGAGACACACCTCTGCGGCCGGAATCCGGTCCGCCAGATGCCGTTGCGTCAGCACCACCCGGACCCCTGAATCCGCGAGGAGAAAGGCGAAACGCTCCGGGGGATTGTCCGGATCGATGGGCACGTAGGCGCCTCCCGCCTTGAGGATGCCCAACATGCCGATCACCATCTCCGGTGAGCGCTCGGCACAGAGGCCGACGAGGACGTCCGGGCCGACCCCCAACGTGCGCAGGTGATGGCCCACACGGTCGGCGCGAAGATCCAGCTCGCGGTAGGTGAGGGACTCGTCTCCGGCGACGACGGCCACGGTGTCCGCAGAGCGGTCGACCTGGGCCTCGACGAGCTCGTGGAGACCAGCTGGGAAGAGGGGGATGCGCGTGTCGTTCCACTCCACGAGCATTTGCTGCCGTTCTCCGAGCAGGAGGATCGGCAGATCCGCCACGGGCAGGGATGGCTCCTGGACCGCGGCTGCGAGGAGGGCCTCGAAGCGAGCCAGCAGGCGATCCACCGTGCTGACCTCGAACAGATCCGCGTTGTACTCCAGCACTCCCACAAAACCCGCCGGGCTCTCCCGCAGAGTCAGGGTGAGATCGAATTTCACAATGCCCATATCCACGTCGAATGGCGAGAGCACCAGCCCTGGTATCTCCAGGTCTTCCAGGGGGGCGTTCTGCAGGGCGAAGACCGCCTGGAAGAGCGGAGAGATCGCCTGGTTCCGCTCGGCGACGACCTCCTCGACGATCCGCTCGAAGGGAAGATCCTGATGGGTGAAGGCGTCGAGGGCCGTGCGGCGAACCCGGTCCAGGAGCTCATGGAAGCTCGGGGTTCCTGACAGATCCGAACGCAACACCAGCGTGTTGACGAAAAAGCCGATCAGTCCCTCGATCTCGCGCCGGTTGCGGCCGGCGATCGGCGCGCCCACGAGCACGTCGTCCTGCCTCGCATGGCGTCCCAGCAGGACCGCCCAGGCGGCGAGCAGGGTCATGAAGGGGGTCACCTCCCGCTGGCTGCACAGGCGTCCGATTGCCTCCGAAAGCAGGCCGGGGAGGGCGACGAGGCGCTTCGCACCGCGGTGGCCCTGCAACGCCGGGCGCGGGTGGTCGAGAGGGAGGTCCAGAGCGGTGGGCGCCCCCTGGAGCTGGTGTTTCCAATAATCGAGCTGCGCCTCCAGGGCCTCCCCCTGGAGCCAGCTCCGCTGCCAGACCGCAAAATCGGCGTACTGGATCGGCAGCTCCGGCAAGGTGGACGGCCTGCCCTGGGCGAACGCCTCGTAGAGATCTCTCAGCTCTCCCACCAGGATGCCCATCGACCAGCCGTCGCTGACGATGTGATGCATGGTCAATACAACGACATGGTCTCCCTCCGCCACCCGCAGCAGCAGCACGCGCAGCAAGGGGCCGCGAGCGAGATCGAAGGGATGGACGGCCTCTTCCCAGGCCAGGGTGTGGGCCAGCGGCTTGCGCGCGCTCTCCGGGAGCCCCGAGAGGTCCACCACGTGCAGTAGAAAGGGGGTCTCGGGTTGAATGACCTGCACCGGTGAGCCTTCCGGCGCAGCGAAGACCGTGCGCAAGGCCTCATGACGGCGCACGATCTCACCGAGGGTGAGCGCCAGGACCCGAGGGTCCAGACTCCCTTCGGCGCGCAACACCGCCGGAATGTTGTAGAGCGGGCTGCCCGGCGCGAGCTGGTCAATGAACCAGAGGCGCTGCTGGCCGAACGACAGGGACAGGGGCCCGGTCCGCGGGATGGGAATCAGCGGCGGTGCGAGCTCGGCCGCGCGGGCCTGGAGCGCCGCCTCGATCCGGGCTGCGAAATGCGCCAGCGTCGGAGCCTCGAAGAGGCTGCGCAGCGGGATCTCGACCCCGAAGGCGCCGCGCATACGCGACATCACACGCGTTGCCAGCAGCGAGTGTCCTCCCAGGTCGAAAAAGTGATCGTTCACTCCGACCCGTCCGACGCCGAGGACATCAGCCCAGATTCCTGCGAGGATCTCTTCGACGGGTGTCCGCGGTGCCAGATCGCCGACGCCGGCAGGTGGCCCGTCGGGCGCAGGCAGGGCTCTCCGGTCGACCTTGCCATTGGCGGTGAGGGGCAGCGCATCGAGGGTCACGAAGACGGCAGGCACCATGTAGTCCGGCAGCCGTTCTCGCAGGGACCGGCGCAGCGAGTCGGCCTCGACGTCCCCGACCACATAGGCGACCAGCCGCTGGTTACCGGACCTATCCTCACGCGCCACCACGACGACCTCCCGAGCTCCGGGCAGGGTTGCCAGCGCCGCCTCGATCTCCCCCGGCTCGACGCGGAAGCCGCGGATCTTGACCTGCTGGTCGATCCGGCCGAGGAATTCGATCTCCCCGCCGGGCCGCCAGCGCGCCAGGTCGCCCGTGCGGTAGAGCCGCTCTCCCGGTTGCCCGGCGAACGGATCGGGGACGAAGAGCTCCGCCGTGAGGTCCGGCCGGCCGTGATAGCCGCGGGCCAGGCCGTCGCCTCCCGTCAGCAGCTCGCCCGGGGCTCCGGGCGGCACCGGATGGCCGCGGCGGTCCACCAGATGGACCCGCGTGTTGGCGATCGGACGGCCGATCGGCACCGGACCCTCCAACTGGGAGGGTGCCGTCAGGTCATGGCAGCAGGTGAAGGTGGTGTTCTCCGTGGGGCCGTAGCCGTTGATCACGCGGCAGTCCGGCAGCTCTTCCAGGGCCCTCCGGACGTGGGCCGGAGAGAGCACGTCCCCCCCGGCCAGGAGCCTGCGCAGACCCCGCCAGGGCCGCAGGTCCGACTCCGCGACCTGGTGGAAGAGACCCGCCGTCAGCCAGACGGAGGTCACGCCTGTGGACTCGACCGTCCGCCCGAGCTCCTCGATCGTCGGTTTGTCGGGTCCAAGGACTTCCAGGCGTCCGCCGTTGGCCAGGGCCCCCCAGATCTCCAACGTCGAGGCGTCGAAGGCCAGAGGTGCGAGCTGGAGCCAGACCTCGTCGGCGCCGATGCACAGGTCGCCCCGGCCGCGCACCAGGCGGACCACCGCCCGGTGCGGCACGACCACCCCCTTCGGCGCCCCCGTCGAGCCCGAGGTGTAGAGGACATAGGCCGGATTGTCCGGGGACGCGCCAGGGCTCCGTCCCGGTGTGGCAGCCATCTCGGAGCCTTGGCAGAGGCCCTCCAAGCTCACGGCCCGCCAGGGGCCGGCCGGCAGATCCCCCAGCCGCCGCTCCTGGACCAGCACCACCGGGGCGCCGGTGTCCCGCAGCATCCACTCCAGCCGTTCGGCCGGGAAGGACGAGTCCAGCGGCACGTATGCCCCGCCAGCCTTGAGGATTCCCAGCACGCCGGCCACCATCTCGAGCGAGCGCTCGGTGAGCAGCCCCACCGGCACCTCCGGCCCGATCCCGAGGCTCCGCAAGTGCTCCGCGACGAGAGCCGAGCGGCGGTCCAGCTCCCCATAGCTCCAGGCCTCGTCCCGGAACGACACCACCAGGGCCTCCGGATGGAGCGCCGCCCGCTCCGCGAACAGCTCGTGGACGCAGCGCTCCCGCGGGTAGGCCAGATCCTCCCCGCTCCACTCCTGCACTACCTGCAGGCGCTCGGCCGCTCCCATCAGCTCCAGATCGAAGACGTTTCTTTCCGGCGCGGCCAGGGCCGACTGAAGGAGGTTGTCCAGTTGGCTCAGCAGGCGGCGGACCGTGGTCGCATCGAAGAGGTCCCGATTGTGCTCGGCGAACCCCGCGAGGGCGCCGCGATGCTCGCCCAGGCTCAGGGTGAGATCGAACTTTGCCGTGCCGCTGTCCACGGGCAGAGGCTCCAGGCGTAGATCCGGCAGCTCCAGGCCTGCTAACGCGGCGTTCTGGAGGACGAGCATCACCTGGAACAGCGGCGTCCGGCCCAGGTTGCGCTCCGGCGCCACCTCCTCCACCAGCTTCTCGAACGGCAGGTCCTGGTGGGCATAGGCCTCCAGGGCGGTCTCCCGCACGCGCTCCAGCAACGCTCCGAAGGCCGGCTCGTCCGCCAGGTCCGAGCGCATCACGAGCGTGTTGACGAAGAAACCGATCAGCCCCTCGGTCTGGGCGTGGTTGCGGCCGGAGATGGGCGTCCCCACGGAGACGTCGGACTGGCCGGCGAGGCGGGCCAGCAGAGTCTGGACGCTGGCCAGGAGAACCATGAACAGGGTCGCCCGCCGACGGCGGGCCAGCTCGTGCAGACTCTCCAGCGGGGTGGGAAGAGAGAGAAACAGGGTCCTGCCGCGGAAAGTCTGCACCGCCGGACGCGGACGATCCATGGGCAGCTCCAGCGCCTGCGGAGCTCCGGCCAGGCGCTCCCGCCAGTACGCCAGCTCCGCCGCCATGACCTCTCCGGTGAGCCAACGTCGCTGCCACACGGCGAAATCGGCATACTGGACCGACAGCTCCGGTAAGGGCGACGCCTCCCCGCGGGCCATTACCGGGTAGAGCGTCGCCAGCTCCTGGATGAGCACCCCCGTCGACCAGCCGTCGCTGACGATGTGGTGGACGGTCAGGAGCAGAACCTGCTCCAGCTCTCCCGACAACACGAGCGCAGCGCGCAGCACCGGTCCCGCGGTCAGATCGAACGGCCGGCTCGCCTCCTGCCGCGCCAGACGCATCGACTCCGCCGCGGGGGAGGAGAGCCCCCGCAGATCGATCACCGGCAAGGGTACGGGGGCGCTGGGCTGGATCCGCTGCACCGGCTCGCCCGCGGGCCCGAGCTCGAACACCGTGCGCAGCGCTTCGTGGCGCCAGACGACCTCCGACAGCGCCGCCGCCAGAGCCCTCGGATCGAGTCTCCCCGCGAGGCGCAACGCCACGGGGATGTTGTAGGCCGCGCTGCCGGGTTGCAGCTGGTCGACGAGCCAGAGCCGCTGCTGGGCGAACGACAGGGGGAGCGGACCCTCCCGCGCCACCCGGACCAGCGGCGGGAGCCGCGCTGCCTCCCCTTTCCGCCGCGCTCGTTGCACGGCCGTGGCCAAGCTGGCTACGGTGGGAGCTTCGAACACCGCCCGCACCGGCAGCTCCACGCCGAAGACCAGCCGCAGCCGCGACACCAACTGGGTCGCGAGCAGCGAGTGGCCGCCGAGATCAAAGAAGCTCTCGCCGGGAGCCACTCGCTCCGCCTGGAGCAGCTCGGCGAAGATCCCGGCCAGCAACTCTTCGACCGGGCTCCGGCTGGCGGCCGGCGTGGCCTCCGCCCGGTCAGCACGGTGGGGAATTTCGGGGAAGACCCGCAGCTTCGACAGAGCCCGGCGGTCCACTTTGCCGCTCGGGGTGACCGGCAGCTGGTCGAGGAAGGTAAGGTGGCCGGGCACCATGAACTCCGGCAGACGCTCGCGCAGAAACTGCCGCAGCTCGGCGACAGCGGGCACGGGCTCGCCGTCCGGCACCACGAACGCCACCAGCCCACGCCCGCCGGGGAGATCCTCCCGGACGGCGATCACGGCCTGGCGCACGCCGGGGTGCTCGGCCAGAGCCGCCTCGATCTCCCCCGGCTCGACCCGGAATCCGCGGATCTTGACCTGGTGGTCGATGCGGCCCAGGAATTCGATCTCGCCCGAGCGACTGCGGCGTGCCAGATCCCCGGTTCGATAGAGCCGGTCACCCTGGCTACCCCATGGATCGGGGAGGAACCGCGCGGCGGTCAGGTCCGCACGGCCCAGGTAGCCGCGCGCCAGCCCCTGGCCTCCCAGATAGATTTCCCCTGGGGCTCCGATCGGGACCAGCTCGCCCTGAGGATCCAGCAGATGGACCTCGGTGCCGGCGATGGGGCGCCCGATGGACGGCAAGGCAGGCCACTCCTCCACCTCTCCGCACGGCTCGGTCCACAGCGAAGACTCGGTCACCACGTGGGTCTCGGACGGCCCGTACTGGTTGCGCAACACGCAGCCGGGAAGGCGCGAGAAGAAGGCACGTACCTCGGGAGTCACCTGGAGCTGCTCGCCCGCGGTGATCACCTCCCGCAGGGGGGGAAGCGCGCCGGCGCGGGAGGCTGCCACGGCGATCTGCTGGAGGGCGACGAACGGCAGGAACAGGCGCTCGACGCGCGCTCCGCACAAGCGGCGCAGCACGGCTTCGGGATCTCTGCGGTCGTCCGCGGACAACAGGACCAGCGTGCCCCCCGCGGCCCAGGTTGCGAGCGTCTCCTGCAGCGACGCGTCGAAGCTCGGCGAGGCGAATTGCAGGGTCCGCCCTGCGGGTACCGCCGAGGCGGCAAGCTGCCAAGCGATCAGGTTGGCCAGTGTGCGGTGCGGCAGAGCCACCCCCTTGGGCTGGCCTGTCGAGCCGGAGGTGTAGACGATGTAGGACAGGTGGTCGAGATCCACCACGGGGAGATCTCCTCTCCTCTCCTCGCGAGGCCGATCGCCCTCCCAGAAGTCATCGAGCGAGAGCAGGCGGACGCCCTGCACAGGCTGGGCTTCGACCAATCCGTCGCGCGTCACGATCACTGGTGCCGCAGCGTCAGACAGCATGAATCCCAATCGCTCGCGCGGGTAGGCCGGGTCGAGAGGCAGGTAGCAGCCACCCGCCTTCAGAATAGCGAGCAAAGCCACGACTCCTTCCCAGCCCCGATCCAGCCAGACGCCGACCCTGTCATCCGGCAGCACACCGAGCGCGCGCAGTCTCAACGCGAGCCTGTCTGCCAGCCGGTCGAGCTCGCCATAGGAGATCTCCATTCCATCCGAGGTCAGAACGGCAGCCAGCTCCGGCCTCCGCCGCGCCTGCGTCTCGATGAGGTGGTGGACGCACGCAGACCCGTCCCAACCTGGAGCATCGTTCCACTCCCAAAGGATCTGGTGCAGCTCGCCGATCGCCAGCAACGGCAGCTCCGCCAGGCGCCGTTGCGGATCGGACATGGCACTTGCCAGCAGGGTCCGGAAGTGGTCCCGAAGCCGGTCCACGGTCGTTGCATCAAACAGGTCCGTGGCGAATTCGAGAGCGCCCGAAAACCCGACTCCCGTGTCCGTCAGGGCCAGGGAGAGATCGAATTTCGCGATGCCTGCGTCCACGTCGATCTGCGACAGCGTCAGCCCCGGCACGGTGAGATTCCCCACCGGGACGTTCTGAAAAACGAAGAGCACCTGAAAGAGCGGAGAGATCGCCAGGTTTCTCTCGACCCCGATCTCCTCGACGATCCGCTCGAAGGGGAGATCCGGGTGGGCAAAGGCGTCGAGCGACGCCTGGCGCACTCGCTGCAGCAGCTCACGGAAGCTCGGATTTCCGGACAGATCCGATCGCAGGACCAGGGTGTTGACGAAGAACCCGATCAATCCTTCGATCTCCCGCCGGTTGCGCCCGGCAACCGGGGCGCCCACGACCACGTCGTCCTGTCCCGCATGGCGCCCCAGCAGGACCGCCCACGAGGCGAGCAGGGCCATGAAGGGGGTCGCTTCTTCGCGCCGGCACAGCTCGCGCACGGCGTCCGAGGAGCCAGGCTCGAGATGAAACGGCCGGGTGACGCCGCGGAAGGTCTGCACGGCCGGACGTGGCCGGTCGGTGGGCAGCTCCAAGAGCGGCGGCATTCCCGCCAACTGCCGCTTCCAGAAGGAGATCTCGCTCGCCAGGACCTCTCCCTGCAACCAGGAGGCTTGCCACACCGCAAAATCCGCGTACTGTACCGGCAGCTTCGGCAGGGTCGACGGTCTGCCTTCGGTAAACGCCGTGTACAGTGCCATGATCTCGCGGACCAGGATGCCCATGGACCAGCCATCCGCGACGATATGGTGCATGGTCAAGAGCAGGATGTGGTGTCTCTCGACCAGGCGCACCAGGAGCAGGCGCAGCAGCGGACCCCGCTGCAGGTCGAACGGGCGCCGAGCCGCGGCCAAGGCGAGATCCCGCGCCTGAGATTCGCGTTCCTTCGCGGGCAGATGAGAAAGATCGAGGAGCGAGAGAGCGAGCGGCTCCGGAGAGGCGATCACCTGCACGGGACCGTCTTCTCGAGAGATGAACGTCGTGCGCAGCGACTCGTGCCGGCGGACGATTTCGGAGAAGATCCATTGCAGCAGACCGGGATCGAGCTCACCAACCAGACGCAGGACCTGCGGGATGTTGTACGCAGGGCTGCCCGGCTCGATCTGGTCGATGAGCCAGAGTCGCTGCTGGGCGAAGGAGAGAGGAAGGTCACGGTCTCGCGGCACCGGCAGGATCGGAGGAGCCGTCTGGTGCGTGCGCGCGTCCTTGAGCTCCTTCTCCAGCAGCTTTTCGAACAGGGCTCGCTGCTCGGGGGCCAGAGCCGCCAGGCGGTCGGTGACGCTCATCTGAGCTCCAGACCGGACAGGTGGACGTCGGGGTCGGTGGCCACGGCATCGAGGATCGAGAGCAACCGACCGACCAGCCGCTCGGCGTCCCGGGCATCGAAGATGTCCGCGTTGTACTCCAGGGCCCCGGTGAGACCGACGTCGTGGTAGTCGTAGAGGACGATCGCGAGGTCCCAGCGGGAGTTGCCGTCGGAGATCCACACCGGCCGGAAATCCAGGTTCCCGGATCGACCCCGGCTCTGCCCCTCCAGGACCAGAAGGAGGACCTGCACGACCGGGTAGCGGCTCGGGTCGGGCTCCAGCTCCAGCGCTTCGATCAGCTTGGTGAACGGCAGGTTCTGGTGAGCGTAGGCCGCCAGGGCCGTTCGCTTCGTGCGGGCGAGCAGCTCGCGGAACGTGGGATCTCCCGACACGTCGGTCGCGAAGGGCACCTGGGTGAGGAAGAAGCCGGCCACCCCCGCCAGCTCCGGCCGGGGCCGGTTGGCGCTGTTCGAGCCGATCACGATTCTGTCCCGCCCGGTGAGGCCCCGCACGAGCGCGTTGAGGACAGCCAGCACCGCCATGAACATGGTGCCCCCCTCCCTCTGCGCCAGCGCTCGCAGGCGGTCCGTGCGCCCGGACCCGGCCGCGATGCGCAGGAGCCCACCCCGCTGGCTCTGCACCGGCGGACGAGGGCGGCTCGCCGGAAGGTCCAGCACCAAGGGGAAGCCCTCCAGCTCCCGGCGCCAGAAGCGGGCCTCTTCGTCCAGCACCTCCCCCTGGAGCCACTCCCGCTCCCACACGGCAAAGTCGGGGAACTGCACGGGCGGCGGCGGCAGCGGCGAGGGACGGCCGGCGCGGAACGCCTCGTACAGGGCGATCAGCTCCTGGAAGAAGATCTGATAGGCGATCCAGTCCGTGACCGTGTGATGGATCGTCACCTGATGCAGATGCTCCCGCCCGGCGAGCCGCACCAGCGCGATGCGCAGCAGTGGTCCCTCCTCCAGGTCGAACGGGTTCCGCGTGTGCTCGTAGAGGGCCGCGTGCCCTGTCTCCTCCTTCCTCGCCGCCGGCAGTTCGCTCAAGTCGATGACGCAGGCCCCGGGCTCCACCCAGGGATGGACCCGCTGCACGGGACGGCCATCCACGACCGGAAACGTGGTGCGCCAAGCCGCGTGCCGGCGGACGACCTCGCGGAAGGCGGCCAGGAACAGAGGGACATCCAGCTCGCCCGTGACGTGGCTGCCCACATCCACGTTCCAGGCGACCAGACCGGGATCGTCCCGGTGGAGCTGCAAGACCCGCTCCTGGTCGAAGGAGAGAGGCCAGTCGCCGACGCCGGACGGGCCGGAGACCGGGCGTACCGGCGGCGGAGTTCGGGCCCCCGGGCGGCTCTGCTGCTGCAGCAGCCGCTCGAACAGGGCCCGCTGCTCCCGGCTCAAGGAGGACAGGCGGTCGGCGACGCTCATCAGACCCCCAGCTCCGCGAGCTTCTGCGCGGCTTCGGCGGGGGAGATCCCCTCGACCAGGGCGAGCAGCGCCTCCACGTTCACGGGGGTGCCCTGGCCGCGAGCTCGGCGCACAGCCTTGGCCAGCTCCGTGACAGTCGGTGACTCGAAGAGCGTGGTCACCGGCAGGTCGACCTCCAGAACGCTCCGGATCTGCGTGACGATCTGGACGGCGAGGAGTGAATGGCCGCCCAGCTCCAGGAAGGTGTCGTCTCGGCCGATGGGCTCGATGCCGAAGAGGTCCTGCCAGATGCCGGCGAGGCTCTCTTCGAGCTCGTCCCGCGGCGGCTCATAGGCGGTCGAGAGCCCCGGCCTCTGCGCCCTTTCTCCGTGGTGGGCCGGCGCCATCTGGGCCAGCAGGGTGTCCGCGGTGACGCTGTCCGCGGCTGCAATCAGACGGGGGAGATCCTGGGCGGAGACGATCACCCGGGGCAGGGAGCTCGCCAAGAGCCGCCGCATCGCGCCGGCGCTCTGATCCTCCGAGACGCCGTACGTCGCCAGATTCGCCTGCACCGCTTCCGGAGTGAAGCCGGACATGCCGCCGGCCACCCCGGTCACCAGCCAGCCACCCCACTGATAAGCATCCCAGTGCGCAGCCACGGTGAATGGCTTCCCCTCCGCATTCCGCCACGCGGCGAGCGCCTCCAGGAAGCCACCGGCCGCGGCAACCTCGAGCTGGCCCAGGCCGCCCGTGACGGCAAGGACGGTGGAAGACAGCATGACGAAGGAAGGCGGCTCGGGTGCGGCGTCCACGGCGTCGAGGAGCGTTTCGGCCTCCCGGGCCAGCGGGGCCAGGGCTTTCTGCAGGGCCTCCGGAGCCTTGAGCTGGATCAGGCCGCCGGCGAAAATGCCGCCGGTGAAGAAGACGCCATGAATCGGGCCGAAGCGGGCGCGGGTCTCTGTGAGGGCCGCTGCCGGGTCCGAGCGCAGGATCAGGACCCGGTCGAGCCCCACCTCACGCTCGATCGCCAGGAGCCGCAGAATGACGGCACCGATCACGTCCTGTCCTGGCGGCAGCTCAGGCAGCCCCTTCCAGGTCTCCCACTGCTCCCGTGCCGGAAGCTGCGGCGGCAGGACCAGCCCGACCCGGGCTCCCGAGCGCACCAGATGCTCGGCCATCGCCATGCCGGGACCATGCGCGGCACCGGCGATCAGGTAGACACCCTCCTCGGCGAGCCTGGACCCCTCATCGGCGAGACGCATCGGCTCGAAGCCTCGGACCCAACGCTGGCGGCCCCGCAGGGCCACGACCGTCTCCGCCGGACCAGATATCTCGGCCAGGAGCTGTTCCACGAGGCGGTCTTGCTCGACTGCGGAGAGCGCGACGTCGACACTGGAGCAGGTCAGGCGCGGCAGCTCCTGGTGGAACACTTTCAGGGCTCCGAGGAGGGTGCCCTTGCCGGGATGGATCGGATCGCCGTCCACCAGCTCGTGGAGACCGTTGGTCGCGACGGTGAGCCGGATCTGAGTATCGCTCTCGACGACCGAGAGGGCTTGCGTCAACAGCACCAGGCTGACGAGCCCCGCCGTCTGCGCCGCCGCGAAGGAGGGCGCCACGGACGTGATCCCCCAGAGGTGGAGGATCTTCCCGGGCGGCCTGCCACGGAGCAGCGCGTCGTAGTCCTGCCGGCGGGCGGGATGGATGGTGAACGCACCCTCCCCGATCTCCTCGAAGGCGGTGCCCGGCCTCGCGGTAACGACCTCGTGGCCGTCCTTACGCAGCCGCGCCGCGATTCTGTCTCCCAGCCCTGCTTCATCCAGAAAGACCAGCCAGCGGAGGGTCTCCCGGAGGCCGGCCATGCGAGGCACCTGCTTCCAGGCCGGGACCCAGAACCAGTCCGCGAGGTCGGCCGCGGGACCGGCGGCCGCCGCGGGTTTCGCCGAGTCCTTCGACGGATCGATCCAGTAGCGCTGGCGCTCGAAGGGATAGGTCGGCAGCGGCGCCTTGAGGCGGCGCTCGCCGCCGTGAAAGCGGGCCCAGTCGACGTGGGTCCCCGCGATCCAGAGCCGGCCCACGGCCTCCAGCAGGGTCTCCAGGTCGGAGCCCCCTGCGCGCAGAGTCGGCACCGTGACCCGGTTGGCCACGGCAGCCGGGTGCTGCTTGACCAGCGTACCCAGGGTCGCGCCCGGGCCGACCTCCAGGAAAACGTGCTCGGGCTCCTGGAGCAGCTCGCCGATGCCCTCCGCGAAGCGTACGGGATGGCGCAGGTGCCGCGCCCAGTAGGCGGGGCCGGCGAGGTCGTCCGCGGTGATCCAGGTGCCGGTGACGTTGGAGACAAAGGGGATGGCCGGCGCCTGCATGCGCACCTTGCACGCAATCTTCGTGAAGGGAGCCACGGCCGGCTCCATCAGCGCGGAGTGGAACGCGTGCGTGGTCCGCAGCCGGAGGCAGCTCACACCGCGCTCGGCCAGTTGCCGGTCCAGCGTATCCACCGCCTCGCCGGTCCCTCCCACCACACAGAAATGCGGGCCGTTGGTAGCGGAGAGCGACAGGCCCTCCCCCAGCAGGAGCCGGATCTCCTCCTCGGGCAAGGGCACCGCAAGCATGGCTCCCCCGGGGAGGGCCTGGATCAACTTCGCCCGCCGCGCCACCAGCTCCAGGGCATCGTCCAGGGAGAGCGCTCCCGACAGGCACGCCGCCACGTACTCGCCGAGGCTGTAGCCGATCAGGGCCCGCGGCACGATCCCCCAGTCCATCAACAGACGGCCCAGGGCGTACTCGACCACGAAGCAGGCCGGCTGCGCGAACAGGGTTTCGTCGAGGCGCGAGGTCTCCGCGTTGCGGCGGAGCATGGTGCGCAGGTCCGGGGCTGCCTTGGCGGGCAGCGACCACTCCCCGGGCGAAAAGAGCACCTCGCGCAGGTCGGCGCCCAGCCAGGACTGGAGCTTGGAGGCGCAAAGGTCGACCTGCCCGCGGAAGAGCGCCTCGGTCTCGTAAAGCTCCCGCGCCATGTCCACGTACTGGTCGCCGAGCCCTGGGAAGAGGAACACCACCGGCCTCGACCATGCGCCCTCCTGCTTGCCGGTGACGGCGGCGGGGGCACGGTCCTTGAGCGCGGAGCTGGCGGACTCGCGGTCGCGGGCCACGGCGATCCGGCGGTGCTCGAGCTCCTTGCGCCCGACTTGAAGGGTCCACGCGACGTCGGCGATGTCGACGTCCGGATTCGCCTCCAGGTGGTCCGCCAGCCGGGCCGCCGCCGCGTCGAGCGCCGCCGGGGTGCGGGCCGAAAGGACCAGGAGCTGTGCCGGCCGCGAGGGGAGATCGCCCGGCTCCTGCTCGGGCGCTTCCTCCAGCACGGCATGGGCGTTCGTCCCGCCCAGGCCGAACGCGCTCGCGCCGGCCCGCCTCGGCCCTCCAGTGGTGGTCCACGGCCGCGCCTCTGTGCAGATATAGAAGGGGCTGCCGGCGAAGTCGATCTGCGGGTTGGGGCTCTCGTAGTGAAGGCTGGGTGGCAGAGTCTCGTGCGCCAGCGCCAGGGTGGCCTTGATGAGCCCGGCCACGCCCGCCGCCGTGTTGCAATGGCCTAAGTTGGTCTTGATCGATCCGATGGCGCAGAAGCCCATGCCCTCGGCTCCCGCTGCGCGGAAAGCCTTGGTGAGCGCCGCAATCTCAATGGGATCGCCGAGCGGCGTGCCGCTGCCATGGGCCTCGACGTAGCCGATCGTCGCGGGATCGACCCCGGCCGTGATCAGGGCCTCGGAAATGGCCGAGGCCTGCCCCTCCACGCTGGGCGCGGTGAAGCCGATCTTGGCCGATCCGTCGTTGTTCACCGCCGAGCCGCGGATCACCGCGTAGATGCGGTCGCCGTCGGCCAGGGCGTCGTCAAGCCGCTTCAGGACGATGATTCCGCAGCCGTTCCCCTCCACAGTGCCGGCCGCGGAGGCGTCGAAGGCGCGGCAGCAGCCGTCCGGCGAGAGCACGCTCCCCTCCTGGTACAGGTAGCCCGTGCGCAGCGGCGCGCTGATCGAGACGCCCCCGGCGAGCGCCATGTCGCACTCACCCCCGATCAGGCCCTGGCAGGCCATGTGAGTTGCCACCAGGGAGGTCGAGCAGGCGGTCTGGACCGACACGCTGGGTCCCCTGAGATTCAGCTGGTACGAGGCCCTCGTGGCGAGGAAGTCGCGGTCGTTCAGGAGCGCCACCTGGAGGGCGCCGAAGCCCTCCATCCTCTCTTGGTTGGGCAGGAGGTTCGAGAGCAGGTAGGAGCTGAAGCCCGAGCCGGCCCAGACGCCGATGCGGCCCCCGAAGCGCTCCGGATCGCAAGCCGCATCCTCCAGCGCCTCCCAGGCGCACTCCAGGAAGATCCGGTGCTGAGGATCCATGGTCTCGGCCTCGCGCGGCGTGAGGCCGAAGAGGGCTGCGTCGAAGAGGTCCGCGTCCTCCAGGGAGCCCTTGGCCCGCACGTAGCGTGGATCGGCCAGCAGCGCGGGCTCCACTCCGGCCGCAGCCAGCTCCTCCTCGCTGAAGAACGAGATCGATGCGATCCCGTCACGCAGGTTGCGCCACAGCTCGGCGGCGTTGCGTGCGCCCGGGAATCGCGCGGCGATGCCGACGATGGCGATCCCCTCCACGTCCGTCCGTTCGATCTGTTCGACATTCGGCTCATTCATGTCCTGCTCCATGGATCAGCTCCTGCTTTACCTCGCTCCTGTCTTGCGGGCATGCCGCTCCGCGCGCTGCTTCAGCCGCTCGCGGCCCTGGCGCAAAGCGTCGCTGCGGTCCAGGGTCTTCGCGGGGGGACGGGGGGCCTCCGCAGCCCTCCTCGCAGCCAGGTGTGCGGCGAGCGCGCCCGCGGTCGGGAACTTGAACAGCTCGATGATCGGCAGACTGACTCCGAACCGCTCGCGCAGGCGCTCCTGCATTGGGAGAAGCAGGAGCGAGTGCCCGCCGAGAGCGAAGAAGTTGTCGCGCAGCTCGACCTTCTCGACCTCCAGGAGCTCCTGCCAGATCTCGGCGACGATCCGCCCCGCACCGTCAGCACCGTCACCCGGCGCCATAGGGTCGCCGCCGAGGTCGGCCTTCTCCTGCGGCACAGGCAGGGCGCCCAGGTCGAGCTCACCGCCGGCGGTCCGTGGCAGATCGGCGAGGACGACAAACGCGCCGGGCAGCATGTACTCGGGCAGGCGCCCGGCGAGAAACGAGCGCAGCTCTCCCCCGCTGGGAGCCGAGCGCTCCGGCCGCACCGTCACATAGGCGACGAGCCGCTCCTCCGCGGGCGGATCGGCGCGCCGGATCACGATCGCGGAGCCGACCGCCGGATGGCCGACGAGGGAGGCCTCGACGATCCGGGGATCGATCCTGTAGCCGCGGACCTTCACCCGCTCACCGACGCGGCTGAGGAGCTCGAGCTGCTCGGCCGGGCCGAGCAACGGCAGCTCCGAGAGGCGCCGCGCCGGATCTGCCGCCCCCGCCGCGGCGAGGGCCGTGAAGTGTCCGAGCCAGCGCGCGGCCGTGCTGCGGTCGAGAAGATCGCGGTTCGTCTCGAACAGACCGGCGAGCCGGCCGCCGCGGTCGTCCATGTAGAGGGCGAGGTCGAACTTCGCCGTCCCCTCGGTCGGAGGCAGCGGCGCCATCCGCAGGCCGGGGAGGTCCAGGAAGTCCGGCCGGGACGACGTCTCGAGCGCGAAGGCCACCTGATAGATCGGATGGTGGCTGAGGTCGCGTTCGGGCTTCAGCTCCTCGACGATCTTCTCGAACGGCATCTCCTGATGGGCGAAGTTGGCCAGCGCTGCGGTCCGGACCCGTCCGACGAGCTCGCGGAATGTCGGATCTCCCGAGAGATCAACGCGCAGGGGGATGGTGTTGGCGAACAAGCCGATGAGCGGCTCGAGCTCGGGGAGCGAACGGTTGGCCGTGGGAGTCCCCAGGATCACGTCCTCCTCGTCGCTCAGCAGGTGCAGGAGTGTCGCCCACGCGGCGGTAAGCGCCATGAAGAGGGTTGCGCTCTCGTCGCGGGCGAAGGTACGGAGGGCCTGTGTGGCCTCGGTGCCGATCTCCAGGAGTTGTGAGGTGCCGCCGTAGGTCTGGACCGGCGGACGCGGACGGTCGAACGGCAGGTCGAGAACAGCGGGGGCACCGGCCAGCCGCTGCCGCCAGTAGGCGATCAGGCGCTTGAGCACGCCGCCGCGAAGCCGCTCACGCTGCCAGGAGGCGAAGTCGGCGTATTGGATCGGCAGAGCCGGGAGGACCGGCACCTCCCCATGGACTGCCGCATAGAGCGCCCCGAGCTCTTCATAGAAGATACGCAACGACCAGCCGTCGGTGATGGAGTGATGGAAGGTGACAAGCAGGAGGTGGCTGTTCTCGCCCAGCCGCAGCAAGGAAGCGCGGAAGAGGGGGCCTTCGGCAAGGTCGAAGGGGGCGAGCGCCCCGGCCGCCACATGGCGCGCCGCCTCGTCCTGCCGCACTCCGGGAGCGAGATCCAGGAGATCGATCTCGTGCAGGACGGGGAGGAAATGCGGCGCCACGACCTGGACCGGTCGCCCCTCGAAGGCGCGCAAGGTCGTGCGGAGGACCGAGTGGCGCTCGACGACCTGGACCAGAGCCCTGCGCAGGGCATTCCGGTCGAGAGCCCCATCGAGGCATACGGCGGTGGAGAGGTTGTAAACCGGGCTCCCCGGCTCCAGCTGGTCAATGAACCAGAGCTGCTCCTGAGCAAAGGAAAGCGGTGGGGCGGAGCCGTCCTCCCAGCGGAAGGTGAGGGGTGCCGCCACCGGCTCTACCTCCGTCACGCCCGCATCGGCAGCGCGGCGCGCGCGGTCGACCTCGCCGGCCAGTCGCGCGATGGTCGGACAGGTGAAGAGGATCGAGAGCGGCAGGTCGACGCCCAGGGATTTGCGAATCCGTGCCACGACCCGAGAGGCCAGGAGCGAATGGCCACCGAGGCTGAAGAAGTCGTCGTGGATCGACACCTGCCTGCGTTCCAGCACACCGGCCCAGATCTCGACCAGCCGCTCCTCGGTGGGAGTCCGCGGAGCGGCCAGGACGCGCGGCCCATTCTCCCCGCGACTCTCCGGGACGCGCGCCCTCGCCACCTTGCGAAAGAGCCGTGCTTCCGGATGATGGATCAGCTCCTGCTGCTCCGCCGGAGCGAACAAGGGGAGCAGGGCGAGAGGGCGCGCAGGCTCCGCGGCCGCCACGGCGAGCAGCGTTTCGAGGTAACCCAGCAGGCGCGCCGGGGTCGGCCGGTCGAAGAGGTCCGTCGCGTACTCGAGGAGAAGCGAGAGCTTCCCCTCCTCTGCGATGGCGAACAGGGTGAGGGCGAACTTGGCCGTCCTGGTCGGCACGATCCGAGGCGCGAAGGCGAGATCGTCGACCTGCCAGCCATGGGGTGGCCGCTGGAGCGCGAAAGCCACCTCGAAGAGTGGGTTGCGGCCGAGAGCCCGTTCCGGCTGGAGTGCTTGGACCAGCAGCTCGAACGGGACATCACCATGCTCGAAGGTCTCGACGGTGACTTCCCGCACCCGCCGCAGGAATCCGCCGAAGCTTGGGGCCGCTGTGCTGCTCGCTCGGAGGACCAGGGTGTTGACCAGGAAACCGATCACCGGGAGGATCGGCTCGCGGTCGCGGTTGGAGACCGGACAGCCGACCGGCACCTCAGGCTCGCCAGAGATCCGCTCCAGGATGACCTGGAAGCCGGCGAGGAGCACCATGAACAACGTGACGCCCTCCCGGCGGCCCAGAGCAGCGAGGGCATCGGCGAGGGCCGGCGACAAAACGGTGGTGACCACATCCCCACGGGAGCTCCGCGCCTCAGGACGAGGACGGTCGGCCGCCACCTCGATGATGGGGAGATCGGCCAGGCGTTCCCGCCACCAGGCGAGCCGCTTCTCCAGCACCTCGCCAACCAGCCCTTCCCTCTGCCACAGGGCAAAGTCAACGGAGCGCAGCGGCAACTCCGGCAACCTGGGAGGCCTTCCTTTGTGGAAGGCGGCATAGAGCGCGGCCAGCTCCCGCGCCAGGATCACCAGCGATTCCTCATCGGCGGCGATGTGGTGCAGAGTGATGAGGAGCTCGTGAAGGCAGGAATCTTTGCGCAGGAGAAGGAGCCGCCACGGCGGCCCGTTCTCCAGATCGAAGGGGCGCTGGGCTTCGTCTCTGGTGAGACGCTCCGCCTCGGCTTCCTGCGCCGCCGGTTCCAACCCCCCGAGGCACACGACCGGCAACTCCGGACCGTCCAGCCCCCCAGGGGCGATCTCCTGGACCGGGATCTCGTCTACTTCCCGGAACCGGGCGCGGAGGGCGTCGTGCCGCCGCTCGAGCTCGCAAAGCGCGCGGCGTAACGCCGCGAGATCGAGTGGGCCGGTCAGGCGGGTGCTGCCGGCCATGTGATAGACCGCTGTGCCCGGCTCGAGCCGCTCGAGGAACCAGACGCGTTCCTGAGCGAAGGAGAGAGGAAAAACGGTCCGCTCCCGCGGCGACGGACGAAGTGGAGGGCGGTCGTCCACCTTGCGGACGGCGAGCCGCCGCGCCTGCTCCGCCAGCGTGCGATGCTGAAAGAACACGGAGAGCGGCAGCTCGGCGCCGAGCCGTTCGCGCACCCGTGCCTGGACGCGCGGAGCGAGAAGGGAATGCCCGCCGAGCGCGAAGAAGTCGTCTCCCGCCCCTACCCGCTCGACCCCGAGGACCTCCGTCCAGATGCCGGCGAGCAGCTCCTCCACCGGCGAGCGCGGCGCCGCGGGCTCCCCTCCTCCACCTGCCGATGGCTCCGGGGCGAGCCGCGCCAGGACGCGGCGGTCCAGCTTGCCGTTCGGAGTGAGCGGCAGCCCGGGAACTGGCACGATCGCCGCGGGCACCATGGCCCGCGGCAGGAGCCCGAGGAGCGACTCGCGGAGGGCGCCCTCGTCCAGCTCCGCACCGGTCTCGGCGACGACATAGGCGATGAGGCGCCGGTCGCTACCCTCCCCCTGCGGCAGGACCACCGCCTCGCGCACTCCCGGCCGCGAGAGCAGCGCCGATTCCACTTCCGCCGGCTCGATGCGGACGCCGCGGATCTTCACCTGATGATCGATGCGGCCGAGGAACTCGAGCTCCCTGTCCGGCCGCCAGCGGGCCAGGTCCCCGGTCCTGTAGAGCCGCGCTCCCGTCGCGAACGGGTCCGGCACGAACCGCTCCGCCGTGAGATCCGGCCGCCCGTGGTAGCCGCGCGCCAGACCCTCTCCGCCGAGATGGAGCTCGCCTGGCACGCCGGCCGGCACCTGGCGTCTGCCGCGGTCCAGCACATGGGCCTGGGTGTTGGCGATCGGCCGGCCGATGGCCGGCGGCAGCTCTCCGTCCGGCGAGACCACGGCGAACGTCGAGTAGGTGGTGTCCTCGGAAGGGCCGTAGAGGTTGAGCACCCGCGCCGCCGGGTGTTTCTCGTGGATGGCCCGCACCAGGGAGCGCGGCAGGGGCTCTCCGGCCAGGTTGATCGTGGTGACCGAGCCCGGCAGCTCCAGCCCGTCCTCCCCACGGACCAGCTCGGCGAGGACCGAAGGCACGGTGTTGACCAGCCGCACCTCGCCCGCCGCGGGCAGTCCGGGGAGGGCCAGGGCATTCTCGGCCAGGATCACCCGGCCACCCCAGCAAAGAGGTACGAAGAGCTCGAAGACCGAGAGGTCGAAGCCGATCGAGGTGGCGGCGAGGACCCCGGACAGCTCGGCGTCCGTGAAGACCTGCCGCGCCCACTGTACGAGCGTCACCGCGCTCCGGTGCTCGATCGCCACTCCCTTCGGCCGTCCCGTCGATCCCGAGGTATAGATCAGGTAGGCGAGATTTCCGGGCAGTATGGGATCTTGCCGTCCCTGGATCCCCCGCTGGGCTCTGCTGCGGTGCGCGCCGCGGTCGAGCAAGACGATTCGGCAGCGTGCGGGCACCCCGGCTGCCAGCAGGCCTGGAGCGAGGCGCTCCTCGACGAGCAACACCTCCGCCCCGGAGTCCTGCAGCATCCAGGCGAGCCGCTCGGCGGGCTGAACGGGGTCGAGCGGCACGTAGGCGCCGCCTGCCCGCAAGACCGCGAGAAGCGCGACGACGAGATCGGCGGATCGGCCGACGGAAACCCCGACCCGGCTCTCCGGTCCGACGCCGAGGACGCGAAGCCTCCGCGCCAGGATCTCCACCCGACGGCTCAGCTCTCGGTAGGTGAGACGCTCACTGCCGGCGACGAGGGCCTCTCGCCCCGGAGTGCGCTCCGCCTGCGCGGCGAAGAGGTCCGGCAGGCAGAGGCCGCGCGGCAGCTCGACCGTGGTGCGGCTCCAGGCCTCGCATTGCCGGCGCTCCGCGTCCCCGAGCATCTCGGCCGCGGAGACTCGGGCATCGAGATCCTCAGCCAGGGCGTACAGCAGATTTTCGAGAGCACGCAGAAGGCGTTCCGCCGTAGCGGGATCGAAGAGGTCGCGGTTGACTTGCAGGACGATCGGGAGGCCCGCCTCGGCATCGGCGGCCGTCAACGTGAGGTCGAAGGGAGAGCGGCACTCCTCGAGGGGGACGGCAACGAGCTCGAGATCCGACAGAGTGGCCCGAGCCCTCTCTATTCCGGCGGCGAGTTCCGCCAGGCCCCTCTCCTCCGGCCGCTGCGCCTTCTGGAGCGCGAAGAGTGTCTGGAAAACCGGGGAACGGCTGGGGTCTCGCTCGGGATGGAGCCGCTCGGCCAAGGTGGCAAAGGGGAGATCCCGGTGCTCGAATGCGGCGAGACAAACCGCCTTGGCGAACGAAAGGAGATCGCGCCAGGCAGGATCGCCGGCGCTGGAGAGGCGGAGCGCCACCGGGTTGACGAAGTAGCCCATCACCCCCAGGAAGGGCGCGGCGCCCCGGCCCACCGTGGGGGAGCCGATCACGACCTCATCCTGTCCGGTGCAACGGCCAAGGAGAGCCTGGAACCCGGCCAGAAGAGTGACGAAGAGCGTCGTTCCCGAAGCCAGACTGAGCGCCCGCAGCCGGTCCGCAAGCTCGGGCGCGAGGCGCAGGCCGCGGGAGAGGCCGATATATGTCTGGACGGCGGGACGGGGACGGTCCGTCACCAGCTCAAGCACGGGAAGATCTCCCGAGAGCTGTTGGCGCCAGTGCTCCCAGAGCCGCTCACCTTGCTCCCCGGCAAGAAGATTGCCCTGCCAGCGGACGTAGTCGGTGTAGCCGAGCGGCAGGGGTGCGAGCCGCGCCGGTCCCTGGCCGGTCGCCTCGCCATAGAGCGCTGCAAGCTCCCGGACGAAGAGGCCGAGCGACCAGAAATCGGTCACCAGATGGTGTACGACGAGGAGCAAAAGCCAGCCGCCACCCTCCAGAGGCCAGACCCGGACCCGTAGAAGAGACTCGTTTTCGAGATCGAATGGGCGGTAGGCCTCGGCCACGAGCGGGATCTCCGCCCCCTTCGACCCCGATGGCTCGACGCGGAAATCCACGGCGAGGCGCTCGTGAACGATCTGGCGCGGCTCGCCGAGCTGAGAGAAGAAAGTGGTCCGCAGGGCCGGATGGCGGTCGGCCAGAGCCTGGAGGGAGCGCCCCAGGGCTTCCGGGTCGAGCCCCCCCTCGACGTGGACGGCCGTCGCCACATTGTAAGCGGCGGCCTCCGGAGCCAGCCGGTCGGAGAACCAGAGAGCCTCCTGCCCTGCCGAGAGGGGATGGTCGCCGAGAGGAGCCCCGATCTCCAACTCCGGCACCTGGCGCGGCACCGCCGATCCCGCCAGCACCTCCGCCGCGACGGACGCCAGGCTCGCCCCGGAGAGCAGCCGGGTGAGCGACAAGGAGACACCGGATTTCTCTTCCAGTCCCGCCTTGAGCTCGACAGCGGCCAGCGAGTCCAGTCCGAGCGCGGCGAGGGGACGGTCCGGCATCAGCCTTCCGGGGTCGAGACCGAGGACGCGCGCGGCCTCCGCGGCGACGAGCGCCCGGATGGCAGCCGGATCGAGCGTCCCGAGATCGCCAAAGCTGGTGGGGGTGTCTTCCGGCAGATCCCGGCCGGCGGCGAGCCCGCTGCGCCCGGCGACGGAAAGCCTCCCCGCGAGGTACTCCTCCCGGCAAGCCTGGCGCCGGACCTTGCCGCTGGTGGTCTTGGGGAGGGTCCCGCTACGCAGGAGCACGACCTCGTCGACCGCGACCTCGAGCTCGTCGGCAACCATCCGCCGGACCTCCTCGGCGAGAGCTGCCATATCCGGCACATCCGCACGGCCGTGCTCGACCTCCTGCGCCACCACCAGGCGCGCTGTGCCCTCGCGCTCGATCGAAAAGGCCGCTCCGCCGTCCGGCCGCAGGGCCGGGTGGACCCGCGCGGCCGTGCGCTCGATATCCTGCGGGTAGTAGTTGCGTCCGCGCAGAATGATCAGGTCCTTGAGCCGCCCGGTCACAACCAGCTCTCCAGAGTCTCGGCTCGAAAGATTTCAATCAGGCTATTGGGCCGCATGGCAAGGACTACCCTTCGTGACAGGCGGGATGGCCTTCCTGGACTGCTACGAAAGTGCCGCGGCAGTAAGCTGTCCTCCGGCCTCCGGCTTCGAGAGTCGCGTCGACGATGGCGCGGTCGATGTTCACTGAAGGCATCAGCTTCCCCTTGCCCCATCGACGCGGATCAACCCAGGCGTTGAGCCCGCCGCTTGTAGCCGACGGCTAGACACAGTGTATTACGGTCCTGCATAACTTGAAATCCTGTAAATTGTCGTCTTAACATGCATGACGTTCAACCTTCTATTTATGTCTGCGACGCCGGTTCCAGCCACGTTTCCGGTAGTACGTCCGGCAGCTCCGACTCGAGCTGCCGCAGCCGGGAGTACCGGGAGAACGCCGCGGCCGTCACCATGACGAGTACCCCGAGGAGGATGAGGAGAAGGGCGCTCCCACGCCCCTTCCCCACTCCGATGAGCCGTCCGACGCTGCCCGCGAGAGGGCCGTTCACCGCGAGCAGCGGCTCGAAGACGCGGTCCGTCAGAGGCCCGGTGATGAGGTAGCTCAGCGGCAGGGTCGACCAGGCCACCATCCTGCGCACCGCGAACACCCGTCCCTGCAGGTCCGGCGCGACCTTGGACTGCCAGATGGCCTGGCTGCAGCCGAGGATGATCGGCACGGTGAACAGGAACACGAACCCCGCCGCGGCAATGAGTATCGCGCTGGGCCACAGCCCTCCAGCCAAGAGGATGGCGCCCTGGAGCATCATGAAGCCGAGGATGCCCAAAACCCGCCGCGAGGGCCCGCCCCACACACTGATCAGTAGACTGCCCGCGAGCATGCCGACCCCGGCCACCGACATCACGCGGCCCAGCACGGCGGCCGAGGTGAAGGAGAGGATCATCGGAGTCACCAGGACCTGCATCATCCCCACACTGAAGTTGCTCGCGGCGCTCAGACCCAGCAGCGACAGGAGGCCCGGCCGCTGGCGGATGTACGACCATCCCGATGCGGCCTCGCGCAGCAGGGAGCCCCGGGTCGCCAGTCCCTCCGCCGTGACCTCGGCGCGCGGCACATGGACGCACAGGAGAGTAGCCAGCGCTACGACGAAGGTCGCGCAGTCGACGAGCACGACCCCTTGGAGCCCGATCCTCACTACCAGAACGCCGGCGAGCACCGGGGCCAGGATCACGGAGACCGCTGCCCCCGCCTGCGTCAGGCCGGCGGCGCGCCCGAGGTGCTCCTTGGGGACGAGCAGGGTCGTTGCCGCGGAAAAGGCCGGCCACTGAAGGGTGCCGAACGCCGAGCCGAGAGCCAGGAGGAGGTAGATGTGCCAGAGCTCCAGCCGGCCGTACCAGAACAGGAGCGCGAGGATCAGGGTGGTGCACCCCGCGCCCGCGTTGCTCAGGATCATCGCCCGGCGACGGTCCCAGCGGTCCACCAGCGCGCCCGCGATCGGTGTCAGGAAAATGCCGGGCAGCGTCGTCACCAAGGTAATGAGGGCGAACCGTGTCGCCGAGCCCGTCCGCTGGTATACCCATACCCCGAGGGCGAACCCGCTAAGACCGGTTCCCAGAGAGGAAACCACCTGCCCCGCCCAGACGGCGAGGAACGCTGCCATACCGCGGCTCTTCATCGGCACACTCCGGACCCGGGTGCGCCTTCCGTCACGGGGCGGGCGGGGCGGTCGGCCGGCTCGGACACGGGGCTCCTACCGCCGGTGAAAGGCGGGATGGCCCTCCCGGACGGCGACAAAGGTGCCACGGCAGTAGGCGGTGGTGCGGCCCGCCGCCTCCAGGCTGGCCTCGACCACGGCGCTCTCGTCTTGCGACTCCACCACCCAGGCGCGCAACCGCAGCGGGCCGCGCGACGAGGTGGGCCACACCAGATGCACCTGGTAGTCGGCGGTGACCGTGCAGGGCGGCTCGCTGCCGCCGTGGCGCAGCATCAGATGCCAGGCGGCCGTCCAGTTGCTGTGGCAGTCGAACAGGGCACCGATGACGCCACCGTTGACCACGCCGTCGAACGCTTCATGACGGCGATCGGGGGTCCATTCGGCCACCACTTCGTCGCCGTCCACATAGCTCTTGATGCGCAGGCCGTGCTCGTTGGCCGGCCCGCAGCCAAAGCAGTGATCGGCGGGGGCGTAGAGATCTTGCAGGCTCTGGCCGGTCGTCATCGGCAAGGTTTCCGGTCAGCCGGGCAGGCTCGCCGCGAGCTCGCGAGCGAAATCGGCGAGCAGCTGCGGCGCGCTGTCGATGAAGAAGAAATGGTTCCCGGGGTAGATGCGCGCCGTCACCGGCGCCGTGGTGTGGTCGCGCCAAGCGACCAGGTGCTCCATCTGCACGTCGGGGTCGGTCTCGCCCGCCACCGCGGTCACCGGGTAGTCGACCGGCGGGCCGGACACGTAGCGGTAGTTCTGTGTCATGCGGGCGTCGGCACGCACCATGGGCAGGAAGAGCGGCCGCATCTCGGGGTGGCGCAAAAAGGCGATCGGCGCCGCATACGCCTGATGCATGTGCTCGATGAATACGTCGTCGTCCATGCTTTCGACGTCGGCGATGGGGATACCCAGATGGGGTCCCCGCGCGCCGGAGCTGAACAGGCGCACCGGCTGCGCTTTGCCGCGCTGGCGCAGCAGGCGGGTCGCCTCGTATGCCTGGGCGGCGCCCAGGCAGTGGCCGAAGAGAGCGTAGGGGCGATCGATAGCCGGCTCCAACATATCGGCGATCTCGATCGCCGCTTCGTGCTGGTTGGAGACCGGTGTCTCCGCCAGGCGGCCGCCGTGCCCCGGCAGCTCGCAGCCGCTCACCTCGATCCATTCGGGAACGTGGTCGTTCCAGCCGTGGAACAGCTGTGCGCTCGATGCCGCGAAGGTGAAACAGAACAGGCGCAGGCGGGCTCGGGGCCGGTCCTGCTTGCGGACGAAGGCGTCGGGGTTGAGCGCTGTCGCCATGCGGTCTCCTCGGGGTCGTGGGCGGTCCGTCGGGCGGTTCCTCGAGCGCGCGACGCAGAGCGTGGAACGCGGACCGAGGCAGTCCCTTTCGGCGCGTTTAATTGTAGTACCGGTTGAAAATTTTGGAAGATTCCAATTTTCAATTATCTGGTGTATTTTGTCGCGACGCTGGCGTTTCGCATCGCGCGAGGGGCGTGAGCAGAGCGTAGCCCCGGCGCCATAGCCCGCTGCCCTATGGAAACCCTTTGGAGGACAGACGAATGCCATCGACAGCCACCGCTCCTGCCATCCGCCTGTACGAGCTGGATCCGTTCAACCGCGAGCTCTTGATCGAATCGGCCCCGCTGATGGAGGCGTGGGCAGCCCAGCACTGCGGCGCCAAGGAGACCGGCGGGATGGAAGAGTGGGCCAAGACACACCAGGAAGCCAAGGCCCTGCCGGACATCAGCTGCAGCTGGTATCACGGCACGTGGCAGTACCTGCGCCTGCTCAACATGGTGGCGACGCCACCCTGGTACGAGTTCTACCAGGAGGCGCTCACGGCGGTGCTGCGCCGCGCCCCGCACAGCCGGGTGCTGATCTCGGCGGCGGCGGACTACGGCATGCTGGCCACCCTGTACGCCGCGATGGTCGAGGTGGACGCCGCCCCACGGATCGAGATCTACGATATCTGTCGCACCCCGCTGCGCGCCTGCCAATGGTATGCCGACCGGCATGGCTTCCAGGTCGAGTGTGCCCGCGCCAACCTGCTCACCGATGACCTGCCGCTGGGCGCCTACGACCTCATCGTCACCGACGAGTTCCTGACCGTCATCAAGGCGGCGGACAAGCCGACGATCGTCAAGCGCTGGCGGGAGCTGCTCAAGCCGGGCGGCACCCTGGTCACCACCGCGATGATCGGCGGCGCCACCACCCCCGAGCTGCGCAGCGGCTATGCCGAGCGCGCCGAGCGGCTGCTGGCCGGGCACGGCGACCACTTCCCGCAGCACCCGGACGGCGGCCGCGACAGCCTGCTCGAGCTGTTCCGCCAGTTCGCCAGCGTCCACACCCGACACATGCTGAGCGGCGAGGAGGAGATCGCGCGGCTGTTCGACGGTTTCGGCAAAACGACATTCCATCGCACGCCGACGCCGGGCGAATGCGTGAATCCGACGGACTCGTTCCAGATCGTGGCGCGCAAGGTCTGACCGGCGGCCGGCGCACTGCGGGTTGCACTTATACATGGGAACCTCGGGCCAGCAGGTCCCATCCGCCGTGGGAGCCCCAGCCATGCTCACCGACTGCCTCATCATCGGCTACAACGATAGCGAGTTCGCGCAGGAAGTCGACATGATGCGCGCCATGGGCGCCGGCCATCCCGACTATCGCGACCTCAGCCTCAACTACATCCAGTACCAGGGCCGGCCCTGGCGGGCGATGGACATCCTGGATCACTTCCACTTCGAGGGCCGGCCGGGGCTCGACATTCGCCGCAAGTTCCACAACACCGAGGTGCTGTGGATGGTGGTGATGTACCTGGGGACCTATCTGGCGCGGCGCGGCTTCAGCTTCGACTACATCAACCTGTTCCAACTGCAAAAGGACGAGCTGCGCGAAAAGCTGCGCACCAGGCGCTACCTGACCGCGGTGGTCACCACCACCATCTACAACTACGACGCACCGATCCTGGAAGTCGTCAACTTCTTGCGCGAGCACAGCCCCGACACCCACATCGTGGTGGGCGGACCTTACATCGCCAAGCGCTCCGAATCGATGGAGGAGAGCGACCTGCAGGCGGTGTTCAGGTACATCGACGCCGACTTCTACGTGCGCAGCCGCGAGGGCGAGCAGGCGCTGGCGCGCCTCCTGCTGGCGCTCAAGGGAGACCGCAACTTCGCCGCCATCCCCAATATCGCCTATCGGCAGGGCGATCGCTTCCTGCTGACCACCAGCGAGCGCGAGTTCAACTCGCTGTACGAAAACCTCATCGACTACTCGCTGTTCCCGCCCGACATGGTGGGCAGCTACGTCAATGTGCGCATCACCAAAGGATGTCCGTTCACCTGCTCGTTCTGTTCGTTTCCGCTGCGCACCGAAAAGTACGACGTCTCGAAGCTCGAATACATCGAGCGCGAGCTCAACGCCATCCGCGACGTCGGCACGGTGACCGGCCTGTTCTTCGTGGACGACACGGCGAACGTGCCGCTGCAGACCTTCAAAGAGATGATGCGCATGATGATCCGCCAGCGCTACGGCTTTCGCTGGCACTGCTTCTTCCGCGCCGACTTCTGCGACGAGGAGCTCGTCCAGCTGATGGCGCAGGCCGGCTGCCAGGGGGTGTTCCTCGGCCTCGAATCGGCCAACGACCAGATGCTGGTCAATATGCACAAAACGCCGCGCAAGCGGCACTACCTCTCGGTCATTCCGCTTTTCAAGGCGGCGGGGATCAAGGTCTTCGCGTCCCTCTTCTTCGGCTTCCCCGGCGAAACCTACGCCAGCGCCCTGGAAACCATCGACTTCCTGGAGGAGACCAGACCCGACTTCTACCGCCCGCTGATCTGGTACTGCGACCCGGTGACGCCCATCTGGAACGAGCGCGATCGCTACGGCATCCGCGGCTATCACTTCTCCTGGTCGCACGACACCATGGACGTGAGCACCGCCTGCGATCTGGTGGAAAGCTGCTTCTTCCGCTTCGATCGGCCACAGTGGGTGCCCGATCCGGGCTTCAACTTCGTGTCGCTGTTCCTGCTGCAGAACCGCGGCATGTCGTTCGACCAGATCGATACCTTCCTCGGCAGCTGGAACGCGGTGGTGCGCGAACAGGTGCTGCAGCCGGTGCGCGGCGAAGGCTCGCCGCTCCTCATCGAAGCGCTGCGCCGCTCCTGCCAGTTCGACCGCCCGGCGGCCGAGGGGGACCGGGCGGCGGGGGCGCACGACCAGGGACAGCCGCTGTCCGCGGAGACGTTCCGCCAGGCCGAACGCTACTGGCGCGACGAGTTCGCCACGCCGCTCTCGGTAGGGCGCGGCGGCACCATGGCGGCGGCCGGGCCGGACGAAGTGGACGCCTCCTGGAGCTCGGGCTCGCCGCTCGACCTGGCACGGCCGCGTCTGGATGCGCTGGCACGCGGCTGCGGTGTCGAGCGGGGCAGCCTGCTGCTCGCCGCGCTCGCCGCCGCGCTGCTGCGGCTCGACGGCCGTACCGACCTGGCGGTGATCGTGGCGAGCGACGGCGGGCAGCCGTTCCCCGTGCGCCTGGCGGCGAGCGAGCGCACCGCCTTTCGCGAGCTGGCGCATGCGGTGCGCGCCAGGCTGGAGGCCGCCGCGCCCCACCGCCGCTTCGCCGCCAGCCTATTCGGCGCCACCCTGCGGATCCCCGGCGCGCTGAAGGCGCGTCCAGTGTTTGCGGTCGGTTACGTCGAGGTCCCGCCGCCGCCGCCGGAGGCGCCGGGCCTCTTCACTTTGCAGGATGGCGAGGGCGGTGCGGACGGGCCTGAGCGCTTCGCCGTACCGGCCTATCGGGACGTCGAGCTGATCCTGCGGGTACAGGAGTGCGCCGGCGGCCTGCTGCTGCGCATCCTGGAGCGCGGCGACGCGGCGCCCCACGGCGGCGATGCGCTCGGCCAGGCGCTGCTGGCGGTCCTGGCGGCGGCCGCGCGCGAGCCGGGCATCCTGCTGGGCGACGTGCCGATCGCCACCACGGCAGATCGCGAGAGCGCGACCGGGCGGCCGCTTGCCAACCTGCAGTTCAACTTTTGAGGGCGGACACCACGGCGCTTCGCGGCGACCTGAGCGACCTGAGCGACCTGGAGGGCGAGCGAAATGAGCACTGTGAGCGAAACCGCCGCGGCCGCCGGCGCCGCCCCGCCGGTTGCCGCGGACGAGGACCCGGCCGCCGCAAGCCGCCGCTACTGGCGCGACAAGCTGGCGGTTCGACCGCGTCCGGCGGGTCCTCCCGCCGACCATCGCCGCCCCGCCGGGCGGCTCGACCACAACGCCTCCGTGGAGATCGTCCTGGGCGGTCAGCTGTTCGACCGTCTCTCCCAGCTGACCGGCGGCGAGCCATTCCTCGAGCATGTGGCGCTGGCGGCAACGCTCGCCGTCTGCCTGCACCGCTACACCCAGGCGTCGCCCATCGCCATCGGCTGTGCGGCGGTGCGCACTACCGGCAACCCGGCGGACGACACGGCGGACAGCGTCCTGGTCCTGGTCAGCGAGATCGACGAGCAGGCGAGCTTCCGCCAGACCCTCCTGCGCGTACGCCAGGCTCTCCTCGAAGCGCACGACCACCGGCAGGTGCCGTTCGCCCAGCTGCTGAGCGACCTGGGCCTGCCACCGGGGGCAGACCGCTGCCCGCTGTTCGATGTGGCGCTGGTGCACGGCGGCCTGCACGGCGAGCTGCCGGCGACCGGCAACGACCTGACCATCACCTTCGAGCGCGTGCCCGATGGGCTGCGCGGCAGGGCCGCCTTCAGCCCGCTGCTCTTCGCGGCCGCCACCGTCGAACGCTTGTTGTGCCACCTGGCACAGCTGCTCGACGCCGGCCTGCGCGACCCCAACGCCGCTCTCGCCGACCTCGGCATGCTCGACGAAGGCGAGCGCCGGCGCCTGCTCTTCGACTGGAACGACACGGCGCACAACTACCCGCGCGATGTCTGTGTGGATCAGCTGTTCGCGGCGCAGGCGGCGGCGGCGCCCGACCGCATTGCGCTGGTGGACGGTCCGCTGCGGATCAGCTACGGCGAGCTGGACCGGCGCGCCAATCAGCTCGCCCATCACCTGCAAAGCCTGGGCGCCGGCGCCAACACGCCGGTCGGGATCTGCCTCAATCGCTCGCCCGCGCTGGTGGTGGCCGTGCTGGCCGTGCTCAAGGCGGGAGGCGCCTACGTGCCCTTCGATCCCAGCTATCCCAGCGACCGCATGGCGGTGATGTTCGAGGGCGTCAGGCTGAAGGCGCTGGTCACCAGCGAACGGCTGCTCGATCGCCTGCCGGCCCGGAAACCGCGCGTGGTCCTGGTGGACCGCGACGCCGCCGCGCTGGCGGCGCGTCCCGGCGACCTACCCGAGCGGCGCAGCGGGCCCGGAGATCTGTGCTACATCATCTTTACCTCCGGTTCGACCGGCCGCCCCAAGGCCGCGGCGGTCCACCATCGCGGCTGGACCAACCTTCTGTCGTGGTTCGGCCACGACTTCGCCATCTCGGCCGCCGACAAGAACCTCTTGATGAGCTCGATCAGCTTCGACCTCACCCAGCGCAGCATGGCCATGCCCCTGACGCGTGGGGGCGAGCTGCACCTGGTGCCGGACGGGTATGACCCCGAGCTGCTGCTGCGCACCCTGCGCAACTCCGAGATCACGCTGCTCAACTGCGCCCCCAGCACCTTCTACCCGCTGCTCGAAGGGCCCGAGGCGGGCAGCCACGCCAGCCTGCGATCGCTGCGCTGTCTGTTCCTGGGCGGCGAGGCGATCTCGGCCTCGCGCCTGCTGGGCTGGGTGGCGTCGCCAGGCCGCGCGGCCGAGATCGTCAACGTCTACGGCGCCGCCGAATGCAGCGACGTGTCGTCGGCCTACCGGCTGATCGACTTCGATCGCTACAGCCGTACCTCGGTGCCGATCGGCAGGCCGATTCACAACAGCAAGGTCTACGTGCTGGACGAGCGGCTGCACCTGGTGCCGATCGGCGTCGCTGGCGAGATCTGTCTGGCCGGCGACGGCGTCGGCCAGGGCTATGCCAACGACGCTGCCCTCACTGCCCGAAAGTTCGTCGATGACCCCTTTGCCGCCACTCCGGGAGCACGCCTGTATCGTACCGGCGACCTTGCTCGCTACCTGCCGGACGGCAACCTGGAATTCCTCGGCCGCATCGACCATCAGGTGAAGATCCGCGGCCAGCGCATCGAACTGGGCGAGATCGAAACCCTTCTGCGCGCCGACCCCGGCGTGAAGGAGGCGGTGGCGGTGGCGGCGGAGACCGCGCCGGGCGAGATGCGGCTGACCGCCTATTACGTCCCGGCGGCAACCGCGCCGGAGGGAGCCACGGCGGCAGCCGGAGACCGGCACACCTTCGAAGACCGTCTGCGCGCACTGCTGGAGCAGAAACTGCCCCCCTACATGGTGCCCAACCTGTTCATGCGGCTGAACGAAATGCCGCTCAACCCGAACGGCAAGATCGACCGCGGCGCGCTGCCGGCCCCGCCAGCCGCGGCGGCGCGCGGCGGCGGCTCCGGCACGGCGGCCGCGGCGCCGCTCAGCGCCACCGAAGCCACCGTGGCCCGACTGTTCGCCGAGGTCCTGAAAATCGAGGAAGTGGGCCGCAACGACAACTTCTTCCGCCTCGGCGGCCATTCGCTGATGGCGACCCAGATGATCGCCAACATCGGCGCGATGTTCGACCTTCGCTTCCCAGCGGTCGAGTTCTTCGCCCGGCCGACGGTGGCCGCCATCGCGGCACGCGTCGATGCGCTGCGCGCCCAACAACCACCGGCGGGCGCCGAAGCCGCGGCCGGCGCCACGCCGGCGGCTTGACAGGAGCCGCGCAACGCCATTGCTTCTCCCCCATCGATCGCCCGGCAGCCGGATACCAACGAAGCGGCACCAGCCCGGCGGCGGTCACGCAGAGAGCATCGTCGGGAGGAGGCGGGCGGGTGAGTCGGTCGATACGCTCTCCCCGCCGGCGGCGAGAGCGCCGCCGGACGCCCGGCCGGGTGGAGGCGGATTGTGCCGCGAAACGTCCTCTTGACCTCGTGGATCCGCCGCAGCTCCCAAGCGTCCCTGAGCCCGAGCAGCACCAGCAGCTCGCACGCCCGGTACACCGGCCGCGGCTCGCCCGGGTCGATGCACGCGTCGTCGCTTGCGAACACCACCGCCTCGCCGAGCACGTCGCTCCACACCTCAACGACCAGGCCCGCACGAGGAAAGTCCGCGAGCCGCATCGCGCACGGATCGCCGGCGAGGAGCCCCGCGCTGCACGCCGACACTCCCCCCAGAGCGTCGCCCACCACCGGCCGCGCCAGCCGTCGCAGCACCTCCGGCTTGTGCGCCCGCAGCTCCGCCAGCAACCCTGCGGGCACCGCCCCGGCCGGCCGGATCTCCAGATCCTCGCCAGCCGCGCGGACCTCCACCCCGCGCGCCGCCAGCTCCGCCAGCAGCTCTCCCGCATCCATCCGCTTACACCTTCTCCCAGCGAGCCTCGGGGGCTGGGCTCGTTACATCCGTTACAACGCCTGCTTGCGCTTGCGCCGCTCGCTCGACCTGTTGCGGCAGCCGTGACGTAACGCTCAGAAGATGCAGCCAAGCCCTGATCGGCATTGACCTGTAACGCCGGCGGCGACTCCGCGGGGAGGTAGCGGGCGAACGCATCCGCGAAGTCGTCGGCCGAGTATCCCCGCGCGCACTTCGCGCCGTCGCGATACAGCCGGGGCCGGACGCCGAACGGCTTGAGCTGCCGGGCCAGCTGCACGGCCAACATGGCCTGGCCATGCCGCCACTCCCCCCAGGGCCGCTCCTCCCGCGTGCGCAGCTCGGCCAGCAGCTCCTCAGTGAAAATCCGGTCCCCGCTGCACCCGCGGAACGCCTCCCGGATGTCGGCGAGCAGCTCCTCGCGCACGCTGTCCCGCTCTTCGGCGGTGCAGTTCGCCAGCGCGACGGCCGCCCGCCGTGCCCGCTGCGGCCACTCGCCGCCGGCCAGGTCGGCGATCGCCAGCAGCGGCCGCCAGTTGTCGGCGGCCCGGTCCCCGAGCTCCGCCGGCACCTCGGGGTCCGCCGCGCGCAGCTCGGCCAGGTGATCGGCGGCCCAGCGCGCTGCTCGCCGCCGCAGCGCCTCGAAGTCACCCGGCCGGTCGAGCCGCAGCCGCTCCACCTGCTCGCCCGGAGCGCGGCGGCGCATCGGCACCACGATGCTCCGGCCTGCCAGCGTGTCGGGGAGCCGTCCGATCATCGCCACGGCCTTGGGAGCCCAGGTCGAGAACCGGCGCGGCTCGTGCTCGTCCCCGACCGTGCGCACCACGTATGCGGCATCCCGCGTGTGGCCGCAATTGAGGATGCCGCGCAGCTCCTCCTTCTCCCGCAGGAAGGTGTCCGCCTCGTCGACCAGCAGCGTCGGCGAGTACTTCTCCACCACCCGGAAGAGCGACGCCGCCGTGATGTTCGAGCTGAGCAGAGCTCGCGGCACCAGGCGGGCGAGCAGCGCCAGCGTCGTCGTCTTGCCGCACCGCTTCTCTGGCGACGTAAGGGCCAGTAGCGGCGAAGCCCCGGCAGCCTCGATCGCGTGAGCGTGGACTGTCCATAGTGCGGCAGCCACCTCGGCGAACCGTGGCAGCGCCACGAAACGCTGGAACGTGGCCGCAATGTTGCCCAGCAGGACGGCACCCTCCACAGGCGCGGGCCAGGGCTCGGGCACAATCCCGGTTGAACGGCCGTGGGAGGCGCAGCTCGCGCCAGCGAGCAGACACGGATCTACCTTTGATTCATCTGTCTGCAATCGGACTCTCGTCCTGCGGCAAGAGATCTACGGCCATCTAACCGTCGCTCCAGCACCTCCGTGTGCTTCTCCTTACCAGCATGAGCCCTTTCACGACCCGCAACGTAACGTGCCAGCGTTCCTGGCAAATCGGCTTCCGTATTGATTTGTAACGACTGTAACGAGTCCAGCGGAGGGTACGCTTGCCGGCTGTCTCACGCAACAGCTACCGTGGTCTGCAAGCCTTCCCCCACCCACCCAGGCAGGTAGGGGGTCGAGCGCCGGGCTTCCGCCGCCAACCGCTCTGCCCTCCCTCCCCCCCATTCCCCCACCCTCGACCTCGCCGCTCCCGCCTGCCCGATATCTGAGAGTGTTCCCGGCGGGCATCCGAACTGTCGGTGTGCTCGTCGTTGGACGCGCCATTCGGAAATTGACCCACCCAACGTTCGGAAAGTGACCCACCCCCAGCCCAGATCCAGTAGCCCGGCGCTGTCGGCCCAGAAGCGATGGCGGACGCTCAACGGCGCCAACTTTTGCCTTCAGCTTGCCTCAAGCAAGTGACCATACCGCCGGTTCAGACGAGACGTTGTGAGCATAATTTGCGGAAATGAGCTATCGCTACCTCGCCAACGATCTTCGTGACCACCGCGGCGACCAAGGGCTTGATAGCCCATGCGATGCAGGTCCATGAGAGCCCGAATGCCAGGACCTCGGCGACGCTCTTGCCGACGAGAGACGCCACAAGCATCCCGATGATGGCCTGAGCTTCGAAGTCTTGCGTGCCGAACTTCTGCGCGACCGCGCGAATCATCAGGTAGTCTGCCGGCACCAGGAGAAATACGCTGAGAGGTAGCCATCCGACCACCGCACCAGCCGTCGTCCAGATGTTCACGTTCCGCCTTGCCTCAGTCTCTGCCGCAGCGAGATCTGTCATCCGTTTCCTTTCGTAAAGCAGGCAAGAGTGTCCGGCCAGGAGCAAGGCAAGCACCGCGCGCTTAGCTGGCTTCTGGACGGTTAGCCGCAATCGCCCCGCTGCAAAATAGTGCCATTGATCTGCTATTGATTGTCGGCCATGCACTTCGAAAATAATACAAACTTAGCTGCTCCTCCGGCGGTCTGCCAAAACTCACTCTTTGAATCTGATGCACTGTCTGCCATCGCACCGATAATAAGCCAAGTCGGATCGATTCGCCCATCGACAATCGTCTGGAGCAATGTGGCGCATGACAGCCCACCCATGGAGGGTCCAAGGCGCTGCTCCATCTGCTTCTTGCATGCCGCCTCCCCGAGAGACATCAACGCACACTTTAGGAACGCCGATAGCAGGTTCTGTCCAGATACAGACGGTGAAGTCCCTTTGCGATCCCACTCGATGCCGGCCTGCGCCCATTGAACAAAGGCGATCGGCGAGCTGATCGTGGCTGTCCATTCACCCGTGTTGTCAGCCACGTTGTCGTCATTGACGCCGAGGAAGAGCTCGCCGGCAGCAGGCGCGCTAAAGGTCAGGGAGTCGCCGACATAGAAAGGCCTTCCGGACACTCCGATCAGGCCAATGAGCGACAAGCAGGTCAGGCCGAGGCGCTTAGGGCCCCCGCCAGGACACGGAATGCCCGCCGGGGTCGAGAGGCACTTCCCATCGCAGGAGCCGGTATACCAGTTCATGGTGCCCCGAGCGGTGATCGTAACCGGCTGCCCCTGAGCGAGATACACACCGGTGTCGGTCCAGGGGTGGTCCAGGACGACAGAGAGTGTGGTTTGTTGTCGAGCCTTGACCTGCGCGAAAATGGACGGGGAGCTTATCGTTGCGGTCCAGGCTCCGGTGTTGTCTGGCAGGTACTCGTCATTGACACCAAGGAAGAATTCCCCCGAGGTGTTGGCCGTAAAGGCTACAGATCCGCCTACCTCGAAGGGCCTGCCGCCTTTGCCAATGCGGCCCAAGAGCGACAGGCAGGGGAGGCCAAGTCGCATCGGTCCACCACCTGGGCAGGGAATGCCGGCGGGAGTCGAGAGGCACTTGCCATCGCAGGCACCGGTGTACCAGTTCATCGTGCCTCGGGCGGTGACCTTCACGGATTGACTCTGCCGGAGGTAGACGCCAGTGTCCGTCCAGTCCTGATCGAGGACGACAGCAACGGTTACCTGACTCTGAGTTTGCGGCATCGGCTGGAAGGTCGATGCTGCCTGCTGGCGGTCACGTTCCTCGTCGCTTCCTGGAACGGTGTCTAGGGCTGCTCCCCACGCTGCGGTGAAGGTAGCGGTGCCGGTGCCGCAACAGGGATGATACATCCACGTGATCTTGCCGTCCGCAACCGTGTCGCCCTGCTCGGAGATCCTTCCTGAAAGGACCGCCTTGCCTCCCACAACTGTTTCTCCTCCCTTGACCTGATAGTCCGTGCGACGCATGACGAACGATTCTCGGGTGAAACTGTCAAGTATCCATTCATTGCTGCCCGGTGCACTGGCGCTGGTATAGTGGTCGTTCTGCCATACGAGCGTCATACAATGCTTCGCACACCAATGCATCACACCGGGTAGGCCTGGCGGTGGCGTTGCCAAGGGGGCCTGCGGCACAGCTGCCGGGCTCTCCTGCATCGCAAATGTGGCGGCATGAGCCGTCGTGGTTGGTGGGAGACCCACGGCAAGGAGTGCCATGGCCCAAGCCACGGCCAAGGATACTGACTGCCTGCGGAGGGATCTGTCCACCATAAGCTGAGTGTTCCATGAGTTTCGGAGAGGCACAAGCTTATAGAGGCATGGCTTCGAGATCACCGCTCGCCGCCACAGGGGCGGCGAGACCCTCAGGACTCCCTCGGTGACCTTGGCGCCGCTCCGCATGGCGATCACGATCACGTCGCCGCGTTCCAGTCCGAGCGTGAGGCGGCCATGCCTATAGATCGCGGGGGTGCAGCGAGCGGCACGGCCCGGGCTGCGGGCGTTATTGGCACTGAGGTCAAGGTCCACCAAGGGCTTGCTATGGAGTTCGCGCAGGCTTTCGTCGAGCACTTCGTGCGTGACAAATGGACGGTCGATCACGCCCTGCGCCAAGTCCGCCTCGACTTCCTGCGCGACGGCAACCTTTTCGGGCTGCGTGCCGCTGGGCGCCGCCGCGACGGAGATCCTGGCCAGCCTTGCGCGGGTCGCCGGCAATCCGTACGTCTTTCCTGGCGAGCGTCCGGGCTCGCATTGGGTCAACGTCGAGCACTCCTGGCGCCGCCTCCGCCGCGCCGCCGGTTTCCCCGAGCTGCGAATCCATGACCTGCGTCATTCCTACGCGGCGATCGGCGCCGCCGCCGGCCTGGGCCTGCCGGTGATCGGCCGGATTCTCGGCCACACCCAGGCGAGCACGACGCAGCGCTATACCCACTTCGCCGATGACCCGCTGCGCGCAGCGGCCGACCGGATCTCGAACGAGATCGCAGCGGCGCTGCGTGGCGGAACCAACGCCGAAGTCCCCCCCGAACCCACGGCTAGCCCGAACGACCACCGCGCCCCCCGGCGGCCAGCTGAGCGGGAACGTTGATGGGCGCAGGGAACGGGGCGCACGCCTGGAAGCTGACCGGGCAGCCGGCGCCAGAAAGGAGGACGCGACCGAAGAGCGAGAAGCTTGGGACCTTGCGCCGCTAACCGGTGGAGCTGAACCCCTTCCCGCAAGCCTGAACCAAGGCGGGGCGTCACGGTGCCGCCCCCAAACTCAAACCAGACGGCCACGGCGAGAGTAGGAGCTCCCGCCGCGGCCTGACCCGGAACGGAGAAGACACCTCCATGCCGAGCTGCCCGCAGTGTAACCTGCCAGCCCCTCCACCACCGCCCGCCTGGACCGTCGCCCGAGCGCAAGCTGCGCTCGGTGACGCCGCCTGCCAGGTCCTGGCCCTCGTCGACCTTCTCGAAGCGGTCCATCGGGGCCTGCCCCGGCCGACCGACCTTGAGGCTCGCCAGGAGGGCCGCAAACCGTATGACCGGGCGACAGACGTCCTGGGGACGATCGAGTGCGTTCTCGAAGACAACTTTCGACCAGCGATCGCCAGCCTACAGCGCTCGGCGCAGGCCACCGACGCCGACCTGGAGCGCGAGTTCCGCGAGTGGCTGAAGCGGAGCCGCCCATGACCTGCCATGCCGCAAAACCTGGCCCGGAATCCAAACAGGAGCGCGGGAGCACCCTTGAAGGTGGGCTAGCGCGCGCACGCGAAGCGCTCCGCGTGCTCCTGGCGCTCGCCGACATCAGTTACGCTGAGGCGAGCCGTCGTATGGGCGAGGGCTGCGACACCGCACATTGGGTGCTGGCGGGGCGTACAGACCTCAAGCTCCGGCACATCCTCGCCCTATGCAGGGTTCTGGAACTTGACCCAGGGGAGTTCTTCGCCATGACCTACCGCCTGCCGGCAGAGCCTACAGCCCGCCTGGCCCAAGTGCAGGGACTCCTCGGTCCGATCCGAACGGGACGGCCGGTGCCGAAAGGGGGCCAGCCATGACAGGCGACCGCGGTGCAGTCAGGACGCCCGCCCCTATCGCCACGCCAAGGCGACAGTCACCTGGCCCCTGTCCAACTCCTTTGCCATCGCCGGCTGGGCCGGCCGGGGCTGGCGTCGCATCGCTCGGGCTTGTCGCCTATGTGCGCATCGGCGGGGACGCGGGGCCGGCCGCGCATCACACCCGACGGAGCGGCAGAATGGTAGAGATCCCTCCAAAGGTGTAGGCTAGGAAGTGGCTACCGAGGAGCGTCAGTGACAACGCTTATCCTTGAACTCCCAGAAGACGTGTTTTCGGCCCTCCGCCGCTCGCCTGCCGAATTTGGCCGCGAGCTGCGGCTTGCGGCGGCGATCCACTGGTATCAGCGTAGCCAGATCTCCCAGGAAAAAGCTGCCCAGGTTGCGGGCTTGGATCGAACCGACTTCTTGATGGCGTTGGCGCGGGAAGGCGTCGATGCCTTCGTCGTAGACTTCGACGACTTGCAGCACGAGCTGGAGCGTGGCTGAACGGCCCGCGGTCAACGCTTCACCGCTCATCTTCTTGACGCGAGCGGGCCAGCTGGATCTTCTGCGGCTCATCGCATCCGAGGTAGTGGTCCCGGCACCAGTGGCGAATGAAATCCAGCATGGTGGCGCCAGAGATCCAGCAGCGCAGGCGATAGCCTCCGTTCCCTGGCTCCAGGTCATGGCAGCCCCGGCCGTGCCGCCTAAAGTTCAGGCATGGGATCTTGGTCCGGGCGAATCCTCGGTTCTGTCTTGGTGCTCCGCCAAACCCGGCTCGGAAGCCATCATCGATGACCTTGTGGCACGGAGGTGTGCGCAGACCCTTGGCATACCAGTGCGAGGAACGCTCGGGATCGTGTTGCTCGGCAAGAAAAACGGAAAGCTTGTCGCAGCTCGGCCTTTGCTCGAATCGCTTCGACAAGCTGTCCGACTCAGTAATGAATCGCGCTCTGAGGCTCGTAGGGGAATAGCGCGGACCGATGGCTGGCAGCAGTCACCAGCAATGCCTGCGTCTGGCATGCCGGGAATCCCGCGGCAATGCGCACGCGGCCGTTACGTCCGCCTGGACGAAGCCTGCCACAACACCCACAACGCCGCGGTCAGGGCGATTACGGCGACGAGTGCGAGAAAGGCGAGCGTGAGGCTCCCATGCCCCCGGTCGTACCGCATCGGCTCGAGGCAGGATTTGGTCGGGTGCTGCGGATCGTACGCCACCCGCACCTCCCTGCCAACTGGATATTGGGCGGCGATGCGCCGCGCCTCGTAGAGCCCTTCGTAGATTTCGTCGAAGCAGAGGCCCTCGCTCTCGTAGTACGTGCTGCTGCCCGGCTCGAGCTGATAGCTATAGATCAGGTCCAAATGGTAAAGCGCCGTAGAGTTGCGAAAATGGGCGTGGCGGTAGTGGGAAAAGTGGAAGCTCGACTGCAGGATCAGGCCCTTCGCCCTAGGCCAACCCGTCGCCTCATGGTGGAGCCGTAGGTTCCGCGCCTCCGAGAAGGCCACGATGGCCACGTAGAGGAACGCGCAGGCCAGCAACGTGGGACTGACCAAGCGAACCACCCGGGCGCACCGCATCCAAGCCGCGAGTTCCCTGTTCTGCCGGGACATTGATTCAGCATATCGCGCTTGCAGAATTCAAGCTTGATTTAACGGCATCACCTCGTCCCGAGCCCCCGCTCGCGCAAAAGGGATACTACCTTTCCTCCTCGCTGATCAAAGCCGCCTGCTCGGCGGCAGAGCAATAGCTGTCAGCGCCATGATCTTGCGCGTGAGCTAAACTTTTCGATGCATCGAAAATTGAAGCTGCCGCGCAAATAGCGCGAATCGGAGCGTGCTCGGAGCGGTGCCGATCGAGCCCGCTTACCGACCAAGCGACAGGTCATTCCCGCGCCCGCGCGCCGCCGCGGCCCGTCTGGCGCATCTCCAGCGCCTCCTTCCACAGTCACGATGCAAACGGATTAGGGGGGGCCCCTGGGCCGATCAAGATTAGCCGCCAGGCCCGGCCGGCGACGCGTCGGTGATCGTGCCGCGAAACGTCCTCTTGACCTCGTGGATTCGCCGCAGCTCCCAAGCGTCCCTGAGCCCGAGCAGCACCAGCAGCTCGCACGCCCGGTACACCGGCCGCGGCTCGCCCGGGTCGATGCACGCGTTCGTCGCTTGCGAACACCACCGCCTCGCCGAGCACGTCGCTCCACACCTCAACGACCAGGCCCGCACGAGCGAAATCCGCCAGCTGCATCGCGCACGGATCGCCGGCGAGGAGCTCCGCGCTGCACGCTGCGGATTCCGGCGAAGGCGACCACCCATTCCGACGGAAGGCGACCACCCGTCGGAGCGAGGCGGTGAGCGGAGGCTCATGGTTGGTTGAGGTGGTCGGCTTGGGCTTCTCCTGTGGTCCTTTTTCAGTGTATATGACCTCGTCGCCGGGGTTGTGGAAGGTCGTGGTAACCGGCGAGGGCGGGTGGTGGAGGGCGGGTGTGGTGGGGGGCCGGGAGCCGGTTTCCAAGCGGCTGTGGGAACGGCGGACCGGGGGCCGCGGCGGGCGGGGGCAGCGGAGCGTAGCGACGCGGGCGGCCCACGTTGGGTCCGCGGTTTCCATCAGCCGCGGCACCTTCCACAGCCCATGCGTGCGTTGGGGGGTGGTGGGGGTGGGTGGGGGACGGGCCGGGCGGTGGGGCGGCCGGGCGGCGGCCGGCCGCTGTCGAGGTCTCGCCGGACGCCATAGGCGAGGCGCTGGGGCTCGCGGGGGGGCGGGGGGCACCAGGCGCCGCCACGGCGCGCCGCGATCGCGTCACGACGGCCCCTGGGCCGGCGCCGGCGCCTTGTCCTTGCGCTTCGACTCGCCCTTAAGCGGCAGCTCGTAGGCGTTGTGCACCAGACGGTCGAGCACGGCGTCGGCCAGCGTGGCGTCGCCGATCGCATCGTGCCAGGCGGCGACCGGCAGCTGGCTCGTCACCACCGTCGAGCGCCTGCCGTAGCGATCTTCGAGGATCTCCAGCAGATCACGCCGCTGAGCGTCGGTGAACGGATGCAGACAGAGGTCGTCGAGCACGAGGACGTCGGCCCGGGCAAGGTTGGCCAGCAGCTTGGAGTACCGGCCGTCCGCTTTGCCGGTGGCAAGCTCGGACAGCAGCCGTGGCACACGGTGATACAGCGCGGTGAAGCCTTCCCTGCACGCTTTGTGCGCCAGCGCACAGGCCAGAAAGCTTTTCCCCGTGCCGGTTTTCCCCGTAATCAAAATGTTAAGGTGTTGGGTGATCCACTGGCATGAGCACAGTGCCAGGAACAGCGCCCGATCGAGACCGCGCGGCAGGCGCAGGTCCACGTCTTCGACCGCGGCGGCCTGGCGCAGCCGTGCCTTGGCGAGACGGTCCTTCAGCCGGCGGTTCTCGCGCTCCGTCATCTCGCGATCGACCAGCAGCCCCAGGCGCTCGGTGAAGCCAAGCTCGTCGATGCCGGTCATCTGCAGCTGCTCCTCGAGCCCCTTGGCCATGCCGGTCAGCCGCAGGGCCTGGAGCTTGTCGAGCGTCGGATGGGTCAGCATGGCTTCTGCTCCCCGCCGTAGTACGAAGCGCCGCGCAGGTTCTCATGCACGAGGGGTCGCCGCGCCGACTCGGCGGCCAGATCCATCTGCCGATCCAGCCCTCCCTGCAGGATGGAGCGCACGCTGCGGAACGACGCGCCTTCGATCTCCAGCGCCAGCTGGCACGCCGCTTCCAGCCGCTCGTTGCCATACCGCTGCCCGAGCCGCAAGATCCCCAAACACGAGCGGAAGCCATGCTGCGGGTGCACCCGCGTCGACATCACCTGCTCGATCAGGCCGGCGACCGATGGCCCCGTCGTCTGCGACCACTGCACCAGCCGCTCGGGCGTCCACTCCGCATACGCCCGATGCGGCCGCGGCATGTGCTCGTGCTGCGTCGTGTGGGCTCCCCGGCGAAAGCAGCGCACATGGCTCGCCACCCGCTTGCTCTTGGCGAAGAACTCCACCGTTCTCGCGCTCAGCCGCACGTCCAGCTGCTGGCTCACCAGCTGGTACGGCACGCTGTAATAGTGGCCGTCGACTTCGACGTGGTAGTCCGCCACGACGCGCCCCTTTTTCCACTCGGCGTAGCTGAAGCCCGACGCCGGCAGCGCCCGCAGAGCCGGCCGCTCCATGCTCTCAAAGAGCGACCGGCGCGAGCCCTCAAGCTTGCGGAATTGACGCTCGTTCAAGCGTATCAAAAGCATTCCAATCGCCTCGTTGAGCTCAGCAAGAGAAAAGAACTTCCGGCGCCGCAGACGCGCCAGGATCCAGCGCTCGACCACCTGCACGCCGACCTCGACTTTGGCCTTGGAGAAGGCAGTCAACTACAGCAGCTTCAACAGATGTGCGGCCGCTTGTTCGAGTGACACACCCGTTCCATCCCTTGTCTGGTTGCGAGTTCGAACTGGTGGAGTACAAGCAGGCGTGGGGCGAGGATCGCGTCTACTTCCTCGATGATAAGGGCCGGCTTCACCACATGCCCATCGGATGGACCAACGTTGCGCCGCTGGACCCATTCCGGGTGATGGCGGCCGGCCAGAGCCGGTTCAGGACGGAGGATCTCCTGCGGCTGGCTAACCTCATTACCCAACTTAAAGACGAAGCAAGAGTAAAGTAAATTATGCCGCTAGTGTCAAGGGAACTATGCCGCCGCACTCGGTTTCAAAACGCATAGGCGTGCCCAGAGAAAGCACAGCAATCTCCGTAGATTACGTAGTTGCGCGTCGCGGGGGCTTGACTGTGCTCTAGATAGACGGCATAATTCCTCTTACACATGTTGGAGATCACTGATGCCAGACCGCAAGCCCTCCGATCCGAAGCTCGCCGCCTTGCGGGAGCGCCGGACCCTCAACCCGCGGCCGGAGCGCGTCACCGACGAGCTCTTCGCACGGTCGGACTTCTTCGATCCAAGAGATCTTCTCCAGGTCAAGTACGAGATGATCCGGCGTGCGCAGGTCGACGAGGCGCCTGTCGCCGAAGCGGCAGAGGCTTTCGGCTTCTCGCGGCCCTCGTTCTACAAGGCGCGCGACGCCTTCGCCGACGGCGGGCTCGCTGGCCTCTTGCCACGCAGGCGCGGGCCGCGAGAGGCTCATAAGCTCAGCCCGGACGTGATGGCCTTTATTGAAGAGCAGCGGGGGGCCGACCTCTCGCTCACCGCGGCGGCGCTCGTGCCCCTGGTCAAGGAACGCTTCGGTGTTGAGGTTCATCCCCGCAGCATCGAGCGTGCGCTGCGTCGGCTGGAAAAAAAACGACGGTGACCTCCGTGTCCGACTCTGTCATGGCGGGAGCGCAAGATGCCCTGATCGCTGGCTACGAGGATCTCCGGCGTAGCGCGCTCGGTCGTCTTGCCGGGTCAAGTCGTGAGGTTGGATGGGGATTGTTCATCCGCAGTGGCATGGCCGCCTGGATGGAGAGGTGCGCGGCGCTGATCAGGCCGTCCGAGGCGGGGGCTCGGCGATCAGCCGCGGAGCCATCTTTCATGCCACAGGACTTCCGAGTCGAAGTGGCCATGCTCCTTGCCGAAATGGCTCTGTCGGCTTACGCCCCGAGAGGAGTGACGACATGATGGGCAACGAAGCGCACCAGAAGGTCACGGCCCGACACCTTAAGCGAAACGCCTACCTCTACATCCGGCAGTCCACGCTGCGACAGGTCTTCGAGAACACCGAAAGTACCGATCGCCAGTACGCCCTGAGGCAGCGAGCGGTAGCGCTAGGTTGGGCCCAGGAGCAGATCATCATCATTGACTGCGACCAGGGGCAGTCGGGCGCGTCGGCGGAGCGACGCGACGGCTTCCAGAGACTTGTCGCCGATGTCGGCATGGGACGCGCGGGAATCGTGATGGGGCTCGAGGTGTCGCGGCTGGCGCGGAACTCCTCCGACTGGCATCGGCTCCTCGAGATCTCTGCGCTCAGCGACACGCTCATCCTCGACGAAGATGGCGTCTATGACCCCGCGCACTTCAACGACCGCCTTCTGCTTGGCCTCAAGGGCACCATGAGCGAGGCGGAGCTGCACGTGCTGCGGGCGCGACTACGGGGCGGCATCCTCAACAAGGCGCGCCGCGGCGAGCTTGAGTCGCCACTTCCCATTGGCTTCCGTTACGACGCTCAACAGCGCGTTATTCTCGATCCTGACAAGCAGGTGCAGGAGACGATCCGCACCTTCTTCCAGATTTTCCGCCGCACAGGTTCGGCGACCGGAACGATGAAGGCCTTCCGCGCACAGGGACTCCGGTTTCCTCACCGCGTGCGGACGGGGCCGGCCAAAGGTGAGGTGATCTGGGGAGATCTGCAGCATTCCCGTGCCCTCTGGGTGCTGCACAATCCGCGATTTGCCGGAGCCTTCTTCTTTGGCCGTAGTCGACAACGCCACTATGGGAATCGCAGCGGCACGTTTGAGAGGTTGCCGCGGGAGGAGTGGACCGCACTCATCCGCGATTCGCACCCAGGCTACATCACCTGGGACGAGTTCGAGGAAAACCAGCGACGCCTGCGCGAGAACTCGCAAGCCCAAGGCAGCGAACGCCGCAAGAGCCCTCCCCGAGAAGGGCCAGCACTCCTCCAGGGTTTGGTGATCTGCGGTGTCTGCGGTGAACGGATGACGGTCCGTTACAACCACAGCTACGGCAAGCGCCTAACTGTCTACACCTGCCAGCGACAAGGCATCGAGCGCGGCGAACCCTTATGCCAGAGCATCTCGGGCACCCACATCGATGCGGCGGTCGGGCGCCTCCTCGTCGAAGCCATGACGCCGATGGCTCTCGAGGCCACGCTGACGGTTCAGCAGCAGCTTCAGTCGCGCGCCGATGAAGCGGAGCGGCTATGGTCTCGACAGGTCGAGCGCGCTCGTTATGAGGCGGACCTGGCACGCCGGCGTTTCATGCAGGTCGATCCCGATAATCGTCTGGTGGCTGACGAACTCGAGGCTGACTGGAACCGGAAGCTGCGGACGCTCACCAGTGCTCAGGAAGAGTATGAGCGACGGCGGAAAGCCGAGACAATAGTTATCGATGAAGCGCAACGCTCGCGCATCCTCGCCCTCGCTACGGATCTGACGAAGCTCTGGTACGAGCCAACGACGACGGATCGCGACCGCAAACGGATGGTCAGGCTTCTCATCGAAGATGTAACACTCAGCAGAGGAACACAGATCACGGCGCAGATTCGCTTCCGCGGTGGCGCAACCACGACACTGGGCCTCCCGCCCGCGTTGCGAGTTTGGGAGATCTCTCAAACCAGCAAGGAGGTGGTGGCGGAAATCGACAGGTTGCTCGACCATCATACCGACAAACAGATCGCAGCCATCCTCAACCAACAAGCTTTCCGGTCAGGCAGTGGCAAGAACTTCAAGCCGGTATTCGTCTATCGAATCCGCTTGGAATACAAGCTCCGGAGCCGATACGATCGTCTTCGGGCGGCGGGTATGATGGACATCACGCAGATCGCCAAGCGGCTCAACGTCACTCCCTGCACGATCAAGCTCTGGCGCCGCGCGGGCCTGCTCAAGGCCCATGCATACAACGACAAGGGCCAGCACCTTTTTGAGCTTCCAGGTGCCGACCGGCCTATCAAATTCAAACACAAGCCGCAGCCCTTGCGGCCCACGGTGCGGCACGCAAGTCGCACCGATTCCAACGGATGAGGTGCAGTATGAAGCGCAGCCTTTGTCGCGGGGCCGCCGCACGCGCGCCGGCATCACTGCCACGCCGTAGTGCAACGCCAAATCGTGATAGGTAGGGTTCAGCTCCGGCTCGTACCGGCACGGCCGGCTGACCGCCGACTTCAAGTTATCGGGAACCACCATTTCGGTTAGGCCGCCGGCGAACTCAAAAGCCCGCACGTGCGAGCCGATCCAGTCCGCCAATCCCTGACTCCACGTCGCCTCCGCGAAGGTGTAGTTGCTCGCCCCCCACACCGCCACGAAGATCTGCGCCGCGTGCACCTCTCCCGTGCCGGCGTCGACCACCGGCACCGTCGCGCCGCAGTAGTCGACGAACAGCTTCTCGCCAGCCCGATGCACCTGGCGCATCGACAGGTCCACCCGCCCCCGCCACTGGCCGTACAGCTCGCAGTACCGGCTGTAGCCGTAGCCGTGAGGCTCCCTCTCCCGGTACTCCTCCCACAGCAGCGACAGGGTCACCCCTTTGCCCTTGAGCTCGCTGTGCACGGCCGCCCAGTCCACCGCTGGCCGTCGCGCCGCCGGCACCTGCTCGACCACCGGGTAGAGCCGACGCTCCAGCGCCTCCTCGCCCAGCTCCGCCGCCACGGACCAGTCCAGCCCGCTCCTGCGCGCACGGGCCACGCACTCCACAACCGTCGTCTTGCCTATCCCGCAGCAGTCCGCCACCTGCCGCTGGCTCAGACCGCAGACCCACAGCAATCGCAACATCTCTCGAATCTTTCTCACGTTCACTCTCCGTGCCGGCATCTCGCTCCCTTCGTCGATGGAGACGAGCATGCCAGAGGTACGGAGCCGCCGCTTGTTGTCACCGCCCTTCTCGATCTCGATTCCGATCGAAGGCGACCACCCTTCCGGGGATGGCGACCACCCTTCCGGGCCAAGGGCTAAAAGTGGTCGCCTTCAGACTGGAATGGGTGGTCGCCTTCCGTCGGAATCAGTGGTCGCCTTGCGACCGGAAACGGTGGTCGCCTTCGACCGGAATACGCACTGCACGCCGACACTTCCCCCCAGAGCGTCGCCCACCGCCGGCCGCGCCAGCCGTCGCAGCACCTCCGGCTTGCGCGCCCGCAACCCCGCCAGTAACTCCGCAGGCACCGCCCCACCCGGCCGGATTTCCAAATCCTCGCCAGCCGCGCGGACCTCGACCCCGCGCGCCGCCAGCTCCGCCAGCAGGTCTCGCGCATCCATCCGCTTACACCTTCACCCAACCAGCCTCGGGGTGTCTGGCGCGGGGCTGCTCGCCGGCGATCCGTGCGCGATGCAGCTGGCGGACTTCGCTTGTGCGGGCCTGGTGGTCGAGGTGTGGAGCGAGGTGCTGGACGAGGCGGTGGTGTTCGCGAGCGACGACGCGTGCATCGATCCGGGCGAGCCGCGGCCGGTGTACCGGGCTCGCGAGCTGCTGGTGCTGCTCGGGCTGAAGAACGCCCGGGAGCTGCGGCGAATCCACGAGGTGAAGAAGACGTTTCGCGGCACGATCACCGACGCGTCGCCGGCCGGGCCTGGCAGCTAATCCTGATCGGCCCAGGGTCCCCCCCAAATCCGTGTGCATCGTGACTGTGGGAGCACGCTCCGATTCGCGCTACTTGCGCGGCAGCTTCAATTTTCGATGCATCGAAAAATTTAGCTCACGCGCAAGGTCATAGCGCTGACAGCTATTCCTCTGCTGCCGAGCAGGCGGCCTTGATCAACGAGGGGGGAAAGGTAGTATCCCTTCTGCGCCATCGATTCGAGAAAGGGCCGAATCCTGGAGACCAGAGCGTTGCGCTTGGCCTCCACAAGGATGCCGGCTGTGCCTTTGACCGAGAGGCCAAAGATCTGTGCCGCGATGCGTCGCGCTCGCCGCTCATCGATCAGAACCAGCTCTGCGCGGTGGAGCAGCGCAATGTTAAGGACCGCGCTTTCCCCGCTACCCAACTCGGCGGTCAGCAGTGGATGAGAGGTGCGCTGCTCGAATGGCACAGCTTCGATCCATTTTGCCGCTGCTATCTCGGCACCACCTACGCGACCCGCGCCAGATTGCGAGACTTCCTGGATGACCGCTTCGGGTACGATCACCCTACGGTAGAGCGCCGGCAAGAGATCAAGTTGCGCGACGCTTGCCAAGGCGATCAAGGGGCCGGAGTCGCAGACCAACGGGCCATTTTTCAAGCGCAGAATTCCCGCTCACGCTCGGTGGCATCGAGATCTGCCAGTGGCACGCCTGACCGGGCGGCCAGGAGCATGAAGTCCACGCGGTTCATGCTACAGAGCTCTGCCGCTTTACCCGACGACAGGCGACCAAGCTCGAACAGCTTGATCGCGAGCAGCAGCTTGGCCTCGCGCACGAATTCTTCTTCCGACTGACCAGTGCTGAGCAGGACGCTGTCCGGTACTTCGATATGAATGGTGCTCATAGTGCTTGCCTCTCGCCTATCCTACCGCGTTTTGCGGCGTCAGAGCCCGCCCCGTCGTAGGTCGCCCGGTCTGACGCGGACCCGGGTGCGGCTCCAGCACGTCGGTGCAGAGGACGCTGCCGCGGTAGGCGAGAAGGCTGGGGCAGCACGGCACGAGGCCCTTGCCGCTGTCGGTGGGGGCGTGTTGGGAACGGGGACCCTGGTGGTCTGGCAAGCGGGGAGGTGGGCGGCTCCGTCGGTACCTTGAACCGCTAAGGTGCGGTCGTCGGTAGACAATGGGTTCAGGCTGTGTGGATCTCCGACAGCAGCCAGTCAAGGACTCCGAGAAAGCGCCCCATGGTGCCGGGGCGCGCCAAGGCTTGCATGGGAATGCTCGGTCGCCTTGTTATCCCGTCACGTGGGATTGCAACTCCAGCCTCCGCGAGCGCAGCGTTGAGGCGATTGAGAAGCTCCACCCTCCTGGTTTCTGCCTCCAAGGGGGGCTTCGTCGAGAGCATCTGGAACTGGATCTCGATTCGACCGTACGTCCACACCGAGATTGTCCAAAAGACCTCTCCCTTATGGTCCACCATCGGGAAGAAGGAGCCGTCTTGCACGCCCTTCCCCCACCAGACCCGGCAGCCTCTCGCGTGCGCCCACGCGAGGAGCTGGCGCGCCACCGCCTCCTCGCCCTGGCCCTGCCGGCCGTTCAGCGCTGTGAAGAAGCTAGCCTCGTCTCATAGCCGCGCCGGACGCGGACTCCCTGCTTTCTTGCCCAGCGCCTCGGAGGTCTGACCAAGAACACGCGGCACCAGGGTCCGCAGCTGCCCACTCACATACTGCCGGATCTCGACCGCCAGCATGTCAACTGACTCCATCTGCTCGGCATGGGTAGAGGACTCCTCGAACGGCATCCGGGTAGTCTCGATTGCCAGGTTGAAGATGAGGCGCCCCAACCGGCGCATGGACTCCTTGTCCTCGGGGTCATCAATGTAGAGCAGGGCCGTCTCGCAGATGGAGTCCGCTTCGTTCCAGGGGAGATGGGGCGGGATAAACTGAGGGCGGTCGGGCATGGGGTTCCTCCGTGCTCGGCAAGTCCTCGGCGGGAGTTGGCTCTTCCGCCGGGGGCGTCTGTCTGGTGCGGGGAGCGGCACGGTGCCGCCCCCGCTGTGTCAAAGGCTTGTGGGAAGGGACTCAGCTCCTGTCTTTGCGAGGCGCGAAGTCCCCCGGTCCTAGCTCTTCGTTCTGGTCCTCCTTTCCGGCGCCATCAGCCTGGTCAGCCCCACCAGGAGCGCGCCGCGTTCCTTGCGCGGATCACCGTACCCGCTCAGCTGGCCGCCGGGCGTCGCGATGGTCGTTCGGGCCAGCCGTGGGTTCGGGCGGGACCTCGGCATTGGTCCCGGCACGCAGCGCCGCCGCGATCTCGTTCGAGATGCGGTCGGCCGCCGCGCGCAGCGGGTCATCGGCGAAGTGGGTATAGCGCTGCGTCGTGCTCGCCTGGGTGTGGCCGAGAATCCGGCCGATCACCGGCAGGCCCAGGCCGGCGGCGGCGCCGATCGCCGCGTAGGAATGACGCAGATCATGGATTCTCAGCTCGGGGAATCCGGCGGCGCGGCGGAGGCGGCGCCAGGAGCGCTCGACGTTGACCCAATGCGAGCCCGGACGCTCGCCGGGAAAGACGTACGGATTGCCGGCGACCCGGGCCAGGCTGGCCAGGATCTCCGTCGCGGCGGCGCCCAGCGGCACGCTCTTCGGGCCGGTCTTGGAATCCGGCAGGTGCAGCGCGCCGCGCTCAAGGTCCACGTCCACCCAGCGCAGGGTCAGGATCTCGGACTTGCGGCAGCCGGTCAGGACCAGGAGCCGGAGAACGGCGATGACCGCGGGCGGCTCGGCGCCGTTACGCTCGGCCGCGGCGAACACTTCGCCGAGACGGGTCAGCTCGGCACCCTTCAGGAAGCGCTCGCGGCGCTTTTCCGGGAACTTGTCGACGAAGCGGCACGGATTGGTGCCCGCCGCTCGCACCCCCCAGCGTTCCGCCAGGTTGAACATCTTCGACAGCAGGGCCAGGACGCGGTTGGCGCTGTAGGGCGTGGCGGAGAGGCTCTGGTGCAGCCTGACGACCTCCGAGCGGGCGATGTCTGGCCTTGCCCCGGTTTAGCGGACACCTCGAAAAGCCCGCATAATGGGCGAGAGGGTGTGCGCAATGGCAGAGACAAGACGGAAGTTCAGTCGGGAGTTCAAGTTAGAAGCGGTTCGGTTGGTGACGTCGGGGGGGCGCGGCATGGCGGCTGCGGCTCGGGATCTTGAGGTTCGGCCTGACATGCTGCGTCGCTGGAAGCGTCAGCTGGAGGAAGACCCGGTGGAGGCGTTTCCGGGGAAAGGGAATTTGAAACCGGACGAAGACCAGATTCGCCGGTTACAGCGGGAACTCGCTCGGGTCAAGGAAGAGCGAGATATCTTGAAAAAAGTAGTAGCGATCTTCTCGGTACCGTCGCGATGAAGTTCCGCTTCATCCAAGCCCAAAGCGGCCGGCATAGGACGACAGGAATGTGCCAGGCCCTGGGTGTGTCGCGCGGTGGATATTACGGTTGGCTCTCGCGAGAGGAGAGCCTGCGTATCCGGCAAGATCGCCTTCTACTGGCTCAGATTCGGGCGGCGTACCGGCAGAGCCGCCATCGGTATGGTAGTCCGCGCATTCACGCCGAATTGTCGGGCGACGGCGTGGCCTGTGGCCGCCATCGGATTGCCCGTCTGATGCGGCAGGATCATCTCGTCGCTCGCGCCAGGCGACGGTTCAAGACCACAACCCAGGCCAGCGCGGTCAATCCGGTGGCCCCCAACGAACTGCAGAGGAAGTTCCAGGTCACCGAGCCCGATGCCTTCTGGAACGGCGACATCACTTACATTTGGACCGTGGAGGGCTGGCTCTACCTGGCTGTGCTGCTCGACCTGTTTTCCCGCCGGATCGTCGGCTGGGCGACCAGCGATCGATTAACCGAGCAACTCGCTCTGTCCGCGCTGGAGCAAGCGCTGGCGCAGCGTCGACCCAAGTTGGGTCTCCTTCACCACAGCGACCGAGGTAGCCAGTATTCGAGTCGAGCGTATCGGCAAGAGCTCGCCGTAAGGGGCATTGCCGTCAGCATGAGTCGCCGTGGCAACTGCTGGGACAACGCTCCGGCGGAAAGCTTCTTTAGCTCGCTCAAGACAGAGCTTTTCGCCGGTGAACCGGTGCCCCCAACTCGCGACTCGGCTCGGCAGGCGCTGTTCGAGTACATTGAGGTCTTTTACAACCGCAAGCGCCGTCACTCGGCGCTTGGCTATCTGAGCCCGGACCATTTCGAGGAGAATCAGAGGCTTCTCGATGCGTAGGTCGGGCGCGCCGCGCTATGGAAACTGCCGGTTCTGCGGAAATCGCTGCGCGATTTCCGCAGCCCCTTGGAAAACGTTGCACGTTTTCCACAGTTCCCACAGCGCCTACGACGACGAGTCCTAACCAGGTGTCAGCCGAACCGGGGCAAGATCAGTCCTCGACCTTGCGCCGGCCCAGGTGGGGCAGGATCACGTCGCGCAGCATGCGCCGGTCGCTCTCGGCGCTACGCGGCTTCTTCTTGCCCAGGGTACACCACCGGGCGCCACACGTACATCGGCCCCGTTCCCACCATTCCTCCTGCCGTACACCGTGCCGGTAGTGCGCTCAACGCCTGCCGAGCGCGGCGCAAAACCCGGTCCGCCGTTTCCACAGTCGCTTGCAAACCGGCTCCCGCCCCCCCATCACACCCGCCCTCCACCTACCGCCCTCGCCGGTTAGCACACCTCCCACAGCCCCGGCGGCGACGGCTCATGTAGACTCTTTTTGAAGGACCAAACCCGCTGAGGGTGAGTCACTTTCCAGTCGTTGCCCTGGGTCACTTTCCGAGCGTTGCCAGCACGGATCCAAAAGGACCTTTCGATTGCCCAAGACCTCTCCAGATTCGTCGCCGCCAGCAGTACACGATGCGGCAAGACCCGCCAAGCCGGCAGCGCGGCCGGCCACCCCGCCGCCGACCCGGCCGCGGCCACGTTAGACCAGCGGCGGCCGACCGGCAAAGCGGGCTCGTGCCCTGTCCTGGACCCCCCGTACCCATCCCGTACGGGTGTGCCGGAGGTGGTGCCTTTCAGCAATCTGCTCACCGGCCTTTGGGGCACGGATTTTCTACGGACAGGGTAGCGCCGTCGTGTCGGCCACGGTCACAGTGGTGGTGCCGTTGTTGTTGAGGTACCCCTTGTGGTTGCCGGTCAGGGTGTCGACCACCTCGACGCCCCATCCCTGGTTGGTGAGGCCGCCGATGAAAACCCAGAAGCTGTTGTTGATCGCGCAGGCATCGAGGACCTTGACGCCCATCTCGAAGTTGCTCGAATCGGTGAAGTAGAAGAATACCGACTCGTCGCTCTCGGCGCGCGTACCGGTAAAGCTCAGCACGCTGGCGGAACCGCTGCCGGTGGTCGTGTTGTCGTAGGCCGCGCTCACCTGGAACCGCGAGCTGAGCAGACAACCGCTGCTCGAGGTCGGTGAGCACGAGGTGGCCACGGGACAGGTCGAGCCCGAAGGCTCGTTGAGCGGGAATTCCACGAAACCGTTGCTTTCCGGCGCCGATGCCGTGCCGCCCCTGGTGAAGGTGCGGATGTCCGCCAGGTGGGTGCCCGAGATCAGGACGACCGACATGTAGTAGCACCCAGGCGCATTGGGCGGTGCGTAGGCGATCTCGCCGGTGTCCACGCCGCCGGTGTCCGTGCCGCCCGTGATCACCGCGTCGAGGTCGGCCAGCGCCAGCTGGTAATAGGTGAAAGTCCCGCTGGTGAGGGCGGGCACCACGGAGGTGGCCCATAGAGCGATCTTGAGGTCGCCGGTGGTGCCGCCCGCGTTGGTGTCGATGATGTCCGAGACCTTGATATCCGCCTGACCATTTCCCCAGGTGGCACCGATGGCATCGACCAGGTAGAGGCCGGACGCGGCGTCCTTCGGCCGAGGCGTGGCCGAGAGCAGCCGGCCCGCGCCGTCGTTCTGCGCCGCCCGCGCGTGCACGGGACCGATCGACACGTACGAGCGCACCGCCGGCAGGGGGCTGGCGGGCGTCGCCGCGCCGCCCCCAGTCTGGCCGAGGTCGGCGAATACGACGGCGGCCGGCGGTGGCGCGGCAAAGGCCACGGTGGCCAGCAGGCCGGCGGCAGCAAAGGTGGCGAGCGCCAGCGAACGCGCCGGGTGACGATCGACTCTCCGTGACTGCATGGGGTTCAACATACGCGGTCTCTCCTTTCCGGCCTGGCCGGCATCGAGCCTCCGGCAGGCAGTACCGGAAGGCCTCGCCGACAGGTCTCGGCGCGAACTGTGAGAAGGGTGAAGCTCCGAGAGCGTATCAGAACTCGACCCCGCTGACAGTCCAGCTGCTGCGCGCGGGCAACTCGGGGCACTTCCAGACCCTGCTCCGCTGCCCCGACGTTGGTTTGCCGCCGACCTTGCCCCAGCGGCTGAGAACTTCCATCTTCACCGAATACCAGCGGGTTTACTCAGCCACCAACAACGGGCTCGCGGCTGCACCGGCAACTGGTCGAGGAGGCTTTTCGACTGGGCGTGACGACGGCTTAGATTGCCGCAGCCAGGGTCTCGCCTGCGAGCTGGCGTACTGGCGGCGTCGGCCGTCAATGGGCTCTGTGGGCACTTGCTTCGCTCGCGAGGACGCGCAGCCCTCCGATCATCCCAATGCGGTCCGAGGCTTTCATGGTCTCGAAAAGTCGCACCAACCAGCCATGATGAGGAATTTCCGGGCGCTCCCGGAGCATATGGAGCCCGCACGGAACGATCGACGTCCTGCCGCGCGGGCGCTACACCTCGATTCTCGGCCGAGCGAGGCCGCGTTCAACCGTGCCCTTGCGCTCGAGCGGCTCTCGCTCGCCGCGCCGGCCATCACAGCCTGGGAAGGGTTTCAGCAGATGGAGCCGAGCCGCTCCTGGCGAGCGGAGGCGAAGGCTAATCGCACGAGGCTGGCCCAGACGGCGGCTCTGTGTCGCGGCGGTACCGGCGCGGCTTGGCAGGAAGCGGACGGCATTCATGTGCGTCTGGACCGCCTCTCGGCGCAGGACGACGAGCTGCGCTTCCCGATCTCGACCCGATTGGTCGGCAGCCGGGAACTGGGGTTCAACGGCAACGGGGACATCCTCGCTATGCTTGAAAGCAAGCAGCTGGTGCTCTGAGATCTAGGCCGCCCGCCGCGTTCGCCCTGGCGGGAGGAGTACGTTCGGCGCTCATGAAGGTATCCTTGCGGTCAGCTCCGGGTGGTGAGGCGAATCTGGCCGGCGTGGAACATGGCGTGCGAGGTGCGCGACAGGACGACCGCGAGGCGGTTGCGCAGGGGCTCTCTGGCGAAGTCCTCGGGCGAGACGGCCTCGTGTCTCTGGAGCCAGGCGGCGGCCGGCAGGGCTTCCATGGCGGCGGTCAGCCTGGCGTTGACGTCGGCGAAGGCCTTCCGCAGGTCGGCGGCGGAGTGGGCGTCGGGCTGGGTGCGGTCGGGGTCTTCGAGGAAGGGCTTGTCCAGCTCCGGGTGCAGGCGCTCCCCCAGGCCGAGCAGGGGGAAGAGCCGATCGTGCACGGCGGTCAGGTGACCGAGCAGGTAGTAGATGCGGTTGCGGCCGGGCGCCACCTCCTGCTGCAGCTGGTCGTCGCTCATCGCGGCGAGGAGTTGGTCGAGACGGCCTGTGGCGAGCTTCCAGGTGTGGAGGGCCGTGCCGGCAAAGAGCTCTTCGTTGGTCATGGCTCGGCAGCGTACGAGCTCAATTCCCTTTTTACAAGTACCCACTTGGGCGGTAGGTCGGTTCACGTTTGCGCGCCGCGCGGCGCGCAGGCCCTTCCGGAGCCCGCCGGCGGGCGCGTCATCCGTATTGCAGCACCGCGGCGACCGCGAGGCGGGAGGCGCGCCAGGCGGGCAGGAGGCTCGCGGCGGCGGCGGTGGCGGCGACGAGGCCCAGTCAGGCGAGGGCGGCCCACGGCGCCCAGGCCGGGGGGATGGAGGTGTGCTGCCCCGACACGACGAACGCGGCGGAGCTGAAGCTGATCGATCCCGCGGTCTGCGGCGAACCGTCGCCCCAATCGATCGTGGCGGTGAAGTCGCTCGGCGAGGCCGCCGGGTTGTCGTCGGTGAAGAACCGCCACGCCGCCGTTGAACAGAGCCTACTCTTTGACCGAGAAATCCACAGACCGGCGGTGATGACCGTGGCGCCGAGCCGCCCCGCGGCGGCGCAAAGGCCGCGCTGGGCAAAGTTGCGCTCGGCAACGATCCGCAGCAGGACCGCCGGGAGTCCCGTACCGCCGCCACCTTCGCCGACCTCGCGCGTGACTTTCTCGAGCTCCACTCCAAGCGGCTCAAACGCACCTGGAAAGAAGACGAAGCGATGCTGAACCGCGATCTCCTGCCCGCCTGGAAATCACTCCCCGTGACGGAGATCCGCCGCCGTGACGTCACGCAGATGCTCGATCGCATCGTAGCCCGCGGCGCCCCAATTCATGCCAATCGCGTCCGCGCCCTGGTCTCCAAGATGTTCAACTTCGCCCTGACCCGCGAACTCGTCGAATTCAACCCGGTCGCGGGTGTCCCCGCCCCCTCACCCGAGCAGACCCGCGACCGCGTCCTCAGCGAAGATGAGATTCGCCAGCTCTGGGCGGTCTGGAGCCAAGAAGGATCCATCTCCGCGGCCGCTCTCAAGATGCTTCTCCTCACCGGCCAGCGTGAAATGGAAGTTCTCACCATGGCCTGGCAGGCAATCTCCTCCTCCTGGTGGACCATCTCTGCCAGCAGCACCAAGAACAAGCGCTCCCATCGCGTGTACCTGGCCGATCCGACCCTGGTCCTCCTCGATGCTTTGCGCCCCAAAACCGGCGATCGCGCGTGGGTCTTTGCCAGCCCCCGCACCTCCCGCCACATCGTCTCGCTCTCCAACGCGATCGAACGCTTCCGCGACGACTCCGGCATCTACGATTGGTGCCCCCACGACCTGCGTCGCACCGCCGCAACCCACATGGGTCGCCTGGGGGTCTCCCGCGTCGCCATCGGTCGCATCCTGAATCATGCCGAACGCGGCGTCACCGCGATCTACGATCGCTCGACCGGAGAGGTCGATGTAGAACACGGGCTTACCGTGTGGGCCAGCCAGCTTGAGCTGATTCTTCGCTCGAATAGTTCGGACATCACGGCTCCTGGATCCACCGTGGCGCAGTCCCCTGCCTCTCCAGCCCCCGCCGCTGCAGAGCAAAGCCAGGACAGCAACGCTCAGGCCCAAGTCTCGGCCGCCTAGCGAACACACGCCCCAAGAGACCTTCGCGTGAACGGCGGCGGAGGTCATCCGCCGGTTTGGTCCGGCGAAGGCGACCGTGGCGCGGGCGCTGGCGGTGAGCCACACGGCCGTCTATCGGCACGTGGCGACCAAGGCCGAGCTGCGGGACCTGGTCGTCGGCAGGTGGCTGGAGGCGACCATGCCGCCGCTGCGGTCCGCAGCGCCCTTCCAGCCCCGGCGCCGCGGCGGCTACGGTAGATCCTCGACGCACTGACCGAGGTCAAACGCCGCCGCTGCGCCGAGGACCCGGAGCTCTTCGCCACCTATCGGACGCTGGCAGCCGACTCCCAGTCGGTCGTCGCCGCCCACGTCGACGAGCTGGTGGGCCTTGCCGCGATGATCTTCGACTCCGGGGTGCAGGAAGGCACGATGCGCGCCGTCGATCCGGCGGCCACCGGCTGCGCGGTGCTGCTCGCCATGTCGCGGTTCCACCATCCCGCCCACGCCGCCGAGTGGGGCGACCCGACCATCGATGCGGCGTTCGACAACGTCTGGCAGCTCCTGATGAACGGGCTGTGCGTCGCAACTGGCGGCGCCGTGCCGCCGCCGGCGATTCCCAAGAGTCAAAGCGCTGGCGCCGAGAGATGAGGAGACGCCGCCGAGCCTGCCCCAGCAGGTTGTCTCGCGCAGGTTGATCCGCAGCACTGTGTATTCGTGAAGATGCGGCTTATCTTCGAGACTGATACCTAGACCTGTCCACCTCTGGAGGCCAAGACATGAGCAAGACCACCCTCCGCTTCGCCTGCCTCGTCGCCGCCCTGACCTTCTGCATCCTGGCCCAACGCCCCAGCTCCGCAAGAGCCGCCGCTTGCACCCTCCCAGCCTGTAACACTGTGATCGCGGAGTGTAACCGACCACCCGCTTGCAGTATCGTCAGCGAAACCATGGTAGGCACCTGCACGGAAGATGGAGGCCAGCACTTCAAGATGTTGATCACGTGCACGTGCCTCCGCGGCACCTTCTGTACCAACTGAAACCGCGTTTGCCAGCCGCCTTGGGAGGCGCCGCAGGCTCGATTGTCGCAGACGGTGCCACGGCCGGCGCGGCCCGCGTGCGCGTCCGTTTCGTCACGCCGACGCGGCTCAAGGTGCGCGACCACTGGGTGACAAGCCTCGGATTCCGCGGGCTGGCGTTCGCGATGCTGCGCCGCACCTTCGAGCTGGCGCATTTCCACGTCCCCGCTGCGGCGATTGACTGGAGCCTCCGCCCGCTCCTCGACGCTGCGAGTGCGGTGCGGGAAACGCCACCAACCTGCACTGGCGCGACTGGCAACGTTACAGCAACCGCCAGCAGTGCACGATGAACCTCGGCGGGTTGGTCGGCGAAATCGAGCTGACAGGCGAATTGGCTCCGTTCGCGCCGCTTCTACACACCGCACAGCTGCTCCACGTGGGTAAGGGCGCCACCTTTGGCCTGGGCAGGATCCAGATCGCCTGATGTGCGAATTCCGGCGAAGGCGACAACCCATTCCGACGGAAGGCGACCACCCGTCGAAGCGAGGCGGTGAGCGGAGGCTCAGGGTTGGTTGAGGTGGTCGGCTTGGGCTTCTCCTGTAGTCCTTTTTCTCAGTGTATATGACTCCCATTGTCGGGGTTGTGGAAGGTCGTGGTAACCGGCGAGGGTGGGCGGTGGAGGGCGGGTGTGGTGGGGGGCCGGGAGCCGGTTTCCAAGCGGCTGTGGGAACGGCGGACCGGGGGCCGCGGTGGGCGGCGGGGACTGCGGCGCGTAGCGACGCGGGAGGCCCACGTTGGGTCCGCGGTTTCCATCTGCCGCGGCACAAGGCCGCTGTCTGCGCCGCAAGTTGGCGGGATGAGAACTTCGCACGCCCCAGGCTGTACGGTTTTGAGGGGGTGGCTGCGCGAGCCTCGGCTCGCGCAGCCACCGCCGCCTGCGGCCGGATGGATCTGCTCACATCCGTGCTCGGGACAATTTACGTCGGCAAAACCGCCGCAAGGAGCCCTCGCCATGCGCAAGCAGAAGGACATCAAGCTTTCCCGCGAGACCCTGTATAACCTTCAGACCGTTGAGCCTGCAGACCTCAAGCAGTGGGGAGGCGGCGGTACAATCAGCGCGTGTTCAAGCGGTGCGGTCCGGTGCTTCAATACGGCTTGCGCCACCTGCTGACGGATCTGACGGAAGACGAAACTCCCCGTCTGAGCACCACTGCCGCCGCTCGGCATCTGTGACCTTTGCCGACCGCTGAAGGGACTCGCTGGTGGGTAGGTGGTTGTCCTCGCGGACGCACTCGATGGTCGTCAGCACGTCTGTTGCTACGTCGTAGGGCAGCCGGCCTTCCTGCCGGTCCTTGATGTCGGGCGGCGCCGCATCGTCGCCGCCGGCGAGCTCGCCCTCGCCCGGGTCGAGCCGGGCCGGCAGCTGCGGGTCCGCGCGGCGCCCTGCCAGGTCTTCTGCACCGACGCCACCGGCTACCTGCGCCATCGCACACCACGCATCGAAGCGCGCACCTGGAAGTTCCTGCCCCAGGCACGCCGCCCCCGGCGGTAGAGCAGCCTGCCCTCGCCCTGGCGCCACCGCCCTCACCACCGCGCGGGCGCGCAACCTCCGCTTCGTCGAGCACCGCGCCCACTGGGACCGCGACGGCCGGCTTCGCCGCCGGCCGCATCCGCAACCAGCGCAAGCTGACCGGCGCCCAGGCCAAGGCCCACATTGAGGACTGGCAGACGTTGTTTCCGATCGTCGCCGCCATGCCTGGGAGTCTCCGCCTTGCGATCCGGGCCGTCGAGCAGCACGGCCTGGCGTTCTGGGATGCGATGCAATGGGCTGTTGCGAAGCAGTCCGGCGCCACTCTTATACTGAGCGAAGATCTGCAGCACGACCGCGATCTGGCGGGCGTCCGATTCAGGAACCCCTTCGTGGTAGGTGACCCTTTCGGGAGCGAATAATCGGCGGTTGATCGGCCTCGCCCTGGCGGAGGGCATCCCGGCCAAGCCAGCCAAGTTCGAGATCGCCCTGCCGCTCCGCGTCGCGGCTTTTCGTCAATTTCTTCCAGCCATCGTTCAAGCTTCAGCGAAGACGAGCCGGCGGGCGGCAGCGAATCGCCAATCCTTGAGCCTCCGTTGAAAAGTTCGGAGCTGGCCATCTGGGAAAATGGAAGCCCATGAGCTTGGCTCCTTCTGCGACGCTTTTCGCAAATTTCAAGAATGCTCGGCGAGTGCGCGACGAATTCGTCCAGAATTCGAAGCTTTTCGTCCTTCGTGCCCGCTCGATAGCGGGTGCTGAGCGCGAACGTGCAAACGTCATGGCAGCTATACATCGACGGGTCGCAATTGCCGGCTGAGGGACGAGAGCGCCCCACGGCAATGTCCAGAGAGGTCCATCTGGAATGAGCAGGAGCCGCTCACTGGCCGCGATTTCCGCTGCGACCGGTCCGCAGAGCAGGCTGTAAAGCTCCTGTCCGATCTTGGTCCGGATAGCTGTGAAACTCGAGCCTTGACTCTGTGCGATGACATCACGAAAAAGACGCCGCCGGCGAGCTCGCCACCTCTCTCGCCCGGAGCGAGCCCGGCCGCCAGCTCCGAGTCCGCGCGGCGCTCCGCCAGGTCTGCTACACCGACGCCACCGGGAAGGCCGACGCAGGCACTGTCTAAGCGTCTGGGCCAACCAGCTCGAGCACGCCCTTCGCACGGCTAGTCCGGACATCACTCCTCCTGTGCGGCAACAGTCTGGCGGAGATGCGGCGGCCAATATCCTTCGGAAGGAAAATTGATCAACTGTGCTTGGTCGAAGATCGACCGAATCTGAGGCTCAAACTCGAGCAGGCGATCGATCACCGGCTTCTTCCAGGCTTCCAATCGCTCCGCCTCTGTCATGGCGAGATTCTGAAAGCGGCGAGTGATCGATCCTGCCTGCGCTTCAACCAACATCGCTGTCGCCAGCATAAGCTGCATCGAGGCTCGAGTCTGAGCACCTCATCGTGGGCGATACGCACCTTCCGATCTTTAATTTTTGCGACGGTTAGAGCATCCCTGATAGCCTTCACAACATCCCAGCACCGCTTCACCACGTCACCGCCAAGCATCGCGATCCCACTTTCCGCGATGCTCGTCACGAGCTCAAGGTACTGGTCGATCTTGCTGACGCCCATGACATCGATGGTCTTATGCATGGAACCGATTGCCAAGCGCAGGAACACTTCGTCTGTTTCGGCTGCGAGTACGGCAAGGTCGGAAGGAGCAGCGCTGCCGGCTTCCTGCTCTCTCGTCACATACCACGTCAATAACTCGATGTACGCACTCACCACTGTCTTGAAAGCAGCTGTCTGATGGATGTGCCAAGCGCTGTCCAGCTGGGCAAACACCACGCTCGTCATCTTGGGGCGAGGCCCATGCTGCTGAGCTCTTTGTATCCGCACCTTGAGCCTTTCGAATTCGCGCATCAATCCTGGCATCTTGCCCCCCTGCGTAAGTACCACATTCACGACCTCAAAGGAGTCCGCTGTCGTTTCCTCCCCCCAGCCTCGATTGGGAATTCAACTCGACCTCCCGCGACAACACCGGGCCGCGGCCTGCGCCGCCTGCCGCATGGGCGCCGCCGGTCGCATCGCGCGGCCCGGCGCGGTCTGCACCTCCTGGGCCGTTGACCCTTCATCTGGATCTCACAGGGCACTCCATAAACGAACTTTCTTTAATTTTATCAAGATGAATTCCGCACGCGTGCGCAGTCGGCGCCCATCCTCAGATCTGCACAAGAGTAGACCAACGCCTCCGCGCTTTTTCCTGAGCTGGCGACGATATACCGGTTCAATAGACATCTGGCGCCACGCAAGTATCGACATCTATGTGTCGAGGTGCCGGCGCGGGCGAGGTTTCCACGCCTACCGCCAAGCCGCGCGTATAGCCGACGCGGTCCGGGGTCGCTCCTGTGGCAGGGGTGAAAGCAGGGACAGGTGAGGCCCGCGGATCCTCCGCGGGCCCCTCCATAAGCGGTTCCCACATGGACCCACTCCATCCCCTCCAGCCAACCCCCACCCAAGGGAAGAAATGAGCGACCTCCCGGTCGAGCGCTCGCCGTTCCGGCGAGCGCCACGGAGGCTCGCGGCGGAACCGCGGGCAGCAACACTTTGGTGAGGCACTCTCGCCAGGCGCCGAGCCCCAAACCAACCGTATCTAAGGAGCACGAGATGGGAAACAGGACTACCCTTCACCTTGAGATCGTCGCATCCGACCTCGACCGCGTGATCCATGTATTCGAAGGTCCGGCGTATACAGAGCCCTCGCTCTGTGGTCCCGGTATCGTCGTCCTTACCTTCGAGGAGGTGAACTACGGCGGCGCCGAGCAACTCTTGGAGCTTGCACAATCCGGCCTCACCTTCCGCGGCAGGCACGCGGAGGGATACGACTACTGCGGCACAACCTTCGCCTCCTGCAACCGTGTCCTCGCCGCCATCCCCTCACCCCATGGCGACCTCATGATCCGCATCCACGCCACCACCCTCGAGCCCGATCCCAAAGACCTGGACGCCGCCCGCCGTTGGCGCGACACCGACGATCAGGTCCGCGCCTATTTCGCCGCCAGCGCTTCGCCGGCCCTCACGTAATGGACGCGGCGATGATCGGCACTTCGTGCGTCAGTCGACCCCGAAGTCGAAGACACCGCCTCCCTGACGATCTGGCTGTCAATAGCGGCGAAGAATTCCGGGACTGTGAAATTGACCTACCAACCATACCCGCCGGGCTGTAAGTCACTCGTCACCGTGATCCGCCAAATCCCGGGGCTCTCTGCCGCGACCTCGTAGGGAAAAACCCACTCTGGATCCGGGCCGTTGGTTCCTCATGGCGGCCGCTTCCCTCCGAACATGTACCGGAAGGGACCCGTCGTCACCCCGACCTTCAGCGATCGGACGTTATTTCTATCGTCCACGTTGAGCCTCTCGCCGTCCTCACAGTCGAGCGCATCGCCGACGCCGACCCGGGTCACTCCTGCCAACCAGGGGAGAAAGGGGGATACAGGTGAGGCCCGCGGAATCCTCCGCGGGCCCCTCCATAGGAGGTTCCGACATGGACCCACTCCATCCCCTCCCGCCAACCCCCGCCGCCGCCGTCCGCTCCACCCATCCCGAAGGCCACCGCGTCGCCGTCGTCGGCTCGCGCCTCTTCGCCGACCTCGCTCGCGTCCAGAGCTTCGTCGCCACCCTCCCCCAAGGCGTCGTCCTCATCACCGGCGACGCCCGCGGCGTCGATCGCACGGCCCTCACCACCGCGCGGGCGCGCTGCCTCCGCTTCGTCGAGCACCGCGCCGACTGGGACCGCGACGGCCGCTTCGCCGCCGGCCGCATCCGCAACCAGCGCATCGTCGACACCTGCGATCACCTGGTCGCCTTCTGGGACGGCGCCAGCAACGGCACCCACGACACCATCACCCGCGCCCGCCACGACCGCCGTCCGCTGACCATCTACAGACTGCGGCTCGCACCGATCATCGGCAAGCTCGCCCGCCGCCCGACCCTTTCCATGGTGGATGGATCTCCCTGCGCCGCCTTCGACCTCGAAGCCCAGTGGCCGGCCAGCGGCGATGGCCACATCGCCAGGACCTACCGCATCGTCGCCGCCGGCGACCTCGCCACCGCTCTCGCCCGCGTCGAGCCCGGCCGGCACCTACGGGTCCGCGCGGCGCTCCGCCAAGTCTTCTACACCGACGCCACCGGCTGCCTGCGCCATCGCACACCCCGCATCGAAGCGCGCACCTGGAAGTTCCTGCCCCAGGCCCACCGCCCCCGGCGGTAGCGCAGCCCGCCCTCGGCCCGGCGCCGCGGCACCTCTCGCCGCCGGCCGGCCTGACCGCCGACGCCGACGCCGACGCCGGGGCCGGCCGTACCGCGTCCCTCCCTCCCCGCTCCACCACCCTCTCCTCCCCACCACCAGCAGAAAGAAAGTAGCGCCCTCCGGTCGAGCGCTCGCCGTTCCGGCGAGCGCCACGACCTCCAAGGAGACCTCGACATGGCCGCGCCATCCCCCCTCCGCCACCTGGCGATCGAGGCGAAACCCACGCGCGAGGGCCAGAAGACCCGCATCTTTCACGCCGACCTTCTCACCGTCGTCGCCGCCCCCGGTCTCGCCTGGGAATTCGGCTCGACCTCCCGCGACAACACCCTGCGCCCGGTCCTCCTCGCCTACGCCGCGACCGACCAGCAGGCCCGCGCCTTCACCGCCAACCTCCGCGCCGGCCGCCCGGCCATCCACGACGAACGCGGCATCGGCACCCTCCGCATCGAGATCCCGCGCTCCGCCGGGTTTCGCTACGAGACCTTCGCAAGCGACGGCGGCACGCTCACCTTCGCCTACCTGCCCGGCGCCTTCTCACAGCAGCCAGCCGCCGCCGAACAGGACGCCATCCGCTTCCTCTGCATGCCCCCCACCTGGTGGGTCGAGCGCGAAGCGGCCACCCTCTCCGAGCTCGGCCCCGACGCTCGCGAGGCGGCCCTTGCGGCCCGAGCCCGAACGTGGTGCCCTTGTCGACGGGCAACACCTCCGCCGTTCGCAACAGCGTCCACAAGGGTGCGAGGTCGCCTTCCAGATCCAGCATCCCGACGGAGCCGCCCAGGGTCATCCGGGTGCGCTGACGGTTGCTGTATCTGGCCGACCAGGATCAAGTCAAAGTCGATCATGCCGCCGGCACGGACGTCGTGGTCGGCAGCGAGCGGCTCGATGACGTAGGGGCACGGCGCCGTCGGCAAGCCGCGCAGGAAGGGCAGCGGCTCACCTTCGATAAAGACCTCGCACAGGCGCGTGTAGGGGCTGACGCGCCTCGAGGGTGAAGCGCAGCCGCTGGTAAGGAATCTGCGGCAGCTGGAACAAGCCGCGCGCGGCGGGCCGCCCCGCAACCACTACCCTACTCGACCACCGGCGGAGGCTCCGGCAGCCGCGGCAGCTCCTCCTCCTCCACCGCCAGCAAACCCACCACGAACGCCCTGAACCGCCTGTACCCCTCCTCCGTCACCGGCTCCATCCCGTGCCCCAGGATCGAACGGTTGCGCAGCGCCAGAAGCATCCGTGCCTCGTCCTGACGCGCCGCAAACGCTGCGCCCAAGGGATCCCCGAGCGCGGCGAGCAGCTGGAAGCTGGCATCGAGAGGCAGCTTCAACACCGGCTTCGAGCCATCGCCAAACCGCCGCACGAACTCCTCCCGCAGGCCCTCCGGCACCAGCGTGGGCGGCACCTTTTCATTATCGATCGCCGGCGTCCTGGCCAGCAGGCGGAACCGAGCCGCGCGTTCGACGCAACTGTACAAGCGCGCGACGGCGTCCTCGTGCTTGTGCTCGACGCGGGCGCGCCGATCGGCGTTGGCAATCAGGTCCAAGACCACCGCCCGCCCCCCTTCCAGAACCTCTCCTGGCGCCGGACCGGCTTTCGTGGGAATGCGCCGCAGGAAGCTCAGGCTGCCTTCGATCGTCGCCGCGAAGCTCCTCCATCGCGCATGAGGGACAGATAACCCATAGACCTTGAAGAAGCCGAAGGCCTCGCCCAGAAGAGGCACTGCCTTCGCGTGCCCAAACGCGTCCCAATGCGCCAGCCCCAACGCCAGCTTCCCCAGCGCCGCGAGCAAGGGCCGCGTCTCGGCGTCGGCACGCTCAGCAAGCGCCATCAGCTCATCGTGGGCGACCAGGTAGCGGACGTTCTGGAACAGCACCGCGACGCGCATCAGCTCGTCCCGCGCCAGATCCTTCCAGGGGTTCTGTACGAACCAAACCCTCTCCTTGCCCGCCACCACCACCCCCAGGCCCCCCTTGTCGCGCTCCGCACCACCGACATACGAGTACTGATGGACTTGATCCGCGGTGGCGAGAACCAATGCCGCGGACATCGGCTTGGTGCCGCCGGTGTAGTCGACCGCCAGATCCGCAGCCCGCAGGCCCCATTGCACCAGCTTCCGCGGCAGCTCCTGACGCAGCGCCCGGTAGCAGTCGCTCAGCACCTCCGCCGAAGGGGTGACGATCTGATCGAAGGCGCGGACCTGGTAGTCGAGCGCGCCCATCACCCGCCCCACCTCGCGGGAGCTGTCGCGCGAGACGAACAGCAGCACGATCTCGGGCTGCAGCCGGTTCAGCACCCAGATCACCGGTTCGGGGCTGCCCCCCAAACTAACCAAGGCCCCCCGCGGTCGCGGCACGTCCGATTCAGCTTGCATGGTCGCAAAGCGTCCGAGCTCAAGGGTACGCCCAACATGCCACAATCCCACCGTAAGCCTCAGGTCCGCCCGGCCCCCTCACCGCTGCCCGCGATATCCGCCGCCGACCGGCCCGCCGCGCCCCGCCCGCCCACCCCGGCGCCCCTGGCCGGCGGGCCGGTAGTAGGCCGCGAGCCGGCGCGCCCAACCGACGATGGCGGCGGCATCCTGCCAATCGGCGATCGTGCTCAGGCTGGCGCTCACCCACCGGCGCAGGCCGGCGAACTGACCAGGCGTCTGGTGGGTGCGTCTGGCGAACGGGCTGACTTCCAGGTTCTTCAGCAGTTCGAGCGTCGCGGCCACGTCGCGGTGCCGCTTCAGATGGGCAACGACGAATGCCAGCTGGTTGTCCTGGACATCCCCCTCGACGACCTGCCGGGCGAGAACGTCCGCCTTGGACAGCACCTGTTCGTTGGTGAGCAACGACGTCCGCCTCAGGGCCGCTCTCGCCTGGTGATCTCGTTCAACTGGGCCAGCGCCCCGGCATCGATCAGGCCGCTGCTCCTGGCCGCGGCCACCGCGGCATCGACGTCGAAGGCCGGCGCGGCAGCCCGCCGCCAGCCGCTGCCCCCCGCTCCACGGCGCAGCTGCGCATCGGCAGCCACCAGGGTCACCTTGCCCAGGCCGGCGGGTTTGAAGCCGCCGAAGCGCAGGACGCCGCCGTCCTCGCCGCGCCCGGCGCTCACCAAGAGCGCACCGATCTCGGCTTCGGTCACCGACTCGACGAACACGTGGAGCCGGATGGAGCAACCCGCCGGGACGTGATCGATCTGCTCGTGGACGGCGCGGCCCTCCTCGCCCTGGCCCAAAATCCGGTGGTCGCGCAGCGGCCCGTCGTAATAGAACTTCCGCCCTTCGACCGCGCTGATCTCGACGCGGTCGCCGACGATCCGCGCCGCGCCCGGCTTGGCGAGGCGGTGCAGCGCCGGGCCTTCGAGCGGCGGCACCCCCAGCGGCACGCTCGCCGCCGGGCCCTCGATCGTGCCGTCGGCGGGGTGGACGCGCCCCCGGTAGCCCATGGCGCCGAAGAGCGCCTCGCCGGGCGACAGATCTCTGAGCCGTTCGCGTACCCTGTTGTCGCTGACGCCGTCGCGGCGCACCATCCTGACCTCCGGCAGGTCAGCCGGCAGCACCACTGCGACCGACCCGGTCGCCCCCTTCGGCGTGAGCGGCGCGGGCAGCTTCTCGACCCTCTCGAGCCCTCCCCGCAACCGCTCGCCGCGCAAACGCAGGGGCGGCACCCCCACGCCCAACCGCGAGCGCGTGATGGCCTCGAAGCGCGCGCGCACCGCCCCCTTCCAGCTCGATCCGGGCAGCACCGGCCTGCCCTGCCGGCGCACGATGCCGCGCACCGGCGCCGCGCCACCGCTCAAGCCGCACTCCTCGGCGGTCTCGAAGACGCCGCTGCCGACGTGCAGCGGCGACTCGGTCCGGTACTCCAGCACCACCGTGCCGCTGAGCCGCTCGGCGAGGTAGCGGTCGTGCCCCACCGCGTGGCCGCTGGCAACCGTCTCCGGCAGCGACACGAAGTCGTACGGGTGCGCCTCGCGCTGCTCGGGCGCGAGCGGATCGTTGCGCCCTTCGGCCCTGTACGCCTCGGGATCACGCATGGGGCTCCTCCGCGGTGACGTAGCGGCTGCCCAGCAGAGCGCCGCGCCGCAGGTAGTCGACGCGGAACAACTGCGGCGGCCCCGCGAAACCGTCGCGCACCAGGACGCAGCTGCGCAACGCGATGTCATAAGGCCCGCCCGCCTCGGCGTCCGCGCCCGCGGCAAGGACCTGCACCCCGTCCTCGTCCCACACCACCGTGGTGCGCTCGTCGAAGGCCAGGCCGCGCGGCCGCAGCGCCCGCCCGCCCACCCCGCGCCGCAAGCCGGCGTCACAGGCGGCCTCGTCGGCGATCCACGGCTCGTCCAGCGCGGCGACCTCTGCGTCCCGGCGAGCGGCGGGCAGATCGCGGATTTCGATCCTAGGCGTCAGATCCGCCGCCGGGCCGCCCCCTGTCTCCTCCTGGGTCAAGCTCTCCATGCCTCGCTCCCTGCCTGCCGCGTCCGGCTCAGGCCGTCCACTCGCCACGCCGTCTGCGCCGTGCCGCCTCCAGGAACTTCGTCCAGGGGCCCGCCACCAGCGACGTGGCGAGCGCATCGATCGCCTCGCCGCCCCTGACCACCAGCTGGTCCCACACCAGGTGCGGCCGCGCCGACATCCCCTCGGGCAGCTCCACCTCGTCGTCGGCAAACAGGCCGTACGCCTGCCGGTCCGCCACCAAGGACCCGACGCCGCGCAAGGTTCGCGGATCGCCCTTGCCGCGCCGGCTCTCGACGACGATCTCGCGCACCTCGGCGCGCACCCAGCCGTTGCCGCGGGTCGTGCCCGACCCGATCTGCACATAGCCCTCGTCGAGGTCGCGCACCACCAAGAGCAGTAGCGCGAGCTGGTACAGCTGGACGTTGCGCAGCAGTACCCGGCCGTCGAAGCGCCCCTGCACCACGACCTCCTGGTCGAAGAGCGCCTGGTGCGCGGCCGAGCCCAGCAGGCGGTCGATCGCGACGCCGTTGCGCTGCTCGACGGCGTTGGCCAGGGCGACCTGGCGCGCCCGCTCCTCGCTGCCCTCCGCCTCGTGCGCTCCCGGCAGCAGATCCGACACCGCCACGTGCCCCTTGAGGTGAAGGTTGCCGAAGGTGCGGCCGAGCGGCGAGCTGCCTCGGTACACCGCCGGCCCCGGCGCCTTCTGATCGAAGGCGTCCTGCCCCTCGAAGGTCCGCGTGATCCGCACGTCTTCGCTCAGCAGGAGCCGCTCGGCATGCGAGCGCATCACCCCCTTGAGGCTCGATCCCGGGATGTAGACGCTGCGCGTGCCGCCCCAGGTGGTGCGCACGCACTCGAGCTCCGGCCGCGTCGGGTCGGCGCCCTTCCGGCCGCTGCGCACGAGCAGCGGGCCGCGCGGCGTGACCGACAGGTCGACACGGATCTGGTTGAGCTGCTGGGCAAACATCAGCGTGCCTCCTCCCATACCCGCGCCATGGCGCCGACGTAGCGGTCGAGGACCTCCTGCAGGGCGCGCGTGCGGGGCGCGGCCCCTGCCGGCGAGTCCTCCCCGGTGCCGGCCGCCGCGCCGCCCGTCGTGCCCTCGCGCTCGGCCAGGCGGTAGGCGCCCGCAACACCGAGCAGGAAGCCGCTGCCGGCCAGCTGCTCGAGCGCCACGTCCCAGGCGCGGCGATCAGCCTTGTCTGCGAGCCCGAGCGCGAGCTTCTGGTTGATCTCCTTCTTGCTCAGGCGGAGCTTGGCGGCGCGCTCGCCCAGCAGGCCTTTGTCCACCGTCGGCAGCTCGCGCAGCAGCGCCACCAGCTGCTGCCAGGTTTCCCGATCGCCGGTCGCCGGCAGCTGCGCGGCGCCGCCCGGCGCCGCCGTGGCGGCAGCGCCGGCGCCGTCTCCGGTGCCACCCCCGGCGTCCGCCGCCGGCGCCAGCAGGTCCCGGCTCGACAGCAGGCTCGCGAACGGATTGTCCCTGGCCAGCGTGGTCTCCTCGATCGCCTCCCAGCGCACGCGCACCTGGCCCAGCCCGCGGCTGGTCTTGCCCCCCAGGGTCAGGTTGCCCAGGTCCAGCTCGCTGAACAGGTAGAGGAGGAGGCCGACCTCCGGGTCGGTCGGGTTGTCGACGGTGACCCGCAGATCGAAGGCGGTTTCGGGCGGCACGGCCTCGAAGTCGTACAGCGCCTTGTCCGCCGCCAGCTCCTTGTCGCGGTCGATGGCGACGCCGTTGCGCAGCTCGAAAAGCGGCGCCTCGCCACGCACCGGCAGATCCGCGAACCGCACGCGGCTCGCGAGCGCCAGCGAACCGAAGAGCCGGCAGACCGTGCAGCTCTTTGCCCACACCTCCTCCGCAACCCCCCTGCTGTCCAGCTCCTGCCCCCTGTCTTTCGCCTCCGCCGCAAGCCGCTCGCGGATCTGCTTTGCCGCCGCATGGGTGACGCAGGCGTCATCGATGCCGGCGACCGGATTGCAGGTCCAGAGGCGCCGAGCCGCAGCGCCCGCAGCGTCCTCGGCCGGCGCGCCGCCGCGGAACAGCGCCTCGGCGGCGCTCCGCAGCACCCCTTTCAGACTCGAACCTGGGATGTACGGCGCCCCACCCGCCGTGCGCACGACGGGTGCGTCCGTGCCCAACGGCTCGCCGCTGCCGCCGGCGCCGATGTGCAACGCCGTCTGCGTCGTCACCACGCCCACCAGGCGCAGGCGCCCATGAAACGTATCCAGGAGCATCGGCGGACCGTCGCGATGGAGCGGCGTCATGCGGGATCCCCTCCCCCATCCGCCTGGCTAACCCCAAGCGCCAGATACCGCATGTAACGGCTCGCAAAGCCGATGAAATGGCGCATCAGCTCGATGCGCGCCAGCTGCCGAGTGAGCGGGTCGGCAAGGTCGGGCACCGTCGCCAGAGCCTGCCCCACCGCTGCCTCCGGTCCCTCTCCCAGCTCGCTGATGAACCGGTCGCCCAACCGCGATCCTTCGGCGCCGCGCGCCCAGCCCCGCAGGTGCCTTTTGTCGCGCCCGATCTGGTAGCGGATGAAGTTGAGCACGGCGGCGGGCGACTCGGTCTCGGCCGCGACCGCCAGCAGGTTGCGCAGCTGCGACTCGCCGAAATCCCTGCTCGGCTGGACCTGGAAGTCGTCGAGCAGCCCCTCGGCCCTGGGGACGAGCAGCTCCTTGGCGCGGTCGATGGCCCGCCGCTGCGTGTGCGAAAGGGCTTGCACGGTCATTCCTCCTGATGGCAGTCGACGTGGATCGGGTGGCAGACGGCGACGCGGCCCCAGCCATCTGCCCGGCCGGGACCGATTCCCCTCATCTCGATTTCGGCCAGCGCGTCGAGGGCCGACCGCCCATCCGGCCGCGCCACGACGAACGTCGAACCCGGCACGAAGGCGCCCGCCAGCGTGCGCGGCAGCCGCAGGCGGGCATTCCAGCCGCCGTGCATCTGCCGCCGCGAGACGCCCTGCCGCAGCTCGAGCCCGGCGGCACGGAGCGCCGCAAGCAGCCGCTCCTGGGTGACGGCAAGCGGCCCGAGAGCGAGCAGCACGCCGGTCGATTCGGGCGCCGGGACCCCGAGGCGGCCGACGACCTGCACCCAGGCGGCGTGGCGTACCGCGCACGGCAGGAGCGGCGGCTCGCTGCTGGCGCCGACCAGATGCAGCCGCCCGCAGCCGTAGCTGCGCTCTCCCCCGACGACCAGGCCGCTGCGGGCGGCCGCCACGACCAGGGCGAGCTGCTGGCGACTGCCTGCGACCGCAGCGTAGAAACGGAGCCTGCCGACGGCCGCGGCGCCGGTGCCGGCAGCGCGTTCGGCGGGGACGGCCGCCGGGTCCAGCACCTCGAGCGAGAAGAGCTTCCCCTCGGCACTGCGGCCGCTCGCCGCATCGCGGGCCGTGCGGATGACGATGCGCCGCGGCAGCGCGATCGCCGACCAACCCTCCGCTCCCCGGACCCAGGTGCCACCTGCCGCGCGGGTGTCCTCGAGAAGCGCGCCGCCGCGGCCACCGCACGATGCGGCGCACAGCCGGGCCGCCTCGTCGACCGGCCGCCCGCTGCCCTTCGGCACCCGCAGCGACAAAGGCGCAGGCACGGCGCCGGCGTCGCCGGGCCGCGCGTCGCCGAAGACCGCGGGCGAGATGGGGCCCAACAGATCCTCCAGCTCCGCCGCGGCGACCTCGCCGGCCAGAGCCGCCGCCACCGCGCCGCGCAGCGCGCTGCCCTCGATGAAGTCGCGGCTCGGCGCGTGGTTGGTCAGATCCTTCACCCCGGCAAGGTGCAGCGGCTCGTGCGCTTCCAGGCAGAGAACGATCGCCGCCGCGGCGCCGCCTTCGCCGGACGTGCTCCGCAGGAGCGGCTTGCTCGCCGTAGCGGCCGCTTCGGCCCCGCCGGCCTCCTCGGCAGGCACCGGCGCCCCCCCGTCCGCGGGCACGGGATCGCCCAAGGTGACCGTCACCAGGCCGAGGCCCCGTCCCCTGCCGCCGCCGACCTGGTCGGTGATCCGCGCCGCGCAACGCAGCAGCCCCAGCTCGTCCTCGCTCAGCTCCTCGCTCGCTTCGAGCAGCCCCTCGAAACGCAACGCCGGCAGCGCCGGCGTCACCCGGTGCTGGAAGAGACGCTGTGCCGCAGCCTGCCGCGTCGCCCGCTCGAGGCTCACGTGGTTGCGCACCGAGCCGGGGAGGTCGACAGCCGCGCCGGCGCCCGGCAGATGCGGGCGGAGCACGCCGCAGCGCAGAAGCCCCGGCCCGTCCACCTCGCCGAACAGGCGGCGCCGCAGCTCGTCGCCGCGACCGAGCGCATTGACCAGCCGCACGGCGGATTCGCGCAGCGCTCCCTTGACAGCGCTGCCGGGAAGCAGAAGCCCGAGCGGATCGGCGGCGGTATCGGCGTCGGCCCCGTCCGAGGCGCCGGCATAGCCGCCGACGAACAGCGACCCGAAGGGCTCGACGACGATCGGGAAGCGTCTCATTGCGGGGCGATCGCGGCGGCGGGCTCCCGCCAATGAGGGGTCAGCTCGAGCATGTCGGCGACGTCGAAGACCTGCCGCCCGCCGTAGGTCGGCAAGAACTGGTCGAGGCACACGCCTGGATCGCGCACCACGGCCGCGCCGCCGCCGAGCGTACCGGTCAGCGTGCGCCATTCCTTCCGGCGGCCGATCTGATACAGCACGTGGTTTCTGAACTGCGCCGGACCGCGCGCGGCGTGGGCGTGCAGGGCGTGGAGCTGCGTGCGGGCGAGACCGGAATCGCGGATCTGGCGCAGCCGGCGGCTGAACTTGGCGAACTCGTCGAGGCCGTAGGGGCGCCCCGACAGCAGCAGCTCCCCCGCCTGGCGCGCCCAGCGCTCGGGCTCCCGCGTCTCGCTGCGCGGCGAGCCGTCGGTGACCACGCTGAAGCTCAGGGAGCTGCGGCTTTCGTCGTCGTACCGGCGGCGCTTGGCCTCGGCCAGCAGGCCGTGGGCCTCGGCAAGCAGGTGGCGCAAGGGGAAGCCCAGGTGCGCCAGGGCGACGCCCGCCGCGGCACCGATCGCCTGGCCGGCAAGATCGGGATGCGCGTCGGCAGCGGCCTCGACGCCCGCCAGCAGGTCGCGGGCGAACGGTACCGCGGCATCGCCGGGCAGCACCGCCACCACGTCGTCGCCGCCGCAGATCGGCAGCTGAAAACCGCCTCTTCCGGAGCCACCATCCTCGTCCAGACCGTAGCTGGCGGCGGTGTGATGAAAGCTGTCCGCGAAGACGCTCGCGATCGCGCGCGAGAAACAGGCATAGCGCAACGGGCTCGGCAGCCGCGTCAACGCCTTGCCGATGCCGTTGCCGTCGAGGTATAGGACCGCGTACCAGCCGTCGCCGTCGGCGATGGCCTGGAAATCCGTGGGCTCGCCCTGGTAGTGGACGTTCTGCTTGCCCCGCTCGATGCGCAGGTAGCACGGCTCGCATTCCGCACGCGGCTCACCGGGCGACGACAGGCGCCGCTCGGAACGTGCGGCGGCGCGGCGTCCACACACCCGGCAGCGCTGCACGAAAAAGGGCACGGCCGGCTCGGCGTCGGGGCCGGTCAGCACCCGCTCCCGCGCCAGCGCTCGGCCGGCCTGGCGGACGCACTCGTCGAAGCCCGCCTCAGCGATCAGATCCACGCTCGCCACGGTGCAGGTGGCGATGCGGGTGCGCGTGGCAAAGAGCGTATGGAGGTGCCTCGCGGCGGACTCGACCTCGGCGTGGGCGACGATCGCGAGACCGCTGCCGCCGCCGGCGAAGAGCACCTGCCCGGCGTCAAGGCCCAGAGCCCGGCCCCGGCGCACCTCGTCGTCGATCGACCGCAGAATGTCGCTTGCGCCGCGGATCCCGGTGGGGTTCGTGGTGTCGAAGACAAAGGCGTGGATGCTGTTGGCATCCCAGGCCAGCAGCTTGGCGCGCCCCGACTGGCTGCCGCGACCGGTCGCGATGTAGCTTCGCAGACCGTCGCCGGGCGCGACGCGCAGGGCCCTGGCCAGGCCGGCGAGCAGCTGTGCTTCCAGGTCTTCCATGAGCGACTTCCGAAGTTGCTTGCTCTGTAGGCTACTATAAGATGACCCCAGACCAAACGTTTGAAAGCGACACGTCCGCAAAGATCATGTTGAGCGCACCGCGCGATGCAGCGATGCAGCGATGCTTGCACTTCCGCATATTGCAATATCGCGACCCATGCCGAGGCCACACCCATGAAACTTTCCGACCTGCGCGCCGGGTTGATCACCGCGGAACGAATCCCATTGCTCTTTTATATCGTCGGCTACTTGCTCAGCCTGAGCGCCAACATCAACTCCAACTGGCTGCAGCACAACGCCGCGGCGCGCTGGCTCCTGGCTCTCGTCGTGCCGCTCGCGATCCTGACGCTTCTCGCCCCGCCGATCGTGCGCAGATTCCTGCCGCTGAGCCCGGTGCCGACGGCGCGCCAGCACCGGGCCGGCGAATGCCAGGGTCTGGTCGCGCTCGTGAGCTCCGGCGACGGCGCCGCCACCGCGCGCAAAGCGATCGAATACCACGCCGCGACGCTCCGCCGCATCTGGCTCGTGCACTCCCCGGACTCGGCGGCAGAAGCCGACAAGCTGGTCGACGATCTGAGCCGCCACGAGCGCCTATCGGTACGGCATTTCGAGAAGATCTCCCTCACCGACAAAGCGTTCGGCGATCCCGAGGCGGTGCGGGACGCCATCGAGGAGCGCGTCTACCGCCGCCCCTTCGAGGTGCTGGCGTTCGAGCTGCCGGCGGCCGTCGCCGACCACCTGGCCTCGTCAGATGCCTTCGACCCCGGGACCGTGAAGGAGTTCACCCAGTCCATGCCGGTGAAACTAGCCGACGTGAGCAAATGCGATACCGAGCCCCCGGAACGCGATCACCTCACCCTTGCCGCCGGCGACAAGGAGCAGATCTCGCGCCTGCTCATGGAACACGGCCAACGCGCCCCGGTGGTCTTCGTGCTCGACACGGGATGGCCTTCGCCGGAGGCCTATCGCGAGTCCCGTGACACACTGTACGAGGTTCTCGACAAGGTCTGGCAAGAAAACTTCGGCCGGCCGTTCCAGAAGCCCGCTGCTCAAAAAACGTGGCTCCCCGCCAGCCACGATCATTGCCGGTGCATTGAACGGGCGCTGCGTGAGCTGCGGGCGCTGGACCAGGGAGGCCCCCGGCGGGTCAGGGTCATCTATGTCCCGATGACCCGCGAACAGGGAGGGAGTACTATCCTGACCGACCTATTGCAGACCAGCGACCTGCTGCAATTGAGGGCCGCCCGAGGAGTCGCCCTGAACACGCAGATCATCGGCGCCGCCCGCAGCTATGCCACCGCGCTCGTCGCAAAGCACTTCCCCGTGCGCTGGACGGGAGACGAAGTCGAGACCGACAACTCGGTGATGGACGCCGTGCTGCTCATCGGCCAGGCCTATGCCGAAGAGGCTTCCACGGTTTTTCTGGCCAGCGAATCCTGGACGGTGCGGCACGACGGAAAGTACAGAGTGTTGTATGACAGTCCACTCTATGGGGTGGTGACCGCCGCCGCGGGCAACGACGGGACGACCCATCTCCTCGATTTTGCTCAGCGATCCGAGAACTCCACGGACACCATGGCCGTCATCAACATGACCCCTGCCGGCGTCGCTCCGGACTCCACCCTTGTCGAGGCAGGGGACATCGATCTGGCCTTGGCCGCGGGCTTCGACGGCACCGTGACCGACGATGTCTACGGCACCAGCTTTTCGGCCCCACGCATCGCCTGGTTCCTCGCCGCAGGCGAAGCGGTCCGCACGAAAAGCCTGGACCGCATCCATTGGGGAAGAAATCTCCAGGCGCAGCTTGCGGCGATGCGCGATCCGTCTGCCACCGGCTACCAGAAGCTGCTCTTCCACCCGCTGCGGTACCTTCAAGAGCAAGCCAAGGCCCCGAGTGCGGCCGGTCCGGCATCGCACGGTCCGCCACATTGAAGCGGCCACAAAGCAGCCGAGGAAGTCCTCTTTCGAGCATTAACTCTACTTTGTCAGATTCGTCGACGAGGTAGAGGCCCTGGATTCTTGCTGTCGGCGAGAAGCAGAGTCGATAGCGGCTTGACGTTGGCGGTGCCGGCTCTGCACCTGACGGATCGACTCCTCGATGTCGAGGTCCCGCCGGGGTAAGAGCCGAACGAGCAGATGTTTCACGTCGGCAGCACTCAGGAGAGGAAGAGCCTCGCTCTGCAACTGCTTTTCTTTCAGAATGAAAAGCAGCGCCATCATGACGAGGGCCATGTGGTGATACCAAGCTTGCCAGCTTCGCGCCTGGTATTCGTCCATGCCGGCCTCGTTCTTGGCTTCCTGGAAGGCACGTTCGACCCAGTAGCGCTGCCGCTGCATATAAGCCAACCGTTGCAAAGAGGTCTGCTCGGCGGCATTGCTGAAGCTGTACTTGGTGGTGTCGGGCGCACCGATCTCGCGCGTCACGATCAACTGCCAACAGCGGGCTTGGGTCTCTGTGGCTTCGCGCACCCAGACGCGGCAACGCAGGGCTTGCACACGAAGCTCCCCTTGGGTCCCGCGCCGGACCCATACTTCTTGCCATGCTGCGGCCGGTTGGCGAGCAACCCATTCGTCCACACGCAAGTCTTCAGCGCGAGACTCCGGTGTCGCCCGACGTCGTTTGGCCCGACGCGGGTTGTCAAGAAAGACCCGTTGGTCCCGGTGAACATCGATGACAAACGTCTCATCGGCGTCGTCGAGGGCGCGCAGCAGAGCGCGATCCTGACCATACGTCCCATCCGCCGCCACCCAGGCGAAGTGCACTCCGTTGCGTCGTGCTCGTCGAACCAGATCCAGAGCCAACGCTGGCTTCGTCTTCATCACGCGGCGCTCAACCGGCACACCCGCCGCGGCACATCGCATTGGATCCTCGACCCACTCCCGCGGCAGGTACAGCTCCGCATCGATCAGGCTGACCCGCTTGCCTCGCGCCAAGGCGGCGAAGACCGCCACCTGGCAGTTATCCGTCTTGCCCTGCAAGCCGAACCACTGCCGAGCTACGCCCACCGACCGAACGCCTTTCTTCGCAAAGCAGGTCTCGTCGAGCAGCAGGCAGGTGTCCTGATCTCCGCCCAACAGCCCGCCGACCTCTTTCGCCACTTGATCCATGACGGCTCGCGCATCCCAGGGCGAATGAGCGAGAAAGTGGTGCAGTGCCTGAGCCTCGGTGCCGGGCACCACCTCTGCCATCCGCTGGACGTTGCGCTTTGCGGCCTGCAACAAACCGCTCAGATACGCCCGTGCTTGCAAGTTCACGTCTCGGGTCCGCAGGCGGAAAAGAAGCGCAAATCCCCGCTGAAAGGCCAGGAATCGCGCTCCCAGCTCTTGCAGGGGAGCTGGGGCATAGCGTCTCTCCTTCCGACTATGGTCCTTTGAGGGGGGGAAGCATCTGGTCTCGGCGAGAAATCATACTTTCCAGCCCAATTCTAAGAGCTAACCGCCTTGGAATCAAGCGCTTCCGAAATCTGACAAAGTAGAGTTAACCGGATGCGGGAAATCTGAGATCAGATCGTGCTTTGGTAGGCCCTCTGTCGGCTTCAATGCGAAGAGAGCTGATAAGGCAGCGCGGAAGTCGGGAAGTCGACGGACGGAAGCGTATCCGCAGGCGCAAGTAAGAAGCGAGCTTGGCGACCTACTCAGTAACGCACCGTCTATCCGGGGCGCGGCAAGGCAGACAGTCCCCGGAGCCTCGACCCGTACCTGGGGATCATCAGCTGGCCTACGGCCGCCCCTCCCTGGCGCTCGACCCGCCCGAGGAGCTGCGCGCGCCGCTCGTCGACCGCTGGACCACGAGCCTTCTGAACCTCGGCGTGCCAGCACCGGCGGACTTCACGGGCACGGCCGAGCGCGGCGTCTTCCTGACGCCGCCGGCGCTCAAGCGTAACTTTATAGCCTACGAGAAGGAGCTGACGACTCCGATGGCGTTCGGCGGCAAGCGCTCTGCTTCCACCAGATCTTCCGCCGCCAGGCGGAGCGGCTCGCTCGGCACCTCCTCGATGGCGAGCCGTACGCGGGGTTCCGGTACCCATGCTGACCTTGATTTCGTATGATGTGGTCGACAACCGCCGGCGCACCAAGGTGTCCAACCTGCTGAATGACTTCGGCGCGCGTGCAGCTCTCTATCGCATTTGTCAGGAATGCGCTCCGAAGATCATGATCCTGGGGACCGGCGTGGTAACCGAAGACCCGGAGGTTTATGTCGTCTGATCATGACGCTTATGGAATGGCATCAATCGTGCCAACCCGTTTGCGCCAAATCGGCACCCAGGTAACGGCCGCGGCTGCAAGCCGCGTCGTTTCAGAGAATTCCGCCTCCAAGGCGGAGTTGAAACCGCGCCCGACCGGAGAGTTGCGGGGGCGCCATTTGCCAGGTAACGGCGGGATGGCCCTTAACTCATTGATGGAAAGGAGGTTAAAAATCCAGCAGTCGGAGAAGACCTGAAGCGTGCGGTGGGATTGCGACTTTAAGTCCATGTCGTGTGTCCTCCCTTTCCTTTCTAGTCGGAGAAGACCTGAAGCGTGCGGTGGGATTGCGACTCAACAACACCGGCATGGACTACGAATTCGACCAAAGTCGGAGAAGACCTGAAGCGTGCGGTGGGATTGCGACGACAAGCATCTGGCATGCACACTGAAGGCCGTCAAACTCCGTCGGAGAAGACCTGAAGCGTGCGGTGGGATTGCGACGACTGCCACCCAGAAGCGCTGCTCGGCGGCGTGAATGGTCGGAGAAGACCTGAAGCGTGCGGTGGGATTGCGACTGCGGTCTGGCGCATCGCGTCATAGTCGCATTCGACGTCGGAGAAGACCTGAAGCGTGCGGTGGGATTGCGACGGTACCAGAAGATCGGATAGAGGGGATTTGTCGGTCCGAGTCGGAGAAGACCTGAAGCGTGCGGTGGGATTGCGACCTGATCCAGAACCTTCCGAGCTATCCACTCGCTGTACGTCGGAGAAGACCTGAAGCGTGCGGTGGGATTGCGACACGTGCGTGCCGAGCAGGCCTGGAAACTGGACCTCGACGTCGGAGAAGACCTGAAGCGTGCGGTGGGATTGCGACGTCCTTCTTGACCTGGGTGAGCGACCGCGGGTACCGCTTGTCGGAGAAGACCTGAAGCGTGCGGTGGGATTGCGACGAGTATCGAGACCTATTTCTGGACTAATCGGATTCGCGTCGGAGAAGACCTGAAGCGTGCGGTGGGATTGCGACCATGTCCAATGTAAAGGGGTATTAATACATCTCATGGTGGCTGTCGGAGAAGACCTGAAGCGTGCGGTGGGATTGCGACCAGGCGTCCTGACCGCCGGCTGAACCTCTCCCAAACGGGTCGGAGAAGACCTGAAGCGTGCGGTGGGATTGCGACTTCTGGACGTTCGTGTTGTGAGAGGCGCCGAGGACCTGCGTCGGAGAAGACCTGAAGCGTGCGGTGGGATTGCGACCGTTTGCCGTGAAGCCCAGACACAACATGACCATCAGCGTCGGAGAAGACCTGAAGCGTGCGGTGGGATTGCGACTCCGCCAGTAGTGAATCGGTTGAGACATTCGTGTACGAGTCGGAGAAGACCTGAAGCGTGCGGTGGGATTGCGACCGTCTTTTTGCAGGGATCGGACCTGCGCCGCGCAGCCATTGTCGGAGAAGACCTGAAGCGTGCGGTGGGATTGCGACTTAAGGCCGCTGACATCGATGCCTTCGCGGGTCCGAGTCGGAGAAGACCTGAAGCGTGCGGTGGGATTGCGACTCAGCTCAAGCTCTTCGTCGCTCAGCTCGCAGACGAGTCGGAGAAGACCTGAAGCGTGCGGTGGGATTGCGACTACCAGGTGCTGCGGTCGCCATCGTAGTAGAAGCGGATGCGTCGGAGAAGACCTGAAGCGTGCGGTGGGATTGCGACACGTTGTCGCTCTTGCCGTTGAGCCGGTCCGAGTGGACGGTCGGAGAAGACCTGAAGCGTGCGGTGGGATTGCGACTTCGCCATCCAGTCGATTGATCTCAACGATAGGCCCGTCGGAGAAGACCTGAAGCGTGCGGTGGGATTGCGACGAAAGCTGCGAGCGCCGTCTTGTGGTCGTAGTCGGCGTCGGAGAAGACCTGAAGCGTGCGGTGGGATTGCGACCCATCCGATTGACGCCCCAGTTCGAGTCCACGATGAAGTCGGAGAAGACCTGAAGCGTGCGGTGGGATTGCGACTTCTGAAGCTTGATCTGTTCGGTGGTGGTCATGTCGAGGTCGGAGAAGACCTGAAGCGTGCGGTGGGATTGCGACGAGCGACGCTCGTGACGTCACGGACGTACTCCTTGTAGTCGGAGAAGACCTGAAGCGTGCGGTGGGATTGCGACTTTCTGATGCCCCCCACAGCAGGAACGCGATCACTCCTGTCGGAGAAGACCTGAAGCGTGCGGTGGGATTGCGACAAAGTGGCTTGCAGTTTGTAGAGCTTGATGATCTCTTCTGCGTCGGAGAAGACCTGAAGCGTGCGGTGGGATTGCGACTAACGATGATCGCGAATCTGGCGCTAGCGCTCGTCCGGCATGGTGTCGGAGAAGACCTGATGCGTGCGGTGGGATTGCGACAATCTGTTCGGGTTGCAACCACCGGTGCACCCGACCGGTCGAGCCCGAGGCGTACATGAAGTAGGCGGCGGCGAGCTCCGCGGTGTGAAGCGAGAAAAATCGAGCGCGGCATTCTCCTGACCTTAAATACACTGCTCGCCTGCGCCACCTTCGACCTCGAAGCCCAATGGCCGGCCAGCGGCGATGGCCACATCGTCAAGACCTACCGCATCATCGCCGCCGGTGACCTCGCCACCGCTCTCGCCCGCGTCGAGCCCGACCGGCAGCTACGGGTCCGCGCGACGCTCCGCCAGGTCTTCTACACCGACGCCACCGGCTGCCTGCGCCATCGCACACCGCGCATCGCGGCGCACCTGGAAGTTCCTCCCCCAGGCACCCCGCGCCGCGCTTTACATCGCATCTACGAGGCGATAGCCTAAGCATGCTAGCGAAAGCTTGAGAATAAGAGACATATGCTCAGCCCTGCATGGACTGCCACGGGGTTCTTCGTGGGGGCGCCGACCGCCACGATCGCTGACCGTCGCGGCCGTGGGGCGCGGCTCCCCTCGCATCTGTACAGCACCTGATGACGAGCCCGACCGGTACCTTCCACAGGCATCCCCCGTCGCCGGCAGCGCCCGAGCCGCCGGTGCTCGTCGTCTTGGAGACCCAGCGGGTCAAGAGCTATCTCTTTGGTTCCCGCTATCTGCGCGAGACGCGCGGGGCAAGCCTTCTCCTCGATCGTCTGAACCGCGTGGACACGCGCTCGCTCCTCGCCCAGCCCGACTTTCGCGATGCGGAGATTGTCTATCTGGGGGGCGGCTCGGGGCGGATCCTGTTTCCGACCCGGGTGGCCGCGGAGCGCTTTGCCGAGGCGGTCGCCGCTCTCTATCGTGACCGTACGGGCAGCGCACGCATTTCCATCGAGGTCCTGGACCGCCTGCCCAGCGAGCCTTTCACCACGTGGGTGGCGCGCGGCGTGGCCGAGTCGCAGAGCAACAAGCTCGGCCGTCTGGCGGCGTTTCCGGTGCTGGGCGGTCGCTGGCTGCGGCCCTGTTCGTCGTGCGGCAGGCGGCCCGCCGAGACCGTTCCGCCTGCCGACGTTCAGGGTCGGCACTTCCTCTGCTCCTCGTGCCTGTACAAGCGCGACACCATCCGCGAGTTCTACCGCGAGGCCAAGCGGAACTACGACCTGCTCACACCGATCCCCACCCTCCGCGAGATCGAGCAGCGCTGGCCCGACAGCGTCCTTGCCACCCTCGCGGCCCAGGCGGCGGAGCGCTTTGGCGCCAAGGTCCGAGTTCTCCTACCCGTGGATTTCGACGACATCGGCGCGCGCTCCCTACCGCGCAATTACTTCGCCCTCATCTATGCCGACGGCAACCGGATGGGCGAGACCATCCGCCAGATCGGCGCTCAGTCGGCCGGTGATGGAGAGGCCAGGGCGGCCTACGCAGCGTTCTCCGCCATCGTCGACCAGGCCACCCGCGCCGCGGCCGTCGAAGCGGTGATCGCCGAGGTCGCGACGGAGCCTGCGGAGACGCGCCCGCGCCGCCGGTCAGGCACAGGCCGCGGCGAGCCGGCGCGCCTCATTCCGGCCGAGTTCGTGATCGCCGGCGGCGACGACCTCGTGCTCATCGTCCCAGCGCAATCGGCCCTGGCGGTGGCGGAGCGCTTCGTCACGCTGTTTCAGGAGCGGACCCGCGAGCTCCAGCGCGAGCGGGTGCGGAGCGGCGCCCTCGCCCGGTGCTTCGCACCCGACGGCCTGACGACCTCGGCCGGCGTGGCGATCGCGCACGCCTCGTTCCCGGCGTCGCAGCTCCTGGACCATGCCGCAGAGCTGATGAAGCTCGCCAAACACTTCGCCTCGGATCTTGCCGAGTCGGGGACGGCCGCCGGCACGATCGACTTCGCGGTGATCCACGAGAGTGGCAGCGAGAGCCTGAAACACCGCCGTGCCACCGAGTACCGCACGACGCTGCCGAGCGGCGCGGCGCTGCTTCGCACCGAGCGGCCGTACACGGCGGCAGGCCTCGGCGCGCTGCGCCAGCGGATCGCGGCGCTCAAGGCATCGTCCGTGCCGCGGAGCAAACTCAAGGCGCTCTATGCCGCCCTCTTCCGGCAACCCGTGCAGGCGCAATACGAGGCGCTTCAGCTACGCGAACGGCTCCAGACGACCGGCGACCTCGCGGCCGGCGGACCGCTCGCCGAGCTGGTGGCGGAGCTCGACCGCTTCCCCTTCCGCGAGCGTGACAAGTCCGCCTGGAGCACGCCGCTGACCGAGCTGGTCGAAATGCTCGACTTCGTCCCGCCCGCCGCGCCCGCCGGCAGCCTGCCCATCCCGCCGGCAGCCGGCGCCCACCCTGCAGAGGACCCGGACACCCATGCCTGAGCGCGCGGCGGCCTACGATCTGTCGCTCGCCTCGCCCACCGGCATCTTCACCGGGCTTGGCGCCGCGGGACTCGTCGATCGCTTCACGGTGCGCGACGCCGCGGGCCTGCCGGTCGTCCCCGGGTCCACGATCAAGGGTCGGCTGCGCTTTCATGCCGAGCGCCTGCTGCGCTCCGGTGGGGCGCCGGACCCCTACTGGCTCCACGATGCACAGAAACCCGCCTGCAAACGGCTGTCCACGGCCTGTACCGCCTGCCGCCTTTTCGGCAACGGTGCGGTCGCCGGCCAGGTGCGCGTCGGCGACGCCGCATTGAGCGAGCCGTGGCGGGAGCTCTGTGCAGCGCTGCTCCGGGGCCATGCCAACCCGGTGGTGCACCCCGATGTCGAGATCCGTCCCGGCCTGGCGGTGGCCCGCCGCAGCCGCACGGCCCTTGCCGATCACCTGTTCTTCGACGAGGCGCTGCCGGCCGAGCTTGGCTTCCACGGCACGATCGTCGCGAACGGCGCACTCGCCGACGACGAGCTCGTGTTCCTGCGCTGGAGCGGGGCGATCGTCGATGCCATCGGCGCCCGCAAGGCCGCGGGCTGGGGGCGGCTCGCCGGCGGCGTGCGGATCGAGGGGACGTGGCGATGACCGCGCTGGCAGTGGACATCACCCTTGTCTCGCCGGCGCTCCTTGCTGCCGCCCCGCCCGCCTCCAACCTCACCGACACCCTGGTCGCGATCCCCGGCAATGCGCTGCGCGGTGTCCTCGCGCGCCGGTATCTCGAGCGGCGGGGCGGCGTTCCCGACGCTCTGTTCGGACGCCTCTTTCTCGCCGGCGAAGTCCGCTATGGACCGGCGACCCTCTGCGGCGCCGAGGTGATGCCGCTTTCGGCACGTAGCTGCAAGTACGAGCCGGGCGCCCTGGCTGAGGGCGGCCACGGCATCGCCGACCTCCTCCTGCTGGGGAGCGGTCCATCGGTCTGCGCCCGGTGCCGGCGGCCCCTCGACTACTGCGAGGGCTTCTGGCTGCCGAGAGAGCGCCGCAGCGTCTCGCCGATCATCCGGCTCGCCACGCGCACGGCGATCGATCCGCGTCGCGGTACGGCGAGCGCCGGGCAACTGTACAGCCAGCGTCTCCTCGCGGCCGGGCAGACCTTCACCGCGACGATCGAGGCGCCCTCGGACCTGGCCGCGACATTGGAAGGGTTGATCGCCGAGTCGTGGCAAGCCTCCTTCGGCACCGGTGGCAGCCGCGGACAGGGCTGGGCGACGGTGGGCCGCGCAGCACCGACTGCGCTCGAGCTCTGTCCAGTGCGCGAGCGGTTCGAGCGCTACGCGGCCACGGCCGGTAGACCGGTACTGGCGGTGACCCTGCTGTCGGACGGGCTCTTCCACGACGACTACCTGCGCCCCGCGAGCGCGCCGGACCTTGCGGATCTGACGCCGCTCGGCATCTCCCCCGGCGACTGGCGGCCACGCCCGCGCGCTTTCGCCGCCACCCGCGAGGTGTTCGGCTTCGACGGCGAGCCGGTCCGCCTGCCGCGGTCCGAGCGCTTGGCGGTAGCCGCCGGCAGCGCCTTCCTCTTCGAGGCAGCAAGCCCGACCCGGACGCCCCAGCTACCCGAGGGCAACGGCCGCGGCTGGATCGGGGGCAGCCATGGCGAGGGCTACGGCAGCGCGGTGCTCTGGCATCCGTTCCACCTCGGCCCGGAGGACGAGCGATGAGCCCAAACGCGGAGGCACCGGCCCTCGAATGCGCCCTGCGCGCCGATGCGGCGCTCGCGGCGCTCGACGATGTGCTGATCGAGGCGGCGCAGCGACTGTACCGGCTGGGCTTCACACCCGGTCGCATCTCGGCCGCACAGCTCGCGGCAGCCGGCGAGCTCATCGCCTCCGCCACCACCTTCGACCAGGCGCGCGGGTCGCTCCGGTATTGGCTGCGGCACCAACTCGATCGGCTGGAGGCGCGCGCCCAGCGCGGCGCGCCGCCGGCCTCCTGGCTGCTGCCGCCGGCATTTGGCGAAGGCGTCGCGGAGAGCCTCGGCGGCGAGCTGCTGCGATGGGTCGAGGGCGAACTCTACATCCCCGCCGAGCCCCCCGCGGACCTCAACCGCCTTGCGGCGCTCCAGCGCTTCTGGAGTCGGTTCTCAGGCCTCTATCGCTACGAAGCCGCGGTAGGCGTGCCCATGCCCCTTCTGGCCTTTGCCGCCGAGGCCACCCCATCCGGCGCTGCCGCCGAGAGCGCCCCAGGAGCTCCCAGATGACCACCGGCCCGCCCCGCTTATCTGGTCACGACGTGCTGCGCAACCGCTACCGCTTTCGTGGCAAGCTCGAGCTCAAGAGCCCGCTCCGCCTGTCGTCGGGCCGCGCCTCCGAGATCACGGATGCGCCGCTCATGCGCGATCGCGCCGGCGTGCCGATCATCCCGGGCAGCAGCCTGCGCGGTGCGCTGCGCTCCGAGGTCGAGCGCATCCTCGGCGGCTGCGGCGCGGCCGCCGGCTTGCGCTCCTGCACCCTCTTCGTCGCCGACGACGCCGCGGACGCCTGCGTGACCGCCAGTCGCCGCAAGCAGGAGCAGCTCGCCGAGCTCGTCCAGGGGGACGACTCTGATGTTTTCGGCTTCCTTGAGAGCGAGCTGTGCGACGTCTGCAAGCTCTTCGGCTCCCCCACCTTCGCTTCGCGGCTGCGCATTGGCGACTGCCGCCCCGAGTCGCCGTCGCCGCTCGCCGACAAGTCGGTGGTGCGCGACGGCGTGGGCATCGACCGCGACACCGGTACGGCGCGCGAGAACGTCAAATTCAACTTCGAGGTCCTCGAGTGCGGGCCGGTCTTCCACTTCGGCATGGAGGCCGAGAACCTGGGGCCGCCTGGGAGCGCCGATCGCCGGCTGGTCCAGCTCTCCCTGGACCTCCTGCACCACGGGCTCTTCGTCGGCGGCAAGCGCTCCGCCGGCCTCGGCGAGGTCTGCTTGCGGCGTGAGGGCCTCGAGGTCCGCGGTTTCGAGAGCCCCGAGGCCCTATGGCGGGCTCTGGCGGGCGGCGGCGACCCTCACGCCCCGCTCGTGTGGGCCGGAGGCGCGGCATGATGCGGCGCCGCCTGTGTAGTGCAAGCTTCACCTGGACCCTTGCCTGTCCTGGGCCGCTGCTCATCGCTGACGGCCGCTACGAGAAACCCGACGATCGGGCCAACCGCGGGAAGCTCCCCAACAAGCTGTTTGTCAGCCGCAGCAGCGACCACAACCATGAGCTCAAGCGTGCGGTGTTGAGCCACCCCGGCAAGCCGCCGGACCTACCCTTCTACGTGCCCGGCACCTCGCTGCGGGGTCCGTTCCGCGCCCAGGCCGAGCGGATCGTACGCTCCCTCCGCGGCGCCGAGGACCGCCCACCGACAACGGCCTGCGATCCGTTCGTCGACGCGCCGGCTGACCTCGCCTCGTGCTCTTCGCGGCTCCGCGCCAGCCCGCCCGAACCCTCGCCCTATGCCGCCGCCTGCCCTGCCTGCCGGCTCTTCGGCTGCACAGCAACCGCAAGCCGCGTGCAGCTCGCCGACGCCGACCTGACCGGCCCCTGCCGGTCGGTCTACCGCGACATGATCGGCATCGACCGCTTCACGGGCGGCGTCTACGCCGGGAACGCAAACGAAGAGACTGGCGCCCGCGGCGGCGCCAACATGCGCTTCCATGCGCTCGAGGACACAACCTTCACGACCACGGTGACGGTCACCAACTTCGAGCTCTGGCAGCTCGGCCTTCTCGCCCACGTGTTCAACGACTTCGCCGACGGAATGGTGGCGCTCGGCTTCGGCAAGTCCAAGGGCTTCGGGCAGGTCCAAGGAACGGTCCGCGAAGCGCGCCTCGCCTACCCCGCCGGCCACGGCGGCAAGTGCATCGACCACCTGGGCAGCCTCTCGTCGCCGGCCGAGCGGCAGCACTATGGCCTCCACGAGTGGCCGGCGCCTGCCGCGCGCCTCACCCCCAAGCCCGACCACAGCCTGTCCCTCTACGAGACCTACCTTGTTGCCGACCTCGACGACCTGTGGCGCGCCGCGGCGGCGGCGTTCGCCGACTTCATCGGGCGCCCGGGCGGCGGACCGGAATCCGCGCAGGTGCCGGCGTGAGCGCCTGCATCGCCTTCGCCCGCCTTGCCGGCCATCCCGCGGGCCTGCCGGACTTCGCTTACGCCTGGCTGGAGGCGCCGGCCGCGGCACGCCTGGCGCGACGCCAGGAGGTGGCGGACTGGGCCGACCTGGCCGCATGGCCCGCGGGGCGGCTCTTCGGACCGGCTGGCGAGTACCGCTGGCAGCGCCACCGCGCGGAGGAGGGCGTGCATGCGGTGCTGCTCCTCGAGCCGGCGGTGCCGATGCCGGCCGGCTTCTCGGCACCGCTCGATCTCGTGCGGACGCGCGAGGCCCACATCGTGCTCTGGGGCGAGTGGGTCGATCCGCAGCGCGATCGGGAAGGCAACCCCGATGGGGGCGCGCGCTTCTACGCCCGCGAGCTGCCGGAGATCCAGACCTTTCCGCTCGACCGCGAGGTCTTGCCGCCGCCTGCGGGCGCGACACCACGGCTCACCGCCCGCTGGTATCGCGACGCGGTGCGGCAGCGCGGCGAGTTCGTGCGCTGCGTCGGGCTCGCGATGCTCCGCGACGAGGAGCCACGAGAGGACCTCGGTGCGGGCGCGGGTGCTCCGCGGCGCGGACGTGGAGGTCGCCCGTGACCGGCCCGCGGCCCACCCACAGCCCCTACGGCTTTGTGCCGTTGCCGGCTCGGGGCCCGGAGCGCAGCGCATTTCCCGGCTGGCGTCGTGATGTAGGCGTGACCGGCGTTCTGTCGTGCGAGCTCACGGCGCTCGGTCCGCTCTTCACCGCCGACCATCGGCGGGAGGAGCCCGTGGCGCCGGGCGACAAGCGCCTCCGCTTGGGATTTCTCCGCGACGGTGCCGGCCGGCCAATCGTCCAGGGCGCGTCGCTCAAAGGCATGCTGCGCGCCGTCTTTGAGGCTGCCTTTCCTTCCTGCCTGCCACTCGGTGCGGGCGCCGGCGCATACCGGCTTGCGGTACCCGAGCTGTACCGTCACGACCGCTGCAACGACGTGACGCACCTCTGCCCGGCCTGCCGTCTGTTCGGTATCGCCCTGGGCGACAAGGTGCACGCCGCCAGCCGGGTACGCTTCACCGACGCGGTCCTGGCTCCGGGCTCGGCTCTTACCGCGGACACCGTGCGGCTCGCCGAGCTCTCCTCACCCAAGCCGCAGCACTCTGCGATCTACAGCAGCTCCGGCGCCGCGGGCGGCCCGATCCGCGGCCGCAAGCTGTACTTCCACCACCCACCCCTGCCCGCGCCCGGCGTCGCTCAGGCTTCCTGGAGCACCCGGTCGCACGCCATCTGCGAGTACGCGAGCTCGGGCACGCGGTTCGACTTCCAGGTACACCTCCATAGCCTGTCCGACGAGGAGGTCTGTCGCTTTCTCGCCTGCCTCGTACTCGACGAGCGACATGCGCACAAGCAGGGGATGGCCAAGCCTCTGGGCTACGGCTCGTGCATCGTCACGGTGAGGGCCGCCGACTCGCAGCTTGCCACCCCCGCCCACCGCTACGGCGCGTGGGGTGCGCATGCAGGCTTCGATGCCGCGGCCTGGCCGCAGCCTCCGGGCTGGCTCCAGGGAGAGCTCGAAGAGCTGCTGCGACGGGACCGGCCGCGCGAGAGCGTCACCGGCTACCTCGGGCACCAAGGGTACCGCGGGGTCGGCCTGGATCGGCACGGCAGGTATGTGCCGGCCGCGAGAGGCGCTTTGGACCAGACCGGCGGTACCGGCGTCAACAGCCCCGGAGACGGGACCGGCGACCCGCACGCGGCCTTTGAGACGCTCGCAGCGCTCGTGCGCGAACGGCCCATGCCGGCGCCGCCGCAGCGCAAAAAGAAGGACAAGATCAAGGTCGAAGTCCTGACCGCCGAGGGCAACGTCTTCCGCCTGCGCGACACGGCGACCGGGCAGGACGACATCGTGTTCGCACCGCGTGTGCCCACGCCGTGGCAGGCCGGCGATCGCCGGACCGTGCACGTCGAGACGGTGGACCAGAAAGGCAGGGTCCTGCGCGTCAAGGTTTGAGAGCGCGACGGGCATCGGCCATCGCGGCCGAGCAAGGCGCCGCCGGAAGGGGACGAGAGCAATGACCTTGGACTGGAGACGATGGCGCAAGCTGATGGTCGACCCGGAGTCGTTCGTGTCCGTTGCCACCGGGTTCGCCCTCGCGCTCAGCGCCAACCTGCTCGCGGGGGCCTTGCAGTCGCACGCGAGCCTCGCGCTGGCCATCGCGCTCGGCGCGCCCGCTGCCGTCGTCCTGGTGTTCACCCTCCCTCGCCTCCTCAAGAGGCCTAGCGACGTGGGAGGAGTTCCCTCCGCCACGTTCAGGCCGGCGCGTAAGCGCCGAGGGCGAGCCGCCGCCACTGATGCGAGGGCTGCCGGCGGCCCCGCGGCCATACGTCTTCGAACCGGGGAGCTGCGCGCGACGGCTCGCCGCCGGCGGGCTCTTTCCTTCAACCTCGTGCTGGTCGGCCAGGCAATGCTTGCAGTTCCACATCTTGCAATATCGCGACCCATGCCGAGGCCACACCCATGAAACTTTCCGACCTGCGCGCCGGGTTGATCACCGCGGAACGAATCCCATTGCTCTTTTATATCGTCGGCTACTTGCTCAGCCTGAGCGCCAACATCAACTCCAACTGGCTGCAGCACAACGCCGCGGCGCGCTGGCTCCTGGCTCTCGTCGTGCCGCTCGCGATCCTGACGCTTCTCGCCCCGCCGATCGTGCGCAGATTCCTGCCGCTGAGCCCGGTGCCGACGGCGCGCCAGCACCGGGCCGGCGAATGCCAGGGTCTGGTCGCGCTCGTGAGCTCCGGCGACGGCGCCGCCACCGCGCGCAAAGCGATCGAATACCACGCCGCGACGCTCCGCCGCATCTGGCTCGTGCACTCCCCGGACTCGGCGGCAGAAGCCGACAAGCTGGTCGACGATCTGAGCCGCCACGAGCGCCTATCGGTACGGCATTTCGAGAAGATCTCCCTCACCGACAAAGCGTTCGGCGATCCCGAGGCGGTGCGGGACGCCATCGAGGAGCGCGTCTACCGCCGTCTCGCCGACATCATGCCGCCGATCCCGCAAAGCGAGGTCGTGGTCAACATCATGGGCGGCATGAAGCAGACGACGGCCGGAGCCTTCCTGGCAGCCCTGGCGCCCGGCCGGCGCATCGAGGTGGTGCCGGCGCTCACCAGGGACGACCGCCTGCGGGGGATGACGCCGGGCGATCCGCTCGAGATCGAGATCCACTACACCCTCAAGCGAGGGTCTGGCAGTTGAACCCCGAGGCCGCTGATCGTGGCCCACGGCAGGGGCGTGGTGATGCTGAGCCATAGCGAGCCCACGAGCCCCGCGGCCGTCGCATACCGCCTGCCCACGTTGCCCTACGTGCGCCTCACCTTCACCCTGCGCGCCCTGGCGCCAGCCGATCTGCCCGAGTACCAGGGCTCGATGCTCCGCGGTGCGTTCGGGCACGCGCTGCGCCGCCTGGTGTGCGTCATGGGGCGGGAGCAGGCCTGTGCCACCTGCCGGTTGCGGCGCGAATGCGTCTACACCCGGATGTTCGAGACGTTTGTCGAGGGCCAGGCGCCGCCGCTGATGCGAGGGCTGCCGACCGCCCCGCGGCCCTACGTCATCGAGCCGGGGAGCTCCGCGCGAAAGCTCGCGGCCGGCGAGTCTCTCGCCTTCGATCTCCTCCTCGTCGGTCAGGCGGCCGACCTGCAGGCGTTCGCCGTCCTGGCTGTCGAGCGCATGGCGGAGGCCGGCCTCGGCCGCGCGCGCCACCGGTTCAAGGTCGAGCGCGTCGCCGCTCGCGAGCCGGACGGCCGGACGCGCGAGCTGCTCCACGGCGAGGGATTCACTCCCGCCGCCGTCGAGGTGCCGCTTGGCGAGCTCCCCGATTCCTCCCGCGTGCGCGTCCGTTTCGTCACGCCGACGCGGCTTAAGGTGCGCGACCACCTGGTGACAACCCTCGGATTCCGCGGGCTGGCCTTCGCGATGCTGCGCCGTACCCTCGAGCTGGCGCATTTCCACGTCCCTGCCGCGGCGATCGACTGGAGCTTCCGCCCGCTCCTCGACGCTGCGAGCGCGGTGCGAGAAACCGCCACCAACCTGCACTGGCACGACTGGCAACGCTACAGCAACCGCCAGCAGTGCACGATGAGCCTCGGCGGGTTCGTCGGCGAAATCGAGCTGACCGGCGACTTGGCTCCGTTCGCGCCGCTTCTACGCACCGCCCAGGTGCTCCACGTAGGGAAGGGCGCCACCTTCGGCCTGGGCAAGATCGAGATTACCTGATGGGTGTTGGAGAGCTCAGGAGGTGATATTCCTGGGAACAGGCGGGATACAGGAAAGCCCGGAGGTTTATGTCTCCTGATCATGGCATCTATGGGAACGGCAGCAATCGTGCCAACCCGATTTCGCCAAATTGGCACCCAGGTAACGGCCATGGCTGCAAGCTACTTTGTTTCAGTGATTTCCATCTTCCAGGCCGGGTTAAACCCCGAGCCCGGCCGAAGCATTGCGGGGCGAACTCTGCCAGGTAACGGCCGAGTGATCCTTAATTTATTGAAGGAAAAGAGGTTACAAACCCAGGAGTCGGAGAAGACCTGAGGCGTGAGGTGGGATTGCGACTCTCAGCGAGGACGATAGTGTAGATATCGTGGTCGGTCGGAGAAGACCTGAGGCGTGAGGTGGGATTGCGACATCCACATGGGCGGGTCCTTTGAGATTTGGATCAAGGTCGGAGAAGACCTGAGGCGTGAGGTGGGATTGCGACTCCATCTATCTATGAATTTCCACGAAGCCCTTGTGGAAGGTCGGAGAAGACCTGAGGCGTGAGGTGGGATTGCGACCTTTTCCCCACCTGCGGCCTGGCCGCCACCAGCCAAGTCGGAGAAGACCTGAGGCGTGAGGTGGGATTGCGACTCTGACGCAGGCGGCCGTCGTCGACGTTGACCAACACGTCGGAGAAGACCTGAGGCGTGAGGTGGGATTGCGACGATGTTCGCCAGGTTGGAACCGTAGCGACCCGCCACGTCGGAGAAGACCTGAGGCGTGAGGTGGGATTGCGACCCAGCTCGGATCGGCATCGTCCTCCCAGTAGTTGTTGAGTCGGAGAAGACCTGAGGCGTGAGGTGGGATTGCGACTTCTGCATTCCCCGGGCTACCCTTTCGACGCCGACCTCGTCGGAGAAGACCTGAGGCGTGAGGTGGGATTGCGACCTCTTGATGACGATCGCCAGCTTGTTCTGAGGGACAATGAGTCGAAGAAGACCTGACGCGTGCGGTGGGACTGCGACTCTTCCAAGGTGCAGTTGCAGTTGATGGGGTACTGGTCGGAGAAGGCCTGAGGCGTGCGGTGGGATTGCGACAAATCGTGTCGGCAGCCACGATGAGGCCGTGTTCTTGCGGTCGGAGAAGACCTGACGCGTGCGGTGGGGGGCTGCGACAAGGTCGCGACTTCTCGCAGAGCGATCCGCTGTCCCGCCGCACGGGCCGTCGTCGCCGTAGAAGCCTCGCTCACCTCCTGATTGGCCGCCCCCAGTTGAAGAACCCAAGCCAGCAACACTGTCCGACACTTACCTGGGAGGCCGTCGGCAGCCCCAGCGCCCAAAGCATTCAGAAGGCACCAGCACTGGCATCAGCGCGCCGCTGGTGACGGCCGCCAGCCTTGCCAAGGTCAGTGATACCCCCGCGCCTGCAGACTGACCGAACGAAAGGCACACCCAATTCCCGAATGATGGTGTCTCACCCAGGACGGTTGAGGTACCAACGTGCTCGAACCTACGATCGAGGATCTCTGCGCGAGGCGGACGCTGCGTGCCGCCTTCGAGCGGGTGCGCGGCAACAGCGGCTGCCGCGGCGCCGACGGCACCACGCTCGGCCGCTTCGCCGAGCGGCTGGAGCAGGAGCTGGACCACCTCGAGGACCGCCTGCGCAGCCGGCGCTACCACCCCTACCCTCTGCTCCGCTTTCCGATCCCCAAGCCGCGGCACGGCATCCGCTACCTCGCGGTGCCCACGGTGCGCGATCGCGTCGCCCAAACCGCGGCCTACCTGGTGAGCAAGGACCGCTTCGAGGCCGAGCTCGAACAGTGCAGCTACGCCTTTCGCCCCGGTCGGTCGGTCAAGAGCGCGATCCGCCGCGTGGACGAGCTGCGCCAGGCGGGCTACCGCTTCCTCGTGGACGCCGACATTGAGGACTTCTTCGGCCAGATTGCACACGATCGCCTGCTCGACCGCCTGCGCAGGCTGCGCCTCGAACCTGCACTTTTCGCGCTCTTCGAGGGCTGGATCAGGGCGGAGATCTACGACGGCGAGCGGGTGTACCGGCCGCAGCGAGGCATCGCGCAGGGGCCGGTCGTCTCGCCGATGCTCGCCAACCTCTTCCTCGACGAGCTCGACGAGAACCTCGCGCTGTTCGGCAAGACCGTGGTGCGCTACGCCGACAACCTGCTCATCCTGTGCAAAAGCGCCGCGGAGGCCGGCGAGGCGCTCGAGCTGACCGAATACCTCCTGGCGCAGCTCGAGCTGCGCCTCAACCAGGAGAAGACGCATACCAGCTCGTTCGAGCAAGGTTTCAAGTTCCTGGGCGCAACCTTCCTGAAGGACGCCATCTATCTACCGTTCGATCCGGCGAAGCCCGAACCGAGCGCACCGACGCTGCCGCCGCCGCTCGACCTGCTGACCTATCTCGAGCTGCGAGAGAAGGGATAGCAGCGGTGGCGACGCTCTACATCACCGAGCAGAACGCGATCGTGCGCAAAACCGGTGACCGTCTGGTCGTTGAGAAGGACAGGACGACCCTGCTCGACGTGCCGTGCCTCAAGCTCGAGGCGGTCCTCCTCTATGGCAACGTCCAGGTGACCACGCAGGCGCTCGCCGAGCTGCTCGACCACGGGATCGAGCTGGCGCTTCTGTCGCGCGCTGGCAAGCTCCGCGGCCAGCTCACGCCACCCAAGGCGAAGAACGTGCCGTTGCGGATGCGCCAGTACGAGCTGAGCCGGAGCGAGGAGCGGTGCCTGCCGCTGGCGCGGGAGCTGGTCTGTTGCAAGATCGCGAACAGCGTCGCCGTGGCGCGTCGGTTTCGCGCCAACCACCCCGAGGCGATCGCCGCCGAGGCGGTCGCGGATCTCGAGCGTCACCTCGACGGTGCCGCCGGCGCCGCCTCACTCGACTCGCTGCGCGGCTTCGAGGGCGCCGCGGCGGCCGCATATTTCCCGCTGCTGGCCGCAATGGTGCCGGAGGTGTACGGCTTCGACGGCCGCAACCGCCGGCCGCCGCGCGATCCGGTCAACGCGCTTCTGTCGCTGGGCTACGTCCTGGTGGGCAACGAGATCCAGGCCCTGCTCAACGCCATCGGCTTCGATCCGTACCTGGGGATCTTCCATCAGCTGGACTACGGCCGCCCCTCCCTGGCGCTCGACCTGCTCGAGGAGCTGCGCGCGCCGCTCGTCGACCGTTGGACCACCAACCTTCTGAACCTCGGCGTGCTCGCACCGGCGGACTTCACGGGCACGGCCGAGCGCGGCGTCTTCCTGACGCCGCCGGCGCTCAAGCGTTACTTTGCGGCCTACGAGAAGGAGATGACGACTCCGATGGCGTTCGGCGGCCAGACGCTCGGCTTCCGCCAGATCTTCCGCCGTCAGGCGGAGCGGCTCGCTCGGCACCTCCTGGAGGGCGAGCCGTACGCGGGATTCCGGTACCCATGCTGACCGTGATTTCGTATGATGTGGTCGACAACCGCCGGCGCACCAAGGTGTCCAACGTGCTGAAGGACTTCGGCGCGCGCGTGCAGCTCTCGGTGTTCGAGTGCCGGCTCGACCTTGAGCAGCTGGAGGTCATGGCGCGGCGGCTGGGCAAGGTGATCGACGAGAGCAAGGACAGCGTGCGGATCTATCGCATTTGTAAGGAATGCGCTCCGAAGATCATGATCCTGGGGACCGGCGTGGTAACCGAAGATCCGGAGGTTTATGTCGTCTGATCATGGCGCTTATGGAATGGCATCAACCGTGCCAACCCATTTTCGCCAAATCGGCACCCAGGTAACGGCCGCGGCTGCAAGCCGCGTCGTTTCAGAGGTTTCCGCCTCCAAAGCATGATTGAAACCGAGTCAGACCGGAGCGTCGCGGGGACGTCATTTGCCAGGTAACGGCCGAATAGACCTCAACTCATTGAGGGGAAAGGAGTTATAAATCCAGCAGTCGGAGAAGACCTGATGCGTGCGGTGGGATTGCGACCTCGACTCTCTATGCGACCAATACGGCCTCTCCCTGTCGGAGAAGACCTGATGCGTGCGGTGGGATTGCGACCCATGATCGCGGCAGCGACGATGGCTCCGGCAGCAGTCATGTCGGAGAAGACCTGATGCGTGCGGTGGGATTGCGACGCCGACGAGACGCCGGCGGGCGCCTTTCAGCGCTTCAAGGTCGGAGAAGACCTGATGCGTGCGGTGGGATTGCGACTGTTTCGTCTTGCGTCATACCGCCACCGCGAACCGCCGCGTCGGAGAAGACCTGATGCGTGCGGTGGGATTGCGACTCCGTAACTGGCGCACCGAGCCCGATACTAAGAGAACGTCGGAGAAGACCTGATGCGTGCGGTGGGATTGCGACTTCTCGTCCTTGATCGCCATCACGAAGATGGCCAGGTCGGAGAAGACCTGATGCGTGCGGTGGGATTGCGACTCTTTTCCATCTGCTTGGCCACCTGTGTGCCGGCGTGCGTCGGAGAAGACCTGATGCGTGCGGTGGGATTGCGACTACCACCAGCCGCAACTTGCCATCCGGCATGATTTGGTCGGAGAAGACCTGATGCGTGCGGTGGGATTGCGACGCAGAGCACTGCGCATAGAGATCAGCCCCGGTCCCGGTCGGAGAAGACCTGATGCGTGCGGTGGGATTGCGACTTTCTGTGCCTCTCGGACCGAATCGACCGCGAGGTCGTCGGAGAAGACCTGATGCGTGCGGTGGGATTGCGACCGATTTTCACCGGCTCGAAGAAGTGACCGGCCGACGTCGGAGAAGACCTGATGCGTGCGGTGGGATTGCGACTTACCCGCACAATTTCCCAGGAGTGCTGCGACATGGTCGGAGAAGACCTGATGCGTGCGGTGGGATTGCGACTTTCTTCTGGAGTTCGGCGGGATCGGTCTGGCCGGCCGCCTGCGTCGGAGAAGACCTGATGCGTGCGGTGGGATTGCGACTTCTGGACGTCTTCCACCTTGAGCTTGTCGACAACGTCGGAGAAGACCTGATGCGTGCGGTGGGATTGCGACCCAAGGAGCCGTTCACTTCTTGCGCCTTGATTTCGCTCTGAGTCGGAGAAGACCTGATGCGTGCGGTGGGATTGCGACATGTCTTCGGCCTTGTTCTTCGACACGCGCCCGACCGTCGGAGAAGACCTGATGCGTGCGGTGGGATTGCGACTTTTGCAGCGCCTCCTTGATCGTCGGGCCTGGATATTGTCGGAGAAGACCTGATGCGTGCGGTGGGATTGCGACAATGAGTTCGGGTTGCGACTACCGGTGCACCCGACCGGTCGAGCCCAAGGTGTACATGACGTAGGCGGCGGCGAGCTCCGCGGTGCCGCCCAGGTCGCCGGTGGCGGCGACCGACTCACCGGCCACCGCGGCAGCTCCCACCGGAGGCTTGCCCGGCCTGACGGCCGGCCCTACTATGTCGGCGATCAGAAGTTCGGGGCTGCCGTGAGCAGCGTCCTGGCGGTCCCGGGCCAGACGATCATCGGCCTTGTCGACGGCAAGATGCTGAAGGAGAACGGCAGCGGAGGCACGGGCCACAATATGTTCGCGGTCGTCGAGACCAGCGGCGGGTTCAGCAGCGTCGCGGGCTACGCCCACTACCTCGGCGACCAGAAGTTCAACGAGGCGGTGGTCCAGCTGAGCTTCGGGATGGGAGTGACGCTGGTCGGGCTGAGCGACGGCAAGCTGCTCAAGGTCGCTGGCACCGGCGGCACCGGCCATAACATGTTTGCCGTCCTCGAGTCCGCGGGCAGCATCCAGGGCGTATCGCCCTATCCCTACTATGTCGGTGACCAGAAGTTCAGCTCGCCGGTGACCTCGCTGGCGTTCGCGGCGGGTCAGACGCTCTTGGGGATGGAGAGCGGCAGGCTGCTCAAGGTCACCGGCACCGGCGGCACCGGCCACAACATGTTCGCCGTGACGGAGACAGGCGGCGGCTTCGCCACCGTGGCGGGGTACAACTACCTGGTCGGCTCGACCAACTTCGCCTCGCCGGTAGCGGACCTTGCCGAGGTCGGGACCTACACCTTCGTCACCCTGGGCAACGGCAAGGTATTGCAGGTGCAGGGCACCGGCGGCAGCGGTTACAACCTTGTCGCGGTGGCGCAGCAGGCCGGCGGTTTCGCCGGGCTGTGCGGTTTTGGGTATTTCGTCGGTACCCAGGCGTTCTGAAACGGCGCGCCAAGGAGACGATCATGCTCGTGGCTTCGGCTCTGCTCGCCGGCTGGCTGGCAACACCAGGGTGGCTCGCGGCCGCCGCTGCCCCTGCCGTGGCGCCGCCGGGGAAGGCCTGTGTCGGCCCGCCGCAGGGCCTGGTCGCCTGGTGGCCGCTCGACGAGACGGCGGGCACGGTTTCGGGGGACCTGGTGGCCGCCAACGACGGGTTTTTCGTCGGCAGCCCGCAGCCGGTGCCGGGCGCCGTCGCCGGCGCGCTGTCCTTCGACGGTGCCAGCGACTACGTGCAGGTCCCCGACAGCGCCGTCTTGAACGTCGGCACCGGCGACTTCACGCTCGACGCCTGGGTGTTACCGGCCCAAATCCAGGGCGTGCGGTCGATCGTGGACAAGCGGTCCTTCGCCGGAGCGCTCGTCACCGGCTACGAGCTCTTTCTTTATGGGGGCGCCTTGGGGCTGCAAGTCGCCGACGGCACCCATGATAACTACGTTTCGAAGCTCGCCCATGTTGCCGCCGACGGCGCCTTCCACCACGTTGCGGTGACGGTAACCCGCCAGCCCTTGACGATCACTTTCTTTGTCGACGGCGCGGCGCAGGACACGCTGACGGCCAATGCCCACAATGGCTCGCTGTCCAACGCCGCGCCCTTGCTGCTCGGCGCCGAGGCGCAAGGCCCGTCGCCTTCGTGGGCAGGCGTCCTCGACGAGGTCGAGATCTTCAGCCGGCGGCTCAGCGCACCGGAGGTCCGCGACATCGCCAGGTCCGGCCCGCCGGCAAGTGCAAATGCGCGCCGCTGCCGGCGCACCCCGTAGCCTGGTGGCCCTTCGACGAGACGACCGGTACCCTTGCCGCCGACATCGCGGGACACTTCTCGGGACCGCACGACGCGACGCTTTCGGGCGTCGGTCATACCAGCGGCAGGGTCGGCCGCGCCCTCGCCTTCGACGGCGCGTCCGGCGCTGCCAGCGTGGCCGCCGATGCGATGCTGGACCCGAATCTGGTGAACGGAGCGGGCTACACGATCGATGCCTGGATCCGCACCGGCCAGCTCGACGCGCCGCTCGCCGGGAAGCTCGCGGCACCGGACGATGTGCCGGTGGGTTGGGAGCTCAGCCTGAGCGGCGGCGCGCTGCGCTTTGCGGTTCTCGGCGCGGGCGGTACCTGTAGCGTGCCGGCGTGCAGTCAGCTCGCCGACGATCGCTGGCACCTGGTCGGCGCGACCTTGACCCACGACCCGGGGGGCGCCAACGTCGTCGTCCATCTCTATGTTGACGGCCGGATAGCGCAGGCTTTCGCGCCCCAGAACCTGGATGGGCTTGCCGGCGCCAGCGCCGTCACCGGCGCCGCGAGCGGCCCCACGCCCTTCCTCGGGACGTTCCTGATCGGATTCGTGCCGGCGTTGACGCAGCTCGGCGCGCCGCAGCACTACGCGGGGAAGCTCGACGAGCTGGAGGTTTTCGATCGCGCTCTTGCCGCCGCCGATTTTGCTCGCATCTATCGCGCCGCGGGGGCCGGCAAGTGCACTCCCGCCGTACCCATGCAGGTTTGTGGCGTCCCCGATGCCGAACCTTGTGCCGCCGGGCAGTTCTGCGACTACCTGCTGGCTGCCGGCTGCGGCCTGAGCGCTGCGGGCGGCCTCTGCCGGCCGATCCCGGAGGCGTGCGCGCTCGTCTTCAGCCCAGTATGCGGCTGCGATGGCAAGACCTGCGGCAACGCTTGCACGGCCAACGCCGCCGGCATCGCGGTGAGCGCTACGTGCGCCTGCTCCTCGACCCGCTGAGCGGTGCCGATCGAGCCTTGCTGCTTCGTAGGTCGGCAAGCGGGCCGAGAGCTCCGTCGGCGGTGCTGCGTGAGCGGGCCTACGGAGACCGCCAGGTCTCCACACGAAGATCGCTGATCCGCCGAAAGTGCCTCAGGTTGTTGGTGACCAGGACAAGGTTGTGAACCAGCGCCGTCGCTGCGATCAGGATGTCGGCATCGCTGATCGGCTCGCCACGCGTGCGCAGCATCGCGAAGATATCGGCACCTTTCACCACGATCGCATCGTTCAAAGGCAGCACGCTGCTGCCGCGGCACTGCACCTCGAAGGCCTCGACCTGTGCGAAGGCATCCTTCGCCTTCAAACCACGCAAGATCTCGTAGCGGGTGATGATCGAAAATTGCAGGCGGCGGTGAACGCCCAGATAGGCCTGCGCATTGCGCTGGGTGACGAGATCCCGGCCCTTGATGACTTCGGACAGAGTATCGGTGTCAAGAAGCGCGAGCCCGCTCGTCATTCCGGCTGACTGCGGGAAAAACCGCTGCGGTCGAGCGCGATGACCTCGACGGCGGCCTGGTCTTCGGCGGAAAGCCCTTCGTACACCCGGTGCCAGGCCGCAAGAGCCGCCGCTCCCGATTCCTCTCGCACTTCCTGGACCTGCACCGAGAAGCGGTGATGCTCCGGGAGACCCGGGTCCTCAACCGGCTTCAAAACACCGTCCTCGTAGATGGCCTCGAAGACGCGAATCCCTTCCTGTCGCTGGTAGCTGCCCATGGTCGTGTCCGGCACGGCTCGCCTTCAGGGTAGCACAGCTGCTGGCGTGAGCGGTCGGCGCGGGATGGGGGCGCAGCGGGGCGCCGCCGGCTCGGCACGGCGGCCCCTTCGCCGGCGGCCTTCAGGGCTGGGGCGTGAGACACGCGAGCGGCGCCGGCGGCGGCAGCCGGCTGATCCAGGCTTGGACGAGGGCTTCCCAGGTCGTGCACTGACCGGGGGTCGTGGCCGATGGCGCCGGCGGCGCCTGGGGCAGCCAGGCCAGGAACTGCGCGAACCAGCCGGCGCACGGATCGGAGGAGGCAACCACCGCCCCTTGACCGAGGTGGCTTCTGCTAACAGCCGTTCGCCGTCCTCACAGTCGAGCGCATCGCCGACGCCGACCCGGGTCACTCCTGCCAACCAGGGGAGAAAGGGGGATACAGGAGAGGCCCGCGGAATCCTCCGCGGGCCCCTCCATAGGAGGTTCCGACATGGACCCACTCCATCCCCTCCCGCCAACCCCCGCCGCCGCCGCCCACTCCACCCACCCCGAAGGCCACCGCGTCGCCGTCGTCGGCTCGCGCCTCTTCGCCGACCTCGATCGCGTCAAGAGCTTCGTCGCGACCCTCCCCCAAGGCGTCGTCCTGGTCACCGGCGACGCCCGCGGCGTCGATCGCACGGCCCTCACCACCGCGCGGGCGCGCTGCCTCCGCTTCGTCGAGCACCGCGCCGACTGGGACCGCGACGGCCGCTTCGCCGCCGGCCGCATCCGCAACCAGCGCATCGTCGACACCTGCGATCACCTGGTCGCCTTCTGGGACGGCGCCAGCAACGGCACCCACGACACCATCACCCGCGCCCGCCACGACCGCCGTCCGCTGACCATCTACAGACTGCGGCTCGCACCGCTCATCGGCAAGCTCGCCCGCCGCCCGACCCTTTCCATGGTGGATGGATCTCCCTGCGCCGCCTTCGACCTCGAAGCCCAGTGGCCGGCCAGCGGCGATGGCCACATCGCCAGGACCTACCGCATCGTCGCCGCCGGCGACCTCGCCACCGCTCTCGCCCGCGTCGAGCCCGGCCGGCACCTACGGGTCCGCGCGGCGCTCCGCCAAGTCTTCTACACCGACGCCACCGGCTGCCTGCGCCATCGCACACCCCGCATCGAAGCGCGCACCTGGAAGTTCCTGCCCCAGGAACGCCGCCCCCGGCGGTAGCTCTCTCCCACCGAGAGGGAGAAATAAGCGCCTCCCGGTCGAGCGCTCGCCGTTCCGGCGAGCGCCACGACCTCCAAGGAGACCTCGACATGGCCGCGCCATCCCCCCTCCGCCACCTGGCGATCGAGGCGAAACCCACGCGCGCGGGCCAGAAGACCCGCATCTTTCACGCCGACCTTCTCACCGTCGTCGCCGCCCCCGGTCTCCCGCGAAAGGAGATATGTCTAGTGGTTCAGCATGCGGCGCGAGTATCGAGTCACTCTACAGGGTCTCGAGGATTTGCCACCTCCACCCACCAGCCGGCGGGCAAGAGGACAGCGAAATCGAAATGAAGAAGGACCGTTTCGACCTGCCAGACCTGCCCATGCTTTTTGTGCCACGAGTGTGCCACAATTCCAAACCAGCCGCTCTCCCCAACCGCCTAACTACTTGATTCTATGGAGCCGACGATCGGGATTGAACCGATGACCTGCTGATTACGAATCAGCAGCGGCCAACCTTACTGAATTTGACCTGGCCCTGCAAACCCTTATTCTGCCGCACTTTCCTCTCCGGGTGGTATGATACTACTGTACTGAGTTTGACGCAAATTGCTGAGTCGGTGCTGAGTCAGCGCTGAGTCAGCAGGCGAGATCGGCGGACCCGGACAGGAGGATGCAGCCATGGCTCGGAAGCTCACCAAAAAACTGGCCGACAGCTTGAAGCCCGGCCCCGACCGCGCCGAGGTCGCCTGGGATACCGACGTGAAGGGCTTCGGGATCGCGGTCTCTCGCGGTGGCGTGAAGTCCTTCGTGCTGAACTACCGAGGGGCCGGCGGGCGGGAGCGCCGCTACACGATCGGGCGCTTTGGCGAGTGGACCGTAGACACCGCGCGCGAAGAGGCCCGCCAGCTCAAGGCGGCGGTCGGCCGAGGGGAAGACCCTCTCAAGGACCGGCGGGCGCGGCGCCACATGACGGACACGGCGCCGACCGTTGCCGACCTTGCCAATCGCGTCCTCGCAGAGCACTACGCTAGCAAGTCTGCAAGCTCACGCCGAAACGCTGAGATGCTCTTCCGCCTCTACCTGGTGCCGGCGCTCAAGGCGCGGCCGGTTGCGGACGTGACCTGGCAGGATCTCGACAAGCTGCACCGGGACGTGGGCGCGGCTCACCCCTTCATGGCGAACCGGCTGCTCTCGCTTGCCTCGAAAGCCTGGTCGCTGGCGCAGCGGTGGCAGTGGTTCCCGCAGGACCGCAGCAACCCCGCCGCCCGTCACGATCGCTTTGCGGAGCCCCCACGGGGGCGCGGTCTCAGCCGCGAAGAGCTTGGGCGCATCGGCGCGGCGCTCGAAGAGGAAGACGACGCGGCAGCGGTCGCTGCGTTCAAGTTTTGCCTGCTGACCGGTGCGCGGCCGGCTGAGGTGATCGCCGCCCGATGGGAGCACATCAACGTGGCGGACCGCACCTGGGGGCTCAAGGCAGCGAAGACCGGCCCACGGGTGGTGGTCCTGGGAGCGGCGGCGGTGGAAGTGCTCGCAGGGCTCGCCAGGACTGGCCCTTGGGTTTTTGTTCGTCCGCCCGCCAGTGGCAAGCACATCCCGAGTCTGCGCCTCCTATGGGAGCGCGTCACGGCCCGCGCCGAGGTTCCCGCTGGTATCCGACTATACGACGCCACGCGCCATGCCTTCGGAACTGCGGCGGCGGAGCTGGGCGTGGACCGGGAAGTCCGCAAGCTCTTGATGGGCCATGCGCCTGGAACGGATGCGCATGACCGCTACACGCACCGGAGCCATTCCCTGGTCGCGGCGGCTGACCGCGTGAGCGGGTGGTTGCGCGCGGCGCTCGACCGCGAGCCCGAGCCGTCCGCCAAAGTCTTGCCCATGAGGACCTGAGCCCCCCGCAACGGTCCAGCGAAACTGTAAAGGCACGATTGACACCCAGGATGGACTCTCCTAAGCTAGGGACGGGATGATCCGAAGCTTCCAGCACAAGGGGCTCGCAAAGCTCTGGAACGAGAATGATCCGAAAGGGGTCCGTCCCGATCTGCTCGACCGCGTGCGGCGGCGACTGACCGTCCTTCACGCGGCGCAGGATCTACGCGAGCTGGGCATGCCTGGGCTGGGGCTGCACCGGCTTCATGGCAAGCCCGTGCGCTACGCGATCGACGTTAACGGCCCATGGCGGATCACCTTCGAATGGGAAGACGGTGACGCCGTACGAGTAGATCTTGAGCAGTACCACTGAGGAGCCGACCGATGCCCGAGTACCACGCCAAGCACCCATCCGACATGAAGCCTGCGCACCCCGGCGAGATCCTGCGCGAAGACGTGCTGCCGACGCTCGGGCTGACCGTTACCGAAGCGGCCCGCCAGTTGCGAGTCTCCCGCCAGATGCTGCATTCAATTCTCGCCGGCAACTCCGCCGTTTCACCCGAGATGGCGGTGCGCCTTGGGCGGTTTTGCAGCAACGGCGCCGGCTTCTGGCTTCGTATGCAGACAGCCCACGACCTATGGCACGCCGAGCGGAAGCTGCGCGACGAGATCCGCAAGATTCCCGAGCACGCCTTTGCGTCATGAGCGAGCAGCCGAAGAGACCGCCTAAGCCGAACCTGGAGGAGTTCGAGCGGTTCAAGGCCGAAATGAGAAGGCGCGCCCCCTTTGCCTCATTCGAGGGGCTTATCAAGGAGCTGGAGAGGGTCTGTCAAAACACTCCAGGAGTGCGGTTTGGGCGATCACATGAACCGGAACCATCAGAGCTTTCACGCGCTTGGTATGCTGAAAAAATCCTGCTCTCAATTTGGCTCGTGCGCGACTACTTGAAACATGGCCAAGCAGTGTATGCCGCGAGCGAGGCGGTCACGATCGGTGTGTGGGCGGCTGAGGCCGAGGCCCGCCACAACTGGAAAGAAGTACAGAGCTGGCTAAAGTTTTGCGATAGAAGCCGTGAGGCTGCACGCAAACGAGGGCGAGAACTGAGCGAAGCCGCCGAGAGCCTGCAACGCGATGTCGAGTCCGCCGCCAAGGAGTACCGCGCGCAAAATCTATACGATCGCCGCACCAATTCGACTCGCCGCATGGCTGTCCGCATCGCCCGCAAGCTCGGCAAGAACGAAAACACCATCAGACACCGCCTCAAGAAGCTGGGCATCCGGTAGCTCCCCCCTCTCCTTCCCTGCCTCGGGAACCTCGCGGACAAGAGGCTGGCCGCCGCCCCTCTTTCCTCGCAAAGAATCTGGATGAGCTAGCCTCGCTGCTCATCCAATGCGCATGCTCTCCTATGCCCCGTCAAGTCCTGCCAGACGCGGGAACGCTCAGAATGGAGAGAACGCAAGTGAACATACTGAACGACAACATCACCACGGAGGAAGCGGCGACGTATCTGCGGTTAAAGAGACAAACTTTAGAAGCGTGGCGCCTGAACGGCAAAGGCCCTACCTTCGTGAAACTCGGGCGTCGTGTGATTTACCGACGAGAAGCCATCGAGAAGTTTATGGCCGAGCAAGAGCGGCACTCTACTTCCGATACACAAAGCGCAAGTCTACCGCGATCGTCCCGACAGATTGCGAGAGGTGCAAATGCTCGCCGGTCTTAGCAGGGCAAGCGCAGCGTCGGCTACTCTATGGTGCCAAGTGCCGGGTCACCGGGTGATAGACCCATGAACAACAAACGAGCGCCGCATCGTCTGTCGGAAAAGGCGGTGTCACCATGGGGATAAGGCGCGCGGCGCCGACGATCCCATACGGCGCGGAGAAGGCCCCCGAGGGACAACCGCTGCCGCCGGCACCCGTCATTCCTGGACGGATGGACGGATGGACGGCCGAAAAAGAGATACAAGGGCCGCTAGGCGACGTGTATAGGTTGATAGCCGAGTACATGATACTTCCACCCGAAGCGATCACGATCATCACCGCATACGTAGGAGCGATCTACCTGCTCGAATGTTGGGATATCTTCCCGGTGCTTGCCCTTATGTCGCCTGAGATGCGATGCGGGAAAACGCGCCTCCTTAAGATCTTGAAGGCCGTCGTGCCATTCCCCGAGTTCTCGCCGGATGTCACTCCAGCGTGGTTATTTCGTGCGATTGAGGCGGGCAGAAAAAGGGGCGAGCCGCTTACCCTCCTATTTGACGAAGCGCACATGTCGCTGGGAGACAAACGCGATGCAATGGGTCAGGCACTACGCAAGCTGCTGCAAGCGGGCATCGAAGTTGACGCAGTTATCGGCCGCTGCGAACCAGGTATAAACAAACGTTTTTCACCAAAATCATTCAGCATATACGGCGCCAAGATTCTGGCGATGATCGGTAGGCCGCATCCAATTTTGGCCGACAGGTGCATTCCTGTATACCTGAATAGGGCGCACGGAACCGTTGCTACATTCGACCGAAAACGGGTCGAAGATCGGGGAAAGGAACTTAGAGAGAGGCTACATGAATGGGCCAAAGAGAAAGAGGAGCTGGCCTCTACCTACTACACGATGGTTTCGCCGCTACCCATCCGAAACAGCAGGATGGCTGAACTGCTGCGACCATTGCAGGTAGTGTTATGGATTGCAGGTGGCTGCAAGGAGGACTGCGAAAGCATCAACCAGCTCAAGAAGTATGCCGATGCCATCGACAATAAAGACGCGGAACAGGACTCGCAGTCTCTTGCTACGCTCCTTCTCTCCGCACTCAGAGAGATCTTTACCGGGTTCACCTTTCGGTCATCAGGGAACGTCATTGATGAGCTAAAAGCGCGTAAGGAGGAGCCCTGGGAAACCATGAAAAACGGCCGCGGCATTAATGAACATATCCTGTCATCTATGCTGAGAATAAGTCTCTTCACGATTGATGGTGACCCCAATCACCCTATTAAGCCGCGTCATAATTCGAAGAGAACCATGCGCGGCTATTGGGCTGAAGATTTCGCCTACGCCTGGAGCGAGTACCTACCGCCTGCCGACCCTTTGCCTTGCTCCACAAGTCCGTCCGGGTCGTCCATCCGTCCAGATGGGCCAGGAAGCGAGTAGTGTAGAGATCCGTCCATCCGTCCAGCGTCACCACGTCTCTCGCGCTGTCGCCTCAACCGTGGACGGCTTTTGTACAGACGGCGCCTTCTCACGATGTGTCGCAACGCGATATTACGTAAGCACGTTGTGGCACTGGCGCAACAGCTGTCACTGGCCTGCGCCAACGCGGGGGCCGAATGGGAATCCCCGCCTACTTCGACGCGCTCAGCCGCGGTCACACCAAGGCCGCCGCCGCCGGCCTGGCTGGCGTGAGTGAAGTGGTGCGCGTATAAGCGAGCGGCCGAAGACTCCGAGTTGTCATACGGCGGTATTGCTTAGCGCTGAACAGCAGAACAGCAGGAAGGGCATGCCGGCGGCTGCGGCCATTGACCACAGTCGCTTTGCGGCTCAGCTCCCGCTCCGGGTCCTTGCTCCCCCAATTAGAAATGGATGTCATCACCAGGTTCGGGGCGCCGGAGAACAAATAGTGATTCATTTGTGTCGATCCAACTCCAGCCCTGCTCAGTCAGCCTACTGGCGTCGTAGTAGTCGCCGCGCTCGTCCTGACCATCTACGCGCTCAACCATGCCCTTCGCCACCAACCGTCTGTGTGCAAGCGAAAAGCCTATCGCGGTGAGCCCCGCTCCTTCCGATGAGTGCTTCAAGGAGGATACGGCGACAATGGCGCCAGGGATGGGTGTGTCACCAGCGAGCTCTGCTAGCACCATGAGCTCTGGCTGACTCAGGCCTTGCGTGGGGGCCACTTGCTCAGACTCAATTATCTGACGAAGTGCCTGCGCCTTGTTGAGTTTCGCACGCAGCCGTTCTGTAATGGCGATCTGTAGTGCTGCAAAATCACTTGGAGCATCTGGCTTGTAGCGAATGACCGTCCGGTGCTGAATGTCAAATGGATACTTCTTGTCCTTTCGCTCCTCCGAGCAGATCATGACTACTGGGCGCCCAGCCGCAAATGCGTACCCCAGCTCATACCAGACATTCGGATTGTCGGTAGTGATGTCGGCCAGGCAGATGGCGGCGGCCCGGATGCCGTCTTCGATAGCTTCGATTGGTACTTCTACGGAGGGGTCGAGGTCAACTCTATATGCTTCCAAGTTCGACGCATTGATCGCAGGCTCATAGATATCAAAATAGCGCTTGTCAAATTTCCCCGAGTCGAATGGTTGAATTACGAAGCAAGTCGGCATGTGTAACCTCAATCTGGTGTCGTTTTATCGGGTGGACATAAGAGATGATCGAAAGTGCGATGTGTGCCTAGAAGGAGGCGATGTCATTTGCCTCTGGCCGATGGTGCTTTGCGCGATGAGCCTTCGTCGGAGCATTTTCCTGGCAGCCAAGGCCGGCATAGCCGATCTCATTATACCGCAGCTTACCCCCCAATCAAGGAGGTGCCAAATTATCACGCTCAATTGCCGCCAGCTCTGCCAGCAAGCGGCGTCTCGTCTCAAGCGATAGCCTGTCAATCTGTCAATCGGTATCGTCTTCGGACTCGCGATCGGTCCATCAGCATGCCGGGTGTGCTCTATGGCCTGTCTCGAATTCACACCGCGAGCAATCCTGTCGCTCGGGCACTCGATCGGTAATCCTCTCAAACGCCACCGTCATCAGCGCCGCTGTTCCCCGGTGGGCATGCTATCCATTTCTGCTCCGCAAAGTCGGGATCTTCGGAAGCTCGCTTATACGCGCACCACTTCACTCACGCCAGCCAGGCCGGCGGCGGCGGCCTTGGTGTGACCGCGGCTGAGCGCATCTGATCGTGGCGTTGACCTCTGACCTGCTGCGCACGGCGCGCTATTCCACACCAGCAACGTCGGTCGAGGAGGACCAACCACTGCCTTGCTGGACAATCTCGTTGGTCATCGCGATAAGCAGGCACAGCCCCCGGTTTTGTACAAGCCACTTGCGCTGGAAATCCTCGGCGTTGAGGAACGATTGCAAATACGGCACGTAGAAGTGCTCGAACTTGCCATGCATAAGACCGCCCTCAAGATGCGCGCTGAGGTCTACATCTTCGCCTGCGCGTTCCTTGAGGAAATGGAGGATGGATCCATCTTCGATTCGAGAAGTCACCTCCTGGAATGTGATCCTGTCGTAGCGACCCGTGTCGAGAAGGTGGTTGAGTTGGAAAATCAGCAGCGTGAGAGGCGTGAGAGTGGCCTTTTTCATTCCTGTCTCCCATTTCGGCGCCCAAATCTACAAACAACAGATATCTATTGGGTAGTCTTGCCATTGAGGCGGACCTACGATTTCGGTTCACGCCCACCGGCTGCGTGCCACGCTTGCGCGAAGCCTTTTAGCTCGAAAGTGGAATGGGCCGGCCGATGGTTGGGCCAAATGCAATACTCCGCAGTCAGCGAGTTCCCGGCGAGCATTTCACGCAGTAGCACGCGTCCGTCTGTGACGGACCCGGCGCCGATCCCAATCGCTAGCGCCGGATTCGAGTCAACGCGGAGACGCTGGGGACACCCCGACAAATCCCGCTGGCGGCTGTTAGGCACATCGGACAGTCGGTCTACAATGTAGGCGGTGCCGACCGGAGCCTGCCTAATCTGGCCCACCGTTAGGACCAAGGCAAGCGTACCGCGCTGTATGAAAACGGCCCCCTCACTGAGAACCTGCCACTTACCAAACCCTAACTGTTGGGCTGCCTGCGGCGCGGGCTGTGCGGGCTTTTGTGCTGCGCACGGTAGGGCAAGAGAGGCGACGGCGACAAAGAGGGCGAGAGATCGAGGGAGCGCCTTACGATCCATAGTGCAGTCTCCAGGAACCTCCCTTGAGGCTATGCGCGGCATCGCCACCGGCACAAGCCTATGGTGGTATCGCTCTGGGTCTATGGGCCGGCGCCCACTACGCGAGCCCAATAGCCGGCAATTCGGCGTTACCCCAAAGTATCGCCCCGCACCAGCACCGGAAAGTCACGGGCGTTGCATCGCAGCCAACTCGGCAGCGATTGTGGAGCGCAGGCGACCTTCCGGTAAATCTAATGGTTCGCCTCGGTTGGCAGACCCAGCAAGGCGCCTAATATTGAGACGCCATGCCATGTTGTAGCGGCTATGCAAACCAGCCAAGGCTAGCACTGCGTCAGGAGAATTGGCCCGGACGAATGCAGCCTTAGGTAGAGCCACAAAGCCGGCAACGTCGGCTGAGAGATCAATTTGCAATCTGCGGAGTGCCACATCTTCTGAGCGGTTGCGATCGACAACTCGTTGCCATAGGGCAGTTAGGATATGGACATCGGTGTAGTAATACGTTACGTCGAGTGCGCTGTCATGCGGCTCTATGTGCGCAAGTAGAACTCCTCCGCCGAGCCCCTCTCCCTCAGGACTCTCCTCAAACCCGAACAGTTCACAGTCGCGGCGCTGTGGCCGAAGAAGCTTCCGATGCACCGACCATCTGCTCTGGCTCCCGGCTCTCGACTTTAGCTGGAGTGGAACGATAGAGTCGTGGTCGTCTATAATGAGGTCGAAGCCGTCGCGGTCAACTACCGGACTGTATGTTTGGAGATGATAGCCGCTAGCCGCTGCCGCTAGCGAGAGATCGTATATCGCCCGAGTTGTAAGAATGTGCTCGCGTGAACGTGAATTGCTCGGATTCATCATGAATGCTGAAAGCCGAGATGGTTGCAATTGAATATGCCCGGCCGGTTCCATGTTATTGCTCGACGATCTACAGTTGCCATCCGCAAGCGGCGGCGACCTTGGAGAGATGATCCTTTAGACCGGCAAGGTTGAATTCGGCTACCTGACTGGTGGCGTTGAATGGCGTAAACTCAAAGCGCAGTAATTGAGCTTTTGCGAGCTGTTTGGCTAGCAGGATGGGGTTAGGCGCAAACAGCAGCTTGCCGTCAGTGCCTTGGCTCCATTCTTGGCGCTCTGGCCTACCCTGGTCAAGCCTGAGTCGGACTGTATATCGTTCGTACAATGCAAGCTCAGGCTGGGCGTTCATTCCGGTGACAACAAATAAACGTGTTTTGTGCTCAGTGCATCCGATGCTCAGCAGTGGCCTAGAATGCTCCAACCAGCCGGCGATTTCATTCGACGCAAAGTGCGCTATCCCAATGCCGGTCGAACCGTCCATGCTCGATTTTAGCGGCGCCTCATGCCACGCAGTCAGCTTGGAGTCTAGTTCGTTCTGGCGTGTGCGAACCTGCTCCTGAAGTTCGGCAAGTTGATGCTGGGCAACTTTGCGAGTGGTATCAGCCTGTTTTCTTACCTCGTGTCGGAGAAATAGGACGCAGCCCGCAAAGGCAACGACGAGAGCGAGCACAAGTCCGCAGCCTACGGCTAGCGCGATCCGCACAGCTGACTTTGGCACCAACGTAAGGCTATGCCTCACTGCCTTAAGGCGCAAGCTTATGCAGATATGATCATGTATGGCGTTAGCGCTAAGGCGAGAAGTCCGGGCCTGTGCTCTGCTTCACAGGCCCGGACGGTTTGACGGTTTAGCGTCGGTGACGTTGGCGCGGGGGGTGTCTTGCGGTGGTCCTTCTCGCCTACTCGTGAAGCGTGGTCGCTACAATTTCAAGCTGCCGCCGAAACGGGCTGGGCTCCTTGGGCGCCTTGAACACCATGCGGAAGAACTCGGCGGGCGCCATGTCCACCGCTTCTACGATCGCCAGCACCTGCCACAACCGCAGGTCGGTCCTGCCGGTTAGAGCGCGCTGCACGTCGCATGAGAAGCCCCGGCCTTGGAGGCGGCGGGACATCTCAACGCGGCTTACCCCTGCCAACCCAACGAGACGGCAAAGCGCCTGGCGCGACCGCTCGGCGTCCGGGTGACGGCCAGTGGTCATGACAGCCTCCCTTCGATCGACTCCGCGATGGCGCCGACCTTCCCGGCGAGCTTGCCGGCGAACCGGGCCAGGTCGTCATCCGGCGGCGGGAGCGATGAGGCGCTGTGCGCATCGCCGGTCATGGATAGGTAGCCTTCGAGATACCGGAGATCGGCGGCGGCGGCGCGCAGTTCGTCGCGGGTTGGGGACTCCGTGAAAGGCCCGCGCGTCGTCTCCAGCGCGTACAGGTAGAGCATTCTGCTGAGACGGCGGATCGCCTTCCGGTCCTTCGCGTCGTCGATACTGCGCATGGTGGTTTCCCGGATCGAGGCTGCCTCGGTCCAGGTGGCGGATGCGGTGGTAGATTTGTGGCGGTTGCGCATTGGGCGGTTTCCTTTGCGTGACTAGGCTCCGGTGAGAGTTCACACCTCTTGCCGGGGCCGCTTCTAGGGAAACGGGGCGGCACGGCGCCGCCCCTCCGTGTCTCTGGACTACTCGACTGCGATCACCTCTCTGCCTTGTCGCCGGGCCAACTGGCGATCGGTCGCAACTCGCGCTCGACGGCGGCAACGATTGCGCTTACCTGCACTGCCATCTTGCCGGCGAAGCGGGCAAGGCGGGCTTCCTGGGGATCGAGGCACGATTCCTCGGCCGCCTGGTGCATCGAGAGGAAGAACCCCTCAATGAAGCGCAGCTCGGCCAGGGCGGCGCGCATCTCCGCGTGGCTGGTGGACTCGTCGCTGGGGAACTCGGCCGTCACGATCGCCATTTCGTAGATCATCCGGCCGACCTGACGGAGGGCTTCGCGCGACACCGGATCGTCAATGCAGATGAGGGTTGTTTCCCGGAACGAATCGGCGGCGTTCCAGGGTGGGGGCGGCGGGGTTGTAGACTGCGGTGAGCCTCGCATAGGGCGTTTTCCTTTGCGTTGGTCAGGCTTCGGCGGGAGCCATCAACTCTCGCCGAGGCCGCTGTTAGATCTGTGGGGGGCGGTGCCGGAACCGACCGGCTGCCTGTGGGTCGTGGCTGGTGCCTGCCTGGTTGTTCCGCTGGGTCGATCCCCTCCTTTCCACGCGGCCGACGAAACTGCTCCGCGTGCTGAGTCAGTGCTGAGTCAGATCTCGAATCGCGCGATAACGCGACCCGAAGGAGAGGGGTTAAATCGCTGACAGAATTGGGCTTATGCTGGAGCCGACGATCGGGATTGAACCGATGACCTGCTGATTACGAATCAGCTGCTCTACCGCTGAGCTACGTCGGCCGGGAGGAGCGGGCTCGGGTGGAAGCCGAGGCGAGCGTGAAGTTTAGGGGATGGCGGGGGTGGGTGCAAGGGGGTCTTCTTGGCAAGCCTGGATGCGCCGTAGGTCTCAGGCCAAATCCTGAACGTCAAAGGCGGCGAGGGGGTGAACGGCTGAGGCCGTCGCGGGCGACCAGACGGCGGAATCGGCGTGCGTGCGCCGCGCCACGGTCGGCGCGGGGCGCTGGTATGCTGGCTCCGATGGCCGGGGAAAGCTGCGCTTTTCGCTGGGAAGCGGCGGCGGTGCGGCTGCTCGATGGCAGCGTGGTGCTGTTCGGCGTCTGGACCTCGTGGTGTTGGACGTTGCAGGCGCTCGGCGCTAGCTTCGACACCCTGGTTTCGCTCGCTTGGGTGCCGTTGCTGGCCGCCGCGGCCGTACTGCGCTGGCTGCCGGCGCCGAACTCTGCTTGTAGCGGGGCGGCGGCGCCGCAGGGGGCGGTGGCGAAGTTGGAGGCGGAGGCGCTGCAGCCGCGGGCGCTGGCGGTTGCCGCGGCGGCGTCCGGGTTGGTGATGGTGGTCGCCGGCGCCGCCGGCAAGGGCGCATATCCGGTCTATTGGGTGCTCGCGGTCGGTGTGCTCGTCGCGGCCGGCGTGCGGGCGCGCCGCGACGGGCCGGACAACGCGGCGGCGGCAGATGGGGCTCGCGCGCCGGCCGCCGCCCCGACGGCAGTGTCGGCGCTGCCGGCAACACTGACGTCGGCGGCGCCGCACGACAGAGGCGGCGGCGCGGCGCTCGTTGCGCTTTTTGCCCTGTGCGTGCTGGCTGCCGGGGTCACCCTTGCGGCGCACCGGCCGGATGCGGACGACAGCTTCTATCTCAACCTGGTGGTTACGGCGCTCGATCGCCCGGCGGAGCCGCTGCTGGCGTATGACGGGCTCTATGGCGAGCGCGGTCTGCCGCCTTTTGAAACCTGGTACCGGCTGAAGAGCTATGAACCGCTGGTCGCGACGCTGTCGCGGCTCGGCGGCGTGGATCCCAAGGCGCTCTACTACCTGGTCTTCCCGGCGCTCTTTGCGGTGCTCTGCGTGCTCGCCCACTGGTCGGCGCTGCGCCGCCTGGGCGGCCGGCCGGGCGCCGTGGCCGGCGCCGCGGCGGTGGTGTTGGCGCTGCTTGCCTGGGGCGACGTGCACCAGGCGTATGGCAACTTTGCGTTTGTCCGCATGTTCCAAGGCAAGGCGGTGGCGGTGGTGGTGGCCGTGCCCGCCGCCCTTTCCTACGCGGCGGGCTTCTGCCGCACGCCGGGCGCGCGCACCTGGATGCTGCTTGCCCTGGTGCAGGTGGCCGCGGTGGGCATATCCGGCAGCGCCGTCGTCGCCGTGCCCACCACGGCACTGCTGCTGGTGGCCGCCTGGAGCGCGGCCGAGCGCCGGCCGGCGCTCGTGCTCTGGGCGGGCGCCGCGGCGCTGCCGGTCGCCGGCTTCGCCGCGGCGACGGTGGCGCGCATGCCGCTGGCGCAACGGCTGGCGATCTCGTGGGCCGACGTGACGCAGCTTCCCGCGCTCTCCACCTCGGGCCTGTCTGCCGTGCTCGGCACCGGCCCGCGCGCGCGCTTCGCTCTCTTCGCACTGCTGCTGGCACCGCTCGTGGCCGCGCCGGGCCGGCGGCGCCGCTTGGCCATCGCCTACGTCCTCGCCTTGCTGCTGGCGGTGATGAACCCCTGGACGCCGGCGCTGGCCGGCCGCTTCGTCCAGCGCTTCCTGTGGCGCATCTTCTGGGCGGTGCCGTTCCCGCTGCTGATCGGCCTCTGTGTCCAACGCCTCGCCACCCTGCGCCGCCGCGCCGCCGCCCCGCAAGCGCCGGTACCGCGCGCCGCGTGGCCGCGATCGCCCGGCTGGCCCGGCTGGCTGCCGGGAGCCGCCGCCGCCGCCGGTTTCAGCGTGATCTTCGCCTGCCTTCCCGGCACGTGGACGCTTTCGCCGCGCGACGGCACGCGCCTCGGCCTGCCCGCGCCGAAGGTGCCGCCGGAGCACGAGCTGGCCGCTACTCTGGTCGCCCTCAGCCGCCCTACCGACCTGGTGCTGGCTCCCTACGACCTTGCCGAATGGGTCACCACCTTCCGCCGCCATCCGCGCCTGATCGGCGTGCGCCCCGAGTACTACGGCGCCGTCGCCGGCGAAGGCCCGCGCGGTATCGACGAGCGCCGCCGCCTGGAAGCCCTGGTGGGAGGACCCGCGACCAGCCAGCCGCCCCCTCGGCTCGCCGGCGACGTCGCCCTGGTCGCCGGCCGCGGGGTGGACCTGGTCGCTGTCGATACCAGCCTGCCCTGGGCCGCACCGTTGGCCAGCGGCCTGGCCGCCATTTGCTGTGCCGCGACCGCGCCGCCGCTCCTGGGTGAGCGCTACGCCCTGTACCGCTGCACGCGACCGCGCACCGCCTGCTGAAGCGCCGCCTCGATCGCGGCGCCGAAGGCGGCCCGCGAAAAATGGTGCTCGACATGGCGGCGGCCGGCGGCGCCCAGGCGCGCGGCGAGATCGGGCCGATCTAGGAGCCGGGCGAAAGCCGCGGCGAGGGCCGCCGGCGCCGGTGGGCAGAGGTAGCCCGTCTCGCCGTCCACGACGGTTTCCGCCGGCCCGCCGCCGGCGATGGCGACGACCGGCCGCCCTGCGGCCATGGCCTCGATCGGCACCATGCCGAAGTGCTCGGCGGCAGGCGTATAGACCAGGAAGCGGCAGCCGGCGAGCAGCGCCCGGCGCTCCGCTTCGTCCACCGAAGGGCGCAGCTCCACCCGGCCGTCCAGCCCCAGCGCCGTGCAGCGCGCCGCGAGCGCCGCGCGCGTCTCGCGCTGCTCGCGCACCCGCTCGTCGCAGCTGCCGGCGAGGACCAGCCGGCAGCCGGCGAATGCAGCCGGCGCCGCCGTGCGCAGCTCCGCCAGGGCGTCGATCGCGAGCTCGACCCCCTTGGCGGGCGCGAAGCGCGCCAGCGAAAGAATGGTCGCCGGCCCACCCGCTCCGCCGCCCTGTGCCACAGTGGCGAGCGCCGGATTGCACGCGGCGATTTCGACCCCCGGATATACCACCGCCGGCGCCGCGGCATGCGGAAAAGCACCGCGGAAGGCCGCTGCCGTGAAGCGGCTGTTGACCAGCACGCGATCGGCGCATGCCATGCCGGCCGCCTCCAGCCGGTCGAGCGGACCGCGGTACCAGCCGTAGAATCGCCCGCCGGCAGGCGCCAGCAGCCGATCCGGAAAGTGGCAGTAGAAGACCACCGGCGCCCGGCACCAGCGCCGCGCCAGCGGCACCGCCTGCGCCACCTGGTCGCAGAGCACCGCGTCCCAGCCGCCGCGTCGCGCCGCGGCGGCGGCCGCCGCCGCCAGCCACAGGCTGCGCGCCACCGCGCACGGCACCCGCAGCCGTTGCGCCACCGCTCCGGGCAGCAAGCCGCCGGCCACCACCCGCACCCGCAGCGTGCCGTCAACGGCCTCGGTGAACGCCCGCTGCCGGTCGAGCCGGGCGGTGAACAGGGTGACCGCGTGCCCCGCCGCCTGCAGCGCCGCCGCGGCATCGACCATCACCCGCTCGGCGCCGCCAACCGTCAGCTCGGGATGCAGCACGGCGATGCGCAGGGCGTTGCGCCGCGCCGGAAAGGGCTCGCTCATCCGCCGCCGCGCCGCCGCGCCGCGCTGGGCGCGAAGAGCGGCGCCGCCACCGCCGCCCACTCCTCGTGCCACCGCCGCCGCGCCGCCGCCACCACCCCAGGACGCAGCGCCGCGCGCGCCGCCGCCGCGTCGGCGCCGCCGCCGGCCAGCGCCAGCAGGCACGCGGCAAGCTCGTCGGCGGTGCGAAACAGCCGGCCATTTTCGCCGTCGCGCACCAGCTCCGCCAGGCAGGGCCCGTAGTCGAACGCACACACCGGCAGTCCGGCGCCGAACATGTCGGCGATCTTCATCGGCAGGTCGCACCCCGAGGCCGAGCGGTGGAGCGACACCCCGAGGTCCGCGGCGCCGAGCATCGCCGGATACTCGTCCGCCGCCAGCCAGGCGGTCACGATGCGCACCCGCGTCAGCTCCAGGGCCGCCGCCCGCCGCTCGAACTCCGCCTGCACCGCGCCGCCCCGGCCGGTGACCAGCAGGACCAGCGGCGCCGCGCCGCGCCGCACCAGCGCCTCCTCGCAGCGCACCGCGGCGGCCAGCAACAGCGCCAGGTCCTCGTCCGCCGACCAGCTGGTGGCCGTCACCGCGATCGTCGCCGCCTCGCCCTGCACCGCCTGGCCCTGCGCCGCCTCGCCGCCCACCCAGCCGGTCGCATCCGCCGCGCCCGCCACGCCGGCGACGCGCCGCCGCAGCTCGGCGCGCCGCGGCTCGGGGGTGGGCGCGAAGCGCGCCGCCGGCAGGTCGCGCAGCACCCTCGCGGCGATGCGGCACCGCGCCGCCAGCTCGGCGCGCATCGCCGCCGAGACGCAGAAGTGCGCGTCGGCGCGGCGCCCCAGCCGGCGCTCCCAGGCGCCGAGAAACCGCACCAGCGGATGGCCGCCGCCCAGCCGCAGAGCGAGCATGCGGTCGCCGAAGTTGTGCCAATCGACGACCAGCGCCGCCGCCCGCCAGCGTGCCGCGACCAGCGCCACCAGCAGGGCCGGCAGCGCGGGCGGCGTCTGCACCAGCACGAAATCCGGCCGCTCGACCCGTGCCAGCAGGCACCACAGCAGCGCCGCGCCCAGGCGCAGCGCTCGCGCCCCGGCCGCCACCGGCGACCACGCCCGACGCCGCGGCGCCGGCCGCGGGGGTGCGCCCAGCTCATGCACTTTGATATTGGGATGCTGGCACACCGCCGCCGGCAGGTCCGCCCCGGCCAGCCCCACCAGGTGGACCGCCGCCCCCGCGGCGCCCAGGGCGAGGGCGTGATAAAACATACGCGAACTGTACCCGAGCTCGCCCAGGACAACGATCACCACGCGGCAGCGCGCGCCAAGCATGCGCCCGAGTGTAGTGGAAGGCGACGCGCGCCGCCGGGAGCATTGCACTGAGCCTACCGCCGCCACCCCGCACGATGCCGCGCGGCCGCCAGCCCACCGCACCACGTCACCGCCTGGCCATCGCCTGCGGCGGCACCGCCGGCCACGTCTACCCGGCGCTGGTCGTCGCCGACCTGTGGCGGCGCTCGCGCGGCGAGGGCGCGGTGTTCTTCGTCGTGCCGGCGCAGGGGCTCGCGGCACGCCTGGTGGCCGCCGAGGGGCACCCCATCGAACCCCTCGACAGCCTGCCCCTGCTCGGCGCCTCGCCTGGATCCCAGCTGAAGGCGGTGCTGTGCACGGCGCGGGGGGTCGGGCGCGCCCGCCGCATCCTGGCCCACCGCCAGGCCGGCCTGGCGGTGGGCTTCGGCGGCTTCGCCACCGCGGCACCGCTGCTCGCGGCGCGCTGCATGGGCCTGGGCACCGCCATCCATGAATCGAACGCCACCGCCGGCCTCGCCAACCGGCTGCTGGCCCGCCTGGTGGACCGTGTCTTCACCGCTTTCGAACCGGCCGCCGCCGGCCTGCCCGCGGCGCGCGTCGAGCGCACCGGCACGCCGGTGCGGCGCGAGATCCTGCGCCTGGGAGCGGAGCGCCGTGGCGCCGGCACGCGCGGCGACCGGCCGGCCCAGATCCTGGTCACCGGCGGCTCGCTGGGCTCGGAGTTCCTCAACCGCCGCGCCCCCGACCTGCTCGCCCGCGCCGCCCGCCGCGGCGTAGCGCTCACCGTGCGCCACCAGTGCGGCGACTCGCCGCCGGCGCCGATCGCCGCCGCCTACGCCGCCGCCGGCATCGCCGCCGCCGTCGACCCCTACCTGGACGACATGCCGGGCGCCTACACCTGGGCCGACTTTGCCATCGCCTGCGCCGGCGCCGGCACCGTGTTCGAGCTCGCCGCCGCCGCGGTGCCGTCGTTGTTCGTGCCGCTCGCCGGCGCGGCACACGATCACCAGACGCACAACGCGGCGGCCTTTACCGCCGCGTCGGCGGGCTGGTGGGCGGCCGAGGCCGGCTGGCAGCCGGAAGCGTGGGCGGACCGCCTCGCCGGCCTGCTTGCCGATCCGGCCGCGCTCGACGCCGCGGCGGCGCGGGCGCGCCGCTGCGTGGTGCCGGACGCCGCCGAGCGCGTGCTGGCCGCGTGCGAGGACCTGCTGGCGACGCCGCGCCACGACGCGATGACGCAATGAAGGAGACGCTGGATCACCTCCTCGCCATCCTGCCGCGCCGCGCCCGCTGGCAGTGGGCCGGCCTGGCGGCGACGGCGACGCTCAACGCCAGCTTCGAGATGGTCGGCGCCGTCGCCGTGCTGTCGCTGGTCACCGTGCTGCTCGACCCGGCGCGGGCGCACGACCTGGCGCTGGTACGCTCCGTCGCGGCGCTCTCCGGACACCCCGGCGAGCGTGCCGCGATCACCGCCCTCGCCGTCTTCGTCGGCGCCTTCTACCTGCTGAAGAACAGCCTGCTGGCGCTCGAAGCCTACGCGCAGTCGCGCTTCGCCTACGGCACCATCGCGGCACTCTCCGCCGAGCTGCTCGCCGGCTACCTCGCCGCCGACTACGCCTTCCATCTGCGGCGCAATTCGGCCGAGCTGATCCATACCATCCAGGAATCGATGGAGCGCACCTGCCGCTCGGTGCTGCTTTCCGCCACCGTCGCGCTCTCTGAGTCGCTGAACATCGCGGCGATGGCCGCGGTGCTGCTGTGGAAGGCGCCGCTCGCCGCGGTCACCGCCGGCATCGTCGTCACCTTCGCCCTGGCGCGCGGCCTGCGCGTTACCCAGCAGGCGTTCAAGACCTGGGGCGGCGAGGCACGCGAGATCGAGCTGGCCGAGCTCGGACTGCTCAACCAGGGCCTGGGCGGCGTCAAGGAGGTCAAGGTTCTGGGGCGCGAGCGCCACTTCGTCGAGCGCTTCCTGCGCCTGCGCACCGCGCGCGCCCGCCTGCAGACCCTGCGCGTGACCGCCGAGGCCGTGCCGCGCCTGCTGGTCGAGGCGCTCTTCGTGCTCGGCATGGCGGCGATCGTCTTCGCCGCCGCGGTCACCGCCCCCGCCGGCGCCGCCGCCGGCGGCAGCGTGCGCGCCAGCATCCCGATGCTGGGGCTGCTGGTCTACGCCGGCTTCCGCATCCTGCCCTCGGCGCACCGCGTCGTCTACAACCTGCACACCGTGCGCTTCGAAGCCCCCGCCGCCGCCAGCCTCGCCGCCGACCTGGCGCGCGTCCGCGACGCTGCCGCCCCGGCCGCCGCGGACGCTCCGGCCGCGCCGCCGACCGCTGCCGCCCCGGCGTCGCCACCGCCGCCACCGGCCGCGCTGGCCGCGGAGCCGCTGGCGACGATGGCGACAATGGCAACGCTGGCGACGATGGCGAGCGGCCACGACGCGGTGGTCTTCGAGCACGTCACCTTTACCTACGAGGCGGCGCACCGCCCGGCGCTCTGCGACATCAACCTCCGCCTGCCGGCCGGCGAGGCGATCGGCATCGTCGGCCCCAGCGGCAGCGGCAAGAGCACCCTGGTCGATCACCTGCTGGCGCTGCTCCACCCCACCGCCGGCCGCGTGCTGGCCGGCGGCGTCGACCTGGCGCACGACGGCCGCGCCTGGCAGCGCCGCATCGGCTACGTGCCGCAGGCCATCTACCTCGCCGACGACACCTTGCGCCGCAACATCGCCTTCGGCCTCGCCGATGCCGAGATCGACCCCGACCGCCTGCGGCGCGCCATCCGCCTGGCGCAGCTCGAGCGCTTCGTCAGCGCTCTGCCCGGCGGTCTCGACACCCGCGTCGGCGAGCGCGGCGTGCGCCTTTCGGGCGGCGAGCGCCAGCGGGTCGCCATCGCCCGCGCCCTCTACGGCGAGCCGCGCGTGCTGGTGCTCGACGAAGCCACGGCGGCGCTCGACAATCGCACCGAACAGGAGGTGGCGGCCGCCATCGAGGCGCTATCCGGCGACCGCACCCTGGTCATCGTGGCGCACCGCTTGAGCACCGTGCGGCGCTGCCACCGCCTGGTGCTGCTGCGCGAAGGGCGCGTCGAAGCGGTCGGCCCTTACGACGAGCTGCTGGCGCGAAGCGCCACCTTTCGCGCCCTCGTCGTCGCCGGGGCTGGGACTGGGGCCGAAGTCGGATCTGGGGCCGGCGCGCCCGCCGGAACGCGCGGGTGAGCGGCGCCGCGGCAGGTGCGCGCCGCCGCCGCGTGCTGTTCATCCACCCGTCGCTGCACACGCCGGGCGGCGGCAGCGCCGTCGCCGCCTGGATGCTGCAGGCGCTGGCGGGGCGCTGCGATCTCGCCCTGCTGTCGATCGAGCCGGCCGACCTGGCGGCGATCAACCGCAGCTTCGGCACCGCGCTCGCGCCGCACGAGCTGAGCGAGATCGTGCCCGATTCCTGGCTCTGGCGCCTGCTGGCGAGCGCTCCCACGCCTCTCATCATGCTCAAGCAGCTGCTGCTCTACCGCCATGGGCGCGCCCTGGCCGGCGGCTACGACCTGCTGGTCGCCGCCAAGGACGAGGCCGACCTGGGCCGCCGTCCCGGCTTGCAATATGTCCATTTTCCCTGGACCTGGTGGCCGCGCCCCAGTGCCGACCGCGGCTTCTACCGCACCGCCCCGCGCTGGCCCTGGGGGCGCTGGCTGCGCGTCGCGCTCTACCATGCGGCCTGTGGCACCGTCACCGGCTTTGCCATGCGCCGCACGCGGCGCAACGTCACCCTGGTCAACTCGCGCTGGACCGGCAAGGTCTACGCCCGCCGCCACCCCGGCGCGCCGCCGGGAGGTGCTCCATCCGCCGCTCGCCGGCAGCTTTCCAAGGCTGCCGTGGGAACAGCGCGCAGACGCGTTTCTGGCGATCGGCCGCCTGGCACCGGAAAAGCGCTACGAAACCATCGTCGCCATCCTGCAGGAGGTGCGCCGCCGCGGCCACGCCGTGCGCCTGACCATCGCCGCCCTGGACGACTCACCGGCTCACACCCGCGCTCTCGGCGAGGTGTTTGCCCGCCATGCGTCCTGGATCACCGTCCATCACAATCTGGAGCGTACGGCCCTGCTCGCCCTGGTCGCCCACCATCGCTACGCCATCCACGCCAACCCGCGCGAGCCGTTCGGCATGGCGGTCGCCGAGCTTGCCGCCGGCGGCTGCCTGGTCTTCGCTCCCAACCGCGGCGGCGTGAGCGACATCGTGCGCGACCCGCGCCTGCGCTTCGCCACCGTGCAAGAGGCCGTCGACAAGATCTGCCGCGTGCTCGCCGCCGCCGAGCACGACGGTGACGGCAGCGATGGCGGCAACGGGGCCGATCGATGCGGCCTGGTCGCCGACCTGCGCCGCAGCCTCGCCGCCGGCCTGCCGGACCTTTCGGTCGAAAGCTTCCAGCACCGCATCCGCCAGCTGGCTGACATCCCCTGAAGCTCAGGCGGCGCCGCAGACCTCGCGGATGCGGGCGACGAAATGCTCGGTCGAGAGCTCGCGGCCGCGCACGGCGAGACGCCGGCACAGGGCGGCCTGGAGCTCGGCGTCGCCGGCGACCCGCAGGATCTTTTCGACGGCGTCGGGCGCGTCGTCGTAGAGCAGCAGATCCTCCTCGCCAACGATCTCCGCCGGCCCGCCTTCGCGCGGCACGAAGACGATGCAGCCGGCGCGCACCATCTCGGCGACCGCCATGCCGAAGTGCTCGCGCTGCATGCCGTGGATGCCGTAGCGGTGCTCGGCGACCAGCCGGCAGAGCTCGGCGCGCGGCAGGTCCTCGCACAGCCGCATCCATGAGGCGTTCGCTGCCACCAGCCCGCGGATGAGCGCGTGGTAGGCAGGATCGTCGGCGATGCCGGCCAGGGTGAGGGTGACCGGCCGGCCGCGCTCCCGCACCGCGGCGAGGACGGCGATCACCTTTTCCAGCTCCTTTTCGGGAGCGATGCGGCCGATGCAGATGAACGAGTCGGCCCGGTCGCTCCAGGCGACCTTGGGGAAGCTGCCGATGGTGGGCGGATGCAGGATCTCCGCTGCGACGCCGTGGCGTGCGGCGAAATGCCGGGCGGTAAACCGCGAGTTGGCCAGGGTGAGATTGCGGCGCATGCGGGCGAAGGAGAACCCGGTGAGCACGGCGCAGCCCCAGGTGTAGAGGCGGATCAGCCAGGCGACGTGGTACGTGTGGACCAGGTCCTGCGGTGGGCGCGGCAGATAGGACCAGGGGAAGTGCACGTACTGCACGGCCGGCACGCCCAGATCGGTCTCGCCCGCCGCCCCCACCACTGCATCGAAAGCGGGAGCCAGCCGGCGCGCGTGGCGCGTCAGGAGCAGCCCCCTGAGCAGGGCGAGCCGCAGCGGCAGCCGGTCGAGCAGCCGCCAGACCAGGGACCGCACGGTGACCACGGTAAAGTCGTCCGCGGCCAGCGTGGTGCCGAAATGGCGATTGACCGCTTGCAGATCGACCGCGCCCACCATCACCACCGTCAGCTCGCAGCGCCCCCTGAGAGCCTGCAGGATCCAGGCGGCCACCCCGTTGCCGCCGCCCGGCGGTTGCAGCGAACCCTGCACCATGAGCACCTTGCGGCGCGCCGGCACACCTGCCCCCACCTGGCGGTCCTGTCCCTCCAAGCCTGTCTCCCTCAGCAAGGCAGACAGTTTACGCCAGCACACCGGCAGGCCGGCTGGCTGTTCTGTCGCGCCCATCGCAGCGCGCCTGACGGCGCGGCCGCGATCTGCGCGGGGGGCGGCACGCGGGGTGCAAGGGCGGGGCGGCATGGTGATCGATCCTGTGAGCAGCGCCAAGGCGGCGGGACTGCGGTATGTGTCGGACGCCCGGCCGGGGATCCGGCGCCGCCGCCAGGGTGAGGGTTTTCGCTATGTGGATGCGGCTGGAGGGCCGCTGCACGACCGGGCGGAGCGGCGGCGGATTCAGGCGCTGGCGATCCCGCCGGCTTGGCAGGACGTTTGGATCTGTCCTGTGGCGAATGGGCATTTGCAGGCGACGGGGCGCGACGCGCGGGGCCGGAAGCAGTATCGGTACCATGCGGATTGGCGGACGGTGCGGGACGAAACGAAGTTTGGCCGCATGGTGGCTTTCGGTGAGGCGCTGCCGCGGTTGCGGGCGCGGCTGGAGCGGGATCTGGGGCTGCCGGGGTTGCCTCGCGACAAGGTGCTGGCCTTGGTGGTCAAGTTGCTGGAAACGACGCTGATCCGGGTGGGCAACGAAGAGTACGCGCGCGAGAACCGCTCGTTCGGGCTGACCACGATGCGGTCGCGGCACGTGGAGGTGAGCGGCTCGACGGTGCGGTTTCAGTTCCGCGGCAAGAGCGGCAAGGAGCATAGCGTGGCGATCTCCAACCGCCGGGTGGCGCGGGTGGTGCGGGCTTGCCGCGAGCTGCCGGGGCACGAGCTGTTTCAATACGTCGACGAAGCCGGCGAACGCCAGGGGGTGGATTCGGCGGACGTCAACGGCTACCTGCGGGAAGCCACCGGAGAAGAGTTCACGGCCAAGGATTTTCGCACCTGGGGCGGTACGGTGCTGGCGCTGGCGGCGTTGCTGACGATGTGCGGCGATCCTGCCGAGGCCGCGGACAACGCGGCTGGCGGGCCGCGCGACGCCCGCCACGCGGTCAACGAGGCGATCGCGCGGGTTGCCGCTCAGCTTGGCAATCGGCCGGCAATTTGCCGCAAGTATTACGTCCATCCGGGCGTGATCGCCGCGTTCCTGGAGGGCAGGCTGCACGGCAAGCCGGTCGCCTCGGCGGTCGCGGCGGCGACGGAGGGGGCGGCGGGAGCGATCCTGCCGCAGCTGGAAGCGCAGACGCTGGCCTTGCTGGAGGGATTGCCCGCGCCGGAATCGCCGGCGCGGCGGTCGCGGGGGGCGCGGCCGGCGCGGCGGCGGACAACCGCCGCGCGCGCCCGCGGCCGGCATGGGCGGCGTGGGCGGCAGGGATCGGCTACTGGTCCTCGCGGCCGATGAGGACTTCGGTGGCCTTGATGATGACCACCACCGGGGCGCCTTCTCGCAGGTCCAGCGACTCGGCCGAGCCGCGGGTGATGGCGGATACCAGGGAGTTGCCGCCGCCGATGTCGACGGTGACTTCGGCCATCACGGCTCCCAGCTGCACGCTGGTGACCTTGCCGGGCAGTTGATTGCGGGCGCTGATTTTCATCTGCGAGTCCCTCCTTCGATCCTCAGTTCAAGAGTTCAGGATGCCCGCCGCACGCTGATGCGCACCAGCTGGCGGACCCAACGGGCGGGGCGTTTGTCTGTCGGCACGACGAGCCGCAACGGCCCCTCTACCGCATCGAGCGGGCGCCCGTTCTTGCGGTCGGCGACCAGCACGACGCTGTCCGTGAAGCTTGCGTCGAGCTCCGGGACGGCGAGCACGACGCGATAGCCGTCCGCTCCCTCGGCGACGACGTAGAGCTGCAGGGCATCGCCGTGCAGATCGTGCCCCGCGGGCACCCCCAGCCGATCGAGCAGCGCCCGCAGCGGCACGCCTTCCAGCGCCGCGGGCTGGCCGCTTTCGGCATGGCCGGCGCCGCCGGCGGGCGCGGCGGTCTTCAGGGTCTGGCGGGGCATCCGCGCCAGGTCGGCGGCGGTCAATTCGAGCGCAGCGCCGCTCAACGGCACCAGGCGCAGCGACACGGCAGCGGCCGGCGCCGTGCTGCCAGGCTCGACCCGCGCCGCCGCCGCCCCTTTGTCGCCCGCTGGAGCCGCCGGGGCCGGCGGGGTCGCCGGAGCGGTGACCTGCTGACCGGCGCCGGCCGGCACCGCCACGTCCAGCAGCGCCGGCAGCGTCAGCACCGCCAGCAGCGCCCAGATCGTCTTCGAGCTGTTCATCGCCGCCTCCCCCCGCACTCATCTTAGCCTCTCGGCGCCGCGGCGCAACCCGCGGCGGGCGCTGCCGTATCATGCCTGGAAGGAGCGCATGGGGTGGTGGAGGGCCGCGCGGCGACGTGGCGCCACGAGGGAGGCGACGATGGAGACGTTGGCGCAGGATGTGCGGTTGGCGCTGCGCGGGTTCCGGCGGACCCCGGCGATGGCGGCGGTGGCCATCGCCTGCATGGCGCTGGGCATCGGCGCCAGCACGGCGATGTTCAGCGTCGTCGAGGCGGTGCTGCTGCGCCCCCTCCCGTTTGCCGACCCCGATCGCATCGTGGTGCTGCACCGCAGCCGCGCGGCCCGCCCGGCTTACGAGGACTTCGCCTGGCCCGACTTCTACGACCTGGCGCACCAGGGGCTCAGCAACGCCAGCGTGGCGGCCGCCACCGGGCAGAGCCTGGTCCTCAACGGCGTCGACCAACCGCAGCGCCTGGACGCGCAGGCGGTGTCCGCCGGCCTGTTTTCGCTGCTGGGAGTGCCACCGGCGTTGGGCCGCGATTTCAGCCCCGAGGACGACCGGCCGGGGGCCGCACCGACCATCCTGCTGAGCGACGGCGTGTGGCACCGCGCCTTCCGCGGCGACCGCGGCATCGTCGGGCACTCCATCCTGGTCGACGGCACGCCGCATACGGTGGTGGGAGTCATGCCGCCGGAGTTCGCCTTCCCCGCGCGCTCGATGGCGTGGGTGCCGCTGGCCCCCCGCTACCACGCCAGCCTGCGCACCGACCGCCGGCTGATGGTGCTGGCACGGCTGCGGCCCGGCACCTCGGCCGCGGCGCTGAACGCCGAGCTGGCCGCCTTCGCTCGCCGCCAGGCGGCGGCCCACCCCGCCGCTCACGCCGGTTGGAAGGTGAGACAGCGGCCGCTGCGCGACGACCTGCTGTTCGAGGGCACCCAGCTGTTCCTGAACTCGCTCCTGGGGGCGGTGCTGTTCGTGCTGCTGATCGCCTGCGCCAACGTCGCCAACCTGCAGCTGTCGCGCGCCACCAGCCGCCAGCGCGAGATGGCGGTGCGCTTCGCCTTCGGCGCCGGCAGCGGCCGCATCCTGCGCCAGCTGCTGACCGAGAGCCTGCTGCTGGCACTGGCCGGCGGCGTGCTCGGCGTCGCGGTCGCCGAGGCGGGCATGCGCCTGATCGTGGCCGCGATTCCGCGCCAGCACCTGGCCTACTGGCTGCACTTCACCCTGGACGGTCCGGTGTTGCTGTTCACGCTGTCCGCGGCGGTCGCGACCGGCGTGCTGTTCGGACTGGCGCCCGCTGCCGGCGCGTTGCGCCGCGACGTGAACGCGCTGCTCAAGGACGGCAGCCGCAACGCCAGCGCCGGCCGCGAGAGCCACCGCCTGCGCAGCGTCCTGGTGGTCGTCGAGATCGCCCTGGCGCTGGTGCTGCTGGTCGGCACCTCGCTTGCCGCCCGCAACTTCCTGCAGCTGCGCCAGGCCGACATCGGCTTCGACCCGGCGCGCATCCTGACCGCGCGCGTGTTCCTGGCCGGCCCGGCCTACGACTCCGACACCGCCAAGGCCCGCCGCATCGACGACGTCCTGCGGCGCATCGCGGCGCTGCCCGGGGTCGAGCGCGCCGCCGCCGCCAACCTGGTGCCGCTTGGCGACGGCGGTCACGACGTCGACGTGGCGATCGATGGGCAGCCGGCGCCGCCGGGCCCCGCGCCGACCGCCTACTACACCGGCATCACCGCGCAGTACTTCGCAGCGCTGGGGGCGCCGATGGTGGCGGGCCGCGCCTTGAGCGAGGGCGAGGTCGCGGCGGGCCTGCCCGTCGCCGTGGTCAACGACACCTTCGCCAGGAGCTTCTGGCCCAACGGCGCGGCGCTGGGCCACCGCTTCAAGCTGGCGCAAACCGGCCACGGCGAATGGATCACCGTCGTCGGCGTCGTCGGCGACTTCCGCGGCGACGAGCAGCTGGTGGCGCCGATGCGGCCCAGCGCCTACCTGCCCTACCCCTACCAGGCCGAGCGCAGCAACGGTCTGATCGTGCGCAGCCGCGTCGCGCCGGCGACCTTGACGGCGCTGATCCGCCGCCAGGTCCACGCCGCCGACCCCGGCCTGGCACTCTACCGCCCCGTCACCATGGAAAACCTGCGGCTCGACGGAGCGTGGACGCAGCGCCTGTTCAGCGGCGTGTTCGCCGGCGCCGGCGCCCTGGCGCTGCTGCTCGCGGCGATCGGCATCTACGGCGTGCTGTCCTACGCGGTGAGCCAGCGCCAGCGCGAGATCGGCGTGCGCATTGCGCTGGGCGCCCAGGATCGCGACGTGATGCGGCTGGTGCTCGGCCAGGCGCTGCGCCTGACCGCGATCGGCCTGGCCTGCGGCATCGTGGTGGCGCGGGCGCTGGCGCCGATCCTGGGCGAGCTGCTCTACCAGGTGAGCCCCACCGACCCCGCCAACTTCGGCCTCATTTCGCTGTTCCTGGGCAGCGTGGCCCTGCTGGCAAGCCTGCTGCCGGCGCGCCGGGCGCTGCGCGCCGACCCGCTCGACACGCTGCGCCAGGAGTAGCGCCACCCACCGCCGCGTCGCCACCATACCCCCTGCTGGCTTTGCGCCGCAGGGAGGCGGTCCGATACGGTAGCCTCTGCATGCGCCGCGCGCTTGTCGCGCGTGCGTTCCAATCGGCCGGCTGCGTGCGGCCCAAGGGAGACTCCATGAAAAAGCAGCCAGTGACGCTCCACCTGCACAAGGAAACCGTCCGCGCCCTCGACACCCGCGAAGCCCGTGCGGCCGCCGCCGCCGTCGGGTCGGGCCGCTACACCTTCTGCGGCCTGTGCTCCACCGCCTGCGGCTGACGCCGCGCTGCTTTGCCCTGCCCAACTTCTGCACGTCGGGCACCGATACCTGCACCTGTCGCGCGCTCTAGCGGCGGGCGGCACCTGCTAACCCGGTAGCCGCGGTGTGGCTGCCGGGCCAGCCGATTCAGCGACCTGGGCGGCGTCGACCGGCTCGGCCACCGCGGGCGCGTCGGCCGGCATCGCCGCATCGGTCGCCGCTGCCTGGCCGGCTGGGGCGGCATGCAGCTGGGCGAAGGTGCGGCGGCCCACGGTCGGGCCCAGGACCTGGGCCAGCTCTTCGACCGTGGCCTGGCGGACTTTTTCCAGGCTGCCCAGGCGGGTCAGCAGCAGCCGGCGGCGCCGCGGGCCGATCCCGGCCAGCTCGTCCAGGCGGCTGTGCAGCGTGCGCGCCGACCGCCGCCGCCGGTGGCGCGACACGGCGAAGCGGTGCGCTTCGTCGCGGATCTGCTGCAGCAGCTGCAAGCCCGGGTCCTGCCGCGGCAGCTTGAGCGGCTCGGGGCTGGCCGGCACGTAGAGCTCCTCTTCGCGCTTGGCCAGCGCCACGATCGGCGTCTCCTCCACCCCCAGCTCGCTGAGCGCGGCCAGCGCGGCGTTGAGCTGTCCGCGGCCGCCGTCGATCAGGATCAGGTCGGGCATCTCCCCCACCTCTTCGAGCTGGCGGCGGTAGCGGCGCTCGACCGCCTGGCGCATCGAAACGAAGTCGTCCGGCTGATCGAGGCCGCGGATGTTGAAGCTGCGGTAGTCGGACTTGCGCATCCTGCCTTCTTCCCAGACCACCATCGAGGCGACGGTTTCGCCGCCCTGGAAGTGCGAGATGTCGAAGCCTTCGATGCGCCGCGGGGGCTCCAGCATCGCCAGGTGACGCTCCAGCGCCGCCGCCCCCGGCGGCGTCTGCTCGCCGCGGAAGCGCCGCCGGTGGGCCATCTGGGCGTTGTGGCGCGCCAGCGTCACGCGCTCGGCCTTGGCGCCGCGCGACGGCATGCGCAGGTAGACCTTGGCGCCCTTGCGCTCGGACAGCCAGGTCAGCAGCGCCTCTTCGCCTTCGATCGGCGCCGGCAGGTGGATCTCCTTGGGGATGAACGTGGTGCGGTCGTAGATCTGGGGCACCACCTGCGACAGCAGCAGCTCGGCCGAGATGTCCCCCACCCCTTCCCAGAACAGCTCGCGGCGATCGAGCACCTGGCCGCCGCGCATCACCAGGACGACCACCGCGGCGTTGCCGCCGGCCACCTGGACGCCGTAGACGTCGACGTCCTCGCCGTCCACGGAGGACAGCTTGCGCCGTTCGCCGATCGCTTCGATCTCGGCCAGGGAGTCGCGCAGCCGCGCGGCGCGCTCGTAGTCGGTCGCTTCGGCGGCCTCCCACATCTCACGTTTGAGGCTGCGCAGCAGCACGTCGTTGCGCCCGGCCAGGAAGAGCCGCGCCTGCACCACGGCTTGCGCATAGTGGTCCGCGGTGGTGAGCGCCGCGACGCAGGGCCCCAGGCAGCGGTGCATGTCGTAATACAGGCAGGGGCGCGCCAGCGAGCCGTCGACCTCGATGTGGCAGACGCGCACCCTGAACAGTTTCTGCACCAGCTTGATCGCCTTGCGCGCCAGGCCGCCGGGCAGGAAGGGGCCGAAATACTCGGCGCCGTCGTCGCGGATGCGGCGGGTGAAGGCGATGCGCGGCCACGCCTCCTGCACCGTCAGCTTGAGATAGGGATAGGTCTTGTCGTCGCGCAGCAGGATGTTGTAGCGCGGCCGGCGGCGCTTGATCCAGTTGTTTTCGAGCAGCAGCGCCTCGGGCTCCGAGTCGGTGACCACGAATTCCAGGTCGGCCGCCTCGGCCATCATCGCCGCCAGCCGCGGCTCGTGGTCGCGCACCAGGTACGACGAGGCGCGCTTGCGCAGCGACTTGGCCTTGCCGACGTAGAGGACCTTGCCGGCGGCGTCCTTGAAGATATAGATGCCGGGCCGGTCGGGCAGCTCCTTGATGCGGGTGGCGAGAGTGTCCTGCGGTTGCATGCGGCTGGGCCGGCGGCGGATGGGGTGGGGAAAAGCCGGTGCTCTGATGGTGATCGGAGGGTGAGCCCTACGTCCCGGCGTAGATCTGGATCTCGCGCAGCTCCCGCAGGCGGTCGCGCAGCGCCGCCGCCTCTTCGAATTCCAGCCGCTTGGCCGCCCCGCGCATCTCCTTTTCGAGCTTGGCGATGCGCTCGGCGAGCGGCAGGTCCAGCCCTTCTGCCACCTCCGACAGGCGGGTGGGTCCGGGCGTGTAGTAGTCGAGGTTGCTCATCGCCAGCAGCGGGCTGTGGATGTCCTTGAGCACGGTGCGCGGCTCGATGCCCATCTCGGTGTTGTAGCGCTCCTGCTTGGCGCGCCGGCGCTCGGTTTCGTCGATGGCGCGGCGCATCGAATCGGTCTGCCGGTCGGCGTAGAACAGCACTCTGCCGTTCAGGTTGCGCGCGGCGCGGCCGGCGGTCTGGATGAGCGAGGTGCCGCTGCGCAGGAAGCCCTCCTTGTCGGCGTCGAGGATCGCCACCAGCGACACCTCGGGCAGGTCGAGCCCTTCGCGCAGCAGGTTGATGCCGACCAGCACGTCAAATTCGCCGCGCCGCAGCGCGGTGATGATCTCCACCCGCTCCAGGGTTTCGACGTCGCTGTGCAGGTAGCGCACCTTGACGCCGAGCTCCGCCAGGTACTGCGTCAGCTCCTCGGCCATGCGCTTGGTCAGGGTGGTCACCAGCACCCGTTCGTGGCGTGCCGTCGCCGCCCGCACCTCACCCACCAGGTCGTCCACCTGCCCCTGGGCGGGGCGGATCTCGATCACCGGATCGAGCAGGCCGGTCGGACGGATGAGCTGTTCGACCACCACGCCGCCGGTGCGCTCCAGTTCCCAGGGCGCAGGCGTCGCCGAGACGTAGACGCGCTGGCCGATGCGGGCGTCGAACTCGGCGAAATTGAGCGGCCGGTTGTCCAGCGCCGAAGGCAGCCGGAAGCCGAAATCGACCAGCGTCTGCTTGCGCGAGCGGTCGCCGTGGTACATGCCGCGCACCTGCGGCACGGTCTGGTGGCTTTCGTCGGCCACCAGCAGGAAATCGTCGGGGAAGTAGTCGAACAGCGTCGGCGGCGGCTCGCCGGCCTGCCGCCCGGACAGGTGCCGCGAGTAGTTCTCGATGCCGTGGCAGTAGCCGATCTCGCGCAGCATCTCCAGGTCGAAGCGGGTGCGCTGCTCCAGCCGCTGGCGCTCCAGGAGCTTGCCTTCCGCTTCCAGCTCCGCCAGGCGCTCCTGCAGCTCGACCTGGATGGTTTCAACGGCCCGCTCCAGGCGCTCCTTCGGCGTCACGTAGTGGGTCTTGGGATAGAGCGCCAGCCGGTCCACGTCGGCCAGGGTGTCGCCGCGCAGCACGTCGAAACGGGTGATGCGCTCGATCTCGTCGCCGAAGTATTCGACGCGGATGCCCTGCTCCTCGTAGGCGGGGAGGATCTCCAGCACGTCGCCGCGCACGCGGAAGGCACCGTGGTAGAGGTCGAGCTGGGTGCGCTGGTACTGCATCTCGACCAGGCGCTTGAGCACCCGGTCGAGCCCTTCGGTCGCGCCGCGCTCGAAGAACTGCAGCATGCCGAAGAAGGATTCGGGCGAGCCCAGGCCGTAGATGCACGAGACCGAGGCGACGATCAGCACGTCCCGGCGCTCGAACAGCGCCTTGGTGGCGCGCAGCCGCAGGCGGTCGATCTCTTCGTTGATGGTGGTTTCCTTCTCGATGTACGTGTCGGTCTGCGGCACGTACGCCTCCGGCTGGTAGTAGTCGTAGTACGAGACGAAATACTCGACGGCGTTTTCCGGAAAGAAGCTGCGGAACTCCTGGAAGAGCTGCGCCGCCAGGATCTTGTTGTGCGACAGCACCAGCGTCGGCCGGTTGACCGCTTCGATCATCTTGGCGATGGTGAAGGTCTTGCCCGAGCCGGTGACGCCCAGCAGCACCTGCTCCTTGTCGCCGCGCTGGATGCCCCGCACCAGCTCGTCGATCGCCGTCGGCTGGTCGCCCTGCGGCTCGAAATTGGAGACGATCTTGAAGTCACCCATGCCAGTGCTAAAACCCGCCGCCGCCGCGGTTTGTTCCGGCGGCGTCCGACTCAGGCCGGCGCCGCGGCGTATTGGACCGCCGCCGGCCGGAGCCAGTGCGGCGCCTGGGGTTGGAAACGCACGGTTTGCGTGCCTGCCGGACCCTGCGCATGGGCCGGCGCCGGCGGCGCGGGAGGCGGCGGCGCGCCAGATGACGGCGCCTGTGGCACGGCCGGCGCACCCGGCGCGCCCGGCGCGCCGGGGATTGGTGGCGACGCGGCCGGCCGGCGGCTGAGGCTTTCCAATGCGCGGGTGAGCTGCTGCACCTCCAGGTGGCTGAGCTGCCGCTGGCTGCCTTCGAGCGACAGCATCTGCTGCTGGAACCGCCGCATGCCGTCGAAGTCGCCCTGGCCGCTGGAAGCGGCGTGCCCGGCGGTCTGGAAGGCGCGGTGCAGCCGGTCGCGTTCGGCCGGCGTCAGATCGGCCGGCAGGCGCGCCGACAGCGACTCCTCCATCTTCTGGAACGACCAGCGGATGAAGCTGGGCGCCAGGCTGATCAGCAGGGCGAAGGCGCCGACGAGCAGCAGCCCGGCACAGCCCACCACCATCGGCTTGCTGCATCCGGGACCATCCCGCGGCACCTGGATGGCGTGCGGCGGGTTGAACGGCGCGTTAGGAGTACCTGCAGGCTCGCCCACGGGGTACCGTTTCTATCACCGCCACCCGGCAGCGGCAAGCCGTGCCCATGCGTCGCACCCGTCGGCACGGCAAACGGCAGGAGCCGGGAGCCTGCATTGCGGCGGCCGGCGGACCGGTCTGCACCTATAATGAACGGCGTGGCAGACTCCGGGACCCGCAGCCAAGAGGGACCCACCTTCGCTTCCCGCCCGGTGCCTCGCGACCGGCGGCGGGGCCGCCGGCCTTTCCGGCGGTGGGCGCTGCCGCTGATCCTGGCGCTGGGGCTGGGCACCGGCGTCGGCGTGAGCGTCGCGGCGCTCATCCACGTGCCGCGGGTGGAGGCGCTGGCCTCGTTCACCCCCAGCCTGGTGACCCAGCTGTTTGCCGTCGACGGCAGCGTGTTTTCGAGCTTTGCGCGCGAGCGGCGCATGATGCTCAAGGAGGGCGAGATTCCGCCGCTCCTGGAGCGGGCGCTGCTGGCCTCCGAAGACAGCAACTTCTTTCAGCATGGCGGCATCGACGCCTTGGGCATCGCGCGGGCGGCGCTCGACGACCTGCGCGCCGGGCGCATGAAGGAAGGCGGCTCGACGATCTCGATGCAGCTGGCCCGCAGCCTCTTCCTGACGCGCGAGCGCAAGTGGCGGCGCAAGATCGAGGAGTCGCTGGTGGCGGTCGAGCTGGAAAAGAATTTCAGCAAGCAGCAGATCATCACCCTCTATCTGAACCTGGTCAACCTCGGCCATGGCAACTACGGCATCGAGGCGGCGTCCCGCTACTACTTCGGCAAGCCGGCCAAGGCGCTCAACCTGGCCGAGGCGGCAACGCTCATCGGCATCATCCCGGCGCCCAGCCGCTACAGCCCCTACCACGAGCCGGACATGGTGCTGCGCCAGCGCAACCGCGTGCTGCGGCGCATGCTGGAAAACCGCTACATCGACCAGGATGCGTATCAAAAAGCGGTGGCGCAGCCGCTGCTGGTGGCGTCGCAGCAGCCCGAAGAGAGCTTTGCGCCGTATTTTGCCGAAGAGGTGCGCAAGTACCTGGAAGCCACCTACGGCGCCACCATGCTGTACGAAGGGGGTCTGCTGGTGCAGACCTCGCTCGATCCGCGCATCCAGCGCGCCGCCGAAGAGTCCGTCCGCACCGGCCTGCTGCACATCGATCACCGCCGCGGCTGGGGCGGTCCGATCGCGCAGCTGGACGAAGCGGCCATCGAGCAGCAGAACCTGCCGGCGGCGTTCAATCAGGGCCAGCCGATCGCCGGCCGCTGGTATCACGGCATCGTCCTGGCCGCCGACCGCGCCAGCGCCCAGGTACGCATCGGCCGCCAGGTCTTCGCCCTCGACGCCAAGGGGATGGCGTGGACCGGCCACGCCCACCCCAGCGACCTGCTCAAGCGCGGCACCGTCGCCTGGTTCCGCTTTCAGGCGCCGGAGGTGAAACCGCCCAAGGGCGGCAAGAAGGCCGCCGACGCCGCGGGCGGCGCGGACGCAGCGGCAGCGGCCGCCGGCTCCGGTCCGCTGCAGCTGATGCTCGAGCAGGAGCCGCGCATGGAGGCGGCGGGGCTGGTGATCGAATCGCGCACCGGCGCCATCCGCGCCATGGTGGGCGGCTGGGATTTCGCGCGCAACAAGTTCAACCGCATCACCCAGGCGCGCCGCCAGGTCGGCTCGGCGTTCAAGCCATTTGTCTACGGCGCCGCGCTGGAGCAGGGTTGGACGGCGGCCGACACGCTGCTGGACGCGCCGACGTCGTTCATCGGCGCCGACGGCAAGATGAGCTACCGGCCCGAAAACTATTACCACAAGCATTACGGCATCGTGACCCTGCGGCGGGCGCTGGAACAGTCGATCAACGTGCCGGCGGTCAAGCTGCTCGACCTTGTCGGCGGCGGCAAGGTGGTGTCGTTCGCGCATCGCTGCGGCATCCGCACGCCGCTGCCCACCTGGCCGAGCATCGCCCTGGGCTCGGCGGACCTGGTGCCGCTGGAGCTGGCCGCCTCGTACGCCGCGATCGCCAACCAGGGGACGCACATCGAGCCCTACATGATCGAGCGCATCTCGTCGCACGACGGCCAGGTGCTGGAGCAGCACTTCCCCACCGCCTACACTACGACCGATCCGGCGGTCGCCTATGTGCTGACCCACATGATGGAAGGCGTCATCGATCGCGGCACCGCCTTCGCCATCAACGACCTGCCGCTCGACATCGCGGGCAAGACCGGCACCACCGACGACTTCACCGACGCCTGGTTCGTCGGCTTCACACCGCGCTACACCATCCTCACCTGGATCGGCTACGACCTCAAGCGGTCGCTGGGCCAGGGAATGAGCGGCGCGGTCGCGGCGCTGCCCATGTGGCGCGGCATCGTCGAGGCCGGCCTGAAGAACGGCTGGATCCAGAAGGGCGAGACGTTCGCGGTGCCGCCCAACGTCGAGTTTCGCGACATCGAGTATTACACCGGCCTGCTCGCCGGCGCGGGCAGCGCCAAGGTGATCAAAGAGGCATTCGTCGCCGGCACCGAGCCGGCGCGCGAATACAGCGCCCGCTGGTCGACCATCACCACCCTGCCGTGGTACCAGCAGCGGCCCTTCTACATCCCCAAGGAGGGCGAGAAGATGCCGCAACCCGGCGCCCCTCCTGCGACCGGCTCCAAGCCGCCGGCGGTTCCCCCCAATCCGCCGCCCGGCGGCGAAGGCAACTGACCGCCCGATTCGCTCCCGCAGTCGCTGGTTTGAGTTTTGCAGTTGCTCCAAAGTGCTGCCTGCCGGCGCGCGATGGTCGCGCTCGTTTCGGCAGCATGTCCGAATGCCCACAATTCTATGAGCCGACGGACCCCCAACGATTTGGAGGAGAAACTGCCATGTCCTACCCGCGAGCGAACTTCCTTTCATCTCCCCGCAACGTGTCACGCAATCGCCTGCGCCTGCCAGTCGCGGTGCTGGCCGTCACCCTGATGGCACTGGCCCTGTCGGTGCCCGCGGCGCAAGCGGCAGCAGCCGCCGACGCCGCGTCCGCCCCGTCGATCACCGCTTTTTCCAAGAGCAGCGGCACCATGCCGGCCGATCCGAGCCTGGCGTTGGTCCCCTTCCGCCCGGCAATGGACGCCGCCGCCCAGGCGCCGGCGATCGGTCAGGCGCTGGCGATCAGCCAGCCGCGTGACGCCACCACCGGCCTCTTCATCGGCGGCCCGGTGAGCGCCACGGTGCAAAACGGCCAGGCGGTCCTGCGCGCGGGCGCCCTCATCAATGAAAACACCACCGCCGTCACCGGCTTGAGCGTGGACCTGGTGGCCACCACCACCGTTCCGAGCGGCAGCTTTACCGGCACGGTCCTGGCCAGCATCAGCGTCGGCACCATTGCGGCGCAGAGCGAGATCGCCAACTTCGACAGCGGCAACCTCCCCTTCACCCCGGCTTCCACCGGCTGCTATTACCTGTCGCTGGTCCTGCTCAAGGGCACCGCCATCGAGGACGTGCGTACCCTGCCGGCCGGCGGCACGCCGGAAAATACCGGCTACAGCGAGTTCGGCTTTGGCCAGACCTGTCCGGCGGCGACGACCTGCACCCGCAACACCAACACTCTGTGCCTGGACAGCGCGCGCTTCCAGGTTACCGTCGCCTATGACAACACGGCGACCGGCGCCGGCGCCGGCCAGGTGCTGCTGTTCGGCGCCACCCGCGCCGAAAGCGACGAGTCGGGCTTCTACTACTTCACCGACGCCAGCAACTTCGAGATGGGCGTCAAGGTCCTCAACGCCTGCGGCGTGAACAACTTCTGGTGGGTGTTCATCGGCGGCCTGACCAACCAGGGATGGTCGCTCAACGTGCTGGACACCACGACCGGCGACGCCTATTTCTACGGCAACACCGACGGCGTGCTGACGGCGACCACCGCCGACACCAGCGCGATCCCCTGCCCGTAAGACCCGTCGCCAGGCAACGTGTCGCGGCGGCCCGAGTGCCGCCGCGACGCGTGGATGGAGCAACCGACTCCTGAACGAGGGGCGACTGCCTGCCGGTTTTGATCGTTACTGGGCCGTCGCGTCGCCCGCGCCCGCGATGCCGCCGCTGCCGCCCGCCCGGCGCTGGGCGATGTAGCGATCGACGTTCTGTTCCAGCACGGCGAGCGGCACCGAGCCGCTGCCCAGCACGACGTCGTGGAATTCGCGGACGTCGAAGCCGCCGCCCAACGCCTGCTCGGCCTTGTGCCGCAGCGCCTTGATGCGCAGCTCGCCCAGCTTGTAGGACAGGGCCTGGGCGGGCCACGAGATATAGCGGTCGGTTTCGGTCTGGACCTCGTTGAGCGGCAGCGCCGTATGCGAGGCCAGATAGTCGACCGATTGCTGGCGCGTCCAGCCCATGGCGTGGATGCCGGTATCGACCACCAGGCGGCAGGCGCGCCACATCTCGTAGGTCAGGCGGCCGAAATTGCTGTAGGGATCGGTGTAAAAACCCATCTCCAATCCCAACCACTCCGAGTACAGCCCCCAACCCTCGCCGAAGGAGGAGATGTAGGAGTAGCGGCGGAAGGGAGGCAGGTTGGCCAGCTCCTGGCTGCGGGCAATCTGCAGGTGATGCCCGGGCACCGCCTCGTGCAGAGTCAGCGCCTCCAGGTTGTACAAGGCGCGCGTTTCAGGTTTGTAAACGTTGACCCAATAGATGCCCGGCTGCGTGCCGCCGGCAGGCGCCTCGACGTAGCGCCCCGCGGTGTACTTGGGCGCCAGGTGCTCGGGCACCGGCACCACCGTGTAGGGCAGGCGCGGCAGGGTTTTGAAAAACGCCGGGAGCTTGCCGTCGATGCGCTTGGCGATCCAGGCGGCGTCCTTGAGCAGCTCATCGCCGGTCTTCGGATAGAAGCGGGGATCGGTGCGCAGGAACTGGATGAATGCCGCCATGTCGCCCTTGAAACCCACCTGCCGGATCACCGCCTGCATTTCCGCCGTGATCCGCTCGACCTCCGCCAGGCCGATCTTGTGGATCTCCTCGGGCGACAAGGTGAGCGTCGTGAAGTGGCGGATCTGCTGAGCGTAAAAGGCGCGGCCGTCGGGCAGCGCATAGGCGCCCAGGGTGGCGCGCGCGTGCGGCAGGTATTCGTGCTGATAGAAATCCAGGAACGTCCTGTAGGCGGCGGTTACGCTGTCCCGGATGACGCTGCGCGCCTGCCCGCGCAAGCGCTCGCGGTCGGCTTCGCCCAGAGTCTGCGGGAACTTCTCGAACGGCTTGTAAAAGACGCTCTGCGTCGGGTCGTCGACGATCAGCGCGGTGATCGTGTGATCGTAGCCGGTCAGGGTTTCGCGCGGCACGGTGAAGCCGCGGCGGATTCCCATGCGCATCAGCTCGATCTCCTGACCGACCAGGCGCGGCCAGGCGCGCAGGCGCTGCAGGTAGTTGTCGTAGTCCTTGACCGTGGCGAACGGCATCTCTTCGCCCAGCCGCGCAAAGCCGGAATGGAAACCCGAGTCGGCGTTGAACGGCATCTGGTAGGTGCCGAAGTCGAACTGAGCGATGCGGTCTTCCAGCTGGAAGCGCCACATGTCGGCATTCACCTGGTCGTCGGCGGACAGCTGGGAGCGATCGATGGCCGCCAGCTCGGCCAGCATCTGCTTGCTTTCGTCGCGGCGCTTCTGCAGCTGGTCGTACGATTCGTCAGGCAGCAAAGCGTCATATTCATGCCTGCCGACGGAGGTGGCGAGCAGCGGCTCGTGGCGCAGCCGCGCCTCCCACTCGCGATCGAACAGCGCGTGCAGACGGGCCGCCTCGTCAGCGGCATGGGCCGGCGGCGGCATCAGGCAGAGCAGGCAGGCAAGGCAGACCAGAACCGCAAGAAAACCTTTCATGGCGACGATCTCCTGGGGCAGCGACGTTGCGAGGCGCCCGGAAGTGTACCAGCGATGCCGCCGTCGCCGTCTGGGACAGGCCGCTGGTCTTTCAGTCCACGATCCAGCCGTCGAGCAGGCGGATGATGCGGTTGCCGTAGCTGGCGTTTTTCTCGGAGTGGGTGACCTGAATGATGGTGGTGCCCTGGTCGTTGAGCTTCTTGAACAGCTGCATGATCTCTTCGGCTTGCGAGGTGTGCAGGTTGCCGGTGGGTTCGTCGGCGAGCAGCAGCTTGGGGGCGCCGATCACCGCCCTGGCGACGCCGACCAGCTGCTGCTGGCCGCCGGACAGCTGCGACGGAAAGAGATCCTTCTTGCCGACGATCTGAAAGCGGTCCAGGGTATCGGCGACCAGCGCCTGGCGGTCGGCTTTCTTGATGTCCTTGTAGGACAGCGGCAGGTCGAGGTTCTCCGCCACCGTCAGGCTGTCGAGCAGGTGGTAGGCCTGGAACACGAAGCCGATGTGCTGCTTGGCCAGCTGCGCGCGCTGCTTCTGCTTGAGCAGGTGGATGCGCTGGCCAAGCAGCTCGAATTCGCCGGCCCAGGCGGCATCGAGCATGCCGAGGATCGACAGCAGCGTCGTCTTGCCGGAACCCGAGGGCCCCATGACGGTGACGAATTCGCCCTCCCGCACCTCCATGTTGATGCGGCGCAGGACGTAGGTGGCGCCGCCGTGCGCCATGGGATAGGACTTCTCGACGTTGCGCAGGTTGATCATGTCGACGCTCTCACTCCGCGGGCCGCGCAGGGGCGGCCCTGGTTGCTGAAATCGTTAGTCGCGGTCCCCCCGACGGTCAAGGCACCGTGCCGCCGGCGGCTGCCGCGACACCGCCATGGTAGCGGAACCAGAGGGTGGCGAGGGTAAGCACAAGAAAACAGGCGCTCCAGACCCCCAGACGCAGACCCGCACCGGCGCCGCACGGCCAGCGCCCGGCGAGGCGCCGGTTGTACAGCAGCAGCGCTCCGGCCGGCAGCAGCGGCAGGAAGTACCTGCCCTGCAGGCCGTCGATGCGATCGGCGCCCAACGGGGTCCACGACAGGTACTGCGACAGGCTGAGCAGCAGCAGCGTCGCGCCGGCCACCGCCGCCGTCCACAGGCGCTGCCAGCCGGCGAATACCACCTGCCGGTCGCCGTCGGTCGCCGCCACCATCAGCAGGACGGCGGCCCACGCCACCATCGCCGCCAGCGGCAGGGGCGCGTCCAGCCAGCCGAAGTTGCCCACCAGCTCGGCGCCGTAGCGCGGCGCATGCCGCAGGTAGTCGGCCAGCACCAGCGCGCCAAAGCGTGCCGGTGCCGCAACCACGCCGTGCAGCTGCGCGAGCGGCTGCACCCCGGAGCGCAGAAACCCCTGCGTGAAGTAGAAGTGCGCCACCCACCACGAGACCGCCGCGCCGGCGCCGATGGCCGCCGCGCCGCCGCCCCACAGCATCGCCGCCCGGCGCCGCGAGCCCAGCCGCGCGGCGGGCACCAGGACGACCAGCGACGCCAGCAGAAAATAGACCGCCTTGGCCGCGGCCAGGAGAAAGGCGCCGGCCAGCAGCCAGCCGACCAGCAGCCCGGGCCGCCGCACCGCCCGCGCCGCCGCGTCCGCGGCGGCGCGCGGCGCGCCAGCACTCGGCAGGCCACCCCCCGTCACGTCCGCCGGTGCCGGTGCCGCTCCTGCCCGGTCCTCGCCACCGCAGTGCTCCGCCGGCGCCGGCAGCGCCAGCCGCAGCACCAGGCTGACGACGAGCAGCGCCGCGGCGTTGGTGAAGGCATCGGCCGACGCCGAGCTGCGCTGGAACATCGCCATGGGGGTGAGCGCGGTCAGGGCGATCAGCCAGCGCTGCACGGGCGCCAGCCGCACCGCCGCCCACGACAGCGCCACCGCGACCGCCAGGTTGCCGAGCCGCGCCAGGTAGAGCAGGGCGAGCGGCCCCGCGGCCGCCAGCCGGCCCAGGGCGACGGCGGCGGCGGCGCCGAGGTACGGCACCGCCGTGTAGGGGCTGAGCCGTCCCGCCGGCACCCAGACCGTATCCGCCGGCGCCAGCGGCTGGCGCCAGCTGGCCGTCCACAGACCCGGTTGCTGCCGATGGTCGCGCTGGAAAGGCAGGTCGCGCATCCACTGGTCGGCAAGCCGCATCAGGCTGGCCGGCACGCGGATGCCGGCGGCGCCGCCGGGGCCGCGCTCCGTCGCCGCGGCGGTCGCCACCTGGTAGACGTGCAGCAGGTGCGCCGGTTCGTCGGGCACCTGGAACGGCGGCGTCACGAACGCCAGCAACACGCCGCCGGCCAGGCTGAGCGCCAGCACCCAGCGCTCGGCGGCCGCCGACCGCATCGCCTCAGGCTTCGCCCGCCGGCGCCGGCGGTGGCGGCGGGGCCGGCGTCGTCGTTTGCGGCGCTGCCGCGGGCGGGCGCACGCCCACCAGCCCGAAGTCCTGGCAGCCGTAGAGCAGGTCGTCGAGGTGATCGCGCAGACGGTTGATGCCGTCGGCAAGCGGGCGCTGCTCGACCGGCAGGCGGGCGAGGTCGATCTCAGGCAGGCGCTCGGCCGGCGGAAAGGGACGCAGATCCAGGCGCTCGACGGGATCGAAGCCGGCCAGCTCGTAGATCAGGCCCAGGCTTTCGGGGTGCACCGGCCGCACGTGGGTGGGATCGAGCCAGAAGTTGCGCGCCGCCACCACCAGCGACAGCGGGCTGGGCGTTTCCAGGATCAGCACGCCGCCGGGACGCAGCGCCCGCCACGCCAGGCGCACCAGGCGGTCGAGCGAGGCGACCGGCAGGTGCTCGATGACGTGGAACGACAGCACGGCGCCCAGGCTGCCGGGGTCGGCCGCGGCCAGGGCGTCGAACAGGTCGCCATGGGCGGCGTCCAGACCGCGCTCGCGGCAGGTCGCCACCATGCGGGCGCTGCCGTCCACGCCGCGCGCCGCGATGCCATGGTCGCGCAGCAGGGCGAGCGCTTCGCCGCGGCCGCAGCCCAGGTCGAGAACCGGCCCGCCGCCCTGCAGGTAGGGCAGATAACGGGAGATCCGTTCGCGGATCTCCTCTTCGGTGCCGCGATAGCGGCGCTCCAGCTCGAAATAAGCCAGGTCGTCGCGCGCCCGCGTCAGCTCGGCCACGGATTCGGCGGCCGCCGCCGGCGGCGCATCCGCCGGAGCCCCCGCCGCCGTGGCGCCCGCGGCTTCGACGTGCGCCAGGGCGGCGCCCAAGCCGGCGAGCAGGTCGCGGACCTCACGCCGATAGCGGTCGAGCTTTTGATCGACGCGCGCAAACAGGGCGTCGTTGTGGCGCATGAGCTCTTCGATGCCCTCGGACCCCAGGGCTTCCAGGTAAGCGATGCGCCTGTCGTCCTGGCGACGCACGGCGGCCGCGTCGCGCAGGTGATCGAGCAGGATGATGTTGAAGATGCGCTGGCGTTCCCACAGGTCGTTCTGCGGCACCTTGGCAAGCGGCCGCAGCAGCCGCTTCCAGACGACCAGGAGCCGTCCGAAAAGACCGCGGTGGCTGCGGATGGGGAACGCATGGTCCCCCTTCCACAGCCAGTACCAATCACCCAGGTCGCGAGTGGGCTCGATCAGGAAATCGTCGATCGTCGGCGAGCGACGCGGCGGCTGGGCGGCGCCGGGTTCGCTCACCCGATCACTCTTCCCGCACCACCGTGACGGTCACCTCGGCGACGACTTCGGGGTGCAGCTCGATGCGCACCTTGTGTTCGCCGAGGCTCTTGATGCCGCCTTCCAGGTCGATGCGCCGGCGGTCCACTTCGAACCCCTTGCCTTCCAGCAGGCTGGCCAGGTCGGCAGCGGTCACCGAACCGTACAGGGTGTCGGTTTCGCCGACCCGCTTGGGGATCTCCAGGTGGAGACCGGCCATGCGCGCCGCAATCGCTTCGGCGGCAGCGCGCTCCTGGGCGTGGTGGGCGTCGATCTTGCTGCGCTGCTGCTCGAAGTAGGCGATGTTGGCGGTCGTCGCCTCCAGCGCCAATCCTTGAGGCAACAGGTAGTTACGGCCGTGGCCCGGCTTCACGTCCACCTGCTCGCCACGCTTGCCGAGGTGGCGCTGGTCGCTGAGTAGAATCACTTTCACGAGAGCCCCCCTCTCAATCCGTGGTGAACGGGATCAGCGCCAGGTGGCGCGCCCGCTTGATCGCCTGCTGCAGGAGGCGCTGGTGACGTGCACAGGTGCCCGAGATCCGCCGCGGCAGGATCTTGGAGCGCTCGGGAATGAACTGCTGCAGGAGCTTGACGTCCTTGAAATCGACGTAGTCGATCTTGTCAGCGCAGAACTTGCAGACCTTGCGCCGGCGATAGAAGACCTTACGCGGACGGGCCATGGCGATGGACCTCCTCGGCCCCACCGGCCGCATGGGATGCATCCGATCCCGAGTGAGAGTGGCGATCGCCGTCGCCGCCGGCATCGCTGCCAGGGGCGCGGCCGGTGCCACCCGGATGCCGGCTGGCGGCACGCTTGAGGTCTTCGTCCGTGCGCACCGTCAGGTAGCGCAGGATCTTGTCGTTCTGGCGCATGCGGTGCTCGACCGCCGGCAGCGCGTTCTTGCCGCCCTCGCTGTCGATACCGAGCAGCACGTACTTGCCCTCGTTCAGCTTGGCGATCGGATAGGCCAGCTTGCGCCGCCCCCAGCTCTCTTCCTTGGTCACCTGCGAGCCGCCGGTGACGATCATCTGCTTGTATTCCTGGGTCATGGTGACCACATCTTCGTCGGACACCCGTGGGTCCACGACGAAGACCAGCTCATACGTACGCATATGTGGGATGGACCTCCCTATGGCCTGGTTCAGTTCCGCTTCGCGCGGAACAGAGAGGAACGGAAGCGGCCAGGGCAGCTGACTCCCCGCCCGGCCGCAGCGAGCCCCGCACTATACACGGACCGGCCGCCGCTGCCAAGAGCGCGGCTTGTCCTCGCCGCCGGCGCGCTCGCCCAGGTGCCGTTCGTGCGCACGCTGCTGGTCGTCGGGGGCAGCACTCCCACGGCCAACGGCACCGCGCTGCAGGTCGCCCTCAGCAACATCACCACCAATAGCGCCACCAACCCCTGGCTGATCAAGGTCGAACCCGGCATCTTCGACGTCGGTTAGGTGTCCCTGACGATGAAGGACTACGTCGATATCGAGGGCTCGGGTCAGGACGTCACCACCATCACCTCCTCGCACGCGCGGGGCTCCGGCAACCTGGGAGTGATCAACGTCCCTGCCGGGGTGCATTCGGAAGTGCGCAATCTGGCAGTGCAGAACACCTCGACCGACGCGATCGGCGTCTCCAATCTGAGCAATACCTTTTCGCTCTACCAGGCGACCATCCTGGTGCCCGGCGGGGTGGTGAGCACGTTCGGCGTCCTGAGCTCCGGTAATCCTTCGCTGAAGAACTTGAACCTACGGCGTGACCGTAGAGTCCGGCGGCACCCTCACCCTCAACACGGTGACCGGCACGGCGGTCGCCGGCTCGGGCACCACGGCGGCGGTGGGGCTGTTCAACGACGGCGGGACCATCCAGGTCACCAACTCCGGGTTCTTCGGCAACGGCACGGCGTCGGTCGGCTACGGCCTTCAGAACGCCGCCACCGGCGTGACGACCTCGGCCAACCAGTCGACCTTCTCAGGCACCGCCGACGGCATCGTGGTGTCGAGCGGCAGCGTCAACGCCGGCGCCAGCCAGGTCGCGGGCGGCGCCACGTTTGCCGTCGGCACCACCCTCACCTGCGCCGGCGCCTACAGCGGCGCCTACCTGCCCCTCAACGCCAACTGCCAGTAGATCCCGCTGCCGGACGGGGGGATCGCTCGATTCCCCCCTCTCCTCCCCCTCCCGCTGACACCTTCCTGCCCGGACAACCGGTCGTCCCTTGTCAGAACGCTTCCTTCGGAAGCAGCGTGAGGAGTTGAATTCGAGGCATCTGGTGCAATATGATTGCAGTTGACAACGCCGAATTGGAGCAGCGACAACTATCATAACAAGGAGGCCGTAATGGCGAAAAAGCTTTTTGCGATGGTGGCGATGCTAGGGCTGGTTCTGATGGCGACATTGGCAAACCCACAAAAGGTAAGGGCTTGCAGCGGTAACGATTGCGGCTGCGACACGATCCAAGCTCAATGCGATGCGGCTTGTCCGCCGGAGGGAGATCCCAATCGCCCGGCCTGCATCACCCTGTGCGCCAAGCAGTACACCTGCTGCGCCATCAATTGTTGCGGCGGATGCTGCCCCCCACACCCCTTCGGTTGCGGCGATTGACGGCCGTGTGGCCGCCGGCGGCACCTCCGCTGGCGGCCGCGTTCTCGGTCGCCGCCGCGGCACGCGGCCAGGCCGCGGCGCGCCCGATCAGCCGCCGCCGTTGAAGCGGTTCATGGCGGTGTCGATGCCGGCGCGCAGCCAGGTTTCGCAGGCGTCGGCGGCGCGCTCGACCAGGGGTGCAAAGGCCTCTTCCTCGGCCGGCGAGAAGGGCGACAGGACGCACTCGACCAGGGCGTCGCCGCCGGCGGGCGAGCCGGCGGCGGGGGCGATGCCCAGGCGCAGGCGCGCCACCTGGTCGGTGCGCAGGTTTTCGATGATCGATTCCATGCCGCGGTGCCCGGCCGGGTTGCCGTCGCGGCGCAGGCGCATGCGCCCCAACGGCAGGTTGAGCTCGTCGTAGACCACCAGCACCCGCGCCACGTCGAGGGCGTGGCTCTCCGTCAGGCAGCGGGCAGCAAAGCCGCTGCGGTTCATGAACGTCTGCGGCTTGGCTAGCAGGACCGTGCTGCCCGCGGCGCCGGACGCACCGGGAGCGGTGGGCTCACCCGGCGCGGCGGCAGCGGCCAGGGGCCCCGCGCCGTGGACTCCGGCCGCACCAGCAGCCTCCGTCGGCGGCGATTCCACCGCACCATCCGGCGGCGATTGCGCCGCGGCGGCTGGCGGCGGCACCGGAGGCGGCGCGGCGAGGTGGGCGAGCCCGAGCAGGCAGTTGCATTCGCGGCGATCGAGGCGCACGCCGAAGCGGCGCGCCAGAAGGTCGAGGACGCGGAAGCCAGCGTTGTGGCGGGTGGCTCGGTACTCCTCTCCCGGGTTGCCAAGCCCCAGGATGAGGTGGGTCACGCCTCTTCCGTCTTGCCCTTCTTGATGACTTCGGGTTCGCCTTCGGCCGCGGCTTCCGTGCCCGCCGCCACCGCTTCGGTCTTGGAGTGCATGACCGACACCAGGACGCGATCGGCTTCGTCGAGCAGGGTCACGCCCTCGGGCAGCTTGAGGTCGCCGGCGGTCAGGTGCTGGCCCAGGTGGAGCTCGGTGACGTCGGCTTCGATGCCCTTCGGAATGTCGCCGGGCAGGCACTCGACGTGGACTTCGCGGTGCGAGAAGTCGAGGACGCCGCCGTCGGTCTTGACGCCGTAGGCGGTGCCGACCAGCTCGACGGCCACCTGGACGCGGACCTTGGTATCCATCATCACGCGCTGGAAGTCGAGGTGCACGATGGCGCGGGTGATCGGGTCGAGCTGCATGTCGCGGATCATGGCGTGCTGCCCGGCACCCGCCAGCTGCAGCAGGAACAGGGCGTTGTCGCCGCCGGAGCGCCGGAGCAGCTCCACCAGGCGCTTGCGATCGACGTGGATGGACGTCGAGTCCTTGCCCGCGCCGTAGATGACGGCGGGGATCTGGCCGGCGGCGCGCAGCCGCCGATTGCTGTTGGTGCCGGTCGTGTCGCGCTGCTGTACTTCGATCGTCATTTCACTCATGGGTTCCTCGTTCCATCAGACAAACAGAGAGCTCACCGAGCTGTTTTCGTGAATTCGACGGATGGCTTCACCGAGCAGTGCGGACACCGACAGCGGTTTCAGCTTGGGCGACCGCGCCACCTTCTTATCGAGCGGCGTGGTATTGGTGATCAGCAACGATTCGATCGGCGACTCGTCGATGCGCCGCAGCGCCGGTCCCGACAGGACGCCGTGCACGCCCGCCGCCAGGACGCGCCGCGCGCCCTTGAGCTTGAGCGCTTCCACCGTCTTGGTGAGGGTGCCGGCGGTGTCGACGATATCGTCCACGATGAGCGCGTTGCAGCCCTCGACGTCGCCGATGACGAACATCACTTCGGCTTCGTTGGGGGCGGTGCGGCGCTTGTCGACGATCGCCAGGCCGACTTCCATACGCTTGGCGATGGCGCGGGCGCGCTCGACGCCACCGGCGTCGGGGGACACGATCACCAGGTCGGGGACCTCCAGCTGGCGCACCGCTTCGAGCAGCACGGGCGCGGCAAACAGGTGGTCCACCGGGACGTCGAAGAAGCCCTGGATCTGGTCGGCGTGCAGGTCCATCGTCAGCACCCGGTCGGCGCCGGCGCGCGAGATCAGGTCCGCCACCAGCTTGGCGGTGATCGGCACCCGCGGCTGGTCCTTCTTGTCCTGGCGGGCGTAGCCGTAATACGGCAGCACGGCGGTGACGCGCGACGCCGAGGAGCGCTTGAAGGTGTCGAGCATGATCAAGAGCTCCATCAGGTTCTCGTTGACCGGCTCGCAGGTCGGCTGCACGACGAACACGTCCGAGCCGCGCACGTTCTCTTCGATCTGGCAGAAGATTTCGCCGTCGGAGAAGTTGCGCGCCGCGACGTTGCCCGGCGGCAGGTTGAGGTAATCGCAGATCTCTTGCGTCAGCGTCGGGTGCGCACGACCGCTGAAGATTTTCAATTCGCCAGGCATACTCCTCCGCTCGCAGACCTGCCAGGCCCCGCCGCAGGGCGGGGCCGCCAAAAAATCGCCTTCAGGATTCCCTGATCCAGATCGGCTTGGTTGGGGCGGGAGGATTCGAACCTCCGAATGCCAGATCCAAAGTCTGGTGCCTTACCACTTGGCGACGCCCCAGTCTCGCTTGCCCCCCGAGGCGCACCAGGCACCCGGCCCGTCCTCCTGTCCCCTTGCGAAGTACCAGACGGAAGTTGCAGCGCAGCTCAGGTTACGGTCCAGAACGAATCGCGCAGATGCAGCTCCTCGATCTCCTCCAGGGTCTTTTCGCCGGCTGGCGGCGCCGCGGGTGCTGCCGTGCCGCCCGCTCCGCCAGTCCCGTCGCCGGCGGCAGACCCATGCGACGGCCCCAGGGGCGCCGCGGCGACTGCCGGGTGCACCGCTTGCGAAGGCTGTGCCGGGTGCGCGGGGCGGACCGCATCGGTGGCAACCGCCGGGTCGGCCTGGGGCGCGGGTTCCATCGCGCCGATCGCGCCGATCGCGCCGATCGCAGCCATCGCGCTGGCGCCCGCACTGGCGACGGCCTGGGACGCCGCCGGCGGCGCGCCGGTCGCGGCCGCGGCCGGCATCATGGCGGCGGCGGCAACAGGGAACGGCAGGGGCGACGGGGCGACGGAGGTGCCGAAGGCGGCGGCGGTGTGCGGCGAGGGAGCGCCGGCGGCGGACCCGGAGACCGCCGTCAGGACGTGCGCCGGAGGCGCCGGCAGCTGTTCGCCGCGCTCGTTCAGCACGTGCTCGTATTCGGCCAGCACCTTTTCCTCGATCATGCGCCGCGTCTCGTTGTTGAGCGGGTGCGCCACGTCTTTGAATTCGCCGTTCTTCTTCTTGCGGCTCGGCATGCTGATGAAGAGGCCATCCCTGCCCTGAATAATCTTGATGTCATTGACCATGAAACACTGGTCGAACACGATCGACACAAAAGCCTTCAGCTTCTCCTCTTGAATCGGAAAGACCTTGACCTCTGTGATCTCCATGTCACACGTCCTCTCACCATCCCTGGTCGGCCAACGGGCGTCAATACCTTGATTATATACCCGTCCTAGCCTTTGAGAGCTGGAGCACACGCTTCACCGGAGCACACCTCCGTCCCACATCCGGGGGCATATGCTAGAGGCCGGGCGGTGGACTGTCAAATGATCGTCACCAGTGGCCCGCCCGGTTCATTCGCTTGGTAGTCGCGCCGCAGTCCGGTCCTCTGGCAAGGCGCGCCGACGCAGGCATAGTCGAACCTATGTCGAGGAGGCGCAACGCCGCCAGGGGGCCGGAGGGCAAGCGAATACCATGCGAATGAACCGGGCGGGGCACTTGCACCGGCCGGTGCTTCACGCCGCCGGCGGGTGGCTGCAGACCACTTCGCGGTAGCCCGAATACGGTGCGGGCAGCGGGAGCTGACCGGTGCCGTCGCCAGGGCCGCCGGTAGCGCCGGCGGTGCCGCCCGTCCCACCCAGCCCGCCCATCCCGGCGGTGGCGCCAGGCACCGCCGCCGGCGGTCCTGGCGGCCCCGGCGATCCCGACGATGGACGCAACGGTTCGCGCAGCACCTGCCGCCACCGTACGCGAACGCCTTTGCGCCGGTCGGTCAGCTCCGCCCAGGCGCCGCCGCTGCCCGCTCCGGCGGCGGCCACCCACGACAGCAGCGGCGCGGCAGCCCCCGGCTGCCACAGCGTCCAGCTGAGCACCGTTCCATCCTTGACCACCGCCCCCCAGCGGCGGCCCGCGGCGTCGTGGAAGCTCCAATCCTCGCCGGCGCCGCCGCCCAGCGGCCGGCGCCCGACGCCCGACGCATCGGCAGGCGGCACCGGCAGGCGCCCCAGCAGTAGCGGCGGCAGCGCCGACGGCGACAGCGGGCCGAGCGGCAGCGCCGCCAGCTCCACCTCCCCGGCGAGCCGGCAGAAGGTGCGGCTGCGATGGTCCAGCCAGAGACCGCGGCCGCCGGCCACGTCCAGGTCCCACAGCCCCCTTCCCAGCGGGTCTGCAGCCTGCGCCTGGAAGCGGTCCGGTGCGGCGAGACGCAGGGTCAGCTTGACGCTGCCGTCGCCCTCGCTGCCGGTCACCGTCACGCGATAGAGACTTTGCGAGCCGTAGGCGTCGGCAGGCACCTGCCAGGGTGCCGGCGATGCGGCCGCGGCCGCATCGCCGCGAGGCGCAGCGCCGGGGGCCGCCGCCGGCACCGCACCAACCGGCGGGCGATTGGTGGCGCAGCCGCCGAGAACCAGCAGGACGAGCAGCGCGGCGGCACGCCGCGGCAGGGAACCGTCGCGGATTTTCAGGGCCGGTGGGCGCCGCCGCCCAGGGTGTCAAGCTTGTGCTGCAGCTCTTTGGCCTTGGCGGGGTCGTCGGCGCCGGCGAGCGCGATGGCGTGGCGGTAGGCTTCGCCTGCCCTGTCGGCCTGACCGAGGGCGCCGTAGACGTCGCCCAGGTGCTCCTGCACCGTGCTGTCGCTGGTTTCCAGCCGCGTCGCCCGCTCGAGCGCCGCGCGGGCGTCGTCCAGCCGGCCGAGCCGGTAGTAGACCCAGCCCAGCGAGTCGACGTAGGCGCCGTTGTCAGGATCGAGCGCCACCGCCTTCTCGATCATGGTTTTGGCTTCGGCCAGGTTTTCGCCGCGTTCGGCGTACATGTAGCCCAGATAGTTGAGCGCGGCGTGATAGTCAGGATCGGCGTCGAGCAGGCGCCGGAACTGGCTGACCGCCTGGTCGCGCTTGCCTGAGCGCTCATAGCCGGCCCCCAGCAGAAACTGCGCCGCCTTGATGCTCTGCGGCTGTAGATCGGGAGTTTTGGCCAGCACGCGCTCCAACACCGGCACGGATTCCGGGTAGCGCTCCAACCGCTGGTAGGTCTCCGCCGCCGCCAGGGCCGCCAGGGGATCCTTGGAAGCGGCCAGCTGGTCCAGGTCGTGACCGGCTTCACGGCTGCGCCCGGCCTTGTAGAGCACTTCGGCGCGCTTGCCGGCCAGGGCCGGCAGGGGATGCGCCGCCTGGCCCTGGTCGAGCAGCAGCAGCGCCGCGTCGTAGCTCTTGCGCTGCACCAGGGCGTCGGCGGCCAGCAGCTGCGCCGATTCGCGCGCCGCCTGGTCGTCGGCGGCCAGACGCAGCAAAGGCTGCAGCGTTTCACCCACCCGGTCCCAATCCTTGGCGTCGTAATAGACCTGCGCCAGCTCCAGGCGAGCCTGGTGCTCTTCGTCCTGCTTGCCCGCCTTGGCCAGGCCGGAATCGAGCTCCGCCAGAACGTGGGCGGCGCGCTCGGTATGACCGGCGCGCGCCAGCACCTTGGAGGTGATGCTGGCCAGGCCAGGGTCGTTGGGGCGCGTGCCGCGCACCTTTTCGAGCACTTCCGCCGCCTGGTCGTTGTCGCCTCGCGCCGCCAGGATCAGCCCCTTGAGCAGCAGCAGCTGGGAGTCCTCGCCGTCGGCGGCCGTCGCGGCGTCGCCGCCGTGCGCGAGCAGCGGATCGACGGTGGCGAGAGCCCGGTTGATGTCGCCGGTCATGTAGTAGGCCCAGCCGAGCTGCCGCTGCAGGCGCGGATCGGGCTGTTCGTCGGCGGGCGCGGCGGACAGCGTCGCCAGCTCCGCCCGGTAGTCGCCGCGGCGGTTTTGCAGCTCGGCCAGGGTCAGGCGCGCTTCGATCGCATCGGGTTCGAAGTCGAGGATCTGGGCCAGCACCGCTTCGGCTTCCTTGCCTTTGTCGTCGCGCAGCAGCGATTCGACCAGCAGGGCATAGGCGGCGCGCTGTTGCGGGAAGCGTTCGATGATGTCGCGGAAGATCGCCGCCGCCTTGGCGGCCTGCTGCTGCTCGAGGTAGAGCCGCCCGAGGTTGAGCGCCGTCTGCACGTCGTCAGGTTCGCTCTGGTGCACCGTCTGGAGGGCGTCGAGCGCGGTGGTGGCGGCGAGCGGGTCGACCGAAGCCAGCTCGATGTAGACGGCGCCGACGCCGCGCAGGACGTCCAGGTTGTGCGGCGCCAGCTGCCGAGCCTTGTCCACCTGGGCCGCGGCCTGGCGCAGGTAGTTGGTCTGCGCCGTGCCCGGCCGGCTGGCCTGGGCCATGCGCCCCAGCACCTGGGAGTGCTCGAGGTGGACATAGGCGGAATCGGGGCGGTCTTTTTCCGCCTTTTCGAACAGTGCCAGCGCCTCGGAAAGCATGCCGTCGGATGCCTGCAGGTTGGCGATCAGAAAGTCGTAGTCGGCAGAGTCCGCCGCCGCCGCGGCGGCGGCGTGCGCCGGGGGTGCCGCCAGGTCGGGCTGGGCGGCAGGCTGGCCGGACGAGGTGGCAGGCGGCGCCTGGACGGCGTCGACAGGGACCTCTTGGGCTGCGAAGGCCAGATGGGCCGGAGCGGCGGCGGCTGCGAGGAGGAGCAGGAGGGGGGCCAGCGAGGGGGACGGACGCAGAGACCGCGACATTGATTGAGGATAGCAGCGCGGCAAGGCGCTTTACAAGGCTGCATAGCCGCTTCTATAATCCGGGATCAGTAGATAAGTGGCTACTAGACAGTAAGTTAGGAAACCAACCCCGGACCCCTTCAGCAGCCTCTCGCCTTTGACCACTCCATCATCTCGCGAGCATGGGTAAGCTCGGACAGCTCCTCGTCGCGCGGGGCTGGATCACCGTCCAGCAGCTCACCCGCGCCCTGCAAAGCCAGAATTCGGTCGGCGGCCGCCTGGGCACCTGCCTGATCGAAATGGACGTGCTGGGCGAAGACCTGCTGGCGCGCTCCCTGTCCGAACAGCAGGGAGTGCCCGCGGCCGGCATCGAAGAGCTGCGCGGCATCCCGGACGAAGTGCTGCACCTCATCCCCGAAAAGCTGGCCCGGCGCTGCCGCGCGGTGCCGTTCCGGGTGGCGGGGGGGCGCCTCGACGTCGCCATGCAGGACCCGCGCAACCTGGTCGGCCAGGACGAGATCGCCTTTGCCTGCGGCCGGCGGGTCAAGGTCCACGTCCTGCACGAGCTGCGCATCTACGAAGCGCTGCAGCGCTACTACCGCGAGGAGTGCCCGTCGCGCTACGGCCTGCTGCTCGACCGCCTGAACCGCGCCCGCTACCTGTGGGGCGAGCGCAGCGGTGCGGGTGCCGCCGCCGGCGAAGCCCGCGGCGACCGCACCGAAGTGCTCCGGGCGCTGCCCGCGGGCGACCTGCTGGGTGCGCCGCCGCGCATGGCGCCGCCGCCGCTGCCCGAGCCGGCGCTGCCGCCGCTGCCGCGCCGCCGGTCGCTGTTCCGCTCGCGCACCGCCGCCAACCCCAGCGAGCCACCGGCCGCCGGCGCCGACGGCGGCGGCGGCGAGATCCTGCCGCCGCTCGAAGAGCTCGACCTGCGTGCCCGGCCGCAGCGCCAGCGGGGTGCGCCGACACCGCCGCCCGCGCCGGTCGTCACCGCTGCCGCCGCGCCCCAGCCGGCAGCCGCCGCGCCGCGGGTCGAGCCTGCCGCGCCCGCCGCCACCTCTGCTCCCGCTTCTGCTCCCGCTTCTCCCGACACCGCGCCCGCCGGCCCTGCCGACGCCGGCCCTGCCGCCACCGGGGCCGCCGCTGCCGTCGGCGACCGTGATGCCGGCCCCGCGTCCGGCGAAGCCGCCAAAGCCGGCGCCGTGCCCGCGGCACCCGCGGCGACGACACCCCCGCTCGACGGCGACGACACCGCGGCGGAGGTGCCGGGGCAGCCTCCGGGCGTCACGGCCTCACCGGCCGAGTCGCCGCAGCCGTCCGAGGCCGTGCCGGACCGGGCGGTGCGCCCCGCCGCCGCGGTGCGTCCGCTGGAAGTGGTGCGGCCCGCCGGCATCCCGGACGAAGCGCTGCCGCCGCTGCCGGCCGCCGCGGCGCGCGCGGCGAGGCGGGCGGCCGACCTGGAAACGACCGTCGTGCTGGGCCCGCGCGCCAGCGGCGCCCACGCCACCGTCCTGCCCGCCGCCCCCGACACCGCCGCCGGCCCGCGGCGGACGGCGACGGGAACGGTCCACGTGGTGCAAAAGATCGTTCTCAGCGCCGAGGAGCGCTCGTCGCTGGGGCTGGACGACGCGCCGGCTGCCGGCAGCTCGGGCGACCAGGCCCCGGCGGCGGCGCCGGCGCCGCCGCGCCAGGCCCCGGCCGACGTGGCGCAGGTCGAAGCCGAGTTCGCCGCCACCACCGACCGTGAGGAAGTGGGGCGCATCGTGCTCAGCTACCTGGCGCAAAGCTTCCGGCGCGTGGCGCTGTTCCAGATCACCCGTACGCGGGTGACCGGCTGGATGGCCGCCGGCGAAGGCATCGACCAGGAAGCGTTCGCGCGCTACCAGGTGGGCTTCGACGAGCCGTCGGTGTTCCTCAACCTGCAGCAGGGCAGCGGCATGCACCTGGGGCCGTTACCGGCCATGCAGGCCCACCGCAAACTGGCTCTGTGCTGGGGCGGCGGGCTGCCGCGCGACTGCGTCGTACTGCCGGTGCGCCTGCGCGATCGGCTGGTCATGGTCATCTATGCGGATGGCGGCAACCGCGGGTTCGCGGGGATCGATCTCGAGGACATGCAGCGGCTGAGGGCGACGACGGCGACCGCGTTCGAGCGCTGCATCCTCCGTATGAAGCGCGGTTACCCTCTGTCGTGACAAGGATTTGGCTCGGTTGACACCTTGTCCGACCGGTTGCTAGACTCGCCGCCGTTTCGGAGCTCAAATGATCAAGTCTGACATTGTCGACCACGTGGCGGAGAGCACCGACGTGCCCAGGGTGAAGGCTGCCCAGGCGGTCGACACCATCATCGACGCGATGAAGAATGCGCTGTGCGACGGCAAGCGCATCGAGCTTCGCGGCTTCGGCGTGTTCCAGGTCCGCGACCGCAAAAAGGGCGTGGGGCGCAACCCGAAGACGGGCGTCGAAGTGGCGATCTCGCCAGGCAAGACGGTGCGCTTCAAGCCGGGCAAGGACCTCAAGAATCTCTGATCAGGATGGAGTGCCGGGGCAACCCGGATGGCCGGGCGCGCCGCCACCATGGCAATTCGCCCGGACGTGGCCCTGGCTCAGGCGTCAGGAGCCCCTGCCGTCGTTGCCGGCGGCACCCCAGCCCCCGCCGCCGCCGCGCTACGGCCGGGCGCTGCTGCTGCTGGGCCTGACCTTCTTCACCACCACGACGCTCGGTCCGGGCCTGGTCGCCTGGAACCAGGTCGGCCTGTCCGAGGACGTCTACCCGCTGATCACGCCGCGCCTGGTGGCCCGCGTGTGGAGCGACCCCGCCCTGCTCCGCCTGGGCCTGTCGTTTTCGCTGCCGGTGCTGTTCATCCTGCTGGTGCACGAGATGGGGCACTACCTGGCGTGCCGGCGCTACCGGCTGCCCTCGACGCTGCCCTACTTTCTGCCCCTGCCGGCGGTGCTCGGCACCCTGGGGGCCTTCATCCGCATCCGCGTGCCGATCCGCGACAAGCGCCAGCTGTTCGACGTCGGCGTCGCCGGCCCGCTGGCCGGCTTCGCGGCGCTGGTGCCCTTCCTGCTGGTCGGCGTCGCCAGGTCGCAGGTGGCGCCGCTGCTGCTGCCGCCCGGCGCTTCGCGCCTGGTGCCCGGTTCCTGCCTGGCGTTCGAGCTGGCCGTTCGCGCCTTCCACGGCCGGCTCGCCGACGGCATGGCGCTGCGGCTGCACCCGTTCGCGCTGGCCGCCTGGTTCGGCCTGCTGGCGACCGCGATCAACCTCCTGCCGCTCGGCCAGCTGGACGGCGGTCACATCCTGTATGCGGTGGCCGGCCGCTTCCAGCGCCGGTTGGCGCTGCCGCTGTGGGTGGCGCTCGCCCTGGCTGGCATCCTGTGGGGCGGCTGGGTGGTGTGGTGCGTGGTGATCTTCGCCATGGGCCTGTACCACCCGCCGGTCGTCGACGAGGCGGTGAAGCTGGACGGCCGCCGGCGGGCGCTGGCCGCCGTCGCGCTGGCCATCCTGGTGCTCAGCTTCATGCCGCGCGGCGCCACCGACCTGGCGGCGGACGACAGCTCGCCGGCGCCGCCCGCCGCGACGGCCACTAGCGGCCCCGGCGGTCCCACGGCGGCGTCCTGACCCTCAGAAGTCGGCGACCAGCGTCACCGGCCCGTCGTTGACCAGCTCCACGTCCATGTGGGCGCGGAAACGGCCGGTGGCGACCTGGCAGCCGCGAGCGCGCAGCGATTGGACCAGGTGGTCGACCAGCGGCGCCGCGGCTTCGGGCGGCGCGGCGCGCTCGAACGAAGGGCGGCGGCCGCGCGCCAGCGACCCCGCCAGGGTGAACTGCGAGACCACCAGGAAGGCGCCGCCGGCCGTGGCGGCGTCGAGGTTCATTTTGCCCGCCGCGTCCTCGAAGACGCGCAGGCCGGCCAGCTTCTCCGCCGCCGCCTGGGCCGCCGCCGGCAGGTCGCCGCGCTCGACTCCCACCAACACCAGCAGGCCGCGGCCGATGCTGCCGACGGTTTCGCCCGCGACGCGCACGGCGGCCGAGCTGACGCGCTGGATCACCAGGCGCATGCACGAAATCTCATGGTGTTTTGCGTCTATCCAGATAAGAGGGCACGGCGCCGGTCCCGCCCTCGATGTGGTAGCGTAACTCATTCCAAATTCGAGGAGAACCGCGTATGTTGAACAAAGTCCTGCTGATCGGCAATCTTGGCCGCGACCCCGAAGTGCGGTCGACTCCGTCCGGCCAGCCTGTCGCCAACTTCACCCTTGCCACCAGCCGCCGTTGGAAAGACAAGAGCGGCCAGCGGCAGGAGCAGACGGAGTGGCACAACATAGTGGTCTGGGGCAAGCAGGCGGAGATCGCCGGCCAGTACCTCACCAAGGGCAAGCAGATCTATCTGGAAGGCCGGCTGCAGACCCGCTCGTGGGAGGACCGCCAGAGCGGCGAAAAGCGCTACCGGACAGAGGTCGTGTGTGACAATTTCCAGATGCTGGGGGCGCGCAGCGGCGGCGCCATGGGCGGTGGCGAAGCCGACAGCGCCGCACCCGGCGGCGCCCCCAGCTACGACGAAGGCTTCGGCGGCCCCGGCGGCGCCCCCGAAGACGACGACATCCCGTTCTAGCTCGCGCTGGCCGCCGGCAGGGGCATATAGGTTCCACCCGCGGGCAAAGTGGCCTGAGGCAAGGCAGGCCCGCGGGCGCGGTGACGTGGCGGCAGGGACCTGAGCTCCTGCCTGCGGCAGACGGGCTGGCGGCGGGGACGACGGTTCCGGTGCGCGGTGGCGGGCGCGGCGAAACTCGGAGCGGCGCTGGGGCGTTCTAGAGGGAACCTGGGGCAAGGCCACCGCCCCAGCGGTAACCGGCGGGGCGCGGGTGACGTCTATCCGCTGGGGCGCGCTCCTGGCGCCCTGCGCGCGCCGCGGGCCCGGCTTGCCGGGCCGCCGTTCGCCATGCGGCGAGACCCCATTCGCAAAGAGGCGCAGCAGGTGAAAAAGGACTGATCCATGCCCGAAGAGATCGATCATTCGACCGGCGGCCCCGGCGGCGGCGACCCCGCGCCAGGCCAGCCGGCTTCCTCTGGACGCCACAGGTGGGTGTGGGTGCTGCCCGTCGTGATCGTCGCGGGGGTGGTGCTGTTCTTCTATTCCCGTCAGGCGACGGGGCGATCGGCCAAAAGCGGCCGTGGACAGGGATCGCGCGCGGTGCCGATCGACACGGCGACGGTCAAACAGGGGCCGATCGACTCCTACATCACCGCCCTGGGCCTGGTGACGCCGGTCTACACGGTGACCGTGACCAGCCGCGTGCAGGGCGAGATCATGAGCGTCAGCTACACCGAAGGGCAGATGGTCCACAAGGGGCAGTCGCTCATCGCCATCGATCCGCGCCCCTACCAGGCCGCCCTCACCCAGGCGCAGGGGCAGCTGGAGCACGACGAGGCGGTAGTGGCCGAAGCGCGCATCGACCTGCAGCGCTACCAGGCGGCGGCGGCGCGCAATGCCATCGCCACCCAGCAGCTCGAAGACCAGGAGAAGGTCGTGCTGCAGGACGAAGGCACGGTCAAGAACGACCAGGGCCTGGTCGACAGCGCCAAGGTCAACCTGCAGTACTGCTCCATCACCTCGCCGATCGAAGGCCGCGTCGGCCTGCGCCTGGTGGATCCCGGCAACATCGTGCTGGCCAACAGCACCACGGGCCTGGTGGTCATCACCCAGCTGCAGCCGATCACCGTGGTGCTCAGCGTCGCCGAAGACGACCTGCCGCAGATCCAGGACCAGCTGCGCCAGGGCCACAAGCTGGCGGTCACCGCCTTCGACCGCACCCAGCAAAGAAAGATCGCGTCCGGCGCCCTGCTGACGCTCGACAACGTGATCGACGCCACCACCGGCACGGTCAAGCTCAAGGCGGTCTTCCCCAACCAGGACGCCGCCCTCTTCCCCGGCCAGTTCGTCAATGCGCGCCTCCTGGTCAGCACGCAGGGTGACGCCACCCTGGTCCCCACCGCTGCCATCCAGCGCAATGCCCAGGGCGCGTTCGTCTTCGTCGTCGGCGCCGACCTGACGGCGCAAAGCCAGCCGGTCACCGTCGGCACGACCGATGCCGGCTTTGCCGCGGTCAGCGGCGTCACGGCCGGCCAGGTGGTGGCGGTCAACGGCTTCGACAAGTTGCAGGATGGCGTCAAGGTCGCCGTCGGCGGCGCCCGCGGCAGATCCCGCGGCGACGGCGCCGGCGGCAACGCCGGCGACGCCGGAAACGGTGGCGCCGGGGGACCGGCGGGCCAGAAGCACGCCCACCGCCGCCATCCGCAACCCGACACCGAGAACGGCAAGTGAGCAGCCCTTCGACTCCCTTCATCATGCGGCCGGTCGCCACGGCCCTGCTGATGGCGGCGATCCTGCTGGCCGGCTTCGTGGCGTACACCCAGCTGCCGGTGTCGGCGCTGCCGGAGGTGGACTACCCGACCATCCAGGTGGTGACGTTCTATCCCGGCGCCAGTCCCGACGTCATGGCTTCGGCGGTGACCGCGCCGCTGGAACGGCAGTTCGGCGAAGTGCCGGGCCTCAACCAGATGACGTCCACCAGCTCGGACGGCAGCTCGGTCATCGTCTTGCAGTTCTCGCTCGACTTGAACATCGACGTCGCGGAGCAGGAGGTGCAGGCGTCGATCAACGCGGCGCAAAGCTTCCTGCCGGCGGACCTGCCGACGCCGCCGGTGTACAGCAAGACCAACCCCGCCGACGCGCCGATCCTCACCCTGGCGCTGACGTCCAAGTCGATTCCGCTGCCGCAGATCGAGGACCTGGCGGATACCCGCTTCGCACAGAAGATCGCGCAGCTGCCCGGCGTCGGCCTGGTGAGCATCAGCGGCGGCCAGAAGCCCGCCGTGCGGGTGCAGGTGAACCCGACGGCGCTGTCGGCGTACGGCATCAACATGGAGGACGTGCGCTCGGCGCTGCAGGCGACCAGCCTCAACCTGGCCAAGGGCAACTTCGACGGCCCGGCGCAGGACTACCAGATCGACGCCAACGACCAGCTGTTGACCAGCAAGGCGTTCCGCGACGTGGTGATCGCCTACCACAACGGCTCCCCGGTGCTGCTGTCCGACGTCGCCAACGTCATCGACGGCGTCGAAACGATCAAGCAGGCGGCCTGGATGGACAACGTGCCGGCGGTGATCGTCAACATCCAGCGCCAGCCGGGTGCCAATATCATCCAGGTTGTAAACCGCATCAAACGGCTGCTGCCGCAGCTCGAAAGCAACCTGCCGGCGGCGGTCAAGGTGTCGCCGCTCACCGACCGGACGACGACCATCCGCGCCTCGGTGCGCGACGTCGAGTTCGAGCTGATGCTGACGGTGGCGCTGGTGGTGATGGTGATCTTCCTGTTCCTGCGCAACGTCGCGGCGACGATCATCCCCAGCGTCGCGGTGCCGCTGTCGCTGGTCGGCACCTTCGGCGTGATGTACATGTGCGGCTACAGCCTCAACAACCTGACGCTGATGGCGCTCACCATCTCGACCGGCTTCGTGGTCGACGATGCGATCGTGATGATCGAAAACATCGTGCGCTACATCGAAGAGGGCGAAGCGCCGCTGGCCGCGGCGCTCAAGGGCGCCGAGCAGATCGGCTTCACCATCGTGTCGCTGACCATCTCCTTGATCGCGGTGCTGATCCCGCTGCTGTTCATGGGCGACATCGTCGGCCGTCTGTTCCGCGAGTTCGCGATCACCCTGTCGGTCACCATCCTGGTGTCGGCGGTGGTATCGCTGACGCTGACGCCGATGATGTGCTCGCGGCTGCTGCACCACCAGCCCAAGGCGAAGCAGAGCCGGCTGTTCCGGGCCTCCGAGCGGATCTTCGAAGACGTCATCGCGTTTTACGGCCGCACCCTGCAGTGGGTGCTGCGCCACCAGACGCTGACCCTGGTGGTCGCGGGCGCCACGCTGGTGCTCACCGTGCTGCTCTACATGGTGGTGCCCAAGGGGTTCTTCCCGGTGCAGGACACCGGCATCATCCAGGGCATCTCGCAGGCCGCCCAGTCGGTGTCGTTCCCGGCCATGGCGCGGCGCCAGCAGCGGCTGGCCAGCATCATCATGCAGGACCCGGCGGTCGACAATCTGTCGTCCTTCATCGGCGTCGACGGCACCAACACGACGCTCAACAGCGGCCGCATCCTGATCAACCTCAAGCCGCTCGAGGAGCGCCAGGTGAGCGCCTCCGAGGTCATCCGCCGGCTGCAGGACAAGCTTGAAGAGGTCGACGACATCACGCTGTACATGCAGCCGGTGCAGGACCTGACGGTCGAAGACCGGGTCAGCCGCACGCAGTTCCAGTACACCCTGGAAGATCCCAACCAGGAGGAGCTGAACAGCTGGACCAACAAGCTGGTGGCGCGCCTCAAGTCGCTGCCCGAGCTGCGCGACGTGGCCACCGATCAGCAGACGTCCGGCCTTGCCGCCACCCTGATGATCGATCGCCTGACCGCCTCCCGCATGGGCATCTCGCCGCAGCTGATCGACCAGACGCTGTACGACGCCTTCGGCCAGCGGCAGGTGACGACGCTGTACACCCAGCTCAACCAGTACCACGTGGTCCTGGAAGCGCTGCCGTCCTTCCAGCAGGATCCCAAGAACCTGCGCGACATCTACGTGCGCTCGGCGCTGGCCTCGTCGGCGACCTCGACCGGCGCGGCGGCAGGCGGCGGCACCACACCGGGCACCACCGCCGGCGGCCCGGCGGCCACCGGCACCGGCTCGCTGGTCACCGCCACCAGCGCCGGCGTCGGCGCTTCGGGCGGCCTGACCGGCCCCTCGGCGACGTCCTCGCAGGGGTCGGCGCTGCCGGCCGCGGTCGGCGGCGCCAACGGCGCGGCGGTGCCGCTGTCCGCGTTCACCCACTTCGAGTCGCGCAGCGCGCCGCTGGCGATCAACCACCAGGGGCAGTTCCCGGTGGTGACCATCTCGTTCAACCTGGCGCCGGGCGGCTCGCTGGGCGAAGCCACCAAGGCAATCGAACGGGTGCAGCAGGAAATCGGCATGCCGCTCAGCATCCAGGCGGCCTTCCAGGGCACCGCGGCATCGTTCCGCACCTCGCTCGCCAACGAGCCGCTGCTGATCCTGGCGGCGCTCATCACCGTCTACATCGTTCTCGGGGTGCTGTACGAAAGCTACATCCACCCGCTGACCATCCTGTCGACCCTGCCCTCGGCCGGCGTCGGCGCCTGCCTGGCGCTGCTGGTGACCGGGCAGGACCTGAGCGTCGTCGCGCTCATCGGCATCATCCTGCTGATCGGCATCGTCAAAAAGAACGGCATCATGATGGTGGACTTCGCGCTCGACGCCGAGCGCCATCAGGGCAAAAGCTCCGAAGAGGCCATCTACCAGGCGTGCCTGCTGCGCTTCCGGCCGATCATGATGACCACCATGGCAGCGCTGCTCGGCGGCCTGCCGCTCGCCCTGGGCAGCGGCATGGGTTCGGAGCTGCGCCGGCCGCTCGGCATCTCGATGGTCGGCGGCCTGCTGGTCAGCCAGGTGCTGACGCTCTACACGACGCCGGTCGTCTACCTGTTCTTCGATCGCCTGGCGGTCCGCTTCTCGGGCTCCCACGCCAGCGGCAGCGGCACCATGGGCGTGCCGGCACCCTCGCAGTCGTCGCCATCGGCGCACTCGCCGCGACCGGCGCAACAGCCCTCATGAACATCTCCGCCCCGTTCATCCACCGGCCGGTCGCCACCACCCTGCTGACGGTGGCGATCGCCCTTGCCGGCCTGGTGGCGTTCCGCTTCCTGCCGGTGTCGCCGCTGCCGCAGATCGACTTCCCCACCATCTCGGTGTCGGCGGGGCTGCCGGGCGCCAGCCCCGAGATCATGGCGTCGTCGGTCGCGGCGCCGCTCGAACGCCAGTTCGGGCGCATCGCCAGCGTCACCGAAATGACTTCGTCCAGCTCGCTCGGGTCCACCTCGATCACGCTGCAGTTCGACCTCGACCGCAGCATCGACGGCGCGGCGCGCGACGTGCAGGCGGCGATCAACGCCGCGCGCAGCTACCTGCCGGCCAACCTGCCGTCCAATCCCACCTATCGCAAGGTGAACCCGGCGGATTCGCCGATCATGATCGTGGCGCTCACCAGTTCGACGATGGATCGCGGCGCGCTGTACGACGCCGCGTCCACCATCATGCAGCAGCGGCTGTCGCAGATCCCCGGCGTCGGCCAGGTCAACGTCGGCGGCGGCGCCCTGCCGGCGGTGCGCGTCGAAGTGAACCCGACGCAGCTCAACAGCTTCGGCCTGGGGCTGCCGGACGTGGCCGGCATGCTGCGGGCGCAAAACGCCAACACCCCCAAGGGGCAGCTGGCGGACAGCCTGGCGACCGCCGACATCCTGGCCAACGACCAGCTGCTCAAGGCCGCCGACTACCGGCCGCTGATCGTCGGTTACCACAACGGCGCGGCGATCAAGCTGTCCGACGTCGCCGACGTGCAGGACGGGGTGCAGAACGTCCGCGCCTCGGGGTACGTCAACGGCAAGCCGGCGGTGCTGGTGGTCATCATGCGCCAGCCGGGCGCGAACATCATCGACACGGTGGACCGCATCCGCACCGAGCTGCCCGGCTTGCAGGCGTCGATCCCGGCGGCGATCGAGCTGACCATCGTCCTGGACCGCACCACCACCATCCGCGCTTCGGTGCACGACGTCGAACGCACGCTGATCATCTCGATCCTGCTGGTGATCCTGGTGGTCTTCGCGTTCCTGCGCAACCTGCGCGCGACGATCATCCCCAGCGTCGCCGTGCCGGTGTCCTTGATCGGCACTTTCGGCGTCATGTACCTGTGCAATTACAGCCTGGACAACCTGTCGCTGATGGCGCTGACGATCTCGACCGGCTTCGTGGTGGACGACGCGATCGTGGTGATCGAAAACGTCTCGCGCTATCTGGAGCAGGGCATGACGCCGCTGGAAGCCGCGCTGGTGGGCGCCAAGGAGATCGGCTTCACCGTCATCTCGATCAGCCTGTCGCTGATCGCGGTGTTCATCCCCGTGCTGCTGATGGGCGGCATCGTGGGGCGGCTGTTCCGCGAGTTCGCCGTCACCCTGTCGGTGGCGATCCTGGTTTCGATGGTGGTGTCGCTGACCACCACGGCGATGATGTGCGCCAAGCTCCTCAAGCCCCACCAGGAGATGCAGCGCCACGGCCGCATGTACCGCGCGAGCGAGGCGTTTTTCGACAAGATCCTGTCATGGTACGACGTGAGCCTCGCCTGGGTGCTGCGCAACCAGGCGCTGACGCTCAACGTGCTGCTGCTCACCATCGCCCTCAACGTGGTGCTGCTGACCGCCATCCCCAAGGGCTTTTTCCCGCAGCAGGACAACGGCACCATCCATGGCGGCATCCAGGGCGCGCAGGACATCTCCTACCAGGCGATGAACACGCTGACGCGCCGTTTTGTCGACATGATCAAGACCGACAAGTCGATCGGCGCGGTGATGGCGTTCACCGGCGGCGGCGGCGCCGTCAACTCCGGCTCGGTCTACATCGGCCTCAAGCCCCTCAACGAGCGCCACGCGACCGCCGGCGACATCATCAACCGGCTGCGGCCGAAGCTGACGTCGCTGCCCGGCGCCACCGTCTTTTTGCAGGCCGGCCAGGATCTGCGCATCGGCGGCCGCCAGAGCAACGCGCAATACCAGTACACCATCCAGAGCGACAACGTGCAGGACCTGGTGACCTGGGGGCCGATCCTGCTGCGCGAGATGAAAAAGCTTCCCGGCTTTACCGACGTCAACACCAACCAGCAGAACAGCGGCCTGGAAGCGATGCTGGTCTACGACCGCAGGACCGCGGCGCGGCTGGGGCTGACGCCGCAGACGATCGACAACACGCTGTACGACGCCTTTGGCCAGGCGCCGGTTTCGACCATGTACACCTCGCTCAACCAGTACTTCGTGGTGATGGAGGTGGCGCCGCAATTCTGGCAGACGCCCGAAAGCCTCAACCAGATCTATCTGCGTCCGGCAGGTGGCGGCGGCACCGGCGGCAACGGTGGGGCCGCCGGCGCCAGCGGCGGCAGCAGCGTTGGCGGCGGCGTCGTGCCGCTGGGCGCCATCGCCCACTTCGAGCCCAAGACCGCGCCGCTCGGCATCAACCACCAGGGGCAGTTCCCGTCGGTCACGGTGTCGTTCAACCTGGCGCCGGGCCTGGCGCTCAGCGACGCCACGCGCGAGATCAATAGCATGCAGGAACGGGTCGGCATGCCGCCGACCGTCCATGGGCTGTTCTCGGGGACGCTGCAAGCCTACCAGGCGTCGCTCGCCACCGAGCCGTACCTGATCGCCGCCGCGCTGATGGCGGTCTACATCGTGCTGGGCATCCTCTACGAGAGCTACATCCACCCGATCACGATCCTGTCGACGCTGCCCTCGGCGGGGGTCGGCGCGGCCCTTGCATTGCTGCTGTTCAAGACCGACCTGAGCGTCATCGCTCTGATCGGTATCGTTTTGCTGATCGGCATCGTGAAGAAAAACGGCATCCTGATGGTCGACTTCGCAATCGCCGCCGAGCGCAACCAGGGGGCAAGCCCGCTCGACGCCATCCGGCAGGCCTGCCTGCTGCGCTTCCGGCCGATCATCATGACCACCATGGCAGCGCTCCTGGGAGCGCTGCCGCTGGCCCTCGGCACCGGCACCGGCGCCGAGCTGCGGCGGCCCCTGGGCATCACCATCGTCGGTGGGCTGATCGTCAGCCAGATGCTCACCCTGTACACCACTCCCGTGGTGTACCTCTACCTGGAGCGCGTGCGCCTGTGGCGCGAGCAGCAGCGGGCCCGGCGACGCGCGCACCCGGCGACGCAGCACGCCACGGGATGAACGCCACCCTGCCCAAAGGAACCGCCATGGACAAGACCGCCGCCGCCACCCGGCACGGCCGCACCCACCGCAGCACCGTCGCGCGCCGGCCCTGGCTGCCAGCCCTGCCGACCTTGCCGGCCCTGCCTGTCCTTGCCCTGGCGGCCGCCGCCCTCGCGGCCATGACCGGCGGCTGCGTCGTCGGGCCGCGCTACGAGCGGCCCACGGCGCCCACCGCCGCCGCCTACAAGGAGACCGAAGCCAAGTCGAGCGACGGCACGGTATGGAAGGTGGCACAGCCCCAGGACACCGACGCCGCGCTGCGCGGCAATTGGTGGGAAGCCTACGGCGTGCCCGAGCTGAACGACCTCGAACAGCAGGTCCAAAAATCCAACCAAAGCCTGGCTGCCGCCCTGCACAGCTTCGAAGCGGCGCGCGCCATGGTCGCCGAGGCGCGGTCGCAGTACTTCCCCACCGTCACCACGGCGCCGGCGGTAACGACCGGACGCCAGCCGGTGGTGCAGCAGCAGACCAATGGGACGACGGGGGGCACGGTCGCCGGCGCGCGCGTCACCACCTACACGCTGCCGATCGATGCCACGTGGTCGCCGGACCTGTGGGGGCGCGTCCGCAACACCGTCGCGGGCAACGTCGCCGCGGCCCAGGCCAGCGCCGCCGATCTGGCCAACACCAGGCTGTCGCTGCAGGCGGAGCTGGCGGCCGACTACTTCCAGCTGCGCGGCGAAGATTCGATGAAGGAGCTGCTCGACTCGACGGTCGTCGCCTACCGCCAGTCGCTCGAGCTGACGCGCGCCCTGTACGAAACCGGCATCGATTCGGACGAAGCGGTGGCGCAGGCGGAAACCCAGCTGGAGGCGACCGAGGCGCAGGACGTCGGGGTGGGCATCACCCGCGCCCAGCTGGAGCACGCGATCGCCGTGCTGGTGGGGCAGCCGGCCTCCAGCTTCTCGCTGCCCAGCCAGGCCCTCAATCCGAATGCGCCGGCGGTGCCGGTGAGCGTGCCGTCGACGCTGCTCGAACGGCGCCCCGACATCGCCGCCAACGAGCGGCTGGTGGCCCAGGCCAACGCCCAGATCGGCGTCGCCCAGGCGGCCTACTTCCCCACCCTGACGCTCACCGGCGGCGCCGGCTTCGAGGCGTCCCGCCTGGCCAGCTGGCTCACCTGGCCGAGCCGCTTCTGGTCGATCGGCGCCTCGCTGGCGGAAACCCTGTTTGACGCCGGCCTGCGCAAGGCGACGGTGGCGCAGTATCGCGCCCAGTGGGAAGAGGCGGTGGCAAACTACCGGCAGACCGCGCTGACCGCCTTCCAGCAGGTCGAGGACAACCTGGCTTCGGTGCGCCTGCTGGCGCAGGAGGTCGCCAAGCAGGACGCCGCGGTCAAATCCGCCCAGCGCCAGCTGACCGTCGCCACCGATCGCTACAAGCTGGGCATCGATCCCTACTTGAACGTGATCACCGCCCAGACGACGGTGTTGAGCAACCAGCAGACCGCCCTCAACCTGCGCATCCAGGAGATGACCAGCTCCGTCCAGCTCATCGAAGCGCTGGGCGGCGGCTGGCAGGACACCCAGCTGCCCAGCCCCACCGACCTGGCCCTGGGCAAGCAGCCCAACGACCCCGCCGCCGCGGCCGGCACGCCGCCGGCGCCGGCACCGGGCGGCAACGGCACCTCCGGCAATCAGTAAGTATCCGCCGGCAGAGCCGGGGGGACTCCGACGGGAGCCAGCACTGCTAATCTCATGCGCCAGTCGCATGCAAGAGGGCGACTCGGCTGCCGCTTTGGCCCCCCACCGCTCGCTGCGTTTGAATGCGAATGTAAATGACCAGAACCTGGCGCCTCCTGCTTGTCTTGCCACTGATGTTGATGTTTCGCGCGCGCTCCGTCGGAGCGAGTGAACCAGCCAAATCCACCTTGCCTCCGACATCGCCTATCGCCGAGGCCCAGCCCACCAGCGGACTGTTGGCATGTACTCCTGGACCCACCGTCCTGTGCCTCGATCGCGGGCGCTTTCAGGTGACGGTCACGTGGCAGGACTTTCAGCAACAAACAGGCCTTGGTGAAGTCGTTCCCGCCGGTGCAGACGACTCTGGCCTCTTCTGGTTTTTTGATTCCGACAACTGGGAAATGTTGGTCAAAATAATCGACGGATGCGCTCTCAACCAGCGGTTCTGGGTGTTCGCTGCCGCCACCACCAACGTTGCCTACACGTTATCCGTGGCCGACACGGTGACCGGCACAACCAGGTCCTACCAGAACCTGCTCGGCACGTCGGCTCCTGCGATCACTGACACCAGCGCCTTCGCCACCTGTGACGCCTCGGCCAGGACAGACGGCGTGCCCGCCACTCGGCACCAGGCTCCCGTGGAGAGCGCCAGGGATCGCCTTGTCCGCGCTGAGCATCTGCAGACGTTCGTTTCGCAGGCCACCTGTTCCGCGGGCCCCAACCAGATGTGCCTCGCAGGCGGCCGGTTCAAGGTCGCCGTCAACTGGAAGGATTTCCAGGGCAACTCGGGCCAGGGCCAGGTCGTGCCGCTGGCATCCGACGACTCCGGCCTGTTCTGGTTCTTCGATCCGTCCGACTGGGAAATGCTGGTCAAGATCGTCAACGGCTGTGATCTCAACCAACAGTTCTGGGTATTCGCCGCCGCGACCACGAACGTCCAGTACGAGCTGCAGGTAACGGACACGTTTACCGGCGAGGTGAAAACCTACGACAACGCACTCGGCACCTCGGCTGCGGCCGTCACCGACACATCCGCCTTGAGCGGCTGCGCTCTTGCCGGACCTCCTCAAATCGCCTTCACCAGCGACCGGTCGCTGGCTCTTGCAGCCCCAGGAGACGCAGCCTCCTTGGCGGTCCAAGTGCTTTCGGCCAGCGGCCAGGCCATTCCCGGCGCTGTCGTGACCTGGACCTCATCGGATGCCGGTCTCGTCACCGTCACGTCGTCAGGCCCGACAACGGCGGTGGTCAAGGCGGTCGCCTCGCCGCCCGCCTCGGCGGTCATTCGAGCCAACTACGGCGACGTCGAAGCTGATGCGCTGATCCTGTTGGCCACTCCCACGCCGAACACCGTCTTGCTGTCGAGCAGCGACGTGCTCGGCACTTCGAGTGTCACCGTCACCCTGAGGTCCACCTCACAGACGCGCTCAATCGTGGCCGGCGACGTCCTGGCAAGTGGCGATCGGTCAGGAGTCCTTGCGCGCGTGTCAACCGTTGTCACCTCGGACGGCCAGCAGGTCGTCCTCGGTGTGACACCGGCCAGTCTCGTAGAAGCCTTCAGCCAGCTCACCATGGGCCTGGTGGGGCAGGTTAGCCACGCGGGGAAACATCTTCGCAGTCGCCAGGCGAGCTCCCCGGCCGGAAAGGTGCCGACAGGTCGAATCGTGGCCCAGGACTCGCTCGATCCCGCGTCATGCAAGGTCGACGGCAACCTGTCACCGCTGGTGACCCTGACCGGCGCGTCGATCGAACAATCCACCAGCATTTCACCATTCATCACATGCAACGTGGCGCCGCAAGATTTGCCTGCTGGCATCGGCGAGATAACGGACCTCTCGATCGGCGCTGTCGGTGAGGTCACCATCGGCGTGAATACCGGCTCATTGACCCTGGGTAGCGGCGTGACGGGGAGCATCGCCTGCTCCCTCTCGCCTGCAACCCTGCCGCTACCGGTATTTCCCTTTGGCATCTTCACCGCCACTCTCGACCTCACACCGACGCTCGGAGTGGAGGGCACGGCCAGCTTCAACACGCCCAGCCTTCGTATCAATGGACCGTCGGGCTCGCTGGGCGGCAGCATTACCGCCGGCGTCGCCTATACCAAGGGGCGAGGATGGGCGTCTGTCGGAGACGAGTCATGGAACGGCGCCCTCGCGCCGGCGTCCCTCGCTGCCGGCAATGGCGGCTTCAGCGCCCAGGTAGATGCTTATGCATCGCTCGCTTTCGGCCTTGGCGTGTACCTGGGAGAGCCCGGCACTATCTTCAGCACGCAACTGCTCGACGCCCCCTTTTTCGAAGTCAAGGGTTACGGCTACTTCGACATCGATTTTCCCTTGCCACTCGACAGCACCGATCCGTCCTACACCGGGCCGGATTGGTCGCTCGGCGTCGGCCTTTCGGGAGATCTGGAAGCTTCGATCGCCTCCGGCGCCCTGCACGACCTGCTGAACGTGATCGGCGTCAATACCGAGTTCGCGGGACCCTTGAGCTTGTTCGACCTGAAAACGCCTCTGCTGCAAGCTCCTACCGTAACCGTCGCGGCGGCGCCTGACCAAGCGGATGTGTCGCTGGGCGACAGCTTCCAGCTCGGTCTCACCGCCAATCAGAACGTCGCGCCGGGCTCGGCGGTTTTCCTTGCCAGCTACTCTGGACAACCTCAGCTGTCTCCCGTGGCACAAGGCGATGCCCAAGGCCTCGCCGGAGCCGCCACCTGGACGCCAACGGTCGGCGATATCGGTAGCCACCAGATCTTTGGGCGCCTGTGGAGCGTCGATGCGATCAGCCAGGTGGCTCCATACGCTTCCACCAATGCCGTAACCGTTGGAGTGCTCAACAGCAGTGCGCCGGCGCCGGTGATCACGGCCATCCTGCCGCATCCGGTACCTACGGTCGACGCGCAGCAGACTTTGACTGTGCAGGGCAGCGGCTTCGCGGCGGGGGCGACCGTGACGCTGGCAAACCTCACCACTGAATCCCCAGCCATCGTCGCGACGACAAACTTCGTGAGCAGCGGCCAGTTGACGCTTGGCGAGAACCTCGGACCCAACGATGCAACCTGGAGCGCCCAGGTTACGAATCCAGATGGGACGGTCTCAAACGTCCTCGATTTTCAGGTGCAGGGCTCGCCGTCGATCAGCAACGTCTCGCCCGCCACCATGCCAGCTTCTACCACCGCGCTGAACACCCTCACCGTGACCGGCAGCAACTTCTCGACCAGCGATGGGTACCTCCTGTTCATCGATCCCAACGGGCTCCAAGACTCGAGCACCGCCCATCCCGAACGCACCGTCTCGGTCACCTCGACGCAGTGGGTCTACGACGTCGACAACGGCGGCATCGCCGGAACCTGGCAGGTCCAGGTGGTCAACGCCGATGGGCAGGCGTCGAATACCGGCAGCTTCCTGGTGACGGCTCCGCCGCCGTCGATCAGCAACGTCTCACCCGCCACAATGCCCGCCTCCACCAGCGCGCCCCTCACCGTCACCGGCAGCAACTTCTCGACCAGCGGTGGATACCTCCTCTTCACGGATCCCTTCGGGCTTCAAAGCTCGAGCGCCTCCGATCCCGGCCGCATCGTCTCGGTCACCTCGACGCAATGGGTCTACGACCTCGACAACGGCGGCGAGGGTGGTTTCTGGTCGGTGCAGGTGGTCAACGCCGACGGGCAGGTGTCCGATTTCGGCACCTTCCTGGTAACCGGGTCGGGGCTACCGCCGTCGATCAGCAGCGTCTCACCTGCCACCGTACCCGCTTCCACGACCATTCGCTACACGCTTGTCATCACCGGCAGCAACTTCTCGATCGGTGGATACCTCCTGTTCACCGACCCTGACGGGCTCGTGTCCACAAGCTCCTCCGACTGGGGCTACGCGGTCAGCCCTACCGAGTGGCGGTACGGCCTCCTCGACAGCGGCACTGTCGGCACCTGGCAGGTCAAAGTCGTCAATTACGGCGGCCAGTCGTCCAATACCGCCACCTTCACCGTGATCCCGTCGGCTCCGCCGCCGTAGATCAGCACCGTCTCGGCATTGCAGGCGGCTCCGAGTGCGGGAACGAAGGCCCGGCGCCGCGCGGTCGGGTTCGGGCTACGCTTGCAGGTTGGCGACCAGGCCGGCGAGACCGTTCTTGACGACCTGCACCTGGGTGGCACGGGAGCGGCCGCGCACCAGGTTGCCGGCGTCGCCGGTCCAGCGCAGGGTGCGCAGGCGCTGGCGGTGCTCGGCCAGGCGACGGTCGGCTTCGGCGCGGCGTTTGGCGTGTCGCGGGCGCGCCAGGCGCGCGGCGATGTCTGGCAGGGCGGCGGTCGTTTCGCAGACCAGCAGGGCGTCGCAACCGGCGGCAAACGCCGCTTCGGCGCGCGTCGGCAGGTCGCCCTGCGACGCCAGGGCTTGCATCTCCAGGTCGTCGCTCAGCACCAGGCCGTCAAAGGCCAGCTGGGCGCGCAGCAGATCGCCGATGATCTCTGGAGAAAGGCTGGCAGGGCGCTGTCTGGTGTCCAAAGCGGGATACACCGCGTGGCCGACCATGACCGCGCCGGTGACCGGCAGCAGGGCTTCGAAGGGGCGCAGATCGGCATCCAGCGCCTGGCGGCTCAGGTTCACCACCGACGTCTGGTGATGGGTGTCCGCGGTGGCGCCGCCCAGGCCAGGAAAGTGCTTGAGGCAACCGCCCACGCCGCTGCTCTGCAGGCCGCGCAGGAAGGCGCGGGCGCGTTGCAGCACGGCCGGCACCCGTCCGCCCAGGTAGCGGCCGTCGAGGGCGTTGTCGCGCTCGCCGTAGTCGAGGTCGACCACCGGCGCAAAGTCGAGGTCGATGTCGAACAGGCGCAGGGCTTGGGCGATCCAGTGCCCCGCCAGGTTGGACGCCGCCGGCGGATGGCGGGCGAGGAGCGAGGCGCCTGGAGCCGGCCCCACCACTGCCTTCAGCCGATCGACGCGGCCGCCTTCCGCATCGATCGCGATGACCGCGCCGGGAACGCTGCGGCGCAGCTCTCCCACCAGGTCGGTCAGCTGCTCGGCGGATTCAATGTTGCGGGCGAACAGCACGATGCCGCCCGGAGGCTCCGCACTCAGCAGCTTCGCTGTGGCGCGGTCGAGGTGACCACCTGGAATGCCAGCAAACAGGAAACGCCCTGGGTTCATCCGACTCTTGATTGTAAACGAACACGCAACACGACTGCAGCCCGGCAGCGGTTGCAAATGGCGGAGCGACCGGTGTTCATCCCAACCTTGACTTCAAGCTGTGGAGCAAGTTGAGCGCCGCGAGCGGCGCCAGCTGGTCGAGGTCCACCTCCCGCAGCAGCGACGCTATCACGTGCTCGGGGGGAACGAAAAGTGTCAACTGCGCGGGCGCGGGCTCCGCCGGCGCGTGACCGCGCGCCAGCCGCGGCCTGCCGGTCAGATCGTATTCGTGCGCTTCCAGGTTGCCCAGGACCTCGCCGGCGCGCTGGATCACCGCCGGCGGCAGGCCGGCCAGGCGGGCCACCTGCAAGCCGTAGGATTTGTCGGCGCTGCCCGGCACCACGCGGTGCAGAAACACGATGCGCTCGTCCCACTCCCTGACCGCGAGCGTGCGGTTGACGACGCGCGGCAGCACCGTCGCCAGCTCCGTCAGCTCGTGATAGTGGGTGGAGAACAGCGTCTTGGGGCGGCCGTGCTCGTGCAGGTATTCCACCACCGCCCAGGCCAGCGACAGGCCGTCGAACGTCGCGGTGCCGCGGCCCACTTCGTCCAGGATCACCAGGCTGTGGCCGGTGGCGTGGCGCAGGATGTTGGCCGTTTCGATCATCTCGACCATGAACGTCGATTCGCCGCGCGCCAGATCGTCGGAGGCGCCGACGCGGGTGAAGATGCGGTCGACGACGCCCAGCGAGGCGGAATCGGCGGGCACCATGCTGCCGGCCTGCGCCATGAGAACGATCAGCGCCACCTGCCGCAGGTAGGTCGACTTGCCGCCCATGTTGGGGCCGGTCAGCAGGACGATCTGCGCCGATTCGGAATCCAGCTCCGTGTCGTTGGGCACGAACGCGTCGCGGCTCGCCACTTCCACGACCGGGTGGCGGCCTTCGCGGATGATCAGCGGCGCTCCCGCCGGCAGCATCTGTGGCACCACGTAGCGGTGCCGCGCCGCCGCCTCGGCAAACGCCGCCAGCACGTCGAGCGTGGCGATGGCGGCGGCCAGCGCGTGCAGCCCCCGCGCGTCGGCGGCGACGGTGGCGATCAGGCGCTGGAAATGCTCGCGCTCCAGCGCCAGCTGGCGCTCCTCGGCCGCCAGGATCTGCTCTTCCAGCTCCTTGATCTCCGGCGTCACGTAGCGCTCGGCGTTGGCCAGGGTCTGGCGCCGGATGTAGTCGGCGGGCACCCGATCCTGGTTGGCGCGCGTCACCTCCAGGTAATAGCCGAAAACCCGGTTGTAGCGCACCTTGAGCGAGGAGATGCCGGTGCGCTCGCGCTCGCGCACCTCCAGCGCCAGGATGTGGCGCTTGCTGTCGCCGGTGAGCGAGCGGTACTTGTCGAGCTCGGGATCGACGCCGGCGGCGATGACCCCGCCCTCGTCGAGCGTGCCGCCCGCCACCGGCTCCAGCACCCTGGCGAGCTCGGCGGCGAGCCGCGGCAGCGGATCGACGGCGGCAAGGTCGGCCAGCATCTGGGCGTTGCCGGCCGCCGCCTCGGCCAGGATGGCGGGCGCCTCGGCCAGGCTGTCGCGCAGCGCCGCCGCTTCGCGCGGCGTCAGCGTGCCCAGGACGGCGCGCGCCAGCAGGCGCTCGGGGTCGCCGACGCGGCCCAGGCGTTCGCGCAGCCGCTCGCGCCGCGGATGGTCGCCGGCCAGGTCCGCCACCGCCTGGTGGCGGAGGGAGATCGCCTGGGGATCGCGCAACGGACGCCGCAGCCATTCGCGCAGCAGCCGCCCGCCCGGCGGCGTGGCGGTGCGGTCGAGCACGCCCAGAAGGGTGGTGCGGCGGCGGCGCTCGCCGGCTGCGCCGGCGGCGGCGGCGCTCGCCTGGATGGGTGCCAGCTGGGCCAGCGCGGCGGCCGAGGAGGCAGGCCGGAACACCTCCAGGTTGGCCAGCGTCGCGGCGTCCAGGACCAGCCGGTCGCCCGCCTCGCGGACGCTGAGCGTCTGGATGTGCGACAGGTCGCTGCGCTGCGTTTCGCGCGCATAGGCCAGCGCCGACGCGGCCGCCAGCACAGCCGGCTCCTGCTGCAGCAGGCCGAAGCCGCGCAGCGTCGACGCTCCCAGGTGGCGCTGCAACAGGTCGCCGGCGCGCCGCGGATCGAGCAGCCGGTCGCCCGCCAGCGGTGTGGTGCAGGCGCACTCGCGCTCCGCCCATTCGCGCACCGTCGCCGGCACCCCGTCGCCCGCCAGCAGCATTTCGCGCGGCCGCAGGAGCGCCAGGTCGTCCGTGGCCTCTTCGGCGGCGCCCCAGCGGCGCACGAAGAAGGTGCCGGTCGAGATGTCGAGGAAGGCGCCCGCTCCCTGCTCGCCCTCCCACGCGATGGCGGCAAGCAGGTTGTCTTCGCGGCTGTCCAGCAGGTCGGGATCGGACAGCGTGCCGGGCGTCACCACCCGCGTCACTTCGCGGCGCACCAGCCCCTTGGCCTTGGCCGGGTCCTCCACCTGGTCGCAGATCGCCACCTTCAGGCCCGCCGCCAGGAGCTTCACCAGGTAGGTGTCCAGGGCGTGGTGCGGCACGCCGCACATCGGCGCCTCGCTGTCGCTGCCGCGCTGCCGGGCGGTCAGCTGCACCTCCAGGATCGGCGCCGCCTTCACCGCGTCGTCAAAGAACATCTCGAAAAAGTCGCCCATGCGGTACAGCACGACCGCATCCGGGTGCCGCGCCTTGACCTCAAGGTACTGGCGCAACATCGGCGTCAGCTGCACCGTCGCACTCCGCTCTGTCATCGGCGCAGAGTATATCGGCCCGCCAACCCTATACTTGTGGCATGGCAAGAAAGGCCGCCGCCGGCCAGGGCCTGATCCTGTCGCTCGACGCCGGCTCGCCGCGCGTCAGCGTCGCCGTCGGCCGCAACGGCACGCCGCTCGCCGCCCGCGCCGTCGCCCAGGAGCACTCCTCCACCCAGCTGCTCGCCCTGATCGACGCCACCCTGCGCGACGCCGGCGCCCAACCCGCCGACCTCGCCGGCCTGGTGGCCGCCGCCGGCCCCGGCAGTTTCACCGGCCTGCGCGTCGCCCTGGCGACCGCCCTCGGTCTCCACCAGGCCCTGGGCGTCCCAGCCCAGGCCGTCTCCACCCTGGCCGCCCTGGCCGCCGCGGCAGCGGCGGCGGCAACCCGCGGCAGTGGTAGCAGCAGCGGCGGCGATGGAGATCGCGACGGGGACGAAGATCAAAATGGCGGCGGAAGCGGCGAGGGATCGATCGTCGCCGCCGTCGACGCCTTGCGCGGTGAGTGGTCGGTGCAGGCGTTTGCCCGCCGCCCCGCCGCGTCTCTCTACGGCAACGAGCTGCTGGTCGATGACGAGCCGCCCGCGGGAGGCGAACCCTTGTCCGGCGTGAAGCCGCTGACCGGCATCGAGCTGGTGCCGGTGGCCGAGCTGGCGTCGTGGGTGACGGCGCGCGCCGCCGACCCGGCCGGCGGGCGGCGGCGGGCCGGGGACGGCACGGCCGCGCGGCCCTGCCTGGTGGCATTCGGCGTCGCGGCATTGGCTGCGGCGGCCGGCATCGCGGCGGACACTGGCATCCGGCTGATCGAGGCGTGGGATGGGCCCCCGCTTGCCGCCATGGCGCTCCGCCTGGCCGCCGCGGTGCCACTTTCGCAATGGCAGCCCGCGAGCCTGGCGGCGCCCATCTACGCCCGTCCACCCGCTACCACCGCGCCGAAACGGCGCCGGACCATGTTGCCGTTGGCGTCGTCCCAGGACCCACAAGGGATCCGCCGGGCCACCGACGCCGATCTGCCCCGCCTTGCCCACCTGGAGGCGGCCGCCTTTGCCGACCCCTGGTCGTCAAACCAGTTGGCCGCCGAGCTGCACCAGACCGCCGGCCTCATGCTGGTGGTTGCGGCGCCCGACTCCCCGCACCAGGCGCCGGCGACCGGCTACGCCTGCTTTCGCCATGCAGCAGGCCAAGCCGAGCTGCTGCGCGTGGCCGTCCTGCCAGCGTCCCGTCGGCAAGGTCTGGCACGGCGCCTGATCACCGCAGGCCTCTCCCTCCTGCGCGCCGGCGGCGTGACCGAGTGTTTCCTGGAAGTCCGCCCGGACAACGCGAGCGCCCTGGCCGTCTACCACGCGCTGGGCTTCCGCCTGGCCGGGCGGCGCGAGCGCTACTACCGCGACGGCTCCGACGCTCTCCTATACTGCCTCACGATCTAGCGTCCTGTATCGGTGAAATCGGCAGCGCCTGGCTTGCCCTCGACGGCGGGGGCTGCGTTGCGCCTCCTCGACATAGGTTCAACTATGCCTGCGTCGGCGCGCCTGGCCCGCACCGCCGAATGGCGGCGCCATCCGCTTCCAATTTCACCGATACAGGCCACTAGCGTCCCGCCCGGAACACCAGCGGACAATCCCAAGGCGTCGATAGCAGCGCACGACAGTGCGGCAGGATCTCGCACTGGCTCCCCCGGCAGCAGGATCACCGCAAGACGCTGCCGTACCCGGCGGTCAGCAGTGCGCCCGGGCTGGCTGGCCCGGGCGCGGGTGAACGAGATTCTCCTGACAATCCGCACCGGCAGGAAGTAGACAGGCCTGCCTACCAGACCTCTGCAGATCGGCCGTACCGGTTCTTGGAACGCCGGCCGATTGCTGGGAGAGCCAGGATCAAGCGTGTTGCGGAGGGTAGGCGTGGTCGCGGTTGGCCTCGAGGCTCTCGGCGAAGGCGCGGAAGTCCGCGGGAGTGACGGCGGCCGCGCCCTGTTGGTAGCGCGGCGCCAGGACGAAGTACGAATCGATCGCATCGCCGCGGACGAGAACCAGGGCGTGGAGCGCGAGCGGCAGCACATGCAGCACGCGAATCTCGAGAGCGGCGCTGTCGGGTTGTTGTTGGATGGCGGTGAGGCCGTCGACGAGCAACGTCGAACTGGTGAGCGATACGTGTTCGAGAGCGTATGCGCCATCATCAGCGCGGGCCAGGGTCGCAAAGCCGATCGAACGATCGCCGTCGAAGAGGCAGACGTACAGGTAGCCGAAGAGAGCGTCGAGTGCGGCTCCGGAGGCAGTCCACAAGGCGGGCAGGGTCGCCAGGTCGAGCCGTGCTTTGGCGAGCACGCCACGGGCCTGGAGGTTGTCGAGGTTGACGCCCGCTTCGATCAGGCGTTGCCTGCCGAGCCCGGACAGATACGAATCCAAGCCGACCTTGAGGCTTTCGGCGGCTGCTGGAGAAAGGTCAGCGAGTCTCATCACGCTTGCCCCTTGAGAATGTACGCCTCGGTCAGGTTGAGGCCTGGTACGAGTGCGATGGGTTGACCGTCCTGGCACAGGATCTGCGTCCTGGTGCCGAGGTCGGGGTTGCAGACCTCCAGAGAGTACTGTGGCGTGGCCGGCGTAATGCCCGAGATCACGACATAATGTTGGAGCTGGATATTCTTGAACATTCCAACCACCGGCCGTGAAGCGCAAAGGGCCGCTTGCAGCACCGGCTGGGTGAGACCCGGGCCGGACATGAAGTCGTACTCCAGATTCAGATTGTCGAGATAGTCCCTGAGGGTACCCAGCTGATTGCATGGGTTGTAGACGGTGGGATCGCAGGGGCAGCACGGCCCAGTGGCGGCGATAAAGCGCGTCGCCAGGTCGCACTGATTGGTCTGGGTGCCATCGATGTAGAGCAGCAGCTGTTGCAGCACGGCGGCCCAGCACCAAAAGGTCTGGCACTGGCTAGCCGGCTGGTAACGGGCCAGGCCACACGATGGTGAGGCAGGGGCCAGCGACGGCGCAGGGGTCCAAAGCAGCGCCGCTGTGCTCAGCACGGTCGGCAAGCTCATGCGTTTCCCTCTGCATACCCGAAGGTGGTCGCCGCGTGAAGCATACCGTTGCATTCGCACGTCACACCGCCGCCGCCGCCCCAGGGCTGGGCGAAGGCCAGGGTCGGATCCATGTCCTGGTCGATGCTGCCTCCCGGAACGATCGGTACCGGCAGGCCGGCATTGACCCAGGAGGCCAGCTGGCTCGGCTGCGCCAGGCCGTAGAGCCACTTGAAATCGCTGTCGCTGTTCCTGCCCGACGCCGAGTTGCGCGGCCAATTGAGCACGTCCTCGGCACAGTTGTTGCCAAGGAAGATCGTGATCTGTTCGGTATCCTTGAGCCCGCTCAGATCGCGCTGATAGATCACCTGCGGCGCGACCGAGGCAGGTTTGATCGAGGCCGGATTGGTGGAAACCCACTTGGTGGCATTGGCCTTCACCGCGGTCACTCCGGAGACGGTCACGGTGAGGCCGCCAACGACCGGATTGAGGCTCTGCGAAAAGGAGCCCGACGACCAGGTCAGCACACGACACGAAGCCGGTACTTCGTTAAACGGGCCAACCTGCCGACCGCGATCGCTCCATGTAGGCAAGGGCGAGATCGGGACGATGCTGCGCGACCTGCAGCCGGATCATTTCGTCGAAGATCTCTTGGGCGCGCTCGAAATGGCTGTAGCGGAAGATCTCCGGCGGCATCGCGCGGTCGCGGCGCTCGAACTCGCCGACCGCGGCCTCCAGGTCGGCCGCCGCGAGAGCCTGATGGCCCAGCCGTAAGCGGGCGCGAGCGCGAAGCAAGAGCACGGAGGGAAGCTTCCAGGCAAAGCTTGTCTGCCGATAGAAATGAAGTGCCGCGCTCAGCTCGTCCACTGCCAGCGCCGGATCACTGCCCATCAACAGGCTACCGGCCGCCTCGTGGAGCTCCGCGCTGAGGCGCTGGCGCACCCCCGGGTCGGCGATGTTCCGCACCTGGGAAAAGGCATCTTGCAGGTCCGCCATGGCCTGCGCGGAGTGCGCGAGCGCGGCCAGGATCTTGCTCCGCCAAAGCAGCGCCTCGACCGTGCGGCTCGGGGAGCGCATCGTCCTGGCGACCGCCAGACCAGCAGTTTGGAGAGCCAGGGCCGCATGTGGCCAGCCGCCCTCGCGGCCGGCCAGAGCTGCATCGACGAGCAGGTTGTGGAGCGGACCCGAGGCATGACGCCCAAGCGCTTGCAACGCCGCGATGCGGAGCCGCCATGCCTCGTCGTCCATGCCGAGGGCGTTCAGGCTTTCAGCCTCGAGCGCGCGGGCCGCCCCGGCCTGCACGGAGTCGTGCAGGTGGTCGCAAATCGCGGCGGTGGCAGCGAAGCTCTGGCGCGACTCGGCGAAGGCGCCGGTGCGCAGCTGGACCAGCCCTTCCGACCATGCGATACGCGCGCTCAGCGCAGGCATGGATGCCAGTCCCGGCTCTCGCCGCAGCTCGGAGAGAAGCCGTAGCGCCACGGAATAATCCTCCTCGGTGACCAGCGTTGTGATCATGCCGTACCGCGCCCACAGAGCGACACCTGTCTCACGGTCGCCGCTGGCTGCCAATGCTTGCTGGTATTTGGTGAGCGCCAGTGCGTACAGGCTCGAGGCCTGCAGGCGAGCGGCCGCGCCAAGGTGCTGGTACGCCAATGCCAGCCGCGCCTGGTGCGGCTGCCCTTCCGCACCGAGCTCGGCCACCAGACGGACCGTGGCCGCGTCCCCGGTGCGCACCGCCAAGGCATCGGCAATGGATTGGATTCGGGTGAGCCGCAGCCGGGCCTGTTCCTGGTTGCCGGCAAGCCAGGTTTCCGCCCATGCCGGGAGAAGCTCTTCGAGCGTGCGGCGACTCACCTCGATCGGCGTCACCGCGAGCAGTTTTGCCAGCTCAGGGGGCGGAGCTGCAGCAGCGTCGGCGCCCGTCGCCCAGACCTTGGCGGGTTCCCAATCCGGCCAATGGCAGGGCATGCTGCCGCGGCGGGCAGCAGCTTCGCGAGCCCATCCCGAGCTGGCGTCGATCGCCAGATAGTCATCCCAGGAGGCGACCGCGGCCGCACACAGACCGAGACGCTCGAACACGAGCCCGCGGTTGAAGAGCGCCTCAGGCAAACCGGGCTCCAGCAGCAGGGCGCGTTCGAGATCGTCGAGAGACCGCAGGAAATCGGCAGGCAGGCTCTCCACGCTACCGCGGACCAGGTACGCTGCGGCGAGATCGCTGAGCGCGCGGGCGCTCGACGGATGCGACCGCACCACGACTTGAAAGCGTTCGACGGCCCTGTCCGCCGCCCTTGGCATATCGTCGCGCGAGAGGAGCCAGACCGCGGTCGCGGCGGCGTACTCCACCTCCCGCGGATGCTCGACGATGGCGCGACGCACCCGGTTGAAGTCGCTCTCGACGCGGCTCCCTGGTGCGCGCAGGGAAACGCAGACGGCCGATCGATCACCACTCTCATCGGGCGAGCTCTCGCGGCACGGCGCATAGTTGGGCAAAACTGTCAGACGTGGTGCGACGGGACGCAGGCTCGGGATCGCAGCAAGCAGAGCGATCGCTGCGGCCGGCGAGCTGGGCGTCGGCTCTATCTGGCAGCCACCGCCCGCGGCCAGCAGGGACACACCCAGAGAAACCGCGAGCGCGTCGACCCGGATCCTCATCGTTTCAGCCGCGGCATCGACGTCGCGCTGGCGGCTCGGACCGAGGGATGGGTTGTGATGGCATGCCGCGAACTGCTCACGTTTTCGATACGCCAAGCATATCCTTAGCATCGCATCGATCGGTGGACAATCGGAGCGACGAGCGTCGCGGCGGATGTGGGCGAGGTTGGGGGGGCAGCTCGGGCTCATCGGCGAACGTCCTTCGCTTGCAAAGGACGGACGCGATCGGGCCTTTTCCAGCCCCGCGCGATTCGATCCGATCACAACCGTCGGTCACGAAGCCTGCGTGACGTGGAAAAGGATGCGATCCGGGCCGCGGTCGCGGCGACCCCGATCACCAACTCTCTCAGTCAATTCGAAGCCAGTGCGCCCGGCTCCGGCCACCTGTCTGCTAGATCACCCGCGCGACGGCGGGGATGCGCCTCAGGACGGCGGTGGCGCCCCAGGCTATGGCGACCGTGCCGGCGACGGCGATGCCGCACCCCCGCCGGCGCAGGAATGCGGCGCTGCCGGAGCGCACCAGGCCTTGCCATACGAAGAGGCCCGAGACCAGGAACAGCAGCGCCATGAAGAAGGTGTCGTTGAAGCCGGCGAACAGGCGGACGGGCGCCCAGCGCGCGGGATCGACGACCGGGAAGGCGCCCCACCAGCGCGGTTGGGTGAGCAGCGAGGCGGGGGCCGGCGGGGCGTCGGGATGGTAGGCGAGGGCGGCATGGTGGGCCAGGACCAGCAGCGTGAGACCGGCACGCAGGGCGCCCACGGACACGCTGTCCGCGGCCGGCGGCACGGCGACCGGCAGTGGCACGGCGGCCGGCGGCGGCGCGGCGGCTGAAGGCACGGCGTCTGGCTGGGACAGGGCAACGGCGGCAAGCGCAGTATTTCCGGCTGCACTCATCTTGGATCTCCTCTGTGGTGAGGAGAGCTTCGCCCGCGGCGCTGCGCAGTGGAACCAGAACTTGACCAACCGGCCGCCGGGCGGGACGAACCGGCCGGCGCGCGGTGCCGGCCGGTGCCGGCCGCCGCCGCAGGGGGCGATCGCGGGGAGGGGCGATCAGAACGGGTTGGCGGTCAGGGCGGCCAGGCGGTCGTGGTAGGTCCGGCCCGAGCGCAGGCGGGCGCCGCCGGCGAGGGTGATCGCGTACTCGCCGTGGACGAGCGGCTGCAGCTCCTTGATGCGCTCGACGTTGACGATCGCCGAACGGTGCACGCGCAGGAAGTGCTCGGGGTCGAGGGCGCTCTCCAGGGTGGACATGGTCACCTGCAGCAGGTGGGCGGTCTTGCCCGCATGGAGCTTGACGTAGTTTTCGGCGGCCTCGATCCAATCGAGATCGGCAACGTCGACGAAGACCGTCTTGCCCGCCGCGCGCACCGCCAGGCGCTTGAGGTAGCGGTGGGGCTGGGCGAACCTGCCAGCGAGAGGCCCTGGACGGCGCGAGTCATTGAAGATGCGGCATTTTTTGCATTGCCTGTGCGAATTGCGCTCGGCATACGTATAAACTATCGTTCGTGGTTGCGGTATGGTGCCGCACCGTTTCGAATTTGGAGACATAACATGCGCAAATCTCAGAAGCGGCTCAAGATTTCCAAGGATACCCTCCGCGCCCTCTCGGTGAATGATCTTTCTGCCATTGGCGGTGGAGATCCGACCAGCCACTTCACTGTTTGCCAGACCAATTGCACCCAGTGCAAGTCCTTTGCCGGGGCCACCTGCCCTCCGTAGGACGACACCCCGTTTGAGACACGGCTGCTCCGTCCCGCGCCGGACGGGGCGGCCGGTGGCGATCGGTTCTCCGCGGCGGTTGCTCCAGCATAAAACGCGGTGCTATCCTGCGGTTACCGTCAGCATGTTCGCCGCTCGCCTCCTGCTCCCGCCTTCCGCCTTCCCGCATCGCCGCGGCGTGCTGAGCTTAAAGACCCTTGCAGAGGTAGCGGCACGGTGAGCCGGCCCCTGCCCCTCCCCCCCGCCTTACCTCCAGCAGCACTTCCAGCCCCGGTCCATCGCGGACCGGTATGTTTGTCATGCCACTTTCAAGGAGATCCGAAGCATGTCCAATCGGGACGAACTGAAAGCAGAGCTGATCCAGACCGACGCGCAGTTCCGCCTCCTGCACGAGGAGCATCGCGAGTACGAGCGGCGGCTGGCCGAGATCAACCAGAAGACCCTCCTGTCGCAGGACGACGAGGTCGAGGAAAAGAAGATCAAGCTGCACAAGCTGACCCTCAAGGACCGCATGGAGGAGATCCTGCGCGCCCATCACGAGGCGCGCGTCTCCGTCTGAGCGCGGACCTTGCCCCGCGCCACCCACGCCCGAACCGCCATGCGCCCCTCCTTGGCCTACCATGCGCTTCGCTAGGGAGGGCTGGCCGTTCGTGCTGCCGGTCGTCGCGGCGGCGGCGCTGCTCTTCGCCGCCGGCCTCGCCGGCTGGGCCATCGCGGCCCTGGTTGCCTCCCTTGCCGTGCTCGCCTTCTTTCGCGATCCCGGTCGCCATTTCGACGGCGACGACGGCATCGTGCTGGCTGCCGCCGATGGGCTGGTGACCGCGGTCGAAGAGGTCGAGGACCGCGACCTGGGGCCGGGCCGCTACCAGCGCATCGTCACCTTTCTGTCGGTGTTCGACGTGCACGTGCAAAAGACCCCGGTGGCGGGCCAGGTGGTGACCTCGCGCTACGCCCGCGGCCGCAAGGTGGCGGCCTTTCGCGCCGACGCCGGCGAGATCAACGAAATGCAGGTCAGCGTCATCCGGCGCCCCAACGGCGACCAGTTGGCGGTGCGCCAGATCGCCGGCCTGCTGGCGCGGCGGGTGGTGTGCTACCTGGCCGCCGGCATGCCGGTGGCGCGCGGGCAGGCCATGGGACTGATCAAGTTCGGGTCGCGGGTGGACCTGGTGCTGCCCCTCGACTACCGGGTGCTGGTCCAGCGCGGCGACCGCCTGCGCAACGGTGCCACTCCGGTTGCCGCCGCTCCTACCGCTGCCGCCGGTCCGGACGGCCGCCCGGCCCCGCCGCCCACCCCCGGAGCACCGCGATGACCACGGCCGCACCGCGCCCGCGGCGGCCCACCCTGTCGCCGCGTTTGCGGCGCGGCGCCTACGTGCTGCCGAGCCTGTTCACGGTCGGCAACATCCTGCTGGGGTTCTATGCCGTCGTCTGCGGCCTGCACGGCAACTTCCACCGCGCGGCGCTGGTGGTCTTCATCGCCGGCATCACCGACAGCCTGGACGGCGGCATCGCGCGGATGACCAACACGGCGACCGAGTTCGGCAAGGAGTTCGACTCGCTGGCCGACCTGCTCACCTTCGGCATGGCGCCGGCGCTGCTCAGCTACCTGTGGGGCGTCAAGGACCTGGCGCCGCGTGCCTGGCTGCTGCCGCTGTTTTTCGTCGTCACCACCGCCAGCCGCCTGGCGCGCTTCAACGTCCAGGTCAAGCAGGTGGACAGCCGCTTCTTCGTCGGCCTGCCGACGCCGGCCGCGGCAGGCGCCATCTGCTCGATCCTCTTCTTCGCCCCCGACGCCGAGGCGCGCGACTGGCTGAAGGCCTTGCTGGCGGTGGTGCTGGTGCTCATCGGCGCCCTGATGGTGTCGACGTTCCGCTACCCCAGCCTCAAGAAGGTCGACCTGCGGCAGCGCTGGAGCTACCGCATGGCGCTGCCGATCGCCGCCGTCCTGGTGGTGGTCTGCACCATCCCGCAGGCAACCTTTTTGGCGATTGCCATCCTGTACACCCTGTCGGCGCCGGCCGGCTACGTCTGGGGCCGCCTGCGCCGCCGGCCAGGGCTGCCGCCGCCCCCGCCCCCGACGTTCCCGGCGTCCGCGCCGGCTCAAGCGGCGACCTCCGGCCCCGGCGACACCGCCGCCGGCCCGCCCGATGGCGACCCCGGCGCCGGCGCGCCGCAACCGCGGGAGGCCACTCGATAACATGACCGTGCTCGCCATCCTCCATCCCGCCAACCTGTTGGGCAAGGAGCTGCGCGAAACCCTGGGGCGCGGCGTGGCCGACCTCCCCTGGCAGGAGATCCGCCTGCTGTCGACCGTCGAAGAGGAGATCGGCACGCTCACCGAGATCGGCGGCGCCGCGGCGATCGTCAACCGCTGCGAGCCGGACAGCCTGCAGGGTGTGTCGGTGGCGTTTTTCTGCGGTCCGGTCGCCGTCACCCGCCCGCTTCTCGCCAGCCTGCCGCCGGACGCGACCGGCGTCGTGCTGTCCCCTGACGCGGCACCGGGCGACGGCTACCCGGTGGTGGCGGGCATCAATACGCGCCCGGCGTCTTCGGCCGGCAACGTCCTGCTGTCGCCCCATCCCGCCACCGTGATGCTGGCCCACCTGCTGCACCCGCTGGCGGTGTTCGACGTGCGCCAGGCCGTCGCCACGATCGTCCAGCCGGCGTCCCTGCACGACGACGCCGGCATCGAGGAGCTGTTCGAGCAGTCGCGGCAGATCGTCGCCATGACGCCGCGCCAACGCTCCAAGGTCTTCGGCGCTCAGCTGGCGTTCAATCTGCTGCCCGCCGCCGGCGGCGAAGCGCGCGCCGAAGCCGTCGCCGCCGAAGTTGCAACGGTTTTGGGGACGCTGCCCGACCTGTCGGTGCAGCTGCTCCAGGGCAGCGCCTTCCACTGCCTGGCGCTGAGCCTGCACCTGCAATGCGCCACGCCGCCCAGCCAGTCGGCGTTGCGCAAGGCGCTCGCCGCCAGCCCCTACGTGGAGGCCGCCGCCGACCCGCGCCATCTGGGGCCGATCGACGCGGCGGCCAGCGATAAGGTGCTGGTGGGAACGGTGCACACGCACGGCACCGGCGTGTGGCTGTGGGCGGCGATGGACAACCTGACGCGCGGCGGCGCCGTCAACGCCATCGAGATCGCTACCGCCGTCCACTGAAGGCGGCACCCCCATGGCCCTCGGCTGCTCGGCCGAGGAGTACGGCAGGCCATTGGGCCGAGGGCTGTTCAACCAGGGCGGCACCGTGACCGTCGGCGAGCTCGGCGTGATGAGTCAGAAGGACTACACGCCCGACACCCCGCCCGCCACGCAGACCGTGACTCCACCGGCCAGCGGCGACGTGACGTGGACCAATCCGCCGGGGACGTGGTACGCCAACGTATTCGGGTGCAGCGCCGCGGGCACCGTGCCGCAGCTCCTCGGCCGCGCCTTCCAGCCGGCATTCGATCCGCGCTACACCCTCGAGCCGGCGCCCAAGCTCTACCCGCAGTACATCATCCAGCCGGTGAACCGCGCCGGGGTCGCCTCGATGAAGGTGACCTGTCGCTGACCGCTGTCCCGCACCACCCCTCGCACGCCATTCGCTGGCGCGGCTGCACAGGCGAATCGACCGAGCGGGCCGCTCAACGCGCTGCCGCCCCGCCTTGCCCGCGGTGCGGCAGCTGCTCCCGCCCGGCCAGTCCCGGCAGATGCGGGTGGGCGAAGGCTGGCGTGCGGTGCGGCCGGGCTCGTCCCGGCATATACTGAACCGCAGCTGCCGGCGGGCACAGTCGGCTGTGCCGCGTACGGCACGATCTCTTGAGGAGAGCGCACGCCATGGACAAAGCCACCGCAACCGAGACTGCCCTGTTCGCAGCGGGTTGTTTTTGGGGTGTCGAGGCAGCCTTCCGCGCCGTTCCGGGGGTCACGGCCACCCATGTCGGCTACTCCGGCGGCACCTATCCCAATCCCACCTACCACGACGTCTGCTCCGGCCGCACCGGCCATGCGGAAGTGGTGCAGGTGGAGTTCGACCCCGCCAAGGCGACCTACGCCGACCTGCTGCGCGTCTTCTGGGAGAACCACGACCCGACGACCCTCAACCGTCAGGGCCCCGACGTCGGCTCGCAGTACCGCTCCGCGGCCTTTTTCAGCACTCCCGAGCAGCAGGCCGCGGCGCTCGCCTCCAAGCTCCAGCTGGAGCGGTCGGGGGCCTACAAGCGCCCCATCGTCACCGAGATCACCCCAGCCTCCACCTTTTACCGCGCCGAGGAATACCACCAGCAGTATCTCGAAAAGCGCGGCCAGGCCACCTGCCGGATCTAGTGGCCTGTCCTGTTCGAATCGAAAGCGCCTGGCTTGCCCTCGACGGCGGGTGCGGCGTTGCGCCTGCTCGACATAGTTCCGACTATGCCTGCGTCGGCGCGCCTGGCCCCCGCCGCCGAATGGCGGCGCCAGCCGCTTTCGAATTCTCCAGGACAGGCCACTAGTGCCCCGGGCCAGCCGGCCGACTGTCGACCGGCCCGGTGCAGACACGAAACGGCGTCACACGTGGGCGATGCAGTTTTTCAGCCCGCGGTTCCGTCCAGGTAGGTAAGTAGGGCCGGGCTCGACCGGTGCCGCGGATGCGGCGCCTGAGCCATCGGGGGCCCTGTCAGCCAGGCGGCGGCCGGCGGTGCGCCGCTTTGTGACGGGGCACCAATGGCCTGTCTTGGAGAGTTTCGGAAGCGAGCGGCGCCGCCATCCGGCGACGGGGCCAGGACCGGCCGCCAGCCTGGACTCGTTCTTGCACAGCGCTCGCGACGAGCCTGGGCTTTGCCCGTAGTCCGAGGCCCCCGGCTCGATCGCGCTTACAACCAAATCGCATCCGACCGACGCCCACCCCAGCCCACGAGCGCCGTGCCAGCGAAAGCCCATCTCAGCCCCTCCGCCGGTGCCGCGCCGGCTCCGCCGGCGGCGGCGCACGGCACGTTGGCGACGGGCGCGGGGACGACGCGCACCCGACCGCCGCTGCGCTCCTGGGCCGCGGCGGCGGTGGCGGTGCTGCTGCCGGTGCTCGCCGGCGGCGCATCGCTCGCCGTGTCGTGGGGCACCTGGATCAACCCGTTCGTCGATTCAGGTCGGGAGATGGACGTGCCGTGGCGGCTGGCCCACGGCGAGCGCCTGTACCACGACATCACCTACTACTACGGGCCGCTGGGCCCCTGGCTCAACGCCGCGGCGCTGCGGCTTTTCGGCAGCCACCTGGTCGTGCTCGAGGCACTCTGCCTGGTCCTGTCGTGCGCCATCTTTGCCCTGCTCTACCAGGTGACGCTGCGGGCCGGCGGCCGGCTGGCGGCGGTCACCGGCACCACCCTGGCGGCGGCCCTCTGCATGGGAGCGCCAAACGGCGGTGCGTTCATCTTCCCCTACTCCACCTCGGGCCTGCTTGCCCTGGCCGGAGCGCTCCTGGCGCTCTGGATGGTCTGCCTGCCGTCACGCGGCGCCTGGCGGGCGCTCGCCGCGGCAGGCCTGGCGGTGGCGCTCGCGGCGCGCGTCGAAGTCGGCATGGCCGCGCTGCTCGCCGTTGTGGTCTGCGGAGGTCGGTCGCGTCCTCGACGGGAGACGCTGCGCGACGCCCTGGTGGTGGCGCTCGCGGGGAGCCTGCTTGCCGGCGCCCTCTACGCCGTGTCGATGTGGGGACTGGACTGGCGCGATCTCAGCCGCAACGGCCCGCTCACCCATTTCGCCGGCACGCCGCCGGAATGGAACAAGCTCTACCTGCACGTCGCCGGTCTGGACGCCCCCTGGAAGACGGCCGGCACGCTGTCTCTGTCGCTGCTGATCGACGGCTTCCTGCTGGCGATGCTGGGCCTGGTGGCCCTGCCTCGGCCGGGGGCGGCGGGGCGGCGCGCGATGTCGGGGGCGGGGCCGGGGGCGACCTCGCCGCTCCTGCAGGAGGTGTCGATGCGGCAGGTGTCGCTGGTGGCACCGGCCCTGGTGGATTCGCTCGACCACGAGGCGCTGCCTGCCGGCGCCGGCGGCGCCGCCGGCGGGCGGCTGCGCCAGCTGGTGCGACGCGGTACCCGCGCCCTGCTGTTCCCGGCGCTGATGCTGGCGGTGGTCGTCGCCTACCTGGAGAGCCCCTACGCGGAGCCGTTCAAAAACCTGCCGCCGTTCACCGTCATCCTGCCATCGCTGGCGGCGCTGGCCGCCTGCTGGCTGCTGCGCCGGCCGCTTGCCGGCCGCGACAGGGCGCGCTTCCTGCTGTTCGCCTGGAGCGCCGGCGTCGCGGTGCGGGTCGTGCTGGGCTTGGCCGTGGGCCCCAAGATGGGCCCCTACGCGACGCTGCCGCTGCCCGGCCTGCTTGCCGCCATGGCGGTGCTCGCCCTGGACGGCCTGGCCCCTCGCCTGCCGCAACCCGCGGTCTTCCGGCGGCGCCTGATCGCCGCGCTGGCGATCGCTGTCGCCATCTTTCTGTACCGGCTCGACCGTGTCGAGCACCGCCCGCACACGGCGGCGCTGGCGACCCGCGACGGCACGCTGTGGCTGCCGACCCGCGAGGCCGCCGCCATCGACCACACCCTGGTCTACCTGGAGCGGCGCGCCCAGCCCGGCGACGAGCTGACCGCCTTCCCCGAAAGCGGCTTTTTCAACTTCCTCACCGGCCTGCGCAACCCGCTGCGCCAGGACGAGATGCTGCCGGGGGTCTGCGACCGCGCGAGCGAAGCCGAAGCCGTCGCGCGGATCGAGCGCGCCGGCCCGCGCTTCGTGCTGCTGTGCAACCGGCCCACCAGCGAATACGGGCCGGCCAGCTTCGGCGCCGACTACTACGTCGCGCTGTGGCAGGCGGTCGAGCGCCACTACGCGCTGGCCGCCTCGTTCGGCTGGGCTCGCCCCACCGCCCCGGTGGGCGCCGGGCGCTTCTTCATCCGCGTCTACGAGCGCCTTCCCGAACCCGGCGTGCCGGCGCTACGCCTGGTCGACCAGCCGGCCCCGGCCGCGGGCGGCGCGATCCGCCAAGCCGCGGTGGGTCGCACCACGCCGCTTGCCCTGGCGGCGCCGGCGCGCTTTGCGGGATTTCCGCCCGGCGCGCGCCCGACTTTTCTTCCGCCCCAACCGTAGCCAATCGGCGCCGACCGCCGTCTAGGAGGTGGGCGGCGGTCCGCGGCGGCACAACCCCCCTCATCGCGACCAGCCTCCGCGGGCCGCCTGCCCGCCAATTGCAAGCGCCGGCCGGCCTGTGACGGCCGCCCCCGCGGTGTGCGATCATGGCCGGGGTTGAGTTGATGGGAGGTTCCCATCCTTGGAGGTGCCTTGATGCGCAGCAGCAGGCAGCCGGCAAACGTCTCCGTCCTGGCCTTTTTGACCCTGAGCGTAGCCGGCATGACGCTGGCCGCGGCGCCTGCCGGCGCCACGGTGAGCATCACCATCAATCGGCCGTTCGACGGCGACACCCTCGCCTCGCCCATCGGCATCGCCGCCACGGCGGCCACCGATGCGTCGGGCGCCCAGGTGACCGGCTGGCAGGTCTACGTCGACGGCGTGTCGGTGTTCGGCACTCCTGGCCCCGCAAGCGTCCTCAACACCAGCCTGAACCTCACGACCGGCGACCACGAGCTGGCGGTCTTCGCCTGGGATTCGACCGGCGACTACAGCTCGACGGTGCTCGCCGTCACCGCCGGGACCTGCACCGGTTTCACCGTCAGCCTGGACTCCCCCGAAGGCGGCAGCGAGCCGACGCCGGTGCACTTCACCGCCAGCGCCGCCAGCTGCCATCGCATCACCGGCTTCGCCCTGTACGCCGACGACCAGCGCATCTACCAGCAGAGCGGCTCGCGCTCGGTCGATACGGCGGTGAGCCTGCCGGCCGGCAACCACACCGTGCAGGCCAGAGCCTGGGACGCGACGGGCGCCGCCGCAAGCTCGCGCGCCGTCGCCATCGACGTCGAGGCGCCCGCGCCGCCACCGCGCCCGGCGCCGCCGGCGTCCCAGCGCCCGCCCGCGGCGCAGCCGGCACCGGCGGCACCGCCCCCCACGCCCCGGCCGGCAGCCGCCGGGTAGTCGAAACGATATCGCGGAGGAGGCCGGGGCTGTCGCCTGGCCCGGCACTCCCGGCAGGGAGCAACCGCCGCCCTCGCCCGCGAGGGCAGGCGAGGCGGTGTTAATCTATCCGGCACAGACCACCTGCTCTGCCATCGCGGAACGCCATGCCGGACCGCCGGATCTTTTATTACTGCCCCCGTTCCAGCGCCCCTTCCGGGGGCGTGCTGACGATTTACCATCACGTCGAGACGCTGGCCCGCAACGGCATCGACGCCTGGGTCCTGCATCGCCGCAGGGGCGCCGCCATGTCCTGGTTCGACAGCGCGGCACCGGTCGCGACCCTCGACAGCGGCATCGCGCCGCGCGGCCCCGACGTCCTGGTGATCCCCGAGGGCGATTGGCGGCTGATGGCCGACACCGTCGACAGCGGCCTGGCGCGCGTCGTCTTCGCGCAAGGCGCCGGCTACATCTACGGCGGTCACGAGCCGTTGCCCGAAGGGTGCGACTGGCGCACCTGGCAGGTGCGCGACGTGATGGCCGTCAGCCGCTGGGTGCAGCGCTTCGTGCGCCACGCGATGGGGCTGCCCAGCGCGCTGGTGCCGCCCGGCGTCGATCTGGACACCTTCCGGCCGGCGCCGCACAAGCGGCTGCAGATCGCCTGCATGCCGCGCAAGAATGCCGACGACCTGCAGCAGATCCAGGGCCTGCTGCGGTCGCGCTTCCCACGCTTCCGCCAGGTGCCGTTCGTGCCCATCGACGGCGTGCCGCACCAGCGCGTCGCCCAGGTTCTGGCCGAGTCGGCGATCTTCCTGGCCACCGGCTACCCCGAGGGCTTCGGCCTGCCGGCGCTCGAAGCGCTGGCGAGCGGCTGCCTGGTGGTCGGCTTCGCCGGCCGCGGCGGCCGCGATTTTCTGCGCCACGGCCGCAACTGCCTGCTCGCCGCCGACGGCGACGTGATGGCCGCGGCCGATCGCCTGGGCCAGGCGCTCGACCTGCTGCACCAGCCGGGCGGCGACGCGGCGCTGATCGCCGCGGGGCTGGGCACCGCCGCTCGCTTTTCGCGCGCCGCGAGCGAGCGCCGGATCGTGCGCACCTGGCGCCGCTATCTGCGCCGCGGCGGCGGCGCCGCCATCGCGCAGCCCGGCGACGAGGACGGGACGCGGCTGCGCCGCTGGCGCGGCCTGGCGCGGCGCGTTGCGGTGCTGTCGGTCCACTACCGTTATCCAGCGCTGCTCGCCGACCAGATGGCGCGCCTGGAACGCTGCGTCGCGCCCACCCGCGAGGCGCTCGGCCTGCGGCTGGAGTACTTCCCCATCCTGCACCATCGATCGCAGCCGGCGGTGCGCGACGCCGCCAGGGCCGCCTGCGCCAACTCCCCTTTCGCCACCTGCGTCGACGTCCGCGAGCAGGTGGCCGCCGCCGGGTCGAACGGCGGCCGCGTGCACGGCGCCAGTCTCACCGCCACCTTCGAGCACCTGCGCACCCGCGTGCACCTGGACCCGGACGACCTGGTGGTGCTGCTCGATCACGACACGCATCCCCTGGACAGGCGCCTCTTCGCCCGTCTCGGCGAGGCGCTGCGCCAGCGCCCGGACGCCGCCGGCATCGGCATCCCGCAGTGGCAGCGCGGCCACTGCTACCTGCATCCGTCGCTGCTCGCCGTCCGCGCCGCGACGGTGTTCGAGATGGGACCGCGGCAGGCCTTCGAGGTGCGACTGCCGCCCAACGACACGAGCGACGACTGGCACGACACCGGCGAAGGGTTCACGGTCTGGTGCGAGCACGCCGCCCGGCCGCTGCTGCCGCTGCGGGTGAACGGCACGGTGTTCCCCTGGGAGTCGTGGGACAGCGACATGGTGCCCTCCGGCGGCGCGCGCTTCACCGGCGAGCACGGCGAGCCGGTGCAGGTCGGCAATCTGATGCACTACGGCCTGGACGCCGCCACCTCGCTCGCCTCCCACGTCTGGGCAGGTCCGCTCGGCCCCTATCGCTGGCTGGGTTTCTGCCAGCACGATCACGACGCCGTCTTCGCCGCCTACCTGGCCGAACCGCTCGCCGGGTAGAAACGCCGCCCCGGCGCGCTCGCCCGGCTGCAGGAGCGCAACACATCGTGCCCTTCCGCCGTAGTCATGGTGGCGCCGCACTCGACGGCGGGGCCAGGCGCGCCGGCGCAGGATTTTGCGGCTGCAGGCCATCTGTCATGGTGGCGCCGCGAGGCTGTGCGATACTGCCCGCGGGCACCACAGGCCGCCACCGGCGGCAGGCCAGGTTCAACGAGGAGAGCACATGGGGCGCGCACACAACCGGGCCGCACGGACGGCAAGGGCGGCAACGGCAGGGACGGCGGCAGGGGCGCCGCGGGCAGCATCTGCGGCAGGAGCGACCATTATTGCGGCAGGGGCGGCCTTGATCGCGACGCTCAGCCTGCTTGCGTTCGCCGCCTCGCCGGCCGGCGCGCAGGCACCCTCGGGCCAGCCGTGGACGGGGACGCCGCGCGACGGCCTGTACCGCCCGGTGATGCCCGATCCGAAGCTGGACCCGCCCGCCAGCGTCAGGCCGATCCTGGTGGCGTACGGCCAGGGAGTCCAGCGCTACGTCTGCAACCCGAAGGCGCAGGCCGCGGGCACCTTCGAATGGACGCTCAAGGAACCGGTTGCCAAGCTCAACGACGATCAGAACCGCGAGATCGGCACCCACTTTGCCGGGCCGTCCTGGCAGCTTGCCGACGGCAGCAAGGTGGTCAAGAAAAAAGTGCTTGGAACCACGCCGGCGCTGCAATTCGACGCCGTGCCCTGGCTGCTGGTGGAGGTGGAATCGAGCGGCCAGGGGAAGCTCGCGGGCGTCCAGTACGTGCAGCGCGTCGACACCGTCGGCGGCGTCGCCCCCGCCACCGGCTGTGACGCCGCCCACCCCGGCGCACTGCAGGACGTCGAGTACCGCGCCGTGTACGTCTTCTACGCCCCGCGCAATCCCTCCTGAGCCGGTCGGCCCGGCAGCCACCGGCAGCCCTGATCGAGCCAGCCAGCCCGCCGCTTCCACCTCCTGTCCTTAGCCGCCCGGAGTCGCCGCGGGCCGCTCCGTCGGCCTCCTGGCTGAGCCGGCCGGCGCTGCCCTGTCTGGCGTCCGGGGGACTGCTGCAGACCGGCGCGGGCGGGCCGTTGCCGCGGGCTGGATCGCCTGTCGCGTGATCTGATGCCCTGTAGGGCTAGAAAAAGCCCCAGCGCGGACAGAATACTGTATAATGCGCAGATGATGATCGCGACGGCACCCCAGCTCACCGTCTGGCAGGTCCACGGCGTGCTTCCCGCCGCCGGCCTCACCGTGGGCAAGGTCGAGCGGCGCAGGTACGCCGCGGCGACGACGGATCGTCACAACACGACACGGCCCGCCCAGGCCCGGGGCGCGGTCCGTGCAGAGGACTGGCTAGAAAAACGCCCCTTGGGGGGCAGAATCCTGTACAATACGTAGATGATGAGCGAAAAGCTGCCGGAGATTGACGACGAGGTTCGACGCTACGCCAGCCTGTTGCGACAGGCGATTCGTGCGGCCGGCCTCACTGTCAGCGAAGTCGAGCGGCGGCTGGGTGTCGGACCGAAGGCACTGCGTCGCATCTTCAGCGGTCACGTGGATCTCAAGTTCAAGCACGTGCTGGCGATCCTGCGCATCATCGGGCTGTCGCAGGAAGAGTTCTTCAACATCGCCGCCCGTCCCAAGCGGTCGGCGGCGCGGGCCCATCCCGCCGCCGGCGACTTCTTTGCCGCTTTTCAGCGCGCCGGCTACCGCGGCGAATTTGTGCCGGTCGACGAGATCGACCCTGCCTCGCCCGAAGAGTTCGACCACCTGGTGGAAGACGCCGTCAACCGGGTCCTGGAGCGCCGCCGGCAGGAGAGCAAGAAAGAGATCGCGGCGGCCAACCGCGGCACTCCGCGCGACGACCCCGACGACGAATCCTGATTTGCGCCGCTGCGGGCGCCCGCCCCGTCCAGCGCTCGTTGTCCGCCGTCCGCCGTCCGCCGCCCGTTGTTTGGCGTCCGCCGTCCATCGCCCGACGATCGTCCAGCAGCGGGGTTCAGTCTTCGACCGGTCGCTGCCGCCTTGCCGGGGCCTGCTCTTCCAGCTCCTTGAGGAAGCTGCCCACCATGTCGATGATCTCCAGCAGCCTGCCGCCGCCGGCCAGGCAGGCGCGCTGCAGGATGAGCAGCGTCACGATGGCTTCCCGCGCCACGCGCAGCGCCCGGAAGGTGGCGATCATCTCCTGCGCCAGCTCATAGATCTCATCGACGCGCCCCTGACGCGCCCAGAGCGCCGCCAGCTCGAGGCCGACCATCGCCGCCGGATACACCTGTTGCTGCTCCGCGAAACCGGCGCGCACCGCTTTGAGCGTCTCTTCAGCCCGGCCGAGATCCCCCAGGCCCGCATAGATCTTGCCATCCAGCCACCGGATGCGCAGCGGCGCCGCGGCGCCTTCGATCAGGGCCCGGCTGCGCCACAGCAGGCGGCGAGCGGTGCGGAACCGCCCCATGTCGCTCAGCCGCCAGATCATGGCGTGCAGCGTCTGGCCGACCAGCTCCGGATCGCGCTCCTGGTCCAGCAGGTTGAGCCCGCGGCGCAGCAGCGGCAACGCCTTTTCGGGCGGTTCAGGGAAGCTGGCGTTGATCAGGGCACGCCCCGCCAGATGGAACCGGCCTTCGTTCAAGTGCGCTTGAAACACCATCTGGTACAGCGGCTTCGCTTCGTCCCATCGCCGTTGATGGACGAGCAGGGAGGCCAGCAGATCGGCAACCCGCACCACCAGCAGGCTGTCCTGGGAGCCGCGCTGCAACCAGTAGATCGCCCGGTTCATCGCCCGCGTCGCGCGCGGGAAGTTGGCGTTGATGCGGTAGGCGTTGGCCAGCTCGGCCCAGGCCAGGCTGCGCAGATCGGCAACCGGTTCGGCAGCCAGCTGCTTGGAGTCGAGCCGATCCGCGGCGTAGCGGGCGAGCCTGGCAAAGCGCAGCGTCGATTGCGGGTCGCGATGGCGCAGCGACCAGCCCGCATCCAGCAGCGCGCCAAGCCGCGGCAGGCCGCGCAGCAGGGCAAGGTCGGCGGTTGAGAGGTCGTTCCAGGCACGGTCGCCCGCAAGCAGAGCCGTCAGGGTGCCGACCGCTTCCTGGTGCGCGACCGCCAACTGCGATACCTGATTGGTGACGCGAGTCACCACTTCATCGTAAGCGTCTTCAGGTAATTCGTCCAGCGCGAAGCCGCCATACGCGGCCAGGGCACGCGAGCAGGTCGGGCAGGCGCGCAGGATGTGGCGCAAAACCTGCTGACACCGCTGGCGAGGCAGCGTGCCCTTTGCAAGGCGGCATCGATCTTCCGAGGAGAGGTGTTCGCTCACGCGTGGAAAGCTCCCGCGAACGCGGCGTCCATTCTGCCATCCATTGATTGCAAAAGAAAGCAAGGGGGGGCTTTTATTCCCCCCCTCGAGACAGCCAACATGGGTCATCACGTCTCAGCGGCGCATCACTCCCCTAGCCGCATTCGCCGTTCGGCTCGGTCGGGCCGGTGCAGAGCGGCCTGAGGCGCGGAGGCGCGGCGCCGACCGCGTGCAAACGGCCCTCGCCACGCGGCATGCTGCCGCCCGGCGCCGGCCGCAAGGCGGAGGCCTGCGGCACCGCAACGCTGTTGACTGCCGGGGCCGACCGGACCGGCGCGGCCGATGCGGCGGCCCTGGCAGCCGCGGCGCCGGTCCTGCCCGTCGTCGCGTCATGCCCCCAAAGCCAGGCGCCGACCCAGCCTCCCAGGAGGGAGCCGAAGCTGAGATCGGCGGCGGAGGCCGCCTGGATCGTGCCAGCCTGAGCGGCGGGCACCGTCAAGCCGCTGAAAAAGACGCCGAGGATGACAGCCAGCAGCAAGGGTCGAAAACACTTCATAACTACCTCCTTCATCGCGGACGGGTCGGATGTCGCCATGGCATCCGGCAGCCCGCGCAGAGCCGTCCTACATTCATCGATGACGGCCGCCGGGGCGAGGTTTCGCCAACCGGAGGTCACCATCAAACCTCCGTCCGTCGTCATTTCTACCGGCCTTTTGTGGGGCCCGGGCGTCTCTCTTGAAACAATCGCGAGCTAACTGCCCGCAAGGGCTCCCTGCCGTGCGACGCGGCGCGGCCGCGGCGCCGCGCGGCGGTCCGGCCGGCGCGGACCCGCGCCTTGCGGACCCCTCGGATAGGACACCCTGGGCGGGTGCAGCGGGTGATGTAGGATCGTCACGCGGCAGGCGTCGCGGTGGCGGAACTTTCCCGACGCAAACAGCGTTATCAACAACCAGTGATCTGTGCCGGCGCGGCGCTGCCGGCACGCGCCTTCGCCCCCAGCCGTACCTGGGGCTCGCGCAGACCATTCCGTCACGGAGCTGCGCGGCACGAACAACCAGCTTTTTCAAGCCTTCGAGGCCCAACGATGAACTCGGACCAAGCCGATGCGTCGCCGCACCATTCCGATCCGGCACCTTCGCCGTCGACAGCGCCGCTCGCCGCGTACAGCGGCGACGGCGGCGGCGGCAAGAGCCGCTGGTGGCTCTGGCTGCTGGTCGCCGCAGCGATTGCAATCGGCATCTACCTGTTTCTGCCCGGCAGCCGCGGGCAGTCGAAAAACGACGCCAAGGCGCCGGCCCCGCCGCCGGTGCCGGTGGTCGCGGCGACCGCCAGAGCCGGCGACCTCGGCGTCTACCTGACCGGCCTGGGGAACGTGACGGCGCTCAACACCGCCACCGTCAAGAGCCGCGTCGACGGCCAGTTGATGCGCATCGACTTCGTCGAGGGACAGATGGTCAAGGAAGGCCAGGTCCTGGCCGAGCTCGACCCCCGCCCCTTCCAGGTGCAGCTGATGCAGGCGGAGGGGCAGCGGGCCAAGGACGAGGCGGCGCTGGCGAACGCACAGATCGATCTCAAACGGTATGAAGTGCTGATGCAGCAGGACGCCATCCCGCGCCAGCAGCTGGACACCCAGATCGCCACCGTCAAGCAGGACCAGGCCGCCGTCGAAAGCGATCAGGCGCAGATCGAGAGCGCCAAGCTCAATCTCGTCTACTGCCGCATCACGGCGCCGATCAGCGGCCGCGTCGGCCTGCGCCTGGTGGACGTCGGCAACATCGTGCATGCCACCGATACGACCGGCGTCGTGGTCATCAACGAGGTGCAACCGATCACCGTCATCTTCACCATCCCGGCCGACCGCCTGCCGCAGGTGCTGGAGCAGACGCATGCCGGGCAGAAGCTGCAGGTGGAAGCCTACGACCGGGACATGAAGAGCAAGCTCGCCGTCGGCGTCCTGTTCGCCATCGACAACCAGATCGATCAGACGACCGGCACGGTGCGGCTGCGCGCGCAGTTTCCCAACCAGGACGACCGCCTGTTCCCCAGCCAGTTCGTCAATGCGCGCCTGCTGGTCAGCACCATCGAGAACGCCGTGCTGGTCCCCGCCGCCGCGATCCAGCGCAGCCCGCAGGCGACGTTTGTCTACGTCGTCGGCGCCGATCAGACGGTCAAGACGCAGAACGTCGAATTGCAGCTGACCGAAGGCGACGTCACCGCCGTGCGCCGCGGCGTCGCCGCCGGCGACGTGGTGGTCGTCGACGGCGTGGATCGGCTGCGTCCCGGCCTCAAGGTGGCCGCGACCATGGCTGACGCCGCACCGGCCGCGCCGGCCGGCCAGGCGGCGCCGGGGACCGCAAAATGAACCTGTCGCGCCCGTTCATCCTGCGGCCCATCGCCACGTCGCTGCTGATGGCGGGACTGCTGCTGGTGGGCATCGTGGCCTTCCGCCAGCTGCCGGTTTCGGCGCTGCCGGAAGTGGACTACCCCACCATCCAGGTGGTGACGTTCTATCCCGGCGCCAGTCCCGACGTCATGGCTTCGGCGGTGACCGCGCCGCTGGAACGGCAGTTCGGCCAGGTGCCGGGGCTCAACCAGATGACCTCGACCAGCTCCGAGGGCAGCTCGATCATCACCCTGCAGTTCACCCTGGACTTGAACATCGACGTCGCCGAGCAGGAGGTGCAGGCCGCCATCAACGCCGCCGGCACCTATCTGCCGAGCGATCCTGCCCAACCCGCCGATCTACAGCAAGACCAACCCCGCCGACGCGCCGATCATGACGCTGGCGCTGACGTCGGCGACGCTGCCGCTGGCCAAGGTCGAGGACCTTGCCGACACCCGCCTGGCGCAGAAGATCTCGCAGCTGCCCGGCGTCGGCCTGGTGAGCATCAGCGGCGGTCAGAAGCCGGCGGTGCGCATCCAGGTCAACCCCACCGCGGCTGTCGTCCTACGGCCTGACCATGGAGGACATCCGCGCCGCCATCACCGGTTCCACCGTCAACCAGGCCAAGGGCACCTTCGACGGCAGCCGCCAGTCCTACACCATCGACGCCAACGACCAGCTGCTGACCAGCGCCGACTACCGGCCGCTGATCATCGCCTACCGCAACGGCAACCCGGTGCACCTGTCGGACGTCGCCAACGTCGTCGATGCCGCCGAGAACGTCAAGCTGGCCGCCTGGATGAACAAGATGCCGGCGGTCATCGTCAACATCCAGCGCCAGCCGGGCGCCAACATCATCTCGGTGGTGGACCGCGTCAACAAGCTGCTGCCGCAGCTGCGCGCCTCGCTGCCCGGCGGCGATCAAGGTCACCACCTTGACCGACCGCACCATCACCATCCGCGCCTCGGTGGCGGACGTGCGAGTTCGAGCTGCTGCTGACCATCGCCCTGGTTGTGATGGTGATCTTCCTGTTTCTGCGCAACCTGGCCGCCACCATCATCCCCAGCGTCGCCGTGCCGCTGTCGCTGGTCGGCACCTTTGCCGCCATGTACGCTGCTCGGCTATAGCCTGAACAACCTGACGCTTGATGGCGCTGACCATCTCGACCGGCTTCGTCGTCGACGACGCGATCGTGATGATCGAAAACATCATCGCGCTACATCGAAGAGGGCGATGCGGCCGCTCGACGCGGCGCTCAAGGGATCGGAGCAGATCGGCTTCACCATCCTGTCGCTCACCGTGTCGCTGATCGCGGTGCTGATTCCGCTGCTGTTCATGGGCGACATCGTGGGCCGCCTGTTCCGCGAATTCGCGGTGACGCTGAGCGGTCACCATCCTGGTATCGGCGGTCGGTGTCGCTGACCCTGACGCCGATGATGTGCGCCAAGCTCCTGCGCCACAAAAAACCGTCCGAGCAGGGGCGCTTCTACCGCGCCTCGGAGCGGGTGTTCGAACGCATCATCGCCTTCTACGGCCGCGACGCTGCAGCGTCGTGCTGCGCCACCAGCCGGCGACGCTGGTCGTCGCCGTCGCCACGCTGGTGCTGACGATCCTGCTCTACATCATGGATCCCCAAGGGCTTCTTCCCGGTGCAGGACACCGGCGTGATCCTGGGCATCTCGGAGGCGGCGCAGATCGATCTCCTTCCCCGCCATGGCCGAGCGCCAGCAGGCGCTGGCCAACGTCATCCTGGAAGACCCGGCGGTGGAGAGCCTGTCGTCCTTCATCGGCGTCGACGGCACCAACACGACGCTCAACAGCGGCCGCATTCAGATCAACCTCAAGCCGCTCGACGAGCGCGACAGCGTCGAGCGCCAGCGACATCATCCGGCGGCTGTCGACCAGCCTGGCCAAGGTGGACGGCATCACCCTGTTCATGCAGCCGATCCAGGACCTGACCGTCGAGGACCGGGTGAGCCGCACCGAGTTCCAATACAGCCTGGAAGACCCCAACGGCGACGAGCTGGCGGTCTGGGTGCCCAGGTTCGTCGCCAAGCTGCAGGCGCTGCCCGAGCTGCGCGACGTGGCGAGCGACCAGCAGAACGACGGCCTGCAGGCGCGGCTGGTCCTCGACCGCTACACCGCCTCACGCCTGGGCATCACGCCGCAAATGACCGACGATGCGCTGTACGACGCCTTCGGCCAGCGCCAGGTCTCGATCGATGTTCACCCAGCTCAACCAGTACCACGTGATCCTGGAAGCGCAGCCCGACTTCCAGAACAAGCCCCAGGACCTGGGCAACCTCTACCTGCAGTCGGCCACCGGCGGGTCGGTGCCGCTGAGCGCCTTCACCCGCTTCGAGCAGGCCAACACGCCGCTGTCGGTCAACCACCAGGGCCAGTTCCCGGTCACCACGATCTCGTTCAACCTGGCGCCCGGCGCCGCGCTCGGCGAAGCGGTCAACGCCGTCAACAAGGTGCAGCAGGAGGTCGCCATGCCTGCCAGCATCCAGGCCAGCTTCCAGGGCACCGCCGAAGCGTTCCAGGCCTCGCTGGCCAACGAGCCGCTGCTGATCCTGGCGGCGGTGGTGACGGTGTACATCGTGCTGGGCGTGCTGTACGAAAGCTACATCCACCCGCTCACCATCCTGTCGACGCTGCCGTCGGCCGGCGTCGGCGCGCTGCTGGCGCTGATGCTGTGCCACGCCGACTTCAGCGTCATCGCGCTCATCGGCATCATCCTGCTCATCGGCATCGTCGAAAAAAACGCCATCATGATGATCGACTTTGCGCTCGACGCCGAGCGCAAGGAGGGCAAGGCGCCGGAAGAGGCGATCTACCAGGCGTGCCTGCTGCGCTTCCGCCCCATCGTCATGACCACCATGGCGGCGCTGCTGGGCGGCGTGCCGCTGGCGCTCGGCAGCGGCATCGGCGCCGAGCTGCGCCGGCCGCTGGGCATCGCCATCGTCGGCGGCCTGATCTTCAGCCAGGTGCTGACCCTGTTCACCACGCCGGTCGATCTACCTGGCCTTCGATCGCCTAGCGCGGCGGATGAGCCGGCGCCGGCAGGAGCGTGAAGCCGGGCGGCTGCAGCCGGCGGAGGGGGCCAACGCATGAGCATCTCGACTCCCTTCATCGAGCGGCCGATCGCCACCACGCTGCTGACGGTGGCGCTGGTGTTGGCCGGCGCCATCGCCTACACCGTGCTGCCGGTGTCGCCGCTGCCGCAGGTCGACTTTCCCACCATCAGCGTGTCAGGCGTCGCTGCCCGGCGCCAGCCCCGAGACCATGGCTTCGTCGGTCGCCACGCCGCTCGAACGGCAGTTCGGCCGCATCGCCGGCGTCACGGAAATGACTTCGTCCAGCACGCTGGGCGCCACCGCGGTCACCCTGCAGTTCGACCTCAGCCGCAACATCGACGCCGCGGCGCGCGACGTCCAGGCGGCGATCAACGCCGCCCGCGGCCAGCTGCCCACCAACCTGCCCTCCAACCCACTGGTACCGCAAGGTGAATCCGGCCGACGCGCCGATCATGATTGATGGCGCCTGACGTCCGACATGGTGAGCCGGGGGCGGATCTACGACGCTGGCCTCGACCATCCTGGAGCAGAAGCTGTCGCAGGTGCCGCGGCGTCGGCCAGGTCATCGTCGGCGGCGGCGCGCTGCCGGCGGTGCGGGTGGAGGTCAACCCCACCGAGCTCAACGCCAAGGGGCTGAGCCTGGAAGACGTGCGCGCCGCGCTGGCCAGCGCCAACGCCAACAACCCCAAGGGGGCGGTCGGCGACATGCGGCGCAACTGGTCGATCAGCACCACCGACCAGCTGCTCAAGGCGGTCGAATACCAGCCGCAGATCGTCGCCTACAACCGCACTACCGGCGCCGCGGTGCGCCTGTCGGACATCGCCAGCGTCATCGATTCGGTAGAGGACATCCGCACCGGCGGCCTCACCAACGGCAAGCCCGCCGTCATCGATCATCATCTTCCGCCAGCCCGGCGCCAACATCATCGACACCGTCGACCGCGTGCGTGCGGTGCTGCCGCAACTGCAGGCGTCCGTGCCGCCGGTCATCTCGCTCGACGTCCTGATCGACCGCCACGCGCACCATCCGCGCTTCGGTCAAGGACGTCGAACGGACGCTCACCATCTCGATCATCCTGGTGATCCTGGTGGTGTTCGTCTTCCTGCGCAACGTCCGCGCCACGCTCATCCCGAGCGTCGCGGTGCCGGCGTCGCTGATCGGCACCTTCGGCATCATGTACCTGTGCGGCTACAGCATCGACAACCTGTCGCTGATGGCGCTCACCATCGCCACCGGCTTCGTCGTCGACGACGCCATCGTGGTGATCGAAAACATCACCCGCCACCTGGAGGCGGGGATGAAACCGCACGAAGCGGCGCTGCGCGGCGCCGCGGAGATCGGCTTTACCGTCATGTCGATCAGCATCTCGCTGGTGGCGGTGTTCATCCCCATCCTGCTGATGGGCGGCATCGTCGGCCGGCTGTTCCGCGAGTTCGCCGTCACCCTGTCGGTGGCCATCGCCGTGTCGTTGGTCATCTCGCTGACCACCACGCCGATGATGTGCGCGCGCCTGCTGCGCGAGCACGCCGGCGAGCGGCACGGCCGGCTTTACAACCTGAGCGAACGGGGATTCGAGCGCATCCTCAGCGGCTACCGCGCCTCGCTCGCCTGGGTGCTGCGCCACCAGCCGCTGACTTTGATGGTGACGATCCTCACCATGGCGGCGACGGTGTACCTGTACATCGCCGTGCCCAAGGGCTTTTTCCCGCAGCAGGACACCGGGCGCCTGACCGGCCAGCTGGTGGCCGACCAGGACACTTCGTTCCAGGCGATGAAGACGCGTCTTGCCACCATGGTCGGGATCGTGCAAAAAGACCCGGCGGTCGATTCGGTGTCGGCCTTCATCGGCGGCCAGGCGGTCAACCAGGGGCGGATGTTCGTCAACCTGAAGGCGGTGGGCGAGCGCGGCAAGCGCAATCTGAACGCCGACCAGATCATCGCCCGGATGCGCCCGCACCTGGCGCGCGTGCCGGGGCTCAACCTCTATCTGCAACCGGTGCAGGACCTGCGGGTGGGCGGCCGGGCGAGCGCCGCGCAATATCAATACACCCTGCAGGGCGACAACACCGACGAGCTGCTGCGCTGGGCGCCCAAGGTGCTGCAGACCCTGCGCGCGCTGCCGATCCTGGCCGACGTCAACACCGACCAGCAGGACCGCGGGCTGGAATCGTCGCTGGTGATCGATCGCTCCACCGCGTCCCGCATGGGGATCAGCGCCCAGACGATCGACGACACGCTGTACGACGCCTTCGGCCAGCGGCAGGTCTCGACCATGTTTCAGCCGCTCAACCAGTACCACGTGGTGATGGAGGTGGCGCCGCAGTTCTGGCAGAATCCCGACGGGCTGCGCTACCTGTACGTCAAGGGCAGGAACGCCAACAGTCCGAACGGGACGCTGGTGCCGCTGTCCGCCTTCACCCATTACGCGTCGTCGACCACCTCGCTCGCGGTCAACCATTCCGGCGTGTTCCCATCGGTCACCATCTCGTTCAACCTGCCCGCCAACCAGGCGCTGGGGCCGGCGGTGACGGCGATCGAACAGGCGGAGCGCAAGATCGGACTGCCCTCCGACATCCGCGGCAGCTTCCAGGGGACGGCGCAGGCGTTTCAGGCGTCGCTCGCCAACGAGCCGCTGCTGATCGCGGCGGCGCTGGTGACGGTCTACATCGTGCTGGGCGTGCTGTACGAAAGCGTCATCCACCCGATCACCATCCTGTCGACGCTGCCGTCGGCGGGCGTCGGCGCGCTGCTGGCGCTGCTGGTGACCCGCACGGAACTGATCGGTCATCGCCCTAATCGGCATCATCCTGCTCATCGGAATCGTCAAAAAGAACGCCATCCTGATGATCGATTTTGCGATCGAGGAAGAACGCGAGCGGCAAATCCCCCGAGCAGGCGATCTTCCAGGCCTGCCTGCTGCGCTTCCGGCCGATCACCATGACCACCATGGCGGCGATGCTGGGCGGCCTGCCGCTCGCCATCAGCCGCGGCACCGGCGCCGAGCTGCGCCGCCCGCTGGGCATCTCGATCGTCGGCGGATTGCTGTTCAGCCAGGCGTTGACCCTGTACACCACTCCCGTGGTCTATCTCTATCTCGATCGATTCCGGCTGCGCTGGGAGCGGCTGCGCGGCCGGCATCGCCGGCCGCAGGCCAAGACCAGGCCCGCCAGCCAGGAGGCTTGAAGCGCTCATGACATCCAAAAGGGTTCCCACGGCTTGGACGCGGTGCCGGCAGGCGGCGGCGCTTGCCGCAGTTACCGCGCTGTCGCTCGCGGCGGCGGCGTGCATGGTCGGACCGCAGTATCAAAAGCCGCCGGTCACCACGCCGGCCGCCTTCAAGGAGTCGCCGCCGGGCGACTGGAAGCAGGCGCAGCCGCAGGACCTGCTGCCGCGCGGCAAGTGGTGGGAGCTGTTCGGCGATCCGCTGCTCAACCAGCTGGAAGAGCAGGTCGCGGTTTCCAACCAGTCGGTGGCGCAGGCCGAAGCGCAGTACCGCGCCGCGCGCGCCGCGGCGCAGATCGCCCGCGCCGGCCTGTTCCCCACCGTCGGCGTGGCGCCTTCGGCCTCGCGCTCCTACAGCACGACGGGCCGCGCCGTGGCCCCGACGGTCACCACCACCACCGGGACCGGCACCGGCGGCACGGGCGGCACCGGCAGCACCACCACGTCCACCACCCCGACGATCGTCGTGCCGGGCGCCACCACCAGCGTCTTCGAAGTGCCGCTGGAGATCAACTACGAAGCGGACGTATGGGGCAAGGTACGACGCATGATCGAGTCCAACGTCGCCACCGCCCAGGCGAGCGCCGCCCAGGTCGAGGTGATGCGGCTCAGCATGCAGGCGGAGCTGGCCGCCGACTACTTTTCGCTGCGCGGCTCCGACGCGCAGAAAAAGCTGCTCGATTCCACCGCCGTCGCCTATCAAAAGGCGCTCGACCTGACCACCAACCGCTACAAGCAGGGCATCGCCTCGGGCGTCGACGTGGCGCAGGCGCAGACGCAGCTGGAGCAGACGCGCGCCCAGTCGATCGACCTGGACGTCGCCCGCACGCAATTCGAGCACGCCATCGCGATGCTCACCGGCAAGCCTCCCGCCGCGCTGAGCATCCCCCGGTCGCCGCTCGACGTGACGCCGCCGGAGATCCCGCTGGCGGTGCCGTCGGCGCTGCTGGAACGGCGGCCCGACATCGCCGCCGCCGAGCGCCAGATGGCGGCGGCCAATGCCCAGATCGGCGTGCAGATGGCCGCCTACTACCCGACGATCTCGCTCACCGGCGCCGGCGGCTTCGAGAGCACGCTGCTGTCGACCCTGTTCAACTGGCCTGACCGCTTCTGGTCCCTGGGCGCCTCGCTGGCGCAGACCATCTTCGACGGCGGCGCGCGGCGCGCCGGCGTCGAGCAGGCGCGGGCGACCTACGACGCCGCCGTCGCCGGCTACCGCCAGACGGTGCTGGCCGCCTTCCAGGACGTCGAAGACAACCTGTCGGCGCTGCGCGTGCTGTCGCTCGAAACGACGCAACAGGCCGCCGCGGTGACCGCCGCCGAAAAGTCGCTGGCGCTGTCGACCAACCGCTACGAGGGCGGCATCACCACCTACCTGGAAGTCATCACCGCCCAGGCCATTGCGCTTTCCAACGAGAACACCGCCGTCACCATCCAGACCCGCCGCATGACCGCCGCCGTCAACCTGGTCAAGGCCCTGGGCGGCGGCTGGACCGCCGGCGATCTGCCGTCGGCCGGCGCCGTCCTGTCGCGCGCCGCCCGCGCCGACAGCGGCGATCCGCTGGCGCCCAAGGCCGCGCCGGCGGCGCAGCAGGCGAACCCGGCGAACCCGGACAACACCGCGCCCGCCACCCCGACCCCCCGGCGGTAAGGGGGCATGGCCGCCGGCGCCTGCTGTCGCGGCCGCCGCCGGCGGCCGTGATAGGGTTGGCGCGCCAGTCCATGGAGCCCAGCGCGCCCACCCCCGAGGCCGCCACCTTTGCGCGGCGGCTCAACCTGTTCGACACCACGATGATCGTGGTGGCCGGCATCGTCGGCTCGGGCATCTTCATCAATCCGTACGTGGTGGCGCGGGCCGTCGGCACACCCTTCCTGATCCTGGGGGTCTGGGTGGCGGGCGGGGCGCTGGCGCTCGCCGGGGCGTTCGTGTTTGCCGAGCTGAGCACGGTGATGCCGCGGGTCGGCGGCCAGTACGCCTTCTTCCGCGAGGCGTTCCACCCGCTGGTGGCGTTCCTGCACGGCTGGTCGCTGCTGCTGATCATCGAATCGGGCGCCACCGCGGCGGTGGCGGTGGCTTTCGCCCAGTACCTGGTGCCGCTGTTCGGCCTGCCGGAAGCGGTGGTGCCGTGGCTGGGGGCCGCGGTGGTGCTGTCGCTCGCCGGTTTCCACGCGCTGGGGGTGCGGCCCGGATCGATGGTGATCAACGTCATCACCACCGCCAAGGTGCTGGCGCTGGGCGCGCTGATCGTCGCCGTGTTCGCCTTTTCGCGCTCCGCGGGCTTGCCGATGCGGCCGCTGACGCCGCCGGGCCTGCACGGCTGGCTGCTGTTTTCGGCCTTCTTTGCCGGCCTGGTGCCGACGATGTTTTCCTACGGCGGCTGGCAGACGGTGAACTACGTCGCCGAGGAGGTGCGCGACCCGCAGCGCAACCTGCCGCGGGCCATCCTGATCGGCGTCGCGGTGGTGATCGTGCTGTACGTGGGCGCCAACTTCGCCTACCTCCACATCCTGTCGGCGCCGGTGCTGGCCGCCACCCGCACGCCGGCGGCGGACGCCGCCACGCGCGTGCTCGGGCGCGCCGGCGGCAGCGCGATCAGCGCCCTGATCGTGGTGTCGACCTTCGGCTTCCTCAACCACGCGCTGCTGACCGCGCCGCGCGTCTATTACGCCATGGCCGCCGACGGCCTGTTCTTTCGCGCCATCGCCCGCATCAGCCCACGCTTCCGCGTGCCGGTAGCCGCCATCCTGCTGCAGGGCGCCCTGGCGGCCGCCCTGGCCCTCAGCCACAGCTACGAACGGCTGCTCAGCTACGCCGTCTTTGCCGACTGGATCTTTTTTGCCCTGGCGGGAGTGTCGCTGCTGGTCTTCCGCCGCAAGCTGCCGGCCGCGCCGCGCCCCTTCCCCACTCCCGGCTACCCCTGGGTGCCGCTGCTGTTCAGCCTGGCCGGGGTGGCGATCGTCGTCAACCTGTTCTTCGCCGCGCCGCGCGACGCCCTGCTGGCCGCCGCGGTGATGGCGATGGGTGTCCCCGCCTACCTGCTGTGGCGCGCCGCCGGCGCCCGCCGCCTGGCCGCCGCCACGCCGCCCGCTCCCGCCTCCAATGCCTCCACCAATGCCTCCAATGATTGAGCACGAACAGCCGGCCCGCGTCAGCGGCAGCGTCTACATGCGCTGGGCCAAGGATCACGCGGCGGCGCCTTACAACCTGGCCAACAGCGGCCTGGCCGGCTGCACCACCGAAGACCTGGAGCTGGCGCCGGCGGACATCCAGGTCAACGGTCCCAACCACGACGGCTACGCGCCGCTGCTCGCCGCCATCGGCGAGCGCTACGGCGTCCAGGCGCGCCAGGTGATCACCGCGCCGGGGACGTCGGGCGCCAACTTCCTGGCCTTCGCCACGCTGGTTTCGCCCGGCGACACGGTGCTCGTCGAGCAGCCGGCCTACGAGCCGCTGCTGGCCGCGCTGTCCTGGCTGGGGGCGCGCCTGCGCCGCTTCCGCCGCCGCTTCCAGCACGGCTGGCGCTGGGACGCGGGCGAGCTGCGCGCCCAGCTGGATGGCCACGTCCGCCTGGTGGTGCTGACCAATCCGCACAACCCGAGCGGCGTGCTCGCCAGCCACGACGAGGTGGCGGAGGTGGCGCGGCTGGCCGAGCGGGCGGGAGCGCACCTGCTGGTCGACGAGGTGTACAAGGACCTGTGGGGCGACCTGGCGCCGCTGAGCCACGTCCACCTGGGGCCGCACGTGCTGGCCACCGGCAGCCTCACCAAGTGCTACGGCTTGAGCGGCCTGCGCTGCGGCTGGGTGCTGGGCGCGCCGGACGTCATCGCGCGGCTGCGGCGCCTGCACGACTTCATGGCCGCCACCAATTCGATGCCGAGCGACGCCCTGGCGCTGGCCGCCTTCCGCCAGCTGCCGCGCCTGGCCGCGCGCGCCCGCGCCATCATCGATCCCAACTGGAACCGCATGCGCGACTTCCTGGCCGAGCACCGGGACTGGCTCGACGCCGTGCTGCCCGACCGCGCCATGATGATCTTCCCGCGGCTGCTGCGCGAAGACGACAGCACGGCGCTGCACGATCGCCTGCGCCGGCTGGACACCTCGATCGTGCCCGGCCGCTTCTTCGACGCCCCGCGCCATTTCCGGCTGGGCTTCGCCACCGTTCCCGCCGACGTCGCGGAGGGCCTGCGCCGCCTCTCCCAGGCGCTCCGCGCACCCGGTGCGGAGCCAGCCCCAGACGACCTGACGCACTGAACGGCCCGCCGGCCTCCGCGCTGCGGGTGCCGCATGACCAAACGACTTGTCGAGATCGATGACGACCTGCTGGCGCGGGCGCGGAGCGTCTCCGGGAGCGGCTCCAGCAAGGAGACCGTGAATGCCGCCCTGCAACGGCTCGTGGATGATCAGAGGGTGATGCGGCACGTCGAGCGGCTGCGAGGGTCTGGGGCGCTCGACCTGGCGAGGATCGAAGAGGCACGGCGACCTCGCACCGCGCGCTGAGCCATGCGCTACGCTGCGCTTCCCGCGCAGCGGCGGCGGGGATCAGATGGCGTCGGCGCGCAGGGCGATCATCGGGTCGAGCTGGGTGGCGCGGCGGCCGGGGACCCAGGCGGATAGCAGGGCGATGAGCAGCAGGCCCAGGGAGACGGCGGCGAAGGTCAGGGGGTCGGTCGAGCCGACGCCGTAGAGCAGCGAGGTGAGGACGCGGGTCAGCACCAGGGCGGCGGCCAGGCCGGCGATGAGGCCTGCCGCGGCCAGCCAGAGGGCTTCCACCAGCAGCAGGCGCAGCAGCGCGCTGGGGCGCGCGCCCAGGGCCAGGCGCAGGCCCAGCTCGCGGGTGCGCTGCACCACGGCGTAGGAGGTGATGCCGTAGATCCCCACCGCCGCCAGGGCCAGAGCGAGGCCGGCGAACAGCCCCAGCAGCAGGAGGTTGAAGCGGCGGGGGGCGACCGACGAGGCAACCACCTGGTCGAGGGTGCGGATGCGGGACACCGCCGCGTCGGGGTCCAGCTCGTGGACGGCGCGGCGCACCGCGGTGGTGAGCGCGGCGGGATCGCCGCCGGTGCGCAGCACGAAGTCGAATTCGCTGGGCACCATGTGTTCGGTGACCTGCGCCGCCGGCTTGTAGACCTGCGGGCGGGGGTCGGCGTTGAGGCTGCTGTGGCGGACGCTGCCCACCACGCCGACGATGGTGACCCAGGGGTTCTTCGGGTCCTCGGCCTGGGACTTTTCGGGCGCCGCGCTGCGGAAGCGCTTGCCGATGGCGTCCTGGTCCGGCCAGTAGGTGCGCGCCATGGCGTCGTTGATGACCGCGACCTTGGGCGCGCTCGCGGTGTCGGAGGCACCCAGATAGCGCCCGCGCTTGAGCGGGATGCCCATGGTCTCGAAGTAGCCCGGCAGGATCTCGCGGTCGTCGGCGACGACGAAATCGTTGGGATTGGCCATCGGCCGCCCTTCCAGGTTGTAGCCGTTGATGTCGTCGTCGCCGCCCAGCGGCAGGTTGGACACCGCACCGGCGGCGACCACCCCCGGCAGGGACTGCAGGCGCGCGTTCATGCGCTCGAAGAACCGTTCGAGCTGCGGACCCGGCCGCTGGTCGCGCGCCTGGTCCAGCTGGAACGACAGCACCTGCGCGGTGCGAAAGCCGGGGTCCACGTCCAGGATGCGCTCGAAGCTGCGCAGCAGGAGCCCGGCGCCGATCAGCAGCACCACGGCCAGCGCCACCTCCGCCATCACCAGAGCGCCGCGCGTGCGCCGGCTGCCGACGCCGCCGGCGCCGGCCCGCGTCCCCTCGCGGAGCGCCTCGGCCAGGTCGGGGCGGCTCATCTGCAGGGCGGGCACAAGGCCGGCCAGCAGCGTGGCGACAAAGCACAGCCCGGCCGTCCAGGCCAGCACTCCCAGGTCGAGCGTGTAGGTGGCGGCGCCGGCCAGGCCGGCCGGCACCAGGGCGCCGAAAACCCGCAGCCCGACCGCCGCCAGGCCGACGCCCAGGATGCCGCCGCCCAGGGCCAGCAGGCCGCATTCGGTCAGCAGCTGGCGCACCAGGCGGCCGCGGCTGGCGCCGATCGCGGTGCGCACGGCGATCTCCTTGTGGCGCGAGGCGGCGCGGGCCAGCAGCAGGTTGGCGACGTTGGCGCAGGCGATCAGCAGCACGCAGCCGACGGCGGCCCACAGCACCAGCAGCGCCGGCCGGATGTTGCTCACCAGCTCTTCGCCGAGCGGCGACAGGTAGGCGCTCCAGCCGGTTTCGGTGTCGGCGTGCTCGCGGCTCAGGCGCCCGCAGAGCGCCCGCAGCTCTTTTTCGGCGCCGGCGATCCCCACCCCCGGCCGCAGGCGGCCGAAGGCGATGGCGCTGTGCCCGCCGCGGTTCTGCCGCTGCTCGGCAGTGAGGCCGAGCGGGATCCAGGCGTCCGGATCGCCGGCGAAGCCGAAGCCCGCCGGCATGTCGGAACCGCGCGGAAACGCGAAGCGCGGCGGCATCACCCCGACGATCGTGGCCGGATGCCGATCCAGGTAGACCTTGCGGCCGAGCACCCGCGGGTCGCCGCCGAAGCGATGCTGCCAGAAGTTGTAGGACAGCACCATGACGCTGGGGTCGCCCGGCACGTCGTCGGCGGGCAGCAGGGTGCGGCCGAGCAGCGCCGGCGTGCCCAGGGTGGCGGCAAAGTCGGCGGTCGCGGCGACGGCGCCCAGCTGCACCGGCTCCCCTGCGCCGGACATGGTGACGTGCGAGCCGCCCGCCAGCGCCAGGTGCGAGAACGAGCGCAGCGACCGCTGCCAGTCGTAAAAGTCGCCGTACGACACCGGCAGCTTGTCCTTGAGGCCCGCCTGCCTTGCCAGGTCGGGATTGGAAGACCAGGCGATCACCAGCCGGCCCGGTTCGCGAAACGGCGGCGGCTTGAGCAGCGCCGCATCGACGACGCTGAAGATGGCGGTGTTGGCGCCGATCCCGAGCGCCAGGGTGAGGATCGCCGCCACCGCCAGGGCGGGTTGCTTGGCGAGAGTCCGGATGGCGAACTGCACGTCCTGGCGAAAGTCGCTCATGCCTCGATCCTACGCCGCGCTGCGCGGCAATGTTTCATCCGCCGCGCAGCCGCCCGGTCGCCGCCGGCAACGCAACTTTCGCCGCCGCGCTGCGTTCCTCTGCCCCAGGCCGCCACCCGCGGCCGACCTGGCAGAAGGAGACGACATGATGAGCATGGATCAGCCGGCACGGCGACGAGGGACCGGCGCGGCGATGGCGGTGATGGTGGCGGCGCTGGCGATGGTCGCGACAGGGGCCGCCCCGGCAGGCGCCCAGGCGCCGGGCGCGACGGCGGCCGACCACCAGCGCGCGCTGGACCTGGTGCGCAAGTCGGTCAAGGCGATGGGCGGCGAGACGGTGCTGCGCTCGGTCGACGCCGTGGAGATCGAGGCGGTCGGCAACCGCAACATGCTGGAGCAGTCGGAGCGCCCCGAAGGGCCGTGGTTCCAGGACTACTACCAGCTGCACGAGATCCGCGACCTGGCCGGCGGGCAGCTGCGCGTCACCTCCGCCGACCGCGGCTATTCGTCGCCCGACTGGTGGCTGCAATCGACCAGCTGGACGCCGACGACCTTCGTGGTCACCGGCGGCGCCTCGGCGCTCGAGCAGGACGGCAAGTTCGTGCGCTACAGCAGCGCGACGGTGCAGGACGCGGAAGAGGACCTGGCGCTCGGCCCCGAGCGGTTGCTGCTCACCGCGCTGGCGGCGCCCGACCTGACCGTGGCGGCAGATAGCAACCTGCACGGCTTCACCCATCACGTCGTCGCCTGGACCTGGTCCGGCGCCCCGGTGCGCGTGTTCCTCAACGGCTACACCGCGCTACCCACCGCCATCGAGCTGCGGCGGCCCCGCCCCTACGACGTGTTCTGGAACGTCTGGGGCGACATCACCACCCGCACCGTGTGGTCCACCTGGAGCCTGGAGCCCGGCGGCCTGCGCTACCCGCGGCAGTGGACGGTCGAGCGCAACGGACTCCCCGACTCGAGCCTCACGATCACCTCGGTGGTGCTCAATCCACGGCTCAAGCCGGCGGAGTTTGCCGTCCCGGCCGAGGTGCGCGACGCATCGATCAAGGGCCGGCACACCATCGACGAGATCCCGCTGGGCTCGCCGCAGCAGCCCGCCACCGACCTGGCGCCCGGCGTGGTGCACATTCCGGGCTCGTGGAACGTGACGCTGATCGCCCAGAGCGACGGCGTGCTGGTCCTGGAGGGGCCTATTTCGTCCGGCTATTCGGTCAAGGTGCTGGCGGAGGCGGCGCGCCGTTTCCCGGCGCTGCCGGTCAAGGGAGTGATCACCACGTCCGATTCGTGGCCGCACATCGGCGGCCTGCGCGAATACGTGGCGCACGGCATCCCGGTGTACGCGCTCGACCTGGACCGGCCGATCCTGCAGCGGCTGTCCGCGGCGTCGCACACCGCGCGCCCGGACGAGCTGGCGCGCCATCCGCGCGCCGCCGACCTGCGCCTGGTCGCCGCGGCGACCGCGGTGGGCGACGGCGCCAACCGGGTGGTGCTCTATCCCTATCGCAGCCAGACCGGCGAGCGGCAGATGATCGTCTACTTCCCGGCGACGCAGCTGCTGTACACCAGCGACCTGTTCGCGCCCGCCGGCGACGCCGCCTGGTTCACTCCCGAATACCTGGCCGAAGCGGTCGCCGCGGTCGAGCGCGAGCACCTGGCGGTGCGCACGGTGTTCGGCATGCATTACGGCCTGACGCCCTGGCAGGACATCCGCGCCGCCCTGGCCAAGGCGGTCGCGGCGCCGGCCGGTACCGCTGCCGCCAGCAAGAGGTTGTAACCTTACAACCTTGGGGGCCGGTCGGCAGGCCGGTCGCGCCGCCGGCCCCCCTTTTCCTTCCTCCGCCGTAACATCCTGTCCCCGCCGGCCGCCTATCTCCGCATCTCCGGATCGGGAGCGGTTGAGCGGCAGCCACGTCGCGGCCTGCCTCCCTGCCGGTTCGCAAGGTTTCAGGCGGCGGCGCCATCGGCGCCGCCGATTACCAAGGAGGAGGCGACTCATGAATCGTAAAGCGATCGCTCTGGCGACGTTCGCGTTTGCCATCGTCTGCCGTACCGGCTCGGCGCTCGACGCCTGCGCCATCCAGGAAACCCCGGCGGCAACGCTGCTGCTGCCCTACTTCGAGGTCGACCTGAGCACCAGCACCGGCAGGACCACCCAGGTCACCGTCGGCAACGCCTTCGGCTCGGGCGCCCTGGTCGAAGCGGTGGTGTGGACCGACCTGGGGGTGCCGGTGTTCAGCTTCGATTTCTATTTGAACCCCTATCAGGACATCCATTTCAACATGCGCGACATCCTGGAGCGCGGCGTGCTGCCGTCGACCAGCGCCCCCGCGTCGTATAGCTCGTGCACGGGATTTCTGCCGCCGGCCAACCTCACCGGCACGCAGATCGACAACTACCAGCTGGCGCTGTTCGGCCAGGCCAGCCCGCTGTGGAGCGGCAAGTGCGGCGGCCGCTACCTGGGCGACACCGTGGCCCGCGGCTACGTCACGTTCGACACGGTGAACTCCTGCACGCTGGAGATCCAGACCGACCCCGGCGTATTCGCTGCCGGCGGCTCGGCGATCTTCGCGAATCAGAATTCGCTGTTCGGCGACTTCCAATACGTCACCACCTCGACCAACCTGTCGGAGAACCACCCGCTGGTCCACATCGTCGCCGACAGCACCAACGCCAGCACCTCCACCTCCGGCAAGTACACCTTCTACGGTGAGTACGACGCTTGGACGGCGGTCGACAACCGCGAGCCGCTGGCCACCATCTTCGCCGCCCGCTTCGTGCCGGCCGGCACTTCGCTGATCGTCTGGCGCGACTCCAAGGTGGCGCAGGGGTCCTTTACCTGCGGCACCCTGCCGACGTGGTATCCCCTCGGCCAGGAGTCCGCCTACGCCATCTCCGACGCCGGCGCCTACAGCCTGCTGTCCACCAAGCCCTTCCCCGCCGTGGCGCAGAAGGTCGTCGTCGGCAGCTCGGCGCTGCCCACGCCCTACACATCCGGCTGGTACTACCTCGACCTCAACAACAGCGTCTCCGGCATACCGGACCCGCCGTTCGACTCCACCGTCGCCCAGGCGTGGGTGATGGAGTCGTGGACGGTGTCCAGCAGCTTGACGTTGGGCAACAACGCCGTGCGCTACGACAGCGCCTGCACGCCGCGCCACTTCGGCCCGTAGGCGCGGCACACCTTGCACCGCGGCCGCACGCGGCCGCAGGGACGCCCGCGGCGCCGCCGGACGCGCGCCGCGGGCGTTGCCGCGTCCGGCACGGCCCTGAGCCTGCCGCGGCGGCAAACGCCCCCAGACCGTGCCGCGCGCGGAGCTACGGCAGGTGCAGCAGCTCGGTCAGGTGGGCCGCAAGCCGGCTCGCCCCGTCCGCAAAGAGAGTCGGTTCGGGCAGCAGCGAGACGACCAGGTAGCCGTCGCCCGGAAAGTCGTAGAAATAGCCGGGGTGGACCAGGACGCCGGTGCGGGCCAGCAGGCCAAGGGTCAGCTCGTCGTCGCTGGCGACGCGGGGGACGCGCAGCACGGCGGACCAGCCGCCTTCGGGGGTGAGGACTTCGACCGCGGGCAGCTGGGCGAAGGCGGCGTTCAGGCGGCCGAAATTGGCCCGCAACCGCTGCTGCAGCGGGGCGCGCAGGCGCGGGGCGAGGGCCAGGAGCTCCGGCAGGGCGCGCTGGATCGGGGCCGACACGGACAGGTAGCTGTCGGCGATCAGGTCCAGGCCGGCGAGCCAGCGGCGCCGCGCGCGGGGGGGGCCGGCGACGCGGATCCAGCCCAGCTTCCAGGACGGCAGGACGGCGCTCTTCGACAAGCCACCGAGCGCCAGGGTGACCGCCTGGCAGCCGGCCGCGGCAAGGCTGCGCGGGGCGGGCGCAGCGTGCAGGGGATAGTCCAGAAAGACTTCGTCCGAGACCAGCGGCAGGCCGCGGCGCGCGCAGAGCGCATCGACCGCGCGATGCTCGGCTTCCGACAGGTAGCTGCCGGTGGGATTGCCGGGATGGACGACGACCAGCAGGCGGGTACGCGGCGACACGGCCCGCGCCACCGCGCCCGGATCCAGGGCGAAACGCCGGCGGCCCGGCTCCATGCGGAAGTGGCGCAGCGACAGCGAGTCGAGCGCGGTCAGCATGTCCAGCAGCGGATAGGCGGGGGCGCCGGTCAGCACCTGGCCGCCCGGATCGGCGAACAGCTTGAACAGGTGGGAGTACGCCTCGCTGGTCGAGGCGGTCAGCACCAGGTCGCCCGGGTCCACCGCGTCGCCCGGCCGCGACAGGGCGGCGGCCAGCGCTTCGCGTGCGGCGGGCAGGCCGCGCGGCTGCGGATCGTAGGCCGGCGGCGCGGCCCGGCGCAGGATCTCGGCCAGATGGTCGTCGGGGTAGTCCAGGCCGACCCGCGTCGGGTTGCTCTGGGTCAGGTCGAAGACCGGCAGGCGCCGCTCGCGGCGCTCAGCGGCGGCGCGGGTCAGGGCGTTGCTGGCGGCGTCCCAGCGCAGGCGGCGGGAGCGGCGCGGTCCGCCGGCGGCTGAGCGCTTCGAGGGCATCGGCTAGCTGCCGGCATTCTGCCACACGCCGCGGCGGCTGTCGGCAGCAGGCGGGCGTGGAGGCCGGCACGCAAGCCGGGAGCACTCTTATAGACTGCGGTCGTTTTTTACCCGATCCAAGGAGACGACGATGACAGGAAGCAAGCGCTTTCCGGTGGCGATGGCCGCCGCGTTCGCCGCGACGTTCGTGCTCGGCCTGGCGGCGGGGGCCTGGGCCAAGAAGGACACCGTGACGCCGGCGCTGTATACCGGCAAGACGCCGCAGGACGCCGCGGCGTCGCTGCTCGACGCCGCCAAGGTGCTGGCCGAAAAGGGCAGCTGGGAGAACATCGGCATCGGCCGCGTCTACTACCTGGGCAAACAGAAGGCGGCGGGCCAGGCCATCTTCGATTCGATCACCAACGGCAAGAAGGCGGAAGCCGGCGACTGGATGCGCATCGGGCGGACGTACCGCGAAGCCGGCGAGTGGGACAAGGCCCGCGTCGCCTTCGACAAGGTGCTGCAGCTGAAGCCCGACGACGAGGACTGGCAGGCCGAGATCGGCGCCTACTACCTGCTCAAGGGCGACCGCGCCCGCGCCGAACAGCTGTTCACGCAGTCCTTCCAGCGCGAGCCCAACAACATGTGGAACGCCCTGCGCGCCGCCGGCGCCTACATGGGCGTGCCGCCGCAGGACTACTGATCGGGACCGGACGGTGCCGCGCCGGTGGTGGCGGGCGGCGCCGGCGGTTCTGACCGTCGGCGGCTGGGCTACGCCGTGCGCGGCGCGGCCAGACGCCGCCGCAGGCGGCTGGCCAGCGCCGCCACCGCCGGCGCGCGCACGATCGAATAGTGGTCGCCCGGCAGCAGCTCGATCTCGGCCTTGCCGGCGGCCAGCGCCACCCAGCTGGCGGCGGCGGCATGCGCCCCGGCAAACCTGCCGGCCTGGCGCGGCGGCGCGGCCGGCAGGGCCGGCGGCACGCCCGGCGCCGGCAGGGCCAGCGGATCGGCGGCGACCAGGAGAGTGAGCGGTCCTCCATAGGGCTGCGGCCGGTAGCGATGCAGGGCCTGGCGGCAGGTGCGGTACAGCGCGAAAAGGCGCTCGACATCGTCTGCCGTCAAATCCTCCGAAAGCAGGCCGGCGGCCTGCGCCGCGGCAGCCAGGTCCCGCACCCCGAGCATTCCGCCCTGGATCTCCTGCGCCACCGCCAAGTGCTGCACATCGCGCTCTCCGCCGTGGCCGGCCAGCGCCACCAGATCGTAGGCGAACTCGGCAGCCAGGCGCGATTCCGCCAGGGGAGCCGCGGGCGCCGCGCAGGCGGCGTCACAGCGGGTGACCGGGGACGGATCGATCAGCGCCAGCAGGTGCACGACGCGGCCGGCAAGCTGCAGCTGGCGCGCCATTTCGAAGGCGATGGCGCCGCCGAGCGACCAGCCGGCCAGGGCGCAGGGGCCGGCCGGCGCCGCCTGGATCAGCTCCGCGACATAAACGGCGGCGATGGTCTCGATGGTGGGGTCCGTACCCAGCAGCTTGGGGTCCGGCAGCTGCAGACCGTAAAACGCCTGGCACGGCCCCAGGGCGCGCGCCAGCTCGGCGTAGCAAAGGACGTTGCCACCGGCCGGGTGGACGCAGAACAGGGGCAGCGTCGCCGCCCGGCCCGCGGCGCTTTGCGCCGGCGGCGTCAGCGTCACCAGGGCGGCGCGGACGGGCGCGCCGGCGCCGGATTCCAGCAGCGCCGCAAGGCGCTCGATGGTGTCGGCGCGGAACAGGGTGGCGACCGGCAGCTCGCGGCCGAAGCGCTGGCGGATGCGCGCCATCAGCCGGGCCGCCAGCAGCGAATGCCCGCCCAGCTCGAAGAAGCTGTCCTGAACACCGATGCGACCGGCGCGGTCGGCGCGATCGATGCCCAGCAGGTCCTGCCAGACCTCGGCCAGGCCCAGCTCGATCGGCGTGCGCGGGGCGGTGTAAGGACGTGCGGCGGCCTGCCGCGCCAGGTCGGGCGCCGGCAGGGCGGCGCGGTCCAGCTTGCCGTTGGCGGTCAGCGGCAGCTGGTCGAGCACCACGAACGCGGCCGGCACCATGTAGTCCGGCAGCTCGGCCGCGGCGTGGCGGCGCAGCTCCGCCACCAGGTCGGTCGCCGCCGTCGCCGTGCCGGCAGGCGGCGTTGCGTGGGGCACGACATAGGCGACCAGGTGCAGCGCCGCGTCGGCACCTGCCTGCCCGCCGGCGCGGGCCACCACCGCCGCCTGGCTCACCTGCGGATGGCGGGCGAGCACGCTCTGGATCTCACCCGTCTCGATGCGGAAGCCGCGCACCTTGACCTGCCAGTCGATGCGGCCCAGAAAGACGAGGGCGCCGTCAGGCTGCCGCCTTGCCAGGTCGCCGGTGCGATAGAGCCTGCCGCCCGCCGGGCCGGGCACACCGGCTGCGTCAAGCGCGCCGGGCGCGCCGGCAAAGGGGTCGGGAACGAACGCCGCCGCGGTCAGGTCGGGCCGATCGTGATAGCAGCGCGCCAGGCAGACGCCGCCGATGCACAGCTCGCCGGCGACGCCCGGCGGCGCCGCGCCAAAGCCGCGGTCGACGACGTACAGGCGGCTGCCGGCGATCGGGCGCCCCAGGGGGACCGTGGAGCCGCCGTGCGGCACGCGGCAGTCCCATTCGCTGACCGACACCGCGGCCTCCGTCGGTCCATAGCGCGATTGCAGCAGCGGCGGCGCCGGCATGCCGGCGAAGGCCGCGGCGAAGAGGCGCGGCAGGTCGGCCGGCACGCTTTCGCCGCCGGTGGTGACGCGGCGCAAGGCCGCGCCGCCGCGCAGCGCCTCTTCGCCCAGCAGCGCCGGCAGCATGCCGGGGGGCACGTTGGTGTTGGTCACCTGCTGTTCGACCAGCAGGCGCGCCAGCAGGGCCGGGTCCTGCGCGCCGGCCGCCGGCGCCAGCACCAGCGTCGCCCCCGCCCACAGCGGCGCAAAGATTTCGATCACCGAGATGTCGAACGCCAGGCGGCTGCGCTGCAACACGCGGGCGCCCGGCGCCAGGTCGCGGGCGACCTGGAAGCGCAGGCGATTGCTCACCGCGCGATGCGACACCACCACGCCCTTCGGCGTGCCGGTCGAACCCGAGGTGAAAAAGACGTACGCCACGTTGTCGGCATCGATCCGCGGCGGCGCCGCGTCCGCATGCACCGGCAAACGGCTTCCCATCTCTCCTGCCACCTCATCCAGGCGCAGCACCAGCGCTGTCGGGGGCAGCAACCGGGCGGCGGCATCGTCGGCAAGGACGGCCACGGCGCCCGCGGCGGCCAGCAGGCGCGCCAGGCGCTCGGGCGGATGGGCGGGATCGAGCGGCAGATAGGCGGCGCCGGCGCGCAGGACGCCGAAGAGCGCCGCCACGGCGGCAAAGGAAGTTTCGGCACAGATCGCCACCAGGCTTTCGCTTCCCACCCCCAGCGCGCGCAGCCGGCGCGCCACGGTGCGCGCTTGCGTCGCCAGCTGGCCATAGGACAGGCTCCGGTCGCCGGCGACCACGGCCGTGGCGTCCGGCTGCTGCGCCGCGCGGCGCTCGAAAGGCGAGTGCACCAGGTCTGCGGCACCCGCGGCGGCGCCCTCCCGCCAGGGCGAGTGGTTCCATTCGCACAACAGCTGGTGGCGCTCGGCGGCACCCAGGAGCGGCAGCTCGCCGACCCGGCGGTCGGGATGGTCGACCAGGCCGGCGAGCAGGTGGCGCAGCTGGCCGAGCAGGCGCGCCATCGTCGCGGCGTCGAACAGGTCGGCGGCGTACGAAAGCCTGGCCAGCAGGTGCGGGCCGCCGGCGCCGGCGCTTTCCCCTTCGCCGGCGCCGGCGCGCTCTTCCCACGACAGCGCCAGGTCGAACTTGGCGGTGGGCGCCGGCAGCGCCAGCGGCACCAGCCGCAGGTCCGCCAGGCGCACCTCCGCCCGCGGCGCGTTCTGCAGCGCGCACATCACCTGGAAGACGGGGTTCTGACCGAGCAGGCGCTGGGGTCGCAGGTCGGCCACCAGGCGGTCGAAGGGCAGGTCCTGGTGGGCATAGGCGGCTAGCGCCGTCGCGCGCACGCGGGCCAGCAGCTCGGCGGCCGAAGGATCGCCGGTCAGGTCGCAGCGCAGCGCCAGGGTGTTGACGAAAAAGCCGATCAGCCGCTCGGTTTCAGGGTGGTGGCGGTTGGCGATCGGCGTCCCCACCACCACCTCGTCCTGGCGGCTCCAGCGGGCGAGCAGGGCGGCGCAGCCGGCCAGGAGCGTCATGAACAGGGTCGCACCGTGGCGCCTGCCGCAGGCCGCCAGGCGCGCCGCGGCCGGCGCATCGAGCAGCAGCTGGGCGCCGCCGCCGCGGTAGCTCTGCGCCGCCGGCCGCGGCCGGTCGGTGGGCAGCTCGATCGCCGCCGGCGCCGCCGCCAGCCGCTGGCGCCACCAGGCCAGCTGGCGATCCAGCTCCGGCTGGTCCAGCCACTGGCGCTGCCAGAGCGCGACGTCGCCGTACTGGATCGGCAGCTCGGGCAGCGGGCTTGGCGTGCCGGCGCGGGCAGCGCGGTAGAGCACGTCCATCTCTTCGACCAGCACTGCCACCGACCACCCGTCGGCGACGATGTGGTGCAGGTTGAGCACCAGCGCGTGCTCGCCGGCGCCGGCTCCGGCGCCGCGCAGCAGGGCGCCGCGCAGCAGCGGACCGCGCGCCAGGTCGAACGGCCGCCGCGCCTCAACGCCTGCGAGGCGCAGCGCTTCGGGCGCGCGCCGCGCCGCGGGCAACCCGCCCAGATCCAGCAGCGGCAGGCGCACGCGCGACGGCGGCAGGACGCGTTGCTGGGGCTGGTCGCCGGCCTCGACGAAATGGGTGCGCAGGATCTCGTGGCGCCGCACGATCTCGCTCAGCGCGGCGTCGAAGCGGGCGGGCACCAGGTGGCCCAGGACGGTGTACGCCACCGGCATGTTGTAGGTGCCCCGGCCGGGCTCCAGGCGATCCAGGAACCACAGCCCTTCCTGCGCATGGGAGAGCGGCGCCGCCCCCTGCCACCGCGGCGCGCGGCGGATGGGCGCCCGCGCCGGCTGGCCTTGCGCCGCCGCCACGGCCGCGGCAAGGCCCGCCAGGGTCGGCGACTCGAAAACCCGCGCCAGCGGCAGGTCGACGTCGAGCGTCGCGCCCAGGCGCGAGACCAGCTGGGTGGCGAGCAGCGAGTGGCCGCCCAGCTCGAAGAAGTGGTCCGCGGGCCGCGGCCGGGCGCCGCCCAGCACCTGCTGCCAGACCCCCGCGACCAGCTCTTCGTAGGGGCTGAGCGCCGGCGGCGCGTCGCCGGCGCCGGCCTCAGGGGTCGCCGGCGGCGCGGCGGTCGCCGCCGTCGTGGCCGCTGCGACCCGCTCCAGGGCGCGGCGGTCGAGCTTGCCGTGGACGGTCAGCGGCAGCGCCGGCAGCACCGCGAAGGCGGCCGGAACCATGTGCTCCGGCAGGCGCTCGCGCAGCCCGCGGCGCAGGGCCAGCGGGTCGATGGGGGCGCCGCCGGAGCCGGGGCCGGCGACGCAGGCGACCAGCCGCCGGTCCGGCGCCGCCACGACCAGCACCGCGGCCTGCTCGACGCCGGGCTGCGCGCGCAGGGCGGCCTCGATCTCGCCCAGCTCGATGCGAAAGCCGCGCAGCTTCACCTGGTTGTCGGCGCGGCCCAGGAACTCGACGCCGCCGTCGGGGCGGAACCGCACCAGGTCGCCGGTACGGTACAGGCGGTCGCCGGGGTGGCGGCCCAGGGGATCGGGCACGAACCGCTCGGCGGTGCGCTCGGGCTGCCCCAGGTAGCCGCGGGCGACGCCGGGGCCCCCCAGGACCAGCTCGCCCGCCGCCCCCGGCGGCGCCAGGCGCCCCGTGGCGTCCAGCACCGCCACCGTCACGTTGTCGAGCGGCCGCCCGATCGGCACGCCGCGCTCGCTTTCGTCGCCCGGCCGCCAGTGCCAGCTGGTCACTTCGATGGTGGCCTCGGTGGGGCCGTACATGTTCCAGAGCGTCACGCCGGCCGGTCCGCCAAGGCGTTGGCCGAAGCGGCGCGCCAGCTCCGCGGTGAGCGGCTCGCCGCCGCAGAGCAGGACGCGCAGGGTGGCGCAGCGTGCGGCCAGGCGCGGCCGTTCCAGCAGCACGTCGAGCAGCGCCGGCACCATCTGCACCAGGGTCACCTGGTGGTCGGCGATCGCCTGCAGCACGCGGTCGGCGTCGCCGTGCGCCGCGGGCTCGATCAGGGCGATGCGCGCGCCGGTGATGAGCGGCAGCAAGAATTCCCATACCGACGCGTCGAAGCTGTACGGCGTGCGTTGCAGCAGGGCATCGTCAAGGCCCATCGGCATGGCGCGCCGCATCCACAGCATGTGGTTGCAGATGGCGCGCTGGGAGATCACCACCCCCTTGGGCTTGCCGGTCGAACCCGACGTGTAGATCACGTAGGCGGCGCTGTCCAGGTCCGCCGGCGCCGGTGCGAGTGCCGGCACCGGCGCACCGGCGCCGGGCGCGAACCGGCCGGCGACGGCGGCGGCCAGGTCGATGCGGACGGCGCCGGGGGCAAGGCCGGCGATGCGGGCGCCGGCGGCGTCGTGCAGCAGCACCGGGATCCGCGCATCGTCGGCCATCAGGGCCAGACGTGCCGCGGGGTAGCTGGGATCGAGCGGCAGCCAGGCGCCGCCGGCCTTGAGGATGGCGAGCAGGCCCACGACCAGCGCCGGCGAGCGCTCGGCGCAGATGCCGACCGGCACCTCGGCGCCCACCCCCAGCGCGCGCAAACGGGCGGCGAGCCGCGCCGCCCGCGCGTCCAGCTCGCCGAAGCTCAGGGCCTCCGTGCCCTGCACCACCGCCACCGCGGCGGGGGTGCGCCGCACCTGCTCGGCAACCAGATGCTCCAGGCGGCCAGCGGGACGCCGCACCACCGGCCCGGCTCCCCATTCCGCGAGCAGCTGGTGGCGCATCGCGGCGCCGGCCAGGTCGAGAGCGAAAACCGGCAGACCTGGCGGCGGAGGTGCGCCGTTCGCGGCCTTGCCGGCGGCTGGCGCGGCCTCGCCGGCGGCCGCGTGCAACAGGTGGCCGAAGCAGCCCGCCAGGCGCTCGGCGGTGGCGGGATCGTAGAGGTCGCGGCTGTATTCGAGCGAGCCTTCCAACCCGGCGCTGGATTCGCGCAGCGCCAGCGTGAGATCGAACTTGGCGCCGGTCGAAGGCGCCGCGAACAGCCCCAGCGACAGGCCGCCGGCGGGCGGCGGCAGCGCCATCGGGTTCTGCAGCGCCAGCATCACCTGGAACAGCGGCGACTGCGAGCGCACGCGCTCGGGCTGCAGCTCGGCGACCAGCCGCTCGAACGGCAGGTCCTGGTTGGCGTAGGCGGCCAGCATGGTCTCGCGGACGCTCGCCAGCAGCGCCGCGAAGTCGGCCTCGGGCGCGACCCGCGTGCGCAGCACCAGGGTGTTGACGAACATGCCGACCAGCCCCTCGGTCTCGCCGCGGGTGCGGTTGGCGATGGGCACCCCCACGCTCACGTCCAGCTGGCCCGCAAAGCGCGCCAGGAGCAGCTGGAATGCCGCCGCGAGCGTCATGAACAGGGTGCCGCCAGCCGCCTGCGCCAGCCGCCGCAGCGCCGCCGTGCAGGCGGCGTCGCAGGCGAAGGGCCGCGCCCCGCCGCGCCCGCTGTGCAGCGCCGGCCGGGGCCGGTCGGCCGGCAGCTCGATCTGCCCTGGCGCCCCCGCCAGCTGGCCCCGCCAGTAGGCAAGCTGGGCGTCGAGCGCCGCGCCGCGCAGCCACTGCCGCTGCCACACCGCAAAATCGGCGTACTGGATCGGCAGATCGGGCAGCGGCTCCCCGGCGACCGCAGCGCCGTCACCGGCCGCCGCGTATAGGTGCAGCAGCTCCTGCACGATCAGCCCGAGGGACCAGCCGTCGCCGGCGACGTGGTGCAAGGCGAGCATGAGGACGTGGCGGCGCGAGTCGAGGCGCAGCAGCCAGGCGCGCAGCAGCGGGCCGTGCGCCAGGTCGAACGGCCGCAGCGCCAGCTGCGCGACCAGGGCGGCGGCCAGCGGGTCGCGGCGGGCGGGCGCCACACCACCAAGGTCGACGGCCGGCAGCGCCACCGGCGCCGCGACCAGGACGCGCTGGCGCGGCTCGCCGTCGTCGCCGAGCGCAAAGACGGTGCGCAGCGCCTCGTGGCGGCGGACCAGGGCGGACAGCGCCGCCGCCAGGCGGGCGGGCGCCAGCGGCCCGTCGAGGCGCAGCGCCAGCGGCAGGTTGTAAAGGGGACTGCCGGGCGTCAGACGGTCGAGAAACCACAACCGCTGCTGCGCAAACGACAGCGGCAGCGGCCGGTCGCGCGGCACCGGCAGGATCGGCGGCGCCAGGAGAGCCGCCGCGCCGCCCGTCGGCCGGCCCGCCGTCGCGGGGTCGGTAGCCGGGGCGGCCACAGTGCTGTCCACCGCCGGGCCACCAGCCGCGCCGCTGGTCGGCAGGTCAGATGGCGGGGCGTCGGTAGCTGGGACGGTCACAGTGCCGTTCATCGCCCGTGCAGCCGCCGCGTCGTCCATGGCCTGGTCGAGCAGCCGCGCAACCGCGGCCACGGTCCGGGTTTCGAAGATGCGGCGCAGCGGCAGCTCGACGCCGCGCCGCTGGCGCAGGCGCGACACCAGACTGGTGGCGAGCAGCGAATGGCCGCCCAGGGCAAAGAAGTCGTCGTCGCGCCCGACAGCCGGCAGGGCCAGCAGCTCCGCGAACAGCGACGCCACCAACTCTTCGGCCGGCGTCGCCGGCAGCCGTGCCGACAGGCCGCCGGCGGCCGCAGAAGTCGCCGCATCTGCTTGGCCGGCTGCCGGGGGCGGTGGCAGCGCCCGGCGGTCCAGCTTGCCGGCGGGCGACAGCGGCAGCCGGTCGAGCCAGACAAACGCCGCCGGCAGCATGAAGTGCGGCAGCCGTGCGGCCAGGAAGCCGCGCAGCGCCTCGCCGTCCGGCCGCTCGCCGCCCGCATCGCCGGTCAGGTAGCCGACCAGCGCTTCGGGCGCGCCCGTTGCCGCCGACAGGGCGCGCAGCGCCACGGCGGCGCCGCCCACCGCCGGATGCGACCGCAGCGCCGCCTCGATCTCGCCCAGCTCCACGCGGAAGCCGCGCACCTTCACCTGGCCGTCGATGCGGCCCAGGTAGTCGATGGCGCCGTCCGGCAGGTGGCGCGCCAGGTCGCCGGTGCGGTAGAGCCGTCCGCCGCGGGCGCGGCCCATGCCCACCAGGTCGGGCACGAACCGCTCCGCCGTCAGGCCGGGCCGTCCCAGGTAGCCGCGGCACACCTGGACGCCGCCGATGCACAGCTCCCCCGCCGCCCCGATCGGCACTTCCTCGCCCGCGGCGCCCAGCAGGCGCACCCAGGTGTTGGCCACCGGCCGGCCGATCGGCACCACCGATACGGCCGGTGGCACAGCCAGCCGGCGCGCGCCGTCCGGCTCCGTCGCCCAGCTGGTCACGTCCACCGCCGCCTCGGTCGGCCCGTACAGATTGTGCAGCGGCGCCCCGATCGCCCAAGCGTGCTGCTGCTGCAGCTCGTAAGGCAGCGCCTCGCCGCTCGCCATCACCCGCCGCAGCGTCGCCAGGTCCGGCGATCCTGCCGCCGTGGCCGCACCGGCGGCGGCCGGACAGGGCGCGCCGGGCGCCATGCCGCCGGACGGGGCGGGCAGGGCGGCGACGAACGCCGCCAGCATCGCCGGCACGAAGTGCAGGGTGGTGATCGCCTCGGCGGCGATGGCGCGCCGCAGGTAGGCCGGATCGCCGTGGGCGCCGGGCAGCGCCATCACCAGGCGGGCGCCGGTGAGCAGCGGCCAGAACAGCTCCCAGACCGAAACGTCGAAGCTCCACGGCGTCTTCTGCAGCACCCGGTCGTCGCCCGCCAGGCCGTAGCGCTGCTGCATCCACAGCAGGCGGTTGACGATGCCGCGGTGGCTGTTCATCGTCCCCTTGGGCCGCCCGGTAGAGCCCGACGTGTAGATCACGTACGCCAGGTTGTCCGGCGTCGCGGCCGCCGGCAGGTTGCGCGCCGCGCCGCGCCGCCAGGCCGCGCCGCCGGCCCCCGCGGCGCCGACGTCGTCGAGCCACAGCGTGCGCAGCGCCGCCGGCAGCGGCTCCCCCAGGCGCGCGGCGAGCCGGCGCTGCGCCAAGAGCACCGTGGCGCCGGAATCCTCCAGCATGAAGCGCAGGCGTTCCGCGGGATAGCCGGGATCGAGCGGCAGGTAGGCGCCGCCGGCTTTCAGGATGGCGATCAGGCCGACCATCGCGGCGGCGGCACGCTCGGCGCAGATCGCGACCACCGATTCGCGCCCCACTCCCCAGCGCCGCAGCCGGCGCGCCAGCTGGTTGGCGCCGGCGTTGAGCGCGCCGAAGCTCAAGCACCGCCCCTCCGCGTCCGCCACGGCGATCGCATCGGGGGTGCGCCGCACCTGGTCTTCGACCAGCTCGTGCAGGCAGCTCTCCGCAGCCTCGCGCCGCCGGCCTGGATCCCGGCCCAGCGGCTGCCGCCCCTGGCGGCCTCGCCCCTGCCGCTGCCCCTCCAGCTGCCCCGGCCCTCCCCACCCTTCGAACCCGGAGGCCGTGTCGTTCCACTCCAGCGACACCTGGTGGCGCTCGCTCGGGCTCAGCAGCGGCAGCTCGTCCAGCCGCCGCGACGGATCGGCGGCGGCGCCGGCGTGCAGCGCCCGCAACTGTTCCGCCCAGCGCCTGGCGGTCGCCGCGTCGATCAGGTCGCTGTTGAACTGCAGCGCCGCCGCCGGGGCGCCGTCGACCTGCGCCACCTGCAGGGTGAGGTCCATCTGGGCCGCCCGGCGCGGCAGCGCCGCCGGCCGCACCGCCAAGCCTCCCAGGGTGCACGCCGCGCCCTCCCGGCCGAGCGCCAGCGCACCCATGCCGCACTCGCCCTGACGCTCGCGGTAGAGCACGAACATGGCCTGAAAGATCGGCGGCCGGCTCGGATCGCGGGGACCTGCCAGCTGCTCCGCCACCAGCGCGAAGGGCAGCTCCTGGTGGGCGAAGGCCGCGACCGACGCCTCGCGCACGCGCCCCAGCAGCTGCTCGAACCGCGGCCGCCCCGCCAGGTCGCCGCGCACCGCGAGCGGATTGACGAAATAGCCCACCACCCCGGCGAAGTCAGCTCCCCGGAGCCCCGCCGCCGGCGTCCCCACCCAGACGTGGTCCTGTCCGCTGAGACGGTGGAGCAGCGTCTGGAACACCGCCAGCAGCGTCATGAACGGCGTCGCACCCGCCGCCCGCCCGGCCGCCTCCAGCGCGCGGCCCGCCGCCGCGTCCAGCTGCACCGCGCAGGACCCGCCGCGCCACGTCGGCAGCGCCGGCCGCGGCCGATCGGCCGGCAGCGCCAGCGCCGGCGCCCCACGCGCCAGCAGCTCGCGCCAGTACGCGGCCTGCAGATTGCCCGCCGCCCCCGCCACCCATGCCGCCTCGCGGCGCACGAAGTCGGCGTATCCCAACCCCGGCGGCGCCGGCAGCTCCCGGCCGTGCACCAACGCCCCCAGCTCCGCGAGCATCACCGCCAGCGACTGGAAGTCCGCCACCAGGTGATGCACCGCCAGCACCGCCAAGGGTGGGCCGGCGCCCAGCCGCAGCAGCGCCAGGCGCAACAGCGGCCCGCGCGCCAGGTCGAACGAGCGGTGCGCCTGGAGCGCCAGCCACTCCTGCCGCCGCTCCGCACCCCAGCCCTGGCCGTCCTGCTCCACCCACTCGGCGCCGCCCTGGGGCGCCACCGTCTGCACGCCCTCGCCGTCCAGCTCGCCGAAGGTGACCCGCAGCGCCGCATGGCGCGCCACCAGCGCCGACAGCGCCCACCGCAGCCGCGCCGCCGGCAGATCGCCCTCCAGCCACGCCGCCCCGGCGATGACGTAGGCCGCATTGCCCGGCGCCAGCCGATCCAGGGCAAGGATCGCCCGCTGACCGTACGACAGCGGCCCGCCGCCCGCCGCCTCGCCCAAGGCCGCCGGCTCCCAGGGCGCAACCCCTGCCGCGTCGCCGCCGGCAGCGACAGGCACCGACAGCTGTCGCACCTGGGCGGCCAGCTCCGCCAGGCTCGCGCCGGCCAGCAGGCCGGCCAGCGGCACCGCCACCCCCAGCTCCTCCTCGATCGCCCCCGCCAGCTCCGCCGCGGCCAGCGAATCCAAGCCCAGCGCCACCAGCGACCGCTCCATCGGCACCCGCGCCGCATCCAGGCCCAGGACGCGCGCCACCGCGCCGCGCACACAGGCCGTCAGCCGCGCATCGACGCCGCAGTCCACCTCCGACGGCGGCCGCGACGGCGTCGCCGCATCCTCCCTGGACAGCCCGTCACTCATGGTCTCTCGGGCGACCCTTCCATCTGCATTGACGCATTGGCGCTGGCGTTTTGCGGAATACGCGATGGTACCCGACACACCCCGCCCGCCAACAGGGCGGATTTCACGCCCCAGGAGTCAAATCTTGAGGCATCCCAACCCACGCCACCGCGGCCGCCATCCACTCGGCGCGCTCACCGCCCCGCGCCCCAGCCCGTTCGCCTCCGCGATCTTCAAGTAGCATGACGCCATGGACTACACCGACGTCCTGCAGGCTCTCACCAGCAGCGGTGCCCGCTTTGCCGTCGCCGGCGGCTTTGCCTGCCTGGCGCACGGCGTGGTGCGGGTCACGCTGGATCTCGACCTGGTCGTCGAGATGAGCGACCAGAACCTGCTCCGTGTGTGGGACACCCTCCAGGGTCTGGGGTTCGTCACCCAGCAGCCGCTGCGGAAGCAGGAAGGTGTTTCGGCCGAGCGGCTTGCCGCTCTCGCCCTGGAAAAGAACATGCAGGCGCTCTCCTGGGTGCACTCCACCCACCCGTTCGTCATCGTGGATCTGCTGGTGGGCGCAGGCTTCAGCAACTCGCTTGCGGCGTGCCAGGAGGTTGAGCTGTTCGGGCTCAAGGTGCCGGTCCTGCGACGGGAGGAGCTGATCCGCCTCAAGCGCGCGGCTGGCCGGGAAAAGGACCTGGTGGATGTGCGGGAGCTGGAACGCCTTGCCTGAGCAAACCTGGGGGACTCCCGAGAGCCACTGGCCGTTTCCGCGGCCGGTTGCGACGCCGACGGACGAGGACCGGGCGCGCTTCGCGGCGTTGACGCCGGACCAGCGCGTGCGGTGGCTCCTGCAGATGCTGGCCCTGCTGGAGCGCCAGTTCGGGCACCTGGTTGCACCGCCGCCGCACCGCGAACCCTGACGCTGCCGCTGCCCCGGCGGCCGGCCCCCAGCGCGGCGCCCGCGGTCCCCGCAGTACGGCGGGCGGCCGCGGGCCGGCGCCGGGAGCTCGGGGTCAGTCGTCGAGGGCCTGGGGGTGGCCGGAGGGGGTGGGGCTGAAGGCCGGGCGCGGCAGCTGCCAGAAGAAGGGGTCGCGCTTTTTGGGATGGTTGCCCAGCTGGTCCAGGGTCATCGAATCGTAGATGCGGCCGTTCTGGATGACCCAGCGCAGCGACTTGGTGTTGTGGATGTCGTCCAGGGGGTTGGCGTCCAGCACCACCAGGTCCGCCAACTTGCCGGGCTCGAGGCTGCCCAGGTCGCGGTCCATGCCCAGGTAGTGGGCGCCGTTGAGGGTGGCGCAGCGCAGCGCTTCGTGGGGCGTCATGTGGCCGTCGACCAGCATCCACATTTCCCAGTGGGCGGCCAGCCCTTCGCGCTGGCCGTGGGCGCCGAGGTTGACCTTGACGCCGGCACTTCCCAGAGCGCGGGCGTTGCGCGCGGCATTGAAGTGGTTGTACTCCTCGATCGGCGCGGTCACCCGGCGGCGCGCCCGCTGGTCGATGATCTCGCGCGGCACGAAGGCCAGCAGGCGCTCGTCCTCCCACACCCGCGTCTTGTCGTACCAGTAGTTTTCGCCCCAGATGCCGCCGTAGGCGACGCCCAGCGTCGGCGTGTAGCCGACCTGAGTGCCGCCCCACAGCGCCAGCACGTCCTGGTAGACGCGCGCCACCGGCAGCGAGTGCTCGACGCCGGTGTGGCCGTCCACCACCATCGTCATGTTGTGCTGGAACAGCGATCCGCCCTCGGGCACCACCATCATGCCCAGCTCGCGCGCCGCGGCGATCACCATCTGGCGCTGGTCGCGGCGCGGCTGGTTGTAACTCTTGACGCTGATCGCCCCCACCGCCTGCATGCGCCGCAGGTGGAAGCGCGCGTCGTCCAGGCTGTTGATCTCGGCCTTGAACGGGGCGTTGGCGCCGTACAGGACGGTGCCGGTCGAAAAGATGCGCGGCGACATGAGGAGACCGGCCTTGGCCATCTCGCTGGCGGCGAACACCGTGTCGGTGTCGTTCGAAGGGTCGTGCAGCGTGGTGACGCCGAACGCCAGCGAGGCGGCGCTGATCCAGCTCTGCTGCGGCAGGATGCCTTCGCTGCCGAAGCTGCCGTGCCAATGAACGTCGATGAGGCCGGGGATGACGGTCTTGCCGTGCGCGTCGACGACGTACGCTCCGGCCGGCACCGCCACTTCGCCGGCCTTGCCCACGGCGCGAATGCGGTTGCCTTCGATCACCACCGTGCCATCTTCGATCACCTCGTCGCCGCGCATGGTGATCACCCGCCCGCCCACCACGGCCACGGCGCCGGTCGGCACGTCGGACGCCGCCTGGAAGCCGATCGCGACCCCCTTGCCGGGCGGCTCCGGCAGGTGCTCGGGCGCGCCGGCCAGAAACGCAAAGGAGTCGCGCAGCGCCCGCGTGTAGAGCGTCGGCCCCAGCGACCAGTGCAGCTGCTGCGAGTCGCCCGACCACTGCAGCGATTCGCCGGCGTCGTGCGTCACCTTGGCGACCGGCAGGTTCTTGGCGTCAGGTCCCAGGTCGATCGACTTGCCGGTGCGGGGCAACGGCGCGACGTAGGCGTTGAACCCTTCGCTCCAGGCGATCCAGCGGCCGTCGGGCGCCACGGCGAAGTCGGTGCCCCGTTCGCTCGCCAACTCGCTGCGCGGCTCGCGGCCGTCCAGGGCGACCGACACCAGCTTGCCTTTCAGCCCATCGTCGTCCGTCTGGTACAGGTACACGCGATCGCCGTCGGCGCCGAACTGCGGCCGCTCGCCGTCCTTGGTGACCAGCACCGGCGCCCCGCCGGCGCCGGCCGCGGTGACCGGGATGCGATAGATACCCGGCTCCCGCCCCCACGCCGAGGAGCGCAGCTCGCCGCCGGTGGTGCGCCGGTACACCACCTGCGTGCCGTCCGGAGTGAACACCGGCTCGACGTAGTGGCCGGGACCGATGCTGAGGGCGCGGCCTTCGCCGCCGGCTGCCGGGACGATGCGGACGCTGCCCAGCTCGCGGTCGTTCCAGGTGGTATAGACGATCGAGCGGCCGTCGCGTGAAAACGACGGGAACATCTCCAGGTGCTGCTCCTGGTGCGTCAGCCGCCGCGGCGCGCCGTCGGGCAGCGCCTTCACCCAGAGCTTGCCGAGCGCCTGATAGACGACGCGATCGCCGCCCGGCGACACCCGCACCCAGCGCAGCATCTTGACGTCGAACCTGTCGGGCGCGACCGCGACCGGAAAGCGCACCGCCTGCGTCACGCGCCGCGTCGTGCGCACGGTAAAGGGGATTTCGCGCACCTGGCCGCTGGCGACGTCCAGCCGCCAGATCTGGCCGCCGGCCCAGAACACCAGCGACCGCGAATCCGGAGTCCAGGCCATGGTCGGGTACAGGCCGTGGATCGACCAGGTTTCCTGCATGTCGCGGTCGAGCTTGTCGTAGACCGGCCACACCTCGCCCGACCGCAGGTCCATCAGGTGGAGCACGCTCTTGCCGCGCACCCGCCGCACGAACGCCAACCGCGTGCCGTCCGGCGACGGCGTCGGCCGCACCGCGCCGCCGGGGCCGGTGACGAACCGTTCCACGTCACCCTTGACCAGGTCCAGGCGCTGGATGACGTAGATCTCGCCGTTGGAGTCCTTGTTGTAGGCAAAGATCTCGCCCGGCGTCACGTCTTCGCTGTAGTAGAGGTAGCGCCCGTCCGGCGAGAACACCGGCTCGCCGGCATCCTTCTGGTCGGTGCGCTTCTTGGTCAGCTGCACACCCTCGCCGCCGCTGCGGTGGTACAGCCACATCTCGCCCGCGCCGAGCGAGCGCGTGGCGGTGAAATGCTTGCGCCCCACGAGGTATTCGCCATCCGGGCTCCACGCCGGGCTGTTGAGCAGCCGGAACGTCTCCTTGGTCACCGCCCGCTGGTGGCTGCCGTCGCGGTCCATCACCCACAGGTTGTCGCCGCCCCCCTGGTCGCTGGTAAACGCGATGCTCTTGCCGTCCGGGCTGTAGCGCGGCTGCATCTGCCAGGCCACGTCGTGGGTCAGCGCATGCGCAGGGCCGCCCTCGATCGGAATCGTGTACAGGTCCCCCAGCAGGTCAAACACGATCTCCCGTCCGTCCGGCGACACGTCCAGGCTCATCCAGGTCCCGTCCTGGACGTTGATCTCCACCTCCGACGACGGCCCCGGCGGGTTGTTCACATCCCACTTGGGCGCCTCCTCCTTGGCATCCTTGCCGCTGCCCGCCCCGCCGGCATCCGCCGCCGCGGTAGCAGTACCGGCAGGCGGCATGGCCGCAGCGGGCGCCGCGCCGGCAGGACCTGCCCCAGCGGGCGTGCCGGCGCCGCCGACGGCAAAGGCCACCGCGGCGGCCGGCGTCGTCGCCGGCACGCCCTGTCCGGACCCGGCCAGGGCCCCGGCGGCGGCAAGCAACAGGAGGGCTGAACACAGAGCACGCAGTCTGGTCATCGGTCGTCCTTCCGTAGTGGCGGCGCGGCAGCTCGCAGCGCAGACTATGAACCGGTGGCAGGTCTGTCAAGGCGATTGCGGTCTGCACACCTTGGGGGGCGGTTCCAGCACCTTGAAGGTTGGCAGGCAGGCAAGGCGCCGGCGTGAGGGAAACCGTCCGCCGTGTCCGTCTTCCGTGAACATGACCGCAGCCGGACCTCCCACGCCTTCCCGCCACGACACCGTCCCCCGACCAGGCGCGCCGACCGCCGCGCGCGCTGCGCAAGAGCATGCGGCGTAGCGGCGCGGGGCTCGCCGGCGCCGTGGTTCTGGCGGGCTGGCTGCTGCCGGGGCTGAGCCCCACGGCATCGCCCGTCGGCGCGGCGGCTGCGTCGCAAAGCGATGGCGCCGCATCCGCGGCCGCCAAGGCGATCGACGCCAAGACCGCGACCGCCGACAAGGCCTTTCCAAGCCGCGAGGAGATGGCGGAAAGAGCTGGCCGCGACTACCAGGAAGACCTGCAAGCCCCGGTGGATGCCGCTTGTGGCGAGGGCGGCGCGCCCTTGCAGCCGGACACGCTTTTCGCACAGTGCGTCCAGCCGGACAACAGCATCATCGCGCTGCTGCCAGACCCGGCCCACACCCACTTCGGGCTCCTGTTCGACCGCGCCATCGAGGCGATCCAGGAAGCCTTACAGGACTCGGGCTACACCTTCGTCAAGGCGACGTTGCCATGGGACCCCAAAGCGCATCCCGAGCCCGACGACTTCGAAAAGCGCTTGAAGCAGCAATGGTATGAAGAAGGCAAGCAGGATTGGCCCGGATGGATGACCTTCCGCCGCACCACGCCGGCGCCGGAAAATGCCAGCGACCCTGCACCACCAAAGGCCGGCGATCCCGCGCCACCAAAGGCCGGCGACTCCACCCCACCGAACGTTGGCGACACCGCGCTACCGAAGGGCGGCGACTCCGTGGTGCCCAGGAGCGAGTACCTGCATATCCTGATTGTCGGCGAATCCCCCACCGCCGGAATCAACAAGAAGCAGTTCCGCCACGCCGTCCAACTCATCCGGCCCGCGATGACCGACGCCAACTGCACCACTTGCCCCAAGAGGCCGCCGCTCAAGGTCCTGGGACCCACTTTCTCCGGGTCGTTGCCTTCCCTTGCGCAGCTCCTGGCCGAAGTCATCCAGAACCCCGCGTCGGACTCCGCGGTCGTCTACAGCGGCTTTGTCAGCAGCCAGGCCGCGGTCAAAAGCTTCCTGCACCACACGTTGCGTCTGCCTTCGGTGCGGTTCGCCTCCTTCCAGGAGGCTGACGAAGTGGCGATCGATCGGTTTATCAACTACCTGAGCAGGAAGGACAGCGAACAGCTCCCATGCGTGACGGATACCGTTGCCGTCCTGTCCGAGGACGAAACGGAATATGGGAAGTTCTCGTCAGTGCCACATGCAGCCGCGGCGTCAGCCACATCGCCGCCTGTCAGCAACGCTCCCCGGCTTCACGTTGTCGCTGCCCAGCCGTGCGCCTCACACGTTGCGCCGATGCCCAGGGGATTGCCTCTCCAACTCTATTTCCCCAGAGAGATCTCACGCCTTCGCGCCGCCTACCAGGCGCATGGAACCAGATCCACCGGGCAGGACTCAGCGACCGAGCCGCAGGGGACCCTTCCTCTCAACCTGGAGGTGAGCGGCGACGACGGCGACACCGTGCCTGCGTTCTCACAGAAACAGACACCGCTGTCGCAGGATGCCGTGCTGCTGGGGATCGTGTCGGAGCTGCGCAAGCACGACATCCGTTACGTGATCGTGCGCGCGTCCGACCCGCTCGACACCCTGTTCCTGACCCGCTACCTGACCGTGGCCTACCCGCGCGGGCAGATCGTGACGATCGGCGCCGACCTGCTCTTCCGCCGCGAGGTGCAGGACAAGCAGCTGCGCGGCGTACTGGCGCTGTCCACCTATTCTCTGGCGCCGATTTCCAATCATCTCTTCATGAGCTATTGGCAAGGAAATGGCGAACGCATTTTCCCCAGCTCGTCCGAACCGGGAGTCTACAATGCGCTGCGCGCTCTAAGAGTCTCGGCGGGCGGGCCCAACACAACCAGGGATCGCTACTGTGCACTCCGGGAAGAGCCGGAGCTGTACCTGTACCAATACGGGTGGCCGGACGGATTTCGAAACGGAGCTCGCATCTGCTTCCCCAGCGTGCTTTTCAATCGCCCGCCGGTACACCTGCTGGCTCTGGGCGGCGACGACTTCTGGCCGGTTGCCAGCCTCGGCCCGAATCTGGACGGCGCCGCCCACTCCCTGCTGCCCGCGATCGACAGTCCGCAGTTGCAACAGCAAACACCAACGCACATGCGGGATTCCATGGCGCCACCACAGCCAGCCGGCCAGCTGGGCGGCGCTGGCGCTCCGCACATGCAACCGCAACCGCAGCGCCTGGTGCCACCGACCTCGTGGATCGTCACCGTGCTGATCGGCGCGGCTCTTGCGGTCGGCTTTGCCATGGTGCTCTGGTTCTCATCCATTTCCTCGGCGTCGAGTTTGCTGGCGCAATTCGCCACAGGGCGGCTGGCCGCGCGCGAGTTTCTGATTGTCGGCGCGGCGCTGCTGCATGGATTGATCCTGTTGTATCTGCTGTGGCCGCTACGCCATGCCGAGGAGGCTGGCTGGAGCATCGACCACGCCGCGGCCCTGCGTCGGATCCTCTGGGCGGCAATGCTGGCGATGATGGCGGCATCGATCCTGGAAGTGGCGTGCCATTTCAGGGTGGGATGGAAGGCCCATAAGAAGGTTCGCGTCAGCAGCTGGGCTCCCATTGTGCTCCTGGTCGTCGGGTTCACGATCGAGCTCTTGATCGCCCTGGCGCCCGACAGCGAGTCGCTGGCCGACTCGCTGTCGGGCATCCGGCGCTTCATGGTGTTACGGGCCGTTCAGATCACGTCGGGGCTCTCCTGCGAGATGCCATTGCTGCTTCTGGTCGGCGCCTGTCTATGGTGGACCTATTGCATGGCCGGGGGCTATGCGCTGCTCGACGAGCGCCGCCCATACCTGCCGTCTGGAAACGGGAGTGATAGTTTGCGGCTGCTCTGTGAAGATCCGGGTTACACGCGCAGGAGAGCCTGGCCGCCCGATGGCCGGCAGTCCATACCACGCGATCACCGGTATTACACGACCAACAGGTTGCTCGATTCGTTGCTGCCTGGACCGTCGTCACCAGCCCACTATTTCCTGATCCTGGCCGTGGGCGGGGGCCTGTACCTGGTGTTCAACAGCAGCTGGCCGCCGTTGCGCGGCGTCGAACCCGCGTGGTTTGAAAAGGCGCTGCTACCCGCGCTGCTAGCGCTCGCGCTTTTCCTCCTGGCTGGTGCGACTTTCCGACTTTGGGGCCTCTGGCTCGAGACCCGGCGCCTGCTCGTGAGTCTCGATGCCCTGCCGCTGCGCCGCGGCTTCGAAAAGTTGCAAGGCTTTTCATGGACGCCGATCTGGCGGCTCGGCGCCGGCGGAATGGCGGATTTCAGAAAACTTGTCGCAAGAGAGCTTGAGGCGATGGGGCAGGCGGAAGCCACCTTGAGAAAGATCGGCGGCAAAAGGCCGAACGCTCCAGGGAATGCAGTCGACGCGACGTCCCTGATCGCGGCATTGCATGGCAGGGAGACGATCCTGGCGCAACGCATGGACATCCTGGACCAGCTGGCGCACACCCTTGCCATGAACGGAAGGTTCGGAACCAGGGCCTTGGAGCGGCGCGAGCTGGAGTGGAAGGTGTTGGGTGACGCCCAGGCGATGCTCGGGCACATCGCGCGGGCCGCGGGCCAGGTTCTAACCTGTCTGGCGAAGGTGTGGCATGAGCAAGAAGAGGGCCAGCCGCGAGCAGCCAGCGACCTGAGCAAGCCGGATCTGGCGATTCGCGCCTGCGAGCGCTTTGTGTGCCTGGTGTACGTGGTCTTCCTGCTGGCGGTGCTGGTGCGGATTCGGACGCTGACGATGGCGATCGGGGGGATGTACGTCTTCATCCTGTTCGCCTTGACGGTCTATCCCTTCCAGCCGCGCGGACCGATCGACGCGCTGCTGCTGCTGGTGTTGTTGGGTGTGGTGGGAGCCGTGACGGGGGTCTTTGCGCAGATGCATCGCGACGCGACCCTGAGCAAGATTACCAACACCAAGGTTGGCGAGCTGGGGGCGGATTTCTGGATGCGCACAGGGTCGTTCGTCGCCCTACCGGTCGCCAGCTTCGTGGCCGCACAGTTCCCGCAGATCGGGAGCATGGTTTCCTCGTGGCTTGAGCCGGCGCTGCGGGCCTTGCAGAAGTAGAAGAGCTCACCCCTCCCAACCGCGCCACCCTCCGGGCCGGCCGCCGCGGCCCACACATGGCGAGGCCACGGCCGCGAAGCAATCCCAACGTCGCTGCGCGTACGTCCACCTCGCTCCTGCTCCCGCTCGTCCCGCCGCGGTCCCGCTGGTCCCGGGGCGGTTGGTGCGCGCCGCTGCCGCGGGGCATGCTGGCGGCATCGCAGGGTGGCGCGCTGGTGGCGCCGGAGGAGACAATCATGAGCGTGAACGCATCGATCATCGCACCCGCCGCCGCGGCTCCGGAAGGCGCGCCGGCGGATTCCGCGAGTTTCAACCTTTCCCAGCCCGCGGCCGCCAGGGTCGCGAGGCGGCGGGTGGCGTTGGCCGGCGGTCTGGGCGTGGTGCTGGCGCTGGCCGGGTTCAAGCTGGTGCTGCACCTGGCCACGACCGGCCTGTTCGGCTACGGGTTTTTTGTCGACGAGCTGTACTACCTGGCCTGTTCGCGGCACCTGGCGTGGGGATTTGTCGACATGCCGCCGCTGTTTCCGGCGCTGACCGCGGTGGTGCGCATCGTCTGCGGCCAGACGCTGCCGGCGATCCGCCTGATGCCGGCCCTGGCCGGCGCCGCGCTGGTGGTGGTGACCGGGTTGATGGCGCGCGACCTGGGCGGGCGCCGGTTCGCGCAGGGGCTGGCCGCGCTGGCGGTGATCACGGCGCCGATCTGGCTGACCCTGCACAGCATCCACACGATGAACGCGCTCGACCAGCTGTTCTGGAGCTGCAGCGCCTGGATCGTGATCCGCATCCTGCGCCCGGTGGAGGCGGCGGAGCGGCAGCGGGCCGAACGGCTATGGCTGCTGTTCGGTGTGGTCGCCGGCCTGGGCCTGCTCAACAAGGAGTCGATGCTGTTCTTTGCCGTGCCGCTGGCCGCCGCCCTGCTGCTGACGCGCGAGCGGCGGGCGCTGGCGTCCCGCTGGCTGTGGCTGGGGGCCGGCGCCGCCGGTCTGCTGGTGCTGCCGTACGCGGTGTGGGTGGTGGCGCATCATTTCCCGCATCTCGAGCAGCTCGCCAACATCAAGCGCGACGGCCGCGACACGCAGCTGGGGCCGCTGCGCTTCATGGCCGAGCAGGTGCTGGTGCTCAACCCGCTGGCGCTGCCGCTATGGGCGGGCGGCCTGGGCTGGCTGCTCGCCGACCGCCAGGGGCGGCGCTACCGGGTGCTCGGGTTGACCTACCTGGGGGTGCTGGCCGAGATGTTCCTGCTCAACGGACGCACCTACTACCCCGCCCCGGCGTACCCCATGCTGCTCGCCGCGGGGGCGGTCGCCTGCGAGCGCTGGCTGGCCGCTCCGCGCTGGCGTTTCGCCAAGGCGGCCTACGTCGCGGTGCTGGCGCTCGCCGGCGCGGCGCTGGCGCCGCTGGCCATGCCGCTGCTGCCGCCGGAAGCCCTGATCCGCTACTCCGCTGCCATCGGCCTGTCGCAGCCGCGCGTCGAGAACCACCGCCTGGGGCCGCTGCCGCAGCTGATGGCGGACCGCTTCGGCTGGCCGGAGATGGCGCGCGAGGTGGCGCGCATCTACGACGCCCTGCCCGCCGGCGACCGCGCGCGTGCCGCCATCTTCGGCCAGAATTACGGCCAGGCGGGCGCCATCGACCTGTTCGGGCCGGCGCTCGGCCTGCCGCCGGCGCTGAGCGGCCACCTGTCCTACTTCCTGTGGGGCCCGCGCGGCTACACTGGCGACGTCATGATCGTCCTGGACGACCGCCGCGAGGTGCTGCTGAAGCTGTTCAGGAGCGTCGAGCTGGCCGGCCACGTCGACCACCCCTACTCGATGCCCTACCAGCACTTCGACGTCTTCGTCTGCCGCGGCCCGCGCTTCGTGATGGCTACCGAATGGCCGCAGCTGAAGAAATATGACTGACCTGCCTCAGCCGGCGCCCGCGCCGCCATCACGCCGCCCTGCCCAGGTCGCGGCGGCGACGCCGGACCCGCCCGAAGTCGCGGCGGTTGCGCCGCAACTGCCCGGAGTCGCGGTGGCGACGCTGCCGCGCCGGCCGGCCGACGTCGCGGCGGCGGCGGCGCTGCCGCCGCCGGCCGGTGAGCGCATGCCGCTTGCGCGCGGCCTGCCGCTCGCCGTCGCCACGTGGCTTGCGGCGGTCGGTGTCGTCGGCCTGGTGTTTTTTCTGTACCACTACCTGGCCGACGTCGCCTCGCGCCATCCGGGCCCGGCGCTGCCGCAACTGATCAACGAATCGACCGGCGCGTTTGCCGTCGGCCTGATGCTCCTGCCCATGCGCTGGCTGGTGCGCCGGCTGCCGCTGGCGCCGGGCCGGCGGGCGCGGCGGTTGCCGCTGTACGCGGCGGCGATGGTCGCCTGCGGCGCCGCGGCGACGTCGTTGATGTGGGGGCTGCGCAGCGTGCTGTATCCGCTCGCCGGGCTGGGCGCCTTCGACTACGGCGTCATGCCGTTTCGCTACGTGATGGAGCTCCCCCTGGAGCTGCTGGTGCTGGTGCTGATGGCCGCCGGCCTGCACGCCCTGGCGGCGCTCGACCGCGCCCGCGCCCGCGAGCTGCGCATCGCCCGCGTCGAAACCAGCCTGGCCCGCGCGCAGCTGCACAACCTGCGGCTGCAGCTCCAGCCGCACTTCCTGTTCAACGCGTTGCACACCATCTCGGCGACGATGTACGACGATCCCGCCGCCGCCGACGAGATGCTGGCGCAGCTGGCGGAGCTGCTGCGCCTGTCGCTGTCCACCGCGCGCGCCGACGAGGTGCCGCTCGACGACGAGCTGGCGCTGCTGGGCCGCTACGTCGCCATCCAGCGCGCCCGCTTCGGCGACCGCCTGGACATCCGCCTGCAGATCGAACCGGGGGTGGAGCGCCTGCTGGTGCCGTCGCTGTTTCTCCAGCCCCTGGTGGAGAACGCCATCCGCCACGGCAACGCCGAGCGCCAGGGCCGCGGCAGCATCGTCGTGCGCGCCCACCGCGAGGCCGAGCAGCTGGCGCTGGAGGTGGAGGACGACGGCCCAGGAGCGCCACCGGTGACCGATACGGGCGGTGGCGTCGGCCTGGCCGCCACCGCCGGCCGCCTGCAGCTGCTATACGGCGACCGCCATACCTGGCGCGCCGCCAGCGGCGCCGCGGGCGGCTTCCTGGTGCGCGCCACGGTGCCGGCGCGCCCGGCGCCGCATGCCCCCGCCGGCCTCCCGGCCGCTCCCGACGGCAGCGATCGATGATCCGGACGCTGATCGCCGACGACGAGCTGCCGGCGCGCCGCAAGCTGCGCCGCCTGCTGGCCCGCGAGGGCGACTTCGAAGTGGCGGCGGAGGCCGCCGACGGCGTGCAGGCGGTCGAGGCCATCCGCGGCGTCAAGCCGGACGTGGTGTTCCTCGACATCCAGATGCCGCGCCTGGACGGCTTCGGCGTGATCGCGGAGGTGGGGGTCGCGGCGATGCCGCTGGTGGTCTTCGTCACCGCCTTCGACCAGCATGCGCTGCGAGCCTTCGAGGTCCACGCCCTGGACTACCTGCTCAAGCCCTTCGCGCCGTCGCGATTCGAACAGCTGGCCGGCCGCCTGCGCCGCCAGCTGGCCGGCGCCGGCGCCAGCATCGACCCCGCCTCCGACGCCGGGTCGCCCGGCGCCCAGCCCGGCGGTGGCGACCTGGCGGCGCGTATCGAGCACCTGCTGGCCGCCGTGCGCCCCGCGACGGAGTACCCGCGCCAGATCCTGGTGGAGCGCGACCCGGATCGGCAGGTCCTGGTCGCCCCCGGCGAGATCGACCTGGTGCGCGCCGAGGGCAACTACCTGCGCGTCCACACCGGGCGCGGCGAGTTTCGCCGCCGCGGCACCCTGCAGGACATGGAAACCCGCCTGGACCCGAGCCAGTTTTTGCGCATCAACCGTTCGGAGCTGGTGCGCCTGGACGCCATCGGCGAGCTGCAACCCTGGTTTCACGGCGACGCCCGCGTCATCCTGCGCAACGGCACCGTGCTCACCTGGAGCCGCCGCTACCGATCCAGGAACCCGCACCTGTTCTAGAAGACCAACGAAAAGAAGGTAGGACGGGGTGCGGCCGGAGCGTGGAGGCAACGGCAGCGGCGCGTCGGCGCGCACCCCTGGGCGATCAGGCCGCGGGCGGCGGCTTGTGTCCCTTTTCGCTTGCCGACGACTGGCCCTTGCCGGGCGGCGGCGGCGAGCTCTTGGCGCCCTGCGGCGGCGGCGTGCCCGCCCTGGTCGAGCGGTTGGACCCTGTCGCGCCCGTCGAACCGGTGCTGCTGGCGGTCGAGCCATGACCGGTCGAGCTGGTGCCCTGCGACGTGCCGGTGGACTTGGAAGTGTTGGGCGAACCGGCACCGGGAATGCTGTGCGGGACGGTGCCGGCGCCGGCGCCCGTGCTGCGGTGGTGGGTGTTGCCGGTGCTGCTGCCGGTGCCGGTGCTGCCGGCGGGGTGAGAGCCGCCGAGATGCGTCGCGCCGGGATGCGTACCGCCGGGAGCCGTGGCGGTCGCGCTGCGCGCCGTCAGGCGGCCGGCGCCGGCCGGGGTCGACTTGAGCGCCGCCCAGGAGCTGCTGTGCTGCTGCACCGCCACCTGCGCCGTCAGGGCGTGGCCAAACTCATTGGGCGTGGCCCGCGCCGCGCGGGCGATGATCGCCGGCTGGTAGAACGCTCCCCGTCCCCCGGCGCCGGCGGAGGTCAGCGACGCGACCGCGACCGGCTGCACCGGATGGCCGACCACCTGCGCCACCTGCGCGCCGGGGATGCCGACGTTGACGATGCGGTTGTTGACCACCGTGTAGTTGGTGATGTTGGTGGTGTTGTTGATGAACGTGACGTTGCGCGAGCTGGGCACGATGAAGCCGCCGATGTGCGGCGCCAGAATGTCCCGCTCGCCGCAGAAGGTGTAGTAGCCGGTGCCGATGGTCACCGAGCCGAAGGCCAGACCGACGCCGACCCTGAAGCCGACCGAGGGCGGCAGCGCCGCCCAGCCCAGGTAGCCGCCGCCGTGGCGCCAGGCCACCCACGCCGGCGCCCAGGTGTACCCCGGCACCCAGCCCCAACCGATCTGCGCGTCGTAATACCAGCGCCCATAGTGGAAGGGCGCCCAGCCCCAGGGCTCGTCGGCGGCCCAGGCCCACCCCTGGTCGGTGTAGATCCAATGCCCGGTGGTGTAGGGCCGCCAGCCGACCGTCACGTTGGGCACCCACACCTCGCCGTAGCCGGGCCGGATGACCCACTGGCCGTAGGGCGAAAGCTGGCCGTGGAAATAGTCGATGCCGGCAGCGGCCGGGTCGGCAGCCGCCCCCGCGTCGGGCGGCGGCGGCGCCGGGTTGGCCTGGTCCGCCGGCGGCGGCGCGGCGGAGTCGCCGCCGGGATAGGGAGGTGGATCCTGAGCCTTCGCGATGCCGGCCGCGGTCAGCGTACCCAACAGCAGCAGCGTCGCAATCTTGTTGATTGCCATGGTCGTCGGTCCTCTTTGAGTGGACTGGCGGGACACAACCAGTGCACCTAATTCTATACCTCTCTGTACCTTGTGCATAAATCTGCGCCGTCAGGCCGTCAGGGGGCGCCGGCCTGGTGTCCACGAGCCGAGCCTCCGGCAAGCCGCCCCCCGGCCGGGGCGACGGCCGCCGGCCTCAGCCGGGCGGCAGCGGCAGGTCGCCGCGCGCGATGCCCAGGGCGGCGCCCGCCGCGATGTCCATGCAGTCGAGCAGCGGCAGCCCGGCGACCGTGCCGCCGCAGCCGCCAAAGACCAGGGAGATCTCCGTGCAGCCGGCGATCACCGCCGCGGCGCCGGCGCCGGCCAGCAGCGCGGCGGCGCGCGTCAGCGTCGCCAGGTGCGGCACCCCGGTCAGCGGGTCGCGGTCGCCGCCCACCTTGAGACCGCCGCCGAGACGGGAACCATCGCCTTGCAGCGGGCCGTAGATCGGCCGCATGACCAGCTCTTCCTGCAGCTCCCGGCCCGCCGGCAGGTCGCGCAACGACACCACCTCCGGCCCCGCCTCGACCCGCCGCGCCGTGCGCTGGAAAAGGCCGCTGTCGAGCGTACCCGTCGTCGCCAGCAGCCCCACCCTGTCGCCCGGCCGGCAGCGGGCAAAGGTCGCGGCGACGACGTCGAGAATGGGGATCTGGACGCGCGGCCGCAGCTGATCGAGGAAGGCGTGCGCCGTGATGCAGACGATCACCGCGAAGTCCGCGCGCCCCTCCAGCCGGGTGAGGCTCTGCACCAGGCCGGGCACCGGCGACGGACCGCCGCCGCTCAGCGACTCGGTGCGGTCCGGCGTGCTGCTGCACGCCGAAAGCAGCCAGTCGGGATAGTCCTGGTCGCGGCTCGGCGCCGCCACGGCCGCCAGCAGCCGCCGCTCGAAGTCGATGTGAGCGTGCGGCCCCAGACCGCCGACGATGCCGATCACCCGGCTGTAGCGCGAGGCCATGGCCGCAGGCTATCCGACTGCCGCACGGGCTGTCGAATGGCGCCGGCGCTCAGCCGGGCAGCAGCCGCATCGAGCATCGGCGGGAACGAATCGAGGCCGAAGACCTGCTGGTCGCGCGCCCCTTCCAGCTGTGGATGCTGGTTGGGGTAGAGGGCGCTGACCCGCGGCGCGACGATCTCGAAGACGTCGCGGAACGTGGTCACCGCGCTGGCCTGCGCCAGCTCCTGGCACAGAAAGTAGCTGAAGGCGCCGTGCCGCGCGCCGGCGGCATCCTGGCCGACCACTTCGAAAGCCGACTCCTTGCTGGCGCAGGCCGCCAGCAGCACGTAGCACTGGGCGAGCGGCAGCCGCAACCCGCCGGCACCGTCACCGCCGCCGCGCCCGTCGCGACTGGCGCCGGGCACTCCCTGGGCAGCCACCACCTCCGGCGGCAGCTGCACCGGCTGGCTGTGCGGCGCCACCCAGCGCTCGGGGGCGCCGAAGCCGTCGCGCAGGATATGGCCGGAGTGGCAGCTGTCGAAGATCAGCGTGAGATGACTGCCGCGGTCGCACAGGCGCAGCAGCCAGTGGCGGACCTCGAGATCGGCAATATCGCGGTTGGGGTGGCCGTTGCGGCCGCTGTCGCACGGCACGATGGTTTCGATCGTGCCGGAAGGGGAGGTGGGATCGACGCTCTGCGAACCGTGGCCGCTGTAATGGATCACCACCACGTCGCCGGCCGCGGTGCGCTCGATCAGGCGCTCGACCGCTGCGCGGATGCCGGCGCGCGTCGCGTCGCGGTCGAGCAGGCGCTCGACGTTGCCGGCGGCAAAGCAGAACCGCTCGGTGAGCAGGCCGGCAAGAGCGTCGGCGTCGTTGACGCAGCCGGTCAACTGTTTGTCCGGCGGCAGGTTTTCATAGCGATCGATGCCGATGAGCAGGGCGCGGCGGGCGCCTGAAGTTGGTTGGACTGGCATTTGCGCTACACTCCTTTCCACGGTGCCAAACCTGCCAGACACCGGCGTGCCGGCTTTTGTTTAGAGCCATGAACCAGGACCGCAGCCAGAGCACGACCGCGCCGGCGCCCGCCGACCGTTGGCGCGTGCTGGTGGAGCAGATCCAGGCGGGAATCGACTACCAGGGCGGCTGCGAAGAGCTCGACCGGATGTTCCGCCACCGCGTGCGCGGCTTCTATACGAAGCGCGGTTTTTCCACCGACGAAGCGGCGGAGCTCACCCAAGACACGTTCATTCGGGTCTTCTCCAATATCGGGACGCTGCGTGACCCGTCTCGATTCATGAGCTGGCTGTTCGAAATGATGATCAACATCTATCGCAACGAACTGCGCCGGCGCGGTGCCGCCAAGCGTGACGCCTTCGAGGAATCGATCGACGACCAGGCCGACGACGGGCACGGCAATCGCGCCGGCGCGCGGGGCTGGCTGGCGTCGGCCGATCCCAGTCCGCTGGAGGGGGCCCTGGACCGGGAGCGGAGCGCAAGCCTGCGCTCCGCCCTGGGCCAGCTGCCGCCGCAGATGCGCCGCTGCGTGACCCTGCGCCTGCAAGATCTCAAGTATCGCGAAATATCGAAAATATTGCTCATTTCGATCGAAACGGTGAAGGCGCACCTGCACCAAGCCCAGAAACGGCTCAAGATGACGCTGAGCGAGCGGCCAGGCGAGATGGAAGGTGATGCATGAACGACCAGGACAAAGACTCCGAGGTGCGGGCGACGCTCGCCAGGCTGGTGACCGAAGAGCGTCGGCGCCAGGGGGCCGAGCGCCATGCGCAACCCGAAGCGCTGATCGCCTATCACGCGGGAGAGCTGTCCGCCGACGACGCCGATGCGCTGCAGGATCATCTTGCGGTCTGCCCCCACTGCGCGCACCTGCTGCTCGACCTGGACAGCTTTCTGGCGGCGCCGGAGGATGCAGCGGCGGCACCCGCTGCCCCGGCGACGCCGGGGGTACCCGCCGCGCCCGCCACGCCCGCCGCCGGCGGCCCGCCAGCCGGCCGCCGGGCCGTGGCGCGATTCCCCGGCGCGCGTCCGTCACGGCTGGGGCTGGTGCCCTACCTGGCTGCGGCGCTGATCGTGATGACCATCCTGGCGGCGGCCGGCTGGCTGACAAGGCTCGGCCGCCCACCCGCCGCGCGGCAGGCAGATCTCCTCCAGCTGGACCCGCCTCAGGTCCTGCGCGGTCCGGAAGCGCCGCCGGCGACGATCGTGCACGCCGACGCCGTCACCACCACCCTGATCCTGCACCTGGCGCAACAGGTGCCGGACGTCCGCATCCACCTGCAGGTGCGCGCCGACAGCGTCAACCCGGCCGCCGACCGCGCGTGGCGCCCGCTGGAGGCCAACTTCGCGGCGGTCGAGGCAAGCGTCGCGGTGGTGGTCCTCAACCGCCGCCAGCTGGCTCCGGGTGCCTATCAGCTGCGGGTCGTCGGTCCCGAGCCAGGGCCGGCGGCGGAACCGCTCGGCGAATATCCGCTGCAAGTCGTCGAGCCCTGAAGGCGGCCGCGGGCCGCAAGGATCAGGGCAGCACTGCGGCAAAGTCGCCGCCCAGGCCGCCGGGGGCGGGGACGGCGGATTCGCTGACCGGCAGCAGCGAATAGTTGACCGCGAACGGGTCGGCCACCCGCCACACCGCGAGCGACGGCGGCGGTCCGGCGGCGGTCGCGGGTGGGCGCTTGAAGGTGATCGCCAGGTTTACCACCTGGTGCTGCATCGCGGCAGGGTATTGCGGGCCATCCAGAAACGTGCAGGCCTGCCAGACACACACCTGGCTGTCGTCCAGCCATGGCCGGCACTGGTTGGGCGCCCCCAGGCGCGTCTCCACCTCGGCCTCGGTCGTGCCCACCACCAGCTTGCGGATCTGGTCGAACGACGATCCCCTCCTGGCGCGGCCGCAGCCCAGGGACCCGCTCGACAGGGCGAAGAGCGCCACCGCGACCACCACGGCCCGGACAAGGCAGGCGACCGCGGCGCGGCGGCGATGGGAGCACTCCGACAACCTTTCCCCCCGCCCCCGCACCAAGGCTGCCGTCACTCTCGCCACCATCGCCGCCATCGCCGCCGTTACCTGCCTTGTCGTCCTGCCCGATCAGCAACGCGTGGGTGCGCCGCGGACCTCACATGCCCCGCGACGGCGGATCTTCGCTGGGATCCGTCCCTGGAGAGCCATTGGGACCGGTGTCGCTGCCCCTGACGCCTGCCGGTACAGTCAGGACCTTGCGGTTCACGTCCTCGCCGTCCTGGCGCGCCGGTGCCTCAGGCTTCTGCTCCACCTTCTTGGACATGACTCCCTCCTCTCAGAGTGGGTTGATAATGCGCAGGAATCGGTTCCGTCGCCTGCCTGCGGAACCGCCGGTTGCCAGGCCGTCTCCTGCGCCGGTAACGCCAGGCTGAGACACGCGCGCCAGGGGTTTGTTTAGCCGCGCCGGCGGGCAGGGAGGGGCAACCGCGCGATCAGGCTGGCGGCCGCGCGGTCAGGCCGGGCGCCGGGTCAGCGCCAGTCGCCTTCGAGCAGGAAAGAGGCCCAGCGAAAGGGCGGCCGCCACGGCTCGCGCCGCAACATCGCCAGTTGCGCCCGGTGCAGGGCCGCCCCCGGCGCCAGGTGGTCGCGGAGCAGGCCGCGATAGAAATCGCCCATCAGCTCGGCGGCGGAGCTGTCGCCCAGGTCCCACAGGCTGACCAGCACCCGCCGGGCGCCGGCGCAGAGGAAACCGCGCGGCAGGCCGACCATCTCGCCGCCCAGCTCCTTGCCCAGGGCCGTCTTACAACCGCTGAGCACCACCAGGTCGGCGGGCAGGTCGCAGGCGGCGACCTGAAAGGCATACAGGAAGCCGTCCAGCGGCTGTCCCTGCATGTCGAGCTGGGACAAGGCGAGCGCCGACAGGCCTGGCTTGTCGGTACGGAGGATGCCGTGCGTCGCGACATGGAGGATGCGGCAGCCGGCCAGGCCGCCGCCGGTCACCAGCTTGGCGTTGGCGTCGAAATCGAGCGCCGCGAAGACCTGGCGCGGCCCGGCAAGGGAGGCGATCACGCCGGCTTCGTCACGGGTGCGCGGCAGGCGCTGCAGGATCGTGAGGCGCGGATCGAGCGCCGCCAGCGTCTGGCGCGGCACCTTGAGGCGCAGCCGCGGATCGTCGGGTGCGAAGACCGGGTCGGCGACGACCGCGATCGACTTCGACGTTGAGCCCGCGGTGCCGGCGGGCCCTGCGGCCGCGGCCGCAGCCGTGGATAGCGGCGGCGGCGGCGCGCGCCGCAGCGCGGCCACGACCGCCAGCGACGGTGCGTAATCGATCTCGTGCTCGACCACCAGCAGCTGCCCGCCGCCGCGGGGGTCGGGGTCCGGCAGCGCCGCGAAAGGGATGTACTGCAGCACGCCGTCGGCGACCACGACCAGGCGCTGGCTGCCCAGACGGCCGGCGACCTGCCCCAACAGGATCTGGCTGAGACGTGCCACCGGGTCTTCGCCGCGCTCCATGTCGGTCGCCGGCCGCGCCCCCGCCAGCTGGCCGTACGCGGCGCGCGCCAGCGGCTCCAATCGGTCGCGTCCCGGCAGCTCGAAACTGCTGACCGCACGATCGCTCACCACCCACAGAAAGCTTTTCGTCGCGCCCACGTGATATTCGAGCAGCAAGGTGCCGGCATCGATCAGGCCGTGCTGCAGATCGGTGATCGATCGCGGGGAGGGTGGCGTCGACGGCAGCGAAGCCGTGGCGCCGTGCAGACGCAACGCCAGGACCGCGGCCTCTCCCAGCAGGTCGTCGAGCCGCTCCTTGAGGAAGCGGCGGCGCGCCGGCGACGCCGCCGGCGTCTGCAGCTCGCGGTCGCTGTCCGCGATCGCCGCCGCCACGCTCTGGAACGCCGCCAGCGTCGCCGCATCGGGGGCCGTCGCCGCGGCCGGCGCCTGCCGCACGGACAGCAGGTCGAGCAGGGTGCGGCTGCGCGACTGCTCACAATATTGCAGCGCCTGCACGTCGTAACGGCGGCCGGGATCCGTCAGGTGCAGCTGCATGAGCACGCCGATCAGAAAGTCATAGGCGTCGCCGCTGCGCGCCTGGAAGGTATCGCGCAGGTCGGACCGCTGCACGCCGCCGCGCAGCGCCTCGACGTTGGGCAGCGCCTCCTTGCCGTGGGCCAGGGCTTCCTGCAGGTTGCCCAGGTCGCGGGCGGCGAGACCGGCGCCGAGCATGGCCAACCCCTCGGTGCGACGGCTGGTGGTGTCGTGCGCCAGCTGCTGCGCCTTGGCGAAACAGTGGGCAGCTTTGCGCGGCTGTCCGGTGCGGCGGAAAAGGCTCGCCAGATCGAGCCAGGCGATGGCTTCCAGGCGTCTCTTGCGGAGCCGTCGATAGATCTGGATCGCGGTGAGGTATTGCCCCAGTGCGCGATCGCTGAAACCCAGGCGGCGGTAGCAGACGCCCAGGTCGGTGTGGGCGCCCGCCTGCTCCTCCGGGTCCCCGGTTTCCAGGGCGCGCAGGCAATAGGGGACGGCGACGCCGGGCTGGCCCAGGTCGATGTAGATCCGCGCCGTCTCGTTCCACACCGCGGCCTGCTGGCAGGAGGGAGCGGCGGCGCACAACGTGCTGGCGCGACGCGCCGCCGCCAGGGCATCGTCCCAATCTCCGAGGGCGCGGTAGATCGCGCTGACCTGGGTGTTCGCCCGCGCCTCCTCGGCGCGGTCGGGCGACGCGACCTGGCTCAGCAGGGCGATCGCCTCGGCGTAGCAGCGCAGCGCCGCGGTCCATTCGCCGGCGTCGACGTGCACCTTGCCCAGGCTGACCAGCGTCCTGGCGCGCCCTTCGCCGGGCGGCTGCGTCGCCCACTCCGCCAGTGACAACGCGTAGAACCGGCGCGCCAGCTCCCGCTGCTCCAGCGCGTAGTGGCAGCTGCCGATCCAGCTGTAGGAGCTGGCGACGAAGGCGCGGTCGCCCACCGCCCGGTAGAGAGGATTTGCCTGGTTGAACGACGCGATTGCGTCTGCATAGGCATGGGCGCCGAACTGCTTCCTGCCCAGGCGGTACCAGCCTTCGGCCTCGCGGCGCCGCGCCCCGACCTGATGGAAAAGCGCACAGGCACGCAGCAGGGCGGCGCCCGCGTCCCTGGCCGGCGTCCGCGGGGCGAGCGGCCAATCGACCGCCTGCGCGATCAGGCTTTCGGCGGCGGCCCGCAGGCGGTCGGCGGCGCTGGCCGGGCGCAGGTCGGCAAGGCGCGCCACGTACCGTCCGCCGGGCACCCCCAGGCAGGCCCTGACCTCCAGGCGATAGCGGCCTGCCCGCGGGGCGACCACGACCACCTCCTCCAGGCCCTTGGCGCCGCGCAGGTTGTCGGCGGTGTACAGCAGCTTCCCGTCGGGAGCGTAGACGTCGACGTACAGGTCGATGCCGAGCTGTCTGAAGGTGGCGTACAGCACCTGGCCGGCCGGCACGTCGACGTCGTAGACGTCGTCGCCGCCGGCGGCCAGGCCGTGCAGGGCGCCGTCGCCGCGCGGCAGCGCCCTGCCTGGCGCCGGCGCAGGTGGCTTGGGCGGCTCCTCGCGCGGCCCGCACGCCGCGCGCCCGGCCGCCGCGCCGGCAAGGGCAAGGGCCACGACAAGGCAGCAGACGGCCGCCGCCATGCCTGGCGCGCGCTCCCGCAGCAATTCCTCCTCCTCGGCGCGGCGGCCACGCATCTGCAGCCAGGCCGCGGGACAGCCCCCAACGCCAACACCCACAGTCGATCGAAGGGCGGATTATACCCGTGAAGGCGCGATTGCGACATCGCTTGCGCCGCGTCGTGCCATGGGCGCGGCGGGCTGTCGCGCCGCGGCACGCGGCGTGCAACAATAGGTACCGTCCTCGGGAGGACGCGGCCACCGTGCAGCCCTGCACCCTCGTACTCATTCCGGGTCTCTACGACTCCGGCCCTACCCACTGGCAAAGCGTGTGGGAGGGCCTCGATCCGCACTGCCGGCGGCTGGTCCAGGCCGATTGGAGCTCCCCGCGCTGCGACGATTGGGTGGCGACGCTCGACGCGGCGGTGGCGGAGGTCGGCGACGGCGCGGTGCTGGTCGCCCACAGCCTGGGCTGCGTCACGGTGGCGCACTGGAGCCGCCGCAGCAACCGGCCGGCGCGCTGCGCCTTCCTGGTGGCGCCGAGCGACGTCGACGCCCCATCCTTCCCGCCCGGCACGACCGGCTTCCAGCCGATGCCGCTCGAACGGCTGCGGATTCCCAGCCTGGTGGTGGCGAGCGACGACGACCCGTTCGTCAGCCCGGACCGCGCCCGCCTGTTCGCCGACGCCTGGGGCAGCCGCTTCGCCGCGATCGGCGCCGCCGGCCACATCAACGCCGCCACCGGCCTGGGCGAATGGCACGAGGGCCAGCGGCTGCTGCGCGAGCTGGTGGCGGCATCGCTGCCGTCAGCCTAGCGGTACGCCGTACGCCACCGGTCTCGCCTCGCCCGCTCTCGACCGCCATGGGATTCGGATCCGCCGCCGGTGGCTCGGGGGCACCGCCCCGCCCCGCGGCCTGGGAGGAACGTTGCTCCAGCCGGCTCTTCCGGTTTCTGTCGCCGCGCCTTGAGCGCGTGCCCGGCCTGCCGCCGGCGCCCGAGCTGGCACCCTGGGAATACGTCCCGGTGCCGCGCGACGAGGGCGGCGGCATCCTGACCGGCACGTGGTACCCGGCTACCGCGCCGGCGCGCGGCGGTGTGCTGCTGCTGCCGCCGTGGGTGCGCGTCGGCCAGGCGTACTTTCACCGCGGGTCGCGGCTGCCTAGCCTGCGCGCCGCCGGCTATCACGTGCTGACGCTCGACTTTTCCGGCCTGCCCGGCGGGCCGCCGCCGGCGGGGTTTCTCGATCGCGATGCGGCGGCGGGCCTGCGCGCCCTGCGCCAGCGCCTGGACGCGGCGCTGCCGCTGCACGTGTGGGGGGTGAGCAGCGGCGGCTACTGGGTGCAGCTCGCGCTCAGCCGCATGCGCCTCGCCGCCGGCGCCGTCTTCGAAGACGTGCCGCCGCACCTGGTCGAATGGTCGTGGAAGGCCGAGCCGCGCGGCCGCCCCGGCTACCTGACGCTACGCCACGTGCTGCCGCGCGCCTATCGCTTTCTCGATCTGCGCCGCCACGCCGCGCACCTGGGCGCCGCCGCCGTCGCCTACGTCAGCGGCGAGCAGGACCCCGGCGTGCTTGCCGCCGATACCGCGGACCTGGCACGGCGTGCCGGCGGCCGCTGCCTGGTGGTGCCGGCGGCTTATCACCTGGGCGCGTATCGGCTGGCGGGGGCGCGGATTCTGGCGCTCGCGCTGGCCACGTTCGCCGCCGCCGAAGGCAGCCGATCGGGGGCCGCGGAGGCCGCGCCGGCGGCGGACATCGCGAACATCCACCCGGCTTTATAACCCCCCAGACAGCAAAGGGTTCCAATTGCCAAAACACGCCGCCGCGGAGTTGCGGCGTGTTAGGATGAGCGGGTTCGCAGAGCACCGCCGGCCTTCCCCAAACACCCATCGTGAACACCTTATCTCCTGATCGTTGGCTCTCGAAGGAGTAGACGCGCGGCATGTGGATCGTACGCCTGGCCTTGCGCCGGCCTTATACCTTCGTGGTCCTGGCGCTGCTGCTGCTGATCCTGGCTCCCATCGTGATCGGGCGCACGCCGACCGACATCTTTCCCAACATCAACATTCCCGTCGTCAGCGTCATCTGGAACTATGCCGGGCTGTCGCCGGAACAGCTGACCAACCGCATCGTCACCAACTTCGAACGCGGTCTGACCACCACGGTCAACGACATCGAGCACATCGAATCGCAAACGCTCTCCGGCATCTCGGTGGTGAAGATTTTCTTTCAGCCCAACGTCAGCATCGCGTCGGCGATCGCGCAGGTGACCGCGATCGCGCAGACCCAGCTGCGCTCGGCGCCGCCGGGCACGACGCCGCCGCTGGTCATCACCTACAACGCCTCGACCGTGCCGGTGCTGCAGCTGGCGCTGTCGGGGCAGGGGCTGTCCGAGCAGCAGCTGAGCGACTACGGCGTGAACTTCATCCGCACCCAGCTGGCAACGGTGCAGGGCGCCGCCATCCCGTTCCCCTACGGCGGCAAGACGCGCCAGATCCAGGTGGACCTGGACAGCGCCGCGCTGCAGGCCAAGGGCCTGTCTCCCAACGACGTGGTCAACGCCTTCAGCCTGCAGAACATCATCCTGCCCGCCGGCACCGCCAAGATCGGCACTTTCGAATATCAAATCGAAACCAACAGCAGCCCGGTCACCATCCAGGAGCTCAACGACCTGCCGATCAAGACCGTCGGCAACGCCACCATCTACGTCCACGACGTGGCGCACGTGCGCGACGGCTTTCCGCCGCAGACCAACATCGTGCTGGTCAACGGCCAGCGCGCCTCGGTGCTGACCATCCTCAAGACCGGCGCCGCGTCCACGCTCGACATCATCAAGCGGGTGCGCGAGCGCCTGCCGGCCATCGCCACCACCCTGCCGTCGAACCTCAACATCACGCCGCTGGCCGACCAGTCGGTGTTCGTGCGCAGCGCCATCGACGGCGTGGTGCGCGAAGCGGTCATCGCCGCCTGCCTGACGGCCGCCATGATCCTGCTGTTCCTGGGCAGCTGGCGCAGCACCGTGATCATCGCGGTGTCGATCCCGCTGTCGATCCTGGTGTCGCTCATCACCATGAGCGCGCTGGGCGAAACGATCAACATCATGACCCTGGGCGGGCTGGCGCTGGCGGTCGGCATCCTGGTCGACGACGCCACGGTGGAGATCGAAAACATCAACCGCAACCTCGAACAGGGCAAGGAGATCGAGCGCGCCATCCTGGACGGCGCGTCGCAGATCGCGGTGCCGGCGTTCGTGTCGACGCTTGCCATCTGCATCGTCTTCGTGCCGATGTTCTTTCTGTCGGGCGTGGCGCGCTACCTGTTCGTGCCGCTCGCCGAAGCCGTGGTCTTTGCCATGCTGGCGTCGTATTTCCTGTCGCGCACGCTGGTGCCGACGATGGCCAAGTACCTGCTCAAGGAGCATTCGCACACCGCCGCCGCGGCTGCGGCGCAGAGCCGCAATCCGTTCATCCGCCTGCAGCTCGCCTTCGAGCGGCGCTTCGAGCGCCTGCGCGAGGGCTATCACCGCATGCTGGAAGGCGTCATCGCCCATCGCGGCGTGTTCATCCTGGTGTTCCTGGGGTTCTGCGCGCTGTCCGCCGCGGTGCTCTATCCGTGGCTGGGGGAAGACTTCTTTCCCTCGGTCGACGGCGGGCAGTTCAAGCTGCACGTGCGGGCGCGCACCGGCACGCGCATCGAAGAGACCGCACGCCTCTGCGCCGAGATCGGCAAGACCATCCGCTCGGTCGTGCCGCCCAATGAAATCGTGGCCGTGCTGGACAACATCGGCGTGCCCTACAGCGGCCTCAACCTTTCCTACAGCAACTCGGCGCCGATCGGCCCCGGCGACGCCGACATCCTGGTGACGCTGACGCCCGACCACCATCCCACCGGCGGGTACATGCGCCAGGTGCGCACCCGCCTGTTGCAAGAGTTTCCCGGCACCACCTTCTACTACCTGCCGACCGACATCGTCAGCCAGATCCTCAACTTCGGCCTGCCGGCGCCGATCGACATCCAGATCGTCGGCAACAACCTGACAGGCAATCGCGCCTTCGCCGAAAAAATGCTGGCCCAGGTGCGAGAGATCCCCGGCACCACCGATCTGCGCATCCACCAGCCGTTCGATCAGCCCAAGCTGACCGTCAACGTGGACCGCACCCTGGCGCAGCAGGTCGGCTATACCCAGCACGACGTGGCGGGCAACCTCCTGGTGGCGCTCTCGGGCAGCGGCCAGACCCAGCCCACCTACTGGCTGAGCCCGCAGGCCGTGACCTACAACCTGACCGTGCAATCGCCGCAATACCGGCTGACCAGCGTGCAGGATCTTGAAAACATACCGATCACCGGTAGCACCGGCGCGGCGCCGCAGATTCTCGGCAACGTCGCGTCGGTCGTGCGCGGCGCCGAGCCGGGCACGGTCAGCCACTACGACGTCCAGCCGGTGATCGACATCTACGGCGCGGTCGAGGGCACGGCGCTCGCCACCGTCGCCAGGCAGATCGACAGGATCGTCGCCGCCGGCAAGAAGAGCCTGCCGCGCGGCTCGCAGATCATCGTGCGCGGCCAGATCCAGACCATGCGCCTGTCCTACATCGGGCTGCTCGGCGGCCTGCTGCTGTCGATCGTGCTGGTGTACCTGCTGATCGTCATCAACTTCCAGTCCTGGCTCGATCCGTTCATCATCATCGCGGCGCTGCCGGCGGCCCTTTGCGGCATCGTCTGGTTCCTGTTCCTGACCTGGACGCGGATCAGCGTGCCGGCCCTGACCGGTTCGATCATGTGCATGGGAGTCGCCACCGCCAACAGCATCCTGGTGGTCAGCTTCGCCAAGGAACAGATGGACGCCGGCATGACCGCCGCCCAGGCGGCGCTGTCGGCCGGCTTCACCCGCTTCCGCCCCGTCCTGATGACCGCCCTGGCGATGATCATCGGCATGGTGCCGATGGCCCTGGGGCTGGGCGACGGCGGCGAACAGAACGCGCCGCTGGGACGCGCGGTGATCGGCGGCCTGCTGCTGGCGACCGTTGCAACCTTGACCTTCGTTCCAGCGTTCTTCAGTCTCATGCATCGCGAGGAGAAAGCTCGATGAATCCTGACGATGGCGATCGCCATCTGAATTCTCACGACGGCCGGCAAAACCCGGCGGTCGACTCCAGCCATCCGGCCGCGATCCCGGCGCCGCCGCCGGACGCCGCCGCGGCCCCCGCCGGCCGCTCGCGCACGCGCAGCGTGCTGCTGTTGTCGATCGGCGGCGTGCTGGTCATCTCGCTGGCGGTCGCCGGCATCGTGCCGCGCATGCACGCGGATCACGAGCTGGCGCAGCAGACGCGCGAAAAGGCGATCGCCACCGTGACGGTGATGGTGCCCAAGCTGGGCGCGCCGCAGCAGGAGATCGTCCTGCCCGGCAACATCCAGGCGTTCAGCGACGCGCCGATCTACGCGCGCACCAACGGCTACCTCAAGAAGTGGTATGCCGACATTGGCGCGCGGGTCAAGAAGGGGCAGCTGCTGGCCGAGATCGAGACGCCCGAAGCCGACCAGCAGCTCGACCAGGCGCGCGCCGACCTGGCGACCGCCCAGGCCAACCTGGAGCTGTCGCAGATCACCGCCAAGCGGTACCTGGAGCTGATCAAGACCAATTCGGTGTCGCAGCAGGATACCGACAACGCGGTCGCCGACGCCAAGGCCAAGGCCACCATGGTCAACTCGTCGCAAGCCAACGTGCGGCGCCTCGCACAGCTCCAGTCCTTCGAAAAAATCTATGCGCCATTCGACGGCGTGATCACCGCGCGCGACACCGACGTCGGCCAGCTGATCGATTCGGGCAGCGCCACCGGCACGGCGCACGAGCTATTCCACATGGCCGCCATCAACACGCTGCGCGTCTACGTCAACGTGCCGCAGATCGATTCGCGCTCGGCGCTGCCCGGCATGACCGCCTACCTGACGCTGGCCGAGATTCCCGGCAAGCACTTCGACGGCAAGCTGGTGCGCAACTCCAACTCGATCTCGGCCGCCAGCCGCACCCTGCTGGCGGAAGTGGACGTCAACAACACCACGGGCGAGCTGCTGCCCGGCGCCTACACCCAGGTCCATCTCTCGCTGCCGCGCGACTTCCCCACCCTGCTGGTGCCGGTCAGCGCGCTCATTTTCCAATCCGAGGGGCTGCGCGTCGCCACCCTGGGCGCCGACAGTCGCGCCCACATGACGCCGATCACCGTCGGCCGCGACTACGGCACCCAGGTCGAAGTCGTCGCCGGCCTCACCCCCGGCCAGCAGGTGGTCGACAATCCCCCCGATTCCCTGGTCGAAGGCCAGGAGCTGCGCGTCGCCCAAAACCGCGCCGCCAGCCGCCCGCGCGCGCTGTAGCGCCCAGCCCGCGGCGCCCCCGAGCGCCGCCGCCGGGGCCTCCCGGCCAGCCCGCCGAAAGGCGAGGGAACGACCACCCGGAGGCGCCTGAAACCCCGCTCCACCGGCGGCCGTAGAGTTGCTCATCACGGCCGGCTCAAGGAGGGGGGCGATGTCGATACGCAACGACCTGACCTACGCGGCGCGCAACCTGGCGCGCGAACCGGGCTTCACCGCCGTGGCGCTGCTCACCCTGGGGCTCGCGATCGGCGCCAACACCGCGATCTTCAGCGTCGCCGACGCGCTCATCCTCAAGCCCCTGCCGCTGCCCCAGGCCGCAAGCCTGATGGTCCTGGTGCGCCACTGGCCGACCTACGAGTCGGTTGCGATGTCGGTACCCAAGTTCATGTTCCTGCGCGAGCACACCCGGCGGGAGTTCGTCACGGCCGCCGCGTACGAGGACCTGGGGTCCGGCTTCAACCTGGCCGGCCAGGGCGCGCCCGAGCGGCTGCGCGGGGCGCGGGTGAGCGCCGACTTCTTTGCCACCCTGGGGGTGCGGCCGGCGCTGGGCCGCGACTTCCTGCCCGAGGAAGACCGCCCCGGCGCGCGCCAGGTGCTGGTGCTCAGCCACCGCCTGTGGGAGCGGCGCTTTGGCGCCGATCCGCGCATCCTGGGCCGCCAGCTGCGGCTCAACGGCGGCCTGTACACGGTCGTCGGCGTGATGCCGGCCGGCTTCGCCTTTCCGGGCGTGGCCGAGCTGTGGACGCCGTCCGAGTTCGATCCCGGCAGCACCCAGCAGTCCAACTACTTCCAGATCGTGGCGCGGCTGCGCCAGGGCGTCGCCGCGGCGACCGCGCGGGCGATGGTGCGCTCGCTCCGCCACGCCTACGACGCCGCCTACCCGAGAGACCTGGCCGCCGACGAATCCTTCAGCGTCCAGCCGCTGCAGGAACGCCTCTACGGGCGGACGCGGCCGGCGCTGCTGGTGCTGCTGGCGGCGGTCGGCGCGGTGCTGCTGATCGCCTGCGTCAACATCGCCAACCTGCAGCTGGCGCGGGCGTCGGCGCGGCAGCGCGAGATCGCCATCCGCTCGGCGCTGGGCGCCACCGCCGCGCGCATCGCGCGCCAGCTGCTGACCGAAAGCGTGTTGCTGTCGCTGGCCGGCGGCGCCGTCGGCCTGCTGCTGGGAGCGGCGGCGATCCGGCCGCTGCTGGCGATCAGCCCGGTGAGCCTGGACCGCGTCGCCCAGGCCACCATCGACGGGCGGGTGCTGGCGTTCACCCTGGCGCTGTCGATCGTTTCGGGGGTGCTCTTCGGCCTGGCGCCGGCGCTGCAGATGGCGCGCGCCAACCTGAGCGGGCCGCTCAAGGAGGGGGGCAACCGCACCGCCGGCAGCACCGGCGGGCAGTGGGTGCGGCGCCTGCTGGTGGCCGCCGAGGTCGCCCTGGCGCTGGTGCTGATCACCAGCGCCTCGATGTTGGTGCACAGCTTCGTCGGCCTGCTGCAGACCGACGCCGGCTTCGATCCGCAGGGGGTCATGACCTTCAAGATGTCGCTGCCGGCCAGCCGCTACGGCAGCGCCGGCGCGCTGGCACGCTTCAGCGACGCCGTGCTCGACCGCCTGCACGCCCTGCCCGAGGTGCGGCAGGCGGCCATCACCCCCACCCTGCCGCTCGAGTCCGGACCCGACCTGGCGTTTGCCATCCCGGGCCGCAAGGGCGGCGGCGACGACGGCAGCGGCTACTACGACGCCCAATACCGGCCGGTCACCGCCGGCTACTTCCAGACCCTGCGCATCCCGCTGCGCAGCGGGCGCGCCTTCACCGCCGCCGACCGCGCGGGCGCGCCGCTGGTCGCGATCGTCACCAGGAAGACCGCCGACACCTGCTGGCCCGGCCAGGACCCCATCGGCCAGCGCATCGTCATCGGCCCGCCAACCGGCGACGCCATGACCGACCGCGGCCCGCGCACCATCGTCGGCGTCCTCGGCGACGTGCACGAAGAGGGTCTGGACCGCGATCCATCCAAGGTGGTCTACCTGCCGCTGGCGCAACTGCCCGACCCGATGGTCAACATGTTCGTCGGCCTGCTGCCGATGAGCCTGGCGGTGCGCACCGCCGACGCCTCCCCCGCCTTGGCCGCCACCATCTCGCGCCAGGTGTGGGCCGTCGACCCCGACCAGCCCGTCACCGACGTCAAGACCATGGACGCGGTGCGCGGCGAATCCCTGGGATCACGCCGCTTCGCCACCGCGCTCCTGGCGCTCATGGCGCTGCTCGCCCTGGCCCTTGCGTCGCTCGGCATCTACGGCGTGCTGTCCTACCTGGTCGGCCAGCGCACCCGCGAGATCGGCGTGCGCCTGGCCCTGGGCGCCACCGGCGCGCAGATCCTGCGCCTGGTCCTGCGCCAGGGCATGGGAGCCGTCCTGGCCGGCCTGGTCGCCGGCATCGCCGGCGCCCTCGCCGCCACCCGCCTGCTGGGCGGCCTGCTCTACGGCGTCACCGCCCGCGATCCGCTCGCCTTCCTGCTCGCGCCGCCGCTGCTGGCCCTGGTCGCCCTGCTGGCCAGCTCCATCCCCGCCCACCGCGCCAGTCAGCTGGACCCGCTGGATGCGCTGCGCGACGAGTAGGCGGCACGCGCCACCCCCGCATCCTCGGCACTTCCGGAACTACGCTCGCGCGCCGGCGCCGCCGGCGGGGTCCCCTTGCTTTCCGTATTACCAGCTTCTACACTCGAACAATGGATGCCACTCGCTTGGCGAAACTGATCGAACGTCCTGACATCCAGCGCCAGATCCTCAACCGGTACGAAGGTGGGTATTCCATCGGCTTGACTGCACAGCCGAACAACCCTTCCGCGCTGGCAATTCGCGTTCGGATCGCGGCAGCCGACGCATCGCAGATCCCCACGTCCCTGGTACTCGACGGCGAAACCGTTCCCATCCTGGTACACCCCGGCTTCACGCTGCCAGAACCGCTGAAGGCAGGCTGAACATCCGGCCGCTCAGCCGGCTGATGATCCGACTGACAATCCGGTAGCCTCCCTCGGCCGGCCGGCAAGTCTCGCGGCGCTTGCGCGAATTCCCCTCGCAGTTCCGTCTATTTCGGTGTGTGCAAGACCGCCCTTGGGGGATGGACCCTGAGGTTCGGCCCTTGCCTGGAGTGGACCATGGGTGTACCCATCGAGCAGGGCTTTGCAGAAGGTGGAAGCCGCGGCCGCTGAGATCTTCGCCAGCGATCCTTCGGTTCGATCCGTCGGCGTGACCCGCCACGAAGATGAGTTCGGCTTTCGGGCGGTCAGGGCGAACGTCCGTGTCGAAGTTCTGGATCTGCAGTCCACAGACAATCGGCCTTTGGCGTTGCACTTCGGGGACCACACTGGTCGCCGCGGGAGAAGCGATCCCGGCGCCGGGCACCGTCAGCAAGGACTGCACCTCACCTGGCGTGCTGGTATAGACGATCGGTACGTCGAACCCGGCCGTCCCATACGGAGCGACGGCCGGGCGCGCGGCAGGCGGGTCAGCCCGTTACGGGCAGGGGAAGGCGGCGGTGTCCTGAACCGGCGGCGCCGCGGTCAGGTCGGTGTTCTTGTAGGTCTTGATGGCGTTGGTCTTGGTGTCCTTGACGGTGACGGTGAAACCGACGTTGGTCATGGCGGCATAGAAGACCCAGAACTTGTCGTCCACGGCGCAGCCGTTGAGCACCTTGATCAGCATCTCCGGATTGGTCGAGGCGAAGAACCAGAAGATGCCGCCCTGCGTCACGTTGACCGGGGCAAGCGAGATGGCGCCGCCGTTGCCCGAGCGTCCACCGTCCTGCGAGGTGGAATAGGCGGCGGTGATCTGAAAGCGTTTGTCACCGGTATTGTTGTCGATGCAAAGCGTCGTGGCGTTGGCGACGCAACCGCTGCCGCCACCCGACGAGCCGGTGTTCTGGGTGATGTTGACGGGGACGGCGTAGCCGTTGTCGTTGGTGCTGGCGCCCACCGTCTCGATGTCGTTCGGGCAGCCCGAAGGGTTGGTGATCTCGTACTGGATGCTGCCCGGGCCGTTGCCGTTGGGTTGGAAGTAGATCGAGTTGCCGGAGGTGAACGCCGCGTCGTTGAAGTTCCAGGTGACCGCCGTATCCACGCCGCTGGTCAGCGTCACGGTCTGGCTAAGCGGCGAACCCACCTCCGGTCCGGTATACGAGCCGCTGGTGGCGCTCAACGTCAGGTCGTACGAGCCGTCGGCGTCGGCCGTGTAGAACAGCGTCACCTGGTGAATGTTCACCGCGGCCAGGGTCGCGATATAGAAGGGGTCGTAGAGAAAGTCATGATTGCCGGACGTGCCCGAGCTGGGACAGTTGTACACCGTCGAGACCGTGGCGTGCACCGGCGCGGCAACGGCGAGCAACGCAACCAGGACGAGAGCGGCCGGCGCGAACCGGTGCAAAGCTGGAGCTGGAGCGGACACCATAAGAGTACCCCCTTGAGGTCAAGTCCATCCGAATGAGAGATAAGGCGTCGGACTGCGGCGACTGTTACAGCCCGGTGGTATCGTGACAGATCCAACGAGCCGCGGCAAACGCGCGCAAGGCACGCGAACGCTGCTTTGTGAGGCGCCGCGACCGCATCGCGCGTTACAGGAGCCACCGGAGCGTCCGCCGCGGCCACCTGCCAGGCGCACCATCCGCAAAAAATCGCGCGCCCGCGCCGGCCACCGGGCAGGTTGGCGCATCAACTCCGACTGCAGACGCGTGTGCTATCGTAAGGAGGCTCGAAAGGGCCGTGGCGCACCCGCGCGCGACTGCTGAAATGCCGCGATCGCCGTCACTACCTGATTCTGGGCCTGATTCTGGCCGTCGCTGCACGGTACCGCCGATGCTGCCCGTTACTGCGAAATCGCCAAGGCACGTTTGATGCGAATTTGCGCCGCTCTCCTCCTGCTTGCCACGTTGGCTACCGGTTTGCTGGCCGGTCCGCATCCCTGCGCGATGCGGCATGAGGACCATGCGAGCCGTCCCGCTTCGTGCCATGGGATGAACATGGCGGCGGCCGGAGACCCTCGCGCTGGCGGCTTGCAACGGGCGCCGGCGGCGCCCGCTGCGGCAACCGGGCTGATTTCGCCGACGTCGCCCACGGTTCCTGCATCGCCCACGTCGCCGGCAAAGAGCTGCTGCGATGCCCTGTGCCAGAACGCCTGCCAGATGCCGGCGCTGGCGCTGGCGCGGCCGCTGGCTCTGGCGGCGCTGCCTGGTGCTGCGGCTCCCGCCGAAGCGACGCCGGCGACGTTCTCCGCGTTCGCCGGCGGCGTCGAGCACATCCCTCTCGTCATTTAGGCTTCAACCCTCCCCCACTGGTGTCTGTATTCGCCGGGTAGCCCCCTGCCGGCGCCGGATTGCGTCCGGCCGGAGGCGCTCTGCTCAACCTGTGCGTGCACGGTCCTGCCGCGCGCGGCCTGCTGCCGCATGGCGGACCGGCAAGGAGTCTTCGGGATGGCTACAAGTCGGCGTGATTTTCTGTGTCTGAGTGTAGGCACGGCGGCTGGGATGGTCGCCGCCAGGCATGCTGTGGCGGCGGCCGCGCCGCCGTCGGAACACGACATGCAAGGGATGCAAGGAATGCCCGGTATGCAAGGGGCGGGCGGCGCACCTGGAGCGACGGCGCCGGGCAGCGGCATGACCGGGATGCCCGGCATGCCTGGAATGCCGGCCGGGGCGGCGGCAAACCCGACGCCCGCCTCGCCGCCTCGGGCGGAGCCAGCCGGCCACCCCGCGGCGGCCGCCACGCCGGCGGGCGCGCACGGCCGGCAGCAGCCGTTTTTGCCGGTCGAGGCCCCGGACGTGGCGAAGCTGCCGTGGACGATGGAGGGCGGCGTCAAGGTGTTCCGCCTGCGCGCCGAGGTGGTCAAGTCGCGCTTCGTCCCCTGGCGGGAGGCCAACACCTGGGGCTACAACGGCTCGACGCCCGGCCCCACGATCGAGGCCAGGGAAGGCGACCGGGTGCGCATCGTGGTCGAAAACCGCCTGCCCGAAGCGACCAACATGCACTGGCACGGCCTGGAAGTGCCGATCCAGATGGACGGCGTTCGAGGGGATCGTGCAGGACTTCATCCCGCCGCAGGGCCAGTTCGCCTACGAATTCACCCTGCATCAGAACGGCACGTTCTTTTATCACTCCCACCGGCCGATGCAGCAGATGATGGGGATGATCGGTCTGTTCATCGTCCATCCCAGGGTGCCGCACCAGCCGCGCGTGGATCGCGACTTTGCCTGGATCCTGCAGGAGTTCGCCGCGCTGCCCAGCAACGCGACGCCCAACAGCATGGCGATGGAATTCAACTGGCTCACCATGAACGGCCGGTCGGCGCCGGCGACGACGCCGGCGATCTGCAGGCAGGGCGAGCGGGTGCGCATCCGCCTGGTCAACCTGGGGATGGACCACCATCCGATGCACCTGCACGGCGTCACCTGGGTGGTCACCGGCACCGAGGGCGGCCGTGTGCCGCAGGCGCAATGGCGGCCGGGCAACACCGAGCTGGTCGGCGTGGCACAGGCGCGCGACATGGAGTTCGTGGCCAGCAACCCCGGCGACTGGATGCTCCACTGCCACCTGCCCCACCACATGATGAACGGCATGGTGTCGATGGTGGGGCCCATGTCGGAGCCACCGCGGCAATCGCCAGCCGCCGCCGCCGGCATCAGCGGCGCCATCGACGGCGCCGGCGCGGCGCCGGTCGCCGCGGGCGCGCGTCAGGTCCCCGGCTACCCGCAGGACATGTTCATGGTCATGGACGACCTGTTCAAGGACCGCCCTGAAACCTGGGGGCTGCGCCCGACCTGGAGCGGCGGCATGATGGGCATGATGACCCTGGTCAGGGTGCTCAAACCGGACGCCTTCGACACCATCCAGGAGCTCAGGCGCCGGGCGGCGGAGAACCCCAGAACTGCCGCGGGTTCTCTGCGGGGGGAGAGCTCCCCGTCGCGGGACAACTTCGCGGCGCAGCAGGGCTCCCGGCCGGCGGCCGCCGACGCCGGGTCCGAGTCGCATCGGAACGGGGGTGGGCGATGAGCCGCGCGACGGCACGAGCCCGCTGGGCACGAGTGCGCCGGGCGGCAACCCGGCGCTGGATCGCCGGCGCCGCCGCGGCGGCCTGGTTCGCCGCGGCAGCCCCCGCCTGCCTGGCGTTGCAGGACCCGCCGATGCCGCCGCCGCACCACGACCATGCGGCCGCGGGCCAGGTTCAGGCGCTGGGCGTGGACGGCCAGCCCCAGGTCCCGCCCCAGGCAGGCGGCATCACCCTCGACGACATCGAGCGCCGCGCCCTGGAGCACAACCCGGCGCTGGCCGCCGCCGACGCGGCGGTGCGCGCCGCCGAGGCGCGGCGGAAGCAGGCCGGCCTGTGGCCGAACCCGATCGTCGGCTACAGCGGCGAGGACCTGCCGCTCGACGCCAACCGCCAGGGCGGCAAGAACGGCTTCTTTGTCGCCCAGGACGTGCCGCTGGGCAAGCTGGGCGCCGATCAGCGGGTGCGCGCCCGGGCGCTGGACCAGGCGAAGCTGGCGGTGGAGGCACGGCGCCTGCGGCTGCTGGGCGACGTGCGGCGCCTGTTCTATCGCACCCTCGCGGCGCAGCGGCGGGTCGAGGTGCGGCAACGCCTGGTCGCCCTGGCGCGCGACAGCGTCGCGGTGACCGGCCAGCTGTTCAACACCGGCGTGGCGGACGCGCCGGACCGCCTGGCCAGCGAGAACGAGGCCACCATGCTGGAGGCGTCGCTGGCGGCGGCGCGGGTCGACGCCGAGGAGCTGTGGGCGTCGCTGCGCGCCGTGGTCGCCGATCCCGACCTGGCGCCGGGCGAGCTCGCCGGCGACCTTGCCTCCGGGCCGCCGGCGCTCGATCGCGACGAGTGGCACCGGCGTCTGTTCGAGCAGAGCCCCGAGCTGCGCGCCGCCGCCGGGCGCATCGCCCTGGCGGAGGCGGCGCTCGGGCGGGCGCGCGCCGAGCGGCTGCCCGACCTGGCGGTCGAGGGCGGCCTGCGGCACGACCGCACGCCGGTCGGGCCGGGAGGGCCCGAGATCGGCACCGAGGCCTTTGCCGACATCGGCCTGCGCCTGCCGCTGTGGAACCGCAACCAGGGGGGGATCGCCGCCGCCGAGGCGGATCTGGCCAAGGCGCGCCTCGACCTGGAAAGCACCCGCCTGACGCTCGACGCGCGCTTTGCCAGCCAGTTCGGGCGCTACCGCCAGGCATCGCTGCGCGCCGCCGCCTATCGCCAGGAGCTGCTGGCGCGGGCGCGCTCGGCCTACGATCAGTACCTGGCACAATATCGGCAAATGATGGCGTCCTATCCGCAGGTGCTGCTGGCACAGCGCACCCTGGCCCAGCTCGAAGACGACGCCGTCGCCGCCGGCGAGCGCGCCTGGGACGCCTGCATCGCGATTCAGACCTTCCAGCTGGGAGCCGGCGGGGGCACAGGTGCGGGCGACGGTTCCGGCGGCGCCGCAGAAACCGGCGGCGACGGCGACTGGCCGGGTGCGGCGGTAGACTTGCCGCCCCTGGGCTCGGCGGCGGGAGCGGGCCTGACCGGGGCAGCCGGCATGAGCTTCGAGCTGGTGCCTTAGTGGCCGTCTCAGAGACGGGGCACGAGCGCCTGGTGGCATGCGGCACCCGGCGGCGCCCCTGTCCTCTTGCTTACCGGTAGCGGCACCTTACTTGCGCGAGGGAAGACCTGCGATGACGACCGACCCGACGACAACGCAAAAACTGCCGCGCGGCCGGCGCCTGCTGCCGCCTGTGGCAGCCCTGCCCCTGGCGGTAGGCCTGGCCCTGGCGGCCGCTGTCCTGATCGCACCGACCGCTTTGCCCGCGGCGGCCAGCCAGGATCTGGAGGCGCGGATCGCCGCCGAGGTGGAGCGGCTGCAAAAGGTGGTGGACGGCAAGCCGCTCCCCGATCCCGATTGGAAGACCGCGCGGCCCGAAGTCGCGAGCGGCCTCCACCAGGTGGGCCAGACGCTCAAGGAGCGCCGCGTCTACCTGGCGCTCGAACGGCTGCAGGTGGCGCGCGCCAAGCTGCGTTCGATCGAGCTGGCCAAGGCGGCGGCGGCGATCGCCGGCAACAGCGGCGGCGGCATGGCGGGCTTCGACGCGGCGTGGCACCGGATCGGCGCCGATATCGAGGCGGCCGACAAGCGGTCGCGCGAACGGCGCTGGGGCGGCGCCCCGCTGGCGCTGCGCGCCATGGCCGAGGCGGCGCAGGGGACGACCATGGAGCTGCTCGCCGCGAGCCGCGCCTACGCCGGCGCGACGCAGCCGGCGGAAGCCTACATCTACCTGGGCCAGGCCGGCGCCGCCGCCGAGTTCTCCGAGCTGTGCTACTCGTTCCGCGATGCCGCGCCGCCGGCGCCGCTCGCGGACCACGGCGCCGCCGTCATCGACGCGCCGCTCGCCCTGCACTCGGTGCGGCCCGAGCTGCGCCGGCTGCAGGAACAGACCGATACGTCCTACAAACCGCCACGGCCGCAGCAGCTCCACGGCGCGTTCATCACGCTCAACGCGACGCTCAAGGCGGCGGACGACCTGGACGACGCCGGCATGTACGCCGGAGCGCTCTACCGGTATTTCAATGCGGTGCAGGACTTCGGCACTCTCGATCCGCCGTCGCCCGGCGGCGGCGAGCGCGGGCAGATGCCGGCCAGAATCGCCGCCCTGCGCGGTCGGCTGGCCGCCACTCACCAGGACGGCTCGCTGCCCGAGCTGTTTCTGGAGCACGCGGAGGCGCTGATGGCGGAGTCGCCGTCGTCCAAGGACTGGGCGCAGGTGGCGCTGCTGGTGGACCGGGTGGTGCCCGCCTGGTTTGTGGTCATCGCAGCGCCGCCGCCGCCGCCGGTGCAGATGGCCGCCAACACCATCACCGTGACCTTGGTGCGCTGGCCCTACACCTGCAACCTGTCCGACCCCGCCAGCCTGATCATCCAGCAGGTCGTCGACAAGTATCCGGGCAAGGTCAAGTTCGCCAACGAGAACTTCGGCGCCTCCAAGCTCGCCGAGCGCTTCGGCGTCGACCGCTACCCGGCGGTCTTCGTCGACGACATCCTGATCGCGACGCCGCGCGACTTCGGCTTCTTCGGCGAGGGCGACACTCCCGGCCGCTACGCGCCGTGGTTGAACCCCGACAGCCAGGCGCGCTTCAAGGACGACCTGACGCACATGGTCGACCTGGTTCTGTCCGGCAACCAGGACCAGGTGCGGCGCGAAGGAGCGAGCGCCGGCAACGGCGGCGCCGGCGCCGGCGCCAAGGGTGCCACCGCGGCGAACGGCGCCGGCGGCGCCAACGGTGACGGCGATCGCATCGACCGCCTGCCCGACTTCTCGCTCACCGACCTTGCCGGCAAGCCGCTCACCCGCCAGCAGGTCTCCGGCCGCGTGGTCCTGGTGGAGTTCTGGGCTTCGTGGTGCATTCCGTGCCGCACCACGCTCGATTGGCTCGGCAAGCTCCAGCACCGCTACGGCGACAAGGTCGCCGTGCTGGCGCTGGCCGTCGAGTCGCCGCCGGCCCAGGTGCGATCGACCGTCGCCAAGTACGACCCCAGCCTGCGCTGGGCCATCGCCGACGCGACGACGGCGCGCTCCTTCGGCCACATCACGGCGGTGCCGACCATGTTCCTGTTCGATCGCAACGGCAAGACCGCCCGCGTGCTGTACGGGGCGCCGCCCGATCTGCACGATCAAGCGGAGAGCGTGCTGACCGCGCTGTTGCGCTAGCCGTCAGCAGGAGAGCGCGACACGCGGCGGCGTGCCGGCCGGCCGCTCAGCTCAGCCGGCGAGCTGGGCGATCACCGGCGCGTGATCGCTGGTGCCGACGTCCGGCAGCACCTTGCACCAGGGCGCGTGCTGGGCGGCCGCGGTGGTGGCCAGGATGTAGTCGATGCGCCAACCGATATTGCGCTGGCGCAAATTGCGCCACGGCGCCCAATAGGTGAAAAGGTTGTCATTGTCGGGGTCGAGCGTCCGCCCCACGTCCACCAGGTCGGCGCCGATCACCGCCTCGAACAGCGCCCGCTCATCCGGGCGCGTGCCGATCTGGTTGAGCTTGCGCTCCTTCGGATGCACGTCGCGATCGGTGCGCGCCACGTTCATGTCGCCGCACAGCGCCAGGCGGCTGCCGGCGGCGCGCCGCTCCGCCGCCCAGCCGCCCAGCGCCTCCAGGAACGCCAGCTTGACCGCGTAATCCTTGCCGCCGTTGGGCACGTAAATCGACGCCACGGTGAGTCCGCACACCTCGGCGGTGACGATGCGCGTTTCGAGGTCGAACGCCGGGTGGGCAAAGACCGGGCAGTTGCCGGCGACGTCCTTGCGTACCCCCAGAGCCACCCCGGAATAGCCGCCCGCGCCGTGCCAGTACCACCAGTAGCCCGGCGCTTCGCGCACTTCGTCCGGCAGCTGCTCGGGCTTGCTCTTGATCTCCTGCAGGCACACCACCTGCGGCTGGTCGCGCCCCAGCCATTCCAGGAACTGCGTGGCGCGCGCCCGCAGGCCGTTCACGTTCCAGGTCGCAATCGTCAGGGTCATGGGGCGGCATTATAGAAGAGCCGCCAGAGCCGGCACGGCACCCCGGAAGGGGACGCTATCGGTCAGCGGCTAATCGGGGCCACCGGTGTTACAGGCACACCTGAAGCCCCCGTCGGCGCACTCGCCGGCCCCCAGCGTGCAGACGCCAGCGTTGCCGTTCCTTGTGCAGATGGCGCCGACCACAAGGTCCGTGCAAAGGGGTGAGCCGCACGATCCGCAAAAGCCACCGCTGAGCAGGATGGTTGGCCCGAAATCCGGCACTGCCACCGGGGCAAGAAGTGGAGCCGCCATGGCACAGGTCCGAGACCCCTTCAGGGCAGGTGCCGGAACCGCCGGGGCAGCTCCCACTGCCAGCACTTGCGAGCTGGCCATGAGGGTTGAAACCAGTGCGAGCATCAGGAGGCGGGTCCTCATCGTATGAGCTCCTTTCGCAGTGCAAGGCATTTGCGAATACTAGCACCGACCGCGATTCCGATCCGGTGCCGACCGCCGGGGCTCGGTCACTAAAGGTCGCGCAGACTGTCGATCTGCCGCAGCTGCGGGAACAGGCCCGCCCACAGGCACGCCACCACGATCGTCCCCACGGCGCCCAGGATCACCGCCGGCACCGTCCCGAACCAGGCCGCGGTCAGCCCCGATTCGAACTCCCCGAGCTGGTTCGAGGTGCCGATGAAGATCGAGTTGACCGCGCTCACCCGGCCGCGCATCGCGTCGGGCGTCGCCAGCTGCACCAGCGACATGCGGATCACCACGCTCACCAGGTCCGAAGCCCCCAGCACCCATAGCGCCACCAGCGACAGGCTCATCGACCGCGAAACCGCAAACACCATCGTCGCCAGCCCGAACACGATCACCGCGCCGAACATCTTGAGCCCCGCCCGGTGCCGCAGTGGATAGCGCGCCAGGGCCAGCGACATGCACAACGCCCCGACCGCCGGCGCCGACCGCAGCATCCCCAGCCCCCAGGGCCCGGTGTGCAGGATGTCGCGCGCATACACCGGCAGCAGCGCCGTCGCCCCGCCCAGCAACACCGCAAACAGATCCAGCGAGATCGCTCCCAGGATCACCGGCCGGCTGCGGATATAGGAGATGCCGCCAAAGATCGACGAGCGCAGCGGCTCCCGCCGCCGCACCGTCCGCTCGTTGCGGATCGACGACGCGCAGGCGCATGCCAGCAACGACAGGCAGGCCGACGTCGCGCACGGCGCCGCCGGTCCGATCGCGTACAGCAGCCCCCCCAGCGCCGGCCCGACGATCGCCGCGCTCTGGAACGCCGAAGCCGACGCCGCCGTCGCGCGTTCGAGCATCTCCATCGGCACCACCCCCGGCAGCAGCGAAGCCATCGCCGGCCCCTCGAACGCCCGCGCCGCCCCGATCACCGCCACCGCCGCAAAGATCCCCCACGGCCGCAGCCAGCCGCCCCAGCTCCCCGCCGCCAGCAGCGCCGTCGTCACCCCCTCCGCCGCCTGGCACGTCCGCGCCACCACCCGCCGGTCAAAGCGGTCCGCCACGTGCCCCGCCGGCAGCGTCAGCAGAAGCTGCGGCAGGAACGCCGCCAGCCCCACCATCCCCAGCGCGAACACGCTGTGCGTCAGCGCATACACCTGCCACCCCACCGCCACGGCCACCACCTGGTACGCCGTCCCGGTGAAGATCCGGGTGATCCAGAACAGCACGAACGAACGCTGGCGCAGCAGCGATCCCTCCGCGCCTCCCACTGCCTGTTCGACCTGTTCGACCGCCAATCGTCCTCCCCTCGGTTGCCCGCGGCTCCGGGTCCGCGGGCCCGCCTCCGCGGCCTGATATGCTCGCACAGTCCCATGGACTCCAAGACTCTCGACGCGCTGCGCGCGGCGCTCGCCCATTCCCCCGACAACGGCGGCCTGTTGACCGTGCTGATCGGCGCCCACCTGGACCGCGACGAGCCGGCCGAGGCAGCGACCCTGGTCGGCGACCGCACGCCGGCCGGCCTGCCCGCCGGCCTGGATGCGCTGCTTGCGGCGCGCGCCCTGCTGGCCGACGGGCAGGCCGAGCGCGCGCTGGTCTTCGCCGCCGCCGCCACCACCGCGCCGGAAGGCGAGGCCAAGCTGCTCGCCGCGCGCTGCTATCTGGCGCTGGAGCGCCACCCCGAAGGCCTGCGCGCCTATCGTGAGGCGGTCGCCGCCAATCCGACGCTCGAAAACGCCGCCCTGCAGGACCGGCTTTCCGTCAAGGTGCGCACCTTCTCCGGCCACCCGGCCGGGGGCGCCGCCGACCGCGCTGGCAACGGCGCCGGCGACGGTGACGGCAACGACGGCGAAGGTTCCGGCGCCGCCCCGGCCCCACCCCCGGGCTCCAAGGTCCTGCGGCATCCCCAGCTGCGCGTCATCGCCAACGACGACACCGCCCGCGAGGACGCCCAGCGCATCCTGGCGCCGCCCATGCCGCCGGTCACCTTCGCCGACGTCGGCGGGCTCGACGACCTCAAGAACCAGATCCACCGCCGCATCGTGCTGCCGTATCAGAAGCCCTCGCTCTTCCAGCGCTTCAAGAAGCGCGCCGGCGGCGGCATTCTGCTCTATGGCGCGCCGGGCTGCGGCAAGACCCTGCTCGCCCGCGCCACCGCCGGCGAATGCCAGGCCCAATTCCACAACGTCGCGATCTCGGACATCCTCGACATGTACATCGGCGAGTCCGAGCGCAAGCTTCACGCGCTGTTCGAGCTGGCCCGCCAGACCGCCCCGTCGGTGCTGTTCTTCGACGAGCTGGAAGCCCTGGGAGGCAAGCGCCAGTTCTCCCGCGAATCCACCTCCGCCAAGATGGTCAGCCAGTTCCTGTCCGAGATGGACGGCTTTTCCCAGAACAACGCCGGCGTCCTGATCCTGGGTGCCACCAACCTGCCGTGGGCGATCGACCCCGCCTTCCGCCGGCCCGGCCGCTTCGACCGCGTACTCTTCGTGCCGCCGCCCGACCGCGCCGCCCGCGAAGCCATCCTGGGCATCCTGCTGCGCGACCGGCCGCTGTCCAGCGATGAAAAGATCGACCTGGCGGCGATCGCCCGCCGCACCTCGGGCTTTTCCGGCGCCGACCTGCAAGAGCTGGTCGAAACCGCCGCCGACGAAGCCATCGCCGCCTCCATCGCCGGCAGCGTCGAGGTGCCGATCTGTCCGGCCCACCTGGAAAGCGCCCTGCGCCAGGTCAAGCCCACCACCTTGGAATGGCTCACCACCGCGCGCAACTACGCCCGCTACGCCAACGAGGCCGGTCAATACAACGAAGTCCTGGCCTTCCTCGACAAGCACGGCAAGCCCGGCAGGAGCTGACCGACCCCGGCGGTCGCCGCACCTCGATGGAAACGCTTCCGCCCACCGCCGCGCCCACCGGCCCGCTGCTGCCCGCGGGCACCGCGCCCGCCATCGAGCGCTACCACATCGAGGACGAGCCCCGCCCGCGCGGCCTGGCGCGCTTCGCCGTCCAGCCGCTCTGGCCGCTCTTCGCCGTCATGTTCGGCGGTTGCTGGCTCAGCTGGCCCTGGTCGGTCTGGAACGGCTGGGTGATCGGCAGCCCCACCCTGGGCAAGGAGATCGCCTGGGCCGTCGGCGGCTTTGCCGGCCGCGCCCTGCTGGCCGGCGCGGTCATCGTCGGCTACAGCCGCGGCCTGCTGCCCAGCGCCAGCCTGCCGTTCGCGGTCCTGCCCATCACCCTGTGGACGCTGGGGGTCTCCTACGCCTTGAACGGCCTGCAAAGCCGCACCTTCCAGCTCTACGAGCACTACGGCGGCAGCGTGCGCTCCGGCCTCCTGGTCATCGCGCTGGGCTACGCCCTGCGCCAGGCCGTCCAGCAGTCCCCCAATGCCGGCCTGTTCTTCCTGTTTCTAGGCTGACGCTGACGCACCGAGCCGGAATCTCGCCACGCCCATGACCGACGACAGCTCCCCCTGGACCCGCATCGCCCTGCAGCACATGCGCCGCGGCCAGCTCGACGCCGCCATCGAGTCCCTCCGTCGCGCCCTGGCGGAAGACCCCAACGACGACAGCGCCCACGCCTACCTGGCGCTCTGCCTGCTCGACACCAAGCGCCTGCACGCCGCCACCCACGAAGCCGCCATCGCCCTGCGCCTCGCCCCCGACCTGCCGCAGCCCCACTTCGTCTACGGTCTGGCCCTGCTGGAAGCGCGCAAGCTCAAGCCCGCCGAAGAGCACCTCCGCCAGGCCGCCGCGCTGGACCCCGCCAACGCCCGCATCCAGGCTGCCCTCGCGCGCCTCCTCGCGCTATCCGGCCGCGACCAGGAAAGCCGCACGCAGCTCGAAAAGGCGCTGGCGCTCGATCCCGAAGACGTCGACATCCTGGCCCGCCTGGGCGCCTGGCACATCCACCACGGCGACCTGAACGCCGCCGCCGCCCTGGCCCGCCAGGCCCTCGAAGCCGAGCCCGAGTCCGCCACCGCCCTGGTCCTGATGGGAAACGTCCTTCTGCAGCAGGGCCGCATCGCCGACGCCCGCGAGCACGCCACCTGGGCTCTGCGCCAGCAAGCCGATTCCGCCCCGGCCCTCCACCTGCTGGCCGCCGTCAAGGCCCGCTCCAACTTCTTCCTGGGCCTCTGGTGGCGCTGGTCCACCTGGATGGGCACCCTCGGCCAGCGCCGCGCCATCCTGGTCCTGCTCACCGCCTACGCCCTGTACCGCGTCGCCGACGAAGGCTTGGCCAAGGTCGGCCATCCGGACCTGTCCAGCGCCGTATCCGCCGTCTGGTTCGCCATCGTCGCCTACACCTGGATCGGCCCCACCATGTTCCAGCGCGCCCTGCGCCGCGAGCTGGATCAGGTCCGCCTGCAACCCGATTTCTGAGCCCATCCGGCCGCGGGCCGCGGCGTACGGCAAGCAGCCGCGCGGCCGCCGGGCGGCCGCCAGCCCAGCAAGCGGCTGCCAGGCGGCTGAGCGACCCGCAGCAGCCGCCTGGCCGGCGGACGCCCGAGCGACGCGTGCCGCACCGTCAACAGGATGGCCGCCCGAGCTTCGACCTCGGGCGGCTTCCCGTTGCGCGCCAGCCGTCCAACCCCCCTGGCTAGAAGGTGAGGATGGTGATGAACGGCCCGAAGAAGTGGATGATGATGATGCTGGTCACCTGGATATTCACCGGTCCCAGCTTGCCGCTCGACAGCAGCGCAGTGCCCGCATACAGGTTGTTCGTTCCGGCCAGGGTCGGCGTCAAGCTGCCGCCGCAATTGGCCACGCCCACCTTGCCCGACGGCAGCGTGCCGATGCCCGAAGCCGTGGCCTGCGACTGCGACGCCACCACATACGGAGCGTTCTGGGTGGTCAGCTGGATCTGCGGGCAAGCCCCCGAAGCGCAATCCACCTGCACCACGTCGTTGGGATTGTTGGTGTTGGTGAACACCAGCAGCGGCACCACCGAAAACGAAGTCGTCAGGTTGCCCGTGTTCGAGCCGCCCGCCTGGGCCGTCACCGTCCCCTGAGGCTGCGTCGCACCCGGCGACAGGCACACCTGCAACGCATACGAGCGGCCATCCGTCAGCTGCACCGGGCTCGCGCCGGCAAGGTTCAAAGCCACGATCGACGCCGTGCCCTTGCCCCCCGAAATCGCGCTCCTGCCCGTGATCGTGTCCACGTTGCCAAACTGACTGGAATTGAGCGGCACCCCCGCCAGATTGATGATGCCGCTCCCCGACACCGGCGCCCCCAGCGCCTTGCTCACCACCGGCATCGCGCTGAGGTTGATCTGCGTATTGCTCGACTGAGTCGTCCAACCGTCGTTACCCGGCGGAAAGTTCTGCGCCAGAACCGGCACCGACGCCAAGCATCCAGCCGCCACCACCGCACTCAACAGGGGTCTGAGGTTCATGCTCTCTCTCCTTTGAATCGGACACACCCACAGTGAACGTACACATCCTAGATGTGCGACAATTCAAAGAAACGCGCCACATGCACGCAAGAAACAGCGAACGGATCCGCTGCCCCTTCCCCTCTGTCCGTCCCCCCTTCCCACCGCCCGCCTACCCGTCCCCCCTTTGCGCCGCTCTCCCCCCCGATCGCACCCCGTCGCCCACATCCCCCACCACCCTGTTGTAGACTCATGACCAGGTTGGCGGTGGAGAGCCATTCAGCAATCAACGCCCTCCGCCCACCCAAGGCAGCAAACCAAGCGGGAGTAACTCAGGGGTAGAGTCACAGCCTTCCAAGCTGTTGGTCGCGGGTTCGAATCCCGTCTCCCGCTCCACGCTCTTCTACGACAAAGTACGACAAATACGGTAGTTAGGGCAAATTGCTCGAAAGAGCTCGTTCGCCTAGGCTACGCCTCGGAGGCCGGTTTTTCGCCCCCGCGGGGTTCCCATAGGGTTCCCATTTCGGGTTCCAATTTCGGTTCCCACGGTGTCGGGTACTGCACTGGCTGCGGGCACGCCGTGGCTCTCGCTGCGCTGGCGATTGGGGTGACGGGTATGGCGGAGAAGCTGACGAAGAAACTGATCAACATCGCAAAGGCGGCGTGACTGCCGGATACGTGATCACAGAATTCGATCCCTTGCGGCAAGCGGCAAACCGGGTAGCTGCTTGCATCGCCACCCAGCTGGACGGAAACGGTGCAGCCAGGGTGGAGCGTCCCCAGGAACAGCCGGCGGGATCTGCGGAGGGATGAGCGGCGCTCGCCCAGCCATCTTAGGGCTGGCTGGAATGAGCCGGCCAGCAGACCCGATGCAGGGAGATCCGATACGTGCTGCTACGGTTCCACACTGATCCGGAAACGGGCGAGCCCCACATCTACCGGCATGGGGTTAGCGAGACAGAGGTAGAGGAGGTGCTGCGTCATCCGGGCCAGGATCTCCCTGGGCGCCGTGGGTCCAGGATCGCGCTGGGCCGGACCGACGCTGGTCGGTTCCTCCAGGTGATCTACGTGATCGACGAGGACCGTCTTGGGGCCTTTGTCGTGACGGCGTATGATCTGAGCGGGAAGGCTCTAGCGGCGTATCGGCGCCGAGTGCGGATGTGACCATGGCTACCAAGAAAAACGATTTCCCGGCTGGCTGGGACGAGAAACGGGTGCAGGACCTGGTGGATTACTACGAGCGGCAGACGGATGACGAGGCGGTCGCCGAGCACGAGGCGGCGTCGTCGCGTCCCGACCATACTCGGATGGAGGTCCCCACCGAGCTGGTGCCCGTCGTTCGGCAGATCATCGCCACGCACGAGAAGGCGCACGGCCCCCGCTAGGCACCAGATCGGTCGACGCTCGCACGCCGGAAGCCCGGCACCCGGCCTGGAGCGGGTTCTGCCCAAGTCGCAGCCCTTTTGCGAGGTTTCGGAGAGGCCCGACGCTCTGTCGCCGGAACGATTGGGCTTTGGGTTCAGAGAAAGTCGCAGACTGCGCCGATGCCGTGTGATACCCCCTTCTTGCGCCTCGGCTTGACCCCGGCCCGTCTATAGACGGGCCACTTCCCCATCTTCGCGCCCAGAGCGCAGCGGAGGGCGCGCCTGGATATTGGCCTCCAGGCGATTCGAACTTTTCGTCGCGGCAGGTCGCAGAGCGCCTGGAGGCCGTCCTTTTTGATGGGCAGTTGCCGCGCTCGCGAAGCGAGCGGAAAAACAGCGCTGCGCCGACCGGGACGGCGCGAGCGAAGCGAGCGGGGCAAGCCGAGCGACCGAAGGGAGCGGTTCCTGTGCGTAGCACAGGAACCCGGCTTGCTCCTCACCTCGAAGGACAGCGCTGCGACGGCCGACAACGCTGGATGCATGGCGGAATCGCTGGCGACTGGAACTGCGACGGCGGCCCAGAGCCTTGCGTGGAGCGCCGGCGCGATCGGCCTGGCGCCGGTCGCCGGAATGCACCGCGGCAGGCCGGAGGGATGGCAGCCGGATGCTGCCAGCTGAAGGCGCGCTGCGCCGAGGAGTGGCCGGCCGCGGGATTGCCAGTCGGCCGGATCCTTCGCCGCCGGCAGGAGCTCAACCTGCCGTCGCAGGCAGCGCCCCTACCCTGCTCTTTCCCTGAGCCGGCCGCTCCCCCCCTCGCCACACACAGGGGCCACCACGCCGGGGGACCGGGGGTCAAGGCCGGCGCAGCCGCCGAGCGCAGCGAGAGCAGCCTTGACGCACGATCATCCCGGCGTCGGTACGCTTTTGGGGCGAGGGGGGCAACTGCCCTGCAGGCCATCGCGATCGCCTGGCCGGTGCGGCTCCAGGTAACGGCGGTGCCATGTACGACCGGGCCTGGGCGAGTGACGGGTGCTCTGCATAGGTGATCGAGCTGGTCCGGCTGCCTGAGGGGTGGCGGGGGCTGGATGGGGACGATTGAGGTTCCGCCCACATTGCCGCGGGTGCGCCGGGCTTCGCTCGTCTCGTAGACCCATTGCCAGGTTCCACCGGGGCCGTAGCCCTGGCGCAGGGCGACGATGCCTTCGCGCTGCTTGGCGCGGCGGACGGTGATTTGGGATAAGCCGGCTTCGCGGGCGGCATCCCAGATGGTCTGCACGGAGACGGGGCCAGCGGCGAGGAGGCCGCGCAGGAAGGCGCAGGCTTCCTGGAGCGTGGAGACTTCTTCACCGGTGGCTTCGGCGCCCAATAGATCGCTGGCGCGCAGGGGGCTTTCGCCGGCCCAGCGGAAGCCGTGGTCGTCGATGCATAGGCGAGGGCAGGTCCCAGCCGGGTGAGATTGGATTTGATGTGGACCACGGCGCGGCCGGCGGCGGCGTCGCTGGCGCAGCCGCCGAGCAGGACGGAGCGGCGGCGGCGGTGAAGTCGATGCTGCCCTGGCCGGCGTAGATGCTGCGAGTGCCCTTGGCCTTGTTGAGGTGTCGCACAGCGAGCACGGCGCAGGCGTAGGTGTCGGCCAGGCGGGCGAGGGGCGCAAGGATGGAACGGACTTCGTTGGCGCGGTAGGCGTCGGTCTTGGCGCCCAGGTAGGCAACGATGGGATCGAAGACGACCAGGCCGGGCCGGTGGTCGGCCAGGGCGCGTTCGAGCTCGGCCAGGTCGGCGAGCGTGCGGCGCGGTCGGGCGCTGCCGTCGGTGCGGCTGACCGCGAATGACCGGGCGGCAGTCGACGCCGACGCGGAGCGGCTGGGGCTGACGGTGAGCGAGCTGGTGCGCCGGCGCCTGCTGCGCCGGCAGTTGCCGCGCCCCGTGCCGGCGATCAATCGCGAGGCGTGGTCCCGGCTGGGGCCGCTGGCGGCAAATCTCAACCAATACGTGAGGGCGATTCACCAGGGCCAGGCGGCCGGGGCACCGCTCGCGTTGCTGGAGGCGATGCGCGCCGAGCTGCAGGCGCTGCGCCGAATGATGGTCGATGATCCAAAAGATTAGCGATCCGGGGAAGGGGTTTCGCGGCGCGCTCAACTACGCCCTTGCCGAGCGCAAGGGGCCGGAGCTGATCGGCGGCACCATGGCCGGCGAGACGGCGCGGGAACTGGCACACGAGTTCGGCATCGCCAGGGCGCTCAATCCATCGGTGCAGAAGCCGGTGTTTCATGCCAGCTTGACCACGGCGCCGGCGGATCGCCTGACGGAGGGAGACTGGCGGCGCTTCGTCGAGGAGTACCTGAACCGGTTGGGATATGGCAACTCGCAGTGGGTGATGGTGCGCCATCACGATACGGACCTGGACCACGTGCACATCATCGCCAATCGGGTCGACGGCCACGGCAAGCGGGTGCCGGACTTTCAGGAGCGCAAGCGTGGCGAAGGGATCGTGCGCGACCTGGAGCTGCAGTCCGGCCTGACGCAGGTGGCGCCGAGCCGCGAGGCCAGGCGCGCGGCGCCCGGCCGGAGCGAGCTGGCGGCTTTTGCGCGCACCGGCAAGGTGTCGATCAAGGCCCGCTTGCAGGAACATGTGGACGTCGCGGCGCGCGATCGGCCGAGCTTGCCTGTCTTGGTGGAGCGCCTGCACGCGCAGGGCGTGGAAGTGCAAACGAACGTGGCGTCGACGGGGCGCATGTCCGGGCTGAGCTTCGAGCTGGAGGGGGTGCGCTGCAAGGGTTCGGACCTGGGCCGGGGCTACTCATGGCAGGGCTGGCCAGAGACAAGGGTTGCACTACGAGGCGACGCGCGACCTGCCGCGCAACAGGCGGCGTTCCTCGGTTAGCTGGTAGGTCAGCATCCCCTCGCCCAACTGCTTGGTCTGGAAGGTCGCGGAGAGCACATCGACGTTCACGGTGTCGAAAGACTCATTGGGCTGCTCCTTCCAGCGGAGAGGTGATGGCGCGCGCCTTGGCCGCCTGCGCCGCCAGGTCGTAACCGTAGACGCCGGCGAGGAGGCCGATTCGCTCCAGGGCTGGGTTCGAGAAGGACTTCCGGCCGGCAAGGGCGTTCAAGGCGACGTTCTCGACGAAGTCGCCGAGCGCTACGTCGTAGAGGTCGGCCACGGTCCAGAGCAGCTTGACCAGCCGGGAGTTGGTTGGCCACGCCTCCGGCGCCTCTCAACAGGCACTCCTTCAGGATCTCGCGGGGCTCGACCTGGCTTGGTGCAGGGTGCCCCGGTAGATCTCCTTCTCGCCGATCAGCCTGTGGCGGACGTCGAAGAAGAGGGCGCCGAGCACTTCCTGGTCCCGTTGCTGGTAAGCAGGATCAAGCAGCGGGCCAGCTCGGCTGGATCCGGCGTAAGACGCTAAGCCAAAGTGTGCCGCCCCCCAATACCGACGGGTCGCGCGAGCACGGAGGTCCCTCGATGACCCGGGGGCCGGGCGGGCGTCGGGCTTGACTCGAGCTCAGCGCCGCAAGGCCGTCCATGAAGCCTGGGAAGAGCCGGAAAATCCAGTTGGACGACCTGTGGTGGCCGTACGCGGCATCGATCAGGCTCGGTTATTTCAGCCGCCGCGTGAGCACCAGGGGAAATCGGCGTCCTGGCAGGGGCGAGGTTTGGGCAAAGGTGAGCTCGCGGCCATCCGTGCGGCGCATGTGCCAGATGGTGCGGAAAAGGACATCAGCCCGCAGGAGGCGTACTGAGAGCCGAATCATCGGCTGCCAGAGCGCATTTTGCAGGACGGCGCCGTTGAAGCCGGCCGACCGCATGATGGTCGCGGTGAGCACGACGCCGGATGGCGAGCAGGCGACCTCGGTCGCGATGACCGGCGAATCCATCGAACCAAGGGGCGGACCCAGCACCGTCAACTGGCTGGTGAGTCCTCCGTCCTTGAGCGGCGCCACGTCGATCGCTGCAGCCTTGATGTCGCGACTGGTCCTGGCACGCTCGGCCGACACCAGGAGCGATCGGACCTCGATACTCCGGCACACCGCCAGCGCGGCCTTGTCGCTCGCCGAGACGGGCACGGCGCACAGGGCCGCAAGGACGAGCGACAGGAGGCGCAGGCGTCGCCTTGCCAGCGCGACGCCTGCGTGAAGGGTCAAAAGGCAGCGCACTGGCCCTGCTTTTGAGCCGCGTTGTTCATGCCGCCGGTAATCGCAGAGTTTGCCTGGCACAGAAGTTTTTGCGCCACACTGTTGCTGAAGACCGCGGTGGCACCGCTGTTACTATAGGCGTTCAGGCTGCCGCTGACGACGTTGCCCACGATCGAGGTTGAGCTGCTATTGGAGAACACCACCAGGTCGCTCACCAGCGTATTGCTCCCGCACGAGCCAGCGGCAGACGAGCCGATCTGGACCGGGGACGTGTTCTGGTGGACCTGCAAATCGCCGAAGATCGTCGAGTCGCAGATCGCATTGAGCACCGCCGTGGCCTTTTGCACGTCGACGCCGCCCTGCACTTCCGAGAAGGAATCGAAGGTGAACGACCCGCCCTTGACGTTGATGCTGCCCCCGATCAGGTCGGCGGACAGGACCAGAGTACCTCCTTTTTGCTGCACGTCACCGGTGATCGTGCCATCGACGAACGTACAGTTCTGACCAGGAAAGACCGTGATGCCGCCGGTGAAGGTGCCGCTGAATACCCCGTCGCAGGCGGTTCCCGAGGTCAGGCTGGGCAGCGCTCCCGGCGCGCCTCCGTTCACCGAGGTGACGGTCACCGGCTGCAACGTGGAGGTGGGATTGTAGGCCGTGACGGTGATGCCGCCCGTGCCGCTGCCGGGATCGACCGGCATGCTGCTGTTGATCACGGCGATGCCGCCGGCCGTGCCGTTGTACGTATCAGTCCAGTCGAAACCGATTCCCGTATCCACCACCGTCGCGCCCGGCAGCGCTCGCGCGATCCCCACCAGGTGCGTGGTGAAAGCCAACTTGCTGCCCGCGGGCGCAGTCATACCGCCGCAGAATCCACCGCTACCGCCGGGTAAACAGGGGTCGGCCGGGCTGTCATAAAACGACAGCGTCGTGTCAGTTTCGTTGGCGGCCAGAGATAGATCGTTGGAGGCCGGGGTGAACAGATTGTAATAGACCGGCAATTGCACGGCGTTTGGCGGGTTCTGATACGCATAGCCGTTGGGCGGCGGGTCATTGAACGGCGGCGGCGCATGCAGGGGTATCGAGCTGCCCGCGGCAAGGAAGGGACTGGGCAACGGCAGCGACCGGATCGTCTGCTGCCAGTCGAACTCAATAAAACCGCACAGCTGCGCGGCCTGCGCGAGCGTGTATCCGAGGTTGGGGGTGAACGTCGTGGTGATCTCCGTACCGCCACCGCCCGGCTTCGGCACGGCATTGTTGATGACCGAGGAGCACGCGGTGGCCGAGGTCAGCGCGTTTTCAAGCGAAAAGAACGCCGTACCGCCATGGGCGGCGATAGGCGTGACGAAGTTGACCGTACCTGAGGTTTGATCGGCGCTGATGTTGGTGAAGTATGCGTTCGGACCTCCGTAACCAGTGTTGTCGTTGCCGTTGCCGGCGATTCCATATGTATCGATTCCGTCTCCATCAAAGCCAAAGATATCAAGACTCGACTGCAGGTCCAGGGAGCTCACCGCCAGCGTGCTGTTGTTGACCACTCCGACAAGGGTGTCGTCGACGCCGTCATAGGGACCCTGGCCGGTCATGGACACTGTGGCGCCTTGATTGGTGATCGTGATGACGATGCCGCAGCCGGTATCGTCTCCCACCGCGGGGCATTGCGCCCAGGCGTTCGCTGCCGGCGCAAGGGCGCCCAGCACCAGGATGAGCGGCCTTGCTGCCGACAACCACAACCGCGGCGCGGCCAGCCACGCCGCCCATCGGCTCTCCATTGGAAGAAGCTGAAACCTCATGATGCCTCCTTACGGTGCGTGCGCCACCATCAGAGTCCATCCCTGCCTGGCGCACCACTTTTGCTTAGGAAGGTCGCGCCCACCCTGCGGCACGGCCCGCCACGCAACTGGCAGACACCGCAACGGCGACTTTGTGTAGAGCGGGCGCGCCCTGCGGGCGGCGACATGGGCACCCGCTTGCTGTTTGCCGCCGGCTTTTGGCGACCACCTCGGCAGCGCCGCGGACTGAGATCGTCCCAGCCGTGCGGCGGCCACGGCGCGGGACCTGACGCGAGCGGCACTGTTCCTCCTAGAGAGGCTCCGCGGGACGCGCTCCACACCGAGCCGCCACGCGGGGCGAGAGGAGGAATCGTGAGGAAAGCACAGCCCAGGAAGCTGGTCCTTTATCGCGAGACGCTGCGGCAGCTGCAGCGGATGGATCTCCGTCGCGCCGCCGGGAACGTGGAGACTCCCGCCTGCCCCACCGTCCGCTGCGTCACCGATGGCGGATCATTCTGCAACCCGAAGTGCCCGGACTACACTGAAATCGGCACCTGCACCTGCTGACGGGCGCCCCTGACGAGCGTGGCGCCCACGCCTCCGTCGGTCGCCCTGGGGTGGCCGCCACGCGCTCGCCGACAGTTCGGGGGCCTCGGGAGCGGACAGGAGTCAGACAAGGGGCGTGGCGTCGCGTACCAGTACGGAGAGCGGGAGCAGAAGTAAGCGCGCCGGCCCGCGTGCAGCTGCCGAGGTTTCAGCCATAGCTGATTGTCAATTGAACCGGCTCGACGCTTGGCGGCGGCGGCGGACAGCGGTCGATTGACATTGCTTCTACAAGATAACGCTGTACAATCTGCTCGGGTCGTCGCGACGCCGTTGGGTCGGACGTTGGGGTTGACAGACCGGAGCTGGCGCTTGCTCGGCGCAGCTGTGCAGGCCAGGCATCCAGATGCGAAGAGGGAGAATGAGCTCATGAGCAAGCCGATCGTGACCGCGGCCAATCACTCGACCCATGAGGTTTTTATCGCCGGAGACCCCAATTGGGACGATCAACAGCTACTGATCAACGGGCAGGTCGCTACAGACGTCTATACCTTGGCCACGGGCCAGACAGCGACCGTCAGTGTCGCTTGGGATGGTGCCGGCGACAGCAGCATGATGGGCGTGATCTTCTCGCAAGTAAAAGATTACGATGGCGGGCGCAAGTTCTATCAGCAGGAGGTGGGGCAGGTGCCTGAAACAGGGAACCTGGGGGTTACAGAGGAGAGTATCTTCGGTCCGCCGGCCTTCCGTTACGCGCTCAGCAATCAAACCCCTTGGTCCATGACCATGAACTTTACCGACGCATCGTAGCAGCCACGACGCATCGAACGCCCACTGCGAAACGCTCTCCAGCGGCAGAGCCGGGTTGCGACAGCCGGCTCGCCGCTCGCGCGGCCCAGCTGCGCGGCACCACGCGGATGGGCTGCACTGTTCCAGCTGGAGAGGCTCCGAGTCAGGCAACGGGTACAGCGTCGTGCACCGGTACGGGGAGAGGCAGGAGATCCCAGGGCGCAAAGGTCTCGGCCAGGGCAGACGTACCGTTGCCCCCGTTGCCCCCGTTGGCGCCGCCGCTGGCCCTGCCGCGACTGCTGGCCGTGGCGGCGGTCAGGCGGGCGACGGGGTTGGCTTGTGGTGCCTGGTAGCGGGTAGTTTGTGGGGAGATGGAGCGCAGGATCTGCTCTACGTCGTGGGCCGCGGCGTGGGCGAGGGTCCAGTTGCGGCAGTAGCTTGCCAGGTCGGCGAGAACGGCATCAAGGAGCTGGCTGGCGTTGCTGAGCTCGGCGTCGAGGGCCGCGGCGAGGAGCTTCCGCCTCTTTGCCTGGCTTTGCCTGCCGATCTGAAAGAACAGGCCGCCGATCGCCAGGAAGGCCAGGGTGAAGACTGGCGAGGCTCCGCTTGCCAGCCCCACGGCGGCAAAGAGGACGCTTACGATCAGGGACACCCAGGCATAGGTTGGCAGCTTGATCTGCGCTGACTCGTTCGCCTTGCGGGCGGCGAAGAAGGATGCGAGGTTTTCGGTCAGATCGTGGCCGTTGTGGCCGTCCCGGCTGGTGCCGTGCCAGTCTCCGATCTGGAGAGCGACGTCCTGGGGGATCTCCGCGGTGTCCTTCTTGACCAGCACGTGGTGGGCGGCCAGGATCCAGTCGCGCGTGCAGGCCGCGGCGAAGCGTTGCGCGGCGGCAGAGGCTCCGGCCTGCTCCGGGTACATGAGAATGTCGGTGAGCCGGCCGACGAACGAAACCTTCTCCTGGAGGGCGTCTTGCTGCACGGCCATCTTTGCTTCGGCGGCCTGCCGGTCCCCTTCTTCGTCCAGGATGAGCTGCAACAGGCGCTCCTGGGTGCGCAGCGGCAGCTCTTCGTCATCGAAACGGGTGACCATGGTGTCGAGCAGGCCGTCGACGGCAGAGACGACGGTGGGCGGCAGGATGGTCGCGGTTTCGACGACCGCGCGGAATTTGGCCGCGACCAGGGGGTTGCGGCGCACGTTGACCAGGGCGGCCGCCAGGGCCGGCCACATGGGGCTGTGGGCTCTGAGCTGGACGAACTCGTTGGCCGCCACGCGGCCTCGTTCGGCTTCCAGAACCGCGATCCACCGCCGCGCCTGGGTCTCCACGTGTCCCGGAACCTGGTTCATGGCTTCGATCCATCCGAGGCTGGTCTGCCAGAAGACCTCCTGCGCTTCCCGGCCCAGGATGCCGGTGGCGACGGCGTCGAGGACCACCACCACTTCGCGATCGACCGCCTGGGGATCGATCAGGCGCAGATAGATCTCCAGCCAACGGCTCATCGCCTCCGCGCGGCCGGCGCGCCGGCAGAGGAGGGTGAAAAACAGGCAGGTCTTGTAGGCGTCCCGCCGCTGCGCTTCCGCCAGCGCGCGTTCGGCCATGTCGCGCTCGCCGACGATCCACCCCATGAGGGCGACCAGACCGGGCGCGAGCCAATATCGGGGCGCGCCGAGCATCAGCTCTTCGGCGGTGGTGCGGACGGTCTCGGCACGCACGATGGCAAGGTCGGTGGCTTGCAAAATGCCGGTCACCCTGCGGCGCACGTCGTCATGGTGACCGAAGCGGCGCTCGATCTCCTGGCGCACTTTGACGATCCGCGTCTCGGCGAGCTGCAGCTCGGTCCGCCGCTTGTAGTCGTCGAGGTAGCCGTGGAACTCCTCATAGAACGAAGCCAGGAACTGCCGGGTCTCTCCCTGCTTCGCCGCGAGGGAATCCACCTGGCGATCGATGGTCCGCACTTTCGAGTCGATGGCGACGAGCGCCTGCACGATCGGTGGGATGGCGGCTTCGATCCCTCGGGTCCGCGTGTCGATCGTGGTCAAAGCACCGGCGATGATTTCGCTCATTGCAGAGCCTCCTTGCCCTAAGCGTTCCCCAGCGCATAAGACACGGACCTGCTGAAAATGTGTAGGGTCGCCGGCTACTCGCCCGCTGCCTGCCGCTTTCCCAGCCAGGACGGCAGGCGGCGCGGCCGCGGCAGGGCAACGGGAGCGGCGTCCAGATCCTTGCCGTCGCGCACGTCCTGGGCGAGAGCACGGAGCCGCGACCCGCGTTCGACGAGATCGGGATCGGCGATCAGAAAGTGTTCCATGGCGCGGCGCAGATCCACGTCCGGGGCGGCCCGCAGCGCCGCCAGCAGCCGCAGGACGGTGGGCCGCAGGCCGGGCGCCGCGCAGCCGTCGCGGCTCCAGGCCTTGAGGAGCTCGAGGAACCGCTGCTCGAGCAGAAAGCGGAAAAGCCCGGGGAACGACGTCAGGGCGGAGAAAATCGCTTCCAGCAGCTCGCGGAGCGCCTGGGGGTCCCGCTCGCCCGGCCTGGATGCCAGGAGAAAGCGGCTGGTCTCGTCGCTCCAGGCGCCGGAAGTCCATTTGTAGCGGTCCAGGAGATCGAAGACCCCGTGCCTGTGCAGGAAGATGCATGCCAGAAGCGGGGCGAGGTTGCCCTTGTCCGCTGCCATCCTGGTGAGCACCTGGCGCAGGACGGGGCCGGGATCGCCGCCTTGCGACAGCAGGACTCCAACCAAGGCGTATTGCACCGCGGCCACCAGGCGGATGCGGTCTTGCGGCACCAGGATCGCCATCAGCAGGCCGTGCGCCGTCTCGTGCAGGTCCCGCATCATCGCGCTGACCTGGTGCGGGGCGATGCGGCGGCGGATGGTTCGCGCCTTCTGGGCAATTTCCGCTTCGACCTGGCGCAACAGGTCGAATTGGATCGGCAGGCGCTCCTGGGCAAACATGCAGAGCTCGCCGATCGGCACCGCCGGATCCGGCAGCCCCAGCGAGCCGAGACAGCGCACCGCGACCACCTCCTGGTCGGCACCGCCTTCGCGCGCCCGCTGGCGCAGAGTGGTCAGGCAGAGGTCCCGGTAGGTTTCCTCCCCGCTGTTGGCGCTGCCGAGAAGGAAAAGGCCCAGCTGCTCTTGCCGTTCCGTGCCGAGCCAGTCCCGGAGGAGCGGCACCGCCAGGTCGGCCGGGCCGAGCAGGCCGAGCCGCCCCAGGGCCGTCGCGGCGATCTCGCGCAGCTCCGCATCGGGTCCCTCCGCCAGCTCGCGGAGCAGCGGCAGGAGTCGCGTTGCCAGCTCTCGGGCCGGCCCGACCAGGGCTTGCCAGAGACGCTCGGGATCGCGTTCGTCGCGGAAACGGACGAGCGGAGACAGCGGCGCGGGCATCGCCGCGACCGTGGCACGTGCACGGTCGAGAAAGGCATGCCCAAGCTCGCGCGGCGACGACGGCTGGTCCGCGGCAAGCCGCAGCTCCTGGCGCAGCAGCTCGGTGATCCGGCGGCGCAGCTGGTCGTACGCGAGCCAGGGCACGCCGGCGGCTGGCGGCACGGCCGAGCCGAGGACGATGGTGAGCGCGGCCGCCTGGGCGTCCAGGTCGTCCGCCAGGTCGGCGGTCAACCACTGCGACAGGTCGTCCATGCGACCCAGAGCGTGCCGGAGAGGCACCCTGGCTTCGACGACGTCCACCAGGTACTCATGGACAAAGCGAGCTGCCCGCGGCACCGTCCGCAGTTCGTGCGCCGCTTCCATCGCGTGGGCGGCAAGAAAAGACAGTGCCGCCGCCTTGGTCGGTCCCTGCTGCGCCAGGTTGGTCGCAAAGCGATGCAGCGCCTGGACCAGCAGCTCCGGCGCCGGAGGGGCGACCGGGTAGAGAATGCCCAGGCCTGCGAGGCGTCGCTCGAACTCGGCGACCGCCGCCGAGGAGACGGTCAGGAGCAGGGCGGAGGCGCTCTTGCGGAGCCTCTCCTTGAGGGTCGTCAGGCGCAGGGAATCGATGGTCTTGAAAAAGGCCCTGAGATCGGAGTTGTCGCCCGCGAGGGCGTCCTCGAACAGCACCACGTGGTGACCGAAGGTGGCGTCGTCCGCAACTCTTTCGAGATCGACCTGGACGCCGGAGGCGAGCCTCTGGCAGGCGAGCATGCCCCGCAGCCCAAGCGACCGGCTGAACCGCGCACCGAGTTGCAGGCCCAGGGTCCCCTTTCCCACCTCGGGCTCGCCGGCGAGGATCAGGATCCGCGTCTGCTCGAACGCGGCGCTCAGCTCGCCGACCTGCAGGGGATCGAAGATCAGCTCTTCTTCACCGCGCTCCAGCTCCTGGGAGGTGCGGGCGGTGAAGTGTCGCGTCGACAGCGGGACCGGCTGGATGCGGCCCGCGCCGGCGGTGATATGGAACTGCTGCTTGAACACCTGCCCCGCTATCTCGATGTGACCCGCCGAGACAATGCCCGAGGTGATGGCTGCCGAGGTGTACGAGAAGGCATTGGCGTCGCCCAGGTCATCCTTCCCCGCCGGCGATCGGGGATGGCCATCCTCGGCCAAGGAGTCCGCGGCCGTCGCCGGACCCTGGCCGGCCGGCGCCTGCTGCCCGTCTTTCGGCGACGGCGACGCCAACGGCAGCGGGGCCGGGGGCGGGGACAGTTCCGGCAGCGCGTCGTGCAGGGGGTCGTCCATGACGCGCTCAGGGCTGCGACAGCCGGTCGCGGAGACGATCGAGCACCAGGATCGACTCCAGGAATTGAATCGTCTCCGCGGGGAGTGCCGAGCGCACGGGTTCCAGCCGTGCTTCGAGGTCGTCTTGCAGCCCGGTCAGGAACTCCTGGTCGGCCTCCGCCCCCAATCCGGCCTCCGCGATCAGGTGCAGCACCGAGGCGAGGATGCGGTTCTGGTCCTGCGGGTTCTGGTCCAGGACGCGCAGGTGGCGGCACGCGTCGGCAACGACGGCTTCCAGCGGCAAGGGCCGGCGCCCGTTGAGCTGCACCGTGCCTGCGCCGGAGGCACCGTCGGCGGCATCGCTTGCGGCAGCCGAAATCAAGGCGGGGCCGGCGTTTCCGGACATCGCCGTCAGGGTCTGCTGAATCTCCTGCACTTCGCGCAGAGCGTCCTGGATCGCCGGGAACGAGTGCACGCCGCTGGCCGCCTGCCCGATGACGATGCTGCTTTCCCGCGCGATGGTGTCCAGGACCAGGCGCAGCCGCCCCAGCCCCTGCAAGGCTTGGGAGGACCTGGCGATGGCGGTGTCCCGCTCGATCTTGTGCTGGTCTCGCTGCGACTGGCGCTCGTGACTGCGCTGCTCCTCCTCCATCTCCGCCTGGTGGTTGCTGCGCGCGATCTCACCGCGACGCAGGTTGGTTCGCTTGGTCGTTTCGTCCTCCAGGTCGGGCTCGGTCAACGAGCGGAGAACGTCGAGGTGTCGCAGCTCGAATCCCAGGGTGCCGGCAAAATCCTGCAGGCGCCGGAAGTTGGTTTTCGCTTCCCCCAGGCCGTCCGTCGTCTCCGCCTCGCGCAGTCGCAGCCCGAAATCCTCACCTTCGCGCTTCATCGCCGCCCAGGAGTAACGGCGCGCCGTGGCGCCCAGCAGGTTGGATATCTCACCCTCCAGCCTTTCGAGCGGATCGCTGGTGGACAGGCACAATCCCAGGCGCGCGGCGTCGCCGATCCGGAAGTGAACCTTGTAGTGCAGGGTGAACGTCCAGGTCTGCTCGCTCGACAGGTATTTGCGGTGAAACTCGTGGCGCAGGTTGGGGTCCGCCGACACGGCGTAGGTTTCGAAAGAGTCGGCGGAAGTCCAGACCGGCCGCCGGAACACCTCACCGGGGCGAAGAGTCGCGTGCAGGACCTTTCCCGCGCCGAGCTTCTTGAAGATCACCAGGAAGCGCGCCGGATCGGGACCGGTGCCTTGAACTCTCCAGGCAACCGTACTCTCTTCCGTCAACGTTTGAGGCATCGCCGCCCTCCGTCTGGATCAAGCGGTGGTTTCGAGCCACCGCGCCAATGCACTGTGGACCACGCTCGCCTGGCGTCGCACGGCGGCGAGGTCTCGCGCGATCGGACCGAGCGAGCCTCCCGCCGCGGACGCTCGCCGCGCGCGATCGCCGGCCGCGAGCGCCGCCAGTAGATCGTCCGCGAGCCGCTCCGCCAGGGTGTGAAAGCCTTCGTGCGCCAGCTTGCTGATCTGCGCCGCCGCCATCGGATCTTGCGTCGCGAGATCGTCGATCCATCGCTGGCAGACAGCCGGCACGTCTCCCCGACCGCGCGTCGTGAGCAGACGGATTTGATCGGCGAGCAGCAAAACCACGAACCGCGCTTTCCGCGCTTCGCCGTCGTCGAGGAGCGTGCGCGCCAGGTCGCGCAGGCGCCGCAGCACCCGCGGCGTGGCCTGTGACTCCAGGCCCGGAGACAAAAGCTTTTCGACGCCGGTCAAGGCGCTGCTGGTCCGTCGCCAATCGACGGCCACCGCCACGCAGCGGCGCAGCTCCTGCAGGTCCCGGGCGGCGCTTTCGATCGCCGGCAGCGCCAGGTCGAAGCGATCCTGGCCCAACCGGCGCAAGGCCAGGTCCGAGGCGGTGTCGAAGCCGGCCAGGCGATCCGCAGCCGCGCGGCGGAGCTCGTCCATCTCGGACTGCAGGGCGCTGTGGCCGGCGACCAGGCGCTCGAGCTCCCGCTCCAGGAGCTGACGCATGCGCGAGCTGGAGAGGTTGCCATCGCGATAGCGACGCAGAAACCAGGCGGCGCTCCGGCTCACCGCGGGCTCTCCGCATGGGATTGCCGCCCGCTCGGGTGCGGGCCGGAAAAGAACAGGCGGATTTCGATCCGCCGATTGAGATCGCGGCCGGCCTGCGTGAGATTGCTCGCCACCGGTCGATTCGAGGCATATCCGTTCGCGGAGAGCACCGCGGCGAACGCGGGCTGCTCGCGGCCGAGAAATTCGACGACGCTGAGCGCGCGGGCCGTCGAGAGCTCCCAATTGTTGGAAGGATAGGAGGGGCGGTCGAGCGGCACGCTGTCGGTGTGCCCTTCCACCTGGATCTGCTCGTAACCGCTGGCTCCCGCCTGGGCGAAGACGCGGGCGCAGCGGGCCACCAGGCGCTGCCCCGCGGCCTCCAGGTGGTGGTCGCCCAGGCGGAATAACACGCCGTCGCTGAAGAGGATCTGCACGAAGTCGAGGTGACGTTCGACGCGGATCTCGTTGCGGCCGATCTCGGCCGCGAACTCCTGCTGAAAATCCTCCAGGAACTTCGCCTGCCTGGCGCGCATCAGCGCCGCTTCCATGTCGTCGCTGGCAAACACCGTGCCGAGAGTGGTGACGAGCATGAACACCATCAGGGTGGACGTGATGAGGTCGAGCATCGCCGGCCACGGCACCGGCATGCTGGGTCTTTCGACCGTCGAGCGCCGCTGTTGCAGATCCAAGCCGACACCTCACCGGCGGACGAAGAGCAGCAGCAGGATGCCGGCCACGACCAGCGCCACGACGGAGGGCCACGTCCACTGCGTCCGGCCCGGCGACGGCGGCGGTGGCACGGTGGACAGGGACGCAACGTTCGCAACCAGGGTGGAAAACCGGTCCAGCAGGCGCCTTTGTCCCGTTTCCATCGCGCTGACGACCTTCGGCAGCTGTTCCGCCACCGTCAGCACCGAACGGTTGGTCTGGGACACCTGCTCGAGGACCCCTTCCAGGTTTCTGGACGCTTCGCTGCGGGTGATCTTGCGGATCTCCTCCACGATGTCGACAAAGGCGCGCTGGGCGCCGGTCATGTCCTGCAAGGCGTCCTGGTTCTGCCGGTAGATGTCGTCAAGACGGGCGAACGAGTTTTCCAGCTGCAACGAAACACGGTCCAGCAGGCTTTCGTCTTCCACCGTGGGAACCGCCGCGGGCAGCAGCTCCTCGGTGGTGAAGCGCTCCAGGCGCTCGAAGAACAGGCCCTGGGCCGACCGCAGACGGAAGTTGGTCACCGCGGCGAGGATCGAACAGACGATGCCCACGAGGGAGCACGAAAAGGCGGTCTTGATACCGCCCAGGATGCGGGAGATGTTGTCGACCGACTGCGTCCAGGAGCTGGCCGTGACGGCGCCGGAGCTCTGCGGCAGGGCGAACTGAATCTGCTGCACCATGACCGCCAGGCCGATGAACGTACCGAGCAGACCGAGCATCGTCGCCAGCCCCGCGACGGCTCCGGGCACGGCCATGCCAGGCCGCGCCTGGTCGCGCGCCAGGCTGAGCTGCTGGAGCGCGTTGGGATTGACTCGCACCTGGCGGGTGCGGAGCTTTTCGATCGCCGCCAGGCGCTCGGCGATCAGGCTTTCCGCAGCCAGGTCCGACCGCACGACGGCGAGGTCGGCGGGCGACACATTGCCTTCGCCGGCAGCGCCGCCGGCGGCGCCCTGGTCCGCGATCGCTTCGCCTGGCTGCGGGTTTGCATCCGCAGCCGGCACCCGCCGCACCGTGGTCTCCCGGAGCTTTGCGATCGCACGCGAAAGGTTGTCCTCTTCGCGCCGGTACCGCTTGAGATGCCGGGAACCGCAACGCAACGCCCACGCCAGGAGCGCCAGAATGATCAGAACGATCAACTTGCCCGCCGGCGAGTTGTCGGACCAGATGCCATGCCACAGGGCCGCGGCCATCTCAGTCCTCGCGGCGGTCCTGCTGTTCGGAGCCGGTGATGATCAGTTTGTCGACCTTCGTTGTCCTGGTCTCCACGAGCGCGTGGACATCGCGGGGTCTGGTCCTGGATCGATCCGGCGATGTTCCGGCGTCGAACGCTCCCCGAAACACGAGTTCTCCGCCTTCGATCTGGTCGGATCTGTAAGTTGTCCAGATGCGGTCCCTTTCGCCCTGGCCCGGCTGCTGATCGTTTCCCGCTGACTCCTCGACGCGCCGGTCCGCGCCGCGCAGGAAAAGCACCGGCGCGACCCAATCGCTGACGCTCGTATCGCGCAGGTAGAGCGCCAGCCGGGCTTCGGCGACGGCAGCCTCGATGGGCTTGCCGTCGGCGAGCTGCGCATAGAGGACTTTGCTGAAGACCAGCGCCGCGCGATCCCGGATCGCCAGCTGCATGCCGACGACAGCCGCCTGGCCGCCGCGCACCAGCGCGCCGGCAACTCCCGCGAGCGGGTCCGCCGCGGAGCGTTCGGAGCTGCCCTTCGGCACGGCGGCGGAGTGACAGGCGTTGAGCAGCGTGAACGCGAGGGCGGGAGCTCCCTGGAACAGCTGCGACAGGGCGCTGCCGGTGACCGGCCGCGCGCGCCCCGCCGGAGTCGCGAAGACCAGACTTCCCTGGGACGCATCGCTCAAGCCGTGACCCATGAAGTGAACGACCTGGTAGCCGCCGCGCAGGAGCTCCAGCCGCAGGTCTTCGGGACCCGCACCCTCCAGCACCTTGGCGCGGACCTGCGGTAATGCCTGGAGCGATTCCAGCTCGCCCTCCAGGTCGAGCTCGGCCGTGCCGGCGGGATTCGCCGCCACCACCAGCACCCGCAGCGGCAGCTGCAACGGCGCCCGATCCGCGGCCCGCGGCAGGTCGAGATGGCGAACCAGCGGACTTAGCGGGTTGAGGCACGGAAAACTGCCGGCCCTTTCGTCGTAGAGGACTTCCCACGGAATCTTCGTCAGCCACGCAAGCTCGGGCGTGCGCGGGCGCAGATGCAGGCGGATGCGCAGACCGCGGCCCGCCGCCCTGGCGCCACTCCAGGCCGTGCCGTACAGATCCCGCACTTCGCCGGGCAACAGTGCGTCGAACAGCCCGCTGCCAATCTCCGCCAGCTCCCTTCCTGGCGCCGGGGCGCCGGCTGCATGGGCAACGTCAAGCGCCTGCGATGGGGGCCGATCGCTCGACGACACCCTGGACCGCAGCCTGCGGCTCAGCGCATCCAGGTCGAAGTCGAGCCGGGTGACACCTTCGGCTTCTGCGTCGGGAGAAAACCCTCGCACCCGATAACCGCCTCCATCCGCACCCTCGATCCCCAAGGAAAAGTCCACATAGCGCTGGTTCATCGTTCCCCCTGCGGCACGGCCCGCGGCTCAACCGGTAAGACACGGCGCGGACGGCTTTGTGTAGGACCGTAAGGAACGGGGATCAGGTATGGGTGGCCTTGCCCCGGATTAGCGGACACCTCGAAAACCCGCATAACGGGCGAGAGGGTGCGCGATGGCAAAGACGAGACGGAAATTCAGTCGGGAGTTCAAGTTAGAGGCGGTCGGTTGGTGGCGTCTGGGGAGCGAGGGATGGCAACTGCCGCTCGGGATCTCGACGTCCGGCCTGAGATGCTCCGCCGCTGGATGCGCCAGCTGGAGCAAGACCCGGTTGAGGCGTTTCCGGGGAAGGGGAACCTGAAATCGGATGAGGAGCAGTTTCGCCGGTTGCAGCGGGAACTGGCTCGGGTCAAAGAAAAGACGGACATCTTGAAAAAGTAATGGCGAAAAGGCTCCAGGCAGGGCAGCTCCTACCCGAGGCCTGCCCGGCCTGACGGCCGGCGGACTGGAGTCTCACAAAATCCGACCTCCCGGGTCCACTTGATCTGCGAGCCAAGACAATATCAGCAACCTCGGCCTGGCCCACAGGGCAGCCGGGGAGCTGGACGAAGCGATGGAGCTTCCGGAGCGCACTTGAGAAGGCGCACCGCCCCCACAACTCTCGGGATGAAGCCGTCGCCCTCGGCAGCATTGCAGGCACCTATCAGGACCAGGGTCAGCCGGCGGAAGCCGTGCGTTTATTTTGTGGATGCAATCAACATGGCGCAGCGGCAGAAGCTGCGGCGGGAGGAGGCGATCTGACGCAGGGGCATCGCGCAATGCAAGCTATCCCTAGGCAGCGCGGCCGAGGCGTTGAGCGAACTGCGCGCGGCATTGGCCATCGACCGGGAGCGCGAAGACCCGGCAGCGATGCTGGCGAACCTGACGCAGCTGGGGGGTGCGTACGCTGGCTTGGGCGAGCCGCAGGCGGCGCTGGCAGCGTTTGAAGAGGAGAGAGGTTGGATCTCCGCCCGCTGGGGCACCTCCGACAGCAACCGCAAGGCGCGCTTCTACGCCTTGACCGCCGCCGGCCGGACACAGCTGGTCGTCGAGACCAGCAAATGGCAACGGCTGACCAGGGCCATCGCGCTCGTCCTGGGGCCGGAGGCGCCGGAAAGGTAACGCCCATGTTCCACCGCAAACCGCTGCCCTTGCCTACCTCCAGCGTGGAATTAGCATCGCGTAGGGCCTCTTGACAAAAACACCACGCCTGGTGATGGCTTGGCGGAGTCTCGCACTCGCGCAGCTCGCGTCCGGCCAGATCGAAGAGGCGCTGAGCGCCTACCGCGGAATGTTGGACCTTTCCAACGGCAGAGGCACGATCGATGCGGCTCTGCTGGACCTCTGCTTAACTCTACTTTGTCAGATTCGTCGACGAGGTAGAGGCCCTGGATTCTTGCTGTCGGCGAGAAGCAGAGTCGATAGCGGCTTGACGTTGGCGGTGCCGGCTCTGCACCTGACGGATCGACTCCTCGATGTCGAGGTCCCGCCGGGGTAAGAGCCGAACGAGCAGATGTTTCACGTCGGCAGCACTCAGGAGAGGAAGAGCCTCGCTCTGCAACTGCTTTTCTTTCAGAATGAAAAGCAGCGCCATCATGACGAGGGCCATGTGGTGATACCAAGCTTGCCAGCTTCGCGCCTGGTATTCGTCCATGCCGGCCTCGTTCTTGGCTTCCTGGAAGGCACGTTCGACCCAGTAGCGCTGCCGCTGCATATAAGCCAACCGTTGCAAAGAGGTCTGCTCGGCGGCATTGCTGAAGCTGTACTTGGTGGTGTCGGGCGCACCGATCTCGCGCGTCACGATCAACTGCCAACAGCGGGCTTGGGTCTCTGTGGCTTCGCGCACCCAGACGCGGCAACGCAGGGCTTGCACACGAAGCTCCCCTTGGGTCCCGCGCCGGACCCATACTTCTTGCCATGCTGCGGCCGGTTGGCGAGCAACCCATTCGTCCACACGCAAGTCTTCAGCGCGAGACTCCGGTGTCGCCCGACGTCGTTTGGCCCGACGCGGGTTGTCAAGAAAGACCCGTTGGTCCCGGTGAACATCGATGACAAACGTCTCATCGGCGTCGTCGAGGGCGCGCAGCAGAGCGCGATCCTGACCATACGTCCCATCCGCCGCCACCCAGGCGAAGTGCACTCCGTTGCGTCGTGCTCGTCGAACCAGATCCAGAGCCAACGCTGGCTTCGTCTTCATCACGCGGCGCTCAACCGGCACACCCGCCGCGGCACATCGCATTGGATCCTCGACCCACTCCCGCGGCAGGTACAGCTCCGCATCGATCAGGCTGACCCGCTTGCCTCGCGCCAAGGCGGCGAAGACCGCCACCTGGCAGTTATCCGTCTTGCCCTGCAAGCCGAACCACTGCCGAGCTACGCCCACCGACCGAACGCCTTTCTTCGCAAAGCAGGTCTCGTCGAGCAGCAGGCAGGTGTCCTGATCTCCGCCCAACAGCCCGCCGACCTCTTTCGCCACTTGATCCATGACGGCTCGCGCATCCCAGGGCGAATGAGCGAGAAAGTGGTGCAGTGCCTGAGCCTCGGTGCCGGGCACCACCTCTGCCATCCGCTGGACGTTGCGCTTTGCGGCCTGCAACAAACCGCTCAGATACGCCCGTGCTTGCAAGTTCACGTCTCGGGTCCGCAGGCGGAAAAGAAGCGCAAATCCCCGCTGAAAGGCCAGGAATCGCGCTCCCAGCTCTTGCAGGGGAGCTGGGGCATAGCGTCTCTCCTTCCGACTATGGTCCTTTGAGGGGGGGAAGCATCTGGTCTCGGCGAGAAATCATACTTTCCAGCCCAATTCTAAGAGCTAACCGCCTTGGAATCAAGCGCTTCCGAAATCTGACAAAGTAGAGTTAACGCCACTGCCAGATCTGCCGGAAGCGGCGACAGCCATGCGGCTGTTGCGCCAGCCAGTAGGCGAGGCCTGGCGCCTGCGGAGCTGACTGCACGGTTGGCATTTGCGGTGTCGCGTCCGCGGTGTAGCGCGCCAACACGACCGCGCATCGACGTCCGACCCAGCCCGGCTGAGGACAGGCAAGGGTTCGTTGCCAGCCGTCTAAACAAGAAGGGAGGAAGTGGTTTCTGTGGGCTAGGAGGTGAGATCCCGATGCCCTACGGTATCAAGGCAACCAGGCAGACCCCCGCACTCATCATCTACCTCATCGACGTCAGCGGTTCGATGACCGACCTGCTGGACGGAGCGTCGAAGATCGCGCATGTGAATCAAGCCCTTCGACAGGTTTTCGAAAGGATGATCCAGCGCTCCCTGGTAGGCGAACAGATTCTGTCACGCTACGAGGTCGCTCTTTTCTCGTACAGCGACAAAGTCGTCGATATCTTCGGCGGTCCCCGTCTCCTCCAGCAGGTGGTGGATATCGGAATCCCGGAGTTCACCGCGAACGAGGCGACCTCGACATACGAGGCCTTCGCCGTGGCGCGGGATCTCCTGGTCCGCGAGATGCCGAGGCTGGCAGGGCGCCCAGCTCCTCTGGTCTGCCACCTGACCGACGGCGAGCACAGCACAGCCGATCCCGAGCCCATGGTCCGGGAGATCATGGGCATCTCCACTTCCGACGGGAACGTCCTCGTCGAAAACGTCTATCTCGGGGCAGACCTCACTCAAACCTTGATTCGTGACGTCAAGGGGTGGCCCGGAGTGGGGAGCCTTTCGGAGCTCAAAGACCCCCATGCACAGAAGCTCTTCCGGATGTCCTCCCCTCTGCCGCCGAGTTATGCCGAAGTCCTGGCGACCCAGGGCTACCGATTCGCCGCCGGCAATCGGATGTTGATTCCGGGAACCCGGCCGGAGCTGGTCGAGCTCGGATTCGTCATGTCGAAGGCAACAGACCAGGTGCGGCGATGATCCCCAAGATCTCCGGCGAGGGAAGGGCCGCCCACGAGACCCACTCCCTGGATCTTCGCGCAGACCCCTCCTCGACGGAGGTCCAGCACAAGCATCGGGACTTCAAGAACCATGGCTTGGAGGTAGACCTCGGGTACAGGAAATGCCGGGAGCACGATGCCCAGGGTACGTCCGGTCAGGATTTCGCGGTGCTGCGCACCGATGGTGTCCATGTGGTGGGCATCGCCGCCGACGGAGTGAGCCAATCGTTCCATGGCGAGCTGGCAGCGCGTGAAGTGTCCGAACGCTTGCTCGAGCACCTCTGGGACCTGCGTTCCACTCCTCCTAGCGAGGAGCGGCTTACAGCAACTCTCCTGAGCTGGACGCCAGAGATCCAGCGTCTTGTCCTGGCGATACCAACGGGGGCGGACCTTCCTCCCCTGGTCCAAGGCGCCGTCAAAAAGGCGCGGCTCGATGGCTCGCAGACGGTGTTCGGCGCGTTTGTCCTCGGCAGGGTGGAAGGCACCCTGCACCTATACCTGGTTGGCGACGTCCAAGCCTGGATCGCCCTGGCAGATGGACATTGGAGCGGCGTTACGGGGTCCTCCCGGGGGCGCTGGTCCAGCACCGGCGAAGCCCCTCTCCTCCTCGAAAGCCGGATCTTGCGAAACGTCACGAGATGCGTCATCCATTCAGATGGCCTCGGGGAGGATTGGAATTTGTCTCCGCAAGGCTTCGAGCGGGTCGCTGAGGAAAAGGCGAGCGACGACGATCTCTGCTTCGTCGCGGTTGCGGCCCATGCCCAGCCCGTGATCGAACCTCCTTTACCCCCGGATCCGCCGCGACGCATCATCAAGAGCGACGCTTCACCGCCACGCCGCCAGGCGTACTGGCCGTTATGGACCGCTGCGGCCCTGGTTGTGGGGCTGCTCGCGGGAGCGAGGATCATGACGGCTCTCCTCTCTGAGCCCCCGCGGCAGGGGCCCGAGCCCGGCTTGAACATACATCTCGGAGCCGCCGAACTGCTGGACCGTGCACCTCGCGAGGTCACCCCTGCGAAACGCACACCAGAGTGGCTCATTGCTGCCGAGCCGCTCGACCAGTCCGGCAAAAGTGCCCTCGGGGGAGAGGTCGTTCTTCGGATCGAGGCTCCAGCAGAGGTCTCCGCGGTCGAGATCTGGGCGAAGGAGAAACCAATCGCGCGTTGGACGCCGGGGAACGACTTCCCGACTATCCAAAAGATCGATGCTCTCGAAATGGAGATCCGAGCGCTCAGCCAAGATGGCTCCGTCCTAACGAAGCAGACCTACACGTTCCGCGGTCGCAGCCGGAATTACCCGGGACCTGGGGAGAATCGTGGATTCTACAAGATCGACATTCGCCAGGGACAGCCCTGACGCAACCGCCGCGACAGTGTTCAAGCCCCAACCGGATCAGGAGATCGCGCTGTTCGGCGAATCCTTTTTCTTCCGCAGCTTCGAGAGGGGCACATTCAGGATGGTGCACGCGAGCGACGTCGGCGGCCGGGCGACGATCTACAAGCTGCGGAGCCTGACTGGCCAGGACTGGGCGCTCAAGGTCTTCCGGCCTGGGTGCCGGTCGCCCGAGCTCGCGCACATTGCACGCCGTCTGGAGCCGCTCTACCAGCTCGACGGCCTGCGGGCAGCCAACCGTCGTGTGATCCTGCCCTCCGATCCAGCCACAAGGCTCTGGGACCAGCTGAGCTACGCGATGCTCATGCCCTGGATCGGGGGACAAACCTGGAATGAGATTCTAGAAGCTGCGACCGAGGGGAAGCACCTCGAGGCCCCCGCGGCGATCCATCTATGCGCACATTTTCTCGACGTGGTCTGCTCAATCGAAGGTCTCTGCGCCACTCATACCGACATCGCCGGAGGCAACGTCGTCATCGAGCTCGCGGCTCGCAAAATCCAAGTCATCGATCTGGAGGACGTGTACTTTCCGGGAACACCGCCTGGAGACAGCCGCGGCACTCCCGGTTATACACACCCGAGAGACAATCGCGTCGCCTGCAGGGAAGGAGATCGCTACGCCGCAGCGATCCTCGCGGCGGAAATCCTCCTTCTGGCCAACCCTCCCCTCGCTGCAATGACGGGAGAGAGCGGGTTCTTTGGCGACGACCATGGTTCCCAGGAAGCAGGCGAGCGCTTCCGGGAGGCCGAGAGATGGCTGCGCGGCTTCGCACCGACCTTTTGGGACGTATTTCGTCAGACGTGGCGCTCGGCCTCGCTTGCGACCTGTCCGCCCATTGGTCTGTTACGGGCCTCGCTTGGCGATCTCGTAGCCAGGATTCCTGCCGCAGATTCCTGGAATCTGGTCCGTAGCCACATCAGGAGCCTGAAGCCGGCGCCACCGCCGCCTACTCCAAAGACTGGAGCTGCGACAAGGACAACCCCAGCGCCCCTGCATCCACCACCGGCTCTGTCACCGGTCGCTCCTGCGCAGCCGCGGGTTGGGGCCGGACCTTCCGGCTTCACGGTGTTGGTGTGGACGTTCCTTGTCCTGGCTGCCATTGTCATACTCCTCATCCTGTTGAAATCCTGAGAAGCGGAGAACAAACGATGAGTTGGGAAACCTTCCGTGCTCACTACCTGACAAGGATGCAGCTTGCGGATGCGGTACTCTCCCGTGCGCGGGACCTGCAGAGCCAGCAGGCTGCCAACCTGACGGCCAAGATCGGTCAGAAGCTTGACCAATTGGCGCCCCAGCTGGCCCGTCAGCTCAAGAAGCTCCGCGACAATCAGTTCCATGTGGCGGTCCTCGGTCTCGAAAAGGCCGGGAAAAGCGCTCTCATCAATGCCTGGTTGGGTGCCGAGATCCTCCCATCGCGGGATGAGCGGTGCACCTATACTCCGACCGAGATCTGGTCCGCTCCCAGCGAGCGGGATCAGAGCTATGAAATCGAATATCGCACACCCGAGGAGTTTGCCGAGGAGCTCGACCAGAAGCGCAAGGCTCATGCATCTCTCGCCGCTGCGCAACGCCAGGAGGGGCAGGACTTCCGAGACCTGGACAATGACCTTGAAGAAACCAGGGGGCTGGAAGCGCAGATCCGCCCTCTCCTGGGCCGTTCTCCCGAAAAGCGATCGTTTCTGGATATCCGGGAGATCCGCCAGGATCTCACGCGGGTCATCACGGATCCCGCCTATGCACGGGCCGTGCGGCGCATCATTCTGCGCACAACGGCGCTGCGCGCCGCCCGCGACCTGGTTTTTCATGACGTACCTGGATTCAATTCTCCCCTTGAAATGCACAAGCAACAAGCGCAGCAGAAGATTGCTGAGTGCGACGCCATCCTCTATGCCAAGGACTTCCGCTCTCCCAACCGCGAAGGGACCGAGGTGCGCATGCTCCGCTTTGCGGACATCGAGGATCCGGCGGTCAAGGCCGCAGGTAAGACTTTTGTGGTGTTGACGCGCATCGACACCGCCGAAGATGTTCAGCATTTCCGCGAGCTTCTCGAAAGCGCCCGGCGCGAGTGGCGAGGGATACCACCGGACCGCGTCCTGCCTGTCTGCCCTCCCGCGCTCCTCTTCCGCAATGGCGCCGGACGCGAAGAGGTGATGCGCTACGGGCCCAACATCGTGGCCCGCCTCGCCCAGCTCGGCGTCGGCGATGGGATAGACGAGCTCAAGCGCGCTGTGCAGGCATATATCGACGGCGAACGCTCCAGTCTTCTCGCCCGCCGCTGTGACAGGATTCTGGCGGACCTTCGCCGGGTCGCCCGTGACCTGGTCAACCAACTCGAAGAGAGGTTCCCCGAATTTTCTGGCAACTATCAGGAAGACGGAGACCGCCGGTTCGAGATCGCCTTCAACGCCTGGTGGACCCAGGAGTGGACGAGAATCCGCAAGGACCTGGGCGACTTTTACGATTCTAAAGTAATGCCCAAGGTCGGACGAGAAGTCGATGCGGAACCGTCCGACAACCCGGAGCTGACGAGATTCCGTGGCCGCTACCGGGACCTCGTCCACGGCTTTGAAGCAGCTCTGCCATCTGCGTCACCAGATAAGATTCAGGAGCTCTACAAGGTCCATGGACGCACGGGCGATGGCAGATTCCTGCCCGTCTCGGCTCACATCGCGATCAGGAAGGTGGTCCACCAGGAGGCCGTGAAGCACATCGACGGCATCGGCCGGGACCTGGCCGCGGACCTCAACCGGTCCATCGGCGAGCTGACGAGCAAAATGGTAGAGCTTCTCTGGGGCATCAAGGGCATCGAAGAAGCGCTTGACAAGGATCTTGGCCCGATCGAGCCTCGCATCGAGCATGGCGTTTCAACTCTATTCCTCCGCTTTGCCCGGCCTGCAGCCGAGATCTTCTTGACAGCTCCGCGGGGAGTTCCGGACCGGCGGGTCAGCCTCAAGGAAAGGGCGCCGGACATCAAAGCTTTGGCGGAGTTCTACGAGGGTGTCGATCCCGCCCACAAGGATCTGGAACATTTCCTGGACTATGGTAGCTGGCGCCCTCTCAGCGCGCCCCCGCCACCACCGCTCTCTGCGAGCGAAGCCGGGAGCGCATCGAGGCATGCGTCACCGCCGGCTTTCTCGGGCGTGACCTTTCGAAAGATCGAGGTGCCGGGGACCTCGAAGCCCGCCACGCCGGAACCTGAGCCTGCACCACAACCGAGGGAGGACTTGGCCCGCCCGTCCGGCCCAGCCGCCGATTTCGCATCAATCCTGGCCGAGATTCAGGAAGATCTCCGAGCTCTGGTGGATTATCTGGAGAACAGCGTCTTCACTGCCTCGGGCTTCAAGGCATACTGGCATCAAGAGCTCTCCCGCGTCTGGAAGACCTTCGAGGATCTCGAGGAGGGAAAGCCGAGGCTGTGGTCTGCTCTGGTCCGGCACGCCTATGACACGAGCGTCCCTGCGGTCCTCGCCGCCGCTCCTCAGCTGGGAGAGGACGAGGGCTTCGGCTACCAGGTGGCACAGAGCCTGGAACAGCTTCGGCAGGCCCTGGCGGGGCTCGATGGCCCGGATCTGCAGAAGACCGAAGCTCCAACCGAGGCGCCAGAGCCCAGCCGTTGATCGATCAGCCGTGCTATGGGTCAGGGTTGCAGGGTGACGGATTGGACCAGCCAGCAGAGGGGGCGTTGGTCGCTGTTGCCGAGGATGGTGTCGGGGATGAAGTGGGGGGTGGCCTGGATCTCGACGTGGCGGCGGCCTGGCGCGGCGGCGGGGGTCAGCGGCAGGTCGACGGCGAAGGGGCCTTCGCGCTCGATGGTCGCGGCGCCGGCGGGGCGGCCGTCGATGCGTGCTTCCAAGGTGAGCGGGGCGCCCAGGTAGGAGCGGACGGCGGTGCCCAGGATGCGCAGGCGTCGCTCGCCTCCAGCGGCCGGCAGGTCGAGGTGGAGGTGAGGGCCGACCCAGCGGTCGGGCCAGGGGTCGGTCGAATGGCTGAACGGGGCGGGGCGCTGGCCCAGCAGGCGGCCGAGCGCGGACGCGATGGGATGCGGCCGGCCGTCGGCCTGGCGGCGCTCGACCGCCAGCCGGCACACCACGTCGGGGACGACCAGGGCCGCCAGCGCGGTGAGCCGGCGGGCGCTGGGGTTGTGGCCCTGGGCGCGCTCGGCCAAGGCGCGGCGGAGGATGGCGCGGCCGCGGCCCAGGCGATCGCAGCGGTGGACGGCGAGCGAGGCAGCGAGCAGGAGGTGGCGCGGCGTCCAGGGCGGACCCCAATAGCAGCGGCTGACTTGGAGGATCTGGGGACGGGCGGCGGCGGGGCCGGTGGAGACGGTGATGGAGGTGGGATGGAGGCGATAGGTGGCCAGGAGCTGATCGACGGCGTGCAGGCGGTAGCGGCGCGTGATGCGGCAGAAGAGCCCGTAGTCGATCCAGCGCATGCCGGCGTCTTCGACCAGCGGGCCGCCCTCCTGCCAGGCGGCGCGACTCCAGAAGGCGGCCGGCTGCGGCACGCTGTGCCCCTTCCAGATGGCCAGCAGGCGGCGGTGGCTGACGGCGCGGCTGGGGTGCTCGTTGCCCAAGGACGCCCCGGCGGCGTCGACGTAGAGGCAGCGGCCGACCACCAGGTGGCGATGGCGCCGCTCGTCGACCTCGCGGGCGGCGCGCTCCAGGGCGCCGGGCAGGTAGGTGTCGTCGGAGCTCAGGTAGGCGAGGATGTCGCCGGTGGCATGCTCAAAGCCGCTGTTGAGCGCCCCCGCCTGGCCGCGGTCCTGCTGCGCCTCCCAGCGGGCGAGCCAGGGCGCGTAGCGCTCGACGATCGCGAGCGAATGGTCGCTGCTGCCGCCGTCGATGACGATGTATTCGAGGTTCGGATAGCCCTGCAGCAGGACCGATCGCAGGGTCTCCTCAAGGAAATCGGCTTGGTTGTGCGAACAGGTGACGATGCTGATGCGCGGCCAGGGCGAGCCGCCGGCGCGCCGCGGCGGCAGCGGCGGCGGCGCCTCGGTCCACGGCCAGCCCGCGCGGCCGGGCGGCGGCGCCGGCAAGCGATCGAGGGTGGTGAGCGGCGGCGGCGGCGCCGGTGGCGGCATCACCCGGTCACCACCCCTGCCGCTGCAAGAGGCCGTCGAGCCAGCGCACGAGGGGCTGGCGGGAGCGGCGCTGGGTGAGGCGCAACCAGGAATGGATCGCTTTTTCGCGGCGCGTGCGCGGATCGCGAAAGCGCTCCGGCGCATCGTATCCGTCGCGCCGCGCCAGCGTCGCCCAATCGGTTTCCCAGATGGCCTGGCGGCGGAAGTGGCCGGCGCCGTGACGATCGATCATCGCCACCACTTCGCGGTCGAACCAGTACGGCGGCGCACCTTGGGCTTGCCGCATGTCGATGCCGAGATCTTCGTAGCCGGCAAGCCACTCCTGCCGCACCGCCCGCATCGCACCGCGCGGCACGGCGTCCATGTGGTGGTATTGCCGGTACACCTGGAGCGGCCGGCGCTCCGGCCGCAGCAGCCGCTCCAGGCACAGGTACCAGCGGTGTTTGGAACGCATCCTGGCCCAATCGGTGTACTGGTAGTGCAGCACCTGGACGTCGGCCAGCATCACCACCGCGTCGGGAGCCGGCAGGGGCAGCCGGCGGCTGTGCAGCACCTCGCCGTGGAAAGCGCTGCCGTCGTCGCGAAACGCCCAGAGCCCTTCGCACGGCTCGTCCCAGCAACTTTGGAGGCCGGGGCGCAGGTTGCGCATGCGGAAGCGAAAGCCCGTCCCCGGCGCGGCGGCGAGCATCGCCGCCCACTCCGCCGTGTCCCAGGAGCCGGCGCTCAACACTTCGTCCGCGTCCAAGGCGAGCAACAGCCGCGGCGCCGCGATCTGCCGCGCCGCGTCGAGCAGCAGGCCGCGGCGCGCGCCTTCGTCGCTCATCGGGACGGCGGGCGCGATCCACCGCACCTTGGGGAACCGGCGGGCGATCGCCTGCGACGCGTCGACCGATCGGTCGTCAGCCAGCAGGATGTGGTCTGCCCAGCGGCTGGCGCAGTGGAGAAAGCGTTCCAGAATCCACGCCTCGTTGCGGACCGGCGTGAGGCAGATCACGGTGGGACGGGCCATGTCAGCGGGGGCGTGAACAGGCGGCAGCGGCGGCACCTGCGCCGGCGCCGGAACGTCGCGCCAATTATGTCACTTCTCCACCCGCACCGGCGGCCGCGGCCCGCAGGTGCGCGCTAGAATGCGGCAACGGCCGCAGACGGCTGGTCCTGATCCTGCCTGCGCCCGCCCTGGCGTCGATGCAGAGGCGGGTGCGGATCTCTTGGAGGACGCCATGTACGGAGCCATCGCAACGCCGCCCATCCTCCTCCACTGGGCGAACTTTTACGTCATCGCCGGCTCCGCGGCGGCGGCGCTGACGGCGCTGCAGTTTGTCGTCATCGCGCTGTTCGCGCAGATGCGGCTGGGGAACTCGTCGACCGGGATCGATGCGTTCGCGACGCCGACGATCGTGTATTTCAGCACCGTGCTGCTGCTTGCCGCCGTGATGTGCGCACCCTGGGGCGGGCTTTTCGGGGTCGCCATGACGATCGTGCTGTTCGGCGCGGGTGGAACGGTGTACGCCGGCCTGGTGACCCGCCGCGCCATCCGCCAGCGCGACTATCGCCTGGTCGTCGAGGACTGGCTGTGGCACATCGCCATCCCGCTCGTGGCGCACGCGCTGCTGCTGGCCGGCGGGCTGCTGCTGGTCGCACACCCCATCGGGGCGCTGTTCACGATCGCCGCGGCGACGCTCGCGCTGCTGGTCATCGGCATCCACAACTCCTGGGACACGGTCACCTATGTGGTCATCGAGCGGCTGATGCCGCGCCCGCCGGGCGAAGACTCGCCGCAATCCCCGCCGCCGGCGGCGTGATCGGTCGGACGCCGGGCGGCACGGGCATGGCAGCAGGGAGGAGCATGGAGCGAGCGGACGTGGCGGTGGTGGGCGCCGGCGTGGCGGGTCTGGCTGCCGCCCGCGAGCTGCGCCGCCACGGCCTGCGGGTGTTAGTGCTCGAAGCGCGCGACCGCGTCGGCGGCCGCATCCTCACGGTGCACGACCCGCGCATCCCGTTGCCGGTCGAGCTGGGCGCGGAGTTCGTCCACGGCGCCGCACCGGTCACCCATCGCCTGCTTGCCGAGGCGGGGATCGCCACGATCGACATCGCCGGCGAACATTGGCGGGCGCGCCGCGGGCACCTGTCGGGGACGGAGAGGTGGAGCCCCATCGACCGCATCCTGGGGCACATCGACCCGGCGGCGCCGGACCGCTCGTTCGACAGCTACCTGGCCCACCTCGGCAAGCTCGCGTCGGCCGCCGACCGGCGCGCCGCGCGCGGCTTCGTCGAGGGCTACCACGCCGCCGATGCGGACCAGATCAGCGTGCGCTCGCTGGCGCCCCAATACGAGGCGCAGATGGGGGCCGCGGCCAGCCAGATGGCGCGGGTGCACGGCGGCTACGACCAGCTGCCGCGCTGGCTGGCGGCGGAGCTGGGAGCGGATCTCCGGCTGCGGACCGCGGTGACGGCGATCGAATGGCGCCGGGGGCAGGTCCAGCTGGCCGCCAGGCGAGACGACGGCGGCGGCGCCGGCGCCGGTGACGGCGGCGGTCGTGGCGCCAGCGGCGGCGGTGGCGATGGCGGCGGCGAGCGCTTCGCGGCGCGGGCGGTCCTGATCACTGTCTCCGCCGGCGTGCTGGCGGCCGGCCCGGCGGAGCCCGGCGGCCTTCGCCTGGACCCGGAGCCGCCGCGCGTCCGGCGCGCCCTCGGCGGGGTGGCGATGGGGTCGGTGGCGCGCCTCGCCTGCTGGTTCCGGGAGTTTCCGTGGACGGCCGGCGCGGTGGGACACACGGCGGAGCTGACGGCGCGGATCGGTTTCTGGAGCCTGGGCGGGCCGACGTTCGGCGTCTGGTGGACCGCCTATCCCGTGCTGTGGCCGCTGGCGGTCGCCTGGTGCGGCGGCCCCAGGGCGGCAGCCATCGCCCGGCGGGGCCCCGGCGCCGTCAAGTCCACGGCCGTCGCGGAGCTGGCGGCGGCGCTCGGCCTGCCGCGGCGCGCCGTCACGTCGCGCCTGGCGGCGACCTGGATGCACGACTGGGAGCAGGACATGTATTCCCGCGGCGCTTACAGCTACGCCCGCGTCGGCGGCGCCGGTGCCGCGCGCAGCCTGTCGCGGCCGGTCGACGGCACGCTCTTCTTTGCCGGCGAGGCCACCGACACCACCGGCCACACCGGCACCGTCGAAGGCGCCCTGACCAGCGGACTGCGCGCCGCGCGGCAGATCCGCCGCGCGGTCGGCGCCGGCTGAGCGGATCAGGGCGGCGCGGGCGCGGCGGGCGGCGCAGGTACCGCGGGCGGCGCCAGGTGCTTGAAGTAGCTGGTGTCCTTCCAGGCGGGCCGCTGGGCGTCGGCGGCGATGTGCCGCACCAGCTGGGTCATCAGCTGGTTGAACTGCGCCGCGGCAGCCAGGTCGACCGGTTGCCGGACGTCGTCGGACACCGCGTGATAGCGGGTGTCGAACCACTTTTCGGCGGTCTTCGCTTCGCGGCTGCCGGGTTTGGCGCCGAACATCAGCATGATGGCGGGAACGCCGGCGCGGATGAAGCTGTACTGGTCGCTGCGCACGAAGATGGCGCGGTCGGGCGCGGGGTCGGGGCCCACCTCGACTCCCGCCGCGGCGCCCACCGCGCGCGCGTCGTCGCCCAGGGACGATTCGTCCAGCCCTTCGACGACCAGCGAGCGCAACGCGAAGAGCGGCAGGAACATGTCCAGGTTGAGATCGGCCACCAGGTCGGCGCGCGGCACCGTCGGCCGTTGCGCGAAGTAGCGCGAGCCCAGGAGCCCTTCTTCTTCGCCGCAGATCGCCAGAAACAGGATCGACCGGCGCGGGCGCTCCGCCGCCGGCGCCGCGGCCAGGCGGCGGGCGATCTCCAGGATCGACGCCACCCCGGAGGCGTTGTCCATGGCGCCGTTGAAGACGTGGTGACCGGAAAGGGCGGGGTTGAAGCCCAGGTGATCCAGATGGGCCGACACCACCACCACCTGGCGGCCGAGCGCCGGATCGGCGCCGCGCAGCAGGCCCGCCACGTTGTCCGAGGCGAAGCGGAGGCCGGTCGTGGTCAGGTGGGCGCGCAGCACGACGGCCAGGGCGAAGCGCGGCAGGGGCTGGTGGGCGTCGGCCAGCGCCAGCACGTCGTCGAAGCGGTGCCCGGAGCCGTCGAACAGCTTGTCGGCCTGCGCCGGATTGAAGGTGGCCTTGAGGAACGGCCCCTGCGTTTCCTGCAGCGCGGGGTCCGCCAGGCGCAGGGTGGGCTGCGCCGCCACGGCCGAAAAACTTTCCCACTTGCGGTCCATCGCCCGCGGGTTGGGCACGCTGATCAACCCCACCGCTCCCGCCTGCTCCAGCTCGCGCGCCAGCTGCTCGGAGGCGTGGGCATGCGCCTTCAGCTCTTCGGAGATGCCGGCCGGCCCGCTGTTGAGGTACACCACCACCTTGCCGCGCAGATCCAGACCGGCCAGGTCGTCGTAACCGGCGTCCGGCAGGTGCAGCCCGTAGCCGGCGAAGACCAGCGGCGCCTCGAACGTCCCCGGCTGCGCGCCGCGCGCGCTGAGCACGAAGTCGCGCCCCAAGGAAAGCGGCGTCTCCTTGCCGCCGCGCACCAGGGTGGCGCCGGACCGCATCGAGATGATCTTCACCTCCTCGAACTCCACCGGCTGCATGTAGCCGTCGGTGCCGGCCGGCGCCAGGCCGTATTCCTTGAAGCGCGCGGCCACGTAGTCGGCAGCCTTGCGGTAGCCGGCGCTGCCGGTGAAGCGGCCCTCCAGCTGGTCGTCGGCCAGGTAGCGCACGTGCGCCCACCAGGCTTCGCCGTCGGCCTTGGCCGTATCCGGCGCCAGGGCTGGCGCAGGCACCGGCGACGGTGCCGCGGACGCCGCCGGCGCCGCGACGCCCGGCGGGCTGGCCGCGAGCGCGGCCGGCGCTACGCCTGGGAGCGTGACCAGCGCCAGGGCTGGGAGCGCGGCAAGCGCCACGGCCGGGAGCGTCGCCAGCGCCGCGGCTGGGAACGTCGCGATCGCGCCGCGGCGACCGTGGCGGCGCGTGCGGCTCACGTCTGGCCGTCCGTGGACGACGGCGGCGCCCCTCCTGGCGCGGCCGACCCGCCCACCGGTCCGGCGGTGCGGGCGCCGCGCAGGTCGCGCGGGCTCCAGGCCAGCCCTTGCAGGCGCGGCAGGGTGAAGAACGGTTCGAGCGGACGCCGGCCGAGCACCGTCTCCGCGACCTGCCGGCCCCAGGCGGGCGCGAACTTGAAGCCGTGCCCCGAGCCGCCGCCGACCAGCCAGACGTTGGCGGCGCCCGGATGGCGGTCCAGGATGAAGTTGTGGTCGGGGGTGTTTTCGTATTGGCAGACCCGCGACTCGACGACCGGGGCGTGGGTCAGCGCCGGGAACCGGCGCGCCAGCAGGGCCCGGGCGCGGTCCAGCGCCTCGCCGCCGGCCAGGCGCTCGCCGTTGGTCGGGTCGAACGCCGGCCCGCGCGTGTCGTCGGCGACCTTGAAGCCGCGCCGCTCGTTGCCGGGGATGCCGTAGAACAGGCGCTCCCCGACCTCGACCCACACCGGCATCGCCGGCGGCTCGAAGCGCGCGTCGCCCGCCGGCACGCCAAAATAGAACACCTCCTGGCGGGTGGGCGCGATGCGGCTGCCCAGCATGCCGGGAAACAGGCTGCCCAGCCAGGGGCCGCACGCAAAGACGTAAGCGTCGGCCGCCAGGGTCGAGCCATCGCTCAGCCGCAGCGGCGCCATGCGCTGCGCCGCGACCTGGCCGGGTTCGACCTTCGCCAGGCGGTACTCCCCGCCCTCTGCGACCAGCGCCGCCGCCGCCGCGGCGCAGGCCTCGCGCGCCATCAGGTAGCCGGCGCGCTCCTCGCGCAGCACCCAGCGCACGCCGGCAAAGGCGATCTGCGGATAGCGGCGCGCCGCTTCGGCGGTATCCAGGTGCGCATAGGGGAAGCCGACGGCACGCAGGTTTTCCGCCGCCTTGGCGACGAAGTCCGAATCGTCGGCAACCAGCCAGATGGCGCCGGTCGGGTGGAAGAACGTGCGGCCGGTCTGGCGCTCCAGTTGGTCCCAGGCGGCAAAGGCGCGCGCCGCCAGCTCGACGTAGATGCGGTCGGCGTAGACGCCGCGCAGGACGCGCGTCTCACCGCCCGAGCTGGCGCGCGCGTTGCCCGGTCCCCACGCGTCGACCAGCGTCACCTGCGCCCCCAGCCGGCGCAGCGAGAGAGCGGTAAACGCGCCAAAGGCGCCGGCCCCGACGACCGCAACCCGCGGCGCGGGCGTGCCGGCGGCGCGCGGCGCGCTCTCATCTTTTGTCGCGCCGGTGGTCTGCGAAGCCGCCGCCCCAGCTGCCCCAACTGCCCCAGCTGCACCAACCGCTCCGCCGCCGCCGGGGCCGCCACCGGCGCCGGCCGGAGCCAGCGCAAAGCCAGCCGCCGCCGCGGCCGCCGCAGTGGTCGTGGCGGCGGCCAGACCGCCCAGGAGAGCCCGGCGCGAAATCGCCTGCGTGTCGTCGGCCATCGTCGCCTTTCCGTTCGCGCCCGGCCGGCGCTGGCGCTTCCCCGCCGGCGCCACCGTCGCTCCGTTGTGCCCGCTTGACCTGCAGCAGTGTACCCGCCGCCCGGCCGGCGGTCCAGGCAAGCGCAACTCCAGGTTGGCGGGTGACGCGGCCGAAGGCCGCGGTGCGGCCGTGCCGGCGAGAGCGGCAGCGGCCGGGTGCCGTAGAATGCGGGCCACCGCGCCTGGTGCCGCGTCTTCGCAAGTTGCGAAAGGTTTTTGGGAGGGCTGTACCGTGATCCATGAAACCCCTGTCCCGCCGCTCATCCCCACCGGCGAAGCGACTGCCATCCTGCCGGTCCAGGATGGCCGGCTGGCTCCCATCCAGGTCATCGGCACGGCGCCGATCCGCGATGGGCTGGACCAGGTGTGTCTGCAGCAGGCGATCAACGCCCGCAGCGCGCCGGGGGTCGCCGAGCTGGTGCTCAATCCCGACGCGCACCGCGGCTACGGGGCGCCGGTCGGCTGCGTGCTGACGTCGCCGACGCACATCTATCCCGGCCCGGTGGGGGTCGACATCAAGTGCTCGATGAGCTTGCTGCAGCTCGATCTGCCGGCCGACGCGATCGCCGATCCGCGGCTGCGGCGGGCGCTGATCAACGAGATCGGTCAGCGCGTGCCGACCGGCGCCGGCAAGGGCCAGCGCAGCGTGCGCAAGGCGCGCCGCGTCGACGAGGAGCTGGGGCGGGCGGTGGCGACCGAGGGCGCCGCGGCGGCGGTGTGCACCGCGCTCGGCATTCCCGTCGAATGGGCGGAGCGCTGCGAGGATTGGCACCACCTGGGGCACGACGGCACCGCCGACACCCTGCGCGCCCGGTTGGACCAGCTGCGGTCCGACGGCGGCTTCGCCAAGTTCGGCGAAAAGATGCAGCAGCTGGGCTCTTATGGCGGCGGCAACCACTTCGGTGAGTGCGAAGTGGTCAAGGTGGGCGGCGGCGAGCGTGCGGCGCGGGCCGCCGAGGCGTTCGGCCTGCGCGACGGCCAGGTCGCGTTTCTGTCGCACTGCGGCTCGCGCGGCTTCGGCCACGACCTGGCGCAGCGGCAGTTTCGCGTGCTGCGCGAACAGTTCGAGCGCTGGCACCTGCCGCTGCCGGCGGGCGACCGCGAGCTGGTCTATGCGCCGCTCGGCACGCCCGAGGCGGATCGCTACCTGGACGACATGGCGCTGGGGGCCAACTTCGCCACCGTCAACCACCTGCTGATCAATGCCCTGGTGCTGGAGGCCTTCGGCGTGGTCTTTCCCGGCGTCACCGGGCGGCTGGTGTACTTCATCAGCCACAACATCGCGCGGCGCGAAAGCGTCCTTGGCAAGCCCATGTGGGTGCACCGCAAGGGCGCCACGCGCGCCTTTCCGGGCGGCCACCCGGAGTTGGCGGGCACGCCGTTCGCGGCCATCGGCCATCCGATCCTGCTGCCGGGCAACCCGCAGGCCGGTTCGGCGGTGATGGTGGCCGATCCGGGGGCGGCGCTGGCCCGCTTCAGCGTCAATCACGGCGCCGGCCGCGCGCTCGGCCGCAAGCAGGCTGCCCGCCAGCTCGACCAGCGGGAGGTCGACCGCTCGTTCGCCGAGCGCGACATCCTGACCAACACCCGCGTCTACCCGATCGACGAGGCGCCGGCGGCCTACAAGGACTTCGAGGAGGTCCTGCGCTCGGTCAAGCTGGCCGGGCTGGCCTCCGAGGTGGCACGCCTGGACGCCCGCTTCGTGATCAAGGACGGCGCGCCGGCCGACGACTGAGGCGGCGCGCCAGGGCAAGGCCGGCGGCGCGCCTGGCGCGCCCGGAGCACGCCCCCCTCTATACATTCCCATATAGGCATGTATAATGGGGACCATGCCGCGAGCCGCTACCACTTCGGATGCCTGGAACGCCGTCGCCGAACCGCGGCGGCGCCAGATCCTGGCCTTCCTGGCGCTGTCGGAGCGCCAGGTGGGCGACATCGTGGCCGCGCTGGGCACCGATCAACCGTCCGTGTCCAAGCACCTGCGGGTGCTGCGCGACGTGGGGCTGGTGCGCGTGCGCCGCGACGGCCGCCGGATGCTGTACCGGGTCAACGGCGAGGCGATCCGCCCGCTGCACGAATGGGCGGGGCAGTTCGAGCGCTTCTGGCGGCATCAACTGGACAGGATCAAGGAAACCGCCGAACGGATGAGCCCCGACGGGCCGCCGCCCGTCCGGCTTGAACCCACGTCAGACGAACCCAACACAAAGGAGAAACCATGATCGCCAGTCCGTCCATCACGGAAGACCTGACCCTCGAGATCACCCTGGAAAGCCACGTCCGCGCCTCGCTCGAAACGACCTTTGCGGCGCTCCTGGAGCAGGTCGGCCCCGGCTTCGAAACCCTGGAGGGCAAGTCGCTGTCGATGAAGCTCGAAGCGCGTCCCGGCGGCAGGTGGTACCGCGACCTGGGCGACGACAACGGTCACTTCTGGGGCGTCGTGCAGGCCATCAAACGCCCGACGCTGCTGGAGATGACGGGGCCGCTCGCGATGTCCTCCGCGGTGATCTCGAACGTCCAGTACCGCCTGTCCGAAGTCGACGGCGGCACCCTGATCACCTTTCGCCATACCGCCTTCGGGTTCATGCCAGCCAACTTCAAGCAGGGCGTGACCAAGGGCTGGACCCACATCCTGGACGCCACCCGCCGCGCGGCCGAGGCGTCGCAAGCGCCGGCTTGAGCTGCCGCTGCCCCGTTACCGCCCAGCCGATCGCGAGGAGGAACCATGTGCCCAGCATGCTTCGCCAATGCGGCGTGGATCGTTTCCGGCCTGGCTTCGGCCGCATCGGCAGCCGCGGCGGGCGGCTGGACCGCGCGCGCCCTGCGCAGACCGCGGCACCAGCGGGGCATGGCCCGCGCCGCCGGCGGCTCCCCCGCGACGGACAGCGGCCAGGAACCGCAGCGGCCCTCGTCGTCGTCGTAGCCGCCACACCAACATCGAGGAGATCGTCAATGCCCGAGCAGCAGATCGAACATCCCCCGGTGGTTTCGCACGCCGAATGGCTGGCCGCCCGCAAGGACCTGCTGGCCAAGGAGAAGCTCTTCACGCGCCAGCGCGACGACCTGAGCGCCGCGCGCCGGACGCTGCCCTGGGTGCGCGTCGAAACGCCCTACGTCTTCGACGGCCCGGATGGCAAGCAGACCCTGGCCGACCTGTTCGCCGGCAACAGCCAGCTGGTGATCTATCACTTCATGTTCGGCGCCGGATGGGAGCAGGGCTGCCCCAGCTGCTCGCTGATCGCCGATCACATCGACGGCAGCGTCGTGCACCTGGCGCAGCGCGACGTCACCCTGGCCGTCGTGTCGCACGCCCCGCTGCCCCAGATCGAAGCCTTCCGGCAGCGCATGGGCTGGCGGTTCAAGTGGGTTTCGTCCGCCGGCAACAGCTTCAACCACGACTTCCACGTCTCCTTCACGCCCGAGGACCGCGCTCAGGGGAACGGGAAGGTCCTCTACAACTACGAGCCGTCCGGCTTTGCCGGCGACGAAGCGCCCGGCCTGAGCGTATTCGCCCGCGATCAGGACGGCGCCATCTTCCACACCTATTCGACGTACGCCCGCGGCCTCGACATCCTGATCGGCGCCTACAACTACCTCGACCTGGTGCCCAAGGGCCGCGACGAAGCCGGCCTGCGCCACGGCATGGCCTGGGTCCGCCATCACGACCGCTATTGAGCGGGCACCCTCCCCCGCCGGCCCGTCACCGCTTGCAGCCAGGGGGACGGGCCGGCTTGCGCCGGGCGGCAGTTGCCCGCTATGGTGCGGCAGCGAGCAACCCGAGAAGAGGAGGCTGCGATGAAGGCGCGTCTGCCGCTGGTGTCGCTGTCGGTGCTGTCGTGCCTGCTGGCCGTCGCCGGCCAGGTCCCTGCCGCGCCCACCGCGCCGCCCCCTGCCGCGCCGGCATCGGTGCCTTCCGAGGTGGCGGAGGCACGGGTGGTGTTCCAGGCCAACCTGCAGGCCATCCGGGACCGCGACGCCAAGGCCTACCTGGATTGCTATCTGGATTCCGCCGACCTGCCGCGCACCGGCCCCGACGGCTTCGAGCTGGGGCGCGCCGGGCTCGCCGCCGGCATCGGCTCGGGGTGGCCCGACCACATCGACGCCAGCGACCTGCACCTGGTGGCGCTGCGTCCCGGCCTGGTCTACGGCACCTACCGCTACCGCGTGCGCTACGGCGCGCAGGAGGTGGCGGGGCTGTCGGAGCGCCTGTTCGTCAAGACCGCCGCCGGCTGGAAGATCACCGTCACCACCGCCTTCCAGGAGCCGCCGGGCACCTCGCCGCCGCCGCGCGCGCTGGTCGGCGGCACCCTGCTCGACGGCACCGGCGCGCCGCCCGTCAAGGATGCCGTGGTGCTGATCAAGGACGGCAAGATCGAGTGCGCCGGTGCGCGCTCCGCCTGCCCCATCCCGTATGACACCAACATCCTGGACGTGTCCGGGTCGTGGATCACGCCGGGCGTCATCGATGCCCACGTGCACTTTTCGCAGACCGGCTGGGCGGACGGCCGCCCGGATTCGATCGACGTGCGCGCCAAGCATCCGTACGACCAGGTGGAGGCCGGATTGCGCCGCCACCCCGAGCGTTTCGGCCGCACCTACCTGTGCTCCGGCGTGACGTCCGTCTTTGACGTCGGCGGCTATCCGTGGACGCTCTCCCTGCCCGCATCGTCCGAAACCGAGCCCACCGTGCCGCGCGTCGCCGCCGCCGGCCCGCTGCTCTCCACCCTCGAACACTGGCTCAACCTGCCGGCCGAGCGGCAGTTCATCTTCCTGCACGACCAAGCCGCGGCGCGCGAGGGCGTGCGCTACCTGGCAACCGCCGGCGCCGCCGCGGTCAAGGTCTGGTTCATCCCCAGCAAGCCGATCCCCGAGCTGGAGCCGCTGGTCGCCGCGGCCGGCGACGAAGCGAAGCTCCGCCACCTGCCGCTCATCGTCCACGCCACCGGCCTGGCCGAAGCCAAGGCGGCCCTGCGCTCCGGTGCCCACCTGCTGGTCCACAGCGTCTGGGACCTGGCGGTCGACGCGGAGTTTCTCGACCTGGCCAAGCGCCAGGGCACCCTCTACTGCCCCACCCTCACCGTCGGGCGCGGCTACCAGCGCATGTTCGAAAGCGCCGCCAGCCACCAGCCCCCGGCGGTCGACGATCCCAACGGCTGCGTCGATCCCGACACCCTGGCCCGCGTGGCCGAGACCGCCTCGCCCGACATCGCCGCGGTTACAGCCGCGCGCACCGCCGCGCAGCTTGCCACCTCCGCCAAGCGCACCGCCGACCGCGAAAGCGTCGCGGCGGCCAACCTGATGCAGGTCTACCGCGCCGGCATCCCCATCGCCATGGGCACCGACGCGGGCAACCCGCTGACCCTCCACGGAGTCTCCGTCTACGCCGAGATGGAGGCCATGCAGCGCGCCGGCCTGCCGCCGCGCGTCGTCCTGGTCGCCGCCACCCGCGGCAGCGCCACCGCCATGGGCCGCGCCAAGGACCTGGGCACCCTGGAGAAAGGCAAGCTGGCCGACCTCCTGGTCGTCGCCGCCGACCCCGAAGCCGACATCGCCAACCTCCGCCGCCTCCGCTGGGTCGTCCGCGGCGGCATCATCCGCTCCCTCTCCGAGCTCCACGCCCTGGCCACCGCCAAGCCGGCTGACTGAACCGCCGCTGCAACCTGGGAGACGATGGATGCCCGTCCGCAGGTTCCGCGATCTGCAAGAGATGGAAGATTCCCTCTGGCACGAGCCGGGAACTCCCGAGCTTCTGCACGCCATCGCCGGCGTCTGGTCCTTCGCCGAGCGCACCTGCCCCAAGCGGTTCCCCCCAGGCGTCTACCGGCACCGCTCCATTGAAGAAGAGCAGCGGCAGAGAGACCTCTGGGAAGACGCGAACTTCCGCGCCTTCTGGAAGCGTCGCGGCATCGACCCCACGACCCTGAAGGGCTGATCGCTGATTGCCGCTTGCCGGCTAGAAATGATCGCTCAAAACGACGACTGGGCGCGGCGCCTGGCGGCGCGACTGCGCTCGGGCCGGGAAAGGCTGCAGCAAAGCGACTTGCCAACGCGGATCGCCGCAACTGAAAGCCCTTTAGGTAGTGGTGTCGCGCAACGGCGCCATCCTTGGATCGGCGTGACGCCGACCGCCAGCCAGCCTCCCGGTGCGGCAAGACACTGCACTCGCCCCCCGGCCGCGATCGCGCACGCGCCGCAAGGCGCGTCGCGGTCGGGGCGTCAACGTGAAAGCGGCGTTGCGCGGCAGACGGCTGAGTGGTAACGGGTCAGGCTGCGAAGGGGTTCTGGACGTCGAGGAAGGAGAAGCGGCGGAAATCGGAGTCGTTCGTGTAGAGCCTGCGCACGTCGTGCTGCAGGAGGATGGCGGCGAGGTGGGCGTCCGGTACGAGCCTGCCGCGTAGCGGCTCGCCGCCCGTGACCTCGCTGTAGGCATCCAGGAAACCCTTCTCCTCGGAAAGCATGTGCACGTGCGGCAGTCTGGCGAGGGTACGGAGGTTCGCGAGCGCCTCTTCGGGATGGAGAGGCGAGCCCAGGACGCCCGGGTGGGTGACGATCCGGAGATACGACATGGCGGTCATCCAGGCGATGCAGAAGATCTCGCGCCCGGCGGTCCGCTCCTCAAGGAAGGCGAGGGCGGTCGCATGATGAGGGCTGCCTTTGTCGGAGGCGTAGATCAGCACATTGACATCGACGCTGAAGCTCACGGCTCGTGAAGCGCCTCATGGTCGAGCAGAGTCCACAGCGCTTCCTTGTCGCGCAGGTCGATCCGGCACCTCAGATCCTTGGCAACCCACTGCAACGTCTGCGGGGGCGCGGCCTGGCTGCGCTGGCTGCGGGCCGCCAGCCCCTCGGCCAGAAGCTCCGACACCACCTCGCCCAGGGTCTTGCCTTGCCGCTCCTGCTCGCGCCGTACCTCCACCAGGACCGGATCGACGATGTCGACGGTTGTTCGCATGATGCGTGATGATAGGAAAGTTCGCACCAGATGGCAATGCGTGATGGGACCTGGCGCTCAGGGTGCGCCTTGAGCAGCATCCGCCGTCCAGCGCCTCCCGCAACCGCGCCAGCACCTCGGGCGGACGCACCAGCGTTCCGGCGCGGCAGGACACCGCACTCGCGCCCCAGCCGCGATCGCGCACGCGCCGCAGGGCGCGTCGCGGTCGGGGCAATCAGCCCTGCCCGAACACGACGCGGTCCGAATTCAGGCTCATCGAGGCGTGCTACCGACTTGAATCGGCCCAGTCCTCCCACTTCAGACCACGCACTCGCGTGAACTCCTTCGCGTTGGAGGTCACGAGGGTCGCGCGACGTCGCCGGGCCTGTCCCGCGACGAGGACGTCATAGGCGCCGATCGGTGTTCCTGCGGCTTCGAGCTCTGCGCGAACGATTCCAGCAGCTTCCGCGTCATCATCGTCGAACATCGTCCACTCGAACGGGCCGGCGAGGAATGCTGCGAGTCGCTTCCGGTTTTGATCCTTGCGCTGGCTCTTCGCGACTCCATACCACAGCTCAAAGGCCACGATCGACGACAGAAGGACAACGCTCTCCCGAGCCACCACGCGCCTAAATCGCCGTCGGACGTTGGCCTCGGTGCCGTTGATCAGCGCGATGCACGCGTTCGTATCAAGCAGGTACGTCGTCATGGAAAACGTCGCGCCGAGGAGAAGTTGGCTGCCGCCGTCCGTCGGACATGAAAGGTTCGGCGGCCATGCCATCCAGTTCCGCGAACCACTTTTCTACGTCCTTGAAGATCGGCTCGACGAGTACGCCGCGCCCGGCGCGGCGTACTCGTACCCGGTCTCCTTCGAACCTGAACTCACGCGGTAGGCGGATGGCCTGACTGCGCCCGTTCTTGAACAACTTTGCGGTGGTGGTCATGAGCCTCCTTTCTTGACGTCTATACCATGAGTATAGACCAGCCTGCCCGCAGCAGAACAGATCCTCAAGGGGGCTTGCACCGGTAAAGCTGGAGCGGGGGGCGGGCGCGACTTCCGCGGCTCCGGGTGGTGCGTGGTGTTTTTGGCGGTGGAGGTCCTTTAGAATCCGCGGCATGATTCCCCTGAGCGAGATTCGGGCGGCGGCGAGCCGCATTGCTGGATCGATCCATCACACGCCTCTGTTTTCCAGCCTGCAGCTGGGGGAGCGGGTGGGGGTGCGGCTGTATCTCAAGTGCGAGAGCTTTCAGAAGACCGGGTCTTTCAAGGCGCGGGGCGCGCTGAACCGGGTCCTGTCGCTGTCCGGCGACGAGCGCGGGCGCGGCCTGGTCACGGTTTCGGCCGGAAACCACGCTGCCGCCGTTGCCTGGGCGGCGCGGGTCGCGGGGTGCTCGGCGGTGGTGGTGATGCCGACCGATGCGCCGCAGTCGAAGATCGATGCGGTGCGCGGCTACGGCGCCGAGATCGTGCTCCATCCCGACCGGCCGACACTGTTCGACAAGCTGAACGAGGTGCGGGAGGCGCGCGGCCTGACCTTCGTCCACCCTTTCGACGATCCGGTCCTGCTGGCCGGCTCGGGGACGGCCGGCCTGGAGATCCTGGAGGACCTGCCGGACGTCGACCTGGTGGTGGTGCCGGTGGGCGGGGGCGGCCTGCTGGGCGGCGTGACCTCCGCCATCAAGGGGAGCCGACCGCGGACTCGCGTGGTCGCCGTCGAGCTGGAGGCCGGCCCCGGTCTGGGCCCGGCGCTGGCCGCCGGCAAGCCGGTGCCGGTGACGCGGCCGGCGACCCTGGCCGACGGCATGACGCCTCCTTTCGTCGGCGCCCTGCCCCTGGCCATCGCCCGCGAGGCGGTGGACGACATCGTGACCGTCACCGAGGCCGAGATCATGGAGGGGATGCGCCTGCTGCTGACGCGGGCCAAGCTCTATGTCGAGGCCTCCGGCGCCGCGGCCACCGGGGCGCTCCTCGCCGGCAAGGTCCGCGTCTCCCCTGGCGAGCGGGTCGTCGCGCTGGTGTCGGGCGGCAACATCGACCTCGAGAAGGTGTCCGGACTGGTGTAGGCGCTCCCGCGCGCGGCAGCAGGCGCCAGCAGGCGTCAGGCGCACCGTCCAGTCGCTGGTGCGCGGAGTGTCGCCGGGGAATTGCTGCGGCAGGGCGACGACGAGCGCATCCAGGCGGCTCTGCGCCGCCGCGGTCGTAGTCCAGGCGTAAGCCACCTGACGATGCCAGGTTCCTGCAGGAGGCGCGAGCGGCTCTTCGAGCTGCCGCCTGCGGTGGAGCACGGGCGTTACCTTTCCGGCGCCTCCGGCCCCAGGACGAGCGCGATCGCTCTGGTCAGCCGTTGCCATTTGCTGGTCTCGACGACCAGCTGTGTCCGGCCGGCCGCGGTCAAGGTGTAGAAGCGCGCCTTGCGGTTGCTGTCGGAGGTGCCCCAGCGGGCGGAGATCCAGCGTCTCTCTTCGAGGCGCTGGAGCGCTGGGTAGAGCGCGCCGTGCGCGACGAGCAGCTCGCTTTGGGAGGTGTCTTGAATGGCGCGCGCGATCCCTTGCCCGTGCTGCGGTCCAAAGATCAGCGTGCGCAGGATCAGCAGGTCGAGGGTGCCCTGCAACAGCTCGAGTCGTTCTTTTCCTTCTCGGGTAGACATTTAACCCAAGAATCGCACGCGCATGGGTAAGGTGTCAACCCGAGTGGCTCGCGGCCTTCCACGTTATAGTTGAAACTGGCGGCGTGGCCTTTCGCTCGCCCCCGCGGAACGCTCTAGGGGGTATCGCTCATGGGGATTCCGAACCGCCTTTCACCCTGGGCCTTGCTGGCCGCTTTTCTGTTGCCAGGGATGGCTGCGGCCGCGCCGGTTCTGGGGCCGGAGATCCAGGTCAACGTCAGCACCTTGGACGCCCAGATGACGCCGCAGGTCGCGGTGTTCCCCGACGGCGGGTTCATCGTGGCGTGGGCGGCGCAGCCGATGGGGAGTCCGAGCACAGCCCACCCGGTCGGCGTGCACGCTCGCCTGTTTACTGCTGACGGTGCGCCGGCGAGCGGCGAGTTCCTGCTGGTGCCGTCCGCCAACGTCATCGCGCTGGACGGCCTGGTGGCGACCAGCAACGACACCTTCACGGCGGTATGGGACAGCTACCGCAGACCCGCGGGCCGCGGCGTCATCGTCATCAAGCAGGTGGAGGTGCAGATGTTCCGGCGCAACGGGTCGCCGTTGACCCACGCCGAGCTGGCCCACCTGCCGAGCCCCTTCAACCGCTATTTCGGGGTGGTGAGCGCGACCCCGGAGGGCCAGGTGGTCGTCGCCTGGGCCGCCGATGTCGGTTACCAGCAGACCTTCGGCTACTACAACAATGCCGAGGCGCGCGTCTTCTCCGCCCAGCTCGCGCCCTTGACCGGCGAGGTGCTGCTGAGCATGGGTTCCTACGTGGACGGCTCGGGTCCCTTCCCAGACGCCATCGCCATGGCGCCTGACGGGTCCCTCACGGCGGCGCTGACCTACTACGGCGACGACATCAGCGTCTATGCCGTGCGCGTGTCGCAGAGCGGCAAGGCCCTGCCGATCGACCCGCTCTTTCCCGACGATGAGAGCAGCTACGACGCTTCACTGGCCATGAAACCAGACGGCAGCTTCGCCATCGTCTGGGATGAGCAGTTCCCCGCTTTCCCCTGGCTGCCGCCGCTGGGGCCCAAGCCGCCCGGCCCCATCCACGGTCTCCTCTTCGACGCCGACGGCACCGCTCAGGAAGCGGACGAGTTCCAAGTCAACCGCCGCGTACCCGGCCAACGCACGACACCCAAGATCGTCTGGCAACCCGCCGGCGGCTACGTCACGATCTGGGAGGACGAATCGGGCCAGGACGGCGACGGCACCGGCATCTTCGGCCGCCTCCTGAGCGCCGACGGCGCCCCCACCGGCGGCGATTTTCTCGTCACCGTCACCACCGCCGGCAACCAGAGCTCCCCGCCCTCGCCGCCGGCCCCAAGGGCACCGCCGTCGCCGTCTGGCTGAGCGGCACCGCCACCACGGTCTACGCCCGGCTCATCACCCTGCCCTGACCTTCAACCAGGAGCGCCTCGTCTGACTGCCGCCCGCTCGGACTAGTGAAGCGCGAAGGTGGACGGAGGCGCGGCTGGCCCCGCTTGGGTGCGATGGTACGATCGGTTTCGTGATCGCACTTGTGGAGGAGCACCTGACCGACCTTTCTGAGCTGTGCCGGCGCTACGGCGTCCAGCGACTGTATTTGTTCGGATCGGCCGTTTCGGAGCAGTTCCAACCAGGCAGCGATCTCGATTTTCTGGTCGAGATGGCCGATCGCCAACCGACAGGGGCTTACGCCCAGAGATATCTCGACTTTGCCGATAGCCTGGAGCGGCTCTTTGCCCGCCCAATCGATCTGCTAACCGACCAGGCGATGCGCAATCCGTACCTCCGCCGCGAGATCCAGGCCACCCGCGAGCTCGTGTATGGACAACCGCGCGAAGAAACTGCTGTTTGACATCCTCGCGTCGGGTCGCAGCATTCGCCAATGGTGCAGCACCCGCAACTTTGCGGCCTATAGCGAGGACCGCCTGTTCCGCCGCGCTGTCGAGCGGGAGTTTGAGCTCATCGGCGAAGCACTTGGGCGCCTCGCCCAAACCGATTCCGACGTAGCGTCGAGGATCACCGACCTGCGTCGTATCGTCAGTTTTCGCAACCGCATCATTCACGGCTACGACGCGATCGACGACGCCGCGGTATGGGGCGTGGCCGAGGGTCATCTCCCGCGGCTTGTCGCGGAGGTGGAATCCCCGCTCAGCGATGCCGGCGAAGCGGTCTGAAGGGGGACGGTTCAGGGGGTGGCGAGGACGCCGATGCGGCGGAGGGTGTCGAGGTAGGCGGCGACTTCGGGGAGGGGGACGGGGCCGTAGATGGCGGTGAGGGCGTCGCGGATCTGGCTTACGGTGCGGCGGCCGTCGACCAGGTTGAGGGCTTCGTAGGCGTAGTCGGAGCCCCACAGCCCTCGGCGATCGACCAGGGCTGGGGTGGGCAGGTGCTGCTGGGCGGCGTGGTCTTCCAGGTAGCTGTAGCCGAAGCCGGTCATGGGGCCTTTGGGATCGGGGTTGCGGCGGAGGATCAGGGCGCCGGCGTCCGCGGCACCGGGGAGCGCGGGCGGGGCGGCACTGGATGGCGCCGGGGGCAGGCCGCTCAGGCGTTCCAGGGCGCGCAGGAAGTCCGTTGCGGCCTGACGGGTGGCCGGCGGCAGGGCGGCGAAGGTGCTCATCGATTCGATCACACCCGATTCGTAGGCCAGATGGAAGCGCAGGAGCGCGGCCGCGTCGGCGTCGGCGGCCTTGGCGGCGGCGTCCGCGGTCCTGGTGCCCGAACCGGCGTCGCCTGCGGCGGCTCCTGAGACGGCAGCAGCCGGCGCGGCGGCTGGGTTGGCGCCGGCGCGCAGGCGCTCGGCGCGGGCGAGGGCGGTGGCGAGGCGCTCCAGGGCGTGGCGGCGGATGGTGTCCCAGAGGGCGGGGGTTTGGGCGGTGTCGAGCTGGGCCAGGTAGTAGGCGCTGGCGGCGCCGATGAAGGCGGCGCGGAGGAGCTTGGTGGCGTCGATGTTGGCGAGGGTGTCGGCGCCGGTGTGGATGGTGCGATCGGGCCAGTCGTTGAGGTAGATGGCGGGGACGCGGAAGGAGCCTTCGGACCAGACTTCGTGGTCGCTGCCGGGGGTGAAGTCGACCACCGCGGCTTGCAGGGCGTATTTGGAGCCCTCGGGGTCGACCAGCGGGAAGTCGGCGGCGCCGGTGCTGGCGAAGGCGTCGGACTGCTCGCTGGCGAAGCGGCCGAAGGCTTCGCCGACGTCGTTGACGAAGGTGGGGAGGCTCTTGGGGCTGCGGGTGACGTGGAAGATGGCGCCGGTGGCGGCGGCGGCGCCTCCCACCATGTCCATGTGGATGACGGCGCGCGCCTGGCGGGCCAGGTCCGGGCGGGCGTTGAGCAGCGCGACGGTGCCTTCCACTTCCGGCGGCCAGACGAAGCGCAGGGTGCGGCGCGGCGGCGCCAGGCGGCCTTCGCGCACCAGCTTCGAGAGGGTGCGGGCCACTTCCAGGATGGTGGCGCAGCCGCTGGCGTTGTCGTTGGCGCCGGGGCGCTGGTGGTCTAGATGGCACGACAGGACGATCTGGTCGCCGGCCAGCGCCGGGTCGGCGCCGGGGATGACGGCGGTCACGATGTCGTAGCTGCCGGGATGCTGGCCGGCCTGGACCTTGGCCCGCAGGCGCACGGTGCCGCCGGCGGCCAGGCGTGCCTGCCAGGCACGGGCCTGCTTGAGCGAGACCATGAAGGCGAAGGTGTGCGGCGGCGGGAAGGTGGCCAGGTGACCCCAGCGCACCAGGTTTTCGTCTTCCTGCGACCAGGCGGTGGGCTGATTTTGCGCGTAGGAGATGATGCCGGCGGCGCCGAAGCGATCGACGGCCAGGGCCGCGACCGGCCCCGGCTGGGCGCCGGCCAGGACCAGCTTGCCGCGGACGTCCTTGCCGCGGTAGTCGCTGCCCGCGGTGCCCTGGCCGATGTCCACCAGCGCCGCCGCGACCTCGCCCGCGGCGCTGTCTTCCGCCAGCGTGATGGGACGCGCGTCCCAGGAGGCGATGCGCTGCGCATCCGTCCAGATGCCGCCGCCGCTGCCGACACCGCCGCTGGTTGCACTGCCGCCGGCGGCGCTGTCACCACCCTGCTGGCGCTGTTCCCAGAGCTCGGCAAAGTCGGCGTCCCAGGCTGGGCGCGAGCGCTGCGTGCCGTACATGACGCTGCCGTCGGCGGGCAGGCTGATCACCTCGACCGCGAGCCCATACGAGCGCGCCAGCGCCGCGACGTAGTCCGAGGCAGCCTTGAAGCCGCGGGAGCCGCGCATCCTGTGGTGAAGCGTGAGGTCCTGCACGGTGTGCTTTGCCGTCGTCCCCGACAGCTCGGCGGCGAGGGCGCGCACCGTCGCTTCCGGCAGCAGCGGCGGCGGCGGTTCCGTCGCCTGGGCGCGCGCCGCGGCCGGCAGCAGCAGACCGCCCGCGGCGAACCACAGCAACCAGCAGCTCACCGGTCCGAAACCCGCGGTCCGCCGCGGCTGACGCCGATCCGGCCACCTGTGCATGCGCAATCCTCCGTCCCAGCGTGGCCGGGAGCCCGCAGCTGTGTGGTGACGCATCGTACCGCGAAGCGACGCAGGCGCAGCGGCCCGGCCGCATGCGGTGGCCGCCGGCAGACCGCCGGTGCGGCTGGGCGCGCCGAGGCGCGGCGGCCACGCTTCGAGCGGCCTTTCGCACTTACGATAAGCAGAGGAAAGGAGGCAACGTCATGAGGCCTGCAAAGCTTGCGTTGGCCGTCGCGCTGCTGCTTGCCGCTGGCGCCTGGTTGCCGGGGCGTGCGGTGGGCGCGGAGCTCGCCGGTCCCGCCACCCTGCTGTCGTCCGGCTCCTGCTCGCTGAGCACCACGCCGCTGTGGTTGCCGCCGCCGGCTGGACAGCAGGGCGCCATCGCCTTGACGACGACGTGCGGCGCTTGCAGCGACGCCGACTGTGCCGGCAAGACGCTCAATTCGCGCTGCGGCGTCGGCTCGCCGAAGTTGTGCCAGATGATCAGCACCTGTGCGGCGATTGCGGTGCCGCTCTGCGAGTGCCTGTCGCCTCCCTAGCGCCTCGGCGCCGGGGGCGGGCCAGCCGTGCGGCTCACACGCCCAGGTGGTGGCGCAGGAAGGCCAGCGCCTGGGTCACCGCGTGGCGGGAAGCGTCGCTGGCGTCCAGCAGGTCGAAGGCGTGGGGCGCCGCGGGCAGGTTGACCAGGGTCAGCGGCAGGTTGCGCGCCAGCGCCTGGGCGGCAAAGCGGTCGAGCGCCTCGTTCAGGCCGGGGTTTTCATCCTGGCCGGCGCGGGCGACCCACAGCGGCAGCGCCGAGGGCAGTTCGTCCGGCGAGCGCCCGGCGGCGGGATTGGCAAAGCCGAAGCGCCCGGCGGCGTCGGCGATGGCCGTGGTGCCGTCCAGATCCAGCAGCATCGGGTAGAACAGCGCCGCACAGCGCGGCGGCGGCTGGCGGGCGCCGTCCATCAGCAGCGACAGTGCCAGCGGTCCGTGGCCGGAGCAAGCCCAGATGCCGATGCGGCCGGCATCGATTCCCAGGGCCTCCGCGTGGCGGCCCAGGTGGTCGAGCACCGCGCGCGCATCCGCCACCGGCTCGCGGTTCGCGTACAGCACGGCCGCCACTCCAGCGGCGGCGGCCAGCCGCGCCCAATCGACGTAGCACTGCATCTCTTTCTGCCGGCAGCCCAGGTGGCGCTGGCATCCGGGGTCGGGAAAGCCGTTGGCGAACACCAGCGCCGGGAACGGCGCGGCGCCGGCAGGCTCCCGCGGGTAATACAGATCGAACGTCAGCGCGCCACCGTCGCCGGTGCGATATTCGACGTCGCGGCGGACGGGCAGGCCGTCCGCGCCGGGGTGGGCGTAGACCAGCGGCCGGGTGGTGATCGGGTGACGGGGGGCTGCCTCGCTCATCGCCATGCCTCCTCCTTCACGTTCCTCGGGTGCGCCTGGGCCAAAAACAAAATCCCGGTCCGTGGGGACCGGGATTTGAGGAGGCGCGCCGGCGCCTCCACCACGGAGCAGACCACACCGTCGCGAGCACCGTCAAGGCCCGCGCGGCGACCTCCCCAGCGCCGCGCTGCAAGCTCAGCCCACGCACAAGCCGCCTCTGCTCCGCGCCACAAGCGGCGCCCCCACAACCACCGCCCTCGGCCTGGCACGGCTGCCTGCTATGCTCTGGAACCGATGAGGAAAAACGCCAAATCGATCGTGATCTCAGCCTGGTGTCTGCCGCTGCTGGCGGCGGCTGTGCTGGCGCTGGGCACCGCGGCGCGCGGCCAGCAGCCCGGCGCCGCGGCAGGCGCGGCGGCCGGCGGCGCAGCGGCGAGCGGTGCCGCGGGGAGCGGTGGCGTGAGCGCCGGTGGCGAGGTGGCGGCCCCGCCGCGCGTGCGAGTCGAATCCGGAGTGCTGGCGGGGATCGAACGCGACGGCGTGCTGGTGTTTCAGGGCGTCCCGTACGCGGCGCCGCCGGTCGGCCCGCGGCGCTGGCGGCCACCGCAGCCGCCGCTGCCCTGGCAGGGCGAGCGCAGCGCGGCGGCGCCCGGCGCCACGTGCATGCAGCGGCCCAATCCGGCGGTCGAATCGTTCGTGCCGGCCGGCACCCCGGTGAGCGAAGACTGCCTGACGCTGCAGGTGTTCGCGCCCAAGGGGGCGCACGGCGCGCCGGTGATGGTCTGGCTGCACGGCGGCGCCAACGTCATCGGCGCCGGGTCGCGGGTGCTGTACGACGGCGCCGCCTTCGCGCAGGACGGGGTGATCCTGGTGGCGCTCAACTACCGCCTGGGGCACTTCGGCTTCTTCACCCACGCCGTGCTGTCGCGCGCGGCGCCGGCCGGCGAACCGGTCGCCAACTTCGGCCTGCTCGACCAGATCGCCGGGCTGGGCTGGGTGGCGCGCAACATCGCCGCGTTTGGCGGCGACCCCAGGCGGGTGACCGTGTTCGGCGAATCGGCCGGCGGCGGCGACCTGCTGGCGCTGATGTCGACGCCCGCGGCGCGCGGCCTGTTCGCGCAAGCCATCGCCGAATCGCCGGGCGGCGGCTGGGAGCCGCTGCCGACGATGAACGAAGCCGAAGCCGCCGGCGAGCGCACCGTCGCCGCCGCCACCCGCGTGCAGTCCGAAGCCGTCACCAGGTGGGCCGCCGGCGTGGTCAAGGCCGGCGGGGTCGACGCCGACGTCCTGCGCGCCCTGCCTGCCGAAGCGCTGGTCGCGGTGCCGGCCGAAAACGTCGGGCCGGTCATCGACGGCCGCCTGCTCAAGGAAGGCATCGCCCAGGCGTTTGCCGGCGGCCACGCCCTGCGCGTGCCGCTGATCCTGGGCTGCAACAGCTTCGAGGCCTCGCTGCTGCCCGACCCGGCGGCGGCGCTGCCCTACGCCCGGCCCACCGTGCGCGCCGCCTACACCGCCACCGGCACCGACACCACGAACGACAAGACCCTGGGCGCCGCCATCTTCGGCGATCACTACTTTGTCGCCCCCGAGCGCTGGTTCGCCCGCACCGCCGCGGCGCAAGGCGCGCCCGCCTGGCTCTACTACTTTTCCTACGTGCGCGTGCATCAACGCGGCAAGGTGATGGGCGCCTCGCACGGTTCCGAGCTGCCCTACGTCTTCAACACCTGGGACAAGCTGTCGCCGCTGGCCGCCATGCTGCCCGCCGAAGACCGCGCCATGACCCGCCTGGTGCACAATCTGTGGGTTCAGTTCGCCAAGACCGGCCAGCCCGCCGGTCCCAGCCTGCCCGCCTGGCCCGCCTACACCGCCGACGGCGACCAGCTGCTCGAGCTGGGCACACAAATCGCCGTCCGCCAGCACTTCCGTCAACATCAGCTGGACGCCCAGGAGCGCGCCGCCTGGGACGTCCTGCCCGCCAGCCACCCGGCCCTCTAGGCGCACCACCTTCCGCTCCGCCCACCAAGCCCCGGCCGCGGCCACCCTGGTGCGCGCCGGATGATCCGCGATTCAGAGGCCGAGCAGGCGTTGGGCGTTGCCGTGCGCGATGCGCTCCTTGTCGGCGGCGCTCACCGGCAGGCGGTCGAGGAAGGCCCGCGCCTGGGCCATCGAGGCCCAGGGATGGTCGGCCGAAAAGAGGATGCGGTCGACTCCCACCTCCAGCAGCAGGTTGAGGAAGGTGGGCGTGAAGTTGAAGCCGCTGAACGTGTAGTGGACGTTCTCGCGCAGGTAGGCGGCGACGGGGCGCGCGAGCTTGGTCCTGGCCTCGGACAGGACCAGGTTGAGGCGCGGCAGCATGAAGGGCAAACCCTCGCCCATGTGCCCGACGACCACCTGCAACCGTGGCAAGCGGTCGAAGACGCCGCCCAGGATCAGCCGGATGACGTGCACGGCGGTTTCGATGTGCCAGCCCCAGGCCGGCCCGGCGAGCAGGCATTCCACGACCGGCGAGAAGCCCTTGTACAAGGCGTCGATCGCCGGCTGGGGCGGCGGCGTCGGATGCAGGTAGAGGGGAACCCCAAGCGCCTGCGCGCGCTCCAGGATGGGCGCGAAAAACGGGTCGTCCAGGTAGCGGCCGCGGACGTGGCCGTTGATCATGGCTCCCCGGAAACCGTGCTCCCGGGTCGTCCGCGCCAGCTCGTCCGCGGCCGCGGCCGGATCGGCGCTGGGCAGCGCGGCAAAACCGGCGAAACGACCCGGGTGGCGGCGCACCGCGGCGGCAAGGAAATCGTTGCTCTGCCGCGCCACCGCCACCGCTTCGGTCGCGTCCAGCTGCTCCGTGCCCGGCGAGGTGAGCGAGAGCACCTGGACGTCGATGCCCGCGACGTCCATCGCCTGGATCCGCTTGTCGTCGAGGTCGCAGAGCGCCTCCAGCACTCCGGCCGGCGTGCCTTCCGCCTTCAGGTGGCGTCCGGGTCCGGCGAGGAACTCCGGGCTGGCATAGTGCTCTTCCAGGGTGATCGTGCGCATCGTGGGTGCCGGTCAGGCAGGCGGGAGATCGAGCATCGAGCGAAGCTTAGCAGACCGCGGATGCGGCGACGCCGGCGCCGCAGGCGCTGGGCACCGCGGGCCAGGGCCTCTACGCATTCACGCCCCCACCCTGAGCAGGCCCGCCGGGCACGGCGCAGCCAGGCGCAGGCGCCTGAAGTCCTGGCGATTGACCGCCAGAGCTAGATCCCCTAAGCTCAATTTAGCATCTCGAAAAAAGGAGCACGGGCATGGCGCTGCGATCGTGGGGAGGTTTGTGTGCGACGTTGCTGGTATTCGCTCTCTTGCTGGCGGCCGGCGCCCTGCCGGCGGTCGCGGCGGGCGGCGGTTGCACCGCGCCGGCAAGCTGGTTCACCGGCATTCCGATGGTGCCCGACACCGCGCCGGCCAGCCCGTGCCAGTTTCAGCAGTTTGCCTGGCAGACTTTTCTGGCGCTGCTCGAGACCAGCCCCGCCCAGCCGGTGCCGCGCTACCTCCAGTGGGGGTTCCCCAAGCCGGCCATCAACAGCCTGTTCTGCCAGCAGGCGTGCACCAAGGGCACGCCCAAAGCCCCTTTCAATCAGTGCGGCGGGCCGCCCACCCAGGAGGTGGTCAACGCCACGACCCAGCCCGGCTTCCCGCCCAAGGACGCGGCGGGCAACCAGCTGTCGGGCGAGGTGATCGACCAGGCGGGCAACCCGGTCTACTTCACCGCCCATGTCAGCCCGGCGTGGATCCAGTTCGTGACCAATCACCAGCTGGCCAATCCGGCGGTGCTGAGCGCGGCCGACCCGCAGCAGGCGTTTCCGAGCGGCAGCTTCGAGATCAAGACTTCGTGGCGCCTGGCCGCCGGCATGAGCGAGCAGGAGAAGGCGCAGTACTTCGTCACCACCGCCTGCGTCATCCCCGAGTCCAAGAGCTGCTGCTCGGTGCCGGTGGGCGCCGGCGGCAGCTGCCCGGCGGGCGACCAGATCGCCTGCGCCACCGAACAGGAGCTGGCGCTGGTGGGCTTTCACGTCACCGGCGGCGCCGACAATCACCCCGAGCTGATCTGGGCCACCTTCGAACATCAAAACACGGCTCCGGACTGCGACGAGACGCCGCAACCCGGCCCCTGGTCGCTGTACGACGGGGTGACCGACTGCCGCAGCGACGAGGCGCACTGCAACCAGGCCAATCCGGCAAGCGGTCCGGCCAAGCCCACCAACGTCTGCCGCAAGTATTCACATGGCGGCGCGGCGCCCGAGATCGCCCGCCAGATCGATCAATTGAACGGCACCGTGCAGCGCCAGCTGCCGGCCAGGTCGCCGCTGCGCTTTTACAAGCTGGTGGGCACCCTGTGGGCGACCGATCCAGCGCCCGCGCCGGCGCCCTTCAACGTGCGCACGCCGACCGTCAACCTGACGACGCCGGGCGGCTCGCCGCTGCTGTCGAACACGACCCTGGAGACGTTCAAGCAGGACGTGAGCTGTTTCGGCTGTCACAACCCGCAGTTCCCCGGCGAGTTTGCCGGCCTGGTCGGCAACCCGCAGGTGAACCCCCAAACGGTGACGGTGGTGGACAAGACGCTGTACATGAGCCACGTCGTCCTCTTCCCCTACTTCTTCACCGCCCAGAACGCCTGCACCTGCCCGGAGCCGCCGCCGGGATCGTGAGCGCGCCGGCGCCCGGCCGGCCTGTGCGGCGGGCCGGGCTGGGAGACGGGCTGGGGGACGGGAACCGCACCGCCACCGCCTGCCGCGGGGGTCAGCCCGCGGCGGCGGGCGAGGCGGCGCGCAGCTCCACCAGGCGGTCGCGCAGCTCGGCGGCGATGGCGGCGACGGCAGGCTGGCGGACCACGGCGTAGTGGTCGCCGGGCAGCGGCAGCAGCGACAGGCCGCCAGGGGTCAGCGCTTGCCAGCCGTGATCGGGGGGGCCGGCCGCGGCGGGCTCGTGCTCGGCAGCGGCCGGCTGGGCGGTGAAGAGAAGGACCGGTCCGCGGTAGGGGGCGGGACGGTAGGCGGCGTTGGCCGCGGTGCCGGTCTCGAACATGGCGAACAGGTGTTCCAGGGTGGCCCGGTCGAGGTCTACCGGCAGGATGCCCTGCGCCCGGCCGTAGGTTTCCAGGGCGTGCAGAGCCGCCGCGCAGTCAGCGCCGTCTGCGCCGTCTGCGCCGTCAGCGCCGTCAGCATCGTCGCCGGCGGGCGCCGGCGGTGCCGCCAGGGGCGGCAGACCGAGCAGGCGGCAGAGGTCGGCGGCGAACAGGCGCACCAGGCCAGCGCCCTGCGGCGGCCCACCGGCGAACGCCGGCTCGGCCGCCGGCGTGTAGCTGTCGAGCAGCGCGAGCAGGGCGACCTGGTGGCCCGCGCGATCGAGCTGGCGCGCCATTTCGAAGGCGATGACGCCGCCGACCGACCAGCCCCCCAGGTGGTACGGGCCCTGCGGCTGCACGGCGGTGAGCGCCGCCAGGTAGTGGGCGGCCAGGGCTTCGACGGTGACCGCCGGTGCCGCGGCCAGCGCCTGCCGCTCGGGCAGCTGCAGCCCCCAGACCGTGGCGGCGTCGCCCATGGCCTGGGCGAGCTGCCAATAGCACAGCACGTTGCCGCCGACCGGATGGACCAGGAAGAGCGGCGTGCCGCCCTGGCCTGCGAGATGGACCAGGGCGGAGCGGCGCTCGGCCGCTCCGGGCTGGCGCAGCCGGGCAGCGAGCGCCGCCAGGGTGGGGGCTTCGAACAGCGCGGCGACCGGCAGGCGGCGGCCGAAGACGGCGGCGACGCGGTTCATCAGCCGGACGGCGAGCAGCGAGTGGCCGCCGAGGGCAAAGAAGCTGTCGTCGGGACCGATCGCCGCGGCCCCCAGGAGCTCGCTCCAGAGGCGGGCGAGCTCCAGCTCGACCCCGTCGCGCAGGGCCCGCTGGCCGGCGCTCCCCGAGGCCGCCGCGGGCCGCGGCAGCCGCCGCCGGTCGAGCTTGCCGCTGGCGGTCAGCGGCAGCTCGGCGAGCGCCACGAAGGCCGCCGGCACCATCGGCTCGGGGAGATGCCGCCGCAGGTGGGCCGCGAGATCGGCGATGGTGGGGGGCTGGGCGGCAGCGGCCACGTAGTAGGCGACGATGCGCGGCCCGCCCGCCGCCGGCCGCGCCGCCGCCGGCGGGTCGTCGAGCAGCACGACGGCGGCCTGCACGATGCCGGGGTGGGCGCCGAGCGTGGCTTCGATCTCTCCCAGCTCGATGCGGAAGCCGCGCAGCTTGACCTGGTTGTCGATGCGGCCGGCGAACTCCAGCACGCCGTCCGGCCGCAGGCGGCCGCGGTCGCCGGTGCGGTAGAGGCGGCCGCCGGGAGCGGCGGCGTGGGGGTGCGGCACGAAGCGCTCGGCGGTCAGGTCCGGGCGCGCCAGGTAGCCGCGCGCCAGGGCCGCGCCGCCCAGGTACAGTTCGCCGGTCACCCCCGGCGGCACCAGCCGGCCGGTGGCGTCGAGGACCAGCACCACGGCGCCGTCGATCGGCCGCCCGATCGGGGTGATGGGCTCGCCGCAGCCGCCGGCGCGCCAGGAGGTGATGTCGATGGCCGCCTCGGTCGGTCCGTAGAAGTTGTACAGCTCGACGCCGTGCGGCGCGCCCACGCACTGCCGGAAGCGCCGCGCCAGGTCGGCGGTCAGCGCCTCGGCGCCGCTGGCCAGGCAGCGCAGCGAGTCGGTGTCGCGCTCGATCCAGGGCTCTTCCAAAAGCGCCGCGAGCAGCGGCGGCACCATCTGCAGCACCGTCACCCGGTGCGTCGCGACGGCGCGCAGCAGGTGGGCCGGATCGCCGTGGCCGCCCGCTTCGAGGAGCACCAGGTGGGCGCCGGCGAGGAGCGGCATCCAGATCTCCCACACCGAGGCGTCGAAGGCGTGCGAGGAGCGCTGCAGCATGCGGTCCTCGCGCCGCCAGTCCAGCGCCCGCTCGACCCAGGCCATGTGGTTGCAGATCGCCCGGTGGGAGACCACCACCCCCTTGGGCCGCCCGGTCGAGCCCGAGGTGTAGATGACGTAGGCGGCGGCGCCGGGCGGCGTACCGCCGGCCGCCGATCGAACCGGCGCCGGCGGCAGGGGGTCTTCGTCGATGCGCAGGCGCACTGCCGCGGGGACGATCGCCGCTGCTGCCGCGAGCGCCGCCCCGTCCGCCAGCCGGCCGCCCGGGCGATCGACCAGCAGCACCCGCACTCGCGCGTCCGCCGCCATGAAGGCCAGCCGCTCCAGCGGATGGGTGGGATCGAGCGGCAGGTAGGCGGCGCCCGCCTTGAGGATGGCGAGCAGGCCGATGACCAGGTCCGGCGAGCGCTCGGCGCAGAGCCCGACCGCCTGGTCCGCGCCCGCCCCGAGCGCGTGCAGCCGCCGCGCCAGCCGCTCCGCCCGCCGATCGAGCTCGCCGTAGCTGAGGTGCCGATCTCCCTGGCTCAGGGCGACCGCCTCGGGCCATCGCCCGGCCTGCGCCGCCACCAGCCCGTGCAGGGTGGCCCCGGCGGCTCCGCCGGACGGCAGTCCCTGGCACCACTCGCCGAGCACCTGGTGCCGCCCGGCCGCGCCCAGGAGGTCGAGGTCGAACACCGGCTGGCCGGGCGCCGCGGCGGCGGCGGCGAGCAGCCGCTGGTAGGCGCCCAGCAGCCGCTCGGCGGTGGCGGGGTCGAACAGATCGCGGTTGTACTCCAGGCCGCCGCTGAGCGCCCCCGCCGCATCCTGCCGCAGCGCCAAGGTGAGATCGAACTTGGCGCCGGTGCCGATTTCGGGCAGCACCTCCAGGGTCAACCCGGCCGGCGCCGGCCGCGGCTGCGGCGTATTGGCCAGCTGCAGCGTCACCTGGAACAGCGGCGAGTGGCTGCGCGCGCGCTCGGGCTGCAGCTCCTCGACCAGCCGCTCGAACGGCAGGTCCTGGTGCGCGAAGGCCCCCAGGGTGACCTCCCGCACCTGGCCGAGCAGCGCCGCAAACCCGGCTTCCGGGTCGATCCGCGCCCGCAGCGCCAGGGTGTTCACGAAGAAGCCGATCAGCCCCTCGGTCTCGCCGCGCGTGCGCCCGGCGATCGGCGTGCCCACCACCACGTCGAGCTGCCCGGCGTGGCGGGCGAGCAGCAGCTGCCAGGCCGCCAGCAGGGTCATGAACAGCGTGCTGCCGGAGGACCGCGCCAGCTGCGCGAGCGGCCGCACCGCCGCCGCCGCCAGGGTCCAGCGCCGTACGCCGCCGCGGGCGCGCCGCACCGCCGGCCGCGGCCGGTCGGCCGGCAGCTCGAGCTGCTGCGGGATACCGGCGAGCTGACGGCGCCAGTGACCGAGCTGGGCCGCCAGCACGTCGCCGCGCAGCCACTGCCGCTGCCAGACCGCGTAGTCGGCGTACTGGATCGGCAGCGGCGGCAGCTCCTCCACTGCCGCCGCCGCCGCGGGTGCCGCGGCGCACCGCCGGTAGAGCGCCACCAGCTCCTGCAGCAGCACCGCGAGCGACCAGCCGTCGCCGACGGCATGATGGAGGGTGAGGAGCAGGACGTGGCGCGCCGCCGAGGCGAGCCGCAGCAGGGCGGCGCGCGCCAGCGGCCCGCGAGCCAGGTCGAAGGGGCGCCGCGCATGGCGGCCGGCCAGGTCGTGCGCCGCGCCGTCGCGCCGCGCCGCCGGCAGCGCCGACAGGTCGACCAGCGGCAGCGGCAGGCGCCCGGCGGCGAGCACCACCTGCTCGGCCTCGCCCTCGACCCGCGAGGAGGCGACGAACACCGTGCGCAGCACCTCGTGGCGGCCGGCGACGGCGGCGAGCGCCGCCCCCAGGGCACCCGGCTGCAGCGGCCCATCGATGCGCAGGGCCAGCGGCAGGTTGTAGAGCGCGCCGCCCGGCTCCAGCTGATCGAGGAACCACAGCCGCTGCTGGGCGAACGACAGCGGCAGCGGCCGGTCGCGCGCCACCGGCCGGATCGGCGGCGCCGCCGCGACGCCGCGGCGCAGCAGCTCTTCGATCCGCGCCGCGAGACCGCCGACCGTCGGGTGGGCAAACACCTGGCGCAGCGGCAGCTCGACACCCAGGCTCTGCCGCAGCCGCGACACCAGCCGGATGGCCAGGAGCGAGTGGCCGCCCAAGGCGAAGAAGCCGTCGTCGAGGCCGGCCCGCTCGACCCCCAGCAGCTCGGCATAGGCCGCCGCCACCAGCTGCTCGACCGGGCTTTCGGCCGCCCGCGCGCCGGCGGCCGGCGGCCGCTCCGGCAGCGGCAGGGCGGCGAGCGCCCGCCGGTCCACCTTGCCGTGCGGCGTGAGCGGCAGCGACGGCAGCGTCACGAAGGCGGCCGGCACCATGTGCGCGGGCAGCCTGCCGCGCAGGTGCTCGGCGACGTCCGCCAGGCTGGCGGCGGGATCGCCCGGCACCACGTAGGCCACCAGCTGCAGGCCCGCCGGCTCCTGGCGCGCCAGCACCACCACCTCGCGCACCGCCGGATGCGCCGCGAGCGCCGCTTCGATCTCCCCCGGTTCGACCCGCATGCCGCGCAGCTTGATCTGCTGGTCGACCCGGCCGAGGAAGTCGAGACGCCCGTCGGCCAGCCAGCGCACCAGGTCGCCGGTGCGGTAGAGACGCCCCCCCGGCTCGCCCCGCACGCCCCCCCAGGGGTCGGGCAGGAAGCGCGCCGCGGTGAGCGCCGGCTGCCCCAGGTAGCCGCGCGCCAGGCCGGCGCCGCCGATGTGCAGCTCCCCCGCCGCTCCGGCCGGCAGCAGGTCGCCGCGGTGGTCGAGCACAGACAGGCGGACACCGGCGATCGGCCGGCCGATCGCGGGCGGCGCCGCGAGCGCCCCGGCGGACGCCGCCACGCCGCCTTCGCTGGCCACCACGCAGGCTTCCGCCGGACCGTACTGGTTCGACAGCAGGAAGCGCGATCCCGGACGCGCCGCGCGGTGCAGGCGGTCACCCCCCACCGTCAGCACCCGCAGCGCCAAGCCGGCGGGCGCCGGCTCGTCGAGCACGGCTTCGGCCAGCGGCGTCGGCAGGAAGGCCTGCGTCACGCCCTGCTCCGCCCAAAAGCGCAGCGTGCGGTCGGCCAGCAGGCGCGTGTCTTCGTCCGGGATCGCCAGCGACGCGCCGGCCGCCAGGAAAGGCCAGACCTCCATGATCGCGGAGTCGAACGCCGGATTGACCGCCATGGTGCCGCGGTCGTCGCTGCCCAGATCGTAGGCTCGCTGGTACCAGGCGGCCAGGTTGGCGAGCGCCGAGTGCGGCACCGCCACCCCCTTGGGCAGGCCCTCCGAGCCCGAGGTGTAGATCACGTAGGCCAGATTCTCCGGCGCCACCCGCACCGGCGGCGGCAGCGCCAACGGCGGCGCTTCGCCCGCGTCCTCCTCCCCTACCGCGAGCAGCACGGCCGGCACCCCGACCGCTGGCAGCCGGTCGCGGTGCTCCGGCTCGACCAGCGCCAGGACCGCCTGCGAATCGGCCAGCAGGTGCGCCTGGCGCTCCGCCGGGTAGGCCGGATCGAGCGACACGAAGGCGCCGCCTGCCTTGAGCACCGCGAGCATGCCGACGACGCGCGCCGCGCTGCGCCCGGCGCAGATCGCCACCCGCGACTCCAGGCCGACGCCGCGCCGCGCCAGCTCGCCGGCCAGGCGGTCGGATTGCGCCTCGAGCTCGCCGTAGGTGAGCGGCGGCCCGTCACCTAACACCGCCGGCGCCTGCGGCCGCCGCCGCGCCTGCCGGGCGATGCGCTGGTGCACCAGGAGGCCGTCGCCGGCCGCCACCGCTGCCGCCGCCGCCGTGTCGCTCCATTCCCACAGCAGCGCCGCGCGCTCGGCGGCCGACAGCAGCGGCAGCGCCGTAACCGGCGTCCGCGGCGCGGCGGCGGCGGCGGCGAGCAGCGCCGCCAGGTGACCGCCCAGGCGGCGGACGGTGGCGCCGTCGAACAGGTCGGTGGCGTATTCGAGGGCGCCGGCGAGGCCCGCCGGGTTCTCTTCGAGCAGCAGGGTGAGATCGAACTTGGCCATCCCTCCGGCTGGCGGCAAGGAGATCAGGCGCAGACCGTGGCCGAGCCCGGACAGGCCGGTGCCGGCGGCGAGGGCGGCGGGGGCGGGGGTGTTCTGCAGCACCAGCATCACCTGGAAGAGCGGCGGCCAGCTGAGGTCGCGCTCCTCGCCCAGCTCCTCGACCAGGCGCTCGAAGGGCAGGTCCTGGTGCGCGAAGGCCCCCACCGCCTCCTGCTGCACCCGCTCCAGGAGCTCTGCGAAGGTCGGCTCTCCCCGGCCGTCGACGCGCAGCGCCAGGGTGTTGACGAAAAAGCCGATCAGGCCTTCCAGCTCGCGGCGGCCGCGGTTGGCGACCGGCGTGCCCACCAGCAGCTCCGGCTGGCCGGCCTGCCGGCCGAGCAGCGCGCCGAACCCGGTGAGGAGCGTCATGAAGAGCGTCGCCCCGCGCTCCCGGCCGGCGGCCGCCAGGCGGCCGGCGAGCTCCGCCGGCAGGGTGAACGCCACCCGGCCGCCGCGGTGGGTGGGCCGCGCCGGGCGCGGCCGGTCGGCCGGCAGCGCCAGCCGCCGCGGCACCCCGGCGAGCCGCTGCCGCCACCAGGCCAGCTGCTCGTCGAGCACGCCGCCCGCGAGCCAGTGGCGCTGCCAAGCCGCGAAGTCGAGGTACTGGATCGGCAGCGGCGGCAGCGGCGCGATGCCGGAGGAGGGGGCGGGGACGGCGGCGCCGGCAATGGCGGCGAGGGCGTAGAACGCCGCCAGCTCGCGCACCAGCACGCCCACCGACCAGCCGTCGGCGGCGATGTGGTGCAGGGTGACCAGCAGCAGGTGGTCGGCCAGGGCGCTGCGCACCAGCAGCTGCCGCCACAGCGGGCCGGCCGCCAGGTCGAACGGCCGGCGCGCCTCCGCCGCCGCCAGCCGCGCCGCCTCGGCCTGGCGCGCCGGCTCCGGCAGCCGCGACAGGTCGATCAGGGGTAGCTCCACCGCGAGGCGGTCGGCGACCACCTGGCGCGGTTCGCCCTGCCGCGCGACGAAGGTGGTGCGCAGCATCTCGTGGCGGCCGGCCATGGCCGCGAACGCGCGGCGCAGCCGCGCGGCCGACAGCGGCCCGGCGAGCCGCACCGGCGCCGGGACGTTATAGGCCGGGTTGCCGGGTTCGAGCTGGTCGAGGAACCAGAGCCGCTCCTGGGCGTAGGAGAGCGGCGCCCCTGGCGCCTCCTGCACCGCCGCCGCGCGCCCCGCCCAGCGCGGCAGCCGCGCGCCGCCCGCCGCCGCGCCGCCGGAGGCCGCCAGGTGGGCGCGGATGTCCTGCGCGATCGCCGCGAACGCCGGCTGGCGGAACAGCCCTTGCAGCGACAGCTGCAAGCCGCAGTCGGCGAACACCCGCGCCAGCAGGCGCGTCGCCAGCAGCGAATGGCCGCCGGCGGCGAAGAAGCCTTCGCCGGGCCGCGCCGGCGGGCGCCCCAGCAGGTCGCTCCAGATCGCCGCCAGGAGGCGCTCGGCGGCGTCGGCGGTGTCGCCGGCGTCGGCAGCGTTGCTGACATCGCCGGCGCTCCACGCGGCGGCGGCGGCCGCGCCCTGCCTGGCGCGCGGCACCAGCGCCCGGCGGTCGAGCTTGCCGCTGGCGGTCAGCGGCAGCCGGTCGAGGAACTCCACGGCCATCGGCACCATGTGCTGCGGCAGCCGCTGGGCCAAGGCGTCGCGCAGCTCGGCGGCGGCGAGGCTCGCTCCGTCCTGCGGCACGACCCAGGCCAGCAGGCGCCGGTCCGCGGCGGCGTCCGCCCCCGCCGCGCCGCCGCCCAGGGCGACGCTCTCCACGGTGACCGCGGCCTCGCGCACCCCCGGCAGGGCGGCCAGCGCCGCCTCGATCTCCCCCAGCTCGATGCGGAAGCCGCGCAGCTTGACCTGGAAATCGGTGCGGCCCAGGTAGTCGATCGCCCCGTCCGGCAGGTACCGGGCCAGGTCGCCGGTGCGGTAGAGCCGGCCGCCCGCCGCCGCCCCCTGGCGCGCCGTGCCGTCGGGCACGAAGCGTTCGGCGGTCAGCTCCGGCCGCCCGAGATAGCCGCGCCCCACCTGCACGCCGCCGATGTGCAGCTCCCCCGCCACCCCCGGCGGCACCGGCTGGCCGCGGCGGTCGAGCAGGTGGATGGCGGTGTTGGCCACCGGCCTGCCGATCGGCACCAGGCGCCGCGCCGCCTGCGGCTCGGTCGTCCAGTGGGTCACGTCCACCGCCGCCTCGGTGGGGCCGTACAGGTTGTGCAGCGGCACCGCTGCCAGCTCCGCCCAGCGCTGCTGCAGATCGTGCGGCAGCGCCTCGCCGCTCGCCATCACCCGGCGCAGCGGCGGCAGGGCGGCGGCAACGGTTGGCGCCAGGTCGGCAGCCATCGCCAGGTGATCGACGAAGGCGCGCAGCATCGAGGGGACGAAGTGCAGCGTGGTGATCTCCTGGGCGGCGATCACCTCCTGCAGATAGTCGGGGTCGCGGTGGCCGCCGGGGCGCGCCATCACCAGGCAGGCGCCGGTGACCAGCGGCCAGAACAGCTCCCAGACCGAGACGTCGAAGCTGGTCGGCGTCTTCTGCAGCACCCGGTCGTCTGGCGCGAGGCCGTAGCGCTCCTGCATCCACAGCAGGCGGTTGACGATGCCGCGGTGGCCGTTCATCGTCCCCTTGGGCCGCCCGGTCGAACCCGAAGTGTAGATCACGTACGCCAGGCTGCCGGCGGTGGCGGCGCGCCCCGGCGGCGCCGGCGCCGGGGCGTCCCGGCCGCCCGCCGGCAACGGCGCCGCCGGCGCCGCCGACTGATCGAGGTCGACCGTCGCCACACCGCCCGCCGGCACCACCTGAGCCAGCAGCGGCGCCAGGCCGCGCTGCGCCAGCAGCACCGGCGCCCCGGCGTCGGCGAGCATGGTGCGCAGGCGAAGGGCGGGATAGTCGGGGTCGATCGGCAGCCAGGCGCCGCCGGCCTTGAGGATCGCCACCAGGCCTTCGATCAGCTCGAGCGACCGGCGGGCGGCGATCGCCACCACCGTTTCGGCGCCCACGCCCAGGCTGCGCAGGTGTGCCGCCAGCCGCTCCGCCCGCGCCTCCAGGGCGGCGTAGCTGAGACTGCCGCCGCCGGGGCCGTCCATCACCGCCGCCACCGCGTCGGGAGTGCGCCGCGCCTGCGCCGCGATCAGCTGGTGCAGGGTGCTGCGGGTGTCGTAGGCCGCCGCGGTGTCGTTCCACTCCGCGAGCTGCCAGCGCTCGGCCGGCCCCAGCAGCGGCAGCGCCGCGGCCGGCGTCTCCGGCGCCGCCGCCGCCGCGGCGAGGAGCGTGCCGAGCTGGCTTGCGAAGCGCCGCACCGTCGCCCGGTCGAACAGGTCGGTGCTGTATTCGAAGCCGCCTGCCAGGCCCGCGGCGCTCTGTTCGAGCGTCAGGGTGAGATCGAACTTGGCCGTGCCGGCGGCCGGCGGCAGCGCTTCCAGGGCGAGCGCCGCGGCGTGCGCGCTGCCGGGCAGCTCGATGCGCGCCGACGGGGTGTTCTGCAGCACCAGCATCACCTGGAAGAGCGGCGAACCCGCCAAGTCGCGGGCCACGTCCAGCTCGGCGACCAGGCGCTCGAACGGCAGGTCCTGGTGGGCGAAGGCCCCCAGCGCTTCCTCGCGCACGCGGCCGACCAGCTGGGCATAGCCGGCCCCGCCGCGGCCGTCGACGCGTAGCGCCAGGGTGTTGACGAAGAAGCCGATCAGCTCTTCGACCTCGCGGCGCTGGCGGTTGGCGACCGGCGTGCCGACCAGCAGGTCTTCCTGGCCGGCCAGCCGCCCGGCCAGCGCGCCGAAGCCGGCGAGCAGCGTCATGAAGAGCGTCGCCCCCTGGCGCCGGGCCGCCGCGGCGAGCGCCCGCGCCACCGCCGCGGGCACGCGCATCGGCACCGTGGCGCCGCGGTAGCTGGGCACCGCCGGACGCGGCCGGTCGGCCGGCAGCTCCAGCTGGCGCGGCACCCCGGCGAGCCGCGCCCGCCACCACGCCAGCTGCTCGCCGAGCACCTCGCCGGTCAGCCAGCCGCGCTGCCAGACGGCGAAGTCGGCGTACTGGATCGGCAGCGGCGGCAGTGGCGGCAGTGACGCCGGCGCGGACGGAGCGGACGGCGCCGCAGGCGCGCCGTAGAGCGCCGCCAGCTCGCGCACCAGGACCCCCACCGACCAGCCGTCGGCGACGATGTGGTGCAGGGTCAGCAGCAGCAGGTGCTCCTCCGGCGCCAGCCGCACCAGAGCCAGGCGCAGCAGCGGCCCGCGCTCCAAGGCGAACGGCCGGCGCGCCGCGGCGGCGGCGAGCCGCGGCGCCTCGTCCTGGCGCGCCGCGGCCGGCAATCCCGCCAGGTCGATCGCCGGCAGGTGCGGCAGGAGCTGGCCGGCGATCACCTGCAGAGGTTCGCCGGCGCGCGCGGTGAAGGTGGTGCGCAGCACCTCGTGGCGCGCCGCCACGGCGGCGAAGGCGCCGGCCAGCCGGACGGGCGACAGCGCCCCCACCAGCCGCACCGCCGCCGGGATGTTGTAGGCCGCGTTGCCCGGCACCAGCTGGTCCAGGAACCAGAGCCGCTCCTGGGCGAACGACAGCGGCGCCGTCCTGGCGCCGGCCGGCAGCGGCGCCGGCGGCGCGAACGGCGCCGACGAAGCGAAGGGCGCCACCGACGCGGACGGCCAAGACGACGCAGACAGCGCGGACGAACCAGAGACTGGGCCGGCGAGCACCCCGAATTCGCCGCGGGCCGCCAGCCGCCGGCCGACCTCCAGTGCCATGCCGCCCAACGTCGGGTGCTCGAAGATCTGGCGCAGCGGCAGCGGCACTCCGAACGCCCCCGCCACGCGCACGGCGAGCTGGTTGGCGAGCAGCGAGTGGCCGCCGGCGTCGAAGAAGTTGTCGCCCAGGTCGAAGCCGGCGCCGTCGCGGCCCGCCGCCGCCAGCGGCAGCACCTCTCCCCACAGCGCCGCCAGCCGCCGCTCGAGCGGCGAGCGCGGGGCGCCGCGCAGCACCACCGCGGCGTCGGGCCGCGGTGCCGCCTCGCCCACCTGGGCGGCCGATGCGCGCAGCTGCCGGCGCTCGACGCCGCCGAGCAGCGGCAGGCTGCCGATCGCGGTGTCGAGTGCGCCCTGGTCCAGCGCGCCCAAAAGGTGGAGGTACTGGCCCGCCAAGCGGTGGATGCTGGCGGCGGCGAACAGGTCGCGGCTGAACTCGAAGTAGAGCGTCAGGCCGCGCGCCGATTCCAGCGCCTCGATCGTCAGGTCGAGCTTGGCGGCGACCCCCTCCACCTCGCACGGCTCGATGGTCAGGCCGGGGTGGTCCGCGGCGCCGCCGCCGCGGCGCGGGCCGGCGGCGTTCTGGCCGACCAGCAACACCGAAAACAGCGGCGGCCGCGCCAGGTCGCGCGGGAAGCCCAGCTCGGCGACCAGCTTTTCGAACGGCAGGTCCTGGTGGGCGAAGGCGGCCAGGCTCGCCTCGCGCACCCGCTCCAGCAGGGCGCCGAAGGCCGGCCGCCCCGACAGGTCGACGCGCATCGCCAGGGTGTTGATGAAGCAGCCGATCAGCCCTTCGATCTCGACGCGCTCGCGGTTGGCGATCGGCGCGCCCACCACCAGGTCCTCCTCGCCGGTCAGCCGGTGGAGCAGCACGGCGAGCGCGGCCAGCAGCAGCATGAAGAGCGTCGCGCCCTCGCCCTGGGCCAGCCGGCGCAGCGCCGCCTCGGCCGCCGCCGGGACCGGCGCCGCGATGCGGCCGCCGCGGAAGCTCTCCACCGCCGGCCGCGGCCGGTCGGCCGGCAGGGCCAGCGGCCGCGGCGCCCCGGCTAGCACGTTGCGCCAGTGGGCGAGCAGGCCGTCGAGCCGCGATCCGCTCAGCCACTCGCGCTGCCAGGCGGCGAAGTCCGAGTACGACACCGGCAGCGGCGCGAGCGGCGCCGGGCGGCCGGCGGCGCAGGCCCCGTAGATCTCGTCGAGCTCGCGCAGCAGGACCCCGACCGACCAGCCGTCGGCGACGATGTGGTGGAGCGACACCAGCAGCTGGTGCTCGTCCGGACCCAGCCGCAGCAGCGCCACGCGCAGCAGCGGCCCCGCGTCGAGGTCGAACGGCCGGCCGCCCAGGACGCCGCCCAGCTGCCGCCCGACCGCCGCCGCGCCGCCCGCGAGCTGCGACAGGTCGACCAGCGGCAGACGCTCCGGCGGCGCCGCATGCACCTGGAAGATGGGCCGGCCCGCCGGCGCCGGATAGCTCGAACGCAGCACCTCGTGCCGGCGCACGATCCGGTCGAGGCTGGCCGCCAGCGCCGCGACGTCCAGCCGGCCGCTCAGGCGCAGGCCGCCGTTGATGTTGTAGGCGGCGCTGGCGGGCGCCAGCTGGTGCAGCAGCCAGATGCGCTCCTGGGCGAAGGAGAGCACCCGCGGCGCATCCGCCGGCCGCACCGCGAGCGGCGGGGCGGCGGCATCACCCTGGGCGGCGAGCCGCGCGCCCAGGGTGCGCGCCAGACCCTCGAGCGTCGGCTGCTCGAACACCTGGCGCAGGGCCAGCTTGACGCCGAAGGTCTGGCGCACCCGCGACACCAGGCGGGTGGCGAGGAGGGAGTGGCCGCCGAGCGCGAAGAAGCTGTCGTGGACGCCGATGTCCGCGACCCCCAGCAACTCGCTCCACAGGCCGGCCAGCCGCCGCTCCAGCGTATCGCGCGGCGCGACGCGCGGCCCGCCGGCGGACGCCGCCGCCGGCGGCCGCGGCAGCGCCCGCCGGTCGATGCGGCCGGCGAACTCCAGGCGCCCGAAGCCGGCGTCGCGCACCAGGTCGCCGGTGCGGTACATCCGCGCTCCGGCTTCGCCGTGGGGGTCCGGCACGAAGCGCTCGGCAGTCAGGTCGGGCCGCCCCAGGTAACCGCGCGCCAAGCCGCTGCCGCCGATCGCCAGCTCGCCCAGGGTGCCGAGCGGGGCGGGGCCGAGCGCCGCATCCAGCAGGTAGAACGCGGTTTGGGCGATGGCGCTGCCGAGCGGGGGGATGGCGGGCTCGGGGGCGCCGCGCTCGACCATCGCCTGGTGGCGCTCGCCGGGGCCGAGCAGCGGCAGCTCGGCCAGCGGCTGCTCCGGCGCCGCCAACGCCGCCGCCAGCAGGCGCTCGAAGTACCCCGCCCAGCGCAGCGCCGTGGCGTGGTGGAAGAGGTCGGCGTCGTATTCCAGGATGCCGCTCAACCGCTCGTCCCGCTCCGCCAGGTCGAAGGTGAGCTCCTCCTTGGCGGTGCCGGTCGCCAGCGGCCAGGCGCGCGCCGCGATGCCCGGCAGGCGCAGCCCGGCACCCGGCGCATTGAACACCAGCAGCGTCTGGAAGAGCGGCGACCGCGCCAGGTCGCGCTCGGGCCGCAGCTCTTCGACCAGCACCTCGAACGGCAGGTCCTGGTGGGCGTAGGCGCCCAGCGCCACCTCGCGCAGGCGCCGCGTCAGCTCGGCCAGCGACGGCTGCCCGGCGAGGCGGGCGCGCAGCACCAAGGTGTTGGCGAAGAAGCCGATCAGCCCCGCGAGCTCGGCCCGCCGGCGGTTGGCCACCGGCGTACCGACGGCGAAATCCTCCTGGCGGGCGAGGCGTCCGAGCAGAGCCATGGTCACCGCCAGGAGCACCATGAACGGCGTCGCTCCCTGCTGCCGGGCGAACGCCCGCAGCGCCGGCCATGCGCTGCCGTCCAGGTGCAGCGCCACCTGGCCGCCGCGGTAGCGGCGCCGCGCCGGGCGCTGCCGGTCGACCGGCAGCTCGAGCGCCGCCGGCTGCCCGGCCAGCTCCTGCCGCCAGTAGCCGAGATGCGCCGCCAGCTCCTCGCCCGAGAGCCAGCGCCGCTGCCAGGCGGCAAAGTCGGCATACTGCACCGGCAGCTCCGGCAGCGCCGCCGGACGCCCCGCCGCCAAGCCGCCGTACAGGGTCTCCAGCTCGCGCACCAGGACGCCCAGCGACCAGCCGTCGCTGGCGATGTGGTGCTGCGTCACCAGCAGCAGGTGCTCCTGCTCGCCCAGCCGGGCGAGCGCCGCGCGCAGCATCGGCGGCCGCCCCAGGTCGAACGTCCAGCGCGCCACCCCCGCCGCCAGCCGCCGCGCCTCGCGCTGCCGCGCGTCCGGTGGCAATGTGCTCAGGTCGAGCCGCGGCAGGCGCAGCTCGACGTCCTGGTGGATCACCTGGAGCGGCCCGTCGGCTCCTTCGACGTAGCTGGTGCGCAGCGCCTCGTGGCGCCGCACCACCGCCGCCAGGGCGCCGGCGAGTGCTTCGGCGTCGAGCGGACCGGCGAGGTGCAGCGCCGCCGGCAGGGTGTAGGCGGTCCCCGCCTGCTCCAGCCGCTCGAGCAGCCACAGCCGCTGCTGCGCGAACGACAGCGGCTGGCCTTGCGGCACGCGCTCGGCGCGCAACAGCGGCGGCGCCGACCGCAGCGGCGGCGCCGCGGTGCCGGCCGCCGCCAGCAGCTCGGCCTGCCCGGATACGGTCGGCCGCTCGAACACCGCGCGCACCGGCAGCTCGACGCCGAAGGCCTGCGCCAGGCGCGCCACCAGCTGGGTGGCGAGCAGCGAATGCCCGCCCAGCTCGAAGAAGTCCTGGTCCACGCCCACCGCCGGGCGGCCCAGCAGGTCCGCCCACAGGTCGCACAGCAGCTCCTCGACCGGGGTGCGCGGCGCGGCGAGCGGCGCCGCCGGGTCCGCCAGCGCCGGCGCCGGCAGCGCCGCCCGGTCGAGCTTGCCGTTGGCGGTCAGCGGCAGGCGGTCGAGCGCGACGAAGACCGCCGGCACCATGTAGGCGGGCAGCCGCGCCGCAACCCAGGCGCGCAGGTCGCTGCCGGCGACCGCGCCGGCGCGGCCGACCACGTAGGCGGCCAGGCGCTTGCCGCCGGTCGCCGGCTCGTCGACGTCGACGACCGCCGCCTGCCGCACGCCGCCGTGCCGGCCCAGCACCGCCTCGATCTCGCCAAGCTCGATGCGGAAGCCGCGGATCTTGACCTGGCGGTCGAGCCGGCCCAGGAACTGGATCGCGCCGTCGGCGCGATAGCGCGCCAGGTCGCCGGTGCGGTAGAGCCGGCCGCCGGCACCCCAGGCCGCGGCGAAGGGATCGGGGACGAAGGCCGCGGCGGTCAGGTCCGCCCGCCCGAGGTAGCCCCGCGCCAGGCCTGGGCCGCCGAGCAGCAGCTCGCCCACCACCCCCGCCGCCACCTGGCGCAGCGCGCGGTCCAGGACGTGCAGCCGCGCGCCGGCGATCGGCCTGCCGAGCGGCACGGTGGGCGTCCCCTCCTCCATCACGCCGTCGCACCACCACTCGCTGACCGACACCGTCGCCTCGGTCGGCCCGTAGCGGGCCACCATCGCCGCCGCGCCGCCACCTGCTGTCATCGCCGTGCGGAAGTGGGCCGCCAGCGGGCCCGGCACCCGGTCGCCGCCCACCACCACCCGGCGCAGCGCGCGGCTGCGGCGGAACGGCTCTTCGGCCAGCAGCGCCGGCAGCAGCCCCGGCGGCAGGTTGACGTTGGTCACCTGCTCGGCGGCCACCAGGCGCGCCAGCCCCGCCGGCTCCTGCTGCCGTGCCGGGTCGATCAGCACCAGCGTGCCGCCCATCCACAGCGGCGCGAAGATCTCGATCACCGACACGTCGAAGCCCAGGCGGGTCCGCTGCAGCACCCGCGCCCCCGGCGCCAGGTCGCCCAGCTGGAAGCGCAGGCGGTTGGCCACCGCGCGATGCGGCACCACCACCCCCTTGGGCACCCCGGTCGAGCCCGAAGTGTAAAGCACGTAGGCCGGGTGGTCGGGCAGCGCCGCACCGCCCGCTCTCGGCGCGGACGGCGCCGGCGGCGCGGACGATGAGATGGGCGCGGACGACGAGACGGACGCGGCCACGGCGGCGGACGCGGACGCCGGAGCCGCCGCGGACGGGTCGGCGGCCAACGGCAGCACGCGCCCGGCAAAGGGCGGCAGCGCGGCCAGCCGCGGATCGGCGAGCGCCGCGGCCGCCGCCGACTCGGCCAGGATCTGCGCCTGCCGCTCGCGCGGATGGGAGGGATCGAGCGGCAGGTAGGCGCCCCCTGCCGCCAGGATGCCGAGAAGACCCGCGACCAGCTCCGGCGACGGCTCGCCGAGCACCGCCACGACGCTCTCCGTCCCCACGCCGGCGCCACGCAGGCTGGCCGCCAGGCGGCTGGCGCGCGCCCAGAGCTCGCCGTAGGAGACGGCGTGCACCGCCGCGGCGGCCGGCGCCGGCCCCTGCTCGCTCCAACTGACCAGCGCGATGGCGTCGGGAGCGCGCCGCGCTTGCAGCTCGACCGGGGTGTGCACGCGATCGGCGGCGGAGGCCGGCCAGGGCGCCGCGCTCCACTCCCACAGCAGCTGCTGGCGCTCGGCGTCGCCGAGCAGAGGCAGCGCCGCCAGGCGCCGCTCCGGGCCGGCCGCGGCCGCCGCCAGCAGGTTGCCCAGCTGCGCCGCCAGCCGCGCGACGGTGGCGGCGTCAAAGCGGTCGCGGCGGTAGATCCAGATGCCCGCCAGGCTGCCATCCTCCTGCGGATAGCAGGCCAGCGACAGGTCGAACTTGGCGGTGCCGCTGTCGCCGGCGACCACCTCCACCGCGAGCTCGCCGAGCGCCAGCCGCGGCAGCGCCGGTTGCAGCGCCAGCAGCACCTGCACGAACGGCGTCTCGCCCACGTCACGGTGCGGCGCCAGCTCGCCGACCAGCTTTTCGAACGGCACCTCCTGGTGGGCGAAGGCGGCCAGCGCCGCCTGCCGCGCGCGACCCAGGAGATCGCCGAACGCCGGGTCGCCGGAGAGGTCGAGCCGCAACACCAGGGTGTTGAAGAACGGCCCGATCAGAGCCGCCGTCTGGTCGCGGTCGCGGTTGCCCACGGGCGTCCCCACCGCCACGTCGCTTTCGTGCGAGATGCGCCACAGCAGGGTGTCGAACGCCGCCAGCAGCGCCATGAACAGCGTCGCGCCGTGGCGCCGCGCCAGCGCGCCCAGCCCCGCCGCCACCGCCGACGGCACCGCCACCCGGCGGCGGCCGCCGCGCGAGGAGGCACCCATCGGGCTCTGGCGGTCGAACGGCAGGGCCAGCTGCGGCGGCTCGCCGCGCGCCCCGGCAAGCTGTTCGCGCCACCACCCCAGCTCCGCCGCCAGCCGCTCGCCGGACAACCATTCGCGCTGCCAGGCGGCGAAATCCGGGTACTGGATGGGCAGGACGGGGAGCTCCGGCGGGGCGGCCGGCGCAGCAGCGGTCGCGGTCGCGCGGGCGTAGAAGGCCGCCAGCTCGCTCGCCAGGACCGGCAGCGAGCCGCCGTCGCTGGCGATGTGGTGCAGGGTGAGCAGCAGCAGGTGGTCGCCGGCTTCCGCCGCCGTCGCGGTGGTCTCCGGGGTCGCTGGAGCCGCCGCCACCAGAGCTGCCGGGGCCGCCGGAGCCTGGGCCGCTGAGGCCCGGGCCGCCGGGACCTGGGCCGTCGCAGCTGGGGCTGCCGGGGCGGCTGGCGCCGCCGGGGCCAGCCGCAGCAGCGTCGCGCGCAGCAGCGGCCCGCGCGCCAGGTCGAACGGCCGCGCCGCCTCGGCCGCGGCGAGCGCCGCCGCTGCCGCGCTCCGCCGCGCCGCATCCAGCCCGGTGAGGTCCACCAGCCCCAGCGCCGGGGTCATCGCCGCCGCCGGCGCCGCCCAGGCCACCGCGGCGCCCTGGCGTTCGCCGAAGCGCAGGCGCAGCACCTCGTGCCGGGCGACGATCGCCGCCAGGCTGGCGGCCAGGGCAGCCGGCCGCAGCGGTCCCCGCAGCCGCAGGGCGCCCGGCATGTTGTAGAGCGCGCTGCCAGGCTCCAGCCGGTCGAGGAACCACAGCCGCTCCTGGGTGAACGACAGCACCGCCTCGGGGCGGTCGGCCGTGCCGGCGCGCGGCCGGCGCCCGATCGCCGGCACGGCGGCGACGCCGGCTACGCCGGCGTCGCCCAGCGCTTCGATCTCGCGCGCCAGGTCGGCCAGGCGCGCGAGCTGCAGCAGCCGGCCGAGAGGCAGCTCGCAGCCCGCCCGCTCGCGCAGCGCCGCCACCACCCGCACCGCCACCAGCGAGTGGCCGCCCAGGCGGAAGAAATCGTCTTCGACCGCGATGCGCTCGCGGTCGATGCCGAGCGCTTCCGACCACAGGTCTGCCACCAGCAGTTGGGCCGCGCTCTGCGGCGGCGTGCGGCCGCCCGCCGCGGCGTCCGGCGAAGCCGCAGGGGCCGGCAGCGCCCGGCGATCCACCTTGCCCGCCGGCGACAGCGGCATCCGCGGCAGAGCCACGAAATCGGCCGGCACCATGTATTCGGGCAGCCGCTGCCGCAGGGCGTCGCGCAGCGCCGAAGGCGCAGGCGCCGCGGCGCCGGGGCGGGCCACCAGGTAGGCCACCAGGCGGCGGTCGGTGCCCAGGCCGTGCGCGGTGACCACCGCCTGCCCCACCTCCGGCAGGCGCAGCAGCGCCGCCTCGATCTCGCCCAGCTCGATGCGGAAGCCGCGCACCTTGACCTGGTGGTCGATGCGGCCCAGGAACTCGAGCGTCCCCGCGGCCCGCTGGCGCACCAGGTCGCCCGTCCGGTACAGGCGGCGGCCGCCGCCATCGCCACCACCGTCCGACGCCCAGCCGTCCGGCACGAAGCGGTCCGCGGTCAGGTCGGGCTGGCGCCAGTAGCCGCGCGCCACCCCCGCGCCGCCGATCAGCAGCTCGCCCGCCGCTCCCTGCGGCACGCGTTCGCCGTCGCGCCCGACGACGTGGAACTGCGTGGCCGCGAGCGGCCGGCCCAGCTCGACGACGCCGCCCGGAGTCTGCGCGCTCATCGCCCGCAGCTCCGGGGTCGCCGGCAGCTCCGGGGACGCAGCCAGCTCCGGGGACGTCGGCGGCTCTGGGGACGCCGGCGGCTCCGGAGGCGCAGCCAGCTCCGTCAGCTCCGCCAGCGCCGCCGGGGGCGCCTCGATGCGCCCCACCGCCGACCAGATCGCCGTCTCGGTCGGCCCGTAGACGTTCCACAGGCGCACGCCGCGCGCGAGCAGCGCCGCCGCCAGCTCCCAGGGCAGCGCCTCGCCGCCGCACAGGCCCACCAGGCCGGGCAGGCCCTGCCATCCCGCGTCCACCAGCAGCCGCCAGGTCGCCGGCGTCGCCTGTACCAGGGTCGCTCCCGACGCGGCCAGGCGCGCGGCCAGGCGCAGCCCGTCGGCCCCCTCGTCGCGTCCCACGACCTCGACCCGGCCCCCCACCGCGAGCGGCAGGTAGATCTCCAGGCCGGCGATGTCGAAGGTCAGCGTGGTCAGCGCCGGCACCACGTCGGAGGCGCGCAGGCCGGGACGCGCGGCCAGCGAGCGCAGGAAGTTGGCGACCGCGCCGTGCGGCAGCCCCACCCCCTTGGGACGCCCGGTCGAGCCCGAGGTATAGATCAGGTAGGCCAGCTGCTGGGGCGCCACTTCCAGCCCCAGCGGCGCCGACGATTCGGCGGCGATCCATTCGCGCTCGCGGTCCAGGCAGACCACGTAGGGGCCGTCCCCGCCGCTGCCGCGGCCATCGCCGCCCACGGCGCCATCACTGCTCGCGGCGCCATCACCGCCCACGGTGCGATCGCCGGCGGGCGCGGCGAGGCGCGGCAGCCACGCCTCTTCGGTGACCAGCACCGCCATCGCGCTGTCGCCCAGCACCTGCGCCAGGCGCTCCGCCGGGTGCGCGGGATCGAGCGGCACGTAGGCGCCGCCCGCCTTGAGGATCGCCAGCAGCGCCACCACCATCTCCGGCGTGCGCTCGACGCAGAGCCCCACCCGAACTTCAGGCGCCACGCCCAGGCCCGCCAGGTAGCGCGCCAGGCGGTTGGCCCGCTCCTCCAGCTCCCGATAGGTGTGGCGCACGCCCTGCCCGGCCACCGCGACGGCCTGCGGACAGAGCGCCGCCTGGCGCTCGAACAGCTGGTGGATGCCCACCGCCGGGCCGGGCCGCGGCGTATCGTTCCACTCCAGCAGCTGCTGGCGCTCGGCCGCCGACAGCAGCGGCAGCTCGCCGACCGATGGCGCCGCGCCGGCGTCACCGTGGGCCGGCGCCGCCAGCGCCACCAGCGCCGGCGCCACTGCCAGCACCGCCCCCAGGTGACCCAGCAGGCGCTCGGCCGTGGCGGCGTCGAACAGGTCGCGGTTGAACTCCAGGGCGCCCGCCAGCGCCCCGTCGATCTCGGCCATCTGCAGCCCCAGGTCGAGCTGCGACGAGCGCCGCGGCAGCGCCAGCGACGCGAGCCGCAGCGGCTCAGCCGCCACCGGCGCCCCGGCGACCCCCAGCGCCAGGGCGCCCAGGCCGCGCTCCCGCTGCCGCCGCTCGCGGTAGAGCACGAACATCGTCTGGAACACCGGCGAGCGGCTGGCGTCGCGCTCGCCCTCCTGCCGCTCGGCCAGCAGCGCGAAGGGATAATCCTGGTGCGCGAAGGCCGCCAGCACCCGCTGCCGCACCCCCGCCAGCACCGCCGTGAAGCTCGCCCGGCCCGGCACCGCGCCGCGCACCACCACCGGGTTGACGAAATAGCCGACCAGGCCCGCCAGCCCGCCGCCGGCCCGCCCCGCGGTCGGCGTCGCCACCAGCAGCTCTTCCTGGCCGCTGTGGCGGTGGAGCACCACCATGTAGGCCGCCAGCAGCGCCATGAACGGCGTCGCCCCGGCCGCCCGGCTCGCCGCCCCCAGCGCCGCGCTCAGCGGGCGCCCGAAGCGCACCTGGCGCACCCCGCCCGCAAACGTCTGCCGCGCCGGCCGCGGCCGGTCCGTCGGCAGCTCGAGCGCCGCCGGCGCTCCCGCCAGCGCCTGGCGCCAGTGCTCGGCCAGCCGCGCCCCCTCCGGCCCCGCCAACCGCGCCCCCTCGGCCCGCACGTGGTCCGCAAAGGTGCACGGCAGCGCCGGCAGCACCGCGCCCGCCCCTTCGTAGAGCGCCCCGAGCTCGCCCAGCATCACCCCGAACGACCAGAAATCCGCCACGATGTGGTGCACCGCAAGCAGCAGCACCGCGTCGCCGCCGATCGCCCGGTGCAGCAGCACGCAGCGCACCAAAGGCCCCTGCGCCAGGTCGAACGGCCGGTACGCCTCCGCCGCCAGCCGCGCCGCCAGGTCCGGCGCGCCCCGACGGCCGGCATCTTCCTCGGTGAACTCGAACGCCGGCTCTTCGCCTACCACCGCCACCGGCTCGCCGTCGCCGCCCACCGCGAAACGCGTGCGCAGCGCAGCGTGGCGCAGCAGCAGCCCCTCGAGGGCCAGGAACAGCCGCCCTCCCTCCAGGTCGCCGGCCACCCGCGCCGCACCGGCCAGCACGTAGGCGGGATGGCTCGCCGCATCCTGCCTGTCGACCAACCAGAGCGCCCGCTGGCCAAAAGAAAGTGGGTGGCGCTCCACGTCGCCAACCGGCATCCCGACGCCCGCTGCGGCAGCGTCCGATGCGGCTGCGGTGGATACGACGGCGCCGGGCACGGCGCGAGATGCGGCGGCGTTGGGTGCGGTTGCGCCCGATGCGGTTGCGCTGGAGGCGGCCGAGTCGGGGGCGTCCGTTCCCGTGGTGTCCGTGTCCGGTGCGTCCGCGCCCGCCGCCAGCCGTCCGGCCAGCGTTGCGCCCAGCTCCGCCAGGCTGGGCCCGGAGAGCAAATCGTCGGGCGACAGCGCGATCCCCAGCTCCGTGGAAACCACCGCCGCCAGCTCGGCAGCACCCAGCGAGTCGAGCCCCAGGGCGATCAGCGACCGGTCCGCCGCCAGCGCTTGGGGCGCCACCTCCAGTACCCGCGCCGCCGCACCCCGTAGCCAGTCCAGAAGCGCCGCGGCGCGCGCCGGCTCGGCCAGATCGGCGATGCCCTTCTCACGGCGGGCCCCGGCCTGGGGCTCCTGCAGGTAGAGGTCGTATCCACCTGTCATGGATTCCATCCAATCGGCCATAACCATCCGCATGCCGCCAACCGGCATCGGTGACTGCTGAGTTGTCAGGTACTTGAGGTAACCGGCGGAAAATATACCAACAGGCGCAAGACCTCACCGCGGCGAGGCGTTCCGATCTAGCGTCACTTGTCGGTCCCGATGCGTCACTTCAAAAGCGCCGCCGCCCCCCGGCGAGGCCGTAGAGGCCGCCCTCCGCCGCCCCTGCGGTGCTACCCTGGACGGAAACCGGTAAGGAGAATTCAGGATGAAAAAGCTTGGGTTGCTGGTGGTGATGCTGGCGGTGGCGGCAGGGCTTCCGGCTGGGGGCGCGCTGGGGGCGGCGGCGGCGGCGCAGTCCGCGGCGGCGCCGGCGGTGGTGGTGATCAAGGCGGCGCGGGTGTTCGCCGCGACGTCCGACCAGGTGGTGGCGCCGGGCATGGTGGTGGTGGAGGGGGAGCGGATCACCCAGGTGGGCGCCAACCTGCCGGTGCCGCCGGGGGCTCGGGTGATCGACCTGGGTGATGCGACGCTGCTGCCCGGCTTCATCGACGCGCACGTGCACATGGCGCACGAGGCGGGCGACGACTGGTACAAGGACTTTTTTACCGGGGTGATGCGGTTCCCGGCCGAGCAGGCGCACTATGCGGCCCACTATGCGCGGCTGACGCTGGAGGCGGGATTCACCACGGTGCGCGACCTGGGCTCGCAGGATTTTCTGGCCGTCGGGTTGCGCAATGCGATCAACGCCGGTGTGGCGGAGGGGCCGCGCATGCTGGTGGCGAACTACGGCATCGGCTCGACCGGCGGCCATGCCGACCAGTCGCCGTTTCCTCCCGACCGCGTCAAGCCGGCCGGCACCATCCAGGGGGTCTGCAACGGGCCGGCGGAGTGCCGCGAGGCGGTGCGCTACCAGATCAAGTACGGCGCCGACGTGATCAAGTGCATGCCGTCGGGCGGCGTGCTGTCGCTGGCCGATCCGGTCGACGTGCCGGAGCTGACCCAGGAGGAGATGAACGCCATTGTTTCGGAGGCGCATGCGTGGCACCGCAAGGTGGCGGCGCATTGCCACGGCGACGCCGCCGCCAAGATCGCCATCGCCGCCGGCGTGGATTCGATCGAGCACGGCTCGTTCCTCAAGGACGACACGCTGCGCGAGATGAAGGACAAGGGCGTCTACCTGGTGCCGACGCTGTTCGCCGGCTACTGGGTGGGCGAAAAGGCCGACAAGTTCCCGCCGGCCATCGCCGTCAAGGCGCGCGCCGCCGCCGCGGCGATGCAGGACATGTTCCGGCGCGCCATGAAGATCGGCGTCAAGGTGGCGTTCGGCACCGATTCGGGCGTCGAGCCGCACGGCCTGGACGCGCGCGAGTTCGCGCTCATGGCAAGCAACGGCATGACGCCGGCGCAGGCCCTGCGCGCCGCCACCGCCGGCGGCGCCGACCTGCTCGGCCTCACCGACCAGATCGGCACCATCGAGCACGGCAAGGTCGCCGACCTGGTCGCCGTCGCCGGCGATCCGCTGCAAGACATCCGCCGCACCGAAAACGTCTTCTTCGTCATGCAGGCCGGCCGCATCGTCAAGAACACCGGCGCCCACTGACCGGCCGCCGCGGCCGCAGCAAGCCCCGCCGGCCGGCGTCTCCGGTCCGGCGGGGCCGGCCGGCGCTCCTCGCCGCAAGCCCTTCATGTATGGCACGACGCCTCGCCCGCGCTCCGGCCCCGATTGCGCACGCGCCGCCAGGCGCGTCGCGATCGGGGCGACACGGTGAACCGACTTGGCGCCCGTCTCGATCGTCGGGGGCTGGGTCGTCTATCGCCTGGCGAGCCTGGACCGCGACCTCGAAGCTCGGGAGCGGACCGCTACCTCTGATTCTGGCTCGCCGGTTTCCGAGCCTGCCACGCCAGTTGCGTAGATGGTCGCGGATCAGATCCGCGGCCGTGGACATTCGCTTTTGGTGTTGGTATTCTCTCCAACATGAAGGCCGATCCCCTGTTCCGGGAACGGCGGATCATTGCCGGAGATGCTTTCGTGGAACTGGTCGTGTGGCGCCTGCCAGCGCCCGTCCCGGGAAGCGCGCATCCTTTCAAGTATCGACTCGCGCTGGTGGTCGACGGGACCTGTATCCTGCGGTACGACAACGAGGCGGGCAAGGGTGACCATCGCCATGCCGGCAACCAGCAAACCCCCTACACCTTTATCACGCCGGAACAGCTCCTCGCCGACTTCTGGCGGGACGTGGAGCGCTGGAGGCCGTGACATGCGAACTGTGACTCTGGAGATCTCGCCGCGCGTGGAGACGGATCGCCGTTTCGTCCGCGCCATGGCGGGGCAGGCCCAAGGGGCCTTCATCAGCTTCGAGACGCCGGCGCTAATGTTCAAGGTACTGACGCAGAAACGATGGGAGCTGCTCGCGCAACTGACCGGCGCGGGAGAGGTCTCCATACGGGAGGCTGCCCGTCGTGTGGGACGGGACGTCAAGGCGGTGCACGGAGATGTCCATGCACTGCTCGCCGCCGGACTCCTGGAGAAGACCGGCGACGGCCGCATCGTATTTCCCTACGACGCCGTACGCGTCAGTTTCATCTTGCAAGCGGCATGAGCGGCGGGCAGTGCTCTCTTCCTGTGTTGCGGCTCCCGCGGCCTCGGCCTGCTATACGGTCCTCCTGTAGGGGAGGGCCGCTCCTCCCCGCCATGCACCAAGCGGCCCCCGGCCGAAAGATTGATACCTCGTGATTCTTGAAGCCTATTTTGATGAGAGCGGAACACATCAACGCTCAAGAGTATTGAGCGTGGCAGGATATATATCAACCCAAGAGTTGTGGCTCGATTATGAGACAGAGTGGAAACTCGCGCTGGCGGAGCTTGGGCTTGACATGTTTCACATGGTGGATTTTTGCTCCACTCGGGTTGAGCCATATAAATCCTGGACTCACAATGAAAGGCGCGCTAGATACTCCAGGCTAGTTGACATCGTTAAGAGGCACACGCTTGGCAGCGTTGGCATTGCGGTTCCCAAAAAAGAATTTGACTCGATTTTCTCTGAGGGAGCGAAACAGCTCACTGGGGGCGCGTACGGCTGGCCGCCATGGCCTGCTTTATGGACGCGGCCAAGCTTGTTAGGGCAAAGGCGCCAGCCGCTCAAATTGCATATACTTTTGAAAGTGGAGCAAGCGGCGCTGGCGTCAGCCTGAAGCTGTTTCAGGAAAACGAGCAAGACCCCTTACAAAAGAACAACCTCCGCCTCCTTTCTCTGCGATTTGAGAACGAGCGGGAGTTCGTGGCGCTACAGGCGGCCGACATCCTGGCTTATGAGGTGTACCATCACTTGCCGCGACAAGCAGGACCCCTCAGTCATGTTGTACGGCTTCCGAGGAATAACCTACGAGAGCTGCGGTTTGGCGATATGTCTTGGGGTTACTTGGATGTGCCGGAATTGAGGAAGTGGCATGAAGTATTGTCGCCCCGGCCCCGATTGCGCACGCGCCGCCAGGCGCTTCGCGATCGGGGCGACGCGGCGAACCGACCTGGCGTGAAGGCGGGGTTCTCACTCGTGCGGTGCCGGCGAGAGGCGCCGGCGTGTGCTCGCCCTCCTGGCAGTCTGGGGAGGGGCGGATGACGGGAGGGGTCCGCTTGGCGGCGCTCTGGGGCGAGGCAATGCGGGGAACCGCTGGCGATACGGCTCACCGCCAAGCCGCTTGGCGAGCCCGCAGCGCGACGACAAGGGGAGCCCTCCCGGCGGCCGCGCCGGAGCTGCCGCCTTGGGCCGGTCGATCTCGAGATCAGCTGCCGAGCACAGCGTCGGCTTGCGGGATCGGCTCCTGGGGGATTGGATCGGCTGGCGCCTGGGCCAGGTCGGCCAGGGGGCGGTCGGGGTCGGCGACGATGGCGGCGAGGATGCGCAGGAAGCGATGGCGCATGCGGGCGACCCTTGGCTTGTCGAGGATGTCGCGGTGGTAGCGGAAGCGTCCGGAGAGGCCGTTGTCCTGGGTGAGGAAGAGGCTCATGTCCAGGCGGATCTTGCCGGTGTCGACGCCCAGCTGGGTGATGCGGAGGTCGGAGGCGGCCTCGGCGGTGGGGGGCGCCTTGATGAGCTGGAAGAGGATGCGGAAGGTGGTGAGCCCTCCCCGATCGCCTTCTTCGAGGAAGCTCATGCCTGCCACCACGGGCTCCCAGAAGATGTCCGGATGGTCGTGGGCCTGGAGGGTCACGTGCCGCACCCGCTGCAGGAGATCGCGGAAGGTTTCCACTCCCGCGAGGCGGGTGCGCAGGGGGAGGTTGACGGCCAGGTTGCCCATCAGAGATTCCGTCTCGAACTGGTTGCGGTTGGCGAAGCTGCAGGGGACGACCAGGTCGTCCTGCCCGGTCTCGTGATGCAGGAGCGCCTTGAAGGCGGCCAGCAGGGTCATGAAGAGGGTGACGCCGTGGCGGGCGGAAAAGGCGTCGAGCTCTTTTTCGAGGTCCGCCGGAACGTGGACTTCCTCGACGGCGGCGGTGTAGGTGGGCTTTTGGGGGCGCGGCCGGCCGGGGTTGAGGTCGATGGGGAGGGCGCCGTGCAGGTGGTCGCGCCAGAAGGTCACCTGGCTGGCGTGCGCCTCCTCCTGCGAGAGGCGACGCTGCCAGCGCGCAAAGTCCTGGAACTGCGCGACGACCGGCGGCAGGGGCGAGGGCCGGCGTTCGTGGATGGCCAGGTAGAGGGCCGAGACTTCGCCGATCAGGATGGAGCCCGACCACCAGTCGGCGGCGACGTGATGGATGGTGAAGAGCAGGATGTGCTCGTCGGCCGCGCCGCGGAAGAGGGTCTGACGGAAGAGCGGCGGGCGCTGGTAGTCGAAGTGCAGCCTGCCGTCGACGATGCTGAAGCGCCGCACCTCCGCCATCCGCTCGGCGGCGCCCAACCGCCCGAGATCGACGATCGGGAAATGCAGCGGCACCATGGGGTGGATGACCTGGGTCGGCCCGGCCGGACCGTCCTGGAAGCTGGTGCGCAGGAGCTCGTGGCGCTCGACGACCGCCGCGATCGCCTGCCGCAGGCAGACGAGGTCGAGCGGGCCTTGAAGGTGCATGAGCAGCGGCACGGTCGAGGCCACCGAGCGGGCCTCGAGGTGCCGGCCCGACCAGTAACGCTCCTGCGCGAACGACAGCGGCGGCGGCGAGTCGCGGACCTCGCCGAAGGAGGCGATGGTGCGCAGCTCGCGGGCGCCGGCGCCGCGCTGCAGAAGCTCGATCTCGACGGCCATTGCAGCCACCGTCGGCGCCTCGAAGAGGAGGCGCAAGGGCAGGTCGACCTCCAGCACCTGGCGCAGGCGGGAGATCAGCTGGGCGCCGATCAGCGAGTGGCCGCCGAGATCGAAGAAGCTTTCGTCGACGCCGACCCGCGCCAGGCCGAGCAGCTCCGCCCAGATCGCGGCGAGGCGCTCTTCGAGCGGCGTACGCGGCGCCGAAAGCGTCCCGGCGGCGGCGCCGCGGGCGGCTTCCGGGGGCGGCAGCCGCTGGATGTCCAGCTTGCCGTTGGCGTTGAGCGGCAGGGCATCGAGCAGGACGAACGCCGCGGGGAGCATCGGCTCCGGCAGGCGTGCGCCGAGAAAAGCGCGCAGCTCGGGCGCCAGCCGCCGGGCGAAGCGCCCGCGGAGCGGTCGGTTGGCGAGCTCGGCGGCGGTCGCGCCGGGCGCCGGCTGGGGGAGCAGCTCGGCCAGGGGCGGAACCGCCGCGTCGTGCGCAGCGGGGGCGGCGGGGCGGCGACGCAGCAGTGCGGTGAAGGCGCCGTCGGCACCCGGCGCCGCCCAGCCGATCTCGATGTCGTAGGACAGCTGGGCCGCAAGGTCCCATAGCGCCTGCGGATCGACGGCGCCGGACGCCGCGGCGGCAGCTGCCGCCCGGCGGCGCAGATCGCCGGCGGTGGCGCCGGCGGCCGCAGCCTTCGCTCCACCGGCGTGCAGGGTGCCGTGCCCATTGGCCGCCTCGGGGGGCACGTCCTCCCACGCCAGGCGGGCGGCCGCCACGTCGGTCGCGAGCCGCAGGTTGGGGATGCCGGAGAGCGCGATCAGGCCCGCTCCGTCGCTCTGGAGCTCGCTCTGCAAGCGCTCGAGGGTCAGGCCGCCCGCCCGCCAGTCCCGCCAGGCGGGCGCAGCGGCTGCGCCGATGGCGGCGGCGGCGTGGGTGGCATCGGTGGCGCCGTGGCTGGCGCCGATGCGCAGCACGACCTGGTAGCGGAAGGCGGTCAGCTCGTTGTGGGCATGCCCGCGCTTGGGATGGATCTCCACCCGGCGGATCGCCGGCACCCGCCGCTGCAGGTCGGCGAAGAAGGCGGGCGACAGCGCCAGCTCGTTTTCGAGCTGCCGGCGTGCCAGCACCTGGGAGCGCAGAGCGGCGAGCGGCAGCGCCGGGTCGGCGCGGGCCAGCTCGACGGCGAGGTGGAAGGCCGGCAGCAGCGACAGGCTGCGCACGTCGCCAAGGAAGATGGCGCCGCCCGGACGCACCGCCGCGGCGGCCGCCGCCAGCACGCCGGCCAGGTACTCGGCGCTGGGGAAGTACTGGACCACCGAGTTGAGAATGACGGTGTCGAACGAGCCGGGGGCGATGCCGTCGAAGCAGTCGGCCGGGCGGGCCAGCAGGCGCACCCGGCCGGGATCGCCGGCCAGGTCGCCCAGCCGGCTTTGGACATAGGCGAGGGCGCGGGCCGAAACGTCGGCCCCCCAATACAGCTCGCACCGCGGGGCCAGCCGGAACAGCAGCATGCCGGTGCCGCAGCCGATCTCGAGCACCCGTCGCGGCGCGAGGGCGGAGATCCGCGCCAGCGTGTCGTCGAGCCACTCCACCATCTGCGCCCGCGGCAGCGGCTCGCCGGTGTAGGTGCTGTCCCAGCCGACGAAGTTGAAGGTCGGGTCGGGATCGGCGGCGTCGCGGTGGTAGATGTCGTCGAAGACGACGCCCCACTGGGTCACCTGGTCGTGCTGGGTGCCGGCTTCCTCGCCACCTTGCCAGTCGGGGTCCTGCACCACGTAGGCGACCAGGCGGCGTTCGGCGGGGGCGGCGGCGGCGGCCTTGCCGCTGCCGTCGCCCCCGGCCGCCGGCAGCGCCGCGACCACGCAGTCGCCGACCGCCGGGTGCTCGCGCAGGCGGGCCTCGATCTCGCCGGGCTCGATGCGGAAGCCGCGGATCTTGACCTGGCGATCGAGGCGGCCGAGGAACTCGATGGCGCCGTCGGCGCGCCGGCGCACGCGATCGCCGGTGAGGTAGAGGCGGGCGCCGGCCGGCCCGGCGAAGGGATCGGGCACGAAGCGCTCCGCCGTGGCGGCCGGCCGGCGGCAGTAGCCGCGGGCCAGGCCGTCGCCGCCGATGGCCAGCTGCCCCGCGACGCCGATCGGCACCGGCTGCAGCTCGCCGTCGAGCACGTGCAGGCTGGTGTTGGCGAGCGGCAGCCCGATCGGCACCGTGGCGCCGTCGGCGGGCGGCGCGGCGACGCGGTGCCACGAGGCGAACGTGGTGCTCTCGGTCGGCCCGTAACCGTTGAGCAGCCGGCGCGGCGGCGCCCCGGCGAGCAGCTTGCGGACCCAGCCCGGATCGACCGCCTCGCCGCCGACCAGCAGCGTGTCGAGGCCGGCGAAGGCGCCCGGCTCCTCGCGCACCACCTGGTTGAACAGCGAGGAGGTCAGGAACATCGCCGTCACCTGCTGGTCGCGCAGCAGGCGCGCCAGGGCCGCCGGCGCCAGCGCCACGTCCTTGTCGATGCCGACGATGCAGCCGCCGTTGAGCAGCGGACCCCAGACCTCGAAGGTGATGGCGTCGAAGTTGGCGTTGGCGGCCTGGCCGACCCGGTCGTCCGGCCCGAGCTGCAGGTAGTCGGTCGCGAGCACCAGCCGCGCCACCGCGCCCTGCGGCACCTCCACCCCCTTGGGCTCGCCGGTGGAGCCCGAGGTGTAGATCACGTAGGCCAGGCTGGCCGCGCCGGCGCCCGGCGAGGCGAGGGCGCTCGGCGCGACCGGCGACCCGCCCTCCGCGGCGTCGTCGCCCGGCTCCCCGACCAGGACGACGTGCGCGACTCCCATGTCTGCCGGCGGCGCCGGCAGCGCCGCGAGCGCCGTCCGCGTCGCCACCAGCACCTGCAGGCCGCAGTCGCGCAGGATGTAGTCGAGCCGCGCCCGCGGATAGTCGGGATCGAGCGGCACGTAGGCGCCGCCCGCCTCGACGATGCCGAGCATTGCCGCCACCAGATGCGGCGAGCGCTCGACGGCCAATCCGACTCGGGTGTCCACGCCGACGCCCTGCGCGCGCAGGCGGCGGGCCAGGCGGCCGGCGCGGCGCCGCAGCTCGCCGTAGGTCAGCAGCGTGTCGCCGTAACGCACGGCCGGGGCCGCCGGCCGGCGCGCCGCCTGGCGCGCGAAGAGGGCCGCCAGGCCGGGCTCGGCCGGGTAGCTGGTGGCGCCGGGATTCCATTCGTGGAGCAGCTGGTGCCGCTCGGCGGCGCCGAGCAGCGGCAGCGCGGCGACCGGCGCTTGCGGATCGCCCACCGCGGCCGTGAGGAGTGCCTGGAAGCGCTCCGTCAGGCGCCGGACGGTGGCGGCGTCGAAGAGGTCGCTGTTGTACTCGAGGTTGGCGCTGAGCGACGCGCCGTGCTCGAAGACGAAGAGCGTGAGGTCGAACTTGGAGGTGCCCGGATCGGCGGCGTTTTCGGCGAGCGGGGCAAAGGTCAACCCGCCGACTGCGACCGCGGTGCGCGGGAAGTTCTGGAAGCCGAACAGCACCTGCACCAGCGGATTGCGCGCCAGGCTGCGGCCCGGGTTGAGGTCCTCGACCAGGCGCTCGAAAGGCAGGTCCTGGTGGTCGTAGGCGGCCAGCGCCACGTCGCGGACGCGGCCCAGCAGGGCGCCCAGACCAGGGCGCCCACCGAGGTCGAGGCGCAGCACCAGGGTGTTGACGAAGAAGCCGATCAGGTCTTCGACCTCGCGGCGGGTGCGGTTGGCGATGGCGACGCCGACCGGCACGTCGCGGCGGCCGGTGTCGCGCCCCAGCAGCGCCTGGAAGGCGGCGAGCAGAGCCATGGCCGGGGTCGCGCCGTGGCGGCGGGCGAGCGCGGTGAGGTCGGCGGCCAGCCGCGGCGCCAGGGCGAAGTCGAGATGCCCGCCGCGGAACGACTCGACGGCCGACCGCGGCCGGTCGGCAGGCAGGTCGAGCGCCTCGTCGAGGCCGGCGAGCTGCCGGCGCCAGTAGTCGAGCTGCGCCGCGAGCGGTCCCGCGGCCAGCCACTCGCGCTGCCAGAGCGCGAAGTCGGGGTACTGCACCGCCAGCGGCGGCAGCGGCGACGGCTCGCCGCGCGCGAAGGCGCCGTAGAGGGCGGCGAGCTCGCGGCTGAGCAGATCCATGGACCAGCCGTCGGCGGCAATGTGGTGGACGTTGAGCATCAACAGCCGGTCGCCGGCGCTCAAGCGCACCAGGTGGGCGCGCAGCAGCGGCCCGCGGGTCAGATTGTGCGGCCGCCGCCCCTCGGCGCCCGCCAGCCGGTCCGCTTCGGCGCGGCGCGGCGCGGCGCCCAGGGCGGTGAGGTCGATCGTCGCCAGGCCGCGCGCCGGCGCGCTCTGCACCACCTGGACCGGGATCCCGTCGCGCTCCGCGAAGACGGTGCGCAGCCCCTCGTGGCGGTGCATCACCTCGCGCACCGCGCGCTCCAGGGTCGCCTCGTCGAGCGGTCCCTCGATGCGCAGGGCGTTGTAGATGTTGTAGAACGGATTGTCGGGCACCAGCTGGTCGAGGAACCACAGCCGCTCCTGGGCAAACGACAGCGGCAGGCCGCGCGCATCGGCCCCGGCGGCGCGCGGCACGAGCGGCGGCGCCATGCCGGCGCCGGCGGCGGCGGCGCCGCGCAACGCCGCGATCCGCGCCGCCATCTGCGCCAGGGTGCGGCTTTCGAACACCGCCCGCAGCGGCAGCTCGACGCCGAAGACCTGGAAGATGCGCGCCACCAGCTGGGTGGCGAGCAGCGAGTGGCCGCCGAGGGTGAAGAAGTCGTCCTCCGCCCCCACGCCCGGCAGCCCCAGCACCTCGGCGAAGATCCCCGCCAGAAGCTCTTCGGCGGGAGTGCGCGGCAGCGACGCGGCGGCGGCGGCCGGCGTCCACTCCGGCGCCGGCAGCGCACGCCGGTCCACCTTGCCGTTGGGCAGCAACGGCAGGCTGGCGAGCGCCACGAAGGCCGCCGGCACCAGCGGCTCCGGCAGGCGCTCGGCCAGGTACGAGCGCAGCTCGGCGGCTGCCGGCGCCCGCTCCCCCGACGGCACCACCCAGGCCACCAGCCGCTGGTCTCCGGGGCGGTCCTCGCGCACCGCCACCACCGCCTGCCGCAGCTCCGGGTGGCGGCCCAGCGCGGCCTCGATCTCGCCCGGCTCGATGCGGAAACCGCGCACCTTCACCTGGTGGTCGATGCGGCCCAGGTACTCGATGCGGCCGCCGGCCAGGTGGCGGGCCAGGTCGCCGGTGCGGTAGAGGCGCGCGCCCGCCGCCGGCCGCGCCGCCGCCAAAGGGTGCGGGACGAACTTCTCGGCGGTGAGATCGGGGCGGCCGTGGTAGCCGCGTGCCAGGCCCGCGCCGCCGATCAGCAGCTCGCCCGCCACCCCGGCCGGCACCGCCTCGAGCCGCGGCGAAACCAGGTAGATCCCGGTGTTGTCCAGCGGCCGGCCGATCGCCACCGCGCCGCCGCCGACGCTCGGGACACCCCCGCCGCCCACGACACGGTCGCCGCCCTCGCCGCCCGGCGCCACCTCGTCCAGGCTGGACCAGATCGTCGTCTCGGTCGGCCCGTAGACGTTCCACAAGCTGTCGCACGCGCCGAGCAGCTGGTCGGCGAGGTCGCGCGCCAGCGCCTCCCCGCCGCAGAGCACCGTCAGCCCGCGCGCCCCCGTCCAGCCGGCCGCGAGCAGCAGCCGCCAGGTGGCGGGGGTGGCCTGCATCACCGTCACCTCGCCGGCCGCGAGCGCCTGCCGCAGCAGCTCGCCGTCCTGCGCCATCTGGCGCGACGCGAGCAGCAGCCGCGCCCCGCACACCAGCGGCAGGTAGATCTCCAGCGCCGCGATGTCGAAGCTCAGCGTGGTGACCGCCAGCAGCGCGTCCGCGGTCCCCATGCCCGGCCGCGCCTGCATCGAGGCAAGCAGGTTGACCACCGCGGCGTGGGAGATCCCCGCGCCCTTCGGCTTGCCGGTCGAACCGGAGGTGTAGATGACGTACGCCAGGCTCGCCGGCGTCGCGCCGCCCTCGCGGCGCCGCTCGCCGCTCGCCGCGCCGAGGAACGCTGGGCCGTCGAGCCGCACGACGCGCGCGGCGCCTGCCGGAACACGCTCGGCAAGGTCGCCTTCGGTCAGCAGCACCCGCACCCCCGAGTCCTCCATCAGGAACGCCAGACGCTCGCGGGGATAGGCCGGATCGAGCGGCAGATAGGCGCCGCCGGCCTTGAGGATGCCCAGCATGCCGATCACCATCTCCGGCGAGCGGTCGGTGCACAGGCCGACCAGCTGGTCCGGACCGACCGCGAGCGATCGCAGGTGGCGGGCCACCCGGTTGGCCCGCGCCTCGAGCTCGGCGCAGCTCAGGTGGCGGTCGCCGGCGATCAGGGCGACGGCGTCCGGAGCGCGGTCGAGCTGCGCCTCGACCAGCTGGTGCAGGCACACCGGGGCCAAGGCGCGGTCGGTGTCGCACCATTCGACGAGCGACTGCTGCCGTTCCCAGGCAGGCAGCAGCGGCAGGTCCTGGACCGGCAATCCGGGATCGTCCATCGCGGCGCGCAGCAGGGTGGCGAAGTGGGCCGCCAGCCGCTCCGCCGTGCTGCCGTCGAACAGGTCGGTATTGTGCTCGAGCGTCCCGGCGAAGCCGGCCGGACCCTGCTGCAGCGTCAGGGTGAGATCGAAGTTCGCCAGGCCGGTATGGACGTCGAGCGGGGCCAGGCGCAGCCCGGACAGGTCGAGGGTCCCCAGCCGGATGTTCTGGAACGCGAAGAAGACCTGGAAGAGCGGCGAGACCGCGCGGTTGCGCTCGACCGCGATCGCCTCGACGATGCGCTCGAACGGCAGGTCCTGGTGGGCGAAGGCGTCGAGCGACGTGCGGCGCACCCGGTCGAGCAGCTCGGCGAAGCTCGGGTTGCCCGCAAGGTCCCCGCGCAGCACCAGGGTGTTGACGAAGAAGCCGATCAGTCCTTCGGTCTCGCGGCGGCCGCGGCCGGCGACCGGCGTGCCGACCGGCACGTCGTCCTGTCCCGCATGGCGTCCCAGGAGCGCCGTCCAGGCGGCCAGCAGGACCATGAACGGCGTCACCCCGCGGCTGCGGCACAGCTCGCCCACCGCGTCCGACAGCCCGCGCTCGAGCTGCAGCGGCCGGGTCGCGCCGGGGAACGTCTGCACCGGCGGGCGCGGCCGGTCGAGCGGCAGCGCCAGCACGGGCGGCACCCCGGCCAGCTGCCGCCGCCAGTAGTCGAGATGCTCGTCCAGCACCTCGCCCTGCAGCCAGGAGCGCTGCCAGATCGCGAAATCCGCGTACTGCACCGGCAGCTCGGGCAGCGGCGAGGGACCGCCTGCGGCAAACGCCCCATAGAGCGTCGCGATCTCCCGCAGCAGGACGCCGAGCGACCAGCCGTCGCTCACGATGTGATGGAGGTTGAGGAGAAGCAGGTGCTCCGTCTGGCCCAGCCGCCAGAGTCCGGCGCGGAAGAGGCCGGCCGACCGCGTTGGCCGGCCGGCACTCGCCGCAGCTCGCGTCCCGCGCGCCAGGTCGAACGGCCGGCGCGCCTCCGCCGCCACCAGGCGCGCCGCCACCGGCTGGCGCAGCGCCGCGGGCAGGCCGGTCAGCTCCACCAGGGGCAGCGCCAGCCCGGCCGGTGGCAGGATCACCTGCTGTGACCGGCCGTCCACGGCGGGAAACACCGTCCGCAGCACCTCGTGGCGGCGCACCACCTCCTGCAGCGTCCGCGACAGCACGGCGACCGACAGCGCGCCGTCCACCCGCAGCGCCATCGGCACGTTGTAGAGAGCGCCGCCTTCCAGCTGGTCGATGAACCACAGCCGCTGCTGCGCGAACGACAGCGGGCCGCGGCTTTCGCGTCCCTGCGGCCGCGCCGCCGGCACGATCGCCGGCGTTGCGGCCGGGATCCCATCGGCCGCGCGCAAGGCGGCGATCGCGGCGGCGAGCGCCGCGGGCGTCCGCGCCTCGAAGAGCTCGCGCGGGGCGATCTCCACGCCCCAGGCGTCGCGCACGCGGGCGATCACCTGCACGGCCAGGAGCGAGTCGCCGCCCAGCTCGAAGAAGCTGTCGTGGATGCCGATCGGATCGATGCCCAGGAGGTCCTGCCAGATCGCGGCCAGCCGCCGTTCGCTCTCGCTCCGCGGCGCGACGTAGGGGTTCTTGAGGTTGGGCCGGCCGTGGAGCGTGCCGGGGAAGGCCGTGGCCCGCGGCGGCGACGGCTCGCCCCGCGACACCACCAGCTGCTCGGTGCCCTCCCCCGCCGCCAGCTGGGCGAGCACGCTCGCCAGGATCTGGGCCGGCACGGCCTCGCCGACCGCGGGCGGCGCCGCTCCGTTCGGCTCCTCCAGCCGCGCGTCCCAGACCACCCGGCCCCATGCGACAGCCGGCGCCGACCAGCCGGCCTCCTCGGCCAGGGCATCGGCCAGGCTGCCTGCCGCGGCGCGCAGCGCCTCCCCCGGCCGCGGAGCGAGCGGCGCGAAGGACGAGGCGACGAGGCAGAACCCCGCCTCCTGCACGGTGAGACGCCGCACCAGCGCCGCGAAGCGATCCGCCACGCCCGCCAGCGCCGCGTCCCAGGCGCCCAGGTCGGCCGACATCCCCTGCGCCAGGGGGAGCTCCGGCAGCTCTCCCAGGAGCGCCTCCTCGCCCACGATCACCCCGGCCAGCGGCGCCGGCGCCTCACCCGCTGCACCGGTGGCACCGGCAGCGCCAGCTGCCGTCGGCCCGGATTCCCCCTGGTCCCAGACCGTGCGCACGCCCATCCGGCCGAGCGCCACGGCCGCCGCCGCGAGCAAGCCGGCGCGCCGACCCAGGAGGAGCACCGTCGCATCTTCCGCCAACGGCCGCGACGGCGCCGCCGGGTCGGCCGGCACCAGCTCGAACGCCTCGGCCCAGCGCTCGCCGGCGCGCAGCGCGATGCCGCCCGGCCAGGGCGTCCCGCGACCCTGGCGGTGCTCGCCGCTGCCGCCGATATCGCCGACGTCGCCGATCCCGGCGGTTTCGGTGGTGTCGGGAATCGCGGCGATCTCCGCCAGCAGGGCCGCGGCCAGCCGCTCTCGCCGCACCGCCCCTCGCGGCAGCTCGACGTCCACCGCGCGGCAGGCGATCCCCGGCAGCTCGCGCGGCAGCGCCCGGCAGAGCGCGGCGAGCGGCGCCAGCTCGGCACGGCGCCGGCCGGCAGCCGCGAACGGGTGGAGGCCATCGGCGGCCACCAGCACCCTGAGGGCCGGCAGGGCGGCTGCCGTGCCGGGCGTCCGGGCAGCGCGGTCGAGCGCCTGCACCAGCCCCAGCAGACAGCTCGCGCACCGGCGTTGCCACGGGCCTTTTTTCTGCACGCCCCACAGGTGGACGATCCGCCGCGGCAGCGGCCGCTCCTCCCCCTCGCGGGCGAGAGCCGCGACCAGCAGGCCGTAATCGCCCGGCTCCCGCGGGTCGACGCGGAAGGCATCCGCACCGAGGGCGGCGAAGCCGTCGCCGGCCGCCACCTCCACCACCCGCGCCCCGGCCTGCCGCAGCCGCGCCGTGATGCAGCGGCCGAGGCCGGCGTCGTCGGAGAGCACCAGCCAGGGCGCCCCCTGCCCCCGCAGCCGGGCGGCGTCCGGCGCCGGCAGAGACGGCGTCAGCCGCCACGCCGGCAGGTAGAGCCGCGGGCCGCTCTCCGGCGCTGTCTCGGGGAGCGCGTCCAGCCGCGTCCGGGCCGCCGGCCCGAGGCGCTCGATCCAGTAGCGCTGCCGCTCGAAGGGGTAGGTGGGCAGGGCCAGACGGCGCCGCCGCTCCCCGCCCCAGACCGCCCGCCAGTCGAGCCGCACCCCGGAGAGCCAGAGCCTGGCCGCGGCGCCCAGCAGGTGGGCGCGGTCCGGCTGCCGTTCGTACGCCTCCGGCAGCGACGAAACCGCCACCGGGTCGGCCGCGCCGCCGGCCGGCTGCTGCAGGGCGAGCGACGCCAGGTTGGCCCCCGGCCCGATCTCGACCAACACCCGCCCGGGCTCCCGCCACAGCTCGGCGACCCCGGCCGCGAACTGCACCGGCCGGCACAGCTGCTCGGCCCAGTAGCCCGGATCGGTGGCCTGCGACGCGGTGATCCAGGTCCCGGTGAGGCTCGACAGGCAGGGGATGCGAGGCGCCGCCAGCGGCACCTGGCGCAGCAGCTCCGCGAGCGCCGCGGCCGCCGGCGCGAGCAGCGGGCAGTGCAAGGCGTGCGTCGTGGCGAGCAGCCGGCTGGCGATCCCCTGCTCGTCGAGCCGCCGCGCCAGCTGCGCGATCGCCGCCGGCGTGCCCGAGACGACGGACGTACGCGGTCCGTCGACCGCCGCCATCCACGCCTGGTCCGGCAGCAGCGGTTGCAGCTCCTCGCGGCCCAGCGGCACGGCGAGCATCGCCCCCGGCGAAAGGGCGTCGATCCGCCGCGCCCGCTCCACCACCAGCCGCAGCGCCGCCTCGGCGGAGAACACGCCGGCGACGCAGGCGGCCACGTACTCGCCCAGGCCGTGGCCGAGCATCGCCTGCGGCTCGACGCCCCACTGCCGCCAGAGCTCGGCGAGCGCCAGCTCGACGGCGAAGAGCAGCGGCTGCGACACCGCGGTGGGCGCGAGGGGCGCCGCCGGGGCGAAGAGCACCGCCAGCGGATCGACGCCGAGCAGCGGCGCGAGCACTGCGGCATGGCGGTCCAGGCGCTCGCGGAAGGCCGGCTCGTCGCGATAGAGCCCGGCCGCCATCGCCGGGTACTGCTCATCCGGCCCCGAGAAGAGGAACGCCACCGGCCGGCTGGCGCCGTCCACCGTCGCCGAGAGCAGCCGCCGCGGATCGCGCGCCGCGAGCAGCTGGCGCGCCTCGCGGGTGTCGCGGCAGACCACTGCCCGCCGCCACGAGTGCCCCTTGCGGCCGGTCGCCAGGGTCGCCGCCACGTCCGCCAGGTCCGCGTCCGGATGGGCTTCGAGGTGCGCCACCAGGCGATCGGTCGCCGCCTCCAGGGCGGCCGCGGTGCGCGCCGACAGCACCAGCGGCTGCCAGGGGCGCGACGGTGCGGCTGCCGGCGGCGGCGCCGGCGCCTCCTCGAGGACGACGTGGACGTTGGTGCCGCCGAGGCCGAAAGAGCTCACCCCCGCCCGCCGCGGCGCCCCGCCCGCCGGCCATCCGGCCAGCTCGCGTGGCACGTAGAACGGGCTCGAGGCGAAATCGATCTGCGGGTTGGGCCGCTCGTAGTGCAGGCTCGCCGGGATCTGCCCATGCGCCAGGGCGAGCACGGTCTTGAGCAGGCCGGCGATCCCGGCGGCGGAGCCGTTGTGGCCGATGTTGGTCTTGACCGAGCCGACGGCGCAGAACCCCTGCCGCGCGGTGCCGGCCCGGAAGGCGCGGGTCAACGCCGCGATCTCGATCGGATCGCCGACCGGCGTCGCGCTGCCGTGCGCCTCGACGTAGCCGATGCTTTCCGGCGACACCCCGGCCGCCGCCTGCGCGGCGGCGATGACCTGCGCCTGCCCCAGCTCCGCAGGCGCCGTGAAGCCGACCTTGCCGGCGCCGTCGTTGTTGAGCGCCGAGCCCAGGACCACGGCGTGGATCGGGTCGCCGTCGGCCAGCGCCCGCGCCAGCGGCTTGAGCACCACCACGCCGGCGCCGTTGCCGCTGACCGACCCTTTGGCGCGGGCGTCGAACGCCCGGTTGTGACCGTCCGGCGAGACGATGCCTCCCTCCTGGTAGACATGCCCGTCGAACTGCGTCGAGGTGACGTTCACCCCGCCCGCCAACGCCAGGTCGCACTCGCCGTCGAGCAGGCTGCGCACCGCCTGGTGCACCGCCACGAGCGACGTGGAGCAGGCGGTCTGCACGGTCACCGCCGGACCTTTGAGGTCGAGCTTGTAGGAGAGGCGGGTGGCCAGGAAGTCGCTGTCGTTGCCGAGCGCCAGCTCCAGCCCGTCGAACTCGGCGCGGCCGATCAGATGATTGAGGGCGTAGGTGCTGGTGCCGCCGCCGGCGAAGACGCCGATGCGCGCCGCCCCGGCCGCCAGGCTGCCGGCGCCGTAGCCGGCGCGCTCCAGCGCCTCGGCCGCGACCTCCAGGAGCACCCGCTGCTGCGGGTCCATGATCTGCGCCTCGCGCGGTCCGACGTCAAAGAAGCCGGCGTCGAACAGGTCGGCCTCCGGCAGCACTCCCGCGGCGGCGACGTAACCGGGGGTCTGGCGCAGCTCGCGGCGGACCCCGGCGCGGTCGAGCTCGGCGTCGGTGAAGAACGAGATCGACTCGATGCCGTCGCGCAGGTTGCGCCAGAAGGCCGCGAGATCGGGCGCGCCGGGAAAGCGCCCGGCCATGCCGACGATCGCGACCGCCCGGGCTGCCGCCTGCGGCTCGCGCGCGGCCGCTGCCGCGGGCGCCTCCGCCATCGCCAGCTCGGACAGGGCGCGCCGGTCCACCTTGCCGTGCCGCGTCAGCGGCAGCCCCTCCAGCAGGACAAACTGGTTCGGCACCATGTAGGAAGGCAGCCGCGACTCGGCGAACCGGCGCAGCTCGCCGATCTGCAGGCCGGCCGCCGCCGCCACGCAGGCCACCAGCCGCTCGTCGCCCGCGGCGTGCCGCCGCACCAGCACCGCCGCCGCGGCGACCCCCGGGAAGTCCGCCAACACCGCCTCCACCTCGCCGGGCTCGACGCGGATGCCGCGCAGCTTGACCTGCTGATCCATCCGCCCCAGGAACTCCAGGCGGCCGTTGGGACGAAACCGCACCAGGTCCCCCGAGCGGTAGAGCCGCGCCCCCCGCCCCGACGGCGACGGCACGAAGCGCTCGGCCGTCAGGTCCGGGCGGCCCAGGTAGCCGCGCGCCAGCCCCGGCCCGCCCAGCCACAGCTCGCCCGGCGAGCCGGCCGGCGCGAGCGACCACGCGGCGTCCCGCACCTCCACCGTCACGCCCGGCAACGGCCAGCCGAGCCCGTTGTGGGTCTCCGCGTCCGGCTCGTCCCACAGCGCGTCGACAGTGGTTTCGGTGGGGCCGTAGAGCACCCCGATGCGCGAGCCCGGAAACGCCCGCCGCATCGCCGCCACGAGGTCGCGCCCCACCGCTTCGCCGCCGCTCCACACCCAGCGCAGCCGCGGCGGGCGGGAGCCCCGCGCCGCCCGCTCGAGGAGCGCCGCCGTCAGCTGCCGCATCAGCGCCGGCGTCGCGAACAGCACCGTCGCCCGCTCCAGCTCGGCGAGCAGGAGCTGCTGGTCGAGGACCGGCCGGATGTCGAAGAGCACCGCCGTGCCGCCGGTCAAAAGCGGCAGCAGCTCACAGAAGAAGGCGTCGAACGTCGCCGGCGCCAGGATCGGGACGCGCTCGGCGACCGCCAGGCCGCACGCCTCGTACGCCGCCATGGTGTGGGCCAGGCTGCCGTGCTCCACCATGACCGCTTTCGGCCGGCCGGTGCTGCCCGAGGTGTAGACCAGGTAGGCCAAGTCCCCCGGCGCGGGCGGCGAGAGCGCCGGCCCGGCCTCCGCAGCGGCCTGTGCCGCGTCTTCCATCCAGACGACGGGCAGCGATCCCAGGCGCAGCGACGCATGGAGCTCCGCCAGGCTGCGCTGCGACACCAGGGCAGCGGCGCCGGCCGGCAGGGCGTCGTCGAGCAGCTGCTGCAGGCGCGAAGCCGGCTGTCCGGGATCGAGCGGCACCGCCGCCCCTCCCGCCAGCCAGATCCCCAGGAGGCCTGTCACCAGGTCGAGCGACCGCTCGACCAGCAGCCCCACCCGCGTCTCCGCGCCGACGCCGGCGGCGCGCAGGCGGCGTGCCACCAGGCCGGCGCGCCGCGCCAGCTCACCATAGGTCAACCGCTGGTCCCGCCACTCGAGCGCCACGGCCGTCGGCGTCCGCGACGCCTGGAGCGCCAGCCGTTCCGGCACGGTCACCGCGGGGGCCTGGCCCGCCTGCCCCCGCCACTCGACGAGCAGCTGCTGGCGCTCCGCGGCGCCGAGCAGCGCGAGCGCCGAGATCCGTTGCTCCGCGCCCGCCGCGCCCGTCACGGTCGAGGTGACGCTGCGCAGCAAGGTCTCGAGCTGTGCCGCCAGCCGCGCGATCGTCGCGCGGTCGAAGAGCGCCACGCCGTACTCCATGGATCCCGCGAGGCCGCGGGCGGCCTCGGCCAGCGTCAGCGTCAGGTCGAAGCGTGCGCAGGGGTTCTCCAAGGCGAGCGGCTCGAGCCGGACGCCCGGCAGGTCCAGCGGTCCCACCGGCGCGTTCTGCAGCGCCAGCATCACCTGGAACAGCGGCGTGTGCGCCAGGCTGCGCTGGTGCTCCGGCACCAGCGCGGCAAGGAGCTTTGCGAACGGCAGCTCCTGGTGCTCGGAGGCCGCCACCACGTCCCGCCGCACCGCCGCCAGGTGGTCGGCAAACGTTGGATCGCGAGACAGGTCGCCGCGCAGCACCAGGGTGTTGGCGAACGGGCCGATCAGCCCTTCGGTCTCAGGCCGCGTGCGGCCTGCGACCGGCGTGCCCAGGCAGATCTCGGGCGCGCCGCTGGTCCGCGCCAGCAGGGCCTGGAACGCCGCGGCGAGCACCATGAAGAGCGTCGCGCGGTGCCGCTGCCCGAGCGCGACCAGTGCGTCGGCGAGCGACCGATCGAGATCGACCGCCAGCCGCCGGCCGCGCAGGTTCTGCAGCTGGGGACGCGGCCGGTCGGTCGGCAGCTCGAGCACCGGCGGGGCCCCGGCCAGGTGCTCGCGCCAGAACGCCAGCTGCCGCGCCAGGACCTCGCCGGAGAGCCAGCTCCGCTGCCAGGCCGCGAAGTCCGCATACTGCACCGGCAGCTCGCCGAGCGGCGACGCCTCCCCCAGGAAAAAGGCCCGGTAGAGCGCCGCCACCTCCCGTACCAGCACCCCCGTCGACCAGCCGTCGCCGACGATGGGATGCAGCTCGACCAGCAGCAGGTGCTCGGTCTCGCCCAGCTGGAAGAGCCGCGTCCGCAGCAGCGGCCCTCGCGCCAGGTCGAAGGGGCGCCGCGCTTCCGCCGCGATCCCCTCCGCCGCCGCCGGCTGCCGCCGCGCGATGGGCAGCGCCGTAAGGTCCACCAGTCCGAGGTCCGCGCCGGCCGGCGGCAGCACCATCTGCCGCACCTGGCCGCCACCGCCGTCGCCACCGTCGCCGCGAAACACCGCCCGCAGCACCTGGTGACGCCGCCGCACCTCCGCGAGCGCCCGCGCCAGCAGCGCCACCCGCAGCTCGCCGCTCATCCGCAGCGCGAGCGGCACGTTGTTGAGCGCGCCGCCCTGCAGCTGGTCGAGGGACCACAGCCGCTCCTGCGCGAAGGAGAGCATGCCCTCGTTGACCGGCGACAACCGGTAGATGGATTCCAGGTTCTCCGGCGTCATCCTCCCGGTCCTTGCATTCGGCTCCCGGCCTCCGCCCACGAAGGAAGGTTGAATTCTGCGGCTGTGGGGGCGGCACTATGGAAGTGCCGGAAGGGGCGGCAGGCGGGACTTGCCGAACCGCGCAGCGATTCAGGCGTGAACGGGGTCCGTCGCGACGGCGTGGTCCAGGGTGACCATCAGGTCGTCCAGGAGGGCATCCATGCGTGGGCGGTCGAAGAGCTCGCGGCTGTAGAGCAGGTCCAGGATGAGGCCGTCGGGGACTTCGATGGCGTAGAGGGTGAAGTCGTATTTCGATTCGAATTGGTGGAGGGGCAGCGGCTCGACGGCGAGGCCGGGGAGGCGGCCGCCGGTCTCGGGGAGGTTGAGCATGTTGAGGGTGATCTGGAACAGCGGGTAGTGCGAGGCCTGGCGGCGCAGGCCCAGGCGCCGCAGCAGGGGCTCGAAGGGGACCTCCTGGTTTTCGAAGCCTTCCAGGACGGTCTTGCGGACGCGCGGCAGGAGCTCCGCGAAGCTGTGGCTGCCGGTCAGGTCGACGCGCAACGGCAGCATGTTCAGAAAGACGCCGATGAGCGGCTCGGATTCGGCGCGCAGGCGCCCGGCGAGCGGTGTGCCGACCACCATGTCGTGCTGGCCGGTGACGCGCTCCAGGACCAGCGCCAGGGCGGCGAGCAGGGTCATGTAGAGGGAGGCGCGGGCGCGGTTGCTGATCGCCTTCAGGCGCTCCAGCTGGACGGTGGGGAGCAGGCGCCGGATGCGATCGCCGCGATGGGTGGGATGGAGCGGGCGCGGCCGGTCGGTGGGCAGGGCGAGCATCGGCGGGGCGCCGGCCAGGCGGCGCTGCCACAGGTCGAGGCGCTCTGCGAGGACGGCGCCCGACAGCCGCTGGCGCTGTTCGAGCGCCAGGTCGACGTAGCGCGCCGTCAGCTCGGGCAGCGGCGAGGCCTGGCCGTTGGCAAAGGCGTGGTAGAGCGCGGTCAGCTCGCCCACCATCAGGCCCATCGACCAGCCGTCGACGACGATGTGGTGGGCGTTGATCAGCAGCACGTGCTCGCCCGGCGTGAGCCGGGCCAGGGCGGCGCGAAAGACCTTGCCGGCGGCGAGATCGAAGGGCCGGCAGGTGTCTTCGTCGACCAGCCGCCGCGCTTCGCTCTGGCGGGCGGCGGCGGGCAGGCGGCTGAGGTCGATCTGCGGCAGGTGCCAGGGGCGCGGCGGCTCGACGACCTGGCGCAGCTCCCCATCCGCGCGCTCGACGAAGCGGGTGCGCAGCGTGCCGTGGCGCCGCAGCACTTCGCCGAAGCAGCGCTCGACGACCTGGTGGCGCAGGGCGCCGACCAGGCGCAGCGGCGACGGCACGTTGTAGGCCGTGGGCGCGTCGCGGGTGGCGGCCCAGAAGCGCTCCTGGGCAAACGATAGCGGCGCCTCGACGGGTCCCGCCGGCTGGTCGAGGGCGGCGACGGCGACGGCGGCGTTACCGGCGACCGGGGGCGCGGCCAGCGCGGTGAGCGCGACGAGGGCCGCTGCCTCGGGATGCGCCGCCAGCTCCTGCGCCAGGGCGTCGCACAGGTCGGCCAGGACCGGCTTTTCGAACACCCGCCGCAGCGGCAGGTCGACGCCGAAAACGGTGCGCAGGCGGGAGACCAGCTGGGTTGCCAGCAGCGAGTGGCCGCCCAGCTCGAAGAAGTTGTCTTCGCGCGCGATGCCCGCGGCGCCCGCGCCGGCCACGCCGGCCGATGCCGCCGCGGCCCCCGGCTCCCCCGCTTCCCCCGCTTGACCGCCGGGGGTGGCGATGCCGAGCAGCTCGCCCCATACCGCGGCCAGGCGGGCCTCAAGGCCGGGGTGCGGCGGAGTGCCTTCCCGCTTGGCATCGCCCAGGGCGTCCGGCGCTGGCAGGGCCGCCTGGTCGACCTTGCCGTTGTGGGTGAGCGGCAGGCGATCGAGCAGCACGAACGCCGCCGGCACCATGTAGTCCGGCAGCCTGGCCGCCAGGTCGCGGCGCAGCTCCGGCACCAGGCGGCGCTCCAGCGGGCCGCGCAGCGGATCGTTGGCCAGCGACTGCAGCGCCAGCGTGTCCAGGCCCGCGGCGGCGAGCGGCGCTTCTGGCGCGCCGGACGCTGCGGACGCGGGCACGGATGCGGGCGCGGCGCCCTGTGCTCCGGCGGGATGAGCGCGGCGGCGCAGGACGGCGGCAAAGTGGACTGGCGCCGTGGGTTCGACCAGCAGATCGGCGTCCCAGCCGTGGGCGTGCGCCAGCTGCCACAGCGCCTCGGGATCGACCCCCGCGGTCGCGCGCTGGTGCGCCGCCTGGCGCAGCTCGCCGGCGGTGGCGGCGGCGCGGTCGTGGCGTTCGAGCAGTGCGAGCGCCGCGGCCTCGGCGGCGAGCCGCGCGTTGGGCAGGCGCGACAGGACCAGGGACTCGCTGCCGGCAGCGGTGCCGCCGGCGGCGAGGTCGCGCAGGAGATTTTCGATGGCCGGCAGATCGAGCCCGTCGGCGTCCACCTCCAGGCCGGATACGGAGTGCCATGCCGCCGCGCGGACCGGCGCGGCCTGGCCCGCGGCGCCGGTGTCGAAGCGCAGCAAGGCGTCGTAGCGGAAGCGCGTCAGCTCGTTGTGGGCGCGGCCTCGCTTGATCAACACCGCGGCGTCGCGCGTCGCGCCCAGGCGGCGCGCCGCCACACCGAAGAAGCGCGGATCGAGGGCAAGCTCCTCTTCGCCCACCACCCGCCGCCGCACCCGCCGCGCCAGGTCGTCGGTGCGGCAGGCGTCCGGCGCCTGAAACAGCTCGACGGAAAGAGCCTGCGCCGGCAGCAGCGGCAGGCTGCGCACGTCGCCGACGAAGATCGCGCCGCCCGGCGCCAGGGCGTGCACGGCGCCTGCGAGCACACGCAGCAGGTAGTCGACGCCGGGAAAGTACTGCACGACCGAATTGAGGATCACCAGGTCGAAGGCGCCCGCGGGGATGCCGCTCCAGTCGTCGGCGGCGGCCTCCAGCAGGCGCACCTGGGGCAGGTCGCGGCCGGGCTGGTCCAGACGGCGCCGGATGCCGGCGAGCGCGACGCGCGAGAAGTCGGTCGCCAGGTAGCTTTCGGTATGCGGCGCGACGCGTAACAGCAGCAGCCCGGTGCCGCAGCCGATCTCCAGCACGCGCCTGGGCGCGAGCGAAAGGAGCCGCTCGACCGTGCCGTCAACCCATTCGCGCATCTCCTCCGGCGGGATCGCCTGCCCGGTGTAGCTGCTGTTCCAGCCGCGCAGGTTGAAATCGGCCGGAGCGTCGCTCTCGCCGGCTTCGCCGGCGGCTGTGCCTGGTGTTCCGGCGGATTCTGCGCCGTTCGCGGCGGGCTGGCCGGCTTGGTAGGTTTCGTCGTAGAGGCGCCGCCATTGGGCCACGTGGTCGTCACCCGCCGGCTGCCAGCCGGCGGCGGCCAGCTCCGCTTGCGTGCGCGGCACGACCCAGGCGGCGAGGCGCGGGCCGCCGCCGGTATCCACCAGGCCCACGGCCGCGGCGGCGACGGCTGGATGGCGCTGGAGGGTGCTGCCGATCTCGCCCAGCTCGATGCGGAAGCCGCGGAGCTTGACCTGGCTGTCGAGGCGGCCGAGAAACTCCAGGGTGCCGTCGGGCAGCCAGCGCACCAAGTCGCCGGTGCGGTACAGGCGCTGGCCGCCGGGGGCCGCGGCGAAGGGGTCGGGGACGAACCGCTGTGCCGTCTGGTCGGGCGCCGCGGCGTAACCGCGCGCCAGGCCTTCGCCGCCCAGCAGCAGCTCGCCCGGCACCAGGGCGGCCGCCGGCGCCAGGCGGGCGTCGACCACGTAGGCGCGGCTGCCGGCGATGGGGCGGCCGATCGACGGCGGGCGCACGCCAACCCCGCTGCTCTCAGGCGGCGGCTCGACGCGGGCCGCGGTCGCGACGACGCTCGATTCGGTGGGGCCGTAGTGATTGAAGAGCTCGAAGCCGAGCCCCTGGCGCGGCCGGCGTTGCAGACGGTCGCCGCCGGTGAGCATCGCCCGCAGCCGCAGACCTGGCGGCGCGCCGGTCGCGTCCAGCTGCGCCAGCAGCGGCTCGGCCATCGGCGTGGTGGGGTGGGCCAGGGTGATGGCCTGAGCCGCCAGCCAGGCGAGCAGGCGGTCCGGCATCAGGCGCACTTCGTCGTCGGGGATATGCAGGCTGGCGCCGGCCGCCAGGTAGGGCCACATCTCCCAGACCGAGGCGTCGAAGGCCGGCGAGGCAAGCAGCGCCGAGCGGTCCTGCCCGCTGATCGCATAGGCGTCCAGGTGCCAGGCCACCATCGCCGCCAGGCCGTGCCGCGAGATCGCCACCCCCTTGGGCTGCCCGGTCGAACCCGACGTGTAGATCACGTAGGCGAGCTGGCGGGGGTCGGCGGCGCGCGCTGCCGGGTCGCCGGCGGCCGGGGGCGCCGGGCGCGCGATCGGCAGCACGCGTACTTCGGGGGCCGCCCAATCGGCCGGCCCACCCGCAACACCGGCCGTGCCGGCCGCCAGCAGGATGCGGATGCCGCTCTGGCGGACGATGGCGGCCAGGCGCTGGCGCGGATAGGACGGATCGAGCGGCAGGTAGGCGCCGCCCGCCAGCAGCACCGTCAGCGCGCCGATGACCAGCTCGGGCGAGCGGCCGGCGCAGACGCCGACCAGCGTGTCCGCCGCGACGCCAAGCGAAGCGAGGTCGCCGGCAAGCTGCGTGGCGCGGGCGGCCAGCTCGCCGTAGCGCAGCTCGCCGCCGCTCCAGGCAACGGCCACGGCATCGGGGGTCTGCGCGGCGCGCGCCAAAACCCGCGTGGCGATGTCCAGGTCCGGCGCACCCAGCGCCGGCGACGGGCCGCCCTGGCTCCATTCGCGCAGCAGCTGGTGGCGCTCGGCGGCGGTGAGCAGCGGCAGCGCGGTCAGCCGCAGGCCGGGATCGTCCGTGGCCGCATCGAGCAGGGTGTCCAGCTGGCCCACGAAGCGGCGCGCGGTGGCGGCGTCGAACAGCTCGGTGCTGTAGTAGACCATCGCCAGGAGCGACCCGTCGTCCTGCTCCCAGCCGTGCAGCTCCAGGTCGAACTGCGCGGTCGTCACCTCGAGCGGGACCGGGGCCACCGTCAGGCCGGGCAGGTCCATGCCGCCCAAAGGCGCGTTCTGCAGGGCGCAGACGACCTGAAAGAGCGGCGTCACCGACAGCCGGCGCTCCGGCCGTAGCTCGACGACCAGGCGCTCGAACGGCAGGTCCTGGTGGGCGAACGCCTCCAGCGCCGACTTGCGGGTGCGCGCCAGGAGGTCGTCGAACGGCGGGTCGCCCGCCAGGTCGCCGCGCATCACCAGGGTGTTGACGAAGAAGCCGATGAGCGGCTCGAGCTCGGCGCGGTTGCGATTGGCGATCGGCGAGCCGACGCTCAGGTCGCCCTGGCCGCTCAACCGGCCCAGCAGCGCCTGGAACCCCGCCAGCAGCGCCATGTAGGGGCTGGCTTCGTGCTGCCGCGCGAGCTGCCGCAGCCGCGCCATCAGGCCCGCCGCCAGCACGCCGCGCAGCTGCGCCCCGCGGTAGGTCTGCGCCGCCGGCCGCGGCCGGTCCGCCGGCAGGTCGAGCGAGTCGGCGGCGCCGGCCAGGCGCTGGCGCCAGTAGTCCACCTGCCGTTCCAGCTCGGCGCCGCTCAGCCAGGAGCGCTGCCAGAGCGCGAAGTCGGCGTACTGGATGGGCAGCGGCGGCAGCGGCGCGGCGCCGGCGGCGGCGATCACGCGCCAGACCGCGGTGATCTCGCGCGCCAGCACTCCCATCGACCAGCCGTCGGAGATGATGTGATGCATGACGAGCATCAGCACGTGCTCGTCGGGGGCCAGGCGCAGCAGCAGGGTGCGCAACAGCGGCCCGCTCTCCAGGCGGAAGCGCCATTGCGACTCGCGCTCGGCCAGGCCGCGCACGGCGGCGGCGCGCCTGCCGGCGGGCAGCGCCGCCAGGTCGATCACCGGCAGCCGCAGGCCGGCGGCCGCGGGCGGCGCGATCACCTGCAGCGGCTGGCCGCCGCGCTCGGCAAAGGTGGTGCGCAGCGCCTCGTGGCGGCGCACCACCTCGTTGAGCACCGCCGTCACCACCGCCGGCGACGAGCGGCCTCGCAGGCGCAGGGCATAGGAGATATTGAAGGCGGGGTTGCCGGGCGCCAGGCGGTCCATGAACCAGAGCCGCTCCTGGGCGAACGAGGCGGGCACCGCGGCCATGCTCGCCGGACGGCGCGGGATGCGCCCGGACGGCGCCGCGGCGGCCTCCTTGCGCTTGCGCACCTGTTCGAACAGCAGCGCCCGCTGCTCGCGTGAGAGCCCTGCCAGGCGGTCCGCCGCCGGCGCTCCGGGACTCATCGTTCGGCCTCCGCGGCGTCGCCCAGCGCGGCCAGCTCCAGGTCGTCCGCGCCCAGGCCGTCGAGCTCGCCCAGGGCAGCTTGCAGCAGCTCGTCGTCGGCGCCCGCCAGCTCCTGCTCGACGATGCGGTCGGCCAGGTCGCCCAGGTCGGCGGCGTCGAACACCATGCGCAAGGTCACCGCCAGGCCGTGCTCCTGGGTGAGGCGGGACACCAGCTGGGTGGCCAGCAGCGAGTGGCCACCCAAGGCGAAGAAGTTGTCGCGCAGCCCGGCGCGCTCGATCCCCAGCAGCTCGACGGTCACCTCGGCCAGCAGCCGCTCGAGCGGCGTCGCCGGCGCCACCCAGCGCTCCGCCTGCTGGCCGGGCGCGTCCGGCGGCGGCAGCGCCGCCTGGTCGACCTTGCCGTTGGCGGTGAGCGGCAGCGCGTCCAGCACGACGAACGCGGCGGGCACCATGTATTCGGGCAGCGTCGCGTCCAGGTGGCGCCGCAGCTCGCCGGCCAGCCGCCGCTGTTCGACGATCGCCAGCGGATCGTTGGTGAACGCACCCCAGCGTAAAGGCTCGGCGGGTGCCGCGGCGGCGGCGGGCGTATCGGCCATGGGGGCCGCGTGGGCCGCGGCCGGCGCGGTGGACCGGAAGCGCACCTCCAGGGTGCCCCCGGCGCCGCCGTCCGCCGGCCAGCCGACCTCGGCCTGGCAGCCCAGCCGGTCGCCCAACGCCCACAGGTCTTCCGGGTCGACCGGCGCCGTCGCCGGGTCCGCCGCAAGCACCGCCAGACGGCGCGCGACTTCGGCGCGCAGATCGGCCGCGCTCGCCGTCGCCACCGTGCCCGGGTCTGCCATCAGTTCGAGCGCCACCGCCTCGGCGGCGAGCCGGGCGTTGGGGACTCCACAGACGGTGAGCACCGGCGCGCCGTCGCGCGCGCTCTCGCCTGGGGCGAGCCGCAGGCGCAGGCGCCGCTCCAGCTCGCCCAGCGTCAACTTTTCGGCGCGCCAATCGAGCCGCGGCAGTGCTGGCGGCGGTGCCGGCGGCACCGCGGCGCCGACCCGCAGGATCACGTCGTAGCGGAACCGCGTCAGCTCGTTGGCGTGGCGGCCGCGATGCAGCTGGACCTGAACGGCAGTGGCCGCCGGCAGCCTGGCGGCCAGCTGGCGGAACAGGTCGGGATCGACGCACAGCTCCTGTTCGCCGGCGATGCCGCGGCGCACGCGGCGCGCCAGCTCCGCGGCGGACACCGTGCCCGCTGCGGCGTGCAGCTCGACCGACGTGTGGAAGGCCTGCAACAGCGGCAGGCTGCGCACGTCGCCGACGAAGATCGCACCGCCCGGCGCCACCGCCGCCGCGGCGCCGGCGAGCGCTGCCACCAGGTAGTCGGCGCTGGGGAAGTACTGCACCACGGAGTTGAGCACCACCAGGTCGACGCTGCCGGGGGCGACGCCGCTCCAGTCGCTGGCCTGCCGCTGCTCCAGCTGGACGCCGGCGATGCCGCGCCGCTGCACTTCGGCCGCCACCTGCGCCAGCGCCACCGCCGAAAAGTCGGTGCCGCGGTAGCTTTCCGCCCGCGGCGCGACGCGGAAGAGCAGCAGGCCGGTGCCGCAGCCCACCTCCAGGACCCGCCGGTGCGGCAGGGCCAGCAGCCGGCCGCTGATCCCGTCCAGCCACTCGCGCATCTCGGCGGCCGGGATCGGCTCGCCGGTATAGCTGCTGTTCCATCCCTGGACGTTGAACGCGGCGTCGCCGCCCGCCTCGGCCGGCAGGCCGCGCGCATAGGTCTGCTCGTACAGCTCGCGCCACTGCTCGACGATCCCCGCGCCTGCTCCTGATGCCGCGTCGGCGCCTGAGTCGCCGGCGCCTTCTGCTCCCACTCCCGCTACCGCACTGGCGGCTACGCTGCCGGCCGCTCCTGCACTCGCTGCCGCTGCCGCGCCAACGCCGCCCGCCGCTCCTGCTGTCGCCGGGTCCGGCGCGCCGACGGCGGCGGGCGCAACCGGCGCCGGCACGACGTAGGCCACCAGCCGCAGCTCTCCCCCATCGACCGCGGGCTGGCCGTCGGGCGGCTGGGGCACCGCCGCTGCCGCCGCGGCGGCGGCCGGCGCCTGGTGGCGCAGGGCCACGACCGCCGCCTGCTCGACGCGCGGGTGGCGGCGCAGGGCGCTTTCGATCTCGCCCAGCTCGACGCGGTAGCCGCGCACCTTGACCTGGCCGTCACGCCGGCCGCGGAACTCGATCGTGCCGTCCGCCCGCCAGCGTGCCACGTCGCCGGTGCGATAGAGGCGCGCCCCTGGCACACCGCCCACGGGGTCGGGGGCGAAGCTGGCGGCGGTCAGGTCGGGCCGACCAACGTAACCGCGGGCCAGGCCGTCGCCGCCGATCCACAGCTCACCCCAGGCACCGGCCGGCAGCTCTTCGCCGTAGCGGCCGAGCAGCAGGAGACGGGTGTTGCCGATCGGCCTGCCCAGCGGCACGCTGCCGGCGGCGACCTGGCTGCCGCCGGGCATGCGGTGGCAGCAGGCAAAGGTGGTGCTCTCGGTGGGGCCGTAGCCGTTGACCAGGGTGATCGCAGGCAGCGCGGCGAGCGCCCGCCGCACGTGCGCCGGCGACAGCACGTCGCCGCCCGCCAGCAGCTGGGTCAAGCCGGCAAGCGATGCCAGCTCGTGGTCCACCATTTGGTGGAACAGCCCGGCGGTCAGCCACAGCGAGCTGACGCCCCAGCGCGCCACCGCCTGCGCCAGGTCGGCCAGCGCCGGGCGCCGCGGCGGGAAGATCGCCAGCCGCCCGCCGTGCAGCAACGGCGCCCACAGTTCCAGCGTCGATGCGTCAAAGGAAACCGGCGCCAGTTGCAGAAACACCTGGCCGGGGCCGAGCTCCACAAAAGCGCCCGGCATGCGGTCGTCGGCGCACTCCGCACGGCCGGCGGCGTTGGCGAAATCGGCGGCGTCGGCGGCATGGGCGCCATTTGCGACATCGACGGCGCCGTCGGAGCCAGGATGCGGCTCCCGCCACCCGCCGCCCGCGACCAGGCGCAGAATGCCGCGATGGGTGACACCGACTCCCTTGGGGCGGCCGGTCGAACCCGACGTGTACATCACGTAGGCGAGCCCGTCCAGGTCGACGCCGCGCGGCGCGAACGCCGCTTGCGGCTGCCCGCCGCCAGCGAAGGCCGCCGTCAGATCCAGCCGCGGCAGGCCGGCGGGCAGGCCTTCGGTCAGCTCCGGGTCGCCCAGCACGGCCTGCGCCTGCGAGTCGTCGAGCATGAACGCCAGCCGCTCGGTTGGATACGACGGATCGAGCGGCACGTAGGCGCCGCCCACCGCCAGGATGCCGAGGATGCCGGCCACCAGGGCCGGCCCACGCTGCGCCGCGAGCGCCACCCTGGCTTCGGCGCCGATCCCGGCGTTGCGCAGCGCGGCCGCCACCGCGGCGGCGCGCCGCGCCAGCTCGGCGTAGGTGATCTCGCCGTCCTCCCACGACAGCGCCACGGCGTCGGGGCGGCGGCGGGCCTGGTGGGCGAAGCGCGCCGCGACGCCCGCGGCGGGCAGCTGAGCCGCGGTGTCGTTCCACTCGCGGGCCAGCTGCTGGCGCTCCTCGGGCGCCAGCAGGGCGAGCTGCGACAGCCGCTGGGGCGCGGCGGCCGGCAGCGCCGCGAGCAGGCGGTCGAGGTGGCCCAGCAGGCGCAGCATGGTGGCGCGATCGAAGAGGTCGGTGCTGTAGGTGAGCTGCACCGCCAGGGCGCCGTCCACCTCGGTGAAGAACAGCTCCAGGTCGAAGCGCGTGGCGGGGAACGTCAGCTCGACCGGGGCGAAGGCGACGCCCGGCAGCTCGACCGCGCCGAGCGGCGTGTTCTGCACCGCGAACATCACCTGGAACAGCGGGTTGTGCGCCAGGCGGCGCTCCGGCCGCAGCTCCTCGACCAGGCGCTCGAACGGCAGGTCCTGGTGCGAATAGGCTTCCAGCGCGGCGCGCCGGGTGCGCGCCAGCAGCTCGCCGAACGGCGGATCGCCGGCCAGATCGCCGCGCAGCACCAGGGTGTTGACGAAGAAGCCGATGAGCGGCTCGATCTCGGCGCGCGTGCGGTTGGCGATCGGCGTGCCGACCACCACGTCGTCGCGGCCGGCGTAGCGGCCGAGCAGCGTCTGGAAGGCGGCCAGCAGCAGCATGAAGAGCGTCGCATCGCCGCGCCGCGCCGTTTCGCGCAGGGCGGCGGCGGTGGCGGCGGGCACCGCGTGCATCCGGGTGGCGCCGCGGAAGCTCTGCGCCGCCGGCCGCGGCCGGTCGGTCGGCAGGTCGAGCGCGGGGGCGGCGGCAAGGCGGCGGCGCCAGTAGGCGAGCTGCCGTTCGAGCGCTTCGCCGCGCAGCCATTGCCGCTGCCACACCGCGAAGTCCGCGTACTGCACCGGCAGCGGTGGCAGCGCCGCCGGCCGTGCCGCGACGGCGGCGGCGTAGAGCGCGGTGATCTCGCGCACCATGACGCCGATCGACCAGCCGTCGGCGGCGATGTGGTGGACCACCAGCAGCAGCACGTGGTCGGCGGCGCCCAGCCGCAGGGCGCTCTGGCGCAGCACCGCGTCGCGCTCCAGGTCGAACGGGCGCGCCACCTCGGCGTCGACCAGGCGCCGCGCTTCGGCTTCGCGCTCGGCCGGCGGCAGGGCTGCCAGGTCGATCACCGGCAGGGGGGCGGCGGCGACAGGAGCGTTCACCACCTGGACCGGGCGCGGGCCGCCGCGCAGCGCCGCGGCGCCTCCGGCCGCGACGGCGCCGCCGCCGGCGCCACGGCTGGCACCGAAGGTCGTGCGCAGGGCCTCGTGGCGCTGCGTCATCGCGTCGAGAGCCGCCGCCATCGCCGGCAGCGACAGGGCGCCCTGCGCGCGCAGCGCCACCGGGATGTGGTACGCGGCGCTGCCCGGCGCCAGGCGGTCCAGGAACCAGAGCCGTTCCTGGGCGAACGACAGCGGCAGCTCGCCGTCGCGGGCGGCGCGGCCGATCGCCGGCGGCATCGCCCCGGCATTGCCGGCGCCGCCCGCGGCCAGGGCGGCGGTGACCGCCCGCGCCAGCGCTTCGACGGTCGGCGACTGGAACATTTCCCGCACCGGCAGCTCGACGCCGGTGGCCGCGCGCAGGCGGCTGATCACCTGGGTGGCGAGCAGCGAATGGCCGCCCAGGGCGAAGAAGTCCGCCGCCGCCGGCACGCTCGCCACCCCCAGCACCTGGCACCAGATGCCCGCCACCAGCTCCTCGACGGCGCCGCGCGCGACGGCGCCATCGCCACCAGCCGCGCCGGCTGCGCCGCCCGCCGCGAACGACGGCGGCACGGGCAGCCGCTGGCGATCCACCTTGCCCGCGGCGTTGCGCGGCAGCTCGGCGAGCGGCACCAGCACCGCCGGCACCAGGGCGGCCGGCAGCGTCTGGCGCAGGTGGGTGAGCAGGTCGGGCGCACTCGCCGCGCCGGGCGCCACCGGAGCGGCTGCCACCCAATAGGCGACCAGCAGGTTTTCGCCGTCGGCGGCCGGGCGCGCCGCCACCACCGCGTCGGCCACTGACGGATGGGCGCGCAGCGCGGCCTCGACCTCGCCGGGCTCGACGCGCACGCCGCGCACCTTGACCTGCTGGTCGGTGCGGGCCAGGAACTCCAGGGCGCCGCCCCAGGCGTGCACCTGCCGCACCAGGTCGCCGGTGCGGTAGAAACGCCGGCCGCCGGCGACGACGAACTTCTGGGCGGTCAGCTGGTCGCGGCCGAAGTAGCCGCGCCCCACGCCGCGGCCGCCGATCCACAGCTCGCCCGGCACGCCTGGCGCCACCAACGCAAACGGCGCTGGTGGTGCGGCCGGCGCGGGGTTCGCCGCCGGCGGGCCGGACACGGCTGCCGCCTCCTGCTCCACCGGCGCATCGGGGCCTCCAGCCAGCCGGCGGTCCACCACCAGCGCCTCGACCCCCGGCAGCGGCCAGCCGATCAACGACCGCTCGGCCGGCCGCCAGCGCGGCACGTGGAAGCCGGTGCAGAGGATCGAGATCTCGGTCGGGCCGTACATCACGTGCAGCGCGGCCGCCGGGAAGGTCGCCAGCAGCCGGGCTTGCAGATCCGGCGTCACCACGTCGCCGCCCACCGACAGCGCGCGCAGGCCGGCGAAGCGCCCCGGCTGGCGCTCCGCCAGGTCGGGCGGCAGGCGGCGCATCTGCGCCGGCACGGTGAGCACCTGGGTGGCGCGCGCCATGGCCGCCAGCAAGCGATCCAGGTCCAGCACCTGGTCGGCGCTCAGCACCTCGACCACGCCGCCGACGAGCAGCGGCAGGAACATCTCCAGCAGCGACGCGTCGAAGACGTACGGCGCCATCGCCGGCACCCGGTCGCCGGCACGCAGGTCGAGCCGCTCTCCGAGCGCCGCCAGCATCGCCGCCAGCCCGCCGTGCTCGATCATGGCGGCCTTGGGCAGGCCGGTGGTGCCCGAGGTGTAGAGCAGGTAGGCCAGCTGGTCGGCGCGCGGGCCGCCCGCCTCGCCCGCCTCGCCCACGGCGCTCGCCACACCGGCGGCGGGGGACGCCGCGGCAAGAAGAGTCATCGCGGCAGGCGGCGCCTCCCCCGGTGCCGCCGCCCCTGGCTCCCACCCGGCGAGATCGAAGCCGGCCAGCCCCGCCGGCAGCTCGACCGGCAGCGGTCCGCGATGCACCACCAGGCGCGGCGCTGCGTCGGCCAGCAACCGCGCCAGCCGCTCCCGCGGCGAGTCAGGGTCGAGCGGCACGTAGGCGCCCCCCGCCAGCCACACCGCCAGGATGGCCAGCGGGATGTCGGCGCCGCGCTGGAGCGCCAGCGCGACGCGGGATTCGGTGCCGACTCCCGCGGCGCGCAGCCCGCCGGCCAGGCCGCCGGCACGCCGCGCCAACTCGCCGTAGCTGAGCACCAGGCCGCCTTCCTGGGCGACCACCGCCGCGGCGTCCGGCGTCGCCAGCGCCTGCGCGGCGATGCGTCCCGGCACCGTCCAGGGCGGCGCCGGCCACTCCGTGTCGTTCCATTCGTGGAGAGCCTGATGGCGCGCCGCGGCCGACAGCACCGGCAGCTGCGACAGGCGCAGGCCGGGATCGGCGGCGGCCGCCGCCGCTTGCAGCAGGAAGCGCTCCACCATCCTTTCGACGGTCGCCGCGTCGAACAGGTCGGCGTCGTACTCCAGCGACCCGGCGATGCCGCCCGGCGCGTCGTACAGGCTCAACATCAGGTCGTAGCGCGCCCTGCCGTCGTAGGAGTCCACCGCCTCGAAGCTGACGCCGGCCATCTCCACCTTGGAATACTGGGCGTCGAGCACCTGCACCAGCGTCTGGATCACCGGCTGGCGGCTGGCGTCGCGCTCCGGCCGCACCGCCTCCACCAGCTTGCCGAACGGCAGGTCCTGGTGGCCGAACGAGCCCAGGGCCGACTGCCGCACCCGGGTCAGCAGCTCGCTCCACGCCGGATCGCCGGTGAGGTCGATCACGAAGGGCACCTGGGTGAGGAAGCACCCCAGCACCGGCTCGATCTCGGGGCGGTTGCGGTTGGCGTTGTTGGCGCCCAGGACCAGCCGCTCCTGGCCGGAATCGCGATGGATCAGCACGCCGGTCGCCGCCAGCACGGTCATGAACAGGGTGGCGCCGTGGCGCCGCCCCAGCGCCCGCAGCGCCTCGGAAAGCTCGGGCGACGCCGCCACCGGCCGCCGGCCGCCGCGCATGCGCGCCACCGCCGGACGCGGCCGGTCCAGCGGCAGGTCGAGCACCAGCGGCACGCCGGCAAGCGTCTGGCGCCACCAGGATTCCAGCTCGGCCAGCACCTCCCCCGACAGCCAGGCGCGCTGCCACACCGCGAAGTCGGGATAGTGCACCGGCGGCTCCGGCAGCGCCGCCGGCCGGCCGGCGGCCAGCGCCTGGTAGGCCGCCGCCAGCTCGCTCCAGGCGATCTGGAACGAGATCCAGTCGGTCACCAGGTGGTGGACGGTCAGCACGCACACGTGATCCACCGCGCTCAGGCGCAGCAGGTGGGCGCGCACCAGCGGCCCGCGCGCCAGGTCGAACGGCGCCGCCGTGTCCTGGTCCACCAGGCGCGACACCTGCGCGGCGTGCACCGCCGCCGGCAGCGCCGACAGGTCGATCATCGCCAGCCGCACCTCGCCACCGCCGGCGCCGGCGGCACCCCTGCCCGCGGGCGGCGCGACGCGCTGCAAAGGCGCGCCCGCAGCCGTCGCCGGGAAGGTGGTGCGCCACGCCGCGTGGCGGCGCACCACGGCGGCCAGCGCCTTGCCCAGCAGCGGCACCGCGAGGCGCCCGCGCAGGCGCGTGGCGGCGGTGATGTTGAGGCCGGCATGGTTGGAGTACAGCTGCTCCATGAACCAGAAGCGTTCCTGGTCGAGCGACAGCGGCCAGTCGCCCTGCCCCGTCGCGCCGCTCACCCGCGCGATGGGCGGCGGATCGAGGCGGCGCGCGGCGCGCTGCTGCTGCTGGCGGAGCTTTTCGAACAGGGCGCGCTGCTCGGGCGACAGCGCCGCGATGCGGCCGGCGACGCCGCTCATCGCGCCACCTCACCAGCCGCCGGCAGCTGCGACAGCCGCAGTCCCGGGTCGGCGGTCACCGCGTCCATGAAGCGCACCAGCAGCGCCACCCAGCCTTCGACCTGGGGCGCGTCCAGGATGTCGGCGTTGAACTCCACCACCCCGGCCAGGCCGCGGTCGGCGTCGTCGTAGATGCCGAACATCAGGTCCCAGCGCGAGTTGCCGTCGTACAGCGGCACCGGCTCGAACGTCGGCCCGCCGGGCACCGTCGCCGCCGGCGGCGACGTCAGCACCAGCAGCATCACCTGCACCACCGGATTGCGCTCCAGGCCGTTGCCGGCGGCAGCGAGGGCGCCCGGCAGCGCCTCCACCAGGAGGCTGAACGGCAGGTTCTGGTGGGCGTAGGCGGCCAGCGCCGCCCGCCGGCTGCGCGCCAGCAGCTCGCGGAAGGTGGGATCGCCGCCGACGTCGGCGGCGAACGGCATCTGGGTGAGGAAGAACCCGGCCACGCCCTGCAGCTCGGGCCGCGGGCGGTTGGCGCCGTTGGAGCCGACGACCAGCCGTTCGCGGCCGGTCAGCCGCCACAGCAGCGCGTAGAGCAGCGCCAGCATCGCCATGAACGGCGTCGCCCCCTGGGCGCGAGCCAGGGCGCGCAGGCGGGCGCTGCGCGAGGCGCCGGCGTCCATCCGCGCCATGCCGCCGCGCTGGCTCTGCACCGCCGGCCGCGGCCGCGCCGCCGGCAGGTCCAGGGCGAGCGGAAACCCCGCCAGCTCGCGCCGCCAGAAGTCCTGCTCGGCGGCCAGCACGTCGCCGCGCAGCCAGTCGCGCTCCCACAGCGCATAGTCGGGAAACTGCACCTCCGGCGGCGGCAGCGGCACGGCGCGGCCGGCAAGCTGCAGCCGGTAGAGCGCCAGCAGCTCGCCGAAGAAGATCTGGAAGCTGATCCAGTCGGTCACCAGGTGGTGCAGGGTCACCAGGCAGAGATGATCGTCGGCCGCCAGCCGCACCAGGGCCAGGCGCAGCAGCGGCCCGCGCGCCAGGTCGAACGGCTGGCGCGTGTGGTGCCAGATCGCCGTGTGCGCCTCCTGCTCGCGGCGGGCGGCGGGCAGCGCCGCCAGGTCGATCACCGCCGCCGCCGGTCGGATGAACGCCGCCACCCGCTGCACCGGCCGGCCGTCCACCAGCGGGAACGTGGTGCGCCACGCCGCGTGCCGCCGCACCAGCGCGTGCACCGCGCCCAGCAGCGCCCGCAGGTCGACCGCGCCGCCGCGGAAGCGGCTGCCGGCGTCGACGTTCCACGACACCAGCTGGTCGACCTGCTGGTGCAGCCCCCACAGCCGCTCCTGGTCGAAGCTGAGCGGCCAGTCGCCGACCCCGCTCGGCCCCGACACCGGCCGCACCGGCGGCGGTTGCTGCTGGCCGGCGCCGGTTGGCGGGGTCGTCGGGGACGCTTGCGAGGCGGGCGACGCGGTTGCCGCCGGGGAGGCGGCGCGCAGCTTGTCGAGCAGCGCGCGCTGCTCGGGCGACAGCGCCGCCAGGCGTTCGGCGACGCTCATCGCCCACCTCGTGCGGTCCGGCTGGCGCCAGGCCCGCTCATGCTTCCACCCCCGCCGGCACCTCGGCCGGCACGTCCAGCTGCGCCAGCTTGTCGGCGGCCTCCGCCGCCGACAGCGCCTCGACCTGCGCCAGCAGCGCCTCGAGCTCGGCCGGGTCGTCCTCGCCGCGCGCCCGCCGCACCGCCGCCGCCAGCTGCGCCACGGTGGGCGCCTCGAACAGCACCGTCAGCGGCAGGTCGACGTGCAGCCGGTGGCGCACCTGGGTGACGATCTGGATCGCCAGCAGCGAATGGCCGCCCAGGTCCAGGAACACGTCGTCGCGGCCGATCGGCTCGATGCCGAAGAGCTCCTGCCACAGCGCCGCCAGGCTCTCCTCCAACTCGTCGCGCGGCGCCTCGTACGGCGTCGCCAGGTCGGGCCGCGGCGAGCGCACCCCCGGCGCCGCCATGCCGGCGAGCAGGGCGTCCGCGGTCACGCTGTCCGCTTCGCTGGCGAGCAGCGCCAGGTCGCCCGCCGAGATCGCCGCCGCCGGCAGCGCCGCGGCCAGCAGCAGGCCCAGGGCGCCGGCGCTGCGCTCGGGCGCGATGCCCTGCTCCGCCACCATCGCCGCCATCTCCAGCGGCGACAGCCCCGCGGTGCCGGCGCCCAGCTCCGCCACCAGCCAGCCGCCCCACTGGTAGGGGTCCCAATGCACCGCGACGACCGGACAAGGCGGCACCGCTTCCGCGACACCGTCGCCGCTGGCGCGCTGATTGGCGAAGGCTTCCAGGTAGGAACCCGCGGCGGCCTCTTCCAGCAGTCCGACACCACCGGTGACCGCCGCGGTCGTGGCCAGCAATGCCACGAACCGCGGCGCCGCGGGCGCGGCGGCGTCGCACAGCGCCGCGGCCTCGCGCGCCACCTGGTCGAGCGCCGCGTGCAGGCCTGCCGCCGTCTTCCAGGGCAGCAGGCCGGTGGCGACGCCGCCGCTCCACAAGGCGCCGTGCAGCGCACCGAACCGGGCGCCCGCCTGCGCTGCCGCCGCAGCCATCACTGCCGGGTCGGCGGGGTCGCCGCGCACGATCAGCACGCGGGTGTCGCCCACCTCGCCGGCCAGCGTCAGCAGGCGCCCGGCGGCTGGGGACTCCGCCGGCGCCGCGGCGGCGGCGGCGGGTGCGATCACCAGCGCCACCCGCGCATCCAGCTGGCGCACCAGGTGCTGCGCCAACGGCTCGCCCGCGCCGCGGTCGGCGCCGGCGATCAGGTAGGCACCGCCTCGCAGCAAGCCGGCGCCGCTGCCGGCCTGGTCCGGCCTCGGCCCGGCATCGGGCAGGTGCAGCCGTTCGCTGCCGCGCACGAAACGCTGGCGACCGCGCAGCGCCACAATGGGCAGCGGCGGCAGGTGCGGCGGCGGCGCTGCCGGCTGCTCTGGCGACGCCCCGTCTGCCGGCAGGTTGGACGGTGCGCGGGACGCCAGCGCCGCGGCTTCGGCAAGCAGCTGCTCGACCAGGCGCGCCGCCGCCGCCGAACCGGCCTGCCCAGCGGGCGGCGGCGCCACGTCCACGATCGCCACGTCCAGCCGCGGGACCTCCTGCCGGATGACTTTCAAGCCGCCCAGCAGCGTCGCCTTGCCGGGGTGCACGGCGTCGCCGTCCAGCACCTGGCACAGGCCGTTGCCCGCCACCACCAGGTGCACGGCGGCGCCGCCGTGCACCGCGGCCAGCGCCTGCGCCAGCAGCGTCACGCTCACCAGCCCACCGGCTTGCGCCGCGGCAAAGTCCGGCTCCGCGTCGGTGCAGCTCCACAGGTGGAGCACGCGCGACGGCGGCGCGCCCAGCTCGCGCAGCAGCGCTTCGTAGTCCGCGAGGCTGCCGGGATCGAGGCGAAACGCCTCCTCCCCCAGCGCCGCAAACCCGGCGCCGGCGACGGCCGTCGCCACCTGGCGGCCGGTGGCGCGCAGCCGCGACGCGACGCGCTCGCCCAGCCCGCCGGCGTCGGCAAAGATCAGCCAGCGCTCCGCCGCGGCCGTCGCCCCAACCGCCGGAGGCTCCGTCGCCATCCCCTGGGTCGAGCCAGGCCCGGCGGCCATCTCAACGGCAGCCGCGGGACTGGCAGCGGTCGAGGGTGAGGCAGCCAGCCTCCCCTCAGCCGCGGCCAGGAAAGCACCGGTCAGACCAGGCGGTGCAGGCATTCCACTGGCGACCGCCGGCACCCCATCCGTCGAAGCCCGCTGGTCGGCGGGCGGCAGCGGCAGCCGCTTCCAGGTGGTCACCCAGATCCAATCGGCGAGATCCGCGGCGCGCGTCGCCGCCAGGCCGCTGGCGGAGCCTGTCGCGCCGCCCGGCGATGCCGCGGTCAGACCCCCGCCGGGCTCGCCGAGCGCTGCGGCCTGCCCCGGCCGCGGCGGGTCCACCCAATAGCGCTGGCGCTCGAACGGGTAGGTCGGCAGCGCGACGCGACGCCGCCTGGCGGGGCGGCCGGCGGCGGCGTGGAAACGCTGCCAGTCGATCGGCACCCCTTCGATCCAGAGACGGCCGGCGGCGGCCAGCAGCCGCTCCAGGTCGTCGCCGGTCTCGTCGGCGCGCCGCAGGGTGGGGACCGCCACGGTGGCCGCCGTCGCAGCGGGATGCTGCGCCACCAGGGTGGAGAGCGTGGACCCCGGCCCCACCTCGACGAACAGGCGGTCGGGCTCGGCCAGCAGCTCGCTCAACCCTTCCGCAAAGCGCACGGTGCCGGTGACGTGGCGCGCCCAATAGCCGGGATCGTCCAGATCGGCGGCGCCGACCCAGCCGCCGGTGACGTTGGAGATCCAGGGGATGCGCGGCGGCCGCATCGGCCAGCGATGCGGCGCCCGCAGGCGGGCGGCCGCGGGCGCCATGGCGGGCGAATGAAAAGCGTGCGTCGTGCGCAGCCGCAGGCAGGTGGTGCCGGCGGCGGCCAGGCGGCGCTCCAGATCCGCCACCGCCGTTTCGTCGCCCGCCACCACCGAGAAGTGCTGGCCGTTGGTCGCCGCCAGCGCCAGGCTGCCGCCGGCGCCGGGCGCTGCCCCGTCCGGCGGCGCCAGCAGCGGCAGCACCTGGTGCTCCGGCAGCGGCACCGCCAGCATCGCGCCGCCCGGCAGCTCGTCGATGCGCAGCGCCCGCTCCGCCACCAGGTCCAGCGCCTCTTCGAGCGTCAGCGAACCGCCGATGCAGGCCGCGACCAGCTCGCCGACGCTGTAGCCGATCAGCGCCTGCGGCTCGATGCCCCAGGACATCAAAAGCTTGGCCAGCGCGTATTCGACGGCGAAGCACGCCGGCTGCGCAAAGCGCGTGCGCGCCAGCCGCGCCGCCGCCGGGTCGTCCGCCGCGCTGCCGGCGCCGGCAGCGGCGGCGCCGCGGCGCGGCCGCAGCAGCGCTCCGCCTGTACGGCTTGCCGCGGCGACGGGCGGGTCCGCCGCCATCGCGCCGGCATCTCCTCCGGCTGGCCGGGGCGCCGGCGCCGCGCCGTTCCCGCCGCCGGCTGAGGGCGGCGCCGCCGCGGCGAACAGCACCTCCAGCAGGTCTGCCGCCTGATCCTCGGCGGCACCGGCGGCGGCCAGGGCCGGCGCCAGCAGCCGCGCGCAGCGGTCCAGCTCCTGGCGGAAGACCGGCTCGGCGTCGTACAGGCCGCGTGCCATGCCCGGATACTGGTCGCCCAGGCCGGGGAACAGGAACACCACCTGGCGGCGGCGCCCGCCTTCGCGGCGGCCGGTCGAACCGGGCGCCGGCGCCGCGGCCAGCGCGGCGCGCGCCTGCTCGCGGTCGCGCACCACGACGAAGCGGCGGTGCTCGAACAGCCGGCGGCCGGTCTGCAAGGTCCAGGCTACGTCCGCCAGATGCGCCGCCGCCTGGCGCTCCCCGCCAGTGACAGCGCGCGCCTCGCTTCCTCCGCCGGCGGCGCCGATTTCCTGGTCGCCGCCCCGGTCCAGGCGCGCACCGGCATCGTCCTCTTCGCCGGTGACGGTGCCGGCCGCCTTCCCGGCGCCAGCGGTGCCCACTACCTCCTCGCCGTCCGTGCCCAGGCGCTCGGCCAGGCGCGCCGCGGCGGCGCTCAGGGCGGCAGGGGTGCGGGCGGAGAGCACCAGCAGCTGCGGCTGGCGCGCCGGCGGGTCGGCCGGCGGCGGCGGCGGCGCCTCTTCCAGGATGACGTGGGCGTTGGTGCCGCCCAGGCCGAAGGAGCTGACGCCGGCGCGGCGCGGCTGGTCTCCGGCGGGCCAGGGCGCCGCCGCGACCGGCACGTAGAAGGGGCCGGCCGCCAGCTCCAGGCGCGGATTGGGGGTCTGAAAGTGGAGGCTGGGGGGCAGAGTGCGATGGGTGAGCGCCAAAACCGTCTTGATCAGGCCGGCGATGCCGGCGGCGGTGTTGCAGTGGCCGATGGCGGTCTTCACCGACCCCAGGGCGCAGGACGCCGGCGGCAGCTCCACCCCAACGCCCGCCGCGGTGCGGAAGGCCTGGGTCAGGGCGGCGACCTCGATCGGGTCGCCGAGCGGCGTGCCGCTGCCGTGCGCCTCGACGTAGCGGATCGTGCGCGGATCGACGCCCGCCATCAGCAGGCTTTCGGTGATGACCTGGGCCTGGCCTTCGACGCTGGGCGCGGTGAAGCCGGGGCGGGAGGCGCCGTCGTTGTTGACCGCCGAACCGCACAGCACGGCCAGGATGCGGGCCCCGGCGGCGGTGGCGTCGGCCAGGCGCATCAGCGCCACGACGCCGCAGCCGTTGCCTTCCACGGCGCCCGCCGCGGCGGCGTCGAAGGCGCGGCAGCGGCCGTCGGGAGACATCACGCCGCCCTCTTCGTAGAAGTAGCCGATGCGCAGCGGCGAGCTGATCGAGACGCCGCCGGCCAGGGCGACGTCGCACTCGCCGGCGAGCAGGCTCTGGCAGGCCAGGTGCACGGCGACCAGCGAGGTGGAGCAGGCGGTCTGCACGGTGACGCTGGGCCCCCGCAGATCGAGCGCGTGGGCGGCGCGCGTCGCCAGGAAGTCGCGGTCGTTGAGCAGCAGGGTCTGAAAGCTGCCGATCGCTTCGAGGCGCCGGCGCTCGGCGAACAGGTTGGCCGCCAGGTAGGTGGCGGCGCCGGCGCCGGCCCACAGGCCGACCCGCTCGCCGCCGCGCCGCGGGTCGCAACCGGCGTCTTCGAGCGCCTCCCAGGCGGTTTCCAGGAAGACCCGGTGCTGCGGGTCGAGCACCTCCGCTTCGCGCGGCGTGATGCCGAAGAAAGCGGCGTCGAACAGGTCGGCGTCCGCCAGGGCGCCCTTGGCGCGGACGTAGCGCGGGTCGGCCAGGTCGCTCGCGGCGACGCCGGCGGCGGCCAGCTCGCCGTCGCTCATCCGGGCGATGGACTCGATGCCCTGGCTCAGGTTGCGCCAGTAGGTGGCGGCGTCGGCGGCGCCGGGAAAACGCGCCGCGAGCCCGACGATGGCGATGGCCGCCGCGGTTTCGGGCTCGGGCTCCGGCTCCTGGTGGTCGATGTCGTCAATCATGGTTGTCTCCTGCTTTGGCTCGATCTCCGGGTGCGGCCGCCGCCCCTGGCGCGCGCCGCCGCACCTGCTGGCGGCGCAGCGACTCGCGGCGCGTGGCGACGCGCGCGCGCGCCTGCTCGGCGGCTCCGGCGGCGGCATCCGCCGTCGCGGCGGCGTCCTGGCCCAGGCTTGCCGCCAGGCCTTCGATCGTCGGGTGGCGGAACAGCTCGAGCAGCGGCACCTCGCGCCCCAGGGCCGAGCGCAGGCGGCTCTGCAGCTGCACCATCGCCAGCGAGCTGCCACCCACGGCGAAGAAGCTTTCGTCGACGCCGATGCGCTCGCGCCCCAGCACTTCGCGCCAGGCGTCGGCGACGATGCGCTCGCGGTCGTTGCGCGGCGCGGTAAAGCTGGCCGTCGCTTCCTGCCGGTCGGGCGGCGCCGGCAGCGCCGCGCGGTCGAGCTTGCCGTTGGGGGTGACGGGCAGCTCCGGCAGCTCCACCAGGACGGCGGGCACCATGTATTCGGGCAGCTCCGCGGCCAGCAGCGCCCGCAGCTGGGCCGGCGCCGTGGCCGCGGCGGGCTCCCCCGCCGCCGGGTCGGCCGGCGGCACGCCGTCCACAACCGGCGCTGCCAGGTCCATCGGCGGCGCAAAGACGACGTAGCCGACCAGCTGCATCTCTCCGGAAGGCTGGCGGCGCGGCACCACCGCCGCCTGCCGCACACCGGGGTGGCGGCGCAGCGCCGCCTCGATCTCGGCCGGCTCGATGCGGCAGCCGCGCACCTTGACCTGGGCGTCGACGCGCCCCAGGAAGTGCAGGTCGCCGATCGGTGCGTGGCGCGCGACGTCGCCGGTGCGGTAGAGGCGGCCGCCGGCGTGGCCGCTCCACGGGTCGGGCAGGAAACGCTCGGCGGTCAGGTCGGGCCGCCCCAGGTAGCCGCGCGCCAGACCGCGGCCGGCCAGGTACATCTCTCCCGGCACGCCGGGCGCCACCAGCTCCCCCGCCGCATCGGCCAGGTAGATCCGGGTGTCGTCGACCGGGCGGCCGATGGACGGCTCGCCGCCGCCCGAGGGCACGACGGAACAGGCGCCGACGGTCGAGACGACGGTCGATTCCGCCGGCCCGTACAGGTTGACCATCGCGAAAGGGAGCGGGCGCACCGGCGGCCGCCGCAGGCGGTCGCCGCCGGAAAGCAGGGTGCGCAGGCGCATGTCGCCCGCGGGAAGCGCGCGCTCGGCGGCTTCCACCACCTGCTCGGCCAGCGCCGTGGGCAGGAACGACACGGTGATCCCCTCGCTGGCCAGCCAGGCCAGCAGGCGCTCGGGCACCAGGCGCACTTCCGCTTCGGGGACGTGCAGGCTGGCGCCCGACGCCAGCACCGGCCAGATCTCGAACACCGAGGCGTCGAACGACGGCGTGGCCAGCATCGTGCCGCGCTCGCCGGCGCCCCAGCCGTAGGTGGTGGCGTTCCACCGCACCATGCCGGCCAGCGCGCCGTGCGACACCTCCACCCCCTTGGGCTCGCCGGTCGACCCCGAGGTGTAGATGACGTAGGCCAGCGTCCCCGGCAGCACTACCGCCGGCGGCGGACCCGCGACGCGCCGGGCCGGCTCGCCCGCCGCGGGCGGGGTCAGCGCCTCTCGCACGTCCAGTCGCCGCACTCCCCGCCTGCTGCTGCCGCCATCGCCAGCGGCGTCGGCGGCATCGGCGTCGGCGGCATCGGCGCGCGCCGCGCCGGCGAGCGCCGGCTGCTCGGCGCCGGCGACCAGCACGCGCACCCGCGCCTGGTCCAGGATCGCCTGCACGCGGGCCGCCGGCCAGGCCGGATCGAGCGGCAGGTAGGCGGCGCCGGCCTTGAGCGCCGCCAGCGCCGCGACGACCAGCTCGGGAGAGCGTTCCAGCCACAGCGCCACCGGCGCGTCCTGGCCGGCGCCCGCCCGGCGCAGCTGCCAGGCCAGGTGGTCGGCCTGCGCGTTCAGCTCGCCGTAGGTGAGCCGCTGCGCGCCGCGGCAGACGGCCAGCGCCTGCGGACGCAGCGCCGCGTGGCGCTCGACCTGGTGGTGCACCGCCGGCGCCACCGCCCGATCGTCCCAGGCGGGCAGCGGCGGCGCCGCCGTGTCGTTCCATTCGTGCAGCAGCTGGTGGCGCTCCGCCGGCGCCAGCAGCGCCGCGGCCGCGACCCGCGCCAGCGGCCGGCTCAGCAGCTCGTCGAGCAGGACACCGAAGCGGTGCGCCAGGCGCGCCGCGGTGGCCGCGTCGAACAGGTCGGCGGCGTACTGCAGCGTCGCGTCCAGGCGGCCTTCCGCACCGGCGGCGAAGCTCCAGGTGAGGTCGAGCTTGGCGGTGCCGCTGCCGGGCTCGTGCGACGTCAGGCGCACGCCGTCCAGGTCGGCCACCGGCAGCGGCGCGTTCTGCAGCGCCATCGCCACCTGCACCAGCGGCGGCCGCGACAGGTCGCGCTGCGGCGCCACCTGGTCGACCAGCATCTCGAACGGCAGGTCCTGGTGGGCGTAGGCGCCCAGGCTGGTCTCGCGCACCGCCGCCAGCAGGTCGCCCCACGCCGCCTCGCCGTCCACCTGGACGCGCAGCGCCAGCATGTTTACGAAGCAGCCGATGAGCGGCTCGATCTGGATGCGGTTGCGGTTGGCGATCGGCGTCCCCAGGATCAGGTCGCGCTCGCCCGACAGCCGCGCCAGCAGCGCATAGAGGCCGCCCGCCAGCGCCATGAACAGGGTCGCACCGTGGCGGCTGGCGGCCGCCGCCAGCCGCGCCGCCAGGCCGGCGTCCAACGCAAAGACGTGCTCGGCGCCGCGCTGCGTGGCGACCGGCGGCCGCGGCCGATCGGCCGGCACCTCCAGCACCGCGCGCGCGCCGTGCAGCTGCTTCCGCCACCAGCCGAGCTGCCGCGCGAGCGGGGCGCCGGCCAGCCACTGGCGCTGCCACACCGCGAAGTCGGCGTATTGCACCGCCAGCGGCGGCGGCGGCGTGGCAGGGCGAGCCGCCCAGGCGGCCTGCATCTCGCGCACCAGCACGCCCATCGACCAGCCGTCGGCGGCGATGTGATGGAGCGTCGCGAGCAGCAGCGGCCCGTCCTGCCCCGACGCCACCATCAGCACCCGTAGCACCGGTCCGCGCGCCAGGTCGAACGGCTGGCCGGCCGCCGCCGCCACCAGCCGCCGCGCCTCCTCCTGGCGCCGATCGGCGGGCAGGGCCGCCAGGTCGGCGACCGGCACCGCCACCGGCGCCGCGTCGTCGACGATCTGCACCGGCCGGCCGCCCTGCTCGGCGTAGCGCGTGCGCAGGACCTCGTGGCGCCGCACCACGCGCGACAGCGCCGCCGCCAGGCGCGCCGGCGCGAGCGGGCCGCTGGCGCGCAGCAGCAGCGGCAGGTTGTAAGCCGAGCCGCCGGGTTGCAGGCGATCCAGGAACCACAGACGCTCCTGGGCAAACGACAGGGGCAGCGGCCGGTCGCGCGCCGCGCGCACGATGGGCGGCGCCGCGACGGCCGGATCGTCGCCGCCGTCACCGGCGCCGTTGGCGCCGTTGGCTCCAACGGCGCGCAGGGCGAGCACGGCACCGGTCATGGCGGCCACCGTCGGCTCCTCGAACAGGCGGCGCAGCGGCAGCTCGACGCCGAACACCTCGCGGATGCGCGACACCACCTGCGTCGCCAGCAGCGAGTGCCCCCCCAGGGCGAAAAAGTCGTCGGCGGCCGCCACCTCGACCGCGCCCAGCACCTCGCGCCAGATGCCGGCCATCAGCTCCTCGGCCGGGTGGCGCAACGACGCCGCCGGGCCCTGGTCCGCGGCGCCGGCCGCATCGGCGGCGGCACCGCCGGCCGTCGCATCGAGCGGCGCCACGTCGTAGCCGGCGGCGGCGGCCGCGGCCGGGTCGGGCGCGGCAAAGGCCCCGCCCGCCCAGCGTTCGAGCGCGCGGCGGTCGAGCTTGCCGGTGGCGGTGAGCGGCAGGCGCGCGGCGCGCAGCCAGCCGGACGGCACCATCGCCGCCGGCAGCGTGCGCCCCAGCCAGGCGCGCAGATCGGCGGCGGTGGGCGCGGTCACCTGCGGCGCGCAGACCACGCAGGCCACCAGCCGGCGGGACGCCGCGTCCTCGCCGTGCGCCACGACCGCCGCCTGCGACACCGCCGGGTGGCGCGCCAGGGCGGTTTCGATCTCCGCCACCTCGATGCGATGGCCGCGCACCTTGACCTGGAAATCGGTCCTGCCGAGAAACTCGAGCGTCCCGTCCGCCAGCTGGCGCGCCACGTCGCCCACGCGGTACATGCGCGCGCCGGGCCGCCAGCCGGGAACGTCGGCGAAGGGGTCGGGCATGAAGCGCTCCGCCGTCAGCCGCCGGCGCCCCAGGTAGCCGCGGGCCAGGCCGGGACCCGCCGCCCACACTTCGCCGGGGACGCCCTGCGGCACCCGCCGCAGGTTGCGGTCGAGCAGCAGGATGCGCGCGTGGTCGAGCGGTCCGCCGATCGACGGCCGCTCCGGCCAGGCGGCCGGATCGCCGGTCAGCGGCAGCCAGGTGACGGCGTGCGCTTCGGTCGGTCCGTAGTGGTTGTAAAGCGCCGCCCCCGGCAGGCGCGCCGCGAGCGCCGCCACCTGCGGCGTCACGTAGAGCTGCTCGCCGGCGCTCAGCACCTCGCGCAGCGCCCCAGGGAACCCCTGGGGCGGCGCCGCCAGCGCCGCCACCGCCAGCTGCTGCAGGGCGACGAACGGCAGGAACAGGCGCGTCACCTGTTGCCGCGCCAGCAGGCTGGCCAGCGCCGCCGGGTCGCGGCGCACCTCTTCGCCGATCAGCACCAGGGTGCCGCCGGCGCTCCAGGTGGCAAACAGCTCCTGGAACGAGACGTCGAACGACAGCGAAGTGAAGTTGAGCGTGCGGTCCGCGGCGTGGGACGTGCGCAGCTGCCAGTCGAGCATCGCCGCCAGCGCGCCGTGGGGCATCGCCACCCCCTTCGGCCGGCCGGTCGAGCCCGAGGTGTAGCAGACGTAGATCAGGTGGTCCGCCAGCAGGCGGTCGCCGCGAGGTGGCGCCGGCAGTGGCGTTGCGGCCGCGGCGTCCCGGTCCGCGGCGTCCCGCGGGTCGTGCGCCGGGCGATCCACCACCACCAGGCGCGCGGCGCCGGTGCCGCCGGCGGGGAGCTGGTCCGCGAGGAGCGCCTGGGTGACGATCACCGGCGCGCGGGCGTCGTCGAGCATCAGGCGCAGGCGCTCGACGGGGGAATCGGGATCGAGCGCCAGGAAGGCGCCGCCCGCCGCCATGATGCCGAGCAGCGCCGTCATCGCCTCGAGCGAGCGCTCGACGTACAAGCCGACCACCACGTCCGGCCCCACGCCCAGGCGCCGCAGCTGGCCCGCCAGGCGGCGGCTGCGGGCGGCCAGCTCGCCGTAGGACAGGTGGCTGTCCGCAAAGACCGCGGCCACGGCGTCCGGCGTCCGCGCCGCCTGGTCGGCGACGCGCAGGTGCGCCAGCCGGCGGCCGGCGGCCAGGCTGGCGGCGATCGCGGCCGGCGGCGCCGCGGCCTGGAGCGCCAGGTGGGAGCGTTCGGCCGGCGACAGCAGCGGCAGCTCGGAAAGGCGCGCCGCAGGCGCCGCGATCGCTCCCGCGAGCAGGGTGCGCAGGTGGCCGGTCAGCCGCTCGATCGTCGCGTCGTCGAACAGGTCGCGGCGGAACTCGATGCTGCCCAGGAGCTCGCCGCCCGACTCCATCAGGAACACCGCCAGGTCGAACTTGGCCGTGCCGCTGCCGGCGTCCAGCAGCTCGACGGCCAAGCCGGGCACCGCCAGGCGCAGCGGCACGTTCTGCAACACCAGCATGACGTTGAACAGAGGCGTGGTGCCGGCCTGGCGCACCGGCGCCAGCTCCTCGACCAGCTTCTCGAACGGCAGGTCCTGGTGGGCGTAGGCGTCCAGGCAGACCGATCGCGCCCGGTCGGCCAGCAGGGCGAAGGCCGGATCGCCCTCCAGGTCCAGGCGCAGCGCCAAGGTGTTGGCGAAGAAACCGATCAGGCGCTCGGTTTCGAGCACGTTGCGGTTGGCGATCGGCGAGCCGATCACCACCTCGCCGGCGTCGCGGCGGCCGCCCCAGCGCGCCAGCAGGGCGGCGAATGCCGCCAGCAGCGGCATGAAGGGCGTCCAGCCGCGCCGCCGCGCCAGCAGCGCCAGATGGCCGCGCGTGCCGGCCGGCATGGCGAACGAGCGCTGGCCGCCGTGCGCCGCGCCGTCCGGCCGGCGCGGCCGGTCCGCCGGCAGCTCCAGCGTTTCGGGAGCGCCGGCCAGCCGCTGGCGCCAGTGCGCCAGCTCGCGCGCCAGGCGGTCGCCGGCCAGCCACTGCCGCTGCCAGACGGCGAAGTCGGCGTACTGCACCGGCAGCTCCGGCAGGCCCGGACCGGCGCCGGCGGCCGCGGTGTACAGCACCGCCAGCTCGTCGAGCAGCACCCCCATCGACCAGCCGTCGGCGGCGATGTGGTGCAACACCACCACCAGCTGGTGATCCGCCGGGCCCAGGCGCAGCACCAGCGAGCGCACCAGGCGGCCGCTCTCCAGGTCGAAGGGGCGGCGGGCCTCCGCGTCCAGCAGGGCGCGCGCCACCGGCGCCCCCAGCGCGGCGGGCAGCGCCGACAGGTCCACCAGCGGCAGGCGGGCAGCCTGCCGCGGCTGGTGGGGGACGACGATCTGCGCCGGCCGGCCGCGCTCGGCCACCAGGCGGGTGCGCAGCACCTCGTGACGGCGCACGATGCCGCCGAGCGCCGCCGCCAGCGCCGGCAGGAGCAGGTCGCCGCGCAGCCGCGCCGCGACCGGCATGTTGTAGAGCGGCCCCGGTTCCAGCGTCGCCAGCAGCCACAGGCGCTCCTGCGCGAAGGAGAGCGGCAGCGGCTGGCGGCGCGCCGCCGGCGGCAGCGGCCGCAGCGGTGGGATCGGCGGCAGCTCGACCGGTTGGGCGGCCGGCGGGCCGGCGGCCGGCGCCGCCTGCTGGCGCAGCAGCTCGCCCAGGCGCAGCGCCTGCTCCGCCAGCGTCCGCGCCGCGAACAGGTCGGCCAGCGGCACTTCGACGCCGAAGGCGCGCCGCACCCGCGACGCCAGCTGGGTCAGCAGCAGCGAGTGGCCGCCCAGGGCGAAGAAGTCGCTCGCCGGCCCCACCCTTTCCAGGCCCAGCACCTCAGCCCACAGCGCCGCCAGCAGCTCCTCCTCCGGCGTGCGGGCCGCCGCCGCCGCCGCGTCCAGGCCGTCGAGCGCCGCGGCGTCCGGCGCGGGAGCCGGCAGGGCGCGGCGGTCCACCTTGCCGGTCGCCGACAGCGGGAAGGCGGCCAGCAGCACCCAGGCGGCGGGCACCATGTAGTCGGGCAGCCGCTCGGCCAGGCGCCGCCGCAGGCGGTCGAGCAGCTGCTGGCGGGCGCCGTCGGCGAGCGCCGCGGGCGCGTCCGGCACCACGTAGGCGGTCAGGCGGAGATCGCCGCCCGGTGCTTCGCCCAGGCCGCGGCCGGCGGCCGGCGCGGCGGCGACGACGGTCACCAGGGCGTCCAGCACGCCTTCCTGGGCGCGCAGCGCCACCTCGATCTCGCCGGGCTCGATGCGGAAGCCGCGCAGCTTGATCTGGTGATCGATGCGGCCCAGGAACTGGATGCGCCCGTCCCCCAGCAGGCGGGTCAGGTCGCCGCTGCGGTAGGACCTGCCGCCGCCGGGAGCAGGCCGGAAGCGATCGGCGGTCAGCCGCGGACGGCCCAGGTAGCCGCGCGCCACGCCGCCGCCGCCGATGTGCAGCTCGCCGGCGACGCCGATCGGCGCCGGGTTGCCCCAGCAGTCGCGCACCAGGAGGGTCACCCCCGTGAGCGGCCGTCCCAGCACGCCGCCCTCGTCGCCCTCGACCAGCGGCCGCGGCGGGCTCCAGGTGGCGCAGGTCACCGCCGTCTCGGTGGGGCCGTAGCTGGCCATCACCTGGGTCGCGGGGAAGGTCTGCTGCAGCTCGCGCACCAGGTCGCCGGACACCCGCTCCCCCGCCGGGAACAGCCAGCGCGGACCGGCCGGCGGCAGCGCCGGCCGGCCGCCGTCCGGATCGGCCAGGAACGCCGCGACCCGGCGCAGCAGGCTCGGCACCTGGAACGCCAGGGTCGCCCGCGACAGCACCTCGACCAGGCGCGGCAGGTCCAGGATGTCGAGCGACGGCACCATCTCCATTTCGCCGCCGGCGGTGAGCGGCGCGAACAGCTCGATCACCGAGGTGTCGAACCACAGCGGCGCCAGCACCGGCACGCGGTCGCCGGGGCGCAGCGGGTAGTCGGCCTGCCAGGCCAGCAGCGTCTGCAACAGGCTGCCGTGCGCCACCGCCACCGCCTTGGGCACCCCGGTCGTCCCCGAGGTGTAGATCAGATAGGCGAGGTCGCCCGGCGCCGGCGCCGGAGCCGGGCGTGCAGGCAGCGGCGATCTCGCCGCGGTTCGGGCGGTCGGGGGTGACGCGGAAAGCGCACCGGCTCCGGCTGCCGGTCCGCTTCCAGGCGTGGCTCCCGATCCGGATGCGGACGCTGGGATGGATGGTTCCGCCGGCGGCGCCGCGACCTGGCCGCGGCCGCGGCCGGCCGGCCGGCCCAGGTCGTCTGGCGCCAGCTCCAGGCAGGGGACCCCCAGGTCGGGCGCGGGCCGGCTTCCCGGATCGGCGATCAGCGCCGCCAGGCCGGCGTCGGCGGCGAGCGCCGCCAGGCGTGCCGCGGGCGCCGCCGGATCGAACGGCACCCACGCCGCCCCCGCCTGCCAGGTGGCGAGCATGGCGACCACCACCCCGGCGCTGCGGTCGAGCAGCAACCCTACGCGGTCCTCGCCGCCGACGCCCAGCGCCGCCAGGCGATCCGCCAGCCGCCGCGACCGCTGCACCAGCTCGCCATAGGTCAGCTCGCGCCCGCCGCACACCACCGCGCGCCGGCCGGGAGCCGCAGCCGCCTGGCGCACGATGTGGTCCAGCGGCGTCGCGTCGGTGATGCCGTCGCCGGCGCGATGGTTCCATTCCACCTCCACCTGGTGGCGCTCGGCGGCGCTGAGCATCGGCAGCTCCAGGGCGGGCCGCTGCGGCGCCGCCGCCGCGGCGGCGAGCAGCGCCAGCAGGTGGTCGCGCATGCGGCTGGCGGTGGCCGGCTCGAACAGTGCCGCGGCGAAGTCCAGGTTGCCGCCCAGGCGCCCGTCGCGCTGGTGCACGTCGCACGACAGGTCGAAGCGCGCCGTCGGGCTTTCCTCCGGCACCAGGCGCAGCTCCAGGCCCGCCATCTGGACGGCGCCGAAGGCGGCGGCCAGGTGCGAAAACAGCGCCTGAAACAGCGGCGAAGCGCCGCTGGCGCGCTCCGGGCGCAGGTCCTCGACCAGGGTTTCGAACGGCAGATCCTGGTGTTGCTGCGCCTCCAGAGTGGCGTGGCGCACGCGCCGCACCAGGTCGGCGAAGCTGGGGCCGTCCGCCAGGCTGACCCGCGTCACCAGCGTGTTCACGAACAGGCCGACCATCCCTTCGGCATCGGCGTGCGAGCGGCCGGCAACCGGCACTCCCACCGCCACGTCGTCCTGGCCGCTGTGCCGCGCCAGGAAGGTGAAGAACCCGGCCAGCAGCGCCATGAACGGCGTCGCGCCCTGCGACCTGGCGACGGCGCCCAGGGCGCTCGCCGTCCGCTCGTCCAGCTCGAACCGCCGCGCCACGCCGCGCGAGCTCCACCGCGCCGGGCGCGGCCGGTCGAGCGGCAGATCGAGCGTCGGCAGCCCCGCCAGCTGCCCGCGCCACCAGGCGAGCTGCCGCGCCAGCTGGTCGCCATGCTGCACCCGCCGGCCCTGTGCCAGCACGTGGTCGGCGTAGCGCGGCGCCGGCTGCGGCAGCGGCGACGGGAGCCCGGCGAGCGCCGCGCCGTACAGCGCCGCCAGGTCGCGGAACAGCACCTCCAGCGACCACCCATCGGCGGCGATGTGATGGCACGCCACACAGAGCACGTGCGCACCTTCGTCCAGCGCCACCAGCAGGAACCGCGCGACCGGCCCGCGCTCCAGGTCGAACGACCGCGCCGCCACCGCGCCTTGCGCAGCGCGCAACGACGCCTGGCGCCGCCCCGCGGCGAGGCCCCGCAGGTCGGCCATCGCCAGCGGCCGGCGCGGCGGCGCCAGGACCGACTGGCGCGGCTGCCCGTCGCTCTCCGAATACACCGTGCGCAGCGGCTCGTGGCGCTCGACCACCGCCGCGACGCTGCCCGCCAGCGCCGGCAGCGACAGCGCGCCATCCAGCCGCACCGCCACCGACAGCTCGTAGCCCGCCTGGCCGGGGTGCAGCCGCTCCAGGAACCACAGCCGCCGCTGCGCCGCCGACAGCGGCAGCCCGCGCGAGGCTGCGGCACCGGGAGCCTCCGGGGCCTGGCTGCTCGCGGCCAGATCGGGCGCCACGGCGGCGGCAGGCTCCTCCAGCGTCGCGCCACCCAGGCGAAGGCGCGCCAACGCGGCGGCGCTGCTTCCGCCACTGGCAGGAGCCTCGCCGCGGGCGCCTGCGAGAGCTGCGGCCGTACCGACCGAAGCCAGAGCAGAGACGGCGCCCGTGGTGCCCGGCGGAGCCCCGCCGGGCATATCTGAAAGGCCAACGGCAGTGCCGGCCGCGCCAGCCGCAAGCCAGGCGGCGAGAGCCGCCACGGTCGGCGCCTGGAAGAGAGCCGTGACGGGCACCTCGACGCCAAACGCCTCGCCGATGCGGAAGACCGCCCGCAGCGCCAGCAGCGAATGGCCGCCGGCAGCGAAGAAATCTTCGTGCCTGCCGATGCGGTCGCGCCCCAGCACCTGGCGCCAGATCGCTGCCAGCGCCTGCTCGGCGCCCGCGCGCGGCGCCTCGCCTGCGGCCACCGCCTCCCCGGCCACCGCCGCGGCCGGGGCAGGCAGCGCGCGCCGGTCCACCTTGCCGTTGCTCGATAGCGGCAGCGCTGGCAATACCACCCAGGCGGCGGGCACCATCGCCGCCGGCAGGCGCTCCCGCAGCCAGGCGGCCAGAACGGCCATCAGCTCGCCGTCGCGGCCAGCCGCACCGGTGCCGTCTGCGGCAATAGCCACTCCAGCGGGCATGACCTCAACGTCGCCGGCACTTCCAGGTCCGCCGGAGCTGTCCGCCGTTGCGGCGGCCACGACATAGGCCACCAACTGCGGCCCGTCAGCGACGCCACCGGCGGCGCGTGCCACGACGGCGGCCTGTGCCACCTGGGGATGGCGGGCGAGCACGGCTTCGATCTCGCCGGGCTCGATGCGGACGCCGCGCACCTTCACCTGCTGGTCGAGGCGGCCGAGGAAGTCGAGGCGCCCGTCGGGCAGCAGGCGGGCGCGGTCGCCGGTGCGGTACAGGCGGGCGCCCGGCAGGTCGGCGCAGGGGTCGGGGACAAAGCGCTCGGCGGTCAGATCCGGGCGCCCCAGGTAGCCGCGCGCCAGGCCCTGGCCGCCCAGCGCGAGCTCGCCCGGCACGCCGATCGGCAGCAGGTCGCCGTGGCGGCCGAAGACGCGGAAGGTTGTCCCGGCGACCGGCCGGCCGATGGTGACGCGGATGACGCCGGGAGCTGCCGCCGTCTTGGCGCGGCGCGACCACACCTGGTCCCAGGTCGCATAGGTGGTGGATTCGCTGGGACCGTACAGGTTGACCACCCGCTGCACCTGCGCGTGGGCGGCCAGCCGCGCCACCAGCTCCGCGTCCAGCGCCTCGCCGGCCAGGTTGACGGTGCGGACCGCCGGCGGCAGCGGCGCCGCCACCAGCTCGGCCATCGGCGAAGGCACGGTGTTGACCAGCGTCACGCCGCCGATCGCCCGCACCTGGCGCAGCTCGGCGATCGAGGGCGCCAGGATCACCTGGCCGCCGCAGCTGAGCGGCACGAAGATCTCGAAGATCGAAAGATCGAAGCCGACCGACGTCGCCGCCAGCACCCCCGCCAGCTCGTCGCGCGTGAACGCGCCCAGCGCCCACCGCACCAGCGCCACCGCGCCGCGGTGCTCGATGCCCACCGCCTTGGGCTCGCCCGTCGAACCGGAGGTGAAAATCACGTACGCCAGCTCGCTGCTGGCCTGGCCGCCGCCGGGCAACGGCGTGTCGGCAGCGTCCGGCCGCCGGTCGCCGCCGCTGTTTCCCGCCACCGGCCCGGCGGATGCAACAACTGCCCGGCGAACCGCGGCGGCATCGTGCGTCCCGGCGTGAAGACTGCCCTGTGCGACGTGGAGCACGTCGCGCTCGGAATCGTCACGGTCGTCGCCAGCGTCGCGGCGATCGCCGCCGAAGAGCACCAGCGTGCCGGCGAAGCTGCGTTCGGCATCGAGCTGCGCCGCGTGCTCCCGGTCGGCGACCAGCAGCGTCGCGCCGGCGCGTTCCAGCATGGTTTGCAGGCGGTGCGGCGGCAAGGCCGGGTCGAGCGGCACGTAGGCCGCGCCCGATTCCAGCACCCCGAGAAACGCGGTGATCAGGTCGGGGGTGCGGCCCAGGCAGACGCCGGCGCGAACGTCCGGCCCAGCGCCCAGCCCGCGCAGACGCGCGGCGAGCCGCCGCGCGCTCGCCCACAGCGCGCCATAGCTGAGCCGCTCGTCGCCACCCACCACCGCCACCGCGTCCGGCATCCGCGCCACCTGCGCCGCCACCAGCTCGTGCAAGCGCTCGGCACCCGTTGCGGCAGACGCTGGCGCCAGCGCCGCCACCGTCGGCTGGCGGAAAAGGTCCGCTGGCACAACCTCGCCGATCAAGCCAGCGTTAGCGGGCGCGCCGATCGCTGCGGACGCGCCGGGGGCTTCCGTGTCCTGGCGGCGCGACGGCGACGCGGTGTCGTTCCACTCGGCCAGCAGCTGCTGACGCTCCGCGGCGGATAGCAGGGTCAGGGTGGCAAGGCGGGCATCGCGCGGCGCCGCCGCGGCTGCGGCAAGCAGGGTGGCGAACTGGCCCAGCAGGCGGTCGATGCTGGCCGGGTCCCAGAGGTCGGTGGCGTATTCGGCATGCGCCTGCCAGCCGCCCTGGTCGTCCGTCATCATGGACATCAGAAGGTCGAACTTGGCGGTCCCGGTGGTCCTGGTCAGCGGCGCCAGGCGCAGGGCGCCGCCGGCACCGCCGGGCGCGCCCGCGGCCACGGCCGGCGGCAGGTCGAGCGTGCGCGCCGGCAGCGGATCGGCAAGGACGAACATCAGCTGGAACAGCGGATGGCGAGCCAGATCGCGGCCCGGTTGCAGCTCTTCGACCAGGCGTTCGAACGGCAGATCCTGGTGGGCGTACGCTCCCAGGCAGGCCTGCCGCACCCGCGCCAACAGGTCGCCCAGCGACGGGTCGTCGCCCAGCTCGACGTCGAGCACCAGCGTATTGACGAACAGGCCGATCAGAGGCTCGACTTCGGCGCGGCGGCGGTTGGCGACCGGCGTGCCGACCGCCACCCGGTCGTCGCCGCTCAACCGTCCGGCCAGCGCCTGGAACAGTCCCGCCAGCGCCATGAAGACCGTCACGCCCTCGCGGCGGGCCAGCGCCGCAATCGCCGCGGGCGCTGCCGCCGGCAGCGCTGCCGCGCGCGTCGCACCGCGCGAGCTGCGCACCGGTGGGCGCCGGCGATCCATTGGCAGCTCGGTCGCCGGCACCCCGGCCAGGCGCGACCGCCAGTACACCAGCTGCCGCTGCTCCTCGCCGCCGGCAAGCCAGGCGGCCTGCCACACCGCGAAATCGGCATACTGCACCGGCAGCGGCGGCAATGCCGGCAGGGACGGCAAGGGCGGCTGTGGCAGCTGGGCCTGTAGCGGTTGCTGGGACGCTGGGAGCGCCAGGGGCGGCTGTGGCAGCTGAGATGCTTGAGGCGGCTGGGATTCCTGGTGCGGCAGGGACGCCTGTGGCAGCTGGGACGCTTGGAGCGGGGCCTGTGCGCCGCGCGCCACCCACAACGGATAGAGCTCTGCCAGCTGGTCGAGGAACACGCCGAGCGACCAGCCGTCCGCAACCAGGTGATGGAACGTCACCAGCAGGCGGTGCTCGGCCGGCCCCTGCCGCAGCAGCAGGGCGCGCACCAGCGGCCCTTGCGCCAGGTCGAACGGTTGCCGCGCCTCGGCGCCGCTCAGCCGCTCCGTTTCATGCTGGCGCGCCGCCGGCGCGAGCGCTGCCAGGTCGATCTGCGGCAGGATGGTTGCCGGCCACTCAACCAGGCGCTGCACCGGCTGCCCGGCCATGGCCGTGATCGCCGTCCGCAGCACCTGATGGCGGCGCACCACGGCCGCCATTGCCGCCGCCAAGGCCGGGACGGCCAGCGGGCCGCTCAGCTGCAAGGCGCCGGGAATGTTGTACAGCGCGGTGCCGGGGGCAAGCTGCTCCAGGAACCAGAGGCGGCGCTGGGCAGACGACAGCGGCAAATGCGCCGCATCGTGATGGCCGGCGGTCAGCGGCGGCGCCGCGCTGGGACGAGAGCCGGCTAAGGGATCGCCGGCCGCTTCTGGGCCGCCGGCGGAACCGCGGGCGACAGCAGCCGCGATCCGCTCCGCCAGCGCCGCCACCGTCGGCGCCGCGAACACTTCGGACAGCGGCAGGTCGACGCCGAACCATCGCGACACCTGCGCCACCACCCGCGTCGCCAGCAGCGAGTGGCCGCCCAGGGCGAAAAAGTCCTGGTGCCGGCCTACCGTCTCACGGCCCAGCAGGGCCGCCCAGGCGCCGGCCAGCAGCTCCTCGATCGCGGCGCGCGACGCGTCCGGCGGCGCCGACGCATCCCCGTCCTGGGCCGCCGCCAGCGGGCGGGCATCTGGCGCAAGGGCGGCCAGCGCGGCCTGATCGATCTTGCCCGCGGCATTGGCGGGCAGCCGCGACAGCGCCAGCCACACCGCCGGCACCATGTAGCCCGGCAGCCGCTGCGCCACAAACCCGGCCAGATCCGGCGGCAGCTCCGGCGCCACGAACGCGACCAGCCGCAGCTCCTGCTCCTGTTCAAGCTCGACCACCGGCGCGGCCGGCACGACCGCCATGGCTGAGGCAGTTGGCTCCGTGGGCGCCGCGGGCGCGGTCAGAGGGGCGGGGACGGCCGGCGCCGGCGGCACGGCTGGAACGACCGCCGGGACGGCCCGCAGCGCCAGGACGGCGGCGGCGGCCACGGCGGGATGCTCGGCCAGGACTGCCGCGATCTCTCCCGGTTCGACGCGGAAGCCGCGGACTTTGACCTGCTGGTCCAGACGGCCGAGGAACTGCAGCAGGCCGTCCGGCGCGCGGCGCCGCACCAGGTCGCCGGTGCGGTAGAGGCGTGTGCCCGGTGGGCCCCAGGGGTCGGGGACGAAGCTGGCGGCGGTGAGGTCCGGCCTGGCGTGGTAGCCGCGGGCGAGCAGGCCGCCCAGGCAGAGCTCGCCGGGGGCCCCCAGCGGCTGCGGCTGGCCGTGGCGGTCGAGCACTCGCGCCACCCGGCCCGGCAGCGCCCGGCCGATCGGCACCGGGCCTCCGTCGCCGTCCTGGCGTCGCACCGCGTAGAGGGTTGCCGAGACCACGGCTTCGGTCGGCCCGTAGCAGTTCCACAGCGGCACCGCGGCCAGCGGCGAGGCGCCATGGCGGCGGACGGTCTGGGCGCGCAGCTCTTCGCCCGACACCATGACCAGGCGCAGCGACGGCGCGGGCGCGGGCAGCTGGCCGGCTTCGGCGATCCAGTGCGTGAGGAAGGCAACCGGCACGTCCACGACCGTCAGCTCTCGCGTCGCCAGGCGGTCGGCCAGCTCGCGCGGTCCCCAGGGTTCGGGGCCGCGCATGACCAGCGTGCTTCCCGCCAGCAGGGTGGCAAAGATCTGTTCGAGCGCGGCGTCGAAACCGGTCGAGGGCAGCTGCAGCACGCGATCGCCGGCGGCCAGCGCCAGCGTCCGCGCGGCGCTGAGGAACTGATGGGCCGCCGCGGCGTGGCTGACCGCGACGCCTTTGGGAACGCCGGTCGAGCCGGAGGTGTACACCAGGTAGGCGGCCCTGGCACCCTCCCACGGCTCCCAGCCCGTCGCCGCCGGCCCGCCCGGCACTCCAGGATCTGCCCCGTCCCCGCCGTCCCCGCCGTTCCCGCGGTCCCCGGCGTCGCCGCCGTCCATCGCCGCCGTGCCTGCGCGGACCGTGGGGGCAACGGACGCGGCGGCCACCCGGCCGGGTCCGCGTTCCAGCACCGCGCCAACCTGGTCCACCAGGACCTGCGGCAGGGCCGTATCCGGCAGCCGCGCGGCAAACCGCCGCTGGGTGATGACCGCCGCCGCGCCGGCGTCGGCCAGGGTCCAGGCGAGGCGCGGCATGGCGTACTCGGGATCGAGCGCGAGCAGCGTGCCGCCCGCTTCCAGGATGCCCAGCGCCCCCGCCACCAGGTCCGCCGACCGCTCGACCAGCAAGGCCACCGTCCGTTCGGCGGCCGGCGGCGTGCCCGGCGCTCCCAGCAGGCCGCGCAGCCGGGCGGCAAGATGGTGGGCGCGGGCCACCAGGCAGCCGTAGGTCCAGGCTGCATCTCCAATCACCAGCGCCGTGGCCGCGGGAGCACGGCGCGCCCGCTCCGCCACCAGCTCGTGGAGCGGCCGGCAGCGAGCGTCGGCGGCGGCGGGCGTTTGCAGCGACGCTCCCCACTCCTGCTGCAGCTGCTCCTGCTCCGCCGCGGTCAGCAGCGGCAGATCCCACACCGCGCGCTCGGGCTCTGCGGCGGCGGCGGCGGCCAGGGTGACGAAATGCCCCAGCATCCTGTCGACCGTCGCCGCATCGAAGAGATCGGCGTTGGCTTCGAGCGCCAGCGCCAGGCCGCCATCGGCAAGCTCGGCCACGCTCAGGGTCAGCTCGACCTGGGCGCGCCGCTCGGGCAGGGCAACCGCGGTCAGCGCAACGCCGCCGCCCAGGTCCAGGCAGGCGCCCTGCTCGCCCTGGGCGAACGCGGCCAGGCCCGGAGGATCGCCCGGCCGGTGGGGCTCGAGCGCCAGCACGGTCTGATAGAGCGGCGGGCGCGCCGGATCGCGCGCCGGCCGCAGCCGTGCGGCCAGCCAGGCAAAGGGGAAGTCGGCGTGCTCCAGAGCCACCACCAGCGATCGCCGCACCCGCCCCAGCAGATGGCCCACCGGCGGTGCGCCGCGCAGGTCGGCGCGCAGCGCCACCGAATTGACGAAGTACCCGACCACTCCGGCGCTGCCGGCCGCCCGCCGTCCCGACGTCGGAGTCCCCACGGCGAAATCGTCCTGCCCGGCGGCGCGGCCCAGCTGCAGCTGCCAGATCGCGGCCAGGGCGCCAAACAGGGTGGCGCCTTCGGCCGCCGCCAACCGGCGCAGTGCGGCAGCGCGCGGCGCCGCCAGCGCCGTCGAGCGCGCCAGCGCGCGCCAGGTCTGCACGGCGGGCCGCGGGCGATCGGTGGGCAGGTCGAGGTCGGGCACGGCGCCGCGCTCGCCGGCCAGCGTCTGGCGCCAGAAGGCCCAGTCCAGCTGGCCCTGTTGCCCCGCCAGCTGCTCCGCCTGCCGGCGGGCGCACTCCGCGAAGGTCGCCGCCGGCGCGGCGGCGGTCACCCCCGCAACCGGCGCCGGCGTGGCGGCGGCCCATGGGGACGGAGATCCGGCCTCCAGCGGAGATGCGGCCTCCAGCAGCTCGCGCAGCTGCTGGGCCAGGATGCGCAGCGACCAGAAGTCCGCCACCAGGTGGTGGATCGCGACCATCAGCAGCGGCCCGCGCCAGGGTCCCGCGACCGGCGCGGGCTCGAACAGGCGCACCCGCAACAGCGGCCCGCGCTCCAGGTCGAACGGCCGCCATGCCTCTTCCGCCATGCGCTGCAACAGCTGCTCCGGGCTCCACTGTGCGGCATCCTGGCTGGCGAAATCGATCGCCGGCGCCGCCAGCACGCGCTGCACCGCCTGCTCGCCGTGGACCGGGAAGATCGTGCGCAGCGCGGCGTGGCGCGATGCCAGGATGGCCAGCAGACGCACCAGCAGCTCCGCGTCCAGACCGCGAGCCTCCGCCGCGACCACCACGTTGTAGGCGCCGGCGGTGGGCGCCAGCCGCTCCAGGAACCACAGCGCCTGCTGGCCCGGCGACAGCGGGAAATCCTTCGCCGGCGGGATCGGCTCCCGACTATCGCCCGCGGCGCCCACCGCGGGCGCGGCAGGCGCGCCGGCGGCGCGCTCGCGGAGCGATGCTTGCAGCCATCGGGCCAGCTCGTGGCAGCTGGCACCGGCGAGCAGCAGCGACAGCGGCGGCGCGGTGCCCCAGTCGGCTTCCAGGGCGGCGGCGATCTCGACCGCGGCCAGCGAGTCGAGCCCGAGCGCGGTCAGCGGCCGCTCCGCGTCGAGCGCTGCGGCGCCGAGCCCCAGCGCGGCCGAGGCGATGGCGGCGACGCGGGTCGCGAGCTGCTGGAGGCTTGCCGAGCGGCTGTCCGGTTGGGTCGCGGGGATGCCGACCGCAGGTTGGATCGCTGAGCCTTTCATCTCCTCACCTGGCACTGCACCTGGCACTGGCGTGGATGGTCGCGGCGGGACTTGCACATCGCGTGGACTGGACGAACTGCACCACCTGTCAACCGTCAAGCGGGGGTGGGAGCATCCCACGCCTCAACACACTTTATGCCTGCCGCCCCCTCAGTCGGGACAACCTCTGTCACGAAAGAAAGATTTCAGCGCACCACCACCTGTGGAACAACTACTTGAAGTAGGAGGAACAACTTCTTGAAGCAGCGGGAATCCGAAAAAACACGCGACAAGTCAAGCATAAATCCTCTTCCCGGAGCCCCCCACGAATCAATCTATTGGATGGCCGCGCGCAGCGATCAATTTATTGGATGATCGTCCGCGCCATCGAAATGTCACGCTGGCCGGGCGTCAACCCGGGCAGGCTCATTCTTGCAGCGCCGCGTCATGCGCTCAATTGCGCGGCACCGCGGCGTTCCCAACTGATTGCATTAGAACTGTGAGAGGAGAAGTGCGATGAACGCGACACGAATAGTAACAATTGTACTGTGTGGCATGGCGGCGCTCGCTGGCCAGGCAGTCGCCGCCGGACTGGGCATCGGGCGCGGAATCGATCACGTCGGCGTGCTGGTGCGGTTGGACGACTTCGCCGCCGAGGCGGACGTCCTCACCCAGCAGCTCGGCTTCGCGGCCACGCCGGTGCTGCAATCGCCCGAGGGCGTCGAAAACCGCCTGGTGTGGTTCGACGACCTGTCGTACCTGGAGCTGGACGCGATCACCGCGGACAACGCCGGCACCGCGCCGTTCCTGGCGTTCCTGGCCCAGCATGAGGGCGCCAAGTACTACGGCACCCAGGTGCTCAACGCCGCGCAGGCGATCGGGTTCCTGGACGGCGCCGGCTATCCGAACGTCGGCCCGATCCCTGCCGGGCCTCTTACCATTCAATCATCGGGCCAGGTCGTGGGCCAGGTTCCCCTGTGGGACACCATCATCCTCACCGAGAACATCGCCCCCGACAATTCCAACTTCTTCCTCGCTTACGACCAAGCGCAGGTGCACGACGTGTTTGTCGCCGCCCCGGCGCTCGCGCCCCGGCCGCATCCCAACACCGCGCGGCACATCCAAACGGTCTGGCTGGTGGTCTCCGATCTGGACGCCGCCAGGCCCTACTTCACCGGCCTCGGCCTCAGCGTGGGCACCAGGCCCGTGCGCATCGGCTACCTGGGCGCCTGGAGCCTCGCAGTCAACTACCACAACGCCAACCTGGTCCTGCTGCAACCCGACGGTCCCGGACTCGCCGCCGATTTCGCCGCCGACCGCGGCGAGGGCATCCTGGGGCTCAGCGTGCAGGTCGGCGACCTGGAAACCGCCCACCGCCTGGTGCAGCGCGGCACCGGCTTGACGCTGCCGATCTTCAACTACCGCGGCCACGATCGCTTTTTGATTCCCGCGTCGGCAACCCACGGCGTCCTGCTCGAAATGGTCGAGTAGTGGCCTGTCCTGGCCAGGCCACTCGTTAATCAGGAAGGATCTGCTGGCTGAGATAGGCCCAGGCGTCGCGATTGACCTGCGGCGCAACCGCACGATAGTCGTGGTCGTGGCCGGGCATTTCGAGATAGTGCAGCGGGAAACCCGCTGCCGTCAGCAGGTCCCGCGTGCGGCGGGCCGCCGCCAGGGGGAAGAACTGGTCGCGGTCGCCGATGTAGTAGGCGATCGGGATCCTGCGCTTGGCGCGGCCCAGGATCCAGTCGTAGTTGGGATAGATCACCGCCGCGTGCACCGCGGCGGCGGCGAAACAGTCGCCGTCCAACATCGCGGTATCGAACGTCAGCACGCCTCCCGCCGAATGACCGAAGATGTAGATCCGGCGGGGGTCGGGCTTCCAGGCCGACCTGACCTCCGCCAGGATGGCGCGCAACAGCGTCGGGATCACCGGTTCGAACTTCGGCCCGTACAGCAGGGTGGGCGCCACCAGCAGCACTCCCTGTTCGTTGGCGAGATCCTGCCACTCCGCGATCGACGCCTGGCCGTTGCCGCCCGCGCCATGCAACAACACGATCGCCGGCCCCGGCGGCCGCGAGCGGTAGCCGCGCGGCGCGAAGACCTGGTACGAATAGATCTCCTCCTGAAAGAGGATGCGGTAGCTGCGGGTCTCTTCGCGCGATGCGCCGGCGGCGTCTGCGGCAGGGGCGGCGGTGCGGCCGGCCCACCCACCCCGCCCGCCGAGCAGCAGCAGCGGCAGGAGCACCCCGGCGGCCAGCAGCCGGCCGATCCTTCGCCCTATCGTGGCTGGCATGTTGGGTTCCTTGGGTCCCGCGGCCCGCGCTCCGCCGCAATCGATCACTTTATCGATGCGGCGGGAGGTCATCAGTCCTTTTCGCCGCGCGGCGCAAGCCCCGCCAGATCGGCGATCGCGCCGTACTTTTCACTCACCTCGTCGATGTGCCCGGCCTGGAGATCGAGGATCATCACTTCGTCGACGCCGTAGCTGGCGGCGATCTCCTCCAGGCCCGCGACGCAGTCCGCCGGCGGACCCACCAGCGACACGTGGTCAAACCCCTTTTCCTTTTGATCCGCGAGCGCCGCGTCGCGTGTGGGCGCGGACAGCATGCTCGCCACGACCATCGCCCGCGGCTCCGCAAACTCGGCGCTGGGGACGAACTGCCGGCGGTATTCGCGCAGGGCGGCGACGCCGTCCTTGTCCCTGCCGTGATGCAGCGAAAAGCAGAAGCCCGTGCCATGGCTGGCCGCCCACTCCGCGCTGGCGGTGCTGGTGCCCAGCAGCCACATCGGCGGCCCGCCCTCCAGGTACATCTGGCCGGCCAGCGGGTCCGCCGGCGCCAGCCGCCCGGTGACATAGCCGTGCAGGTCCGCCAGCTTCTCGTCGTAGGGCCGCAGCGTCTCGGGCTGGCGGCCGTCGAACAGGGCGTCCCGCAGCTCGGGATCCAGCTTGAGGCCGCGCGTCACGCCGAGGTCGAAACGCCCCGGCACCATGTATTCGATGAGGCGCGCGTCTTCGGCGACGCGCAGCGGACTGTGGTAGTTGATACAGACGCCGCCGCTGCCGAGCCGGATGCCGCTGCTGGTCGCCGCCATCAACGCGCCGAGCAGCAACGGATTGGCGCACTGCCACTGGCTGTGGTGCTCGCCCAGCCAGAACCGCCCAAAGCCCAGCCTGTCGGCTTCGCCCATGAAGTCGACCGCGAACCCGATGTGGCCAAAATAGAGAATCGACAGATCCATGCGCTCGCCTCGACGACGCACAGCTTAGACCGCCCGCCCCCCCGAGCTCAACTCGCGAGCAGCGCGCGGATCAGCGCCTGCCCCGCCGGCCGCGAGTAGCGCTCCCGCACCAGGCGCAGGGCGTTGGCGGCAAGCCGCCGCGCCAGCGCCGCGTCCTCCGCCAGCCGGCGGCAGGCGTCGGCGATGCCCGCGGTGTCGTCGGCCAGCAGCAGGTGCTCGCCGTCGCGCACCGCCAGGCCTTCGGCGCCCAGGCGCGTGGCCACCACCGGCACGCGCGCGGCGAAGGCTTCCAGGATCTTGATGCGGGTGCCGCCGCCGGCGCGAATGGGCACCACGGCGACGTCGGCCCAATCGTAGTGCGGCGCCATGTCCGGCGGATCGGCCACCACCTGGATGCCGCCGCCGGCCAGGGCTGCCACGCCGGCGCTCGGCCGCGCGCCGGCGAGCCGCAGCGCGACCGGCAGCTCCTGCGCCAGCCGCGGCACGATCTGCCCGGCAAGCCACTGCGCGGCGTCCACGTTCGGCTCGTAGGCGAGATTGCCGACCAACAGCAGCCGCAGCGGAGCATGCGCCGCTTCCGGCCGCGCCACGCCGTCCGGCACGGTGACGACGTTGGGAACGACGGCGACCGCGACGCCCGGATGGCGCGCCCGCACCGCCGCCGCATGCGGATCGGCAGCGGTCAGCACCAGGTCGAAGCGCGGCAGCCACGCGGCCTCGTGGGTGACGTACTTGGCGGCTTCGGCGGCGGCGAGCCGCGCCAGGCCGGCCTCGCCGCGCTGCGCGTAGAGCTGGCCGAGCCGCTGCTGGGTCAGCCGTTCGTCGTCGTCCAGGTCCAGGACGCAGCGCGGGCGGCGCCCTCCGGCGCCTGCCAGCAGGGGCGCCGCATACGGCGCCAGGTAGCTGCGCAGCACCACCACCGCGTCAAAGCTCGGCTCGCCTGCCGCGCCTCTCTCGCCAGCCTCGCCTCCCGCGCCGGCCCCGCCAACGCCGTCAGGCTCGCCCGCCTCTTCGGCCTCGCCAGCACCGCAAGGCTCGCCCGCACCGTCCGCGTCGCCCGCGCCTTCCGCGCCGTCGCCGGCGCCCACCGCCGCGACCGCCCGCGCGACTGCCGGGCTGGTCGCCCAGCGGCACATCTGCGGCCGCGGGTAGGCGCACAGCGCCGCCAGGCGCTGGTCGGGATCGCGCACGCCGGAACTGAGCGCGTACAGCGGGTCCAGCGCACCGCCCAGGTCGAGCACCGCCACCCGCCGGGCGCACTGGCGCACCAGCGGGCCCGGCTCGGTGCCAGCGCCGGCAACCGGCACCACCAGCAGCGTCACCTGGTGGTCAAGGGCCAGGGCGTCCAGGAACACCCCGGCCCGCATCGCCAGGCCGTTGCCGCCGGTGGCCGGCAGGAGCGGCGCGACCAGCAGCGCGGTCGGGCGCCGGTTCACGGCGCGCCGGCGCCGCTGGTGGCATTGGCAAGGGTCGCGGCCAGCTGCATCTTGGTGCGGTTTTCGAGCGGCGCCGGCGCGACCTCCGCGGCGCGGCCGTACCAGCGCGCGCTCTCCGCGTAACGTCCGAGCCGGAAGCAGCACAGACCCAGGGCCTCGTAGGCGAACAGGCCGAAGATCCGCTCGTCGTGGGCCAGGACGCCGCCCAGCTCCACTTCGGGATCGGTCGCCGCCAGCCGCTCCACGATCGGCAGCGCCGCGGCAAACTGCCCCTCCTCGATCAGGGCGCGGGCGCGCAGCCATTGCAAGGTGAAGTTGTCGGGGAAGAAAAAGAGCGCTTCGTCCAGCAGTTCCGTCACCGGCTGGCCGCGGCGCATCAAGGTGTGGGTCAGGTCGACGTAGGGGCCGCTGTCGGCGATCGTTCGCGCCTGCTTTTGGCGCACCACCTGGACTCCCTGGCGCCACGCCTGCTCCGCCCCCTCCTGGTCGCCCATGCCGTGCAGGGTGACGCCCAGGTGGCACCAGCTGTAGACGTGGTTGGGGTCGCTCGCCAGCCGCTCGCGCAGCAGCGGCAGGTTGCGGCGATGCTTGTGGGCCAGGTCGCCGTCGTAGCCGAGGTGATCGATCGCCACCGCGCTGTCGGCGATGGCCAGCCCTTCGCGGGCGCACACGTCGATCAGCGCCGGGACGTGAGTCTCGTGAATGACGCCGGCAAAGCGCAGGTCGGGGCGGTTGCGGAACAGGCGATATTCGCGGTAGCGGGTGAAGCCGGTGACCGGCCGGAAGCGCACGGTGCACGCGGCCAGGTGCGGATCGCGCAGCAGCGGTTCAAGCTCCGCCCGCCCGCCCGCGCTCACCCGTTCGTCGGCGTCGATGTAAAGGATCCAGGCGCCGCGCGCCAGGTCGAGCGCGTGGTTGCGCGCGGCGGCAAAGTCGCCGCGCCAGGGGAGCTCCGCCAGCCGGGCGCCATGGCCGCGGGCGATCTCGCGGCTGCGGTCGGTCGAGCCGGTGTCGACCACCACGACCTCGTCGACCAGCCCGGCGATGGATTGCAGGCAGCCGGCCAGAAACCGTTCTTCGTTGCGGACGATGAGGGCGGCCGAAAGCAGGACGCCGCCTCCGTCTTGCTGGTTTGGCACCGTGCCGCGCTAGGCGCGCGACTGCAGCTGACGCTGCCGCATGCGGGCGACCGCGAACACCGCCAGCGCCAGGGCCAGGGTCACCAGGCCGGCCGTCGACAGCGTCGGCGCCGCCATCAGCACCGGCGTCACCAGGGTCATGGTGCCGTCGCCGTTGGCGGTGAAGGCGTTGGTGGCGGTGACCGTGACGGTGTTGGTGATCTGCGGCACCGCGGCAACGGCGGCCGCCGGCAGCAGGAGAAGCAGGGCGGCAAGCATGCGCATTTTCAGGCCCATGGCGATCTTCTTTCCGTCAGGGGGTCACGAAGACGACCAGCTGGAAGCTGGCCGTGGCGTTCGCGCTCAGGGTGGGGATGGTCGCCATGAACGTGCCGGTGCCCCCCACCGGCGGCGTGCCCAGGGTGAAGGTCGGGCCGCTGGTCTGGCTGGCCGACACGAACGTGGTACCGGTCGGGATGGGGTCGGAGACGCTGACGTTGGTGGCGACGGCCGGCCCGCAATTGACGACGAAGATGCTGTAGGTAAGGTTGGCGCCCGGCACCGCCGGACTGGGTGAGGCGCTCTTGGTGATGACCAGGTCGGCCGAGGTATTGGGCACCGTCACGTTGGAGCAGAGGTTGGACTGCGCCATCGCTTCGCCCAGCCCCAGGCCCTTCATGCCGAAGGACGCCACGAACGGCGCGGCATAGGCGGTCAGCAGGATTTTCTGCAGGAACTGCCGACGATCGGAACCCAGACGATCCAACAGTCGCTGTGACTCTTCCGGTGCCACGCGTTCACCCCCGTTGAAGGTCGATCGAGAATCGATCGAGAATCAGTCCGTATACGTGTCCCTGAAGCAGCTACGCAACCTAAACTACGGTCACCATTAGGTTATCACAGCGGCGGCGCGCCGCCACCCTCGCCACCGCTCCGACCGTCCCGACCCTCCCGACCCTCCCGATCGTCCAGGCCGCCATCGCCGCCGTCCGCCGCCGCCACCAGCAACCCTTCCGCCAGGAGCTTCGCCAGGCAGCCCGCCACCTCGTCGTACGGCGGCACGGCCAGTTGGAAGGCGCCGGCCAGGAAGACCGGCAGATCGCCCGCCCGGATGGAGCCGTCGCACGCTTCGAGGACCAGCGCCGCCGTCGGATTGAGGTAGTGCACGCGGTCGCGCTGCGGCTGGTAGACCAGGAAGCCGTCGGTCACCTCGCTCAGCTCGATGCCCGCGGCACGCCGGGGCCGCATCTCCCAATCGATCGCCGCCGCTGCCGGCGTTTCCGCCGCCGCGCCTGGGTCTGGGTCGGTGCCGGTGCCTTCCACCTTGCCTTCCATGGGCGCGTAGTATCGTGCGCCAGGTGAATGCCGTCAATCCGCCGGCAGCCGCGGAGCAGTCCCCCTGGAGCCGCCTCGCCGACGCCCTGGCGCGGCGTCGCCTGCCAAACCTGCCACCTGCCGAGGCCCCTGCATGCAGCCCGACGCCGCCCCCGCCGTTCTCATCCTGACGCCGGTCAAGGACGCGGCCGGCTCGCTCGAGCGCTACTGCGAGCTGCTCGACGCCCTCACCTATCCGCGCGACCGGCTGTCGGTGGGCCTGTTGGAAAGCGACAGCAGGGACGGCACCTGGGAGGCGCTCGCGGCGCTCCTGCCGCGGCTGCGCGCCGGCCGGCGCCGCGCCCAGACATGGAAGCGCGACTTCCACTTCCACCTGCCGCCGGGCATCCCGCGCTGGGAGCACGGCCTGCAGATCCCCCGCCGGACGGTGCTCGCCAAAAGCCGCAACCACCTGCTGTCGCGCGCCCTGGACGACGAAGAGTGGGTGCTGTGGCTGGACGTGGACGTCGAGCAGTTCCCTGCCGACGTACTGCAACGCCTGCTCGCCGTCGAACGCGACATCGTGCAGCCGCACTGCGTGCGCTGGGCGGGCGGGCCGACGTTCGATCTGAACGCCTGGCGCGACGCCGGCCGCCTCCACCTGGAAGACCTGCGCGCCGAGGGCGAGCTGGTGCGGCTGGACGCGGTGGGCGGCACGATGCTCCTGGTGCGCGCCGATCTGCACCGCGACGGGCTGGTCTTCCCCGCCTTTCCGTACGGGCGGCGCAACCCCTTCGGCCGCTGGCCGAGCCCCTTCACCGGCCAGGCCGGCGGCGAGCTGGAAACCGAGGGCCTGGGCCTGATGGCGCGGGACATGGGCCATCAGTGCTGGGGCATGCCGCACCTCGAAATCGTCCACCGCCGCGGCTAAGCGGCTAACTCACGAATCGGGTTCCCACCCCCATCGCCGCATCGCCTGGCCGGCCTGCTCGCGGACCAGCGCCTGGTCGGCCGCGGTGAAGAGCGCGCGGTGCGCGCCGCTGCCGCCGGCGCCGGGATGGATCACGTCGAGCACTTTCGAAGGGCGCAGCGGCGGCTCCGGCGGTCCTGGCGGCGTTGGCGCCAGGGACGGCGCGGCCGCCGGCCGCAGGGCCGCCGCCAGGCGCGCCACGGTGGGCGCGAAGGTCTGGTCCAGGTCGTCGTAGCGCACCACGTGCAGCCGGCCGCCCAGGCGGTCGGCGGCGTCGCTCCACCCTTCGACGTGCAGCCGCCAGCGCTCGACCATCGTCGCCGCGGCCCGCCGCTGGTAGCGCAGCAGGCGCCCGGCGGGGGCGGCGCGCAGGAAGTCACCGACCGTGGCGGTGCACGGCCCTTCGCCGGCGGGCGAGCTGGCGACGAAGCGCCACAGGCTGAGCAGCGCGTCGCGCGGATCGCGCACCACGTAGAACACCCGGTAGAGGTCGGCCAGCCAGGGCAGCACGGGCAGCAAGACTTCCGCCTGGTGGTGCGACTTGAGCACCGTCCGCGGCGGCCACGCCGTCCCCAGCAGGAAGTTCAGCAGCTGCGGCGTCGAGTGCGGATCGAAACCCGGGCGCTCGTCGAGGTCGACGTACGGCTGATAGCCGAAGTTGAGCGCCAGGGTGTTCATCAGGAAATGCGTCCCCGAGCGCTCGTGGCTGACGACCAGGGCCGGTGCCGCCGGCGGGTCGGGGTCACCGGTCAGAGCGGGCGCGGTCAAGCGGGCGGGTGAGGGGCGGCGTGCGCGTGAGCGTCCAGCCAGGAGGCCAGCGACACGCTCCAGATGTTGAGGTTGCTGTTGTCCCAGCCGGCGATGCGCTCCTCGTCGGCCAGCGCCTGGGCGCGGCTGCGCGGGAAGTGCAGGGGCAGCGTGCGATCCGAGCTGAAATAGAGGGTCCTGCCGTCGGGTCCCAGGCGCGCCTCGTTGGTGTCGTCGGGGCCGTTGACCGCGTCGCCCAGGTCGATGGGCTTGCCCCACCCGGCGGACTCGCGAAAGGCGATGAACAGCCGCTCGTGCGGGTCGACGCCGGGCCGCATCGAGCCGAAGACGATGAACGATTCGTCGGGCGCCACGGCGGGATCGACGTCCTGGGTAGCCGGGTCGCCGAACGACACCGCCACCGCCGGCTCATACGAGCCGTTGCGCGCCTGCGCCCGCCACAGCCGGAACGGCGCCTTGGGATCTTGACGCTCGATGAAGTAGACGCTGCCGTCGCCGGCGACGCTGGGCGCCCAGGTGCTGCTGTCGCGGTTGACGGTCGCCGGCAGGTGCACCGGTTCTCCCCAGGCGGCGCCGTGGCGGTCCACCCGCCACAGGTTGCCCGCCGGGCGCGCCGTCTCGGTGGCGGAGATCGGGCGCCCCGACACGAACACCAGGAACGAGCCGTCGGGAGCGATGGCCGGCTGCTGGTCGGGCCACTGGCCCGAAAACGGCGCGATCTCGGGCTTCGACCAACCGTCGCCGGTGCGCTGCGACACCAGGATCGTATTGTTGCGGGCGAAGACGACGGTGCGCCCGTCGGGCGTGAAGCACGGGTCCGCGTCGTTGGCGGGCCCCGAGATCACCCCCGGCGCGAAGATCGCCGGACCGTCCGCGGCGCGGCACGGCGCAACCGCCGCCACCGCCGCCAGCAACGACAGGACCCCCGGCCCTGCCCAATCTGCCAACCGCCTTACGCTGTGCATGCCATGCTCCTTGGGTAGAGCACCAGTACGCGAGCGGCGGCGGGAAGTTCTCAGCCTGCCGGGGCGGCGGCGGCGGGCGCTGCCGCCGGCGTGGCGAAGCGGCGGAAGAAGCTCTTTTCCTTCCATGCCGGCCGCGCGTCGGCGTCGGCCACCCGCCGCGCCAGGGCCAGCACGAAGGCGTCGAACCGACCTGCCGCCGCCAGGTCGACCGGCTGGTTCACGTCGTCGGAGGGGGCGTGGTAGCGGTGGGTGATCCATTCCCGCAAGGTCTTCTCTTCGGGCGAGCCGGGAGCGGCGCCGAACCCCAGCGCCACCGCCGGCACGCCGTTGCGGATGAAGCTGTACTGGTCGCTGCGGATGAAGGCGTTGCGGTCCGGATGGCGATCGGCCACGATCTCGACGCCCATCGCCGCCCCCACCGCCCGCGCGTCGTCGCCCAGCGACGATTCGTCGAGCCCCTGTACCGTGAGGTAGTGCAGCGGAAAAAGCGGCAGGAACATGTCGACGTTCAGATCGGCCGCCAGGTCGCCGCGCGGCACCGTCGGATGGCCGGCGAAGTAGCGCGAGCCGAGCAGCCCCTTTTCCTCGCCGCAGACGGCCAGGAACAGCACCGACCGCCGCGGCCGGGCCGCCCCCGGCGCCGCCATGCTGCGCGCCACCTCCAGGAGCGAGGCGACGCCCGCGGCGTTGTCCATGGCGCCGTTGTAGATGCGGTCGCCGTCGATCGGCTCGCCGACGCCCAGGTGATCGAGATGCGCCGAAAACACCACGACCTGCGACGCCAGCGCCGGGTCGCTGCCGCGCAGCAAGCCGGCGACGTTGGGCGCTTCGACGGGTTCGGTCGTGGCGGCCACCTTGGCGCGCAGGCTGACCGCGAGCGGGAAACGCGGCAGCGGCTTGCCCGCGTCGGCCAGCGCCAGCAGCTCGGAGAAGGTGTGGCCCGAGCCGGCAAAGAGCTTCTCCGCCCGCGCCGGGTTGAAGGTGGCGACGAAGAAGTGCCCCGCGACGTCCTGCATGGCGGCTTCGGCGATGCGCATGCCCGGCTGCGAGGCGGCGAGCGCCTGGCGCGCCCAGGGGATGTCCATCGATTGCGGGTTGGCGAGCGCGATCGCGCCGACCGCGCCGGCCCCCTGCAGCGCCTTGGCGAACTCCTGCGCCGCGCGCGCGTGCGATTTGAGAGCGCCCGAGATGTCCGCCGGTCCGCCGTTGAGATAGACCACGATCTTGCCCTTGCAGTCCACCGCCGCCAGGTCGTCGAAGCCGGCGTCCGGCAGGTGCAGGGCGTAGCCGACGAAGACCAGCGGCGCTTCGATCGCCGGCGGCTGCGGCTGGCGGGCGCCGAGCAGCGCGTCCTCGCCGAGCGCCAGGCGCTCCACCTTGCCGCCGGCGCCCACCAGCGCCAGGTCTGATGCCGCGGCCTGGATGCGCTGCGCCAGGAAGTGCACGGGCTGGTAGTAGCCGTCCACCCCCGCCGGCTGCAGGCCGTATTCCTTGAAGTGCTGCGCCACGTAGGCAGCCGCCTGGCGATAGCCGGCGCTGCCGGTCAGCCGCCCTTCCAGCTTGTCGTCGGCCAGGTAGCGGACGTGCGCCCACCAGCGCTCGCCGGCAGCCAGGTCGGGGGTCCCGGCGGCAGCCGGCGCCGCGGGGGCGGCATGGCTTGCGGCGCCAAGTACCAGGATTGCGGCGATCCCACTGAGCCAGCGCAGCTTCGCATCCATGACGGGCGCTCCTTTGGTCGCGAACGTGATGCCAGGTCGGCATCTCCCTGGCCGCAGCGTCGCATCATATCCGCGCCACGCGCCGGGCGGGCGGGCGGCGCCGGCGGGCGCCCGGCCGAGCCCCCCCGATGGTCCGCCGGCGCCCGGATTCGCGCGTCTTTTGGATAGTCGCAGGTGTTGTCATCCGCGACCTGATTCGACATAATTTTGCAGTCACCTGAAATGGGGAGGGCGTCTGGCCCGTTTCGTTCGCCGGCGATGGCTTTGGCTGGGGCTGGGGACCCTCTTGGGCCTGGGCGCGATGCGCGCGCCGGGCAGCCCGTGGACACCACGGCTGCCGCCACCGCCCTCGCCGCCATCGCCCGAGCTGCAGCGGCTCGCGCCTCCGCCGGCGACGGAGACGGGGACGGCGCCGACCGCCGCGCGGGTGCTGCCGGTTGCGCTGCAACCGCCCCGCCGGTGCGAGCTGGGCGCCGGCGAGGTGGACGTCTATGAGATCGAGCTGACCGCCGGCCAGTATCTGCACTTCCGCGCCGACCAGCGCGGCGTCGACGTGGCGATCGACGTCTTTGCTCCCGGCCGGCGGCTGCTCTTTGTCGCCGACAGCCCCAACGGCGCCAAGGGCCCCGAAGACGTGCACCTGGTCGCGCCCGACGATGGCCGCTACCGGTTGGAGGTCCATGCCGCTCATGCCGGCGATCACGGCGCCTACGACCAGGAGGTCCTGGCGCTGCGGTCCGCCAGCGCCGCGGACCGCGACCGCGCCGCCGCCCAGCAGGCCGCCAGGGAAGCGGCAGCCCTCGAGCAGACGCACGGCCCCTTCTGGCAGACGGCGGCCAAGTACGAAAGGGCCCTGCGCCTGTGGCAAGGGCTCGGCGACCAGGAGCCGCAGGTCGAGCCGCTGTTCCGGCTCGGCCGGCTCTACGTGATTCACGGCGCCAACCGGGACGCCGTGCCTCTGTTCCAGCGCTGCCTGACGATCGCCATCGCGCTGGCGCAGCCGTACGACCAGGCGGTGGCGAACAACGAGATCGGCCAGGCCGCCGGCGGGGAGGGCGACTTCGTGCCGGCGAGCGAGGCCTTCGTGCGCGCGCTCGCCCTCTGGCGCACCCTCAAGAACCAGGGGGGCGAGGTCTCGACCCTGATCAACTTCGGCCGGCTCCTCCACCTCCACGGCGACAGCTGGCAGGCGCTCGCCACCTTCCGCCAGGCCTGCGAGCTGGCACAGGCCATCGGCGACTTTGGCTCCGAGGCCAATGCTCTCAACGGCATGGGCTGGGTGTACGCGACGCTCGCCGATTGGGGACGGGCGCGCGATTGCCATTGGCGCGCACTGGCGCTGCTCAACCGCAGCCCGGGCCGGCCGCATCGGGTCGCGACCCTGACCCAGCTGGGCCGGGTCGAGGCCGCCGCCGGCCGCCAGGGCGCGGCGCTCGCCTACCTGCGCCGCGCCTTGGAACTGCAACCGGAGAGCGACACCGCGCCGTCGCGCAACCGTGCGGTGGCGTTGAGCTCGATTGCGGCCTGCCTGCTGCGCCAGCACGACGAGCTGCAGGCGTTGGCCACGTTCCAGCAGGCCGTCGACATCCTCGACCGCCTGAACGCTCCGCTCGACGCCGCGGCGGTCCGCGTCGGCCTGGCTCAGAGCGAGCTGGGGCTGCACCGGCCGGAGCGGGCCCTGGCCGATTTCGACCGGGCGCTGGCCGAGGCTCGCAAGCAGCACGACGCCAGCCTGGAGGCCGTCGCCCAGCTGGGCATGGCCAAGGCCCAGGCAGAGACCGACCGCGGCAGCCTGGACCTGGCCCGCGCCCACGGCGAGGAAGGTCTGCGGCTCGTCGAGTCGCTGCGCACCGCCGCCGTGCGGCCGGATCTGCGCACCTCCTACCTCGCCTTGCAGGAAGGCTACTTCGATCTGCTCATCGACAACCTGATGAGGTCGCATCGATCGCAGCCGGCGGCGGGCTTGGCGCGGCAAGCGCTGGCGCGGAGCGAGGAGTCCCGCGGGCGGCGCCTGCTCGACGAGCTGGTGGCGCGGCGCGAGCTGGCGGACGCGGCGAGCACCGCGGGCGGCGAGGCCCTGGGCGAGCAGTGGGCGTCGCTCAATCGCAGGATCGACCAGCTCGACCTGGCGCGCCGCAACCCCGATCTGGCCTGGACCGCACGTGACGCCATCGAGCGCGAGCTGCGCGCCAGGCTCGACGCCGCGGGCGAGATCGAGGTGCGGGTGCGGCGCGGCGGCGGCGGTAGCGGTGGCGCGGCGGGCGCCGCGCGCGGCGGAAGCGACCAGGACCCGGACACGGCGGCGCTTGCGGCGGTGCCGGACACCGCGGTTTTGGACCGCGATTCGTTGCTGCTGGAGTACTACCTGGCCGAGCCGCGCAGCTTCCTGTGGGTCCTCGCCGCCGACGGCCGAATCCAGAGCTTCGAGCTGCCCGGCCGCGGCGACATCGAGGCGCGCGTGCGCTCGCTGCTCGACGTCTTTGCGCACACCACCACGGTGCCGCCGGTGGACGACGGCGACAGCGCCGGGAGCGGTGGGAGCGGTGGCGGCGGCCGGGGCAGCGGGGGCGACGGGGGGGGTGAGCGCGGCGAGCGCGGCGAGCGCGGCGAGCGCGGCGAGCGCGGCGAGCGCGAGGCCCTGGCGCTCAGCCGCATCCTGCTGGGTCAGGCCAGCGGCATCCTGGGCGACAAGCGGCTGGTCATCGCCGCCAACGGCGCCTTGCAATACCTGCCCTTCGCCGCGCTGCCCGAGCCGGACGGCCAGGGTGGGCCGCTCGCGCTGCACCACCAGACGGTCTACGTCCCGTCGCTGCCGGTGATCGACGAGCTCCGCCGGCGCGCCGCCAGCCAACCGGCGCCGCGGCGGCAGCTGGCGGTTGTCGCCGACCCGGTCTTCGGCCCCGGCGACCCGCGCCTGCGGCAGCCGCGCACACCGGCCCTGCCGCCGCCGCCCGTCGCCGGCGAGCTGCCGCGGCTCGCCGACACGCAGGCCGAGGCCGACGCCATCCTGGCCCTGGTGCCGAGCGGTCAGCGGCTGGCACGAACCGGCTTCGACGCCACCCGCGAGCTGGTGACCGGGGGCGCCCTGGAGGGCACCCGCATCCTCCACTTTGCCACCCACGGCACCACCCTCGGCGCCGATCCCGAGCTGTCGGCGATCCTGCTGTCCGCCGTCGACCGCCGGGGCGCTCCGCGCGACGGCTACCTGCGCGTCCACGACCTGGCGGGCCTGCGACTGCCCGCCGACCTGGTGGTGCTGAGCGCCTGCGCCACCGCGCTGGGTCCCGAGATCGACCGCGAGGGGATGTTCGGCCTGCCGCAAGCGTTCCTGGCCGCCGGCGCCCGTAGAGTCCTGGTCAGCCTCTGGAACGTCGGCGACCGCAGCACCATGGAGCTGATGCGCCGATTCTACGGTCACCTGCTCAAAGGCAAGGTCCCGGCCAGCGAAGCCCTGCGCCTGGCGCAGACCGAGATGCGCCAGCAGCGGCAGTGGCAAGACCCTTTTCACTGGGCCGGCTTCATCCTGGAAGGTGACTGGCAGTAGCGCCTCTGCACACAACGGCGCCAAGCGTGTCTTACCGCACCAGACCCGAGCGCCGCCGCCGTCAGGCCGGCGACGCAACCTCTCAACCGCTGGGCAAGGAGGCATCGATGAACGACCAGGACGATCAGACCGCGAACAAGAAGCAAGGCCGCGTCCGCGGCGGACCCCTCCCGGTGTCGCAAACCGAGATCAACCCTCCGTCCAATGACCGCAGCATCACCATCGCGCCCAAGCTGCCGGCCGAGTCCAACCGCAGCGGCCCGCGCGATCTCAAGGCGCCCCGCCCCGCCAAGCCGTGAACCGGACGGCGCACCCGCGTGCCACGGCAGCGGCGCTCCTGCTCACCGGAGCGCCGCCGCTGGCCGCGCCGTGCGCCAACCCGGCTCAACAAAAATCTGCCCGACCGTGTCTTCACCCCTGGCGGCAAGAGCCCGCCGGTCCATGCCGGGGGACGCGCCCGCACCACGCTTCGGGAGACTGTCGTGAACTTGGAACGGAAACCGGTTTCGCCTGAGCCAGCGGACGGCGCCGCGCCGCATCCCCAGGCACCGCTCCAGACGCCGCCCCCGGCCGCAGCCGATCCAGGTGCCACCGCAGCGCCGTCTCACCACGCGCCGCCGCGACGCAAGCCGCCGCGCCGCCGCCGCCGGCACTGGCTGATCGAAGTGTGGCATCGCATCCGCGACCTGCTGATCGACATGCTTGCCGACTTCCTGTCGATGGTCATCCTGGTCCTGCCGTTCTACTTCACTCTGATCCTGGAACAGCTTCCCGGCAGCGCGGTGCTGCGCGGGCTCCTGGCCAATCTCCACGAGCTCGCCCAGGCCGTGTTCTTCGTGATCTTCCTGGTCTACGGGGTGCTGAACTTCATTCGCAACCGCGGGAGGTGGCTGAAATGACCCGCCGGGGGAGCAACCTGGTGCGCGACTCGGCCAGCGTGGCGGCGCGCCTCTGGGGCGTCGCCGCCGTCTTCGTGCTGGTGCTGGTGCCAGTGGCCGCGGCCCAGACCGCCGGCCTGCTCAGCGAACAAGCGGCGCTGGGGGCAGCGGTCGTGCTGTCGGTACCGGTGCTGCTCGGCGCCATGGTGGCCGCCGCGCGGCTGCAGCGACGGCGCGCCGTCGCGGACCGCCAGGCCGCCTTGCGCTACCGCGACGATCTGGACGCCTTCTTCGCCCGCCTGGGCGTGGCCGCCGGCGAACGCTCGGTGCTGCTCAACGAGGTCTTCGCCTCCTGGTCGCCCGGCGCGGCCCCGCCCCGGCCCACCGCGCTCGACGCACGCCTGATCGCCTTCGCGGCGCAGAAGGCCCGCGACCGGTGGCTGCGCCGTGCCGCCGGGCCGGCCGAGCCGCTGGGCGGCGACGACGCGGCGGCCGCAGCCAGTGCGCCGCCGGTCAGCGAGCCGGACCTGGCAGCCTTGCAGCTGGCGCTGGACGCCATGCCCCCCGTCACGCGAGCCTGCCTGCAACTGCGCTACCGCCTGCCCTTGAGCGAAGCCCAGGTCGCCACCGTGCTGCGGTTGCGAGAAGCGGAGGCAGCGTCCCTGCTGGCGGAAGCCCGCCGCCTGGTGCCGCGCGCGCTGCGTCCGGCGGGCCTCTGACCCGGAGGGGAGAGGCTGACCAAGAATCTCTGAAGGAGGAGAGGAGCTGACACCATGAATCACGACACGCTACAGCAAGATGCACCCTCGCTGACCCTGGCGCTGCGCTATCTTGCCGCCGCCGGTCCGGCGCCGATCTCGCGCGAGCCGGCCGGGATCTCACCCCATCCCAGCTTCGAAACCCTGGTCGCCTACGCCGCCGGCGAGCTCCCCCCGGCCGACGAGGCCCAGGTGCGCGAGCACCTGGCCACCTGCGACACCTGCCCGCACCTGCTGCTCGACCTGGACGCCTACTACCGGGGCCAATCCCTGGTCACCGGCGACGAAGGCGAGCGCCAGCCTGAGGCCACGACGTCGCGGTACGCGCAGGCCACCGCGGCCCCCTCCGCGCAATCCGCCGCACCGCGCTCCGACCGGCATGGGGCACCGCCGCCGCACAAGGTCGCCCCTTGGCGAGCCGTCGAGCCCACCGCACCGGCGCGCTGGTCGCGCGGCGCGCGCGCCGCCGTCGCCGTCATCAGCGTTCTCCTCTGCGCAGCCGGCCTGTCAGCGGTAGCCAACCGCCTGCCGCAGCGCTGGCCCGCCCCCCCGCGGCCAACGTGCGCCTGGCCTACCTGGAGCACCCTCGCGGTCCAGAACCTCTCACCGTCACCATGGGCGACCGCACGCTCCTGGTGTTCGACGACCTTCCGATCACCCCACAGGCCCACTACGACCTGGCCATCTACGCCACGCCCCCCGGGCGCCCCGAACACAAAGCATGGGCAGGCCAGGCCGTGCCGCCCGTCGCCCAACCCTTCACCCTGGAGCTGACCCGCAGCTTCCTGCCGCCCGGCCAGTACCGGGTCGAGATCTCCGACCGCACCAAGCCCGACCAGGTCTACAAGCTGCCCATCGCCCTGGAAGCCGCAAGCCCCACGCAGCCAGGACGACCAGGCCCCGCGTAGCCCCCGGCGACGCGAGGGCCTGCGCCCCCGGCGCCGCCGCGGCTGTCGCCGTCGCGCGTCAGGCCCAACCAGCACGCGCCTCCTGGAGCACCCCTGGCCTCCACGGCTCGCCCTCCGGTAGGATTCCTGGAGCGGCGGTGGAGTCCGCCCTCAATCGCAGCTCCCGGTGGAGCGGCCAATGACTCCTGATCGCACTTTCCACGGTGGCGCCCGGCATCCGCAGCATCGCCGGCCACGCCGCGCCCGGCGACTAGGAGGCTCCACATGGCGCGATTCCTCTCCATCTGTGCGGCAGGTGCCGTCGGCACCGGCGCCCGCTACCTGCTCTCCTCCTGGCTGGCCCGCACCGCGGGGCCCGCCTTTCCCTGGGGCACCCTGGCCGTCAACCTCATCGGCTCCTTCCTCCTGGGGACCATCATGGAATCCGCCCTGGCGACCGACTTCTTCTCCCCCACCCTCCGCCTCACCCTCACCACCGGCCTCCTGGGCGGCTTCACCACCTACTCCAGCTTCAACTACGAAACCGTCCGCTTCCTGCAATCCGACAACCCCGGGTACGCCCTTCTGAACGTCGCCGCCACCCTCCTGGGCTGCCTGGCCGCCGGCCTCCTGGGCCTGTGGACCGGCCGCCTGCTCGTCAGGATCTAGCCCCCGTGCACGCGGACGGCGGCACCGGCCGCGGCGCCCACCGCGTCCGCCACATCACCCAACTTGAGGCGCCACCCGGTTCTGCATATACTCCGCTCCGCCCGTTCGGGCTGGAGGTGTGGCCGAGTGGACAATGGCAGCAGACTGTAAATCTGCCGGGCTTCGCCCTACGGAGGTTCGAATCCTCCCGCCTCCACCATTAAAATCAACGAGTTGTAACCAGCACCCCCGCAGCACCAACACCCTAGACCCTAGAATTGTTGCCGATTTGATGCAGGACGCCAGGCGGCGCCCTGCCTTTCGTCGCCTTCCTGGTCAAACGCCTTGGCGGCGTGCTTACGCCACCCCGCCGAAACCCGACACCGACTGCTACTCGGCCGGCGACAGGGTGATCGCCATCACGAATCCCGACACTTGATACACGGCGGGGCGGCGCGCGCCGCCCCATCCCTACAAGCAGCGCCGGGCGGGGATCGCAGCCCCGACCGACGCCTAACCCAGCAGGAGGACGTGCCTCATGCCGAGCTTCAGCCAGTCTAACCCGCCCCCGCCACCCTGGAACGCCGCCGATTCCTTCAGGGAAACGACTCTGATCTGCATTGACGATCCGGTGTCGCGCGAGGCGCTGCGCCAGGTCGGCCGGATGATCTACGAAATGGCGATCGTGACGGCCGAGTTCCCCGGCGACGAGTCCACCAGCCACGCGGAGATGCGCGCCGCCCTGGCCGAGCTGCGCTTCATTGAGGGGTTCTTTCACTCAATGCGCCAAGCGGCCGAGGAATCGTGCCTCGAACCCCAGGAAGCCCGCCTTGCCCGCTTTGCCGGCAAGATGGCCGTGCAGGTAAGCGCAATCGTCGCCGCCGTCGATCGCGAGCTGCGACCGCTCGCCACCTGAGCCGGCGACAGAGCAGAGAAGTGATCGCAGTTGAGTAGTCCAGAGGCACAGCGGGGCGGCATCGTGCCGCCCCATTCCCCAAAAGCGGCCCCGGCAAGAGACGCTAAGGCGTCGTCAATAAACAACATTTACACATGAGGCCGAATAATGTAGTTCCATTCGACATGGAAGGATTGGGGCAGCAGGTTCACGGTGGCGATCTCCTTGTCAGAGACCTTGCGCCCGACGGGATAGGCTCGTCGGTCCAGTCGGCATGTCACCCTAAGCCCCTGAGCGGTGGTGGTCTTGGCGATCAGACGCACGATAGTCTCGTAGTCGCGAAGCGGTTCTCCTCGCCAGTTGGATGAGATGAAAGAAAACAGGCGGTGCTCTACCTTGTTCCACTTGCTCGTCCCGGGAGGAAAGTGACAAACCATGATGGAGAGCCCTGAGTCGTCGGCCAGCTCCTGAAGCTCCATTTTCCATTGACGCAGACGATAGCCGTTGCTGCCCCCACCATCAGCGGTGATGAGAAGAGTCCTTGCCTTGGGATAGAGCCGCCGCCCTTCGGCGCGCCACCAACCGCGAATCGACGCCACCGCGAAGGCGCCAGTGTCGTGGTCAATGCCTATCGTCACGAAGCCAGTGTTTCGACCCAGATCGTAGACACCGTACGGGTACGCGCGCGGCACGGAGGGAGCTGGAAAGTCGTGGACATTGACCCGCTGCGGATCCCCTCTCTTTCGCCACTGCTTGCCCTTGTTCTGGTAGTTGCCGAGGATCTCCTTCTTCTTCGTGTCAACCGAGATGACCGGCCGCTTTGCAGCCAAGGCTTTGCGCACTTGCTCGTTGATGTATTGAAACTGAGCATCGCGATCCGGATGGCTGCTCCCCTCGTCTGCCTTCCGGTTGCCTTGAAAGCTGTAGTCCATTTGTCGCAGCAACTGCGCCACCTTCTCATGGCTGACCGGATGGTTCTGAGCCGCAAGTTCCGCGGCGAGGACGCGGGTGCTCTTGCTTGTCCAGCGTAGCGGGGACTCTGGGTCGCCGCTCGTCAGCGGCTCCACGAGAGCCTCCAACCGGCTCAGCAGGTCGGGGTCGAGCATTTCCAGCGATGGTCGCCCACCGCCTTCGCGCCGGACCCGACCCGCAGGTAGAGGGGCACTCTCGAGTTCCTGTAGACCCTTCGTGATTGTGACGCGAGACAAACCGCATGCCCGACTGACCGTCGACACACCGCCATGCCCCAGTTGACGAGCCTCGCTCGCCGCAAAGAGTCGTCGTGCACGCTCGTCCAGATGGGGCCAGAGGAGAGCCACCTTTTGCTGAAGCGATCGAAGATCTGTCATCTCCAAATCGTTGTATCACCATCTCCACGGCAGGTCAATGTTATTTATTGACGCTGCCTAAGCGCCTAGTTCACCTCGTCGATGCCGCCCAGGCCCGCCACGCCTCCACTCTCCGTAACGCCGCCTCGTAGAAACAGCCGCGGTAGCGGTCCGCGGCGCGCGCTGCGGTGCGGGACTTGCCAGCCGCTGCAAGCACCGCTGGTACTCCGGCCGCAAGCCGGCGGCGCCGCAAGCAGGGAGGCATGGCCAGGCCCGGCAGAGGCGTGCCCTCCGATTCCCTTCGACCCCTTTGCCTCGCGCGCACCACGGCCCCCGTGCGCTTCTCCCGCCGGACTCTAGCGCCACAGCCATCCCCCTGCCCCACCAAGATCTTTGCCAACGCCACCGCGCACTCGCCACACCCTGAGCCCGCGGTGCGCGCTCGGGCAACTGCCAGCCCTGCGAGCGAAGCCCCCGAAACTCGATCCCGGCACGGTGCAGCCCGAAGCATCGTCTTTGGAGTTGCCGCCGCCAGGGCGAGCAGTGCGGCGGCGATGAGGTCTCATCACTCGGTAGCCCCCCGACGGGGCCGGCCCCTCTAACATGTTGACACGATATCGGTTTTGAACGATAATAAGGCGTGGTCGAAGTCGTCGTTACCAATGAGTTCAAGGGCTGGTACGAGGCCCTGGCAATCGACGAACAGGAGTCGGTTTTTCGTCTCTGGTGACCCTGCTTGAAGAATTGGGGATGAAGCTCGGATTCCCATACTCGAGCGCAATCCAAGGGTCGCGATACCCGCTGCGGGAGCTGTGGGGTCCAGCATCGGGGCAGGCCAGTGCGGGTTTTCTACTGCTTCGATCCCGAACACCAGGCGGTCCTGCTCCTGGGTGGGGACAAGAGCGGCAAGGCCCGGTTCTATGAAAAGTACGTGCCCTGGGCGGAAACGGTCTGGGAGCAATACCAGCGTGAGCGCGCGGAAGAGTTCGCCAAGGAGTGAGCACGATGAGCGTCCATCAGTGGAAGGATCTGCAGCACAAGATGGGAACGACGCGGCGTAAGCAGCTTCACCAAGAGGTTGAGCAGGAGATCCTCGACATGGACCTCCGAGGCCTCCGGGAGCTGGTAGGCAAGACCCAGCAGGACATGGCGGCTCTGGTCCAGCAGTCACAGGGTCAAGTCTCGGACACCGAGCGCCGAACGGACCACCGTCTGTCCACGCTACGGAAATATGTCGAAGCCCTCGGCGGGGAGATCGAGGTGGTCGCCAACTTCGGAGACAAGCGGATCCGCCTGCACAGCGTGTGACCGGAGCCCTGGAGCTTCGGCCAGCGTCGAACGAGACGGGCGCATGGTGGACCACCTTGTGGCGCTGACGCCCTGCTCGTCGGTGGGCTATGCCAAGCGATCCAGATCGCGGCGCGTCACGGGTTCGTCCTCGGGCCAGCGGGCGAAATAGCCATCGACCCAGACGATGTCCTCGCTCGTCTCGGCCGGCGGGAACGCCCCGATTTCGTGGACGTCCCCCGGGAAGCGGCCGTCGGCGCCTGCGCATCGCACGACCATCAGGGGAATCGTCTCCGTGTCGGTGTTGAGGCGGAACTCGTAAGGATTCCCCACCGGCGATCCGGCTACTGGTAGCACACTCCGCCCTGTCCGCAGGCCCCGTGAAGAATGAGCAGGTTGTGCGTCGTACCGCCTTCGGTGCAGGTGCCATCGCCTTTGATGCTGTTCACCCCGCAGCCGATCTCGTTGAGCTCGTTGGCCAACTCGGCACAGGTCAGGGTCGGGCAAGCCGCCGCGGCAACCGCGCGAGGGTTCTGGGCAAGCACGCACAGGGTGATCGCCAGGGCAAGGGTCACGAAGCGGAGCGTCGTCTTCTTCATCTGGGCCTCCGGTCTCAAAATCTCATAAACGTATATACGCACAATAGCACCGAGTCGTGGGTAGGCTCCTGTCGGGGGGCAGCCGGCCGGAGGTGGTCGCCCGCTGGAGCGCCAAGGGTGGTGAAGAAAGTTACCTCATACGTCAGAGAATGTGCACCAACCATGGGGGAACCGGGCACGATGTGGAGGATGGAGCCTGAGGGCGTGAAGCTCCTGGTCCGGAAGCTCCGGGCGTCTCGCCGCTGGAGCCAGGTCAAGCTGGGTGCCAGGGGGGCCGCCGGGGGTGCCAATCAACGGCATTGCCATGACGAAGGCGACCGAGTGCGACGACCGCATCTTCCATACCGCGTAACCCGCACCGAACCGGATCGCGCCGCGGCTGCCCCAGGGCCGCCCGCGGGCGACCCGCCGCCTCTCGTGCCCGCCGCTCTACACCGAGAACCGCGGGTCGCCCTCGACGATGCGTTGCTCCAGGCGCGGCGTCTCGCCGGCCTGCCACAGCGGCGTGCGGTGCACGACGCGATAGCTCAAGGGGCCGCCGTCCGGGCGGGCGGCGCGCTCCACCGGCCGCGGGATGCAGACGAACTCGGTCTCCAGCGCGTCGGCGGCCGCCCGCACCACCGAGTAGCCGTGGCCGCCCATATCGACGAACGCCAGGTGCGGCGCCAGCTCGCGGTTGGACAGCGCCCGCGCCTTGGCGATGTCGCCGCTGCGCGCGTATTCGAGGCAGGCGCGCACGCCGTGGCGCAGCAGCAGGTTGAGGGTCGGCTGCGGCCGCGCGTCCTGCGGTCCCTGGCCGACGTAAAGGGCGCGCAGCGGGTGGTCCTTGGCGAGGTTGTGCTCCAGCGCCTCGACCAGTCCCGGCGCCGAGATGGAGCCGGTGACGAAGGCGATGCCCACCGGCTCGAACGCCTGCGGCGGCAGGGCCTTCGCCGCCAGGCCTGCCCAGAAGCTGTGGCGGTCGCCGGCCACTGTGGCGAAGCCGGTGATGCCGTGGGTCCGCACGAAGTCGTAGATCTGCCCGCGCTCCACGAAGGCGTTGCCGTGGTCGCCCATGTTCATGGCGCCATAGGCGGCGCCCGGCCACGGTTGCTTGGCCACACCCGGCGGCAGGTTCTGCGGATCGGCGCGCGCATCGAGCGTCGCCGTGGTGTTGCCCCAGACCTTCCAAGTGGCGCGGGAGCCGCGCAGGCGGTCGAGAAACCAGGCCAGCTGCTCAGCCCCCAGGATGGTCTGCGGCGGCAGATCGCGGCAGAAATTGGCCACCCGGGCGCCGCCGTACGGCAGCGACGCCGGCGGCCGGCCACCGTTGTAGGCACGGCAGCCATCCATCATCTCCAGCGCCTCGACCGGCACCAGCTGCGGGAAGTCCGGACTGTCGAAGGCGTGCGCCTCGGTGCGGCTGGTCTGATCCTCGGAGCGGTAGCTGCGCTGATCGGTGACGATCAGCTCGACGTGACGCCCCCAGCGCAGCGCCCGATAGCCGGTCAGGCTGTGAATGGCCGCCAGGTTGTTGGGCTCCTGGCCCATACCGTGGCCGTCGAAACGCTCGACCGGTACATCGGCGACCGGCGGCGCCTCGAAGCGCTCCAGCTTCTCGGTGGGAGCCGCTCCCGGCCGCACCAGGCGCGCCGGCTGGAACTCGAAGAACGCCTGGTTGGCCGCCACCTTGCGGGTCTGCGCCGGGCGATTCTGGCCGTCGAAGCGCTGGATGGCCTGCCAGCCCTGCCAGCTGAACTCGTGGTTGTCCCACATGTTGACGAACGGCCAGCGGGCGCGGGCATCCTGCAGGTCGGGATCGGCGAGATAGGCGCGATAGACGGCGCGGTAGTCGTCGAGCGTCGTCGGGACGTGGAAGTCGTGGATCTTTTCGCCGTGCGGATAACGCACCAGGTCGCGCACCCGCCGGTCGTACATGCCCTGAGGCCGGTCCTCGGGGTACCACACGATCTCGTAAATGAAGTCGCCGAGGTGCAGCACGAAGCCGATGCGCTCGCCCTCGGGCGCCCGCTCGTCCTCGTGGATCATGCGCCGGTAGGCGTTCTGCGCGCCGTCGTTGGCGTTCTGACAGCTGACGAAGACGAAGCGCACCGGGCGCCCATCGTCGTCGGACGGCGCGGTCAGCGTGCGCCCGACACGGCTGCCCCACCCTGAAGGGTCGGTGAAGCGGTACCAGTAGACCCGCGCCGGCTGCAGGCCGCCCACCAGCACCCGGCAGGTCCAATCCGACGCCGCCGAGATCGGCGTTTGCGCCGTCGCCACAACGTGGTGGAAGCCCTCGTCCTCGGCCACCTCCACGGTCAGGTGCGTGACCGTTGCGGCGCTGGCGGACGGCGGTCGTCGGGTCCACAGCAGCACGCTATGGGAATCGGGATCGCCCGAAGCGACGCCCTCGGGATAGAGGTTGCGCCGCTCCTTCCACGCACTCCGCGACGCGGTGCCGGTGGAACGGCCCCAAGCAGCGGTCGCGCCGAAGGCTGCCGCCAGGCCAATGAATGCACGCCGAGTGATGGCTGTCATTTTTCCAGGATACCAGCTCGCCGCTTGCGGCGCTGCGCGAAGGGCGAGGACCGCGGCTCGCGGGCCGCGGTGCGTCGGGCTGCCAGGTCGCGGCAAGGGGGAGGAACAGCCGATGACCGGGATCGCGCCACGGCGTGGCCTCCGCGGCGGGTGTCCCACCGCACATGCCGCCGGCACCCCATCCCGCCAGGGGCCGGCGGGCCTCCCAGCAACTCCGCCGTCTCGTCCCGCGTCAGGAACAGGGCGAGACGGCGGTGAGACCCTAGGCTTCGGCTAGCAGCAGTACCAAGTAATGTAGTTCTGAGACAGCTCCCCGGACGAGCAGCAGGAAGCGTCATGGGCAGCGCAAAACTGGCAAAAACTGTCCGGTTGGGTGGGAGGGAGCTTGACGCTCCCGGTGCTCAGCCACCTTGTAAAGCCGGCGGCCTGCGGCTCCGCCGCAGCAGACGGCCCCTTCGCAGCCACGTTCGCCGAAACGGCGGCAGCCGCTCCCACCCCCGCGTTAGCCGCAAGAGCAGCATGCGCAAAGGAAAAGACCGCCGCACTCAAGACGAAACTGATCAAAGCTTTCCTCATTTTCATCTCCTCCACGGTAGGTTGAAATGCAGCATACACGAATTAACGGCGGAGACACCAACACACTGTGAGGACACCCACCGGCTGAGCGCGCGTGTGGATGAGGGCCAGGAAAGGAGGCGCGAGCGGAACTGGCGGAGGTGCGGGACGACCTGGTCGAGAGGCGCGATGCCCTCGAAGCGGCGGTCGTTTAGCTCGCGCTTGCGGTGATCGACCTGACCGCGGGTCGGACAGCGGAGGTGAAGGCGCTGGCCGGGGAGCGATTTTATCGGCCGAGGGGATCGAGCGAGATGCGCTCGCAGCGCTGCGGCTGTTCTGGGGGGGGCCAGTCCCCGTCTGGGGACGGTGGTCACCGCTCTCGTGCTGCTGGGGATCGCCGGCATCCTTCTCGCCGCCGCGCGCCGCGCCCAGTGCGAGGCGGAGGTTCCTGGGCGGGCGGCACGCTGCTCCTCCCGTCGGCCTACGTCTGCCTGGGGTAGGGGGCCGGCCCGCTACCGGCGCTCGCCCTGCTCCTGCTCGCCGCGCTCTGGGCGCGTCGCGGCCGGGCGCGAAGAGCACCCGCGCGGTCGGCCTGCTGTTGAGCGGCCCGTGGGAAGTGAACCTATTGATGAGGCTAGATATTCTTGACGGCCAAAGAGCTTGGAGCGATACTTCGTAGTTGAACTTACTAGATCATGCTAGGTGCAGACCAATTGCACTTCGGAGAGGATTTCATGTTAGCGAACCCTTCCGACCGTGGTGCCAGCAGCCGAACTTGGCTACTGCAAAAGCAATACGAAGAGGTCAACACCAACTTCCGCACGTGTTGGGATCTTTGGCTGAAATTTTACACGGTCTTTCTGACATTCGACATTGCTGGCATTGCTTTGATTGTAAGTCATGATAGACCACTTAAGCATAGCCACGCAATTGCAATCGTCTTCGTCCTGCAGACTGTTCTTACCTCCATCACGAGCGCCAAGATGGCGATTTTCTCTGAAAGCTCCCGGGATCACCTTGAGGCTGCGCGGCATGCCCTACTTTGCGAGGACTCCGATACAACCCCGATTCCGCCGATCTCGATGCCTGTCGACCTGGCAAAGTGGTCTGGGTGGGCGAATTGCGGCGTGATGGCAGCGATGGCATTGGTTTGGATCGCACTCGCGAGAGCCGGGTGATCTTCACGCTGAGCGGCGTGCCTGGTGGTCCCCTCTGTCGCTGAACTCACGCTTGCACAGTGCCGAGCTGCTACATCCTCCGCGCGCCCAAGGAGCGCCACTTTATCTGCGAGGAACGCCTGCAACCGGCTCTCTGCCGAGGCCAACGCCCGCGAGTCCATGCCGCCATCGTACGCTCGAATCGGCTCATTGGCAACATCGACTTAACGGAGTAATACTAGGGACAAGAGGCGCCACCTGGGCCACCGAAGTAAAAGGAACTGCAGTCGCTGTTGATGCACGCAAAGGTGAAGCACGCGGAGCTGGTGTTGCACTTTACGAGGCTGAGGTTTGCTGGCATAAGACTGCCCGCAGCATCGATGTACCAAACACCGCTTTGAGATGCCGCGGAGTCGCCGCCGGCGCTTGCCAAGGCGCCGCTCCCCATTTGGGAGAATGCCGGCGGGGTGGGAGAGTAGACCTCACCGCCAAACCGCAGGACGGTGGCATGGTGAGCCAGCTGGCCGCCTCGGTAAATGCTGCCCGGATAGTACCCAATCGTACAGTTTGAGCTTTGCGACGGCGAACAGAAGCCGATGGAAAGCCACCAATTGCCGTCCGACAATGTCCATTGCACCGGGCCGATGGATACCTGCTCCCGCGGCTTGCCAGAGACGCTGGGGCCTGGCCAGTTGGGGGCGCCCAGCACCCAACGGCTGCTCGTCTGCACGAAGCCCGCACAGTTCAAGTCATAGCAACCGTCGCTTTGGTAATCGGTCGAAGTCCAGTACACAAAAAGTGTTGCCGCGGTCGTGCCGGTCCGGCTGGGATCGACAGTCCACCCGACCTCCACGGTTTGCAAGGGTTGGGTCGAGGACGTCCCCTCCACCCATATTTGAGACAGTGAATGCTGGTGGGGCCCATAGCTCCGATCGATCGACGGGTACCAGATCGAAAGCGTCGTCAAGGCTCCGTAAAACGGCACCTGCGCACCGACCTGCCCCACGGCATAGCGGTAGTCCGCTGGACAGGTGATCGGCGTCGTCGGGGGAGGAGGATTCTTCGCAAGGAACGCGTGGAGAGAGGGAAACCGGACCAGATCCTCAAGACCCACCCGTGGCATCGGGATGGACCCGTCGTCGCAACGCATCGCATTGCCGAACGAATCGCTGAGACCGCGAGTCAGCAGCGGCTCGAAGCTCTCACCAGAGGGCAGCTCGTTCTGAGCCGGCGACAGCGGCGGCGGCGCGAGCGTCGTGATGCCGAGCTGCCGAACCGAGGGCTGCTGCATGACGGGAATACAATCGACGTACCGGCCACCGAGCAGGAAGCTATGGACCGCCGTCACGCCTTGATATTGAGCCAGAAGATGCGCCCGCATGCCCTCAAAGTCAGCTTCGCTTGCAACGGCAAACTGAGGAGAGTTGACCAGGTCGGCATAGCGGGAGCTGCTCACCGACGCGAGATGTTGCGACAGCGGAACGAATGCACCGGGCGAGGACTGCGTGTCCGCAGGCACCGCCACACTGGCGAATAGAGCAACTGCAACGCAGAAGACACGATGAAAATCGAGCATCAGCATCTCGCTTGAGCCAAATTCCTTCGATCCGTTTGCCTCGCGCACACCACGGCCCCCGTGCGATTCTCACTCCGGCCAATAGCGCCAGATCCATCCGCCTGCCCCACCAGGACCATTGCCCACGCAACCGCGCACTCGCCAAACCCTGAGCCCGCGGTGCGCGCTCGGGCGGCAGCCAGCTCTTCCCTCGGCGCCGGTCTCCCTGCCAGGACGTCGCCGGCGACCTGGCGCGCGGTCGCCTGCGGGGAGACTGGCCAGCCGCTGCCGCTGGTCTTCCTCTCGACCTGCCGCGGAGGCGGCGCGGGGGCAGACACCGCGAGCTTCGCCCATGGGCACCCTCACGGACAGGGAAAGGCGGCGGTGTCCTGGATCGGGGCGAAGGCGGTGCCCTGAGGGTTGGTGTAGGTCCTGACGGCGCCGGTCCGGGTGTCGACGACGGAGAGGACGACTTGGACGTTGGTGAGACCGCCGGCAAAGAACCAGAAATGGCCTCCCGCGGCACAGCCGTCGATCACCTTGACGACGGCTTCGATGTTGGTCGAGCTGAAGAACCATAGGAGGCCGCTGTCGCCCGCGGGTACGACCTGCGCCTGGCCGGCCAGGCTGCCGCCGGCGTTGTAGGTGGCGGTGACCTGGAAGCGGCCGCCGGTGAGGCAGAGGGTCTGGCCGTCGGCGATGCAGCCGGTGGTGACCGGCTCGAGCAGGAGGTCGTCGTAGTTGGCGGTGAAGGTGCCGCCGGCGGGCACCGACAGGTAGGCGCCGATGAGGATCGAGCTCCCGATCGGGGTGATGGTTCCGAGCGTCTCGGTCCATTGGTCGAGCGCGGTGACGGCGGGCGTGCTGACGGCGGCGGAGGGTGGCGGCGCGCCCTGGCAGTTGCTCTGGTTGAACGGTACGGCGAGGAAGTATGCCTGGCCGGCGAGGGCCTGGCCGCTGGGGATGAACGCCTTGCCGCCGAAGCGGTAGTTGACGCTCTGGTCGACGTTGACACACTGCGTGAACGCCTCGTAGTTGCCGGTCACGGTGGATGCCGCCCAGACCGTCCTGGCCGAACCGGAGGTCGTGGAACTGTCTGCGTCGCGGGTGCCGTCCCAGGTGACGGTGACGGAGTCGGTGCCGATCGTCCAGCCGGAGAGGTTGGTGTCGAAGGTCGGATTGACCAGCACGTTCTGGGCCGCTACGGGCGCAGCGGCGCCGGTGAGGGCCAGGAACGGAGCGAGAGAAGCGATGAGCAACCGGCGGACGGTCATCTCGGTTTCCTTATTGGTTTCACGAAGGCTGGCCACCTCTCTATGCTACGTCAACATATCGCGCTTGCACAAGCCCCCGACCCTCGGCCGGCGTCAGTAGTTGAGCTTGCGGGCGATGAGGTCGCGCAGGGGGCTGGGGTGCTCGCCGGCGCGGTCGAAGGCGTAGACGAAGAGGCTGCGGCGGCCGCTTTCGGCAAGGGTGACGCCGCGGTGGATGGTCAGGCGGCCGCGCATGATCAGGAGATCGCCGGCGTCGCAGGTGACGGCGCTGCGGGGCAGGAGGGAAAACAGCTGCGGCACTGGATAGAGCGGATAGATCAGGTAGCGGAGGATGCGGGAGAGGGCTGGGGAGATGAATTGGGTTTGGCCGGCGTTGCCGTTTTCCAGGGTGACCAGGGCGACGTAGGGGTGGCCGTCACGGTGCCAGCGAAAGCCCTGGTCGCGGCGGGAGTAAACCTGCACGCGCTGGGCGCGGCGGGGACTGGCGAAGGCGCCCAGGGGCTCGCCGGCGAAGCGTTCGACGGCCGGCCGGACGCGCTGCTGACCGAGGGCTTCGATGGCCGGCAGGCGGTCGCGGATCTGGTCGCCGTCGATCACCTTGTAGCGGGGGCCGAGGCCGCCGCGGCCGTGGATCTCGGCCATCAGGCTGGCGTGATCGTCCACCAGCTGGCGAAAGTGCGCGACTTCGGCGGGCGACAGGAATGCCTGGAGGTGCTGGTAGGCGGCAGGGGTCATGGGGTCTCCGTGTGACTACGATCCTGCGCCGGGAGGCGCGGCGGCTGCAAGGTCGAAGACGCAGGCGCGCGCGTCGTCGTAGAGGAGCTGGAAGCGGCGGTGCAAGACGGCGCCGCAGCCTGCCGGGCCGGGTGGCGCGGGGACGATGAGATAGCCGGCGCCCAGGCGGCGCAGGGCGCGGGCGAAGGTGTCGGGGTCGCCGTCCAGGGCGGGCAGGCGCAGGAAGCTGGCCGGACCCGTCCAGTCGCCGAGCAGCGTGCCGGCGGCGAAGTACTTCAGATTCTCTGCTTGCAGGCCATAGGCGGTGTAGGCGGCGCCGCGGGACCGGTTGAGAAAGCGCAGGGCCGGGTAGAGCGGCAGACGCCGGGCCAGCCAGGCGTCGCGCTGCTCGGCGCTGACCGGCGGCAGGCCCAGGCGGCGCAGGCGATCCAGCCCGTAGAGCCAGCCGGGCAGCAGCAGGGCGACGCAGAGCGCGATGCCGAACCACCGCCCGGCGGCCGGGCGGGCTCGCGCGGCGGCGGCGGCGAGCGCCGGTGCGAGCGCGGCGCCGGTGGCCATGCTGAGCAGCGGCAGGGCCGCGACGACGTAGCGCGGCTCGCGGGGCAGCCAGAGGGTGGCGAAGACGAAGGCGACGCCCAGCAGCAGCAGGCGGCGGATGCGGGCGTCGCGCGCCAGAGCCGCGGCGAGGAGCGGCAGCGCCGCCAGGTACGCGGGCGACAGCGGCGCCACGGCGCCGGCAGACCGCCAGCCGAACGACAGGTCCCAGGGCAGGCGAACGAGCGCCAGCAGGTGGGGGCCCAGGGCGGACGCCCACGCGCCGGCCGACAAGACCGGACGGAAGAGCAGCGGGTCCCATGGGGAGTGGCCGAACCATTGCGGAAAGTACGGGAAAACGGGGTTGTGGGTGTAGTAGACGATGCGGCCGTACCAGGGCGCCATGACCGCGGCCGCGACGGCGGCAAACCAGAGCGCCCGGCGGCGGTCGGTCCACGCCACGATCGCGCCGATGGCGACGACAAAGAAGAGTCCCAGGTACTTGCCGGCCGCGGCGCCGCCGGCGAAGGCGCCGGCGAGGACCACCCAGGCGACGGCGTCGCGGCGCCCCGTGAGACGGGGCGAAGCGGCGGGGAGGTCGCGCCCGGCCGCGGTGGGCGCGGGGCTTTCCTGTCCGGCCACGGCGGCCGCGGCGTTGCCCTGACCACCCGCGGCGAGCGCGGCGCCGGCGGCGCCCGCGGGCGCAGTGGCGGCGGCATGGACGGCGGCCGGTTGCAACCGGCGCCGGCGCTCGCCCAGGCGAAAACGGTGCAGGCAATAGAGGGCGGCGGTGACCCATAGCGCCAGGCCGGCATCGATATAGGCGCTGCCGGCCAGGTAGACGACCAGCGGATTGCCGGCCAGGGCGGCGGCGGCAAGCCATCCCGCGCCGCTCGCCTCGCCGAAGGCGCTGCGGCCCCAGGCGACCAGCAGCGCGACGGTGAGCAGAGTCGCGAGCGTCATGACCAGCTGCGCAGCGAGCTCGCCGCCCAACAGCAGGGCGAGCGCCAGCAGCATCTCGTCGAGCTGCGGGAAGACCGGAAAGCGCAGCGCCGGCAGGAACGGCAGGCGGCCCGTCGCGGCGAAGGCCTTGGCAAAAGGCAGGTGATACAGGGTCGCGTCGAAGCCGAGCGGCGGGTAGAGCGCCAGGAGCATCGCAGCAGCCAGAGTCACGCCGAGCGCCGCCGCCGCGGCCGCGGCCGGCGGCGGGATCCGCCGGCCGGGCCGGGGGACAGGCGGCATGCCGGAAAGGGCTGCGGCGCGAGCGGCGCGCCCCTCGCGGGCATGGTCGAAGGCGGAGCGCAGCTCGCGCCAGGCCCGGCGACCGAGCAGGTGCAGCGCGGCGAACGCCGCCAGCACGGGACCGCGCGCCAGGCAGCCGCACAGCCCGAGCGCCAGGCCCAGCTGGGCCAGCAGGAGCAACCCGGCACAGAGCGACAGGACGGCGACCTCCAGAACCCCTGCGGCGGGCACGGCGCGGGTCAGGGTGCGGCCGGCGACGTAGGCGGTGACCGCGATCAGCAACGCCACGGCGCACGGCGCGAGCAGCGTGAGAGCGCCGGGAAACGGCGCGCTCACCAGGCGCTCATCGCCCGCGCCACCGCCAAGGTGGCGCGGCGTGCGTGGCGCCAAGGCTCAGCAGGCATCACCCTCCGCGAGGCGACGCAGCTTGCGCAGCCTGTGGCGGGCGGGTGGCGGCGGCGGTGCTGGCAAGGAGGCGGGCGCGGGCGGCGCTGGCAGAGCGGCCGGTGCCGGCGCCGCCGGTTGAGCCGGCTGAGTGGTCAGCGGCGCGACCGGCGGGACCGACGCGGCGGGACCAAAGGCAAGGGCCGCGAACACATTGCGCGCGATGAACCGGGTCTCATCCCAGTGGTCCTTCCTGGCGCCTATCCAGACGATCACGCCCCGGCCACCGTCGAGGAAGAGGCGTTGCACGCCGAGAATTTCGACGCCTTTCACGGATTCGCTGAACAGCGTTTCGTAGGCGCGCCGGCCGTTCTCCTTAACGATGCGCCCATTGAGCTTGGCGAAGGTTGGATTGTTCGCCTTCATGCCTTGCTCCAGGTTCGTCTCGACCACGTCGAAGGAGGGCTTTGGGAGGAGCGTGTCGAATGCGCTGACGAGCAGCCCGGCCCCCAGCCGCGGGTCGGTGAGCTCAAGCAGCATCGTCGGATTGGCGGGCGGCTGGGATTTCCAGCCGACGACGGCATAGGGCAAGCGCAACGTGAGGCCGATGCCTGGAAAAGTGTAGGTACCGCCGTCCTCGCTCACCACGATGGTGGAGAGCGGCTGGGCGGGAAGCATCGCCAGGCGCTTTGCGGCAACGCGGGCGGCGACGAGGGGGCCGACGGCGCCGACCAGCCGCCGCGGATCGATCGCCGCGGGATCGATGCTACGGGCAGGGGCGAACGTGGCCGGCGCCGCCGCCAGCTTGGCAAGCAGAGCGGTCCGCGTGCCGGCGGCGAGCGCGCCGCGCAGGACGATCACGCGGCGGGCGGCGGAGCGCTGGACGTCCCAATCGGGTCCCAGGGCCTTTGCCGCCGCCGCGAACCGGGCCGCCGCTTCATCGGTGTCCCATTGGGTGATCCAGGCCAGGAGGGTCGGCTGCTGGGCCCGGCTCCCTTCAGGAGTTGATCCACCGGCCGGCGGCAGCCGGTAGACGGCGAACTGGTCGCCTCCCCAACCGGCGGCGGCGCCCGCGGCGCCCTGTGGAGTGTCTTTCAGGCCCTGTCGCAGGAGGATGCCGATGCCCAGCTCCCCCAGCTGCCCGGAGGCCGCCTTGGCGTACCCGGGCAGCTCCGCCGTCAGGTCGGGCCAGGCGATCGCGGCCGGTTCGTCAGGCTTGCCGTACCACTTTTCCGGATGCAGGATCTGCTCGGTGGAACGCGGCGGGTCGGTGCTGAACGCGTAGTCGAGGAGCCGCTGGCCGCCGTGCTCCAGCACGCTGGCACAGAAGCCGGCACCCTGCAGGTAGGAAAACAGCATGGTGTCGCGAAACCAGGCCGGCGCGGATGCCAGCTCGGCCGTGCCCGGGACACCCGACGCCATCGCCATGAACTGCTGCGGATCGCCGAGCAGCTTCTGCAGCTTGATCCCGATGACGGGAAGGTCGCCTGGCGAGACGCCGGCGATGTCGCCGAGCATGGTCAGCGTGGCGTCGCCTTCGACCAGGGCGACGCGCGCGCGGTCGGCATCGGACAGGCCGTTGCCGGTGGGGGCCAGATTGGCGAGACCGAAATGCTGGTCCTGCAAAGCGTGGGTCAGCTCGTGGATCACCAGCCCTTCTTGCGAGCTGACGAACGCCTGCGCGCCCAGGCCGGCGCGCGCTTCGTCGCCGAACAGGGACTGCGGCCCGGTGATGAGGGCCAGTCTCTTGCGCCGCGAATCGTAGAAGCCGGCAAGCTGGGCCAGGGTCAGCTTCGGCAGGTAGTCTTCCAGCGTCAGCGTCTGCGGCAGCAACCCGAAGGCTTTGAGGCCCAGCTCCATCTCCGTGGTGCCACCCTCCAGAGGGGCGCCGATGTTGAGGCCGGTCGCGACCGCTTTGGCGAACTCTGCCGGCGACATGAGCTCCCATGGCACCGAGCTCTTGAAACGCAAGCCGCGGTACTCCTCGACGACGCCCGTGAGCTCGGGCCACTTCTTGATCAGGTCCGCGCCGGCCGGTGCAGGGCTCGACGCGGCGGGAGACGGCGGTACGGCGGGGGCCGGAGAGGTCGCGACGGGAGCGGCACCCAGCAGCGGCAGGCACAGCAACGGGGCGAGCGGCAGCCGGCGCCAGATGGCGCGCAAGGATGAGAGATTCATTGCTGAAATATATCAATTGCGCAGCATGCCCGGCCGATCGCCGCGCCATCCGGCGCTCACGTCGTCATGCCGGAAGGCGATCCTGCCGCCGGCGGGCCGGCGAGCGGTTTTTCAGCGAGCACGGCCATCAGGTAGCCGAAGCGGCCGGGCCAACGCCAGCGGGTTTCGGCCATCTCGAAAAACGGGACCCACAGCCGGGACAGGCGCCAGAGCGGGTTTTTGCGGGTGTAGAAGTAGAGGTCGGCCATGCGCAGGATGCCCGGCGCGGTCAGCACGCCGCTGCGCCAGATGGGCCGCAGGCCCTTGCTTTCGATCAGGCGACGAAACTCGCCGCCGCCGAACGACTTTTCGGGGGCGTAGAGGTAGCGCCCGCAGGCGGTGAGCACCGCCACCATCAGCGGCCGCAGGAAGAGATTCCAGCGGTGCGGTACGCCGATGACGGCGAGCCCGCCCGGCCGCAGCACGCGCTCGACTTCCGCGATCGCCTGCGCGTATTCGTCGATGTGCTCGATGGTCCCCATGGTGTAGACCAGGTCGAAGGAGGCGTCGGCGAACGGGATCTCGCGAATGTCGGCGCGCACCAGGCGGAGCGCCGCGCCGCCGGCGCCGGCTTCGCGGTCGTTGCGCTGGGCGCGGGCGGCGACCACCTGTGAGAGGTCGAGCCCGTACACTTCGGCGCCCTGATCGCGCGCCCAATGCAGGATGCGGGTGTTAAACGCTTCGTTCCACAGGTCGAGCTTGAGCAGACGTTTATTGCGCAAGGATCCAAAGCTGCGTTCGAAAAGTGCGATTTCGCAGCGTCGGTAATATTGCGTGCTGGGGGCGCCGAAGAAATCGGACACGGAGCCCGCGATGCGCTCCCAGTCCTGGCGCTGCTGCTCGCGCAGCGACAGTCCTGGCGGCGTCTCGGTTTGCGATCGATCGGGCTGGTTGGAATCGATCAAAGCGCCGCGTCCTTGCCGCGCAGCCAGCGCAGGGTCTTGGCCAGGCCTTGATCGAGAGACAGCGGCCGGTAATCGAGCAGTTTTTGCGCCCTCCCTGAATCGAAACGCCAATCCCGCAGCATCCGGATCACCGCCGCGGCGTAACCGCAGCCGGCATCGTACCGCAGCACGCGGTCCGCCGCGCGCGCCGCGGCCAGGGCCGCCGCCGCCGGCAGCGAAATCGCCGGCAGGCGCGCACCGCTGCGACCGAGGAGCGCCAGCGTTCGCAAAAGCAGCTCACGATGCGAGGCGGGCTCGCCGCCCAGCAGCAGCTCGGTTCCCGGCGGCGCCAGCCGCTCGGCGGCCAGCGCCGCTGCAACCACGTCGTCGACGTACACCAGGTCGCGTGTCGCGGTGCCGCCGGCGATCAGGACGGTGATGGGCCTGGCGGCGACGATGCGCCGCAGCTCGCCGGTGACGCGGTTGGGATGCGAGGGGTGGTCGGGGCCAAAGATGATCGTCGGGCACACGATCACGGCGTCCAGTCCTGCCGCCGCCAGGCGGCGCACCTCCAGCAGCCCCGCTTGCCGCGAGCGCTCGTAGCAGCCGAGCGCCGGCTCTCTGCCGCCGCCCGGAATGGGCTCCAGACTGCCGGCGGCGTCGGACCAGGCGCCGGCTTCGCGGCGCGTTTCGCCATGCTGGGAAGGCCCGAAAAGATGGGCCGAGGTCACCAGGACGAAGCGGCGGATGCCGCGATCGAGACAGCGGCGCGCCAGCTCGCCGCACGCCGCGACGTTGACAGCTTCGAAGTCGCCGGCGTGCCGGCCGGCGCCGCTGCGCAGTGCCGCCAGGTGGTAGACCGTCATCCCCGGCCGCAGGTGCGGCTGGTAGCTCTGCGGGTGCCGCACGTCGGCCTGAACCCAGCGCACGCGGCCCCGCTGCTCCACGGCTGGCGGCGGGACCGGCCGGCGCGAAAGGCAGGTCACCGAGCGTCCCGCGGCAGCGATCGCTCCAACCAACGGCCGGCCCAGAAAGCCGGAGGCGCCGGTCACCAGGACTTCCTCGGCCAGGCCGGCGCGGGGCGCACCCCCAACCGCCTCGCCGCCGCTCACGCCAGGCGGTCTCCGCGCCGGGCGTCGGCGCCGGCGGCGCCGGCAGGCACGGCGGCAGCCTGCGGCATGGCCGGCGCCATCGGACCCGTCAGGTCGGCGACCGTTTCGGCGCGCCTTGCCAGCAGCAGCGAGCCGTCTTCGCCGAGCAGGTACACCGCCGGCGACAGCCCGGTGTAGCGGGCGGCGCGCGAGATGGAATAGGCGCCGGCGTCGCCCAGGACCAGCAGCTCGCCGGCGTCCACCCTGGGCAGGCGGCGGTGCAGGTCGAGCACGTCGAGGGTGCTCAGGCCGCATCCCGACAGGTGGACAAACCGCCGGGCCGCGGAGCGCGGCTCGAGCGCCGGCAGCACCGGGCGGGTCAGCAGCCAGGGCGACTCGGGAAGGAAGTCGCGGCTGGCGTCGAGGTAGAGCCAGCGGCCGCGCACCGCGCGCACCCGCGTCACCAGGATGCCGGCCGCGCCGACCAGCGAACGCCCCGGCTCGACCACCAGGCGGACCTTCGCCGGCAGGGATCGGCCCAGAGCGGCAAAGGTTTGGGCGACACGGAGAGCGAACGGGTGGATCGTCGCACCCGGCGCGCCGCCAATGCCGCGGCCGGGCGCGGCGGGCGAGCGGCCGCCGGCCGGCCTGTCGAGCAGGCGCGGCACCAGCCGGGCGAGCGACAGCCGCGACAGCGTGGGCGAGGGGATGCCGCCGCCCAGGTTCACCTCTTCGAGCTCCACCCCGGCGGCGGCCAGGCGGCGCAGCAGCGCGAAGCCCTGGCCGGCGGCGCGCTCCAGGCTGGCGGCCCGCTGCTGGGTCCCCATGTAGAGGTTCACACCCACCACCTGCAGCCAGCGCGACCCGCGGACGGCGGCGGCGATGGCGACGGCCTGGTCTTCGTCCAGGCCGACCCGCCGGCCCAGCGCGCGCAGCGGCGACAGCGCCCGCGGCGGCGCCAGGCGCAGCGACAGGCGCACCGGCCGGCCGGCGCGCGCCGCGGCCGCCTCGATCAGTGCCACGTCGGAGGCCAGGTGGACGTGCACCAGGCCGACGCCCTGGGCGAGCACGGCGTCCAGCTCGCGCGGCGTCAGCACCGGCTTCTGGTAGGCGATGCGCGAGCCCGCAAAGCCGCACGCTCGCGCCAGCTCGACCTCCGCCGGGTGACAGGCCAGGAGGCCGGCGCCGCAGCCCGCCAGGATCGCCAGCACCGCCGCCTCGGAGTTGGTCTTGGCGCAGTAGCGCAGCTCCGCCGTCACGCCGGCGGCGGCAAACGCCCGCGCCAGGCCCGCATAGGCGACGCGCAGCCGGCGCTCGCTCAGGATGAAGAAGGGAGTTTCGCGTCCCTGCGCCAGCGCCGGCAGCGCCAAACCTTCAACACACAGCTCGCCCGCGCGATAGGTTAGAAACGATCCGTCCATCAATCGCGAGCATCCTCCAACCAAGAGCGCAGGCTGCTGGGCAGTTCAAAGAGTGTATCAGGACCCTCCCGCGCGGCCGGGCGCGGCGCGCTCCCCAAGGCTCGCCGCGGCGCAGAGGGCGGCCAGGAGCGCCAGGGCGGCGCTGGCGGCGGCGACCCGGCGGAAGCCGGCAACGAAAGCATTGTCGAGCGCGGCGCGCAGGGCGGCGCTCTGGGCCGGACCGACGCCGGCCGGGATGTCGGCTGCCGCGAGCGCGGGCAGCTGGCGATCGAGCGCCTGGCGCACGGCCGGCGGCAGGTTCAAGGGCGCCAGCCTGCGGTCGCGCTCACGGGTGAAAGCGGCCACCATGACCAGGCCGAGCAGCGCCACGGCGAGCAGGCCGGCGGTGCGCGAGACGGCGTTGTTGATCCCCGAGGCAAGGCCGGCGTGGCGCACCTCGACGGCGTTCATCACCACCGTGGTGAGCGGCGCCACGCTGATCGACATGCCGAGCCCGAGCACCGAGACGGCGGGAAAGAAGGTGGTCCAGTAGCTGCCGCCGGTGCCCGGCAGCGCCAGCAGCGCGCAGCCGATCGCCGCGATCACCGGCCCGCATACCAGCAGCAGGCGCGCGCCGTGGCAGGCGACCAGGCCGCCCGTCCACCGCGACAGCAGGAACATGAGGGCGATCAGGGGCAGCAGCGCGGCCCCCGCCGCGGTAGCCGGGTAGTGATGGATCTGGATCAGCTCGAAGGGGAGAAAGAACAGCACCCCGCCCAGCCCGGCATACAGAAACAGCGTCAATGCGTTGGCGCCTGCGAACGCGCGCGAGCGGAACAGCGACAGCGGCATCATGGGCGCCGCGCGGCGCGCCTCGACGGCGACGAACGCCACCAGCGCCAGGCCACCCAGGATCATCGCCGCGACCAGCAGCGGCTGGCCCAGGCCGCGGCTGCCCGCCTCGGTAAGGCCGTAGGTCAGGCCGCCCAGGCCGAGCGTCGCGAGCAGCGTCCCCGCCAGGTCCAGCCGGTGCGGCGCCGCGGGATCGCGGCTCTCGGGGACGTGGCGCAGCGACAGGTAGATCACCACCACCGCCAGCGGCAGGTTGAGCCAGAACACCCAGCGCCACGACAGGTGGTCGATCAGCCAGCCGCCGCACAGCGGCCCCACCGCCGCGGTGACGGCCGAAAAAGCCGACCAGGTGCCGATCGCCGCCCCGCGGCGCGCACCCTCGAAGTTGGCCGACAGGAGCGCCAGGCTTTCCGGCACGAGCAGCGCCGCGCCCACCCCCTGCACCGCCCGCGCCGCGATCAACCAGCCGATGGAGGGGGCCATCCCGCACACCGCCGATGCCAGGGCGAAGACGACGACCCCCAGCACGAACACCCGCCGGCGTCCATAGCGGTCCCCCAGCGAACCGCCGACCAGCAGCAGCGCGGCCAGAAACAGCGCATAGGCTTCGACCACCCACTGCACGTCGGTGAGCGTGGCGCCCAGGCCGCTCTGCAAGGCGGGCAGGGCGACGTTGACCGCCGTGCCGTCCAGAAACGACATCGACGAGCCCAGGATCGCCGCCGCCAACACCGCCCGCCCCGACGCCGCGGAAACCGGCGGCGCGTCCACCGCGGCCACGTCCGCCGCGGCCGCCCCCCTTTCCGTGGTCTCATCGCTTGCCATGGTCCCGACCCCCTCATCCGGCCTCCGGATCACCCCTCCCAGAGTAGCCGAAGTCGAGTGCCGCGGCCCCGGCGACGGCAGACGCCGCGCCTGCCAGGCGGGGAATCTGGATTAGACTTCCCTGACCATGGACACTCCGCAGGAGATCAAGACCTCTTGCTGCATCGCCGGCGGCGGGCCGGCGGGGATGATGCTGGGGCTGCTGCTGGCGCGGGCGGGGGTGCCGGTGGTGGTGCTCGAAAAGCACGGCGATTTCTTTCGCGATTTCCGCGGCGACACGGTGCACCCTTCGACGTTGCAGGTGATGCACGAGCTGGGCTTGCTGGACGCGTTTCTGCGCCTGCCGCACCAGGAGCTGCACCGGATCTACCTTTCGTTCGAAGGGCGGGACATCGAAGGGCCCGACTTTTCGCGCCTGCCGACGCTCTGCAAATTCATCGCCCTGATGCCGCAGTGGGACCTGCTCAACTTCCTGGCCGAGCAGGCGAGGCGCTATCCCGGGTTTCAGCTGCTCATGCAGGCGGAGGTGGCGGACCTGATCGAAGAGGGCGGCCGCGTCGTGGGGGTGAAGGCGCGGACGGCGGGGGGCGAGCTGCGGGTGCGCGCCGACCTGGTGGTGGCGTGCGACGGGCGCCACTCCACGGTCTGCGAACGGGCAGGGCTGCAGCGGGTCGACTTTGGCGTCCCCATCGACGTGCTGTGGTTCCGTCTGGCCCCCAAGGTCGACGAGCCGGCGCCGTCGCTGGGCCGCATCAAGGGCGGCACGCTGCTGGTCACCATCCCGCGCGGCGACTACTACCAGTGCGGCCTGATCATCCGTAAGGGCGCGTTCCCGGACATGCAGCGCCAGGGGCTGCCGGCGTTCCACGCCAGGATCGGCGAGGCGGCGCCGTTTCTGGCCGACGCGACCGCCGACCTCGACAGCTGGGACCAGGTAAAGCTGTTGACGGTGCAGGTCAACCGCCTGCGCCACTGGCAGCGGCCGGGGTTGCTGTGCATCGGCGACGCGGCGCACGCCATGTCTCCCGCCGGCGGCGTCGGCATCAACTACGCGATCCAGGACGCGGTGGCGACCGCCAACCTGCTTGCCGCCAACCTGCGCCAGCGCACGCCGCTGGGGCAATCCGATCTGCAGCGCGTCCAGCGGCGGCGCGAGCCGCCGGTGCGGCGCATGCAGGCGATCCAGGTGCTCATCCACCGGCGCATGTTCGGCGATCCGTCGGGCAAGCAGGCGCTGCCGGTGCCGTGGGCCGCCCGCAAGCTGCTGGCCCTGCTGGCACCGCTGCTGCGCCGCGTCGCCGCGCGCATCGTCGGCCTGGGCTTCCGGCCCGAGCACATCGCCACGCCGGACGTGCAAAGCCAGCCGCGATGAACGATCCGCGCGCCCTGCGCACCCTGCCCATCTTCTGCGGCTTTTTCGTCATGGGCTTTGCCGACGCGGTGGGGACGCTGGTCGGCTTCGCGGAGAAGGAGTTTCACCTGTCGGGCGCGCAGGCCGGGCTGCTCCCCTTCTTCGGCTTCATCGCCTTTGCGCTGGTGTCGGTGCCCGCCGGAGTGGTCGCCGACCGGTACGGCAAGCGGCTCCTGATGGTGGGCTCGCTGGTCGTGGTGCTCGCCGGCGAGCTGATTCCCAGCATCACGATCGCCAGCTTCGGCCTGCTGCTGGGCGCCATCTTCCTGGTCGGCACCGGCATGGCGGCGCTGCAGGTGGCGGGCAACCCGATCCTGCGCGACGTCAGCGCGCCGGGGCGCTACGCGCGCAACCTCACGTTCGCCCAGTTCATCAAGAGCCTGGGCTCGATCTCGGGCCCCTACCTGACGACGCTGGTGATCGGCGCCGGCTTTGCGTGGTACCGGATCTTCCCGGTGTTCGCGGCGGCGACGCTGCTGACGCTGCTGCTGATGCTCGCGCTGCGCGCCGCGCCGCCGGCCGCGGCGCCCGCCGTGGCTGCAGGCGATGCCGGCGCTGCCGGCGATCGGCGCGCGGGCGGCGCGGCTGGCGGCGCGCGACCCGCCGGCATCGCCAGCAGCTTTGCCCTGCTGGCGGAACCGGCGGTGGCGCTGGCCGTCGCGGGGATCTTTCTCTACGTCGGCGCCGAGGTGGGGCTGAACTCCTGGCTCGCGACCCTGCTCGCCGGCAGCTTCGGCATGCAGCTCAGCTCGACCGCGACCAGCTTAGGTCCGGGCATGTTCTTCATCGCCCTGGCCGTGGGCCGCCTGGCGGGGTCGGCGGTGCTCAGCTTCATGGGCGCGCGGCGATTCCTGCTGGTGACGGTGCTGCTCGGCCTGGCCGGGCTGGTGCTCATCCTCAGCGCGGTCCAGGGGCTGGCGATCCTGGGCATCGCCTGTTGCGGCCTGGGCTTCGCCAACGTCTGGCCGCTCCTCTTCGCGCTCACCGTCGAAAGCCGTCCCGAGCGCAGCGGCGCCCTGTCGGGTCTGATGTGCATGGCGATCGCCGGCGGCGCCGTGCTGCCGGTGCTCATGGGGCAGCTCGCGGACCGCGGCGGCGTGCGGTTGGCCTTCGCCGTGCCGCTGGCCGCCTTCGTCTACCTGGCCGCCCTGGCCTTCGCCGCACAGCGCCGGCCGCTCCAGCCGCAACCATGACCGCCGACGCCGCTCCCGCCGACGCTGGTGGCGCTGCTGGCGCGGCTCGCGATACTGGCGCGGCTGGCGATACTGGCGCCGCCGACGCCGCTGGCGCTGGACGGCGCGGGCGTACGGTGCTGACGCTGGACGCCGGCGGCACCACGTTCACCTTCGCCGCGATGGACGCCGCGGGCGAGGCGGCGCCGCCGGTCACCGTGCCGTGCCGGGGTGACGATCTTGCCGCCTGCCTGGAGCAGATCGTCGAGGGCTTCGGGCGGGCGCGCGCCGCCGCCGGCGGCACGATCGCGGCGATCAGCTTCGCCTTTCCCGGCCCCGCCGACTACCCCGCCGGCATCATCGGCGACCTGCCGAACCTGCCGGCGTTCCGCGGCGGCGTCGCGCTGGGGCCGATGCTCCAGGACCGCTTCGGCGTCCCCGTCTACATCAACAACGACGGCGACCTGTTCACCTACGGCGAGGCGCTGTTCGGCCTGCTGCCGCACGTCAACCGCCTGCTGGAAGAAGCCGGCAGCGCGAAGCGCTACCGCAACCTGCTGGGCATCACCCTGGGCACCGGCTTCGGCGGCGGCATCGTCAGCGACGGCAGGGTCTTTCGCGGCGACAACAGCGCCGCGGGAGAGATCTGGCTGATGCGCAACCACCTCGACGCCGGCTGCTGCGCCGAGGAGGGCGCCAGCCTGCGCGCCGTGCGCCGCGCCTATGCCGGCGCCGCCGGCATCCCCCTGGACGCGGCGCCCGACCCGCGCCAGATCGACGCCATCGCCAACGGCAGCGCGCCCGGCGACGCCGCGGCGGCGCGCCAGGCCTTCCAGCGGCTCGGGCAGGTGGCAGGCGACGCGGTCGCCAACGCGCTCACCTTGCTCGACGGCCTGGTGGTGGTCGGCGGCGGCCTCGCCGCCGCCGCCGCGCACTTCCTGCCGGCCCTGGTGGCGGAGCTCAACGGCACCCTGGGCGCCGCCGCCGGCGCGCGCGTGCCGCGCACGGAGCTGGCCGCCTTCAACCTGGAAGACGACGCCGGGCGCGTCCAGTTCCTGGCCGGGCGCGCCGCCACGGTGGCGGTCCCCGGCTCCATGCGGCGCGTCGCCTACGACCCGCAAAAACGCACCGGCGTCGGCCTGTCCCGCCTGGGCACCAGCCGCGCGGTGGCGCTGGGAGCCTACGCCTACGCGATGGAACAGCTGGACCGCGCCGCCGCCGCACCCGGCGCTCCGGTCGTTGCCGGCGCACCCGGCGAACCGGCGGCTCCCACCACTACGGCCGCTCCCGGCGACACTTGAGGACGTCTGGCGACGAGCGCGTTACAATAGCGCCATGGACACCAAATCCTCAGCAACCGCCTCGGCCGATGCGCGCGCCGAGATCGACGCCGCACGTGGCCGCGCCGCCCGCGAGGGCAAGCGCGTCGCCGTGGTGTTCGGGTCCGACTGGTGCCCCGACTGCCACGCCTTCGAGAAGGCGCTGGGCCACCGGCTGGTGGTCCCCATCATCGAGCCGGGCTACGTCGTGGTGCAGGTTTCGGTCGGCAATCGCGACCGCAACCTGGACATCATGCGCGACTACGGCATGCACGTCGGCAGCGGCATCCCGGCGGTGGCCGTCCTGGAGCCCGACGGCAGCCTGGTCGCCTCGCAGCGCGACGGCGAGTTCCGCAATGCCAGCAGCCTGCTCTCCGTCGCGGAGATCGTCACGTTCTTCCATCGCTGGACGCCGGTGCAGAGCGCCGCTGCCGGTTCGGCCGGCACGGCCGGCGCCAGCGGCGCCAACTGAAGGCCAGGGCCGCGCGGCTGCGCGCGGTCTTGCGGCGCCTGGCGCCGCGCCATGCACCGGTGCCGGCTCGCGGCTCGCCCCGGCGGCCGCTCCCCGGGCCGGCGCATCCGCCGGCCGCCGAGAGGACCTGACCCATGATCACCACCTGGCACTGGATCAGCGGCTGCTGGATCGTCTGCATGGTCTACTGGCTGGTGTCTTCGCTGTTCGTCAAGCGCACCGCCGAGCGCCAGCCGTGGAAGGTCCGGTCGGGGCACCTGCTCTTCCTCTGCGTCGCCTTCTTCGTGCTTTTCGCCGCGCCGTCGCGCTTCCTGGCCGTGCAGGTGATCCCGCACACGCCCGCCGTCAAGCTGGCCGCCGCCGTGATCGCCACCGTGGGCCTGCTGGGCGCGCTCTGGTCGCGCATCACCCTGGGCCGCAACTGGAGCGCGCAGGTGACGTTCAAGGAAGACCACGAGCTGATCGAGCGCGGTCCGTACCGCTGGGTGCGCCACCCGATCTACACCAGCGTCCTGCTGATGTTCCTGGGCACCGTCATGCACCTCGGGCGGGTCGGCGGCCTGGTCGGCCTGGCGATCTGCATCGCCAGCTTCTGGTACAAGCTGCGCCAGGAGGAGGCGGTGATGGAGCGCCACTTCCCCACCGCCTACCCAGACTACAAACGGCGGGTCAAGGCGTTGGTGCCGTTCGTCGTTTAGGCGCCTGACCTAAGCGCCGAGCGGCGCCGCGGGCAAGGTCGCCGCGGCGGCACGATCGGTCGCGCCCGCCACCGCGGCAGCCCGCCGGCGCGCCGCCACCCACAGCCAGGCCCCGCGCGCGGTCGAGGCGACCGTCAGGGCAAAGAACGGCGTGAACACGACGTGCGAGGCGAGCAGCACGGCGTAGAGCGCCGCCACGCTGGCGCCAAAGGCGACCTGCCGCCGCGCCGGCACCGGCGTCGTGGCCGGATCGGTGACCATGTAGAAGGTGAACAGCAGCAGCGCCACTCCCGTCATCGGCATCAGCGACCCGCGCGGCAGGTTGCCGAAGATCGCCCACCGCACCATCGCCTGTGCCACGAAGCCGCCGACCCAGCCGGCGATGAGCGGCAGCTTGTGGGTGAAGCGGCCGTTGAGGAAGCTGCCGGCGCACACCAGGATGACCGGCAAGATCCAGGCACCGGTGGGGTTGAGCTTTTCGGTGAACATGTACGGCTGGGTGATGCCGACGTAGGAAAACACCAAAAGGGTCAGGGTGATGCCGAAGTTGGAGGGGTTCAGGAAATGGACGGTGCCGTTGCCGCGCGGCGCCGGCGCGCGGAAGACGTACTTGGAGGCGATGGCGACCGCCGTGCCGAAGGCGATCGGCGCCATGCGCTCACCGGTGTACAGCAGCATCGAAACCGCCAGTCCGGTGATGTGCGCCGACAGCAGGAAATCCACCATGCCGCCGGCGGTGAAACCGCCTGCCAGGAAGCGCGGCTGCCGCCCCTGCTGCCAGGCGGCGACGACTTCCAGCAGGATCTCGACCGCGTAGGCGGTGGCGAGACCCACCAGCGGCGCGGCCCATGCCTGCTCGAAGCCGAACACCGTGTGACCCAGCACGTTGAGCAGCGTGATGGCGAAGGCGAAACGCCGCAGCGCCGCCAGCCGCAGGTCCTTGGCATCGCTCATGAGCGGCTCCCTCCTTGCATCGGCCGCGGGTTGGCGTCGCCGCCGGTGGCGTTACCGGCGGCGGCGGCGGCTGTGGCGGCGGCATCGTCGAGCAGAATCCGGTGCCAGCCTGGAGTGGTGGTCCAGGTCCGGCTGCGCAACGCGCCGCCCGGCGCGCGCCAGCGCACCGTGACGCGCAACGGCGTCGTCGCGGGCAGCCGCCCCAGGCCGAAGTGCAGGATCGGCGCGCGTTTGCCGGAGTGGCCGCTGCCGCCGTCCACCTGCGCCGAAAGCCGCCGGCCGTCGGGCAGGGTGACGGTGGCGGCCGCGCCCACCGCCGGGCGGCCCAGCCGGGCGCCCGGCCCGTCGGCGCCGGCGGTCACCGGCAGCCGCAGGTCGAGGCCGAGGAACGACCCCACGGCCGGGCTCAGGTTGTGGAACACGTACGAGTCGCCCCACTGGTTGGCGACGACAAAATCCAGCCGGCCGTCGCCGTCGATGTCGCCGACCGCGATGCCGCGGCTGATCTGGGTGTCGCCCATCCCCAGATCGGCGGCGATGTCGAAATAGCGCCCGGAGGCGGCGCGCACGAAGAAGGGATCGTGCGCGTGGCCGCTCAGGTCGTCGCCCGGCCGGAAATGCGGCCAGAATTGCGGCAGGTGCAGCAGGTCGTCGTTGCCCATCGCCAGCTCCTGCAACTCCGGCCAGCGGTCGACCCGGCCGCGCACGAAGCCCGAAGCCTGGATCGCCTCCGGCACCCCGTCGTTGTCGAAGTCCACCATGCGCGCGTCCCACGACCACGCGCTGCGCGCCAGGCCGAGCGGTTCGCTGCGGTCGGCGTAGGGGGCGATCCCCTGGCGCAGCTGTTCGGGGTGGCCGTTGCTCACCCAGACGAAGTGGTTTTCCTCCAGCGCCCAGTCCTGGGCGATGTTGCTGACGTAGATGTCGGGCATGCCGTCGCCGTTGAGGTCGCAAAAATCGACCCCCATGCCCTTGAACGAGTCGTGCCCCAGCACCTTCGACTGCGGCGTGCCGAGGGTGCGCCGGCCCAGCACCGGCACCAGCAGCGGGTGGCCGGGAGTCGAGCGGTTGGAGAGCAGCCGGTCGTTGCCAAAATCGTTGGCAAAGTAGATTTCTGGCAGGCCGTCGCCGTCGAGGTCGGCGGCGCCCACCGCCAGAGTCCAGGAGTGGTTGGTCTGCTCGTCGAAGGCCCCCTGCACGTCCCGGAAGCTGGCGGTCGGATGCGCTCCGGCCGTCCCCCCCTGCCACAGCAGCAGGTGGTGGCGGCCGCCGTTCGGCGCGTGGGACATGGTGCGCTGCATCTCGACCGGCACCCGCGCGTGGGCGTCGAGCAGCTGCGACCGCTCCTGGAAGTAGTTGCCGACGATGAGATCGAGATGGCCGTCACCGTCCACGTCGGCGCTGGTCAGGGCGTTGGTGTACCAAGGCTCCGGGCCGCCGGGAAGCAGCTCGCTGGGCACGAACGCCGCGGCCGCGGGGGCCGTCACGTCGGCCCGCCGCAGGAACAGGATCGGCGAGCGCCCCCAGTAGTAGACCAGCAGGTCGGTCAGCCCATCCTCGTTGAAATCGCCGGGCAGGCAGCCCATCGGCGCCATGGTCGCCGCGTCGTAGGGCAGCGAGCCGGGGTCGAGGGTGAACAGCGCGAAGCGGTCGCCGGTGCCGGGAGCCGGCGCGACCATCACCCGATCGACCCGCGGATCGACCCAGCACAGGTCGTTGGCAACGCCGTCGCCGTCGACGTCGGCGAGCGCGACGCCGGCGCCGACGCTGGAGATCCACGCCTGGATGTTGGCGACGCTGGGGTTGACCTGGCGCACGGTGTGCGCCGGCGCCGCCCCGCCCAGCGCCGCCGGCAGGTGCGGCAGCGCCAGGCGTTCAAAGGCGAAGCGCGAAGCGAGCACCGCGCGCTCGGCGGGTGCCAGCGTCGGCATCCGCGCGAAGCCGTACAGCACGGCGACGATCGCGCAGCCCGCGAGCCGCGCCGCGTGGCGGCGCAGGAAGGATTGCTTGTCGTTGGTCACGGCGCCACCTCCGAAATTGCAGCTTGCATCGACGGCGCCACGGCGACCGCGGCAGCAGCCGCCGCCCCCGGCGCCGGCTCTCCATGCCCGGCCGGCGCCGGGGGCGGCGCCGCGGTCAGAACCGCGATCGCCAGCCGGCCGCGCAGCTCGCGCACCGGCACCACCAGCGTGGCGATGGTGAAGTCGCCGGAGCGCAGGATCTGCCAGGCGCCGTCCGCTGCGCGGTCCACCACCAGCGGCGCGGCGTGCGGCGCGCCGGCCTTGCGCAGGCACTCCGCCGCCACCCAGACGCGGGTCGCCGCACCGTTCAGATCGTTCGGATCGGCCAGATCGCCTCCAGCCGCATCCGCCGCCAGGATCTGCGCCAGGATCCATCGCTCGCCGCCCAGCAGGTCGGCCCAGACCCGCGGCTCGCGCGGCGCCAGCACCTCGAGGTCGCAGCCGACCACGCCGTCGCGGCCCGCCACCACCATCATCACGTCGCCGGCGTAGGCGGCGGACAGCGGAATCGAGCTGCCCGCCAGGGTGACCTCCGGCTTGCCGTCCGGCCGCCGGCGCAGCTCCACATCCGGGCCGAGCAGCCGCGCCACCGCCAGCTCGCTCGACGCGGCGCCGCGCGGCGCGGCGAGCGGTTCGAGCTGCACGGCGATCGCGGCGTCCGGCAGCAGCTCCTGCAGGCGCCGCTCGACGTAGGGGCCGACCATCGCCAGCGGCCATTCCGCCGGCGGCGGGAGCGGCTGCACGCCGCGCAGCCGCAACCCCGTCCACTCCTCGCAGGTGCGCCCGGCGTCGTCCAGGATGCGCACGTCGTAGGTGAAGGTGTCGCCTTCGCGGCAGCGCTCGCGGGCCCACACCTGGTGGGGTCGCGACGCGTCCAGGCGCGCCACCGTCACCCGCTCGACCCCGGCGGGCAGCACCGACATGTGCGGCACGCAGGCTTGCAGGGCGTGGATGGCAGCGTCGCGCAGCGCGGCGTCGCCCAGCAGCAGCTCGGGCGGCAGGTAGCGCGAAAACCACGCCACCGCGCCGTCGGGCGAGATCGTCGCCAGGCACTCGCGGGCGCGCAGCCGCCGGTAGCCCTGGACGCGGCGGAAGCGCCCCTGGTGGAACAGCAGCTGGTCGTAGAGCGCCGTGGCCGCGCCGGGGATGTCCTGGCCGCCGGCGGCGGCGGCCAGACTGCGATCGACGCCGGCGGCGGCCAGGTCCAGGTCGAGGCCGGCGGTGGCCGCGCCGGGCCGTTGCGCAAACAGGCAGACGGCGCGGAAGTGGTCCACCTGGAAGCCGGTCGCCGAGCAGCGCAATGCCAGATCGACCCGGCCCGCGGCGCGCGCCAGCGCGGCCAGGCGGATCACCACCGGTTGCGCGGCGCCGACCACCACCGGCCGCAGCAGCTCGACGTCCTGGAAGGAAGGCGGGTCCTGGCTGCCGGCGACCGCCATCGCTGCCTGGGCCATGGCCTCAAGGCCCATGACCGCCGGAAACAGCGGATCGCCGCGGAACACGTGATCGCTGACGTAAGGGTCGCTGTCGGCCGACAGCGCCGTATCCACCACCAGCTCGACGCCCGGATAGTAGACCCTGGGCCGCTCCAGAAAGCGCAGCAGCGGCAGCGGCCGCCGCTCGATCTCGACCGTCGGCGGCTCGCCCAGGCGGCCGCTCACCACCGCCGAGGTGGCCGTCGCGGGCAGCGCCCCGGCGAGCAGCGCCGAGAGCGCCGCGACGCCGCTGTCCACCGCGATGGGAGTGATGCCCTGCCGCAGCAGCGCCTCCAGGCTGCCCAGGCGCTCGCCCATGCCGACGCCCGCCCACACCGACCATTCGACTGTCAGGCAGCGGCAGCCGGGCCGCTCGCGCGCCAGCCGCTCGCCCAGCTGGCGCAGCCATTCGTTGGCCACTGCGTAGTCGGCTTCGCCGTGCATGCCGGTGCGCGCGATGACCGAGCCGAAGGCGACGAACAGCCGCAGCGGGTCCGCGGCCAACGCCGCCAGCAGGTTGCGGGCGCCGATCAGCTTGGCACCCAGGGTGCGCAGGAACGCGCCGGCGTCCAGGTCGGCCAGCGGCCGCGGCTGATTGTGGCCGGCGCCGTGCAGCAGTGCCGTCACCGGACCCAGCTGGGCGCGGCAACGCTCCACCGCCCGGCCCACCGCGGCGGCGTCGCTCACGTCGACGGCGACATAGAGCGCCGCGACGCCCGCCGCCCGCATCCGCTCCAGGTTTGCCGCCAGCTCGCCGTCGTCCTCCGGCCGCGAGCGGCCCAGCAGCGCCAGCCGCGCCCCGCTGGCCCGCGCCAAGGCCAGCGCGCACTCGGCGGCGATGCCCTTGCCGCCGCCGCTCACCAGCAGCACGTCCCGCGGACCCAGCTCCAGGGCCGCGTCGGCGGCGGCCGGCGCTGGCGGCGCGACCGCTGCAGCCCCCGGCGCAACCGCTGCAGCCGGCGCAACAGCGGCCCCTCTCGGCGCAACCGCGGCAGCTCCCGGCACCACCGCGGCAGCCGGCGCCAGCGTTGCCCCCGGCGCCCCGGAGCCGATTGCGCCGGCAACAGGGGTGGCGAGACTTTCACCCGCGCCGGCGGCCGGCAGGGGCAGCAACCGCAGCACCGGCACGCGCCGGGTGCCGCGGGCGTCGTAGCGCGCCTCGCTCCAGCCCGCCGGCGCCGCGGCGACTTCCGCGGCGACCCAGCGTGCCGCCGCGGTGTGATCGAAGGGCACGTCCACCACGCAGGTGACCGCCGTATCGCGATGCGCCCGTTCCAGGTACAGGCTGCGCGCGAACGCCCCACCGCCGCCGTCCTGCTGCACCACGACGGCCGCCACCGGTGACGCCGGCGACGCTGGCGTCGCCAGGACCGCCGCCGCCGCGGCCAGCAGCAGGCCAACCTGCCGCTCGTCGGGCGCGGCAGGCAGGCAGAGCACCACCCCGCCGCCGCTGCCGCCCGCGGCATCCAGCTCGCTCTGCAGCCGGGCCGCCAGCGGGTGGTCCGGCGGCGCCAGCAACGTCCAGGCGGCGCGGCCATTGCCGCGCGGGCCGGCGGCCGCCGGCGGCGGGGGCGCCAGCGGCCGTTCAACAAGCTCGACGGTGAAGGCCCGCACCCAGGTGGCGATCCCTGGCGGGTGCGGCGCCGCGCCCGCGCCACCTGCCGTGGCAGGGTGGCGGGCAAGCTCCACCAGGGCGTCCGCCATCTGGCCCACCGTGGCGGTGGCGAAATCTGCCGGCGACGCCGGCGGCTCCAGCCCTAGCTGGCGCGCCGCGTCGACCGCCAGCTGGCCCACCGAGATGGAATTGAGGTGGAGGTCCCCCAACAGCCGGCTGTGCTCGGCCACCGCTTCGGGCGGCAGCTCGGCGCGGGCGGCCACCAACCGCCGCACCACCGCGATCGCGGCCTGCGCATCCACCACCCCCACTGCCGCTGGCGACCCGGACGTCACTGCGGCGCCCGCGCTGCCTGGAACCAGGGCACCGGTCGCGGCCAGCCCCGCCGATTCTCCCCCGTCCGTCGCGCTCGCCGGCGCCGGCGCCGACATCGCTCCCACCGCTCCCACGGCCGCCGCCACCACTTCCCCTACCGCCGGCGTATCCGGCAACGGCGCCTGCTCGCAGGGGTTGGCGATGAACGCGGGCACGTGATCGACGTCGAAGGGGCGCGCGAAGCGCTCGCCGAACAGCGCGCCGCGATCGATCGTCACGCCGGCGCAGAAGGCGGCACCGGCCGCGCTCAACAGGCCGCGCAGCGACGGCCCGCCGGCGTCCAGCGACACGACCGGAGCGGCGCCCACTTCGGCGGCGACGTCGGCCATGGCGCTGCCGGCGCCGGCTTCGATCCACAGATCGACCTGGCCGGCGGCCACAGCCATCGCGGCGGTGAAGCGCACCGGCGCGGTCAGCTGGTGCAGCAGGTGGCGCGCCAGGTCGGTCTGCGGGTCCAGCCAGCCGCCGGTGACGGTGGAGGCGATGCGCCGCGCCGGCGGGCGCAGGCCGGCGCGCTCCAGGATCGCCGCCAGCCGCGGCGCCGCGCCGGCGACCAGCGGCGAATGGAAGGCGTGCGACACGCGCAGCCGCGAGGCGGCGATGCCCGCCGCGCGCGCCCGCGCCATGGTCGCTTCCACGGCGTCCGCGGCGCCCGAAACCACCGTGCGGCGCGGCCCGTTGTAGGCGGCGACCGCGATCTGTCCCGCCGCGACGGCCGCCGCCGGCAGCAGGTCGTCCACCCGCTCGGGCGGCGCGCCGAGGGTCGCCATGGCGCCTCCCGCCGCTCCCAGGTCCGCCATCGCCCGGCCGCGCTCGCCGGCGATCCGCACCAGCTGCGCCTCATCGAGCGCGCCCGCCCAGAACAGCGCCGCCAGCTCGCCCAGGCTGTGCCCCACCGCCGCCACGGCGCGGATTCCCAGCAGGTCCAGCGCCAGCAGCGCCGCCGCCGAGTGCACGACCAGCAGCGGCTGCGCCACGGCGGTGTCGACGCCGTCGCCCGCGGGAGCCCGCGGCTCCAGGCGCGCATACAGCTGGCCGATCGCCGGAAAACGCCGCCCCAGGGCGCCGCCGCCGGCGTGCGCCGCCACCCCCTGGCCGGGGAACAACAGGCCGACCCGACCCGGTCTCGAGCCGGCGCCCAGCGCCAGTCCCGGCCGCAGCGCCAGGCGCGGCGGCGCCGCCGCCTGCTCGTCCGCCGCCAGCCAGTCGCGCAGCACCCCGAGCTGCGCCGCAAGCTCCGCCGGGCGCGCCGCCACCACCGCCGCGCGCACCGGCAGCCCGTCGTGGGCGCGGCTCGCCAGATCTACCGCCAGGTCACCCAGCTCGGCGTAGGCCAGGCGCGGCGCCACCGCCAGCAGAGTTTCCACCTGGCGCGCCAGGTCGGCGCGGTCGGCGCCGGCGAGCAGCAGCAGCTCGGCATCCTGGGCCGACGTCGCCAGGCGAGTGACGGCGGGCGACAGGAAGCCGCGCCGCGAGCCGGCGACGCCTTCGACCACCAGGTGGCTGTTGATGCCGCCGAAGCCCATGGCGCTGACGCCGGCGCGCAGCGGCAGATCGGCGGGCCACGGCTCCGGCCGGTCCAGCACGCGCAGGCGCGGCGCGTCCCCCCGTAGCAGATCGGGGTGCGGCTCGTCGCATCCGGCCGTCGGCGGCAGCACCTGGTGGTGGATCGCCAGGCTGGCCTTGATCAGACCCGCCACCCCGGCCGCAGCCTTGGTGTGACCGATGAGAGCCTTGATCGAGCCGAGCACCGCCGCCGGCGCTGCCGGCTCTGCGCCTGCCGCCGCCGCCCCACCGCCCGCCCGCGCACCCGCTCCCCCTCGACCCGCAACCGCATCCGCATCCACCGCCGCACCCTGATCGCCCACCGCCGCGGCGCCGCCGCCGAGGGCCGCGAGCAGCGCCCTGATCTCGGTCGCGTCTCCCACCCTGGTGCCGGTGCCGTGGCCTTCGAAGTAGGCGACGCTGCCGGGGGCAAAGCCCGCCCGCGCGTAGGCGCGGCGGATCGCCAGGAGCTGCCCCGCCATCTCCGGGCGGCTGATGCCGCCGCTGCCGTCCGACGAAACGCCCCAGCCGCGGATCGCGGCGTAGACCCGCCGCCCCTGGGCCACGGCCTGGTCGAGGCGCATCAGCACCACCATGCCGCAGCCCTCGCCGGGGATGAAGCCGGCAGAGCGCGCGTCGAACACCCGCATCTCGCCCGGCGCCAGCGCCCCGGTGCGGGCGAAGCCCACCAGCTCGAACGGGTCCAGGCTGATGTCGACGCCGCCGGCGATCGCCACGTCCAGGTCGCCCGCCGCCAGCGCCGTGCACGCCTGGGCCACGGCGAGCAGCGACGAAGCGCAGGCGCCATCCACCGTATAGCCGCCGCCGCCCAGGTCGAAGTGATTGCAGATCCGGCCGGCGATGGTGTTGGACAGGCCGCCGGCCAGCGACTCCTCGGTCATCGCCGGGAACGCCTGCTTGTAGCGCGCTTCCAGATCCAGAAGGATCGCCGACCGCTCCGTCCCGCCGAGGCCCGCCTGGTCGAGCGCCGCCGCGGTCACCCTCTGGACGTAGGGCCAGCGCAGACGCAGGGTGTTGGCGCGCGAGATCTCTCCGGTCAGGGTGTTGCCGACCAGCACGCCGGTCGATTCACGCGGCAGCCCGTCGCCCTGCGCGAAGCCGGCGTCGGCAAGCGCCTGGGCGCCGACGTCGAGCGCCAGCCAGTGCGCCAGGTCGGCGCTGCGATAGGTGCTGCCGGCGACGCGGAACTCGACGCGGTCGAATTGGTAGTCCGCGAGCACTGCCGCTTCCGTGGCGTACAGGCCGTCCGCCGCCGCCGGGTCGGCCTGCAGGTAGTCGGCCAGCCGCAACCGCTGGGCGGGAATGCGGCGGAAGGCGCGCCGCTGCGCCAGCACGTTTTCCCACAACTCGGCCGGCGACCGGGCATCGGCATAGCAGCAGGCAAGTCCGACGATGCCGATCGCGTTCATGGTTGACTCCAAGCTTTCTGCCCGGCCATCACCTCTGTATGTGCGCCGGAGCCCTCCTGCCGCTCACTCCCGACAGGCGGCGCGACGGCGGCGCAGGTGCCCGGCATCCGGGGAAATGCCAGCCAGCGGCGGTTGCCCGCGCCGCGTCTTCTCCCGACAGGCGCGCCTTCCTTCAACTGACGATTGAAGGCTTTTCGAGCATGCAGAGAAGTTGATGTCCAACCCGATCTTCAGCCACGCATGGTGGTTTGTCAACTGTGCCCGGCGGCGGAGGCGGCGGGGGCGGCGGGCGTCAGGCGGAGCGCGCGCAGGCGGCTGCCGGGCGCGAGCTCGACGTACAGCAGGAGCTTGCCGGCGCGGGCGACGGTCAGCACGCCCCCGGCGGCGGCCGGGTCCGGTCCGCCCGGCGGCGGGGATGGTGGCGATGGCGGCGACGGGCCGGCCGTGGGCGGGGGTGCGTCGCGGGCCGGCGGCCGCAGCTCGATGCGGTCGACCAGGGCGCCCGCGGGGTCGGTCACCCGCACGCGCGCCGGCGGACGCGGCGCGCCGAGCAGGTCGAGCTGGTAGCGGCCGGCAGGCAGGCAGACGTGAAAGAGGCTCCACTGGCCGGCCGCGAGGTAGCGCAGCGGCCGCTCCGGCACCGGCCGCATCGCGTCGTCCGGCACCGACGCGTCGGCCGCCGGCAGCACCACCGACGGCGGGCACTGGTCCGCCGCCGGGTCGAGGCGGTACAGGCGCAGCACGGGGCCCAGCTGCACGTCGTCCGGATCCCATTCGCGCACCAGCGGAAAGCTGCGGAAGATTTGGGCGTAGCGCGCGGCGATCTCGCGCTGGGTGTCGGTGAACAGCTGGTCCGGGTCGGCAAAGCGCGCGTAGGCGGCGCTCGACAGCAGCAGATAGTCGTTCTGCACGCCGCGCAGCTCGGCCAGCGACATGCGCGCGGCAAACCGCTGGCGGGTGACGGCGAAACGGCCCGGCGCGAAATCGGGGGTGTACTGCTCCTTGACGATCGCCGCGCCCTGCGGCAGGTGCGCCAGCATCCACGCCGCGGCCTCCTCGCGCGTGCTGGGCCGCAGGTAGCCCGCGGTCTGCAGCGCGACCAGGCGCGCCGGCAGCCACAGGGTGGCCGCCAGCAGCACCGCCGCGGCGAGGGTCCATGCCGCGCCGCCACCGGCCCGCACGGCGCCGAGAGGCGGTGGCAACGGAGCGCCTGGCGCCGGCCGCCGACGCGCCGACGCGCGCCGGGCGGCGAGACCCAACCATTGGGCCATGCCGGCGCCCAGGTAGGCTGCCACCACCGGCACCGCCGGGTAGAGGTTGCGCTTGACCACCATGTTCATCGAGGTGACCAGGACCAGGAACAGGATCGGAAAGGGGGCCAGCGCCAGCAGGCGCCCCAGGCGCGCGCCACGCCAGCGCTCGCGGATTGCCAGCAGGACCAGCCCCGACGCGCCCGCCGCCACCGCGGGCCAGCCGAAGGTGTCCACCAGGCGGCCGGCGTAAAAGGCGGCGTTGCTGTCGGGCATCACCCCCAGCCAGCCGCCGCCGCCGTACTGCCGTGCACCGAAGAAGATGCCGCGCGAGCCGGTGAAGGCGAGCCGCGGGTAGGCCAGCAGGGCGGGCATCGCCGCCAGCACCGCGGCGATGCAGGCCAGGGCCGCCCACAGCAGGCCGCCGTTCCAATCGCGCCGCCGCACCCGCCAGACGAGCCACACCGCCGCCACCGCCGCCACCACCAGCGCCGCCGGGTACTTGCTGGCTCCCGCCAGGCCCGCCGCCGCCCCGGCCAGCGCGTAGTCGCGCGCCGTCTCGCGGTCCAGGAGCCGGGTGACGAAGTACAGGCAGACGGTGGCGAAAAACGCCGCCGGCACGTCGCAGGTGTTGAGGTGGGAGCCCTCGTTGTAGAGGTCCGAGACCACCAGCAGCGCCGCCGCCAGGAGCGCCGCCGCCAGCCCGGTGCGGCGGCCGCCGCCGGCCAGACGCCGGGCGATGCCGTAGACCGGCAGCACGGTGAGCGCCGACAGCAGCGCCACCACGCCGCGCAGCAGCAGCCAGGCGACCGCCAGCGGGTCGGTGAGCCCCAGCCAGCGCCGGGCGGCGCCGGCGACCGCGGCCGGAAAGCGCGCCGCCGCCCACAGCGTCAGGGCGTCGGCGTAGTAGGTCAGGTGCGGATAGACGAAGGTGTAGGGCAGCGGCTCGCCGTCATCGATCTCCGTCGCATGGTGATAGTAGGTGCCCTCGTCCAGGTAGTAGCGCCCGTTCACCTCGGAATCGAGGCCGGCAAAGCGCACGGCGAACGAGGCGGCCAGGACGGCGGGGAGCGCCAGCGCCGCGACGATCTGCCAGCGGCTGCCAGGCCGCCGCGAGCCGGCGAGCCGCGCCGCCAGGGCCGCCGCCGCCCAGACCGCGACCGCCGCCAGCAGCGCCACGATCGCCACCCGCGCCCCCCCTTGCGCCAGCCGCTGCATCCGCGTCGGCGCGTCGCCGCCACTGCCGCCACCGGCGCCACCGGCGCCGCAGATGTCCGCCAGCCACAGCGCCACCACCAGGGCGCCCAGCGCCGACGCCGCGCCGGCGCTCCACCTGCGCAGGCGGCGCCAGCGGAACCAATGCGCGTCGCGCGCCGCCCGCAGCATCACCAACCGCCGAAGCGCTGCCACGTCGCCACCACCTCGGGGGTGCCGCGCAGCACCTGGTAGGCGGCGTGCTGGGCGGCGGTGGCGCAGGCGTGGTTGGGCAGGATGCGCAGGCGGGAGCCGATCGGCCAGGCGTCGAGGTCGAGGGGGGCGCCGCCACCCGGCCGGGCGACGATGCCGTGCTCCTGATTGGTTTCGACGACCTGCAAGCCGGGCAGCAGCTGGCCGAGTTCGTCGCAGACCAGGCCGTAGCCGGCATCCCAGGGGCGGCCGGCGGTGCTGCGGTCGCGCGACAGCGCCATCCAGCCGGCGTCGGTCAGCAGCCAGCCCTTGTCGCGCTGGTGGCCGATGACGCTGGTCAGCACGCTGATCGCGATGTCGCCCACGGCGCAGACGCCCAGGCCGAGCATCGTCAGGTCGAAGAACATGTAGACCCCGGCCCGCACCTCGGTCACGCCGGCAAACGAGTCGCCCAGAAACGCCGTCGGCGTCGACCCGACGCTCGCGACCGGACACGGCAGGCCGGCCGCGGCGAGCGCCGCCGCGCCATCCACCACCGCCCGCCGCTCCTGCTCGGCCATGGCGCGGATCGATGCGACGTCGGCACAGTTGTAGGACTCGCCGGCATGGGTCAGCACCCCGCGCAGCTCGGCGTGCGGCGAGCCGGCCAGCACCTGGCCGATTTCACTGAGGAGAGGATCGCCGGGCCGCACCCCGGCGCGGTGGCCGTCGCTGTCGATCTCGACCAGCGCCGGCAGGCGCAAGCCGTGCCGCGCACCCGCCGCGGCCAGCGCCTGGGCGGCCGCCACCGAATCGAGCAGCACCGCCAGGTCGGCGCCGCGGCGGCGCAGCGCCGCCACCGCGTCGAGCTTGCCGGGAGCCAGCCCGACGGCGTAGATCATGTCCGTGACGCCGTGCGCCAGGAACTGTTCGGCCTCCTGGAGCGTCGACACCGTGATGCCGGCGCCGGTGCCGGCAGCGAGACCGCCGTCGTCACCGCCGCCGGTGCCGAACGCCCGGCGTACCACGTCCCAGCACTTGGCGGTTTTGACGTGCGGCCGCAGGCGCACGCCGCCGTGCGCCGCCAGGCGCTGGCGCAGGCGCTCCAGGTTGCGGTCCAGCTTCGCTTCTTCGAGCAGCAGGCAGGGGGTGGCAAGATCGGCGATGAGCATGACGGCGCGAGCTTATCGCGCCGTCATGCCGGCCGGGCCGTGGTGCGGCAACCGCCGCGGCCTCAGAACTGGCGGAACAGCCAGAACAGCGAGGCGGACAGGATGATCGAGGCGGGCAGGGTGAGGATCCAGGCCATCGCCAGGGCGCGCACCGTGCTCCACTGCAGGCCTGAACCGTTGGCCGCCATGGTGCCGGCGACGCCCGAGGACAGCACGTGTGTCGTGCTCACCGGCAGGCCGAAGCGATCGGCCGCCAGGATGGTGGTCATCGCCACCAGCTCGGCCGCGGCGCCCTGGCCGTAGGTCAGGTGGGTCTTGCCGATCTTCTCGCCGACGGTGACCACGATGCGCTTCCAGCCCACCATGGTGCCCAAGCCGAGCGCGATCGCCACCGCCACCTTGACCCAGGTGGGGATGAACTTGGTCGCCTCGTCGACGTGCTTCTTGTAGTTGGCCAGGACGACCTTCTCGTCGGCCGAGAACGCCGGCTTGCCCGACTTGTCCATGAGGCGCATCGCCTCGCTCACCAGGTAGAGGTTGTTGCGGAAGTTGGGCGTCTGGTCCTGCGGCACCGCCTTCAGGTCCTTGTAGATCGCCATCTCGTTGCCGACTTCGTTGACCATCTGGCGCAGCGCCAGCATGGTCGCCGGCTTGAACTCCTTGGTGCGCACGTAGTCGGTCAGGTCTTCCCGCGGATCGGCGATGTTGGCGCCCGGAGTCAGGTGATGGCTGAGCGTTTCCGAGGTGGTCGCCGAGACGGCGATGAAGTCCTGCGTGTCGCGCGGGCTGACCGCGTGGTTCAAGGCGTAGGCGGTGGGAACGGTGCCGATCAGGATGAGCATGATCAGGCCCATGCCCTTCTGGCCGTCGTTGGAGCCGTGGGCGAAGCTGACGCCGGTGCAGGTCAGGATGAGCAGGCAGCGGATCCAGAACGGCGGCGGCTCGGTCCCCTTGGGCGCGGCGTACAGCTCCGGCTTGGGGATCAGCAGCTTGGACAGCATCAGCAGCAGCGCAGCGGCGACGAAGCCGACCAGCGGCGACAGCAGCAGGCTCTTGCCGATGTTGGCGGCCTGCCCCCAGTCGACACCGCTGGTGCCGGTGCGCGGCGCCATCAGCTGGTTGGCGATGCCGACGCCGATGATCGAGCCGATCAGCGTGTGCGAGCTGGAGGCGGGCAGGCCCAGAAACCAGGTGCCCAGGTTCCACATGATGGCGGCCACCAGCAGGGCGAACACCATGGCGAAGCCGGAGCCGCTGCCCACCTGCAGGATGAGCTCGACCGGCAGCAGCGAGATGATGCCGAAGGCCACCACGCCGGTCGAGGTCAGGACGCCGATGAAGTTCCAGGCGCCCGACCAGACCACCGCCATGTGGGGGTCCAGCGAGTGGGTATAGATCACCGTCGCGACTGCGTTGGCGGTGTCGTGGAAGCCGTTGACGAACTCGAACGCCAGGGCGATCAGCAGCGCCACGCCCAGCAGGACGAAAGGAAAGGCCGAATAGGTCTTCACGTGCGAAAGGTCGGCGATGAGATGCGCCCCCGCATACAGCAGGCCGATGATCAGGCCCACGGCGAAGACCCAGCCGCCGATCTTGCCCGCCTTGCTGTTGGCCAGTTTTGCTTCCAGAATTGACGGAGCTGCAGTGGGTGCCGCCGTGGTCATCGTGCGTAGCCCTTTCTTACAAGTGAGATGGAGCGGGCGCAGTATAGCCAGGCGGAAGCGGCATTTCGGTTACGACGGGGAGACAGCTCCATGACCGCGCCCCCGTCCGTGACGCTGTGGCGCGGTCAGTCGCCGTCGAGGATTGCCAGGTCGTCGCGCAGGCCGAGCAGCTCCCAGGCCTGGAGCGCCAGGGGGACGTTGCCGTTGCGCCAGACAAAATCGTCGAAGGCGCGCAGGTCGAAGGCGTCGCCCTGGCGGCGGCGGGCTTCGGCCAGCAGCTTGACGATCTGCAGCTTGCCGATCTGGTAGCCGATGGCAAAGCCGGGAGCGACGGCAAACGACGCCGCTTCGGCGTGGGCGGTGGCGGCATCCATCGGCACGGCGGTGCGCAGGTAGTCCGCCGCCTGGTCGATGGTGAAGGTGCCGAGCGCCAGGCGGACGTCGACTTCGACGCGCAGCGCCCGCAGGCGGGCGTAGTTCCAGATCATCTCCCGCGTCTTCGGGCTGTCGTCGAACAGCCCCATCTGCAGCATCATCTCTTCGGCGTAGAAGCCCAGGCCCTCGTTGGCGCCGGAGTCGTACCAATGGCGGCGGATGGGGTCCTCGTGCCGGCGCGACAGGGCGAGCTGGAAGCCGTGACCGGGAATGCCCTCGTGCACCATGTCGGCGCGCGGGTCCCGCGCCATCGACAGGGCGAAGTAGCCCAGCCGCGGCGACGGCCGGGGGACGTAGCGCGTCGATTCCTGGCCGGGCTGCGGCGTGAACGGGAAGTTGGTGCCCTCGCCGAAGTCAGCCAGCGGGTCGAGATACGCCGGCATGGCACGGTAGGCATAGGGCGGCATCCAGGCCGGCACCGTCAGGATGCCTTTCTGGTCCAGGTAGCCACGGATGGCCACCTCATCGACGCGGGCGCGGTCGATCTGCGCCTGCTGCGTGGCGAAGATCGGCAGCTCCGCCACGCCGCGGTTGCGCCGGCTTTCCAACGCCTCCGCCGCCACCGTGCGCGCCCACTCCTGCCGGCCCATGGCCAGGATCTGCTCCGGCGTGAACGGCAGCAGCGCGACCTTGTGGAGATAGAAGAGGTAGGCGTCGCGGCCGACCGCGATGTCGGATGGCCTGGAGGGTGTGGAGGTTGTCGAGGGCGCGGAGGGCGTCGAGGGGGTGGGGGGCGTCGAGGTTGCGCCGGGAGTGGACGTGGAGGCGAGCCACGCGCGGTACGACGCGAGCGCCGCGACCGCCGTCTCCGTGGCGCCGTCGAGCCGGCCGCGGCTTTCGGCGTCCAGCAGCGGCGCCAGCGCCGTCATCGCCTGGCGGAGGCGCGGCCCGACGTCCTGCAAGTTGTCCAGGGCCAGCTGGGCGAAGGGCGGCACGATCCGATCCAGGTTGGCGCGGCCGTCCGCCAGCACGCGCGGGAACGCCGCCAGGCGCGCCAGCACGTCGCGGCCGCGCGGCGGCGAAAAAGGCGGCGGCGGCAACAAGGCGTCCACCAGCGCCCCCAGGGTCTGCGCCACGTAGAAGCCGGGGTCGCGGCGCCACAGGCGGACCGCGTCCAGCTCCCAATGCACGCGCGCCAACACCGACCCGAGCAGCCGATAGTCCACCTGCGCCGCCACCGGCCGGCCGGCGTCCGCCAGCGCGTGCCAGCGCGCCTCGAAGCCGGCCAGCGCCTGGCGCCGCGCGGCCACCGCCGCCGCCGACCAGTCCGGCGCCCAACCGGCCGGCCGCTCGATGCGGGGGATGTCGTCGGCATTGATCGGTTGCCCGACAGCCCGCCAGGCCCAGATGTCACGCGCCAGGGCCGGCAGGTCGTCGGCATGCGCGGCGGCGGCGGCGAGCGAGGCGGAGCCCGCGAAACAGGCGGCGGCAAGGACCAGCGCGGAGGGTCGCATCCGCGTACAAAATCACACCCGGCGGCCGGCGGCAACTCCACGCGCCGCGGCCGCCGTGCGCATGTCCCTACCTGGCGAACACTCCCAGCAGGAAGGCGAGGATCGGTTCTTCGACGTACTGCAGGTGCAGCGGCGTCATGTAGTGATCCACGTGGCCGAAATCAGGCTGCAACAGAAATGTTTTCTGCGCCGAACCGAAGAGCCCGATCTGGTCGCTCATGTAAGCCCCGAAGGCGTGGCCGCCGCCGATTGCCAGCAGCGGCGCCTTGAACTGCCCCAGGTTGGAGGTGAACTGGCTCTGCTCGCCGGCGATCGAACAGGTGACGTCCGCCAGCAGCGCCACCGGCGCATAGCTGGTGAACCGCGAAACGTTTTCGTACACCCGCGGCTCCGACGCGAACAGCAGCCGGTCCTGCGCCAGGTCGCCGGCGATCAGTATCTCGTTGGGCACCGTCATGCTGGCCGGCCCCGGCGTCGGCGTGCTCACCGCCGCCACCATCGTCTGGTGATTGGTCAAGCTGGGCGGGAACAGCGGATTCGGCGTCAGACCGCCCGGCGTCACGCGCGACAGCTCCATCACCTGTTTCAAAACGTTTTCGTCCACGCCGTCATAGAACACGTTGGCGGCAAGCTGCGCCTGCAACGCCGAGCAATACCCCTGGTCCAGCGCCCGCACCTGCGCATTGGCGCTGTACATCAACCCTTCCCACGTCACCGCGCCAACATAGTCGCCGGGATGCGCGTTCACCACCGAGATCGTCGACAGGCAGCCCAGCGACAGGCCGCCGATCACCACCTTGGCACCGGGGTGCAGCACCGAAATCTGCGAGCGGACGAACGTCACGTCGTCCACGATCGATTGCATCCCCCACCCCTTCATCGCCGAGCAGTCGATGGCGCCCGCCTCGCAAGTCCCCGCCGGGATCCCCTCGTAGCGCGGCGAATAGCCATAGACGTCGAAACCGCGCAAGGCGAAGAACTCCGTCATCGCGCTGCCAAACGTATTGAACTGGTCGCGCTGCTCGTAAAAGTTGAACGTCGTGCCCAGCGGCGGCACCAGCAACAACGAGCCCACAAAGTTTGCATGGGGGTCGCTCGCCGCCACCCGCACCATCTTGAACCTGTCCAGCGGCCCGCTCCCCGTGCTCACCGTCAGCTCCGTGCGCGTCAAAGGCCCATCCTGCACCGCCACCGTCGCGGTGACCTGGTAGGGCGTCGCCGCGCCCGACGCCATCGCCGGCGCCGTCCACGCAGCCGCCAAAACCACCGCCAGCGCCGCCACGCCCGCGCCGTACGCACCTGCCACACCCATCGCACCGCCAAGGGTTCTCATAGCCAAAGCCTCCACTCCGGAAGATCGTTGAAGGAAAAGGACTGCGCCAGCCAGGTCGCTGCCCGCCGGCGTTCCCCTATTCAACGAAGTGCGATCAATCCACGGGAGCGGCCCGGCCACTCCGCCCCGGCAGCGGACTCCGCCCCGGCAGCCACTTGTATGCTGTCTGTGTACAATGTACAGTGAGGAGGATGCCGAGCCTGAGGATCGACCTGGCCGCCGCGACCCCGGCCTACGAGCAGATCGCCAGCGGCCTGCGAGCGCTCCTGGTCGCCGGCGAGCTCCTTCCCGGTACCCACCTCCCCACCGTGCGCCAGCTGGCGATGGACCTGGGCGTGCACCACAACACCGTCGCCGAGGCCTACCGCCAACTGGCCGCCCAGGGCTGGCTCGACCTCCGGCGCGGCCGCGGCGCCACCGTCCTGGAGCGCGAGCCGCCGTCCCCCGGCCCCGAAGCCGGAGCCACCTTCGCCCGCCGGCTCGAAGACGTGATCGCCAACGCCGTCGCCGCCGGAATCCCCCGCGCCACGGTCGCCGGCAAGCTCGAACAGACCGCCACCTCCCTTCGCCAAGGAGTCCCCAGATGGACCTGAGCGCAGGCAACACCCTCACCCTGGCGCTGGCCCTCCCCCCAGCCCTCATCGGCCTCATGGCCTGGATCACCCCCCACCTCACCCGCCCCGATCTCTTCTTCGGGGTCACCGTGCAGCCCTGGCTCCGCACCACCCCGGAAGGCCGCGGCGTCGTGCGGCGCTACCGCCTGTGGATCGCCGTCAACACCCTGATCGCCCTGGGCATCGTCTTCGGCCTGCGCAACGTCAGCGCCCCGCTGGGCAGCCTTCTAGGCACCGCCTGGCAGATCCTGGGCGGTTACGCCGCCTACGCCGGCGCCCGGCACTGGGTCCTGCCCCACTCCACCGTCCCCACCACCCTCCGCGAAGCCGACATCGCGCCCCGTGGCGGCGCCGGCCTGCCCGGAGGCGGCAGCCTCCACCTCGGACCCTACGTCCTGCTGGCCGCCGCCGCGATCTACCTCCAGACCCATTGGGACACCCTGCCGCAGCGCTACCCGATCCACTGGGGCCTGGACGGCCGCCCCAACGGCTGGTCGTCGCGCACCACCATGGGAGTCTTCAGCCCCCTGCTGGTCGGCCTCCTGATCACCACCACCGTCCTGCTCACCGCCCTCCTCATGCAGCGCCGCACACGCCCCATCCAAGTCACCGGCGCGCCAGGCCACGCCGAGCGCCGCTTCCGCCGCGCCATCGGCTGGCTCCTGCTCGCCGCCGCCTACCAGGCCACCCTGTCCGCCATCGGAGCCGCCTTCCTCCCCCTCTGGGACACCCCCACCTGGCGCCCCCTCAATCCCCCCATGGTCGTCGGCCTCACCCTCGGCTCCGGCATCCTGGTCATCCTCTTCGCCCTCATCCTGGCCAGCATGGGCCAGGGCGGCTCGCGCCTGGTCCATGCCGCGCCCCCGCATCCCGGAGCCTCCGTCCCGCCCCCCATCGGCGACCGCACCCCCGACTCCTGCTGGAAAGGAGGCGTCTTCTACTACAACCCCGACGACCCCGCCCTCTGGGTGGAAAAGCGCTTCGGCATCGGCTACACCCTCAACTTCGCCTACCTGAGCGCCTGGCTCATCATGGCCGCCCTCCTGCTAGGCATCCCCGCCATCCTCGTCTGGCTCATCCACTCCGCCATCCGCTGATGCCAGAACCGCTGCAACCAACATCCGCCGCTGCCAGCGCCCCCCACCGCGACAAGGGCCTCCCAAAGCCGCGCCGCCAAAGCAGCCTCCAACGGCCGCCAGCCCTCCGCGATTTGCTATCCTCCCCCCAGGCCGGCATAGCTCAGGGGTAGAGCTACGGTCTTGTAAACCGTAGGTCCCCGGTTCAAATCCGGGTGCCGGCTCCAGAAGCAAGCCAAATAAACCCCACAATATCAGTTACTTAGGCTTGCCCCCCTCGGGCAGGCCGGGTGCTTCGGCACCCGACCAGATGGCCCAAGGTGCACTCATGGCACACTGCCGCCGCAAGTTGCCCGGTTCGGGGTACGGAGGAGCGCATCATGGCAACGCTTTCCAAGCTCCGGACTCTCGGCGGCGAGGTCCGCTACCGGGCGCAGATCCGTCTTCGGGGGCTTACGGACCAGAGTCCTTAGGCTCAGGGCTGCGGCAGGGCGGCGCGGTCGACCTTGCCGCCGGCAAGCCGCGGCAGGCGGTCGAGGAAGGTGAAGCCGGCCGGAACTGGGGCGCCGGGCAGGGTGCGCCAGATGAGCTCGCGCAAGGAGTCGCGCAGCGCGTCGAGGGTCGCCAGGGGCGGAGGCGGTGCGGCGGGCACGAGGGTGCGCCAGGGGCGCTCATGCCAGACCCTGCCATCCTCGGGCCGGGTGCGGCGCGCGTAGAGGTGGTGGATTTCGGTATCGCGCATCGTTGAATCCTGCTCGCTGGCGACGGTGAAGCCACGGGCCGCAAGGAGGGCTGTGATCTCGGCGACCCAATCGTCGCGGTGCACCTCGGCGGTAACCTGGAGGATCTTCGGCCAATCATCCTCCGCGATTCCGGCGAACACCTCACGCTCGCTCTTTTCGGCATCGATCTTGAGCAGGTCGACGCGTGCGATGGCCCGCTCGCGCAAGATGCTCGAAACCGTTCGCAGGGGCCTTTCAACGACCTCGACGGCGAAGCGGCCCGCGGCCATTTCGTCGATGGCGGCGGCGATGATCTCCCGGTCCCCCTCCTCTCGCAGCTGCTCGCCGGCGAAAGTGCGAAACAGCCGCTCCTCCGCCGCCGGATCGACGAAGAGTCCCGACATGACGGAGGCGCGGGGATAGACGCTGAAGGGCGCCATCCCCTCGCGGTCGAAGACCGCGCACGGCTCGGCCACGACCGCGAGGCCGTAGCGTTCGGCGTTGCGTCGCAGCCGCTCGAAGGCATGGGGACTGGGTTCGCAAGCGACGACGCGTGCTCGCTCGCAGCAGGAGTGTGCGAAGAGCGTGAACAGCCCGATGTTCGCACCGATGTCGAGTATGCAGGCGTCGTCGGGAAGGGCGATTCCGTGGCGGAGGTAAATGAGATCCTCGAAGATCTGGCGGTAGAGGTGATCGGTTTCGTTCTGATTGAGCTGGAAGACCGTGAGCCCACAGGGAAGGCGGTGCGGCGGGCCGCAGCGGGCCGCGTCACGCCGCACAATCCAAGCCCAGGTGCCTTCCTTGCCCGCCTCACCCACCCTGCCGGACGCCGCCACCACCGCCTCGGCAACCTCTGGATGACACGCCAATGCCGCTTCGACGGCCGCAAGGTTGCTCATGTCTTGTCTTGCCTCATTGGCCGGCGCGCAGGCTCTTGACCGGGTCGATCCGCATCGCCCGCCACGCCGGCACCAGGGTCGCGAGGAGAGCCACCAGGAGCAGCATCAGCGGCACGCCAGTGAAGGTGAGCGGGTCGACGGCACTGATGCCGAAGAGCAGGGAGGCCAGCACTTGCGAGCTGGCGTAGGCGGCGGCCAGCCCGATGCCGACGCCGATACCAACCAGCACCATGCCTTCCATGGTCAGCTTTGCCAGGAGCTCGCCGCGCTGGGAGCCGAGGGCGAGGCGGATTCCCATCTCGCGGGTGCGCCGGGCGACCGACTGGGAGACGACGCCGTACAGGCCGACCGCCGCGAGCAGCAGGCCGACGAGGCCGAACAGCCCGAGCAACAGCGCGGCAACCCGGGCGGGGAACAGCGAGAGCTGCAGGTGCTGCGCGAGAGTCGTGGCCTCGGCGATCGGCACGTTAGGATCGAGCGCAGCCACCTCGCGCCGCACCGCCGGCAACACCGCCTCCGGCGCGCCCGCGGTCACCAGCAACAGGGTCATGGACGGTGAATAGCTCTGCGCGAACGGCAGGTAGAAGTAGGGCCGCGGGGCCTCCCCAAGGCTGCGCACCTTACTGTCGCGCACCACGCCCACCACCGAGACCCACCCCGCCGGTCCCGCCACCAGCCGAAATCGCGCCCCGAGCGGGTCGCGGCCGCGCCACATGTGGCTGGCCATGGTCTCGTCGATGACGGCAACCCGTGGGCTCGTCGCCCGATCGGTCTCATTGAAGTCGCGGCCACGCAGCAGCGCAATGGCGAGCGCCTTGAAGTATCCCGGCTCGACGACCGCGCTGTCGACCTCGACGCCGGCGCCGGGACCTGTGCCGCCCGCCGTTCCGACCATCGGCTCGCCGCCGCTGCCTTCGACAGCGATCTTCTTGGTCTTGAAACCGAGCGTCAGCGGCACCCAGTCGGTCATGGCGACCGCCTGTACTCCCGGCAGCGCCGCGGCTCGCCGCGCGAGCTCATGGTAGAACGCGCGGACCCGCGTCTCGTCGTAGCCGGTGACTGCCGGCTGCGCAGTCGCCAGCGCCACATCCGTAATACGAAAGCCGGGATCGATCGATTGGGCGCTCTCCAGGCTGCGCACGAACAGGCCGGCGCCGATGAGCAGGAGCAGCGACACGGCGACCTGCGCGATGACCAGGAGATTGCTCAAGCCGAAACGCCGCCGCCGGCCGCCCGCGGCCGTGACGTCATCCTTGATCTCGGCGACCAGGCGCGGCCGCGAGCTGACGAGAGCCGGAGCCAACCCGCACAGCACACCGGTCAGCAGCGCAAGCCCGAAAGTAAAGACCAGCGCATGCGAGCTGATGCCGATCTCGAGTGTCACCGAGATCGGCAGCGGCAACCGGAAGCGTACCAGGAGCGCCAGCACCCAGGCGGCGAGCAGCAGCCCGGCGCCGCCCCCAAGGAGTGCCAGGAGGACGCTCTCGACCAGGAGCTGACGGATGAGCTGCAGCCGGCTGGCGCCGATCGCCAGCCGGATCGCGATGTCGCGGCGTCTTGCCGAAGCCCGTGCCAGCAGCAGGTTGGCGACGTTGGCGGCGGCGATCAGCAGCACCGCGCCGACCACCAAGCCGAGGAGGCCCGCGGCGCCGAAGACTGCGGCATCGGCCTCGGGATGCACCACGACGCTGCTCGCCGCCAGCACGGCCACGCCGTGGCCGCGGTTCGAGTCTGGATACTCGGCGGCGAGACGGCTGGCGATGAGACCGAGATCGGTCTGCGCTGCCGGCAAGCGGGTGCCTGGACGCAAGCGGCCCATGATCTGCAGCCAGTGCCGGTCGCGGCGGGTACGGACTCCCGGCCGATCGGCGGCCACCTGATCGGCCATGCTTATCGGCACCCAAAGGTCGGTCACGACACCGACCGTCAGACCGCGAAAGCTCGCCGGAGCGATGCCGATGATGCGGAAGTCGTGACCGTCGAGCTTGAGCAGGCGCCCGACCGCATCCGGCGCGGCGTCCAGGCGCCGCCGCCAGAAGCTGTCGCTGACGACCACCACCGGATGCGCGCCCGGCCCCTGGTCTTCCTCGGCCACGAAGCCGCGACCGCGCGAAATCGGGATACCCAGCACTTGAAAATAGTCGGCCGTCGCGATCTCGCCGAGGATTTGCTCGGAGCGATCGCCGTTGGTGTAGCTGACCAGCAGGGGACTATGGGCAACGAGGCCGCTGAAAGAGTGATTTTGAGCCTGGAAATCGAGGAAGTCCGGATAGGAGGATGGGTCGTACCGCGAGTCGGGTGGACCGCTGTAGATCACGGCCAGGCTGCGCGGGTCGGCAACCGGCAGCGGGCGCAGCAGCACCGCGTCGACGACGCTGAAGATGGCGCTGTTGGCACCGATGCCGATCGCCAGCGAGAGGGTCGCCATGAGGGTGAACAGCGGATTCCTGCCGAGGAGACGCAGCGCGTACCGGAAGTCTTGCCACATGGATGCTCCTCAACCGATGTCGGCGATGCCGACCAGCTCGCCCATGGCAACCACTATCTTGCGCGGGCCGACGAAAGGATTACGGGCGTGGGCAATCATCATGTTGTCGACCATCAAGACGTCTCCCTTTTGCCATGGAAAAGCCACGGAGGCCTGCCAGTAGAGATCTTGCAGCTCGGCGACCAGCGCGTCGGGAATCGGCGATCCGTCGCCGTAGAAAACGTTGCGCGGCAGCCCCTGCTCACCGTAAATCTCGAGCAGCGATTCGCGCAACTCGGGATCGAGCTGGGACACATGATGGAGTTGGATCTGATTGAAGAAGCACTTCTCGCCGGTGCGCGGATGGCGAATCACCGCCGGTGCGATCTGCCGCAGCCGCAGCCCGTTGTCATCGGTCCACTCAGCCTCCATGCCAGCGGCGGAGCAGGACACCTCGACCGCTCGGCGGTCGGAGGTGCGGAAGAATTTCTGCCATGGCATGTCGAGGCCCTCGACGAAGTTGCGGACATACATCAATTTGCGCTCCTCGAACTGGCGCGCCACCGGGGAATCGAGGCGGCGGAAAAGGTCGCGGCAGTCGACAATAGGCGTCTCGCCGCGCTCGCGCGCCGGTATGACGCAGAAGAAAAACTGTTTCTCCGGCCAACGATGGAGATGCGAGCTTTCGTTGTGAAACAGGATCGTCTTGTCGGCAGGGTATGGAGTCGATTCATAGACCTTCTCCCCGAGCGCTTCGCGTGGCAGATCGCCGTAATCGCCGAAGAGATCGGGGCAGAAGGTGCCGGCCAGACGCTCGAAGGCGGCGACCGATGGCACGTCGAAACCGCGGAAGAGGATGGCTCCGTAGTGCCGCAACGCGGCGTGCAGGCCGGAAAGATGCGCACCGGCCCACGCGAAGGCGTCGAGGTCGGGCCGTCGCGGCTGGCAAACGAGCGGCAAGGCCGCCGCCACGGAGAGAAAGCCGGTTTCGACCGCATCGAAAACCGGCGGTTGATTCGAGGGTACAAGCGGGTGTTGCGTCATGGCCTAGCCGCCTTCACTGACGTCGTCCGCGCCGCAGGCCGCGAGGGCTGCCACGAGGGCGTCCGCCAAGGTTTGGACGTTCGGTGGTTTGAGCAATGTGAAATGGTCGCCAGGAATCTTCCGGATCTCGACACCGCCGGCTGCAAGCGCACTCCACCCCAGGCTCGGATCGCCGCCTGCCGGCCCCGGCCGTTCGCTGCCCCGCAAAAGCAAGAGGCGTCCCGGGTAAGTCCGCGGCAGGTAGGTGCGAATCGCAATGCCTTGGTATCGCAATAGGGAAAAGTGCTGGTGGATCTGCGCCATATCGAGATCCGGCGGCAGCAGCCCGAGCCGTTTGGCATGCAGGAAAAGGAGCGTTAGCTGCGCGTCGAGTCCCTGCCCGACCGCCTCTCCCCAGGCGCAACCGAGATCGGAGAGCGGCAGGTTCATTTCCATGGCGAGGTTTTCGACCAGCCGATTCTCGTCCACTTCCTCCCGGCGCTCGGCCTCCTGCACCACCCGCGAATCGATCAGCGCCAACAGCTCGACGGCTTCGCCGGCGGCCGTCAACTGGCACGCCATCTCGTAGGCCACCGAGCCGCCCATCGACCAGCCGGCGAGGCGATAAGGACCCGCCTGCTGCACGTCGCGCAGCGCCGCGAGGTAGCGGGCGGCCATCTCCGGCACCGTCGCCGGCGCCGCGCTCTCCCCCCCGCCGACGGCCGCTGCTTGCAGGCCGTAGACCGGCTGGTCGGCCGGCAGGCAGCGCACGAGGTCGAGATAGCAGAGCGCTCCCGAAGGTTGGACGCAGAACAGCGGACGATGGAAGCCGCGCGGCTGCAGCGGCACGAGGGACGAGGCTGGCTGCCTCTCCTCCCGGCGCAGCAGCACCGCCAATCCCTCGACGGTCGAGCCCTCGACCAGCCGCGCGATCGACAGGCGGCGCCCGAACTGCTTGTGCAGGCGGGCCAGCAGCCGCACCGCATCCATGGAGTTGCCACCGAGAGCGAAGAAGTCCTGCGTCACGCCGATTGGTCGTACCTTGAGCAGCTCCTGCCAGAGCGTGACGAGGCGCAGCTCCATCAGGTCGCGGGGCGCCACCTGCTCAGCGCCGATCGGCGCCGTTCCCGGCTCCGGCAGGGCGGTCCGATCGAGCTTGCCGTTGGGCGTCAGCGGCATGGCATCGAGCACGACGACCGTTTCGGGAATCATGTATTCGGGAAGCTCCGAACCCGCCCACGCGCGCAGCATCAGGCCGGCGTCGCCACCCGCCGCGGCGCCGGGCGCGAGCACGACGTAGGCCACCAGGCGTCGGTCGCCGGGCCGGTCCTCGCGGGCCACAAGCGCCGCCCGGCGTACCGCCGGATGACGGCACAGAACGGCCTCGATTTCGGCAGGCTCGACGCGGTAGCCACGCACCTTTATCTGGGAATCTACCCGGCCACGGAACTCAAGATTGCCATCGTCCAGCAGGCGCACCCGATCGCCGGTGCGATAGAGCCTTCCTCCCGGGCGATCGCCAAAGGGTTCCGGCACGAAACGCTCGGCGGTAAGGTCAGGACGACCGATGTAGCCGCGAGCCAGGCCGCCGCCGCCGAGGTACAGCTCGCCGTCGGCTCCTAGCGGTACCGGTCGCGCATCACGGTCGAGCACGTAGGCGCGTGCGCCGGCGAGCGGTCGCCCGATCGGCACCGTGCGCGCCGCCGGCCGCCGCTCGCCCGCCGTCCAACGATAGGTGGCAACGCCGACCGTGGTTTCGGTCGGACCGTAGTGATTGAGCTTGAGGCAGGCTGGCGCCAGCACGTCCAGCCGCGTGGCCAGCTCCCACGACAGCGCCTCGCCGCCGAGCGCCAGACATCGAGACGGCAGCACTGCCGCGGGCTCCGCGCCGGCGAGCAGGGCGGCGAGGTGGGAGGGCACTATCTTCAGACCCTCGATTGCTTCGCCGGCCATGACCTCGGCCATCGCCGCCGGATCCTGGAGGCGCGGGCGCGCAATGACGTGGAGGCAGCCGCCGCCGGTGAGGGCCGGAAAGACCGCCGTATTGCCAAGGTCGGCGGCAAAAGTGGAGACGGTCGCGAAGCTGCCGCCCGCGCCCGCCGCTCCGAGGTGCGGCACGATGCCCGAGAGATAAGCGGCGAGCTGGCGATGTTCGACCGCCACGCCTTTGGGCCGGCCGGTCGAGCCTGAGGTGAAGAGGACATAGGCGAGGTTGCCGGCGCTCACTCCGCAGGAGGGTGCCATGCCGCGAGGCGATGGCACTCCGCTGCCGGCGTCGGTTTCGAGGGCGAGGAAACGGACCCCATGGCCACCCGGCAGCTCGTCGAACGTGGCGGCGAGCCGGCCTTCGCCAAGCACCAGCTCGGCGCCGGCCGCGCTCATCATGAATTTCAGACGCTCGGCCGGCAAGGCGGGTTCGAGAGGCAGGTAGGCGCCTCCCGCCTTGAGCACAGCGAACATACCCACGATCATGGCCAGTGAGCGCTCGCAGCACAGGCCGACCACCGTCTCGGGACCGACGCCCAGCCGCCGCAGGTGGTGGGCCCAGCCGTTCGCCAGCCGATCGAGCCCGCCGTAGGTAAGCCGCTCGTTCTCGAACACCACGGCCGGCGCGTCGGGGGTGAGCCGCGCCCAGCGCTCGAAAAGCCGGTGTACGCAGACGGCGGCGGCGTCATCCGCCGCCACGGCGCCGGGCGCCGTGGCGTTCCACTCCGTAAGGATCTGGTGGCTTTCAGCGGGCCTGAGCAGCGGCAGGGCGGCCAGAGGCACCGCGGCGCTCCGTGAGACGCCACCGAGGTCGACATCGGCAAAGGCTGCAAGCAGGCTCTGCAGCTGGCCGAGCAGCCGCTCCACCTTGGGTCCATCGTGGCGGCGGTCGTGTCGCAAGCGCAGCAGCAGCCGTTGCCCGGGCACCACCACGAGCACCAGGGGAAAGCGGTTCGACGCCGCGACCTCCAAGCCGGTCACCGCAAGGCCGTCATCATCCGGGCGGACCTCGAACGGATAGTTCTGATAGCTGAGCAAACTGCTGAACGGCGCGGCGCCGGCCGGCAGGCCACCCCAACGCTGGACGTCTACCAGCCGGCAGTGCTCGAACTGGCGCATCTCGATGGCCTGCGACTGCAGGCGCCGCAGCCAGTCATCGAGGGGCTGCGCGCCGTCAATCTCGATGCGCAGGGGCAGGGTATTGATGAACAGTCCGATCATCGCATCGACGCCCGGGATCTCCGGCGGCCGGCCGGAGACCACGGCACCGAAGCACGCCTCCTCGCGGTCGGTCCAGCGCGCCAGCAACAGTGCCCAGGCCGCCTGGACGAGAGTGCCGGGGGTGAGGTGGCGCGCCGCGCCCATCGCTTGCAGCGCGGCGGTGAGCACTGCCGGCAGCGTCAGCTGCCGCTCGGCGAACGCCTCCACCGCGGCCTCGTCTCCCGCTCCGCTGCCTGCGGTGCCGGCGTCGGAGTCGAAGCCGATCTCCACCGGCTCGTAGCCCGCGAGGTTCGCACGCCAATAGCGCTCGGCCGCGGCGAAGTCCTGGCGCTGCAGCCAGGCGATGTAGTCGCGATAGGGGCGGCGCCGTGGCAGCTCCGCCACCTCACCTCGGCGGTCGGCCTCGTAGAGCGCAAAGACCTCCTGCCAGATCAGCGCGAAGCACCATCCGTCGAGCAGCAGGTGGTGAAAGCTCCACACGAAGCGCGCCTCGCGCTCGCCGGTCCGCACCAACGTGCCGCGCATCAACGGCGGGCGGCTGAGGTCGAAGCCCTGCGCGCGGTCGGCGCCGCGCAGCTCGTCGAGCCGGCGGCGTACTTCGGCAGCGCTGGCGCCGCTCCAGTCGAGGCTCTGCCAGGGCAACGCGGCCGCGCCGTGCACCCGCTGCAACGGTTCGTCGAGGCGCTCCCAATGGAAGCTGGTGCGCAGTACGGGGTGGCGATCCACCACCCGCTGCCACGCCCGCATGAAGGCTGCGGCGTCGAGATCGCCGGAAAAGGCGAGTGTGTACTGTTCGAAGTAGGTGTGACCGCGTTGCGAGGCGAGGCTATCGAAAAGCAGCCCCTGCTGCAGGGGCGAAAGCGGATAGAGGTCTTCGATCGCGCCGCCCGCACCCTCCAAGCGGTCGAGGGCGTCCTGATCGATGTGCGCCAGCGGGAAGTCCGACGGCGTGGCGCCGCCCGCCTCCGGCGATAAGCAGTGGGAGATCAGTTCGCGCAGCGCCGCGAGGCACCCTTCCGCCAGGGCGGCGATCGTCTGCCGGCGATGGCGGCAGGAGCCGTAGGTCCAGTCAAGGCGCAGGCAGCCGCCCACCACACCGGCGGTCAGCTCCATCGGATGTGGCCGCGCCATGGCAGGCGCTATCGCCGCCCCGACCTCCTCGCCGGCCGGCGCCAGGAGAGCCGAGGGGGGGAGGACCAGGTCGAGCTGGCCGAGATAATTGAAGCCGATGGCAGCGGGAGACTGGGCGGCCGGGCGTGCCCCGACTTCACCGCCGGCGCGCTGCGGGCCGTGTCCCAGTCCACCAGCGGGCGCGGCGCGAAGGCGTTCCTTGATCTGCCGGATCGCCGTCCCGGCGCCGGCACCAGGGGGCAGCTCCAGAGTCACCGGGACAAGGGCGGTGAACCAACCGACGGTGCGCGACAGGTCGACGCCGGGCATCACCACGTCGCGACCGTGGCGCTCGATCTCGACGCGCAGGCGCACGGCACCGTGGCTACGGCTCCAGGCGAGCGCCAGGGCGGTGAGCACCAGCTCGTCGGGGCGCATGCGGTAGATCGGCGCTGCGTCCCGCACCAGGATCTCGGTCTCGCCGGCCGGTAGTTCGACGCCCAGGGCGGCCACCGACGCGAAGGTGTCCGGCCCGCCGGGCCCGTCCTCGCGCAGGCTGCCGGCCGGGACGTCCTCTGCCGCCGCCGTCCACTGCGCTGCCGCCGGAAGCGTGCTGCCGGCGTGTTCGGCCAGCCGTTCGCTCCAACGCTTGAACGAGGTAGTCTTGGCTGGCAAGGCCACCGCCTGCCCGGCGACCGTCTGGGTGTAGGCAAGCTCGAGATCCTCGAGCAGAATGCGCCACGAGACCACATCCACCACGAGGTGATGGAGCGCCAGCAGCAGGCGGCCGCCACCTCCCTGGTCAGCGTCGCGGCCGAGGTCGAACCACGCCACTCGCACGAGCGGCGGCCGCCCGAGGTTGAAGCTGGCCTGGAGCGCCGCGGAGGCGGCCTTGAGGGCGTCCGATCGCAACGCCGCCGGCAACGCTGACAGATCGAGCTGGCAGAGAGGCAGGGCCGTCGCCGTGAGCGGCGCGATCGCCTGCCGCCACCCCGTGCTTCGATGTTGGTAACACAGTCTCAAGGCGTCGTGATGGGAGAGGAGCGCCGTCAGCGCCCGCGCCAGCGCAGGCATCGCGAGCGGCGCGAGCGGCGCGAAGAGGAGCGTCTGGTTGAAATGGTGCGGCGCGGGCGAGTTCTGGTCGAAAAACCAGGTCTGGATCGGGGTGAGAGGAACGTCGCCGGTAACCTCGCCCTGGTCCTCCGGCGGCGCCAGGCTGCCCACCTCGGAAGCCAACTCGGCAATCGTCGGATGTTCGAAAAGCTGCCGCGGCGTGAGCGCCATACCGGCTTGGCGAGCTCGGGCGACGATCCGCAGACTGACGATCGAGTCACCGCCGAGGGCGAAGAAGTCGTCGTGGATACCGATCGGCTGGCCCGGACCGCGACCCAGCACCTCGCTCCAGATCGCCACCAGTCGCTCTTCGACCGGCCCGCGCGGCGGCGCGACCGCGGCGCGCGCCGCACCACCGGCGAAGGCGCCCGCCGGCGCACCGGCAACCGTCCCCGGCGCCGGCAGCGCCGCCCGGTCGATCTTGCCGTTGGTGGTCAGCGGCAGCGCGTCAAGAACCACCACCACCGCCGGCACCAGATACGCCGGCAGCTCGCGCTCCAGCCGGGTCCGCAGTTCGCCTCCGGTGGGCGTCGCGCCCGGTGCCGCCACCACGTAGGCGACGAGCTGCGCTTCTCCAGGCCCGTCCCGCCGCGCGACCACCGCCGCCGCGCTCACCTGCGGCTGACGTGACAGCGCTGCCTCCACCTCCCCTGGTTCGATCCGATAGCCGCGCACCTTCACCTGGTCGTCCAGGCGTCCGAGGAATTGCAGCCGCCCGTCCCCGAGGTGGCGCACGCGGTCTCCGGTGCGGTACAGACGACCACCCCGCTCCTCCCCTCGCGGGTCCGGCACGAACACGTCGGCTGTCCGCAGGGCGTCTCCGCGGTAACCTCGCGCCAGTCCGTCGCCGCCGACGTACAGCTCCCCCGCCACCCCCACCCCCACCGCCTGCATTTCCGGGTCCAGCACCGCCACCGTGGTGCCGGCAAGGGGCCGCCCGATCGGCAGGCTGCCCACCTCTTCCGGCTCCACCACCGCGCAGCAGGTGAACGTCGTGCCCTCCGTCGGGCCGTAGCCGTTGATCAGCAGCACCGTGGGCACCTCCCGCAACAGGCGGCGTGCGTGCGGTGGCGATACCACGTCGCCCCCGGCGAGCAGATGATGCACGCCGCGCAGTGCTGCCGGCTGCTCGTCCACCATCAGCCGGAAGAGTCCCGACGTCAACCAGAGCACCGTCACCTCGTACCCGGTCAGCGCCCGTTCCAACTCCTCCGGCGACGCCGCTTCCCCTTCGTAGAGTGCCAGCCGGCCGCCACCCAGGAGCGCACCCCAGATCTCAAAGGTCGCGGCGTCGAAAGACACCGGCGAGTGCTGCAGGAAAACGTCCTCGGGGCCCAGCCGAGCAAAGCTTCCCGGGTGTGCCAGACGCAGCACTGCACGATGAGTCACCTCCACCCCCTTGGGTCGTCCGGTCGAGCCCGAGGTGTACATGACGTAGGCGAGGTTCCCACCGTCGACCGCCGGCAAGGTTGGCAACGCCTGCGACGGCGGACTCTTCTCTTCCGCGGCGTTGCGCAGCGCCGGAAGGTCCATCCATTCGGCCCCCCGGCCGTTCACCCGACCACCCCACGCCGCGCCACGGCCCAATACCAGCGACGCGCCGGCATCCGCCACCATCCAGCGCAGCCGCTCGACCGGCTCGGCAGCGTCGAGCGGCAGGTACGCCGCCCCAGCTTTCAGCACCGCAAGCAACGCCACAATGAGGTCCGCCGAACGCGGCAGGCTCACGCCCACCACCGACTCCCGGCCGATCCCGCGCATCGCCAGCTCGCGCGCCAGCCGGCTCGACAGCGCTTCGAGCTCGCCGTAGCGCATCTCGCCCCCCGACCAGGCCAGCGCCACGGCTTCCCGGCGCCACGCCGCGACGCGCGCGAAGCGCCTGCCGATCGACTCCTCTCGCCCGTATTCCGCGGCCGTGTCGCTCCATTCCACCAGCACCTGCTGGCGCTCCGCCGCGCCGAGAGCGCCCGCCAGGCATACCGCCTGCTCGGGCGCTGTCGCCATTTCCACCAAAGTGCGCTCCAGACGCGCCAGGAACCGTAGCGCGGTCACCCGGTCGTAGCGGCGGTCGTAGGTCAGCTTGAACAGCATCGGCTCGCCGGGTATTACCGACAGAGTGAGCGGATAATTGCTGCGCTCCGCCACCTCCAGGCCGCGGATCTCCAGGCCGGCGATGCGGCCCTGCCCTAGCTGCGGGTCGACGGGATAGCTTTCGAAGGCGAGGAGGATATCGAACAGCCTCTCGCCCGCAGGCAGATCCGTCCACTCGCGCAGCGCGTCGAGCGGCGTATGCTCGTACGCGCCAGCGGCGAGCTGCTCCGCCTGCAGTCCCGCGAGCCAGGCGCTGATAGGCTCGCGTCCATCGACGCCGGCGCGCACCGGAACCGTGTTGATGAAGAGGCCGATCATCTGCTCGACTCCCGCCAGATCCGGCGGGCGGCCGGACACCACGGCGCCGAACAGCACGTCGCGACACGCCGCGGCACGGCCGGCAGCCAGCGCCAGGGCGCCTTGGACCACCGTGCTGAGCGTCACCTGGCGGCCGCGCGCCAGCTCGCGCAGCGCCGCAGCGTGCGGCGGCGCCAAGCGTGAGTGGATCTCACCGTAGTCGGACGAACGCTCACCGGCGTCCGCAGACGGGCGGTCGAACGGCAGCCGCGTCGGCGTCCGGAATCCCTGCAGGCGGCGGCGCCAGAAGGTTTCGGCAAGCGCCGGGTCCTGCGCCGCCAGCCACGCGATGAAATCGCGATACGGCCTTGGCCGTGCCGCGACGGCGAGTGCCGTGCCACCCCGGCGTGCGGCTTCGTAGAGCGCCAGCACCTCTCGGAGCAGCAGCGAGAAGCACCAGCCGTCAAAGAGCAGGTGGTGGAAGCTCCAGACCAGCCGGGTCTCCGCCTCGCCGGTGCGCACCACAATGAGCCGCATGAGCGGCGCGGCGCCAAGCACGAAGCCTTGCTCCAAGTCGGCGGCGCGCAGCGCGGCGAGCCGCGCCCCCGCAGCCGCCGCCGGCACGGCACGCCAGTCCTCTTCGCGCCAGGGGAGAATCGGCCGTCGAACCACCGCCTGCACCGGCTCGGCGAGCCCTTGCCAATGAAAAGCGGTGCGCAGCGCCGAGTGGCGATCCAGCAGCTGCTGCCAGGCGCGGTGGAAGGCTGGCAGATCGAGGTCGCCGAGCAGATCGAAAATCAACTGCTCGTGGTAGATCTCGACGTGGGGCGAGTAGACGCCGTGGAAAAGGAGCCCGCGCTGCAGCGGCGAAAGCGGGTAGATGTCGACAACGGCGCGTCCGCTGCCGACGAGCTGATCCACCTCGGCCTGGGTGAGGCGGGCGAGCGGAAAGTCGGATGGCGTGGCGCCGCCGGCGCCAGCCGACAGGCAGTGCGCGATCAGCCGCGTGAGCTCGGCTAGGGTGTCGTGCGCGAGCGTCTCAACGACTGAACGGCGATGCAAGTTGGCGCTGTAACCGAAGCTCATCTGCAATCGCCGCTCGACGACGCTGGCACCGATCTCGATCGCATGGCGGCGCAGCATCTCCGGCGCGCGGCTCGCTCCCACCTGTTCATCGGCGGGACCCAACACCCCGTCTTGCGGCAGGGCGAGGTCGAGCTGCCCGAGATAGGTGAAGCTCACCTCGGGGACCGGCAGCGCCGCCAGGCGGGAAGCCACGGCGCCGCTGGCCATATAGCGCAGCAGCCCCCACCCGAAGCCCTGCCCAGGTACCGCGCGAAGCTGCTCCTTGACGGCACGGATGGCATCCCGCGGCGCCGCTCCCGGCGTCAGCTCCAGGGCCGCTGGGTAGAGCGCGGTGAACCATCCAACGGTGCGCGTCAGATCGAGCCCCGGCACGATCGCCTCGCGGCCGTGTGCCTCCAGTTCGACGAGCAGGCGGCGGTCGCCGGTGAAGCGGGCGAACGCCAGCGCCAGCGCCGCCAGCATGAGGTCTTCGCTGCGCGCACGATAGGCGGCCGGCGCCTCGCGCAGCAGGGCGCGCGTCGGTTCCTCGGCAAGCGAGACCTCGACGGTGCGCTGCGACGCCTCGCAGTTGGGACCGCCGTCAGCGCCGCGCGGCAGCGGCGTTGCAGGTGCTGCCAAGATGGCCGTCCAGCGTGCGAGCTCGTCGCGCCACGGATGTTCGCGGGCGTACGCGGCAAGGCACTCGGCCCAGCGCCGGAAGGAGCTGGCTGCCGGCGGCAGGCGGATTTCCTTCCCAGCCGCGAGCTGGCGGCAGGCCAGATCGAGGTCGGCGAGCAGGATACGCCAGGAGACAGCATCCACAACCAGGTGGTGAACCACCAGCAGCAGTCGCGTCGGCCGCTCCGGCCCGAGATCGAAATGGGCCGCCGCGAGCGGCCCGCCGCTCTCGCCGGCGGACCCACCGAGATCGAGGCTCGCCTGCAGGGCTGCCGCGGCGCGTTCGAGCGCCGGCCGCGGTGCCGCCAGGACCGAAAGATCGATATGGAAGAAAGGCAACCTGCCACCCGCCGGAATCAGGCGCTGCGTCCATCCCGCCGGCCCCTCCTCGAAGCGCAGGCCAAAGGCGTCGTGCGCGGCGACCAAGGCGGCGACGGCGCGGGCGGTCTGCGCGGCCGAGAGTGGCGCGGCGACCGCGAAAAGCAGAGTCTGGTTGAAGTGGTGCGGCGACGCAGGCCGGCCGGCGAAGAAGGCGTGCTGGGCAGGGACCAGCGGCAGTGGACCCGCCACCCGCGCCGCCGAGCGGTCGTCGGCCGGCGTCCCACCGCCGTCGGCCGCCGTCTGTGCCGCCCGCACCGCCAGGTCCGCTACCGTGGGGTGCTCGAAGAGGTCGCGGGGGCTCATCCGCAGGCCGGCTTGACGAGCGCGAGAGACGATCTGGAGGCTCAGGATGGAGTCGCCGCCGAGGTCAAAGAAGTTGTCATCGACACCGAGGTCGGAGTTGCGCAGCACGTCGCGCCAGATTGCCACCAAACTCGCTTCGACGGCATTGGCCGGTGGCCGACCCGGCGCCGCAGCAGCCCTCGGCAGGGGCAGCGCGCGGCGATCGACCTTGCCGCTCGCGGTCAGGGGGAGGGTTGGCAGGAGCGTGAAGGTCGCTGGCACCATGTAGTCGGGCAGCTCGGCGCGCATGTGGCGGCGCAGCGCTTCGAGCAGGCTCCCCTCGTCTCCCGCTGCGGCTGCGGCGGTAGCAGCTGCGGCCGACACGCCGGCCGGCAGTTCGAACAGACGGCCGTAGAACGGGGTTGTGCGATAGCCAGTGCCGTGGTGCGGCGAGTGGAAATCGATCGCGACCTCCTCGCCGTGCGCCCGCACCAGGCGCCCGCTCACCCAGTAATCCGGATGCAGCCCGTCGTCCGACAGGGTGGCGCCGCATTGCGCCTCGACGCGGTCGCCGGCCTCGACGGCGACGCCGTCGCCGAAAGCAGGAAGAAAGATCGGGTACCACGAGGAAGGGTGCTCCATGATGTCCAGCCGTTCGCCCTGTCCCAGCTCCAGCCGCAGCCACACCGCGAAGCCGTCGAGGCGCGCCGCACGCTCGACGGTGAGGAGGAGAGGCAAGCTGTACTCGGCCGCCGCCCCGCGGGTGAAGTCGAGGAGTTCGAACACCCCTGCGTCGGAAACCAACGCCGTCGTGGGTAGGTGGCGCAGGCCCAGGCGCAGGTCAAATCGCTGACCGACCTCGGCAAAAATCTTCTCCACGTAGTGACCGGGCGTACGGTTGAAACGCGGCGCCGCCATCAGGTCGTCCGGCAAGGTGACGCCGGCGATGAGCGAGGTGGCGCGCTCCGGCACCATGCGGCCGCCCGGGCGCAGGTAGCGGCGCGCCTCCTTGAGGATGACGGCCGCCCCTTCGGCGCCACCGATCGCCTCGACGATCTCGGAGATGCAGAGATCGACCGGCTCCGGCAACTCCACGGTGCGAGCATCGCCGTGGATGACGACGATGTGGTCGCTGAGGCCCAGCTGCTCGACCTGGTCGCGCGCCAGCTCGCAGGATGCGGCGAGCTGTTCGACAGCGTAGACTTTGCGCGCGCCCGCTTCGATACAAACGCGGGCCAGGACGGCGTCGGCGCCGGTGCCGATGTCGACCACCACCTTGTCCCGCACCCATCCCTCGATGGCGGCTCGATACTGCTGGTTGCGGCGCTGGTCGCCGCTCAGCTCGCCGTAGATGAGCTCGTCATACACCGAGTATTCGCCGATCGACGGCCAGAGCTCAAGCGCCGCCGCGTCTGGCGCGTTGCGCCGCGCGACCACGTAGGCGGCCAGACGGTGGTCGCTGGGTCTGGCGTCGCGCCCGTGGCCGCCCGTGAAGTCGCGCTCGCCGCCGGCGGGGAGCGCTGCCACCACCGCCTCGCGAACCGCCGGATGGCGCGCCAGCGCCGCCTCCACCTCTCCCAATTCGATGCGGAAGCCGCGCACCTTGACCTGCTCGTCGCTGCGGCCGAAGTGCTCCAGCACGCCATCGGCGCGGTACCGGCCGAGATCGCCGCTGCGAAAGAACCGCCGGCCGTCCTGGGCCGCGAAACGCTCGGCGGTCAGCTCCGGGCGCTGCCAGTAGCCGCGCGCGACGCCGCCGCCGCCAATCCAGATCTCCGCCACCGCGCCGGCCGGCGCCAGCTCGCCCCATGCGTCACAGAGGCGAAGCGCCACGCCAGGCAGCGGCCGGCCGAGCAGCGGCCGGGCGTCGCCAGCCGCATCCGCCGGCGCCGCCGAACAGATGATGGTCGCCTCGGTCGGTCCATAGAGGATCTGCACCACGGCGCCTGGAAAGGCGCGCCGCATGTCCGCGAGCAGAGCTGCCGGCACTGCATCGCCGCCGACGAAGACGGTGCGCAGCCGGCGCAGGTCCGCCGGCGGCGCCGCGGTGAGCACCGCCTCCACGATCTGGCGCATCAGGGTCGGCACGGCGTGCAGGCGCGTGACCGAGGGCAGCACCGCAAGCAGGCCGTCGAAGTCGAGCACTGGACGCAGCGGCACGAGCACGGCGGTGCCACCGGCAATCAGCGGGTTGAGAAGCTCGAAGAGGAAGATGTCGAACGAGTAGGGCGCGAGGCAGGGCATGACGTCCCCGACATTCCAACCGAATGCGGTATGGCTCGCCCACAGCACCCGCGCCAGATTGCCGTGCTCGACCATCACTGCCTTGGGATAGCCGGTTGAACCCGAGGTGTAGATCAAGTAAGCGAGATCGCCGGGCGCCGGTGGCGTTTCGAGCACCGTGACGGCGGCCGGTCCCGGCGGCGCCGCGGCTGGGGTCGCGTCGTGCGCGGCATTGGCGGCATCGAGCAGGCTTGCGCCATGCTTGGCGGCCAACCCGGCCAAGCCGCTGGCACCGACATCGTCCAGTCGGCACAGCACCAACTCGACGCCGGCATCGGCGAAGATCAGATCCTGGCGCTGGATTGGAAGGTCCGGATCGAGCGGCACAAAGGCGGCTCCAGCTTCCATCACTCCCAGTATCGCCACCACAAGATCGAGGGAACGATCAAGGCAGATGGCGACACGCGACTCGCTGCCGACCCCCAGTTGGCGCAGCCGGCGCGCCAGGCAGCCGGCGCGAGCTGCGAGAGCGGCGTAGGTCAGCCGCTCTCCGCCGCTCTCGACCGCCACCGCGCCCGGGGTGCGCGCCGCCTGCACCGCGAAGAGCCGGTCGACCGTGAGGTGCGGTGGATTCGCCGCCGCTACCTCGCCCCACTCACCGAGAAGCTGCTCTCGCTCGGCAGGGGAGAGCATCGGCAGGTTCTCTGCGGACAGCTCCGGCGCCGCCGCCATGGCCGCCAGCAGGCTTCCGAGGTGGCGGAGCAGGCGCTCCGCAGTGGCGGCCGTCAAGCGGCGGTCGTAGAGGAGCTTGAACAGCAAATCGTGACGCGGCACAACCGCCAGGGTGAGCGGATAGTTGGTGCGCTCGAAGACCTCCAGCGAACGGATCTCCAAGCCCTCGATCTGATCGGCCAGCGACTCGTCGAGCGGGAAGTTCTCGAAGGCGAGAAGGCTTTGGAAAAGAGCATCGCCGCCAGGCAGCTCGCTCCATCCCTGGACCTCCTGCAGCGGGCTGTATTCGAAACGCCGCAGCTCCAGCAGGTCGGCTTGCAGGCGGTCCAGGGCGGCACTGAGCGGCGTCGCCGATGCCATCTGGACGCGCACCGGTAGCGTGTTGATGAACAGCCCGAGCATGTCCTCGACGCCCGGCAGCTCGGCCGGACGCCCAGAGACGACGGTGCCGAAGACCACGTCGCGCCGGCCGGTCCAGCGGCAGAGCAGCAGAGCCCAGGCGAGCTGCACCAAGGTGTTCAGCGTCCAGCCCCCGGCTTGCGCCAGCGTCCGCAATGCCGGGGTGGCGCCGACTGGCAGCTCGACCAGCAGCTCGGCATAGTCGGCGGCCCGATCGCGGCCTTCCTGGCCGGCGCGGGCCGCTGCTTCGCCGTCGAGCACGAAGCGCGACGGCTCGGAAAAGTCGGCGAGCTTCTGCCGCCAGTAGGCCGCAGCAGCACCGATGTCCTGGGCTTCCAACCAGGCGATGTAGTCGCGATAGGGACGCCTCGGCGGCGGCACCTCGGCCGCCCCGTCGCGGGCTGCGCGGTAGTGCGCGAAGACCTCGCTAAACAGCAGCGAGAAGCTCCATCCGTCGAGCAGCAAATGGCTGAAGCTGAGCACGAAATGGTGTTCGTCGTCGCCGGTGCGGATGAGGGCGGCGCGCAGCAGCGGCGCGTGCGACAGGTCGAAGCCGCGGTCGCGCTCGACGGCGCGCAGCCGGTCCAGGCGCCGGGCGACTGCGGCGGCGCGTCGCCAGTCCTCCCAATGAAATTCCATGGACACGTCGCGACGCACCACCTGGTGGGCACGCTCCAGACCTTCCCAGTGAAACGAGGTGCGCAGCACCGGGTTGCGATCGACGGTCCGCTGCCATGCTCGCTTGAACAAGCCGGCGTCCAACGGGCCTCTCACCGAGATGGCGATCTGCTCGCAGTAAAGCTGCGAGTGTTCCGAGTAGGCACTGTGAAAAAGAATGCCCTGCTGCAGCGGCGACAGCGGATACATGTCCTGGCACGCGGGATCGACTGCGAGCAACCGTGCAAGCTCTCCCTCCGCGAGGCGCGCCTGCGGGAAGTCGACGGCCTCGGGCGGCGCCGGCGCCGCCTGAGCAGCCGCCGCGATCAGCCCGTCGAGCGCCTCTCGAAAAGCCGCTGCCAGCGATTTGACGGTCTGCCGGCGATGCGCCGTGGTGGCGTAGCGAAACTCCACCCGCAGCCGGCCGCCAGCGACGCCAGCGATTACGTCGAGCAGGTGGCGGCGGGGCAGCCGCGGCGATTGGCTGTCGCCGCTCGGTTCGGCGGCGGGCCGGAACGGTGCATCGCCGGAGAGCATCGCATCGGTCTGCCCCAGGTAGTTGAAGCTCGCTTCCGCCGGGGGCAGGGCCGCGAGACGGAGCGCAGCGGCGCCGCCCTCCAGATACCGCAGCAAGCCGTAGCCGAGACCACGGCTCGGCGCCGCGCGCAGCTGCTGCCGTACCGCCGCCACGGTCGCGCTCGCTGCCATCGTTCCGATCGAAGCGTTCGCCGGCAGTTGCAGGGAGATCGGGAACAGGCTGGTGAACCAGCCGACCGTGCGGGTGAGATCCATCTCCGGAATCACGTCCTCGCGGCCATGACCCTCGCAGTCGACCAGCACGTGGCCGCCGCCCATCCAGGCGCCCAGGGCGGCGGCGAGTGCGGCGAGCATGATCTCGTCGGGCCGCGCCCGCCACGCCGCCGAGGCGCCGCGCAGCAGCTCCGCCGTGGCTTCTGCCGGCAGTTCCAGCGCCACGCTGTCCTCGTCCGCCATCGACCCGGCGCCGCCGGGCAGATCGACCGGCAGCGGCGCAGGGTCAGGCGGTAAACCGGACCGCCAGCGCTCGACCTCGTCGGCGAGCGCCCCCGACCGCGCGAGCGCCGCCAGACCCTCGGCCCAGCGCTTGTAGGACGTGGTCTTGGCAGGCAGCCGCGGCGCTTCGCCACGTTCCAAGCCGGCATAGAGCGCGGCGATATCCTCCAGCACGATGTGCCACGAAACCGCGTCGATCAGCAGGTGGTGGCAGGCGATCAGCAGCCGGCCCGGATCGGAGGGCGCAAGATCGAAGAGCACCACCGAGAACAGCGGCCCACGCGCCAGATCGAAGCTCGCCTGTACCTGCGCCGCCGCAGCTGAGATGGCGTGGCCGGCGCGTGCCAGCGGCAGCGCGCGCAGATCCAATCGTGCGACGGCCGTCTCGGCGGGAAACGATGGCTCGCTGCGCTGGCGCCATTCAGCGCCGTCGCGGACGAAGCGCAGGCGCAAGGCGTCGTGGTGCTGCAGCAGCAGGCGCACCGCCCCGACCAGCGGCGCCCATGCCAGCGGCTGGCGCGGTGCGATCAACAGAGTCTGGTTGAAATGATGCAGCGGCAGCGTCTCCGGCTGATCGAAGAACCAGCGCTGAATGGGCGTGAGCGGCACAGGACCGGTCACCGGCCGCTGATCTTCCAGAGCGCTTCCCACCGGCACCGCCAACGCCGCCAGCTCGGCCAGGATGGGATGCTCGAAGATCAGGCGCGGCGTCAGCGCGAGCCCGGCCTGGCGCGCCCGCGACACGATCTGAATGCTCAGGATCGAATCGCCGCCCAGCGCGAAGAAGCCGTCGGTGCGTCCCACCGGCCTGACCTTGAGCACTTCGCTCCAGATCTCGGCCAGGCAGCGTTCGGTCGGTCCTGCGGGGGGCACGTGGGCGGCTGCGCCGGGCTCGCGGCGCAGATCCGGCGGCGGCAGCGCCCGGTAATCGACCTTGCCACTGCTGCCGAGGGGCATGGTGGCGAGCGGAATGAACAGCGAGGGCACCAGATGCTCCGGCAGCTGCGCGAGCAGGAAGGCGCGCAGCTCGGTGGGCCCGGGAGCACCTGCCGCTCCTCCCACCACATAGGCGATCAGGCGCCGATCGACCGTCAGTCCCTCGCTCCCGGCGGGGTGCGCCGTCACGGCCACCGCGGCAACCGCGGGGTGAGCGGCGATGGCGGCCTCGATCTCGGCCGGCTCGACGCGGAAGCCGCGCACCTTGACCTGGCGGTCGCTGCGGCCGCGGAATTCCAGGTCGCCGCCCGGCCGGCGACGAGCCCGGTCGCCGCTGCGATAGAGGCGGTCGCCAGAGCGGCGGGGCGACGGATGCGGCAACCAACTTGCGGCGGTAAGGTCAGAGTGTCCGAGATAGCCGCGGGCAAGGCCAGCGCCGGCCAGGAGAAGCTCGCCCTCGACGCCGAGCGGCACTGGCGCAAGCTCGTCGTCCAGGACGTGCGCCTCCAGGTTGGCGAGCGGAAAGCCGATCGGGAGCGACACCCGGTCATCGCCAGCGACGATCTCGGAGAGCGTGGCGCAGACCGTGGTTTCGGTCGGGCCATAGGCATTGAAGAAGCGCCGCCCGGCGCGCCAGTGCGCCGCCAGGGCCGGCGGGCAGGTGTCGCCGGCGACAATCAGACAACGCAGTGCAGGGAAACTTCTCTCCTGCAGCACGGCGAGCACGGCCGGCGGTAGCGTCAGATGGGTGACGGCGCAAGATTGCAGCAGGTCCTCAAGAGCGCCGCCGGGCAGCAGCTCGTCGCGCGTAGCGAGGTGCAGGGTGGCGCCGGCGGCAAGCGCCATGGCCAGCTCGGAGATCGATGCATCAAAACCTGGCGCCGCGAACTGCAGCACGACGTCGCCCGGCCGCACGTCGAAGGCGCGGCTCTGCGCCACGGCGAGGTTCGCCATGCCACGCTGGTGCACCACGACACCTTTCGGCGCACCGGTCGAGCCCGAGGTGTAGATCACGTACGCGGCGCTCGCCCCGCTCGCCGCGAGCGGCGGGTCCGCGGCCTGGTGGCAGGCAATTGCCGTGCGGTCGCGTTCGAGATCGACGACCATGCCGCCCGCGCGCTCGACCTCGCAAGCGAGCCGTTCTGCTGCCGCGTCGCCGCGGGCGGTGATGAGAGCGGCGGCGCCCGAGTCGCGCACCAGGAAGGCCAGCCGCTCGTCCGGCAGTGCCGGATCGAGCGGCAGTAAGGCCGCGCCGGCCTTGAGCACACCGAGCATCGCCACTACCCGCTCCGCCGACGGCTCGAAGCAGAGCGCGACGATCGCCTCCGGCGCGATTCCCAGGCTCGTCAGGTGGCGCGCGAGCTGGTTGGCGCGGCCGTTGAGGTCGCCGTAACGCAGCAGCGCGGCGCCCGCCACCACCGCCGTCGCTGCCGGGTCGCAACGCACCTGGGCCTCGAAGAGCTGCGTGAACAGGGCGCCGGTCACGGTTTCAGCGGCGCTGTCGTTCCACTCGACGAGGATCTGTTGGCGTTCGGACCGACCGAGCAATTCGTACGCCGTCAGCGGCCGCCCGGGATCGGCGGTGACGCCGGAGAGCAGGAGCTGAAGGTGAGCGGACCAGCGCCGCACGCTCGCGGCGTCGAACAGCTCGGCGCGGTATTCCAGCAGGCCGGAAAGGCGGCCGCCGTTGCCGAACACGTTGAGCGTGAGATCAAACTGCACCTCGTGGCGCTCGATCTCGACCAGGCGCAGATCGAGCCCAGGAAGAGCGAGCTCATGCTGCGGCATGTTCTGCAACACGAGCAACACCTGGAACAGCGGCGAGTGGCTGAGCTCCCGGGTCGGCTGCAGATCTTCCAGCAGAATCTCGAACGGCAGATCCTGGTGAGCATAGGCGCCGAGCGCGGCCTCGCGGACCCGCGCCAGGAGCTGACGAAAGGTCTCCTCACCTCTGAGGTCCACGCGCATCACCAGGGTGTTGGCGAAGAAACCGATCAGACCTTCGATCTCCACCCGCTCGCGGTTGGCGATCGGCGTGCCCACCGAAATGTCGCCCTGGCCCGTCAGGCGCAGCAACAGCGTCTGGAAGGCCGCCAACAAGACCATGTACAGGGTGGCGCCTTCCCGCCGCGCCAAAGCTTCAAGCGCCGCCGTCAGGGGTGCCGGCAGATTCATCTCCACCTCGCCGCCGCGCGGGCTCGGCGCGGCCGGCCGAGGCCGATCGAGCGGCAGCCGCAGCAGCGGTAGAGAGCCCCTGAGCACCTCCCGCCAGTAGATCAACTGTTCTTCGAGCACCGCTCCCGACAGCCACTGTCGCTGCCACCCGGCATAGTCCGCGTACTGCACCGCGAGCGCTGGCAGCGGCGACGGCTCGCCCGCGCAGAACGCCGCGTACAGCGCCGCCACCTCCCGCACAAACACTCCCATCGACCAGCCGTCAGCGATGATGTGATGCATCACCAGCAACGCGACGTGGTCCTCGCCGTCCAGCCGCAACAGGGCGGCGCGCAGCAGCGGCCCGCGCGCGAGGTCGAACGGCTGTTGGGCCGCCGCCGACGCCAGGCGCCGCACCTCAGCCTCCCGCATCGCCGGCGGCAGCGCCCGCAGGTCGTGGCCCGGCATCGCCACCGGCCGTGCCGGCGCGATCTGCTGCACCGGCCGGCCGTCGCGGCTGGGAAAGCTGGTGCGCAGCGCCTCGTGGCGACCCACGATTTCCGATAGCGTCCGCGCCAGGGCCACCGCGTCAAGACGCCCCTGCAGCCGCAGCACCAGCGGAATGTTGTAGACCGTGCTCCCCGGCTCCAATTGATCGAGGAACCAGAGGCGCTGCTGGGCAAACGACAGCGGCAGATCCGCATCGCGCGAAACCGGCACGATCGGCGGCGAATCCTGCGAACCCTCCGCTCTCTCGGACCCCCTGGAATCAGACCGCTCGGCCGCGATCGCCAAAGCCAGACCGCCCAAGGTCGGAGCCTCGAACAGGCGCCGCAACGGCAGATCCACTCCCAGGCGCTCGCGCACCCGCGCCAACATCTGCGTTGCGAGCAGGGAGTGTCCGCCCAACTCGAAGAAGTTGTCCTCGACCCCCACTTCGGCGCCGCCCAACAGCTCGCGCCAGATCTCCGCCAGACGCTGCTCCACCTGCGTGCGCGGACCCTGGCGGGCCGCCAGGCGCCACGCTCGACCTTGGATCACCGACGCCAGGCGATCGCGGTCGACGGTGCCCGCGGCGGTGTGCGGCAGCTCGGCCAGATGCAGCAGCTCCAAGGCTCCTCCGTGCTCCCGCCGCAGCTCTTCGAGCCTCGGAGCCGACAGCTCGCCGGTGAAACAGACCGCCAAGCGCTCCAGACGCTGCGACGGCTCCTCCAGATGACGCCGGATGAAGGGATGGCTGCCGTCGAGCCCGATCCACAACCGCGGCTCTGCTTGCGACAGCGACACGTCGAGCGATACCAGACCCTGGCGTGGCAGGATCGACCGATATCCCTGCATTGGGGACAGCTCGCCCACATTCTCGGAGCGGCTCAGACCTACCCCCTCCCAACGGCTCCACGCCAAGCTGAACGCCCGCCGCCCCTCCTGCCTCAGCTGCACCGTGAACGTGTCGAGGAAACGGTTCGCCGCTGCATAAGCGCCGACCATCGCGCCACCGAAAAATCCGTTCACCGACGAGGCCGCGATGAATACCGCATCCGGACGCTGCGCCAGTGCGCGATGCAGCACCCAGGCGCCGGCCATCTTGGCCGACAGCGCCGCCAGGAAACTCTCCCGGCTCTCCTCCATCAACGGCCGCAGCACCCCCTCTCCCGCCAGGTGCACCACTCCGTCCAGGCGGCACCCGAAGTGCATTTCGGCTCGCTCCACCGCCTGTCTCACCGCGCCCTCGTCCGCCACGTCCAGCGCCTCGTAGACCACGGATCCGAGCCGTTCGAGTGCGGCCAGAGCCTGTCCCTTCTCCCCGCCTGCGAGATGCGTCCGCCCCACCAGCAGCAGCTTGGCGCCATGGTGCTCCAGCAGATGCGCCGCCATCTCCCGGCCCAACCCGCCCAGACCGCCGCTCACCAGGTAGAGACCGCCCGGCCGCAGCGCCGGCTCCCCACCCTGGCGCGGACGCACGTCCGCTTTTTCCAACCGCGGCACCCAACGCTTGCCGCCGCGCCACGCCACCTCCGCCGCACCGCGCGCCACGCACAGCTCCCGCAACACCGCCTCCGCCTGCGTCGCGGCTGCAGCGAGCTCCAAGTCCACGTGCCGGCAGGCCATCCACGGCAACTCCGACGGGATCGTCTTGAGCAGCCCTAGCACCGGCGACCGCTCGCTTGCCACCAGGTCGCCCGCCGCGACGCCCTGCGAACGCGTCCCCACCACCAGCAGGTCCACCGGTGGCCGCTCCACCCCTTGTCCCCGCGCCGCCGCCAGCGCCTGCACCAGACCGAGCACACTCAACGAGCCCAGCTCCTGCGCCCGTTCCAGATCCTTTGCTCCCGCCGCCTCCTGCACCGCCCCGGCGCTCCACAAATGCACCACTCGCCGCGGCCACGCCCCCCTGCCCACCAGCGTCTCCACGAGCCAACCGTACTGCTCCAGCCGCGACGGATCGATCCGGTAACGGTCCGAACCCACCATCGCCGGCGACGAACCCGCCTCGCCGGCGACCGCTCCCTCCACGCCCTCTGCGATCTCCACGACCACGCACTCCCGGCCGGAATGCGACAGCGCCTCCCGTAGCCGCTCTCCCAGATCGCCGCCGTCCGAGAACAGCAGGTAGCGGCCGGCCGGCGGAGCCACCGGTCCCACCCAGCCCCGCTCCCGCCGCCATACCTGGCGGAAAAACCAGTCCGGCACCGTCTGCGCATTGCCCAAAAGCAGATCCACGCGCCGCAGCGACGCCTCGAACTCACCCGACTCGAAACGCTGTTTGAGCTGTGCCCGCTGGATCTTGCCAATGTTTGTCTTCGGCACCTCCGACGGCTCGACCGGCACCAGATACTCCGGCGTCAGACCCACCCGACGAATCACCTGCCGCCGGATCTCCTGCAGCAGCTCCGCCAGAGACCCGCCCTCCTCCCGCGGATGGAAAAACACCACCAAACCTTCCGTGCCGCCGATCCGCACTCCGCATGCCGCCGTAAACGACACTTCGACGCCCGCGATCTCCTCCACCACCGACTCGATCTCATGGCTGTAGTAGTTGACCCCGTTGACGATGATCACGTCCTTTTCCCGGCCGGTGATCGTCAAACGCCCCTGTCGCAGAATCCCCAGATCCCCGGTCTTGAACCACCCGTCGGCAGTGAACGCCTCGTCCGCCAACTCGGGTTGCCCGTAGTACCCCGAGGTCAACGACGCCCCTTTTACCTGGAGCTGGCCCATACGACCCTCCGGCACGGGCTGATCCTCAAGATCGACGATCCGCAGCGACACCCCCGCGAGCGGCGCGCCCAACTCCACGAAAGAGTCCTCGTCATGCGTCGTTTCAAGACGGAACCGCCGCGAATAGGTCACTCCCGAGCAGGTCTCCGACATGCCCCAGCCGGGATACATCGCCGTCGGCGGCAGGCCGTGGGGCGCCAGCAGGGTGAGGAATCGGCGCGCCGTCCGCGCCACCACCGCCTCGCCCCCATTGAGCAGAAAGTGCATGGACGACAGGTCCCGGCGCCGGCGCTCCAGCTCCCCGGCCTGATCCACCACCAAGCCGTAGGCGAAGTTCGGCGCCCAGCTCATCGTCGCCCGGTATCGCTCGATCCAGTCCAGCCAGAGCAGCGGGCGGCCCAGCACCGGCGCGGTCGGCGCATGCACCTGATCGCACCCCAGCCACACGTCGCGCAGATGGAACATCACGATCCCGCCGACGTGATCGAGCGGCATCCAGTTGAGCGACACCGCCGTGGCGTCGAGGCCGTCGAACCGCTGCATCCCTTCGGGGCGCGCCGCGAGCGCCGCGTGGCTCTGCATGACCGCCTTCGGCGCACCCGTGCTGCCCGAGGTCAGCAGCAACATCGCCAAGTCCCCGGGCGCCGGTTGATGAAGCTCCTGCGCCGGCACGCCGCGGCGCAGCGCTGCAAGACCTTCCACGCGGAATTCGGGCTCTGGGGAGACCCCGCGCACTGCCGCCAGAATCTCCTCGCCGGCCACGATCAGCGGCCGGCCCAGCAGCTCCCAGGCGCTCAGCAGCTTGCTCACCGCCGCGTTGGGCTCGCCGTACGAGGACGCTACGCCGGCAGGCGCCGGGATCATGCCGCCGAGCACGCAGCCCCAAAAGGCGGGAATGAAGTCGCGGCCGCGGTCCAGCTGCAGAATCACCCGATCGCCCGGCACGAGGCCCAGCGCCCTCAGACCACCGAGAATCCGTCGCGCCTCTTCCAGCAGTTCAGGATAGGTCTGTCGGACCTCTCCCGTCTCGCCCTCCAGATAGATCATGCCCCGCTCCGGAGAGCGCGCCACCGCCCGCAGCAACGCCGCCGGCAGGGTCCGCGGCGCATCCTCCGCCAGCCGCAGAAGGTCCCCCTCGCTCACCGAAGGCTGCCCCTCTCCCGTCTCTTCTGCCGGCCGCTCACCCTCCACCGCCGCCTCCTCCGGCGGCACCGTGGTGCGCTGCCATCCGGGAATGAGGTCGGCCAGGTGCAGCGGCTGGGCGGGATCGCGCACCTCCCGCACCAGCAGCGCCACCTCGCCGACCCCCGCCTCCTCGCCCAGCCGTACCTCCCAGCTCCCAATCTCCTTGGCCGCCACCCCGGCGAGCGCCGCCAACACCGACTCGTCCACATCCCCATCCGGAGTAAGCGGCAGGGCCGAGATGCGCACCCAGGTCACCGCCTCTCGTAACCACGCCAGGCCCGGCGGCAGCCGCTGCCGCTGCCGCTCCGGCGCCCAGGCATCGAGCGGCACCAGATACGCCACCAATTCGAGCTCTCCGCCGGCCATCCGCCGCGCCGTGACCGCACACGCCGCCACCGCCTCATCCTCCAGCAGCGCAGCCTCCACCGCTCGCGGATCGACGCGGATGCCGCGGATCGTCACCGTCGTCGCGGAGCTGGCAGGCAGGTCGATCTCGCCGTTCGGCAGGAAACGGGCCGCTTCGCCGGTGCGGTACAAGCGGGCGCCCGCCTCCCCGGCAAACGGATCTGGGGTCCATTTCGCGGCGGCCTCCGGCGCCAGAGAGCGATCGCCCTCCGCTCCCCGGACGCAAAGTTCACCGAACACGCCGGCCGGCACCGGTTCCAAGCCGTCGAGCACATAGGCGGCGAGCACGCCGCCGATGTCCGGTGCCCATGCGTCCCAGATCTCGTGCCGGGCGCTCACCAGCCGCAGGGTCGCTGCACCCTGGCCCCACTCGCACAGCGCCTGATGCCGCTCGGCGGCCGAAAGTATGGTCAGGGCGTCGAGGCGCCGATCGAGGCCGTGCGGCAGCCCCGACAGCAGAAGCGCCAACTGACGTGCCAATCGCTTGACGGTGGCAGCATCGAAAAGATCCTGTTTGTATGCGAGCCACCCCTGAAGCGTCCCGCCGTCCTCGACCAGGCTGAGGCCGAGATCGAAGAGAGCGGCGTTGCTTTTGATCTCGACGGCGGATAGCGTCAAGTCCGCGAGCACAAGGCTCCGCACCGGCATGCTCTGTAGCGCGAGCATCACCTGGAACAGCGGCGAGTGGCTGAGATCGCGGGTCGGCTGCAGATCTTCCACCAGAATCTCGAACGGCAGATCCTGGTGAGCGTAGGCGCCGAGCGCGGCCTCGCGGACCCGCGCCAGGAGCTGACGAAAGGTTTCCTCACCTCTGAGGTCCACGCGCATCACCAGGGTGTTGGCGAAGAAACCGATCAGACCTTCGATCTCCACCCGCTCGCGGTTGGCGATCGGCGTGCCCACCGAAATGTCGCCCTGGCCCGTCAGGCGCAGCAACAGCGTCTGGAAGGCCGCCAACAAGACCATGTACAGGGTGGCGCCTTCCCGCCGCGCCAAAGCTTCAAGCGCCGCCGTCAGGGGTGCCGGCAGATTCATCTCCACCTCGCCGCCATGCGGGCTCGGCGCGGCCGGCCGAGACCGATCGAGCGGCAGCCGCAGCAGCGGTAGAGAGCCCCTGAGCACCTCCCGCCAGTAGATCAACTGTTCTTCGAGCACCGCTCCCGACAGCCACTGTCGCTGCCACCCGGCATAGTCCGCGTACTGCACCGCGAGCGCTGGCAGCGGCGACGGCTCGCCCGTGCAGAACGCCGCGTACAGCGCCGCCACCTCCCGCACAAACACTCCCATCGACCAGCCGTCAGCGATGATGTGATGCATCACCAGCAACGCGACGTGGTCCTCGCCGTCCAGCCGCAACAGGGCGGCGCGCAGCAGCGGCCCGCGCGCGAGGTCGAACGGCTGTTGGGCCGCCGCCGACGCCAGGCGCCGCACCTCAGCCTCCCGCATCGCCGGCGGCAGCGCCCGCAGGTCGTGGCCCGGCATCGCCACCGGCCGTGCCGGCGCGATCTGCTGCACCGGCCGGCCGTCGCGGCTGGGAAAGCTGGTGCGCAGCGCCTCGTGGCGACCCACGATTTCCGATAGCGTCCGCGCCAGGGCCACCGCGTCAAGACGCCCCTGCAGCCGCAGCACCAGCGGAATGTTGTAGACCGTGCTCCCCGGCTCCAATTGATCGAGGAACCAGAGGCGCTGCTGGGCAAACGACAGCGGCAGATCCGCATCGCGCGAAACCGGCACGATCGGCGGCGAATCCTGCGAACCCTCCGCTCTCTCGGACCCCCTGGAATCAGACCGCTCGGCCCCGATCGCCGAAGCCAGACCGCCCAAGGTCGGAGCCTCGAACAGGCGCCGCAACGGCAGATCCACTCCCAGGCGCTCGCGCACCCGCGCCAACATCTGCGTTGCGAGCAGGGAGTGTCCGCCCAACTCGAAGAAGTTGTCCTCGACCCCCACTTCGGCGCCGCCCAACAGCTCGCGCCAGATCTCCGCCAGACGCTGCTCCACCTGCGTGCGCGGACCCTGGCGGGCCGCCAGGCGCCACGCTCGACCTTGGATCACCGACGCCAGGCGATCGCGGTCGACGGTGCCCGCGGCGGTGTGCGGCAGCTCGGCCAGATGCAGCAGCTCCAAGGCTCCTCCGTGCTCCCGCCGCAGCTCTTCGAGCCTCGGAGCCGACAGCTCGCCGGTGAAACAGACCGCCAAGCGCTCCAGACGCTGCGACGGCTCCTCCAGATGACGCCGGATGAAGGGATGGCTGCCGTCGAGCCCGATCCACAACCGCGGCTCTGCTTGCGACAGCGACACGTCGAGCGATACCAGACCCTGGCGTGGCAGGATCGACCGATATCCCTGCATTGGGGACAGCTCGCCCACATTCTCGGAGCGGCTCAGACCTACCCCCTCCCAACGGCTCCACGCCAAGCTGAACGCCCGCCGCCCCTCCTGCCTCAGCTGCACCGTGAACGTGTCGAGGAAACGGTTCGCCGCTGCATAAGCGCCGACCATCGCGCCACCGAAAAATCCGTTCACCGACGAGGCCGCGATGAATACCGCATCCGGACGCTGCGCCAGTGCGCGATGCAGCACCCAGGCGCCGGCCATCTTCGCCGACAGCGCCGCCAGGAAACTCTCCCGGCTCTCTTCCATCAACGGCCGCAGCACCCCCTCTCCCGCCAGGTGCACCACTCCGTCCAGGCGGCACCCGAAGTGCATTTCGGCTCGCTCCACCGCCTGCCTCACCGCGCCCTCGTCCGCCACGTCCAGCGCCTCGTAGACCACGGATCCGAGCCGTTCGAGTGCGGCCAGAGCCTGTCCCTTCTCCCCGCCTGCGAGATGCGTCCGCCCCACCAGCAGCAGCTTGGCGCCATGGTGCTCCAGCAGATGCGCCGCCATCTCCCGGCCCAACCCGCCCAGACCGCCGCTCACCAGGTAGAGACCGCCCGGCCGCAGCGCCGGCTCCCCACCCTGGCGCGGACGCACGTCCGCTTTTTCCAACCGCGGCACCCAACGCTTGCCGCCGCGCCACGCCACCTCCGCCGCACCGCGCGCCACGCACAGCTCCCGCAACACCGCCTCCGCCTGCGTCGCGGCTGCAGCGAGCTCCAAGTCCACGTGCCGGCAGGCCATCCACGGCAACTCCGACGGGATCGTCTTGAGCAGCCCTAGCACCGGCGACCGCTCGCTTGCCACCAGGTCGCCCGCCGCGACGCCCTGCGAACGCGTCCCCACCACCAGCAGGTCCACCGGTGGCCGCTCCACCCCTTGTCCCCGCGCCGCCGCCAGCGCCTGCACCAGACCGAGCACACTCAACGAGCCCAGCTCCTGCGCCAGTTCCAGATCCTCTGCTCCCGCCGCCTCCTGCACCGCCCCGGCGCTCCACAAATGCACCACTCGCCGCGGCCACGCCCCCCTGCCCACCAGCGTCTCCACGAGCCAACCGTACTGCTCCAGCCGCGACGGATCGATCCGGTAACGGTCCGAACCCACCATCGCCGGCGACGAACCCGCCTCGCCGGCGACCGCTCCCTCCACGCCCTCTGCGATCTCCACGACCACGCACTCCCGGCCGGACCGCGACAGCGCCTCCCGTAGCCGCTCTCCCAGATCGCCGCCGTCCGAGAACAGCAGGTAGCGGCCGGCCGGCGGAGCCACCGGTCCCACCCAGCCCCGCTCCCGCCGCCATACCTGGCGGAAAAACCAGTCCGGCACCGTCTGCGCATTGCCCAAAAGCAGATCCACGCGCCGCAGCGACGCCTCGAACTCACCCGACTCGAAACGCTGTTTGAGCTGTGCCCGCTGGATCTTGCCAATGTTTGTCTTCGGCACCTCCGACGGCTCGACCGGCACCAGATACTCCGGCGTCAGACCCACCCGACGAATCACCTGCCGCCGGATCTCCTGCAGCAGCTCCGCCAGAGACCCGCCCTCCTCCCGCGGATGGAAAAACACCACCAAACCTTCCGTGCCGCCGATCCGCACTCCGCATGCCGCCGTAAACGACACTTCGACGCCCGCGATCTCCTCCACCACCGACTCGATCTCATGGCTGTAGTAGTTGGCCCCGTTGACGATGATCACGTCCTTTTCCCGGCCGGTGATCGTCAAACGCCCCTGTCGCAGAAACCCCAGATCCCCGGTCTTGAACCACCCGTCGGCAGTGAACGCCTCGACCGCCAACTCGGGTTGCCCGTAGTACCCCGAAGTCACCGACGCCCCTTTTACCTGGAGCTGGCCCATACGACCCTCCGGCAGGGGCTGATCCTCAAGATCGACGATCCGCAGCGACACCCCCGCGAGCGGCGCGCCCAACTCCACGAAAGAGTCCTCGTCATGCGTCGTTTCAAGACGGAACTCGTGCGAGAACGTCGCCCCTGAGCAGGTCTCCGACATGCCCCAGCCGGGGTGCAGCGCCGTCGGCGGCAGGCCGTGGGGCGCCAGCAGGGTGAGGAATCGGCGCGCCGTCCGCGCCACCACCGCCTCGCCGGCGCTGACCAGGTAGCGCATGGACGACAGGTCCCGGCGCCGGCGCTCCAGCTCCCCGGCCTGATCCACCACCAAGCCGAAGGCGAAGTTCGGCGCCCAGCTCATCGTCGCCCGGTATCGCTCGATCCAGTCCAGCCAGAGCAGCGGGCGGCCCAGCACCGGCGCGGGCGGCGCATGCACCTGATCGCACCCCAGCCACACGTCGCGCAGATGGGAAAAGACGACCCCGCCGACGTGGTCGAGCGGCATCCAATTTAGCGATATGTCGGCGGCGCTGAAGCCCTCGTGCCGCAACGTGCCTGTCCAACGCGACAGAAGCGCCGCATGGCTCTGCATGACCGCCTTCGGCGCACCTGTGCTGCCCGAGGTCAGCAGGAGCAGCGCCAGATCCCCGGACGCCCCCTGATGTAGCGCCGGCGCCGGCGCACCGCGGCGCAGCGACTCGACGCTTTCGACGCAGGAACCGATTGTCGAGGAAGCCCCCCGCACTGCCGCCAGAATCTCCTCGCGAGCCACGATCAGCGGCCGGCCGAGCAGCTCCCAGGCGCTCAGCAGCTTGCTCACCGCCGCGTTGGGCTCGGCGTATGACGGCGCCACCCCGATGGCCGCCGGCACGATGCCGCCGAGAAAGCACCCCCACAGGACCGGGATGAAGTCGCAGGCGTGATCGAGTTGCAGGATCACTCGATCGCCTGCGACCAGGCCTAGCGCCAGCAGTCCGCCGAGAATCCGCCGCGCCTCCTCCAACAGCGCGGGATAGGTCTGCCGCACCTCGCCAATCCCCTCTTCCAAATAGATCATGCCCCGATCTGGAGCGCATGCCAGCGCCCGCAGCAACATCGCCGGCAAGGTGAGCGGCGCGCCCGGCTCCGAAGGCAGAGGCGTTCCCTCGCTGATCGAGAGTGCCTCCCCCGCCTCTTCCGCCAGCCGCTCGACCCTCGCCGCCGTCTCCACCACCAGCGGCATCGCGCGGTGCCAGCCGGGCACGAGTTCCGCCAGGTGCAGCGGCGGGCTCGTCTCGCGGACCTCCCGCACCAGCAGCGCCACGTCGGCCGCACCCGCCTCCCCGCCCAGCTTCGCCTCCCAGCTCTCCATCTCCTCGGCCGCCACCCCCGCGAGCGCCTCCAGAGCCGGTTCGTCCACGTCCCCTTCTGCGGTCAGCGGCAGCGCCGAGAGCCGCACCCAGGTCATTGCGCCGCGGGGCCGCACCAGCGACTGCGGCAGCTGCTGTCGCAGCCGCTCCGGCGACCAGGGCTCCAACGGCACCACATACGCCGTCAATTTGAGATCCCCGCCGGCCGCTGTCAGCACGGCCACTGCACACGCCGCCACCGCCGCATCCTCGAGCAACGCGGCTGCCACTTCCCCGGCGTCGACCCAGCTCCCCTCCACCCAGGCGCCGGGCTCGAGCCCCCGGACCAGCTCCACCTCGCCATTGCGCAGCATGCGGCCCCGATCCCCTGTGCGCATCGAGCGCGCTCCCGGCAGTTCGGCGAAGGGGTCGGGACGCAGGCGATCCGCGGTCAGGACGGGATCGGCTCCCATCTGGCGCGGCAGGCCGTCCCCACCCGCCCAGACCTCACCCAGGATGCCTGCCGGCACCAGCTGGAGGTCGTCGTCCAGGACGCGCACGGAACCCAGGGCAGCGAAACCCGCGGGGACCTGGGGGCGCGGCTCTTCACCAGCGCAGGCGTGCGCGGCGACACCGATGCCGCCCCGCCGTGGCGCGTAGATGTATAGGACGCCGCAAGCCAGGCGAGCCATCAGAGCGCGGGCCGGCGCGCTGGCCAGCAGACCGCCGCTGCATACCACCTGTCGCAGCGTCGGCAAGCCCACCGCCTCCCCAGGCAGGGCGCGTAGGAAGGCCGCCAGGGCCGGTGGCGAAAGGTGTAGCAGAGCCGCCCCGTGCTCCGCTGCCGCCCGCGCCAGATCTTCGCCACAAGGCACCCCTTCGCCCGGTGCCAGGACCAGGCAGCCGCCGAGCGAAAGCGGCCATAGCAGCTCCCAGGGAGCGCTTTCGGCAGTCGGGTTGGAGGCAAACAGCACCCGCTCTCCCGGTTGCACCGAAAGCTCCTCCTGCAGCCAGGCGAGCCAGCGGGCTAGCGCTCGGTGTTCGACAAGGGCGGACGCCCCTGCGCCGTCGAGGAGGTAGGCCGCGCCCTCGGGCCAAGGATCCGCCGGGAACCCGCCCGGGACGTCCAGGAGGTCCGCCGCCGCCGGCGCCAGAACCTCGATACCAGCTTCCCGCAGCCGCTCGCCCGCGTCCGCAGGCGCGAGGACGACGGCCAGGGCGAGATCGGCGGCGCGGTGCCGCAGCCGAGCCGCCGAGTCGCCGGGGTCGAGGAGAACGAAAGCGCTTCCCGCTTTGAGGGCCCCCAGCAAAAACACCACCATTTCGACCGAGCGGTGGGCGCAAATCCCGACCCTCGCCTCAGGCCCGATGCCCCGGTTTCGCAGGCGGCGGGCCAGGGCGTTGGCCGCGGCCGCAATCCCGCCGTAGGTCGAGCTCGCCGCGCCGTTCACGACCGCCGCCGCATCGGGTGTCCGAGTCACCTGTGCGTCGAACAAGTCGAGAACGGAATGGACGTCAGGCAGGAGGCCGCGCGGCTCTCTCTCTACATTCACCATCTCACATCCTTTTCAATCGATCACAAAATTGACTGATCCAATCGATCGCGGCGTTAGCTGAGCATCGCCGGCATTGGCACGGCGGCAGGCGCCAGCGGTCCCACCGCAGCGGTGCCCTGATTTGCCAGCGAGAGGCTCGAGATGCGGACCTCGGGGCCGGCGACGACCGAGCGCAGGAGCGCGGCATATTGATCGAGCAGGTTCTCGATGGTCTCGCCGTCGAACAGCTCGGCGTCGTATTCCATCTCGCACCCCAGTCCCTCGGCGGTCTCGCGCAGCGCGAAGGCAAGGTCGGCCTTGGCCGTCCCGGTCTCGAGCTCCACCACAGCGACGTGCAGGTTCGGCAGCTCGAGGGCCGGCATGGCCGCGTTCTGCAGCCCGAACAGCACGCGAAAGATCGGGCTGCCGGCCTCGCTGCGCTCCGGCCGCAGGGTCTCCACCAGCTTTTCAAACGGCAGATCCTGATAAGTAAAGGCATCGAGAGTCATGCGGCGAACCCTTCCGAGCAGTTCGCTGAAGGTCGGATTGCCGCTCAGGTCCGAACGCAGCACCAGGGTATTGGCGAAGAAACCGATCAGATCCTCAATCGCCCGTTGCCGGCGGCCGGCGATGGGCGTGCCGACGATCACGTCGGGCTGGCCGGAGCAGCGGTAGAGGAGTGTCTGGAACACCGCGAGCAGAACCATGAACAGGGTGACGTCCTCACGCCTGGCGAGCGCTCCGAGCGCGGCCGCGAGATCGGCGGCGAGCAATACAGCTCGCGTTGCGGCGCGGAACGAGGGCCGCAACGGGCGCTGGCGGTCGACCGGCAGGGCCAGCTCCGGCAGCCGGCCGGCGAGCTGGCGGCGCCAGTAGGCGAGCTGCGTATCGAGGATCTCTCCCTGCAACCAGCCGCGCTGCCAGCATGCGAAATCCGCGTACTGCACCGGCAACTCGGGCAGCTGCGGCGCCCGGCCAGCGGACAGCGCTCGGTAGAGCTCCGCGATCTCGCGCACCAGGACCCCCATCGACCAGCCGTCTGCGGCGATGTGATGGAGGGTCAGCACGAGCACCTCGTCCACGGCGCTCTGGCTCAGGAGCAGGGTACGAAAGACCGGCCCACGCTCGAGGTCGAACGGGCGCCGCGCCTCCACCGACAGCAAGCGGGCAAGCTCGCGGGCTCCCGGCTCGCGAGCCAATCCGCGCAGGTCGACCCGCGCCAGGAGGTGTTCGCAGGGAGGCGCGATCACCTGCACCGCCGAGTCACCGGCCAGGGCAAAGGTCGTCCGCAGCGCCTCGTGCCGCCGCACGACCTCGTCCAGGCACTTGCGGAGCACCGCCACGTCCAGACTGCCTTCGAAGCGAACGGCAGCAGGGATGACGTACGAGGCGGTCCCAGGCGCCAGGCGGTCGAGGAACCAGAGCCGCTGTTGGGCGAAGGACAGCGGCGGCAGCGCGTTGCGCGGGGCCGGGACGATCGTCGGCCGCACGAAGCCGGCACCCCAACCTTCAGCGTCCTCAATGCGGCTTGCAAGCCGGCCGAGGGTCGGCGACTCGAAGAGCCATTGCAGCGGCACCTCGACTCCCAGCATCTCGCGCAACCGCGAGATCACCCGCGTCGCGAGGAGCGAATGGCCGCCGAGCGCGAAGAAGTCGTCGTCGACGCCGATCCGTTCCACCGCCAGCAGCGACCGCCAGATCCCCGCCAGGATCTCCTCCCGCGGCGTGCGCGGCGCCACATACGACTCCGTGTCCAGCGCCGTCTGCTCCGGCGCCGGCAACGCCCGCCGGTCCAGCTTGCCGCTCGCGGTGCGTGGCAGCGCGGCGAGCGCCACGAAGACCGACGGCACCAGGTACTCGGGGAGCCGAGCGAGGAGAAAGCCGCGCAGCTCGGTCATCGCCAGCGACGGCGAGGATGAGGAGGTGCCCGCCAACACGATGTAGGCCACCAACCGGCGATCGCCGCCGGCCTCGCCTTGGGCCACCACGAGGGCTTCCCGCACCGCGGCATGCGATCGTAGCGCCGCTTCCACTTCCCCCGGCTCGACCCGAATGCCGCGAACCTTCACCTGCTGGTCCACACGACCGAGAAACTCCAAAGTGCCATCCGGCAGCCGCCGAGCCAGGTCGCCCGTACGGTACAGCCGCGCGCCGCCCGCGCTACCGCCGCACCCATTGGGACGCCAACGCTCCGCGGTCAGATCCGGACGCCCGACATAGCCGTCTGCCAATCCCGCCCCACCGATGCACAACTCTCCAACGATGCCGATCGCCGCCGGTTCGCCACCGCGGTCAAGGACCCGCAGCACCACTCCTGGCAGGGCGCCGCCGAGCAGCCGACGACTTTCTCTCCGCCCTGCGACAGCGTGGCTGGCGCAGATGATCGAGGCTTCGGTCGGACCGTAGAGAATGCGAATCGCGCTTTCGGGAAACGCCGCCTGCATTTCGTCCAAGACTTCCGGCGCAACCGCGTCGCCACCCACGAAAACCGTCCGCAGCCGGCGACAGACGACGTCGCCGCCGCGCACCTCGCGGATCAGCTCCCGCATCACCGCCGGCACCGCGTGCAGACACGTCAGCTCGGGAAGCGCCGCAGCCACCGACCGCGGATCCAGGCTCGGTTGGTGGGGAAACAGCACGCACGTCCCCCCCACCAACAGCGGACCGAACACCTCGAAGAGGAAAATGTCGAACGAGGCTGGCGACAGACACGCCATCCGATCCGCCGCCGTCCAACCGAAAACCTGCCGGCTGGACGCCAGGGTATGCGACAGGCCACCATGCGTCACCAGAACCGCCTTCGGCTGCCCCGTCGTGCCCGAGGTGTAAATCAGATACGCCGGATCGCCAGGTTCCGGCCGCGCCGCCGCCGTGTCGTCCTTCCGGCCGGCCGCGGGGCGAGTCGCGTCGTCCTCGACCAAGACAATCTCCGCGCCGTGCCGCGGCAGACGCCTGGCGATCGCTTCGCGCGTCACCAGCACCGTCGCCCCCGAATCCTCGACGAGCGCCGACAGACGCTCCGCTGGATGCGTCGGATCGAGCGGCACGAAAGCGGCTCCCGACGCCAGAACGCCCAGCAGACCGCTCACCAACGCCGGCGAACGCTCCAGACACACCGCGACCCGCATGCCGCAACTCGCGCCGAGGCGCTGCAACCGACCCGCCAAACGCACCGACTCCGCACCGAGATCCCGGTACGTCACCTCGCTGCCGCCGAACGACAGCGCGACGTTCGCGGGCGTCTGCTCCACCTGTGCCGCGAAACGCTCGGCAACGCTTACCCAGCCGGACGCTGCCGCCACTGCGCCGTCCCATTCGACGAGCAGCTGCTGCGCCTCCGCGGCGGCAAGCAGCGGCAGCTCCGCCACCGGCCGTTCCGGCGCCGCCACCATCCACTCCAGCAGGGTGTGGAAGTGACCCGCCATCCGCGCCATCGTCGCAGCGTGGAAACGCCCAGCCTGAAACCGCAGCCGGCCGCCGATGCCGGCCTGATCCTCGACCAGCTCCAGCGCCAACGACCAGCGGGCAATGCCCGTTTCGAGCGCCTGCGGCCGCAGCACCAGCGCTCCCGCCTCGCGCTCCTGCGGCACGTGCCGTTCGAGCGACACCATCACCTGGAAGAGTGGATCGCGGCCCACCACGCGCTCCGGATTGAGCGCTTCGACCAGACGTTCGAAAGGCAGATCCTGATGCGTGTAGGCCCCGAGCGCAGACTCCCGAACCCGCTGCAACAGGGCACCCGTCGCCGGCCCCCCCGCGAGGCTCGTCCGCAGCACCAGCGTGTTGACGAAAAACCCGATCAGATCTTCAACCTCGCGACGCGTACGGTTGGCAACCGGCGTGCCCACCACCACGTCGTCTTCGCCGCAGTACCGCTGCAGCAAGGCTTGAAAACCCGCCACCAGCACCATGAAGAGGGTGCAGCCCCAACGTTCTCCCAAACCCCGCAACGCCGCCGCCAAGGGCGGCGCCAACGCCACTCCCCGCACCGCGCCACGGAAGTCCGCCACCGCTCCCGCCGGCAAGTCGAAAGGCAGCGCCAACTCCGGCGGGATACCGCCCAGCCGCTCCCGCCAGTAGCCGAGCCGCTCCTCCAACCACTCGCCATGCAACCACTGCCGCTGCCACACCGCAAAATCGCCGTACTGCACCGGCAACTCCGGCAGCGCCGGCACGGTCCCCGCGCACAATGCCTCGTAGAGCACCGCCAGCTCGCGCACCAACACTTCGATCGACCAACCGTCGGCGACGATGTGATGCAGGTTGGCCACCAACAGCCGGTCTGCAGGCGCCAGCAACAACAGGCACGTCCGCAGCAGCGGACCGGCGGCGAGGTCGAACGGCCGCAGCGCCTCCGCCGAAGCCAGACGATCCGACTCGGCGGCCCGCCGGGCCGCCGGCAGAGCCGTCAAGTCCACCACGCCCAGACTCGCCGGCGCGGCCGCTGCAAGGTGCTGGACCGGACCTTCGGCGCCGGCGTGAAACGTCGTCCGCAAGGCCTGTTGGCGCCGCACCAGCTCACCGAGCGCGCCGGCCAGCGCCGCCACGTCGAGATCGCCTTCCAGACGTACCGTCGCCGCCATGTTGTAGGCCGGCGATCCAGGCTCCAACTGGTTGAGAAACCAGAGCCGCTCTTGCGCGTACGACAGCGGCGCCGCCGCCGACTGCGACCATCGCGACGACCTCCGCAAGGGCGGCAGCGGCTTCTCCGCCCCTCCCGCCGCCAGAGCCTCCAGCCGCAGTGCCAAGGCCGCCACCGTGCGTGCTTCGAACACCGCCGCCAGCGGCACCTCGACTCCCAGCGTCTCGCGCAACCGCGAGATCACCCGCGTCGCGAGGAGCGAATGGCCGCCGAGCGCGAAGAAGTCGTCGTCGACGCCGATCCGTTCCACCGCCAGCAGCGACCGCCAGATCCCCGCCAGGATCTCCTCCCGCGGCGTGCGCGGCGCCACGTACGGCTCCGTCTCCAGCGCCGTCTGCTCCGGCGCCGGCAACGCCCGCCGGTCCAGCTTGCCGTTGGGCGTCAGCGGCAGCGCGCCCATGAAGACGAATACCGACGGCACCATGGCCGCGGGCAGGCGAGCCGCGAGAAAGCTGCGCAGCTCGGCCGCAACCGGCTCGCGCACGCCAGCGGCAGGCACCGTGTAGGCCACCAGCCGCACTTCGCCCGGTGCCTCCTCCCGCGCCACCACCACCGCATCTTGCAACGCCGGATGCTCGTGCAGCGCCGCCTCGATCTCCGCCGGCTCGACGCGGAAGCCGCGGATCTTGACCTGACGGTCCGCGCGGCCACAGAACTGGAGGGTGCCGTCGGGGAGGAAACGGACGCGGTCGCCAGTGCGGAAGAGCCGCTCTCCCGGCGTGCTGCCGAAAGCGTCGGGCACGAAGCGCTCGGCGGTCAGCGTCGGCCGCCCAGCGTAGCCGCGAGCCAGACCGCTGCCGCCGAGATAGAGCTCGCCCACCACCCCCGCGGGCACCGGCTCGAAGCTGGCCGACAGCACGCGACAAACGGTACCGGCAATGGGGCGCCCGATCGGCACTTCCTCCGGTGTCTGTGCGGTCACCTCGCACGCGATGGCGACGACCGTACATTCGGTGGGGCCATAGGTGTTGAGCACCCGCACCCTGGCACCGCCGTGGCGCTGCCAGCGTTGCAACCGGTCGGCCAGGGCCTTCTCGCCTCCGAGGACGAGCAGGCGCAGGTTCGGCGGCAGCTCCTGGCCGGTGGTTCCCAGATCGGCGGCGACCTGGTGCCAGAAGGCCGTCGGCAGACTCATCGCAGTGATGGCGTGGCGTCCGGCGACAGCGAAGAAACGCTCGGTCGAAGACAGCATCTCCTCGTCGCGCAGTACCAGCGTGGCGCCGCGGCCAAGGCAGAGAAAGATCTCCTCGACGCTGATGTCGAAGCCCAAGGAGGCGAACTGCAGGACTCGGTCGCCGGGCCCAACCGCCCACCGCTCTCCCATTACGGCCAGGTAGGCGGCGAGCGAGCGGTGCTCCAGATCCACCCCCTTGGGCGCTCCCGTCGAGCCCGAGGTATAGAGCAGGTAGGCTCGCTGGCCCTCCGACACGCTGCGCACCGGCCTCGCCTGCGAGCGGCGCGCGATCGTCGCCGCGGCGAGCGTGAGATCCACGATCCGCGGACCGTCCGCGACCGGCGAAGATGGCAGGCCGAGCCGGCCAGCGAGGCTCGCGCGCGTCACCACCAGCGCCGCTCCCGAGTCGGCGAGCAGATGCCGCAGCCGCTCGCCTGGGTGGGCGGGGTCGAGTGGGAGGCAGACGCCTCCCGCCTTGAGGACGCCGAGCAGGGCGATGATCGCCGCGGGCGAGCGCTCCAACAGGACCGCAACCACCCTCTCGGGACCGGCGCCGAGATCCAGCAGGTGATGAGCGAGTTGGTTGGCGCGCCGCTCCAGCTCGCCGTAGGTTAACGCGAGCTCGCCGCGGTGTCCTGGAGCGGCGGCGATGCTGAGCAGGGCCGGCGACCCCGCGGCCCGTTCCGACCACGCTTCGACCGCCGCGTGCAGCAGCGGCCCCGCGGCCGGCACTCCGCCGTCTCCCCACTCGGCGATCACCTCGAACCGCTCCGCGGCGGCAAGCAGCGGCAGATCCGCCACCGGACGTTCCGGCGCCGCCGCCATCCCCTCCAGCAGGGTGCGGAAGTGACCCGCCATCCGCGCCATCGTCGCAGCATGGAAACGCCCAGCCTGAAACCGCAGCCGGCCGCCGATGCCCTCTTCGCTCTCGGCGAGCTCCAGGTCGAGCGCCCAGCGGGCAATGCCCGTTTCGAGTGCCTGCGGCCGCAGCACCAGCGCTCCCGCCTCGCGCTCCTGCGGCACCCGCCGTTCGAGCGACACCATCACCTGGAAGAGCGGATCGCGGCCCACCACGCGCTCCGGATTGAGCGCTTCGACCAGACGTTCGAAAGGCAGATCCTGATGCGTGTAGGCCCCCAGCGCAGACTCCCGAACCCGCTGCAACAGGGCTCCCGTCGCCGGCCCCCCCGCGAGGCTCGTCCGCAGCACCAGCGTGTTGACGAAAAACCCGATCAGATCTTCAACCTCGCGGCGCGTACGGTTGGCAACCGGCGTGCCCACCACCACGTCGTCCTCGCCGCAGTACCGCTGCAGCAAGGCTTGAAAACCCGCCACCAGCACCATGAAGAGGGTGCAGCCCCAACGTTCTCCCAAACCCCGCAACGCCGCCGCCAAGGGCGGCGCCAACACCACTCCCCGCACCGCGCCACGGAAGTCCGCCACCGCTCCCGCCGGCAAGTCGAAAGGCAGCGCCAACTCCGGCGGGATACCGCCCAGCCGCTCCCGCCAGTAGCCGAGCCGCTCCTCCAACCACTCGCCACGCAACCACTGCCGCTGCCACACCGCAAAATCCCCGTACTGCACCGGCAACTCCGGCAGCGCCGGCGCGGCCCCCGCGCACAATGCCTCGTAGAGCACCGCCAGCTCGCGCACCAACACTTCGATCGACCAACCGTCGGCGACGATGTGATGCAGGTTGGCCACCAACAGCCGGTCTGCAGGCGCCAGCAACAACAGGCACGTCCGCAGCAGCGGACCGGCGGCGAGGTCGAACGGCCGCAGCGCCTCCGCCGAAGCCAGACGATCCGACTCGGCCGCCCGCCGGGCCGCCGGCAGAGCCGTCAAATCCACCACGCCCAGACTCGCCGGCGCGGCCGCTGCAAGGTGCTGGACCGGACCTTCGGCGCCGGCGTGAAACGTCGTCCGCAGGGCCTGTTGGCGCCGCACCAGCTCACGGAGCGCGCCGGCCAGCGCCGCCACGTCGAGATCGCCTTCCAGGCGCACCGTCGCCGCCATGTTGTAGGCCGGCGATCCAGGCTCCAACTGGTTGAGAAACCAGAGCCGCTCTTGCGCGTAAGACAGCGGCGCCGCCGCCGACTGCGACCATCGCGACGATCTCCGCAAGGGCGGCAGCGGCTTCTCCGCCCCTCCCGCCGCCAGAGCCTCCAGCCGCAGTGCCAAGGCCGCCACCGTGCGTGCTTCGAATACCGCCGCCAGCGGCACCTCGACCCCCAGCATCTCGCGCAACCGCGAGATCACCCGCGTCGCGAGGAGCGAATGGCCGCCGAGCGCGAAGAAGTCGTCGTCGACGCCGATCCGTTCCACCGCCAGCAGCGACCGCCAGATCCCCGCCAGGATCTCCTCCCGCGGCGTGCGCGGCGCCACATACGACTCCGTGTCCAGCGCCGTCTGCTCCGGCGCCGGCAACGCCCGCCGGTCCAGCTTGCCGCTCGCGGTGCGTGGCAGCGCGGCGAGCGGCACGAAGACCGACGGCACCAGGTACTCGGGGAGCCGAGCGAGGAGAAAGCCGCGCAGCTCGGTCATCGCCAGCGACGGCGAGGATGAGGAGGTGCCCGCCAACACGATGTAGGCCACCAACCGGCGATCGCCGCCGGCCTCGCCTTGGGCCACCACGAGGGCTTCCCGCACCGCGGCATGCGATCGTAGCGCCGCTTCCACTTCCCCCGGCTCGACCCGAATGCCGCGAACCTTCACCTGCTGGTCCACACGACCGAGAAACTCCAAAGTGCCATCCGGCAGCCGCCGAGCCAGGTCGCCCGTACGGTACAGCCGCGCGCCGCCCGCGCTACCGCCGCACCCATTGGGACGCCAACGCTCCGCGGTCAGATCCGGACGCCCGACATAGCCGTCTGCCAATCCCGCCCCACCGATGCACAACTCTCCAACGATGCCGATCGCCGCCGGTTCGCCACCGCGGTCAAGGACCCGCAGCACCACTCCTGGCAGGGCGCCGCCGAACAGCCGACGACTTTCTCTCCGTCCTGCGACAGCGTGGCTGGCGCAGATGATCGAGGCTTCGGTCGGACCGTAGAGAATGCGAATCGCGCTTTCGGGAAACGCCGCCAGCATTTCGTCCAAGAGTTCCGGCGCAACCGCGTCGCCACCCACGAAAACCGTCCGCAGCCGGCGACAGACGACGTCGCCGGCGCGCACCTCGCGGATCAGCTCCCGCATCACCGCCGGCACCGCGTGCAGACACGTCAGCGCGGGAAGCGCCGCAGCCACCGACCGCGGATCCAGGCTCGGTTGGTGGGGAAACAGCACGCACGTCCCCCCCACCAACAGCGGACCGAACACCTCGAAGAGGAAAATGTCGAACGAGGCCGGCGACAGACACGCCATCCGATCCGCCGCCGTCCAACCGAAAACCTGCCGGCTGGACGCCAGGGTATGCGACAGGCCCCCATGCGTCACCAGAACCGCCTTCGGCTGCCCCGTCGTGCCCGAGGTGTAAATCAGATACGCCGGATCGCCAGGTTCCGGCCGCGCCGCCGCCGCGTCCTCCTTCCGGCCGGCCGCGGGGCGAGTCGCGTCGTCCTTCCGGCCGGCCGCGGGGCGAGTCGCGTCGTCCTCGACCAAGACAATCTCCGCGCCGTGCCGCGGCAGACGCCTGGCGATCGCTTCGCGCGTCACCAGCACCGTCGCCCCCGAATCCTCGACGAGCGCCGACAGACGCTCCGCTGGATGCGTCGGATCGAGCGGCACGAAAGCGGCTCCCGACGCCAGAACGCCCAGCAGACCGCTCACCAATGCCGGCGAACGCTCCAGACACACCGCGACCCGCATGCCGCAACTCGCGCCGAGGCGCTGCAACCGACCCGCCAAACGCATCGACTCCGCACCGAGATCCCGGTACGTCACCTCGCTGCCGCCGAACGACAGCGCGACGTTCGCGGGCGTCTGCTCCACCTGTGCCGCGAAACGCTCGGCAACGCTTACCCAGCCGGACGCTGCCGCCACTGCGCCGTCCCATTCGACGAGCAGCTGCTGCGCCTCCGCGGCGGCAAGCAGCGGCAGCTCCGCCACCGGCCGTTCCGGCGCCGCCACCATCCACTCCAGCAGGGTGTGGAAGTGACCCGCCATCCGCGCCATCGTCGCAGCGTGGAAACGCCCAGCCTGAAACCGCAGCCGGCCGCCGATGCCGGCCTGGTCCTCGACCAGCTCCAGCGCCAACGACCAGCGGGCAATGCCCGTTTCGAGCGCCTGCGGCCGCAGCACCAGCGCTCCCGCCTCGCGCTCCTGCGGCACCCGCCGTTCGAGCGACACCATCACCTGGAAGAGCGGATCGCGGCCCACCACGCGCTCCGGATTGAGCGCTTCGACCAGACGTTCGAAAGGCAGATCCTGATGTGTGTAGGCCCCCAGCGCAGACTCCCGAACCCGCTGCAACAGGGCTCCCGTCGCCGGCCCCCCCGCGAGGCTCGTCCGCAGCACCAGCGTGTTGACGAAAAACCCGATCAGATCTTCAACCTCGCGACGCGTACGGTTGGCAACCGGCGTGCCCACCACCACGTCGTCTTCGCCGCAGTACCGCTGTAGCAAGGCTTGAAAACCCGCCACCAGCACCATGAAGAGGGTGCAGCCCCAACGTTCTCCCAAACCCCGCAACGCCGCCGCCAAGGGCGGCGCCAACGCCACTCCCCGCACCGCGCCACGGAAGTCCGCCACCGCTCCCGCCGGCAAGTCGAAAGGCAGCGCCAACTCCGGCGGGATACCGCCCAGCCGCTCCCGCCAGTAGCCGAGCCGCTCCTCCAACCACTCGCCATGCAACCACTGCCGCTGCCACACCGCAAAATCCCCGTACTGCACCGGCAACTCCGGCAGCGCCGGCACGGTCCCCGCGCACAATGCCTCGTAGAGCACCGCCAGCTCGCGCACCAACACTTCGATCGACCAACCGTCGGCGACGATGTGATGCAGGTTGGCCACCAACAGCCGGTCTGCAGGCGCCAGCAACAACAGGCACGTCCGCAGCAGCGGACCGGCGGCGAGGTCGAACGGCCGCAGCGCCTCCGCCGAAGCCAGACGATCCGACTCGGCCGCCCGCCGGGCCGCCGGCAGAGCCGTCAAATCCACCACGCCCAGACTCGCCGGCGCGGCCGCTGCAAGGTGCTGGACCGGACCTTCGGCGCCGGCGTGAAACGTCGTCCGCAAGGCCTGTTGGCGCCGCACCAGCTCACCGAGCGCGCCGGCCAGCGCCGCCACGTCGAGATCGCCTTCCAGACGCACCGTCGCCGCCATGTTGTAGGCCGGCGATCCAGGCTCCAACTGGTTGAGAAACCAGAGCCGCTCTTGCGCGTACGACAGCGGCGCCGCCGCCGACTGCGACCATCGCGACGACCTCCGCAAGGGCGGCAGCGGCTTCTCCGCCCCTCCCGCCGCCAGAGCCTCCAGCCGCAGTGCCAAGGCCGCCACCGTGCGTGCTTCGAACACCGCCGCCAGCGGCACCTCGACTCCCAGCGTCTCGCGCAACCGCGAGATCACCCGCGTCGCGAGAAGCGAATGGCCGCCGAGCGCGAAGAAGTCGTCGTCGACGCCGATCCGTTCCACCGCCAGCAGCGACCGCCAGATCCCCGCCAGGATCTCCTCCCGCGGCGTGCGCGGCGCCACGTACGGCTCCGTCTCCAGCGCCGTCTGCTCCGGCGCCGGCAACGCCCGCCGGTCCAGCTTGCCGTTGGGCGTCAGCGGCAGCGCGCCCATGAAGACGAATACCGACGGCACCATGGCCGCGGGCAGGGAGGCTGCAAGGAACTGTCGCAGCTCTCCTGTCGAAGAAGAGCCCTCGTCGCATACCACGTAGGCCACCAGCCGCACCTCGCCCGGCGCCTCCTCCTGTGCCACGACGGCCACGTCGCGCAACGCAGGGTGCCGGGCGAGCGCCGCAGCGATCTCCCCCAGCTCGATTCGGAAACCGCGGATTTTCACCTGCTGGTCGCAGCGCCCGAGATATTCCAGGCTGCCATCCGGCAGCCGGCGAGCGAGATCGCCCGAGCGGTACAACCGCTCACCCGACCGCCCGGAGAATGGATCGGGCACGAACCGCTGGGCGGTAACCTCCGGCCGGCCCAGGTAGCCGCGCGCCAGGCCGGGACCGCCCACGTATAGCTCCCCAACCACCCCCCATGGGGCAAGGCGCTGGCCGCGATCGAGGAGGTGAGTTTCGAGATCCCCCAGCGGCTCGCCGATTTGGCTGCTGCCAGTGGCCGCGATGGCCTCTCTCTCCAGTACTCGGCGGAAGGTGACGAAGACGGTCGTTTCGGTGATCCCGTACATGTTGATCAGGCGCGGCGCTTCGTCGCCGTGGCGGCGAAACCATGGCCGGAGGCCCGCGAAATCCAGGGACTCGCCGCCGAAGACGAGCCACTTGAGGGCCCAGGCGTCCTGGCAGCGCGACTCCTCCTCGGCCTCCATCAGGGGTCGGAAAGCCGATGGCGTCTGGCTCAGCACGGTCACCCGCTGCGCGGCCAGCAAACGATGGAGGGACTCTGGCGCGCGGCTCACCCAGTACGGCACGACGACCAGGCGCCCGCCATACAGCAGGGCTCCCCAGATCTCCCAGACGGAAAAGTCGAATGCATAGGAGTGGAAAAGCGTCCAGACGTCAGTCGTGTCGAAGGCATAGCGCTCCTGGGTCGCGGCGAACAACCGCACCACGTTGGCGTGGGTCACGGCCACTCCTTTGGGGCGGCCGGTCGAGCCCGAGGTGTAGATTACGTAGGCCAGGTTTTCCGGCTCCGCTCCCGCCGGCAGGTCGGCCGGCGACACGGCTGTCGCGGCGGCCTCTTCGCAGTTGAGATCGATCAGCGGCAGATCGAGCTCGGAGAGCGAGCCCGCCAGTTCGTCGCGCGTGATCAGTATCCGCACGCCCGAGTCAGCGAGCTGGAACTTCACGCGCTGCAACGGATTCGAACGCTCGATCGGCACATAAGCGCCGCCCGCCTTGAGCACTCCGAGGACCGCCACCACCAGATCGAGAGAACGCTCCAGGTAGAGGCCCACCAGCACCTCCGGCCCCACTCCGCGGAGCCTCAGGCGGCGCCCCAACCGATTGGCGCGCGCGTTGAGCTCGCCGTAGCTCAGCCAGGCTCCCTCGCAAGAGATCGCCGTCGATGCAGGTCTTAAGCACACCTGCTCCTCGAAAAGGCGGTGCAGCGGAGCCTCGATCGGATAGCGCTTCGCAGGCGAGCCCAGGATCTGGCGCTCTTCCTCGTCGCTCAGCAGCGCCAGGTCGCCGACCCGCCTTCCCGGCACCGCCGCCACCCCGGCGAGGAGCGCCTGGAGGTGTCCGAGAAAGCGCCCCATGCTCGGCGCATCAAACAGGTCGCTGTCGTACCGGAGCGCCAGGGCGAAGCCCTGCGGCGATTCGGCGGCCTCGAGGCTGAGGTCGAGCTGAGAGGCCCGCACCGCCAGGGGCATCGACTCAAGCACGAGGCCGCCGGCTTCAAGGCGGGCTCCCGGAGCCCCCACGGCAAAGGCGCCGATCGACGCCCCGCCTGCCAGCCGCCCGCGCTGCAATGTGAACTGAGCCTGGAATAGGGGCGAACGACTGGGATCGCGTTGCTTCTGCAACAGCTCGGCAAGGCGCAAGAATGGAAAGTCCTGGTGTTCGAAGCCGTCCAGGACGGTCTGCCGCACCCGCTGCAGCAGCTCGTCGAAGGCTCCCGCCCACCGCACCTCGGAGCGCAGCACCAACAGGTTGACGAAAAGGCCAACGACTTGGCGGTGGGCGCTGGATCGCCGGCCGGCCGCTGGCGAGCCCACCAGCACGTCTTCCTGGCCGGTGTGGCGGTGGAGCAGCGCCTGAAAGGCCGCCAGCAGCAGCATGAAGAGGGTCACATCGTGGGCGCTCGCCAGGGCCGCGAGCCGTGCGGACAGCTCGCGGTCGAGGCGTAACGACGCGACGGCGCCCCGGTAGCTCTGCAGCCGCGGCCGCGGACGGTCCGTCGGCATCTCCAGGTGCGGCAGTGTGCCGCTGAGGCGCTCGCGCCAGTAGCCCCAGGAGCGCCGTCCCGGGGCGCTCTCGACGAAGCTGCGCTGCCACTGCACGTGATCGGCGAAGGTCGCGGCCAAAGGCTCAAGGCGGGCCGGAGGGCCGCCGTTCTCCTCGGCGTAAAGGAGGCCGAGCTCACGCACGATCAGGCTCATGGACCAGAGATCGGCCACGATGTGATGCGCCGCGAGGATTAAGTCGTGCTCCAATTCCGAGCGGGAGAAGATCGCCAAGCGAATGGGCGGCCCGGCTGCGAGGTCGAACGGACGCCAGGCTTCGGCTTCGGCCCTCTGGTCGAGCTCGCCGATGCTCCACGAGGCGGCCTGAACCGCGGCAAACGCAACGAAATCCGGCGCTGTCTGATCGTGCACCCGCTGTACAGGCTCCGGATCGCCGGGATGGACGGTGGTACGCAGGGCCGGATGACGCGCGACCAGGGAAGCAAAGGCATGCCGCAGCGCTGAGATCACGAGCGGCTGGCGCAGCTTCGCCACTCCCGCGATGTTGTAAGCCGCGTTTGCTGGCGCCAGCCCGTAGTGGAACCAGAGCGCCTTCTGCCCCTCGGAGAGGGGGTATTCCGCGGCCGGCTGGGCGACCTCCGGCGAGCAGGTATCCGCCGGTGGTTCCTGGTCGAGCCGCGATAGCAGCTCCCGCGCCAGATCCTCGATGCTGCCGCAATCGACCAGAGCACCGACCGGGAGATGAACGCCAAGCCTCTCCTCGATGGTCTGCTGTAGCTCTACGACGCCGAGCGAGTCGAGTCCCTGGCGGACGAGCGGTTGGCCGACAGCCAGATGAGAAGCGGGCAGCCGGGCGGCGGCGGCCACCTCTTGCAGCAGTTGAGCGGTCAGGGCATCGAGGCGCTCGTCAGCGCCCAGGGTGAGCAGCGTCTTGCGGTCGAGACCCGTCGCGATGCCGGCAGGAGCCGCGGCGGCAGACCGACCCACCACGGCGAGGGCACCGGTGAGGTAGCAAGCGCGGCAGGCGTGGCGCTGGACCTTGCCACTGGAAGTCTTGGGGATGGTACCGGCGCGAAGCAGGACGACCTCGTAGACGCTCGCTTCGTGCTCTTCGGCGACCGCCCGCCGCACTCGGGCGGCAACCGCTTCGATGCTGGCGCCCGAGTGTCGGTCGACTTCATGCGCAACGACCAACTGCTCCTCGCCCTCCACCTCGACGCTGAAGGCGGCGCCGCAACCCGGTCGCAGGGCCGAATGTGAGCACTCGACCGTCAGCTCGATGTCCTGGGGATAGAGATTGCGTCCGCGGACGATGATCAGATCCTTGAGCCGGCCGGTGACGAAGAGGTCGGTGCCCACCATCAATCCCAGGTCGCCGGTGCGCAGGAACGGCCCCCGCTCGACTCCAGTGGCATCCAGAAAGCCGGCAGCGAAGTTGCGCACCGTCGCCTCCGTCTGGTTCCAGTAACCTCGGGCGACGCTCATGCCTCCAACCCAGATCTCCCCCACCCGATTGGCGGCGCAAGCGCGCCCGGTGCCAGGGTCGATGATCGCCACCGCCGTGCCGGACCAGGGCTCGCCGCAACTCACCAGTGACCGTTGGGGGCCAGCCCCGGCGGCAGGCTCCCAGTGGTGCTGGTCGAGGGCGGTGGCGTCGACCTCGACCACGACAGGCGGGCTGCCGCGCTTGCAACCGGTGACGAAGAGCGTCGCCTCGGCCAGGCCGTAGCAGGGATAGAGCGCCTGCCGCTGGAAACCATGGGGCGCGAAGGCGCGAGCGAACCGCTCCAAGGTGGCGGCGCGCACCGGCTCCGAGCCGTTGAAGGCGGTTCGCCAGCAGGAGAGATCGAGCCCGGACATCTCCTCGTCGTCGATTTTCCGGGCGCAGAGCTCATAGGCAAAGTTGGGGCCACCGCTCGTGTCCGCTCGATACCGACTGATCGCCTTCAGCCAACGCAGCGGGCGCTGGAGGAAAGCTCCCGGCGCCATGAGCACACCGACGGCGCCGGAGTAAAGAGGCTGCAGGATGCCAGCGATCAAACCCATGTCGTGATAAGGCGGCAGCCAGCTCACCACCACTGAGTCTGGCGAATGCCCGCACACCTGCCGAATGACCTCCTCGTTGTGGAGGATGTTGGCATGAGTGACCATCACGCCCTTGGGTGTCGAGGTAGAGCCGGAGGTGTACTGGAGAAACGCCAGCGCATCTGCCGGAGGCGCCGTGTCTCGCCACAAGCTGCTGACATCGGAGGCGATCTCGTCAGTGGCCAGCCACGGCAGCTCCCGCAGGTCGGGAACCTGGGTCGCGATGACCGGCCGACGCGCAGTGACGGCAGCAGTCGACAGCACCAAGGCCGGCCGCGAGTCTGCCGCGATCGCTCGCAAGCGCGGCTGCGGTCGGTTCGCACCGGCTATTGCAACTGGCACGGCAACCACCTGGGCGTAGAGGCAGCCTACGAAAGCGGCAATGAAATCCAGTCCCGGAGGATAGAGCAGGAGGGCATGCCTATTTGCAGCGCCGCGATCCTGAAGCGTCGCCGCGATGGCGCGGGCGCGAAGATCGAGATCCACCATCCGCCAGCGCATCTCTTCGCGTTCCCCATCTCGCAGAAAGCAAAGGGCCAGCCGCTCGGGCTCCAGTTCCGAGCGCGCCCGCAAAACACTTGTAAGGCTTGTCAAATAAGCCACCTCCTGCGCTTTTAGATATACCATGAGTCTCGCAAAACACAATTTTCAACGCTTCGATCAGTTCTTGATATTTTTGCATCTAAGAATTGCGCACTATGACTTCGTGACGAACGTGCCACAGCGCGCCCGCGAGCGAACCAGCAAGCGCTTCGAGCGACTACTGCCAGCGATCGACCAGGCGCGAAACCGCTTTCGATTCATGCAAATTGGCTGGCGCTGCGGCGGCCCATGAGCTTGCTCGCATCGCCGGCTTGGTGGCCGGGGGTCGAACCTTGGGGCAAGGGAAGCGAGTGAGGCCCCTTACCCGCTCCTTGCTTCCATGCGCCGCTACACTTGCTGCGAGTCCCGAGCCGTCGCCCAGCGGTCAGTCGCCGCGCAGCGACAGCGCCAGCACGCGGTCCCAGGCCGGGTCGACCGGCGAGACTGCGCCCAGCAGCGCCAGCCCCACGCCGGCGGCGCCGGTCAAGAATCCCCCTTCGGCGCACCAGGTACCGCCTGCCGCGGTATCGGCCCAGCTGGCAAAACCGCCGGGGCCGAGGCCGGGGCTGCGCAGGTCGAGCGCCCGGCGTAGCCAGCCGCGGGCGGCGTCGGCCAGCGCCGCGGAGCCGGTCGCAACATGCAGGCGCGCGAACAGGTGCGCCACTCCCGCCGCGCCGTGACAGAGCCCGGCGTCCACCACGCCCGAGGCGGCGGCGGGCCTGGCAGCGGCGGCCAGGGCGATGTCCGCCGCGGCGGACAGCCAATCCGGTCGCCGCGCGGCGCGCGCCGCCAGCGCCAGCACGGCGGCGATGCCCAGGTCGCCGTAGCACCAGGCTAGCCGGCTGGGGCCTTCGGGCGCGCTGCCGTCGGGAGCCAGCCGGTGCGGGAAGCGGCCCGCGGCGGCCGCCGTCGCGCGGCGCTGGCCGGCCAGCAGCCTGCGCACCGCGGCGTCCAGGAGGCGCTCCGCCGGGCCGGCAGCGACGCCGGCCGCGCGAGCCGCGGCGAGCAGCGCCACGATGCCGGCGGCGCCGTGGGCGACCCCCAGGTCGAAGCAGCCCAGCGGAAACGCCTCGCGCGCCGCCGGCGGCAGCCGCTCGGCAGGCGTCAACCAGGCCGCCCCTTCGGCCGTCAGGTCGGCCGCCGCCGCCAGGTGCTCGACGGCGCGCGTCAATGCCCGCACCGCGGCGGGTCGCGGCAGCCGCTCGACAGCATATGTGCCCAGCCCGGTCAGCCCGCCCAACAGGTCCAGGCCACCCTGCCAGACCGGCCGGTCGAGCCACGCGAGGATCACATGGTCCACCTCGTCGTAGGCCGCCGCCTCCTGCTCGTACAGGCGCCCGCGCAGATGCTCGGCAACCCATCCGACCCCCGGCAGGCCGAGCGCCAGCCCCGCCGGCGCCGGCCCAGGTGCCAGTCCGGCGACCGCCCGTTCGATCAGCGTCATCGCCGCGGCCGCCGGATCGACCGCGGCCGCAGCCGCGGCTGCGGCGGGCATCGCCGGGTCGGGTGCCGCGGACGATGCGGATGTCGCCGGCACCGTGTCGAGATGCTGCGCCAGATAGGCGAAAAACAGCGCCCGGCCGGCATCGCCGGTGGCCAGGGTGACATCCGGCGGCGTGGCGCCTTGCGGCGGCGCGGCCGCGCCGGGCGCCAGCGCGACGGCGATGGCGGCGATCGCTTCCCAGGCCGCGGCGGCCAGGTCGCCATCGGCGAGCGGCAGCCAGACGGGGTGCGCGGCAGAAGGGGGCGGGGTGGTCATCGCAACGCTGCCATGGCCGGTCTACGCGGCGGGTGCCTGCCGCCGGCACCGGCGGCTGCTACAGGTAGCCGCTGGGAGGCGGGGCGGCAGGAGCGCGGCGCGCCGGGCGCCGCGGCCGCGGGGCCCCAGCGGCCGCCTGGGTGCCGGGGCGCCGCGGCGAGGCGATCAGAGGCAGCAGATCGGGCAGATACGATACTGCGAGAACGTGGGGCAGGTGACGTGGCCGGCCTTGACCTGCTCGTATTCGCTGACCTGGAGCTGGCGCAGCGTCTCGCGATGGAAAGAGATCCGGGGGCCTTGCGGCTGCTTTTGATTCTTCTGCATCGTTGGCTCCTTTTGCGCTGGCGGTGGTAAACGGTCCGCGGCGGTGGTGCCGCGCACCGCGAGGACGAGCTGGAGGTTGAGCGGGGCTCCCAACCTGCAATAAACTCTCTATCACGAAGCGACGAACTGTTGCAACGATTTTCAAACCACCCCATGAACCTTTCGATCCTTTATTTCGGCCACGTCGGCGCCGCCGTCGACTTCATGGCGGCGGCCGACGCCCTGGGCTTCACGCGCTTCTGGTTGGGCGAGCATCACAGCAGGTGGCAGTGCGCCAACCCGCTGATGCTGGGCTCCCTGCTGGCGGCGACCACACGGGGTATCCGTATCGGCAGCGGGGGAGCGTGCCTCACATACCAGACCCCCCTGCGGATCGCCGAGGACGCACGGTTGATCGAATACCTGCTGCCGGACCGCTTCGACCTGGGCATCACGCGCGGTCTGAAGCTGCCGCCCGAGATGCGCGACCTGATGTTCGACGGCCGTCCGCCCGAGACCTTGCGGCCCTACGATCGGAAGCTCGACGAGCTCCACTGCCTGTTGACCGGCCGCCCGCCGGAGTCCCTTCCGGCCGGCGTCGAGCCGCATCTGGAGAACGGGCCGCCGATGTGGCTGTTGGGCGCCAGCGAAAGCAGCGCCTTGTGGGCGGCCCGCCACGGCACCGGCTTCTGCTTTTCACTGCACCACGGCACCACCGCCGACGGCGCCGCGGTGATCGCCGCCTACTACCGCCACTTCGTCCCCAGCCCCGAGTTCGCCGCGCCGCGGGCGATCGTCGTCGCCAGCATGGTGACCGCCGCCACCCGTGACCTGGCGCTGGCCGAGCGCGAAAGCAACGGCCTTGGCGACGTGACGGTCGTTGACGCGCCGCACAGCTGCGTGGCGGCGTTCGAGAGCATCGCCGATCGACACCAGGTCGACGAGGTGATGATCCTGGACCTCGTGCCCGGTCACGCCGTCCTGCTACAGGAGCGCTACAGCCGCCTCGCCCAACTGGCCGGCCTCGCTCCCCGCCCCGGCGGCGAACTTTAGCCCTCTCCCCCTGCGGGGCGGCACCGCGCGCCGACGGCGGCTCCGGTGAACGGGCCGCCCGGGGTTTTGATCGTCCGAATGTGCGCTCCGGAACCTGGGAGCCTTATTGCGCGATCGAGAACGCCACGCTCGCGCCGGTTGTATCCCACTCCATCCCCAGCTTGCCGCCGCTGTCGCTCATGTCGAGGAAGCCGATGGTGAACTGGTCGACCGAGTGCTCGAGCTTGGTCACCGTCATCGGCGCCCGCGCGACGTCGAACTTGGGGTCGTAGCCGTAGGCTCCCCAAATCGCAGTCTTCTCCTTGGCGTCGTGGGTGTCCTGGGTCGGCTGCGTCCCCACGATCAGGGTCCAGGCTCCTTCCTTGAGCTCCACGAACAGATCGTAGACCCCGGGCTTGAGGGTCTTGCCGCCGATCACGATCGGCACCTCGGTGGTGAGCTTGGTGGTGGACCCGGCGCCGGCACGCCACACCGGGGCGCCTGCATTGACGCTCTTCCCGTAGTCCGCGCCGCTGCCGAAGATGTTGTTGCGCCCGTGCAGGATCGGGCGGCCGTACTCGACCTCGATCCATTTGCCGCCGGGGTATTTCGGCGGGACCCCAGGTTTTTGCGCGACCCAGGTGGCTCCGACCTGAGTGGCGGCGGTGCCGCGCGGCGAGAGCGGCTTGCTTGGCTGCTGGCCGTGCAGCGCCACGGCACCGAGCGCTGCGCAAGCGAGAAGAATGACTGTCGAAGATGCCTTCACCGTCGTCCCCCTTCCTCTGATTGAAGGCCGGGGGAGCCGGGGCCCCACCCGGAGCCAAAGAATGCAAGCGCGCAGGCGCCGAGTCGCTCCATCAGCTCCTGCCGAGGACTCGGCTCGAAGGTCGTGGATCCGTCGACGGGCCCTACCGGATGCACTCGTAGAGTGGCGGCCCGCTGCAGATATATCCCGGCAAACAGGTGGCGCATTGTGGCCTCCGCATTCCCTGCTGCGCAGGCTGCGGCCTGGTCGCGCCGAAGGCTGCGGCAGCCAGGAGGAGGGCCGCCAGGGTCATCATTGGTCTGCGCATCGGATCTCCTTGGCGCCTTGAGCGCCGGTTCCGCCGGCCTGGAGGACACTGCCTCGGCGCGGCGGATCTATCTGCAACCCGATCACTCTAACATGCTGTGCGGCTGGGCCAGTGCTCCGCAGGGGCCGGTACGCGCACCACGGCCCCCGTGCGCTTCTCAAACCGGCCGAAAGCGCTAGAGCGGCGCCTCGACATCATCGCCGGCACCCACGGCCGCGGCGGCTTCGAACGGCTCCTGCTCGGCAGCGTCGCCGAAGCCCTGGTGAACTTCTGCGACACGAACCTGGTGGTGGTGCCGCCGCGCGCCGCCCGCGAACGGCGCGGCGGAGCCACGGAACCCTCTTCCGCGCAGAGCGCGGCCTGAAACGCGCCACCGGTCGCCGGCTCGGACCTACATGATGCAAGCCGCAAACAGCCCGTCACCCGCGCGTGACCCGGACCCGGCCGACTGGCGCAACCTCGGCCGTGCCGACCGCCTGCTGCGCATCGTCGCCGCCGTCACCATGCTGGCGATGCCCGCCTTCGGTGTCGTGGCGGGTGTCGCCGGCATCGCGCTCGGAATCTTCGGCTGGGTGCCGCTCGCGACCTGGCCGGCTGGTGCCCTTTCTACGCCGTGCTGGGCATCACCACCCGGCGATCCGGCGGCCAGGCTGCCATCCGCCGGTACCGGCGATAGCCAGGACTGGCTTTCGCGCAGCGTTTGGCGTAAACGGCACCAGCGCCGCGACCGCCACCACGGCCAGCGACGAGCCCCACAGCCTGGAATAGAGCGCCCGCGGTGCCGCCGACCTCCCTGGGGGTGGTCCGCAGGGTCCCGCCAGGTGGGCTTGCAACCCACCCCGCCGGCGGGGCAGCAACGCGCCGAGGCCCTGGCAGGCCGGCAGCCAGCCTTTCGGACATGAATTCCAACGGATGGGCGCCGATCGGGGTCGTGCCCAGGCGTCGCGCCTGGCGCCCACAGCCGGCGCTCAGTACCCCGCCGGGGTGGGACCGGCGGCCGCCGCCTCCGCTTCGACCTTGCCCGCGAAGTGGCGATAGACGTGCAACGAGTAGCCGCACGCGAGCAGCATGCCGGGGATCCACCAGGCCAGCGCCACGCGCAGGCCGTCCGCGGGCGCGGCCGCCGCCGCCGCGGTGAGCCCCGCGTCACCTGCCGGCAGACCGGGCAGGACCGAGGGGAAGAGTCCGAAGGCGACGCTCGTCAACATGCCGGCCAGGTAGGCGCACGATCCCAGGAAGGCGCCGAGCGGCCGCCCCCGCCGCACCTGGACGATCACACCCGCGAGCCCGCCCACGGCCAGCAGGCAGAAGACCCCACCCCAAGGCCGCGCGGCCAGATGCGCCGGCACCAGCGGCTGGATGGAAAAGGTCGCGGCGGTCAGCAGCGCGGTCAGGGCCGCAAGCGGCCACACCAGCCGCCCGGCCAGACGCAGGCTGCGCGCTTCCAGGTCGCCCGGCAGCTTGACGGCCAGCCACAGCGCACCGTGCAGGGTCAGGGCGGCCAGCGCCGTCAGCCCCGCCGTCACGGTGTACCAGTCCAGGATGCCGGACGGCGGACCCAGCCGGAAATCGCTCCACAGCGGCAGGAAGAACTGGCCGTCGGAGCCAAAGGGCACACCGCGCACCACGTTGCCCAGGGCGGCTCCGTAGAACACCGCCAGCAGCAGGCTCGAGACGAAGAAGATGGCGTCCCAGAAGGAGCGCCAGAGAGCGCTGCCGGTGTGGTGGCGCAGCTCCACGGCAACGCCGCGGCCGATGAGCGGCCAGAGCACCATCATCAGCGGCAGGTAGAAGCCGCTGAAGCTGGCGGCGTAGAGCGCGGGGAACGCCGCGAACAGGGTGCCGCCGCCGGCCAGCAGCCACACCTCGTTGCCGTCCCACACCGGACCGATCGTCCGCACGACGGCTCCCCGCTCGCCGGCGGTGCGCGCCAGCAGGCGGCCGGCCACCGCGGCGCCGAGGTCGAAGCCGTCGAGCACGACGTACACCGCGAGCGTCACAGCCACCAGCCAGAACCAGACGCCGGGCAGAAACGCATCCATGATCGGTCTCCCGCCGGGGCCGGCGTCAGACAGCCGGCTCCGGCTCGGGGCCGCGCGCCAGCTGCTCGTAGAGGAGGAACAGGAAGAGGATGGAAAGCACAGTGTAGATGCCGAAGAAGCCCAGCAGGCTGAAGAGCGCATTGCCGGAGGACACCTGCGACGAGGCGCCATGCACGGTGCGCAACAGCCCGTAGACCAGCGGCCGGGTTGCAGGCCCTGAAATGTTGATATAGCATATTGGGGACCTACCCGTCGGCGTAATTACCACGTCGCCGGCTACCAGAACCAGGAGGTCCACGGATGCTTGAAGCGCGTTTGCTTGGTGCCGTCTCTCGCCGCTGCAAGGTACTCGCCAGCCTGGGCGCACTGGTTTGCGGCTGCGGCGTCTTGGCGGCCCAGACACCGATCCTGATCAGCCCGGCCCTGCCGACAACCAGCGATTCGGTGTTCCTGGTGGTCGAGCCCACCTTCTCCGATGTCTATCAGGCTCCCACCATCGCCGGCAATGTGATCACCCTCCAGGTGGGACCGCTCATCCCGGCGCCCTTCCCGATTACGCAGCGGTTTCCCCTGAGGACGCTGGCCGCGGGAAGCTACACGGTCAAAGAGGTCGACAACTCGGGAAATTTCCTCTCCGCCAGCGTTTTTCAGGTCACACTCCCCGCCACCGATCTCAACCTGCTCGCCGGACGCTTCGTCGCCACCACGTCCTGGTTTCTCGGCGGGGGGACGCCCGCTCTGCACCAGGCCCCCGCCGTGCAAGTCGCCGACGAGTCAGGCTATTTCTGGTTTTTCGACGCCGGCACCATCGAGGTCTCCGTCAAGGTCCTGGACGGCACCGCCATCAACGGCCACTACTGGGTCTTCATCGCCAGCTCGACCAACGTCCCCTTCAACCTGACCGTGACCGATACCCTGGACGGACATTGCAACGCGCAGTCGCCCTGCCCGGCCAAGACCTATAGCTCATCACAGGGAACCAATCAGAACTTCATCGACCTGAACGCCTTCTCCAATCCGCCGACGCCGTAAACCGCCGCCGCTCGCCCGCAGCAGCGCCGCCCCCACCGCCGTCCGATCCAAGCCAGATCGACCGCCGGCCGGGGGGCGCGAGCCGGCTGCCGACCACCGCAGCGTGCGCGGCGATCCTGGGTATCAGCACTCCACCCTGGGCCGGTGGAAAACATCCTACAAAGGGTCGAGCGCGGAAGCGCACGCGCCCTTCAGAGATCGGCCGCTGTTGCCGCCAACTGCCGAACTTCATGCTTCCTTCACGCACCTGAACACCGGCTGCATCCGGCGATTCGGGAGCGATGGAGGAGGCCGTCATGCATCGATTCACGCTCCCGTTTGCCGCCGTCGTCACCCACAGGATCGGTTACCGCGGCGCCCGCTCCGGCGTTGTCGTCATCCTCGCCGCGCTGGCGCTGGCGCTCACGGTGGCGTCACCCTGCGGTGCCGCATCGCCGGCGGCCGAGGGGCGCATCGTGGCAGTGTCGCTGTTCTCCTTCGGCTCGCAGGTTCTGCAAGCCAAGACGCCAGTCCTGGTCGATTTCTCGGCACCTTGGTGCCTTCCCTGCAAGGAACTCGAAAAATCGCTGGAAACGGTGGCGGCCACCGCCGGCGGGCGGGTGCGGGTGGTGCGCGTCAACGTCACATGGGCCCGCCACCTGGCCAAACAGTACGGCGTTCAGGCATTGCCAACGCTGCTCGTGTTCGATCACGGTGCCGTCGTCGAGCGTGCGACCGGCGCGCTCTCACCCGACGACATCCGCGATCTGCTTGCAAGCAGCACCCACGCCGCACCCGGCGTACCCGCCGAAGCTCCGGCACCCACCGCGGTGGCCGCCTCGCGATGACGCAGCAACGCCATCTCCATCGATCGATCCTCGCCGCGTAGGAAAAACCCTACAAGGAGGAGGCCGGAGCGAGCGCCGGCGACCGGACGACTCCCGATCCCGACCGGGGGTAATGACTGATGGTGCGCGGCAGGCGCCGTCCTGCCCCGTCTCGGCTACACCCCCGACCATACGCTGCTCGTGGCCGCCGGCAAGGCGCACGGCGAAGACGCCGCGATCCGGCGCCTGCCCGCGTCGACCGCCGGCCTCGACCAGGCCGTGGAACTGCTGCGGCGCGCGATGCGGCCACGAGACCTGCTGCTCGTCTATCTCACCGGTCACGGCGGGCGCGCCTTCGGCCACACCTTTCTCAGCCTGGAAAGCGGTCTGGTTACAGCCGGCGCATTCCTGCACCGCCTGGCGCCGCTTCCCTTCGCGCGCTTGATCCTCATCGCCGATCAGTGTTACTCGGGCGGCTTTCTTGAGGAGGCCGCGCGGTTGGGGCGGGACGTCGTGGACGTGGCCAGCGCCGACAGTCACCATGAAGCGCGCTGCGAACCCTTCATCCGGCCGCTCTGGCAAGCCGCCGTCAATGCCACCGACCCCGCCGGCGATCCCATCTCGATCGAACAGGCATACCGCGCCGGCACCGACGCCCTGGCCAGCGGGCCACATCTCGGAGAGGTCGACGGTAAATCCCAATACCTTGCCACCGGCGGCTGCCAGGGACATCCCAACCTCTTTGGCTTCGATCGTCCGCAGGGCCTCGGCGCGGTCGCGGGCGCAGCTGCACGCTGAGGGTCGTCGCCGCGGCTGGCCGGCCGCCGGCAGCACCGCCGCTCAGCCGCGGAAAATGTCGAAGGGTTCGATCTTCAGCACCTTGCGGATGCCGATGTAGCTGGACAACCCGGCGATCACCAGCACCATGGCGAAGGCGATGCCCAGGTTGCCGCAGGTGATGACGGCGGCGTAGTCGGGAAGCCTCAGCCGCGCGATCCATATCATCAGGGCGCACAATCCCACCCCTAGCCCGTAGCCGGTTAGCGCCGTGAAGCTGGCCTGGAAAAGGATCATGTACACCAGCTCGCGCCCCTTGGCGCCGATCGCCTTCAAGGCGCCGAACTTCTCGAGATTTTCCAGGATGAAGGTGAAGAACGTCTGCCCCGAGATCGACAGGCCGACCAGGAAGCTGATGATCGTCATCACCATCAGGTTGGTGCCGACGCCCGTCTTGTAGGTGTAGAAGTCGGCGATCCGCGCGATGAACTGGTCCTTGGTCAGCGCGACGTAGCCCAGCCGCGCCACCGCCTGCTGGATCGCCGCCACGTCTGCGGCGCGCTTGGACGCCTCGTAGGCCTGGGTCAGGGCGTGGTACTGCTCCTCCTGGTTCTTCACGTCGTAGGCCCAGGCCCCGGCGCGCGCCAGGTCGTACTGCCGCTGTGCGACCGCCAGCGCCGCCTGCGCCACCTGCTTCGAGCAGACTATTGCGGGCCCCCCTTGCCTCCGACACCCCGGGGGTGGCCGCAGGCCGCATCCCAGGGTGGGGCCGATCCCCAGTGGGCCGTCATCCGCGGGACACGCCCCCGGCCTCCCCGGCGGGGTGGGTCGCCGGCCCACCCGGCGAAGCCTCACGAACCACCCCGAGGGGGGTCGGCGGTACAACAGCCGCCCCGTAGTCTGTTTTCCAGCAAGCGGCGATCAGCCGGGATCACTTGCGGTACAGAACGGTCGCACAGCGCCCGAAATCGATCGGGCCGCCCCAACGAAAACACTGGAGAGGAAGCCATGGACGACATCCACTTGCAAGAACAGGTCGTTGCGGAGCTTAATTGGGACCCGCGAATCCACCCTCAGCAGATCGCTGTCAACGTCAGCGACGGCGTCGTAACCCTCATGGGCACCGTCGCCACCTACCCGGAGAAGCTCGCCTGCGAACGGGCCGTGCGGCGGGTCAAGGGCGTGCGCGGACTCGCCGAAGAGATCGAGGTCACTCCCGCCGCCAGCATGATGCGCTCCGACACCGAGCTCGCACAGGCCGCGCTGGACGCGCTCGCCGCCAACGTGACGCTCGCCAGGAAGCACATCCAGGTCAAGGCCGAACACGGCTGGATCGTGCTCACCGGCACCGTGTCCTGGGGATTCGAAAAGGAGATGGCCGAAGACGTGGTGCGCTACTTCGCCGGCGTCAAGGGGGTGATGAACCGCATCGACATCGAACCGGCCCTGAGCCCGCGCGAAGTCGCCGTCGAGATCAAGCGGGCTCTCCACCGCAGCGCCGAGCTCGACTCCCACGACATCACCGTCACCGCCGACGACGGCAAGGTCACCCTGACCGGCCACGTCCACTCCTGGCAGGCCAAAACCGAAGCCGGCCGCGCCGCCTGGGCCGCGCCGGGTGTCCTGGCCGTCGCCAACAATCTCACCGTCGGCCCCGCCTCCTCCCCCGTGTGACGGTCGCCACCTCCGGTCAGCGCGGCGCCGGCCAGCCCCCGGCGCCGCCCGCCGGGGCGCGCCGCTCTCCCGCATCGGTGGAACGACAGCTCAAGCCGGCTTGGAAAGATTCCTGGAGGCCAGGGCGCTCACGCTGGCGATTTCGTCAAAGTGATCGTCAACGTGGAGAAGCTCAGCCTGGGCACGGATCGCGCTTGCGGCGATGATCAGGTCGGTGGCGGGTACTGTGCGTCCGCGGCGCCGAAAGTCGAAGGCGATTCTTGCCGCAAGATCGAAGTCCCCGTCTTCCAGCGCCAGGCGATGGAAGGCGCCGAAGCTCGCAAGTAGCGCTCGCCGCTCCCTCTCGTCAGCAGCGAACCCGACGACCTCGACGAAAACGATGCCATTGAATGCCAGCGCGTCTGCAGTGATCGCCGCGGCCACGGCCTCCTGCACCGCCGGTGAACCTCCCCGTCGGTAGTATTCGATCAGCGCCGAGCTGTCAGCGACGATCATCCTTCTTCCCGCAGACGTCGCAGCTCAGAAAGGTCGCCGCGCAGTTGGAATTGACCGCGCTGCTCGAGCGCTTGCGCCAAGCGCCGGCGCCTCACGGCCTCCCCCAGCGCGGTCCGGATGGCCTCGGCACGAGTCTCGGCACCGAGCGCTTCCTTCGCCTCTTCCAGCAAGGCATCATCGATCGTGACGGTCATTCGGCTCACGCGCACCTCCTTGAGACACCACCAATGTACACCACCCAGGGTCACCTCTCGATCTCACCAATGGACCCATCGACCTGGCATCGCTCTGGCGCCCTGTCGTTGCTGCGGGCTGGAAAGGTGACGACGTCGCCATCACGCCCTCACCGCCACTTACGGCTGCCGCAGAGTCGACCTCGCCAGATGGATGTCCACGGTGACAGCGGCAGGGCGCCACCTCGACCGTCGCATGCCCGGCATCGAAGCCGGGCGCGGTGGCGGCGCCCGCGCCGCTCTCCCGCATGCGGTGAAGCGGTGTGTGTTCGCAGGGATGGCTGCTGCCCGAGCGCGCACCGCGGGCTCAGGGTTTGGCGAGTGCGCGGTGGAGTAGGCAAGGATCCTGGTGGCGCATGCGGGTGGATGAGGCGCTCTTGGTCGGCGCGAGAAGCGGCCTCGCGCCACTCTGGCGAGCACCTGCTGCGCCATCGAGGGCCTGCTCGACCTCCACCTGACGCTGGGCCAGGTTCAGAGCCGGCCGATGCTCGGGCTCACCAGGCGCCCTGTGCCGACCAACGACGCATTGCAAGCCCCCTACTGTGGAGTGCAGAGGCTTGTTGCATGTCCGGTAGTATCGATATTCGCGTGATACAGTTTATGAAAATAGCTCTGGCGCAAATCTGCCTGAGAGAGCGAAGCCTAGTCAAGAAAGGAGCCGTACCGTGAAGAGAGTGGGAAAGCGTCTCGCCCTGGCAAAGGAAACCCTCAGCCAATTGGAAAACGGCATGCTGTCGCATCTCGCCGGCGGGCTGACCGCGAAGCTCAGCTGTACCACCGAGTGTTCGGTTTGTCCGTCGTGCCCCCATATCACCTGCCAGGGCTACACCTGCTAGCCTTCCGAAGGGGTTAACACCCGGCCGCGCTGCTGAGCGAGACGACCCAGAGAACCGCTTTTGCGGCGCGGCCCGCCATACCGCCCCCGGGATCTTGGCAGACTGCTTTTTCCGACGCTTTCCGAGGATCAGCAAGCGCCAAACCATCTTAGGTTGCGCAACAGATCCGCCTGCCCCTGACCGGCCGCGGCTTCCGCTGGATCGCCGAGCCGGCGGCCGCCTGGGCAGCACTGTCACGGCGCACATCTGAGCCCTTCATCCGCCCGCCGCAGCGCTTCGCCCCAGCTGGTGAGCGGCGCCGCGGTGCGAGGCGCCTCGACGACCGACGCGAAGGCCGCTCGACAAAGACGGCGGAAGGCGGGTTGGCGCTCGCGGCGCCAGCGCTCGGCGAGCGCCGGCAGCGGCGCCTCATGGAGGTTCCCCAGCGAGAGGTGACGCGGGAACCCATACTCGAGCGGCACCAACTCGCCGTCGGCCTCGATGACAAGCGGCTGTACCAGCGCCGAGAGCGGTGGCCACTTCTCAGCATCGGCATCGCCGTCGGCATCGGGGCCGGTGGCGGCGGCCGCCGGGGCTCCACCCGGCGCCGGCAACGCGCACTCCCGGCGGGATGCCGCCGGCACCGGCTCGGCGCCGGCGAAGAAATGGCCGGCGCGTCCGGCGATGGCGCGGCGGCTTACGAAGTCCAGGTGAACGCGCAACCTTTCGCCGTACTTCTCTTGAAGCTCAGCGGCAACCAGGAACGCCCAGCTCCCCTCTTCGTCGTCCGGGCACTCCTCGGCCAGAGTCTCGCCTGCCCGTCCGGCCGGCTCGAGCGGATGGATCTGCAGCAGGCGCGCTCCCTGCTCCACGGCAAAGGCGGCCACCCAATCGAGCTCGTGCAGGTTGTATTGCGTGAGAGTGAAGAGAAACCCGAAGGGCAGGCCGGCCTGCCGCAGGCCGGGCAGCCGGCCGGCCATCGTGGCGAAAGCGCGCGGGTCGTTGCGCATGCGGTCGTGCGAGGCCGGCTTGCCGTCGAGGCTGATGACCAACAGGTCGAGAGCGCCGGCCAGGGAGGCGAGCCGGCGCTCGTCAAGCAACATGCCATTGGTGGTGAGCGCCGTAATCATACCGAGCCGGCGGGCGGTACCCAGCAGCTCCGGCAGCGGGCGGTACAGCAGCGGCTCGCCGCCCGAGACCGCCATCGCCGTGTAGCCTTCGGCGACAGCGTCGGCGAGAGCCGTGCACAGGAGCCCCACGGCCAGCCCGCCGCGCACCTCGGGCCCGGAGGACGAGTAGCAGTGTAGGCACCGGAGGTTGCAGCGGCGAGTCGGGTGCACCTGGACGACCCGTGTGGCTCCTGTGCAGCTCATGGCGGTCGATCTAGGTGCCCGCGGCGGGAGTCACGTTGGCGGAAGCGACGGCAGAAGGACCGCCGTTCTGGGTGACCTGCACCACCGTCAGGTAGATCGGTGGGATGCCGTACGGAAAGACGTTGACGCCCCAGGGCAGGCCCTGGCGGAATTTGCCGACCAGGGAAGCCACGCTGCTGCCCTCAACCAGAAATGTACCGACGAGCTGATCGACGGCCGGCTGGCCATAGCGATGCCAGCCCAGGAGCTGGACGGATTCGTCCTCCAGCACCGTGTCGATCAGATCGAGCGACTGCTTGTCGAGCCCGTGATGGTCCCCGTGCAGCTCCCGCAGCAGGTCCGAGCCGCGTTTCCTGGGATTGGTTTTCTCGCTCATGCTTCCTCCTTGCAATCCGCTGGCGCCGTGAGAGCGCTACGGCTGATAAGAAAGGAGGCGACCAAAGCGACCGAATTGTTACGGCCAGAGCCTGGGAAGGACGGCGGCGGCGCCGCGGCAAGCGCCCTCCATGGGAATGCCGGTGACCACTCCCATGACGAAGTTGACGGCGAAGATTCCGGCCCAGAAGCGGGCGGACCGGTTCCACGACGGGTCGCCGGTCGCGAGCGCCGCCGCCGTCATCACCAGAAGCGGCAGGGCGAGCCCCATGGTGAGCTGCGGGAAACCAGCCGCATGGCCCGTGCCGCCGCAGGAACCCCGCTCGCGGTACGATCCCAGGCTAGATCACAGGAGGAACCGATGGAAACACCGAACAATATCAATGTGCTCTTCGTCGCTGGCTTCGGCCCGATCGTCCGCGACCCGGCCGCCAGCCGCAAGTTGTATTCCGAGACACTGGGCCTGCCGCTCAAGGAAGACGCCGACGGCTACCTGCACACGGGAGAGCTGGACGGAGTGAAGCATTTCGCCCTATGGCCCTTGGCGCAGGCAGCGAAATCCTGCTTTGGCAAGGATCAATGGCCGGGCGATCTATCCGTGCCGCAAGCCTGGATCGAATTCGACGTCGAGCACATCGAACAAGCCAACGCGCAATTGCAGTCGCAGGGCTACAGGCTGCTGGTAGCGGCGCAAAAGGAACCCTGGGGCCAGGTCGTAACACGGCTGCTCGGACCGGAAGGCCTGCTGGTGGGCATCACCCACACGCCTGCAATGCGAAAGTGATAGGTAGGCGGATGGATAGAATCGTTTTGCCGCGACGGTCGCCTGTCCTGGCCAGGCGCCCACGGGGCGGGCCTTGCCGCTGAGGGCGTGACGGCCGCACCAGGTACCGCCTGCCGAGGTATCGGCCCAGCTGGCAAAGCCGCCGGGGCCGCGGTCGGGGCTGCGCAGGTCAAGCGCCCGGCGTAGCCAGCCGCGGGCGGCGTCGGCCAGCGCCGCGGAGCCGGGCGCGAGGTGCAGGCGCGCGAACAGGTGCGCCACTCCCGCCGCGCCGTGACAGAGCCCGGCGTCCACCACGCCCGAGGCGGCGGCGGGCCTGGCAGCGGCGGCCAGGGCGATGTCCGCCGCGGCGGCCAGCGCCGATGGACCGGCACCCCTGCCCCCAGCAACTGCCGTCGGGCGCATCTCCGCCTCGCCGTGAACTGCTCTCCATGCGCCCTCCGCCGGCGCTTGCATTTTGCGGTCAGCAGCGTCAAAATGCAGCCATGAGCGTTCAAATCACCATCCGTGACGTGCCAAATGCGGTTAGGGATGAGCTTGCCGCGCGGGCATCTCTGCAGGGCAAGTCGATGCAGGAATACCTGCGTGCCGAGTTGGAGCGTCTGGCTGCGCGCCCGCCGGTCGACAAGGTGCTCGAGCGGATCCGTGAGCGCAAGGCGACGGCAGGAACCAGGCTCTCTGCGGAGGAGATCCTGACCCATCGCGACGCGGACCGCCGGTGAGCGCGGTCGTCGACGCCTCGCTCTTGGTTGCTGCGACCTCGGATATGGGACCCGCCGGGAGGTGGGCGGAGGACGTGATGCGCGCAGGCGGCTTGGTCGCGCCTCACCTGGCTCTCGTCGAGGCCACGAACATCCTCCGCCGCTTCGAGCTTGCGGGCCGTCTTGGCCGGATGGAAGCCGCTACCGCCGCCCGTGACCTTCTCCAGTTCGACCTCGAGCTGGTGCCCTTCATACCTTTCGCAGAGCGGGTCTCGGAGCTGCGAGGCAACGTTTCGAGCTATGACGCCTGGTACGTTGCAGTGGCCGAACAGTGCGACCTTCCCATGGCGACGCTTGATCAGCGCCTCGCCAGAGCCGCCGGTCCGCGCTGCCGCTTCCTTCTGCCACCCTTGGCCTAGATTACCAGGGGCCGGCCAGAAGACGCGTCGAGGTCGTGGCGCTCAAGCCACGCTTGTGGACGTTATAAGCAGGGCGTCGCCGCGCAGCGCCTGCGCCTCCTGCCCGAGCACGATCAATGCCTGCTGCTCCCCCATCGATCCGAGGGCATGCACAGTGCCGATCACGGGCAGGCACGCTGGCCGCTGCCGGCGAGCGCGAACAGCAGCTCGCGGGCGGTAAAGGGTTTGCGCAGGATGGCCGCCGGCGAAAAGCCGCGCGGCCGATCGGGCGTCTCTCGCTCGAGCCGGCTCGCGGTTGCGGCGTCGACCATCAGGATGACGGGCACCGTGGCCTGGGCGGCCGCGGCGCACATTTGCCAGAGACCGGCGGCGTCGAGATCCGCGGCCACCAGCAGCAGGTCGCCGGGGCACCTGGCCAGATCGATCCCTTCGTCCACCTTCCCGTGGTCCTTCAGGCTTCCCAAACCGGGCGCATCGGCGGGACGCGGCTGCGAGCGGGGCGCGACGACCGCCTGGTAGCCGTGCCCGGCCAACACTTCGGTGAGAGCCTGAGCGAGGATCGGCGCTTCCTCGCAGATGACGACGCGAGCGCCGTCGCCGCGCGGCGGCTCGCCCGCCGGCGCGGCTGGGTTGGCAGGCGTGCCGGCCGCCGGCAGGACGATACGCGCGCCGCGCCCCGCCGGCGGCTGCAGCGCCTCGAAGGCGCCGCCGGCGCCCACGGCAAGGGCCGCCGCGGGGCACCGCGGGCGTTCCACCAGCCAGAGGCCCGGAGGATGGGCGCGCGCAGTCGTTTTTGCGGGGGCCCTGCGCGCACCGGGTGCGGCAGCGCCGGCCGACAGCGACGACGGATGCGCCCGCACCTCCACCTCGATCGCAATATGCCGGTCCGCGCCTGCCGCCGAAGGAGGCGCGACATTGGCGGCGCTCAGGAAGATCGCGGCGCCGGCCGGAAGATGGCGGTTGGCCTCCAGGCAGAGCGCCAGGACCAGCTGCACGAAGCGGTGCGGATCTCCCTGGAGCGGCCAGAGGTCTTCGGGATATTCGGTGATGACCGGCACGGCGGGGACGGAGACCTCCAGCAGGCGTTGAATTTCCACGAACAGGTACTGCGCCTGGAAGACGACCGGCGCGCCTTCCACCCCGCGCGCGATCCACATCAGCTGGCGCACCATCTCCAGGCTGTCGCGGGTCATCGCCTGGAGCGAGGTGAGCAGCTGGTTGTGTGTGCCCTCCGGGCTGGTGCGCAGCACCAGGTCTACCGACATCAGCGTGGAGGCGAGCAGGTTGCTGAGCGAATGGGTGATCCCGGAGGTGAGGGCCGCCAGGCTTTCCATGCGCTCGGCCCAGAGCAGGCGCGCTTCGATTTTTTGCGCGTCGGCAGATGCGAGCGCCGGCACGGCATCGTCGCGGGTTGGGTTGCTGTCGGACATGGCGAAGGACTCTTTCAGGCACGTCGGCCGGTCAAGAAACGTGAGATACTGATCACAGCACGATGCCATCGCCGTAAGCAATTCCTGGCCAGGCGCGGCGCGCGGCGCCCGCCTGCGTGCGTCCAGGTCCGGCATGGCAACGGAAGCGTAGGGCCAGCGTGGGGATCGCGGCATCGGACATTTGCCTGCGGCTGGCGTCGGGAATTCTCCCTGATCCGCCGCTCTGAAGGGCTTACTGGTTGTAGGAATATTCCTACATGCCGAGGTTCGATCGATGGAAATCCTCATTGTAGAAGATCACCTGCTCCACTTCAATTTGATGCGTGCGCTGCTGGCCGGCGAGGGTTACGTGGTGAGCCATGCGGCGACGGGCGTCGCGGCGCTGGCGCAGGTACGCGAACGCAAGCCTGACCTCATTCTGCTCGACGTATGCCTGCCGGGGATCAGCGGCTTCGAGGTCGCCCTCGACCTGCGCCGTGATCCGCAGACGCGGCACGTCCCGATCGCGATGATGAGCGCCGCAGCCGACGGCAGCGACCGGGATCAGGCCGTCGCCGCCGGCTGCGAAGCGTTCTTTGCCAAGCCGATCGACACGCGCACCTTTGCCGCGGACATTGCCCGGTTGATCGGCCGTCGCGTCTCCGACGGCGAATGAGGGTGCCGGCCGGCTGGTGTCCCGAGTCGGGATACTAACGTTCGAGCTTGGTTTCGAACGCGTAGCGCATGATGTCGGCATTGGTCTTGAAGTTCATCTTCTGCAGGATGCGCGTGCGGTAGGTGCTCACCGTCTTGATGCTCAGGTGCAGCTGCGTGGCGATGTCCTTGGGGCGCTTGCCGGCGGCGATGAGCAGCATGATCTCGAATTCGCGGTTGGACAGCTGTTCGTGCGGCGCCTGCTGGGAGCGGGTGTCGAGATACAGCGCCAGGCGCTCGGCGAGCGCCGGGCTGACGTACTTGCCGCCGGCGGCCAGTTTGTGCACGGCCTGTACCAGCAGCTCGGGGGCCGCGTCCTTGGTGATGTAACCGTCGGCTCCCTCGCGCAGGCAGCGCACCGCAAAATGATCCTCGGGATGCATCGTCAGCATCAGCACCTTGACGCCAGGCTGCAGCCGCTTGATCTCCTGTGCCGTCTCGATGCCGCCGCGGCCCGGCATCGCGATGTCCAGCAGCACGACCTGCGGCCGGCTGGTGCGCGAGCGATCGATCGCTTCTTCGCCGCTGCCGGCCTCGCTCACCACTTCGATGGTGGGATCGGTCTGCAGGATGGCGCGCAATCCGCTGCGCACCACCGGGTGATCATCCGCCAGCAGCACTCGAATCATGACTGTGCCCTCTGCGCCGTCGGCGCCAGCGTGGCGTCTGCCGGCGGCTCCCTGTCATGCAGCTCGCCGTGCAACGCCAGCACCGCGTCGGCGCGGGCCAGGAAATGGTCGACCAGCACGGGGTCGAAATGGCGCCCGCGCTCGGCGCCCAGCGCCGCCAAGGCCTCCGTGAGCGGCATCGGCTCGCGGTAGGGTCGGTGGGTGGTGAGCGCGTCGAAGACGTCGATCACCGCGCAGATGCGGCCCCAAAGCGGGATTTCCTCGCCGGCGATGCCGTGGGGATAGCCGCCGCCGTCCCAGCGCTCGTGGTGGGTCAGGGCGACGATCCTTCCGGCTTCGATCAGCTCGGAGGGCGAGCCTTCGAGGATGCGGGCGCCGATCAGCGTGTGCGATTCCATGATCCGGCGCTCTTCGCCGGTGAGCTTGCCGGGCTTGCTCAGAATTGCGTCGGGAATCCCGATCTTGCCCACGTCGTGCATGGTCACGGCGTGACGCAGGATCTCGGCGTCGCCGGGGGCCAGCTGCAGGGCCTCGGCCAGGATGCGGCTGTAACGGCTGAGGCGCTTGATGTGGTGGGCCGTGCCGGCGTCCTTGAATTCGGCGGCGAGGACCAGGCGGTGGATGGAATCGACGTGCGCGCCGTAGGTATGGCGCCGCGCTTCCGCCATGTCGAGCAGCGCCTGCCGCAGCTCGACCGTGCGCTGCGCGACGAATGCTTCCAGCTCATCGTGCGACCGTTGCAACACGTCGCGCGCCTCTTTGAGGCGCAGCTGGGATTCGATGCGCAAGCGCAGCTCCGTGGGATCCACCGGCTTGCCGATGAAGTCGTTGGCACCGGCTTCGACGGCCGCCAGGCGGTCCTGTTGGTTGTTGAGCGCCGTCACCATGATCACCGGCAGATCGCGCCATCGCGCGTCGGCGCGCAGGCGGCGCGCCACCGCGTAGCCGTCGAGTCCGGGCATCATGACGTCGAGCAGCAGCAGGTCGATCTCCGGGGAGAGGCTGACCAACGCCTCCAGACCGTCGCGGGCGGTTTGCACGTCGTGGCCGAGCGCCCGCACCAGGTCTGTCAGGATGACCAGGTTCTGTTCGGTGTCGTCAACGATCAGGATGTTTGCGGCGCGCCTCACCACGGCCCCCGGGCATGCAGCTGTGTCACAACGATATGAGCAGTATAACCTAGCGGTCCGGCGGTCGTCATGGCGGGCTGACCGGCGCCGTGGTTGTAGAACGCGCCGTCGCCGCGGCGGCAGCCGAGAGCGGTGAGCGGCATCGGGGTCAAGGGCCTTGTGACAGGTGCCTGGCGACCACCATGGGTAGCGAGCGGGTGTCGATCGGCTTGGTGATGTAACCGTCGCAGCCGGCGTCGCGCGCCTTTTCCTCGTCCCCCTTCATTGCATATGCGGTGAGGGCGACGATGAGGATGTCGCGCGTCGCGGGATCGCTCTTGAGCTGCCGCGTGAAGGTCAGGCCGTCCATGCCCGGCAGCTGGAGATCCATCAGGATCAGCCGCGGCCGGAACACGGCGAGCAGGGCCAGCGCCTCTTCGGCATCGGCGGCCACCCGCACCTCGAACCCTTCCAGGGCGAGGGTGACGCGCGCCAGCTTGAGGTTGGCCGGATTGTCGTCCACGATCAGGATCGGTTCGCCTGCCACGTTCGCGAGGCCTCCGGCATGCTATCGGCGCGCCTTGTCCTGGAGCCGGTGGCGCAGCTGTTCGATCAGCGCGTCGGCGCCGTCGGCGCAAGGTGCGAGCCCCGCCTGTCTGACGACCTCCTCCAGCTGCCGGCGATCGGCGTCGTCCAGCCCCCCCGCCTTGCAAACCAGCACCACCGTGTCGAGGTTTGCGGTGTTCCGGCGCAGGCTTTCGACCAGCTCGAAGCCGTCGGCGCCGAGCATCAGCGGATCCAGGATCACGATGGGCGGGCGATGCTCGGCGGCCAGACGCAGGGCTTCCTGTTGATCGTTGGCGAAGATCACGCGATGGCCGGCCGGCTCGAGCGTAGCTCTGACCAACCGCTCAGTTTCGAGATCGAGACGCACTCCCAGCACCGTGGGGTGCTCCGGCGCCACGATGCCGGCGCTGGCAAGAGAGGCAAGCAGCTCGTCGCCGGCAAACGGCTTGGTCAGGCAGTCGTGGACCAGGAATTCGGCGGCGATCGATTCGGCTACGACGGTGACGATGACGACCGGTGCGTTGTGGCTGGGGCCGGCTCCCGTGCGGATGGATCGCAACAGGTCGAGGCCGTTGCAGTCGGGCAGCAGCAGGTCGAGCGTGATGGCCGCGAAGCGGTGTCGCGCGCAGTGCTCGAGCGCTTCCTGTCCGGTGGCCGCGGTCTGCACGTTGTAGCCGGCGCCGGTCAGCAGGCGGACCAGCCAGATGCGGTCGCTGAGCTGGTCTTCGACCACCAGGATGGTCGGGGCTCCCGGGTGAAGGGTGGAGAGTGCCGCGTCCTGGCTGGCGGGCAGCGGGCATTCCAGCGGCAGGACGGCATAGAAGACGCTGCCCTGGCCGGGCACGCTTTCGACGCCGACGCGACCGCCCTGCGCTTCGACGATGCGCTTGGTCAGGGCGAGGCCCAGGCCGGTGCCGCCGTACCGCTTGGAGCTGCCGACGTCGAGCTGTTGGAATTCGACGAACAGGCGCACGACGTCTTCGGCGCGGATCCCGATGCCCGTATCCCGCACCTCGACGCGGAAGGCGTCGTCCCCCTCGGGCGCGACGCGCAGGTGCACCTGCCCGCCTTCGGGAGTGAACTTGATCGCGTTCGAGAGGAAATTGTAGAGCACCTGCTTGAGCTTGGCGGGATCGGTGAAGACTCGCGAACAGCCGCCGTCGTCTCGCAGCGAGATGGCGATGCGTCGCGTCGCCGCCATGCTGCGCAGGATGTCGCACACTTCGCGCGCCACCACCGCTGGATTGACGTTGCGCGGGTTGAACTCCATCTTGCCGGCCTCGATCTTCGACAGGTCGAGCACGTCGTTGATCAGGCCCAGCAGGTGGCGGGAGCTTCTGAGGACGTCGTCCAGATATTCGCGCTGCAACGGTTCGAGGTGACCCGCCTTGCCGTCGCACAGCAGCTCGGAAAAACCGATGATGGCGTTGAGCGGTGTCCGCAACTCGTGCGACATGTTGGCCAGGAACTCGCTCTTCAGTCGGCTGGCTTCGTGCAGGCTCCTGCTGCGCTGTTCTTCGAGGCGCCGGCGGTCGGTCAGATCGCGGATGGCGCCCGACACCAGGATGCCTTCTTCAGTTTCGAGCGGGCTCAGGCTGATCTCCACCGGGAATTCGCTGCCGTCGCTGCGGCGTCCATACAGCTCCATGCCGGCGCCCATGCCGCGAACGCGCGGGTCGGCGAAGAAGCCGTCGCGGTGGCCCGCGTGCTGGGGGCGGAAGCGTTCCGGCACCAGCATCTCGACCTCGCGGCCCAGCATCTGGTCGCGGCGGTAACCGAACAGCTTTTCGACCTGGCCGTTGACCAGCTCGATGCGCCCCCGGCTGTCGACGATGACCATCGCGTCGGGGGCCGATTCGAGGAGGCTGCGGAACTTGGCTTCGACCCGCAGGCGGTCGCTGATGTCGCGGATCGCGGCGGTGGTGAACAGGCCGTCTTCGGTTTCCAGGGGAGAAAGGCTGATTTCGGCGGGGAAGGTGGAGCCATCCCGGCGGCACCCATGGAGGTCGTGCAGGTCGAACAGGCCCTGGCTCTGCTGGCGCAGCTGGAAGGCGCCGATGAGCACCTTGGACATCGGCGCCGGCTGGCCGCGAAAGAGGCGCGGCACCAGGTCTTCGAGCGGGCGGCCGAGCAGGTCGCCGCGGCTGTAGCCGAAGATCCGTTCCGCCGGGCCGTTGACCAGGACGATCCGGCCGTCCCGGTTGATGGTGATCATGGCGTCGGGCGCCGCTTCCAGGAGACCTTGGAACTTGGTTTCCAGCACGCGCGACTGGCGCAGGTACATCAGCTCGGTGATGTCGCGGATGTTGGCGGCGATCAGCTTGCCGCCGGCTTCCGGGACCGATCGCAGTGCGATCGCCACGAAGACCAGGGAGCCGTCCTGGCGGCGGACTTCGGATTCGAAGGTCGCGGAGGAGGTGTCCAGGGCCTTGCCGATCTGCCTGTTGACCTCGTCGGCCTGTCCGGGCGGTACGATGAGGTCGAAAACAGAGAGGTGCACCGCTGCTGCGGCGGGCACCCCGCAGAGGGTCTCGGCACCTGGATTCCAGGCCACGATTTCGCCGTCGGGGCGGAGTGTGATGAGCGCTCCCAGGAAGTCGTCGATCAGGCTGAAGGCGGACATCGAGCGGAACCCCTAGGGGGTTGGAGTACACAAAAGATACGGCAAGGCACTTGCGAAAGCAAGCGCCTGACGTGATAGCGATCCTCGCGGCCGCCGTCGGCGGGTGCCACTTGCGGCTGGCGTTCAGCGGCGGTCGACGACGAGCTGCCGAAGGGCGGCGCCGGGTCGCGTACCGGATCATAGGCAATGGCCAGGAGGCGCGCCTTGCCGGGAGCAAGCCCGCATCGCGCCCGGTAGTGAACCGGCTCGCCCTCGAAGGCCCGGCGCAGCGAGTCTTCGGCCAAGGGATCGAGCAGAGCGACGCCGCGGATCTGGGCGGTCACGTTCTCTGCCGGTGGCGATCTCCCTGGACCTGGCGATGCCGGGCCTGGACGGCCTGGCGACTCTCGGCAGCACCCACGTCGCACTCGACCCACCTGCCGCAGCCCCGGCGCCAACCGCGGTCGCCGCCACCTCGCGATGACGCAGGCACGGCAGCTCCATCGATCGATCCTCGCGGCGTAGGAACAATCCCGACAAGGGGGAGGCCGGTGCAGGCGCCGGCGACCGGACGGTTCCCGATCCCACGAAGGGATGACGACCGATGGTGCGCGGCGGGCGCCGGCCCTACGCTTGTCGTTGACACGCTGCCAACCAGCACGCTGACGACGATAAGGAGCACGCCATGACCGTCCCCCCTTCCAACCACACTCGGCAATCGGCGCGCCGCTCCCGCGCCGCTCGGCACCTCTGGGCCGGCGCCGCGGCACTGCTCGTTGTCGCCCTGTCGCACAACGCAGCCGCAGCCGCGGTCCCTCCGGCGCCCGCCGCGGCCGGGGTCCAGTACGCGCTGATCGTCAATGGCGACGACTCCTTCACTCACAACTACAACGTCCATCTGGCCCTGGACAGCCTGCCCCGTCTCGGCTACACCCCCGGCCATACGCTGCTCGTGGCCGCCGGCAAGGCGAACGGCGAAGACGCCGCGCTCCGGCGCCTGCCCGCTTCGACCGCCGGCCTCGACCAGGCCGTGGAGCTCTTGCGCCGTGAGATGCGGCCACAAGACCTGCTGCTCGTCTACCTCACCGGCCATGGCGGGCGCGCCTTCGGCCACCCCTTTCTCAATCTGGAAAGCGGTCTGATCACGGCTGGCGCGTTCCTTCGCCGGCTGGCGCCGCTCCCCTTCGCGCGATTGATCCTGATCGCCGATCAGTGTTACTCAGGCGGCTTTCTCGACGAAGCCGCGCGGATGGGACGGGACGTCGTCGGTGTGGCAAGCGCCGACAGTCACCATGAAGCGCGGTGCGAACCCTTCATCCGGCCGCTCTGGCAAGCCGCCGTCAATGCGACCGACCCCGCCGGCGACCCCGTCTCGATCGAGCAGGCATACCGCGCCGGCGCCGACCGCCTGGCCACCGGCCTGAGCCAGGGAGAGGTGGATGGTAAATCCCAATACCTTGCCACCGGCGGCTGCCAGGGACATCCCAATCTCTTCGGCCTCGACCGGCCGCAGGGCCTCGCCGCAGTCGCAGGCTCACCTGCACGCTGAGCGCCAGCGCCGATGAGTCTGGTTCATTCCGACAACCAGGCCGCCCAGCGGCTGGTCGAAGGCAGTGCCGGCACCTCCGACCGGCCGCTCGGCGGCCTTGCGGTGCTCGCGGCCACGGACACCGCCGCTGGCACGCCGGCGCACCGCTCCTGGCCCCGCCAGTTCCTTACTGGCCGGGGCAGCGACGTCACCATCTATAAGCCGCACATCGATACGCTGACGTCCGGCGTCGTCACCGGCCGCATTGCCCTTTCGATGGGCAAGAAGGGCGAAACGACTGCCCGGCCCGGCGTCGCCACCTTTACCGCCCGCCTGTCGGTAGACCGCGTCGCCAATCTCGTCACCCTGATCGCCGTCAAGGTCGATCGCATCTGCTTTCCCCCTTCACCGCCGCCCCGTTGGCCTTCGACGCCCCCCGTGGCCCTGGACCTCGGGGCCCAGCCAGACATCCAGCCCCCGGGCCGCTAGCTGACGCAGCCGTCATGCCCACCCCGCGACGGCGCGCTGGAAGCGTTCGAAAAGGGGCTGCTGCGCGCCCTGGGTGAGCAGCTGCGCGGCCCGACCGTCCCGGCGATCCCGCAGGCGGGGAGGACAAGACTGGTCTCTCGCGACCGCTGGTGTTGGGAACCTGCCTAGCTGCAGCTGCAGCAGACGTACTGGCTGCAACTGCCGACGGCCGTGCACTCGCCGCTGGGCTCCTTGGCTGCCCACCGGGCTCTCGACGACGATCAACCGGCACGGGATCGGGCCACCCTCAGTGGGTCTTGCTGACGCAGCAGTCCTCCTTGAGCTGCGTGTGGCTGGCGGTGCCGGCGCCGCCGCGCACCGCGGCCAGCCCGGACTGGTTGCCGGGCGCATCGAGCCCAGCCACCGTTTCGCGCGAAAGCCTCAATTTCTTTGCATCCTTTTTCATTGCGGTCATCCTCCATAGTTGACGCGCAAGCTTAACCCTTCAGGCTTCCTGCAGGAAATACCCTCGGCGTTGGTCGCTCATGCGGGCTCCTCCTGCGACTTGCTCGGCATCGATGTGCCAAAATCGCTGGCGTGGCCCTACGCGAAGGAGTCCGGTGCCCATGACGATCGAGTCGCTGTCACAGGATCTCCGCTTCGCACTGCGCACTCTCGCGCGCAGCCCGGGGTTCACCGCCGCGGCGGTGCTGACCCTGGCGGTGGGTATCGGCGCTACGACGGCGATCGCCAGCGTCGTCTATGGGCTGCTTTTGCGTTCGCTGCCGTTCCGCGACGCCGGCCGCCTGGCGGTGATCGAGGATCTGCACCCGCAGGCCGGGGCGATCGACGTGCCCTATCCCGACTACGTCGACTGGCGTACCCAGGCGACGAGCTTTTCCGGCTTGGCCGCCTACTCGTTCAGCGGCTACAAGGATGCGGCGCTGACGGTCGATGGCCAGCCGGAAGAGGTGCGGGCGACGCTGGTCGCCGCCGATCTGTTCCCGCTGCTCGGCGTGCGGCCGGCGCTCGGCCGCAACTTCCTGCCCGACGAGGAGGTGCCGGGACACGACCGCGTGGCGCTTCTCGGCCACGAGTTGTGGCAGCGGCGCTTTCACGGCGACCCCGGAGTCGTCGGCCGCGCGCTGCGCCTGAACGGCCAGCCGGTGACGGTCGCCGGCGTGCTGCCGGCCGGGGCGCAGTATCCGCTCGACGCCGAGCTGTTCCTGCCGCTTTCGCGGCTGAGCGCGGACGACCGCACCAACCGCCAGTACCACATCGTCGGAGTGGTCGGCCGCCTGCGCCCGGGCGCCACCTTCGCCGCGGCGCGCGCCGAGATGGCGACCCTCGCCGGCCGCCTGCAGCAGGCCTTTCCCGCCACCCATCGCGGCCTGGGGATCGGCGTCGTGCCGCTGCCGGAGCGCCTGGTCGGCCATCTGCGCGCGGCCGTCCTGGCGCTGTTCGGCGCCGTCGTCGTGGTGCTCCTCATCGCCTGCGCCAATGTCGCCAACCTGCTGCTCGTTCGCGCCGTCGGCCGCGAGCGCGAGATGGCCCTGCGCACCGCCCTGGGCGCCGGCCGCGGCCGGCTGCTGCGTCAGCTGGTGACCGAGAGCGTCGTGCTCTGCGCCCTGGGCGCGGCGGTGGGCGTCGGCCTCGCGGCGGCGGCGCGGCCGCTTCTGGCCATCGAGATGAGCCGCTTTGCCGGCGCCCAGCTCGGTGCCCGCGCCGCCGCCGACCTGAGCCTGCCGATGCTGGTCGCCGCCGCGGCGATCACCGCCCTGGCCGCCGTCGTCTGCGGCAGCTTCCCGGCGCTGCGCCGCCCGCGTCCCGATCTCGCCGGCACCCTGCGCCAGGGAGAGCGCGGCAGCAGCGGCCGCGGCGGCGCCCCGCGCGCGCTGCTCGCCGCCGCCGAGATCGCCTTGGCGATCGTCCTGGTGACCGGCGCCTCGCTGCTCATCCGCAGCTTCGCCAACCTGCTGCGGGTCGATGCGGGCTTCCAGACCGCGCAGGTCCTCAGCCTGCGCGTTTCACTGCCCGAAAGCTCCTACAGCGACCAGCAGACCGAGCGCTTCTTCCAGCGCCTGCTCGAGCGCGTCGGCGCGCTGCCCGGGGTCACCGCCGCCGCCACCATCAACGTGCGGCCGCTCGCCGCCTCGCACTCGCTGTCGCGCTTCCTGATCGCCGGCGCGCCGGCACCCGCCCCGGGCGACTACCCGGTGGCGCAGATCCGCGACGTCAGCCCGTCGTACTTCCGCACCCTGGGCATCGGCCTGGTCGCCGGCCGCGTGTTTGCAGATCGCGACGTCGACGACAGCGCCAGCCCGGTCATCGTCAACCAGGTCTTCGCCGACCGCTTCCTGCGCGGCAGGAACCCCACGGCAAGCCGCGTCGTGATGGGCGTCGTCGGCCCGCACCCCACCGCCCTGCCCATCGTCGGCGTGGTGGCGAACGCCCGCGACCTGGCGCTCGACGCCGCTGCCGAACCGGAGATCTACCTTGCCGGCTTCGACAACAGCGCCACGCTCCTGGTCAGGAGCCGCCTGGCGCCCAACCGGCTGGCACCCGCCATCCGCCGCGAGATGCTCGCCCTCGACCGCGAGCAGCCGATCTACGAAGTCGAGGCGATGGACGCCGTCGTCTCCGACACGCTGGCGCGGCCGCGCCTGGTCGCCGTCCTCCTGGGCTTCTTCGCCGGTCTGGCGCTGCTGCTGGCTGCCCTGGGCGTCTACGGCGTCCTCGCCTACGCGGTGAGCGAACGGCGCCGCGAGATCGGCGTGCGCATGGCCCTGGGCGCTCGCCGCGCCGACATTTTGGCCCTCGTCCTGCGCCAGAGCTGCGTCCTGGTCGTGGGCGGCGAGATCGCCGGGCTCGCCGCCACGATCGCCACCGTGCCGCTGCTGCGCAGCCTGCTCTTCGAGGTGCCGGCCGCAAGCCCGCTGGCCATCACCGGCAGCATGGCACTGCTCGCCCTCGTCGCCCTGGCCGCCACCGCCCTGCCCGCCTGGCGCGCCGCCCGCACCGAACCGATCGCCACGCTGCGCAGCGAGTAGGCGCCGCCCGCTCCTCGCCCCTTTGCGTCCGTCCTCAGGGCACGAGGGCGGCGAAACGGCGCGCGACGGCGGCGGCGACCGCGGCGACACGGGGCGCGGCCATCAGGTTGTTGTGGTTGCCAGGGACGATCTCGACGTCGAGGCCGCCGCGCGCGAAGAGATCCCAGCCGAGCCCGAAGGGTGCGGCTTCGCCGCGCCGGCGGTCGCGGGCCTGCAGCAGGACGAGGGAGCCGGGATAGGGGCGCGGCTCGTAATCCCACATGAGGCGGCGGTTGCGCTTGTACACCGCGAGCAGACGGCGCGCCTGCTCGACGCCGAAGTCGGGCGCGAGAAAACCGCCGCTGTGGCCGCGCTCGACGACGAACGGCAGGAGCGCGGCGGCGGGGAGCGCCTGGAGCTCGGCGAGCGTCAATCCGAGATCGTCGCCGTAGAGGGCAAAGAGGATTTCCACGTCGTCCTCCGGCAGCTCGTCGACGTCGCCGGTGCGGGTGCGGGCGCGGGTGTCGAACAGCACCAGCAGCGCCACCGCCTGGCCCGCGGCGGCGAGCTGACGCGCCATCTCGTAGGCGACCAGACCACCCATCGACCAGCCGCCCAGATGGTAGGGGCCGGCAGGCTGGACGCCGCGCACCGCGGCGACGTAGCGCGCCGCCATCGTCTCGATGGTGAGGCCGGCGATCAGCTCGTCGTCGAGCCCGTCGGACTGAATCGCATGAAACGGCCGCTCGCGCCCCAGGGCGGCGGCGAGCTCGCGGTACGAGAAGGTGTTGCCGCCGGCGGGGTGGACGCAGAAGAAAGGCAGCTGCGACCCGGCCGCCTGCAGGGCGGCAAGGCGCGGCGCGGCGGGCACAGCGGCAGCGCCAGCGTAGCTGGCAGGCGCTGCGGCCGATGAACGGTCGCCGGCCGGGCGGGCGCTCGCGGCGTCGGACGTGGCGACGGAGCCGCCCGCCGCGGGCGCCAGGGCGGCGGCGAGGGCCGCCGGGGTGGCGGCGCCGACCAGTGTGTCGAGCGGCACCTCCACGGCAAGCTGGGCGCGCAGGGCGGCGGCGAGCTGGATGGCGAGGAGCGAATGGCCGCCGAGCTCGAAGAAATCGTCGTCGCGGCCGATCGGCTCGATGCCCAGGAGCGCTTGCCAGATCTCGATCAGGCGTGCTTCGAGCGGTGCCGCCGCCGGCAGGCACGGGCCCAGCGCCGCCGGCCGCGGATGGCGGGCGCGGCGATCGGCGGCTCCCGGCGCTGCCCCGTCCGCGGCCGTGCCCGCAAGCGCCGCCGTCAGGCGCCAGCGCGCCGCGGCGGCGAGGCGTGGGGCGAGCGCCACCGTGGACACCGCGATCTGCGGCGCGCCGCTCGCCAGGATGCGGGCGAGCGCCTGGCGCCCTTCGGCGGGAGTGATCGCCTCCGCGAGGCCGCGAGAGTGCTGTTCGCGCAGCTCCGCCGGGACCTCGGCCGCCGCCGCCATGCCGACCTCCTGCCAGGCGTCCCAGGCGATGGCGACGACTCGCGCCGGTCCGTCACCCGCGGCTGCCGCGGTGGCGGCAAAGCTGTCGAGGAAGGCGTTGGCCGCCGCGTAGTCCGCCTGGCCGATGCCGCCGGTCAGGGCGGCGAGCGACGAGCAGAGGACGAGCCGCGGCAGCGCCCGACTGCCGGGAGCGCCGGGGCCGACCTGACCGTCCAAGCCGGACGAACCACCGGAGCCGGCCGGACCGCCGGGGCCGCCTGGAATGGCGAGACTCCCTGGACCACCCGGCCCAACGGCGGTGCCAGAACCGCCGGCGCCGCGAGGAATGCCGGGACCAGTCGGAGCTCCGGGACCGCCGAACACCCGCGCCAGAACCGCCGTGCCCTGCACCTTGGGCGCCAGCACCTGGGCGGCGCGCGCCGCGGACCGGGTCTGCAGCAGGCCGCCGCCCGGCACGCCCGCGGCGTGGAAGATGCCGTCGAGGGGACCGAAGCGCGCCTCGGCGAGCCGCCGCACCTCGACCATGCGCGCCGCGTCGGTGACGTCGCCGGCGAGGATCAACAGCTCGGCGCCCTGCTCCTCCAGGGCGAGCAGGCGGCGGAGGGTGGCGCTCGTGCGACCCGCCCCTGGATGGCCGTCCACCCAGGCCTCCCACACCGCGCGCTCGGGCAGCTCCGTGCGCCCGAGGAGCACCAGGCGCGCACCGCCGCGCGCCGCCAGCAGGTGCGCGACCTCCAATCCCAGGCCGCCCAGCCCGCCGGTGATCAGGTGGGCGCCCGCGCCCACCACTGCGCCACCGCCGGCCGTCGCTGCGCCACCGCCCGGCGCCGCTGCGGGGAGCGGCGCCGCCTTCCAGGCTGGCACCCAGCGGTGCGGCCCGCGCCAGGCCACCACCGGATCGCCGTCCGGCGCCGCGATCTCCGCCAGGCAGCGCGCCGCCTGGCGCGCCGGCGGCAGCCGCGGGTCCAGGTCGATCACCCGGCAACGCACACCCGGCAGCTCCTGCGGCAGGACGCGGCACGGCCCGAGAAGCGTCGCCGCCACCGGCCGCGGCCGGTCGCCGCTTTCGATCGCATACAGCCGGTCGGCGACCACGGTAACCTCGACCCCGGCTCCGGCGGCAAGCGCCGCGGCGTGGTGGCCGAGCGCGTGCGCCAGGTGGAGCAGGCTGTAGAAGGCGCGGTCGAGGCCGGCGGCGAGCGCCGCCGTGCTGCGTTCCGGTTCGTCGTCGGGAGGGTCGCCGCAGGGCGCGCCGTTGCCGAGAGCACCGTTGCCGGGGACACCGTCGTAGGGCGCTGCGCCGTCCGGCGCGCCAACGTCGGGCGCTGCGTCGGCCGACGAGCCAACTTCGGGCGCTACGCAGTCCGGCGCGTCAACGTCGGAGGCTTCGTCATCCGGCGCGCCGTCATCGGGCGCCACGTTCCACAGGTGCAGCACGCGGTGCGGCAGGCCCGGCCCCGCCGCCAGCTCCTGCCAGAGGCGCCGGCAGGCGTCCCCGTCGCCGGGCGGCAGCCGGTAGCGCCCGTTGCCGTCTGCCGCGTACTCCTCGCCTTCCTCGACGGTCGTGATCTGCCAGCCACCGGCGGCGAGCGCCGTGCTCAGCGCGGCGCCCAATCCGTGGCGGTCGGCCAGGACCAGGCAGCGGCCGGGCGCCGCGTCCGCGGGCGGCGCCACCGTCGTTACGGGCGGCGGCGGCAGCGTGCGCTCCCAGGACGGCAGGTAGAACCAGTCGCGCAGCGCCCGCCGCGCAGCGGCGCCGCCCGCGGGCGTGGCGGCATGCCCGGCCGCCACCGCGCCCCGATCGGTCGCCGCCAGCTCCCCGCCGCCTGCCACCAACCCCTCCCCGCCGGATATCGCTGCCGCACCTCCGCCGGAAGCCTCTTCTTCTTCGGCGGTCGGCAGGTAGTAGCGGCGCCGCTCGAAGGGGTAGGTGGGGAGCGCCACCCGGCGCCGCCGCGCGCCGCGGTGTAGGGCTGGCCAGTCGACCACCACGCCGTGCTGCCAGAGCGCTCCCAGGGTGCGCAGCACCTGCTCCCGGCCGCCCGCGACCCGGTGACCGGCGGGCGCCTGCCGCAGCCCGGAAAAAACCGCTATGGCGGCGCCAGCCGGGGTCATCGCTGCGGTTGGCTCGGCTGCGATCGGCGCCGCTGACGTCGACCCCGCCGCGATCGGCTCGGCTGCAGTCGACCCCGGCACTGTCGCTGCCGCTGCAGTCAGCACCGCCGCGGTCGGCGCTGCTGCGGTCGCCGGCTGCGCGGCGGCCGGCTCCGCGGCGAGCTGGCGCACGAGCTGGGCGAGACCCTGGCGCGGGCCGACTTCGAGGAGGATGCGGCCGGGCTCGGCGAGCAGGCGGGCGAGGGCGTCGCCGAAGCGCGCCGTCTGCCGCGCCTGACGCACCCAGTAGCCGGGGTCGGCGAGCTCGCCGGGGCGCGCCCAATCGCCGCTCAGGCTCGACACGCAGGGCAGCGCGGGCTCGCCGGCCGGCAGCGCCGCCGCGACACGCCGCAGCTCGTCGAGGATCGGCTCCATGCCGCGCGCATGGAAGGCGTGCGAGGTGCGCAGGCGGCGTGCGGCCACTCCCGCCTCGGCCAGCGCCGCCGCGAACGCCGCGACCGCCGGCTCGGGGCCGGCCGCCACGCACTGCCGCGGACCGTTCACCACCGCCAGGTCGAGCTCCGCCGGCAGGCGCGCCAGGAGCGCCTCTTCGCCGAGCGTCACCGCCAGCATGGCGCCCGGCGGCAGGGAGTGCATGAGGCGGCCGCGCTCCGCGACCAGGCGGAGGGCGTCCGCCAGCGTCAGGACACCGGCCAGGGTCGCCGCCACCAGCTCACCGACGCTGTGGCCGAGAAGCGCCGTAGGCGTCACCCCCCAGCTCATCCAGAGACGGGCCAGGGCGTGCTCGCAGACGAAGAGCGCCGGCTGGGTGAGCCAGGTTTGATCGAGCGCCGCCGCGGTGTCGCCGCCGTCCGCCGGCGCGGCGCCGCCGGCGCCCGCCGCCACGTCCATCGTCAACCAGCGCCGCACCTCGCCGCCGAGCGCCGGCCCGAGGGAATCGCAGCACTCCTCCACCGCGGCGCGGAAGACCGGCTCCTCGCGGTAGAGCTCGGCACCCATGCCGGCGAACTGCGCACCCTGGCCGGGAAAGACGAACGCCACCGCCGGCCGCGCTGCGGGAGGGGCGGTCGCCGCCACGTCTCCCACCGCCAGCTCGACGAGGCGGGCGCGCGCCTCGGCCATGCCGCGCACCGGCGCCGACCAGCGCCAGCCCAGGGCGCGGCGTCCGACCTGCAGGGTGTAGGCGACCGCGGCGAGATCGGGGGCGCCGCCGCCGTCCGCCGCCGCTTCCTCCTGCTGCGTCAGGTGGCGCGCCAGGCGCTCTGCCGCGGCACGCAGCGCGGTTTCGTCGCGGGCCGCGAGCACCAGCACCTGCCAGGCGTCGCCGCCGGCGGCGACGTCTTCACCGTTGCCGGCCGCCGCGGCCACCGCTCCCGCCGCTCCCGCTGCTCCCATCATCGGCGGCGCCTCTTCCAGTACCACGTGGGCGTTGGTGCCGCCGATGCCGAACGAGCTCACGCCGGCGCGGCGCGGCGTCTCCCCCGCGGGCCAGGGGCGCAGTTGGGCGTTGACGTAGAACGGGCTGGCGGCGAAGTCGATGCGCGGGTTGGGCGTCTCGTAATGGAGGCTGGGCGGGAGCTCAGCATGCTGCAGCGCGAGCACCGTCTTGATCAGGCCGGCAACCCCGGCCGCCGCGTCGAGGTGGCCCAGATTGCCCTTGAGCGAGCCCAGGGCGCACAGCCCGCGGCTCCGGGGAGCGCCGTCGCCACCGGGGCCGCGGGTGCCGTCTGGGTCGCCGGCGCCCCCGGCGCCCCCGGCGCCCCCGGCGATAAACGCCTGCGTCAATGCCGCCACCTCGATGGGATCGCCGAGCGCCGTCGCCGTGCCGTGCGCCTCGACGTAGCCGATGCTCTCCGCGCTCACCCCCGCCACCGCGTGCGCCGCGGCGATCACCTCCGCCTGGCCGCCGACCGAGGGCGCGGTGTAGCCGACCTTGGCGGCGCCGTCGTTGTTGATCGCCGAGCCGCGCAAGAGGGCCAGCACGCGGTCGCCGTCGGCCAGCGCGTCGCGCAGCCGCCGCAGCACCACCACCCCGGCACCGTTGCTGCGGATGGTCCCCGCCGCCCGCGCGTCGAAAGGCCGGCAGACACCGTCGGGCGAGGTGATGGAGCGCGGCTGGAAGCGGTAGCCGCGCAGCTCCGGCACGCTCACCGCGACGCCGCCGGCGAGCGCCATGTCGCACTCGCCGCTCACCAGACCCTGGCAGGCGAGGTGCACCGCGACCAGCGACGTCGAGCAGGCGGTCTGCACGCCGATGCTGGGACCGCGCAGGTTCAGGCGGTAGCTGACCTGGGTGGCGAGGAAATCCTTGTCGTTGGTGATCATCGCCTGGAAGGTGCCGACCGCGGCCAGCGCTTCCGGGTGGCGCCCGACGTTGAGCCACAAGTACTTGCCGAGCGCCGCGCCGGCATAGACGCCGATCCAGCCGGGGAAGCGCTCGGGGTCGTGCCCGGCGTCCTCCAGCGCCTCCCAGGCGCATTCGAGGAACACCCGCAGCTGCGGGTCCATCACCTCCGCCTCGCGCGGCGTCAGGCCGAAGAGCCCGGCGTCGAACAGATCGGCGCCGCCCAACACCCCCGCCGCACGCACGTAGGTGGGGTCGTCGCGCTCCGCCGCGCCGACCCCCGCAGACGCCAGCTCCTGGTCGCTCAGAAAGCGGATGCCGCAGCGGCCGGCGCGCAGGTTGTCCCACAGCTCGGCGACGCTCGCCGCGCCCGGGAAGCGCCCGCTCATGCCGACGACCGCGATCGCCGAGCCAAGATCCGGGTCGAGGCCGGCGAGGGCGTCCTCCGCGTCGAGCCTCTCCGTCGGCACCGGGGGCGCCGCGCCGGCGCTCTTCATCGCCCACCTTTCGAGCCGGGCCGGAACGAGCGCCGATCGCGCATCGCCGCCTCGCGCTGCGCGGCGCGCGTCGCAATGTCGCCGCGCGGCAGCTCGGCCGCGACCGGCTGCGCCAGCGCGTCCACGAAGGCGGCGACGGTCGGATGGCGGAAGAGATCGACCAGCGTGAAGTCGCGCCCCAGCCGCTGGCGCAGCCGGTCGCGCAGGCTCACCAGGAGCAGCGAATGGCCGCCGAGATCGAAGAAGTTGTCACGGGTGCCCACCCGCTCGACCCCCAGCACCTCCTGCCAGATCGCGGCGACGGTGCGTTCGAGCTCGTTGCGCGGCGCCACGAACTGGCCGGCGAGCGCCGCTTCGGGAGCCTCGGGGGCAGGCAGGGCGCGGCGGTCGAGCTTGCCGCTCGCGGTGAGCGGCAGCCGCGGCAGCATCACGAACGCCGCCGGCACCAGGTGCGCCGGCAGGCGCTCGCGGCAGTAGCGGCGAAGCTCCGCGGCGGCCGCGTCCCCGGCGCTCGCGCCGGCGGCATTCCCATTGCCCGCGGCACCCGCGGCGGCGGCCCGCTCACCGGCCTCTGCGAGGGCGACGTACGCCACCAGCCGCCGCTCTCCCGCCGCGTCCTGACGCACCACCACCACCGCCGCCTCGCGCACCGCCGGGTGCCCGGCGAGCGCGGCCTCGACCTCACCAGGCTCGATGCGGAAGCCGCGCAGCTTCACCTGGTCGTCGAGCCGCCCCAGGTATTCGAGCACGCCCCCCCGAAGCCAGCGCACCCGGTCGCCGGTGCGATAGAGACGCTCGCCCCCCCGGCTCCCCTGGCCCCCCCAGCCCGTCTTACCCCTCTGATCACCGAAGGGGTCCGGCAGGAACCGTTCGGCGGTCAGCTCCGGCCGGCCCAGGTAGCCGCGCGCCAGGCCCGCGCCCCCCAGGTACAGCTCCCCCGGTACGCCCACCGGTTGCGGCGCCATCGCCCCGTCGAGCACGTAGCCCCAAGTCCCCGCGACCGGCCGACCGATCGGCGGCACCGGCTCCCCACCTACCCGCGCCCAGGTCGAATACGTCGTCGCCTCGGACGGACCGTAGAGATTCATCACCACCGCGTCGGGAAGCGCCGCGCGCAGCCGCTCCACCAGCCGCGCCGGCAGCGCTTCGCCCGCCAGGTTCACCACCTGGACGCTCGCGGGCAGCGGCCGGCCGGCCAGGAGCGAATCGAGCAGCGACGGCACCGTGTTCACCAACGTCACCGGCCAGCCGCAGTCCCATGCTGCCTCATCGAACAGCGTCTCGGCGAGCACCACCGTGCCGCCGCGCGCCAGCGTGCCGAACAGCTCGAAGATCGACAGGTCGAAGCTGATCGAGGTGCTCGCCAAAACCCCCGCCAACGCCGCGTCCGGAAAGGTCGCCGCGCTCCAGTCGAGCAGCGCCGAGGCGCTCTCGTGCGCGATCGCCACACCCTTCGGACGCCCCGTCGACCCCGACGTGTAGATCACGTACGCCAGCTCGCTGGGATCGGTCTCCCGCCACCCGCTGGCCGCCGACGCCATCGCCGCCGCCAACGCCGCCGATGCCACCGCCGCCGCGCCACCCGGGCCGGCCACCGCCTCCTCCTCCGGCTGGTCGACACACAGCCAGCGCACCACCGCACTGTCGCCCGCGACCTGCGCCTGAAGCCGCGTCGAGGTCACCCCCAGGGCGGCGCCGGCATCGCCCAAGACCCAGGCCCGCCGCTCGGCGGGATAGGCCGGATCGAGCGGCACGTAGGCTGCGCCCGCGGCGAGCACGCCGAGCAGCGCCACCACCATCTCCGCGGAGCGCTCGAGGCTCACCGCGACGATCCGCCCGGCGCCGGCGCCGGCACGCCGCAACCGCCCGGCGAGGACGCCCGCCGCGTCGGCGAGCTCGCCGTAGGTGAGCCGCCGCCCGCCGTGGACCACCGCCACCGCCGCCGGCGTGCGCCGCGCCTGCGCCGCGACCCGCGCGTGCAGAGTCGCCGCCGGCCGCGGCTCGCGCGCCGTCCGGTTCCACTCCTCGACCACCTGCCGCAGCTCGCCGGGCGACAGCAGCGGCAGATCGGCGAGCGGCGCCGTCGCCCCCTCCGTGGCCGCCGCGGCCGCCGCCAGCAGGCGCAGGAAGTGGTCCGCCAGGCGCTCCGCCGTCGCCGCGTCCCAAAGATCGGCGTCGTACTCGAGCACGCCGCGGAGCCCGCCGTCCACGTCCTCGGTCAGCAGCAGCGACAGATCGAACATCGCGCCGTGGCCGGCGACCGCCGCGGCGGCCGCGGTCAACCCCGGCAGCGGCGGCACCGCCAGCGGCGCGTTCTGCAGCACGAGCATCACCTGCACCAGCGGGTTGCGGCCGGTGTCGCGCGTCGGGCGCAGCTGCTCGACCAGCTTTTCGAACGGCACGTCCTGGTGGGCATAGGCGTCGAGCGTCGTCGCGCGCACCTGCGCGAGGAGCGCCGCGAAGTCCGCCGCCGCCGCGAGGTCGGCGCGCAGCACCAGGGTGTTGGCGAAGAATCCGATCAGCTCTTCGAGCTCGCGGCGCCGGCGGTTGGCGACCGCCGTCCCCACCGCCAGGTCGCGCTGCCCGCTCCAGCGCGCGAGCAGGGCCTGGAAGCCGGCCAGGAGGGTCATGAAGAGCGTCGCCCCGGCGGCGCGGCCGAGTTGCCGGAGCGCCGGGAGCAGAGCCGCCGGCGCCGCGATCGGCACCTGCCCGCCGCGGTGCGCCTGTGCCGGCGGCCGCGGCCGGTCGGCCGGCATGTCGAGCACCGGCAGCTCCGCGAGCTGGCGCCGCCAGAAGGCGAGCTGGCCGTCGAGCACCGCGCCGCGCAGCCATCGCCGCTGCCACAGGGCATAGTCGGCATACTGCACCGGCAGCTCCGGCAGCACCCTGCCGGCGTAGAGCGCACCCAGCTCGCGCAGCAGCACACCGAACGACCAGCCGTCGCCGGCAATGTGGTGCAGGGTCAGGAGCAGCAGGTGCTCGCCCGCGGCCAGCGCCACGAGCGTCGCGCGCAGCAGCGGCGCCATCTCGAGATCGAAAGGCCGTGCCGCCTCGGCCGCCGCGAGCCGCGCCGCCACCGTGCTTGCCGGCATCGAGAGGGCCGCCGCCGTGCCTGGCGCGGTCGCGCTTGCCGTCGCACCCGCGGGCGCCGCAACGCCGGTGAGATCGACCAGCGGCAGCGCCAGCAGCGGCGCGCCCGGCAGGTCGATCGCCAGCGCCGGCGCCACCTCCTGCACCGGCCGCCCGCCGGCGAAGCGGAAGCGGGTGCGCAGCGCCTCGTGGCGCGCCACCACCGCGGCCAGCGCACGGGCGAGCGCGGCGCGGTCGAGCGGGCCGGAGAGGCGCACCGCGAGCGGCAGGTTGTAGACCGGGAGCCCCGGCGCCAACTGCTCCAGGAACCAGAGGCGCTCCTGGGCGAACGACAGCGGCAGCGGCGCCGGCGGCTCTCCAGGCGCCGCCTTCGGCCGCCGCTCGAGGCGCGGCGGCGCCGCTGCGAGCGCGGCGTCCTCCCCCACCTCCGCCGCGGCCGCCACCCGCCCCGCCCAGGCGCGCACCGTCGGCGCCTCGAAGAGCGAGCGCAGCGGCAGCTCGTACCCCAGCCGCTCGCGCAGCCGCGCCACCACCTGCGTCGCGAGGAGCGAGTGACCGCCCAGGTCGGTGAAGAAATCGTCCTCGATGCCGACGCGCTCGCGCCCCAGGACGTCCGCCCACAGCCCGGCGACGATCTCTTCGAGCGGCGTCGCCGCCACGGCAGCCGCGCTGCCGCGCTCCCCCGCTGCCGGCGACGCTGGCGCCGCCGGCGCCGGCAGTGCCCGGCGGTCGAGCTTGCCGTTGGGGGTGAGCGGCAGCCGCGGCAGCACCACGAACGCCGCCGGCACCATCTGGGCCGGCAGCCGCTCGCGGCAGCGCCGGCGCAGCGCCGCCGCCAGCTCGGCCGCGGCGGTATCCGCCGGCGCGGCCGGCACCTTCCCCGCGCCCGCCGGCGCCGCCGGCACGACGTAGGCCACCAGCCGCGGACCGCCGGGAACGTCCTCGCGCAGCACGACGACCGCCTCCCCGATACCCGGTGAGTCGCGCAGCACGGCCGCGATCTCTGCCGGCTCGATACGGAAGCCGCGCAGCTTCACCTGGTGGTCGAGCCTGCCGAGGAACTCGAGCGCGCCGGAGGAGCGCCGGCAGACGCGGTCGCCGGTGCGGTAAAGACGCGCGCCGGCGGCGCCCCAGGCGTCGGGGACGAAGCGCTCGGCCGTCAGGTCGGGACGATCGAGGTAGCCGCGGGCGACACCGGCGCCGCCGATGTGGAGCTCGCCCGCGACACCGAGCGGCACCGGCTCGCCGCCGCCGTCGAGCACTCGCAGGGTGGTGTGGGCGAGCGGCGCGCCGAGCGGCACGATCGCTCCTCGCGGCACGTGCGGCGCGACACGCAGGGCGGTCGACCAGATGGTGGTCTCGGTCGGCCCGTAGAGGTTCCACAGCGCCGCGCCGGGCGCGAGAAGCGCCGCCGCCAGCGCCGCCGGCAGCGCCTCGCCGCCGCAGAGGACATGGAACCCACGCCGCGGGCGCCAGCCGTCGTCGAGCAGCATGTGCCAGGTGGCCGGGGTAGCCTGCATTGCCGCGATGCGCGGATCGGCGAGCCGCGCCCGCAGCCGCGCCGGCTCGGCGCTCTCCTCGCGCGCCGCGAGCGCCACCGTGCCGCCGGTGACGAGCGGCACGAAGAGCTCGAGCCCGGCGATGTCGAAGCCGAGCGTGGTCACCGCCAGCAGCGCCTCGCCCGGCACCACCGCCCCCAGGTCGCGGATCGCGAGCAGCAGGTTGCTCAGCCCGCGATGCGTCACCACCACCCCCTTGGGACGGCCGGTCGAACCGGAGGTGAAGATCACGTACGCCGCCCCGTCCAGGCAGCGATCAGCCGGCGCCGCGCCGGCGGCCGCGGTGCTCAGCGGGGCACCGCCGGGCGCCGCCAGCGCCTCCTCGATGTCGTAGACCGCTGCGCCGGCCAGGAGCGCGCGGTGGCGGCGCGCGGCCAGCACGAGCCGCGGCGCCGCATCGGCGATCGCCGCCGCGAGGCGCGCCGGCGGATGGGCCGGATCGAGCGGCACATAGGCGCCGCCGGCCTCGAGCACCGCGAGGAGCGCCACCAGGAGCTCGGGGCCGCGGTCGAGACAGACGCCGACGCGCACCTCGGGGCCGACCCCGCGCCGCCGCAGCACGCCGGCCAGGCGGGCGGCCGCGGCGTCGAGCGCGCCATAGGAAAGCGCTCGCTCACCGGCGGCGGTCACCGCCACCGCCTCGGGAGCACGCGCTGCCTGCTCGGCAACCAGCGCCCGCACCGGCCGCTCTGCTTGCCAGGCTGCCGGAGCGGCCTGCCCCGCGGCCAGCATCTCGCGCCGCTCCGCCTCGTCGAACCAGCGCAGCTCGGCAAGCGGCCGCCGTGGCTCCGCCGCGGCCGCCGCCAGCAGGCAGCGGAAGCGCTCGGCGAAGCGCGCGATCGTCGCCACGTCGAAGAGGTCGGTATCGACCTCCCAGGCGCCGGCGACGGCGCCCGCCTCGTCCTCGAGCGACAGCAGCAGATCGAGCTTGGCGCTGCCGTTGTCGATCGCGGCGGCCGACGCCGCGAGGCCCGGCAGGGCGAGGGCCGGCAGCGGCGTGTTCTGCCACAGCAGCATGACCTGGACGAGCGGCGCGCGGCGGGTGTCGCGCGCCGGCTGCAGCTCCTCGACCAGGCGCTCGAACGGCACGTCCTGATGGGCGTAGGCGGCGAGCGTCGTCTCGCGCGTCGCGGCGACCCGCGCCGCGAAGCCGGCGGCGCCGTCGCCGCCGGCCCCCGTGCGCAGCGCCAGGGTATTGACGAAAAGGCCGACCAGACCCTCGATCTCGCGCCGCCCGCGATTGGCGACGGCGGCGCCGACCGCGAAGTCGTCCTGCCCGGCGTGGCGCGCGAGCAGCTCCTGGAAGCCGGCCAGGAGCGTCATGAAGAGCGTCGCCCCGGCCTCCCGCGCCAGCTGCCGCAGGCGGTCGCCGAGCTCCGCCGGCAATCGCCAGGGGAGGACCGCGCCGCGCTGCCGCGGCACCGCCGGGCGCGGCCGATCCGCCGGCAGCTCCAGCGGCGGCAGCTCCGCCAGCTGCCGCCGCCAGTAGTCGAGCTGCCGCGCGAGCGCCGCGCCGCTCATCGCCCGCCGCTGCCAGGCCGCGTAGTCGGCGTACTGCAGCGGCAGCGTGGCGAGCGCCGCGCCGGCGTAGAGCGGCCCCAGCTCGCCGGCGACCAGCGCCAGCGACCAGCCGTCGGCGGCGATGTGGTGCAGCGTCAGGAGGAGGCGGTGCTCGCCGCCGCCCAGCCGCAGCAGGCAGGCGCGCAGCGGCAGGTCGCGGCCGAGATCGAAGGCGCGGCGCGCCTCGGCGGCCGCCAGCCGCGCCGCCTCGGCCGCCGCCCCGCCGGCCACGCCGGCCAACCCGCCGAGATCGACGACCGGCAGCGGCACAGGTGCCGCCGGCGCCACCACCTGCACCGGCGGGCCGCCCAGCGCCGCGTAGCGCGTGCGCAGCACCTCATGCCGCGCGGTGAGCGCGGCGAGCGCCCGCGCCAGCGCCGGCACCGCCAGATCACCGTGGAGGGTGAGCGCCAGCGGCATGTTGTAAGCGGTGAGCCCGGGCGTCAGCTGGGTGAGGAACCAGATCCGCTCCTGGGCGAAAGAGAGCGCCGCCGGCTCCTCTCCGGCCCGCCGCGCGAGCAGCGGAACGGCAATCGCCGCCGTCGCCGCCATCTCCGAGGTGCGGAGGGCGACCGCCGCCAGACCGCGTACGGTCGGCGCGTCGAACAGCGCACGCAGCGGCACCTCGACACCCAGACGCTCGCGCATTCGCGACACCACCTGCGCGGCAAGCAGGGAATGACCGCCGAGGTCGGCGAAGAAGTCGGCCTCAACGCCGACCCGCTGCCGCCCCAGCACCTCCGCCCAGAGCCCGGCGACGATCTCCTCGTAGGGCGTGTGCGGTGCGCCGTCCGCCGACGCCGCGCTCTCGTCGGCGACAGCACCCGCCGCCGCGGCGGCCGCCGCCCGCCGGTCGAGCTTGCCGCTCGGCAGACGCGGCAGCCGCGCCAACACTACGAACGCCTGCGGCAGCATGTACTCGGGGAGCTGCTCCCGGCAGTGGCGGCGCAGCGCCGCCGCGAGCTCCCCCGGCCTGCCGCCGCCGCCACCACCGCCATCATCGCCCGCCGCGCCGGCGGCGGGCACCACACAGGCGACGAGCCGCCGCGCGTCCTGGTCGCCGGCCATCACCACCGCCGCCTCGCTGACCCCCGGCATGGCGAGCAGCACCGCCTCGATCTCGCCCAACTCGACGCGGGCGCCGCGCACCTTGACCTGCGCGTCGCGCCGCCCGAGGTATTCGATCTCGCCGCCGCGCAGCCGCCGTACCCGGTCGCCGGTGCGGTAAAGCCGCTCGCCGGGCCGGGCACTCCACGGGTCGGGCACGAAGCGCTCGGCGGTCAGCTCCGGCCGCCCGACGTAGCCGCGCGCCAGGCAGGCGCCGCCGACGCAGAGCTCGCCGGGCGCCCCCACCGGCAAGGGCGCCAGCCCGTCGTCCAGGACGTGCGCCCGGACGTTGGGCAGCGCCAAGCCGATCGGCACCACGCGCCGCCGCCCCTCGCCCGGCCGGCAGGGCCAGCTCGTGGCATCGATGGCGCATTCGGTCGGACCGTAGAAGTTGACCAGCGCGACGCCCAGGCGCGCCATCAGCCGGTCGGCCAGCTCGCCGGGCAGCGGCTCGCCGCCGCACGCCACCAGGCGCAGGGCGCGGCAGGCGGCGATGCCCGGATCGTCGAGCAGCGGCGCCGCCATCGACGGCACCAGTTGCAGCACCGTCGCCCCCTCGGCCGCGGCGAGCCGCGTGATGTAGGACGGATCGCGATGGCCGCCCGGCCGCGCCACCACCAGGCGCGCGCCGGCGGCGAGCGGGGTGAAGAGCTCCCAGAGCGCGGCGTCGAACGAGAACGGCGTGATCTGCAGCGCGGTGTCGCCGGCATTCAGCGGGTAGCGCTCGGCGACGAACAGCTCGTGATTGAGGATCGCCCCGTGCGACACCATGACGCCCTTGGGCCTGCCGGTCGAGCCGGAGGTGAAGATCACGTAGGCCAGCGCCGCGGGCAGCGCCGCCCGCCGCGGCAGCGCCGCCCGCTCGCTTGCCGGCGACGGCGGCGGCGCCGCAATGCGCAGCACCACCGTGCCGGCAGGGAGCCGCGGCAGGCGCGCCGCGACGGCTGCCGTGACCAGCACCACCCGCGCCTCGCTTTCGGCGATCTCGCCCGCCAGCCGTTCCGGCGGATGATCCGGATCGAGCGGCACGAACGCCCCGCCCGCCTTGAGCACCGCGAGGAGCGCGGCGCTCATCGCCGCGGAGCGTTCGGCGCAGATGCCGACGCGGGCGTCGGCGCCGACGCCCACCCGCGCCAGGCGGTGGGCCAGCAAGTTCCCCCATTCGTCGAGCGCCTGGTAGGTGAGGTGGCGGTCCGCGTCGACCAGCGCCACCGCGTCCGGCGTGCGCGCGGCCTGCGCTTCGAACAGCTCGTGCAGGCCGCGCGCCGGGCGCCTCACCCGCTCCCCCTCCGCCGCCGCCAGCACCGCGCGCCGCGCCGCCGTGTCGAGAAGCGGCAGCGCGTCGACACCGGGGGCCGGCGCCGCGGCGATGCCGGCGATGCCCGCGATGCCTGCAACCAGGGTCGCGAAGCAGTCGGCCAGGAGCTCGCCGGTCGCCGCGTCGAAGCGGTCGCCGTCGAGCTCCAGCGTCGCCGTCAGCTCGCCGCCCTGGCGCGTCACCGCAAGCGTCAGGTCGAACTTCGCCGGTGCGGGGGCGGCGGCGAGCGGCGCCAGCGCGACGCCGCCCAGCCGCAGCCCGGCGAGCGGCGCCTCCTCCAGGGTGAACAGGACCTGGAACAGCGGCTGGCGGCCGGCGTCGCGCACCGGCGCCAGCGCCTCGACCAGCTTCTCGATCGGCACCTCCTGGTGGGCGTAGGCGGCCAGGGCCGCGTCGCGGGTCCGCGCCAGGAAGGCATCGAAGGCCGGCGCCGCGGCGAGATCGCCGCGCAGCACGAGCGTGTTGACGAAGAGGCCGACCAGCCCCTCGACCTCGGGCCGCGTGCGGTTGGCGACCGGTGTCCCGACCGGCACGTCGTCGCCGCCGCCCAGGCGCGCCAGCAGCACCTGGAACGCCGCGAGGAGCGTCATGAAGAGCGTCGCCCCGTGCGCCCGCGCCAGCGCCGCGAGCGCCGCCGCCGCGGCCAGCGGCCGCCGCGCCAGGTGCGCCGCCCGTCGCGGCACGGCCGGCCGCGGGCGGTCCCAGGGGAGCGGCAGCTCGGGCGGCAGGCCGGCAAGCCGTTCGCGCCACCACGCCACCTCGCCGGCCAGCAGCTCGCCGCGCAGCCAGCCGCGCTGCCAGAGGGCGTAGTCGGCGTACTGGATGGGCAGCGGCGCGAGCACCGGCACCACGCCGCCATGATCCGCGCCGCGCGCCTGCGCTGCGTCGTAGAGGACGCCGAGCTCGCGCAGCATCACCGCCACCGAGGCGGCGTCGGCGATGATGTGGTGGAGCGTCACCAGGAGCACCTGGTCCCGCGTCCCGCGCCGCACCAGGGTCACCCGCAGGAGCGGCCCGCGCGCCAGATCGAACGGCCGCGCCGCCTCCGCCCGCACCAGGCGGTGCAGCTCCGCGGCGGCGCCGGCCGTCGCCGCCGTCAGGTCGATCACCGGCAGCGCCTGGGCCGATGGCGGCGCGATCACCTGCAACAGGCGGCCGTCGCGCTCGGCGAAGGTGGTGCGCAGGGTTTCGTGGCGGCCGGCGAAGGCGTCCAGGGCGCTGCGCAGCGCCGCGACGTCCAGTGCGCCCGCGGCGGCGAGCGCGGTCGCAATGTGGTAGGCGCCGCTCGCCGGCGCCAACCGGTCGAGCAACCACATGCGCTCCTGGGCGAAGGCGGCGGCCAGCTCGCCGCCCTCCTCCCTCGGACCGCCGCGCCCGGCGGCGATGAGCGGCGGCAGCGCCGGCAGCGGCGGCAGCGGCGGCAGCGTGGCATCGTGCGCCGCGGCGATCCGCGCCGCCAAGCCCGCCAGGGTGGGCGCCGCGAACACCGCCGCAAGCGGCATCTCGACCCCGATCGCCCGCTCGACCAGAGCCGCCAGCCGGGTGGCGAGCAGCGAGTGCCCACCCAAGGCGAAGAAGTCGGCCTGGCGGCCGATGGCGGCGGCCTCGATGCCGAGCAGATCGGCCCACACCCCGGCCAGCAGCTCCTCGACCGGGCCGCGCGGCGCGCCACCCGTGCCGTCCGCGCCGGCCGCCGCGGCCTGATCCGCGCCGCCACCGCCGCCACCGGTCACCGCCAGTGCCGCGGCGTGCTCCACCGCCACGGCTCGCCGGTCGAGCTTGCCGTTCACCGTCAGCGGCAGCCGCTCGACGAACACCAGGCGCGCCGGCACCATCGCCTCGGGCAGCGCCGCCCGCAGGTGGGCGCGCAGATCGGCGGCGCTCACCGCGCCCTGGACGCCTTCGACGCTCGCCACCAGGCGGCGCGCGCCGCCCTCGCCCACCGCCAGAACCACCGCCTGGCGTACCGCCGGGTGGGCGGTCAGCACCGCCTCGATCTCCGCCGGCTCGATACGGTGGCCGCGCAGCTTGATCTGTTGGTCGCGCCGGCCGAGAAACTCGATCTCGCCCGCCGCCAGCCAGCGTCCGAGGTCGCCGCTGCGATAGAGGCGTGCACCGGCGCTGCCCAGCGGGTCGGGCACGAAGCGCCCGGCGGTCAGCTCCGGCCGCCCGCGGTAGCCGCGCGCCAGCCCCAGCCCGGCGATGCAGAGTTCGCCCGCCACGCCGATCGGCACCGGCCGCAGCGCCGGGTCGAGCAGCCGCACCGCGACGCCGCGGATGGGGCGGCCGATCGTCGGTGGCGCCGGGGCCGCCACGGTGCGCGGCGGCACGCGCCCCGCGGTTGCCACCACGGTGCCCTCGGTCGGACCGTAGTTGTTGATCAGCGCGAAGGGCAGGCCGGCCGGCGGCCGCGCCGCCAGCCGGTCGCCGCCGGTCAACAGCACCGCGAGAGCCGTCGCGCGCGGCCAGGGCGACTCGACCAGGGCCGCCGCCAGGGCCGTCGGTGCGAAGGCGATGCCGACCTGCCGCGCCACCAGCCAGTCGCGCAGCGCCTCGGGCGCGAGCCGCGTGGCGTCGTCCGGCAGGTGGAGCGTGCCGCCCGCCGCCAGGGCCGGCCACAGCTCCCAGACCGAGGCATCGAAGCCGACCCCCGAAAGCCAGCTCGCCTGCGTCCCCGCGGCGAGCGCCCAGGCGCGCCGGTGCCAGGCGACCAGGTTGGCGAACGCCGCGTGCGAGACCTCGACCCCCTTCGGCTGGCCGGTCGAGCCCGAGGTATAGATCACGTAGGCGAGCTGCCCTGGCGCGGCCGGAGGGGCGGCGGCAGGTGTGGCGGCGGGCTCGGCGTCTGCTGGCGCCAGCGGCGCCGGCGGCGCGTCCGGCCGCGCGACGTCTTGCGGCGCCAGCACCGCGTCCAGCTCGATCACCGGCGCGTCGCAGGCCGGTGGCAGCCGATCACGCAGGCCGCGCCGGGTGAGGACGGCGCGCGGGCGGGCGTCGCTCAGCAGGCGCCCCAGGCGCGCCGCGGGCTGCGCCGGGTCGAGCGGCACGAAGGCGCCGCCGGCCAGGAGCACGGCGAGGAGGCCGACCGCGAGCTCGGCGGAGCGCTCGGCGCAGAGCGCGACCGTGGTCTCGGGGCCGACGCCGCACGCCCGCAGCCGCGCCGCGAGCGACGACGCCGCGGCGTAGAGGGCGCCGTAGCTCACCACCCGCCCCGCCTGGACGAGCGCCGCGGCGTCGGGGGCGCGCCGCGCCCGCGCCGCGACCTGCGCCGGCACCGGCAGCCAGGCCGCGCTGTCGGCAGGGTTGGCGGCGTTGGCGGCATGGGCGGCGTCGGCCGCTGCCGGCGCGGTGTCGTTCCACTCGCCCACCACCTGCGCACGCTCGCCCGGCGACAGCAGCGGCAGCTCGCTCAGGCGGCGCCCGGGGTGCGCCGCCGCGGCCGCGATCAGCGTCGTCCAGTGCGCCGCCAGGCGCGCCGCGGTCGGCGGGTCGAAGAGCTCGCGGTCGTAGTCGAGCGCGCCGCGGAAGCCCGCCGTGTCGCCGGCAACGGTCAGCGCCAGGTCGGCCTTGGCCGTCACGTGCGCCGGCGGCAGCCGCGCGACGCGCAGCCCGGCGAGCGTGAGACCCGCGGGGCGTGCGTCCTCGACCGCGAGGAGAACCTGAAAGAACGGCTGACGTCCCACGCGCCGCTCCGGCGCCAGGAGCTCGACCAGGCGCTCGAAGGGCAGCTCCTGATGTGCCAGCGCTGCCAGCACCGCCTGCCGCGTGCGGGTCAGCAGATCGGCAAACGGCGGGTCGTCATCCACCTCGCCGACCAGCACCAGGGTGTTGACGAAACAGCCGACCAGGGGCTCGAGCTCCGCCCGCTGCCGGCCGGCGACCGGCGCGCCGACGGCGATCGCCGGCTGCCCGCTGTAGCGCGCGAGCAGCGCCTGGAGCGCCGCGAGGAGCGCCATGAACGGCGTCAGGCGCTGCCGCCGCGCCCATTCGCCAACGGTTGCCGCCACCGCCGGCGGCAGCGCGACCGGCACCGAGGCGCCGTATCGGCGCGGCACCGCCGGCCGCGGCCGATCGAAAGGCAGCGCCAGGTCGGCCGGCGCCGCCGCCAGGCGCTCGCGCCACCACGCCGCCTCGCCGGCCGCAACCGCGTCGGTCAGGCTGCGCCGCTGCCAGACGGCGAAATCGGCGTACTGCAAGGGCAGCACCGGCAGCGGCGGCGTCCGACTGCCGGCGCCGGCGGCGTAGAGATCCCCCAGCTCGCGCTCCAGGATGCCGACCGACCAACCGTCGGCGACGATGTGGTGGAGGGTCACCAGCAGCCGGTGCTCGCCGGGCGCGGCGTGGAGCAGCAGGCAGCGCAACAGCGGCCCGCGCGCGAGGTCGAACGGGCGCCGCGCCTCGTCGCGCATGCGGCGATCGAGCTCCGCGGCGCGCGCGGCAGGCGGCAGCGCCGCCAGGTCGACGAGCGGCAGCGGCGCGGCGGCAGGCGTGGCGGCGATCGCCTGCACCGGCCGGCCGAGCGGCGCCGGAAAGCGCGCGCGCAGCACCTCGTGGCGCACGGCGAGCGCCGCCACCGCCCGGGCGAGCGCGCGGCGGTCGAGCGCGCCGTGGACGGCGAGCGCCGCCGCCAGGTTGTAGTGCGCCGTTGCCGGCTCCAGGCGGTCGATGAACCACAGCCGTTCCTGGGCGAACGACAGCGGCAGCTCGCCCTCGCGCGGCACCGGCACGAGCGGCGCGAGCTCCGCCACGCCCGCGGCGCGCAGCGCCGCCGCCGCCCTGGCGAGGTCGGCAAGCGTCGCGGCGCTCCACACCGCCGCCAGCGGCAGCTCGCACCCCAGGGCCTGGCCGGCGCGCGCCGCGAGCCGCGCGGCGAGGAGCGAATGGCCGCCCAGCGCGAAGAAGTTGGCGTCGCGGCCGATCTCCCCCGGCGCCAGGTCGGGCAGGAGCTCGGCGTAGAGCGCCGCCAGCAGCTCCTCGACCGCGCCGCGCGGCGCCTCCCAGGCGGCGCCGCCCTCCCCACCTTCGAAGACATCGCCGGCATCGCCTGCCGGCCGCGCCGGCGCCGCCGCGAGGAGCGCCAGGGCGGCGTGATCGCGCTTGCCGTGCGGCGTCAGCGGCAGCGCCGCGAGCGTCACGCAGCGCGCCGGCAGCATCGCGTCGGGCAGCGTCTGGCGCAGGCGCCGGCGCAGCTCGGCGGCTGCCGGCACGCTCGCGCCGCGCGCCGCGACGACGAACGCCACCAGCCGTGCCGTCGCCGCTTCGCCCGCGAGCCGCACCGCCGCCGCGGCGATCTCCGGCTGCGCCACGAGCGCCGCCTCGATCTCGCCCAGCTCGATACGGACGCCGCGCACCTTGACCTGGAAGTCGAGCCGGCCGAGGAATTCGAGCGCGCCGTCCCAGCGCCGGCGCACGCGGTCGCCGGTGCGGTAGGCGCGCGCCCCCGCCGTGCCGGCGGCCGCCGCCCAGGGGTCGGGCACGAAGCGCTCCGCCGTCAGCGCCGGCCGCCCCAGGTAGCCGCGCCCGAGCTGCGGGCCGCCGAGCCACAGCTCGCCGGCGATGCCGAGCGGCGCCGGCTCGCCGCCGTGCTCGACCACGTAGGCGCGGGTATTGGCGACCGGCCAGCCGAGCGGCACCGGCCGCGCCGCGGCCTGGTCACGGCACGGCCAGGTGACGGTGTCGACCGCCGCCTCGGCCGGACCGTAGAGGTTGTAGAGCCGCGCCGCCAAGCGCTGCTCGACGCCCAGGGCGAGCTGGCGCGCCATCGCCTCGCCGCCCACCAACAGCCGGCGGAGCGCGCCCGCCCGCGGCAGCGCGCGCTCGGCGAGCAGCTCCAGAACCAAGGACGGCACGAAGTGCGCCACCGTGATCGCCTGCTCGACCAGCCAGCGCGCCAGGTACGCCGGCTCGCGATGGCCGCCGGCACGCGCCTGGACCAGGCAGGCTCCCTGGACGAGCGGCGAAAACAGCTCGACCACCGCGACGTCGAAGGTGGCCGGCGTCTTCTGCGCCACACGGTCGGCCGCCGTGAGCGGGAATACCGTCTTGCCCCAGAGCAGGCGGTTGACGATGCCGCGGTGGCTGTTCATCACCCCCTTGGGCGTCCCGGTCGAGCCCGAGGTGTAGAGCACGTAGGCCAGCCCATCCGGCGGCACCTCCCCGGCACCCGGAGCGCCCGCCGAGCCGTCCGCGCGCAGCGCGAGCGGCAGCACGCGCATCGCATCCCAGGGCGGACCGGCCGGCGCGTCCGCAGCCAGGACCACACCGCCGGCGCCCACCGCGTCACCCAACTGGAACGCCAGCCGCGCCGGCGGCAGCTCGGGATCGAGCGGCACGAAGGCGGCACCCGTCCGCAGGATGCCGAGCGCGCCGATCACCAGCTCCGGCGAGCGCTCGCCGTGGAGCCCGACGCGGGAGTCCAAGCCGACGCCGTGCGCCGCCAGGCGCCGCGCCAGGCCGGCGGCGCGACGGTCGAGCTCGCCGTAGGACAGGTGGCGGCCAGCCGTCGCGACGACCGCCACCGCGTCGGGAGTGCGCGCCGCCTGCTCGGCGACCAGGTGGGGGAGGCCGACCGCGCGCGCTGTCGCCGTCGCGGTTTCCGCCCACTCGCCCAGAAGCTGCCAGCGCTCGGCGGCGGCGAGAAGCGGCAGCTCGGCGAGGCGGCTCGCCGGCCGCGCCGCCGCCGCCGCCAGCAGGCGCACCAGGTGATCGAGCAGGCGCCGCGCGGTCACGGCGTCGAAAAGGTCGCGGCTGAACTGCAGCGCGAGCACCAGGTCGCCCGCCACCTCGGCGGCGCGCAGACTGAGGTCGAACGGCGCCCAGCGCTCGTCGAGCGCCAGCGACGCGAGCCGCAGGCCGCCGAGGTCGAGCGGCACGTCCGGAGCGCCGGCAGCGATGCCGGCGATACCGGAGATGGCGGCGAGCGCCGCGGGGGCCGCCGCGCCGCCGGGCTCGCGGTAGAGCGCCAGGCTCACCTGGAAGACCGGTGAGCGCGCCGCGTCGCGTTCCGGATGCAGCCGCTCGGCGAGCAGCGGGAACGGCAGATCCTGGTGGGCGAAGGCGGCGAGCGTCGTCTCCCGCAGCTCGGCGAGCAGCGCGGAGAACGGCTGGTCGCCGCGCGGCCGGGCACGCAGCACGACCGGGTTGGCGAAGTAGCCGACGACCGCCGCGGCGCGCGGCCCGGGACGGCCGGCGGTGGCCGTGCCGACGAGCAGGTCTTCGTCGCCGGTGGTGCGATGGAGGAGCCCCATCCACGCCGCGGCGAGCGCCACGAAAGGCGTCGCCGCGCGCTCCCCCGCCCCCGCTCCCGCCCCTGCCCCCGCTAACAACGCGAGGCTCCCGGCGCCGCCTGGCAAGCGCGCCCGCTCGACCCCGCCGCGGTAGCTCGGCGCCGGCGGGCGCGGCCGGTCGGCCGGCAGATCGAGCGCCGCGGGGGCGCCGGCGAGCGCGGCGCTCCAGAAGGCCCACAGGCGCTCCAGGCGCTCGCCGGCGAGCGCCGCCGCCTGCCAGCGCACGAACTGCTCGTAGCTCACTGCCGGCGGCGGCGGCGGCGGCGGCGGGGGCGCGGCGAGGCCGTAGAGCGCGCCGAGCTCGGCCGCCGCCACCGCCAGGGAAGTGAAGTCGGCGACCAGGTGATGCACGACGAAGAGCAGCCGGTCGCCGCCCGCCGCGCCGCGCAGCCAGACCAGGCGCACCAGCGGCCCGCGGGCCAGGTCGAACGGTCGCCACGCCTCGTCGGCCAGCCGTTCGCCGAGCCCTGCAAGGGCGAGCCCGGTGGCGTCGATCTCCCGCCACTCCGGCGGCATCTCCGGCTGGATCGTCTGGTAGGGCTCGCCGCCGCGCGCGTGGAAGGTCGAGCGCAGTGCCGCGTGGCGCCGGGCGATCGTCGCCACGGCGCGCCGCAGCGCCGCGTCGTCGAGCGGCGCCAGGACGCGGAAAGCGGCGGCGATGTGGTAGGCGCCGGAAGCCGGCGCCAGCTGGTGGATGAGCCAGAGCGCCCGCTGCCCGGCCGCCAGCGGCAGTTCGGAACCCGGCGGCGAAGGCTCCGGCCACGCTGCGGTTGCCACCGCCGCCACCCCCGCCATCGCCGCGGTCGACGGCGCCGCCCCGGAGCGCTCCTCCTGCTGGCGCGCCAGGATCGCCGCGGCGAGGTGGTCGGCGCTCGCCGCGTCCAGGAGATCGGCCAGCTCCACCTCGACGCCGGTGTGCGCGGCGATCTCGTGCCGCAGCTCGACCGCCGCCAGCGAGTCGAGGGCCAGCCGGCTCCACGGCATGTCCGGCGCCACCCGCGCCGCCGCCACCCCGGCGGCAGTCGCCGCCGCCGTGCACAGCCAGGACGCCAGCTCCTCCGTCTCCGACACTGCGCTCGGTGCGCTCGGTGCGCTCAGCGGTGGCGCCACGCCCACCGGCAGACGCAGATCGCGGTTCCAGGCGGCAAGGAGCGCCGCGGTCTCGGCCTGGTCGGCGAGCGGCAGGTCCCACACCGCGAGGTGGGGCGCTGCCACCGCGGCGGCCAGGAGGGTGCGAAACTGGCGTGCCAGGCGCTCGACGCCGGCCGGCAGGAAAAGGTCGGCGTCGAGCTCCCAGTGCACGCTCACGCCGCCGCCCGCCTCCTCGACCGCGCTCACCGCGAGGTCGAACTTGGCGAAGCGCGAGGGGAGAGACATTTCGGCCAGCTCGACGCCCGGCAGCCGCAGCTCGGGCAGCGGCGTGTTCTGCAGCAGGAAGGTCACCTGCACCAGCGGCGGCGCGGCGCCGCCGCCCCCCAGGCCGCCGGACGGCCGCATCTCCTCGACCAGGCGGTCGAACGGCACGTCCTGATGGGCAAAGGCGTCCAGCGCCACGGCGCGCACCCGCGCCACCAGCTCACCAAAGGTGGGCTCGCCCGCCAGATCGACACGCAGCGGCAGGGTGTTGACGAAAAAGCCGATCAGTCCTTCGAGCTCACGCCGCGCGCGGCCGGCGACCGCGGTGCCGACGACCAGGTCGTCCTCGCCGGCGTGTTGCGCCAGCACCACCACGAACCCGGCGAGGAGCGTCATGAAGAGCGTCGCCCCCGCCTCGCGGCCGCGCTGCCGCAGGGCGTCGGCGAGCGCCGGCGGCAGGTCGCCCCGCACCACCGCGCCGCGATGCCGCGCCCGCGCCGGCCGCCGCCAATCGGCCGGCAGCACGAGCGGCGCGGCGCCGGCCAGCCGCTCGCGCCAGTGCGCCAGCTGGCGCCCGAGCTCGCCGCCGGCAAGCGCCTCGCGCTGCCACACCGCGAAGTCGGCGTACTGCAGCGGCAGAGGCGGCAGCGGCCGCCCGACGTACAGCGCCGCGACCTCGGCCAGCAGCACGCCGAGCGACCAGCGGTCGCCGGCGATGTGGTGCAGCACCAGGAGCAGCACGTGCTCCGCCGCCGCCGTGCGCAGCAGCCGCGCGCGCCATACCGGCCCGCGAGGCAGGTCGAACGGCGCCGCCGCCGCCGCCGCCGCCAGCCGCGCGGCCTCCGCCGCCGCCTTGGCCGCACCGAGAGCGCGCAGATCGACCTCGGGCAGGACGGCGGCGCCGGCGGCGGCGGCGGGCGGCGCGGCGGTCTCCGGCGCGATCACCTGCACCGGCTGGCCGTCGTCGACGCCGAACCGCGTGCGCAGCGTTTCGTGCCGCCGCACCACGCCGGCGAGCGCCGCCGCGAGCGCCGCGCGGTCGAGGCGGCCGCACAGCCGCACCGCCAGCGGGATGTTGTACGCCGCCAGGCCCGGGCTCATCTGGTCGACGAACCACAGCCGCTCCTGCGCCAGGGAGAGCGGGAAGACGAACGCCTCTTCGCCCGCCGCCGCGGTGGCGGCGCCGGCTGCCGGCGGTGCCGCAACTTCGGAAGCCGTCATTCGAACGCCCCGGGGAACGGCACGCGGCGTCCGATACGGGGCCGCGGCGCCAGCACCGGCGCGGCGCCGACCGCCCCGCCTTGGTGGTCTTCGCCACCGTCGCCACGGTCGCCACCATCGCTGCCATCGCGCATCGCCACGGCGAGCCGCGCCGGCGTGGGATGGGCGAAGACCGCCTGCAAGGGGAGGTCGATGCCGACCTGCTGGCGGATGCGGGCGGCGAGCTGGCCGGCGAGCAGCGAGTGGCCGCCCAGCTCGAAGAAGCCGTCGTCGCGGCCGATCGGCGCGATGCCCAGAAGCTCCTGCCAGAGGCCGGCGAGGAGCTCTTCGTCCGGCGTCTCCGGCGGCACGTAGGCCGGTGCCACCGCCGGCCGCGGGTGCGGGTTGCGGTGCGGCGGCGCGGCGGCGGCGGCGAGCGCCAGGGCAGCGCTCAGGCGCAGGCTTGCGGCGGCGCGCAGGCGCTCGTCCAGGTCGTCGGTCGCGACCGCCACCCGTACCAGGTCCGCCGCCAGGATGCGCGCCAGCGCCGCGCGCCCTTCCGCCGGCTCGATCGCCTCGGCGAGCTGCGCGGCGCGCCAGGCTTGCAGCTCCGCGGGCAGGTCGGCCGCCGACGCCATGCCGGCGCCCTGCCAGGCGTCCCAATTGATGGAGACGACGCGCGTGCGGCCGGTGATCGGCGGGGTCGCCGGAGCCGCAGCGGCTGCCGCCGCAAACGCGTCCTGGAAGGCGTTGGCCGCGGCGTAGTCGGCCTGCCCGATGCCGCCGGTGAGCGCGTTGAGCGACGAGAAGAGGACCAGGAGGTCGAGGGCTCCGGCCTCCCCGGCCTCCCCGGCAACGGCGCCGAACACTTCGGCCACCACCCGCGTGCCGGCGACCTTGGGCGCCAGGACCGCCGCCGCCTGCTCGCGCGTGCGTGTCGCCAGAAGCCCGCCGCCGGCGATCCCGGCGGCATGGAAAACACCGTGCACGGCGCCGAAGCGCTGCCGCGCCGCGTCGCGCACCGCCGCCATCTGCCCGCGGTCGGTGACGTCGCCGGCGGCGAGGAGGAGCGCGGTGCCCCGCGCCTCGATCGCCTGCAGGCGGCGGATGCGGGCGCTCGTCGCGTCGCCGGCGGGATGGGCTGGGAGCCAGGCGTCCCAGGTCTCGCGCGGCGGCAACGGCGTGCGGCCGACGAGCACCAGCCGGGCGCCGCCGGCGGCGAGCAGCTCCGCCACTTCCAGGCCGACGCCGCCCAGGCCGCCGGTCACCACGTAGACGCCCCCCGGCCGCAGGCCGGCGCCGGGCGCCGCGTCGGCGAGCGGCACCGCTTCCCAGCTCGGCAGCCAGCGATACGGCCCGCGCCACGCCACGACCGGTTCGGCCGCCGGCGCGGCGAGCTCCGCCAGGCAGAGCGCCGCCGCCTGCTCGACGCCACCCGCCACGTCGAGATCGAGGCTGCGGCAGCTCACGTGCTCCAGCTCCTGCGGCAGCACGCGGCAGGTGCCCAGGAGCGCCGCCCGTTCAGGGTGCGGCCGGTCGCCGCCGTCCACCGCGTGCAGGCGGTCGGAGACCACCGTCAGCTCGACCGCCGCCCCCGGGTGCGCCGCGAAGCGCCCGGCCAGGTGCAGCAGACTGTAGAAGGAGCGGTCGAGCGCCGCGTCGAGCCCCGGTTCGGGGCTGTCGCCGCCGAGGTTCCACAGGTGGACCACCCGCCGCGGCAGACCGCCGCCGCCGATACCGACGTCGCCGGCGAGCGCGCGCCACAGGCGCCGGAAGTCTTCCTCGTCCCCCGGCCGCAGCACGTAGCGCCCATCGCTCCCCTGCTGCCAGGCCGCGCCCGCCGCCGCCTCCGTCACCTGCCAGCCGTCGCGCCGCAGGGCGGCGGCGAGCGCCGCGCCGACGCCGCGGTCGTCCAGCAGCACGAGACACCGGCGCTCCGTCGCCGCCGGCTCCTCGCCGGGCGGAGGCGGCAGAGACCGCTTCCACGACGCGAGGTGGAACCACTCTGCGAGCGGCCGGCGGCCGCCGCCGCTCCCCACCTGTTCCGTCCCACTGCCCAAAGCCGGCGGCATCGCCGCCCCGCCGGCGGGCACCTGGGGTTCGAGGTAGTAGCGCTGGCGTTCGAAGGGGTAGGTCGGCAGCGCCGCGCGGCGCGGACGCCGCCGCTCGTGCACCGCCTCCCAGCGCAGCGCCACGCCGGCTCGCCAGAGCTCGCCCGCCGTCGCCAGAAGCTGCGCCACGGCTCCGCCGCGCGGGCCGATTTCGACCAGCACCCGCGCCGGCTCGTCGCGCAGCAGCGCCAGGCCGGCGGCGGTGTCGGCGGGCGCCGCCAGCAGCTCCACCCAGTACGCCAGGTCCGCCAGGTCCTCCCAGCCCGCCCAGTCGCCGGTGACGCTCGACACCATGCGGATGCGCGGCGCCTGCGGGCGCGCCACGGCGACCAGCCCGCGCACCGCCGCCAGGATCGCCGCTCGCTCGCCGCCGGCCGCGAGCCGGCCGCGCAGCACCGCGAGCTCGAGCGCCGCCGCGAGCGGCAGCACCTCGGCCACGCACGCCGCCACCTCCTCGCCACCGTCGTAGCCGTAGAGCGCCGCCGGCTCGACGCCCCAGCTCAGCCACAGCCGCGCCAGCGCCAGCTGCGACAGGAACAGTGCCGGGGCGGCGGCTTCGGCCGCGACGGCGGACGCAGGACCGGTAACCCGGACGTCGCCGGATGCCGGACCGGCGGCGATCTCGCGCCGCACCGCGTCGCCCAGCTCTGGCGCGAGCAGCGCGCAGCCCTCCTCGACCACGGCGCGAAACACCGCCCGCGTGCGGTACAGCTCCGCCGCCAGCCCGGCCATCCCCGCTCTCCCAGCGTCCGCGTCCGCTCCTGCGCCCGCCCCCGCTCCCGCTCCCGCCAACACCGCCGCCGGTCCCGGAAACACCAGCGCCACCGCCGGCAGCTCGCGCGCCACCGCCACCGCCGCCGCCTCGCCGCGCGCCAGCTGATGCAACCGCCGCCGCGCCTCTTCGGTGCTTCGCACCACCGCCGACCAGCGCCAGGCGAGGGCGCGGCGTCCGAGCTGCAGCGTGCAGGCGATCGCCGGCAGGTCTTCACTGTCGTGCGCCGCCAACCGCGCCGCCGCGGTGCGCAGCGCCGTCTCGCTCTGCGCCGAGAGCAACAGGATCTCAGGCGCTGCCTCCGCCGCCGCCGGGGCCGGAACCGCCGCCGCGGGCGGCGCCTCTTCCAACACCACGTGGGCGTTGGTGCCGCCGATGCCGAAGGCGCTGACGCCGGCGCGGCGCGGCGTCTCCCCCGGCTCCCCCGGCGGCCAGGGGCGCAGCTCGGCGTTGACGTAGAACGGGCTGGCCGCGAAATCGATCTGCGGGTTGGGGGTCGCGAAGTGGAGGCTCGGCGGCAGCTCTCCATGGTGCAGCGCCAGGACCGTCTTGATGAACCCGGCCACCCCGGCCGCCGCGTCGAGATGACCGAGGTTGCTCTTGATCGATCCCAGGGCGCACCTGGCGCGGCGCGCCGCCGCCGCGCCGAACGCCTGCGTCAGCGCCGCCACCTCGATCGGATCGCCGAGCGGCGTGCCGGTGCCGTGCGCCTCGACGTAGCCGATGCTCTCCGCGCTCACCCCCGCCACCGCCTGCGCCACGGCGATCACCTCCGCCTGGCCGCCGACCGAAGGGGCGGTGAAGCCGACCTTCGCCGCGCCGTCGTTGTTGATCGCCGAGCCGCGCACCAGGGCCAGCACGCGGTCGCCATCGGCCAGCGCGTCGCCCAGCCGCCGCAGCGCCACCACCCCGGCGCCGTTGCTGCGGATGGTCCCCGCCGCCCGCGCATCGAAAGGCCGGCAGACGCCATCGGGCGATGCCAGGCCGTCGTCCTGGTAGAGATAGCCCTGCTCGGGCAGGCTGATCGACACGCCGCCGGCGAGCGCCATGTCGCACTCGAAGCAGAGCAGCGCCTGGCAGGCGAGGTGCACCGCCACGAGCGACGTCGAGCAGGCGCTCTGCACGCCGAGGCTCGGGCCGCGCAGGTTCAGGCGATAGCTGACCTGGGTGGCGAGGAAGTCCTTGTCGTTGGTGATCATCGCCTGGAAGGTGCCGACCGCGGCCAGCGCTTCCGGGTGGCGCCCGACGTTGAGCCACAGGTACTTGCCGAGCGCCGCACCGGCATAGACGCCGATCCAGCCGGGGAAGCGCTCGGGGTCGTGCCCGGCGTCCTCCAGCGCCTCCCAGGCGCATTCGAGGAACACCCGCAGCTGCGGGTCCATCACCTCCGCCTCGCGCGGCGTCAGGCCGAAGAGCCCGGCGTCGAACAGATCGGCGCCGCTCAACACCCCGGCCATGCGGACGTAGCGCGGATCGTCGCGCTCCGCCGCGCCGACCCCAGCCGCCGCCAGCTCCTGGTCGGTCAAGGGACGGACGCCGGAAACCCCGGCGCGCAGGTTGCGCCACAACTCGGCGACGCTCGCGGCACCCGGGAAGCGCCCGCTCATGCCGACGACCGCGATCGCCTCGCCGCCGCCTGCCGCGCCGCCGGTCACGACGGCCTCCGCCGGGCGGCGCCCTGGCGCGCCGCGAGCTGCTGCCCCAGCCGGCCGCGGCCGGCGGCGAGCTGGCGCCCCTTGTCGGCCGCCGCGGCGCCGCTCTCCGCCGCCGATGCCGCGCCGGCCGCGCCGACCGCGCCGACCGCAGGGTGGACCGGCTGGACGACGAAGCGCGCGAAGCTTTCGACCGTCGGGTGGCGGAAGAGATCCACCACGGCGAGGTCGCGCCCCAGCCGCTCGACGAGCAGGGCGTGGAGACGCAGCACGAGCAGGGAGTGGCCGCCGAGATCGAAGAAATTGTCGCCGACTCCCACCCGCTCCACGCCCAGCACCTCCTGCCAGGCCGCGGCGACCGTCCGCTCCATCTCACCCTGCGGCGCCACGTACGCGCCGGCCGCAGCGAGCGCGCCGGCCGCAGCCAGCGCGGCGCCGCCGCGCGCCGCCGCGGCCGGCAGCGCCGCGAGCGCCCGCCGGTCGAGCTTGCCGCTCGGCGTCAGCGGCAGCCGCTCCAGTGCCACGAACGCCGACGGCACCATGTGCGCCGGGAGAAGTCCCTGGCAGTGCCGGCGCAGCTCGGCCGGATCGAGGCCGGACACGCCGTCGTCTCCCCCCTCTCCGGGCGTCGCGGCCGCCGCCGTCAGGTACGCCACCAGGCGGGCATCTCCCGGGGTGTCCTCGCGCACCACGACCGCCGCCTCGCTCACCCCGGCGGCGGCGCGCAGCACCGCCTCCACCTCGCCAGGCTCGATGCGGAAGCCGCGCAGCTTGACCTGCTGATCGAGCCGCCCCAGGTATTCGAGGTCACCTCCGGGCCGCCAGCGCACGCGGTCGCCGGTGCGGTAGAGCCGGCCGCCGGCGCCGGCGTCGCCGCGGGCGTCGGGCACGAAGCGCTCGGCGGTCGCCTCCGGCCGGTCGAGATAGCCGCGCGCCAAGACCACGCCACCGACGCAAAGCTCGCCGGCCACCCCGATCGGCACCGGCCGCAGCTGCTCGTCGAGAACCTGCAGGCACGCGTTGGCGATCGGCCCGCCGATCGAGGGGTAGGGCTCCCAGCGCTCCGCATCGGCGTCGAGCCGCAGCGCGGTGACCACGTGCGTCTCGGTCGGGCCGTAGAGGTTGTGGAAGGTGCACCCCGGCAGCGCGCGGGCGAGCGCCACGAGCTCGGCCGTCGCCTGCAGCCGCTCGCCGGAGATCAGCACCTCGCCGAGGCAGCTTGCGGACGCATCCGGCGGCCGTGCCTGCGCCAGGCTCTGCAGCGCGGTGAAGGTGATGAAGAGCCGCTCGACGCGCTCGGCGATCAGCCGCCGCCAGAGCGCGTGCGGATCGCGCCGCAGGGCCTCGTCGACGAGCACCAGGGTGCCGCCGGCGCCGAAGGTGGTGAAGATCTCGTGGAACGAGGCGTCGAAGCTCGCCGGCGCCAGCTGCAGCGTGCGCGCCGCGCCCGGTGTGGCGCGGCGCTGCCAGGCGAGCAGGTTGGCGAGCGCCGCGTGGGGCATGGCGACGCCCTTGGGGCGGCCTGTCGAGCCCGAGGTGAAGATGACGAAGGCGGCGCTTTCCGGCACGGCGGCGGGCGGCGGCGGACCCGTCTCCGGCAGCGCGGCAAGGCGCTCCGCCAGGGCGTCGAGACAGCACGCCGCCGCCGTGCCGGCGAGCGCCCGGTGCTCCGCCACGGTCAGCACGAGGCGCGGCGCCGCATCTTCGACCATGCGGGCCAGGCGCGCCGGTGGATAGGCGAGGTCGAGCGGCACGTAGGCGCCGCCCGCCTTGAGCACGGCAAGGAGGGCGGCGATCTGCAGCGGCCCGCGGGGCACCGCCAGGCCGACGCGCGTGTCGCAGCCGACACCCGCCGCGCGCAGGTGGTGCGCCAGGCGGTTCGCCTGCCGCTCCAGCTCGGCATAGGTGAGGGTTGGGCTGCCAGCCGCGGCGACCACGGCCACGGCGTCGGGGGTGCGCGCCGCCTGCGCCTCGAACAGCGTGTGCACCGGCGCCAAAGCGCCGAAATCGACCGCGGCGGCGCTCCAGGCCAGGATCTGCCGGCGCTCGGCGGCGTCGAGCAGCGGCAGCGCCGCGACCTCGGTCTGCGGCGCCGCGGCGGCAGCGGCGAGAAGCTCTTGCCAGCGGTGGGCGAAGCGCGCCACGGTCGTGGCGTCGAACAGGCGATCGTCGTACTCCCAGGTGCCGGTGATGCCGCCGCCGCCATCCTCGCCGTGCTCGGCGAGCGAGACCAGCAGGTCGAACTTCGCCGTCGCGCTTTGGACCGGCACGCCGCACAGCTCCAGGTCGGGCAGGCGGCGCGCCGGCACCGGGGTGTTCTGCAAGACGACCATCACCTGCACCAGCGGGTTCTGGCTGGTGTCGCGCGGCGGCCGCAGCTCCTCGACCAGCCTTTCGAAAGGCACCTCCTGGTGGGCGTAGGCGCCGAGCGTCACCTCGCGCGTGCGCGCCAGCAGCTCGCGCACCGTCGGCTCGCCGGCCAGGCTGGTGCGCAGGGCGAGGGTGTTGACGAAAAAGCCGATCAGGCCTTCGAGCTCGCGCCGGCCGCGGTTGGCGACCGCGGTGCCGATGGCGAAATCGCGCTGGCCGCTGTGGCGCGCCAGCAGCACCTGGAAGCCGGCGGCCAGCGTCATGAAGAGCGTCGCGCCGCCCGTCGCGGCGAGCCGGCGGAGCGCCGCGGCGAGCGGGGCCGGCAGCAAGGCGCGCAGCTGCGCGCCGCGGTGCGCCAGGACCGCCGGGCGCGGGCGGTCGAGCGGCAGCTGGAGCACCGGCAGCGCCGCGAGCTGCCGCCGCCAGTAGTCGAGCTGCGCCGCGAGCGCCGTCCCCTGGAGGCGCTGGCGCTGCCAGAGCGCGTAGTCGGGATACTGCACCGGCAGCGGCGGCAGCGTCTCGCCGGCGTAGAGCGCGCCCAACTCGTGGAACAGCACCCCGAGCGACCAGCCGTCGCTCGCGATGTGGTGCAGGGTGAGGAGCAGCAGGTGCTCGTCCGCCGCCATCCGCAGCAGCACGCCGCGCGCCAGCAGGCCGCGGCCGAGATCGAACGGCCGCGCCGCCTCGTCCGCCGTGAGAGTCGCCGCCGCGGCGCCCTCCCCAGGCAGGGCGCTGAGATCGACGAGCGGCAGCGGCACGGCGGCGGCGGCGGCCGCGACGACCTCCTGCACCGGGCGGCCGGCGGCGAAGCGGAAGCGGGTGCGCAGCGCCTCGTGCCGGCGGACCACGGCGGCCCACGAGCCGGCGAGCGCCGCGACGTCGAGCCGTCCGCGGAGGCGCACGGCCAGCGGCAGGTTGTAGACCGGGAGCCCCGGCGTCAGCTGTTCGAGGAACCAGAGCCGTTCCTGCGCGAACGACAGCGGCAGCGGCACCGCCGGCTCTCCCGGTTCCGCCGGCCGGCGCGGGATGGGCGCCGCCGCTGCCTCGTCCACCTTGCCCGCCGCCGCAGCCACCCGCGTCGCCCAGGCGCGCACCGTCGGCGCCTCGAAGAGCGAGCGCAGCGGCAGCTCGCGCCGCAGCCGCTCGCGCAGCCGCGCCACCACCTGCGTCGCGAGGAGCGAGTGGCCGCCCAGGTCGGTGAAGAAATCGTCGTCGACGCCGACCCGCTCGCGCCCCAGGACGTCCGCCCACAACCCGGCGACGATCTCTTCGAGCGGCGTCGCCGGCGCCGCGTACCGCCTGGCGCGCTCGTCTTCACCCGTCGCCGGCGCCGGCAGGGCGCGGCGGTCGAGCTTGCCGCTCGGGGTGAGCGGCAGCCGCGGCAGCACCACGAACGCCGCGGGCACCAGGTGCGCCGGCAGACGCTCGCCGCAGTAGCGGCGCAGCTCCAGGACACTGTCCGTGGCGTCCCCTGCCGCGGCAGCGGCCGGTTCACCGGCCTCCGCGAGGGCGACGTACGCCACCAGCCGCCGTTCTCCCGCCGCGTCCTGGCGCACCACCACCGCCGCCTCGCGCACCGCCGGGTGCCCGGCGAGCGCGGCCTCGACCTCACCAGGCTCGATGCGGAAGCCGCGCAGCTTCACCTGGTCGTCGAGCCGCCCCAGGTATTCGAGCACACCCCCCGGACGCCAGCGCACCCGGTCGCCGGTGCGGTAGAGACGCTCGCCACCCCGGCCCCTCTGCCCCCTCCAACCCCTCTGCCCCCTCCAGTCAGCCAAGGGGTCCGGCAGGAACCGTTCGGCGGTCAGCTCCGGCCGGCCCAGGTAGCCGCGCGCCAGGCCCGCGCCCCCCAGGTACAGCTCCCCCGGTACGCCCACCGGTTGCGGCGCCATCGCCCCGTCGAGCACATAGGCCCAAGTCCCCGCGACCGGCCGGCCGATCGGCGGCACCGGCTCCCCGCCTACCCGCGCCCAGGTCGAGTACGTCGTCGCCTCGGACGGACCGTAGAGATTCATCACCACCGCGCCGGGAAGCGCCGCGCGCAGCCGCTCCACCAGCCGCGCCGGCAGCGCCTCGCCCGCCAGGTTCACCACCTGCACGCTCGCGGGCAGCGGCCCGCTGGCGAGGAGCGATTCGAGCAGAGACGGCACCGTGTTGACCAACGTCACCGGCCAGCCGCAGTCCCATGCCGCAGGGTCGAACAGCGTCTCGGCGAGCACCACCGTGCCGCCGCGCGACAGCGTGCCGAAAAGCTCGAAGATCGACAGGTCGAAGCTGATCGAGGTGCTCGCCAAAACCCCCGCCAACGCCGCGTCTGGAAACGTCGCCGCGCTCCAGTCGAGCAGCGCCGAGGCGCTTTGGTGCGCGATCGCCACACCCTTCGGCCGCCCCGTCGAACCCGACGTGTAGATCACGTATGCCAGCTCGCCTGGATCGGTTTCCCGCCACCCGCTGTCCATCGGCGCCACCGCCCCCTCCTCCGGTTGGTCGACACACAGCCAGCACACCGCACCGTCGCCAGCGACCTGCGCCCGCAGCCGCGTCGAGGTCACCCCCAGGGCGGCGCCGGCGTCGCCCGCGATCCAGGCCCGCCGCTCGGCGGGATAGGCCGGATCGAGCGGCACGTAGGCCGCGCCCGCGGCGAGCACGCCGAGCAGCGCCACCACCATCTCCGCCGAGCGCTCGAGGCTCACCGCGACGATCCGCCCGGCGCCGGCGCCGGCGCGTCGCAGCCGCCCGGCGAGGACGCCCGCCGCGTCGGCGAGCTCGCCGTAGGTGAGCCGCCGCCCGCCGTGGACCACCGCCACCGCCGCCGGCGTGCGCAGCGCCTGAGCCGCGACCCGCGCGTGCAGCGTCGCCGCCGGCCGCGGCTCGCGCGCCGTCCGGTTCCACTCCTCGACCACCTGCCGCAGCTCGCCGGGCGACAGCAGCGGCAGATCGGCGAGCGGCGCCGTCGACCCCCCCGGGGCCGCCGCGGCCGCCGCCAGCAGGCGCAGGAAGTGATCCGCCAGGCGCTCCGCCGTCGCCGCGTCCCAAAGATCGGCGTCGTACTCGAGCACGCCGCGGAGCCCGCCGTCCATCTCCTCGGCGAGGGTAAGCGTGAGATCGAGCTTGGCGGTGCGCCCCTCGGCCGGTTCGACGGCGAGCGTCATCTCGGTAAGCCCGAGCGCCGGCCGCGGCGCGTTCTGCAGCACGAGCATCACCTGCACCAGCGGGTTCTGGCTGGTGTCGCGCGCCGGGCGCAGCTCCTCGACCAGGCGCTCGAACGGCACGTCCTGGTGGGCGTAAGCGTCGAGGGTCGTGGCGCGCACCTGGGCGAGGAGCGCCGCGAAGTCCGCCGCCGCCATGTCGGCCCGCAGCACCAGGGTGTTGACGAAGAATCCGATCAACCCTTCGAGCTCGCGGTAGCGGCGGTTGGCAACCGCGGTCCCCACCGCCACGTCGAGCTGGCCGCTCCAACGTGCGAGAAGCGCCTGCAAGGCGGCGAGCAGAACCATGAACAGCGTCGTCCCCGCCGTGCCGCACAGCTGACGCACGGCCACGGCCGTCGCCGCCGGCACCGCCACCCGCACCCAGCCGCCGCGATGCCGCCGCACCGCCGGCCGCGGCCGGTCGGCCGGCAGATCGAGCGGCGCCAAGCCGCCGAGCTGCCCCCGCCAATACGCCAGCTCGCGGTCGAGCAGACCGCCGCGCAGCCACTGGCGCTGCCAGACCGCGAAGTCGGCGTATTGCACCGGCAGCTCGGGCAACGGGGTGCCAGCGTAGAGGGCGCCCAGGTCGTCTACCAGGACGCCCAGCGACCAGCCGTCGCTCGCGGCGTGGTGGAGCGTCAGGAGCAGCAGGTGCTCGTCCGGCGCCAGCCGCAGCAGCCAGGCGCGCAGCGGCAGATCGCGCGCCAGGTCGAACGCCCGCGCCGCCTCCGCCGCCGCGAGGCGGGCCGCCTCGGCCGCGCCGCGCGCCGCGACCTGCAGATCGAGCAGCGGCAGCGGCACCGCGCTCGCGGCCGTGCCCGGCGCGGCGATCGACTGCGCCGGGCGGCCGCCCACCGCCGCGATGCGCGTGCGCAGCACCTCGTGGCGCGCGACCAGCGCCGCGACCGCCGCGCGCAGCCGCGCCGCCACCAGCGGGCCGCGGAGGCGGACGGCGAGCGGCACGTTGTAGACCGCGAGCCCGGGCGTCAGCTGCTCCAGGAACCAGAGGCGTTCCTGGGCGAAGGAGAGCGGCGTCTCGCTGCCCGGCGGCCGCCGCACCGGCGCGGCCGGCGTCGCACCGGGCTGCGCCGCGGCCTGCGCCGCCGCCGCGAGCGCCGCCTGGCCGGCGACGGTCGGCGCCTCGAACAGCGAGCGCAGCGGCAGGTCGACCTGCAGCACCTGGCGCACGCGCGCCACCACCTGGGTCGCGAGCAGCGAATGGCCGCCCAGGTCGACGAAGAAATCGTCCTCGACCCCGACGCGCGTCACCCCCAGCACCTGCGCCCAGATCCGGGCCAGGATCTCTTCGAGCGGCGTGCGCGGCGGGGCGAAATCGCCGCCGCGCACGCTGTCCGGCGCCGGCGGCGCGGGCAGGGCGCGGCGGTCGAGCTTGCCGTTGGCGGTGAGCGGCAGCGCCGCCAGCGGCACGAAGACCGCCGGCACCATGTGCTCGGGCAGCAGGCGCTGACAGTGGCGGCGCAGGTCGGCGGATAGCCGCGCCACCACCACCGCGGTGTTCGCCGGGTCCGCCGGGGTCGCCGGGACCGCCGCGCCGGCAGTGCCCGCCGGCGGCGCGGCGACGACGTAGGCCAGCAGGCGCGCACCTCCCGGCGCCTCGTCGCGCAGGACCACCAGCGCCTCGCGCAGCAGCGGGCTCTGCCGCAGCACCGCCTCGATCTCGCCCAGCTCGATGCGGAAGCCGCGCAGCTTCACCTGCTGGTCGAGGCGGCCGCGATAGACCAGCGCGCCGTCGCCGCGCCAGAGCGTACGGTCGCCGGTGCGGTAGAGCCGTTCGCCCGCGGCGCCGAACGGATCGGGCACGAAGCGCAGGGCGGTGAGGTCGGGGCGGCGCAGATAGCCGCGCGACACCCCCGGGCCGCCGATGTAGAGCTCCCCCGGCACTCCCACGGCGCAGGGCGCGAGCGCCGCGTCGAGCACGTGGGCGCGCAGGTTGGCGAGCGGCCGCCCGATCGGCGGCGGCAGCGCCGACACGCCGCAGAGGCAGGTGGTGGCGAAGACCGTGCACTCGGTCGGGCCGTAGCCGTTCCACAGCTGCCGACCGGCCGCCCAGCGCGCCGCCACCTCCGCCGGACACGCCTCGCCGGCGGCGACCAGGGTGGCAAGGCCGGGCCACTCCTCCGCCGCCACCACCGCGAGGAGCGACGGCGGCAGGATCGCCATGTCCACCGCCTGCTCGCGTACCAGCGCCACCAGCTCGCGCGCCGGCAGCACGCGGCCGCGGCCGGCGAGCACCAGCGTGCCGCCCCACGGCAGGGCGGCGAAGATCTCCCCCACCGAAGCGTCGAAGCTGGGCGAAGAGAACTGCAGCACGCGCCGCGGCCGCGCCAGGTCCCAGACGGCGGCCATGGCGTGCAGCAGGTGCCAGACCTGGCGGTGCTCGACGACCGCCCCCTTCGGCCGGCCGGTCGAGCCCGAGGTGAAGATGACGTAGGCGGCGTTGTCCGGCAGCGCCAGCGGCGAGGGCGGCGCGTCATCCGGATCGCCGGCGCCGGCGCCGTCCCTGGCGGCCCACGGGAGCACCGGCGCCGGTGCCGCCAGCGCCGCGAGCCCCGGGCCGGCCAGCACGACGCGCGGTGCCGCGTCCTCGATCATGAACGCCAGCCGCTCGCGCGGATAGGCAGGATCGAGCGGCACGTAGGCGCCGCCCGCCTTGAGCACCGCGAGCGCCGCCACGATCAGCTCCGGTCCGCGTTCGAGGAGCAGGCCGACGCGCTCTTCCGGTCCCACCCCCAGCCGGCGCAGGGTGTGCGCCAGCCGGTTGGCGCGGCGATCGAGCTCGCCGTAGGAGAGCACCTGATCGCCGCACACCAGGGCCGCCGCCGCCGGCCGGAGCGCGGCCTGGCGCTCGATCGGCTGGTGCGCCGGGCGGGGCTCGCCGAAGTCCGCCGTGCTGCCGTGACCGGCGACCAGCACCTGTCGCAGCTCGGCATCGTCGAGCAGCGGCAGTGCGTCCCAGGGTTCCTCGGGCGCCGCGGCGGCCGCCGCCAGGAGGTGCGCCAGGTGGGCGGCGAGGCGCGCCGCCGTCGTCTCATGGAACAGCTCGGCGGCGTATTCGAGCGTCGCGGCGATGCCGCCGCCGTCCTCCTCGGCCAGGAGAAGGGAAAGATCGAACTTCGCCGCGCCGCTCGCGGCCGGCAGTGCCGTCAGCTCTACCCCCGGCAGGCGCACCGCCGGCAACGGCGCGTTGTGCAGCACGCAGAAGACCGAGACGAGCGGCGCCACGCTCGCGTCGCGCGCCGGCCGCATCTCCTCGACCAGGCGCTCGAACGGCAGGTCCTGGTGGTCGTAGGCCCCGAGCGTCGCCGCGCGCACCCGCGCCACGACCTCGGCGAAAGGCTCACCGGCAGCGAAACGGCCGCGCAGGACGAGTGTGTTGACGAAGAAGCCGATCAGCCCTTCGAGCTCGCGCCGCCGCCGGTTGGCGACGACCGTCCCCACCGCCACGTCGGCTTCGCCGTGGTAGCGCGCGAGAAGCGCCTGGAATCCCGCCGCGAGCGTCATGAAGAGCGTCGCCCCGGCGGAGCGCGCGGTCCGCCGCAGCGCCGCCGCCACCGCTGCCGGAACCGCCGTGCGCACCCGCCCGCCGGGGTAGCTCGGCCGCGCCGCCCGCGCCCGGTCGAACGGCAGCTGGAGCGCCGGGAGCCCCGCTGCCTGCTGGCGCCAGTAGTCGAGCTGCCGCGCCAACGCCGCACCCTGCAGCCACGCGCGCTGCCAAACCGCATAGTCGGCGTACTGCACCGGCAGCTCGGGCAAGCGTTCCCCGCCGTAGAGCGCCGCCAGCTCGCGCACCACGACGCCGAGCGACCAGCCGTCGCTGACGATGTGATGCATCGTCAGCAGCAGCCAGTGCACCTCCTGGTCCAACCGCAGGAGCCGCGCCCGCAAGAGCGGCCCCCGCCGCAGGTCGAAAGGCCGCGCCGCCTCCTCCGTCGCGATCCGCCGCGCCACCTCCGCCGCCGCGGCGAGGCCGGACGCCACGTCCCCGGCCGGCACCGCGCGGCCCGCGACACTGCCCAGGTCCACGACCGGCAGGGCCATCGCGGCGGCCGCCACGGCCGCCGCCGGCGCGATGCGCTGCACCGGCCGCCCTGCCGCCTCGCCGAAGTGGGTGCGCAGCGCCTCGTGGCGCCGTATCAGACCTGCCAGCGCGCCGCGCAGCGCCGCGACGTCGAGCAGGCCGCGCAGCTCGACGGCGAGCGGCACGTTGTAGACCGCGAGGCCGGGGGCGAGCTGGTCGAGAAACCACAGCCGCTCCTGGGCGAAGGACAGCGGCGCCGCATCGCCGGCGTCGGCGCGCCGCGCGATCTGCGGCACCGCCTCGCCGCTGCCGGGCGCGCCCGCCGCCGCGGCCCAGGCGGCGAGGCGCTCGACCGTCGGCGCCTCGAAGAGCGCCCGCACCGGCAGCTCGATGCCGGCCGCGTCGCGCAGCCGCGAGATCACCTGGGTGGCCAGCAGGGAGTGGCCGCCGAGATCGGCGAAGAAGTCGGCGTCGCGCGCCACCGCCGGGATGCCCAGCACCTCGCTCCAGACGCCGGCGAAGATCTCCTCGATCGGCCCGCGCGGCGCGGCCGCCGCTCGGTCCGCCGCCCCCCCGTCCGCCGCCCCCCGCCACCGGCGCCGTCGAGCGCCGGCGGCGGCAGCGAGCGGCGGTCGAGCTTGCCGTTGGGGAGCCGCGGGAGCCGTGCGACGACCGTCACCACCGACGGCAGCATGTGCTCGGGCAGCGTCTCGGCCAGCCGCTCGCGCAGCTCCCGGCCGCGCGGCGCCGCCGCTGCGTCGGCGTCCGCCTCCACCCAGGCCAGCAGGCGGCGGTCGCCCGGCGCCAGCTCGCGCACCGCCACCACCGCCTCGCGCACACCCGGCGCGCGGTGCAGCGCCGCCTCCACCTCGCCCGGCTCGATGCGGAAGCCGCGCAGCTTGATCTGCTGGTCGGCCCGGCCGAGGAACTCGATCGCTCCGTCCTCGCGCCAGCGCGCGCGGTCGCCGGTGCGGTAGAGGCGCTCCCCCGGACCGCCGAACGGATTGGGCACGAAGCGCTCTGCGGTCATGCCCGGCTGCCCCAGGTAGCCGCGCGCCAGACTGTCGCCGCCCAGGTAGAGCTCGCCCTCGACGCCGGCCGGCGACGGCTCCAGCTCGCCGGCAAGGACGTAGGCGCACTGGTTCGGCAGCGGCGCACCGATCGGCGGCGACACCAGGGAGGAGAGCTCGCCCGGGCGGCACTCCCAGGTCGTGGCGCACACCGTGTTCTCGGTCGGCCCGTAGGCGTTCCACAACCGCCGCCCCGGCGCCCAGCGCACCGCCACCTCGGCCGGTAACGCCTCGCCCGCCAACATCAGCGTCGCGAGCCCCGGCACCGCCTGCGGCACGAGCAGCGACGCCGCCGCCGGCGGCAGCGTCGCCGTGTCCACCGCCTGCCGCGCCAGGAGCGCCGCCAGCTCGCGCGGCGCGAGCCGCTCTTCGCGCGTGGGGTAGACCAGCGTGCCGCCCCAGGCCGCGGCCTGAAAGAGCTCGGTCACCGACGCATCGAAGCTGGGTGACGAAAACTGCAGCACGCGCCGCGGGTGGCGCAGCTCGCGGTGGCGCGCCTCGCCCTCGACCAGGTTGCGCAGGCCGCGGTGCGTGATGACCACCCCTTTGGGGCGCCCGGTCGAGCCCGAGGTGTAGATGACATAGGCGGCGTTTTCGGCCGTCGCCGCAGCCGCCGGGTTCGCCATGCCCGCGGTCACCGCGCCCGCCGCCGCCGCGCCGCCCTCCAGGTCCGCCGGCAGGTCCGCCGGCACCACCCCCCGCCCCTCCGGCGCCAGCACCAGGACCGGCGCCGCGCCGGCGAGCCGGCGGTGGTTTTCGCGCGCCAGCACGACGCGCGGCGCCGCGTCGTCGATCATCAGCACCAGACGCTCCGCCGGGTACGCCGGGTCGAGCGGCACCCAGGCACCGCCGGCCTTGAGCACCGCGAGGATCGCGACGGCCAGCCCCGCCCCGCGTTCGAGACAGAGGCCGACGCGGCGCTCCGGCCCGACACCCAGAGCGCGCAGCGCATGCGCCAGGACGTTGGCGCGCAGGTTGAGCTCGCCGTGGCTCAGGTGGAAATCGCCGGCTACCGCCGCGGTGCTGTCCGGCGCCCGCTCCGCCGCGGCCTCGCACAGCTGGTGCGCCAGCTGCGGTGGCGGCCACAGGGCGGCGGTGCGGTTGTGCTCGACGAGGAGCGTCCGGCGCTCCGCCCCGCCGAGCAGCGGCAGCGCGCCGATCGGCGTTTCCGGCGCCGCCGCCGCGGCGGCGAGCAGGCAGCGGACATGGCCCGCGAGCCGCGCCGCCGCCGCCGTCGCGAAGAGCGCCGCGCTGTGCTCGAGGATGCCGGCGAGCGTGCCGTCGGGCGCCGTCTCCTCGGCAAACGACAGGGCGAGGTCGAACTTCGCGCGCTCGTTGTAGAGCGGCTCGGCGGCGAGCTTGAGGCCCGGCAGCGCGAGGTCCGGCAGCGGCGCGTTCTGCACCTGGAGCGTCGCCTGCACGAGCGGCGGGCGGCGGCCGTCGCGCTCCGGGTGCAGCTCTTCGACCAGTTTTTCGAACGGCACGTCCTGATGGCTGAACGCCGCGAGCGCCAGCGCGCGCACCCGCGCCAGCAGCTCGCGGAAGGTCGGCGCGCCGCCCAGGCGAACGCGCAGCGGCAGCACGTTGACGAAGAACCCGACCAGCCCTTCGAGCTCGCGGCGCTCGCGGTTCGCCACCGCCGTGCCCACCGCCACGTCGTCCTGCGCCGCGTAGCGGCCGAGCACCACCGCCCAGCCGGCGAGGAGCGTCATGAACAGCGTCGCCCCTGCCGCGCGTCCCAACCCGCGCAGCGCCGCCGCGGTGGCCGCGGGAAGGTCCACGACCACCCGCCCGCCGCGCAGGGCGGACTCGCCGAAGCGCGCCGTCGACGCGGCTGCCGGCGCCGGTGCCGCCGGGGCCGCCGGAGCCAGGGCGAGCGGCGGCAGCCCGGCGAGCTCGGTGCGCCAGTAGTCGAGCTGGCGGGCGAGCGCCGCGCCCTGCAGCCGCTGGCGCTGCCAGACCGCGTAGTCGGCGTACTGCACCGGCAGCGCGGGGAGCGCCGCCCCGGCGTAGGCGGCGGCGAGATCCTGCAGCAGCACGCCGAGCGACCAGGCGTCGCCGGCGATGTGATGGAGCACCAACACCAGCCGGTGCTCGTCGGCCGCGAGGCGCAGGAGGAGAAAGCGCAGCACCGGCCCGGTGCGCAGATCGAAGGCGCGCCCCGCCTCGCGCCCGGCGAGCACGTCGGCCTCGCGGCGCAGGTGGTCCGCGGCGGGGCCGCCCATGCCGCCGGTGGCGCCGGTGGCGGCGGGGCCACCGCGCAGATCGACCAGCGGCGGCGGCATTCCTGCCGCCGTCGCAGGCAGGATCATCTGCAGCGGCTGCCCCGCCGCCTCGCCGTAGCAGGTGCGCAGCACCTCGTGGCGCCGCACCACCGCCGCGCAGGCACGCGCGAGCGCCGGCCGGTCGAGGCGGCCGTCGAGCCGCACCGCGAGAGCGATGTTGTAGGCCGCGAGCCCGGGTGACAGCTGGGCGAGAAACCACAGGCGCTCCTGGGCGAACGACAGCGGCACCGGCCGCGCCGGATCGCGCCGCGGGATCGCCGACGTCTCCGCCGCCCCTGCCGCCGCCGGCGGCTGCAGGCGGCGCAGCAGTGCCGCGCGCTGCTCGGGCGTCAGGCGGTTGAGCCGCTCCCGATTCTGGTCGATCACGGCGCGGCCGCCCCGGCGCCGTCGAGCTCGCCCAGCAGCGCCGCGAGCTCCGCCGGGTCGGCGCGGGCCAGCATGCGCTCCTCGACGTTCGCCGCCAGATCTTCGATGGTCGGGTGGTCGAAGAACTCGACCAGCGGCACCTCGACGCCGAAGACGTGGCGCACCCGCAGCAGCAGGCGCGCGGCGAGGAGCGAGTGGCCGCCGGCGGCAAAGAAATCGTCGCGCACGCCGGCGCCGCGGGTGGCCGTCACCTCGTGCCAGATCGCCAGCAGCTGCTCCTCGGTGGGATTGCGCGGCGCGAGCGGCGGCGTGGCGGCGCCCGGCTGTTCCACGTCGAGCGCCGCCAGCGCCCGGCGATCGACCTTGCCGCTGCCGAGACGCGGCAGCGCGGGCAGCCGCACGAAGCGGTCGGGTATCAGCGCCGCCGGCAGGCGCGCCAGCAGCCAGTCGCGCAGCGCCCGCGGCGCCAGCTCCTCGCCGGTCACCACGAAGCCCCAGAGCGCCGGCAGACCCTCGCCGTCCCGCCGCGCCGCCACCGCCGCCGCCGCGACCGCGGGGTGGGCGGCGAGCGCCGCTTCGATCTCGCCGATCTCGACTCGCTGGCCGCGCACCTTGACCTGCTGATCCCGCCGCCCGAGCAGGTCGACCGCGCCGTCCGGCAGCAGGCGGCCGAGGTCGCCGGTGCGGTAGACGCGGTCGCCAGCGCCGTCGCTCCACGGATTGGGTACGAACGCCGCGGCGGTCGCCTCCGGCTGCCCGAGATAGCCGAGCGCCGCGTACGGCGTGCGCAGCAGGATCTCACCCACCGCACCCGGTGCCGCGGGGCGGCCGCGGCGGTCGACCAGCAGCACCGCCGCGCCGGGCATCGGCCGCCCCGCCGGGATCGCGCGCCGCCCGAGGTCGTGCGGCACGATCTCGTGGAACAGCTTAGTCATCGTGGTTTCCGACGGACCGTAGAGGTTGACCAGCCGGACCCGCCGCCCGAAGACGGCGAACCACCGCGCCAGGTCCGCGGCGACCGGCGCCTCGCCGGCGAGCAGCACGGCGCGCAGCCGCGCGAAGCGCTCCGGCGCCAGCTCGCCCGCCGCCACCAGGTGGAAGAGCGACGGTACGCAATGCAGCACCTCGATGCCCTCGCGCTCGATCCAGTCGGCGAGCGCCGCTGCGTCCAGGCGCACCTCGGCTGCCGGCGGCACGCACACCGTGCCGCCGCAGGCGAGCGGGGTGAAGACGTCGCGCAGCCAGGCATCGAAGTGCGGCGCCGCGAGCTGGCTCACCCGCACGCCGGGGCCCAGTCCGAGAAGCTCCACCTCCCAGCGCACGAAATGCCCGATCGCCTCGTACCGCCCGGCGATCAGCTTCGGCACGCCGGTCGACCCCGAGGTTTGGAACACGTAGCAGGGATCGGCCGGCGGCGGCGCCGCGGCGCCCTGAGCGGCAGCGCCCGGAGCGATAGCGCCCCCAGCCGCAGCGCCCGAGCCGGCGCCCGGCGGCTGCGCCGTCACCGCGAGGCGCGCCGTGTCGAGCCGGCACCACCCCACCTCACCGCTCCAGCCCACAGCCTGGAGCACCGCGAGCGCCGCCGGCTCTGCCGCATCGTCTGCACCGCCAGCGGAGCCGCCGGGCGCCTCCGTCACCGAGCCCACGAACCAGCGCGGCGCGAGCTGCCGCAGCACCGTCAGCAACCGCGCCGGCGGCTGCGCCAGGTCGAGCGGCGCGAAGACACAGCCGGCCTTGAGCACGCCGATAAGCGCCGCCGCCCAGGCCAGCGGATCGCCGGCGCAGACCGCGACCACCGCGCCCGGCCCGGCCGGCCGCAGAGCGCGGGCCAACGCGTCCGTCCATTCGTCGAGATCGCGATACGAGATGCGGCGCGCCCCAGCCTGCAAAGCAATGCGCGCCGGTCCCCCGGCTACCGAGCCGGCGAAAGCTCGCAACACATCATGGCCATCCATCCTTCTCGAATCCCCCACTGCGCGACCGGCGGCGCCCGCGGCCGCAACCCGGCGCCGCACCGTTGTCCTCGCCCGCGCGGCCTCTCTCCTTAAGTGTCGGCCGCCGCCCAATCGGGGTCCGTCCCGGCATCCTGCCGGCCGGCCGCGGACCGCGCGCGCCGGCGGCTTTACACCGCGGGGTCAGCGGGTGCCCAGGTGCTCGCCGTCGAACGCCCGCCAGTCGGGCTCGACCCCCGCGAGCCAGAGCCTGCCGAGCGCCGACACCATCACCTCGAGGTCGGGCTCCGCGTCCTGCGCGTGCGGCAGCGACGGCACCGCCACCACCGGCGCCACCGGCATGGCGCCCTGGAGAGCCATGCTGCACAACGTGCTCCCCGGCCCGATCTCGACCAGCGCCCGCGCCGCCCCCGTACCGAGCGTGGCGAGCGCCGCCGCGAAGCGCACCGGCCGGCACATGTGGCGCGCCCAATACTCGGGGTCCGTCGCCTCCGCCGCGCCGATCCATCCGCCGCTGACGTTCGACAGCAATGGCACCGCCGGCGGCCGCAGCGCGAGCGCCGCCGCCTCGCGCACCAGCGGCGCCACCGCCGGCGCCAGCAGCGGCGAATGGAACGCGTGTCCGGCGGCCAACCGGCGGCACGGCACGCGCCGCTCCTGGAGCCGCGACGCCAGCGCCTCGACCGCCGCGCTCTCCCCCGCCACCACGCAAAGGCTCGGTCCGTTCACCGCCGCGAGCCACAAGCCCTCTCCCAGGAGCGCCGCGCAGTCCGCCTCCGGAAGGAAGATGCTCAGCATCGCGCCCGCCGGCAGCTCGTCCAGGATGCGCGCCCGCACCGCCACCAGCCGCAAGGCCTGGGCGAGCTCGAACACTCCTGCCAGGCACGCCGCCACGTACTCGCCGACGCTGTAGCCGGCGAGCGACCGCGGCACCACGCCCCAGGACATCCACAGCTGCGCCAGCGCATACTCCACCGTGAACAGCGCCGGGTGCACGAAAAGGGTCTGGTCGAGCGGGTTGGCCGGCGCCCATGTGGCCGCCCCGCTCCGTCCCAGCATCTGGCGGAGATCCATCCGCCGCTGCGGGCCGCCGTGCCCCGCGGCTGCGCCCGCTTCCCCCGGCGGTGCGGCCGCCTCCGGCGCCGGCGCAAACAGCACCTCCCGCACGTCGCGCCCCAGCCAGGGGACGAGGATCTCGGCGCACCGATCCACGGCGGCGCGGAACACCGGCTCCTGCCGATAGAGTCCGTGCGCCATCCCCGGATACTGATCGCCGACCCCCGAAAACAGGAACGACACCGCCGGCGCCCGCCGCCCCGCCACCCCGCTCCACACCCGCGCCGCCCCAGGGCCGACGGCACCCGTCAACGCCGCGATCGCCGCGCCTGGCTCCCGGCACACCACCATGCGCCGGTGCCTGGGCGCCGGCCCGTCCCGCCGCAGGGCCGCCGCCAGCCTGCCGAGCTCCGCGGCGGGCGACGCGCGGAGCCGCGCCGCCGCCTCCCGCGCCGCCGCGTCGAGCGCCGCGGCATCCTCACCGGCCACCGCCACCAGCTTGAACGCCCGCCGCTCCACACCCACGGCCTGGTCGCCGCCCGTCACCCGGCGCCCCACGCCGCCCCTCGCCCCGCGAGCCGCCATCTGGCGAGCCCCAACACGTCGAACAGGACCATGCGGGAGGGATTGATAGCACAGCTTTCCGGGGCCGCCTATGCGGGCCAGCGCGGCCGGCCGCCCGCCGTGCGAAAGCGCCGAACGCGTCCGTCTGAGAGAGAGATCGATGACAGGCGGCGTCCCCGCCATCCGCGCTGGCGCTCCCGGCAGAAGGAGGTGTCATGTCTTTCGTCTATCTGTGGCTCGTTGCGCTTCTCGTCCTCCTGATCCTCGCCGGCCTCGCCGGCCGGGCGGCCGGCAGGGGTTGGTCCGGCATCCTGATCGACGAGCGGGGCCGGTACAGTCTGAACCATCTGCAGATCGTCCTGTGGACCCTGCTCGTGCTCTCCACTCTGGTCGGCCTGCTGCTCTACTCCCGCCCGCCGCTTGCCACGGCTTTGCAGATTCCCCAGACGCTGCTCGTGCTGATGGGCATCAGCGCCGGATCGGCGGTCACCTCGGGCGCGATCAAGAGCGGCAAGGATGTGCGGGGCGCCGCCGTGCAGACGAAAGGGATCCTGCCGGCCGCGGCCGTCAATCCAGGAGGCGGGCTCACCATTCCCCCGCGGCTGGCGCAGGTGGTGCTCCAGGAGGAGGGGCCGCTGATCGATCAGGTGGTGGACGTGACCAAATTCCAAAATCTCATCTTCACCCTGGTGATCGCGGGTGTCTATGTCTGCCTGCTTGTCGACCGGGCAAAGGAAGGGTCGCCGAGCTTTCCCAACCTCGACGTCGTGCCAAATCTGCTCTGGCTCCTCGGCGTGAGCCATGCCGGCTATCTCGCCGGGAAGCTGCCCGACAAGGCGAAGCAAGGGCCCGACAGCGCGATCAAGGCGGCCCGCGCCGCCCGCGATCCGCAGACCGCCGCGCCGTCCCCACCGGCCGTCGCACCGCCGCCCCCACCTCCGCCGCCATCGGCCGACGCACGTCCGCCGACCTGGCAGAACTACATCCAGGGTCTGTTCAACGCCGTCGACGTGGGCCACATGGTGCGAGATCCCGGCGGGTCCGGCAAGCCGCTCGACCTGGGGAGCTACCAGAGTGTCAAGGCCAACGGCCAGCGCATCTACGACGAGGTTTCGTCCCACCGCATGCCCAAGCCACCTTCGCAGCCGTGGACACAGGAGATGATCGCGACCTTCAAGGCTTGGATGGACGCCGGCTCCCCCGAATCCTGAACGACCTGCACGATCGGACGATGGCCGGTTGCACGGAGCGGCCATGAATCATCACTTCGAGAGCGCCCTTTGAAGGAGGCGATATGAGCCCTCAACCAACGCGTCGGTTCTGGTGGGCGCCGGCAAGTCTCGCGGCGTCCCTGCTCTCCGGCGGCCTCGCCGCCTTCCACTGGGGCTCGCCGCCGCCTGTGCCGCAGAGGTTGCCCCCCGCGCCGCTCCCGGCGAAGGTCGCCGCGCCTACCACCAGGATTGGGGACGCCGCGAGCACCGAGGCCGCAGTGAGCACCGCGCCCGGGCCGTGCCTGGGCGCCACGCTCGACTCCAGCCCTCCCCACGAGGTGCACGCGTTTGGCACCGCCTCGATCCAGCAGAACTTCGACTGCTTCTCGTGGCAGAGCCTGGTGGCGCTCAACTGGCCGGCTGGCGCGCAGAACGGCGAACCGGACAAAACGAAGCATTTCGGTGAACGGCGTGCCGATGACCGCGTGGTCTGGATGACCTTCAAGGAGCCGCACCAGATCTTCTCCGACCAGGGGCAGAATCCTTGCCATTGCGATCCGAAGGTGCCGGGCTGCCTCGAAAGCTGCTGGAAGGACGACAGCACGGCGGCTCCCGCGGCCTGCCAGAAGGGCTTCCCGGGCGGCGAACCGACGCTGCGGGCAACCTCGAAGGTCGGCAACGTGGCTGACGAATCCGTTCAAGCGGTGCCGAACGTCTGGCTCACCGACCAGTCGGGCCAGCTGGCGCGCTACGAGATCCGCATCGACCAGGACAGCTTCGAATATATCGTGGGGAACGGTTTCTACAACGGCAACACCCAGGCTGCCCTCGCGGCTCCCTTCAATTTCCCCACCGGCACCGACGGCGGTTCGCTCGGCGCCATCGAGATCAAGGCGGCCTGGAAGGTACTCGGCGCCAAGGACGATGCGAGCCGATTTTTCACCGAGCTGGCGACGATCGTCGACTCGAAGGTCGATCTCGCCACGGGCCGGCCCGACAAGCAGGGTAAGTATCCGACCTGCAATCAGCCGGGCGAGGGGCCCTGCTGCCAGCGGCAGATGGGGCTCGTCGGTTTCCACATCGCGCACAAGGTGAACGGGCGACCCCAGTGGGTCTGGTCCACCTTCGAGCAGGTGGACAACGCTCCCATACAGGGCGCGACGCCGGATCCCAAAGCGCACTATTCGTGGAACGATCCGAACTGCGTGGGATGTGTCGAAAATGCCAATCCGCGCGACAGTCACGCGCCGATGACGCAGCCGGTGCAGGTGGCGAGAATGATTTCGGTCGGTATCCACCTGTTGCCCAAGGACATCAACGATCAGTGGCACGCGCTGGTACACGGCACCGTCTGGGAGAACTACGTGCTGGTGAGCACGCAATGGCCGGCAAACCCGACGGCGAAGAAGCCAAAGGACTCTCAGCCCACGCCCGAGGTGCTCTCAAACACCACCATGGAGACCTATATCCAGAGCCTGGGGAAGGAAACCGCGTCCTGCATCGTCTGCCACTCCTTCGGGAGCGGGTTCAACGGCTGCGCTGGCGACTTCAGCTATCTGCTCCAGCGGGCATCGCCCCGCCCGGCGACGCGCGCCAGGAATTGCGGCCAGGCGCCCTGAGCCGGCGCCTTCGCATGGTGTTCAAGGCGCCCAAGGAGCCGAGTAACGGGCAGGCGGCGCCCACGCCCGCCAGTTTCCAACCCTGATCGCGCCGGAAGCGGGCCTCTCAGCCGAGGACAAGACCCGCGAGACGCTGCGCAGCCTGCGCGCCTTCGCAGGCCTGAGCCGCCCCGTGCGCTAGCAGGCAGCGCGGCACCTATTGTTGCCGGCAACCGCGGATTGAACCGCCTGCCGTCGCGCGGGCACCCACTCAACGCGAGACAGGCTCCGCTTGACTCGCCATCCACCACGCGTTGCCAGTTGCATCAATGTTTGCGAAACGCTGTTGTCGCCGGCCGAGCCGGCACGATGTTCAACGACCACGCGAGAAAGGCAGTGCACTATGCGGCGCCCACCAGATGGTGTGAAGAGAGGGTTCGACCGGCGCGCTTTGATGAAGGGCGGGTTGACGGCGGCAGGTGCGGCGATCATGAGCGGCGGCCTGTTCGCCGGCAGCTCACCTGCTCTCGGAGACGAGGTACCGGAAGGAGAAGAAAGCAACACCGGCATCACCCGGGGCGATGCGGCTCTGATCAGGTTCGCAGCCGCGGCGGAAATCCTCGAAACCGACTTCTGGGTGCAGTACAACGAGCTGGGAGGGGTGCAGGACAGCGAGGTCCCCGGCGGCACGGGCAATCCCGCCTACACCGCCAAGTTCATGAATCTGGATTCGGACTTTCCGCAATACGTCCACGACAACACCCATGATGAGTTCAGCCACCAGAGCTTTCTGAACGCGTACCTGGTCAGCAAGCGCGCCGAGCCGGTGGACCTGGAACCGTTCCGCACGCTGCCGGGCAGCACGGCGACCGGTTCCAGCGGGCAGCTGCGGCTGACGAATCTCATGCAGCTCACCCTGGATACCAGTTGGTATACCCGCTATCGCAGCAGCACCAACAACCCCGACCTGGATCCGACCTTCAAGTTCCCGCAAGCCATTCCCGGCTTGGCGGCAGGGCAGTTCACCGCGATACCCAGGACGGATGCCGACCTCGCTCCCGACGACCACCTGCAGGCGATCGTCAATACGGCGGCGTTTCACATGCCGACCATCGAACAGGGCGGCAACAGTCTGTACCCTTCGCTGGCGCAGCGCGCCACCAGCCCGGAAGTGCTGCGCATCCTGCTCAGCATCGGCCCCACCGAAACGATGCACTTTCAAACCTGGTCCGACATCGCGGGCGATGCGCCGCCGGTGACCGACTCCACCAATGGGCTGGTCTTCCCGGACCTGAATTCACCCCCCTTTGGCGGCCCGGACTTCCAGACCAACCTGATCATGCCCAAGCCGTGTCCTTTCCTGAGCCGGACGCTGCCGGTGGTGTCGATCATCCGACCCACCGCCACCGCGGGAGCCGCGATGGGCGCCCTCAAATTCTTGACTGCCATGGGTCTCTTCATCGGTCAATCGGCGAAGTTCTTCGAACTCCTGCACAGCCTCGCCAGGGCCGCGGACCAGGCCACTCGCGGCGGGACGTAGCCAAGGAGCCAAGGGGCCTGCCCCTCCGCGATCGCTGCGGAGAGCACAGGCTTGAAGGCGACGCCTCGCGCCGGACGCCGGGACGACCCATTCAGCCCCAGCCCGGCCGGGGCGCTGTTCCCACGCGGCATGTGGATCAAAGCCCTCCATTTCGGCGGCAGTGGATGAGGCGGCATTCGCCGCGGCAAAACCTTCCCTCTTCGCCCCCCGGCCCGATCGCGGTCGCGCCGCCAGGCGCGCCGCGGTCGGGGCAAACAGCCGCTCGAGTAAGAAAGCAGGCCGGAAGGAAGCAGGCCCGAACCTGAAGAACGGCCGGGGTTCTGCACCACTCGGTCGTCGGGCCGCAGGCCGTGCTGGATCACGTGCCGCGGTGCACAGAATGTGAGATAGACGACTGCGTTCCTGAGAAGGCTGCTGCCCTGGAGGTAACGTCTGAGACGCTTGCGACGAACAGCTTATGAGAATCCCGGCGCCGTTCGGCAACGTTCTCCAGTTCAAAGCTCAGTTTTCGTAGCAGCTTTTCGCCGGCCGCAGTTGCCGCGATGGCGTAGATCAGCTCGACGGTCTTTGCGTCCGCGACGCGCTCGAGAATTGAGCTGAGGTTGTCGAGAACGGCGAGCACGGCGAGCCCTTTCGATATGGCCTTGTCCGGCCTCAAGATAATGCTTTCCACATAGAGTGCAGTTATGGAAGCCCGCTCTGCGGGTGAATAGAGCGCGTCGCCCCCGATCTCGCGCTCGACGAGATCCCCTTTGCGGAAAGCGTCCAGCGTGACAGGACGGAGTGGCAGGATGTCCAGGTGGCCGATTGCCTTGCCGTGCGGATCGCGAACGATCGAGAAGCCGCTCGGATTCACCGAGAACCATTCTCGCAGCGTCTGCTCAGGTACGGCGTCCGATTGCGAGTAGACGGTGGCCTCCAGGTCGGCAATCCATGGGATGTCGCTACCTGTCGCCGGTTCGATGCGAAACCCTGGTGTCAGCCGCCCGCGCATCGTTTTTGACCTCAGTGAACCGACGCTGAAACTGGAACTTCACGCCTCGATCGGCTGGACGTGCCGCATGAGAGCGTAGGCGGCGACCGCCGCGGCCGCGAAGCCCGACGCGGCGCCGACGGCGAGCGCCCAGCGCGGCCCGAAGCGATCCGCGACCCACCCGACGGCCGGTGCGCCTACCGGCGTGCCGCCCAGTGCCACGCCGACACGCAGCGCCATCATGCGCCCGCGCATGGCCGGCTCGGTCGAAAGCTGCATGAGGCCGTTGGTGGCGGTGACGAAGGTCAGGTACGCGACGCCGACGACGATCAGAGCGGCGGCGAAGGTCCAGTAGCTGGGAGCGATCCCCGCAAGGGAAAAGCCGACCCCGAGAAGGCCGGCGGACCACAGGAGCGTGCCGAACCGCGGCTTGTCCCGCCGGGCGCTCAGGAACGCACCGCCGATCGTTCCTGCCGCCATGACGGACGACAGCAGGCCGTAGCCGCGCGCGTCGGTATGAAATACCTTTGCCGCCATGACCGAAATGAAGATGGGAAAGTTCAGGCAGAACGTGCCGATCAGAAAGAGCATGACGAGGATCGCGATGATGTCGGCTCGCTGCGAAACGTAGCGCAGGCCCTGCGCGAAGCTTCCTCGTGCCCGCCTGGAACGCACCGCAGGATGAAGCGTGCCTTTGTCCAGCAGCAAAAGCGAGCCCAGCACGGCCAGGAACGAGGCCCCATTGGTGAGGAACGCCCAGCCGGTGCCGACCGCGGCGATCAGCAGGCCTGACACCGCAGGACCGATCAGGTTGCCGATGTTGAACGACATCGAATTGAGCGCGACCGCGTTGTGCAGGTCCTCGTCGCCGACCAGTTGCCCGACGAAGGTCTGGCGCACCGGCGCGTCGAACGCCGCCGCACTGCCGAACAGGAAGGCGAAGACGTAGACGTGCCATAGGCGCACGACTCCGCTCACGGTGAGCACGCCCAGCATCAGCGCCAGTACGCCCATCGCTGTCTGGGTGGCGATGAGGAGCTTGCGCTGGTCCGCATGGTCCGCGGCGGAGCCCGTCCACGGAAGCAGCAGAAGCTGGGGTGCGAACTGGAGCGCCATGACGATGCCCACCGCCGAGGCGCTGCGGTGGGTGAGCACCGTCAGCACCAGCCAGTCCTGCGCCGTTGCCTGCACCCAGGTGCCGACGTTGGAAACCAGCGCACCGCCTGCCCAGAGGCGATAGTTGTGGTGGCTGAGTGAGCGAAAGGTGCCTGGCCGCGAGGTGCTCACTCCGGCCGCGGCCCGCGGCCGCCGTTCAGCTGGCCGAAGTCCCGAGCAAGCCAGAGGCCGAGCAGGAGCATGCCGAGCGCCAGCGCCACGATGTCGCCTGTCTGCCGGAGATCGAATCCACCCACTCGCCACACCAGGAAGTAGGCGGCCACGAGGTTGCCAAAGCCCCACAGCACGTTCACCGTCGCAGACGATAGCCCCCTGCCGGGCGGCTTGGCGAACGGGCTGGGGAATCGCCGCCCCATCAGGCCGCTGACGACATGTGGGATCGCGTTCACCAGCAGCGCGCCGCCTGCGAAATGCGAGAGGAGATACAGCGGGTGGATGTCGGGCGTCGTCACAGGCGTGGACCTTTCTTCAATGGATTGGCGGCACAGCGCGCTTGGCTCATTCGCCCACCAGGCGCCGCAGCAGCGGCATCGCTGCCGCGAGCTGGTCCTGCTCATGCGGCAGGAGCCGCGCTTCGATGGTGCGCGCCAGCCAGTCCTGCCGCGCGGCACGCCCCTGTACGAGCAAAGAGCGGCACCTGTCGGTCAACGACAGGATCGTCTGTCGCCCGTCCGCCGGATCGGACGCGCCGGCCACCAGCCCAGCTTCCTCCAACGCGGCGATGACAGATCCCATCGACTGAGGTCGCATCCCCTCAGCTCTGGCAAGCGTCGAGGTCGTAGCCGGCCCGTCTTTCTCGAGGCGCAGGAGCACAGCCGTCTGCGAGGGAGTCAGATCGCCAGCGTCCGCCTGGGCGAGCAGGTGGCGCTTCAGCTTGCCACCGAAGCCCCGAAGCTCTTCCGCCAGCCTTACGGCAAGCGTGGTGTTTGGGCCATCTGCTGCTTCCGTCATGCCAGGAAGGATAGATATATGAAGCCAACCTGTCAAGCCTACCTTCACATCGTGGCGCACCCGTAAGGCCGGACGAGAGGACAGCGAGGCAGTCGCAGCGAGCCCCGAAGACATTTGACGGGCCTGGGATCTCCCGGCCGGCTGCCCCGGACGCGGGCCGGGTTGTGCTGGCGCAGCAGCCAGGCATCGCGGTCGCGGCGCGCGTCGGCGTCGAAAGTGTGGCCCGTGTCGTACCACGCTACCTCGTTTGGACCGCGACGGGCCTGCAGCCAGAGTGCCGCATCCCAGGGCGCGACGTATTCGTCGCGGCGGGCGAACTGGAAGAGGATTGGCGCCGGCGGCGCGTGCGGCAGGAAGCGAACGCTGTCGATCGGCGCCAGCGTGGCGAGGTAACGCTGCTGGTCGTCCGCGGCCAGCAGCGTGCGGAAGGCCAGGCCGGCGAGGCCGTCGCCGCTCGACAGCTCGCGCGTCTGGGCGGCAAAGCCCGCCATCAGCACCCAGGCTTGCACGCGCGGTTCGGTGGCGAGCAGCGGGCCGCCGATCGTCGCGCCGAAACTGTGACCGACGTAGCCCAGGTGCGTCGCGTCGACGTCGTCGCGGGCGGCGAGGAGATCGAAACCGCGCCGCACGTCGATCGCGGCCTGCACGAAGTCCCGGCGGTCCTGCTCGCCGTCGAAGGGCATCTTGGCCTTGGGGTGCTCGGGGCGGGTGAACGGCGCGCCGATCAGCAACGACACCAGGCCGCGCCCGCCGAGGTCGACCGCCTCGTCGAGGAAAGTGCCGCGGTTCCCCTGGCCGAGGTGCACGAACACCGCCGCCGGGTGGCGCGGTCGCCGCGGCCTTCCCCACTGCCGCGGTCGCCGCGCCGCCGCGCCGCGGACGCACCAGGAAGGCCGGCACGCGTCCCAACGGGCTGGCGTAGGAGAGGTCCACCACCTCGGCAGCACCGCGCGTTTCGGTCTTCTCCTCCCGGACGTCGAGCGGCGCCGCGGCGTCGTATTCGAAGAGGCGCCGCGCCGCCGCATCGTCGAAACCGCTGGCCGGCAACGTCGCCGCCACGGCCGGTGGCTCCGCCCGCGCCGGCACCGCGGCGACAACCAGCCCCAGCACCCAGGCGAAGCGCACCAGAGCTTAGGATCAGCAGCTGCCGGCGATCTGGGAGGCCGCCGGTGGGCGGGTCACGCGCATCGGCTGCCGCTTCCAATAGGTGAGCGAGCGCCAGCACCATTCGAGCGGCCCGAAGCGGTGGTGCCGCAGCCAGACGGGGCTTGCGGCCAGCGACAGGGCCCAGCATCCTGCTACTACAAAGTAGAGCTGATACCGTTCGAGCCGTCCGTACAAGCCGAGGCCGTAGCCGGTGAAGACGAGCGAGCAGATGACCGATTGCAGGATGTAGTTGCTGAGGGCCGTCTGCCCGATGGCGGCCAGGAGGCCGGTCAGCCACCGCAGCCTGCCTGCCTTGCACAGGATCATCAGCACCGCCATGTACGCAAGGGCGACCGGCAGCCGCTCAAGGTCGGTGGCCACCTGGGTCGACAGCACGGTCACACGGTCGAAATGGCTCCTCAGCGCCAGCCATGCCATCCACGAGCTCAGCGGGATTCCGATCAGGGTTCCGGCGACGGCGATCGAGATATAGAAACGATAAGACATCGCCGCACTGAGGACTCCCAGTTTGAAGAGACCCATGCCGATGAACATCATGCTCCATATGTCACAATTCGCCGGGTCGTAGAACGGCAGCCCGTGCCATGTCGCAAGGAATTTCGCCCGTTCGCCGATCACTTCCAGCGGATTGCCGCGCCACTTCGCGGCGTCCTTCGCCAGCGCCTCCGGCGATGGCTTGCGCTGCAGGCGCTGCGCTTCCAGTTGCCGCCTCGCCGCGGCCTGCTCGTCGGTCGGCAGGTGACCCACCTTCTCGGCAGCATCGGCCGCGGCAGCCAGGCTCCGCCGCTCGGTCTGCCGGAATGCATCGACGGTGGCCCACCCGGCCTTGAACGCGATGAACAAGCCGCCGATGATCAGGAGCTTTTTCGCCGAAAGCTTGCGGAAGGGGAAGAGGATCAGCGCGCACAGGGCGTACGGATAGAGGATGTCGCCCCAGAACAGCAGGAAGGCGTGCGCCAGGCCGAACACCAGCAGCCAGAGATTCCGCCGGTAGTAGATGTCGGCGGCAGCGGTGGCCCCGGCTCGCTCCTCGGCCCGCGCGGTCAGCAGGATCACGCCGGCCCCGAAGACCATTGAGAACAGACAGCGCATCCTGCCCTCGACCAGGATGCGGAACACCGCCCAGCTCGCGAGGTTCAGGCCAGTGGCGCCGCCTGCCACCATGGGGTCGTTGCCCGCCGCGAAGTACATGCCGAAGATGAGGACGTTCGCCGGCAGGATGCCCAGCAGCGCAAACCCGCGCAGCGTGTCCAAGGAGCGGATGCGCTCTTCCTGCGAGACGGGTTCGAGCGGTGTCATCGCTTGCATGCTACACATGCTGTGGCGCGAGGGACAGGGGAGGCGGGCGCGGCTCGCTCGGCCGCGCACGTGGCCGCGGAGCATGGCCGCGCCCCTCGTCTCGTCCGGCCGTCCTCCACACACACCTATTTCTGTATCCACAACGTCGAAGAAACGACAGGAGGACCGCCATGCCACACCCCAGTACCGCCACCCCCCTCGGCCGCCGCGTCGCCCTTCTCGCCTTCACCCTCGCCGCCTTCATTGCGACCGTCTTCCTGGTGCCGCCGCGCCCCGCCGCCGCCTTCATCTGCGCCGACGGCTACCCCACCTACAGGACCTTCTATTACAGCAACGCCCAGCACACCACCCAGGTCGGCGAGTGCGTCCAGACCTGCAGCGGCACCACCTGCACCGGCGAGAAGACCGCGTACGACGTAGCCGTAGAGTCGGGCTGCTGCAACTTCTAGCCGGAGGCTCCTCGGCGTTCTGGGCGGCGGCCGGACCGCGCTACTGGAAGTAGCCGGTGACGTCCAGCAGGACGTGGGTCGCGCCGGCCGGCAGGATGGCCTGGATGTTCAGGGTGCCGGTGGCGTTGCGGGCCAGCTGGATGACGGCGTTGTTGGCCAGCGGGCGGCCGGCCAGGAAGCTGAGGTTGTTGGTGGCGGGAGGCTGGGGAGCGTCGCCGGCATAGAGGACCAGCGCGCCGGCGGTGCCGAGAGGGACGGCGGTGACGTTGGCCGCGATGGCGGCGGCGGTGGCGGGGATACCGCAGGCGCCGGTGACGGTGAACTGGCGGGTCTCGCCGGCGGCGAGGGGGGTGGCGGTGCGGGTGTCGACGACGCGGCAGGGTGTCACGGTGTAATACGAGCGGCTGGCGGAGGCCGCGATCTTGACCAGGAAGGCGTCGGTGGCGCCGGCATTTTCGGGCTGCAGCGAGGCGGCGGTGACACCTGGGAAGGTGGCCGACCAGGTCTCGCCGGTGATGTAGATGTTGCCGTAGCCGTCCAGGGCGATGCCGGTGGCCTGGTCGAGGTTTGTGCCTCCCAGCAGGGTGGAATACAGGATGGCGGTCCCGCTGGGGCTGAGCTCGGCCAGGAAGACATCCTGGTTGCCCATGTTGGTCGCCTGGATCGAACGCGGAGTCACGCCGGGAAAGGTGGGCGAGCTGGTGTTGCCCACCACGTAGGCAATGCCGGCGGCGTCCACCGCCAGGGCCGTTGCGCCGTCACTGCCGGTACCGCCCAGGAAGGTCGAATACAGGATGGTGTCGCCCGCGGCGCCGATCTCGGTCACGAAAGCGTCGGCGAAGCCGCCGCCCGGCGCTGGCTGGATGGAATCCGCGGTGACGCCGGGAAAGGTGGGCGACCAGGTCACGCCCGCGACGTAGGCGTCGCCGGCGGCATCGACGGCGATGGCGCGGGCGAGGTCCAGGCCGCTGCCTCCCAGGTAGGTGGCGTAGACGACGGCTGTGCCGGCGGCGTCGAGCTTGATGACGAACGCGTCGTCGCTGCCGGCGGCGGTGGGTTGCAGCGATGCGGCGGTGACGCCGGTGAAGTTGGGGGATTGGGTGTAGCCGGTGACATAGACGTTGCCGGCGGCGTCCAATGCAAGGTCCGCCGCGCCGTCCTGGGCACTGCCGCCCAGAAAGGTGGCGTAGACGATGGCATCGCCCGCGGCGTCGAGCTTGGCGACGAAGGCATCGTCGCCGCCGCCGCCGCTGGCCGGCTGCAGCGAGGCGGCGGTGACGCCGGGGAAGGTGGGCGAGCTGGTGGTGCCGGCGACGTAGGCATTGCCCGCGCCGTCGACCGCGATGGCCTGGCCGCCGTCGTCGCCGCTGCCGCCCAGGAAGGTCGAATAGAGAACGGCTGTACCGCTGGCGTTCAGCTTGGTGACGAAAGCATCCTCGTCACCGGCGTAGGTCGCCTGGATCGCTCCGGCGGCGACTCCCGTGAACGTCGCCGACTGGGTGGCGCCGGTCACATAGGCGTTGCCCTGGGAGTCGACGGCGATCCCGCCACCGGTGCTGACGCCGCCGGCACCGCCCAGGAAGGTCGAATACAGGATGACCCTGGCCGCGGCGTCCAGCTTGGTCACAAAGACGTCGGTGCCGGTGCTGACCGGCTGGATCGAGGCGCCGTTCACGCCTGGGAAGGCGGCCGACGAGGTGGTGCCGGTGATGTAGACGTTGCCGGCGGCATCGACCGCGATGCGCGTCGCCAGGTCGTCGTTGCCGCCGCCCAGGAACGTGGCGTCGAGCACCACCGCCATCACCGGATCGATCACCAGCGGGAGAGTACGGTCGTAGCGCCCCAGCGCAAAGCCCACCTCGGCGGGGCCGACGCCATCGCGACCGCGGTGGTTGCCACCGGTCGGCGCCGGGCGCCGCAGCACGTAGCGCACGGTCACCGGCCGGCGGCTGCCGTCGGCCGCCGGCTGGTAGGCCTCGGGTGCCGGCTGCATCAGGTCGCCCAGGCAGGTGTGCAGGACAAGCTCTCCCTGGGCGCCGATCTCGGGCGAGGTGTCGCGGCCGGCGGCGGCGGCGCACGGCGCGGGGGCAGTCGCCGGCGAGCCGTCCGCCCTGCCGGCCGCGATGCCGGCCGCGATGCCGGCCGCGATGCCGGCCATTGTATCGCCGGATTCGAAGTCCAGCCGGATGCGTGCGGGGTCGCCCCGCGGAGCGACGACGAAGTCGTATTCGACCTGCCGCAGCCGGCTGGCGTGATAGATCAGATCGACCCGCGGGTAGACCTCCGGATAGCGCACCCGCGCGTAGTTGGCGATGCCGGTGTGCCAGCCGGCGGGATCCCCGCCCAGCAGGTAGTTGGAAACCGCCGCCTGCCGCTCGGCGCCTTCGCCGCGCGGCCGGTTGGCGGCGCCCACCAGGTGCATGCGCACCGCGGAGGCACTCCGCCGCGCGGCGTCGACCAGGCTGACGACCGCATCGCCGCGGCTCAGAAACAGTGTCGAAGGGCCGCCGCGACGCAGGAAGTCGACGGCGCGGTCCGCCTGGCCGACGTTCTCCTCAAAGCTCGGTGCCGCATCGGCCAGCGACGCCACCGCCCGGCGCCGAGAGGGCATTTCCGCGACCTCCCGCCTGCGCGGCCTCCCCGCCCCCGCTCCCACCGCCGCAGCCTCAGCCGGCCGCGCAACCCCGATCGGCGCCGCGACCTCAGCCGGTCCCGCAACCCCAGCCGGCCAGGCGGCTGCGGCCGGCCGTGCCGCACTGGTGAGCAGAGCCACGACCCAGAGCCCGGCCAAACCCAAGTGGACTTTGAGCGTCATGGACGCCTCCGGTGTTCAGTCGTTGCTGTTTTGCAAACGGCCCCGCTTCACTATCCAGCAACATGACTCAGCAGATTGTTGTCCGATGATGATCTCACAGTCCGATTGGGAATCCCAGCCTTGCCCGTGGGTCTATTCGAGGAATTCACCTCTGCCCTACCTTCGGCGCCTCTTGCGCCAGGAGGTCCGCGATGAGCACTCTGTCCATGAAACGCGCCCTATTGATCGGTCTCTCCTGCCTCGCCCTTTGCACCCAGCAGGCCTGGGCCCAGGTTTCGTCCCGCACCTATCTGTCAGGGCTGGGCAGCGACACCAATCCGTGCACCCGCGCGCTGCCCTGCCAGACCCTCGCCGGCGCGCTGCCCCACACCGCCAACTTCGGAGAGATCGATATCCTGGACACGGCCCAGATCGCCAGCGGCCCGATCACGACCATCGCGCAAGCCGTCTCCATCCGCGCTTGAATAGCGACGTGTCCAGGCCAAAACTTCTGGCTTCAGGACCTCTGACAGAAGGGCTTTGCGCGTGAGCACGAAACGTTGCGGCGTCGGCGAGCTGAGATAGGATCTGGATGCAGCACCTTCGAAAAGGAGAGGAGAGCGATGAAAAAGTCCTCGACCACGCGACTGACGCTCCATCGGGAGACGCTGGCAGGTCTTGAGAGGACCGATCTGGGTCGCGCCGGCGGCGCGCTCATCACTGGCGATCCATGTTCGGTGCACTGTACGGTGACGATCTGCGGCAGCTGCAAAGTGATCTGCGAATAACAGAATGATCCGCGCTTAACAGCAGACCGCCGGTAGGCGGCGTTCGCGGCGTCGCCGGCGGTGCTGGACCAGCTCGCGCGCCTCGCCTGGCGCCCGCCAACACGGGAGGCTCACGCAGGTTCATCCCCGAGCGTGAGACCTCCGGTGTCCTGGCTCGCAGATCAAGCGGACCCGGGATGTCGGTGGCAGCAGCTCGAAGAGGCACTGCCGGCTGCAACCATGAGTGCCGCCAGCTACAAGGTTGCGCAAAAGGCTCCCATCTTCAAGCTCTGGCAGCTAGCTCAGCTTGCCGCTACACCAGAGGGACAGCCCTATCGAACCGAGTGCCAGTGCCCCCGCTGAGATCGGATTCGAAGTGTGCAGTGATTGCAGACACAACCTTGATTGCATGTCACGGAGCTGGCTTGGGAGCTGGCTTTGCGGACGGCCCTGGCTGGAGATTCCGCCGCGCTTGGGTCTACCTGGCGTGCTGAGGGCTCACGCCAACCCGGCCTGGCCGCTTTGGACACCGGCCGGCGGCGGTGCGTAGACCTGGACAAAGGGCAGCACTTGAGCTTCGGCGACATTGCCGGATGACGGCGGGGTCGCTCATGGGGGCATCATGGCCAGAACGATCGGACTTCACGTACGACGCGGTTCGCTTCCGCTGCTGATTGGCGCGGCGATCCTTGCAGGTTCATTCCAGGGCGTGAGCGCCGCCGGCGCTGCGGGGGTGTGGACGCCGCTCTCGCCCGGCGGCAGCCGCGTGCAGGTGCTGGCGGCGGCCAGCGGCTCGCCGACCGTCTACGCCGGCACCGCGTATGGCGGCGTGTTCCGCACCGTCGACCGCGGCGCCAGCTGGCAGGCGGCCAACGACGGGCTGCTGGGGCTCGACGTCGCGCTGCTGGCGGTGGCGCCGGGGGACACGACGCTCTATGCCGGCAGCGAACGCGGCCTGTTCCGCTCGGACGACGGCGCGGCGACCTGGCGTGCGACCGGCTTCCCCGACGTGCCGACGGCGCTGGCGCTGGCGCCGGGAGCGCCGGCGACGCTGTACGCGGCCGACAGCGCCAGCGTGTATCGCAGCGACGACGGCGGCGATTCGTGGACCGTGGTGGAGGTGCTCCCCTACAGCTTACCGGCTCCGGCCGCCCTGGCGGTGGATGCCGGCTCACCGCTGCACGTCTATTACGGCACCGGCGGCAGCGACCTTGGAGGGCTGATCCTGGTCAGCCGCACCGGCGGCAGGCAGTGGCGCCGGGGCACGCTCCCCGGCGTGACGCACCTGCTGAACCTGGCCGCCGATCCCACGCATCCGGGCACCGTCTACGCCGCCACCGACGCCGCGGTGTTCGTCAGCCGCAACGGCGGCGGCACCTGGGCGCCGGTGGCCGGTTTGCCTCGCGGCACCTACACCGCAGTCGGTTTCGCCGCGGGGGCTCCCGGCACCGTCTGGGCGGCGACCGACAAGGCGCGCGGACGGCTGTGGAAGAGCGCCGACGGCGGCGCGACATGGACCTTCACTTTCGCCGGCTCGCTGTTGACCGCCGTCACCGGCGACCCGCTCCGCCCACAGCGCGCCTATGTCGCGTCCACGCCGGACGGTGGTGTGTGGCACGGCACCTTCGCGGCGGGCGCCGCGCCGCCGCAGCTCGGCGCCATCGCTGCCACCGCGACCACGGCGCTGGCGGTCGATGCCCATGGCGCCGGCGCGATCTACGCTGACGCGCTGCTCGCCCCGCAGGCGGCGTTGCAAGCTGGGGGCCTCCCGGTCGACCTGCCGGCCACGACACTGCGGGTGAGCGCCGACGCCGGCGCCAGCTGGCGCGCCGCCGGCGGCCTGCCGCAGCAGGGTGTGGTGCGCCTCCTGGCCGACGCCGCCGCCGCCGGCGCCGCCTATGCACTGGCCGGGCAGCAGGGTCCCGTGATCGACGGTTTCTTCTTTGCGGCGACACCGCTGCTGCACACCGCGGATGCGGGGGCCACGTGGCCGACGCTGGCGACGCTGCAGGGCTATGCCCTGGACGTCGCACAGGTGCCGTCGGCGCCGCTGACGCTGTACGCGGCCGGTTACGCAATCGAGCCGGACATCCGGCCGTGCCCCTACAGCTGCTCCCCGTACGTTGCCACCAGCACCGACGGCGGCGTCACCTGGGTTTACAACTTCAACCTGCCGACGTTCGTGTTCCCCTTCGGCTACCCCGGCCCCGCCGGCTGGTTCGTGCGCCTCGATCCGGGCGACGCGCGGACGATCTATGTCGGCGAGGCGGGCTCTCTGATGAAGTCGACCGACGGCAATCAGACCTGGAGCCTGCTGGACAGCGCCGCCAGCTTCCTGGATCTCGCCATCGATCCGCAGCAGCCCTCGCGCCTGTACGGCGTGCTCCAGGACGGCACCACCACCGCGAGCGCCGACGGCGGCCAGACCTGGCAGTCGCCGCTGGGTACCGGCCTCCCCGCCGGCGTCAACCGCATCGTCGCCGGCCCGGTGCCCGGCAGCGGCGGTCAGGCGCCGCCCCTGTATGCCGCCACGGCGCAGGGCGTGTTCGCTGCGTACGACCGCGGCGCCACCTGGGCGCCGCTTGGCACCGGCCTTCCCGCGGCCGCGGCGCTGACCCTGGCCGTCGACGCGACGACCGGCACGGTCTACGCCGGTGTCGAGGGCGGCGGCGGTCTGTTCGCACTGGCACCGCAGCCCGCAAGTTGAGGCGTTCGCCGCGTTTGCCGGCGGCGCCTTGACAAGGCGTCGCCTCTATATCACCATACGGTTATGGAACTGTATGGTTATGGAACGTCACCCCCGCCACTCGACCGGCACCTGGATGCCACGTTCGCCGCGCTGGCCGATCCCACGCGGCGGGCGATCCTGGCGCGCCTCGCCGCGGGCGCGGCGTCGGTGACCGAGCTGGCGGCGCCGTTCGACCTGACTCAGCCGGCGATCTCCAAGCACCTCAAGGTGCTGGAGCGCGCCGGCCTGATCTCGCGCGGGCGCGACGCGCAGCGCCGGCCGCGGCGGCTCGAAGCGCAGCCGCTGGCCGCCGCGAGCGAGTGGCTGGAGCGCTACCGGCAGTTCTGGGACGCCAGCTTCCAGCGCCTCGATGCGCTGCTCGAAGAGATCCAGCGCGAAGCTCCGCCTGCCAGCTCAAACCCCGGCCCATCCGCAAGTCCGGCGCCGAGCCCGGCCGCAAGCGCGGCCCCCGGCTCAGGGCCGGTCCCGACCTCAATCCACCCAGGGGAGCGCACCCGGCGCTCCAGGAGAGACCACCGATGAAGACCCCTCGAGAGCTGACCCTGACAGCGCACGGCGAGCGCGAGATCGTCATCACGCGCGCCTTCGACGCGCCGCGCGTGCACGTGTTTGCCGCCCAGACCCGACCCGATCTGCTGCAGCGCTGGCTGCTCGGGCCGCCGGGATGGACGATGCCGGTGTGCCAGGTGGACGCGCGGGTCGGCGGCAGCTACCGCATGGTCTGGCGCAACGCCGAGGGCACCGAGATGGGCGTCAGCGGTGAATTTCGTCAGATCGTCCCCCCCGAGCGCATCGTGTCGACGGAGCGGTTCGACCAGGCGTGGTATCCGGGGCAGGCGCTGCGCACCCTGGAGCTGGCCGAGCGCGACGGCGTCACCACGCTTACCCTCACCGTCCTGTACGAGTCGGGCGAGGCGCGCGACGCCGCCCTGCGCACCGGCATGGAGCAGGGCGTGGCGGCCAGCTACAACCTGCTGGCCGAGCTGCTGGCGTCCCAGGCCGGTGTCGACGCAGCCGGCCTCACCGAGCCGCAGATCGTGCAAATGACGCCGCGGACCATCGCCGTCCTCCACCTCACCATACCGCGCAGCGAGATCCAGACGGTGATGGGGCCGGGCCTGAGCGAGTTGCGCCAGGCGATCGCCGCACAGGGCGTCGCCGCCACCGGCCCCTGGTTCTCCCACCACCTGCGCATGGAACCCGGCATCTTCGACTTCCAGATCGGCGTCCCGGTCGCCGCCCCCATCGCCCCCACCGGGCGCGTCCAGCCGGGCGAGTGGCCGGCCGGGCTCGCCGCGCGGACGGTCTATTGCGGCTCCTACGAAGGGCTGGGCGCAGCCTGGGGCGCTTTCGACGCCTGGGTCGCGGCGGCGGCGCACGCGCCGGCGCCCGACCTCTGGGAGGTTTACACGATCGACCCGCACAGCGACCCCGATCCGGCGGCCTGGCGCACCGAGCTCACCCGGCCCCTCCTCAAGCTCAGCCCGGCAGCAAGCTGACGGCGCCGGGCTGAAACACCCGGCTCGGGGCCGAAGAAACCTTCGCGCAGATGGTACGTACGATGAGCTGAGCACGATCATGCGAGCCCACACGCCGATCCTCGCCGCCGACGCCGCCGACGCCATCGGGACCAGGCGTGCCGGTACCGGTGCAAGCGTGCGCGGTCGGCGCGGGCGCCGGGCGGGCGCGATGACCCTGGCGACCGCGGCGGCCCTTACCATCGGCGCCGCGGTTGTGTCCACCGCCGCGACCGCGGCGGCCACGCCGGCCGCGGCACCCGCGCGCGCCCACGCGCCCTGGCAGGGCAAGCTGCAGCCCTGCACCCTGCCGGACGTCAAGGGGGGCGCCTTCTGCGGCTCGTTCGAGGTCTACGAAAACCGCGACGCGCAAGCGGGGCGCAAGATCGCGCTGCGTATCGCCGTGCTGCCGGCGCTGGCCGCCCGGCCCGAGCCGGACCCGGTCTTCATCATCAACGGCGGCCCCGGCGAGGGCGCGGTCGACTCGGCGCCGGACCCGGCGCGCGACCCGCTACGGCGGCGGCGCGACATCGTCCTGGTCGACACCCGCGGCACCGGCGGCTCCAATCCGCTGACATGCAAGATATGGGGAGACGGCACCCGCCTCGACCACATCTTTCCGCTCGACGCGGTGGAGACCTGCCGCGACCAGCTGCGCCAGCATGCGGACCTTGCCCTCTACACCACGGCCGCGGCGATGGACGACCTGGAAGACGTCCGCCGCTACCTCGGCTACGGTCAGGTGAACCTGATCGGCACCTCCTACGGCACCCTGGCGTCGCAGGTCTTCATCGCGCGCCACCCGGAGAGCGTGCGCAGCGTGGTGCTCGAAAGCGTCGCCCGCTATGCCGACCCGTCGCCGCTCTACCACGCGCGCAACGCGCAACAGGGCCTGGAGCTGCTGGCCCGCGACTGCGCGCACGACGGCGCCTGCCACGCCGCCTTTCCGCACTTCGCCGACGAGGCGGCACAGGTTCTGGCTCGCCTGGCGCAGCAACCGGCGCACGTCACCATCGCCATTCCCGACCGGCCCAAGCCGGTGACCGTGACCCTCACCCGTTCGGCCGCCGCCGATGCCATGCGCTTTTCGCTCTACTCGTCGGAAGCGGCGCACCTGCCGCTATGGGTGCACCGGGCCGCCGGTGGCGACCTGCGCCATCTGGCGCTGGCGGCGGTCGAGGTGCGCATGGCGCTGCAGCAGGAGTTGGCGCTGGGCCTCCTGTTCTCGGTCACCTGCGCCGAAGACCTGTCGCGCATCGATCCCGCCACCATCCCGCAGCTGACCGCCGGCACCTTCTACGGCGACGATCGCGTCCGCGAACAGCTGGCCGTCTGCGCCGTCTGGCCGCACGCCCCCAAACCCGCGGGGCCGGCCACCCTGCCCTCCTCCACCGTGCCCGCCCTGCTGATCGCCGGCGAGCGCGACCCGGTCACGCCGCCGACCGACGCCGCCGCCGTGGCCGCGAACTTCACCCGCGGCCAGCTGGTCATCATTCCAAGCGGCGCCCACGCCTCCGACTCCACCTGCACCCAGCGGCTCATCGCCGACTTCATCGCCCGCGGCACTGCCCAGGGCCTGAACACCGCCTGCGCGCAGCATCCGGCGCCGCTGCACTTCGACACCCGTTGACCGCCCCGCCGCGCGCCGCGTCGGATGGCCGCACGGATCACTTCAGCAGTTCCGCATCGTTGAGGTTGGCGGCCCGCGGCGTCCTGTCTCATGGCTGCTCCATGTTCAGGGCGGCGGCGGATTGGCCTGGGGTGGCTTTACCTTGGCCGGGTCTGTTCTTGCCAGGAATTTTTCATATTTGCGCTTCATTCCTCCCGTGAGAGAGGAGGGATGGTAGGAGCGATCGTCGAGCACCTCGAGGTGTTCGACGCAGCTCAGGTCGAACTGAAAGGTATAGCTGTTGAGGTGTCCGTACCCGAAACCGTCGCCGCCGGTGAGGATGCCGCGGGCGATCATGCCCATGGTGCTCTCCGAAAGAGCGGGCAAGTCGCCGTCTGTTTGCTTGGAAGCCGCCTTGGAGGGTCCGGTTGCCGGCTTCTCCGGCGGAAGGAGATCGGCGCAGGTGCCGCCGTGCCATTCGACCCACGTGGTGTAGCCATCCAGGCAGCGGGTCGAGTACATCTGTTGCCACTCGAAGCCAACCCGATAGATGCCCACAACGCGCACTTCCTTGCCGAGGTACTTGCGCGGTGAGGCGATGAGATCGCAGTAGGTGATGAGCGGCTGCGCCGCCGCTCCGGTTGCGGCGGCGGCTGGTAGGTCTGGAGGGCCGGCGCTGGCACAGCCTGCCAGTGAAACCATGAGCCCGACGCAGCCTGCCCACGCGAGATAGATCCGACGCATGGTCAAATCCTTTCCTTGCCAAATGCGGCCCCTCGCGAGCAGGGTCGGAGCAAAACTTCCGCCCATTCTATGCCCTCGCCGTCATGGCAGGTCGCGGTGAGCGGTCATCGCGACCGCTTCTTCCTCGCTCAGCATCTCGATCTGGGCCAGCAGGGCGTCGCTGAGGGCCAGGGCGAGCTGCTTGATGGTGGGGGCTTCGAAGAGCGCGTGGAGGGGCAGCTCGACGGCGAAGAGGTCCAGCACCTTGGCGACGAACTGCGGCGCCAGGAGCGAGTGGGCGCCCAGGGCGAAAAGATTGTCGTAGATGCCGATCCGGGCGCCGCCGAGCAGGGCGCTCCAGATGTCGACCAGGATGCGCTCGGTGTCGTTCTCGGGCGCCGCCGGCCGGGCTTCGGCGGCGGCGGGTGCGGGCAGGGCCTTGCGGTCGAGCTTGCCCGAGGCGGTGCGCGGCAGGCTGTCGAGCAGGACGTATTCGGCAGGCACCATGTAGGCGGGGAGCTGGTCCGCGAGCCAGTGCCGGAGGTCCGCCGCGGTGGGCGCGGGCGGCCGGGCGGCGACCGCGTAGGCGACCAGGCGCAGGTCGCCGGAGGGGGCGGCATGGGCGGCCACCGCGGCGTCGCGGACGGCGGGATGGTTGGCCAGCACGGCGGCGATCTCGTCGGGCTCGATGCGGAAGCCGCGGATCTTGAGCTGGCCGTCGACCCTGCCGACGAACTCCAGGCCGCCGTCGGCCCAGCGGCGCACCAGGTCGCCGGTGCGGTAGAGGCGCGATCCCGGCGGGGCCGCGAACGGCGCCGGGATGAAGCTCGCGGCGGTGAGCGCGGGGCGCCCCAGGTAGCCGCGGGCGAGCGCGGGGCCGGCGATGTGCAGCTCGCCGGCGACCCCGATGGGGACCGGTTGCAGCCACGGATCGAGCAGCCAGACCTGGGTGCCGGCGAAGGGCTGCCCCAGGCGGACCGCGGGGCCCGGCAGGCGGTCGAGGGCTCCCGCGAGGGCGGTCACCGTGGTCTCGGTGGGGCCGTAGCTGTTGTAGAGCGGCGGCCTTGCGCCGACCGCCGCCAGCCAGGCGTGGACCTTGTGCGGCTGGGCCGCTTCGCCGCCGATGATGACGGCGCGCAGGGCGCGCGGCAGGCGGTGACCGCCTCCCGGCGCGAGATCGGCCACCAGGGTGTGCCAGTAGGCGGTGGGCAGGTCGAGCACCGTGATGGCGCGCTCGGCGCAGGCGGCGAGGAAGCGGGCCGCGGTGTGGAGCATGGCCTGGTCGCGCAGCACCAGGGTCGCTCCCGCGGCCAGGCTGGGATAGATCTCCTCGCAGCTGGCGTCGAAGCCGAGCGACGCGAACTGCAGGATGCGGTCGCGCGGCTCGATGCCGTAGACGGTCACGGCGTTGTCGGTGAAGCGGGCCAGGGCGGCATGATCGATCAGGACGCCCTTGGGCCTGCCGGTCGATCCCGAGGTGTAGAGCACGTAGGCGAGATCGGACGGTGCCGGTTCCGGCAGCGGCTCGCCGGGACCGGCGGGGTCGCCTCCGCCGTCTTCAAGCCAGATCACCGGCAGGCTCCCGCCGGCGTCGGCGGCTCCGCCGGCCCCAGCGGCTCCGGCAGCACCCGCGCCACCCACGGCGGCGACGCCGCGCGCCGCGACGACCACACCGGCGCCGGCATCCGCCAGCAGCAGGCTCAGCCGTTCGGCGGGCAGCGCCGGATCGAGGGGCAGGTAGGCGGCGCCGGCGCGCAGGATGCCGAGCAGGCCGGCGATGGCTTCGAGGCTGCGCGGGCAGCACAGGCCGACGATCGTCTCCGCGCCGGCTCCGGCGCGGCGCAGGCGGCGGGCCAGCGCGGCGGCCCGGCGGTCGAGCGCGGCGTAGGTGAGAGAGCGCGCGCCGTCGACCACCGCCACCGCGTCGGGCGCGCGGCGGACGCGCTCGGCGAAGCGCGCCAGCACGGTGCCCGGCGCGGGGCCGGCGGTGGCGCCGCTCCACTCGACGAGCAGCTGGTGGCGCTCGCCTTCGCCGAGCGGTGAGAGCTCGCCGAGGAGCCTGTCCGGCGCCGCCGCGGCCTGGCGCAGCAGGGCGGCGAAGTGGCCTGCCATGCGCTGCGCCGTGACGGCGGCGAAGAGGTCGGCGTTGTATTGCAGCTGGCCGGTCAGCTCGCCGTCGCGTTCCCACAGCACCAGCGCCAGGTCGAAGTGTGCCCGCGCACCGGCATGGCTGTCGAGCTCGATCGGCGACAGCTCGAGGCCGGGCAGCGCCAGGGTGGGCACGGTGAAGGTCTGCAACCCGAGCATCACCTGGACCAGGCGGGGGCGCGAGGGGTCGCGCGGTCCCACTGCCTCTTCGAGCACCTGCTCGAAGGGCAGCGCCTGGTGGTCGTAGGCTTCCAGGGTGACCTCGCGCAGCCGCTCGACCAGCTCGCGGAAGGTGGGATCTCGCCGCAGGTCGGCGCGCAGCACCAGGGTGTTGACGAAGAGACCGAGCAGCGGCTCGACGGCCGCCCACTGGCGGTTGGCGACGTAGGTGGCGACGTTGAGGTCGTCTTGCCGCGCGGTGCGCTGGAGCAGCGTGGAAAAGCCCGCCAGGAGGCTCATGAAGAGCGTAGCGCCCTGGGCCAGGCTGAAGCAGCGCAGGGCGGCGGTGAGGGCGGCCGGCAGCCGCACCGGCGCCTCGGCGCCGCGCCAGGTCTGGAGCGCCGGACGCGGCCGGTCGGTCGGCAGCTCCAGCGCCTGGCTGGCGCCCGCCAGCCGCGAGCGCCAGAAGGCGGCCTGCCGCCGCGCCTCTTCGCCCGCCAGCCACCGGCGCTGCCAGGCGGCGTAGTCGACGTACTGGATCTCCAGCTCGGGGAGGCGCGCCGGCCGGCCGTCGCGGGCAGCCTGGTAGAGCTCCGCGAGCTCGCGGATGAACACTCCCCAGGACCAGCCGTCGAAGACCAGGTGGTGCACGGTCAGCAGCAGCAGGTGCTCGGCCGGCGCCAGGCGCAGCAGGACGGCGGCGAAAAGCGGCCCGCGGGCCAGGTCGAAGCGGCGCCCGGCCTCCTGCCGCGCCAGCCAGGTGGTGGCGATGCGGCGGCCCGCCGCCGGCAGGGCGGTCAAATCCACCATGGGCAGGGCGAGCGGCGGCGGATCGATCGGCACCGCCGCCGGCAAGCCGGCCACCGCCGCGAAGGTGGTGCGCAGCGACTCCTGCCGCCGCACCAGGTCGTCGGCGGCGCGCGCCAGCGCCGGCGGGTGCAGGCGCCCGCGCAGCGCCAGCGCGAACGGCAGGTTGTAGTCCGCCGAGTGCGGCTCGAGCTGCACCAGGAACCACTGCCGGAGCTGCGACGACGACAGCGGCAGCGCGCCGTCGCGCGGCGCCGGGCGCGGCGCCGCAGCGGCCGTGGCGGCGGGCGCCGCGGCGGCCAGCCGGCCGGCCACGGCGGCGGCCAGGCCGGCGATGGTGGGAGCGACGAACAGTTCGCGCAGCGGCAGCTCGACGCCCAGCTCGCGGCGCAGGCGCGCCAGCAGCTGGATGCCGAGCAGCGAGTGGCCGCCGCGCTCGAAGAAGTTGTCGTGCACGCCGAGCCCGGCGCCGCCATCGGGCCCGAGCACACCGCGCCAGAGCTCGGCCAGGCAAGCCTCGATGGCGTTGCGCGGCGCTGCATGGGGCGGGCCGCCGCTGCCCGCGGACGGCCGTTCGGGGGCGGGCAGCGCCCGGCGGTCGAGCTTGCCGTTGGCGGTCACCGGCAGCGCCGGGAGGGTCACGAAGGCGGACGGCACCATGTAGTCGGGCAGCGTCCGGCGCAGGCTGTCGCGCAGCGCCTGCTCGGCGGGCGCCGGCAGGGCGGCGGGCACGACGTAGGCCACCAGGCGCAGCTCGCCGGCCGCGTCAGGGCGCGCTGCGACCGCCGCCTCGAGCACGCCCGGCTGCTGGGCAAGCGTCACCTCGATCTCGCCCAGCTCCACCCGGAAGCCGCGCAGCTTGACCTGCTGGTCGCCGCGGCCCAGGAAGTCGATCTGGCCGTCGGCCAGGAAGCGCGCCAGGTCGCCGCTGCGGTAGAGACGCTGACCGGCGCGGAGGCTCAGCGGGTGGGGCACGAAACGCTCGGCGGTCAGCGCCGGCCGGTGCAGGTAGCCGCGCGCCAGGCCGACGCCGCCGATCCACAGGTCGCCGGCGACGCCGGCGGGGACCGGCCGCATGGCGGCATCGAGGAGCCAGATCTCCAGGTTGGCGATCGGGCGGCCGATCGGCACCGCGTGGTGGGTGGCGCCCCGGACGCAGGCGTGGGCGGTGACCTCGACCGCGGCTTCGGTGGGGCCGTAGAGGTTGTGCAGGCCGGCGCCCAGCCGCGCCAGGCAGCGCTTTGCGACGTCGGCCGGCAGCGCCTCGCCGCTGGCGAAGACCTGCCGCACGCTCCGGCAGCGCTCGACGTCCGGCTCTTCCAGGAATACCCGCAGCATGGCCGGCACGAAGTGGAGATGGGTGATGGCGTGCCGCGCGATGGCGCGCACCAGGTAACCGGGATCGCCGTGGCCGCCGGGCGCCGCGAGCACCAGGTGGGCGCCGCTGACGAGCGGCCAGAAGATCTCCCAGACCGAGATGTCGAAGCTCACCGGCGTCTTGTGCAACACCCGGTCCGCCGCCCCCAGCGGCCAGGTGGCCTGCATCCAGAGCAGCCGGTTGCAGATGCCGCGATGGGTGTTCATCACCGCCTTCGGCTTGCCGGTCGAGCCCGAGGTGAAGATGACGTAGGCCAGGCTGTCGGCGCCGGCGCCGGCATTGCCCGCCGGCAGCGGCGCGTCCACGCTGTCCGGCCGCGTGGCGGCGTCGAGATCGATCAAGTGGGGAGGGTGGAGGTGATGGGGGTCCGCCGCGGCGCTCACGCCGCGCAGCAGCGGCAGCAGCGCGCGCTGTGCCACCACCACCTTCGCGGCGGCGCCGGCGAGGCCGTCTTCGATCATGAAGGCCAGGCGCTCCGGCGGCAGGCCGGGATCGAGCGGCAGGTAGGCGGCGCCCGCCCCCAGGATGCCGAGCGCTCCGACGATGAGCGAGAGCGACCGTTCGGCGCAGAGCCCCACCGGGTCGTCGGCGGCCACGCCCAGCCGGCGCAGGTGGCGGGCCAGGCGGCCGGCGGCGGCGGCGAGCTCGCCGTAGGAGAGCGCTTCGCCGCCGGCGGTGACCGCCACGCGGTGCGGCGTGCGCGCCGCCTGCGACGCCACCAGCTGGTGCAGGCTGTCGCCGGCGGCGGCGAAGCGGGTCGCCGTGTCGTTGCTCTCGACGGCCAGCTGGTGCCGTTCGGCCGCGGACAGCAGGGGCAGCTCGGCCAGGCGGCGGCCGGGGTCCTGGACCGCCGCGGCCAGCAGGTTGACGAACTGGCCGGCCATGCGCACGACCGAGGCGCGGTCGAACAGGTCGGTGCTGTATTCGATCTGGCCCGCCATCTGGCCGTCCTGCTCCACCAGTCCCAGGCTGAGATCGAAGCGGGCCCCCGTGCCGCTCACCGGCCAGGGCGTCAGCTCGAGCCCCGCCAGCGCCGGGGGGGCGGCGGCGGCGTGCAGCGCCAGCATCACCTGCACCAGCGGCTGGCGGCTCAGGTCGCGGTGCGGGTTGAGCGTGCCGACCAGCCGCTCGAACGGCGCCTCGGCGTGGCGGTACGCCGCCAGGCAGAGCGGACGCAGGCGTTCGAGCAGCGCCCCAAACTCCGGGTCCCCGGCGCAGTCGGCGCGCAGCACCAGGGTGTTGACGAAGAACCCGATGACGTCTTCGATCTCGGGCAGGTTGCGGTTGGCGACCGGCGAGCCGACGCCGAAACGGGTCTGACCGGAGTGGCGGCTGAGCAGCGCCTGCCAGGCTGCGAGCAGGGTCATGAAGACCGTCACCCGGTGGCCGCGCGCCAGGGTGCGCAGGGCGCCGGTCACCGCCGCGGGCAGCTCCAGCGGCGCGCTGCTGCCGCGGAACGTCTGCACCGCGGGGCGCACGCGATCGGTGGGGAGATCGAGCGCCGGCAGGCCGGCGAGCGCCGCGATCCACCAGGCAAGGTGCCGCTCGACCAGCTCCGGCGGCCAGGAGCGCTGCCAGACCGCGAAATCGGCGTACTGGACGCGCGGCGGCGGGATCGACGCGGGCCGGCGCGCCAGCGCCGCGGCGTAGAGCGCCGAAAGCTCGCGATGGAGGATTCCCAGCGACCAGCCGTCCGCGGCGACGTGGTGCAGGTTGAGCAGCAGGGCGTGCTCGCCGTCGTGCAGGCGGTAGAGCGTCGCCCGCAGCATCGGGCCGCGCGCCAGGTCGAAGGGGCGCTCGGCGTCCGCGCTCCCCCACCGCGCCAGCTCGCGCCGGCGCGCCTCAGCAGCCAGCCCGGCCAGGTCGATCAGCGGCAGCGGCAGCGCCAGCGGCGGGCGGACCTGCTGCCAGGGCTGCCCGTCGTGCTCGATGAGCACGGTGCGCAGCACCTCGTGCCGGTGGACGATCTCGCTCAGGCTGGCGGCCAGCGCCGGCGGATCCAGGGTCCCCTTGAGCAGGAAGCCGGACGGGATGTTGTAGGTAGCGCTGTGCGGCGCCAGCCGGTCGAGGAACCAGAGCCGCTGCTGCGGGTACGACAGCGGCAGCAGGCCCTCGCGGCTCGGCAGCGGCAGGAGCGGCGGCAACGGGTCCGCCGCGGCCTGGTCGGCGGCGCTGGCGACCGCCGCCGCCAGACCGGCGATGGTCGGCGCTTCGAACACCGTCTGCACCGGAAGGTCGACGCCCAGGGTGGTGCGGACGCGCGATAGCAGGCGCAGTGCCAGCAGGGAATGGCCGCCGAGGTCGAAGAAATTGTCGTGGATGCCGGGCTGGGGGGCGCCGGCGGCGCCGGTGGTCGGCGCGGGCGCGTCGCCGGCGGCCCCGGTGCGGCCCAGCACTTCGCTCCAGATGCCGGCGAGCAGCTCTTCGAGCGGCGTGCGCGGCGCCGTCGCGTCCGGGGCGGCGGCCGCCCCGGACAGGGCCGCCGGGGCCGCGGGCAGCGCCCGCCAATCCACCTTGCCGTGGGAATTGACCGGCAACGCCGGCATGGCGACGAAGGCCGCGGGCACCATGTAGGAGGGCAGCTGCCGGCGCAGGAAGGCGGTGAGCTCTGCGGCGTCGACCGCTGCGACCGCAGGCACCGCGCCTGCTGCGTCCGCCGCGTTTGCCGCATCGACAGCGTCCAGACCGGCGGCGGCGGGGACGTACCAGGCCACCAGCCGGCGATCGGCGATGCCGGTGCCGTCCGCCACCGCCCGCACCACCGCCTCGCGCACGCCGGGGTGGCGCTGGAGCGTGATCTCCACCTCCCCCGGCTCGATGCGGAAGCCGCGGATCTTGACCTGCGCGTCGCGGCGGCCCAGGAATTCCAGCGTCCCCTCGGGGCGCCAGCGCATCAGGTCGCCGCTGCGATACAGGCGCTGGCCGGGCTGCGTGGCGAACGGATCGGGCACGAACAGCTCGGCGGTACGCGGGGCGCTGCCCAGGTACCCTTGCGCCAGGCCCAGGCCGCCCAGACAGGCAACGCCTGCGGCTCCCAGCGGCACCAGCTCCTGGCCGGCGCCGAGCAGGTGGACGGTGCCGCCCGCGATCGGCGCACCGATCGGCACCGTGGCGTGGCGCCGGCCGCGGCGCGCCCGGTGGCAGGCGCTGAAGGTGGTGTTCTCCGTCGGGCCGTAGCCGTTGATCAGGTCCACTCCGGGCAGCGCCAGGAGCGCCCGCTCGAGGTGGTCGGGCGACGCCACGTCGCCGCCGAAGATCAGCTGGCGCAGGCCGCCGAGCGCGGCGATGCCTTCGTCCACCGCCAGGTGGAAGACCGCCGCCGGCAGCCACAGCACGGTCACCGCGTGGCGCTCGACCGCCTGGTAGAGGTCCGCCAGCGCGAAGCGGCGCGGCGGCAGCAGCGCCAGGCAGCCGCCGTTGACGAGCGGCCCCCACAGCTCCAGGGTGGCGGCGTCGAAGGTCATCGGCGCGTGCTGCAGGAACACCTGGTCGCGGTCGAACGCCGCGTAGTCGGTGGCGCGCACCAGCCGCACCACGGCGCGGTGGCTGACCTCGACGCCCTTGGGCACCCCGGTGGAACCCGAGGTGTAGAGCACGTACGCCACCGCCTGCGGCGGCATGTCGACGCCGCCGGACGGCGGCCCGGCGGCGGCAGGCATCTCGCGCAGGCCGCCGGTTGCAGGGGCAGGGCGGGCCGCGGCGGCCTCGGCCTCCTCGGCCGCCGGAGCCACCGGAGCCGCCGGCAGAGGCAGGTGCGGCACCGTGCCCGGCAGGCCGGCCAGCAGGTGGCGCGATCCGACGACCGCCGCCGGAGCCGCGTCTGCGAGCAGCAGCGCCAGGCGCTGGCGCGGTTGGGAGGCGTCGAGCGGCAGGTAGGCGCCGCCGGCCTTGAGGATCCCCAGGACCGCCGCCACCATCGCCGGCGAGCGCTCGATGCACAGGGCGACCCGCGCTCCCGGCCAGACCGGCAGGCGCCGCAGCCGGGCGGCGATCGCGCCGGCCCACCGGTCCAGCTCGCCATAGCTCAGCCGCCCGTCGTCCCAGGCCAGGGCGATGGCGTCCGGTCCTGCCGCGGCCTGCTCCTCGAAGAGGCGGTGCAGGGACCGCTCCGGCGGCGCCGCGGCGGTGTCGTTCCACTCGACGCGCAGCTGCTGGCGCTCCGCCGCGCTCAGCATCGCCAGCTGCGACAGCCGGCAGGCGGGATTGCCCACCACCTCCTCGATGAGCGCCACGCAGTGCCGCAGCAGGCGCGTCGCGGTGGCGGCGGTGAACAGGTCGGTGGCGAATTCCAGCTCCAGCGACAGCGCCGGACCCGGCTCCGCGTCCACCTCGGCCATCAGCGCCAGGTCGCATTTTGCCGCCGGCGTCACCCCCAGCCGCAACGGGGTAAGGCGCAGCTCGCCGGCGGCGGCGGGCCGGGCGGCGTCCTGCCAGCCGAGCAGGACCTGCATCAGCGGGTTGCGCGACAGGTCGCGGCTCGGCCGCAGCTCCTCGACCATGGTTTCAAAGGGGAGATCGGGGTGGGCCAGGGCCGCCAGGGTCGATTCGCGCACGATGCCCAGCAGCTGCCGGACGTCGGGGTCGCCGGCCAGCGGCAACCGGATCACCAGCGTGTTGATGAAGAAGCCGATCAATCCTGCGAGCTCGGGGCGCGCGCGGTTGGCCACCGGCGTGCCCACCAGCAGGTCGTGCTGGCCGCTGGTGCGGGCCAGCAGCGCGGCGAAGGCGGCGGCCACCACCATGTAGGGCGTCACCCCTTCGCGCAGCGCCGCCTCGCGCAGCCGCAGGGTAGCTTCGGCCGGCAGCAGCAGCCCGCGGCGGGCGCCGCGGAAGCTCTGCACCGGCGGGCGCGGCGCGTCGGTGGGCAGATCGAGGGCCGCCGGCGCCCCGGCCAGCTGCCGGCGCCACCAGGCGAGCTGGCGCGCCAGGTGCTCCCGCGGCCACGCTCGCTGCCAGGCAGCGAAATCGGCGTACTGCACCGGCAGCTCGGCCAGGGCCGCCGGCGGCCCCCCCACCGCCTCCCGATACAGCGCCGCCAGCTCGCACAGCAGGATCTCTTCGGAACCGCCGTCGTAGGCGATGTGATGCACGTCGAGCAGCAGCACGTGATCGTCCGCGGCCAGCCGCAGCAGGCTGGCGCGCAGCAGCGTGCCGCTCGCCAGGTCGAAGGGCTGGCGGGCCGCGGCGGCGGCCAGGCGCCGCACCTCGCCTCCGTCGCCGCGGCGCCGCGCCGGCGGCAGGGCTCCCAGGTCGATCACCGGCAGCGGCAGCGGCTGGTCGGAGGCGGGCAGGATCTGCTGCCACACCGCGGCGTCGACTTCGACCAGGCGGGTGCGCAACACCTGGTGGCGGCGCAGGATGGCGGACAGAGACGCGGCGAGCGCGGCCGGCGCCAGCGGACCGGCGGCGGCGAAGGCGTACGGGATGGTGTAGGCGGCGGCCGCCGGCGCCAGCCGGTCGAGGAAGTACAGCCCCTGCTGGGGAAACGACAGCGGCAGCAGGCCGTCGCGGCGCGGCAGGGGCGTGACCGGCGGCAGCGCCGCCGCGCCCGGAGCTTCATCCGCGGCCGCGGTCCCCGTCGCGGGAGCCGCCAGGTGGGCCGCCAGGCCGGCCACCGTGCGCGCGGCGAACAGGGCGGGCAGCGACAGGTCGGCGCCGAGCTCTTCACGCACCCGCGACAGCAGCCGTGCCGCGGTCAGCGAGTGGCCGCCCAGGGCGAAGAAGTCGTCGTCGCGGCCGACGCGGCCGCATTGGAGCAGCTCGCGCCAGAGGGCCGCCAGCCGCTCCTCGACGCCGGCCCGCGGCGCTGTGAAGGGCTCCGCGAGGCCCTCTCCGGCGGCTCCCGGCGCCGGCAGCTCGCCGCGGTCGACCTTGCCGTTGGGCCGTCGCGGCAGCTGCGGCAGACGGACGAAGACGGCCGGCACCATGTGGGCCGGCAGCCGCTCCAGCAGGAACTGGCGCAGCGCGCGCGCCGTGGGCGGCGGCGAGTCGCCCACCACGTAGGCTGCCAGCTGGCGGCCGCCCAACGGGTCGTCGACCGCCGCCACCACGCACTCCCGCAGCCCCGGATGCCGGGCCAGCGCCAGTTCGACCTCACCCAGCTCGATGCGGAAGCCGCGGATCTTGACCTGGTGATCGGCGCGGCCGCCGAAATGGAGGTCGCCGTCGGGCAGGCGGCGGGCGAGGTCGCCGGTGCGGTACAGGCGATCGCCGGGGTCGGCGGCGAACGGGTTGGGCACGAACCGCTCGGCGGTCAGGTCCGGGCGGCCGAAGTAGCCGCGCGCCACACCCGCGCCGCCAAGGAAGAGCTGGCCGGTTTCACCATCCGCGATGGGCTGCATCGCCGCGTCCAGCAGGTGGGCGCTGGTGCCCGCGATGGGCCGGCCGATCGACGGCTCGCCGCCGGCGTGCGGCTCGACGACGGCGGCGGTCGAATAGGTCGTGGTCTCGGAAGGGCCGTAGAGGTTGAGCACCCGCCGCTGACCGGCGGCGCCGGCGGCGGCGTGGACAGACTGCGCCAGCGCCGCGCTCAGCACTTCGCCGGCCAGGCAGGCCGCGCGGACGGAAGGCGGCACGGCGCCCTGCCGCACCAGCTCGGCCATCGCCGAGGGCACGGTGTTGACCAGGGTGACGGCGGCGGCGGCGGGCAGGCCGGCCAGCGCCAGGGCGTTGGCGGCCACGAGCACGGTGCCGCCGGCGCTCAGCGGCACGAACAGCTCGAAGATGGACAGGTCGAAGCAGACCGAGGTGGCGGCCAGCACCCCGCCCAGGTCCTCGGCGGGAAACATGGTGAGCGCCCAGCGCACCAGCGCCACGCCGTTGGCGTGGGTGATGGCGACGCCCTTGGGGCGGCCGGTCGATCCCGAGGTGTAGATCAGGTAGGCCAGGTTCCGCGACAGCGCCGTGCGGCGCCGCGGCGCATCGCCATCGCCGTCGCCATCAGCGGCCGCGTCACCGGGTTGGCCGCCGGCATCCAGCAGCAGCACTAGCGCGGCGGTGTCGCGCGGCAGCAGCGGCAGCAGCGACCGCTGGGTGAGCAGGACGGCGGCGCCGCAGTCTTCCAGCAGGAAGGCCAGGTGCGGCGCCGGGTAGGCCGGATCGAGAGGCACGTAGACGCCGCCCGCCTTGAGCACCGCCAGCAGCCCTTCCAGCAGGTGCAGGCCGCGTTCCAGGCACAGCGCGACCCGCGCCTCCGGGACGATGCCGCGCTGCGCCAGGCGGCGGGCCAGGCGCTCGGCGCGGGCGTCGAGCTCGGCATAGGTCAGGTGGGCCGTGCCGGCGACGACCGCGATCGCATCGGGAGTGCGCGCGGCCTGCTGTTCGAACGCACCGTGCAGCAGCGCCGCGGCGGCAGGGGCCGGGTCGGCGGCCGCGGCCGCCGTCGCGCCTGCGGCGGCCGATGCCGCGGGCAGCGCCGTGTGGGCAAGGGCGCGCGCGATCGCCGCCTGGAGGCCGTCGGCCAGGGCGCGGACCGCCGGTTGGGCGAGCATGCCGTAGTGATCGCCCGCGGCGTCGTGCACCGCGAGCGGCAGGCCGGCCAGCGGTTCCCAACCGTTGTCGCGCCGGGTGGAGCTGGTGGAGCGGAACAGCGCGAGCGGCCCGCTGAACGGCCGCGGCCGGTAGGTGGCGAGGCTCCGCAGGTTGGCGCGATAGACGCCCAGGATCGAGCCCACCTGCGGCGCCTGCAGGTGGGCCTGCAACAGGCCGCGCCGGTGGGCCATGGCGAGCAGGCGGGCGGTCGCCGCGGCGTCGTCCGCCGGCAGCGGCTGGTCCAGCCAGTCCTCCGGCGCGCCGCTGCTGCGCGCCAGGTCGACCAGCGACAGGCGCAGCATCTGGGCGTCGCTCAGCTCTGGCAGGCTGGCGCTCTCCCCCGCCGGCGGCGCCCAGCTGTCGAGGAGCGCCACCAGGTGGGCGGGGCGGCCGGCGGCCTGGAGCTGGCGGGCCATCTCGAAGGCCACCACGCCGCCGAAAGACCACCCGCCCAGGAGGTATGGACCGTGCGGCCGGACCTCCGCGATCGCCGCTATGTAGTCGGCGGCCATGGCCGGCAGGTCGTCGCAGCAGGGGCCGCCCTCCAGGCCGGCGGCCTGGATGCCGTAGAAGGGCTGCTCGCGGTCCAGGCAGCGCGCCAGCTCGCCGTAGGAGAACACCGCGCCGCCGATGGCGTGGACGCAGAAGAAGGGAGACCGGTCCGCCGCACCGGCTTGCAGCCGCACCAGGCGCGCCGCCCCGGCAGGGCGCGGCACGGGCCGCGCCGGCGCCGCGCCGGCCGCGGACAGACCGCGCAGGCGGCTCGCCAGCAGCTCGCGCTTGGCCGCCGAAAGCCGGTCGCTGCGCTGCTCCTGCAGCGAGACCTGCTGGCTGACGCTGGCGCGCATGGCGGCGGCTTCGTCTTCCATCGCCGCCGGGGCGTCCGCGGCCGGGTTGGCCGCCGCCTCGATCGTGCCGTCGGCCCGGCGGCGGCAGCGGCGGCCGGTGGGTTGCGTCGGTTGCAGGGTGCCGTCGGGCCGGCGCGTCCAGCTTTCGCCCCAGATGCCGATGGGAGCCGGGCTGTCGCCCAGCAGGATCAGGGCGCCGTCTTCGCTCCACTCGGTCGCCACCTGCTGGCGCTCGGCGTCGCCGAGCACCGGCAGCTGATCGAGGCGCCGTTCCGGCGCCGCGGCGGCGGCGGCCAGCAGACGCGCCAGGTGGCCGGTCCAGCGCGCCGCGGTGGCGGCGTCGAAGAGCGAGGCGTTGAACGCCAGGCCGCCCTCCACCCGTCCGCGCACGTCGGCGAGCGAGAGCGACAGGGCGTAGTTGATCTGCAGGCCGGCATTGGCGAGCCGCTTGACCGGGCGGAGCTGAACGCCGGGCAGGTCGGCGGGCGGCGCGGGCAGGTTCTGAAAGGTGAAGATCACCTCCATGAACGGCGGCGTGCCGCGGCGGCGCTCCGGGCGCAACGCCTCGACCAGGCGGGCGTAGGGCAGGTCCTGGTGGTCGTAGGCGCCCAGGGTGGTCTCCCGCACCCGCGCCAGCAGCTCGCCGAAGGTCGGATTGCCGCCGGTCTCGGCACGCAACAGCAGGGTGTTGACGAAGAACCCGATGAGATCTTCGACACCCGCGCGGTGGCGATTGGCGATCGGCGAGGCGACGGCGAAGTCCTCCTGCCCGGTGTGGCGGCGCAGCAGCGTCTGGAGCGCCGCGAGCAGCACCATGAACAGGGTGGCGCCCTGCTGCCGGGCCAGGGCGCGGAGCGGCGCGGCGAGCGCTGCGGACAGCACCAGCGGCTGATTGCCGGCGCGGAACACGTGCCCCGCCACCGGCGGCCGGTCGCCGGGCAGCGCCAGCGGCTCGAGCCCGCCCAACCGGCGCTGCCAGTAGTCCAGCTGCTCGGCGAGCGCGTCGCCGCGCAGCCACCGGCGCTGCCAGAGCGCGAAGTCGGCGTACTGCATCGGCAGCTCGGCCAGCGGCGACGGCGCGGCGCGGACCCAGGCGGCGTACAGAGCCGCGATCTCGCGCACCAGCAGCCCCATGGACCAGCCGTCGGTGACCAGGTGGTGCAGGGTGAAGAGCAGCACGCAATCGTCCGCCGCCAGCCGCACCAGGTTGGCGCGCAGCAGAGGCCCGCGCGCCAGGTCGAACGGCAGCTCCTCTTCGGCGGCGATGCGCCGCTCCAGCTCCCCCACCGCCGGCCCGGCTGCCAGCCCCGTCAGGTCGATCACCGGCAGGGAGGGCCGCCAGGAGTCGTCGATCACCTGTGCCGGCAGCCCCTCGACGGCGACGAAGCGGGTGCGCAGGGCCTCGTGGCGGCGCACCACCTCCCGCAGGCAGGCGGCGAGGACCGCGACGTCGAGGGCGCCGGCCAGGTGGACCGCCAGGGGCAGGCTATAGAGAGACCGGCCCGCGAGCTGCTCGATGAACCACAGGCGCTCCTGGGAAAACGACAGCGGCAGGGTGGAGTCCCGCCCCGCCGGCAGCAGCGGCGGCTGGGCGGCGCGGGCCTGCGAGCGGAGCGCCGCGATCTTCCTGCCCAGCCCTGCGACCGTGGGCTCCTCGAAGAGCGCCCGCAGCCCCAGCTCGACGCCGAACGCTTCCCGCACCCGCGCGATCACCTGGGTGGCGAGCAGCGAATGGCCGCCCAGCTCGAAGAAGTCGTCCCGCGGCGCGACGCCCTGCCGCCCCAGGACCACCGCGAAGATCCCGGCCAGGGTCTCGCCGGCCGGGTCGCCGCCCCCCGCCGGCACCGCCGGCGCGTCCGCGGCCGGGCGCGGCGCCAGCCCCAGAAGCGCCCTGCGGTCCACCTTGTCGTTGGCGGTGAGCGGCATGACGGCCAGCGGCACCACCTGGGCCGGCAGCATGTAGTCGGGCAGCCGGGCCAACAGGTGCTCGCGCAGCGCTGGGCCGGCCAGGTCGGCGCCGGGCCGCGGCACGACGAAGGCCAGCAGCCCGCGATCACCGGGGCCACCGGTGCCGCCGGGGCCGGCTTCGCGGAGCACCACCGCCGCCTCTGCCACCTGCGGGTGCTCGGCGAGCGCCACCTCGATCTCCCCCAGCTCGATGCGGAAGCCGCGCAGCTTCACCTGGCGGTCGGCCCGTCCCAGGAACTCCAGGTTGCCGTCGGGCCGCTGGCGCAGCAGGTCGCCCGTCCGGTACAGGCGCTCCCCGCCTGCTGCGCTCCAGGGGTTGGGGACGAACCGTTCCGCGGTCCACCCCGGCTGCCGCAGATACCCGCGCGCCAACCCCGCCCCGCCGATGCAGGCCTCGCCCGCGGCGCCCAGGGGCACCGGCTGGAACGCGGCGTCGAGCAGGTAGATCGCGCTGTTGGCCGCCGGGCGGCCGATGGTGGCGCTGGCGGCGGCGCCGGGGCCGCCGGCGCTGCTCGCACTGCTGCCGGCGGTGCCCCGCCGCGGGCCGAGCTGGTCGAAGGTGGCGCAGACGGTCGCTTCGGTGGGGCCGTAGCCGTTCCAGATGGCGAGGTCCGGCCGCAGCTGGGCGATGCGGGCCAGGTGCGCAAGGGCGATCGGCTCGACGCCCGTCAGCAGGCGGTAGAGGGGGATGGCGTCGGGCGCCGCCTCCAACCGCTGGCAGAGGGAGGCGATCATGAACGGCGGCACGAAGGCGCTTTCGATGCGCTCCGCCGCCAGCCACTCCAGAAAGCGGTGCGGGTCCTGGCGCACCTCCTCCGCCACGAGGTGCAGCGCGCCGCCGGCGATGAGCGGCGAGAAGATCTCGGCGACCGACCCGTCGAAGCTGAGGCTGGTCCAGACGCTGCAACGGCTGCCCGCCAGAAGCGGCTGGCGGCGGTCGAAGTCGGCCAGCAGGTTGAGGACGTTGCGATGGGTGCAGCAGACCCCCTTGGGAGTGCCGGTCGAGCCCGAGGTATGGAGCACGTAGGCGAGGCTCGCCGCCTCCGCTCGCGCCGCGGCGGGCGGCGCCGCTGCGGGAGCCGATCCGTCCGCGGCCAGCTCGTCGAGGCAGACCAGGGCCGACTCCGGGATGGCGAGCCGGGCGGCCAGGCGGCGCTCGGTCAGCAGCAGGGGCCTGCCGGCGTTCTCCCACAGCGCGGCGATGCGCTCGCGCGGGTGGCCGACGTCGAGCGGCACGTAGGCGCCGCCGGCTTCGAGCACGCCCAGGATCGCCGCCACCACCGCCGGCGACCGGTGCAGGTAGAGCGCCACCGGCTCTTCCGGCGCGACTCCCAGGGCGAGCAGGCGCCGCGCCAGCCGGCGCGAGCGGGCGTGGAGAGCGGCGTAGCTGAGCCGCTGGTGACCCCAGACCACGGCCACGGCGTCGGGATGGCGCGCGGCCTGGGCGGCGAAGCGCTGGTGCAGCGTTTCCGCCGGCAGCGGCGCGGCGGTGTCGTTCCATTCCAGCAGCAGCTGGCAGCGCTCCGCCGCGCCGAGCAGCGGCAGCGCGGCGAGCGGCTGGTCCGGCGCCGCCACCGCCGCCGCCGCCAGGCGCGCGAAGCAGCCGATCCACCGCTCCACGCTCGGCGCGTCGAACAGGTCGGTGTTGTAGCTCAGGCTCCCCGCGACCTGGCCGCCGTCCGCCTGCGCCAGGACCAGCGTCAGGTCGAAGCGCGCCGTGCTCTCCGGCAGGTCCAGGGGCGCCAGGCGGAGTCCCGGCAGCGCCAGCTCCGCCAGCTCGGCGTTCTGCAGCACCAGCATCACCTGGAAGAGCGGCGAATGGGCCAGGCTCCGCTCCGGCGCCAGCGCCCCGACCAGCTTTTCAAACGGCAGGTCCTGGTGGGCGTGGGCGGCCAGCGTCTCGCCGCGGACCCGCGCCAGGAACTGCGCGAACGACGGCTCCCGCGCCAGGTCCAGGCGCAGCACCAGGGTGTTGACGAAAAAGCCGATCAGGCTTTCGATTTCCAGGCGATTGCGGCCGGCGACCACCGTCCCCACCGTCAGGTCGGTCTGCTGGGTGAGGCGCGACAGCAGCGCCCCCAGGACCGCCAGGAGCGTCATGAAGAGGGTCGCTCCCTGGCGGCGGGAGAAGGCGGCCAGCGTCGCCGAAAGGTCCGGCGCCAGCGACAGGCGGCGGCGGGCGCCGCGGAAGCTCTGCACGGCGGGGCGCCGGCGGTCGGCCGGCAGCTCCAGGACCGCCGGCGCTCCGGCAAGGTGCTGCCGCCAGTACGCCAGCTCCCCTGCCAGCGTCTCCGCGGAGAGCCAGCGCCGCTGCCATGCCGCGAAGCTCGCGTACTGCACCGGCAGCGCGGCGAGCGGCGAAGGCCGGCCGGCGGCGAAGGCCGTGTAGAGAGCCGTCACCTCCCGCACCAGGATGCCCAGCGACCAGCCGTCGGCGACGATGTGGTGCAGGGCGAAGAGCATCGCGTGCTCGGTCGCCGTGAGGCGCCAGAGGCGGGCGCGCAGGAGCGGCCCGCGCGCCAGGTCGAACGGCCGGCGCGCTTCCGCCGCGATCCCCTGCGCCGAGAGCGGCTGCCGGTGCGCCGCCGGGAGGGCCGTCAGGTCCACCAGCGGGACCGCCACGGCGGCCGGCGGCAGGATCACCTGCCGCGGCTGCCCCCCCGGCGAGGAGAACACCGTGCGCAGGACCTCGTGGCGCCGCACGATCTCCTCCAGCACCCGCGACAGCACGGCGGCCGACAGCTCGCCGCTCGCCCGCAGCGCGATCGGCATGTTGTAGAGCGAGCCGCCTTCCAGCTGGTCGAGGAACCACAGGCGCTCCTGGGCGAACGACACCGGCAGACCCGTCGCGGCGGCGCGCGGCGGGCGCTCCGCCCGCTCGATCGGCGGCGCGGCAGGCCGCGCTCCCGACCGCACGGCGTGCTCGACGCGCGCGGCCAGAGCCGCCACCGTCGCCGCCTCGAACAGCTCGCGCAGGGGCAGCTCGACCTGGAAGGCGGCGCGGATCTTGGAGAGCATCCGCGTCGCGAGGAGCGAATGGCCGCCCAGCTCGAAGAAGTTGTCGTCCGGCCCGACCCGCTCGACGCCGAGGATCTCGCCCCAGATCGCCGCCAGGATCTCTTCGACCGGGGAGGCCGGCGCGCGCCGCGCCGCGCCCGCCCCCGCCGGCGCCGGCGCCGGCAGCGACCGCGCGTCCAGCTTGCCGTTGGGGGTCAGGGGCAGAGCGTCCAAGGCGACGAACGCCGCCGGCACCATGACCTCGGGCAGCGCCAGGCGCAGGTGCCGCCGCAGGGCTTCGGGGTCGCAGGCGGCGCCCGGCCGGGGCACCACGTAGGCGACCAGGCGCGCATCGCCGGGCTGCAGGTCGCGCAGCACCACGGCGCTGTCCTGCACCGTGTGGTGGCGTCCCAGCGCCACGCGGATCTCGGCCAGCTCGATGCGCACGCCGCGCACCTTCACCTGGCCGTCCAGGCGGCCCAGGACTTCCAGGCTGCCGTCGAGGCGGTAGCGGCCGCGGTCGCCGGTGAAGTACAGCAGGTCGTCGGCGGCGCCGGAGAGCGGCGAGAGCGGCGAGGCTATCGAGAGCGGAAGCAATGGTGGCGCGGCGCGGAAAGGGTTGGGGCGGAACCGCAGCCGGGTCTCGGCGGGATTGTCGAGGTAGCCGAGGCTGCGAAAGGGGGTCCGCAGCACGATCTCGCCAATTTCGCCCAGGCCGCACAGGACCGTGCCGCCGTCGCCCAGGACCAGCGCCTGGGTGTCCGGCATCGGCAGGCCCGCGGCCTGGACGCGCAGGACGGGCGGCTCGGGGACGCGGTAGAAACACTTGGTCAGGGTGGTTTCTGTGGCGCCGTAGAGGTTGATCACCGCGGTGTGCGCAAAGACGGCCCGCCAGCGCTCGACGGTCTGGTCCAGCAGCGGCTCGCCGGCGAAGAAGGTGCGGCGCAGCGAAGACCTGTCCGCCGCGGCCGGCGCCGGCGCCGCGGCGGCGAGCCAGGCGTCCGCCAGCGACGGCACGGTGTGGAGCACGGTGATGGCGCGCCGCTCCACCCAGGCCAGCAGGCGCTCCGGGTTCGTGTCGTCTTCGTCCGGCAGGTAGAGCGTCGCGCCGCTGGTCAGCGCCAGGAAGACGTCGCGCAGCACCGCGTCGAAGGACAGGCCCATCAGCTGGGCGACGCGGTCGCCGGCGCCGATCTGGAAGGCCGCGCGCTGCCAGGTGACGAAGTGGCTCAGCGCCTTCTGCCGGCCGAGGACCGCCTTCGGCCTGCCGGTCGTTCCCGAGGTGAAGAAGATGTAGGCCGGATCGTCGGGTCCCGGGTCGGCAAAGGGCGCGGCCGGGGCGGCCGGCTCGGCCGGCGCAGCCGGTGCGGCCGCCGGTGAATGCGGGAGCTCCCCGGAACCGACGCGCACGATGGGGAGCGAGGCGAGCTCCCAGAGCCAGCGATCCTCGGGGCGGATCTCGCCGACGTAGAGCAGGCAGGCGGGCCGGGCTTGCTCCAGCATGAGGCGCAGACGCGCCACAGGCAGCGTGCGGTCCAAGGTCAGCAGCACCCCGCCCGACATGAAGGCCGCCAGCATGCTGGCGATCAGGTCGGGGCAGCGCGGCCCGCAGACCGCGATCACCCCGGCGGCATCAGCGGCGCCGGCGATCTGCCGCGCGCGGCTGCCCAGCTGGGCGAAGGTCCAGGTCTCCTGCCGGAAGCACACGGCCGCCTGCTCGGGCTGCGCCGCTGCGCGCTCGGCAAAGAGGCGCGCCACCGCGGGGAAGGGCGGCGCCGCGATCTCGCGCCCGGGATCGGGCAGCACCGCGCGCGCCTGGGCGGTGAGCAGCGAAAGCTGTGCCGCGGCGACGTCCGGCTGCTCGACGGCCTGGCCGAGCAGCGCCGCGAGCTGCTCCAGCACCTCGGCCATGTGTGCTTGGTCGAAAAGGTCGGCGTTGTAGACCAGGTGGATCGTCAGGCCGGCGTCGCTTTCGGCCAGGTAGAAGGTCAGGTCGAGCTTCGACGGGACCTCGGCCGGCATGAGCGCCCGCAGTTCCAGGCCGGGCAGCGCCAGCTCCGTCGCCGGCAGGTTCAGCAGGTTGAACAGCACCTGGAACAGCGGCCCGCGCGCCAGGTCGCGGCGCAGCCCCAGGCGGCCCAGCACCGCTTCGAACGGCACGTTCTGGTGCGCGAACGCTTCCAGGGCCACGGTGCGCACGCGCGCCGCCAGGGCGCGGAAGCTGGGCTGGCCGGAGGTGTCGGTGCGCAGCACCAGGGTATTGAGGAAGCACCCGATGAGACCCTCGGTCTCCGCCCACTGGCGGCCGGCCACCGGCACGCCCACCGCCACCTCCGGCTCGCCGCCGTGGCGCGCCAGGAGCGCCTGCACTGCCGCCAGCAGGGTCATGAAGAGCGTGACGTTTTCCGCCCGGGCGAAGCGCTTGAGCCGCGCCGTGAGGTCCGCGGCCAGGTTCAGCTGGCGCCGCCCGCCGCGGAACGTATGGATCGCCGGGCGCGGCCGGTCGGTGGGCAGCTCGGCCGAGGCGAGCTCGCCGCCCAGCCGCGACTCCCAATAGGCCAGCTCCTGCTCCTGCCGGTCTGCCAGCCACCGGCGCTGCCAGTGCGCGAAATCGGCATATTGGATCGGCAGCTCCGGCAGGCGGTCGCACCGTCCTTCCACGCGTGCGGCGTACAGCTCCCCCAGCTCGCGGGCGAGCACCTCGATCGACCAGCCGTCGGCGATGGCGTGATGGAGGTTGAGCAGGAACCGGTGCCGCTCCGCGGCCAGGCGCACCAGGAGCCAGGTGCAGAGCGGCCCGCGCTCCAGGTCGAACCCCCGGCTGGCATGCCGGCGCGCCAGGTCGGCCGCCTGCGCGCGGCGCGCCGCCTCGGGCAGCGCCGACAGGTCGACCAGCGGCAGCGGGGCGGCGGGCGGCAGGGGCGCGATGCGCTGGTGGGGGATCCCCGCGATCGACACGAAGGTGGTGCGCAGCGACTCATGGCGGAGGAGAACCGCGCTCAGCGCCCCCCGCAGCGCGGCGACCGCAAGCGTGCCGGAGAGCTCGAGCGCCAGGGGTATGTTGTAGGCCGCCGTTCCCAGTTCGAGCTGCTGCAGAAACCACAGCCGCTCCTGCGAAAACGACAGCGGCAGGGGGGCCGTGCGCGGCAAGCGTGCGATCTCGACGGCCGGCGGCGGCGCCAGCGGCTGCCGCAGGCGCTCCACCGCGCCGGCCAGGGCCGCGGCGGTGCGCAGCTCGAACAGGGTCGCCAGCGGCAGCTCGACGCCGAACGCCTGCCGCACCCGCGACACCACCTGCAGGGCGAGCAGCGAATGGCCGCCGATCTCGAAGAAGCCGTCCTGCGGCGCGACGTGCTCGCGCTTGAGCACCTCGGCGAAGATCCCGGCCAGGATCTCGGCCACCGGCGTCACCGCGGCCACGGCGGGCGCCGCCGCCAGGCTCTGCCGCTCCGACTCCGGCGCCGGCGCTGTCAGGGCCAGGGCCTGGCGGTCCACCTTGCCGTTGGCGGTCAGCGGCAGCGACGGCAGCACCCGGTAGGCGGCCGGCACCATGTAGTCCGGCAGGTGGCGGGTCAGGTGGGCGCGCAGCGCGGCGATTTCCGGCGGCGCCGGCATTTCCGGCAGCTCCGGCCGCGGGGTCACGTAGGCCGCCAGGTGCGGTTCACCGCCGTCGTCCTGGCGCAGCAGCACGACCGCTTCGGCGACCTGCGGATGGGAGCGCAGGACCGCCTCGATCTCCCCCAGCTCGATGCGAAAACCGCGGATCTTGACCTGGTGATCCAGGCGGCCGGCAAAGTCCAGGTTGCCGTCCGCCAGGCGGCGCGCCAGGTCGCCCGTGCGATACAGCCGGGCGCCCGGTTCGGCGCTCCACCGGTGGGGCACGAAGCGCTGGGCCGTCAGCGCCGGCCGGCCCAGGTAGCCGCGCGCCAGGCCCGATCCCGCGACGCAAAGCTCGCCGTGCACGCCCAGCGGCGCCAGCTCCCCGCGGCGATCCAGCACGTAGAGCGCGGTGTTGGCGATCGGCTGGCCGATCGCCGGCAGGACTCCGCCGAGCGGCGCCGCTCCGGATTCCGGCGATGACGCCGATGCCGGCGGCAGCCCCGACGGCCCCGGCGCCACCTCGGCGACGCTCGCCACCACCGAGTACTCCGACGGTCCGTAGTGGTTCACCAGGCGCAGGCCGCTGCCCGCAGCGGGGCGGCGGTGCAGCCGGTCGCCGCCGGTGAGCAGCGCCCGCGGCGCCGGCGCCGGCAACCGCTCATGCCGGGACGCTTCCTCCAGGACTGCTTCGGCCAGCGGCGTGACCAGAAACGACAGGCTGATGCGCTCCCGGGCCCACCAGCGCAACAGCGCGTCCGGGGCCAGGCGCGTCTCTTCGTCCGGGATGTGGACGCTGGCGCCGGCCGCCAGGTAGGGCCACAGCTCCCAGACCGAGGCGTCGAACGCCGGGTTTGCCAGCAGCGCCGCCCGGTCCGCGGCGCCGATCGCATAGCGCTCCTGGTGCCAGACGACGAGGTTGAGCAGGCCGCGATGCGGAATCTCGATCCCCTTCGGCTGCCCGGTCGAACCCGAGGTGTAGACCACGTAGGCCAGGTTGTCGGCGTGAACGGTAACCGGGCGCACGGCATCACCGGCAGGCATGGGTCCACCACCCGCGCCGGCCGGCTGGTCGTCGTCCAGGCACAGGACGCGGGCCGCCGCCGGCGCGAGCGAGAGGCGGCCGCGGAACTGCCGCTCGGCGAGCACCACCGGCGCCGCGGTGTCGCCGAGCACGAAGGCCAGCCGCTCCGGCGGGTGGGCAGGGTCCAGGGACACGAAGGCGCCGCCGGCCTTGAGCACGGCGTACAGGCCGACCACCCGCGCCGGCGTCCGGCCGGCGCAGAGCGCGACGGGCACTTCGGGACCCACCCCCAGCGCTTGCAGCTGCGCGGCCAGGCGGCCGGCCCGCGACTCCAGCTCGCCGTAGGTCAAGCTCTGGCCGCCGCCGCCGACCGCCAGCGAGTGCGGCGCCCGCGCCGCGTGCAGCGCCACCCGCTCGTGCGCCAGGAGCCCCGCGGAGCGGTCCGCCCGCGTGTCGTTCCACTCCCCCACCAGCTGCCAGCGCTCGGCCGCCGGCAGCAGCGGCATGGCCGAGACCGGGCTTTGCGGCGCCGCCGGCACGGCGGCGAGCAGCGTTTGCAGGTGGCGGGCGAAACGGCCGGCCCACGGCGCGTCGAAGCGGTCCAGCCGGTGCTCGACCACCCCGGCGAGCCCCGCCGCCGTGTCTGTCACGATCGCGGCCAGGTCGGCGTCGGCCGCGGCGTAAGGCAGCTCGCGGCGCGCCTGGGCGTCGATCACCAGCCGGCGGGCGCGCGCCAGCAGGTCGGCAAAGGTCGGGTCGCCGCCCAGGTCGGCGCGCAGGCCCAGAAGGTCGACCCAGGGACCGGTGAGGCCCGCGGTCTTGCCGGGGTCCGCATCCTCCACCCGCGCGCCGAGGGCCAGGCCCTCGCAGGCCGCATGGCGCACCAGCAAGGTGGCGAGAGCCGCGACCAGCGCCATCAACAGAGTCGCCTCCGACCGCTGCGCCAGGGCGTGGAGCGCCGCGGTCTCGGCGACCGGCAAGGTGAAGGCGACCTGTCCGCGGCGCGCGTCAGCCCGCGCCGCGCCCGCCCGCTCGGCCGGCGGATCGGGCAGTGCGGACAGCGGCAGGCCGCTCGCGGGCCGCTCCCCGGCCTGCCGGTCGAGCAGTCGCGACAGCTCCCACGACCACAGGTCGGGTTCGGTCGCCAGGGCGCCCAGCAGGCCCTCCAGGCCGTCCAGCCAACGCCGCACCGCGGCGGCGTCGACCCGGTCCGGCTGAAAGAGGATCTGGATGGACAGGCTGGCGCCGGGGAGGACCACCAGCGTCACCGGGTAGTTGGTCTGCTCGTCGGCCGCCAGCGCCGAGATCGTCAGGCCGGGCAGGGGCGCCGCCAGGAGCTCGTCGAACGGGTAGCTCTCGAAAACCAGGATGTGGTCGAACAGCGGCACCCCCGCCGGCAGCTCGCTCCATGCCTGCACCCGGTGCAGCGGCGAGTGCTGGTGGCCGCGCAGCTCGGCCTGCTGCTCCTGGAGCGCCGCCAGCCAGTCGCCAAACCGCGACCCCGGCGTGATCCCGATCCGCGCCGGCAAGGTGTTGATGAACGGCCCGAGGATCGACTCCGCGCCCGCCAGGCCCTCCGGGCGGCCCGCCACCGTGACGCCGAACGTCACGTCGTGCGCCGCGCAGGCGCGGCCGAGCAGCAGCGCCCAGGCACCCTGGACGATCGTGTTGAGCGTCAGCCGGTGGCGCCGCGCCGCGCCGCGCAGCCCCAGGGTGCTCTCCGCGGCGAGCGTGAGGCCGAGCCGCTGCGGCCTCCCGCCGCCGGCAGGGGCGGCTGCCGCCGGCGGGGGCGGCGCGCCCGCGACGAGCGTGAGCGAGCGGAACCCGGCAAGGCTGCGCCGCCAGTAAGCCTCCGCCTGGGCCAGATCCTGCTTTTGCAGCCAGGCGATGTACTCGCGGTAGGACGGCGCGCGGCCGAGCACCGGCTCGCGTCCGGCGGCGAACGCCGCATAGCACTCGAACAGCTCGCGCAGCAGCAGCCCCTGCGACCAGCCGTCGGTGAGCAGGTGGTGCAGGCTCCAGACCAGCTGGTGGACCCCGGAGTCGAGCTCGAAGAGGGCCAGACGCAGCAGCGGCGGCGAGGCGACGTCGAAGCCGCTCCCGCGATCGGCGCTCAGATAGTCGGCGAGCCGCTCCTGCTGCGCGCCCGCCGCGAGGCCGCGCCACGACTCCCGGCGGATCTCCACCTCCACTTCGCGATAGACCACCTGCACCGGCCGCTCCAGGTCCTGCCAGTGAAAGGCGCTGCGCAAGATGGCATGCCGATCCACCACCCGCCGCCAGGACCGCTCGAAGGCGGCGACGTCCAGCGCGCCGGCCAGCTGCAGGCTGAGCTGGACCACGTAGACACCCGAGCCGGGGGCGTACACGCCGTGAAACAGCATCCCCTGCTGGATGGGCGACAGCTCGTAAATCGCCTCGACAACCGTTTCCGCCATCGCACCTCCCGCCGACAGGCAGCACGCCCCCGGGCAGCGCCGGGTAGACCTACCGCTAGTGTCGCGCGCCAGCCTTACCGTGACTTTGTGGTGGTCTACCCGGACGGCCCGCGGCGGGAGTCGAGAGCCTTGCATCCGATCTAGTGTTATGGTTGACTATATCACTAGCTCACAGTACTCTTCAGGCGACGCTGCCTTGGAGAGGGCCGACCGGAACCTGGGATGGATGGAGAGTGGAACGACAGTCAGCCGATCTACCGGCAGCTTCGTGACCGCGTCGTCGCGCTGATCCTCGACGGTGTGCTCAAGGAGGGCGATCCGCTCCCCTCGGTGCGCAATGTCGCGGCCGAGTCGCGGGTCAATCCGCTGACGGTCCTTAAGGGCTACCAGCAACTGGTCGACGAGCAGCTGGTCGAAACCAGGCGAGGCCGCGGCATGTTCGTCAAGGAGGGAGCGCGGCAGCTGCTGCTGCAGGGCGAGCGCCAGAGGTTTCTTGCCGAGCAGTGGCCGCGGGTCCGCGCCACCATCCAGCGGCTCGGTCTGAAGGCGGAGGAGCTGCTGGCCGCGGCTGAACCGGTGGCGCCGTCGTCGCCTGCTGCCGACGAGGAGGAGGGCTGAACCATGGCATGTATCGAAGCCCGCGGACTGCGCAAGATCTATGGCACCACGGTGGCGCTCGACAGCGTCGATCTGTGCGTCGAAGAGGGGCGCATCCTTGGCGTCGTCGGTCCCAACGGTGCCGGCAAGAGCACGGCGCTCCACGCGATCCTCGGCCTCATCCCCTATCAGGGAGACCTCCGGGTGCTCGGGCGCGACCCCTGGCGCGAGCGCGAACAGCTCATGCGCGACGTCTCCTTCGTCGCCGACGTCGCCGTGCTGCCGCGCTGGATCAGGGTTTCGCAGGCGCTCGACTACGTCGCCGGCGTGCATCCGCAATTCGATCGCGCCAAGGCGGAGAGCTTCCTGGCGAAGACGACCATCCGGCGCAGCAGCAGGGTCCGGGAGCTGTCGAAAGGGATGGTGACCCAGCTGCATCTGGCCCTGGTCATGGCCATCGACGCCAAGTTGCTGGTGCTCGACGAGCCGACGCTCGGTCTGGACATCCTGTATCGCAAGCAGTTTTACGACTCACTGCTCAACGACTACTTCGATCGCCGCCGCACCATCGTCGTGACCACCCACCAGATCGAGGAGATCCAGGACGTCCTCACCGATTTCGTGTTCGTCGACCGCGGCCGCATCGTCCTCCAGTGCAGCATGGAAACCTTTGAAGCGCGCTATCGCGAGGTGCTGGTGCACCCGGAGCAGCTGGCCGCGGCGCGGGCGCTGCGGCCGATCCACGAGCGCCCGCTGTTCGGCCGCAGCATCTTGCTGTTCGACCAGGCCGACAGCCGGCAGCTCGCCCTCTTCGGCGAGGTGCGCACGCCGAGCATCGCCGATCTGTTCGTTGCCGTGATGGGGATGAGGCCCGCGGGACCTGAGGAGATGCGGAATGGATAACCTTTCGAATACCGTGCCTGAGCCTCCCGGCGGCCCGGCGACGTCAGCAAGGCCGGCGACGTCGGCGACGCCGGGGATGAGCCCGCTGCGCTGGTCGGTGCGCCGCGAGCTGTGGGAGAACCGATCGGTCTATGTGGCGCCGCTCGCCGTCGCCGGCGTGGTGATGGTCGGCTCCTTGATCGCTCAGATCGGCCTGCCGGCGACGGTGCGCACCTTGCCGGCGCTCGCTCCGGCGGCGCGGCATGCCGCGGTCGTCAGGCCGTACGCCATGGTGCCGGTGCCGCTCGTGCTGGTCATGCTCCTGGTCGGGATCTTCTACTCGCTCGACGCGCTGTACGGCGAGCGGCGCGATCGCAGCCTGCTGTTCTGGAAGTCGCTGCCGGTTTCGGATCGCACCACGGTGCTCGCCAAGGCGAGCATTCCGCTGGCGGTGCTGCCGCTCCTCACCTGCGCGCTCAGCCTGGCCGTGCAATGCATCCTGCTGCTGCTGAGCAGCGCGCACCTGCTGGCGCATGGCGAGAGCGCCGCCCCGCTGTGGGGCGAATTGCCGCTGCTCCAGATGCCGCTGGTGCTGCTCTATAGCCTCGCCACGCTGGCGCTCTGGCATGCCCCGCTCTACGGCTGGCTGCTGCTGGTTTCGGCCTGGGCGCGCCGCTCGCCCGTGCTGTGGGCCGCGCTGCCGCCGCTCGCGCTCTGCGTGATCGAAAGGATGGCCTTCCACAGCTCGCACTTCGCCTCCCTGCTGCGGTACCGCCTGTTGGGCGGTATCCAGGCGGCCTTTGCGTCCGAGCTGCAACGGGGCGCGGTCATCGATCGCCTGGCGCAGCTCGACCCGGCGAAGTTCCTGAGCACCCCCGGCTTGTGGAGCGGGTTGGTCGCCGCCGCGGCGTTTCTCGCCGGCGCCGTTCGCCTCCGCCGCTATCGCCAACCGATCTGATTTTCATGAGTGCCCCAAAGGCCTCTGTGAACAAAGGAGAAGGAAATGCAAAGCACCGTCAAGACCTCCAGCAGCAACCGCGCGTCGATGCTGCTGCCCGCGCTGCTCCTCTGCCTGCTGGCGCCGGCCGCCGGCGCCGCCGCCCAGGACAATCCGTTCAGCACCTGGCACAAGGGCGCGTATTCCTACGTGCAGGCTGTCCTGCTCCGCGCCGCCGACAAAATGCCCGAGGAGAGCTACAACTTCAAGCCCACCGACGCTGTCCGCACTTTCGGTCAGGTCGTCGGGCACCTCGCCGACTCTCAGTACCTGTTCTGTTCCATCGCCCTCGGCGAGAAGAACCCCAGCCTGAAAATCGAGGAGACCAAGACTTCGAAGGCCGACCTGACGGCGGCGCTGAAAGCCGCCTTCGCTTACTGTGACAAGGCATACGCCAGCATGAACGACACCTCCGGCGCGCAGCTGGTGAAACTGATGGGAGGCGACACCCCGCGCCTCGACGTGTTGACGGTCAACATGATGCACAGCCTGGAACACTACGGCAACATCGTCACCTACATGCGCCTGAAGAACATCGTGCCGCCGACCAGCGAGCCCGGATTCATGCCCCAGCCGAAGAAGTGACCCTCCCCCGGGGCCGGCCGCCAGCCATCGGCCGGCCCCATCCCACAGCGCCAGCGAGCATGGTGACAGGGCGCGGGTCTACCTTTCGATAGAGGAAAAAATCTGCCATCCGCCGGATACCGCCGCCGGCGCCGGCCGCGTAGCGTTGCGGTCGGGAGGTAACGACCGATGCGACAGAGCGGCAGACAGAACCTGAGACAGCTTGCACGGCGCCGGCTAGCGGTGTGCGCCATCGCCGCGGCCTGGAGCGGCGCGGCCTGCGGCGGCGCGGCGCTGCCGGCGGCCGGTGCCCCGGCGCAGCCGATCCCCGCGGCCGGCGAGCGCTGGCAGGAGATTCGCCTGGCCGGCACGCCGGCGGGCTCGTACCACGAACAGGTCGAGCCGGCGGGAGCGGGCACCCGCACGCGGCAGGAGATGCTGATGGTGATCAACCGCCTGGGCGCCAAGGTGCGGATCGAAACGCGGGTCGAAACCACCGAGGACGCCGCCGGCGGGCTGATCGCGGTGCACGCGGTGGTGTCCAGCTCGCAGCAGAGCCTCACCGTGGACGGGGTGGCCGGCGCCGGCGGCCTGGAGCTTGCGACGCGCGCCGGCGACCGCTCCTACCGCCGCACGCTGCCGGTCGACGGCACCCTGCTGGGGCCGGTGGGGGCGGCCCGGCGCAGCCGCGAGGCGCTGCACGCCGCCGGCGACACGGTGTCGTATCGGACCTATGCCGCCGACGCCGGCAACGTCGCCCTGGTGACCCGCACGGTGCTGCGCGCCGAGCCGTCCGCCGGCACTCCGGCGCTGCTGGTCGAGGAGCGCAACGACGTCACGCCGGGCACCGTGCAGGTGTGGCTCGACGCCGCCGGGTGGCCGCTGGGGAGCGCCGCCCAACTGCCGTTCGGCAAAGTGGAGATGCGGCTGGCCGACCGCGCCACGGCCCAGCGGGCGACGGCCGGCGAAACCGAGCTGCCCGCCGAGTCGTACGAGCGGACGCTGGCGCGCTCCAACATCCGCCTGCCGGAGCCGCGCTCGCTGGAGAGCGTGACGCTGCGCCTCACCCAGCGCCGTCCCGACCTGGGCTGGCCGGCCTTCGACGGACCGGGCCAGCGCGTCCTGGCCAGGACGCCGACGACGCTGGACCTGGAGATACGCCGCGGCGGATCTGCCACCGGCTCCGCTGCCGGCCCGGCCAGCGCCGACGGCGGACCCGCCGGCCCCGGCGTCGCCGCCCTGCCGGCGGCGGCCGACCCCGCCCTGGCGCCGAACGCCCTGGTGCAGGCGGACGACCCCGAGGTGGTGCGCCTGGCGCAACAGGTCCTGGACGTGGCCGGCGCCGCGGGCGCGCCGCTGGACGCCGCCGCCCGGCCGCTGGACGCGGCGCGGGCGCTGCAGGACTGGACCGCGGCACACGTCGAGTTCGACCTCGGCATCGCGCTGGCACCGGCCTCCGAGGTGGCGCGCAACCGCCGCGGCACCTGCATCGCCTTTGCCGTGCTGCTGGCGGCGCTGGAGCGCGCGGCCGGCATCCCGGCGCGCATCGCCATGGGTTACGCCTACGTGGACGGCATCTGGGGCGGCCACGCCTGGACCGAGGTGCGCATCGGCCGCGCCTGGCTGCCGCTCGACGCCGCGCTGTACGCCCCCGGCGTCGCCGACGCCGCCCGCTTCCAGTTCGGCAGCTACACCGGCGACGACAACCTGAGCGCGGCGATCGCCGCCGCCGCCCAGGCCTACGGCAACCTGGAGGTGCAGGTGCTCGCCTACACCGCCGCCGGCCGCGTCCACCGGGTCCCGGCCGGCGCACCCGGCTTCACCGTCGCCGGCGACACCTACCGCAACCCCTGGCTCGGGTTCGCCTTGCACAAGCCGGCCGGCAGCAGCTTTGCGAAGCTGGACGCGATCTACCCCGACGCCACGGTGGTGGCGGTGACCACCCCCACCGCGAGCGTCCAGGTGGAGCTCGTGGCGCCGCGCGGCGACCGCGCCCAGGCCGTCGCCCGCCTGCTCGCCGAGTTCTCCCCCGCCACCGGCGCGGCCGCCCGCCCCGCGGCGCTCGACGGTGCTCCGGCGCAGCTGGTATCGTCGCCGGACAAGGTGCGAATGGTGGCGGCCGTCGGCAACTCGCTCTGGGTCCTGACCGGCACCGGCGCGGAGGCGCCGCGGCTGCTCGCGCAGATGGCCACGGGGTGGGCATGGACGCCGGCCGACTGACCGACCGCCGCCGCTGGACCTGGCGGGTCTACGGCCTGACCGCGCAGCGGCTCGCCCGCGAGGAGCCGCTGCGCGCCCGCCTGCTGCGGCCGATCCTGGCGGCGGTGGCGGCCGCCCTGGGGTGCCAGGCGCTGGTGCTGTGGTGGGCGCGGGCCGGCGCCGCCACCCTGTTCTGGGCCATCCTGGAGCCGGCGTCGCTGCTGCTCCTGGCCGCCTGGTTCACCCACCGCCGGCACACCCTGAGCGCGGCCACCCTGGTGTTGGTCGCCGCCAGCCACGCGGCGGCCTTTACCATCGCCCACTACGGCCTGCGCCATTTCGCCGGCGGCCTGCTGGTGCTCACCATCCTGCTTTGCGGCCTGCTCGTCGGCGCTTACTTCGTGCGCACCTGGACGCTCGTCTGCTGCCTGCTGCTGCTGTTCGTGACCTGGGCGATCGGCGGCGACTGGCTGCTGGCGCTCGGCTGGTGCGCGATCTACGCCGGCGCCGGCTGGCTGGTGGGGCTCGCGGCACAGCACCTGGAGCGCCTGGTGGCTTCGGAGCGCCTGCTCGAAGAGCGCCAGCGCAGCGCCGTCGTCGCCGAGCGCACCCGCTTCGCGCGCGAGATCCACGACACCCTGGCGCAGGGGTTCACCGGCATCGTGCAGCAGTTGAACGCCGCCGAGGTACGGCTGGACGCCGACCCCGCCGCCGCCCGCGCCCACCTGGCGCGGGCGCGCGGGCTGGCGCGCGAAAGCCTGGACGAGGCGCGCCGCTCGGTGCGCGGCTTGCGGCCGGGGCCGCTCGCCGGCGGCGACCTGCTGGCGGCGATGGCGCACATCGGCGAGCAGCTGACCGCCGGTGCTGGCATTCGCTTTTCCTCCCACCTGGAGGGCGCGCCCTACGCCCTGTCCGACGAGGTCGAAGCCCACCTGCTGCGCATCGGCCAGGAGGCGATGACCAACGCCGTGCGCCACGCGCGGCCGGCGAGCATCGAGATCCACCTGCGCTATCTGCCGCACGCCACCACGCTCGAGATCGCCGACGACGGCTGCGGCATCGCGGCACTGCCGCGGGCGGCGGCCGCCGCGCCGGCCACCGGCGCGTCCGACGGCGCCGGTGGCGCCGGCTGCGGCCTGCGCAACATGACGGAGCGGGCTCGCCAGCTGGGCGGCGAGCTGCACATCGACAGCGCACCGGCGCGCGGCACGCGCGTGCTGGCGACCATCCCGATCGCATGAGCTCGCCGCCGATCCGCGTGCTGGTGGTGGACGACCACGCCGTGGTGCGCGACGGCCTGACCGCCGTGCTGGACTATCAGCCCGACATCGCCGTCGTCGGCGCCGCCGGCGACGGCGACGCGGCGGTGCGCTCTTACCGCGAGCTGCAACCCGACGTCACGCTGATGGACCTGGCGCTGCCGGGCATGGACGGCGTACAGGCGATCGCCGCCATCCGCCGCGAGTTCCCCGCCGCCAGCATCCTGGTGCTGACCACCTACGACGGCGACGAAAGCATCTATCAGGCGCTGGCCAAGGGCGCCCGCGGCTACCTGCTGAAGGATTGCGCCACCGCCGAGCTGCTGGCCGCCGTGCGCGCCGTCGCCGGCGGCGGCAGCCATCTGTCGGCCGCCGCCGCGACCCGCCTGGCCGCGCGCGCCACCGCCGGCCCCGGCCTGAGCCCGCGCGAGATCGAGGTGCTGCGCGGCATCGCCGCCGGCAAGAGCAACCGCCAGATCGGCCTCCACCTCCATATCGGCGAAGGCACGGTGAAGACCCACGTGCTCAGCATCTACGACAAGCTGGGCGTGCGCGACCGCACCGAAGCCGTGCTGACAGCAATCCGCCGCGGCATCGTGCGCCTCTGACCGGGCATCCGCGCCCGCGGTATGCTGGTGGGCACATCTCAATCAGGGAGAAGCCGTGGCGGAGCGGGCGAGCAGTGGCGACGCGTCGACGGACGCCGGCGACCAGGGCCGCTGGCAGGTGGGCGGCGGGCCTGCGGAGGGGCCTGAGCGCGGGGGCGAGTGGGGGCGGTATCGGGTGGAGGCGCTGCTGGGGTCGGGCGGCATGGGGCGGGTGTGGAAGGCGTGGGACACCTTGCTGCGGCGGCCGGTGGCGCTCAAGTGCCTGGTCGCCCAGGACGGGGCGTCGGTCGAGCGGCTGCTGCGCGAGGCGCGGGCGCAGGCGCGAATCGAGCACGACAATGTGTGCAAGGTGTATGACGCCGGCGACGTAGCGGGCCGGCCTTACATCGCGATGCAGCTGGTGGCCGGGGGCAGCCTGGGCGAGGCGGCGGCGGAGATGAGCGTCGAGCAGCTGGCGGAGGTGATGCGCCAGGTTGCCGAGGGGGTGCATGCGGCGCACCGCACCGGACTGATCCACCGCGACCTCAAGCCGGGCAACATCCTGATCGAGCGGGGCGAGGACGGCAAGCCGCATCCGTACGTGGCGGATTTCGGCGTGGCGCGCGATACCGCGGCGCCGCATGAAACGCGGGTGGGGCTGGCGGTGGGGTCGCTCTACTACATGGCCCCCGAGCAGGCGGGCGCGGCGGCGATCGACCGCCGGGTGGATGTGTGGGGGTTGGGGGCGACGCTGTATGAGCTGCTGTGCGGCCAGCCGCCGTTCGGCAAGGGGCAGGCGAGCGAAGTGCTGCTGCGGCTGCTGCAGGCGGAGGTGACGCCCATCGGGCGGCGGGCGGCGGGATTGCCGCCGGATTTGCAGCGGGTGGTCATGAAATGCCTGGAGCGCGAGCCGGAGCGGCGCTACGACTCGGCGCGGGCGCTGGCGGCCGACCTGCGCCGCTACCTGGACGGCGACCCGGTGTCGGCGCGGCCGGCCGGCTGGTGGTACCGCACGGCGAAGCGGCTGCGCAAGCATCGCGCGGCGACGGCTGTGGGCGCGCTGGGCGTCGTGGCGCTGGGCGGGCTGGCGCTGTTCGGCTGGCGCGCGCAGTGGCGCGCCCGCGAGTCGGCGCTGGCGGCGCAGCGCTTCGGCAGGCAGGTGCAGGAGATCGAAACCACTCTGCGCATCGCGTATCTGCTGCCGCTCCACGACGTGCGGCCGGATCAGCGGCTGGTGCAGGAGCGGATGCGCCAGCTGGCGGCGCAGGCGGAGCGGTTGGGCGACCTGGCGCGCGGCCCCGGCCACTATGCGCTAGGGCGGGGCTACCTGGCGCTGCACCGGCTGGAGGAGGCCCATCGCGAGCTGAGCGCGGCGTGGGATCTCGGGTATCGCGCTCCCGAGGTTGCCTACGCGCTGGGCCGCGTGCTGACCGAACGCTACCAGTCGCAGATCGAGCGCGAATCGGACCTGGCGGACGAAGACCTGCGCCGCGCCCGCCGCCAGGAGGCGGAACGGAAGTTCCTGGCGCCGGCGCGGGCAGCGCTGGCCGCCAGCCGCGGCGCGCCCGGCGAGAGCCGGCAGTACCTGCTGGCGCTGCTGGCCCTGGCCGAGCACCGCCTGCCGGCAGCGGTGCGGCATGCGGCGCGCGCCTTTGCCGAAGATCCCGGCCACTTCGAGGCCGGCCTGCTGATGGGCGACGTCCACCTGCAGCTCGGGCGCGAGGCGCGCGAGCGCGGCGACTACGAGGGTGCGGCGGCATGGCTGGCGGCCGGGCGGAGCGACGATGCGGCGGCCGCGGCGGTCGCCCGCAGCGCGCCGGAGATCCTGGCCGCGCGCTGCTCGCTGGAAGCCGCGGCGCTGGACCTGGCCTGGGCTCGCGGCGGTTCGGGCGAGGCGCTCGAAACCGCCCTGGGGGCCGTGCGCTCGGCGTGCGGCACGGCCCTGGCGGCCGATCCGCAGAGCGTCGCGGCGCAAGGCGCCCTGGCCCAGGCGTACCTGGTGATCGGACTGGACCGTGAAGACCACGGGGTGGACCCGGCGGGCGCCTTCGACGCGGTGGTCGCCGCCACCACCACGGCCCTGGCCGCGCCCGACGGCAGCGGCACGCCGGCGGCGGCCGACCTGGTGCGACGGCGCGCCGAAGCGTGGCTGCGCATGGGGCGCTACCAGGCGGAACATGGGGGCGACCCGACGCGCTGCTTCGCGCGCGCCCTGGCGGACGGCCAACAGGCGGCAACCCTGGCTCCGGGCTCGGCGGTGACGCACCAGCAGCTCGGCTTTGCCCAGCTGGCGCTGGGCGAGTACCAGATCGGCCGCGGCCTGGACCCCACTCCCGCCCTGGACAGCGCCGCGGCGAGCTTCCGGCGCGGCCTGGCAATCGACCCGTCGGTCGCCAACCTCCACCACCGGCTGGCCTACACCCTGTTCCAGCGCGCCGCCTACGACCGGCTGCACGGGCACGACCCGCGGCCGCTGCTGGCCGCCGCCGAGGCCAGCTACCGCCGCACCCTGGCGATCAACCCGCGCACGTTCCAGGCCTACTCCAACCTGGGCAACGCCTACGAGCTGGCGGGCGAATACGCGCTGGACAACGGTCTGGACCCGCGCCCCGACCTGGCGCAGGCGGTGGCCAGCTATCGCGGCGCGCTGGCGCTCCAGCCGCGCTACCCTTCGGCGCACCAGAACCTGGGCGCCGCCCTGCTCACCCGCGCCCGCTACGAAACCAAGGCCGGAGCCGATCCGCGTCCGGTGGTCGAGCAGGCGCGCCAGGAGCTGGAAGCGGCGCGGCAGCTCAATCCTAAAGACCCCGACCCGCTGAGCAACCTTGCCACCGGTTCGCTCAATGTCGCGGACTACCTGTGCGCACGGGGGGTCGACCCGGCCGCGGCGATCGCCGAGGGGCGCCGCCAGGTGGACGCCAGCCTGGCGCTCAACCCCAACGACGCCGAGGTGATCCGCACCCGCGCCGACCTCGCAATCGTGGCGGCACGCTGGTCCCTGAGCCGCGGCGGCGCTCCTGCTCGGCTGCTGGCCGCCGCCGAACGCGACGTCCGCGCGTCGCTCGCCGCCAACGACACCGACGCCTTGTCCTGGGCCGATCTGGCGACGGTCGAGGAGTTGCGCTGCGAGCCCGGAATCACCGTCCTCCGGCGACCGCCTGCCCAGCGGCTGGGCGCCGCCGGCGACGGTTGCCCCGCCGCCATCTCTCGCGGCAGTGCCGCGATCCAGAAGGCGCTGGCGCTCCACCCGCGCATGGCCGACGGCGAGCGTCTGCAGGGCATCCTGGAGCTGGCCGCCGCGCGCCAGGCCGCCTCCCCCGCGGAACAGCGCCAGGCTGCGGCGCGCGCCCACGCCGCGCTGTCGCGCGCGGCCGCGCTCGATCCGCTGCTGCGCTCCGCGATCGCGCTGCTACCGGACCGGTAGCGGCGCTGGGTTGCGCCCGGCTTGGGAGCGCTGAGAGCGCCGGGAGCGCGGGCTGGCCTCCGGGCTTCCCGTCCGGGTTGCGCGCTCAAGCTATGATCCTGTTTGGGGACATGCCGCTCGGTGAGGGATGGCGATCGAACGGACCTTGGCGAGGTGACTGCATGGCGATGCAGCGTGCCGTGAAGCGTGCCGGCTCGCCGGTTGGGGGGCGAGGCGTCTGGAGGTTGAGGCCGGTGCTGGGCCTGGCGTTGCTGCCGATGGTGATGGGGGCGGCGAGACGGCCGGCGGCGGTCGCCGCGGTCGGCAGCCAGGGCCTGCGCATCGCGACCGCTCAGGGGGCGGGCGTGGCGCCCTATCTCATTTCGCTCGACTGGTCGAAGCCGCAGCCGCAGATCGCGCGCGCGGTCATCATCTTTCATGGCAAGGGACGGGACGTCGAAGGCTACTATCGCACGGCTCGGGCCGCGGCGGACCTTGCCGGCGCGGCGGCTCGGGATACGGTGTTCATCGCGCCTCAATTCCTGGATGAGCAGGACGTCGGCGCGCATCAGCTTGCTCCGGACGTGCTGCGCTGGCGGGGAACCGATTGGGAGTCCGGCGTTCCGGCCGTCGCGCCCGTCGCCATGGGGTCCTTCGAGGTCATCGACGCCGTGCTCGCTCAGCTCGCCGACCGCTCGACGTTCCCGAATCTCAAGACGGTGGTCCTGGCTGGGCACTCCGGCGGCGCGCAGCTGGTCCAGCGATATGCGGTGGTGGGCCGGGCGCCGGCGGCCATCTTCCGCGCCGGCATCCATCTCCGCTTCGTGGTTGCCAATCCGTCATCCTATCTGTACTTCAGCGACGAACGGCCCGCTCCCGACGGCAAGGGAGCGCTGCTCCGCGGCGCCGCGTTCTGTCGCGGGTTCAACCAGTGGAAGTACGGCACGGCCGATCCGGTCCCCTACGTCAAGCTGGGCGCGGACAACAGCTGGGCGCAGATGGAAGCCGACTACGTGCAGCGGGAGGTCATCTATCTGCTGGGCACCGCGGATACCGATCCTCACGAAAAGGATCTCGACGTCACGTGCAGCGGACGGGCGCAGGGGCCGCATCGCTTTGCGCGCGGCCAAGCCTACTATGCCTATCTTCACGCCCGCCACGCCGCCGGCTGGAACCAGCGGCTGTGGTTCGTGCCGGGAGTGAGCCATTCCGCTCACAAGATGTTCACCTCCACCTGCGGCGTCGCCGCACTGTTCGATTCCGGCCAGTGCCAGGACCAGTAGCATGCACTCTGGAGGGTGAGATCGATGGGCACTCAGAATGAGCAAGCAGCGGGGGCGAAGCCGCCGGTTGCCGTGTACGGCGCTGCCGGGCATACGGGCAGATTTGTGGGAGCGGAGCTGTCGCAACGAGGCTTCACGCCGATCGCCATCGGCCGCGATGAAGGGAAGCTGGCAGCGGCCGGTTTTTCCGCCTTCAGGGTTGCCGGCATCGAAGATCCCCGGTCGCTCGACCGCGCCCTCTCCGGCGCGGCGGCGGTGATCAACTGCGCAGGGCCGTTTCTGGACACGGCCGAACCCTTGATCGAGGCGGCGCTGCGCGCCCGCGTTCACTACCTGGACGTGACGGCCGAGCAGGCGAGCGCGCTGGCGACGTTCGAGCGTTTTGCCACGCCGGCACAGAGCGCGGGCGTGATCGTGCTGCCCGCGATGGCGTTTTTCGGCGGTCTCTGCGACCTGTTGGCGACCGCTGCCATGGGCGACTGGCCGCGGGCGCAGGAGATCCGCATCGGCATCGCCCTGGATAGCTGGCGCCCGACGCAGGGCACCCGGCGCACCGGCGCCCGCAACACGGCCCGCCGCCGCGTCCTCGCCGGCGGCGTCCTGACGCCGATCGCCGATCCGGCGCCGACCACGTCGTGGACCTTCGCCGCACCCTTCGGCATGCAGGAAGTGGTCGAGTCGCCCTTGACCGAGACGATCCTGATCGGGCGCCACTTGCAGGTGTCCGACCTTCATACCTATCTCAACACCAGTTCCATACGCGATCTGCGCGACCCGGCTACCCCGTCTCCGGTGGCGGCGGACGCGTCGGGCCGCTCGGCGCAGACGTTCCTGATCGAAGTGACCGTGCACCGCGAAGGCGGCACGCGCCGCGCCACGGCGCGCGGGCGCGATATCTATGCCTTCACGGCACCGCTCGTCGTCGCGGCCGCCGAGCGCATCCTCGATGATCCTATCGACCGGGGCGGCGTTTTTGCGCCGGGCGAACTGTTCGATGCACCGCGCTTCCTGGAAGGGCTCGGCAGCGAAGGCCTGCAGCTCGAATTGACCCACTCCCCTGAGGCCCTCCCGGCGAAGGAGTGACGCGGACCGCGCCGCCCGCGCCGGTGGCCCGGGCGGACGGTGTCGAACGGTCGCAACACCTCTTCGATGGCGGGCTAGGCGGGGCAGCAGGCGTACATGATCACGCTGGAATATTGGGTGACCTGGCCGGTGCAGGTTTCCCCACCGCTGCAGGACTGCTTGCACTGTCCCACCAACTCGGTCTCCTGCGGGCTGCTGTAATAGTCGATCAGGTCGATGGCCCTCTCCCCCTCACCGCAGTGGATCTGGGCGTTGGCGCGCGGCGGATCCAGCACGAGCGCGGCGGTGACAAGACCAAATGCGAGCACGATCAACGCGACGCGGCGGTTGAGAGCGGCGAAGACTCGCGACATCAAGTACCTCCTTGTTAAGGAACTTGCGGCATGGATTGCCATAAGGACATAGTGCCCCCGCCGCCGTCGAGGGCGCCCGGCTGTTAGTATCGTCTTAAGCAAGGATCACGGAGCCGCTCGACAGGAGGTACCACCATGGCCAGGGTCTTCTTCTCCCAGGGCGCCCGCGGCGAGATCGTGCGGCGGATGCAGCGCCAGCTCGGTCTCACCGGCGCGAATGTCGACGGAGTTTTCGGGGCGGCGACCAGCGCCGCGGTCAAGGCGTTCCAGACCGCGCGGAAGCTCGACGCGACCGGAGCCGTGGATGCGGACACCTGGCAGGCGCTCATGGGCGCTCCGGTGCCGGCGATCCGGGATCGCGCCCTGGGCGTCACCGCCACGTTCGAGGGGCACGACTTCACGCTCGCGCAGGGCAACTTCGATGGCGCCGGCATCACCTGGGGCATCATCGGCTTCAACCTGGCGAGCGGCTCGCTCAACCAGGTCGTATTGCAGATCCAGGCAACCCGCCCCGACCTTGTGCGGCAGGCGTTCGGCGCCAACGGCGAGCAACTGCTGCGGATCCTGAAGGAGCCGCTGCCCCAGCAGCTCGCCTTCGCCGACTCGTGCAGCCTGGGCGGCAACAAACTGCAGCTGGCCGAGCCGTGGCGCTCGGGATTCGGCGCCTTTGGCGCCATTGCGGAGGTGCAGGCGGCGCAGCTTGCGCTGGCGGACAGCAACTACTTTCAGGCCGCTCTCAAGACCGCGAGCGCTTTCGGCCTGAAAACCGAGCTCGGACTGGCCCTGGCGTTCGACATCCATGTCCAGAACGGCGGCGTCAAGGCCGCCGCCCGGACCCAGATCCAGAGTCGGCTGGCCCAGCGTCCCGCCGCCAACGAGCAGGATTTGCGGGAGCTCATCGCCAACGCCGTGGCCGATGCGGCCAGCGCGACCTATCGCGACGACGTGCGGGCGCGCAAGCTGACGCTGGCCACGGGCACCGGCGTCGTCCACGGAGCCACCTTCGCCCTGCGGAACTGGGGCCTCGACGACGTGCCGGCGTAACTGGCTGCGAACCGGCCCCAAGTAGCTGCGCTTCTGGGCAGCGCCCGTCTCGGCGGGCGGCTGCAAGAATTCGACTCCTCCCTCCACTGACAGAGATGAGATCCGCGTAGCGCGCCCAGGCCGCGGCCCTGCCGCGGGCGGAGCCAGGAGGAGAACGTGTCCGTAGCGATTCCACCCTTGGTGTCTGCGTTGCAACCGGCAGCCCGGCGGGGGCTGCTCGCGGCGGCGCCGGTCACCGCGCTGATTCCCGACTTCCCGTTTGAGTACGACCGCTACCTGGCGCACGAGGCTGGCCTGGGAGCGATGCCGCCGGCGCTGCACGCGGCGGCGGCGGCGCGGGCCAGCGGCGCGGCACCACCCGGATGGTCGCCAGCGTCTTGTCGCCGCCGCGCAAGCTCCCGGACTCCGGCCACCGCATCACCGGCGCGCCGGTCAGGACGCGCGACGTGCGCTTCACCATCGAGCGCATCCGCGAGGAGCGCGCGACCTGCCCGTCCTACTGGCGGTATCGCTGGGGGATCAACGGCAGGCGCTACGACGGCAACGAGATCGCGCACCGGCCGGTGGTCGGCACGGTCGAGGATTGGCACTTGACCGCCGACCCCTTCGTCGGCGAGCACGGTCACGCCGAGCCGATGATCCACCCGTTCCACATTCACGTGAACCCGTTCCTGGTGCTGTCGATCAACGGCAAGGCGCTGCGCACGCCGATGTGGAAGGACGTGGTGGTCGTGCCGTCCACCGCCGACGGCGTGCGCCTGCGCACCCGGTAAGTGCGCTTTCCCGGCGACTTCGTCATGCACTGCCACATCCTGGTGCACGAAGACGTGGGCATGATGCAGCGGGTGCGCATCGTCGAGCCCGGCAGCAAGGAGGAGGCGTCATGAGCCGCTGGCGGCGTCTGCTCACCCTGCTGCCGGTGGCCCTTGCCTGCGTGCTGCTGGCCGCGCCGCGCGGCTGCGGCGAAGCGGCGCTGTGCACCATGAGCCCGGCGGAGCTGGCGGCGTGGCGCGACGGCGCCGTGCGGCAGCTGCTCACCCCCACCCGCCAGGCCGGCGGCGAGCGCTACCTGGAAGTCGACAGGGTGGCGCGCCTGGCGTGGCGCATCCAGGAAGGGATCGCCGCCGCCCAGGCCCGCTGCCCGGAGCGGCTGGGAGAAGGGACCCCCGGCGGCGCCGTGGTCGCCAACCTCAAGCGCTTCGCCGCCGCCGCCGGCATCAGCTCGCTGCCCGATCACAAGTTCGGTTTCCGCGTCGCCGACCGCACCTACCTGGACACGGTGCGCCGCGACATCGCGCTGCCGGCGCCGCTCACCAGCCAGGAGTTCCTGGCGGCGGTGAGCGACCCGGCGCGGTATCGCCAAGCCCAGCAAATCGTCGACCGCCGCAACGCCGGCCGGCCGCTCGCCGAGCGCTGGGTGACGCTGCTCTACAAGTCACGTTTCCTGAAGACCCCCGACCGGACCACCTACGGCCGGTTCTTCATCTACATCCCGGCCGACGAGCGCGGCGCCCAGCCCGAGCAGTGGGTGCAGTTCGGCATCGCCACGCCCGACATGCGCGACCACAAGCGGAAGAACCAGATCTTCAGCCTGTCGGTCGTCGCCGTGCGCCGGCCGCCGGCGGCGGCGCCGCCCGGCAGCCCGGTGGTGACGGCGGTGGTCGACCACTGGCGGGTCTACAAGCCGGACGGCACGATCGAGCTGCAGACGCGCCTGGAGGCGGGACACGAGACCGAGAACTGCTACGACTGCCACAAGGTGGCGGTGCTGCCGATCCACCCGCTCGCAGAGTACGGTTTTGGCGCCGACGGCAGGCTGGTGGTCAAGGGCGACGGCGACGGCGAGATCCCCCGCTGGCTGAACGACAAGATCGCCGCCTACGGCCCGCCCGACTTCGGCGGCGACGGCGCCGGCCGCCGCCACATGGACACCGCAGGCTTCGGCCCGGCGCTCGGCCCGGTCGGCGCGCCGCGCCCGGACGAACAGCTGGCGCGCTGCGCCGCGCCGGTCGGCGCCGCCTCCTTCCCCAGGCTGCGCGAGGCCATGCAGTGCGCCCGCTGCCATTCGCCGACCCTGCTGGGCAACATCAACTACCCGCAGGCGCTGCGCAGCGACCAGGACCTGGAGATCCTGCTCCATCCCACGACCGGCGCCAGCATGCCGCTGGTGCCGGTGCACGTCGCCCAGGGCTGGATGCCGCCGATGTCGCAGCAGGGGCCGGGACCGGCGCCGCGCCTCACCCCGGAGGAGCGCGCGGCGGTCGCGCGCTGCCTGACCGGCGAGTACTACGACGCCGCCCGCGGCACCGGCCTGCTCGCCGATTGGCTGCGCGGCCGCGCCGCCGCCAGCACCCCCAACGCCGCCGGCGCCGCAGGCGCCGCCGCCGCGGCGAACGACACGCCAGGAGGCGCACGATGACTGAGTACAGAGTTCACCCCGGCATCGGCATCGCCCGCGTCGGCAACAGCCCGGACAGCCACTTCCTGACTCCCGAGGTGGCGGGCGGCCTGCCTACCGAAGAGGACGGGCGCGAGGTGGAGCGCTTCCGCGACGCGAGCGGCCGCCTGCGGCGCGGCGGCTGCCGCTTCCGCGTCCACGCCTATGACGGGCCTGGCGATCCTGGCCGGCCGGTGCGCCCCGGCGAGGACGGCGTGGCGGCCATCGAATGGACGGTCCACCTGGCCAACAAGAAGGCCATCTGGTACGAGTTCCGGCAGAAGGAGGGCGAGTCCGGCTACGCTCCGACGCACCCGCTGCGCAACGCCGCAATCACCGACCCGGCGGCGCGGCGCAAGCTGATCGTCGATCCGGGACCGCGCACGCTCGCCGGCGCCAACCGGCGCGCCGCCTTCGCCCGCGGCACCGGCGACCCCGGCTACCCGCAGACGTTTCCGCCGGCGCTCGCCCCCTTCTCCATCGACACCCTGGGCGAGATGCGCACCGACGCCGCCGGCGGCCTGCTGGTGCTGGGCGGGCTCGGCCGCTCCGGCTCGATGGCGCCGCCGCCGCGCATCCGCCACTACTCGAACAACGACGGTTGGTTCGACGACACGGCGGACGGTCCGGTCACCGCGGTCGTGGTGCTGCGCAGCGGCGGCCGGATCGCGGCCCAGGCGGCCTGGGCGGTGGTGGCGCCGCCCGACTACGCGCCGCAGATCGCCAACACCGTGACCCTCTGGGACGCGATGTACGACGTGGCGGTGCGGGAGCTGGGGCACGCGCCGGAGATCTTTCGCCAGGGCGCCTGGAACCGCGACTACCGGCCCAGCTGGGAGCGGGAGGTGCGGCCCATCCTGGCGCGCAGCGCGGCGCTGCATTGGGTGACCGGCCACGGCGAGGCGCGCCAGGCGCGCCTGCCGCCGCACGCCCACCTCTACGACCTCGAGGCGCTGGGCAACCCCGATCCGGCGCAGGAGCGCCACCGGCGCTACTACTTCGACCGCATCCGGCCCGCCGGCAGCCCCAACCGCGTGCGCAGCGAGGACGGCCTGCACTGGCTGATGCCGCTGCTGGCCGGCGACAACCCCGAGATGAGCTCGGTGCTGGTCGAGCGCTGCGCGACGCTGACGCGCACCCAGTACTTCCTGCTCGAACAGTGGGTGGCGGGCCGCTTCGTGGCCGGCGCCGCCGCGCGGCCGCCGGGCCCCGGCGCGGCGCTCGACCGGGCGGTGCTCGAAAACTGCGTCGGCGCCGCCTTCACGCCGGGCATCGAGATGACCTGGATCGCGCGCGACCGGCGGATCTATGCCGCGCCCTTCCGCATCCGCCCGCGGCGCCTGGCGGCGGGCGGCGGCCTGAGCCTCGACGAGGACCTGGCGGCGGGCGTCGAGCCGGGCGACCTCGGCAAGCGGATGGCGCTGCCCTGGCAGGCCGACTTCTTCGAGTGCTCGTCGCAGACCATCGACCGCGACACGCCGCACCAGATGGCCCTGGCCTGGTGGCCGGCGACGCGCCCCCTGGTGGTGCGGACCGCCGCCGACCGCTTCCGCCAGGTCGAATGGGCGCGCGGCATCCCGGACGTGACGGTCTTCCTGGTGACGCCGGCGGGCCTGGCCGGCATGCAGGCCGACGGCGTGCCGGCGGCGGCCGTCGCGGCGCTGCGCCCGCTCGCCGGCCGCGAGTTTCGCGGCGACGAGGCGTTCTTTGCCGCGGTGGACGCGCTGATCGGTCGCGAGGCGCGGGGAAGGTACCGCCGGCCCATCTACCTGCGCTCGGTCGCCAACGAGGACGGCGCGCTGCAGATGGTCAGCGACTGGAACGGCCTGGGCGTGGTGCGCAATCTGGGCACCGCCGTGGCGCCCGAATACCTGGAAGTCGAGCGCCAGCTGCCGGAGGTCGGCGGGGCGTGACGGGCGGCACCGCGGCGGCCGAGGTGGTGGTGCTGGGCGGCGGCCCGGCGGGCGCCGCCGCGGCGTTGGAGCTGGCGCGCGGCGGCGCGCGGGTGGCGCTGGTCGAGGGGTCGGACTATCGGGGCGAGCGCCTGGGCGAAACCGCGCCGCCCGCAACCGGCGCCCAGCTGGCGGCGCTGGGCCTGTGGCGGCGCTTCGCCGCGGCGGCGCACCTGCCAGGCTTCGGCGTCTGCTCCGCCTGGGGCGACGGCGCCCTCACCCATCGCGATCACCTGTTCGACCCGCAGGGCTGCGCCTGGCACCTGGACCGCCGCCGCTTCGACCGCATGCTGGCGGCCGCGGCGGCGGCGGCCGGCGCCAGTCCACACCGAGCGCCGCGTCCGCGGCTGGTCGCCGCCGCGGCGGCTGGTGACGCGCGGCGCCGCGAGCTGCCTGACGGTCGGCGGCGGCGCCGGACTGTGGCTGGCCGGCGATGCCGCGGCGGCCACCGATCCGCTGGCGGCACAGGGGATCGATCATGCCCTGCGCTCGGGGCGCGCCTGCGCCGCGGCGATCCTGGCGGGCGAGCGGCGGCGGCAGGACGGCCGCGCCGCCTATGCGGACTACCTGGCGCAGCGGGCCGCCCACTATGCCCTGGAGAGGCGGTGGCCGGCGTCGCCGTTCTGGCGGCGCCGGGCGGGCTCGCCGCCGCCGGTGCCGGAGGGGGGCGACCGGCCCCCGCCGCTACGCCGGGCGGGCGCCGCCGCAGGCTTCCGATGACGCCGCAGCCGCCCATGCCGCCAACACCGCCAATGGCGCCGATGCCGCCCATGGCGCCAGGTGCGCCGATGCCGCCGGTGCGCGCAGCAGGCCGCTGCTATACTTTTTGGCCTCGCTCGACGCAGACGGACGGCTGTGCCAGGCGGCCGCCGGCGATCCGCTGGACTTTGGGTATCGATTGTTCGCTGACACTCTGATCGTTCAACGCGAGATGCGCTCGAGGAAGGAGCCCTGGCCGAAATGAAAACACACGACAACGCCGACGTCTGGGAGCTGCACCGCTTTACCCTCAATCCAGATCGACCCCGCGGCGCGGTGCTGAAGGCGCCGGTGACGGCGCTGCGGATCGCCTGGGAGGACGGGCGTTTCCGCGCCACCTTCGAGCTGGCGGGCGACCCGCTGACGATCTCGCTGCAACACCATCTCCTCGGACAGGAATCCTACGTCGGGGCGCAAGACAGGCATTTCGCCCGGCTGGGTTTTCTCAACGAGCCGCAGCTGGGAGTACAGGCGCTGCTCGGCCACGTCAGCCGGGACGACTCGGAGGGCGACGGCGTTGACTTCGACAGCGAGAGCAGCCGCTACGGCAACCGCGACCTCTTCATCGCCACGCGCGAGAGCCGCAAAACGATGCCCGTTCTGGACAAGGAGTGCGACTTCGGCATGCGCACCCAGATGCCGCTCGACGACAGCCGGCCGTTGACGCGCTCGGGCGCCCTCCGGCTGGCCCGCAACGAGCTGACCATCGAGCCGAACTTCTACCCGATCAAGCCGGAGCCGCAGCCCAGCGGCGGCCTGGAGTTCAGGTACGTGGCCGAGCTGGACCTGCGCGGCAACAGCCAGCACAGCGTCGGCGGTCTGGCGCTGCCGCTCGACGCCGCCGCCCGGCACCTGCTGATGGTGTGTTTCCGCCACCGGCACCAACCGGAGGTGCACGACCCCGACGGCGACGTCCCGGGCCACCCGCTGTGCACCACCGTCTATGGCGGCGTCCAGGCATACTGAGCGTCGATCCTCGCCCGCGGGCGCACCAGGCCGCCGACGCCGCCAGCGCGCCGGCCTGAGCCCGCGGCGCCGCTTCGCGGTCCTCCTGCCGTTCCTCCTGCTGCTCGTCGCGCCGGCGCTCGCCGGCAACGCCATCCCGTCCGTCGCCTCACCCGCAGACTCACCCGAGCCCCTGGAGCCTGGCGTCAGCCTGGACCGCGACGCCCGCCGGCTGCCGGCCCACGCCTACACCGTCGATCTGGCCGCGGACGACTACGCGCGCGTGGTGGTCACCATGCAGGGCGCGGCGCTGCGCATCGTCGTGCGCTCGCCGGCCGGCGCCGAGGTGCTGCGGGTGACCAGCCCGAGCGACCGCTACGGCGACCTGGCGGCCGCGGTGGTGGCCGCCGGCGGCGGTCGCTACACCTTCGAGGTCGCGCCGCAGAGCGCCACCGAGGCGGCGGCGGGGAGCTACCGCATCGTCCTCGCCGCGCGCCGGCCGGCGCACGCCGCGGACCGCCTGCGCACCGCCGCCGAAACCGACCTGGCCGCCGCCGTCGAGCATCTCTACCAGGGGAGCCCGGACGACCTGGCCAGGGCCCTGGAGCTGAGCCGCGGCACGCTGCCCACCTGGAGCCGCCTGGCCGACCGCGGCGGCGAGGCCGCCGCCTGCTACCTGGCGGGCGAAAGCGAGATCCTGGCCAACCAGCCCGCCGCCGCGGCGCCGCTCTTCGCCCGCGCCGCCGACCTCTGGCGCCAGCTGGGCGACCGCGGCGGCGAGGGCAAGGCGCTGCACCAGATCGGCCGCGTGCGGCGCTACCAGGGCGACACCCGCGGCGCCCTGGCCGCCTTCCGCCAGGCGCTGGCGCTGCAGGAGGCGGCGGACCGGCCCTACAGCGTGGCGCACACCCTTTACAACCTGGCGCGCTTGCAGGCCGACCTGGGCGACCTGCCGGGGGCGCGCGCCGCCTTCGAGAGGGCGATGGGCATCTACCGCGCCCAGGGCGACCGCTCGGGGGAGGCGTTGATCCTGGACGCCCTGGGCGGCGCCGACGAGCGCGAGGGGCGCGCCACCCAGGCGCTGGACGACTTCACCCGCGCCCTCGCCCTGGCGCGCGGCCTGGACAACCCCAGCCTGGAGGCCGAGGCGCAGGACCGCCTGGGGCGCCTGGATCTGCGCCTGGGCCTGGTGCACCAGGCGGTCGAGTCGCTGGCCGCGGCGGCCGAGAGCTACCGCGCGGCCCACGATCCGGCCAACGAAGGGCTGGCGCGGGTCGACCTGGGCGGCCTCTTGGCGGAGATGGGCGAAGGCGACGCGGCGCAGGCGGCGCTCGCGGGCGCCCTGCCGCTGCTGCGCGATCCGCGCGACCAGGCCCGCGCCCGGCTGCTGCTGGCGCGCGTCGCCCAGGCGCAGGAGCGGCCGCGGGATGCGGCGACCCTGGCCGAGCAGGCGCTGGCCACCAGCCGCGCCATGGCCCACCCGGAAGGCGAGGCCGCGGCGCTGCGCACCCTGGGCTTTCTCCACCTTGGCGGCGGCGAGGCGGCGCGCGCCGGCGAGGAGCTGCGGCAGGCGCTCGCCCTGGCCAGCGCCGGGGCCGACCTGGCCGGCCAGGCCGAGGCCTGGCTGGGCCTGGCGCAGGTCGACGCCGGCGGCGATGCGCCCGCCGCCGCCCGCGCGCTCGCCGCCGCCCTGGCGCTGGCGCGGCAGGCGGCCGACGCCACCGACGAGATCCGCGTGCTGGAAGAGATGGCGCGCCAGCAGCAGGCGCGCGGCGACCTGGCGGCGGCCAGGACGGCGATCGAGCAGGCGCTCACCCGCATCGAGTCGCTGCACGCCGAGGCGGCGGGCGACCAGCTGCGCGTCGCGTATCTCGCGGCGCAGCGCCGCGCCTACGAGATGGAGATCGACATCCTGCTGCAGCTCGACCGCGCCGATCCCGCCGCCGGCCTGGGCGGCCGCGCCCTGGAGGTGGCCGAGCGGGCGCGGGCGCGCGGCATGCTCGACTTCCTGCGCGAGGCGCGCGTCGAGCTGCGGCAGGGCGATCCGGCGCTGGTGCAGCTGGAAGAGCGGCTGCGCCTGGAGCTCAACGCCAAGGCGGCGCTGCGCGGCGAAGCCCTGGCCGTGCCGGCGCGCGCGGCGGAGGTGGCGGCGCTCGACGCCGACCTGGCGGCGCTCGCGACGCGCTACGAGATCGCCGCCGAGCGGCTCGCGGCCAGCAGCCCGGACTATGCGCTCTTGCAGCAACCGGACGTGCGCCTGGCGGATCTGCAGCAGCAGGCGCTGGACGACGATACCGTCCTGCTGGAGTACTTCCTGGCCGAGCCGCACAGCCACCTGTGGCGGTTGACGGCGCGGTCGCTCGCCAGCTTCGAGCTGCCCGGCCGGTCGCAGATCGAGGCGCTGGCGCACCGGGTGCACGATCAGCTGGCGGCGCCGCGCCAGGGCGGCGGCGCCGCGGCCGGGCTGGAGGCCGGGCAGGACCTGGCGGCGCTCGGCCGGCTGCTGCTGGCGCCGGTCGCCGGCAGCCTGGGCGGCAAGCGCGTGGCGGTGGTCGCCGACGGGGCGCTGCTCTACGTCCCCTTCGGCGCCCTGCCCGAGCCGCCCGAATCCGACCCCAAGCTCGCAGCCGGCTGCGGCGCCGGTCCCTGCGCCGGCGATGCCGCCACCGCCACCGCCGCCGGCCAGCCGCTGCTCGCCGCCCACGAGGTGATCGAGCTGCCGTCGGCGGCGGTGGTCCGCGAGCTGCGGCGCGCCCGCGCCGCCCGGCCGGCGGCGCCCGAAACCCTGGCGGTGCTCGCCGACCCGGTGTTCGACCTCGCCGATCCGCGGGTGCGCCAGCCCGCCGCGGGCGGTGGCGCAGGGGATGGCGAAAGCGGTAGCGGGGCGCCCACAGACCGATCGCCGGCGGCGGCTGGGGCAGCAGTGATGGCGGCACCGGCCGACGGTGCCCCGCGCGACCGTGGCGCCGCGGGCGAGAGCTTCGCGCGCCTCCCCTGGACCCGGCGCGAAGCGCAGATGGCCGCCGCCGAGGCCGGCGACCGCCAGGTGCTGCTGGCGCTCGATTTCCAGGCCAGCCGCGAGCTGGCGACGACCGGTGCCCTGGCGCGCTACCGGGTGCTCCATTTCGCCACCCACGGCGTGCTCGACACGCGCCACCCCGCGCTCTCCGGCCTGGTGCTGTCGCGGGTGGACGAGCAGGGGCGGCCGCGGGAGGGATTCCTGCGCGTCGACGACGTCTACCGGCTGCGGCTGGGCGCCGATCTGGTGGTGCTTTCCGGCTGCGAAACCGCCCTGGGCGCGACGGTGCGCGGTGAGGGGATCCTGGGGCTCACCCGCGCGTTTTTCCACGCCGGCGCCTCGCAGGTGCTGGCCAGCCTCTGGCCGGTGCGCGACCGCGCCACCGCCGAGCTGATGCAGCGCTTCTACCGCGCCATGCTCCGCGACGGACGCTCCCCCGCCGCGGCCCTGCGGCAGGCCCAGCTGGACCTGCGGCAGCAGCCGCGCTGGCGCGACCCCTACTATTGGGCGGGGTTTATCCTGGAAGGCGATTGGCGCGTGCCGGCCCCCTGAGCCCGGCCATCCCTGGGCGTAGTATTCGTGCTATAAGCGCGAAGCCGAGGTGAAATTCTCCGTGACCTGCCGCCACTGTCCAGTAGAGAGGGCTCCGCAGCGCTCGGTGGCGCGTGGACGGCAGCCCGCGGAGACAGCATGGCCAGCGTACTGGCCTTCAGCAGCCGGCAGAGCCGCGCCCGGCGCCCTCCCGAACCGCAGGACCTGGTGAGCGACGCGGCGCCACAGGCGGCCGACCTGGTGCGCCGCATCCAGGCCGGCGATCGACGGGCCGAAGAGATCCTGGTGGAAACCTACGGCGAAGGCCTCGCCTTCCTGGTCCGGCGCTGGACGCGGGACCGTGAGACGGCGGCGGACCTCTGCCAGGAAACCCTCAGCCGGGCGATCGAAAAGCTCCGCCGCGGCGAGCTGCGCGACCCGGCAAGCCTGCCGTCGTTCCTGCGCGGCCTGGCCTGGAACCTGAGCATCGACCACTACCGGCGCCAGTCCCGCCACAGCGAGCGCGAGGCGCCGCTTCATGCCGCGCTCGACCCGCCGGACCCCGGACCGGGACCGCTCGCCAGCCTCCTGCGCCAGGAGAAGATCGGCCTGGCGCGCCGCCTGCTCGACGAGCTGCCGATCGAGCGGGACCGTCTTGTCCTGCTCCGCTTCTACCTGGAGGAGGAGGACAAGGAGCGCATCGAGGCCGACTTGGGCCTCACCCGCGCCGAGTTCAACATGGTGCTGTTCCGCGCCCGCCGCCGCTACCAGGCCCTCTTCGAGGCGGTCCTGGGCGGCCGGCGCGACAGCTAGCGAGGAGACCCAGATGGATCACGCGGAGATCGAGGAGGGGAGCGTCGCCGAGTCCTACGCCCTCGGTCGCCTTCCCCCGGCCGCGGCAGCCGAGTTCGAGGAGCACCTGCTGGCCTGCGGCGAGTGCCGCGAGCGCGTGCTGTGGGCCGAGCGCCTGCACGGCTCCTTGCAGGCCCTGGCCGCCGATGCCGCGGATGCCCACCAGCGCGCCGTCCAAGCCGGCATCCTGGCCTGGCTGGTCCGTCGGGGCCGGACCGCCCGCCTCGGCTTGGTCGCCGGCCTGCTGCTGGTCGCCGCCCTGCCGGCCGTGCTGCTCGTCGAAGACGCCCGCCTGCGCCACCAGATCGCCCTGGCCGGATCCACCGCCGGCCCGCGCCCAGCCTCACCTCCGCCGCCCGCGACCGCGACCGCGACTGCGATCGCACCGTCCACGCTTCCCGCCAGCCCTCCCGGAGCGGGCACCGCGCCAGCCTGGCAGGCGGAGCAGCAGCGTCTTGCCCAGGAGCTGCAGCGTCGCGACGACCAGCTCAAGGCCGAGCGCCAGCGCGCCGGCGAGCTGGCGGTGCGCGTCGCCGAGCTGACCCGTCCCGAAGTCAACGTCGCCCTCTACACCCTGGGCCTGGTGCGGGGCGGTGGCCCGGCCAACCGCATCGTCCTGACTCCCGGCGCCCAGCGCATCGTGCTGTCGATCGATCTAGGCTCCCCGGAAAGGGGCACCTGGAGCGCCAGCCTGCTCGACGCCGGCGGCCAGACCCGCTGGAGCGCCGGCGGCCTGCGCGCCACCGCGGAAGACACCGTGGTGCTGAGCTTCCCCCCGAGCCTGCTGCCGCCCGGCGCCTATCGCCTGCTGCTCACCAACCCCAAGGCGGCGGCAGGAAGCACCGAGATCTCCTTCCAGGTGCTGCCGCCACCCAAGGACTGACACCGCGGGCCATCCGAGCGCAGCGCCGGCTCAGACAAGCTTACCGTCCAACCATGACCTCACCTGGAAAGGATTGCCGATGAACCTCGGTCGTATTGCTCTGGCAGCGGTGGGCGCCTTTGTAACGTATTTCGTGCTTGGCGGGATCACCTTTGCCGTGGCGCCGTTCCTGCGCGACGAGTTCCGCAAATACCCCACGGTCTACAGGTCCCAGGACACGATGATGGGGTATATGCCGGTCGGCATGGCCGCCATGTTCCTGGCGATCCTGGCCCTCGCGGTGCTCTACGCGATGATGGCGAGGAGCGGTGCGGGGCTCGCCGGCGGCGCCTCCTTCGGCGCACTGATCGGAGTGTTCGCCATCGGTTCCTTCGTCGTGCACAACTACGTCAACCTGAACATCGGCGCGCGGCTGACCGTCTATTCCGCGGTGGCGTACCTGATCCAATGGACCTTGACCGGCATGGTCATCGGCCTTCTGTACAAGCCTGCCTCCTGACCAGAGCGTGGCGCGCCGGGCCAACGCGGGTTGACCGCGTTGGCCCGGCCGCACTCCTTCAATTGATGGTAACCCACGCCTGGCCGGGGAGGCTTTGCCCATACGAGCCTTGCAGTGTCTTGGTGACGACAGCAGGGCCGGAGATGACTTTGACGGTGATCGCGCCCGCTTCGAACGCGCAGTAATTCTGTTGCGCTTCTACGACTACGACCGCCGAACCGCCCGAAACCGTGAAGGTGCAGTCGGGGCCGTAGACAGAGCTTTGCGCCGTCGTGGACGTGATGAAGGTTCCCGAGGAAGGAAGAGTTCCCTGATAGTACCCGTGGTCGCAAGCCACGTTCGAGACGGTGAGTGGATTGGTGCCCGACCAGTAGACCAGGAGATCCCCGCAGCCCAACATGGGCACCATGTCGGGGTCGCCCTTGTCGAGCCTGCCGGGATGCACCCTCGCCGGGGAAGGCTTGGCTTTGGTCGTCGCGGCGGTCTCGGCGGCGAGGAGGTTTCCTGCCACCAGGCACCAACAGACCATGGTAAAGAGCACGGTGAGCTTGCGTCGCATTTGCGGTCTCCTTTCGGTTCCGACCGGGGAGCCTACTGCCCCTTCCGGTGGTGCCCCTGCGTGCTGGGGGCTGGTTGATGGGCTGACGAGCGATAGGTGCCTCGACCCGGCGCCTTATCTCACCCGATCGCAGCGGCGGTGGTACGATCACGGCCTCATCAAAAGGAGCCCAGCTGCGCGCCGAGGGTCCTGAGCGTCGCCGCGCCCTGTACTGCGTTCTGTGCCTGGCCGTCTGCGGCGGGGCCGCCGCGGCGTGGCCGTTTCTTCCGGGTGAAGTCGCGCCGCCGCGCCTGCAGCTCCAGCCGGAGGCCGCCGTCGAGCGGTCGATGGCGGGTGGCGAGTGCCATGTCTTCGACCTCGTAGCCGCTCCCGACGTTCCACTTCTGGTGACGGCGGAACAGCAGGGGATCGACGTCGAGTTGGCGCTGCGGCGCCCCGGCGGACCGACCCTGGTCGCCGTCGACGGGCCGACGCGACGCGACGGCCCGGAGTCCTTGTTGGTGCCGCGGGATGCCACCGGTCCGCTCGAGATCCTGGTGCGGGCGCCAAGTCCGGGCGCCGCGCCCGGCTCCTACGTCTTGCGCGTGGAAGCGCTGCCCGCGGCGACTCCCGCCGACCGCGAGCGGCTGGTCGCGGAACGCCTGATGACGGAGGCGGCGGCGCACAACCGGGAGGGCTCGGCGCAGTCGTTGCGCCGCAGCGGCGCGGACTACCTGGAGGCGCTGACCCGCTGGCACGCACTGGGGCGGCGGTCCGAGGAGGCGAGATGCGCGCTCTCGGCCGCCGAGGTGCACGCCTCGCTCGGACAGCCCAAGGCGGCCTTGGAGCTCTTCGAGCAGGCCTTGGTGCGCTTCGAGGAGCTGGCGGACGAGCGCGGCCAGGAGGCGGCGTGGCGCGGCATCGGGCTTGCCCGCACGGCGCTGGGAGACCCGGCCGTCGCGGCGCAGGGCCGCGCGCTGGAGCTGGCGCGCCGGCTCGGCCGGCCCGACCTGGAAGGCGAGGCGCTCAACGACCTGGGCCTGGCTCGCCACGCGCAGGGGGACCTGCGGCAGGCGGTGGGCCTCTACGAACAGGCGCTCGCCCTGTTGCGGCGCGCGGGGGAACGAGGCGCCTGGGAGGCCGCCGTCATGCAGAACCTCGCGGCGGCCCAGATCGGCCTGGGCGAGCCGGAGGCGGCGCTGGAGAGCCATCGGCAGGTCCTGGCGCGCCAGCGCTCGCTGGGCGATGCGAAGGCAGAGGCGCGGACCCTCAACAACCTGGGAGTCCTCTACGGCAATCTCGGCGAATTCGGCAAGGCGCTCGATGCGTACGGCCCGGCGCTGGCGATCTTCCGCCGCACCGGCGACCGGCTGTGGGAAGCCTCGGTGCTGCACAATCGCGGCAGCGCCTACTACGGGCTGGGCGACTTCCAGCGGGCGCACGCCGACTTCGCGGAGGCGCTGGCGATCCGCCGCGACGCGGGGGACAGGAAGGGCGAGGTGCGGAGCGCGATCAACCTGGGTCAGACCGCCTTCCAGCTCGGCCAGGTGGCGCCGGCGCTGGCGGCGGGCGAGCGCGCCACGGCAGTGGCGAGCGCCGCCGCGGATCGCGGCGGCGAACTGCTGGCGCGGCTCCTGGTGGCGAAGGTGGACGTTGCCTCCGGGGCGCCGGCCGCGGCGCTCTCCGAGCTGGCCAGGGCGGACGAGCTGGCGCACCTGCTGGAGGACCGCATCGACGGCGTCTCGGTGCTCCAGGTCACCGGTGAGGCCCACCTGGCCCTGCACCGACCGCAGGACGCGGCGCCGGTGCTGGATCGCGCGCTGGAGCTGGCGCGCGCCGTGGCGAGCCCGGCCCGCACCGCGGGCGTCCTGACGGCGCTCGCCGCGGCCGAGCGCCGGCTGGATCGGCCGGCGGCGGCCCGCGCGCACGTCGAAGAGGCCCTGGGTCTGATCGAGACCCTGCGCGGCACGGACAGCGACCCCGATCTGCGCGCTTCCTTCCTGGCCTCGCAGCGCAAGGCGTTCGAGCTCGAGATCGACCTCCTGATGGAGCTCGACCGCAAGGCCCCCGCACAGGGGTACGCGCGCCGGGCGCTCGAAGTCAGCGAGCGCGAGCGCGCCCGCAGCCTGCTCGACCTGCTCGCGGAGGCGCATGCCGACATTCGCGCCGGGGTCGCGCCGGCGCTGCGCGAACGCGAGCGCTCATTGCTGGTGCGGCTCAACGCCAAGGCGAGCCGCATGGCCGAGCTGCTGCGGGCGCCGGCCGCCGAGCGACGGCGGCGGGCCGGCGAGGACGAGATCCGCTCCGTGCTCGACGAGCTGGCCCAGGTGGAGGCGGAGATCCGCCGCGACAGCCCGCGCTACGCGGCGCTCACCCATCCGGCGCCGGCCACCAGCCGCGAGGTGCAGGAGCTGCTGGACGGCGACACGTTGCTGCTCGAATACGCCTTGGGCGAGGAGCGGAGCTTCCTGTGGGCGGTCGAGCGGGACGCGGTGACCGGTTTCGAGCTGCCGGCGCGCGCGCGGATCGAGGCCGCCGCGCGGGCGGTCCACGCTCGCTGGAGCGCCCTGGAGTCCGGGCGTGCAGGCGTGGACGCGGCGGCGAAACTGGCTCGCATGCTGCTCGGCCCGGTCGCCGGGCGGCTGGGCGCCAGGCGCCTGGTCATCGTCGCCGACGGCGATCTGCAGTACGTGCCCTTCGGCATGCTGCCGGTGCCGGTGCCCGCGCCGCAGGCTGCCGGTGCCGGGTCTGCCGCAGCTACCGCCGCCGGCGCGCCGCTGCTCGCCACGCACGAGATTGTCATCGCTCCGTCGGCCTCGGTGGTGGCCGCAGAGCGGCGCAGCACGCGCCGGGTCCCCGCTCCGGAGCTGGTGGCGGTGCTGGCCGATCCGGTGTTCGCGGCCGCGGACCCGCGGGTGCCCGCGGCCGGCCGGCAGCTCGGGACGGCGGGCGGCGCCCAGTCGCGATTGCGCGGCGAGGCGGCGGACGAGCCATTCCCCAGGCTTCCCTGGACCCGGCGCGAGGCGCAGGCGATCGCCGCGATCGCTCCCGCCGGCGAAACGCTGCTGGCCCTCGACTTTCAGGCCAGCCGCGAGACCGCCCTGTCGCCGGCCATGGCGCGTTACCGCATCGTCCATTTCGCGACCCACGGCGTCATCGATTCGCGGACGCCCGCCCTCTCCGGCCTCATGCTGTCGCGCGTCGGCGAGAGCGGAGCGCCGCGCGAAGGGTTTCTCGGGCTGGGCGACATCTACAACCTGCAGCTCGGGGCCGATCTGGTGGTCCTCTCGGGTTGTGAGACCGCGCTTGGCAAGCAGGTGCGGGGCGAGGGGTTGGTGGGGCTGACGCAAGGTTTTCTCTATGCCGGCGCCCGGCAGGTGGTCGCCAGCCTCTGGCGGGTTGAGGATCGCGCGACGGCGGCGCTGATGTCGCGCTTCTACAAGGGTCTGTTGATCGAACGGCGGTCGGCGCCCGCGGCGCTGCGCCTGGCCCAGCTCGCCGTCCGCCACGACCGGCGCTGGCGGTCGCCCTACTACTGGAGCGGTTTCGTGGCACAGGGCGACTGGCGCTGACGGCCTGGCGGCCTGAGATAAACCCTGGCCTCGCGTCACCTGAGGCTGTAAGAGCGGCGATCCAGCCGCAGGCGCGCAATCAAGGAGAGCGATTTGAACACGCGAGACGACTTCATCGGCACCTATACGGTTCTGGCCTGGGAACCGGGGGACGGGATGCCCGGCGACCTCCTGGCGGTCGACCAGCCGCTCTCGGTCAGCGGCGACGGCGACTTCGGTTGCCAGCTGGTTTGGAACGACGCCGCGGGCGAGCCGCGCTCCCTGAGGCTGCGCTGGACGCCGCTTTTCGGCGGCGCCCTGTACCAGTCCTTCGTCGAGGTGAAGGGCGCCGCCTACCTGCTGGCGGAAGCGGGCGTCGGCCTGGTGGCCGGAGAGCGTCAGCTCACGGGAGTGCTGCGCGGCACCGAGGTCACCGGCGATCCCGGCACCTTTGCGGCACAGGCGACGCTGCCGCCGGCCGGCCACCGCGGATAGGCTGAGGCTGCTTGCAGGTTGAGCTATGATCCCCCCCTGCGCCCAAGGGGGGATCATGACCCAGACGGCCGACCTGGTCCGCCGGATCGTCGCCGGCGATCCGGCCGCCGAGGCCGAGTTGGTGGAGCGGTTCAGCCGCGCGGTCACCTTCCTGTTGCGCCGGCTGGCGCGGGACGAGGCCGCGGCGGAAGATCTCTACCAGGAGACCTTCCGCCTGGTGATCCAAAAGGTCAGGGCCGGTGAGCTGCGCGACGCGGAGGGCCTCCCGGGCTTCGTCAGCAGCATGGCCAGGAACCTCTTCCTGGGTGCGGTCCGCCGAGGCAGCCGGCGCGAGCGTTGGCAAGGCGGCAGTGAGGCCGCCGAGGCCGCGCCCGATCCGGCTCCCGGCCAGCTGGCGGCACTCCTGGCGCGGGAGCGGGCGGCCGCCGTCCGCCAGGTGCTGGCCGAGCTCAAGAACGACCGCGATCGCAACATCCTCGCCCGCTACTACATCGGCGACCAGGACAAGGAAGAGATCTGCCGCGACCTGGACCTCTCCGATCTGCACTTCAATCGGGTGCTGTTCCGCGCCCGCCAGCGCTACCGCCAGCTCTTCGAGCTGCGGCAAGGAGCCGCGCCGCCACCGCCCGCGCCGCGGCGCGCCGAGCGCAGGCCGCAGGAGGACGGATGAACCTGGTGAGCATCACTGTCGATCACGCCTACGCCGAGGAGCATGGCTTCGTCGAGCTCTACCTGGCCGACCGGCTGAGCGAGGGCGAGCGCACCGCGTTCGAAGCGCACTACTTCGACTGCGCGGCCTGCCTGGAGCAGCTGGAAGCGGCCAGCGAATTCGGCGCCGGCATGCGGCAGGTGGCCGCCGAGGACACCGCGAAGAGTCGCGTCGGCCTGCTCGCCGCCCTCGCCCTCCTCTCCTCCCGGCACCGCCTGGCGCTGGGCGGCCTGCTACTGCTGCTGGTCGCCCTGCCGTGCGGCTGGCTGGTGGCACGCGCCTTGGGCCGCGAGCGGTGGCTTGCCGCGGCGCCGACTGCCCAGACGGCAGCGGCGCGGCTCGCGAGCCTTGCGACACAGGTACAGGCCCTGCGGCAGAGCGCCGCCGGCGATCGCCAGCGCTTCACGCAGGACCTGGCGCGCGAGCGCCAGGCGCGTGCCGCCGCCGAACGCGACGCCCTGCGCCCCCAGGTCAACCTGCCGATCGCGGTGCTGGCGGCGGTGCGCGGCGGCGAAGAGGCCGGCAGGGCGCCGGTGAACCGCCTGACGCTTTCCCCCGCCACCGAATCCATCGTCCTCGCCATGGAGCTGGCGAGCGTCGACTATCCGTCCTACCACGCCGCCTTGCGGACCGCCGCGGGCCTGGAGGTCTGGAAAGCCGATGGCCTCCGCCCGGACAGCCGGGACTCGCTGGCCGTCCTCCTCCCCACCCGCATGCTGCCGCCAGGCGTCTATCGCTTGACCCTGGAGGGCGTGCGCGAAGGCGGCCGCCGCTTCGCCGTCGCGGTCTATCCGTTCCAGGTGGCGCAGCCCTAGTGCCCCATGGGCTTCCCCGCCCAGCCGGGGAACCACAAAAGGAAAATTCGATCGTCAGCAGGCGTGGGTGTCGCAGATGACGCCATGGGTACATACCGCGGAGATACCGGCCACGACGCTCGCAACGTCTTTCGGGACGAGGGACACCAGCGTCTCGCGGCAAACCGAGATACGAACGGAGGTCTTCTTCATAAGGTATGACTCCTTGATTCGGAGGGCGTCAGCAGGAGGCCGACGATCGGGGTGAGGTTCGCAGCCTGCGGCAGCCTATGTCAAGCAAAATCTTCTTTACGCCGTGCAGATACATCTACTCTGTCGCGTAGTTGCTGAGTGGGGGGCAGCCGGGTCTGGGCCGGCATCAGTGGCGCACATGCTGCTCTCCACCCTCCGGGCGCGCCAGCGGCAGCCGCAGGCGGCTCCTGTAGCGGGCGTCGTGGTGGAGCGCGATGTGGGCAGTGCGGGCGTCGCGGCCCGACTCGTCGGCGACCACCCCGCCGGCGCAGTAGTTCTTGACGGCGTAGATCGAGTTGGGCGATCGCACGACCAGGCGCAGGCGGCTGCCGGCGGGCAGGCGCCGGGTGAGGAATGGAAAGGTGAACTGGTAGAGCTCGACGGCACCGGGGTGCACCAGCTGTTGGCGCTCCAGGGATTGGCGGTATCGGGCGCGCAGCGTCTGGGCGCCCAGCAGGACGCTGCCACCGTGCGGGTCGATCAGCGAAAGGGTTGCTTCGATGTCGGCGTCCGGCACGTCCATCGACAGCCACGCGTCGAGCCGCGGTGCGCCGGCGATGTCCGTGTCGCGCGGCAGCGGTTCGGAGTGGAAGACGATGCCGTCGCCGTGCAGGGCGACCGCCTGCCGCTGGTCGGTCACCCAGGCGTCGACTTCGTCCAGCTCCGTCGCGGCCGGGCGAACGTCCAGGGGGTCGTAGACATAGCGATCCAGCGCGGCGCCCGGAGACGGCGCCAGGGCGGGATCGGCCGCGGGCGCCGGCGGCGCCGGCACGCTGCCGGGCGGCTCCAGGGCGAGCCGGCCGGAGTGAAACAGCGAGCCGGCGTCGCCGTCGGAGGCCAGGTAGAGGTCCAGCGGCGCGCCGGAGATCGCATCCAGGTCGTGGTCCTGGCGCCACTGCTCCGTGCCGATGACGTAATAAGCCACGCCCTGGGCCAGCAGGGGGGGCGGCGGGCCGTCGCGCAGCGAATAGCTGAACCAGTCCGCCAGCAGGCGGGGCATGTCGATGGCGCTCGCCGCACTGAAGTCGATGCCGCCGACCTGGCGCCGCGGGCGCAGCGTGCCGGCGTGATCCCACGGCCCGAGCAGGAGAAACGACCGCCCCGCGGCGTCCCCGCGCGCCGCCGCGGCATCGCGGTATTCGCGGTAGGCGTGCAGAGCGCTGGCCTGGTTGATGTCGTAGGCGCCGGTGATGGTCAGGATCGGCAGGCGCAGGCGGCGGAAGTCCGCCGGTCCGGGCACCATGGACTCCCAGAAGGCATCCGGCGTGGGGTGGTCGAGGAAGCGCTGGAAGATCTCCGAGGGGAAGCCGGCCAGGCTGTCCAGCCGGCGCAGCGGCAGGTGCCGCAGGTACAGCTCGCGGTACTTGCCGGCCCAGAACGCCGGATCGAAGGCCAGGTGTTCGTTGTTGGTGACTCCCGCGGTCTGGGCGATCGACTGCAAGGTGTCCGGTCCCAGGATGTCGTTCCAGAAGCGCATGCCGGACCCGGCGGCGATGGGCACGGCGCTCGCCAGGTGCGGCGGCGCCTCCTTGAGGGTGCTCCAGACCGCCCGCCCGCAGTACGACTCCCCCACCATGCCCACCCTGCCGTTGGCCCACCGCTGGCCCGCCAGCCATTCGGCGACGTCGTAGCCGTCGCGGCCGTCGTCGACCCAGGGCTCGAAGGACCCCTCCGAGTTGCCGCGCCCCCGCACGTCCACCGCCGCGAAGGCAAAGCCCCGGCGCGCCAGGTAGAGGGCCTCGGGATGAAAGCCGTCCGAAACGTACGGGGTCATGCGGAAGATCACCGGCACCGCGCCGGCGCCCGCCGGGACGCCCGCCGGGAGGTAGAGCGTGGCGCCCAGCCGCACGCCGTCACGCAGCGGGATCTTGACGCCGAATACGACCTGGACGCTCTCCGGTGGGCTCAGGGCAGGGGCCGAGCCCGTCCACATGAGCCCCACGAGCAGCGTGCCGGCGCCGGCCAGAAGAATCCTGCGCGCCGCCCAGGCGGCGGGCGCGGACGCGGACGCGGCCGGCAAGTCGATCATGGGGCCGGCTGGGCCGGGCAGTAGCAGTCGGCAAAGGTAGCGGGCGTGAACGCCTTGGCGGCGCACCAGTAAGCCCGCCAGTGTGCCAGGGCGGCGCTGCCGCTGGCGCTGCCGACCGGGTACCAGGTCATGTATCGGGTGCGGACCGCCGGGTCGTCGCCGATCGCCTGCTCCACTGCCTGGACGGTCTGGCCGTCGATCGCGGGCTGCGCATAGGCGTCCGCGAAGTCGTATTCCAAAGCCCACTTCCCCGCCGCGTCGCCGGTCGCCGCCAGATTCAGATAGTAGGTGCGGGCGTCGGCGATCTGGCCGTCTGCCCTGCTGTAGGAGAAGACCTTGAAACCGGGATTGTTGCCGAACAGCGGGCTCACCGCCGGCGTGACGTGGATGAAGCCGCCGCCCTCCGGCAGCCGCAGCTCATCCATGTGGGTGTGCCCGGCGAAGGTCGCGGTGACGACGCCGGGATACCGGGCCAGGATGCGCCAGAACCTGGACAGGTCGTCGGCCCACCACAGCGATACGGCAGCGCCGCGGCACGGCCCCTTGGCGCCCAGGGTGGCGAAGGCGTCGATCCCCGGCGGGATGTGCTCGACCAGCCAGACCTTGTCGCCTCTGCGCGACGCATCGCGCAGGGTGCTGTCGAGCCACTGCAGCTCCGGTTCGCTCATGTCGCGCCCCTGGCCGCAGACCTGGTACTTCGGCGAAAACAGGACGGTGTTCAGCACCACCACCCGTATGTGCGGCACGGTGGGATGGGGCACGCTGAAGAACCCGCCGATAGCGAACGTGCGGCCGAAGGACGCGGGGACGGGGCCCACAAGAGGCCGCCACAGCCGCGCGAGCCTGGCCAGGAAGGGGCTGGCGCCGCGCAGCTGGTAGTCGCCGCAGTCCGAGTCGTTGTTGCCGAGCGCCGCGATGATCCGCGCTCGCGGGTAGGTCTGACGGATCGTCGTGGTGACGAACTGCATCGTCCGGTGCACGAATCGCCGGTACGCTGCGTTGCTGGATCCCGGCACGTTCCTGGCGAACAGCGCCGGGAAGTGATGACCCAGAAAGTCGCCCGAGATGAAGACGAAGTCGGGCGCCGGCGCCGCCTCCCGCGCGGCTGCCAACGCCGATTTCAGCAGCGCATAGTTGGAATCGTTGCCATAGCCGCCGACACCTGTGACCGTCGAGCGCTCGAAGATCCCCGGCCAACGGCCCGCGTCAGCCCGCACCAGCTGAGCGACCAGCGACGGATCGAAGAACGGATTGAAGTGCAGGTCCGAGAAGGAGACGAAAGTACCCGGCGCGCGCGGTGCCGCGGCGGGCGGAGGGTGCACCGGCGGGCTTTGCTGGAGCTGGAGAATCGGCACGCCGTCGCCCGCAGCCACGATGGCGCCAGCAGCCACGGCGGCCCTCGCCGCCGCACCCACCGACACCGCGGGAGACATCGCCGCCCCAAGGACGCCCAGACCCGCCACCATCAATCCGCTAACCCGCATGGATCTCCTCGAACGTCAAGGCGCCGGCGCCGGCGCGGAATCCTTCGCGAACCAGGCCCTCACCGTCTTGAGCGCATCCGCATCGACGTCGTCTGCATAGAAGTCCACGGCTTCGTCGTGGCTCACGAAGGCTCCCTTCCACGACGGTGCCGGCGCCAGGTAGAAGTCCCAACAGTTGATGACGCTCAGCTGAATGAATGTTGCGAGATCAGCACGCTCGTGTTTCAAGAACAGGTGCCCGGGCGCATGAAACAGCTGACGGTTTTCGCCATAGCCATTGCGCATGCGATAGAAAAGATGCAGGTTCTCGCTCGAGGGGAAAACACCCCATTGCGTCACCCAGAGCAGGCATTCGTCAAAGGGCTCCAGCTGCGTGGCCAGCATCCGGCTGAACCCCGTCAGGCTCGGCCATGCCTCCCGCAAGGAAAAGGTGTCGCCCTGCCAGTCCTCATCAGCGATCGGTACGCCTTTGCCATTGAGCTTGATCCCGCGCCCCAGACACCACTGACGCGACTCCTCTTCGCCGATGCACCACATGACGGCGCCTCTCCCAGGTCGTTGCGAGGGCCACATTGTACCGCGGCGGCGCGCACGGCCACCGCGCAGGTGCCCCGCGGCCGCGGCGCGGGTCGGTGGTGGGTTGCGATGTGGAGGGCCGCGCCGCGCCTCATCCACATCGCCGGCCGTTAGCTCGAGAGTGAGGGGGAATCGGGCCGCGGATCGTCGTTGATACCGAACGCCGATTCCGCGCAGATGTTGGCGGGAGCTGCAGGAGGAGCCGCAGCTCCCCGCCGGTGTCCTTGCATCAGGAACAGACGCAGTGCTGCGATTTGCCCATATAGGCAGGGCAGGTGGTGATGCATGACTGGCCGCTAAGAGAACAGTGTCCTCCCCCAACGCACGCTCTCGCCGGTGCGGATGGGCTGCTGGCGGCCACCGATCCACCCGCGAGGGCCGATAAGAGAATGGCGACCAGCGCCACACCGCGGAATAGGTTGCGCATGATGCGTTCCTCCGAGAGCTCGGCGGAGATCATTCTCCGACAAGGCATACAATAATATACGTTAAATTCATAAATTAGCGGCTGCCAGCCGATTGACCGTCGCCCCTGTTTCGCTTATAAAGGGATCATCGATTCCTGGCACGCTCCGTGCGCGGACCATGCGGTCCGTCGGAAGCTCTTCGTGTGCGCGGCTCTGTGGAGGACGTGAACCATGACCAGAGGGGTTTTGCTGCTGCTCGTGGCAGGCAGCCTTGTCGCCGCGGCCGTGGGCTTTGCTCAGGGGCCGTCGTATCCCGCAAATGGGGAGGGTGGTGCCGCCCAGCCTGGTTACGACCAGCCGCAGAGCGCCGATGGCGCCGCGCCGGGCGATCCGGTCGCCGCCGGCATCGACTATTTCCACCAGGAGCTATTCCCCTACGGCCAGTGGGTGGTGCGCGAGGGGTACGGCATGATCTGGGTGCCGCGCGTCGAGTCCGACTGGCGCCCCTACAGCACCGGCCACTGGGTGTACACCGATCAGGGTTGGGCGTGGGTGGCCCACGAGCCCTGGGGTTGGGCGGCCTTTCACTACGGCCGCTGGTTCCATGACAGCCAGGCGGGGTGGGCGTGGGTGCCGGGTTACACCTGGGCGCCGGCGTGGGTCGCCTGGAGGGCCGGCGGGGGGTACATGGGATGGGCGCCTCTGCCGCCGACCGTCGGATTTTCGTTCGACGGCGGATTGGCCTTCGGCGGTGTGGTCATCAGTCCGGACTCTTTCATGTTCGTCGGCGAGCGCGACATTCTGGCTCCCCGCCTCGGCGGCTTGATCCTGGCACCGGGGCAGAACGAGGCGATCTACCGTCGTGCTGGCAACGTCACCGGCTACACGGTGGTCAACCACCACATCGTCAACGTCGGCGTCAGCGCGCAGACCGTCGCGCAGGTCACCGGGCGGCCGGTCACCCCGGTGCCCGTCGCTTCTCTTGCAGGGGCCGGCCCGCTGGGTGGGCACGGCGCCTTCTACCAGCCGGCGGTGATCGCCCGCGCTTCGCAGGCCCTGCCCGGCGAGTTTGGCAGAGCCCTTCACGACCAGGTGGCCGTGCAACATGGCAGCCGCTCCTTTGCGACCGTGTCGCAAAGCAAGTTCTACCCCCCCGTCGTCCCGGCGCCCAGTCACCTGGGTGGTGCGAGCGGCGGCGCCTCCGGCCGTAGCGATACCACGTCCAGAGGCGACTTCAATGCCAGCCGCACGAACGGTTCCAGCGGCAACGCCCGATCCGGCAAGCTGCCGCAAGGCAATGCGGCTACGACCAGGCAGCCCCAGCCCCAGGCCACTGCTCGCTCGACCAAGCCGTCCCAGGGCAACACCGGCGCCGGCAAACCGGCCCAGGAAAAGGCAGCTGCCAGCAAGCCGCCGCAGGAGAGCTCCGCATCCAGCAAGCCGCCGGCATCCGAGGGCAGCTCCGGCTCGGGCAAGGCATCCCAAAACGGATCGCCGGCCAAGTCGCCACCGAAGCCGACCGCCGCGCCGAAGAGCACGCCGCCGCCGAGCACGCCGGATGCGCCGAAGCACAAGCCGCCGCCCCTGGCCTGAGCGGGCCGGGCTGGCGAGCGCCTGCCCGGTCAAAGCCGCGGCGGGCAATAGCGGGCGGCGCCCGTTCGCTTGGCGGCGCATCGGAAGTGGGATAGGTTGCAGCCAGATCGCGGGTCCCAACCAACAATCTGCGGAGGAGTCCGATGCCCCACCTGGCGCTCGACACCGGAAATACCGCCTTCATGCTGCTGTGCAGCAGCCTGGTCATGCTGATGACGCCGGGCCTCGCGTTCTTCTACGGCGGCCTGGTCGGCCGCAAGAACGTCCTGGCCATCATGATCCAAAGCTTCGTCTCGATGGGGTGGACGACGATGCTGTGGTGGCTGTGCGGCTTCTCGATGTGCTTCAGCGGCGATCTCAAGAGCGGCACCGACCTGGGCGGCGTGATCGGTAACTTCCACTGGATGTTCCTGCGCGGCATCACTCTCGATACTCCGTCGCCGATCAATCCGACGATCCCGATGTTCGTGTTCTGCGCCTACCAGATGATGTTCGCGATCATCACGCCGGCGCTGATCACCGGCGCGTTCACCAACCGGGTGACGTTCAAGGCCTACACGCTGTTTCTGACCTGCTGGCTGCTGTTCGTCTATTTCCCGTTTGTCCACATGATCTGGGGCGGCGGACTGCTGGCGCGCTGGGGAGTGCTCGACTTCGCCGGCGGCATCGTGGTCCACAACATCGCGGGGATCGCGGCGCTGGCGTCGGTGCTCTTCGTCGGCAAACGCCACGTGGAGGATCGCGAGCCGCACTCGATTCCATTGGTCGCGCTCGGCACGGGCCTGCTGTGGTTCGGCTGGTACGGCTTCAACGCCGGCAGCGAGTTCCGCGTCGACTCGGTGACCGCGGTGGCGTTTCTCAACACCGACCTTGCCGCCAGCTTCGCGGCGGTCGCCTGGCTCGGCATCGACTGGCTGACCGGCAAGCGGCCCCGCTTCCTCGGCCTGCTGACCGGCGCCGTGGCGGGACTGGCCACCATCACCCCGGCCGCCGGCTACGTCTCGCCGGCGGCAGCCTGCCTGATCGGGCTGATCGCGGGCGGCGTCTGCTTCTACGCCGTGGCGCTCAAGAACCGGCTGGGGTGGGACGACGCGCTGGACGTCTGGGGCGTCCACGGAGTCGGCGGCTTCCTGGGCATCGTCCTGTGCGGCGTCTTCGCGACGACGGCGTTCAACCCGGCCGGCGTCGACGGTCTGCTGCGCGGCAACTCGCACTTCTTCCTGGTCGAGCTGGGCGCCGTGGCGATCTCGTCGGTCTGGGCCTTCGGCTTCACCCTGGGGATGCTCTGGCTGATCGACAAGATCACGCCGGTCAGGGTCGGCGCCCAGGACGAGGTCGTCGGCCTCGACAGCGCCCTCCACGGCGAGATCGCCTACCCGGAGCCGATTTGAGCCGGAACGGCGCGGGAGCGGCCGTGGCGGACCGCTCCCGCGCTGGAGAAGAGCCGGCGCGAGCGGCGCCGGTCAGGTTGCCTGCGGCCGGTTAATCTTCGTATTCGACGTCGACGACACCGTGGATGACGGTGTGTTCGTAGCTGCCGCCGGAACTGACGATGTAGCCGGCCGCCACACGTCCCAGCTCGTGCTCGGGGACGGTCTTGAAGAGGTCGTTGTCGAGGCTTTCCAGGGGCTTCTTTTCCATGATCGTTTCTCCGGTTGGTGTACGGTTCTCAGGATGAGGCAGGAACGCCACTCTCCTGCCCGGTGATGCCCTGCCAGCGGGCGGTGTAGGGGTCGTAGCCGCACTTCGCCGGCTTGGAGTACCGGTCGTCGGGGCGGCTCAGGTAGGCGCGGCAGTCGACGCACATGTAGCGGAACTCACAGTCGCGGCAGACTTCGATCTGGTCTTTGTTGATCTTCCATAGCGCCGCGAAATCGCGGTGCGCGACGGCGGCGTGCAGCGACACCTCGCGCACGTTGCCGAAGGAGCGGCCGAGCGAGGGGCAGTTCCTGATCTCGCCGCGCGCGTCCACGGCGAGCTTGCGGTTGAGACAGCTGTTGTGCTGCTGGGCCTCGACGAAGGTGTCGATATTGGATGCAAACCAGCTGGCGTGCACGCAGCCGCAGCAGGCCGGCGAATCGATCACCTCGCGGCGGTGCTCGATGGTGACGGTGGTGCCCGGCAGCTGCCGGCTGTCGTCGCCCGGCGCCGAATGGACGGTGATCCGGCAGATGCGCGGGTGGCGCCCGCAGATCTCCGCCAGCGCCTGGCCGGTGAGGCCCGGAGCGTGCGGCAGCAGCAGCTCGATCGAGCGCAGGCGGCCGTGCGTCGTCGGCGCCAGCAGGCGCTCGACCGCCGCCTCGTCCAGGACGGTGAAGCAGCGCACCTGGAGCGCCTTGCACCCGAGGTCGTCGAGCTGCGCGAGGATCGCCGCGTAGTCGTGCGCCGACCGCTGGTCGATGTCCAGGATGGCGTTGGTGATGCGTTCGGGGGCTTGCCAGGTGAGGTCGAGCGGCGGAAACGCTTCGGGTTCGTCGCACCAGAAGCCCAGCTCTTCGTCGAGCAGCATGGCGAAGTAACTGTCGATCTGTCGGTCGTCCTGGTGATCGAAATGCAGCTTGATCGCCGCCAGGGTCTTGTCGCGATGCTCGGTCAGGATGTCGAACAGCCCGTTGGGAATAAAGCGATAGGTCTGGCGGCCGAGATCGCAGACGACGCTGCGCCGCGCCCCGCGCACCGGCACGCAGCAGGCGTACAGCCGGAACACCGGCTCAGCGCCGGCGCTCAGGGAAGCACCGGGAGATGGGCTTGTGGTAGTCATGGCACAGGTAGCCGCGCGAGCGGTGGAAGGTGCTGTGGGCGGTACGCGCAGGGACGTCCCCCGCCGGCTCGCCGGGCGGCAGCCAGCGGATATCGACCGGCACCCGCTCCTTGCCCTCCTCGGTGAGGCTTGCGAAGAGCGACTCAGGCGGCTCCATCACCACCCGCCGCTTTCTGGATCAGGACCTGGGCCACCCGGCGCTCCAGCTGGTAGTTGCAGGGCCGGGACACCATGGTGAACTGGCCGACCGGGTTCACCTCCAGGAAGACCGTGCGCCCGTCGAGGGTCTTCACCAGGTCGAGCGAGCCGGTTTCGAGGCCGAGGTCGCGCATCAAAGCGTCGATCCTGGCCGCGACCGCTGCCGGCAGGCGGTAGGGCACGGTGCGGTTCGGGCGCGCGTGGTTGTAACGCCGGAAGTCGATCCGCGTCTGCTCGTCGCGCTGCGAGAAGATGGCCATGGCATGGCACTCGCCCGCCAGGTAGAAGACCCGCAGCTCGTAGCGCTTCGCCAGGAGCTCCTGGAAGAGCGAGGCGGGAAAGACCTGGGGCAGCGCCGCGATCTGCTCGGGTTCGACGGCCAGCGTGTGCAGGGAGTGGATCCGCTGGTCGAGAAAGATCCCGGCCGCCTCGCCGATCGGCTTGGTGATGAGCGGCCCACAGTCGGCGGCGAAGCGCGCCAGATCGTCGCGGCGCGTGGTCACCAGGGTGGCCGGGATGTCCAGGCCGGCGGCCGCGGCGCGCTCGAGCACCAGCAGCTTGTTGGGGCTCGCCGTGCCGGGGTCGCTCAGCCACGGCCGGCCGCGAAGGCGTTCCAGGACGGCCTCGCCGAGCTTGCGCAGCTCCAGGTTGAGGTGCTGCACCAACCGCAGGCGCGCCTGCTCGGCGATCCCGAGGCGCGCGTCGATCATCGCGCCTTCGCCCTGATAGCGCTGGCGCGGCCAACGCCGGTGCCAGACGGCGCGCACCTGGTCGAGCGGCAGGGACCAGCTCTCCCCGGCGCGGCTGGTCAAGGCGACCTGGGCACCCGCCCGCGTGAGCCGGTACGAGAACGCGGATTGCGGGTCCAGGTCTTCCGCGTTGAGCCGCGTGCAGGGCGCCCCCAGGCACTCCAGCCAGTCCATGACGAAATCGGTCGTCGCTTCCTGTGTCGCCTGGCTGAGGATCAGGATCATGCGCCCACCCACTGACGGCGCCGGCCGCCCGGCGGCTCGATCGGCGCTTCATAAAACAGGGTGCGCCTGGCGCGCAGAGCGTGACCGGCCGCGGCGCCAAGGCCGCGCGCCGGTGGCGCTGCCGGGATCAAGCGTGCGAAGCCGCCGAAGGTCCCTGATGCCCGTTGGCGGAGAGCGGCAGCTCGCCCGGCCGGAGAAGGTCGCGAATCTCCTCCGCGATCGTCGTCAGCTCTCGGTCGACGCGGTCGCCGCGATAGGAAGAGAGGGGCTCGCCACCGCGAGGCCGCACCTCCAAGGACGCGAGCCATGCGACGCTCTGCCACGGGCAGGAATGGACGATGACCGGCACGATCGTGAGCGCGCCTCTGCCACGCTGCTCAAGGAGGAACGGCGCTTCGACAGACCTCACGAAGGCGGAGGTCAGGAAGTCCTTGGACACCAGCAGGACGGCCACTCGCGCCTGGCTCATGGCCGTTCGGATGTCGGCTTCCCAAGAGCTTCCGGCGCCGATCCGCCCGTCGTCCCAGACCTCGAGCAAACCCTCCAGATCCAGGACCCGGAGGTGACCGGCGAGGCGCTGTTTCCACTCTTCATCCACGTGGCTATAGCTCACAAACACCTTTGGCCGCATTGCAGCGATGATCTTGCTGGCAACGCTCGGAGATGGATCCAGGGCAACCTCTGGAAAGTGATCCATCTGCCCGGCGTGCGCCGCGCCGGCCGCGAGTCGTGGCCGCCGCCGCCGGGCCTCGTCGCGGAGCAGGAGCAGCCCCACCAGCCAGGCGAAGCCGCCGATGAGGAGCAGGTAGGTCAGGGACAGCGACAGCTCCCTGAGCTGCAGCGAGCGGCCTCCCCAGCAGCTGGCCAGGGCATCCTCGGCCAGGGATAGCTGCTGGATGCAGGCCTTGTCGTTGACCTTGCTTTCCGGGCCGCACTCACAGCCTGGCAGGCGCGTGGCGGCGGTGACCACGCCGACGGTCTGCGCGCCGAACCTCTGCCTGGTGACGAACAGGGCGCCGAGCAGCGTAAACAGGATGAATCCCGTCACCACGGTGGCCATGCCGGCAGCGAAAAGCGATCGGATGCGGCCCGCCTTCATGGCCTCGCCGGCGTAGAACTGCACGAACACGGCGATCAAACCCACCAGGAAGGTGGAGAGCGGGATCAGGGCGTCTCGCAGCTGGAAAGGAATGACCTCCAGCAGGGCGGCGAAGCCCGGCACGTGGATCTTGCCCAGGTAGAAGGCCAGCCCAATGCCGACGCCGACGCTGAATCCGGTGACGAAGCGAACGTAGCGGCCCGCCAGAGCGAAGGGAGCGCCGGGAAAGCTGACCGCGCTCATCGCTTGCACTCCTCTTCCGTCTCCCGCCCTCGCGGATCGCACGACGACGTGTCGTCAGCGGCGGCGCTGGGCGCCAGGTGACAGAGGAGGCGGCGCGGCGAGCCTTGCACCAGGTCCAGCTCGCCTTGGCCTGGACTGAAATCCTTGCCGAGAGCCACCGTGTATTCGTAGCGGCCCCGCCAGACACCTTCGATGACCGTCTGGGCGCCGTCCGTGCGATAGGTCTCGGCAGGGTGCCCGCGGTAGCTGTAGGGAACCATGGAGAAGCGGGCGTGATCGGGTTCGCTTTCGACGGCCAGGTCGAACTGGAGCTCGCGCTTCCGCGCCCAGGTTTCGATCGTCGCGACGAGCGCATCGATCTTGCAAAACCAGAAGGCTGTCTTTTGCGCGTCCAGGCCTCTGCCGGCCGGCGGCGGCGCCCGGCGGTAGGAGGCCGGAACGGGAGTCGACGGCGCCGGGCCGATCTTTGCCGACGACGCCAGGCTGAGGTCCAGGCGGGCGCGCCGGAACAGATCCTGCACGGAGCCGCGGAGCGCCAGCAGCTCCGGTGCCGCCAGCGTCTGGAGCAGTTCCTGCTCGATGTCGTCAAGCAGCTGAGCCACCGCCGCGGCCGCTACGAGCGCGGGCCCGGCCGGGCCGGGCGGCAGGCGGGCCAGGCGCCGCGCCAGCTCGCCGCGGATCTCCTGCAACCGCGGCAGGATACGGACCGCGATCCTGTCCTGCACCGCGTCCTGGCGGCCCGGCAGCGGACCACCACCCACGCCGCCACCTGCCGGGCCGCCCGGCGGCGCGCCCGCCTGGTGTCCTGGTTTCGGCAGGTCGAGCCATGCAAGCTTGAGCGCGGCGCCAGATTGCCCACTGCCGAAAACCGTTTCGAGGCGCAGCATCAGGGGGCCCACCAGGCGGGATTCGACACCGGCAAGACCCGCGGTCGTCTCCGCCGCGAAGCGCGTGCGCGAGCTGATCAGCATCTGCTGGCCGACCTGTGAGCTGCCGAGCTGCAGCACGTCATCGTCCGTCACCAGCTCGCGGCCGCGCAGCAGCCCGAGATACACCGCGGCGCGGCCTCCCGGCAGGCCGCGCCCGATGCGCAGCAGCCCCTGGTCGGCGCGCAGGCGGAACTCGGAGCGGTTTTGCAGCACCGCGAAACCGGGTGCGTCGAAGCCGGGAGAGCGCTGGCCGGTGAGACCCGGCAGCAGACTGACGCGGTAGCCGACCGTGGCGAACCAGGGGCAACCGCGGCATAGCGGCGCCGCCAGCGCCACGCCGATTCCGTAGACCGCCGCGCGTCCAGCGAGCGCGGTGCTGTCCGCCGGCTCCGGCCGGTCGGTGAAGCCGAGCGACAGATCGTTCGACGCCCCTTGGAGAATCAGGCTGGGGTAGATCCCCACACCTGCCAGGGGGATTTTGGGCAGGGCGATGGGCAGCTGGGCGCCCTCCCCCGTCGAGCTGATGCGGATCGAAAACTTGCGATTGAGCAGAGCGGGGTCGCCGGGGACGGTGTACGTCTGGGTGGTCCCGGTGGCCAGGTCCTGCAACGTGACGACGCTCGACTGTGCGGAGATGTGCAGGCCGGCGTCCCGAGCGGTGGCGAAGTCGAGGCCGACGGCAAGCGGGGCGCCCGCCGCGCCCGGGCTCTCCACAGCCCAGGGGGGGACGGCGCCAGCGTCAGCCAGAGCCTGGGCGCGCGACGGCGCCCACGCCACCAGCAGGCCCAGCGCGAAAAGCTGTGTCGTCTTGGCGAACTTCATTGAAGCCCGTCCCTGGTGATCCCGAGAAGATCGATCGTCGCTGGTAGAGCCTTGATGGTATAATAAAACAATAGCTCAAGCACAATTGCGACATCGGGCGCCGTCTTGGCGCGGCCCCCTGGGAGGCGAACACGCCCACGCAAACGCCTGCGGTCAGCTCATGAGAGTGCCGTTGCGGAGCCACGCCAGAGCACGATGCGCGGCGAAGAGCGCCACCGCGCGGCTCGCGGCGCCGCTGGTCGTGCTGTTCCAGCTGGCGGCGTTCGGCGGCGCTCCGGCGGCGTTGGACGCTGCATCTGCCGCTCCAGCCCACGCTGCCGCGGCGGCGACCGGCTCGGCCGCGCTCTGCGGCGCGCCGGCGACTCCGGTGCCGGGCGCCTGGCAGGCGGAGTGCCCGATGCCGACGCCGCGCCGCCTGCTTGCCGCCGCCGCCGAAGGGGGCAAGATCTACACCCTGGGAGGCTGCGGCTCCGCCTGTTTCGAGCCGCCCTTGCAGACGTCCACCTTCGAACCGACGCGCGTCGAGGTCTACGACCCGGTGGCGAACAGCTGGAGCGCGCGGCAGCCGATGCCCGTCATCCTGTTCGGCGCCGCCGCGGTGGCGCCGGGCAACGGCATGATCTACACCCTGGGCGGCGTCTTGAGCGGCAACGTCGTGCAGCAGTACGACCCGCTGACCGACGTCTGGAGCTTGCGCCAGCCCATGCCGACACCGCGCTACGGCCTGGCGGCGGTCGCCCTGAACCAGAAGATCTACGCCATCGGCGGCAGCGGACCCAGCAACGCCGTCGAGATGTACGACCCCGCCACGGATACCTGGACGCCGCGGGCGCCGATGCCGACCGCGCGGGTCTACCTTGCCGCCGCCGCGGTGGGCGGGAAGATCTACGCCATGGGAGGTTCGCCGGACTGCTGCGGCAACTCGCAGACCGCCGTCGTCGAAGTCTACGACCCCGTGGCCGACACCTGGGCCGCCGTGGCGCCGCTGCCGATCGCACTGCAGCTGTCCGCCGCCGCCGGCAGCGCCAACGGCCAGGTCTACGCCTTTGGCGGATTCATTCCGGGAGCCGGTGCGCAAGGCCCGACGTTCGCCTATACGCCCAGCCTGAACACCTGGACCTCGCTCGCACCGATGCCGACGCCGCGCGACCAGGCGCCGGCCGCGTTGGTGGACACGATCAGTACGCAGGATCCGACCGTGTACGTGCTCGGCGGCGCGATCCAATGCCACTGCCAGGCGCTGGCGGTCAACCAGCGCTACACGCCTGCCCCGCCGCAGACCGCGAACCTGGCGGCGCGGATCGTCCAGGCCTCGCCGGAAGCCAGCGCCTGCGCGTTGGTGCGCTACAGCATTACCGTGACCAACAGCGGCCCGGGGCCGGCCAGCGGCGCGGTGGTCACGGACGCCTTCGCGCCGTCTCTCCAGGACCTGACCTGGACCTGCACGCCTTCCCACGGCGCTCGCTGCACGCCGGCGAGCGCCGGCGTCACCGATCACATCACGGACCAGGTGGATCTCCCCGTCGGCGGCAGCGTCACCTACCGGGTGAGCGCACGGCTCGACCCGGCGGCGACCGGGGTGCTTCACGACAGCGTCTCCGTTGCTCCCCCGGCAGGCGTCACCGATCCGCAGCTGGCGAACAATCAGGCCGCGGCCGACGCACCGATCGCGAGCTGTGCGGTTGAGGTCGCGAAGACGGCCGACACGGCGATCGCCCAACCCGCCGGCTCTCTCGGCTTCACCATCGTGGTCACCAACCATGCCCTGACCGGCGTCTCGGTCAAGCTCACGGACGCTCTGACGGCGGGCGGCCTGACCGCCACCGCCTGGTGCCGCGGCGCGGGCTGCACAGGTCTCCTGGCTGCGGCACAGATCGACGACGTGACGAGCGTCCCCCCAGGGGGCGCGGCGACCTATCAGGTGAGCGGGACCGTCCCGTGCGGCGCCCAGGCGATCTCCAACACCGCTTGCGCCGCCGGCCCCGACGGCGTCTCCCGCTGTGCCGGCAGCAGTGTGCCGGTGGCTCCCAGCTGCGCTGATCTGGAGACGCGCGATCTGGCGCCCGCTGCCGCGGCGGCGGGCACGACGATCCTCTATCCAATGCGGGTGATCAATCGCGGCCCCTGCGCCGCCGCGGACGTCGAACTGTCCGCGGCGTTGCCGCCGGGATTGTCCGCGGTCGCCGTTCCCACTTCCTGCACCACGACCGGCACGACGTTGCGCTGCCACCTGGGCCGGCTCGCCGCCGGCGCAAGCTCCCTGGTGGCACTTTCAGCCGCGGTGCCCTGCGGCTTCGCCGCAGGCCCGACGGCGAGCGCCGGCAGCGTCCAGAGCCCGACCTGCGATCCCGTGGCCGGCAACAACAGCTCGGGCCGCGCAACCCAGATCGAGGTGCAGGCCGACTACCGGATCACCAAGACCGTCGTCGTGACGCCGGCCGCCCAGCACAAGGCCGACCCCCACACCCTGGTCTATACCGTGCTCGCCACCAACCTGGGCCCCAGCTGCCCCGCCAATGTCCCGGTCTCCGACACCTTCCCTGCCGGCATCGCATGGCTATGGTGCCGCGGCGCGGGCTGCACACCCGCGACGACCGGAGACCTTGCCGATCTGGTCAGCCTGGCGCCCCAGACGAGCGCGACCTACCTGGCGACCGCCACGGTTTCCGCCGCCTTCAGCGGCAGCGTCTGCAACACCGCGCAGGTTTCGCCTGCACCGGGCGTGGATCCCGATCCGTTCAACAATTCCGCCACGGCGTGCGCCACCTTCCATGCATCGTTTTATCCCGAGGTGCCGGCCCTCTCCGCCGCCGCGCTGGCGCTGCTGGCCATCCTGCTGTCGTCGCTCGCGCTGGTCCGTCTGCGGCGCCACCCGCGGCACCGGCGGCGCTGAAGCCGGCGCCGGCCGCAGCATGGCGATCGGGAGCAGGGCTACTCCTGCCTGGGCGGGGGCAGCGCCGTCATCGGTCGTGAACCCACGTGCGGCCAGAGCGAGGAGCCGGCTGTCCCAAGGCGCTCATGCTGGGCGGCAGCCGGCCTGACCTGTCGACCTGCGCTACGCGCAGGTGGTGGCCGGGGTCGTGGGCTGCGGCGGACAGGTGTCGAGCGGCGTGGTGCAGGACAGACAGATGGAGATCGCGTTGCTGCAGGTGCCGTTGGCGCTGATCGGCACGACGGCCCCACCCGCCACGACCGCGAGGGCATCGCCCAGGTGGTGCAGGGTCTCACGGTTCAGCTGCAGCTTCGTGACCTTGTGGCGCTTCATGGCAGCTCCTTTCAGGCGTCGGGCTGGCAGCCTCGACATGAGGCTCGGCCGCGGACGCAAGTTACAATTCGACTCTGCATTGCGAGGTGCCTTCGGTGAGCAAACCGTGGACAACGGTGGTTCCGCAGCAGCTGAAGCGGCGCCCGCCCGGTCTGGCGATCCGGCCGGCCGGCTGTCCGGATCAGGCACCGCCGGCGTACCCGCGCTTGCCGCCCGGGCCGGATTGGAGTGGCCGCGCCGCGCCACTCCAATCCGGCAGCCTTGCGTACGACCTACGGAAACCTTTTTGATGCTGTGGCCACTAGATGATCAGGCAGTTGCAGAGCGCCACGGTGGAGGCGCCGCACGTGCCCTGCGGGATGCAGCGCAGACCCGAGCCGCATACGGAGTGCTCCTCCTTGCCGGCGCACGCGCTGTCGCTGCACCCCCCGCACACTCCGACCGCAGCGGGCTGCCGCTGGGACAGGAACGTCGGGAGGGCCGCCAGCGGGCAGACCGGAGCCGCGGTCGCAGGCGCCGCAAACGGTTGCACGACGGCGGCGGCAGGGGCTTGCCGGCCGGCCGGAGCGTCGGCGGCGGCAAGGGCCAGGCAGGCGGAGAGCAGAAGGATCGTCAGGGCCAGCAGGACTTGCACTCTGAAAGTCATCGCGTCCTCCTTGAGTTGAGCAAGAATGAGCGCGCTCGGAGCTGCTGTCAAGCGCCGGGCGCGGTGACCGCGGCGGTCATTGTCCCGGCACGGCGATATGTCAATGGATGCATAGGCTTGCGTGCGTCGGCACCGATGGTTAGCATCAGCGATATTAAATGTTTTTCAACTAACTTTGTGGACGACGCCGACCGAGCAAGGAGATCGAATCGTGCCAGACCCGACGGACAAAGAGCTGCAGACTCTCTTTACGTTGGCCATGCTGCCCAATCTTGGCGCCTGCTTCGCGGGCCAGATCGGACTCTTCGCCGAAAAGAAATTGAAGGATGAGATCGAGGCGCGGTTGGCGCGGCTGAGCGCGGAGGACGGCGAGTTCGGACGGTGGTCCATAACCTGGGGTCCGGCCATCGACCAGAAGCCGTTTGTACACGTTCCCGACCACGTGATGTTCGTGGCCCAGCGCGGCAGCCAGTTCGTGATCGCGATCGCCGGCACGAACTTCGGGTCCGGCGAGAATATCCTGGAGGATGCGGACGTCGGCACGCAGGTTCCCTGGAGCGACTCCCCCTCGGACAGCCGCAAGATCGCGAAGGGAACGCGGCACGCGCTCACGGCGCTGCAGACCTTGGTGCCGGCCGGTGTGACTGGACTTGTCGAGGGGACGCTGCGAGCCAAACTGCAAGCGGAGGCGGCCATCAGGTCGATCACCGTCCATGTGTGCGGCCACAGCCTGGGTGGGGCTCTGGCGGCCACGCTGGCCCTTTGGCTGGAGGATACTCGAGCGGAGTGGGATCCGCGACGCCAGGCCTCCCTGTCCGTGCTGGCGATCGCCGGCCCCACGGTCGGCAACCCGGACTTTGCCGCCTACTCCAACAGTCAGATCGGATCGCAGATCACGCGCCTGTACAACCCCTTGGACGTCGTGCCGCTGCATTGGAACCTTGCCGACCTGGAGTCGATTCGGAAGCTTTATGAGCCGCTGATCACAGCGGACGGCGCCGTGGACACGTATGTAAATATCCGTAAGGTTTTGTCGCAAACAGGCGGACCCTATTCCCAGATCGAAACCGGCCAGGCGCTTCCCCGGCGACCGCCAAAGCCCGACCTGGACCTGCCGCCGAATGCCACGACGCTGGACAGGTTCTTCGCCCAACTGGGCTATCAACACGTGCGGGCCTATTTCGAGCTGCTGGACCTGGAAGATCGGTTCTGGGTCCAGGAGTGTCCCCGGTAGCCGCCGGTCGCCGCACGGCCGAGCGCCCCACGCCGGCACGCCCGGCCTGGCCCTGTCGGTAAGGACGTGGCCCTGAAACAGTGCGCACCTCGGCTGCGTATGGCACAGAGCAGAGGCGGCGGGCCACCCGCCGCCTTGACCGACGGTCCGCTCCAGGCGGCTTACCGAGAGGGAACAGACCATGCTCCGCAGACTTCGCGCTTTCCTGGCGGCGATCGCGGCGATCGCCGCGCTGGCTCCGCTGGCTTCGCTGGCTCCAATCGCCGCGCTCATCGCCACGCCCGCTTTGGCACAGACACCGGTCGACCAGCTGGCACAGCCGCCCGCCGATGCCAAGGTGTGGACGATCACCACCAACGGCGGCACCGAGCGCCATGGCCAGATCTCGCTGTGGACGGATGCGGGCGGCACCCATTGGTCGCGCTTCAGCCTGAACCTGCGGGGCTTTGTCAGCGAGGTCGATGAGCAGAACCGCTTCGCGGCCGACGGGTCGCTCGAATCGATGGTCGTTCGCGGCACGACGCCGCAGGGCGATGCGGCCGAAAGCTACCAGGTCAAGGACGGCACCTATACCTGGACCAGCCAGGTCGATCACGGCTCCGGCAAGAGCAGGCCCAATCTCGAATACGTTGCCTTTGGCGGCACGTTTGACTCGTTTATCTTTATCATCGACGCGCTGCTCAAGTCGCCGACCCATGCCGTCGACCTGCTCCCTTCCGGCCAGGGAACGATCGCGCCGCTGACCACCCTCACGGTGTCCAACGGCAGCGAGAAAAAGTCGCTGACCGCCTACGCCATCAACGGCTTCGGGCTGTCGCCGTTCGCGGTGTGGATGGACGGCGACCAGTTCTTCGGCACGGCGCCCACCGTCCTGCCCGCGGGCTGGGAGAAGACCGCGCTGGCGCTGAGCAACGCCCAGGACGAGGCGCTGGCCAAGCTGGCGCCGGCGCTGGCCGCCAGGGCCGCCAAGGCTCCCGCCGGAGCCGTGGTGTTCCGCAACGTCAAGCTGTACGACGCCGATGCGCGGGCCTTCGCCGACGCCATGACGGTGGTGGTGGAACACGGCCGCATCGCCCAGGTGGGCCCGGCGGCGACGGTGAAGGCGCCGGCGAACGCGCAGGTGATCGACGGGACGGGCAAGACGCTGGTCCCCGGGATGTGGGACAACCATCAGCATTACGGCGACGATTCCACCGGGCCGCTGCTGCTGGCGACCGGCATCACCAGCGTGCGCGATCCCGGCAACCAGCTCGCCGAGTCGACGGCGCGCCGGAAGCGCATCGAGGCCGGCGAGCTCTTGGGTCCGCGCATCGTGCCGTCCTTGCTGATCGACGGACCGGGGCCGCTGGCGGCGCAGGTGGGGGTCGTGGCGCACTCGCTGGATGAAGCGCTTGCCGACGTGCGTCGCGCCAAGCAGGAAGGCTATTTTGCGATCAAGCTGTACGGCTCGCTCGATCCCTCCTGGGTGAAGCCGATGGCCGACCTGGCGCACCAGCTGGGCCTGCGCGTGCACGGCCATATCCCCCACGGCATGCGGCCGCTGGACGCGGTGCGCGCGGGCTACGACGAGATCACCCACATCAACTTCGTGATGATGCAGGGGATGCCGGACGACGTGGTGGCCAGCTCGAACGGCATGAACCGCTTTGTCGGCACCGGCAAATTCGCCGCCGGCGTCGACCTGCACTCCACGGCGATGACGGCCTACCTGGACGAGCTGGCGCGCCGCCACGTCGCGGTGGATCCGACGCTGGTCGTCTTCGAGGCGCTCTACGTGCCCGAGCCCGGCACCTATCCACCGGCCGAGCTGCCCTACGTCGAAACGCTGCCGGCGCAGTTCGCGCGCGGCTTCCTGTCGGGTGCGCTGGCGCCGACGCCCGAGCTGTCCCGCACCCAGATGCGCGCCAGCTTCGACCAGCTGAAGGCGCTGGTCGCCGAGCTCAACAAGCGACATATCGCCATCCTGGGCGGCACGGACGGAGTGGGCTTCGACCTGATCCGCGAGCTGGAGCTGTACGTCCAGGCGGGGCTGTCGCCGGCCGACGCGCTGGCGACGGTGACGATCAATCCGGCGATCGCGTATCACCTGGCCGATCGGACGGGTTCGCTGGCCAAGGGGAAGCTGGCGGAGCTGGCGCTGATCGACGGCGATCCGTCGCGCAACATCGGCGACCTGCGGCAGGTCCAACTGGTGATGCGCGACGGCAAGATCATGGACGTCCAGGCGCTGCGCGCCTCGCTCGGCATCTCCGGGCCGCCCAAACGATAGCCGGCGCGACACGCCCGGCCTGCGCGCCGCCAGCCGCGGGCCGCGCGCAGGCCGGTTCCCTGGCGTGATGCGCACAGGCCGGGCCGCTACCGCGGTGCTGTCAAGCCGGGTCTCCGCGGTGGTGCCGCCGCAGCCGCAACATGCCCGCGCCGACCCCGGCCAGCAGCAGCGCCAGCGCCGCCAGACCCCATGTGGAGAGGGTCGGAATGCCGGCGGCCGCGGGCACGACGACGGTCGCGGCGCAGCGTGCCGCCATCGGGCAGGTGCTGTCGCCGCCGCCGGCGAGCGTCGCGGTGTTGCTGAGCGCGGCGGCGGTGGACATCTGCAGCGTCACCGGAATGACGAAGCTGACGGCCTGGCCCAGGCCGAGGCCGGCCGCGACGGTGCAGGTGACGGTCTGGCCGGATGCGACACAGCCGGCCGGCAGGGCGCCGACCGCCAGGCCCTGGGGCACGTTGTCGGTGACGGTGGCGGCCGCGGTGGTCGCCAGAGTACCGTTGTTGGTGACGGTCAGGGTGTAGCTGGCGGGAACGCCGAGGGTGAAGCTGGTGACGCTGGCGGTCTTGGCCAGGCTGAGCTCCGGCGCGTTGACCGGAACCGCGATCGTGCCGGCGCAGTGTGCCGCCGCCGGACAGGTGGGGTCGCCGCCGCCCGACACGGTCGCCGTGTTGGTGACCACGGCGCCGCTGGCGGCGGCGGCCGGCGTGACCGGCAGGACGAAGCTCTGCGACTGGCCGGCCGCGAGGCCCGCCGCCACGGTGCAGGTGACCAGCTGACCTGAAGCCGTGCAGCCGGTGGGCATGGCGCCCAACGCCAGGTTGGAAGGCACGTTGTCGGTCACCGTCGCCGCCGCCGTCGTCGCCGCCGAGCCGGTGTCGGTGACCGTGATGGTGTAGGTGGCCGGCATACCCATGCTGAAGCTTGCCGCGCTGGCGGTCTTGGTCACCAGGAGCTGCGGCGCGCCGACAGGGCTGCCGACGGTGCTGGTGCAGTGCGCCGCCGCCGGGCAGCTGGGATCGCCGCCGCCCGAGACCGTGGCGGTGTTGGTGATGGTGCTGCCGGCGGCGCCCGCCAGGGGCGTCACCGGAATCACGAAGCTGACGCTCTGACCGGCGGCCAGACCGCCCGCGATGGCGCAGGTGACGTTCTGGCCGGTCGCCGTGCAAGCGGCGGGCAGGGAGGAGCCCAGGGCGAACACCGCCGGCACGGCGTCGGTGACGGTGGCCTCCGCCGTCGTCGCCGCGGTGCCGGTATTGGTCACGGTCAGGGTGTAGCTGGCCGGCACGCCGATGACGAAGCTGGCGGCGCTGGCCGTCTTGACCAGCGTCAGCTGCGGCGCGTCGACCGGCGTCGTCACGGTGCTGCTGCACTGCGCCGCCGCGGGACAGGACGGGTCGCCGCCGCCCGAGGCCGTCGCCGTATTGCTGGCGGTGGTGCCGCTGGCATCGGCGAGCGGCGTCACCGGGATGACGAAGCTCGCCCCCTGCCCCGTCGCCAGGCCGGCGGCAACCGTGCAGGTGACGGTCTGGCCGCTGGCGACGCAGCCCGCGGGCGGCGTGCCGACGGCGAGCACGCCGGGGACGTTGTCGACGACCGTCGCCGCCGCCGTCGTCGCCGCGGTGCCGGTATTGGTCAGGGTCAAGGTGTAGCTTGCCGGCACGCCGACGACGAAGCTGGCCGCGCTGGGAGCCTTGACCAGCGTCAGCTGCGGCGCTTCCACCGGCGTCGTGACGGTCGACGTGCAAGGAGCGGCGGCCGGGCACGCCGGATCGCCGCCGCCCGAGGCCGTCGCGGTGTTGGCGGCGCTGGTGCCCGAGGCTGCCGGCAGCGGCGTCACCGGGATGACGAAGCTGATCACCTGCCCCGCCGCCAGGCCGGCGGGTATGGTGCAGACGACGGCCTGGCCGCTGCCGGTGCAGCCCGCCGGCAAGGTCCCCACGGTCAACAGGCCGGGAACGTTGTCGCTGACCAGCACCGGCGCGGTCGTCGCCGCGGTGCCGGTGTTGGTGACGGTCAGGGTGTAGCTGGCCGGCACGCCGACGACGAAGCTGGCGTCGCTGGCGGTCTTGACCAGGCTCAGGTGCGGCGCATGGACCGGCGTGTCGACCGTGCTGGTGCAGTGGGTCGCGCCAGGACAGGACGGGTCGCCGCCGCCCGAGGCCGTCGCGGTGTTGGCGGCGGTGGTGCCGTCGGCGCCGGCCTGCGGCGTCACCGGAATCACGAAGCTCACCACCTGTCCCGTCGCCAGGCCGGCTGGCACGGTGCAGGAGACGGCCTGGCCGCTGCCGGTGCAGCCCGCGGGCAAGGTCCCCACGGTCAGCAGGCCGGGGACGTTGTCGGCGACGGTCGCCGGCGCGGTCGTCGCCGCGGTGCCGGTGTTGGTGACCGTCAGGGTGTAGCTGGCTGCCACGCCGACGACGAAGCTGGTGTCGCTCGCGCTCTTGACCAGCGTCAGCTGCGGCGCCCCGACCGGCGTGTTGTTGGTGGACGTGCAGTGCGCCGCCGCCGGACAGGACGGGTCACCGCCGCCGGAAGCCGTGGCGGTGTTGGCGGCGGTGGTGCCGGCGGCGGCGGCCTGCGGCGTCACCGGGATCACGAAGCTCACCACCTGCCCCGTCGCCAGGCCGGCTGGCACGGTGCAGGTGACGGTCTGACCGCTGGCGGTGCAGCCCGCGGGAGCGGCCCCCACCGTCAGGAGCGCGGGGACGTTGTCGACGATCGTCGCCGCCGCCGTCGTCGCCGCGGTGCCGGTGTTGGTGACCGTCAGGGTGTAGCTGGCCGGCACGTCGACGACGAAGCTCGACGAGCTGGGGCTCTTGACCACGGTCAGCTGCGGCGCGTCGACCGGCGTGTCGACGGTCGAGGTGCAGTGGTCCGCCGCCGGACAGGACGGGTCGCCGCCGCCCGAGGCCGTCGCGGTGTTGGCGGCGGTGGTGCCGGCGGCGGCCGGCTGCGGCGTGACCGGGATGACGAAGCTCACCGCCCGTCCCGCCGCCAGGCCGGCGGCCACGGTGCAGGTGACGGTCTGGCCGCTGGCAACGCAGCCCGCGGGAGGAGCGCCCACGGTCAGCAGGGCGGGAACGTTGTCGGTGATCGTCGCCGCGGCGGTCGTCGGCGAGGTGCCGGTATTGGTCACCACCAGGGTGTAGCTGGCCGCCACGCCGACCACGAAGCTGCCGTCGCTCGGGCTCTTGAGCAGGGTCAGCTGCGGCGCTTCGATCGGCGTCGTCACGGTCGCGGCGCAGCGCGTCGCGGCCGGGCAGGACGGGTCGCCGCCGCCGGCGGCGGTCGCGGTATTGGTGGCGGTGGTGCCGGCCCCGGCCGCCAGCGGCGTGACCGGCAGGACGAAGCTCACCAACTGCCCCGGCGCCAGGCCGGCCGGCACGGTGCAGGTGACCGTCTGGCTGACGGCCTGGCAGCCTGCGGGGAGCGTGCCCAGCGCCAGCTGGGCGGGAACGTTGTCGGTGATGGTCGCCGGCGCGGTCGTCGCGGCGGTGCCGGTATTGCTGATCGCGAGGGTATAGCTGGCCGGGACGCCGAGCACGAATGCCGGCGCGCCGGTGCTCTTCTGCAGCGTCAGCTGCGGCTCGGCGACGGCGGTCTGCACCGTGCCGGCGCAGTGCGCCGCCGCGGGGCAGGAGGGATCGCCGCCGCCGTTGACGGTGGCGCTGTTGGTGACATTGGTCCCGCCCGCCGCGCCGAGCGGCGTCACCGGGATCACGAAGCTGACCAGCTGGCCGGCGGCCAGCCCTGCCGGCACCGTGCAGGTGACCGTCTGGCCGGCGGCGGCGCAGCCCGCCGGCATCGTGCCGGGCGTGAGCACGGTGGGAACCACGTCGGTCACCGTCGCCGCCGCGGTGGTGGTCGCGGTGCCGGTGTTGGTCACCTGGAGGGTGTAACTTGCCGGCACCCCGACCACGAAGCTGGGGGCGCCGGCACTCTTGACCAGGGTGAGCTGCGGCGCGGCGACCGGGGTCGATACGGCGCCGGTGCACTCCGCGCCCGCTGGACAGTTGGGATCGCCGCCGCCGGCGACCACCGCGGTATTGGTCAGCGTCGTGCCGTTGGCGCCCGCCTGCGGCGTCACCGGGATGACGAAGCTCACCAGCTGGCCCGCGGCCAATCCGGCCGGGACGGTGCACGTCACCGTCTGGCCGGCCGACGTGCAGCCCGCCGGCATGGGGCCGAGGGTCAGCAGGGCTGGCACGGTGTCGGTGACCGTCGCCGCGGCAGGCGTCGTCGTCACCGTGCCGGTGTTGGTCACCGTCAGGGTGTAGCTGGCCGGCACTCCGACCACGAAGCCGGTGGAGCTGGCGCTCTTGACCAGGCCGATCTGCGGCGTTTCGGTGATGGTCAGCGCCGTCGTGCCCAGGGCGGGCGCGCCGCAGGTCACGGTGCTCGCCACCGTGTATTGGGCGCCGCCGGGCACGACGGCGAAGGTGAGCGTCGAAAGTTGAGCCTGCGAAGCGATGGCTTCAAGCGGGATGGTAAAGACGTTGCCGCCCTCCGCGCTGCTGTAGAAGCCGGCGGGAATCGTGAACGTCACCGAGTTGGCGGTGCTCGAAATCGCGCTCAGGCGGGGATCGCCGCCGACGCCGAGCACGTAATCCGTGCCCAGCACGGCGGTGCCGCCGGTGACGTCGACGGTGATCGCGACGCCGCCGGCGGGGACGCTGCCGGCGATGGTCACCGTCGGGGCGACGTTGGTGGCGTTGTTGTCGATGGCGAAGTTGGAGGCGCTGAATTCCACGTAGGGCGAAAGCTGGATCACGATCGCGTCCAGCTCGTTGCCGACCGCGATGTTGCCGCCGGCGGCGGCGATGGCCACGAAGCCGAGATTGGCCAGGCCGCTCGCTCCCGGAAAGGTGTAGGTGCCTGAATATTTGGTCCAGCCGTTGGTCACCACGACCGGCGCGTTGACCGTGCCGTGGGTCGGGTCCAGATTGGTCACCGTCCCCACCGTGCCGTTGTTGGGCGTCGCCGCCTGGGCGATGGGAAAGCTATAGGTATCCGGCGGCTTCGAGCCGGCCGGCAACCCGGTGGGAATGCCCAGGCGAAACGCCGCCGTGTCGGTGCCCGCCCGGCCGTGGTGGTCGAAGCTCCACACCAGCGTCTCTCCCGACGTCATGCAGACGGTCTGGTACAACATGCCGAAGTTGTAGGCGTTCAGTTCCGCGGTGACGATGCCGTCGGGAGCGGTGATGCCCAGAAACGGCGTCGACCACATCTCGATCGGCCGGCAGTTCGCCATCGGCGCCGGACAGCCGCCGTTGACCACTGGCGCCGTCGTGAGCCAGCCCGGAACCCAGGATTCGTCGACCTCGACAAAGTTGTTGTGCGGCAGCGGCATCAGCGAAACGGGCGCCGGCGGCAGCAGGCGATCTTCGAAGCTGGGGTTGACGATGACGCGCTGGATCTGCGCCGATGCCGGCCCGGCGACCGCCCACGCGCCGATCACGCAGAACGCAGAGACACCGACCCGCACTCGCCGCGACGCCCGGTGCGAGCGCCGCGAAGGATTGCTCTCGCCGCCGAGGAACACACGAACGGATTTCGACCAGGATGATCGCAAGGGCGCTCCTTTTGATGGAATAACGACCATCGGTAGTGTCTCACTGCTGTCAACAGCGTAATTGCAATGAATGCATGATCCTAGGCGGCGGCGCTCCGCGCGCGAGGGCGCTTGCCAGTCCTTCGGCGACGTTCGGCGGTGGTATCGTGATCGGTGATCGGGCGCCGGCCGGCATGCGGCGGCGCGATCCGACATGGCTGCCCTACCGCCGCGCATCGGGCCGTACCGTATCGAGGAACGGCTGGGCGGCGGACGCACCGGCGAGGTCTTTCGCGCCTGGGACGAAGTGCTGCGGCGGCCCGTCGCGCTGCAGCGCCTGCACCCCGCCCTGGCGCGCGATGCTGCATTGCGCGAGCGGTTCCGGGAGGCGGCGCGCGCGGCGGCGGCGCTGGACCACCCGGCGATCGTATCCATCCACGCCTTGCTCGAGGACGGCGGCACCGACGTCCTGGTGATGGAGCTCGCCGCGGGTGAGAGCCTGCCGGCATGGCGCACCGGATCGCCCGTTCACGGTGCGCGTGTGGACGGCGCGGGCGGCGACCTGGGGGCGGCCCTGCGGCTCGCGGCCCAGCTGGCTTCCGGCCTGGCGGCGGCGCACGCCGGGGGCATGGCGCACGGCAATCTGCGCGCCGACAAGGTGAAAGTCGCACCCGCCGGGCAAGTCAAGATCCTGGACTTTGGCTTCGCGCGCCGCCTCTTCCCGGCGGCCGTGCCCGGCGCGCCCGGCGAGATGGCGGACGCCGAGCGCGCAGACCTGGCGGCGCTCGGCGTCCTGCTGCGCGATCTGCTCGACGGCGCCGCCGGCAGCCCAGGCAGCAAACCTGAGCCTGCGATCTCGGACCTGATCGCTGGGCTGCTCGCGGCCGCGACCGCGCCACACCCACCCAGCGCCGCCGAAGCCGCGACGGTGCTGAGCGGCGCAACCGCCATGCCGTCGCCGCCGGCCGCGGCGGTGCCGGCCGGCAGTGCGCCGCCGGTCCTGGCGGTGCCAGCCGCCGCTGCGCCTCCGGCCCTGGCGATGCCAGCCGCCGCTGCGCCTCCGGCCATAGCGGTGCCAGCCGCCGCTGCGCCTCCGGCCATAGCGATGCCGGACGTTGATGCGCCGCCAACCCTGGCTATGCCGGCCACAGATGCTCAAATGGCCCTGGCGATGCCAGCCGCCGCTGCGCCTCCGGCCATAGCGGTGCCAGCCGCCGCTGCGCCTCCGGCCATAGCGATGCCGGACGTTGATGCGCCGCCAACCCTGGCTATGCCGGCCACAGATGCTCAAATGGCCCTGGCGATGCCAGCCGCCGTTGCACCGCCGGCCCTGCCGGTGCCAGCCTCCGCTGTACCTACAACAGCCCTGGCGGTGCCGGTCACCGTTGCGCCATCGGGCGTGGCGGTGCCCGTCACGGTTGCGCCAACGCCGCCGATACCGTTGTCCTCAGGCGTCGCGTCGCGTCTGACGACGCGAGCCCTGCGCGTTTTGCGTGGCCGCCGGGGCTTGGCCGCCGCGCTCGCCACGGCCTTTTTGGTCGCAGGCGGCATCCTGGTTTGGTGGTGGTGGCCGCGCGCCGGGCCCACGCTCACCGTGGCGGTGGCGCCGCCGGTCGTCACTCCCGGCAGCGGCACGGGCGGATCGGCGCCGCTGGCGGCGGCCCTGCGGGTGGCGCTCGCCGATGCCATCGCGGCGCTCGACGGCATCATGGTGGCACCGCAAGCGGCGGTGGACCGCGCCGCCGACCGCTCGCCGGTTGCGGTAGCACGTGCCGCGGGGGCCGGCGAGGTGGTGACCTCGCACCTCCGCTGCCAGCCCGACACGTGCGAGGTCTGGGTGAGCCGCATCTCGGGACGCGACGGCAGCGTCCTCTGGACGCAGAGGTGGGAAACCCCGGCGGGCGATGCCTACGTCCTGGCGGCGGCGGCGGAGCGCTACCTGCGGCGCGCGTGGGCGAACCATTCGCTGCCCGACCGTGCCGGCGCCGCGACGCTCGCCGTGGCGCCGGGCGATTTCCAACGCTATCTCGGACTGCGCTTGGCCCTGGCGCCGGACGGCGCTCCGACAGATGCCGACCTTGCCGCGGCGCGCGCCGTGTGCGCCGGCTCGCCGCGTTTCGTCCCCGGCGCGCTGCTGCTGGCCGAGCTGCTGCGCCGGCGATGGGGGGCGGGCCGCGATGCCGCCGCGCTGGCCCAGGCCCTGGCCGCGCTCGCCGCCGCGCGGGCAACGGCACCGGCCGATCCGCGCCCGCTCGCCGACGAGTTCGCCCTGGCCCTCCAGGCGCGACGCTGGGAGCTGGCCGGCACGGCGGATGCCGCGCTCGCCCGCCTGCGGCCACAGGACCCCGGAGCGCCCGAGCGCCAGGCCAGCCTTCGCGCAGCCCTGCGCCGGGCACCCCCTGCCTGGACACCAGCACCTCTCCCCTTCGACTAGTGGAGACGCAAGCGGCGCGAGCGGTGCGCCTTGCATGCGTGCCGAGCGCCCTGTAGATTTCTTATGTGCCTCATAGCAGCGAGGAGACGGTCGACAGGTTGGGCCTGGAGACGCGGTCCCAGAGCGGCGCCGGTTTACCGGCGGCGGCGGCGCTGGTGCCGGGGCTGACGATCCTGGCGCACCCCGACGCGCGCCGCGTGGGCGAGCGCGCGGCGCTTCTTGGCCTAGCCGCCGGGCAGGTCGAGCGCGTGGCGCGCGGCGAGCTGCTGTTTGCTCAGCCGGGGCAGGGGCTGCGCCGGCCGCTGGACGACATTCATCTGAGCCGCCAGCCGATCGAATTGGCGCCCGGGGGGACGCCCGGAGCCGTCGTGCTGCGCTGCCAGGCCAGCCGCACCGCCGTGGTCGCCGGCGGCGAGGCGGTCGCCGGCGAACGCGAGATCCCGGCGTCAGACATCGCGCGCGGCGTGGTGCTGCTGCTGGCGGGCCGCGTGGTCCTGCTGCTTTCCCCGGTCGAAGTGCTGGCCGAGCCGCTCGCCGACTGCGGCCTGGTGGGCGCGAGCCCCGGCATCGTGCGGCTGCGGCGCGAAATCCTGCGCGTCGCGCCGCTGGATCTGTCGGTGCTGCTGAGCGGCGAAACCGGTACCGGCAAGGAGGTGGTGGCGCGCGCCCTGCACGCCGCGGGACCGCGCCGCAACCGCCCCTTCCTGGCCGTCAACATGGGGGCGATCCCCGCGGCGCTGGCGGGCGCGGAGCTGTTCGGCGCCGCGCGCGGCGCGTTTACCGGCGCCGACCGGCAGCGCCAGGGCTACTTCAGCCGCGCGCACGGCGGCACGCTGTTCCTGGACGAGATCGGCGAAACGCCAGCCGAAGTTCAGGTGATGCTGCTGCGGGTGCTCGAAACCCGCGAGGTGCAGCCGGTGGGGAGCGGCGAGACGCAGGCCGTGGACGCGCAGGTGATCGCGGCGACCGACGCGCGGCTGGACGAAGCGGTGCGGGACGGCCGCTTCAAGGCGCCGCTGTTCCACCGCCTTGGCGGCTACGAGATCCGCCTGCCGCCGCTGCGCGAGCGGCGCGAAGACTTCGGCCGCCTGCTCTACCACTTCCTGGCCGCCGAGCTGGCGGCGATCGGTGCGCCCGACCGCCTGGCGGCGCCCGCCGGCGAGGGCCGCCCCTGGCTGCCGGCACCGCTCGTGGCCCGCCTGGCGGCCGGCGACTGGCCGGGCAACGTCCGCCAGCTGCGCAACCTGGCGCGCCAGCTCGCCGTCCGCTGCCACGACGCCGCGGAGGCGTCGCTCGACCCCGCATCGGCGCTTTTGCTCACCGCGCCACCGCCCGGCGCCACCGGAGCCACCGGCGCCATCAACGCCACCGACGCCAACGCCGCCACCAACGCCACCAACGCCACCGGAGCCACCAACGGCATCAACGCCACCGGAGCCACCAACGCCGCCGGAGCCACCGGAGCTGCCGGAGCCGGGGCGCACGACCCGACCGCGCCGGCCGACGCGCCGGCCGCGGCCGGCGGCGACGGGACCGCCGCCGCCGCCCGAGCGGCAGACCCCAGACTCCCACCCCGCCGCCGCCTCGATCAGATCGCCGACGACGAGATCCTGGAGGCGCTGCGCGCCCATCGCTGGCGGCTGCAGCTGGCCGCTCGCCACCTGGGCGTGCCGCGCGGTTCGCTCTACGACCGCATCGACGGCAGCACACGCTTTCGCAAGGCCGCCGACCTGACGCGCGCCGAGATCGAAAGCTGCGCCGCGCGCTGCGGCGGCGACCTCGACCGCATGGCCGAAGCGCTGGAGGTTTCCAAACCCGGCCTCAAGCGGCGCATGAGCCGGCTCATCAGCTAGCGGCCGGCCCGGCTTGGGACACCAGCGACCGCTCGCGTTCCCATGGCCGCATCGGCATTCCCCCCGCCACCACCGCCGCCGACGTCGCCGCCGGCGCCGCGGCGGCTCGGGCACTATCGCCTGGATGCCAAGCTGGGAGAGGGTGGCATGGGCGAGGTCTACCGCGCCTGGGACGAGCGCCTGGAGCGGCCTGTCGCCATCAAGGTGATCCGCCGCTCCGCGGCTGCCGGCGACGACGCCCGCCGCCGCTTCCGGCGCGAGGCGCGCGCCGCCGCGGCGCTGGATCACCCGGCGGTGGTCAAGGTCCATCAGGTGCTGGCGACCGAGCAGGGGGACGCGATCGTCATGGAGCTGGTCGCGGGCTCGACGCTGGCCGCCGCGCTGCGGCGCGAGGGCGGCTTCGCCGTCGAACGCGCCGTGCGCCTGGGTCTTGAGATCGCCGGCGGCCTTGCCGCGGCCCACGCGCTGGGCATCGTCCATCGCGACCTCAAGACCGAAAACGTCATGGTGACGCCGGCGGGACACGCCAAGGTGCTGGACTTCGGGCTGGCCAGGCGGCGCGCCGAGGAGAGTGAGGAGCATGGCGAGAGCCTGATCTCGCAGGACGGCGCGGTCGTCGGCACCTACCGCGCCATGTCCCCCGAGCAGGCGCGCGGTGTGGCGATCGATCACCGCTCGGACCTGTTCTCCTTCGGCACGCTGCTCTACGAGATGGTCGCCGGACGCTCGCCTTTCCTGGGCGCCAGCGCCTTCGCCACGCTCACCAACGTCTGCACCTTGCGCCAGCCGCCGGCGCGCGCCCTGAACGCGGCGATCCCCGCGGCGCTGTCCGACCTGATCGATCGCCTGCTCGAAAAGGAGCCCGCGCACCGGCCGCAGAGCGCCCAGGATGTGGTGGCGGCGCTCGCCGCGCTGGCGGCGGCGGGAGGCCCTGCCGCCGCCGCCAGCCGCGCGCCGGCCGGAGCGGCCGCGCCGCCCCAGGCCTCGACGGTGATCGACGGCCTGCCCGCCTCCCGGCAGCCCGGCGCCGCCACGTCGCCGCCCACCCTTCCCGCCGCGGCGTCCGGGGCATCGGTCGCCGCCGCGGCATCCGGGGCGCCGGTCGCCGCCGCGGCATCCGGGGCATCGGTCGCCGCCGCGGCATCCGGGGCATCGGTCGCCGCCGCGGCATCCGGGGCATCGGTCGCCGCCGCGGCATCCGGGGCGCCGGTCGCCGCCGCGGCATCCGGGGCCGCCCTGGCTGCCGCGTCCGCCCCGTCCGCCGCGGCCGCCCCGTCCGCAAGCGCCGCCGAGCCGCCGACCGTGGCGTCCGGTCCGCCGTCCAGCGCCGGCATCGGTTCCACCCTCGCCACCGCCTTCGCGGTCGCCGGCCGCCGCCGCGTCGCCGTCGCCGCGGGGCTCAGCCTGGCGCTGATCCTGTCATCTCTGGCGGGGCTCGCACTGTGGCGGAGCCGCGACGCGAGCGCCGTCGCGCCGCCGCTCGCCGTGGCCGTGCTGGCGCCGCAGGTCGCGGTCGCGGGAGCCGACCCGTCCGCGCGCGGCGGCTCGGCCGCTCCCGCCGGCACCGCCGCCGTCGCGGGTCCCAGCGCCGCCACCAGCGCCGCGCCTCCTGCCGCCAGCTTGAGCGCCGACCTGCTGGCATCGATCATCCGCTCGGCACTGCTGCGCGGCCTGCTGTCGCGGCGCGGGATCTCGGCGATCGCGCCCGAGCAGGTGGACCCGGTGCCGGGGCCGCCGGTCGCGGTGGCGCGGGCCACCGGCGCCGACGAGCTGCTCACCGCCGCGATCCGCTGCGGCGCCGGCGCCTTCCAGTGCCGCGTGGCGCTCGCCCGGCTGCGCGGGGCGGACGGACGGCTGCTCTGGGAGTACGCCTTCGACGTGCCGGCCGGCGATCCCTACGCGATCGAGCACGCCGTCGAGTCGCAGATCCACCTCGGCTACCCGCGCCACCCGGCGCGCGAGGGCTTTGCGCACCTGGAGGTGGCTTCCGCCGCCGCCTACCGCGAGTACCTCGACGTCCAGCGTGACTTCACGCGCCGCGGGGGCACCGACCGCACCAGCGCGCTCCTGGCGCGCCTGGCCGCGCTGCGCCGCGGGTCGCCGCGCTTCCTGGAGGCGGCGCTGCTGGAGGCGGAGATCCTGCGCTACCGCTTCCGCGACCACCGCGACGCCGCCGACCTGGCGCGCGCCTTCGACCTGCTGGCCGCGGCGCGAGGGCTGGTTCCCGGCGACCCGGCGCCGCTGATCACCGACTTTTCGCTGTCGCTCGAGGCCGGGCGCCTGGAGCGCGCGGCGGCCGACCTGCAGGAGCTCGAGCGCCTGCAACCCGGCGACCCGGTGGTGCTGGCGCAGCGCGCCCGCCTGGCCGAGCGGCGCGGCGCGACCGCCGCCGCCCTGGCGTTGCAGCGCGAGGCGTGCCGGCGCCGCCCGTCGTGGGGCCACTACCTGGCGCTCGCCGACATGGAGTACCGCCTGGGCGAAGCCGCCGCGGCGCGCCGCGACCTCTACATGCTGCTCGCCCGCGCGCCCGGCATCTACCCGGCGCAGTCGCTGCTGGCGCAGATCGAGCTGCTGAGCGGCAGCCCGGCGCGCGCCGCGGACCTCTACGTCGAGCTGCTGCGCCGGTCGCCCCAGGAGACCGAGGTCATCAACCTGGGCACCGCCTACATGCTGCTGCGCCGCTATCCCGAGGCCGCGGCGCGCTTCCGGGAAGCGCTGGCGAGCGAGCCCGACAACCCCTTCGTGACCCTCAACCTGGCCGACGTGCTGCTGCTCCAGGGCGACGCGGCGGCAGCGCACGAGCAGTACCGCCGGCTGCTGCGCCTGACCGCGGAGGACCCCGCCGCCGGGCAGTGGCAGGTGGTTTCGGCGCGCGCCCAGGCGCTCGCCCACCTGGGCCAGCGCCTGCCGGCGGTCGCGGCGGCGCAGCAGGTCCTGGCGCTGGCTCCCGGCAATGCCCAGGCCGAAAGCGAGGTGGCGGTGGTCTTCGCGGTGCTGGGCGACCACGCCTCCGCGGTGTGGAACGCCCAGCAGGCCCTGCGCCAGGGCGTCGATCCGCGGTGGTTCAGCTTCCCGTGGTTCGACGCCCTGCGCTCCGCCCCCGAGCTGCGCGACCGCCTCACCGCCGGCCCGCCACCACTCTGAGCGCCGGCGCCGGGGCGGGCGCCGCCTCCGGCACGACGTCCTGCGGCGGCGGCACGTAGGTGTTGACGATGGTCGGATCGAAGCCGACGGCGTTGCTGGCAACGACCAGGTGATCGCTGGTTTCGAAGAGCAGCACGAAGTGGGTGCGGTGCGAGTTGTAGTTGAGATTGGTGATCAGGATGTCAAGCGACGACAGCAGCACCCAGGAGATGAAGCTTGGTTGCGGTATCTCCACGCCAAGCTTGTCGACGAAGGCGATGGGCTTGCTGGGCTGGTAGGTCACCGGCTGGCCGCTCGCGTCGTGCAAGCCGGCGAGCGAGATTGCGATCGCCGCGCCGCCCGCGGCGGCCATGGTGATGACATGGTTGTCCGAGTCGATATTTCCGCTCATCTGGGGGTTGGTCAGCAAGCCCGAGAGATAGATCTGGTATGGGGTGATAGGCAGCATGGGGTCTCCTTTCCTGCGTCCGATGCGACAGCCGGTCGAGCGCGGTTAAGCGGCGTTGACGATGGTGAACGGCACCGGAGGCAGCGGCCCCCCCGATGCATCGAGCAGGTTGAGCTGCAGCTGGATCGTGCCGGCGAGGCCGTTGGCGTCGCTGATGGCGATCTCGGTGATGGACGGCGCCGCGGGTTCGACGACGTGCCAGCCCCAGGATGAGCTGGGCAAGCTGCTGCCCGTGCCCGCCGCGACCGGCGGACCGGCGGGGCTGAACTGGAGCCCGCCCACCGCGTTGACGTCGATGAAGACCGGGCCGGGTTGGGTGGCCATGATGGAGTTGGTGCCGTCGGATGCCAGGTCGCCGCCCAACACCGGCATCCCGCCGGCCTGTGTCGCCGGCGACGCGTAGATTGCGAACGTGGTCAGGTTGATCATCGGAATTCCCTCCTAGTGGCGAACCGCGTTTAAGGGGGGGCGGCGGCGCAGGAAGCACCGCCGCCCGGTGGATCGCGCCCCGCCTCAGTGAGCGGTGAGGAACGGGTCCCAATTGACGAAGTACGACAGCGGCTGGAGGCCGCCGCTGGTGACCTTGATCTGGATCTGGTAGGTCTGGTTTCCGGCATTCAGCGCCTGGCCGATCCAGTAGTCCGGTGTCTGCTGCTCGCGCGGCGTGCCGTTGCTGCCGAAGACGCTGCCGCTCGACACGTTGAAGCCGGTGATCTCGACGCTGTCGTTGCCGTTGGGATTGATCGGGTGGACGCGGAAGCCGACCAGGTCGCCGACGTTCGCCGAGGTGTGCAACTCGAGGTTGCCCTCGCCCTTGCTGCCGTTCGAGACCCGGTTGTCCATCATGTAGACGCCGGCGCCGATGTCCTTGCCGGCCTGGCCGATCACGTACGCGGTGTCGACCGCGATCTGAATCGAGGTTTGGGGCTTGAGCAGCGGAGCCTGCGCGACGACCATTCGATTGGGGAACATGATTTGTCTCTCCTGGGAACTGAGGGTCAGGCGGCGACCGCCGCGGCGGACGCCAGGACGTTCATGGAGGGGCTGACGGTGATGGTCTGGCCCGAACCGGCGCCGAGCTGCACGGTGAGGGTGATCGTGTAGCCCGCCTGGCCGGCGTTCTGCACCTGGCCGACCCATGCCGTCGGGATGTCGCCGGCGGGTTGCGGGATGCCCGTCGGGCCCCAGACGTTGCTGTTGCCGAACGCCTGGATCTGGATGAGCGAGGTGTCGTTGGGATCGATCGACGAGGCCTGCCAGCAGACGATCGAGTTCTTGCTGGCGGCGGTCGAGAGGTTCGGCGTGCCCTCGTTGCCGCTGCCGCTGCTGAAGCGGTTGTCCACCAGGTAGACGCCGGCGGTCGAGCCCTGCTTGGCCGCGTTGGTGTCCACCCAGATCTGCACGAAGACGCTGGCCTGATTGGTAGTGAATGACATTCCGTTTCTCCTTTCATGGTACCCACGTTGGCAATGTTTTGACGGAACTTCTGATCGGTCGCCGCGCCCTGACAGGCGGAGCACGGCCACGGTCGGACGGCAAGCTCATCGCGAACCTCCTTCAGATCTGTGATCGGAGCCGCCGTGTCAGGAGCGGCCGTTGTGGCGTTTCGCGATTCCTACATCGCAAGGCCCATGCCCGGCCCGCAAGCGCTTTTCATAGGGTGCGGCATGGGTTGCGAGCCCCGCGCGAATGCCGCCGCGATGCCGCGCGATGTCGCGCGATGCCGCCGGCACGGCGCGGCATGCCGGAGTGCCGCGCCACGGCGCCGCGGCGACAACCTGGTGCCGCGCTTTGCGCCGACGAGCTCGCCCTGGCCCTCCCGGCGAGCAAAGTTTGCATGACAGACCTGTTGACATGAATTGAGATGTCTGCGAGACTGTTTGCAGCGAGGAGACATGTATGCAAGCAAGCGAGCTCGACAGGATCAGCTTTCTGACCCGCCATTTCAACCAGCTCCAGGGATTGCGCTGCACCGTTCCGGTCGGCCTGATCTTGATGGCAACAGGCGTGCCCCACCTGGCCGGGCGAACGGAGCTGGCGATTTCTCTCCAGGTCTTGTCCTTGTGCGTCATGGGCCTGGTGCTCTACTGGCAGTTCCGGTACGCCAGGCCGTACTACGCGGCAAGGGTCGGCGTGGTCAATCCCTTGGATCGTCGTGCCGGCCCCGCGCAACAGCTCGCCGTCGCCAATCCAGTCGGATCGCCGTTGCAGTCCCCCGTCACGCAGCGACAACTCATCCCCATCGGAGTGGGCCTCGTGCTCGGCCTGTTCATCGCGCTTGCGGCGATTTTTCCGCCGGCCGTGCTCTCCAATCACAAGCTCGCAATGGCGAGCGGCCTGTACCTGCTTGCGGCGGCGGCCTTTCTCGGCAACTGGTGGATCGAGCGGGACCACCGGCCTGACCAGGCGCACGTCGCCTTGGCGGGCACCATCCTGCTGACAATCGCCTGCAGCGGCGGTGGGCTGCACCTGCTCGATCCCGATACCTGGATGGCCTTCTACAAGACTGCAAGCGTCTATGGCGCGCTCGCGGTTCTGTGCGGCCTGATTGACCATCGGCAGCTGATCCGCGCCTTCCACCGGCCGGCGGAAAGCTCCGCGGCGGCATCGCCGGATGTCGCGGCACAGGGTGACGACTCGGTCTGCCGGTCCAGCGTGTCTACCGCCGGCGACGCGCCGGCCGATGCACGGCTTGCCGCGCAGCGCTTCGGGCAAGCCGGCTGACCGGCAGCGCCAGGCCCCCGGCGGCGGGCCGCCCTCCTGGGTGGCCCGCCATGGCCCTGCCGTGAAGCACGATTCCGGGCGCTAGTACTACTGTGTCACGCCAGCAGAAAAAGCCTGCCAGCGTTGAATTCCACGAAATTTTCAGAAGTATTCAATTGAAATACGCAAAGTACTGAGACAGAACAACTTGCACGGCAGCCTGTGCGAGTTTGTGACACTGTAGTACTAGCCCCGGCGCCAGGCGCCCGCCTCCGGTCGCGGCGCGCGGCGTTTCGGCGGCCGCCGGGTGCGGCTGGCAAACCGGTTCGACGGGTTCCGCGAAGCAAGAGCGGCAGGCTAGGCAATGCCGGTCGTGGGAAACAAAGAAGGCTGTCGCGTCGTATTGGCTCGCGGACGCCGGCCCTTCGCGCATAGACTTGGCCGGGTCGGTTCTCAGGGGAGGTCCCAATGCAGCGAGTTTTCCGCAGCACCCCCGCCGCTGGCGGGGCTCGCGTCGCGCGCATCGCCCGCGTGGCGCGATTCGTCGTGTGCTTCGTCGTGGCGGCTGGAGCGGCTGCCGGCGCGGCGTTCGGCCAGACCAAGCTGCTGCGGTTTCCCGCGATCTATCGGGACAAGGTGGCGTTCACCTATGCCGGCGACCTGTGGACGGCGCCGGTCGGCGGCGGGACGGCGACGCGGCTGACCGCCCATCCTGGGCTGGAGCTGTTTGCCAGGTTTTCGCCTGACGGCAAGTGGATCGCGTTCACCGGGCAATACGACGGCGACGAGCAGGTCTACGTCATTCCGGCGACCGGCGGCGTGCCCAAGCAGCTGACCTTCTACCCGGCGCGCGGACCGTTGCCGCCGCGCTGGGGGTATGACAACCAGGTCTACGGCTGGACGCCGGACGGCAAGGCGGTGTACTTCCGATCCATGCGCGACGGCTGGTCGCACGGCCAGAGCCGCATCTACTCCGTGCCGGTGACCGGGGGGCTGCCCGAGCCGCTGCCCATGCCGGCGAGCGGCGGCGCCAACCTGTCTCCGGACGGCAAGAAGGTGGTCTACACCCCGTTCGCTCGCGACTTCCGCACCTGGAAGCGCTACCAGGGGGGCTGGGCGCAGGATCTCTGGATCTTCGACCTGACGACGCATGCGACCCGGCAGATCACCAACACGCCGCGCACCGAGCGCGATCCGATGTGGATCGGCAACAAGATCTATTTCGATTCGGACCGCACCGGCACGCTCAACCTCTACTCCTACGACCTGGCGAGCGGCGCCACCGCGCAGCTGACCTCCAGCACGCAGTGGGACGTGCGCTGGCCGAGCGCCGACGCGGAGGGGCAGATCGTCTACGAGCTGAACGGCGAGCTGAACGTGTTCGATACCCGCTCCGGGCAAGCGCGGCACCTGGCGATCGACGTTCCCAGCGACGGGCTGGATACGCGGCCGTCCCAGGTCGCGGCGGCCGACCAGGTCGAGGACGCCGCGCTGTCGCCCAAGGGGGAGCGCGCGGTGTTCGCGGCGCGCGGCGACATATTCAACACGCCGATCGAAAAGGGGGTGACGCGCAATCTCACCCGCTCGTCGGACGCTCACGACAAGGGGGCGCGCTGGTCGCCGGACGGCCGCAAGATCGCCTACATCTCGGACGGCACCGGCGAAGAGGAGATCTACGTCGTCGACGCCCTGGGAGTGGGCAAGCCGGAGCGGCTGACCAGCGGCGGCAAGGTGCAGCGCTTTGCGCCCGAGTGGGCGCCGGACGGCAAACGGCTGGCGTTTTCCGACAAGGACGGCCGGCTGTGGGTGGTGTCGGTGGCCGATCGGACGCTGATCGAAGTGGCGCACGACGTGCGCGGCCAGATCCACGATTACGCGTGGTCGCCTTGCGGCGGCCACCTGGCGTTCAGCATGGCCAACGCCAACACCTTCCGCTCGCTGTGGATGTGGAGCGTGGCGGACGGCAAGCTGCGGCAGGTGACCGACCCGCTGTTCCAGGCCTTCAGCCCGGCGTGGGATCCCAAGGGGGACTACCTGTTCTACCTGTCGGCGCGCTCGTACCTGGGGCAGTTCGACGCGGTGGATTTCAACTTTGCCCAGGACCGCAACGTCGGCGTCTTCGCTCTGGCGCTGCGCAAGGACGTCGCCAACCTGTTCTCTCCCGAGGAGGATTCGGTGACGCTGGCGGAGGAAAAGAACGCCGGCGAAGAGGGCGGCGGGCACGCGGCGAAGGGCGGCAAGAAGGGCGCGGCCGGCCAGGCGGACACGGACGGCAAGGATCGCAAGGACGGCAAGGACAAGGACGGCAAGGCGGCGGCGGCGCCGGCTTGCACCAGGATCGACTTTGACGGGCTTGGCTCGCGGGTGGTGCGGGCGCCGGTGCCCTTCGACAACTACGGTTCGTTGCGTGCCGCCGACGGCCGGCTGTTCTTTGTCAAGCAGCCGCCCAACACCTTGAACGAACCGCCGTTCAAGCCGGCGTTGCTGATCTTTACCATCAAGGACCGCAAGATGGTGACGTTCGCCGAAAACGTGAGCGATTATGCCCTGTCGCAGGACGGCAGCAAGCTGCTGGCGACCGAGGACGGGCATTACAACGTGTACGACGCCACGGTCGCCGGCAAGGATGCCAAAAAGACGATCGATACTGGCGGCATGATGGTCGATCGCGTGCCGGCCGAAGAGTGGGCTGAGGTGTTCCGCGAGGCGTGGCGCCGCTACCGCGACTATTTCTACGTGCCGACCATGAACGGCTACGACTGGGAGGCGCTGCGCCGGCAGTACGAGCCGCTGCTCGCCTACGCCGGCCACCGGTCGGACGTGAACTACATCATCGGCGAGATGATCGCCGAGCTGAACAATTCGCACTCCTACATCGCCGGCGGCGACTACAAGGCGCCGCCCAGCCCCAAGGTGGCGCTGCCGGGCGCGCGCTTCGAGCTGGATGCCAAGGCCGGACGCTACCGGATCGCCAGGATCTACGACGGCCAGAACGAAGAGGACCTGTACCGCTCGCCGCTGACCGAGGTGGGCGTGCACGTTCACGCGGGCGACTACGTGCTGGCGATCGACGGCGAGGATCTTGCCGGCAGCGACAATCCCTACCGGCTGCTGCGCCACAAGGCGGACCGGCCGGTGCGCATGACGGTCAACGCCAAGCCCACCCTGGACGGCGCCAGGGAGATCACCTTCCGGCCGATCGAGACCGAGGAGCACCTGATCTACCTGGCCTGGGTGAACCACAACCGCGAAGAGGTGACCCGCCTGAGCGGCGGCCGGCTCGGCTACATCCATCTGCCCGACATGGGCGAAGACGGGATGCGGGAATTCGACAAGTGGTACTTCGGCCAGGTCCGCAAGGAAGGACTGATCGTCGACGTGCGCGACAACGGCGGCGGCTTCATCTCGCCGATCCTGCTGGAGCGGCTGGCGCGTCACCCGCTGGCGGTGGACTTCGGGCGCACCGACGCCGATCCGATGCCCTATCCGCAGGAGGCGTTCTACGGCCACATGGCGTGCCTGCTCAACGAGGGCTCCGGCTCGGACGGCGACATCTTCCCCTACATGTTCCGCCAGCTCGGCCTGGGTCCGCTGATCGGCACGCGCACCTGGGGAGGGGTCGTGGGCATCAACTATCACGGCCCCATGATCGACGGCGGCCAGATCTTCGTGCCCGAGGCCGGGTCGGTGTCGCTGGAAGGCAAATGGATCATCGAAGGGCACGGCGTCGATCCGGACATCGTGGTGCCCAACGACGTCGCGTCCGTCCTCGACGGCCGCGATCCCCAGCTGGAGCGCGGGGTGGCGGAGGTGATGAAGAAGATCGCTGCCGATCCCAAGGCCTACCCCAAGCGGCCGGAGCCGCCGGTGCGGACGCAGGGGCAGTAGAGGCGTACTAAGGCCGCCCCCGGCGGGTCGGCAGGATGGCGGCCGGGGGCGGGATGGGATGGTGTCAGGCAGGGCGGGCGCGAGCTGCTGGCGCGGCTGCGCCCGCATTGCGGCTATTCGGGCGAGAGGCAACGCAGCTGAACGTGGGACTGCGCCAGCACGATGTCGCCGTTCAGCAGTCCCAGGCCGACCATGGAGGCCCCGTTGAAGGAGACGTGGATGGCGTTGACCACCAGATCGTTGGTGGGGCCGGTGCTGACCAGGATCTGTTCGTTGGCCGTCACCGTGATGCCCAGGAGGTTGATCAGCACGGTGTTGGGCGGCAGATTGGGGGCGACGGCCACGGCGACGCCCAGCACGCTCAGGCGCGGATTGGTCAAGGTGAGCGTGCCCGTCGTCGCGGGCAGGTAGCCGGCACAGGTGAGGATGGTCTGGGTGCCGATGGTGTCCGCGGCCAGGTTCACCAGCGCTCCCAGCGCGCCGACGCTGAGCTGAACGCCTGAGACGGTGGAGTCGCTTTCGACGCCGGCCGGCGTCGTCTGGGAGGCCGCATCCACCCGCAGCAGCCCGGTCTGGAGGATGTTGCCCAGAATCGGCGCCGAAACCCCGACCGAGACGGCCGTCTGGGTCGCGGAGTAGGAGGGCGGCGCGGAACCGGCGACGGTCGGCAGCGGTCCGCTGCTCACCGTCACCAGCGGCGGTCCGAGCAGCGACAGCAGCTGCAGCGAGATCGATTCGCCAAAGGCGGAGCTGTTGCCGGCCTGCAGCAGCTGGCCGGATGCGGCCTGGCTCCCCAGCGCGACAAGCGCGATGGCCAGCCCCAGGATGGCGATCGTGAGACGCCGGCGGCCCGTTGCCGAACGGCGATAATCCCTGCACGACGAAGCGGATAGGGTGCTCATAAGAGGCTGCGAGGCGGTGGTGGTCATACGACCCTCCCCTGGTCCTTGCGTGCAACCAGTACTTACGAAATCAGCCCTGTCGTCATACTATATACCAGCATTGCCTATATCAAAGATGAGCTGGCCCTCCGGCGCACCGCGGGGGCGCCGGCCGCCGCGGCCGCCGCGGCGACTCCGGGAGGAGGCCTGGCCTGGGGGGAATTCGACCGGCGCTCGGGGGACGCTGCGAGTGCTACGGCGGCTCCAGAACGAGCCCCTTGCCGCCGGGGGGCGGCTCGGGGCGCGGCACGGCCGGGCGGGCGCTCGCGGTGAGCGAGGCGGGCGCCGGGGGTGTGGCGCGACGGACGGGGTTGTCGTCCGGAGGCAGGCTTTGGGGGAAGGCGCATCACCGGTCGCGGCCGGCGGCGGCTGGAACGGGCCGGCGATCGCGGTGCTCTGGTGCTCCTGGCGCAGAGGTTGGTCAGTGCCATCGCGCCCGGCGCGCTGCCGTTTTTGGATTGTTAACCTATACCGCAAACCACGCGGATTTCGCAATCCGTCAATCGGCAGCGTGCTGTCCCAGGACAGCACCCTCGACAGCGCCGGTCGCGATGGCGGTCGCCCCATCTTCCCGTCCCGGGGGGCGCCCGCCGGCCAGCCGAGCTGGCCGGCGGTCAGGTGCGGCGTGGACTGGCGCTACTTTGCCTTGCACATGCCGCTGGTACCCTTGACCGGGAACGGCGCGCCGATCAGGATTTCCGTCCCGCAGTTGGCAGGATTGCAGTCGCCTCCCGGTGTCGCGTAGCTGCTGGTGCAGAGCGGGCAGACGCACTTGGCTTCCTTGCCGCCTGGGAGCATTTCGCAGGGGGCGTTCCAGCACTGGGCCCAGTGCGAGCCGCTCGGGCAGGTCAGCGTGCCGCTGGAGCCAAAGCCCTTGAGCGAGAAAAACGAATAGACGCCGCCCTTGGTGCTCGGCGTGCAGGTGCCGTTGGTCTGGCTGAGATTGGCAAAGGACGGACCGTCGTCCACCGGGCAGGTGCATTCCGCCTTCTTGCCGCCGGGCAGCTGCTTGCAGACCGCCTTGTCGCACAGCGCATAGGCGCCGAAGCAGACGCTCACGCCCTCCGCGTTGATCTTACAGGTCGGCCCGGCGTTGGCTTGCGCTGCCGCGCCCAGCAACAGGACGACCGCGGCCAGCACGACCGCTCCGGACACACCACGACGATATTTCTGTTGACGCATGAGATCCTCCTCCCAAGTTGAAATGGACGCGCGCAGGCAAAGTCTGCGCACGCTTAGTTGCAGCACGAACTAATTTAGCATTGTCGCGCGGACGTTGCAAGGGGCGGCCGCACCGGCTGGCCGGCCGGCGGTCGTGGCGCCGCGGTCACCGCGGATCAAGATCAGTCACTGTGCTAGCATGTGCTAGCATGGTGATCGGAGGCGCTCGCAGATGGCGAACCTGACCATTCGGAGACTCGACGACCAGACGTATGAGCGTCTCAAGGAGCGGGCCGCGCGTGACAGAGTGTCCATGGAAGAGGAAGCCCGACGCATCCTCGCCAGGGCTGTCGCACCGCCGGGCCGGCTGGGAGATCTTTTCGTGAAGACCTTCGGCGCCGCTCGAGGCCTCGAGCTGAGCCTGCCTACACGCCAGCCGCATGAGCCACCCGAGCTCGAGTAGCCACGCGCGCCCAGGCGATGATCATCGTCGATACAAACGTCGTGGCGGAGGTCATGAAACCGTCTCCAGCGCCAGCCGTCGTCACATGGTTCAACGCACAGGACTCGGCGTCGCTCTTCCTGACCGCTGTCACAGTGGGCGAGATTCGCTACGGCCTTCGCATCACGCCCAAGGGGCAACGGCGCCACGCGATCGAGCGAGGCTTTGATCAGATCATCGCGAACGCCTTCGCAGGCCGCATTCTGGCCTTTGACGAGCACGCAGCTACACACTATGGGGAGGTGATGGCACGGCGCAAGGAAATCGGCCGGCCTCTCGGTGTACCTGACGGCCAGATCGCGGCGATTGCCCGCTTGCATAGCTTCGCAATCGCCACCCGCAACGTCCGCGACTTCTTTGAATGCGGCATCGAGATCGTCAATCCCTTTATGCCGCCGGCACCAGCCTGAACTGAGGTGCGAGGCGAGAAGCGGAAGGCCCCCGTTACCATGAAGCATCCACACCCCCGAGTACACGCGGATGCGCGAGCGGCTGCGGGAGGCCAGGGAAGCGGCCGGCCTCACCCAGGAGGCGGTCGCGAAGCACTTCAAGAAGCCGCAGTCCTTCGTCTCCAAGGTGGAGACCGGCGAGCGGCGCATCGACCCCACCGAGCTTCAGGAGTTCGCGAAGCTATACGGGAAGCCGATCACGTTCTTCCTCGACGGCTGACCGGCCCACCTTCTACCGAAGCCAGGTAGCGTTCGAAGACCCACCAGGTCCGCGAATATTCCGGGCTCATCTCGCCTTGCTCCCAGGCGGCCAGCGTGTCGAGCGATTCGGTCCCTAAGCGCATGACTTATGAAGGGTAATTGACGCTTGGGCCGGCGCAGGTGCTCAGCGCTTCCCCTCGGGTGGCGCTTGCCAACGAGTTCTCACACCTCTGGGAGTCGCGACGCTGACCGTGCCCTCGAGGGTCGAGATATTTCCGGCAGCCAGAACTCGCTGCAGAAGGTCGATCAGCGGCTGAAGGCCGTCAGCATCGGGGCGCAGGAGCAGCACTCCGGCGTGCCCGCCGGGCGGGTGCGAGCGCACATCGGCGAAACCTTTGTCGGCAGTGACGAGAAAGCGGCTTTCCTTCTGCACCGCTTCCCACAGGGTTGTATCAGGCCAGCCACCCATGCGCTGGTCCGTCACCGACTTCGTGTCCGCGTAGCCGGCTGTTACGAGCAGCGCCGTGACGGCGCGCGGGAGGTCCTCGTCTACCTTGATGCGCACGCCAGGGGCCTACTGAACCAGTGGGACCATGCTCTCCTGGTGCAGCACCTCGGCTGCGTAGGCCAGGGAGCTTTGGATGTCTTCGCGCGTCAGCTGAGGGTACTCAGCGATGATCTGATCGGCCGAGTAGCCGTCCGCAAGGCTGCCTACAACGATACGCACCGGAATCCGCGTCCCGCGGATGCACGGTTCTCCATGGTGCACAGCGGGGTCTGCCACCACCCTGTGCTGCCATGCGGCACGCTCCATCGCTTTGCCTCCGTGACCAGCGCCCAGCTGTCCTGGGCCACCGCGCCACCAATTGTACTTGCTGGGGCGGGCAGGTTTACCTCCGATTAGGTCGAGGCAGGCAGGGTTCGTGCTTCCCCCCCCCCCACCCTCCCTCCATACGGCAAGCCCATCATGCACTCCTCAGGGCGGCTGAGCAAGGATAGACCGGGCCACAGGTCGTAGCCCAGGAAGCGGAGGATGCCAGGGAGGTGGCGCGGCTTGGGCTCTCTCCGGCCGCAATTGAGGAGCGAGGCGTGGTGGCAACCGATCGCCGCTGCCACCTTCCGCTGCGAGAGGCCCCCGGTCCAGCTAGGCGCGCCCGGCGGAGGTGCTCACCCAAGGTCTTGGGGTTCTCGGGATAGCCGGCGACCCTGGATTTACGTCCTCGCAGGGTGACGCGGCAGAGTGGCAACTTAGGAATGAAACCCAGGTGCGATCACCGCGGCTTTGGCGGTTTGGGCGCCTTCGTCTTCGGGCGGTGAGCGGACAGGCCGGCGGCCGGCGTCGCACGCTGCGCGCGGTGGGAACGGTCGGCGCCTTGGGCGGCGCTCGGGGGACGGGTGGCGCGGGCGGCGGGACCGGTGTCGGCGATGCGGATCTGCAGGGTGCGCCCGCGCAGCGACGCGCCGGCCATGCGCTCCAGGATTTTCTTGTGCAGGCGCTGCGGCACTTCGACCAGCGAGAAGCGCTCGTGGATGTCGATGGCGCCGATCTCCTTGCCCGAGACGCCGGCCTCGTTGGCGATGGCGCCGACGATGTCGGCCGGGCGGACGCCGTTTTGCGATCCGGAGTTGAAGAACAGGCGCACCATGCCGGTGCCCGTGGCGGTGCCACCGGCGCCGGTGCCTGAACCGGAGCCGCCGCGGTAGCCGTCGTCCGACGCGAAGTCGCGCGGCGTGGCGGGCATCGGCGGCAGCGCCAGGGGCCGGTCGCGGCGGGAGAGGGCTGCCGCGGCGGCGGCGACTTCGGCGATGTCGAAGCCCTCTTCCACCAGCTCTTCGACGACGGCCAGATAGAGATCCAGGTCGCCCTGCTCCAGGGTCTTGCGGAGGTCTTCCTTGAGCAGCTCGGTGCGGCGGGCGGCGATGTCGGCCGAGGTGGGCATGCGCATCGGCGCGATGACCATGCCGGTGTGGCGCTCGATCTCGTGCAGCATGCGGCGCTCGCGCGGGGTGACGAAGAGGACGGCGGTGCCGCTGCGGCCGCCGCGGGCGGTGCGGCCGATGCGATGGACGTAGGCGTCCACGTCGTTGGGAACGTCGTAGTTGATGACGTGGGTGATCCGTTCCACGTCCAGGCCGCGGGCGGCGACGTCGGTGGCGACGACGATTTCGACGGTGCCCTTGTGCAGCCGCTCCAGCACCCGCTCGCGCAGCGGCTGGGTCATGTCGCCGTGCAGGGCGGCCACCGAGTAGCCGCGCGCCTCCAGGCGTTCGGCCACCTGCGCCGCCGCGGTCTTGGTGCGGGTGAAGACCAGCACCGCTTCGATCGATTCGGTTTCGAGCAGGTGGGTCAGGCTGTCGAACTTCTGCTGCTGCGACACCAGCAGGTACTTCTGCTCCACCGCGGGCACGGTGAGCGCCTTCGATTCGAGCGCGATCTGCAGGGGGTCGGTCAGGTGACTCTGCGCGATGCGCCGCACCTCGGGCGGCATGGTGGCCGAAAAGAGCGCCGTCTGGCGGCCGGCCGAAGAGGGCGGCGTCTGCGCCAGGATCCATTCCACGTCCTCCAGGAAGCCCATGCGCAGCATCTCGTCGGCTTCGTCGAGCACCGCCATGCGCAGCTGGCCCAGGCGCAGGGCGCCGCGCCGCAGATGGTCCATGACGCGCCCCGGCGTGCCGACGACGATGTGCACCTTGCGCTGCAGGCGCCGCTGCTGCTCGTCGAGCGATTGCCCGCCGTAGACCGGCAGCACCACCACTCCCTTGAGATGCCTGCCGTAGGTGTGCAGCGCTTCGGCCACCTGGATTGCCAGCTCGCGCGTCGGCACCAGCACCAGGCCCTGCACGTGCGCCGCCTCCGGATCGATGGCCTGCAGCATCGGCAGGCCGAAAGCCGCCGTCTTGCCGGTCCCCGTCTGCGCCTGGCCGATCAGGTCGCGGCCGGCCAGCAGCGGCGGGATCGCCGCCGATTGGATCGGCGTGGGCGCTTCGTAGCCGACGTCGGCCAGCGATTGGACAAGTCCCTGGTTGAGGCCGAGAGCCGCGAAGGCGTTGGCAGGAGCGGCGTCCTGTTGCGTTTCCGTCATGGCCCGCTTATATCACCCCGCCGCGCCTGGCGCGGGTCAGCAGGCGGTCCAGGGTCGCGGCAAACGCCTGCCGGTCGCGCGTTCCGTAGGCGCGCGGCCCGCCGATCGGCAGCCCCGCGTCACGCAGCCCTGCCAGCAGATCGCGCGACGCCAGGCGGTCGGCCACGTTCTCCGCCGAATATTCGTCGCCGCGCGGATCGATCGCCATGACCTGCTTTTCGACCAGCCGGGCGGCCAGGGGGATGTCCGCGGTCACCGCCAGGTCGCCCGCCGCCGCATGCTCGGCGATGTAGCGGTCCGCCACGTCCGGCCCGCCCGCCACGCGCACCACCGAGACGCGGCCGTTTCCCGGCGGCGGCGACAGCGGCTGGTTGGCCACCAGCACCGCCTCGATGCCGAGCCGCAACGCGGCCCGGAAGACCACGTCCTTGACGTCGCGCGGCGCCGCGTCCGCATCGATCCAGATCTTCATCGTCATCGCTTGACCGCGGGAGCCCTGCCGCGATCATGACATGGCTCAGGGCAGACAGCGTTCCGCCCGGTGAGCTGCCATGCGGATGCGCTGCATGGCAACCCGGCCGGGCGGAGCGGCGTGACCATCCGGGCGGCCGGCGGGGTGCCGGCCGGCGGGCTACATTCCGGCGGGGCCGTGCGGGCCGTCGGCGTTCATCTGCTGGTGCTTCTGCTCCATCTGGGTGAGCGTGGCCTTCTGGTCGGCGGTCAGGATGGCGCTCAGCTGGGTGACGAAGTTGTCGTGCAGCGCTTTGAGCTGGGTCTCCGTGGCATGGGCGGCGATGAGCTTCTGGCCCAGCTCGGTGGCATCCGGGTTGGCGCCTTCGAGCAGCGTGTGGAGCTCGGTCCACTGCTGATGGCTCTGCTGCATGAGGGGCATCGACTTGGTGACCATGTCGCTGTGCAGCTGGGTCGCCGTCACCTTCTGCGCGGCGGTCAGGTTGAGGGCGGTGACCAGGTGGTCCAGCATGCTGCCGTGACCGCCGGGACCGTGGCCGCCGGGGCCGGGGCCCTGGGCAAACGCGACGGAGACCAGCAAGGCCGCGGCCGCCAGGCCCAGCGTGAAGGTGCGGATGGTTTTCTTCTGCATGAGGGTCTTCTCCTTTTTCAGGCTCAAACCGGGTCCTTGGCGGACCCGTCACGCAGAGACTATGGCACGCGGCGGCGAGCCGTCCGCAAGACGCCGAAATTTATTTGCAAGAAATGTAAAGGCGACGGGGCCGGACGGGACGGACCTCAGCCGTCGAAGCGGTAGCCCCGCCGGTGCGCGGTCAGGATGAGCTCGGGGCGGCGCGGATTGCGCTCCAGCTTCTGCCGCAGCGACCCGACGTGCACGTCCACGGTGCGCGTGGTGGGCGTCGCCTGGTAGCCCCAGACCTTGTCCAGCAGCTCCTGGCGCGACAGCAGCTCGCCGCGGTGCTGGACAAAATAGGCCAGCAGCTTGAACTCCAGGGCCGACAGCGGCACCGGCCGATCGGCGCGGAACACCTCGCCGCGGCGGAAGTCCACCCGCACCTCGCCGAAAGCATAGGTCCCGGCCGCCGCCGCGCCAAAGGTGCGCGAGCGCCGCAGCAGGGCTTCGATGCGCGCCAGCAGCTCCATCATCTCGAACGGCTTGGTCACGTAGTCGTCGGCGCCCAGCCGCAGCCCCACCACGCGATCGACCACCTGGCCGCGCGCGGTCAGCATGACGATGGGGATCTCGAAGCCGCGCTGGCGCAGCTCGCGGCAGACCGAGAAGCCGTCCTGTCCGGGCAGCATCACGTCGAGCAGCACCAGGTCGTAGGAGTTGGCGAGCGCCGCCGCGACGCCCGCTCGACCGTCGCGCGCCGTATCGACCGCGTACCCTTCAGCGAGCAGCCGGTCGGCCAGGGTGAGCACCAGGCTCGCTTCGTCCTCGACCAGCAGGATGCGGCGCACCGGCGCCGCGGCGGCGGCGGGGTGCTCGCTCACGTCGGCTTCTCCACCGCCGCCGGCAGGTGCAGGGTGAAGGCGCTGCCGCGCCGCCCGCCGCCGCTGGCGCAGGTCACCCGCCCGCGGTGCGCCCGCGCGATGCGGCTGACCACGCTAAGGCCCAGGCCGCTGCCGGGCGGCGTGTCGGCGCCCGCCTGGCGGCTGCGGAAGAACGGCTCGAACAGGTGCGGCAGGTCCTCGCGGCGGATGCCGGGGCCGTGGTCTTCGACCGTGATCGCCACCTCGCCGCCCGCGTGCCGCGCCAGGATGCCGATCCAGGGGTCCGGGCCGCCGTACTTGGCGGCGTTTTCGACCAGGTTGCGCAGCGCCCGGCGCAACGCCGCCGGGTCCGCCACGACCGCCGGCAGCCGCGGGTCAAGATCGCTTTCGACCCGCGCCCGCCGCTCGGCGAGAAGCGCCCGGCAGTCCTCCAGCGCGCCGGCCACCGCCTCCCCCACCGCCGTCGGTTGCAGGGCGTACGCCTGGCGCCCCGACTCGATGCCGGCGTAGTCGAGCACCTGCGACACCAGCCGCGAGAGCCGCCGCCCTTCGCCCAGGATCAGGTCGCCGTAGCGCCGCACCTGCGCCGGCTCGGCCACCACCCCGTCCGCCAGGTTCTGCCCCGCCGAGCGGATCGCCGTCAGCGGCGTGTTCAGCTCGTGCGTCACCGCGGCCACGAACTCCATCTGCTGGCGCGCCAGGCGCTGGGCGCGCTGCGTGGCGATCGTCATCAACGCCGTGGTCACCGCCGCCAGCGCCACGATCCCGGCGCCGATCGCCAGGTTGCGCCGGCGGAATGCCGCCACCATTTCGTCGAGCGACCCGCCGCGCCGCCGCACCACCAGGGTCCAGGCCCCCCGCGGCCCCCGCTGTCCTTGCGGCCCCTGCCCTTGCCCCGGCGGCCCTTGCGGCCCCCCGAAGAGCTGGTCCATGCCGTCGGCCCGCATGTGGCCAGCTCCCGGGTCGCGGTGCCGCTCGCCATGGTGGGCTGCAACCGGCGGCGTGCCGTGGAGCGCATCGGCTGCCGCGGGAGGGGGTTGGTGCCTCGGAGGCACGCCGGACTCCGCCACCGCGGCGGCGGTGCCATGGTCGGTAACGTGGCGCACGGCGAACATCGGCAGCGCCAGGTCGCCGGCGCGGACGTCGTCAGCCGGGAGGGTCGCGTCGGACAGAAATACCACGTGGGGCCGCGGGTGTGCGCCCGCGGCGCCGGAAACGTTCGCGTCGCTGCCCGGGACGCTCGCGCCGCTTGCAACGCCTGCAACGCGCTCGGCGTTCTCGGCGCTCCCGGCGCTCTCGGTGTTCTCGACGACGGCGACCGCATCGTGGAGGCCCTTGAGGCTGCCAAAGTGCCGGCGGGTCAGCTCCGGCAGGATCTCCGACGAGATGGCCGCGGCGTCGAACCGCACGATGAGGTAGCCGCCTGGCAGCGGCGCCGGCCGGCGGCCGCCCGCATCGACCGCGCCGCCGGCAGCGCGCCACCAGGCCGGGATCAGCAGGCCCGGTACGTCGGGCGCGACCGGCGGCAGGAAGGCACCGCCGCGCCCGCCGCCGTCGCCGCCGCGATCGCCCAGCTGCCCCAGCCGCCCCAGCCGGCGCCGCAAGTCCGCCAGCTCCGGCGGCCACGCCGCCGCCACGAAGCGCGGCGGCGAGCCCTGGAGGATCGCCAGGGCGGGCGCGTTCGCCGCGCCACCGGCAGCGCCGCCGACAGCGCCAGGATCGACGTCGACGTAGAAAATGTCGCGAATCAGCTCCGGGAACGGGGCTTCCGCCCGCCAGGCGGCGTACTGGCGGGCCACCCGCGCCGCCAGCTGCGCATCCGGCCCGGCGGCCGCCAGCGCTTGCGCTGCTGGAGCCACCGGCGCCGCCGCTACCTCCGGCACCGACATCGCCATCGGCGCTGCCGCCTCAGCTGCCGGCGCCGGGGGCCGGAACAAGACGAAGGCTCGCGTCACCTCATGGTCGAAGTCTTCCGCGAACGCCGCCCCGGCGCTGAAGAGGGCGGCGCGCAGGCGCTGGCTTTCCAGGATGCTGACCTGCCCGATCCAGCGGTACTGCAGGGTGCCGAGGATCGCCAGCAGCACCAGAAGCGCGGTACCCACCGCGAGCGGCACCAGGCGAGCCAATCGGGAGCGACCCATACACTGGAGTGTATTGCACCCGCGTCCGCGGCCTTCGAGCCGGAGGTCCCGCTGTTTGCAGCTCGCATCAGCGCGGAGCCGCCCGAGGTCGGCCTTGTGCATGATGAGGCCGATGGGCAAGAGATGGCGGAGAAGGAAGTCGGAAGGATGCCGGGAGCTTCGCCAAGGTCGGTGGCGTTCGCGCGTTTCGCGGTCGGTGATCGCGCCGTAGCCGACGACCGTGGCTTCGGCCGGACGTTGCGCAGGAACCCACGGTTGGTGACGTGGGCATGCGGGCGAGTGCTCCTCAATGAAGGGCGCTCGCAGGTACGGCGAGCGCTCGCCCGAGCGTTCTTTCCACTCCTTCGGAGCGTGGGGCCTGCGTTGTGCGAGGAGGCGTGTGGGCGGCAGGCCGGCGGCGGTGGGAGTGGGGGCGGAAAGCGCGTTGCGGCGGCGGGGGGCGAGGCGTGACGGAAAGGAGTGCGCCAGCTGGGTGGGTGAGGAAGGGCAAGCCGGTGCGGTTTCTGTTCGAAGGGCTAGGTTGTTGCCCGAGCGCGCACCGCGGGCTCAGGGTTTGGCGAGTGCGCGGTCGAGGGGGCAACGGTCCTGGTGGGGCAGGTGGATGGCTTTGGCGTTGTGGCCCGGAGTGAGAAGCGCACGGGGGCCGTGGTGCGCGCGAGGCAAAGGAATCGAAGGAGATTGGGCGGGCAAGCCCTTCCCGGGCCTGGCATGCCGCCCAGCGCGAGGTGGCGGCGCTGGATCGGGTGCGACGGGCGCTCGGCCAGCTGGAGCGGACTGCGGAAAGCAACGACCTTCAGCGCCAGAATACGCCGCTGCAACCGGTGCAGGACACCAGCGCCCTGGCGACCTGTCCCTGACCCCGACCGGGTAGCGTGGCGTTGCTGGGTGGCCGGCGCCCGGCCGGCTGTACAAGGCCGGGCGCAGCCGGCCAGGGACGCCAACCAGGGCATAACCGGCCACTCAAATCACAGAGCACCGGGGCGGATCGGCCACTCAGCAGGTGCTGTCGCCGCAGCCGTAGGTGGCGTAGCCGTACTCGATCAGGTAGTCGGGATCGCCATCTTCCAGGCACCCCGTCAGGTGGACGACCACGTCGCAGGCACTCCCGCCCGCGTGCACCAGAACCCGTGGCGCTTTGTGGGGAAACCATATCACCAACTGCGCTAAATATACTAAGTTGAATACCAGCGGCTACCTGCTGCTGCTCGCCCTGGGGCTGAGCGCCGCGTACCTGCCGGCACGGACGGTGGCGCGCGTGAACGCCAGGGAGGCGCAACAGGCGGGGGCACCAGGAAATGAGGCCGCGAGCGGCCGGTCAGATCGTCGGTTCGGGCTGGTCGGAGACCAGGTCCGGGATGAGCGCGGGCAGCGGGCCTTGCTGGTGATCGAGCGGCCCCAGGGCGGCGTGGATTTTGGGCAGCTCCAGGGAGAACCACAGCGATCCCGCGACGCACACGGCGCCGGTCAGGATGACGGTGTGGGGGGCGCCGATGCGGTGGGCCAGGGCGCCGGCCAGCAGGCTGCCGAAAGGGGCGGCGCCGAAGAAGGCCATGGTGTAATAGCTCATCACGCGCGCGCGTTTGTCTTCGGTGACCAGGGACTGGATGATGGTATTGCTGGCGGAGGCGCTCTGCATCATGCCGAAGCCGACGAAGGGCATCAGCAGGAGCGACAGCCACAGCGCGTGCGACAGGCCGAAGAGCATGAGCGCGGCGCCGAACATCGTCGCCGCGATCTGCACCATGCGCGGCAGGGCGACGACCGACCTGCGCACCGCGAGCGACAGCGCCGACACCAGCGCGCCCGCTCCCGTGGCCCCCATCAGCCAGCCGAGGGTGGAGGCGTCGCCGTGCAGCACCTGGCCGGCGAAGATCGGCATCAGCACCGCATAGGGGTGTCCCATCAGGCTGAGCAGCGCAAAGAGCAGCAGGATCGAGCGGATGGGACGGAAGCCGCGGACGTAGTTCCAACCTTCGCGCACCTGCGCCAGCATGCCGGCCGTATGGATGTGGCTTTGCAAAGGTTTGATCCGCATCGACAGCAGCGATGCGATCACCGCGAAGTAGCTGAGGCCGTCGATCAGAAAGCACCAGCCTTCGCCGACGGCGCCGATGACCAGGCCGGCGATGGCCGGCCCGATCAGCCGCGCACCGTTGGCCATCGAAGAGTTGATGGCGATGGCATTGCTCAGGTCGTCGCGATCGTCGACCATCTGCACCAGGAACGACTGCCGGCCGGGCATGTCGAACGCGTTGATCAATCCTTGCAATGCCGTCAGCGCGACGATCTCGCGCAGGTTGATGACGTGCGCCAGGGTCAGGGCGGCCAGCGCCAGCGACTGCACGGCGCCGCCCGCCTGCGTCCACACCAGGAGCTTGCGGCGATCGAAGCGCTCGACCAGGACGCCGGCAAACGGCGCCAGCAGGAAGGTGACGATCTGTCCCGCAAAGGTAACGATGCCCAGCAGCAGCGCCGAACGGGTCAGGTGATAGACCAGCCACGTTGTCGCCAGCCGCGTCATCCAGTTGCCGATCACCGAGATGGTCTGGCCGGCAAAGAACAGCTTGAAGTTGCGCGATCGCAGCGCCCGCCACGCGTGCGCCAGCGAACGGCCGGGGCGAGGCCCCCGCCGTGAATCTGAAGGGTCCGCCCGCTCGTTCAAAAGGTTCTCAAGTCTGACGACCGCGGCCGTGCGCGCGCTACAGACCCGCCTCGCGGGCCAGGGTCGCGACCAGGTCGCCCGCGGCAAGCGCCCGCGCGCGGCCGACCCCCTGGCCGGCCCACAGCGACAGGAATTCCGCCCTGCCGGCGCGCCCCGCGGCGGCACGCAGGGGGCGCGTCGCCGAGTTCTGCCAGGGATACGGCAGGATGGCCTGGGGGTGCGCTTCGACCTCGGTCATGAAGCGGTTGCGCAGGCCGCGCGACGGCCGCCCCGAAAAGGCGCGCGTCACCGCCGTGGGGCCGGCGTTCCCGCCGGCTTCGGTCGACGCGCCGGCGGCCCCGGCGCCAAGGACCGCGGCCTTGTATGCCGCGGCGGCTCCCGATTCCGGGCAGGCCAGGAAGGCGGTACCCAGCTGCACGGCCGCGGCGCCCAGCCCCAGCGCCGCGCGGATGTCGGCGCCGTCCATGATGCCACCCGCCGCGATCACCGGCACCGCCACCGTGCGCACGATGTCGCGCACCAGGTCGGCCATCGGCACCATGGATGCCGCAAAGTCGCCGTCGAAGGTGCCGCGGTGCGCTCCCGCTTCGCCGCCCTGCGCCGACACCGCGTCGACGCCGGCGGCGGCCAGCACGGCCGCTTCGCGCACCGTCGTCGCGGTGCCGACGGTCACGGTGCCGGCCGCCGCAAAGGCAGCCAGCATGTCGCGCGGCGGAATCCCGAAGGTGAAGCTGAAGACCGGCACCCGCGCCGCGAGCACCACCGCCGCCTGGTCGGCAAAGGTCTGTCCGGGCAGCTCCGGCGCCGCCGGCGCCGGCAGCCCCAGCTCCCGGTGATAGGCGCCGAGCAGCGCCAGCATCGGCGCCGGGTCGCGGCCGAGCGGCGGGTAGTCGAGAGCGAACAGGTTGACCGCGAAGGGCTTGCTGGTCAGCGACCGCACCCGCCCGATGGCCGCGGCGATGGCTTCCGGGCTCAGGTACCCACAGCCGAGCGACCCCAGGCCGCCCGCCTGGGACACCGCCGCCACCAGCTCGGGAGTATCGGTGCCCCCGGCCATCGGCGCCTGCACGATGGGATAGCGCGTGCCGAACATCGCCCCCAAGCTTAGCCGACATCGGCCGCCGGGCTGCGAGCCTCGGCACGGCGCCGGCGCGGCACGGCAGCCGGCGGCCGGACGGTGCGGTGCCGCGTTGTATGCTCCGCGCATGCAGTTGGGAACGCCGAGCCGGACGGCGTGGGCCGCGGCGGCTCATCGCGCCGCCCACCAGGTGCTGGAGCAGGGGCGGATCTTCGCCGATCCGCTGGCTTTGCGCATCCTGGGCGAGGACGCGGCGGGCATCGCCCGCTGGGCGGAAGAGCATCCTGGGGGCGGCAGGATGCGGATTTTCATCGCCGCCAGGACGCGCTTTGCCGAAGATGCGCTGGCCGCCGCGGTCGCCGGCGGCGTGCGCCAGGTGGTGGTGCTGGGCGCCGGCCTGGACACGTTCGCGTACCGCAGCGAGCTTGGCGGCCGGGTGCGGATCTTCGAGGTCGACCATCCTGCGACGCAGCAATGGAAACGCCGGCGGCTGGAAGAGGCGGCGATCGCGCTGCCGGCGTCGCTGACCTTTGCGCCGGTCGATTTCGAACGCGAGACGCTGGCCGGCGGCCTGGCGGCGGCCGGCTTCGATCCGGCGCAGCGCACGTTCTTCACCTGGCTCGGCGTGGTGCCCTACCTGACCGCGGACGCCGTGCGGTCGACGCTGGGCTTCATCGGCAGCCTGCCCGACGGTGCGCACGTGGTCTTCGACTACAGCGATCCGCCGGCAACGCTGCCGGCCGAATGGCGTGCGGCTCACGAGCAGCGCGCCGCGCGGGTGGCCGCATTGGGCGAAGCGTGGGTGAGCTACTTCGACCGCGACCAGCTGCGCGAGATGTTGACGGCGCTCGGCTTTACCGAGATCGCAGACTTGGGGCCGCCACAGATCGCCGCGCTCTACTTTCCCAGCCGGGCGCACGAGCTTCCCGACAAGGGCGGCCACGTGCTGCACGCGGCGAGCCCTGGCGATGGGAGGACAGCACATGACCGGCCTGGCCGATGACCTTCGCCTTGCCGTGCGCACGCTGGCGCGGCGACCCGGTTTCTCGGCAGTGATCGTCGCCACCCTGGGCCTGGCGATCGGCGCCAACGCCGCCGTGTTCAGCCTGGTCGACGCGATCCTGCTGCGCCCCTTGCCGGTGGCGGCGCCGGAGCGCTGGTGCTCAACGGCACCGGCTTCAAGGTGGTGGGCGTCGCGCCGGCCGGCTTCACCGGCCCCAACACCGGCCTTTTGGAGGAGATCTGGGTCCCCTTGTCCATGACCCCGTCGCTCCAGAAGGCCTTCACGGCGGGGTCCGACCCGTTGCAGCAGCGCGACGGCAACTGGCTGCAGATCACCGGGCGGCTGCGGCCGGGCGTCAGCCTGCACCAGGCGGCGGACGCGATGAATGCGATCGCGACCCAGCTGCGCCAGCTCTATCCGCGCGCCAACGCCGGCATCAGCTTGCGCTTGCTGCCCGAGTCCGAGGCCAGGATCTATCCGGGGATGCGCGACGGCGTGGTCGCGCTGTCGGCGCTGCTGCAGGGCGTCGTCGGCCTGGTGCTGCTGGTTGCCTGCGCCAATGCCGCCGGGCTGTTCCTTCGTGCTCCGCTCGCTGCGCCTGCCGATGCAGATCCCGATCTCCTTTCCGATCGAATTCGACGCGCGCGTCCTGCTGCTCACTCTCGGCCTGGCGCTCGGCACCGGGGTGCTGTTCGGACTGCTGCCGGCGCTGCAGATCGTCCGCCCGCGGCTGGGCGTGGCGCTGCGCGACGGGGACGTGGGGGCGGCAGGGCGGCGGTCGCCGCTGCAGCTGCGCGGCATGCTGGTCATCGCCCAGATCGCCGCCACCTTCGTGCTGCTGGCCGGCGCCGGACTCTTCTTTCGCAGCCTCGGCAACGCCCAGGCCACGGACTTGGGGTTCCGCTCCGACGGCCTGCTGGTCGCCTCCTTGAACCTCGGCTACGCGGGCTACGACGCGCGGACCGGCCCGCAGCTGCTCGCGCGGATCGAGACGCGGCTGCGAGGGCTCCCCGGCGTGAGCGCGGTCAGCCTGGCGACGCAGCTGCCGTTCAGCGTCAAGCTCGCGAGCGTCGGCGCGGCGCCCGAGCGCTACGTGCCGCCGCACCCGGGAGAGGGCGCGCCGCAGATCTCCGTCAACGCGGTCGCGCCGGACTACTTCGCGACCATGCAGATCGGGCTGGCCGCCGGGCCTGGGCGTCGCCATCGGCATTGCCGTCGCCCTCGCGGTCAATCGGCTGGCCGCCAGCCTGCTGTACGGCGTCGACCCGGTCGACCCGGCGATTCTGCTGCTCACCGCGGCGCTGGTGACCGCGCTGGCCCTGGCGGCCAACCTGGTGCCGGCGCTGGCGGCGATCCAGATGGACCCCAAGCAGGCGCTCAGCGCCGAGTGAGCGGTTGGGGCGGCGACCAGTCCGGCAGGAGCCGGCGCAGCGCGTCGGGGTCGACGGGCTTGAGGAGATGGCGATCGAAGCCCGCTTCGCGGGCGCGGGCGCGGTCTTCGTCCCGACCGTAGCCGGTGAGCGCGACGAGGAGCCCGCGCCAGCCGCCGGCGCGCAGGCGGCGCGCCACTTCGCAACCGTCGAGGCCTGGCAGCCCCAGGTCGAGCAGCACCAGGTCGGGGTCGAAGTCTGCCGCTGCCGCCAGCGCGGCATTGCCGTCGTAGGCGGTCGTCGCCTGGTAGCCCCACAGGCCGAGCAGGATGGCGATCGACTGCGCGGCATCTTCGTTGTCGTCCACCACCAGGACCCGCCGCGGGTGCTCCGGTTGTGGGTCCGGGCTGGGCGCCGGCGCGGCGGCGGCGGCGGGCTGGCCGGGCAGGGGCAGGCGCACGGTGAACTCGCTGCCGCGCCCTTCGCCTTCGCTGGTCACGGCGACGGAGCCGCCGTGCAGCTCGCTCAGGCTGCGCACCAGGGTGAGGCCCAGGCCCAGGCCGCCTTGCGAGCGGTCGATCGACCGGTCGGCCTGCACGAAGGGCTCGAAGATTTGCGGCAGGAGGTCGGCCGCGATCCCCACCCCGGTGTCGCGCACTCGTAGCGAAACTTCTCCGGCGGCGGCCGCGACCTCCAGCCACAGCTGGCCGCCGGCGGGGGTGAATTTTACGCCGTTGTGCAGCAGGTTGAAGAGCACCTGCTCCAGGCGCACGGGGTCCGCGTCCAGGAACACCGGTTCGCCGGGCAGGCGCAGGGCGAGCGCCACCGCCTTGGCATCCGCGGCGGGCCGCAGCGAGTCGGCGGTGCGCGCCGCCAGCTCGGCGAGGTCGACGCGCTCTTTCTGCAGGCGGATCTTGCCCTGGGTGATGCGCGAGATGTCGAGCAGGTCGTCCACCAGGCGCACCAGGTGGCGGATCTGGCGCGACATCATCGCTCGTGCGTCGCGCTGGGCATCGGCCGGCGCGTCAGGCGAGCCGAGGATGGTGAGGGCGTTGCGAATGGGGGCCAGCGGGTTGCGCAGCTCGTGGCTCAGCATGGCCAGGAACTCGTCCTTGCGCTGGTCCGCTTCGGCCAGGCGCTGCACGGTGACGTGCAGAAACTCGCGCTGTTGCTTGACCTCTTCTTCGGCTTGCCGGCGCCGCGTAATTTCGCGGTTGAGCGCTTCGATGCGCTCCTTCAAGGCCAGGAACCGGTAGACCGAGTCCTGCTTGCGCAGCAGCCGCAAGAGCAGCAGGGCCGGGGCCGCGGCGGTGCGCGGCTCGAAAACCGCACCCTCGCCGCGGCAGGGGGTCGCCGCGCCGTCCGCTCCCCGGATGGTCAGGGAGCCCGGCATCAGCTGCCGGCTGCGCGCGCATTGGCGCAGGTAGGCGGCGACGTGGTCCGCGTCTTCGACCACCAGGTCGGCGAGCAGGCGGCCGGGCAGGGCCGCCGCGTCCAGGTCCAGCTTGTCGACGCTGCGGTTGGCGGCGACGATGCGGCCGTCCGGCGCCGACAGCAGCAGCATCGGCTCCGGTAAAAGCTCGGACCAGCGCGAGAACGAGGGTACGGGCATGCTGGGAGGCTCGCTCGCTCAGCCGCGGCTAGGCCTGGAAATATTCGCGCCCCTGGGCGCTCTGCGCCTCTTCGGTCGGCTTGAGGTAGATCACCACGCGGCAATCGGCGTCGCCCCTGGCGATCGCCCTGTCGATGGCGATCTTGGCGTAGCCCAGGTTGGTCGCCGCGATGACGCCGAAGACATTGGAGGTCATCATGCACAGCGCCGGCCGCCCCTGGACCTTTTCGGCGAAGGGACAGGCGGTATTGCCGAGCACGATCTTCTGGTCGTCTTCCTCGACGACGTAGAACTTCCCCTGGATCCGCCGCTTGAGGTCCACCAGGACCTGCGCCACCTGGCCGCGATCGAGCTGGGACACGGACAGGGCCCGCTTGTAATCTTCGTTGATCTGGTCGCCCACCTTCTGTCCGACGACGCTGATGAAGCCGGAGGCCTCTTCCATGCCCACGATGTCCTGCAGAGTGCCCGACAGCTCGCGGATCAGGGTGCGCAAAAAGACGTCGCGCTCCAGGGGCAGCTCCAGATCCTGCACGGAAACGCCGGGCATCGCCTGATTGTCCATGAACATCTCCTTGGTGGCGGTCGTGTCGCTGCAAAAGCAAAGCTAGGCGGCAAATGCCTGACACCCATGCAACTTCTGCGCCGCCGAGCCCAGAGACGGCGACGCCCCGGCCGCGGCCGGGGCGTCGCACTGCCGGTAGCGGACCGGGTCGATCAGACCACGGCCGCCATCGCCCGGCTGGCGTCCGAATTGATGTGGCTTTCGGCCAGCTGGGTGAGCTTGTGGTCGGCTTCCTTCTCTTCCTGCAGGGTCTTCTCGATGAGCGCCGTCGCGTCGGCGCGGTTGAGCGCCTTGGAGTAGGCGCGCACGGTGCCGTAGGCGGCGATCTCGTAGTGCTCGACGCGCTGGGCGCAGGCGATCAGGCCGGCGTCCAGGACGTCGGGATCGCCCTTGGCCTTGATCATCTCGTCGCCCTCCTTGACCAGCCCCTTCATCGCCTTGCAGGTGGTGCCGTCGGGCTTTTCGTCCAGGGCCTTGAAGATGCGCTCCAGGCGGGTGACGTGCTCGTGGGTCTGGCGCAAGTGGTCGTTGAAACCTTTCTTCAGGTCGGGGCTGTGGGCCGCTTCGGCCATCTTGGGCAGGGCTTCGACCAGCTGGTTTTCGGCGTCGTACAGGTCGCGCAGCTGTTCCAGGTAGAGATCGGTCAGCGATTCCATCTTCATGTCGGTCTCCTTCTCAAAGTTGTGGACGGTCATCGTCGACAGACCAGGCGCGGAAAGGTCAGATCCGTGCCGGGGCGCCGTGCCCGACCTGCTTGTGATTCAGCTCTTCGCCTTCTTCTTGGGGATCTTGGCCCCTTCCTTGCGCGCTTCGGACAGCCCGATGGCGATCGCCTGCTTGCGGCTGGTCACCTTTTTGCCGGACTTGCCGGAACGCAGCGTGCCCTCTTTCTTTTCGTGCATGGCACGCTCGACCTTCTTCTCACCGGTGGTGCTGGACTTCTTTCTTGACGAGGTGGACTTTTTGGCAGTTGGCATCCCTGCACCTCCTGCCATACCACTAGTGCAAACTGCGCGCCTACCGCCTGGGTTCAGGGGCAGGCGGCGCGGACGCGGGAGCTCTGGATGGGCTGCAAGGCGCCGATCATCGCCGGGTCGAGGCTGGTAGAATTGGCACGTCGGATTTACCAAGCCGGGCTTACCGATCGATCGAGGAGACCACTGTGAAGAAACGCCATGCGTTGCTGATGTTGTGCCTGATCTTGACGTGTTTTGCGGCGGCGGCTCCGGCCAGCGCCATGCGGATGGAGATCCGCGTGCACGCGGCGCCGCCGGCGCTGCGGGTGGAGCGGATTCCGCCCTCGCCGGGGCCGGGGCATTACTGGATCGGCGGCCATTGGGGCTGGGAGCACAACTCCTGGGCCTGGAACGGCGGCCACTGGGAGGTCGGCCGCGCTCACCAGGTCTGGGTGCGGCCCGAGTGGGTGCAGGTCAACGGCGATTGGGTGTTCCATGCCGGCTATTGGGGGCCGATCGCCCCTCCCGCCGGCTACGTCGACGTGACGACCGACACGCCGCCGCCGGCCGCGCAGGTGGAAGTGGTGCCGGTCGCGCCGTCGCCCAACCATTTCTGGATCCCCGGCTACTGGCGCTGGGACGGCAGGACGCACGTCTGGGTCGGCGGACGCTGGGAGCTGAACCGGCCGGGCCAATACTGGGCGCCGGGGCATTGGGTCAACTTCGACCACCACTGGCACTTCCAGGGCGGCCACTGGCAGCACCGGTGATCCGGCCGTAAACGCGCGGGGACGGCGGGGAGGGAGCTGAGCTTGCCGCCGGCGCAGCGTCGCCGGCGGCAAGCTGGCGCCCGTCTCGGTGCAAGCTGGCGCCTGTCTCGATGACAGGCCGCTAACTCATCAGGCGGTGGTATTCCTGCACGGTTTCGGGGAGCGGCTCGACCCCCAGCTCGTCGAGCAGCAGGGTGCACAGGCGCTCGTACTGGCGGCGCACCAGGTCGCGCCGCCCCTGGCCGGCGTACAGGCGCATCACCGCCAGGTGGGTGCGCTCCTGCAGCGGGTCTTCGAACAGTACGGCACGGAAGGCGTCCAGGGCGTCGACGGCGTGATCGAGGCGCACCGACAGGTCGCCCAGGCTGCGCAGCAGCTCGACGTACTGGCTCTGGTAGCTTTCGCGTCGCGCCACCGTCCAGGCTTCGTAGTGGCCCTGCAGAAAGGGACCGCCGTACACCTTCCAGGCGCGCCGCCAGGCCTCGGCGGCGGCCGGCAGGTCGCCGGCGGCAGCCAGGTCGCGCCCCTCTTCGATGCGCTTCTGGAAGGTCTGGGCGTCGATGTCCCACTCGATCTCGGGATTGAGACGGTAGCTGCCGGCGCGGTAGAGCAACGGGCTGGCCGACGACGAGCGCGCCGCCGACAGCTCCAGCGAGCGGCGCAGGTGGCTCAGGGTGGGATGGAAGTTGCGGTCGATGGTGTGCTCGCCGTCGGCCGGCCAGACCGCTTCCTCAAGATCTTCGCGCACCGCTGAAAGGTTGGGCGAGGAGGCCAGAAACGCCAACACCAGAAACGACCGGCGCAGCGACCAGGTGACGTCGCGCACCTGGCCGTCGGCGATCTGGCGCACCACCGGCGCGGCGAACAGGCGCACCTGGTACGCGGCGCCGGCCGGCGGCTCGCGCTGCCGCTTGCGCCCACGCGCGGCGGCTCCCCGGCCGGCGGCGGCGCCGGCAGCGGCGGCGGCGGCGGTGGCGGTGGCCTGGAGGGAGGCCTGGGGGGAGGCGGGCCGGCGGCGCTTTTCGCGCTCCAGGTAGGCGGTGAGCAGCGCCGGCAGGCGGTCGCGGTCCTGCCCCTCGACCCACAGACCGCGCCGCTCCACCACCTCCCAGGCGCCCTGTTGCGCGGCGGGCGGGCGGTCGCGCGGCGCCTCCAGCAGCAGGTCGCGGTCTGCGGCGGGCGGCAGGTCCAGAATCTCGTGACGCAGGAACAGCCGCACTTCGGCGATTTCCAGCAGCCGGTCGGGGCTGGCGCTGTCCAGGCCGGCGCCGCCGGTCGCCTCGATCGCCAGGCGCAGCGGGCGGTACCAGCCGTCGCTGGCCTTGGCCAGGGCCTGGAGGGTGGCGCTGCCGGGCTGGCGTCCGGTCATCAGGTACCACAGGCGCCCCACCTCGGCGGCGGTCAGCAGCAGCTCCTGCGGCGGGATGAGCGCCACCTGCTGCGGCAGGTCGGTCCACCGCCGCGTGCTGGCGAAGACCAGCTGCTGCTGCGGGCGCAGCCAGCGCACCAGCTCCGCCGCGCGCTCGCCCGGATCGCCCGCCAGGACCAGCCAGCGGGCGGCGCCGGCGGCGGCGGCGGCGAACGCGGTGCGGGCCGCCTCGGGGTCCGCCAAGTCGGCGAGCGCCAGACCCACCGCGTCGGGCCGCGCCAGAAACGCCTGCAGCACGCCGGCGCCGCCGCTGCCCGGCCAACCCCACAGCTGCACCAGCGGCGCCTCCAGCCTTTCGATGCGCCCGGTCAGCCGTTCGGCTTGCGGCAGCAGGTGGGTGGCGAGTTTCATCGTCGGCCGTCCGCCGGCAGCCCGGCGCGCGGCAGCATGCCCCACGCCCAGGTCCGGCGTGCGTTGGCGTCAGGGAATGAACGGCTCTCGCAGGTGGCGAGGGGCGGCGGGGCGGCGGCGGCGGGCGGCGCCGCCGTCCGCGGCAGCGTTGCGGGCGGCGCGGCGGGGCTGCGCCAGGAGCAGCTCGCGCGTCAGCGCCGCCAGGCAGCGGGCCGTCACCTTGCCGATGCTCGATTGGCGATAGCCGAGCTGGCGCGCCACCTCGGGCGGATCGTAGCCGCGGGCGTAGCGCAGGTCCAGCAAACGCCGGCAGCGCACCGGCAGGCGTTGCAGGACGCCCTGCAGGTCGAGCATCAGGCCGTCGCGCTCCTGCTGCGGCGCCACCGGCTGCGACAGGAATTCCAGCAGCGCCGCGTCGACCGCCGAATAGAGCCGCCGGCGGGTCTTGCGCCAGTACATGAAACAGTGCCGTTGCAGCGTCACGGTCAACCAGGCTTCGGGTTCGCGGATCGACGTCCACTGCGGCACCAGGGCGAGCAACGCCTGCTGCAGCACGTCTTCGGCGTCTTCGGGGGGAATGCGGTGCGCCGCCAGCAGCCGCTTGATGCGCGGCCCCATCGCCTTCAGAAATTGATCAAAATCCGACGAGTGGGACGCTGCATCGTCGGGTGCCATGGCCCAAGGTAAACCTTTCGCCGCAACCGGTCAAGGCAAGCCGCGGGCGCGTCGGGCACCATCCGGCCGCGCGGGGCGGCAGCGCCCTCAGCCGTGCCATGCGCCGGCGATCGCCCACAGCTTCCAACCAGTCCAGGCCAGGCCGCAGGTCGCCACCACTCCCAGGTAGAGCATCACCCAGCGCGGATCGCCCAGGACGCAGTCGCTCTTGCGCAAGCCGGCCCTGTACGCCACGGCATAGGCGCGCAGGCCGGCGAGCGCGAACAGCGCCGCCACCAGGGCGGGTGAGAAAAACCAGGCAAGCAGCGCGACGGTCGCGTAGATACAGAGCGGCAATGGGTCGCGGACCGCCGGTCGCGGCGCTGGCTGCGGCAGCTCGCCCGCGGCGGCCAGCGCCTGCTGCACGGCGCGGGCGCGGCGGGCGGCGCTCAGCTCGGAGCTCGCCGGCGAGGGAGCGCCGGTGTCGCCGGTCATCGCGGCACCTGGTACGGAACCGCCGCGGCCGGTTCGGGCCGCCGGCCCGCCCGTTCGGCGAGCTTGCCGCGGCTGAGCTCCGGCCAGGCCTGGGCAGCGCAAAAGGGAACGCACTGGTGGGCGTCCGCCGGGGTGCCGGGCTGGTCGCGGGCGGTCGCGACGTGAACGCAGCACTGCATCAAGCGCTCTTCGATCATGGTCTGGATGTCCATGAAGGGCTTGACCGTAATGCGCTTCACCCGCCTGCCGAGCAGGTTGCGCAGCGCTTCGTCGCGGCCCGTCAGGGCGCCGCCGGCCAGGCGCAGGAGGTCTGTCAGCCCCAGGTCGCAGCTGCGGCAGACGTTGTGGAAGAGCTCGCCGATCGCCGGCTGCGCCAGCGAGCTGGCCTCCGACAGCAGGCCGAGCAGCGACGACTTGAGCAGGGCCCGCAGCTCCGCCGTGAGATCGGGCGCCACGATGCGGTTGCTCACCAGCTGCAGGTGGTTCTTCAGCTGCTCCGTACCGAGCAGCGCGGTGAGCGAGCGCCAGGCGCCGGAATCGGTCTGGATCAGGTAGCCGATGCTGCAGCAGTGGGGGTGGCTGCACGGCAGCGCCGTCAGGTCGCGCCAGGTGACCACGCCGTCGGTCTGCGGCCCAAGCCGGGCCAGCACGCCGGTGTGCGTCAACCGGCGCAGCGAGTCGATGGCGGTGGCGCGGCCGCTGCCGAACTGCGGCTGGATCGAAACTCCGCCGACAAAGGGCGTGTCCAGCGCATGCAGCACCACGTCGCCGATCTCGTCGTCGTTGACCCCCAGCGAGGCGGTCATGGTGAGGGTGGTGAACACGCCGGCAGCGGACAGCCGCTCGACGGCCAGCTGCTTGATCCGCCGCAGGTCGGCGCCGCGATGGTAGCGATGGGTTTCGGCGCGGAAGCCGTCGAATTGCAGGTAGACCTCGATCCGCTTGCGGTGGCGCTCCAGGTAGGCGAGCAGCCGGTCGTCCTGCGCGATGGCGATGCCGTTGCTGTTGAGGAGGACGCGCCCGACGGGACGCTCCAGCACGGCGTCGAGCAGGTCGAGGAGCTGCGGGTGCAAGGTGGGTTCGCCCCCCGACAGCATCAGCACGTCGAGCCAGCCGTCCTCGCGCGCCAGCCGTGCGTCGAGGCTTTGCAGCGCCTGGGCGATCGGCACCACGCCGCGCAGCTGCGGCGAGCTGGCGGCAAAGCAGTTGGGGCAGCAGAGGTTGCACGACAGGTCGATGTCCTGCAGCAGGATGCAGGTGTGCTGCGTCTGCATTTCGGGCAGCCCGCGCAGATAGGCCAGGGGTATGGGATCGAAGTTGCCGGCCGTGTCGGCGGTGTGGCGCTTGGTTGGAGCCGTCCACTCTTCCAGGTAGGCCAGGATCTCGGCCGATTCGTCGTAGAACGTGCGCACGCGGCCGTGCTGCGGACAGCCGCGCACCAGCCACACCTGACCCTGCTCCGCCACCAGGTAGCCGCTCAGCCGCCGCACGTCCGCGAGCGGCCGTTCCGGCTCCTCGGCGTGGCAGTGGGGGCAGAAGGCCGAAACGTAGCGAAGCAAGCGGTCGCCGCGCAGAGGCATGCCAGGCATCGGTGAGACCTCCGCCGGCTACTGCCGGAGATTCCTTTCGTCAGGGTGGTCCAGGGGCGGCTGGCGCGCGCGCTTTGCCCCGATGACCAGCCAGGCGATCGCCAGGCCGATGAGCACGAGAGCGACGAGGCCGGCGCCAAGAAAGAAAAATATGTTCCGCGGGTCGGCGTGGTTGGAGTTTGCGAGCAGCCCCAGGCAGGTGCCGAACAGGAAGATCCCCACCGCCAGGAGAATGAGCAGAATGCTGCAGGTGATGCGGACGGCTCCACTGCCGGAACCTTGCTGGGCGGTCGGTTGTTCAGGCATCCGCGGGTACCTCCAGGGCGGCGTTGAACGGCGGCGGCACCTTGCGGCACCGGCGCCCGAAGCTCACGGCAAGCGCCGCGGCGGCGGGGATCAGGAACAGCTGCGAGCGGGTGAGGCCGTGCCACACGACCGGATTGCCGCGCACGAACTCAAGCAGGAAGCGCACCGGCGCGTAGGCCAGGCAGTAGAGCGTGAAGAGCTCGCCGCGCAGGGCGCCGCGGGCGCGCAGATGCAACAGCACGACCGCCATCGCCAGGTGAAAGGGAATCTCGTAGAGGAACGACGGGTGCAGCGGCACACCCACCCAGCGCGGCGGGAAGCCGGCGATCCGCGCCGCCCTGGCCGCGTCCACCACCACTCCCCAGCTGCCGCCGGTGGGCGATCCGGGAGGTTCGGTCAGCAGGCAACCGATGCGGCCGATGCCGATCCCCAGGGCCACGGCGGGCGCGAACAGGTCGCCGGTGCCGGCGCGATAGCCGATCAGGCGCTTGGTCAGCACCACTCCCAGATAGGCTCCTGACAACCCGCCCAGCACGCTCTGGCCGCCGCTGACCAAAAGGCCCCAGGGCGAAGGCGCCGCGGCGCTGTCCAGGTACCGCCACAGCACCGCCAGCTTCGACCCCAGGGCGCCGCCGGCGAGGGCTCCCGCCAGCAGCACCACCACGTCTTCGGTCAGCACCTTGCGGCGCGCCGCAGCGGCGAAGGCCAGCATGGCGACGGCCGTCCCCAGCAGCACGAACAGTCCGTGCAGCGGTTCGCCGAGCACGTCCGAGGCAGGCATCGTCATGGTGCGCCGCTGTGCCGCTCCCTTGCGGCGCGCCGTTACGGCGTGCGCAGGCGGTCGCGCACCTGCTGCATGTCTTCCCAGGTCGGGCGCTTGAGGGCGGGATTGCGCAGCAGCGCCGCCGGGTGGTAGGTGACCATGGTCGGCACGCCGAAGACCTGGAACCACTGGCCGCGCATGCGGCCGATCGGCATGTCGGTGCCCAGCAGGGTCTGCGCCGCGATGCGGCCCAGCGCCACCAGAAAGCGCGGCTGCACCAAGGCGATCTGCTTTTCGAGGTAGGGACGGCAGGCGGTCACTTCGTCGGGCTGCGGATCGCGGTTGCCGGGCGGCCGGCACTTGACGATGTTGGCGATGTAGACCTGCTGCCGCGTCATGTCGATCGCCTCGATGATGCGCGTCAGCAGCTCGCCGGCGCGGCCGACGAAGGGCAGACCCTGGCGGTCTTCTTCGGCGCCCGGCCCTTCGCCGATGAACATCAGGTCGGCGTCGGGGTCGCCGGAGCCGAACACCGTCTTGTTGCGGCCTTCGCACAGGCGGCAGCGCCGGCAGGGCGCCACCACCTCCGCCAGGGCGGCCAGAGCGGCAGCGCGCGCCGGCGCGTCGCCGGCCGCGGGCAGGGGTTCGCCGGAGGCGGCGGCCGCGGGCTCGCCGGCGCCTTCGCCCGCGTGGGTGGCGTCGCGGGCGGCCGCCGCCAGGTCGGCCACGGCGCGCAGGGCGGCCGCGGCGGCATCGGCATCGGCGCCGGCAGCAGGGTCGGGGCCGCGCCCACCGGCGTTGCCCGGCGCCGCCGCGGGGGTGCCGGCGGGCCGCCCCAGGTAGAGCTCGCCGTAGCCGATCTCGTCGAGGTAGCCCAGGAGCTGCGCCAGGGCCGCCGGATCGTCGTTGGGGATAAGGGGCATCAGCCTGTTGGACCCGCGGCGGCGGCCGGCGGCGGCAGCGCCGCGGCGAAGAGGTCGAGCAGCGCGCCGGCGATCTCCGATTTGGGCCGGCGCGCCAGGAAGATCGGGTCGCCGGTGCGACGGTAGACGGTCACCTCGTTGGCTTCGCTGCCAAAGGCGATGTCGCGACGCGAGACGTCGTTGGCCACCAGCAGGTCGGCGCCCTTGGCTGCCAGCTTCTGGCGGGCGTTGGCTTCCAGCTGCTCGGTTTCGGCGGCGAAGCCGACCAGCAGGGCGGCCGGCGCCGCCTGCCGCAGGCTGGCCAGGATGTCGGGGTTTTCGGCCAGCTCGATCGCCTGCAGGCCGCCCTGCGACTTCTTGATCTTGGCGGGGGCAACCTGGAGGGGACGGAAATCGGCCACTGCCGCCGCCATCACGATCATGTCGGCGCGCGCCGCTTCGCCGCGGGTCGCCGCCGCCATCTCGGCCGCCGTGGTGACGTCGATGCGCCGCACGCCGGCGGGCGTTGCCAGCGCCACCGGCCCGGCGATCAGGGTGACGCCGGCGCCGCGCCGCGCCGCTTCGGCGGCGAGGGCGAAGCCCATCTTGCCGCTGGAACGGTTGCCCAGGAACCGCACCGGATCGAGCGGTTCATGCGTTGGACCGGCGGTGACCAGCACCGCCCGGCCGCGCAGCGAGCCGGCGGTGACAGCGGCACGGGCGGCCGCTTCGATCGCGGCGACGATGGCGTCGGGTTCGGCCATGCGGCCGATGCCGGTTTCTCCCGAGGCCAGCGGCCCTTCGACCGGTCCCACCAGGCGCACGCCGCGGCGCAGCAGCGCCGCCACGTGCTCCTGCATCACCGCCTGGCGCCACATGGTGCTGTGCATGGCGGGAGCGGCCACCAGCGGACCGGCGAAGGCGAGCGCGGCGGTCGACAGAAAGTCGTCGGCCAGGCCGAGCGCCAGGCGGGCCAGCAGGTTGGCGGTGGCCGGCGCGACGCACAGCACGTCGGCCCAGGCGGCGGCGGCGATGTGGGCTTCTTCGCCCTGCGCCCCCGCCGGGCCGGCCTGCAGGTACTCTTCGCCATGCACCGGATGGCCGCTCAGCACCTCCAGCGTCAGGGGGGTGACGAAGGCGGCGGCGTGGCGGGTCAGCGCGCAGCGCACGTGATGGCCGCGGGCGCGCAGGCGGCGCACCAGCTCGGCCGCCTTGAAGGCGGCAATGCCGCCGCTCACCCCCAGCAGCACGTGCAAGGGGGGCGGCGGCGCGCTTGGCGAAGGATCGGCCGGCGACGCGGTGGTGCTCATCATGGCCGCCGGACGATCGATAGATAGGCGGTGGGTGGGCTTGTTGGCCGGCGGACCGTGTGATCCACCGGCCGGGCCGCTAGTGGACTTCCGCCGCCGGCTGCTCCTCGGCCGCGGCTTCGGGGGCCGGTTCGGGCTGCGGCGGCGGGCCGTAGCCCCATTCCACCAGGTGGCTGGCGACCTCATCCATCGCCAGACGCGTCGACTTGCGCTTGCTGGCGTTGTCCAGCTTGGGGCGGGCGCCGCGGATCAGCTGCTCGGCGCGGGTGGCGGCGACCAGCACGAGGCGGAACTTGCTGTCCACCTCGGGGGCGCGATCGGTGTTCCTCTCATCCATGCAAACGGTCTCCCAGGCGGCGCGAACAGAGATCGCGGGCGCCGCCGCTTTCAGGCCGGACGGGTTTTCCGGTTCCAGTCACAGGGTCTGCGGGTCGCCCCGCTCTTGGAAGTCTTTCAGGATGCTCTGCACCCGGCTGCGCATCGAGTCCTGCCGGTAACGCTTTTCGCGGATGATTGAGGCCAGGGCCTCGCTCGCGCGAGCGGCGTCATCGTTGATTATTACATAGTTGTACCGGTTCCAGCGCTCCATCTCGACGGCCGAGGTGGCCAGCCGGCGGGTGATCGACTGCGGATCGTCCAGGCCGCGCCGCGCCAGGCGCCGCGCCAGCACCTGGTAGCTGGGGGGCATCACGAAAATGCTGTAGGCCGCCGGGTGGCGGGCGACGACGCGCGCCGCCCCCTGCACGTCGATATCGAGCAACACGTCCATCCCCTGCTCCAGGCGCGGCATCACCTCGGCGAGCGCGGTGCCATAGAAATTGCCGTGCACCTCCGCCCACTCCAGAAAGAGATCCGCCGCCACCATCGACTGGAACGTCGCCGAGTCGACGAAGTAATAGTCCTGGCCGTCGACCTCGCCGGTGCGCGGCGCGCGCGTGGTGTGGCTGACCGAAAACGCCAGCTCCGCGCAACCGTGCATCGGCCCTTCCAAGAGACCGCGGATCAGCGTCGTCTTGCCGGTGCCGGACGGGGCGGAGAGGATGAACAGGTCGCCGCGACGAGGGGTTGGATCGTTCACTTGCTTCTGGATGCTACCACGCCGCCGGCGGCGCTCCTCGCCGGTGCCCCGCCCCCCGCGCCGGCGCCGCTGCCGTCGTCCAGCACCTGGATTGTCACGCATTGAACCATTCGCTGCAATCTGATGGGTAGACGGTTCCACAACCAAAGGAGAAGACCATGAAGAAGCAGATCCAGCGCATCCGCCTGCACCGCGAAACCCTCAACCGGCTCGACCCCGCCAGCCTGGCCGGAATCGCGGCGGCCGCCACCACCCACCCGTGGTGCCCGACGCAGGTGGTTTCCTGCGTCGAGATCTGCCCGTAGGCTCCTGCCAGACAGGCTTACCGGCAACAGCAGGCGCCGCGGGCGCCGGCTCGGGGGACATGGCGGCAGGTCGCCAGGTTCGCGGCGCCGGTTCCCGCGGGGCCCCCGCACGCGGCCCCCTGCCCCTGCTACTCCACGTTCTGCACCTGTTCGCGCAGCTGCTCGCACAGCACCTTGGCGTCCAGGACGCAGCGGATCATCTCGGCGTTGCGACACTTGGCGCCCAGGGTATTGAGCTCGCGAAAGATCTCCTGGGTGAGGAAGTCGAGCCGCTTGCCGCTCGCCCCGGCGCCGCCGGCCACGGCGCGGAAATGCTCCAGGTGCGAGCGCAGGCGATCGATCTCCTCGCTCACGTCGCCGCGGTCGGCGAGCAGCGCCACCTCCTGGGCGATGCGCGCCGGGTCCATCTCGTGCCCGGCGAGCAGCTCGGAGACCCGCCGGCGCAGGGCGGCGGCGGTCTCTTCGAGCGCCGGGCCGCGCAAGGCGTCCAGGCGCTCCACCGCCGCGCCGATCCCCGTCAGCCTTTCGCCCAGCGCCGCCGCCAGGCCGGCGCCCTCCGCCTCGCGCCCGGCGACCAGCTGCGCGACCGCCGCCGCGGCGGTGCCCAGCAGCAGCTCGTCGTCCCGCTCGTCCCAGCCGGCGGCCGCGCTCTCCACCCGCAGCACGGCCGGCAGGCGCAGCAGGTCGCCCGCGGTCAGGCCTGACGCCACCACCCCTTCCGCCACCAGCGCGCCGACCGCCGCCTGCACCGCCTTGACCAGCCCCAGGTCGATCTCCACCTGGCCGCGCTCCCCTGCCGCGCGCACCTCCACCCGCGCCTCCACGCGGCCGCGCGCCAGCTCGCGCGACAGCGCCTCGCGCAGCGCCGGCTCGCTCGCCCGCAGCTCGTCGCCCAGGCGCACCTGGAGATCCAGGAAGCGGTGATTCACCGCCTTGAGCGCCACCGTGACGGCGCGCCGTTCGCTGCGCCCGCTCGCTTCGCCGTACCCGGTCATGCTCCGCATCGTCGTTCTCCCATCCATCGAAAGCTGGTTTAAAGCAGCGGCCTGTGCGGCGGTTGGCGCCGGCCGCCCGCGCGGCGGCGGCCGCCTCCGTCCGAGTCCCGCGCACGGTTCGTCATCCGTCGCTGCCATGGCCCGCCAGCAGCTCGGCGCGTGCCGCGGCGCCGTCCAGGCGGCGGCCCAGCTCGGCGGCGGCGGCGTCCGGCGCCCGCGCCTCGCCGCGAGGGACGTTGAAGGCTTCACCGTAGACGATGTGGACGGTCGCGAGCGGCAGCGGCACCAGAAAGCGGTCCCACGAGCGCAGGCGGCGGCAGCGCGAGGCGGCGATGGCGACCGGAAAGACCGGCAGACCGGTGGCTGCCGCCGCCAGGATCACGCCGGGCTGCACCACGCCGGCCGGGCCGCGCGGTCCGTCCGGGGTGAACGCCAGGTCGTAGCCCGCGGCGGCCTTGCGCAGCAGGTCGCGCAGGCCGGCGGCGCCGCCGCGGCTGCTCGAGCCGCGCGACGCGTCGATGCCGAAGCGCGCCACCGTGCGGGCGATCAGCTCGCCGTCGCGGCTGCGGCTGATCAGCACCGAGATGCGCCGGCCGCGGTAGGCGTAGGGCATCAGCAGCAGGTGGCGGTGCCAGAAGGCGAGGATGAAGCGCTGGCCGGCCGCCTCGCGGGCGCGCACCGCGGCGGCGCCGTGGTGGCGCACCCGGACGGTCGAGCGCAGCGCGCGGATCGCCGCCACCGCGGCCAGCGCGAGCAGCGGCACGCGCCAGCGGTCGGGGCCCTGGATCAGGCCCGGAACTGCAGGTCGTACAGCCGTTTGTAGGTCCCCCCCAGGGTCAGCAGGTGATCGTGCGTGCCCTGTTCGACGAGGCGGCCGGCGTCGATCACCACGATGCGATCGGCCCTCATCACCGTCGACAGCCGGTGGGCGATGACCAGCGTCGTGCGCCCCTGCATGAGGTTGTAAAGCGCCTTCTGGACCAGCGCTTCGGCCTCGCTGTCGAGCTGCGAGGTGGCCTCGTCGAGGATCAGGATGGGGGCGTTCTTGAGCAGCGCCCGCGCGATGGCAACCCGCTGGCGCTGGCCGCCGGACAGCCGCAGGCCCGATTCGCCGATCACCGTGTCGTAGCCGTGCGGCATCTGCATGATGAATTCGTCGGCGTAGGCCGCCGCCGCCGCTTCGCGCACCCGTTCGAGCGGCAGGTCGGTGCGGCCGTAGGCGATGTTGTTGCGGACGGTATCGTTGAACAGCAGCGTTTCCTGCGTCACCATGCCGATCAGCGACCGCAGGCTGGCCAGGCGCAGGTCGCGCAGGTCGGCGCCGTCGAGCGTGATGCGGCCGCTGTCGGGATCGAAGAAGCGCGGCAGCAGGTTGACCAGCGTCGATTTGCCCGCCCCCGATGCGCCCACCAGCGCCACGATCTCGCCGGCGCGAATCGCCAGGCTGAGGTCGCGCATGACCATGCTCTGGCCGTCATACGAAAAGGACACCTGTTCGTAGGCCAGCCCGGCCGTCACGCCGGCGGCGTCGTGCGCGCCGGGGCGGTCGGCGATGTCGTTGGGGATCGAAAGCAGCCGCGCCACCCGCTGCGCCGCCGCCATCGCCTCCTGCAGCACCAGGTTGACCTTGTTCAGGCGGCGGATCGGGTCGTACATCATGAACAGAGTGGTCAGGAACTGCACCAGCTCGGGGGCCGACAGGCGGCCGGCGCGGATGGCCAGGCCGGAGTAGATGAGCAGCGCCGCGGCGCCGAACACCCCCAGCGATTCCACCACCGGGCTGGAGGACTGGGCCAGCATCTGCGCCCGCAGGTTGACCCGCAGGTGGCGCCCGGTAGCCTCGCGGAAGCGCTTTTCTTCGAAGTCCTCCATGCCGAACGCCTTGACCACGCGGTGGCCGCGGATGCCTTCGGCCATCAGGCTGGTGAGGTCCGCCATGCGCTCCTGGCTGCGGTGGCTGGTGCGTCGCATCCCCTTGCCGAAACGCACGATGGGTATCAGCAGCAGCGGCGTCGCGATGATCGACACCAGCGCCAGCTGGAAATGGCTGGAGAGCAGGAAAACCAGCAGCACCAGCAGGGTGACCGACTGTTGAAACAGGTCGAGCAGGCGGTTGGACACGGCGCTCTGCATCATCGCCACGTCGCTGACCACGCGCGACACCAGCTCGCCCGACGGGTGCTCGGCGTGGAAGCGGCTGGACTGATCGATGATGTAGCGGTACAGGTCGTTGCGGATGTTGGTGGTGATGCCGAAGCCGATGCGCTGAAAGGCATAGCCCGACAGGAAGTCGGCGAACGACCGCACCACGAAGACCAGCACCAGCAGGATCGGCACGAAGTACACCACCCGCCGCGGGCCGATGCCCAGCCGGCGCTTGAGCCCGGTGTAGCCGCGGTCGAGCTGGCGCGACAGGTTGAAGCGCTGCTTCCAGGTCGCCAGGGGGCCGGCCGCGGCGGCGCCCGGCGCGGCGGCGGTCGATGCCGCGGGAGAGGCCGCCGGCGCCGTCGGAACGGTCGGAGCCGCCGGCGCCAGGGCCGCCATGCCGCCGCCGAGCGGATCGGGGGCGCGGTCGCCGGCCAGCAGCACTTCGGCAAAGATCGGCTTGATCAGCGATGCCGTGGCGGCGCTCGCCAGGGCGAACAGGACGATGCCGCCGCCCGCCAGCAGCACCCACTGCATGTAGCGGCGCACGTAGCGCCAGAAGAACTCCTGCAAGCTCACGCCGGCACCCTTGCCGCCGTGCCGCTGGTGCCGCTGGCCACCGCCGCGGGCGGCTGTACGGCCGGCGGCGGCGGCGCCAGACGCGCCAGCAGGTCCGCCACCTGCGCCGCCGCCCGCGCGCTGGCGCCGCCCTCCCCCAGGCGCGGACGCAGCTCGGCCAGGGCGGCACGCTGGCGCTCGCGCGCCGCCGCGTCGGTGAGCAGGTGCAGCGCCTCGGCGGCGAGGCGCTGCGGCACCACTTCGTGCTGCAGCAGCTCGGGGACCGCCTCGCGGCCGAGCACCAGGTTGACCAGGGCGAAATTGGGCAGCCGCACCAGGATCTTTGCCATGCGGTAGGTCCAGGCGGCAAGGCGGTAGACGACGACCATCGGCGTGCCGAGCAGGCCGACCTCCAGCGTGGCCGTCCCCGAAGCGCACAGCGCCACGTGCGCGCCGGCGATGGCGGCGAAGCGATCGTCGCCCCCCACGACCCGCACGGGCGGCAACGCCGGCAGCGCCGGCCGCGGCATGGCCCCACCCGCGCCGCCGGCAGCGCCCGCCGCCGGCGTGAAGCCGGCCAGGTAACCCGCCAGCAGATCGTCCGCGATCGTCGAGGCGCGAATCAGCGACACTTCGATCGGCACCTGCGCCCCCAGCAGCGCCACCGCCCCCAACATCGCCGGCAGCAGCTTGGCAACCTCGCCGCGCCGGGAACCGGGCAGCAGCGCGATGCGAAACGGCGGCCCCGCCAGGGGCTGCGCTGGCGGCGACGACGGAGGCGGCAAAGATGGCGATGACGATGATGGCGACGGCGATGGCGGCAACGATCGCGCCAAGGGCGCCGAGGGCGCGTGATCCCAGGCGGTGGGCAGCTGCGGCACCTCGTCGATGAGCGGATGGCCGACGTGCGCCACCGGCACCCCGGCGCGGGCGTACAGGTCGACCTCGAAGTCAAACAGCACCAGCATGCGATCGACCCGGCGGGCGATCGTCCTGAGCCGTCCGCGGCGCCAGGCCCAGACCTGCGGGCTGATGTAGTAGATGACCGGGACGCCGCGGCGCTTGAGCTGCCGGGCCAGGCGCAGGTTGAAGTCGGGGAAATCGATCAGCACCGCGGCGCGCGGCCGCCGCCGGTCGACCTGGGCCAGCAGCGCGGCGAACACCTGGCGAATGCGCGGCAGGACCCTGAGCACCTCCACCAGCCCCACCACCGCCACCTCGGAGCTGTCCGCCACCGCATCGAGGCCGGCGGCGCGCAGCTCACCGCCGCCCAGGCCGAAGGCGCTGAGCCCCGGCACCAGCCGGCGCAGCTCGCTGAGCAGCCTGGCGCCGTGCAGGTCGCCCGAGGCTTCGCCGGCGACGATCAGCAGGGGCAGGAGGGGCAGGAGAGGCACGAGCGGCCCCTGCGGCGCATGTGGTGCGGCAGCGGCAGGCTCCACCGCCGGGGACGGCTTGCCCGGCGGGGAGCTGGCTGCGGCACCGCGGTCCATTGCGGCCATTATAAGGCGGCGGTCGCGGCGGTCCCGGAGGCCGCCGTAGCCCACATCAGGGGATGGGCGCCGGCGGTCCCGACGGGAAGGGGTACATCAGCCACGCCACCACCAGGCCGCCCACCACCATGCCGAGGAAGAGCTGCAGGAAGAGCGTCACCTGCGGGCGGCGGCCGCGCCGCCAGAGCGCGGTAAAGAAGACGCTCACCAGCAGGGCGTACACCACCATCAGGAAGAAATGCGAAAGCACGGTCACTCCTTCTTCCCGGTGCCGATGTCCCAGACATCCAGCACCAGCAGCAGGTTCATCAAGCCGGCGGTGAGCAGGAAGGCGGTGCCGTATTCGTAGCCGGAGGCTTCCTGCTCGCCTTCGTAGTGCAGCCCGCTGCGCAGCGAGAAGTAGGGGATGCCCATGCCCATCGAAGCGTAGGTGGCCAGGTAGCTGAGCGGCTGCCCCTTGATCGGCTGATAGAGGTTGCCCTGCAGCGAACAGCCGACGGCGATGGCGACGGCGACCAGCACGAAGAACACCACGCCGCGCGCCAGGCGCTTGACGTAGATGTGCCCCAGGCCCGGCACCAGCCAGGCCAGGACCACCGCCACCACCAGCTGCGCCGGCGGCAGGGACGGCAGCGGGGGTTGACCGTCCGCGGCATCCGGGTCGAACGACACCGGGGGCGCCGGCGTCACCGCGGGCGGCGGCGCCGTGGGCGACGCGGACGGCGAAGCGGAGTCAAGGGTGTCCGGCAAGCGAATCCTCCTCCTGCGCAAAGAGCGCCCGCAGGCGCTCGCGGCTCTGGCGCAGCTCCTCCGGCACCAGCCGGACCTCCGCCAGGACGCTCATGAAGTTGGTGTCACCGGTCCAGCGCGGCACCACGTGGAAATGATAGTGCCCCGGCACCCCGGCGCCAGCCGCCTGGCCGAGGTTGAGGCCCATGTTGAAGCCTTGCGGTGCGTACGCGGCGGCAAGGATGCGCTGGGTCTTCAGCACCAGCGGCCAGAATTCCGCGCGCGCCGGTTCCGCGCTGTCCTGCGGCGTCGCCAGGTGCGCCAGCGGCGCCACCATCAGGTGGCCGCTCGAATACGGGTGCAGATTGAGCATCACCAGGTGGTAACGGCTGACCGCCACGACCAGCCCATCCGGATCGTCTGGACGGCTGGCCGCGGCGCAGAAGAAGCATTCGGAGGCGGACTCGATCTGCGTGATATACGCCTGCCTCCACGGAGTGAACAGGGTCTGCATGCGAGGCAAGCTGCCGGAGCGGTGCGGAGCGCGGGAGCCGCGCGCCGGCTCAACACTCGTCGTTGAGCAGCTCGCGCAGCTCCTTGCCCGGCTTGAAATAGGGAATCCGCTTGGGGGGCACCTTCACCTTGTCGCCGGTCTTTGGATTGCGCCCGGTGCGCGCCCCGCGGTGGCGGATGCGGAAGCTGCCAAATCCCCTGAGCTCGATCTTCTCGCCATCCTTGAGAGAGTGGACGATGCTGTCGAACACCGTGTTGACGATGATCTCGGCGTGCTTTTTCGTCAGCTGCGTGGTGCGGGCTACCTCTTCGACCAGCTCGGCTTTGGTCATGCCGTCCTTCAAAGGTACCGTCATGCTCCCACCCCTCTTTCCTCAGATTGGCCCCGCTGGTCTGTAGAAAGCCCGCTGCGTCGTTCTTCAGCCTTCTTCCTCGCCGTCGGCAACCTGGTCGGTGTCGTGGTGGTGCTCGGCGGCGGCGGCCTTCTTCTTGTTGCCGCGCTTCTTGGCACGCGCTTCGTCGGCAGGTTCAGCGCTGGCGCCGCCGTCTTCGGCGGAGCCCGCCGCGACGACAGAGCCGGGCTCGGCGGCGGCACCACCGCCGCCTTCGGCGTCGGAGTCGGCGTCGGAGTCGGGGGCGCTGGCGATCAGCGCCTGGTGACGCCGGGCTGCCGCTTCCGCCTTCATTTCGGAAACCTCGTTGGGCGTCGGCTGCGTCACGCCGCGCATCGACAGGCCGACTTTCTTGTCGTCCTCTTCGATACGCAGGATGCGGGTGCGCACGTAGTCACCCACGGCGAAGCGGTCTTCGAGCTTGGCGCCGCTGGGGATGTCGATCTCACTGACGTGGGCGAGCCCTTCGAGGCCGTTGTAGATGTCGATGAAGAGGCCGAAGTCGGTGACGTTGACGACCCGTCCCGCCAGCACGTCGCCGATCTTGTGCTGCCGCGCGAAGTCGTCCCATTCGTTGGGCACGAATTCCTTGATGGACAGCGAAACGCGCTGATTTTCCACGTCGATGTTGGTGATCCGCGCCTTGACCAGATCGCCCTTCTTGAGCACTTCGCTGGGATGCTTGACGCGCTTGGTCCAGCTCATGTCCGAGACGTGGATCAGGCCGTCGATGCCGTCGGTGATTTCGACGAAGGCGCCGAATTCCGTCAGGTTGCGCACCTTGCCTTCGATGACGGTGCCTTCCGGATGGGTGTCTTCCAGCTCTTCCCAGGGGTTGCGCTCGGTCTGGCGCAGCGACAGGCTGATGCGGCGCTGATCCATGTCCAGCTCGGAGACGATCGCTTCCACTTCGTCGCCCACTTCCAGGATCTTGGCCGGGTTGACCACCTTCTTGGTCCACGACATTTCGCTGACGTGGATGAGGCCTTCGACCCCCTCTTCGATCTCGACGAAGGCGCCGTAATCGACCAGCGAAACGACGCGGCCGTGCACCCGGGAGCCGATGGGATACTTCTTGTCCACCAGCGTCCAGGGATCGTCGCCCTTCTGCTTGTAACCCAGCGAGACGCGCTCGGTTTCAGGGTCGAACTTGAGAATCACGACTTCGACTTCATCGCCCACCGAGAAATGTTCCGAGGGGTGATTGACGCGGCCCCACGAGATGTCGGTGATGTGCAGCAGGCCGTCGATGCCGCCCAGGTCGATGAACACGCCGTAGTCGGTGATGTTCTTGACCACGCCCTTGAGCCGCGCACCCTCTTCGAGCTTCTTGAGGGTTTCGGCCTTCTTTTTGACCAGCTCGGTTTCCAGCACCGCCTTGCGCGACAGCACGATGTTGTTGCGGCGCCGGTCCAGGCTGATGACTTTGAATTCCATCTCCTGGCCGCGCAGCGATTCGAGGTTCTTGACCGGCTTGATGTCCACCAGCGACCCCGGCAGGAAGGCGCGCAAGCCGACGTCCACGGTGAGACCGCCCTTGATGCGGTCGGTGATGCGCCCCTTGATGACCCGCCCGTCCTTGTAGGCCCGCTCCACTTCGGTCCAGCGGCGCATGCGCTGCGCCTTGATGCGGGAGAGCAGCACGTGGCCTTCGAGGTCTTCGGTCTTTTCGAGCAACACGTCCACCTCTTCGCCGACGGCCACGGTGAGGCGGCCTTCGCGATCGGTGAACTCCTCGATGGGAATCAGACCTTCGGACTTGTAGCCGACGTCCACGATCACCGAATTGGAAGTCACCCCGATGACGCGACCCGGGACGATCTCTCCCTCGGTGAGATTGCGCATGCTCTCGTCGTACAGATCGAGGAGCTTCTGGTAATCCGCCTGCTGTTGCTGCTCCTCGGCGTCGGACTCAGCCGTCATGGTCAGCTGGTCCTGGCTTTCTTCACTGGCCGGCATAGTAAAGACGTACCTCCTTGGGCGTGGATTCAGGCACTTGGCCTGTAGTCCCCAACGAACGTGGGGCTCGAGTTCTGCCTAACTCGTTTAGAACTCGGGACGTAGAACTATAGGCCAGGGTCCCTCAGATGTCAATCCATGACTGTGCAGCGGCGAAGATGCCGCAGCGCGGCCCGCCGGCGCCTACCTAGCGGCCTGTCCTGGAGAATTCGAAAGCGGATGGCGCCGCCATTCGACGGCGCGGGCCAGGCGCGCCGACGCAGGCATAGCTGAGACTATGTCGAGGAGGCGCAACGCAGCCCCCGCCGTCGAGGGCAAGCCAGGCGCTTTCGATTCGAACAGGACAGGCCACTAGCCGTGGGCCACAGCCACTTCGGCGGCGGCCGGCTCTGCGGCAAGGGCCGTAAGCAGGGCATCGGCTGGCGGCGCGACGACGGCGGCGTTGGCGGGCGTCGAGGCGGTCGAGGCGGTGCTCAGGCCGGCGACCCAGTCGAGCCACTCTGCCAGGACGATCAGGGTCCACAGCGACCGGGCGTGATCGCGCTCGCGGTTGAGGTGCTCGCGGAACAGGGCGGCGGCGGCGGCTTCGTCGACACCGGCGGCGGCCAGGCGGCCACCGTGAAGGCGGTCCGCGGCCCAGGCGCGCAGGGGGCCGCGCAGCCAGGAGGCCAGGGGGACGGACAGGCCGCGCTTGCGGCGCTCGACCACCCAGCGGGGCAGGTAGGAGCGGGCGTAGCGCTTGAGGAACACCTTGGTGCGCAGGCCGCGCACGCGTTGCGCATCGGGGAGCCCGGCGGCCCACTCCATGACGTCGCGGTCCAGGAAGGGCGCCCGCAGCTCCAGGGCAAAGTGCATGCTGGCGCGGTCGGCCTTGGTCAGCAGCCCTTCCGCCAGCGAGGTTTCCAGGTCGTACTGCTGTACGCGGTCGAGCAGCGTGCCGGGCGGCAGACCCGCCGGCACCGCCGACGGCGCCGCCGCGATGCCCAGGCGGGCCAGGATGTCCGGCGCGATGTTGGAAGTCCACAGCTGGTGGCGGGCCAGGCCCTCGATGCCGTCGCCGGCGATGAAGCGCTTGAGCAGAAAGGAGACCGTCACCTTCTTGTCGCTGGGCGGCAGCTTCGCCACGGCGCCCGCCGCCAGCCGCCGCACCATCCGCGGCAGACGCGCATAGCGCTCGGCCAGCCAGACGCCGCTGTGGGTCGGATAGCCGCCGAACAGCTCGTCGCCCCCCTCCCCCACCAGCACCTGCCGCACGTCGGCCGCCGCCCGGCGAGCGAGCAGCGCCGCCGGCACCCAGGCCGGGTCCGCCAGCGGCTCGCCGGCCATCCGCACCAGCTCGGGCAGCGACGCCATGAAGTCTTCGGGGCGCACCCACACCTCGGTCGCCGCCAGCCCCAGCCGCCGCGCCACCCGCGCCGCCACTTCGCCCTCGTCGTAGCTATCCTCGTGGAAGCGCAGCGAGAACGCGGCCAAGGCCACGTCCGGCCGCACGTCCCGCGCCACCGCCGCCACCAGGGACGAATCCAGCCCGCCCGACAGAAACACCCCGCAAGGCACCTCCACGTCGATCTGCCGTCCGATCGCCTGCCGGAACACGCGATCGAAGTCGGCCACCCGAACGGCGGAGCTGCCCGCCGGCTGCGCCGAGCTTGGCGGCAGCGCAGGGGCTGCAGAGGCAGCCGGGAGCGCCGGCGAGGCAGAGAGCGGCTCCGTAGCGGGGAGGGTGGGCGACGCCCCCTGCCGCCAGCGCCAGTAGCGGTGGCGATGGATTCCACCAGCGTCGAGCACGATCCGTTCGCCAGGCCCGACCTTCTGGACCCCGGCGAACGGTGTGCCCGGCACGGCAAAGCAGCCGAAGCGCAAGTAGTGCGCCAGCGCCGCCTGGTCCAGATCCGCTGACGGTGCGCCGGCAGCGTCCCGCGATTCGCCCGCGGCGGGCCGGGATCGGCTGGCGGCGAGGGCGGCGAGCTCGGTCGCGACCAGCGCCACGTCCAGGGCGTCAGCAGGCGCACCGCCCGGCGAGTTCGAAGCCTGGGAAGGCTGGGCCGCAGCCACGCGAACCGCGCGGAAGAACAGCGGCTTCTCTCCCGCCCGATCGCGAGCCAGCAGCAAGCGCCGGCGGCGGGGATCCCACAGGGCGATCGCGAACGCCCCGACCAGATAGGCGGGAAAATCGTCGCCCAGCTCCAGGTACAGGCCCGGAATCACCGCCACGTCGGTCGCCTGGGCCACCGGCCTGCCGCGCGCCGCCAGCCAGGTTTTGATCTCCCGGTGGTTGTCCAGCTCGCCGTTGCACACCGCCACCACCCCGCTCGCGGGATCGACCAGCGGCTGCCGGCCGTCGGCGATGCCGCGGATGGCCAGGCGGGTGGCGCCCAGCACCGCCGGCCCAGAAACCTGCAAGCCCGACGCGTCCGGCCCCCGATGTGCCAGCGCGCCCAGCATCGCCTCCACCGCGGCCACGCCGCGGGCAGCCGACGAGGCATCCGCCCGCGCCCCGGCGTTCGCCGGCTCGGGACCAAGCCCCTCTGGGCGGAACGTGACGTAACCGCAGATTCCACACATCGCTAAACGAGATCCTTTGCGACAGGTGCCGGCGCAGCTCCAACCTGGCTGGTGGCGCCAATCCCATTATAGATGCGGATGGTCCCGCACCCGGCCGAGCGATTGCGTGCATTCGGCCGCTTGGACCATAATAGCGATTGACATAGCTATTCGCATGAGGAAGCTAGCGGATGAAGACCGTGCAAATGACGCTCGACGAAGCCTTGATCGAAGAAGTCGATCGTGCCGTCGAAGCGTTGGGGACCAGTCGCTCCGCCTTCACCCGGGAGGCATTGCGAGCCGCACTGGCACGACGCCACGAGCTGGAGCTGGAGCGCCGCCACCGTGCCGGCTATACCGCCAAGCCCGTGGTCGCCGGTGAGCTGGATGCCTGGGAAGACCAGCAGGTCTGGCCGGACTGATGCAGCGCGGTGAAATTCGCTGGTATCGCTTCGGAGCGCCTGACAAGACGCGCCCAGTCCTGGTGCTGACGCGGGACTCCGCCTTGGAGTTTCTCGGCCAGGTCACCGTAGCTCCCATCACCTCCACCATCCGCGACATACCCTCCGAGGTTCTGTTAACCGAGGACGACGGCATGCCCCGCGCCTCAGTGGCCAACCTCGACCACCTGCAGACCGTATCCCGCGAGCGGCTGGCCGGGTTGATCACCACCCTTCGTCCCCACCGCATGGAAGAGGTCCGCACAGCGCTGCTGTTCGCGTTGGGCTTCCACTGACCAGCCGCCGCCGCGGCCGGCAAGACGCTCCGCCCGCGCCCCCCCGGCCCGATCGCGGTCGCGCCGTCAGGCGCGCCGCGGTCGGGCCAACCCATTGCGGAACGCTTCGCACGTCTCGGTATCCGCGGTGGTGTCAGCATGTCCTGCAGGAAGAGCTGGTCGGTGCGCACGATCTTCCAGAGCGGATGATCTTCCGGGCAGCTGCCACGGTTCAGGTACTGATCCTGCTCGAGCAAATCGAGCAGGATCTGCCATGATCGAACGTGGCGGTCGTCTTGCTGCAATCCCGTTCCGGCACTATCGGGCGGGGACCGCGCGGCTTGCAGGGCTCACCGTCTCAAGGCCGGTTCAGCGGGTTGTTTCCGGCCTCCCCGCCAGGGCTGTACAGGGGATTGTTATTGATCGTGGCGCCGCCGCCGATCGCCGTCTGGAGCGCGGTCCGGGTCAGGTCGACAAGCGGTTGCCGGCGCGCCGGGATCGAGGACAAGGCCTTGATGGTCTTCATTTTGACTGCCTCCTGGGGTCGCAAGACGAAAGGCGATCACCACTCCAGGCACACCCGCGGAGCGGCGCCTGCCGCGGAGCTTACAGCTGTTCCTGCACCGCGGCGTCGATGACCTTGAACGAGCTCGGCGTGTCGTCGAGCTCCGGCCGTCGCCGCTGAGGGGCGGGCCCAGGCTGGCGGCCCGCCCCTGCAACGGTTTCAGCTTGACGGGGTGCTATTCCGGCACGCAGCGACCATCCTCGCAGATGGCATTGCCGATGCCGCCGCAGACCTTCACGCACTGGATGGTGTAGGTGCAGCCGCCTCCGCATACGGCGGGATGGGTCGACGACGGCCGCTTGCCCAAGAGGCTGGCCTGCGACGCCGAAGCAGCTACAACCGACAGCAGCAGGGCTACCACCCAAACGAATCGCTTCATGCTCCCACCTCCTATGGGTCGCGTGGCACCAGACGATCTGATGCCCACGACAGGGAGGGTGCGCCCGCTGCCCCGGTGGGAGCCACAGTGTGGTTTGCAGGTGAGGCGGCGCAGTTCGGCGGGCAAAACCAGGTCCGGCTGCGACGGTGCGCGGCGGCCGGCGCGCCGGCCGGTCCGCGAAATGCGAGCCCCGCGGCCAGCTTCCCGCGCCGCGACCCGCCGCACCGGTTCGGCGAGCCGCGACGCGAGGGTCTGTGGCGTCGGGAAAACGGATGCATGAAACGCTAGTCTAGGGGCCGGTGTACTGCATGCGAATCGAGTCCGAATCCAGGGTTGAAGGCGTCGAGATGATGGTGGTTCCGTTGTCGGCAAGCATGCTGATGAGCGTCGCGTTGCCGATGGTGTACGAGGCGGCCGACTTGGTGTGGGCCGACACCGAGTTGAAGAGATTTTCGCCGTAGCGCGGCAGCTCCGCCAGCTTGCCGCCCACTCCTGGGCGCTCGAGCACGGCCTCGGCGCAGTTGCCGATCAGGGTCGTGCCGGCGGGCGCGGTGAGCTTGAAGCTGGTGACCAGGAGCGAGGTGAGATTGGTGAAGGTGAACGAGGCCGTCGTGGGTCCCGTCGAACAGATCAGCAGGCTGGCGCTGTCTCCCGGAGCGAACGGAAAGTTGGAGATCTCGACTTCAAATTGCGGATACCACTCCATCCAGGCGTAGCAGACGGCCTTGGACGCGCCGGTAACCTGCGTCGCGGTACCGGCCTGGAGAACGTCCGGGGAGCCATCCCCGTCGATGCCGAGCCAGGCCGACAGGTAGTACGTCTCACCGTTGCCGGGAGTCGGACTGTAGGCATTGGGGACCGTCCACTCTCCGGTGATCCAGACGAAGGGATCTTTCGCCGGGTTGACGAAAGCCACCGCCCCCGACCAATTGGAGGAGGTGGCGTCCATCAGACCCCGGCTGGCCTCCGCGGTCCGCTGGTTGGGGCCGTGGACGCGCTCCGGATGCTCCTTGAACTCCGGGACGACGTGGGTGAACTTGCGATCCCGGTAATGATGCATGGCTTTCATCCAGGTCAGGGAGGCTTGCGCCTCTGTCTCCGCATCCGGGCGCCGCGGCAAGCCGTGACGCTGCAGGTCGGCTGCCGTGGCCGAGAAGGGGTCGAAGCCGGTGGGAGGAACGGGATAGGTGCGCACTTTGTAAGGACCGACGGTCTTTTCAGGCATATGGGGGCTCTCTTTGTCTGGCTGGGGCGTGATCGCACCACAGTCGTGCCGCAGCCATGACAACGAAGCGGCCGCTGCAATCCCCTCAGCCCGATCGCAGCGAGCGGCCCAGGCTCAGACGCGTGCTGACTCCGGATGGCTGTCGGCGGTGGCTGGCTGAAAGCGGCCTTCGTGCAGGCGCCGGAAGGGGTCGGGCAGCGGCGCCCAGCGGCCGCCGGCGCGCTGCCACTGGCTCTTGCCGTCGCCGGCGACGTAGCTGCCGACGGTGGCTTCGCGCTGCTGGTGATCGACGCGCTTGAGGATGGCGTAGCGGACGTCGCCGCTGGGCCCGAAGATGATCGTGGCGCCGCCGTAATAGTCGAAGGCCAGACCATCGGCGGCGCGCCCCGTGCGGCGCTGGGTGACCTCGGCGACCAGGTCGAAGACCACTTGGCCGTCGGGGCCGCCGCGGCGGGTGGAACGGATGGTCTGCACGCACGGCGGGTCGGCGCCCATGTCGCCGGCCGCGACCAGGCCGAACAGGTCCAGGTTGGCGGGATCGGTGACCAGGTTGCCCAGGGCGTCGGCTTGCCGATGCAGTTCGCCGGCATCGGCCGCGTTCGACGGGTCGCCATGGAAGTGCAGGATCGAAAAGCTCAGGTCCTTGCAGCCGATCGGCCGCGGTGGCGGACGCCAGAGCAGCGAATCCTCCGCCAGGTCGTCGACGTCCGGCGGATAGATGAGGCGGCGGCGAAACGATTGGATCAAGGCTTCACGGTAGCCCCAGGGATCGTCGGGAACCAGGGCGTAATCGGCGGTGATCAGCGCGCGCAGGTACTCGCCGAATTGGATGTCGACCGGCGGGCAGTAGTCGATCGCTCGCACCAGGATGCTGAGGAATTGGGAGGCCAGCTGGCAGATCTCCTCCGCCAGGGCCGCCAGCAGATCCGTGCTGAGGTCGCCGTGCGGCAGGACGCCGGTGCCGTTCGTCGCCAGGCGCAGGTAGACGTCGATTTTCTTGCGATAGATGCGATCGAAGGCGTCGACCACGGCGCCGACCAGGAGCGAGCCGCGGACGTGGGGGTCGGAATCGTTGTGCATGCGCGTGAGGTCGGCCTCGGTGAGCTCCGGTTGCAGGGCGCGGCGCAACGTCTGGCCGGCGCCGATCGTCTGCGCGAACTGCGCCGCCAGGTCGATGAGCCGCGGCGCCTGCGGCAAGCTGCCGTGGCTCGCCTTGAGCGCCGCGACGACCACCTCCCGGTAGCTGAAGCGCTGGAAGAACGCCACGAGGTCGGCGAACGCTTCGTGGAAGGCGAGCACGTCGGCGCCCGTCGGGCGGTGGAACTCGCAGCGCAGGCCGTCGAGCAGCGCATGGGTCAGCTCGTGGACGACGATGTCGTGCGAAAGGCAGGTGAAGATCGTGCCACGCGGCAGGTTGTTGCCCAGCACCTGGGGATCGGCCGCGAAATAGCCGAAGACCAGCTCGCCGCGCGCCTTGTCGTAATAGGCGTTGCGGTCGTGGGTGCCGTGCGGCCGGATGACCAGGCGGTCCTGGTGCAGCGGGTCCTGTCGCTCGTCGAAACCCCAGGCGGGCGGCCGCCCCAGGGCGTGGCGGAAGGTGGCATGGACCGCGCTGCAGACTGCATAGGCCATCTGCTGGTGGAACTGAATCTGCGAAGGCGAGGGAGCGAAGCCCTCGCCCATGGCGAGCCTGACGTCGTCGAGGTCGACCGGCTGGTTGCGGCGCTCTCCCAAGGCGTCGACCACCGCGAAGCGGGACCCCTGCGGGCCGGGGGAAAGCGGCTCGTAAGGGATCTTCAGCGTGGCGGTCGGACAGTCCGGGAGGGAGGCAGCCGGATCGAGGGTGTAGATGCGCAGCGGCCGGAACAACGGGTCGCCGGGGCGCCGCTCGTAGGGGCGGTTGCGCGCCGCCCGGGTGACGGAGGGCGCGACGACGAAGCGGCCCGTCGCCGCCTGAGACCTCACGGGCGGTCTACCGCGAGCAGCTCGGCCAGTTGGGCCAGCAGGTGCAGCGCCTGCGACCGGTCGGACCCATTGGCGCGATTGGGCGCAGGCGCCGCCGGTTCAGGGCTGGCCCCGCCGGCTGCTGGAACCGCGGCTGGAGCGCCGCCATCGGCCGGAGTCGCCGCCGATGCCGCGGTGAGGGGTAGCAGCAGGAGCTGCGCGAAGCGGCTCGCACCGCCGTCGAGGCGCGGCAGTTGCTGCGCGCCGGCGCCGAAGGCGGCGACGATCTGATCGCAGAACTCCCGGTTGGTCGCCGCCGGCAGTCCGTGCTGCAGCAGCCGGGTGGTGCGCAAGGTAAAGTCGCCCTGGCCGCCATTTTCGTACGCCACCTGATCTTTCTGGCAGGCGGCGAAGCTGACGTCTTTGAGGTCGCCGCGGACCGCCGCGAGACTGCGCGCGGCGATGGGGCCGCGGCGGCGGGCGAACTGCTGGTAGGCCGCCATCTGCGCCTTGGTGAGGACGATGCGGCGTGCCAGGTGACCCAAGGCGCCCGCGAAAAGCTCGCGGTCGAGGTCGCCCGAGTGGCAGCAATCCAGGAAGCAGGTGAGGTTGACGCCTTGCGGCGTGGTGTCGTAGATCGCCCGCAGCTCCTTGTCGAGGAGCAGCGCGCCGCGGCTGAAATCGACGGGCACGATCGCTTCGTCGGTCTGCGCGGACGTGGGATCGGGCACCTGCGTGCCGTGGCCGGCGTATTGGAACACCACGACGTCGCCGGCCGCGCTGTCGGCGATCAGGCCCGACAGCGCCGCCTTGATCCCGTCGTAGGTGGCGGTGGCGTCGACCATCGTCTGCACCTCGAAGCCCAGCAGCTGGAGGGTGCGCGTCCACAGCTGCGCGTCGGCGACACAGCCGAATAGAGCGTTGACGCCTGGATAGGCGTTGATGCCGACGCACAGCGCGCGGCGGCGGCCCCCGACGCCGCGGGCGGCGAGGCGCGCGCCCGGAGCAAAGCCGGGCACGACCACCCCCGACGAGCTGGCCGCGACCGCCGCCGCGAACTTCGACGCCAGGCCGACATTGTGCAGATCGAGGTTGCGGCCGCCGTCGGTCTGGTGCCGGTTGGGGCTCACCGGCACGGTGTCGGGCAGAGCGCGGATCCGCCGCACCACGCTTTCCATGGTGGATCGGTCGTCGTGAAACCCGCCGTGGCTGGTTGCCCGCGATGCGCTGTCGCCGCCCGGCGGAGTCTGCGACCAGATCGCGTCGGCCGGCGAGTCGGTGGCGCCGTCGAGCCCGAAGAAAGCCTTGATGCCGGCGTCGCGCCAGACCGACTCCTCCAGTCCGAGAAGGTCCGTCCGGCGGTGGTCCTCGAGGGCGTAGTAGATGAGGTAGAGCAGCGACTTGCGATAGATCCCGGCGCAGTTGTCCGCTTTTTCGAGATCGGTTTTCATCGAGTACATCGTCAGCCGCTCGATGCGGTTGTCGGCGCCGACAAGCGGTAGAAGGCGCTCTTTGAACGCGTCGATCCGGATTGCCGGCGCCAGCAGATGGAGCGATTTGAAGCTCGCATCCGGAACGAGGTCGAGCACGGTCGGCATGAAGTAGGAGTGGAAGATCGCGCCGGCGCTATGGCCCAGGGCGTGCAGCTCGACGTCGCCCGCTGCCTGCTTGAGAAAGGCGCGCAGCCGGCGCGCCACGTAGTGCGCGCCCCCCTCTCCCGCGGCGGCGGTTCCCGCCGGGGCGTTGGCGGCCGCCGCGCCACGTTGTGACGCGGCCAGCGCGCTGAGCTTCATGCCGCCCCAGATCTTGGGTCCCCCGGCCGCCCGCGCCAGCAGCTCCAGCAGGGGATCGGTCGTGGTGTCGGTCAGACTGCGAGCGCCGGCGGCGAGCGAGCGCTGCAGCACGCCGGCCAGCAGGTGCTCCACGGTGTTCCAGAGCCCGGTTTCCCAGACGAAGAAAATGGGATAGATGTCGTTGTCGAGCCACCATCGGCGCTGATCCAGCGCCTGGTGCAGGCCGGAATCCTTGTCCACCAGGCCGCCGTGGGCATAGAAGAGCAGGTTCAACGTCTTGCGCGCGGCCTTGGCCTCCGCCGCGCGGGAGCGCAGGCCGTCGAACAGCTGGTCGACCTGCGCCGCGGTGGTGGTGAACTCGCCGTCGTCGGCAAAGAAGCCCTGATTCAAATCGATCACGTGCGGCCGTAGCTCGGCGATGTCCTCCGCGGCCAGACCCCTGCCGCGCATCGACGCCGGCGGCTCCGGCCCCGCCGCCTCGTCGGGCACCTCCGCTTGCAGTTCCCTGCCGCCCAGGCCGGAGCTTCGCCGCTTTTGGACCTCCCCGATCAACCGGTCGATGTCCTGCACGCTGGCGTCGAGCTGTGAGGGGAACCCTTGATCGACGCCGAGGCGCTCCCGGAGATCTGCCTTCACCTTTTCAAGCGCATCGATGAGGTCGAAATGGCTCTGGCGGTCGTCCCGGCGCATGGTTCCTCCGTGGCAGGACCAGCGATGGAGTCCTCCCAGGAAGAGGAGACGGACACGCCGCGGCAAGTTCCCGGCTGGCGTCAGGTGGGCCGACGGCGCGGGCGCGGGACGCACTCTCTCGCACGCGGCCAGGGAGCTCACGCCTCGGACATTGCGCTACGATCGCACCATGGCCGCGCCCTCCCCGACTGACGCGCCAGTGGGTGTGGATCCAAAGGAGACGGGCGCCCCCGGTGCGCGCCTGTCGTCTGCACCCGAGGCCGGCCGCCGCCCGCGGCCGCATGAGGTCGCCTACCCTACCCTGGCGGCGGACACCGATCCTGCGGCCGAGCGCATGCAGCTGGCCATCTATCGCGACATGACTCCGGCGCGGAAGGTTCAGCTGGTCGTCGAAGCCATCCACCTTTCCCGCGACCTCGCCCTTGCCGGCCTGCGTGGTCGCCATCCGGCAGCCGGACCCGACGAGCTGCGCCGTCGCCTGTACGGCCTGGAGCTGGGCGAGGAGCTTGCAACCAAGGCCTACGGCCCTCTCCCGCACGACTCCCGCAAGCCATGACGGTTTCGCTCTGGGCGGTGCCGCTGCAAGTGATCGCCGTCCTGGAGAAGCTGGGGGTCCGCCACCACGTCGGCGGCTCGTTCGCCAGCTCGATCCACGGCGTCCCGCGCCAGACCCGCGACTTGGACCTTGTGGCCGACCTGACGACGGGGCACGTCGCTGCCTTCGCCGCCAGCCTCCAGGCCGACTTTTATCTGGACGACGAGGCGATACGGCGGGCCATCGAGCGGCACGCCCAGTTCAATCTCATCCACCGCGCCTCCGGCTTCAAGGTGGACGTCTTCGTGTCCGGCGCCGGCGCCTTCGACCGCGCCGAGATGCAGCGCGCCGTGGCCTATTCCCTGGGTGAGGATCCGCCACGCTCGGTCGCCATCAAGTCCGCCGAAGACACCCTGCTCCGCAAGCTGGCCTGGTACCGCCTGGGCGGCGAGGTCTCGGACCGCCAGTGGACCGATGTCCTGGGCATCGTCCGCACTCAGGCCGGGCGCCTCGACCTTCCCTACCTGCGCGCCTGGGCCGCCCAGCTCGACGTTGCCGACCTCCTCCATCGCGCCTTGAGCGCGGGCGGCTAGCCTTTCTACTTTGCGGCGGCCAGGGCGGCGGTGATCTCGGCGCGGACTTGCGCGTCGGCTTCGCCGGGCAGGGCGGCGGCCAGGGCCTGGTCGGCGGCGGGGCCGCCGAGGCGGCCCAGGGCCCAGGCGGCGTGGGCGCGGACGGTGGATGAGGGGTCCTGGGCCAGGGCCTCGGCCAGGGCGGGGACGTAGCGGCGGTCGCGGCGGTTGCCCATGGCGACGGCGGCGTTGCGCTGGAGGCCTTCCTGTTTGACGCGCTTCATGGGGCTGCCGCGGAAGCGCGCGACGTAGGATTCGCGATCGAGGCGCAGCAGGGCCACCAGGTCGAGGGCGGCGCGCTCGGGGGGCAGACCGAGCTCGGGATGGTCGGCGGCGGCGGGGCGGGTGTTGTAGGGGCAGACTTCCTGGCAGACGTCGCAGCCGAAGACCCAATCGCCCACCAGATCGCGCGCCGCGGGCGGCAGGTCGCCGCGATGCTCGATGGTCCAATAGCTGATGCAGCGGCGGCTGTCGAGGCGGTAGGGCTGCGGCAGGGCTCCCGTGGGGCAGGCGTCCAGGCAGCGGGTGCAGTGCCCGCAGAGGTCGGCGACGGGCGCGTCGGGGGACAGGTCGGCGGTCAGGAACAGCTCGCCCAGGAGGAACCAGGAGCCCGCCTGGCGGTGCAGCAGGTTGGTGTTCTTGCCCACCACACCCAGGCCGGCGCGAGCCGCCAGGTCGCGCTCCAGGACGGGGCCGGTGTCGACGTAGGGCCGGCTTTGGATGCCGGGCAGCGCGGCGGCGATGCGGGCGGCCAGGGCGCGCAGGCGCTCCCCCATCACCTCGTGATAGTCCCTGCCGCGGGCGTAGCGCGCCACCCGCGGCCAGAGGTCCCCGGCAGGCTCCCCCTGGCCGGCCAGGGGGTGGTACTGCAACGCCACGCACAGGGCGCTGCGCGCCCCTTCCAGGACCGTCGCGGGGTGCAGCCGCGCTTCCAGCCGCCGCTCCAGGTACGCCATCCCGGCAAAGTCGCCGCGCGCCAGCCAGCGCACGAACGCCGTGCCGTGGGCGGCGGGCGCGAGCGAGGCCACGCCGGCGCGGTCGAAGCCGGCCGCCAGCGCCCACGACTTGAGGAGCGCCGCCAGCTCTTGCGGCCCGCGCGGCAGCGGCGCGGCGGACAGGGGCGGCGTGGTCACACGGCGATTGTAGCGGCGGCAAGGCGCCGCGGCGCGCGAGGGCGCCGCGGCGGCGGGTGGCACCTATTGGGCGGGGTGGGCGGCGGCTGGCTGGGCCAGGGCGCGCAGGGTCTTCTGGATGTCTTCGAGCTGCGATTTGAGCTGGGTGATCTGGGTCTGCTGGTCGGCGATGGTCTTGTGCTGCGACTGGACCTCGTTGAGCAGCATGGCGTTGACGAACTGGTAGCGCACGGTCAGCGGCTGGCCGTCCTGGTCGTACTGCACCAGTCCGGGGTAGACCTTGGCCACCTCTTCGGCGATCAGGCCGTACTGCAGGAGGTGCGAGCCGTCGTCGTATTGCGGCTTGTAGTTGAAGGTCACGGGACGCAGCTGCAGCAAGCCGTCGCTGGCGTCGCCCATGTCCTGGACGTTTTCCTTGAAGCGCAGCGAGGAGGTGGCGGTGCCCAGCTGGCCGTTGCTGTTGACGTAGACCGCCACGCCGCTGGAGCTGGTGGAGCCGTAGATGCCGGCGATGTACGCGGAGGTCTGCCCCGAGCCGCCGATGCGGATCGCGCCGCTGTCGCTGACCACCCCACTGTTGCCGATGTCGATGTTGTTGCTTTCACTGGTCAGCAGGGAGCTGCCCGCAAAGTAGCCGACCGCAATGTTGCCGCTGCCGGTCTCCAGGTTGAGCAGCGCTTCTGTTCCCAGCGCCGTGTTCACGCTGCCGGTGGTCAGCGTCTTGAGCGCCGTGTAGCCCACGGCCACGTCGTCGGTGGCGGTGGTGCCGCCGAGGAGGGACTGGTAGCCGACCGCGGTGTTCAGCTCACCCGTGGTAAGCCCGCCCAGGGCGGAGACGCCGATGCCGACGTTGTCGCCGCCGGTGGCCGAGCTGGAGGCCTGATTGCCGGCGCCGGCTCCCCGCAGCACGTTGCCGGCACCGCTGGTGGGCGTGACGCTGTCGGCACTGAAGTAGCCGACCACGTCGCCGAAGGCGTCGACGCTACCGGCGTTGATCTCAAGACTGATGTCGCCACCCTGGGTGTCCTGGCGCACGCCCAGGATCACCGTGTTGGCAAACGCCACCGTGCCGCCCGCCGGGAAGTTGAGCAGCGAGGTGCTGGGCATCGTGATGTCCGTCGGCCAGCCGTTGAGAAAGGCCGCCAGGCTGGGCGCGACGATGGTGATGTTCATGGCGATGGCCTGTACCTGCGGCACCGAGGAGACGAAGCCGGGAATGGCGCAGCCGCCGCTGGGGCCGCCCTGGTTGGTGAAGTAGGTGCCGGTGGTGTTGCCGACGACGTTGAAGGTCTGCGCCGTCGAGGCCATCAGCTTGCCGCCCGTCGACGATCGCGTGTCGAAGATGCGGCACGGCTTGATGGTGGTGTACACCAGGTTGGGCACGATCACCTGCGCCTGCGCCGCAACGGCGACAAGCAGCAGAAAAGCGGCCAGGGACAGGGACGAAGACAGGCGACGAACTAGCGAAGCGTCGAACATAAGCAACCTCCTTTATTGAATATCAATATAGACATGCCAAACAAGAAACGCAAGCCGTTGGGGACGCCCGCGGCGAGCTGTTGCACGACTGCCACACGACGCGGCCACCCTGCTGTAGACTGCGGCGCGCGTGCCGGGTGCCGCCGCCAGCCGGCGGCACCCGGCGATGACCGAAAGGAGCCGCGATGTCCACCCCACCCGCATGGATCGAAGAGGGCGAATCCGCCCCCGAATTCGCTTTGCGCGCCGACGACGGCAAGGAGGTCCGGCTGTCCGCCCTGCGCGGCCAGCCGGTGGTGCTCTACTTCTACCCCAAGGACGACACGCCGGGGTGCACCCGCGAGGCGTGCGCCTTCCGCGACCGCAAATCGGACCTGGCGGCGCACGGCGCCGTCGTGTTGGGCGTCTCGCCGGACGACACCGCGAGCCACGGCAAGTTCCGCGACAAGTTCAGCCTCAACTTCCCGCTGCTGGCGGACCCCGACCATCACGTCGCGGACGCCTACGGCGCCTGGCGCGAAAAGAACATGTACGGCAAGAAGTCGATGGGCATCCAGCGCTCGACCTTCCTCATCGATCGCCAGGGCCGGGTGAGCAAGGTCTGGAAGCGCGTCAACGTGGACGGCCACGACGCCGAGGTCCTGGCCGCCCTGGGCAAGCTCTGAGCCGTCGCGATGTCAGAGGGGGAGGGGGAGGGGGCGGAGGCAGGAGCGGGGGCGGGGGACCTGGGCGGCGCGGCGCCCGCGGCCGGCGCCACGGGCGGGGCGCGCACGGCGGCGCCGGCGGCGCACGCGCGGCTGCTGGCGCGGTTGGCCCTGTTCGGCGCGACGGTGATCTGGGGCACCTCGTTCACCGTCGTGCAGCGCGCCCTGGCCGACGTGCAGATCTTTCACTTCCTGGCGTACCGCTTCAGCCTGGCGACCCTGCTGCTGCTGCCGGTGGCGCTCGCCCGCCGTGCCGGCGGCGCCCTGGAACCCGGCCCCAGGGCGGGCGGCGCTGGTCCGGCCAAGGAGCTGCTGACCCAGGGCGCCATCCTGGGTTTGCTGCTGTTCGCCGGCTTCGCGCTGCAGACGAGCGGCCTGCTGTGGACCACTCCGTCGCGTTCGGCTTTTTTGACCGGCCTTGCCGTCGTCCTGGTGCCGCCGCTCGCCTGGCTCTCCCTGCGGATGGGACGCGGCGCCGGCCTGGCGGCCGCTGTCGGCGCCGCGCCGCGCCGGCGGGCCGGACCGGCCGCCGGGGTGCTGTGCGCCGCCGCCGGCCTCTACCTGCTGTACCGGCCGGCGGGGCTGCACGGCGACTGGACCTTCGGGCGCGGCGACGCCCTGACCCTGGCCGGCACCCTGGCGTTTTCGCTGCACATCGTCGGCATCGAGCGCGTGCTGCGCCGCGGCGCCATGTCGCTGACCGCCCTGGCGGTGGCGCAGTTCGCGGTGGTCGCGCTGCTCGCCGCGCCGTCGCTGCTGCTGGCGCCGCCGCGCGCCGGCGAGGCGACGCCCTTCGCCCTGTTCGCCATCGGCTTGACGGCGCTCGCCGGCACGGTGCTGGCCTACCTGTGCCAGCTGTACGCCCAGCGCCACCTGCCCGCGACCGACACGGTGCTGCTGCTGGCCGCCGAGCCGGTCGTCGCCGCCGTCTTTTCGGTCGCCGTCGGCCGCGAGTCGTGGACGCCCGCGCTGACCTTCGGCGGCGCCCTCATCCTGGCCGCGATGCTGCTGGCCGAGCTGGGCGGCGGCGCCGGCGCCGCTCCCCCGGCCGTGGCCGCTCCCACGTCCTGAGCGCATAGTCCCCCGGCGTTGCCGCGCCTGACCGGCTGGGCTACACTTCGCCGCAGTTCGCCCTTCCAGGGAGGGGCATCAGGTGGCGGTCTGCAGTGCCCGGCATCGATCCCTCCCGACCCAGCCCGGCGGGCTGCCGGGTTCTCGTCGGTGCGGGCTCCGCGTCCAGGTCCAGGTCCTTTACCATTCAGCCGCGGCGCGGCCAGCAGCAGCCGGGGCGCGCCGGCGAGCGTGCTTCAGAAAGGGAGCCGATGGAACTTTTCGAACAGATGGCGGGCATGGGCCATGAGCGGGTGCTGTTCTGCTCCAGCCCCGACGTCGGCCTGCAGGCCATCATCGCGGTGCACTCCACGGTGCTCGGCCCCGGCCTGGGGGGCGTGCGCATGCTGCCCTACGCCAGCATGGACGATGCCCTGGTCGACGTGCTGCGGCTGTCGCGCGGCATGACCTACAAGGCGGCGGCGGCCGGCCTGCACCTGGGCGGCGGCAAGGCGGTGATCATCGGCGACCCCAAGAAGGACAAGACCGAGGCGCTGCTGCGCACCTTCGGGCGCTATGTCGATTCGCTCGGCGGCCTCTACATCACCGCCGAGGACGTCGGCACCAACATGACCGACATGGAGCAGATCCTGACGGAAACGCGCTGGGTCACCGGCGTGCCGCCGGAGCAGAGCGGCGGCGGCGATCCCTCGCCGGTCACCGCGTTCGGCGTCCTGCAGGGCATCAAGGCGGCGGCGGCCTGGCAGTTCGGCGACGCCGACCTGGCGGGTCGCACGGTGGCGATCCAGGGCCTGGGCAGCGTCGGGTTCTCGCTGGCCGGATATCTCAAGGAGGAGGGCGCCAAGGTGCTGGCGACCGACCTCGACCCCAAGCGCACCGCCAGGGCGCAGACCGAGCTGGGGGCAGAGATCGTGGCGCCGGACCAGATCCTGACGGCCGAGTGCGACATCCTTTCGCCCTGCGCCCTGGGCGCCGTGCTCGACGACGCGACCATCCCGCGCCTGCGCTGCAAGGTGGTGGCGGGGGCCGCCAACAACCAGCTGGCCGACGAGGACCGCCACGGCGCGGCGCTGCACGAGCGCGGCATCCTGTATGCGCCCGACTTCGTGGTCAACGCCGGCGGCCTGATCAACGTCTACAGCGAGCTGACCGGCTACAATCGCGAAACCGCCATGCGCATGGCGCTGGGCCTCTACGAGAACACCACCCGCATCTTCGAGATGTCGCGGACGCAGGGCATCCCCCCCAGCCTCGCCGCCCACCGCGTCGCCGAAGACCGCATCGCCAGCATGAAGACCATGCGCTCGCGCTTCTGGGCGCGCAAGGTGCGCCTGATGCGGAGCGCGCCCGTGTAACGCGCCGCCGCCGCGGTCCACCGCGGCGGCCGCCTGGTCCGGCACCGGTCAGCGCAGGCGGCCGGCCCTGGACCCATCGCTCGCGGATCGCGCCCCACCCGCCAGGCGCTATCGACTCGAACCGGACATGCCCCTGATCAGCGTCGTGGTGCCCAACCTGGATTCGCCGCTGGTCGGCGCGACCCTCGCGGCGCTCGCCGCGCAGGGGGCGCCGGGCCAGGGGGTGGAGGTGGTGGTGGTGGGGCGCGACGCGCCGGGGGCGGTGCCGCGCGACGGGGCGGTGCGCTTCGTCGAAACGCCGGAGCGGCTCAACCCGGCGGCGGCGCGCAACCGCGGCGTCGTGGCGGCGCGCGGCGACCTGCTGCTGTTCACCGACGCGGACTGCCGCCCCGCCGCCGGCTGGGTGAGCGAGCTGGCGGCGGCGCTGGCCGGCGCGCCGATCGCCGGCGGCGCCGTCACCTTCGCCCGCGGACGCGACGCCCGCCGCGGCGCCGCGCGCTGGGCGCTGGCCGACAACATCGCCTCGTTTCACCCGCTGCTGCCCGACCGCCCGGCGGAGGCCGACACGCGGCGCCCGCTGGGCAGCCTCAACCTGGCGGTCCGCCGCGACGCCTGGGAGCGCGTCGGGCCGTTCGACGAAGCGCTGCCGACCAGCGAAGACCACGATTGGGTGCTGCGCGCCCGCGCCGCCGGCCTGGCCACCGCCTTCGTGCCCGGCGCCGTCGTCGAGCACGCCGCCGTGCGCGCCAGCCGCCGCGATCTCGAAGGGCACGCCGCCTGGTACGGCCGGCACTTCCGGGAGTTCCTGGCCCGCCACCCCGGCGCCTTCGCCACCGGCGCCACCTGGGCGACCCGCCGCCGCCTGCGCCTGGCGGCGCCGCTCAAGGCGTGGATCGGCGCCGCGTCGATCTTTCTTCGCCACCCGATGCTGCTCCCCTGCTGGCGGTCGCTGCCGGCGGTCGCCGCCTTCCGGCTGGCCTGGTACCGCGCCATCCTGGCCAGCTGGCCGGAGCCGTGAACCAGCGCGCCGCGCGCCGGCGGCGAGGGTGGCGACGGCGGATCGCCACCGCTGGCGGCGCCGGGCGGCGGCGCTGGGTGCCAAGCGCGCGGCCGGTGGTGACACAATGAGCCGCCACATGCGGGACAGCGAGCGGCGATTCCTGCAGTCCACCCTGGCGGCCTACGGCAGCCAGCTGGCGCGGGTGCTGATCCGTGCCGCCAGCGACCTGGCCCTGGCCCGCATCATCCTGCCCGACGCCTTCGGCGTCTACGCGCTGGCGCTGGCGTTCACGGTGATCGTCGGCATCGTGCGCGACCTGGGGCTCCCCTACGAGCTGGTGCGGCACCCGCGCCGGCCGTACGGCGCGGTCCTGGCCTGGGAGGTGGGGGCGGGCGTCGTGCTCTCCGCCGGTCTGGCGCTGGCGGCGCCGTGGAGCGCCGGGCTCAGCCGGGAGCTGCCGGCGGTGCTCGGCGTCTATGCCTGGTGGGTGCTGCTCGACGGGCTGGCGGTCGTGCCGCGCGTCTACTTCGAATGCGAGCTGGCAGTCGGCCGGCTGGTGGCGCCCGAGATCGCGCGCGGCGCGGCGGTGGCGGCGGTTTCGATCGCCATGGCCGCGGCCGGGGCAGGCGTCTGGAGCCTGGTCGCCGGTCAGCTCGCCGGCGCCGCGCTGTTCGCCGTGTTGCTGTGGCGCCGCGCCTGGGGGCGGGTACCGCTCGCCCTGACGGCGGCCGACCTGCGCCTGCTGCCGCGCATGATCGCCGGCAGCTCGTTTCTGTTTCTGATCGCCCTGGCGGCGCTGCCGGTGCCGCAGGTCAGCAACCTCATCGTCGGCTCCGGCCTGGGAGTGGCAGCCGGCGCCTTTTGGGCGGCGCAATACAGCAAGGCGCGCGAATGGGGCTTCCGCCTGCAGGAACTGGTGCTGCCGGCGGTGGCGCGGGTGCTCTATCCGGCGCTCATCGACTACCGCCGGCGCGGCGACCGCGCGCGCTACCTGGGCGCCTACCGGATGGGGACGGTGACTCTCCTGGGCCTGCAGACCCTGGGCGCCTACTTCCTGTCGTTCAACGCCCAGATCGTCCTGGTGCGCATCCTGATCGGCCCGCAGTGGGTCAAGGCGGTGCCGCTGGTGCAGGTGCTCTGCTTTGCGCCGCTCGCCGATCCCTTTTCGCCGCTCGGCGGCGAGCTGCTCAAAACCGAGGGCCACGATCGCGACTGGTTCGCCGTCGTGGCGCTGAACATGGTGTCGCTGGCCGCCTTCGGGGTCCTGCTCACCACCCACCTCGGCACCATCGGCATGGCCTGGGCGAACTACCTGCTGCTGGGCGGCCTGCTGATGGGCTGGCGCATCTACCGCATCTGCGGCGGCGCCGAGTTCGGCCGCCTGGCGCTCGACCTGGCCTACGTCTACCTGGCGCCGCTGCCGCTGTTCGCCCTGGTCGCCTGGTGGCAGCCCGCCGCCAGCTGGGGGCGCCTGGCGGCCTCGGTGCCCGCCGCAGTCGCGGCCTGCGGCCTCTACCTGCTGCGTTTCGGCAGGCCCTTCCGCGGCTTCTTCGCCGCCGCTCCCGAGCCGCCGCCGGCGGCGTGGGCGGCCGCCCTGGCGGGCGAGCAGGCGGCGCTGCCCGGCGACGCGGCGCTGCCGCTGACGGACCGTTGAGGTGACGTGATGGAGACATCCCGTCCTTCCCCCGGCTTGGTGCGCTCCCTGGCGCGGCGGCGCTGGCCGCACCGCCGCCGCAGCTTTGCGAACCGCCGGTCCCAGGGCCGCTGGGCGCCGCCGGGGGCGGGGCCGGGAGCTGGAGCGGGGGCGGGAGAGGGGCCGGAGACCTGATGCGGGTTGGCTTTGTCATGCCCGGCGTCGGGATCGAGCGGCGCGGCGCCGAGGCGTTCGTGGTCGAGCTGTGCGAGCGGCTGGCGGCGCTGCCCGGCTGGGAGGTGCGGCTGTTCAGCCGCGGCCCGGCGCCGGCGACGGTGCCGCACAGCCGCATCCGCGCCCTGCCGCGCGACCAGCGCTGGGTGGTGGCCGCCTACCGCGCCACGCGCCTGGGGAAGAAGGCGCTGGACACCCTGTTTCTGGATCCGCTGAGCCTGGAATGGTACAGCGCCGCCCTGGCGGCCCTGCCCCACCTGTGGCGCGGCGGCTTCGACGTCGTGGTGATGGAGGGCGGCCTGGTGGGCGCCTGGCTGTGCCGCCTGCTGCGGCGCGTGCGCGGCGTGCCGTTCGTGGACATCGCGCACGGCCTGGACCCCAAGTGGGAAGGCGCCTTTGCGCGCCAGCGCCCCGATCGCGTCGTCACCTTCACCGCCGCCGCCGCCGCGATGCTGCGCCAGCGCGCCCCCGGCGCCCACGTCGTGGTGATCCCGCACGGCGTGGACCTGGCGCTCTTCCGCCCTCCGGCCCACCGGCCGCCGATGGATGGCCCGGCGCACGACGCCGCGGCGGCGCCGCCGGCGCCGGCCGGGGCTCCCCCAGCGGAGCTGGATGCGCTGCCGCATCCGCGCGTGCTGGCGGTGGGGGCGGTCGATGCACACAAGCGGATGCACCTGGCGGTCGAGGCGGTGGCGCGATTGGCCGGCGGCGGTAGTAGCGGCGGCGGGAGCGGCGGGGGCGGTAAGGCCGGCGGCGGTAGTGCCGGCGGTGGCAGCTTGGTGGTGCTGGGCGACGGACCCGAGGCCGCGGCGCTCGATCGGCTGGCGGGTGAGCGCCTGGGCGCCGGCCGCTACCTGCGGCGGGTGGTGCCGCGCGGCGAGATGCCCGCCTGGTATGGGGCTGCCGATTGCTTTACGCTACCGTCGCGCACGGAGTCGTTCGGCCTGGTCTACCTGGAAGCGCTGGCCTGCGGCCTGCCGGTGGTCGCGCCGGACGACGCGGTGCGGCACGAAGTGATCGGCGCCGCCGGGGTGTTCTGCGACGTCGCCGATCCCGACGCCTATGCGCAGGCCCTGGGCAGCGCGCTGGCGCGCGACTGGGGCGAGCTACCCAGGCAGCGGGCCGCATCCTTTCCGATCGAAGCCATGGTGCAAGCCTACGCCCAGTTGCTGACCTCCCTGGCTTCGCGGCCCCAGGCGCCGGGGCTTGCCACGCCGCCGCCGCCGCCGACCGTGACGCCGCAGCCGCCGCCGACCGTGACGCCGCAGCCGCCGCCGACCGTGACGCCGCCGTCGCCGCTGCCTGCCGTGACGCCGCCGTCGCCGGCCGCCGGCGCAGGCGCCGCCGGAACACCGCCGGACCGCGCCGGCGACGAGCCGGGCGGGACCCTCCTGGATCGCGCCACGACCACCAAGGCCGCCACGGCCGCTGTCGCGCCAGCGATGCCGGAGCCGGCGCAGCCGGCGGCGTCTCCGGCGCGGCGGCCCACGTCATGATCCGTCGGGTGCTGCCGGTGCTGATGTTTCACCATGTCGAGGCGGTGCCGGCGGGCGAGCTGGAACCGCCGCCGATGCACCCCGACAGCTACCTGGCGCAGGGGCAGTTCGACGCGGCGCTGGACGCCCTGGCCGCGCGCGGCTGCACGACGCTGACGCTGGCGGACGCCATGGCGCGGCAGCGCGACGGGCGGCCGCTGCCGCGGCGGCCGGTGGTGCTCACCTTCGACGACGGCTGCCGCTGCTTCCGCGACCACGCGGCGCCGGCGCTGGCCGCACGCGGCATGACTGCAACGTTGTTCGCGGTCAGCGGCGAGCTGGGCGGCACCAACGCCTGGGACCGGCCGCCGCGGGGACCGGCCGAGCGCCGCGAAGAGCTGCTGGACGCGGCGGCGCTGCGCCGGCTGGCCGCGGCCGGCATCGAGATCGGCTCGCACAGCCGGCACCATCGCGACCTGACCACCTGCGACGAAGCCGGCCTGGCCGCCGAGATCGCCGGTTCGCGCGAGGACCTGGCGGCGGCGGTCGGCCAACCGGTCGCCACCTTCTGCTACCCCTACGGCGCCTACAACTCCCGCACCCGCGCCGCCGTGGCCGCCGCCGGCTACCTGGCCGCCGCCGCCATCCACGGTATTGTCGCCACCGCCGCCACCGCCGCCACTGCCCACGCCGGCGCATCCAGCCGCGCCGGCGATCCATTTGCAGTACCCCGCTTCGCCGTCAACCCCGGCGACAGCCGCTTCGAGCTGCTGCTCAAGGCGAGCGGCGCCTACCCCTGGTGGAGCCGCCTGCCCCGCCTGGGCCTGCTGCGCGCCCTGCGCCGCCGCGCGCGGCCCGCCCCCGGCCGCCATCGGCCAGCCGCCGGAGATCCCCGATGAGCGCCGCCGACCCAAACGCCACCGGGCCGGCCGGTCAGCCGTCAGCGCGGGACAACCCACCTGAGGCACCCACGGAAGCCGGGCGATCCGGTCCAGGGGCGGCGCCTGCCGGCGCCGAACCGGCGCGCCGGCCGGAGGCGCTCGACACGACGCCGTCCGGCGCCGCACCGCGGCCTTCCCCACCCCCGGCGGTCGAGCCCACACCCGCGGCGGTCGAACCCGCACCCACGGCGGTCGAACCCGCACCCCCGGCGGTCGAGCCCACACCCGCGGCGGTCGAGCCCGCACCCGCGGCGGTCGAACCCGCACCCACGGCGGTCGAGCCCACACCCACGGCGGTCGAACCCGCACCCGCGGCGGTCGAGCCCGCACCGACGGGGAGCGATCCAGCCGCGGCCGACAACCGCCCAACGGGAGTGCGGCGAGGCACGACGACACCACCGCCCCGGCTGGCGGCGGCCCGGTTCTGGCAGCCGCTGGCACGAGATTTTCATCGGCTGCGCCAAGTCAAGGGGCGTAGCTTCCTGGTGGCCTTGCTGGATGCCCTGGTGTTCGATTCCGGGTTTCAGGCGCTGCTGGCCTACCGGATGGCGCATACACTGCTGCGGTGGCGGGTGCCGGCGCTGCCCGCGGCCTGCCGCCGCTGGGCGATCGGCGCCTGCGGCGTCGACATCCTGCCGCGCGCCCAGATCGGCGGCGGCTGCATCATCGCCCATGGCGTCGGCCTGGTGATCGGCGGCTACACGGTGATCGGACAGGATTGCACGCTGCTGCACGGCGTCACGCTGGGGGAAGCCCGTTTCGACGAGCTGGACTACCCGCGGGTCGGCGACCGGGTCACCATCGGCGCCGGCGCGCTGGTGTTGGGCGGCGTCCACGTCGGCGACGATGCGACGGTCGCCGCCGGCGCCGTGGTGGTGGACGACGTGGCCGCCGGCGTCACGGTGGCGGGCGTGCCGGCGCGGCCGGTGCGGGTGGGGATGGCTCAGCAGCCCAATCATTCAGGCGGCCCAGGCGGCCGGGAGACCTCAAGATGAAACGAAGCGCCGCGATCTCACGCCCCGCCGCTACCGCGGCGCTCTTCACCACTGCCCCGGCGGCGCTGCTGATCGTCGCGATGACCGCGCTGCTGGCCGGCGCGCCCCGCCTGGCAGCGGCGCCGCCCCCCGAGCGTGTGCAAGGGCGCGCCGGCAATGCCGCGGGCGGCGGACCGGCGTGCGACGCCGCGTCGGCGTTGACGCTGATCGGCATGGACACCCGCTCGGGCCTGATGCTGTTCTCGCTGACCGACGACAACGGCGACAGCGGCGGCAGCGGCGGCTGGACGGTGCAGCTGGACGGCAGCGGGCACGAAGCGCGAGCGTTTCCCGAGCGCCCCTCCGGCCGCTACGGCGGCTCGATCGGGCCGGGGCCGGTGGTCGCGGTCGAGCCCTGCGGCGCGCAATGCGTGCAGCCGGTGCGCTGGGACCACGGCGGCTGGCAGCCGCTCGGCGAAGCGGTGACCCTGCCGGCGGGGGCCACCCTGGCCGGCACCTATGACGAGGGCGGCGCCCCGTGGCTGATGGCGCATGCCGCGGGCACCAAGCCGGGCCTCTACCAGGCGTGGGCCTACCGCCTGGAAGGGCGCGAGTGGAAATCGCACGGCGGCCTGGAGGTGACGGCGGTCGGCCAGCCGCAGGTGACGCCGGCGCCGCAGCAGGCGGACGGCGTGGTCTCGGGCACCGGCCTGTTCAGCGCCGGCGCGCCGCCCGAAACCTGGGTCAAGGGGCTGCCGGGCGTGACAGCAGACCGGCGCGGCCAGATCCTGGCCCTGGGCGGCAACGACGCCGCGTACATCTCGGCCGACGGCGTGGCTTACCTGTCGTCCGACCTGGGCAAGAGCTGGCGGCGCTCCGCCTGGACGCCGTGGGGCGGCGGCGACACCACCGGCATGTGGCGGCAGGGCACCGAGTACGGCATCGACCTGCCGCTTGCCGATCGCCGCGGGGCCCTGCAGATGGTGTGGTACGACCGCCGCTCGCCGGCCGCCGAACAGGTGGTGTTGACACGCCTGAACCCGCACGGCGCGTGGGCGCAGGTCGCCCAGGCGCCTGCCGACGTGGTGTCGAAAAACGGCGAGCGCCTGCCGGTGACGCAGGTGCTGGTGCCGGCCGCGGACAGCTGGGTCTTGCTGTCCGGCTGTGCCGCCACCGCCGGCGGCTCCGGGCTGGTGCTGCGCAACGTCGACAAGGGCGTCGTGTCGGAGCCGCGCTTTCTGCCGCTGAGCGCCGCCGCCGGCACGCCGCCTTCACCCTGAAGGAAGGCCGGTTCCCCGCTGTCTCTCCGGCACCTCTCGCCAGGCGGCATGCGGGCTGGCCGCCTGGCGGCGCGCGGCCCGGATCGGGCTGGCCGTCTGGCGGCGCGCGGCCCCGATCTGGCGCGCGCGGTGCCGACATTGACTTTGGCGTTGACGACCGTGCAGGATAGAAGTATTCTCACGAGGTCTTAGGAGATCAGTTCGTCGGCTCGGGCGCGCCGCCAACGATCGAAAGTTGAGCATTGCCGCCGCTCGCCATCGCCAGCGGCCTTGAGTAGGGGATCGAATGACCGACATCCTCCTCGCCCATTCGTTCTTTCTGAAGAATGATCCGAAGCAGATCGAAAAGATGTCGCCCTACGCGCCGCTCGGCACGCTGTACGCGGCCAGCGAACTGCGGCGGCGCGGCTATTCGGTGGCGCTGTTCGACGCCATGCTGGCCGATGGCGAAGAGGAGTTCGAACGGCTCCTGGCCGAAACGCAACCGGCTATCGTCGCCCTTTACGAAGATCAATTCAACTTTCTCAATAAGATGTGTCTGGCGCACAGCCGCCGCGCCGGCTGCAACATGAGCCGGCACGCGCGCGCCGCCGGCGCCACGGTGATCGCCGCCGGCTCCGACGCGTCCGATCATCCCGAGGTGTACTTCCGCGAGGGCGTGCAATACGTGCTGGCCGGCGAAGCCGATCACACCCTGGGCGAGCTGGTCGACATCCTTGCCGGCCGCGCCAACGGCCGGTGCGTGAACGAAGTGGCCGGCCTCGCGATCCCCGATCCGGCGGCGCCGGACGGGGTGCAGCGCACCTGCTCGCGCGCCGTCGAGCGCCACCCCGACGTCTTTCCGCTGCCGGCCTGGGACCTGCTCGACGTGGAACGCTACCGCAATGCCTGGCGCGGCGCCCACGGCTACTTCAGCCTCAACATGGTGAGCACCCGCGGCTGCCCCTTCCACTGCAACTGGTGCGCAAAACCGATCTGGGGGCAGCGCTACGCCATGCGCTCGCCGGCCAGCGTGGCCGAAGAGATGGCGCTGCTGAAGCGCAGCCTGAAGCCCGACCTGATCTGGTTTGCCGACGACATCTTCGGCCTGCAGCCGCGCTGGGTCGCCGAATTTGCCGACCGGGTGACGGCGCTCGACGGCTCGATCCCGTTCAAGATCCAGTCGCGCATCGACCTCATGACGGAAAAAGCCGTGGCCGGCCTGGCCAAGGCCGGCTGCCACGAGGTCTGGCTGGGGGTCGAAAGCGGCAGCCAGAAGATCCTGGACGCCATGGACAAGGGCACCGACGCGCGCCAGATCCCGGTGGTGCGCGAGCGTCTGCGCGACGCCGGCATCCGCGCCTGCTATTTCCTGCAGTTCGGCTACGCCGGTGAAACCTTTGAAGACATCGAGCAGACGGTGCAGCTGGTGCGCGACACGCTGCCCGACGAGATCGGCATCAGCGTCAGCTACCCGCTGCCCGGCACGCGCTTCCATGAGATGGTCAAGGCCCAGCTCAACGGGCAGGATCATTGGCAGGACAGCAACGACCTGGCGATGATGTTTCAGGGCACCTATCAGACGCCTTTCTATCGCCACCTGCATCGCCTGCTGCACCGCGATCTGCTGGTCCGCCAGCGCCTGCGCGACAGGTCCCGGGGCGCTGCCCCTGCCCCGCCCGCCCTGCCTGCAAACGCCGCCGCCGGCGCGCCTGCGGCTGTAGACGGCGCGTCCGATGCGGAGATCCGGCAGGAGCTGGATCAGCTGTGCAGCGCCTGGCTGGAGCTGGGGCGGCTTGAAGCGTGCAGCCGCAGCGAACGGCCGACGGCGATTCGAAAAGATTACACGACGCCGGCGATGCCCGACCTGAGCAAGAGCTGGAACTGATATGGCCGACATCCTGCTGACCCACGGCTACTTCCTGCACGAAGATCCCAAAGAGCTGCAGATCATGAAGCCCTACCCGACGCTGGGGCTGCTCTACATCTCTTCGTATCTGCGTCGCGCCGGTTTCAGCGTCGAGATCTTCGATTCCACGTTCGCCGAGCGCGCCGCGCTGCGCCAGCGCCTTGCCGCCACTCCCGGCGGCGTGGTGGGGATCTACACCAACCTGATGACCCGCGCGTCGATCCTCGCCATCATCGCCGCCGCGCGGCAGCACGGCTGGACGGTGGTGCTCGGCGGCCCCGAATCGGCCAACTACCCGGCCGAATACCTGGCCCACGGCGCCGACGTCGTGGTGGTGGGCGAAGGCGAAGCGACGCTCGCGGAACTGCTGCCGGCGCTCGCCCTGCGCGGTCCGCACCGTCTGCACGGCCTGCACGGCACGGTCTTCCGCGACGAAGAAGGGGAGGTCGTCACCAATCCGGACCGCGAACAGATCGCCGACCTGGACAGCCTCCCCTGGCCCGATCGCGAGCAGATCGACATCGCCCGCTACGTCGACGTTTGGCACACCCACCACGGCATGGGCAGCGTCAACCTGATCACCGCGCGCGGCTGCCCGTATCGCTGCAAATGGTGCTCGCACGCCGTGTTCGGCTACACCCATCGCCGGCGCAGCGCGCTCGACTGCGCCGACGAAGTGGCGCACATCGTCGAAGCCTACCAGCCCGAACAGCTGTGGTACGCCGACGACGTGTTCACCATCCACCACCGCTGGCTCTTCGAGTTCGCCGGCCTGCTCAAGAAGCGCGGCTTGGTGCGCCCTTTCGAAACCATTTCGCGCGCCGATCGGCTGCTCAAGGACGAAGTGATCGCGACGCTCGCCGAAATGGGCTGCTACCGCATCTGGATCGGCTCTGAAAGCGGCAGCCAGCGCATCCTGGACGCCATGGATCGGGGCGTCACCGCCGAGCAGGTGCAGTGGGCGACCCACGCCGCCCAGCGCCACGGCATCGAAGTCGGCATGTTCCTGATGTGGGGCTACCAGGGCGAAACGCTGGCCGACATCGAAGCCACCGTCGAGCACGTCAAAAAGGCCAACCCCAACATCTTCTTCACCACCGTCGCCTACCCGATCAAGAACACCGCCTACTTCCGCCAGGTGGCCGACCGCGTGCAGCTCGACAAGAGCTGGGATACCGCCACCGACCGCGACTACCGGCTGCGCGGCCAGCGCTCGCGCGCCTACTACGAACAGGCCGACCGGTGGCTGCGCAACAGCGTCGCCGCCGCCCGCCTGCAGTCCGACAACCCGGCGGACGCCGCCGAAAAGCTGCAGATGGCGGAAGCGGCGCACCAGGCGCTGCTCTCCTGGCCCGAGGAGTCGCCGGCGGCGCCGTGACGATGACCGAACCGGCCGTCCTCCCCGTGCTGCCGGCGCGCCGCGATGGCGACGCCACGGGTGCCACCGCGTTCGACCGCATGGCCGCGTCCTACGACGCCAGCTTCACCGGCAGCGCCATCGGCACGCAGATGCGCCAGGCGGTCTGGCGGCGGCTGGACGCCTGCTTCGCCCCCGGCAGCCACGTGCTGGAGCTCAACTGCGGCACCGGCGAAGACGCCCTGTACCTGGCTCGCCGCGGCGTGCGCGTCACCGCCATCGACGCCGCCGCCGGCATGCTGGAACGCGCCGGCGACAAGATCGCGAGCGCCGGCCTGGGCGATCGGGTCGATCTGCGCCACCAGACCATCGAACAGCTGACCCGGCAGCCCCGGCAACCCTGGCACCCCCAGCAATCACCGCCGGCGGACCCGGCACCCGCGCCCGCGTCTGTACCCGCCGCTGCGCCTATGCCCGCGGTCGCGTCTGTACTCGCCACCGCGCCTGTACCCGCTGCCGCACCTGCTGCCGGCGCCACACCGGCGGCGCCGCGGCCGTTCGACGGGGTGCTGTCCAACTTCGGCGGCCTCAACTGCGTGGCGCCAGCCGACCTGCGGCAGCTGGCGGGCTGGCTGGCGGCAAACCTGCGGCCGGGCGCCATGGCGGTCGTTTGCGTGATGGGCCCGCTGGTGCCGTGGGAGTGGGCCTGGTACCTGGGCCACGCGCAGCCGGGGCGCGCCTTTCGCCGGCTGCGGCCGGGCGGCACGCGCTGGCGCGGCCTGACCATCCGCTATCCGTCGGTCGGCGCGCTGCGGCGCCTGTTCGGTCCCGCCTTCCGCCTGCGCCGGCGCGCGGCGGTCGGCGCGCTGCTGCCGCCCACCTACGCCGAAGGCTGGGCGGCGCGCCACCCGCGCCTGCTGCGTCTGCTCGGGCGCTGGGAGCGGCGTGCCGAAACCTGGCCGCCGCTGCCCTGGCTGGCCGACCATTACCTGCTGGAGTTGGAGCGGCGGTGAGCTCGACCGTGCTTCCGGTGCTGCCGGCCGCCGAGCTGCCGGCCAACGCGTGGAGCGGCGGGGCGGCCGACGGGTTGCCGCGGCCCCAACCGGTCGAGCGGCTGCCGATCGTCATCCTGTTCCCGCACAGCCGCTGCAACTGCCGCTGCCTGATGTGCGACATCTGGCGCGATCCGGGCAAGCAGGAGCTGGGCGCGGCCGAGGTGGCACAGTGGGTTGCCGAATGGCAGCGCATGGGGGTGCGCCAGGTCGCGCTGTCGGGCGGCGAAGCGCTGCTGCACCGCAACCTGTGGGAGATGTGCGAGCACCTGCGGCGCGCCGGCATCGCGATCACCCTGCTGTCCACCGGTCTGCTGCTGCGGCGCGACGCGACCCAGGTCGCCGCCTACTGCTCCGAAGTGATCGTCAGCCTGGACGGGCCGCAGCCCGTGCACGATCACATCCGCAACCTGCCGCGCGCTTTCGCCAAGCTGGCCGACGGGGTGGCGGCGGTGCGCCAAGCCGCGCCTCAGCTGACGATCGGCGGGCGCTGCACCGTCCAGCGGGCCAACTTCGCCCACCTGCGCGGCACCGTCACGGCGGCCCGCGCGATCGGCCTGAACTGGTTGAGCCTGCTGGCCGCCGACGTCAGCAGCGACGCCTTCAACCGGCCGCAGCCCTGGGAAGCGGCGCGCGCCGGCCAGGTGGCGCTGCTCGAAGAGGAGCTGCCGCGGCTGGCCGGCGAGCTGGACGCCCTGGAACGCGAGCACGCGGCCGACTTCGCATCCGGCTTCATCGTCGAGGGCGCGGCGAAGCTGCGGGCGCGGCTCTACGACTACTACGCCGCACTGTGCGGCCACGGCGATTTTCCGCCGCATCGCTGCAACGCGCCGTGGGTGTCGACGGTGATCGAAGCCGACGGCACGGTGCGGCCGTGCTTCTTCCAGCCGCCGCTCGGCAACCTGCGGCAGGCGGCAAGCCTGGACGCGATCGTCAATTCGCCGCAGGCGCTCGCCTGGCGCCGCGGCCTGGACACCGACCGCGATGCGATCTGTCGCAAATGCGTCTGCACGCTGGCATTGACCCCGGAGCCCTTATGAGTCGCCGCCACAAAATCGTGCTGTACAACCCGACCGCGGTCTTTTACACCATGCCGCTGGCGCTGCTCACCATCGGATCGCACCTCGATCCCGAGCGCTACCAGGTGGTGGTCGTGGACGCCCGGTTGGCCAAAAACCCCGAAGCGGCACACCGCGCCCTGGTGGCGGAGCTGGAAGGCGCGCTCTGCCTGGGCGTCACGGTGCTCACCGGGGCGCCGATCGCCGACGCGGTTGCGGCCAGCCGCGCCGCCAAGGCCAGCCGCGCCGACCTGCCGGTCGTCTGGGGCGGCTGGCACCCGTCGATGTTCGGCCGCGAATGCCTGGCGGAACCGAGCGTCGACGTGACCGTGCAAGGCCAGGGGGAAATCACCTTTGCCGAGATCGTCGAGCGCCTGGCTGAAGGGCGGCCACTGACCGGCTGCCAGGGTTGCACCTACCGCGAGGACGGCGCCGCGCAGGTGAACACGGCCCGCCCGCTGGCCGACGTCAACACCCTGGCGGTCCACAACTACGGCCTGATCGACATCGAACCGTACTATCGCCTCAAGGGCAAGCGCCAGCTGGATTACATCTCGTCGCAGGGGTGCGCTTTCCGCTGCGCCTTTTGCGCCGATCCGTTCGTCTACCAGCGCAAGTGGACCGGCCTGTCGCCCGAGCGCATGGGCGAAGAGCTCGAAGCGCTGTGGCACCGCTCGCGCTACGACGACGTGAACTTCCAGGACGAAACCTTTTTCACCTACGCCCAGCGCGTCGAAGCGGTCGCCGAAGAGCTCATCCGCCGCAAGCTCCCCATCACCTGGGCCGCCACCATGCGCGCCGACCAGGGCCAGCGCATGAGCGAAGAGGTCTTCGCCAAGTGCAAGCGCTCGGGGCTGCGCCGCCTGCTGGTCGGCGTCGAATCGGGCTCGCAGGAAATGATGGATCGCATCAAAAAAGACATCAAGCTGGAGCAGGTCTTTTTTGTCGCCGAGCGCTGTCGCAAGTTCGGCGTGGCGGTCAACTTCCCCTTCATCGTCGGCTTCCCGGAAGAGACCGAGGACAACGTGCGCGCCACCCTGCAGGTGGTCAAGCGGCTGCGCGCCATGAGCCCCGACTTCCAGACGCCGATTTTCTATTTCAAACCCTATCCCGGCACCTCGATCACCCAGAACGCGGTGGCCGCCGGCTTCACCCTCCCCTGCACGCTGGACGAATGGAGCGAATTTGACTTCGTGGGCTCGATCGGTCCGTGGGTGTCGCCCGAAAAGTACCGGCTGATCGAGCGCTTCAAATTCTTCCAGCAGCTGGCCTGGGATTCCGGCCGACCCTGGAGCCGGCCGCTGCGCGCGCTGGCCCGCTGGCGCTGCGACCGCGACTTTTACGCCGCCCCGATCGAAAAGCAGGTCGCCAACTTCCTGCGCCCGGCACAACGCCTGTCCTGATCCGCCGGCGCCCTCTCAGGCCGCCAGTCGAAGGCCGCCGGCGGGTGGCGAACCGCGAGCCGCGGCAACGGCGAACCGCAACCGGCGGGTGGCGAACCGCGAGCCGTGAAGGCGAGCGGCGAACCGCAAGAGGCGGGTGGCGAACCGCGGGCCGTGAAGGGCGAGCGGCGAACCGCAAGAGGCAGGTGGCGAACCGCGAGCCGTGAAGGCGAGCGGTGAGCGGAGCGTGTTGCAGGTGGCTACTGCGTGCGGCGCCGTGGCGCCGCGGCGACGCCGGCGCCGATGGCGGCGGCCGGCGGCGCGGCCAGCATCGTGGTCGCCAGCTCGTCGCTGAGCGCCTGCAGGCGCTGGTAGAGCGGGCTGGCGCGGCGGCGCAGCACCTGATCGCGCTGGCGACAGAACTCGTCGTCCAGATAGGCGGGCGGCGGGACGTCTTCGCCGTAGAGCGCCTGCAAGGCCTGATGCAAGGGCGCTTCGTCGTGGATCAGCTGGTCGTAGACCACCCACCGGCTGGCGCATGCCGGGGGCGGGTCCGCCAGGCGGGCCAGGGTCCGGCGGGCGCGCAGCAAGCCGGACACCAGCGCCCGTTCCACCTGGTCGGGCGGGAGGAATGCCGACAGGTCGGCGGTGTGGGCACCGGCGACCACCGCGCGCGCGGCCTCTGGAAGCGCCGCCGCGCCGTCGGCGGCCAGCGCTGGATACAGCCAGCCGCGATCGAGCAACGAGGCGGCCACGTCAGGCACCGGCCGGTCGATGACCAGGACGCGCGGGGCGGGTGCCGCAGCGCTGGAGGCAGAGACGGCCGCGGGGGCTGGCGCCGCTGGTGTGGGGCGTGCGGGGCTGTTCGGCGATGACGCCGAGCGGCGCCGCTCGGCGGCGGCCGCAGCGGCGGTGGCGCCTTCGGCAGCGGCTGAGGAGGAGGCCGCTGCAGCGGGCCGGTTCACGCCCACCGGCGGAGCGCTCTGGCGCGCCAGCCATTCGCCGACGACGAAGGGCTGGATGACGTCTTTGTAGGCAAAGCCTTGAGCCTGGGTCACCTGGTCGAGGAAGGCCAGGAGCTTCGCGAAGCGCGGCCCGTCGTGATCGCGCTGGACGTAGCGCACCCCCTCGACCGCGCCCTCCTCCGCCAGAAAGGCAAAGCGACGGACGTTGAGGATCTCCCCGTCCGTCGTCCACTGCGGCTCACGCAACGCCAGCGATTGGCGGATCGCGTGGTAGAGCAGCGTCGAAAGAGAGCGCGGCAGCGAGACGACGAACAGCGAAGGTCTGGACACGCCGCGCCGCGCTGGCAACCGTTCGGAACGCGCTACGGCTGGACGGTCGTCGTCACCTTGACCACACCCGAGGCCGAAACCGTGTAGCTGGGGAAGGTTTTCCACCCGAAGACCACGGTATAGGAGCCTGCACCCACCTGGATCCCGGACGCGGTGCCACCCGGACCGACGACGCCCGAAGCCACGACACCCGAGCCGCCGCCCGAGCCGTGGGTACCGGAGCCCGTGGTTCCCGAACCCTTGCTGCCCGACCCGCCCGTGCCCGAACCCGAAGTCGAGCCGCCGAACACGGTATAGGACAGAGCACCGACCGACTGATTGACAACCGTAATCGCCACGCTTACCTCCTCTCCCCCATCCAAACAGGATCGAAGGACGACATTGGTCTGCTTGTTTTAGAAGATACCACGCCCCCCGATCGCACGTCTAGTGGTCTGGGGCGGTGGTAGCGGGTCAGATCAACGGCGATTTTCTCAGACGGCAGTGGGGGTGGCCGCCAGCATCTGCTGGAAGAGATCGTCCCAGCGGCGGGCGACGTCGTCCCAGCGGTATTCGGGGCGGGTGGCGACCTGGTAGGCGGCGGCGGACAGCCGGCGCAGGTGGGAGGGATCGGTGTACAGGCGATCGAGGGCGCGGGCGACCCCTTCGGGGCCGACCAGGCGGCCTTCGGTCAGCAGGCCTTCCATGGTGAGGCTGGCGACGGGCTCGACGAGCTCGGCGGCGCCGTCCCAGATCTCGGCGCAGGCGCTGTGGCGGGGCACCACCTGGGCGGCGCCGGTGGCGGCGTGCTCCAGGTTGACCAGGCCCCAGCCCTCGCCCAGGGAGGTGTTGATGCCCACGTCGCAGGCGTTGTAGATCTGGTTGAGCAGATCGTCGGCGACCGCCGGCAGGAAGTGCTCCTCGGCGGTCAGGATGAGCCGGTCTTCGATGCCGTGACGGCGCGCCAGGGCGACCACGTTCCAGCCGCAATCGACCATCCCCATGTGCAGGTAGAGGCGGACGTTGGGCGGCTTGTCGCGCGCAAAGAGCGCGAAGCCCTTGATCGTCGCGTCGATGCGCTTGCGCGGCTGGTTGCGGTTGGCGTTCAAGACGATCCAGGCGTCGTGCAGCGCCGGGTCGACGAACAGCTGGCGGCGCGCCGCGGCGCGGGAGGCGGCAAAGTCGCCGGGCGCCGCCGCCGTGGGCGGGCCGGCGAGCGGGCGGAAGAGGTCCGAATCGACGCCGTGCGGCACGACCGACAGCGCCGGGAAGGCGGCCGCGTCGGGGCGCAGGCGGCGCAGCTGCGCCGCCGACGCCTCCATTTCCTGCAGGCCGTAGCGGGTATAGAGCACCAGGTGATCCAGGCCGGTGAGCGGCGCCACCAGCTCCGCCTCCAGCGGGCCGGCGTCGACCGGCGCGTAGGCGATCACCTTGATGCCGGCGCGGCAATCGCCCAAGGCGTCGAGGTAGCCGCCCATCAGCCAGGGGTCGTTGAGCAGGAAGACGAGGCGGGGCCGCACCTTTTCCACCAGGTCGCGCACGCGCCGCACGCCGTGCAGGTCGCCGCCGCCGTCCGCGGGATAGATCTGCCAGGCGTGCTCGTGCGGCTGGCCGCCGTAGTTGACCCCCAGGTGATGGAACTCGTAACGGTCGGCGAGCCGCCCCAGAATGCTGTGCAGCACGCGCGCGAAGCCGGTGGGCGCCACGGCGTCGCCCACCACCACCACCACCGGGCGCTCGCTCATGGCGCCTTGACCGCTCATGCCGCGCGGCCCACTGACGGCGCCCCGCGCTCTGACCGCGCCCGGCCCGCTGACGGCGCCCTGCTCGCTGACGGTGCCCGGCTCGCTGGCGGCGCCCGGCTCGCTGACGGCACCCTGCTCGCCGACGGTGCCCGGCTCGCTGACGGCGCCAGGCTCGCTCATGGCGCCCTCCACGGCGCGGCGTCGAGATAGCAAGCCTGGAACAGGTCCAGGCCGTCGGCCCAGGCCGCGTAGCCGGGCGCCAGCCGCGCGCGCAAGTCCTGGCGCAGGGCCGTCGCGGCGGCGGTGGCGCCCGCCGGGAAGTACCGTTGGAGGAGCGCGAGAGGCGGGTACAGGGCGCGCGCCATGGCGGCCGCGGCGGCGGGCGGCTCGACCTGGAGGGCGGCGCCCAACAGGTCCGTCGGGCAAAGCAGCAGCAGGTCGAGCAGCTGGATGAGACGGAAGCGATTGATCAGGATGTGGTGGGTGGCATGCACCAACAGGTAGAGCCAATGGGTCGCCGGGTCGGGCAGCCAGGCCGGCTCGCCCAGCAGCGGCTGCCGGCGGGCGCCGGCCCAGATCGGGCCGGTCAGATCGATGCGCTCGTCCCCCAGCCATTCGCCGCAGGCCGGATGCAGCTCGACCCAGCGCGGGTTGTCGGGGTGCTCGCCGGCCGCCTCGTGGTCGCCGGGGCCGGGGCCGGGGCTACCACCGGCGTCGGCGCCAACGTCGCCGTCGCTGGCGCCGCCGGCGTCGCTGACCGGGCGGCGACGGCCGCCGCGCGGCGCCAGCTTGACGTGTTTGCGGCCTTCAAAGACCACCTCATAGCCGATGTCGACCAGCAGCTGGGCGCTCTGCGCCAGCGTTTCGGCGCGCACCAGCAGGTCCAGGTCGGCCATTGGCCGCTCCGCGGGGTCGGAATAATAGAGCGGCCCCAGCACCGCGCCCTTGAGCGGCATGAGCGGCACGTCCGCGGCGGCAAAGCGCGCCAGGATCGCGCGCAAGTCCTGGTGCAGACGCTCGACGCGCAAGCGGTTGGCGGCATGCTCGGCGCCAAGCCAGGCTGCCGCCTGCGACCATGGCTGGCGGTCGCCCAGGCGCCGCCCCAGCAGCGGGCCGACGCCGTGGACCTGCGTGGCGGCACGAAAGTCCTCCCACGCCGCGGCCGGCCACGCCGGCGGCGGCTGCGGCGGCGGGGCGACCACCCAAACGGCCAGCCGCTCGCACATCCACGCCAGACGCCCGGCGTCTCCTGCAGCGCCGGGTGGCGGCTCGCCACCGGCGACGGCGGCGGAAGGCGACCCGCCGGCAGCGGCGGCGGCGGCAGGCGGTGTAGCCTCCTGGTCCGCGATTGCTTCGAGCGTCATGGCAGGAGCGGCTCCAACAGGTCCAGGGCGCCGTCCAGGTCGTCTCCCAGGTGGAGGCGGTGGCAACCTCTGCTGAGCAGGTCCGCCACCGTCTGGTCGTAGCCGGGGGCCTGGCGCTCGTGGCGGGCGCAGCCGTCCAGCCATTCGTGGTGCGCTGTGGCCGGGTCGAGGGTGACCAGGCTGCTGGTGCCGCCATGGCGGCGCTCCAGGATGACCACCGGGCCGGCCGCGGCCTTGGGCAGGGTGCTGCCGGGCCAGAGGGATTCCATGTCGACCACCACTTTGACTTCGCCGTTGGGCTGCAGGGCGACGCCGCGCCCGCTCAACTCGGAAAAGAGCTGGCGGGCGTCCGGCAGCAGGTGGAAGGTCCAGGGCGAGCCCCACCAGGTGGCGCCGCGGGCGTCCACCCATACGATGTCTTCGCTGACGGCCTGCCAGCCGCGACGGGTGGCCGCATAGGTGAGCGTCGTCTTGCCCTGGCCGCTGCGGCCGCGCAGCAGCAGCCCGCGGCCTCGCCGCGCGATGGCGGCGGCGTGCACTCCGGCAAAACCGCGGCATTCCAGGTGATAGGAAACCGCCGGCCACAGGTAGTGCCAGGTGAGGTGCGCTGCATCGGCCACGGTCGCTGCGGCCAGGTAGCCGAAGGTGACCCCGGCGCCGCGGTCGGCCACCATCACCGTGTCAGACCCGCTGGCCTGGTAGAGATACGGACCCTCGCAGCGCAGGATCGGCGCGGACAGCGGCGCGCCGGCGGCGCCGCCGTCAAAGAAATGCACGTCCCGGCCGCCGGCGGCGGCACCAGCCATCGCGGCGACAGGTGAGGTGGCGGCGACGGAGCTGCCGGTCGTGGCGTCGCCAGCGGTTGCTGCACTAGAGCTGCCGGTCGTAGCGTCGGCAGCGGTTGCGGCACTGGAGCTGCCGGTCGTAGCGTCGGCAGCGGTTGCGGCGACGGAGCTGCCAGACATGGCGGCGCCGATGGCGGCTGCAGCAGCGGAGTTGCCGGTCGTAGCGTCGGCAGCGGTTGCTGCGCTAGAGCTGCCAGACATGGCGGCGCCGATGGCGGCTGCAGCAGCGGAGTTGCCGGTCGTAGCGTCGGCAGCGGTTGCTGCGCTAGAGCTGCCAGACATGGCGGCGCCGATGGCGGTTGCAGCAGCGGCGTTGCCGGTCGTCGAGGCGTGGATGGCGGTTGCAGCGACGGAGCCGGGGGTGGCGCCGGCGGCGGTTGCGGCGACACAGCTGCCGGACGTGGCGGCGCCGGGCGGCCCGGCCTCCGGGAGGGCAGCCGCCCTCACTGGGTGGATCGCCGCGACGCTGCCCCCGTTGAACCCCTGGTCGGCGGGGTTGGCGGTGTTGGCCAGGTCGGGGAGGCCGGCGGTGCCGGCCGGGTTGGCGGCGGCGGCCGTTGCCGTGGCGAGGTGGCCGGACGTAGCGGCGGTCGTAGCGACGCCAGCGCCTGGCGCCGGCGCGTCGACGGAGTGCTGGTAGAGCCTCAGGGTGAGATCGACGGGGCGGTCTGGCGCCGGCTCGCCGTAGCCGCCGAAGCACTGGCGGGCGGCAGCCAGGAGGGGCGGGCTGTTGGTGACCAGCTCCAGGTGGAGGCCCATGGGCATGAAGCGGGCGGTGGCGAGCTCGCCGGGGCGCCAGCGCGTCTGCCACGCATAGGCGCCGTGCCGCAGCGGCAGCTTCGCTGCCGGCAGCCTGTCGGGCTGGGTGTCCGTCACAGGCTTTCGCGCTGCGGCTGGCGCAAGGGCACCAGGCGCCGGGCCAGCTCCAGCTCCCAGGGGCTGCCGTAGAGGCCGCTGCTGTAGCGCCAGCGGGACAGGTTGCGCAGGATCGCCTTGCCCCAGTCCGGGGTCTTGGCGTCCTGCACGGTCGGGAAACGGCAGCCGAGCACGGTCGCGAAGTCGCGCACGCGGCGGCGCAGGCGCGGCGACAGCCAGGGCGCGTCCTGGTGGCACACGTAGTCGATCCACTTGCGCTCGGTCCATTCGAGCGGCGTCGTCGGCAGCGGCGGGCCGTCCGGGCCGTAGTTGTCCATCACCGGCAGGCGCAGGCCGCTGGCCCGCGTCGCCTCTGACGCGGCTTCCCGCCGCGGCGTCGGGCTGTAGAAGTACAGCACGACTTCGCAGGTGGGGTGGATCTGCTTGATGCGCTTGATGAAGCTCAGGGTGTGCTCGACCTCGCCTTCGGGATCGTCGGGGCCGCCGAGCACGAACGACAGCTCGGGCACCACGCCGTAGGCGCGGCACAGGCGCGCGACCTCCAACGTGTCTTCGACGCGCGACCCCTTTTTCATCTGGCGCAGCGCCGCGTCGCTCCCCGCTTCGGCGCCGATGTAGGCCATGCGCATGCGGCTCTGGCGGATGAGCTCCCAGGTGCGGGTCGAAAAGCCCGCCATGGTGTCGGCGCGCGCATAGCACCACCAGGGCGATTGCAGGCGGGCGAGCTCTTCGAGCAGCGGCACGCTGCTCTCTTCGCGGTCGAAGAAATTGTTGTCGTAGTACTGCATCGAGTCGGCGCCGTACTTGTCGCGCAGCGTCGTCACCGCCTGCGCCAGGCGCGACGCTCCCTGCAGGCGGGTGACGCCGTTGAACATCGTGACGACGCCGCAGAAGCTGCAGCGATAGCGGCAGCCCAGGGCCGCCTGGTGCACGCCGGTGCGCGCCCCCATGAACGTCGGGCGCAGGTAGGGCGTGACGTCGGCCAGGCGCTGGTAGGGCAGCGGCGGCAGGTCGTCCGGCGGCTTGAAGTGGCGGTCGGCGTTGTGCCGCACTTCGGCGTCGTGCTTGAAGGTCAGGCCCGCCAGGCCGGCCAGGGCGCCGGCGTCGGCAGCCGAGTCGGATGGCGGCGCCGGCGGCCCGGCGTCGGGCAGCCGCGCCAGCAGCTCCAGCAGGGTTTCTTCGCCCTGGCCGCGCACCACGTAGTCGACGTACGAAGCGTTGATCGCCGAATCCGGGTAGAGGGTCGGGAAGTACCCGCCCCAGGCGATCGGCACCTGCGGGAAGTGCGCGCGCACCGCGGTGGACAGCGCGATCGCCGGCCCCACCTGCGGCCCCGGCATGACGCTCACCCCCACCATTGCATGGTCGCCTTGCGCCAGCGCGGCGAGCGCGGTGCCGATGGCGTCGGGATCGACATTGCCGTCGATCAGCTGGTAGTCGTAGCGCCCTTCCAGGACCGAACCCAGCGACAGCAGCGACAGCGGCAGGCGCATCGAGCGGCGCGAGCACATGCGCGGATTGACCAGCAGCACCCGCTGGCGGCCCGCCGCCGCGCCCGACACGCCTGCCGAGGCAACGCTGGCGCTCATCGCATCACCTCCACGGAGGACAGCGCGGGCGCCGCCAGCGGCCGGGCGGCGCCGGCCTGGGCCGCGCTGGCGCTGGCGGCGGGGACCCAGGTGGCGGCAAAGAGCGTGATCGTTTCGCCGGCAAAGCCGCGGCGGAAGACCGGCGCGACGCGCAGCTGGGCGGGGACGTGGGCCAGGAGCTTGCTGTCGGAGCCGCCGGCGCTGGACAGCAGCAGCAGGGCCGACCCTCCCGGCGCCAGCGCCGCGGGCAGGCCGGCGGTGAAGCGCTCGATGACGTCGTGGCTGCGCCAGGCCGCGTCCAGCGGATCGCGCGGCGTGCCGGGGAAAAATGGCGGATTGAACAGCACCAGGTCGAAGCGTTCGCCGGCGACGGCGTCGAACAGGTCGCTCTGCCGCACGTCGATCTGCTGGTCCAGGCCGTTGAGCAGGGCGTTCACGCGAGCGCACCGGACGGCGTGGGGATTGATGTCGAGCGCCGTCACGCGATAGCCGCGGCGGGCGGCGAAGATGGCGCCGATGCCCGAGCCGGTGCCCATGTCGAGAGCGCGGCGGGTGGCCGCCGGCGCGGCAGCCGGCGGCACCGCCTGCGCCAGCCAGGCGCCGGTGCGGAAGACGCGCGGGTTGAGCACCTGGGGCAACACCACCAGCGGCACGCCATCGATCGATTCGAGCACCGTCCGGCCCACCCGGCGCCGCATCCACGGTCGCACCAGGCCGTAGGCGGCGACGGACAGCAGGCGGGACACGGTCTTCATTGCGCGGTGACCTTGACCCGTCGCACGACCCACCGAGGCACCAGCATTTTCGCCATTGGGTACTAAGGTACTACAGCGGCTCGGCGGCGACAAATACCTGGCCGTCGAATGTGCGCAAATGATACCATGTCCCCGCCTGCCGCACCGTTCGAAAGCACGCAATCGACTCCCACCCTACCTGGTAGACTCCCCCCGCAATGCCCACCAGCACGGTCGAGGACTACGTCAAGCGCCTGTACATGGAACAGCAGCGCTGTCCCGAGCGCCTGGTGCCGCTGGGCCGCCTGGCGACCCTCATGGGAGTCGTGCCGGGCACCGTGACCAGCATGGTCAAGGCGCTCGACGAAGCGCGCCTGGTCTATTACGAACCGCGCACCGGCGTGCGGCTGACGCGCAGCGGCGAAAAGCTCGCCCTGCACGTGCTGCGCCGCCACCGCCTGCTGGAGCTGTTCCTGGTGCGGGTGCTGGGCCTCGACTGGAGCGAAGTGCACGAAGAAGCCGAAGTGCTCGAGCACGCGGTTTCCGAAAAGGTCCTGCGGCGGATCGACGAAGTGCTGGACTTCCCCACCGCCGACCCGCACGGCGACCCGATCCCCGACGCCGCGGGGGAAGTCGTCCAGCTGCGCGTCCGCACCCTGGCCGACTACGAGCCGGGGTGCGAAGTGCAGGTGGCGCGCGTCGAATCCGAAGACGGCCAGTTTCTGCGCTTTGCCGAAGAGCACGGCCTGGTGCCGGGCCGCAAGGTGGTGGTCGAGCGCCTGGACCCGGTGGCCGACGCCGTGACCCTGCGCGCCGCCGGCCACCCGGCCGTCGTCGTCGGCACCGCCGCCGCCCGCCGCATCCACGCCAGCAGCGCCGGTTGAAACCGCGCCGCCGGCCCCGCCCCGCGGCCGACCCCGCCCACCGGGCGCCCGGTGCCCCGACGACCGGGGCACCAGGGACCTGTACCAGCAAAACCGCTGGCGCCGGGCCTGCCCTCGACCAGCTCTGGCTTGTCCGCGGCCGCCGGGTACAGGCGGCTCACTAGCCACGCCGGCGGCAGGTTGGGCGATCAGGACTGCTGGGCGTTCGGGTTCGCTTCCCAGAGACCGAGCGTGGCACCACCCGGATCGGTGATGATGCTCATCCAGCCGGCGCCCGGCACCTCCATCACATCCTTGACGATGGTGGCACCGAGCGAGCGGGCCTTTTCGGTGGACGCCTTGACGTCGTCCACCAGCACGTAGGCCATCCACGCCGTCGGGGCGCCCGGCATCGACATCATGCCGCCACCGCAGCCGGCCTTGTCCTTGCCCACGCCGATCAAGGTGTAGCTGCCGCCAGGACCCATCGGCACGTCCTGGAGATTCCAATCGAACAGGCCGGTGTAGAAGCTCTTGGCCTTGTCCATGTCGGTCGTGGTCAGCTCAACGTGGCAGAACGGGTTTCCCATGATTTTCTCTCCTTGATCGGGTCGATCTGAGGCTGCCGCGACGGCGCGCAAGCCGCGCCGGGCGGAGCGCATGATGGCGGGCCTTGCTGCCCGACAAGCCCAGGCCCCGTATCCTAGACGATGGCGGGCGCGGCGCGAGCGCGGCGAGCGCCGAAAGCGCAGCTGTCACCATCCTGCTACCTGGGCTTTGACACAATTCGGGTACCTGTGATTCAATACTTTGAGTGCTCAAAACATCCGACATGAGCCCCGCCTCGGCGCCCTCCGCCACGCAATCGTTGCAGGAGGTCCATTCGAGCGTCGCGGTGCCGCGCGCCGACCAGGGCTTCTGGCGGCACTGGCGGGCGTTCGCGGGACCGGCGCTGCTGGTCAGCGTCGGCTACATGGATCCCGGCAATTGGGGCACCGACCTGCAGGGCGGCGCGCAGTTCAAGTACGGCCTGCTGTGGGTCGTCGCCCTGGCCAGCGTCATGGCGATCTTCCTGCAGGTCATCGCCGCCCGCCTGGGCGTCGTCACCGGCAAGGACCTGGCGCAGTGCAGCCGCGACTGGCTCCCCCCCTGGACCCGCTGGCCCAACTGGCTGTTCTGCGAAGTGGCGATCGCCGCCTGCGACCTGGCCGAGGTGCTGGGCAGCGCCGTGGCGATCAACCTGCTGTTTCACCTGCCGCTGCTGTGGGCCGTGGTGATCACCGGCCTGGACGTCCTGCTGCTGCTCGGCCTGCAACGCTTCGGCATGCGCACCATCGAAGCGGTGGTCCTGGTCCTGGTGGCGACCATCGGCATCTGCTATTTCACCGAGATCTTCGTGCTCCCCGCGACGCGGCCCCAGTTCCTGGAGATGGGACGCGCCCTGGCGGCGCCCGGCCTGCGCCAGCGCGGTATGCTCTACGTCGCCATCGGCATCATCGGCGCCACCGTCATGCCGCACAATCTCTACCTGCATTCGGCGCTGGTGCAGAGCCGGCGGCTGCAGCGCGACAAGGCCTCCATGCGGCAGGCGATTCGCTTCAACACCCTGGATTCGACCGCGGCGCTGGGCGTCGCGTTCCTGGTCAACGCCGCCATCCTGGTCCTGGCGGCCACCGTCTTTTTCGGCAAGGCCAGCGTCACCCTGGCCGGCGGCCAGGTCGTCGCCTTCCGCCCCGACAGCGATTGGATCCGCATCGCCTTCCTCACCCTGGCGCCGCTCTTGGGCACCTTCGCCGCCAGCGCGCTCTTTGCCATCGCCCTGCTTGCCAGCGGCCAGAGCAGCACCATCACCGGCACCCTGGCGGGCCAGGTGGTGATGGAAGGCTTCATGCACTGGCGCCTGTCGCCCTGGCTGCGGCGCCTGATCACCCGCTGCGCCGCGATCGTCCCCGCCGTCGCAGTCATCGCCTGGCACGGCGACCGCAGCGTCACCGACCTGCTCACCCTGAGCCAGGTCGTGCTGGCCCTGCAGCTGCCCTTCGCCATGTTCCCGCTGCTCTGGTTCACCGCCTCGCGCCAGCGCATGGGCGCCTGGCGCACCGGTTGGCTGCTGACCGGCGCCGGCTGGGCCAGCGCCCTGCTGATCACCGCCATGGACCTGTACGGCCTGCCCGACGCCCTCAGGACCGCCTGGCAGGTCGTCGCCGGCGGCCCCACCGGTTGATTCCCATGGCGGCGGCACACTAGTGGCCTGTCCTGGAGAATTCGAAAGCGCCTGGCTTGCCCTCGACGGCGGGTGCGGCGTTGCGCCTCCTCGACATAGTTCCGACTATGCCTGCGTCGGCGCGCCTGGCCCCCGCCGCCGATTGCCGGCGCCATCCGCTTTCGAATTCTCCAGGACAGGCCACTAACGGCTGCGCAGGAGGGGCGATGTATCAGTGCATTCTCGTCACCCTCGACACCACCAGGAGCGATCGCGCCATCATCGAGCACGTCAAGCCCCTGGCCCAGCTCACCCAGGCCCGCATCGTCCTGTTGCACGTCGCCACCGGCTGGGCCGCCCGCACCTTCGGCCCCGACGCCGTGAGCCCCGAGATCCGCGACGACACCGCCTACCTGGAAGCCGTCCGCGTCGAATTCGAGGCCCTGGGCATCCCCGCCCAGGCCGAGCTGGCCTACGGCGACCCCGCCACCGAAATCGTCCGCTGGGTCCGCGAACGCGGCTGCGACCTGGTCGCCATGAGCACCCACGGCCACCGCTTCCTGGCCGACCTCTTCCTGGGCGTCACCGCCAACCGCGTCCAGCACAGCGTCAACGTCCCCGTCCTGCTGCTCCGCGCCGGCTGACGCCGCGCGCCGCGCGCGACTTGATGACCCGACAACACAAACTTGTATTGCATAATCACAACATGACAACTCGCCCCATAAGGATCTGGCTGGATCAAGAGCTGCTGCGACGGATCGACGACGATCCAGAAACCCAACAAAAGGGTCGTTCGGCCTTTATCAGCTCAGCTGTCAAAACCTATTTTTCAGCAAAGCGTCGCCGGGAGACTGACGCGGGTCTCGCGCGGGCATACGCTGGAAAGGCTGATGACCTGCTCGCGGAGATCGAGGATCTGCTGGGTGAGAAGAGGTCGCTGAGCGATTGAATATGCGCGCCCGCTGGGCTTGGCGCTCACTTGGGGCCGGAGCCGCGGCTGGTTGCGGTCAGACGGCGGCGGAGGGCTTGGGCCAGGCGATCGACGGCGGGTGGGCGGACGATCGAGTAGTGGTCGCCGGCCAGGGTTTCGATGTCGGCGCCTTGGCGGGCTAGCGCGGCCCAGGCGGCGGCGGGCTCTGTCGGCGGATGGCCGTTGGCGGACGATCGGCGGTGGGCGGCACGCAGGAGGGTTAGGCGGCCTGGGTAGGGCTCGGGGCGATAGCGGCGGAAGGCTTGCCAGGTCGTACGGAAGAGGTCAAAGAGCCGCTCCACGTCGTCGGTTGCCAGGTCGGCTGGCAGCAGGCCGGCGGCGCGGCCGGCCGCCAGCAGGTCGGGCAGCGGGCGGGTTGGATCGAGGTGCAGCGACGCGTGCGCCGCGGCCAGCTGCGCAGCGTCGTGGCCGCTCAGGGCGGCCAGGTCGTAGGCAAAGGCGGCGGCGAGCTGCGCGTCGGCGCCGTGGTTCCCATCTTCCGGTTCCGCAGCCGGCATCCCGGCACTGGCAGTCGTCGCCGGACTTGCGGCCGAGGTTTCAGGATCTTCCGGTTCCGGCGACTGCGGGTGGGTGACGGAAAGCGGCGAGGGGTCGATCAGGGCCAGCAGGTCGACCTGTTCGCCGGCCAGGCGCAGCTGATGGGCCATCTCGTAGGCGATGGCTCCGCCGAGCGACCAGCCGCCCAGGGCATAGGGACCGTTGGGGGCCACGGCTTGAAGGGCGGTCACGTAGCGGGAGGCGAGCGCCTCGACCGTGGCGTCGGGCGGCAGGTCTCGCAGGTCGGGCAGTTGCAGGCCGTAGAAGGGTTGGTCCGCTCCCAGCGACCGCGCCAGCTCGGCGTAGCAGAGGACGTTGCCGCCGGCGGGGTGGACGCAGAAGAACGGGCGGGCTGCGGGCTCCGATGCGGCGGGGCTGCCAGCCTTGACGGAGGTGCCGGCGTCGGCGGAGGTGCCGGCGTTGGTGGGCGTGCCGGCGCTGGTGGAGGTGCCGGCGTTGGCGGCGGTGCTGGCCATGGGGGTCAGCTCGACCAGGATGGAGCGGCCGGCGGTCGCCGCGCCGGCTCGCAGCAACGCCGCCTGTTGCCCCACGGTGGCAGCGCGGAACAGGGTCTGCAGGGGCAGCTCGCGGCCGAAGCGCTGGCGAATCCTGGCCATCAGGCGGACGGCGAGCAGCGAGTGGCCGCCCAGGTCGAAGAAGTTGTCGTCGCGGTCGAGCGTGCCGCGGCCCAGGATCTCGGACCAGATCGCGGTCAGGGCGGCTTCGACGGCATCGCGGGGCGGGGCGGCGGCAGGCAGGGCGGTGCCGCGTACCGCCGCCGCGGCGTCGGCGGCCTGCTGTGTGAGGACGCGGCGGTCGATCTTGCCGTTGGGCGTGGTGGGCAGCGCCGCGCTCCAGACCACCGCCGCCGGCACCATGTGGTCGGGCAGCCGCGCGGCGAGGAAGGCGCGCAGCTCCGGCCAGATCGCGGCAGCCTCGGCGCCGGTGCCGGCGCCCGGTTGTGCCACCACGCAGGCCACCAGCTGAGCGCCTGCCGGCGGCGCATCCACCAGGAGCACCGCTGCCTGGCGCACGGCCGGGTGTCCGGCGAGCACCGTCTCGATCTCGCCGAGCTCGATGCGGAAGCCGCGCAGCTTCACCTGGTGGTCCAGGCGGCCGAGGTATTCCAGGGCGCCGTCCGACCGGTGGCGGGCAAGGTCGCCGGTGCGGTAGAGGCGCCCGCCGGCGCTCCAGGCGTCGGGGACAAAGCGCTCGGCGGTCAGGTCGGGGCGCCCGAGGTAGCCGCGGGCGAGCTGGACGCCGCCGATGAGCAGCTCGCCGGGCACCCCCGCCGGCAGCGGGCGCAGGTCGCGGTCGAGGACGTAGAGCCAGGTGTTGGCGACCGGCCGGCCGATGGGCACCGGCGCCTGCTCGCCGGCGTGCCGGCAGGTCCACGCCGAAACGTCGATGGCGGCTTCCGTGGGGCCGTAGTGGTTGTGCAGCTCGCAGTGCGGGAGGCGAGCCCGAAAGCGGTCTCGCAGCTCGGCCGAGAGCACTTCGCCGCCCACCACCAGCTGGCGCATGCTGCGGCATTGCGCCACCTGCGGCTGGTCGAGGAAGAGGTCGAGCAGGGCCGGCACGAAGTGCAGGATGGAGATGGCCTGCTCGCAGACCAGGCGCACCAGGTAGGCGGCGTCCTTGTGCCCCTCGGGGCGGGCCAGGACCAGGCAGCCTCCGGCCAGCAGGGGCCAGAAGAGCTCGCCCACCGAGACGTCGAAGGACATGGGGGTCTTCTGCATCACCCGGTCGCCGGGGGTCAGGGGGTGGGCGCCCTGCATCCATAGCACGCGGTTGAGGATGCCGCGGTGGGTGTTCATCGTCCCCTTGGGGCGGCCGGTCGAGCCGGAGGTATAGATGACATAGGCCAGACCGGCGGACGGCACGCCGGCGCGCGGGCGGCGGGCGCTGGCGCGGGCGCGGGCGATGCGCCGCTGGTGGGCGTCGACCAGGACCAGCTGGAAGGGCGTGCTGGCGGTCCCGACCCCCTCCCCTTCCCCACCGCCCCCACCCAGTAGACGGACGAAGCGGCCGGCGAGGCCGCTGCGGGTGACCAGGACCGGACGCCTGGCGGCGGCCAGGGCGTCGGCGGCGATGAAACGCAGGCGCTCTTGCGGATAGCTGGGGTCTAGCGGCACGTAGGCGCCTCCTGCCTTGACGATGGCGAGGATGGCGACCACCATGTCGAGCGAGCGTTCGAGGCAGAGGGCGACGGGGGTCTCCGGCCCGACTCCCAGGCGGCGCAGGTGATGGGCGAGGCGGTTGGCCCGCCGGTCGAGCTGACCGTAGGTGAGGCTGGCGTGCTCGCAGACCAGCGCCACCGCGTCGGGGGCGCGGTCGACGGAGGCTTCGAAATACTGGTCGAGGGTGACGGCCGCGCCGGCGGTATCGAGCGCCGGGCCGTGCCCCCATTCCACGAGCAGCTGGTGGCGCTGGGCGGCGCCCAGCAGGTCGAGGTCCGCGAGCGGCGCCGAGGGGTCGGCGGTGACGCGCTCGAGCAGGGCGGCGAAGTGGTCCAGCAGGCGCTCGGCGGTGGCGCCGTCGAACAGGTCGGTCTTGTATTCGAGCCAGCCGGCAAAGGTTGCCGCCTGGTCCGGCGCCGGTGCGAGCGCAGCAGCGAACGCGGCGGATTCGGACAGCGACAGGGTGAGGTCGAACTTGGCGGTGCGCGAGCCGACCGCGACGGGCGCCAGGCGGAGGCCCGGCAGCTCGAGGCCCCCCGCGGGCGCGTTCTGCAGCGCGAACATGACTTGAAACAGCGGCGTCGAGGCGAGGTCGCGGGGCAGGGCCAGCTCTTCGACCAGCCGTTCGAACGGCAGCTCCTGATGGGCGTACGCGGCCAGGGTCGCCTCGCGGGTGCGGGCCAGCAGCTGGTCGAACGCCAGGCGCCGCGGCCCGCTGGAGAGATCGGCGCGCAGCACCAGGGTGTTGACGAAGAAGCCGATCAGGCCTTCGATCTCGATGCGGTTGCGGCCGGCGATCGGCGTGCCAACCGCCAGGTCCTGTTGACCGGACCAGCGCCCCAGGAGCGCCTGGAAGGCGGCGACCAGGACCATGAACGGGGTCGCCCCCGACGCTGCCGCCAGCTGGCGCAGCCGGCCGGCCACGTCGCCGGCCAGGCGCCAGCGCCGCTGGGCGCCGGCGACGGTTTCGACGGCCGGGCGCGGCCGGTCCACCGGCAGGTCGAGCCGCGCCGGCAGGCCCGCCAGGCGCTCGCGCCAGTGGGCGATCTGCGCCGCCAAGAGGTCGCCGGACAGGCGCTGGCGCTGCCAGGCGGCGTAGTCGGCGTACTGCACCGGCAGGGCCGGCAGACGGGGCTCCCGGCCGGCCGCCAGCGCGGCGTAGACGGCGGTCAGCTCGCGCACCAGGACGCCCAGCGACCAGCCGTCGGAGACGATGTGGTGCATGGTCCCCAGCCAGAGGTGCTCGCGCCCGGTCAACCGCAGCAGGAGGGGCCGGAAGAGCGGGCCGCGCGCCAGGTCGAAGGGCCGCCGCGCCGCGGCCGCGGCCAGGTCGAGCGCCGCGGCGAGCGCGCGCCGCGGCAGCGGCAGCGGCGCGAAACCATCCGGCTGACCTGGCCAGCCGGCATCCAGCCCCGGCCCACCGCCCGGCTCGCCGTCCGGTTCACCGGCGTCCACCAGCGCCCGCAGGTCGACGACCGGCAGCGCGCTTGTGGCGGCCGCGCCGGCGCCGGCGCCGGAGCTGGCACCGGCGGCGAGCGGCGGCGCGATCCGCTGCCAGGGCTCGCCCGCGGTCTCGTGGAAGGTGGTGCGCAGGGTCTCGTGCCGCGCCACCAGGGCGGCGACGCCGGCAGCCAGGGCGGGGATGTCCAGGTCGCCGGAGAGCCGCACCGCCAGCGGCATGTTGTAGGCCGGCGAGCCGGGCGCCAGGCGGTCCAGGAACCAGAGCCGCTGCTGGGCAAACGACAGCGGCAGCTGCGCCGCGGCGCCGCCCGCCTGCCGCGGCAGGAGCGGTAGCGGCACCGGCCGCGCGCCGTCGCCCCGGCCGGCGCCGCCGCCGGCTTCGTGCGCCGGCGTCAGACGGCCGGCGAGCCCGGCGACGGTGGGCTCCGCGCCGCCCAGGCCGCGCGCCTGCTCGATCGCCGACGCCATCGCCGCCAGGGTGGGGTGCTCGAAAACCTTGGCCAGGGGAAGGTCGACCGCCAGCGTCGCGCTCAGCCGGGACACCAGCTGGGTGGCGAGCAGCGAATGGCCGCCCAGGTGAAAAAAGTCGTCCCCGATGGATACCTGCCGGACGCCCAGGAGCTGGCACCAGATCCCCGCCAGCAGCTCTTCGGCCGGGGTGCGGGGGGCGGCGCCGCGGCGGCCGCTCGCCCCGTCCAGCGCAGCCGGCTCCGCCGCGTCCGCCGCCGGCGACAGGTCGGCCGGCTCGGGCAGCGCCCGCCGGTCCAGCTTGCCGTTGGCGGTGAGCGGCAGGCAGTCCAGCAGGACCCAGGCGGCGGGCAGCATGTAGGGCGGCAGGTGCTCCGCGACGAAAGACCGTAGCGCCTGCGGCTCGAGCCCGCCGGCATCCGCCTGGCGGGGCACCACGTAGGCCACCAGGCGCCTGCCGCCGGTCGCCGGCTCGTCGCGGTCCACCACCGCCGTTTCGCGCACACCGGGGTGGCGGGCGAGCGCCGCCTCGACGTCGCCCAGCTCGACGCGGAAGCCGCGGATCTTGACCTGGCGGTCGATGCGGCCGAGGAATTCCAGCTCGCCGCCGGCGCGCCGGCGCGCCAGGTCGCCGGTGCGGTAGAGGCGGCTGCCCGCCTCTTCGCCCGGCGCCGCGAAGGGGTCCGGGATGAACGCCGCGGCGGTCAGGTCGGGCCGGGCGAGATAGGCGCGCGCCAGGCAGATGCCGCCGATGCAGAGCTCGCCCGGAGCCGAGGGCGGCACCTCGCGGCCATGGCGGTCCAGCAGGTGGAGGCGAGCGCCGGCGATCGGCCAGCCGAGCGGTCCGGCCGAACCGGCAGGCGCGGCCGGCGCGGGGCGGCAGTGCCATTCGGTCACCGAGATGGTGGCCTCGGTCGGACCGTAGCGCGACAGCAGCAACGGCGCCGCCCCAGGCCCAGCCGCCATCATCGTCGCGAATCGGTGAGCGAGGTCGACCGGCACCCGCTCGCCGCCCAGCACCACGCGGCGCAGCGCGCGGCAGCGGCGGAGCTCGTCTTCGGCCAGCAGGGCCGGGAGCAACGCCGGCGGCGCGTTGAAGTTGGTGACCTGCTGCGCGGCCACGACGCGGGCCAGGTAGCCGGCGTCCTGCTGGCGGGCGGCATCGATCAGCACCACCGCGGCGCCCGCCCAGAGCGGCGCGAACAGCTCCAGCACCGAGACGTCGAAGGCGAGGCGCGCCCGTTGCAGCACCCGCGAGTCGGGCGCGAGGTCGGCGGCAACCTGGTAGCGCAGACGGTTGACGACGGCGCGATGGCTGACCACGACGCCCTTGGGCGCGCCGCCGGAGCCGGAGGTGTAGAGGACGTAGGCGGCGTTGTCGGGGTCCGGATCCGGGGCCGGGGGGAACGGGGTGCGCCGGGGGGTGGCGCCGGCCGCGGCGCCCAGCGCCGCCGCGCGCCCGTCCGGGCCGAGCAGCATCAGGCCCTCGACCGCGGACGGGCGCGCGGCGGCGGCGGCGGTGGTGGCCGCGATGACGGAGGAGGAGGCGGCGGCGGTGGCGGCGGTAACCGGAGCGGTGGGCGCCGCAGGACTCGCGGCGACGACCAGGAGTGCCGACGACTCGGCCAGGATCTGCGCCCGGCGCTCCCGCGGCTGCGCCGGATCGAGCGCCAGGTAGGCGCCGCCCGCCTTGAGGATGCCGAGCAGCGCCACCAGCAGGTCGAGCGACGGCGGGAGCGAGACGCCGACGATCCGCTCCGGCGCGACTCCCAGCGCCGCCAGCCGGCACGCCAGCCGGCCGGCGCGCGCCGCCAGCTCGCCGTAGGTGAGGCTGCGCCCCATCAGGCCGTCGTGGCCGGCCTCCACCGCCGCCACCGCGTCGGGCACCTGCGCCGCCCGCCGCTCGAACGCCGCATGCAGCAGGTCGCCGCCGCCCGGCTGCCAGACGTCGTTCCATTCCCGCTGCAGCTGGTGGCGCTCGGCCGGGCCGAGCAGCGGCAGCTCGGAGAGGCGGCCCGCCGGTCCCGGTTCGCCCGCGGCGACCGCCGCGAGCAGCTGCCGCAGCTGCACCGAAAGCCGCTCGATCGTCGCCGGGTCGAACAGGCCGGCGCGCCAGGTCCAGGTGCCGGCAAGGCTGCCGTCGGGCGCGACGTCGAGCGCCAAAGACAGGTCGAACTTGGCGGTGCCGGTGTCGCCGGGGGCGAGCTCGACCGCCAGGCCCGCCATCGCCGGCGCCGCCAGGCCGGGCTGGAGCGCCAGGACCACCTGGAAGAACGGGCTTTCGCCCGCTGCGCGCCGCGGCTGCAGGTGGGCGACCAGCTGCTCGAACGGCATCTCCTGGTGGCCGTAGGCGGCCAGCGCCGTCTGCCGCGCGCGCCCCAGGAGCTCGCCAAAGGTGGGGTCGCCCGACAGGTCGAGGCGCAGCACCAGCGTGTTGACGAACAGCCCGATCAGCGGCTGGATCTGGGCGCGGTCGCGATTGGCGACCGGCACGCCCACCGCGACGTCGTCCTGGCCGCCGTAACGGCCCAGCAGGGTGTCGAAGGCCGCCAGCAAGGCGATGAACAGGGTGGCGCGGTGGTCCCGCGCCACCGCCGCGAGCCTGCCGGCCAGCGCGGCGGGCAGCACCACGGGGCGCCGCGCCCCGCGCCGGCCGCTCACCGTGCCGCGCGGCCGATCGCAGGGCAGCTCGAGCACCGGCGGTGCGCCGCGCGCGCCGGCAAGCTGCTCGCGCCAGAAAGCCACCTCGGCCGCGCGCCGGTCGCCGCTGAGCGCCGCCCGCTGCCAGGCGGCGAAGTCGGCATACTGGACGGGGAGCGGCGGCAGCGCCGCCGCGTCTGGCGGCCTGCCGGTCGCACCCGCGGTATAGAGGGCGGCCAGCTCGCGCGCCAGCACCTCGACCGACTCGGCATCGGCGGCGATGTGGTGCAGCGTGAGCAGCAGCAGGTGGAGCGCCTGCGCCGCCGCGGGCGGCCCGCCGCTCAGGCGCAGCAGCACGGCGCGCAGCACGGGGCCCGCGACGAGGTCGAACGGGCGCCGCGCCTCCAGGGCGGCGAGCCGCGAGGCGACCGCCTGTCGGCAGCCGGCCGCCAGCCCGGACAGATCCACCAGCGGCAGCGGCGGCCCCGGAGCGGCGGCCGGCCGGGCGACGCGGGCGACCGGCCCCGCGGCGCCATCGCGCACGGTGAACGTCGTGCGCAGCACCTCGTGGCGGCGGCACACCTCCGCCAGCCCGGCGCGCAGCGCCGCCACCTGCAGCGGGCCCGCGAGGCGCAGCACGCCGGGCATGTTGTAGGTGGCACCGCCGCCCTCCAGCTGGTCGAGAAACCACATGCGCTCCTGCGCGAAGCTGAGCGCCAGCGGCCCCTGGCGAGCCGCGGGCGGCAGCGGCACGAGCGGCGGCGCCGCCGCCAGGTCGCCCCGCCGCGCCGCCGCGATCGCCGCGGCGAGCCTGGCCACCGTCGGCGCCTCGAACACCTGCCGCAGCGGCAGCTCCACCGCGAACACCTGGCGCACCCGCGCCAGCAGGCGGGTCGCCAGCAGCGAATGGCCGCCGAGATCGAAAAAACTCTGGTCGATGCCAAGGCCGCCGCCTTGCTCCCCACCGCTCGCCGCCGCGACGCCGCGCGCGTCCGCGGCTTCGCCCCCCTGTGTTCCAGCCACCCACCCGCCGGCCGCGGCGCCGCTGCCTCCGCTGTCGACGCTGCCTCTGCTTCCGCCGTTGCCGCTGCTTCCGCCGTTGCCGCTGCTTTCGCCGTCGTCGCTGCTGTCGCCGCTAGCTCTGCTGCCGCCGTTGCCGCTGCTGTCGCCGCTGCGGTCGCCAGCGACCGTGAGCCCCAGCAGCTCCGCGAACAGGCCGGCCAGGATCTCCTGGTCGGCAGTGCGCGGCGGCGTGCCCGCGACCGCGGCGGCGCCCCACCGCGGCGCCGGCAGCGCCCGGCGGTCCACCTTGCCGTTGGCCGACAGCGGCAGCGCGGGCAGCACCACGAAGGCCGCCGGGATCATCGCCTCCGGCAGGCTCTGACGCAGCAGGCGGCGGAGGTCGTCGGCCAGGTCGGACGGCGGCGCGGCGGCCGGCGCAGCAGGCGGCGCGGCCGGCTCCCCAGCCGCCGGCTCTCCCGCCCGCGGCGGCGCGGCCGCCCCGCGCGTCACCAGGTAGGCCGCCAGCCGCGGGTCGGCGCCGGCCGGCGAGGCGTGGTCCGCCACGGCGGCCACGGTGACGACCGCTTCGCGCACGGCCGGATGGCGCAGCAGGGCAGCTTCGATCTCGCCGAGCTCGATGCGCACGCCGCGGATCTTCACCTGGTGGTCCAGGCGGCCCAGGTAGTCGATGGCACCGTCCGGCAGGTAGCGCGCCAGGTCGCCGGTGCGGTAGAGGCGCGCTCCTGCCGCGTCGCCCAGCGGATCGGGCACGAACCTTTCGGCGGTCAGCGCCGGGCGGCCCAGGTAGCCGCGCGCCAGCTGCACGCCGCCGATGCACAGCTCGCCCGGTACACCGATCGGCACCAGCCCGCCCTGGCGGTCGACCAGCCGGATCCAGGTGTTGGCCACCGGCCGCCCGATCGGCACCAGCCGCCGATCGGCGTCCGGGTCGGTCGCCCAATGGGTGACGTCGACCGCGGCTTCGGTAGGGCCGTAGAGGTTGTGCAGCGGCGCCGCGAGCGCCGCGTAATAGCGCTGCTGGAGACCGTAGGGCAGCGCCTCGCCGCTTGCCACGACCCGGCGCAGCCCTGCCGGCGCGGCGTCCCACGGGCCGGCGCCCGAGCTTGCATCGCCCCGCGGCGGCAGGGCCGCGAGAAGATCGCTCAGCATCGCCGGCACGAAATGCACGGTGGTGATCTGGTGCGCCGCCAGCGCCGCCAGCAGGTAGCCGCTGTCGCGGTGCCCGCCCGGACGGGCCATCACCAGGCACGCCCCCGTCGCGAGCGGCCAGAACAGCTCCCAGACCGACACGTCGAAGGACAGCGGCGTCTTCTGCAACACCCGGTCGTCGGCCGCCAATCGGTACTGCTGCTGCATCCAGAGCAGCCGGTTGACGATGCCCCGGTGCGTGTTCATGGTGCCTTTGGGCCGGCCGGTCGAGCCCGAGGTATAGATCACGTACGCCAGGCTATCCGGGTGGACGGCGCGCTCCAGCGGCGGCGGCGCACGCTCCGGCCGGCCGTCGGGCGCCAGCGCAAGAGCGGCAGCGCCGAACGCGGCACCGCCGGTGGCGGGATCGTCCTGCTCGTCCTGGGCGGAATCGTCCCGGTCGGGATCGTCGAGCACCAGCACCGCGGCCGCGACGACAGGCGGCGCGTCCGGCTCGCCCAGCCGCGGCAGCAGCCGGCGCTGTGCCAGGAGCACGCCGGCGCCTGAGTCGTGCAGCATCTGGCGCAGGCGCTCGGCGGGGTGGTCGGGATCGAGCGGCAGGTAGGCGCCGCCCGCCTTGAGGATGGCGAGCAGGCCGGCGACCATGGCGGCCGAGCGCTCGGCCAGGATCGCCACCACGGATTCCGGCCCGACGCCGGCCTGCCGCAGCCTTCGCGCCAGCCGGTCGGCGCGCCGGTCGAGGCCGCGGTAGGTCCAGCACGCGGCGGAAGCCACCGCGCGGCCGGCCGCCGGCGGTGCGGGGCCGCGACGGGACCCGGCGCCGGCGGTGTCGGCGCCGGTATCAGCGTCGGCGTCGGCGTCGGCGTCGGTAGCGGCGTCGACCACCACGGCCACCGCGTCCGGGGTGCGGCGCGCCTGCTCTTCGAAAAGCTGGTGCAGGCGCAGGTCGCCAGGCCAGGCGACGGCGGTGGCGTTCCACTCCGCCACCTGCTGGCGCTCGCCGGCGGTGAGCAGCGGCAGGTCGCGGATGCCGCACCCCGGATCGGCGACCGCGGCGGCGGCCAGCGCGCACAGGTGACCCAGCATCCGCTCCGCCGTGGCGCCGTCGAAGAGCACGCTGTCGAACTGCAACGAGACCGCCCGCGCACCCTCGCGCTCGGCGCGCTGGTCGCGATCGTCGCGATCGGCCGCCAGCAACGTCAGATCGACCTGCGCGCCGCGCCGCGGCAGCCGCACCGATTCGAGCGTGAGGCCGCCAAGATCGAGCCGCGCGCCCGCCTCGCCCAGCGCGAAACCGCTCATCCCGCGCTCGCCGGCGCGCCGCTCGCTGTAGAACACGAACATCGCCTGGAACACCGGCGGCCGGCTGGGATCGCGGGCGCCGCCCAGCAGCTCGGCGAGCAGCGCAAACGGGAAGTCCTGGTGGGCAAACACCGCGAGCACGGCCTGCCGCACCCGGCTCAGCAGCTGCTCGAAGCCGGGGTTGCCGGCCAGCTCGCCGCGCACCACCAGCGGATTGACGAAGTAGCCCACCAGGCCCGAGAGGTCCGGCGCGCCACGGCCGGACGCTGGCGTCCCCACCCGCAGCTCCGGCTGGCCGGTGTAGCGGTGCAGCAGCGTCATGTAGGCGGCCAGCAGGGTCATGAACGGCGTGGCCCCGGCCCGCCGGCCCAGCCGGTCGAGCTCCCCTACCAGCTCCCGCTCCCACCAGCGCGTCCGCGCGCCACCGCGGAATCCCTGCACCGGCGGCCGCGGCCGGTCGGTCGGCAGCTCGAGCGCCGGCGCCCCCGGCGGCAGCGCGGCGCGCCACCAGGCCGCCAGGGCCTCCCCCTCGGGTCCCGCCAACCGCTCCGCCTGGCGCCGCGCGTGCTCGCCATGCGTCGCCGCGAGCGGCGCCAGGAGGCGCCCCTGGTAGAGCGCACCCAGCTGGTCGATCATCACGCCGAGCGACCAGAAGTCGGCGACGATGTGATGCACCGCGAGCACCAGCAGCGGCGCCCGGCCGCCACCGCGGAACAGAGCCACTCGCAGCAGCGGCCCGCGGGCGAGGTCGAACGGCCGCCAAGCCTCCTCTGCCACCAGCTCGTGCAACCCTTGCTCGCTCAGGACGCCGGCATCCACCTCAAGCCAGCCGAACAGCGGCTGGTCGCCCACCACCTGCACCACCTCTCCATCGCTCCCCTGCTCGCACCGCATGCGCAAGGCCGCATGGCGAGCGACCAGGGCGGTAATGGCCTGACACAACCGCGCCACGTCGAGGTCGCCGCCGCGCGCGGCGCCAACCCCGACGTGCGCGGCGCCGGCCAGGATGTAGGCCGGGTTGCCCGGCGCCATGCGGTCCACCAGCCACAGGGCGCGCTGGCCCCACGACAGGGCGGTGCGGGGCGACGGCGCGGCGGGGGGCGGCGCGCCGGCGCGGTGGGGCTCCGGCACGACCACCTGGCGGCCGTCGTCCCCGGCGTGGACCGTACCGCCGGCTTGGCCGGCGTGCGACGCCGCCGCAGCCTCATCGAGATTGCGGGCGATGTCGCCGGCCAGCTCCGCGAGGCTGGCGCCGGCCAGGAGGTCGGCTACACCGAGCGGCACTTTCAGGATGTTTTCGACGGCGCCCGAGAGCTCGGCCGCCGCCAGCGAGTCCAATCCCAGGGCCACCAGCGAACGGTCCGCGGGGAGCTGCGCGGCGTCCCGGTCGAGGGTGGCCGCCGCCTGGCGCCGCAGCCAGGCCAGCGCCAGGGCGGCCCGCTCTTCCGGCCCGGCCGCCCGCAGCATCGCGTCACGGCCGTCCCCGCCGTCCAGATCGCCGGCCGGCGCGAGGTCCTGCGGAGCCGCGCCAGCTCCGCGCGCGGCGAAAGGGTGCTCGCTGTCAGACACACCCTAGTAGGTGCCGACCGGCGGACCACCGGGGCGGCCGCGGGGCGCTATCGAATCGCAGTATGCAGATCGATGAATCGCGGCGAAGAAGCTAAATCGCCGGCGCATGCCGCGCGATGCGCCCGCTGCGGGCGGTCGCCGGGCGCAAAAACCTTGCTGATCCGGTGAACGCCGCCGGCGGGGGGCCGTCAGGGCGGGGTGAGCTGGAGGCCGGCGGCGGCTGGGGTCAGGGCGATGCGTTGGGGAAGGTGGTGGCCGGCGAGCCAGACGATGCGCTGGCGGTCCAGGACCTGGCGCAGGGCGGCGAAGGCGGATTCCATGCCGGATTCGACGGAGATGTTGGTGACGTGGCCCCAGGTGGCGGTCAGGTCGGCGGAGGGGGGGCCGACTGCCCACACGAACAGGGGGATGTGGATGGCTTCCAGGTAGCGGCGGACGGTGGCGCTGTCGAGGTGGCTGTAGTCCTTGGTGTCGGGATCCAGGACGACGATCAGGGCGCGGGGGCCGGCGGCGGCGGCCAGCGCCAGGCCTGAGGCGGCGGCGGCGTCGGCCAGGCGGGGATGGTCCGCGCCGGGCTGCTGGACGCGGGTGAGCAGCCAGGGGATGCTGTCGCGCGCCACGTCCATGGCGTAGGTGCTGCTGTCGAAGATCTCGGAAGGCAGGCCCGAGGCTTCATGGCGCTTGGCCTGGGGCCAGATGAAGCGCATGCGGCTGCCCGGCGGCAGCTTGAAGCGGAAGCGGTCGCGGGCCATCCAACTGAGGCGGAGCAGTTTCATGGCCGCGGCGTCGCGCACGGTGAGGAGCCAGGGCGCGGCAGCGTCGGCAGCCTGCACCTGGAGCGGGCGGCCCTCTTCGGCAAACCACCCCTGCAGGCTGGCGAGCGGCGGCAGCTCGGCGCGCGGCGCGATCCAGACGGGGACCGCGGTCAGGTCGCTGGCGACGGCGTCGTCATATTCGCCGCCGAGAGCGACGGCGTGGCGCGCCGTGGCGCCGCCGGCAAATTGCAGCTCGGCCGCGACGACGTGCGTGTCGGTGCCGTGGAGGGCGGGGAGGACGGCGCGGTACTGGCTGTCGAAGGCGAGCGGCGCGCCGTCAAAGGTGAGCGCCACCTTGGTGGGCGCGTCGCTGGTGATGCTCTGCCAGGCCAGACGGATGGTGCGAGGCTGGCCCGGCTGGGCTTTTTCGACCACGATCTGCGCTTCCGCGGGGTCGCGCGGGACGTTGATCCACTGCTCGGCGTGCGCCACCTCGCGCCCCTGGGCATCCAGGCCGCGCGCCTCCAGGTGGTGCGGCAGCAACGCGGCGCCAAAGTCGATCCTGCCGCTCCAGGGCGGCGCGGCCAGGCGTTGAACCGGAGCGCCGTCCAGCACGATCTCGACCTTGGCGACGTCGGGGCCGGCGGTGAGCGACAGCGGCAGCGAGCCTGTGACCAGGCCCAAAAAGAGCGTGAGAAATGCAAGCTGCATGGCGGCAATTTTATCCCATCGGCCAGACTCACATCCCACACCCCCTGCCCACCACCCCACCTGCCCAACGCTCCATTGCCCCGCCGACCCTTCGCCGGCCGACCCAACGGTCCGCCGCAGCCCCATCATTCCATCGCTTCGCCAACCGACTTACCCGCCCGGTCCCCTCCGCCGAACCATCGTCGCCGGTGCACCGGTCCACCACCCGACCTCCCCCTCGACCCGCTACCTTTTTCGCCCTGATTGCACGCCTGACCCATCGACCCCCGATCCAAGCCGCCGACCGATCGCCAACTGACCCACCGGCCCCACCGGTCCGCCCCGCCGACCGATCACCACACAGTCCACCGGTCCACTCGGCCGCCCGATCGACCAACCGACCGACCCGCCGGTCCACCTCGCCGGCGCATCGCCGCCCAGGCACCGGCCCACCGCCATTGCGCGCTACCTTCCGGCCGACCCGGCGGCACACTGCCGAGGGTGCCGGCGCAATATACTGAGGGCTCACGGCGGCGGCCTGGGCTGGCGCTGGCGCTGGCGGGAGCTCCGCTGCTGGCGGTTCACTGGCAAGGCGCTTGAGATCGGGTGACGACGATGACTTCGCAAGTTGAAAAAGGACAGGCGTTTCGGGCGCTGCATGAGCGCGCCGGGGCGTTCATCATTCCCAATCCTTGGGACATCGGCAGCGCGCGGCTGCTGGCCCACCTTGGCTTCGAAGCGCTGGCTACGACCAGCATGGGCTTCGCGTTTTCGGTCGGCAAGCTGGATAACGCGGTCGACCGCGAAATGATCATGGAACACCTGGCGCAGATCGCGTACGCGACCGATCTGCCGGTGAGCGCCGACCTGGAAAACGGCTTCGGCGACAGCCCCCAGGCGGCTGCCGAGACGATCCGGCTGGCGGCGGCCGCGGGCGTGGTCGGCGGTTCGATCGAGGACGCGACGGGGCGCGCCGACAGTCCGATCTATGAGCGCGAGCTGGCGGCGGATCGGGTGCGCGCCGCGGCGGAGGCGGCGCGGGCGCTCCCCGTCCCCTTCATGCTGACCGGCCGTGCCGAAAATTACCTGCACGGCCGTCCGGACATCAAGGACACGATTGCCCGCTTGCAGGCCTACCAGGAGGCGGGCGCCGACGTGCTGTATGCGCCGGGCCTGGCGACCAGGGAAGACATCGCGGCGGTGATCAGCTCGGTGGACCGGCCGGTCAACGTGGTGATGGGGCTGCGCGGCGTGCAGCTGAGCCAGGCCGCCCTGGCGGAGATGGGGGTGCGGCGGATCAGCATCGGCAGCTCGCTGGCGCGCGCCGCGCTGGGCGCCTTCCTGCGCGCCGCGCGCGAGATGCGCGAGCACGGCACCTTCACCTATGCCGAGGAGGCCGCCAGCCCGCGCGAGATCAGCGCGATCTTCGCGTCATGAGTCATTTGCAAGTGCTCGGCGAGCCCAGCGATGAACAACGGCACCAGCCGCGAAGGCGGCGCTCCTGGGCGAATTGGTGAAATGGCCGGATCTGCGGGCAGGTTGTAACCCGCCCGCAGACGATACCGATTCGGGCTTTACTGATTGCACCCGATGTTGATGGAAGGGCACTTGCCCGTCGCGCCCACCACCGCGATGCGCCAAGTGGATTGATCCTCGAGTGGGATCAGCGTCTCACGACGAATCTTGATCAGCGTTTTCTTCATCGGAGCCCTCCTTGGGCCGTTGGTACATTGACCGCAATTACAACATATCAAAAAGCCAACATCGTTCAACTTGGCGCGCCTCCCTGGCTCCGGCGCGGCAAGGCGGTGGGGCCGCTCTTCAGGAGGGGCTCGGCGGGGTCGCGGCGCCTTCGGCCAGGAGCTTCCCGAGGGTGGCGTCCAGGATTGCGCCGAGGTCCTCGGCACCGGTGTAGCCCACGCGGCGCAGCCGCATCTGGCCTGTACGATCCAGGATGATGAGCGTCGGCAGGCCGTGGGCGTGCAGCGCGACGGCCGCGCTGCCGCCGGCGTCGAAACCGAGCGGCAGGCGAAACCCGCGGCGGCCGAACAGTGCCCGCGCCCGCTCGGGAGTGTCGCCCTGGTCGTTCGGCGTGTCGGTCATCGGGACGTCCACGGCGTAGAACGCCACCCGGCGGTCGCCCGCAAAGCGCTGCGCAATACGGTCCAGCTCGGGCAGCTCGTGCTGGCAGGGCACGCACCAGGTGGCCCAGAAGTCGATCACCACGACGCGGCCGCGCAGCTGCTCCGCACCGACGACCGCGCCGGTGCCCAGGTCGGTGAAGCGGAACGCGACGGCGGGCTGGCGCTGCTCGTCGCTGAACACCAGCGATCGGGCGAACCGCGGGCCCAGGGCTCCCAAGGCAACCAGCACGATGGCCAAAAGCGGCACCACGGCCCGCCACGGTCGCCGGGCCGCCGGGCCGCGCGCCACGGCCAATCCCAGACCGGTACACGCCGCCCCTAGAACCGGCAACGCGAGCAGTTGCAGCCAGGCGCGTCCCGCGGTCGCAGCAACGATCACCAGCGTCGGCAGGTTGATCAGCGCCACCACCTGCCAACCAGCGAGCGGGCTGGTGCGGCCGCGCCAGGCGCCCACGCCAAGAGTGATCACGCAGACGACCGGCAGGAACAGATAGATCAACGTTGGGCTTTGCAGCAGGACCCGCACGTCGACGAACAACACCGCCACGACGATCAGTCCGATCGCCAGCTCCAACAGCACCGCCAACAGCTTGCGCATGCGCCCTCTCCGCGAGTACATCTCCGCCCGTGCCGAACCCTACGGGGCCGCCACCAGGGAGGTTTCGGGGGCGCCGCGGGAATTGGGGTGCGGCTGCCCGGCCGGCTCAACCGTGCCGTTCGATGGGGCCGGCCTGGTCGTCGCGGCGCTCCAGGTCGAGAACGAGGAAGCGGGCGCAGCGGCGCCAGGGTTCATAGCGGCCCAGGGCGGCGTCCAGCCCGCCCAGCACCCGGGCGGTGCGGGGGCCTAGCCGGGCGCCGAACTGGCGCGGCCAGAGCCAGCCCAGGCCGTACCAGCGGCGCAGGTGGAAGGCGGCGTGGAAGTGGCGGCGATAGAGGTCTCCGGCGGGCAGCAGGTGGTGCGTCACGGCGCTTCCGGCGATGGTGACCGTGAGCTGGCGGCGGCGGCCGAGGCGCAGCGCGGCGCCGGGGCTCCCGGCGGCGGCGAGGCGCAGGCGCTCCCAGATGCCGGCCGGCGCGAGCAGGTGGATCACCACCCGGCCGCGCGGACGTACCAGGCGGCCGGCGGCGGCGGCGAAGGCGGACAGGTCGGTGGTGTTGAGGCCCGCGAAAGACGACAGGATGCCGTCGAAGCTGGCGGGTTCCCAATCGTCCAGCTGACCGGCGTCGCCCGCCCGCACCGCGACCTGACCGGCAAGCCCGAGCGCCGCGGCCTTGTCGCGCAGCGCTTCCAGCATCCCCGGCGAGGCGTCCACACCGGTCAGGCGGCGACCCCGCGCGGCAAGGTGCAGGGTGTCGAGGCCGGTGCCACAGGCCACGTCCAGCACTCGCGCGCCGGCGGGAAACACCCGCAGGTGGTGCGCCCAGAGCCGCTCGCGCATCCAGGCGTCTTCGCTGACCAAGCCATCGTATGCCGCGGCGATCGAGTCGTAGGCAGCGCCGACCTGCCCGCCGGCGCTGGCGGGGGCGGCGCCCATCAACGTGGCGCCACCCAACCGCCGGCCGGAGCCAGGCCGCCGCGGGCGGGATCGAAGACGACGACGTAGGCGCCCAACGCCCCCAGGTGCCGCTCGGGGCCGAAGGTGAGCAGCGGCGTCAGGCCGGTGTCAAAGTCGTGCATCCCCTCCAGCGCGTCGATCAGGCGGTCGCGGCTGAGGTCGCGGCCGCAGTGGGTCAGCGCCTCGGTGAAGGTCGCAAAGGCCGCCAGCGCCTGACGCTCGTAGAGCGTAGCGCGCGGCAGCTCCTTGGCCTGTGTCGCCGGGGCGCCGGCCGAGGCTCCGGACGCCGGGCCGCGGGTTGCCGGGGCGGTGGGCGCCGGAGCGGTAGCCGTAGGGCTCTGGGCCGCCGGGCCGCTGTTGGCTGCGGTGCCGGGGGCCTGGTTGTCGGGCGGTGCGGCTGCCGCGGGCGCTCCCGAAGGGGGTGCGAGGCCGGCGGCGAGCAGCGCCGCGGCGCCTTTTGCGGTGAGATCCGACGGCAGGCCGGGGGCGGCCAGGTAGAGGCGGCCGGCGAAGGCAGCGGGCGCGTCCAGGACGGCGCCGGCGGCGAGGGCCGCCAGCAGGAAGACGCGCGGATGCCAGCCCAGGGCGTCGGCGCCGGCGAGCAGGTCGTGCGCGTCCTGGGCGCCGCCGATAAAGACCAGGGCGTCGACGCCGGCCTGATTCGCTTCGACGATGCGCGCGGCCAGTTGGCGGTCTCCCGGCGCACAGGTCGCCGCCCAGGGTTGAACGCGCGTGCGGTCGAACTGGTCGCGGGCGGCGGCGGCCACGGCTTCGGGCTGCGCCGCGGCGATCAGCAGGCCGGCGTGGCGCGGCACGCCGCCCAGGCCGGCGGATACCGCCTCGACCAGGGCTCGCGCCTGCTCGGCAAGTCCCGGCTGGAGATAGAAAACATAGCGATCGAGCGACGAAGCCGGCGGCGGCGCCCCGGTCAGGGCGCCCACCACGGGCAGCTCGCGGTCGGCGGCCAGGGATGCCAGCGCCGCCTCCTCGCCGGCGGCGGCCGACGCCACCAGGGCAAAGGGCTGCTCGGCGTCCAGGAACCGCTCGACCGCGGCGCGCCAGGCGGCCGACTGCGCCGGCGAAGCCGGCGGCACAACCGAGCCGGAGGCGAGAGGGTCGGCCGCCCCGGAACCTTGCGAGGAAACCCTCTCCGGAGGCTCCGCGTCAGCCGGCTCCGGCGCCGCCAAAGTAGCCGGCCCCAGTGCCCGCATTGCAGCCTCCGGCCCTGGCGAGGAAGCCCGCTGCGGTGACTCCGCGTCAGCCGCATCCAACGCCGCCGGCGCTGGTGTCCGCATTGCAGCCCCCTCCGGCCGATACAAGGCGTCCGGCGCCGACACCCGCACTACAACCAGCTCCGGCCTGGACAAAGCAACCATCCCCGACGCCGCCAAAGCGGTCGATTCCGGCCCCGGCATGGCGGCAGACTGCGGCAATGGCGGCAGGTACCGCAGGTCGAGACGGCGGGCATAGAGGCCGCCGGTGGCGTTGAGACGGGCGGCGGCGGCGTCCAGGGCGCGGCGCACGGCGGCGGCTTCGGGCTCGGGCGGCAGCAGGATGCCGAGGCGCAGGCGGTCGGGGGTAACGCCGGGGTCGGCCTCGCGCCCCAGGGTCTTGATGTAGGCGATCAGGTGGTCGGCCTGCTCCTGGGTGAGGCGGTAGCGCGGCATGGCGGCCTGGAGCGCCTGGCCGCCGGCGTCGATGCCCAGGGTGATGGCCCGCTTGAGGGTGCGCTCGTCGTAAGGCGGGTGGCGGCGGCTGCCGGGCTCGGCGAGCTGGTAGGGGCGGCTGAGCGCGTCCCAGGTCAGATCGGACGGGGTGACGCCGCCTTCCGGGCGCCCCTTGCCGTCGCGGCCGTGACAGCCGGCGCAGGGGAGCGCCGCGGCGGTCACCTCGGCGCCCTGCTGGCCGCCGAGCACGGCCATGATCTCGGGGCCGGCGGCGTCATGGCCGGTGCGGTAGATCTGCTTGCCGGCGGCGACCATCGCCGCCTGGGCGGCAGGCGGGGCGCCGGCGCCCTGGGCCAGACAGGGCGCCGCGGCCAGGAGCCACAGCCAGGCAACTGCTTGCAGTCCGCCTGGCAGTGAGCAGCGGCGGTGGCGGCGGCTAACCGCGGTCGTGCAGCACCGCATCCAGGGAGTGGATCAGGTCTTCGGACTGGGCCAGACCGAAGACTTTTTTCCACAGACCGGTCGGCTCGTTGCCGAAGATCAGCAGGTTGGAGTGATCCTGCTTCTGCTCGACGTAGTCGCCGAGCTTGTAGAGCGCCCAGTCGACGTTTTCCTTCTTGCCGGTGAGGAAGTACCAGCCTGGCCGGGCGCCCAGCTGCTGGGCGTATTGCTTGAGGCGCGCCGGGGTGTCGGTCTGCGGATCGACGGAGAAGGAGAGCAGGTAGACGTCCTTGCCGAGGCGGTCTCCCAGCCATTCCTGCAGGGCGGCCAGCTTCTGCCCCATCACCGGACAGGCGCCGGTGCAGGTGGTGAAGAAGGCTTCGACGACGACCGTTTTACCTTGCAGCAGGTCGCTGTACAGGTGCTGGGTGTGGCCGTTCTGGTCCACCAGCTCCACGTCCGAGAAGTACTTGCGGGCCGGCGAGACGGGGCCGGCGGGCGGGGCGAGCGGCGGTTCGGGAGGGGCCGTCGTCAGGTGGTCGGTCCAGGCCACCGCGGCGCCGAGCGGTGCGGCGGTGACGGTCAGCACGATCACGGCCATCGCGGTCGCGGCGATCGCGGCCAGCACCGAGGCGATGCCGGCGCGCCGGGAGAGCGCCGCCAGCGTGGGTCGGATGAGACACTTCATCTGCAGCTCCTTCTCAACCTCCGAACACTCAAATCGATGGCTGGCAGCCTAAGACCGGCGCCAGACCGAAAACGTCAGGGGGCCGGCGGCACCGGCCGTTGCGGCGCCGCCAGGCTGGTGAGCTGCGCGGCGATCTGGTCCGCCGGCGCCAGGCCAGAGATCCGCCGCCAGGTTCCCGTCGCCGCGTTTCCAACCAAGATCAGCGACGAGTGGTTGCGGAAATCGGGAGTATACGCTTGCAGCGCGCGCAGCAGACGATCGACGTCCCGCGACGGGCCGGTGAGCAGCGTCCAGCCCGGTCCGCCGCCGAACCTGGCGGCCCAGGACTTGAGGCGGGCGGGCGTGTCCTCTTCGGGATCGATGCTGATCGAGATGAGCTGGACGTCGGCGCCGGCGCGGCGGCCCAACTGGCTGCGCAGGCGCCCGAAGTTGGCGCCGATGGGCAGGCAGATGGTGGTGCAGGTGGTGAACACGAAGCTGACCGCGACCACCTTGTCCCGCGCCAGGTCGCTCCAGAACCGCACCGGCCGGCCGTCCTGGTCGAGCAGCGTCACGTCCGGGATGCGCAGGTCGCCCGAGGCGACGACCGGAACCGCCGCGGCCCCAGCGGCGCCAGCGGGAGCCCCGGCCCAGGAGGCGGCCAGCAGGAGCATCGCCAGAGCTCCGGCACGAGCGTTCCGGCGGTGGATGGCGAGGGGAGCCGATGGGAGCACCCTGATGAGGCTTTCCATAAAGAGCGCGGAGAATATACCATGCCGGCCGAGCCTCCCACGCGATCCGGGGCCTGACCAAGGAGGAGCCGCTTGCAGCTCGTCGTCGCCACCCGCCTGTTGCTGGATGCCGCGCCGATCGAAGTGGCCGGCTTCACGCTCTGGGTGCGCGCCCAGCCGCCGGGGCGGCGCTGCGACGAGGAAGTGGTGCGCTCCATCCTGGAAGGCGACGAATACCAGCTGGCGCCGCTTTGCGCGGCGGGCGACCGCCCGCGCACGGTGCTCGACGTCGGCGCCCACGTCGGCGCCTTCACCCTGAAGGTCAAACGCCTGTGGCCCGAGGCGCGGGTGATCGCCGCCGAGCCGGACCCCGAAAGCGCCGCCCTGCTGGCGCACAACGTCGGCGGCCTGGACGGGGTGAGCGTGTTTGCCGGCGCGGTGCTCGGCCGGCCGGGGGCGCGCACCACCCGGCTGCGCCAGGGCGGCGCCAACGCGGACGGCAACGCCGCGGCCAGCCGCGTCGAGGAGGTGGGCGCGGCGCTGGCGCACGGCGAAGGCGCCGCCGCCACCGTGGTGGTGGATGCGCTGGACGTGATCGAGCTGCTCGACCGCCACGGCAACCCCGAGATCGACCTGTTGAAACTGGACTGCGAGGGCGCGGAGGGCGAGATCCTGGCGCGCCTGGCGGCGGCCGGCCGCCTGCACCGCGTCGGCTGGATTCGCGGCGAATGGCACTTCCCGTTCAATCCGCCGCGCATCGCCGACGCCCTGGCCGCCACCCACGTCGTGCACCTCGACCCCGGCGGTCCCCACCCCTGGGGGAGCTTCATCGCCCATCGCAAGGCGGGGATCGGCGCCAAGCGGCCGCCGCTCGCACCGCTGCGGCAGGGACGGCGGGGGCGGCACGCGCGGCCGCGCGTCTGCGTGGTCTTCCCCCACCGCGAGCTGGGCGGCGGCGAAACCGCGATGATCGCGGTGGCCGAGGCCTTGCGCCGCCGGGCCGCCGTGTCCGTCTGCGTCCTGGACCAGGTGCCGGGCGGCGCGCCGCTGCCGGCCCGCCGCGATCCCAACGATCCCAACGCCGACGCGCGGCCGCAGCCGCTCTTCGACCTGGCGCCGGAGCTGGTGGCGCGCTTCGGCACGGCGACGGTGGCCGCCACCGGCCAGGACCTGGTGGCGGCCCTGGAGGACCAGGACGTGGCGCTGTGGTACGGGCTCAATCCCGCCGTGCCGCGGGCGCTGGCGTCGATGACCCGCAGGCCGCGCTCGCTGCGCGTGGTGCACACGGAAAAGGAGCAGGAGGTCGACGTCCACCGGCGCTGGCGGCACGTGATCGACGACTGCGCCTGCGTGTCGCCGGTGATGCGCGACCGCATCGACGACGCCGTGGTCATCCCCAACCCGTGCTCACGCGATCGCCTGCGCGGCAGCGGCCAGCGCCTGTTCGCCGGCGGCGCGGCGCGGACGGCACGATCGCGGCATCCCCCGATCCTGGGCTTCCTGGGCAGGCTGCTGCTGTTCAAGCGCGCCGCCTGGCTGGTCGAGCGCCTGGCGGAGCTCGACTGCAACCTGGTCGTGCAGGGCATCGACACCGCCGAGCAGACCCGCGCCGGCCTGGCGGCCCTGGCCGCCGCGCACGGCACCACCCAGCGCTTGCACCTGCTGCCGCCGGGCATGGCGATCGGCACGCTGCTGCGCAGCGTCGACGCGGTCGTCGTGCTGTCGGCCAGCGAAGGGTTTCCGATGGTGGTCGTGGAGGCCGGCATGCTGGGGGTGCCGGTGATCGCCACCCGCGTCGGCGCCCTGCCGCAGGTGTTCGCCGACGAGATCCTGTTCGTCGACAGCCGCGACGGCGAACCGGACGTCGCATCGCTGCGCCAGGCGCTGGCCCGCCTGGGCCCCGGCGTCGGCGCGCCGCTGCGCCGCAAGGTGGCGCGGCTGTGCTCGCAGGAGGCGGTCGCCGGCCTGTACCTGGACCGCATCCACGCCCTGCTCGGCCGCGGGCTCTGAACGGCGGCGGCGAGACACCGGCGGCGGCGGCACATGCGCATCCTGGGGCTGCTCTGCCTGACCCATTCGAGCCGGCGCACCAACCTGGAGCGCTGCTCGCCGCAGTTCCTGGAGCGCCGCTTCGGCGATGCGGACCGCCTGCGCCGCCCGCCGCCCGCGGCCAGCCTGCCGCCGGCGACGCACCTGTACAGCGGCGGCCTCAGCCTGTATCGCGTGGTCGAGGACGGCGGCCGCGTCCGGGTGCTGCCGCTGGGCGCCCTGCGCAGCCGCGTCCGCATCCAGCACGCCGCTTTCGTCGACGCGCACCACCTGCTGGTGGGCTGCGAGCACCACCTGGAGAGCTGGCGCCTGCGGCGGTCCGCCGCCCTGGTGACGCGCCTGGCGGCGGCCCGCCCGGAGCTCGCCGGCCGCTGCGAAGACCCGCACCTGGCGGGCCTGCACACCGTGGCGCCGCTGCCCGGCGGCGGCGCCGTGCTGTCGTGCTCGGCGGCGGACGCCCTGCTGGTCGTCGACGACGCCGCCGCCGCGGTCGTCCGCCGGCTGCCGCTGCCGGCGACGGTCTACCCGCGCGCCTATCCGCTGACCCCGGAGCTGGACCTGCGCCGCCACTACGTCCCGGACCGGCTGCAGGCGGCGCACGTGAACGCCGCCTTTCCCGACGCGAGCGGGCGCTGGATCGCGGTATCGACCCTGATCCAGGGGGCGATCGGGGTCTACGACCTGCAGCGCGAGCGCTACGAGGAGGTCACCCGCGGCTTCGTCGGCTGCCACGGTGCCCGCTTCGACGACGCCGGCCGCCTCTACTTTGCCGACAGCACCGCCGGCGCCCTGATCGTCCTGGACGACGGCGGCCGCATCGCCCACCGCTTCGCCGTCGGCTCCCGCTGGCTGCACGACGTGCAGCAGATCGCCGGCGGCATCTACGCCTTCGCGCTGGCCGACCGCAACGAGCTGCGCGTGGTGGACGTCGACCGCGACCAGGTGCTCTACCGCCGGCGCTTCGCCACCTGGCCCGCCGAAGTCGGCTTCGCCCTGGCCCGCGCCTGGCCGCGCTGGCTGGGCAACAGCGTCCAGGCCCTCTCCTACCATCGCCTGACGCCGCCCTCCCCCCTGGGAGATCTTCCCGGCTTGCTGCACCACCGGGCGGGCAAGCGTCCGGCAACGATCGAGGAGACCGGCGCTCAGGCGGGTTCGCAGGGGGCGTCGGCGCCGTAGTAGTGGCGGCCGAGGCCGAGGAGCTGGCGGCGCATGGGGGTGGTGGCGCGCTGGGCCAGCCATGGCGACGGGTCGTGGCCTTTCCACATGCGCATCCAGCGGTGGCCGTAGTTGTAGAGCAGCATGCGGCGGTTGCGGGTGCCGCGGTTGTTGCCGGGGCAGTGCAGGATGTTGCCGTTGAACAGGTAGGCGCTGCCGGCCGGGCATGTCAGGCGCACGCTGCCGGGCATCTGCTCGGGCACTTCGACGCGCGGCACCGCGACGTCGGGGGTGAAGCGGTGCGAGCCCGGCAGCACCAGGGTGGCGCCGTCGTTCGGACCGACGTCGTCCAGGGTGTACATCACCCGCACCATCAGGATCGAGCGCGGGTTGTAGACGCCGTGAATGCGCTTGCCCAGGTCGGTGTGCCAGGCGCTGCCGGTGACGACGCCGCCCGGCGGGGTGACGTAGTAGGCGTGATCGATCACGGCGATGTCGGGGCCCAGCACCTGGCGCACGCGCGGGAAGACGTGGGGGTGCTCGACGAGATCGAAGAGCTGCTGGTGATACTCCATGATGGCTTCGAGCTCAAGGAATTCCGGCAGGCGCGAGCCCGGCAGATCGGGGTTGCGGTGAAAACGCTGCTCGGCTTCGTCGGTGACCTGGCGCAGGCGGGCGACTTCGGCGGCGGTCAGGGCGCCTTCCAGCATGAGGTAGCCGTTGGCCTCGAAGAAGAGGCGCTCGTCGTCGCACAGGGTGGCCGCGCTCACGCTTCCACCTGGGCGGCCGCCTGGCCGTCGCTTGCCGCCAGGGGCGCGTTGGCGCCATAGGGATCGGTCAGCCCCAGCAGCTGGCGGGTGATCGGCCGCTCGGCGCGCGCCGCCAGCGCCGCCGAGGGTTCGTAGCTGTCCCAGACGCGCATCCATTTGTGCCCATAGGTATAGATCAGCAGCTTGCGGTAGAGCGCCGAGCGGTTGGTGCCGGCCGAGTGATAGGTGCGCCCGGACATCAGATAGGCGGCCCCCGCCGGCAGGTGGAGCGGCACGCTTCCCGGCAGGTCTTCGGGCACCTCGGAGTTGGGCAGGCGCAGGTCGGCGGCAAAGCAGTGCGAGCCGGGCAGCACCAGCGTGGCGCCGCCGCCGGGCGGGATGTCCTGCAGCACGTAGAACACCTTGACCAGCAGCCGCGAGCGCGGGTGATACACGCCGGGGAAGGATTCGTCGTAGTGCCAGCCGCGGCGGATCGTGGCGCCGGGCGGGGTGAGAAAGTAGTCGTTGTCGACCAGCATGAGATCCGGGCCCAGCAGGTCGCGCACCACCGGCAGGACGCGCGGGTTTTCCAGCACCTCCAGGAACACCGGGTCGTATTCGACGATCGCCAGGATGCTTTCCAGGTCGGCGCGGCGCGGCCCCGGCAGCGCCGGATCGGCCCGCCAGCGCGCGGCGGCGGCTTCGCCCGCGGCGCACACCCGCGCCAGGTCGCGCGGCCCCAGGGCGTCGTGGATCACCAGGTAGCCGTTGGCCTCGAAGAAATAGCGCTCGGCGTCGGTGGCGCCCGCCGCCGCTACGGTGTCTTCCATCGGCACTGCCTCCTTCCCGGTTGGCGCGGCATCCGGCCCGTCATCGCCCACTGCCCGCGCCGGCCTGGCGTATCGCCCACTGCGCGCCGCGCGCTCATCAGCCCACGCCCGCCGGCACGGCGAGCTGGAAATGGGCTGCCACGGCGGCGGCCTCTTCTGCCGGCGGGCGCCTGCCGTCGACGTCGCGCCATGCCAGACCGAGGGCGGCAAGCTGCTGCCGGCGCCAGTCGGCCAGCGCGTCGTCGCGCGCCATCCAGCGCTCGAAGGCCGCCGCCGGCTGATCGCACGCGGCGAGCATGCGTTCCACCCAGGGGCCGCGCCGGCGGTAGCTGCGGCGCCGGAACCGCGGCGTCGCCAGCAGCCACAGGGTCCGCGCGGGCCCCGCCGCCAGCTGCGCGACGCGCGCCGGCAGCAGGCACGTTCCTTCGACCAGCAGAGGCTGGTCCGGCGGCGCCGCCGCCAGGTCGGCGATCACCAGCTCCAGGTGCTCGCGGTGGAAGGCCAGCATTTCGCTGGCCTGCTCATCAGCCGGCGCCGCCAGCAGCGCTTCGACGGCCAGGTCGCCGACGCGGCAGAACGCCGGGTAGCGGCGCGGATCGGCCTGCCGGCGATGGCGCTCGAAGGAGTCGTCGGTGTGGTACACCGCCAGCCCGTGCGCCGCGGCAAGGCGGCGCGCCACGGCGGTCTTGCCCGAGCAGGCCGAGCCCCCCAGCCAGTAGACCTGGCGCAGCCGCTCGCGCAGCCAGGTTTCGTCGTTTGCCCCGTGACCCATCGATTCGTTTGGCGGCTGTAAGGTGGCACTATAATACTGCACCGGGGTGCCGGCAGCCGCGCCGGCGCCGGCGCGCGCGATCGACTGCTCCAACCCGGTTGATGACCGATCCCCAGCCACAGCTTCGCCGCCCGGCGGGAACCTTGCCCCTGCCGGTGCTGCCCGCGACCGTCGCCGGCCTGCTGCGCGCCCTGGACGCCGTCGCGGCACAGGAGGGGGTCGCCGCGGGCTTCGACCTGGAGCTGGTGTGCGGGCAGCCGGTGCATCACCGGCTGGAATTCGCCGGCCTGTACGGCCTGCTCGAGGGGCTGGGGGCGGCGCGGCCCGCGGTGCGCACGCGGGTCTGGCTGCGCTCGGCCCTGGCCACCGACGCCCCCTTTGCGCTGCTCCCGGCGGCGGCGGTCGCGCGGATCCCCGGCGGCGCCGCGGCGCCCGACGGAGGGGCACCGCCCTGGAGCCCCGGCGGCCTCGCCCGGCCGGGCGCCGCCGGCGTGCTGCTGGGCGACGACGCCGCCATCGCAGAGCGCATTGCCGGGCGGCCCGGCTGGTGGCTGGCGCCGGTGCCGCGCGCCTTCCAATGGCGGCTGCCCGACGGGGCGGCGGCGCGGGCGGCGGGCGACGCGTTCGCCGCCGCGCTGGCGGCGGACTCGCCGCACTGGCTGACCGCGGCGCCCGGCCCCGCCGCCCCGGTCCGCAGCGTGCTGGTCTTCCAGGCGCGCTCCCATCTGGGGGACGCGCTGTGGCTGACGCCGCTGCTGCGCGCGCTGCACAGCCGGCTGCCCGGTGTCCGGATCACCGTGCTGGCCGCCCCGGGCGCGGTGCCGGCGCTGGCAACCAATCCGCGGCTGGGTGAGCTGCTGATCCTGCCGCCGGACCCACGGGAATCGCCAAAGACACCGAACACTCCGAACGCGCTGAAGCCCGTGAGCCCGACCCCAGCGAACCCGCCGGACCGGGTGAACCCGTTGCATCCTCCGGAGGCGGCGAGCCCGCTGGCACAGCTGGATCCGCTCGACCCGCTGGACCCTCTGGTCAATCCGCACGGCGCGGCCGGGCTCTCCCCCCGGCAGCTTTTGGTGCAGCAGCTGGCGGCGCGCCGCTTCGACGCCGCACTGTTCGCGTTTGTGCGGCGCCCGGCGGCACGGTGGCTGGCTGAAACCGCGGCCCAGCTTGGCATTCCCTGGCGGGTCAACCTGGAATACTTCGACGCGGCGGACGACGGCCGCGAGGCGTCGCCGCTGTTCACCCACGAGGCCTGGTTTTTCTGGAACACCCTGCCCAGCCCGCGCCTGCTGCTGCACGCGCTCGATCCGCTGCCCGGTGCCGCGCCGGCGGGCTCGGTCGACCGCCGCATCGAGCTGCCGCTGTGCGCCGCCTGGCGCGACGAAGCCGCCGCGGCGCTCGCCGCCGCCGGGATCGGCGACGCCCCCTTCGCGGTGCTCACCCCCGGCGCGCGCTCGTCGACCCGCTGGCCGGCGCGCAAGTTCGCCGCCCTGGCGCTGGGCCTGGCGGCCGACGGCCTGCACGTGCTGATCGAAGGCGGCGCCGGCGACGCCGCGGTGCTCGCCGCGGTGGAGCAACACCTGCGCCGCGGGCAGGCCGGCGCCGCCGACCGCGGCCGCATCGTCATCCGCCGGGATTCCTTCGGCGCCCTGGCGGCCCTGGTCGCCGGCGCGCGCCTGCTGGTCTCCAACGACAGCGCCCCGATCCACCTGGCCGAAGCCGCCGCCACGCCCACCCTCTACTTTGCCCACCACGAAAAGCTGGTCCACTCCCAGCCCGCGGGACCGCTCAGCCAGGCCCTCTTCGACGCCGCCCGCAACCGCCCCGCCCGCATCCCCCTGGCGGCAGCCCTGGCGGCGGCCAGGGGGATGCTGTCGTCACCCGGCGCCACCATGCCGGAGGTGTATACTCCGACCGCTTCCCACCCGCGGCAGGCACGGGCAGGCGGCGGCCGGATACAGCGAGGGTCGCTATCGTCAGGGTAAGGCGCCAGACCAACGCCATGAGCAAGACGACGGACAGCGACCAGCGGCCCGCACCGCCGCCGACCACCGTCAGCCACAGCCGCGTGCAGACCGCCGCCGGCGCGCTGCCCAAGGCCGCCACCGGCATCGCCGGTCTCGACGAGATCACCGGCGGCGGCCTGCCGGCCGGCCGGCCCAGCCTGGTGTGCGGCAGCGCCGGGTGCGGCAAGACGCTCCTGGCGATGCACTTCCTGGTGCACGGCGCGACGCGGTGCGGCGAACCCGGCGTCTTCCTGGCCTTCGAGGAGAACGCCGACGAGCTGAGCGCCAACGTCCGCTCGCTGGGCTTCGACCTGGACGCCCTGGCGAAGCAGCACCTGCTGACCGTCGACACCGTGCACATCGAACCCGGCGAGATCCAGGAGAGCGGCGACTACGACCTGGAGGGGCTGTTCATCCGGTTGGGTTTCGCCATCGACGCGATCGGCGCCAGACGGGTTGTCCTGGACACCTTGGAAGCGCTCTTCGGCGGTCTCACCAACCAGGCCATCCTGCGCGCCGAGCTGCGGCGACTCTTCCGCTGGCTCAAGGACCGCGGCGTGACGGCGATCATCACCGCCGAACGCGGCGACGGCGCGCTCACCCGCTTCGGCATCGAAGAGTACGTGTCGGACTGCGTCATCCTGCTGGACAATCGGGTGGTGGACCAGATCGCGACGCGCCGCCTGCGCATCGTCAAGTACCGCGGCTCGGCCCACGGCACCAACGAATACCCCTTCCTGATCGACAGCGAAGGCCTGGAGGTGCTGCCGATCACCGCCGCCGGCCTCGACTACAAGGTGTCGCGCGAGCGGATCTCGAGCGGCGTGCCGGACCTGGACGCCATGCTGGGCGGCGGCTTCTACCGCGGCAGCAGCGTCCTGATCTCCGGCGTTGCCGGCAGCGGTAAGAGCAGCCTGGCGTCGTCCTTCGTCGCCGCAGCCTGCAAGCGCGGCGAAAAGTGCCTCTATTTCTCCTTCGAGGAGTCGCACGACCAGGTGGTGCGCAACATGGCATCGATCGGCCTCGACATGGAAACCCCACTGCGCGAGGGGCTGCTGCGCTTCCACGCGGCGCGGCCGACGCTGCACGGCCTGGAAAGCCATCTGGCGGTGATCCACCGCGCGGTGCGCGACACCGACGCCCAGATGGTCGTGATCGATTCGATCGGCACCTTCCTGTCCACCAGCTCCGCCAACGACGTGCGGTCGCTGCTGGTGCGGCTGCTGGACTTCCTGAAGGAGCGCCGCGTCACCGCCCTGTACACCAGCCTGACGACGCCACACCGCAACGAACAGGAATCCGTGGTCGGCGTCTCGTCGCTGATCGACAGCTGGCTGGTGTTGAGCGACGTCGAAGCGGGCGGCGAGCGCAACCGCACCCTGTCGCTGTTCAAGTCGCGCGGCATGGGTCACTCGCGGCAGACGCGCGAGCTGCTGCTGACCGACCACGGCATCCGGCTGTCGGAGGTTTTTGTAGGTCCTGCCGGCATCCTGGTCGGCTCGGCGCGCACCGCGGAGCAGGCGCGACAGGACAAAGAGATGGCGGACTGGCAGCTGGAGGTGCAGCGGCGGCGGCGCGAAGTGGAGCTCAAGCGCGAGGACGTGGAAAACCGCATCGCCCTGCTGCGCCACGAATTCAAAGTCGAGGAGGAGCGCCTGGAGGCGCTGCTCGCCGGCGAGCAACGCCGCCGCGAAGACGACGCCCGCCTGCGGCAGGACATGGCGCAAAAGCGCCAGACAGAGGGGGCCGGCGGCCGCTCGCCGGCTCGGAAGGAACGGCTATGAGCAACCACGACCAGACCACCTCGTCTCCATCGCCTCCATCGCTCCCGCCCGAGCAGGAGGAGGGAACCTGGGACCTGCGGCTCTACGTCGCCGGCCAGACCCCGCGCTCAATGGCGGCGCTCAGCAACCTCAAAAAGATCTGCGGCGAGCATCTTGCAGGGAGATATCGGGTCGAGGTGATCGACCTCATGGCCAACCCGCACCTGGCGCGGGCGGACCAGATCCTGGCGATCCCGACCCTGGTAAGGAAGCTGCCGGCGCCGATGCGCAAGATCATCGGCGACCTGTCACAGACGGAACGGGTGCTGGTGGGATTGGATGTGCTGCCGCGGAGATGATGCGCGGTCCAGCGACCCGCCCGAGATACCAACGCTGGACCTATGACCGACGCCAACGCCGCCACCGACGCCATCGACGCCGCCAAATCCCGCCAGGAGCTGCTGGTAGAAATTGCCGAGCTGCGGGCGCGCCTGGCCGAGCCCGAAGAGACGGTGAGCGCCATCCGCCGCGGCGAGGTGGATGCGTTCGTGATGCTTGCGCCCGGCGGCGAGCAGGTGTACACGCTCGATACCGCCGACCTCATCCGCCAGCTCCACCTGGTGACCGATTCGCTGCCCGCGCTGGTCGCCTACGTCGACCGCGACCTGTGCTACCGCTTCAACAGCCGCCGTTACGAGGCCTGGTTCGGCATGCCGGTGCACCAGATCTCGGGACGGACCATGGCGGAGGTGCTGGGCGAGGGCGCCTTCGGCGTGCTCAAGGAGGCGATCGACGCGACGCTCGCCGGGCGCCAGATTTCGTGCGAGCGCTGGGCCCCCCTGGGCAATGACCTGGGTGAGCGCTGCCTGCGCGCCAGCTTCGTGCCGCACGTCCATGGCAGCGAAGTCCTGGGGTTTGTCGCTTTCGTCGAAGACGTCACCGAGCGCAAGCGCGCCGAAGACGGCCTGCGCCTGCTCGCCGACGCCGGCGAGCTGCTGTCCGCCTGGCTGGGGCCCGGCGAAGCGCTGGAAACCGGCGCCCGGCTGGCGGTGCCCAGGCTCGCCGATTGGTGCGTCATCGACCTGTTGAAGGACCGCGGCTCCAACGGCCAGCGCGTCGTCAGCAAGTCGCCCGACAGCGAGCGCCAGCGCCAGCTCACCGAGCTGCAGTCCACGCCGCCCGCGTGGCACGACGGGTCGGTCGCGGCAGCCGTCATGCGCACGGGCGAGCCGGTGCTGCTCGCCAACGGATCGGCGGCGGCGATCCCCGCCGCGCTGGCGGCCGGTCCCGGCACGGCGATCGTCGCCGCCCTCTCCCCCTGCTCGCTGGTCAGCCTGCCGCTGGTGGCACGCGACCGCACCCTGGGGGTCTGGCACCTGGTCTATGGCGACTCCCTCCGCAGCCACCAGCACGAGGACCTGACGGTCGCCATCGAGCTGGCCCGGCGCACCGCCGTGGCCCTGGACAACGCGCGCCTGTACCGCGACCTGGAAGCCGCCAACCACGCCAAGGACCACTTCCTGGCAACCCTCAGCCACGAGCTGCGCACGCCGCTGACTCCGGTCCTGGCCATCGCCTCCAAGCTGGAGGCCGACGCCGCGCTGCCGCCGCCGCTGCAGGCCGACCTTGCCGTCATCCGCCGCAACATCGACCTGGAGGCGCGGCTGATCGACGACCTGCTGGACCTGACCCGCAGCACGCGCGGCAAGCTGGAGCTGCACAGCCAGCCGACCGACCTGCGGTCGGTCCTCCGCCAGGCCTGCGAAACCTGCGGCGAACGGGAGCTTGCGGCGCGCAACCTGACCAGCGACCTGGGCGCCGCAGAGCACCTGGTCTGGGGCGACCCGGCACGCCTGGCGCAGGTCTTCTGGAACCTGTTGAGCAATGCGGTCAAATTCACTCCCGCCGGCGGCACCATCCGCATCCGCACCTTCGTCGCCACGGCGCCCGCCCCCGACGCCGCCGTCGCCGGTGCCGGCGCTCCCGGCGCCCCCGGCTCCGATATCGCCCCCCGCGCCGCCGCCCCATCCGATCGCGAGCGGCCGGAGCACCGGCACCAGCAGCAGCCACCGCCGCGCAACCTGGCGATCGAGATCGCCGACACCGGCATCGGCATCGAGGCCCAGGCGCTGCCGCACATCTTCGACGCCTTCGACCAGGGCCGGTCCGGCACCGCCCGGCGCTTCGGCGGCCTGGGCCTGGGGCTCGCCATCAGCCGCGCCATCGTCGCCGCCCACGGCGGCAGCCTGACCGCGGCCAGCCCCGGCCAGGACGGCGGCGCCACTTTCACCGTGCTGCTGCCGCTGCTCGACGCCGCGTCCGGTTTCGCCGCGGCGGGCGCCGGGCACGCGGACGCCGGCGCGCCTGCCGCGGACGCACAGTCGGCATCGTACGCATCGGTCGCATCGGTCGCGGCCGCCACGGCGCCGCCGGCGACGGCGATGCCGGCGACGGCGACGTCCGGCGCGGCGCCCGCCGTCAGCGTGCCGGCCGCGCCGCAGGGCCACATCCTGCTGGTCGAAGATCACGCCGACACCGCCGAGGCCATCGATCAGCTCCTCCGGCTGCTGGGCCTGCAAGTCAGCGTCGCGGGCACCATCGCGGACGCCGTGCGCGCGGCCGACCGCGGCGGCATCGACCTGGTGATCAGCGACCCGGGTCTCCCCGACGGCGACGGCCACGACCTCATGCGCCGCCTCTCCGGCCGCTACGCCCTGCGCGGCATCGCCCTTTCCGGCTACGGCCGCGACGAAGACCTCCGCCGCAGCCGCGCCGCCGGCTTCGCCATCCACCTCACCAAGCCCGTCACCATCGACACCCTGCAAGCCGCCATCAAGCGCCTCGGCCTGCTGACCTAGCCGCCTTCTCCGGCGCGGCGGCGCACTGTGGCGCCCGCGCGTCGCTCGCGGGGGCGCGCGGGGCGGGGGCGCGAGGGGGTGATCGAGGCGTTGCGGGTGCGCCTCGTCACGTGCTAAAGTACTCGCCAACACAGTGATTATGCCGCGATTCTGATCCATGGCCTTTGGGGGGACCTGACCTCCAAGATGGGCCGATCGCGTAGGGGTCAGCGGCTGGTAGTACTTGCCAACGGGAGGAGATATGGAGAGCTCGGCAGTGCTCCGTCGTACACTTTGGCCCACCTTTGCTTGCAGTGTTTCGCGGTGGGCGCCCGCGGCCCTTTTGATGCTGGCCGCATGGATGGTGCCGGCAGGCGCCATGGCGCAGAGCGGCGCGCCGTGCACGGAGACGGTCACGGCGCGGGTGGTGGCGCTCGACGCGACCATCACCGCCAACCGCCTGGGGGCATCCCTCCCCAACGCAATGATCTATGCCCTGGCCGGCGACGTCGAACCGTCCAGCAAGACGTCGACCAACGCCAACACGGCGGACTGGACGACCTGGCAGGCGGGCCAGGTGCAGCTGAAAAAGTACAAGCGCGCCCGGCCGATGGTGCTGCGGGTCAACCGCGGGCAGTGCCTGCAGGTGGAGTTCCGCAACCTGGTGTCGCCGACGCCCGAAGCCGGCCAGCCCTCCACCCGCGCCACCGGCGTGCACGTGCAGGGGCTCAACTGGTTCAACCGGCCGGCCGACGACGGATCGTGGGTCGGCCTGAACGGCCAGGGCACCCCGCCCGGGGGCACCGGCAGCCTGGTTCTGCCTGGCCTGCCGCCGATCACGTATCAGCTGTATGCCCCGGAAGAAGGGGAATTCCTGCTGTACAGCACCGGCGACACGTTCAGCCTGGCCGACGGCGGCAACGGCGACGGCGGTCAGCTGCAGCAGGGGCTGTTCGGCGCGCTGATCGTTGAGCCTGCCGGCGCCGAGTGGTACCGCAGCCAGGTGAACCACGAAGACCTGTGCCTGGCGAGCAAGGACAGCACGTGGGACAACGGCGTCTGCACGCGTCCCGATCCCGCGAAGCTCCCCGAGATCGACTACACCAAGCGGTATCCCCAGGGTCATGCACACAGCGGGCTGCCGATCCTGGCCATGCTCGACGGCCACGAGATCGTGCACAGCGACCTGACGGCGATCATCACCGGTCCGCACGCCGGCCGCTTCCCCGACAGCGACAAGGCGCTGCCCAGCTTCCACGAGATCGCGGTTTCGCCCGACCGGCTGGAACCGTTCCGCGAGTTCACCATCATCTATCACGAGATGCTGAACACCACGCAGGCCTTCGCCGGCCTGTACGGCGCGCCGCAGCTGGTCAATTCGCTGGTGAGCGTCTCCGACACCTTCGCGATCAACTACGGCATGGGTGGCATCGGCTCCGAGATCCTGGCCAACCGCTTCGACGTCGGGCCCACGGCGGGCTGCACCGACTGCAAGTACGAAGAGTTCTTCCTGAGCTCGTGGCCCAACGGCGATCCGGCGATGGTCGTCAACAGCCAGGCCGACGCCGGCTGCCCCAACCCGGCTCCCAACGACTACACCAAGTACAGCTGCACGAAGCAGCAACCAGCCACGCAGGCGTACTACCCCGACGATCCGTCCAACGTGTACCACGCCTACCTGAGCGACCACACCCACTTCCGCATCCTGCACGGCGGCTCCGACCTGCACCACCTGCACCACCTGCACGCCCACCAGTGGCTGCACTCGCCCAACAGCTCGGACGGCCACTACCTGGACAGCCAGGCGATCGGACCCGGCACCGGCTTCACGCTTGAAACCGTGCACCGCGGCGCCGGCAACAAGAACCTGACCGTCGGCGACTCCATCTTCCATTGCCACTTCTACCCGCACTTCGCCGCCGGCATGTGGGGCTTGTGGCGGGTGCACGACACCTTCGAAGACGGCACCGCGCTGAATCACTATCCGGAAGGCATTCCGACCAAGGATTCGCGCGCCCTGCCGGACGCCGAGATCGTGGCCGGCACGCCCACTCCGGCGATCGTGCCGCTGCCGACCCTGGCCATGGCGCCGGAGCCGGCCCCCGTGCGCCTGGTGCACACGCCGGTGCCGGACCAGCCCGGCAAGGTCGAAACCAAGGTCCAGGTCTGCACCGATTTCAACTTCACCGACTGCATCTATGCGACCGACGCCGCCGGCGCCGGCGACAAGTTCAAGAACCCCGGCTATCCGTTCTTCATCCCCGGCGTGGCCGGCACCCGCGCGCCGCATCCGCCGCTCGACTTCGCGCTGGCATGCTCGAACAGCGGCGAACCGTGCAGCGAATGGCACGCGGCCTGCGCCGGCTCGGCGGGCGTCTGTGAAGCGCTGGACGGCGGCCTGCCGCGTCACATCGTGGAGCCCGACGGCGTGGCGCACGCGGCGGCGATCAACCCGCTCGACTACAGCAAGGAAGTCGAAAAAGCCAACGGTCTGGAGCTGCCCGAAAACGGCACCGCGATCGAAAAGGTCGCGATGGCGTTCCACCAGGAGAAAGAGCACAAGACGATCACTCCCGAAGGGACGCCCTCGGAATTCCGCACCAACGGCAACAAGGCGGTGTCGGGCGCGCCCTACGCCGATCCGTGCGTCGACATGGACGGCAACGTCCCGGCCGGCATGGGTCGCCTGTCGTATTGGGCAGCCGACTTTCAGACCGACGCGGTGTTCAACAAGGAGGGCTGGCACTATCCGCAGCAGCGCATGACCGCGCTGTGGGGCGACGTGTTCGATTTCATGGGTCTGCGCGGCACGACGCTGCGCAAGCCGCCCGAGCCGTTCTTCATGCGCGCCAACTCCAACGACTGCGTGCACTACGTGCTTGCCAACCTGGTGCCCAAGACGTACGAGCTGGACGACTTCCAGGTGCGCACGCCGACCGACATCCTGGGCCAGCACATCCACCTGGTGAAGTTCGACGTCACCTCGTCGGACGGCGCCGCCAACGGCTGGAACTACGAGGACGGGACGCTGGCGCCCGACGAGGTGGTCGAGCGCATCAACGCCTTCAACAAGGGTAACTTCATCCGCGCCGGCGGCGCCGAAACCGGGCCGCTGCACGCCAAGTTCATCAAGTTCTTCGGCGCCGATCCCGATTGCGCCCGCGGCGACGTCAATGCCGAGCGTTGCAGCTGCAAGCTGTCGCCGGACAAAGACGTCGAGGGCGGCCGCTGGTGCGGCGCGCAGGCGACGGTGCAGCGCTGGTACGTCGATCCGACGCTCAACGACGCCGGCCAGGACAACACCCTGCGCACGGTCTTCACCCACGACCATTTCGGTCCCTCGACCCACCAGCAGATCGGCCTGTATGCGGCGCTGGTGGCCGAGCCGACCGGCTCGGTCTGGCACAACAACGAAAACGGCAGCCAGCTTGGCGACCGCACCTCGACGCAGAACGGGGTGACGATCAAGGACGGCGGCCCGACCAGCTGGGAAGCCGTCATCCAGGGCAAGCAGACCGACCAGAGCTTCCGCGAATTTCTGTTCGCCTTCCAGGACAGCATGCTGGTCTACCGTCCGACGGGGGCCACTGCCAAACCGGTGCTGCCGCCGCTCAAGAACTGCCCGACCGGCGCCGCGTGCGGCTTCTGCGCCAACGATCACAGCCAGGCGTGCTCGACCGAGCCGTCGTCGACGGTCTACTACACCAAGGTTTGCAAAGAGGTCGACCTCCCCATCCCTGATCCCAAGACGGCCAATTCGTACTTCGGCAATTCGAAGCTGCCGAAGGCATGCAACTACGTGCCTGGCATCCCGTCGGATGGCAGCCTTTTCTTCGCCAGCAGCGGAGCCAAGGTGACGACCTTCGGCAACATCTTCGGCCTGCCGCCCACGGACCCGCGGCTTGCCACGCTGCGCAAGATCGGTTGGAAGGACACGCTGCCGATCGACCCGCCGCCGAGCGGCATCGTGGTCCCCCAGGGCGGCGTTGCCACCGGCGCCGGTAAGGCCGCAGCGTCCAAGGCAGCCACCAGCACTCCGCCCGGCAAGGTCGAGCCGCCGTCCCCCATGAACAAGATCGTCACCTCGTCGGCCGACGTGGCAGCGGATGCAAGCCAGGGTTTCCCGACGCAGGGCAAGCCTTCGCAGCCCGAGTTGATCACCTTGAACGGCGCGACACAGAACTTCTCGGTCAACTACCGCAACGAGCCGATCTACCCGCGCATCCACAGCACCGGCGCGGCGGGCGTCAACGACCTGTCCAACGTCTACGAATCGATCCCGCGCGTGCTGCCCGGCGCGCACAAGTCGCCCTACGCCCCGCTCACGCCGGGGGTGCATGCGGACGATCCGTTCACGCCGCTGCTGCGCACCTACGCCGGCGACGACGTGCAGATGCGCATCGTGGTCGGCGCGCATCAGAACCCGCACAACTTCCACCTCAACGACGGCAAGTGGCTGTTCGAGCCGAGCAACGTCAACTCCGGCTGGCGGGCAACCGAAACGATGGGGATCTCCGAGCACTTCGAATACCTCATGAAGGTGCCGACCGATCTGCAAGAGGCCAGGACCCCGGCGCCGAGCCAGACGACCCACAATGCGGCCAAGGACTGGACCGACTACCTCTACCGGCCGACCGGTGCCAAGCAGGGACAGACTGCCGGTAACTGGGGGTTGATGCGAGCCTACAACAAGCCGCTGCCGGACCTGTTCCCGGTGCCCGGCGCGACTCCGCCGGCGGCGGCGTCGGTCTGCCCGGCGGCCTTGATGAAGGACGACTGCGGCGCGACGGACGGCAAGGGCCACACGCTGCGCTGCTACGGCGTGGTGGCAACCACCGCCAAGGACGCGTTCGGCGGCACCACCCTGGCGTACAACACCAAGCTCGGCTGGTACGCCCCCGACGCCATCCTGTACTTCACCCAGGCCGACTACAACGCCCTCAAGGCGGGCAAGCCGGTGCCGGGTTACGACGCCAAGGCGGGGCTCGCCGAACCGCTCGTTCTGCGCGCCGCGGCCGGCGACTGCATCCGCGTCACCCTGCACAACCGGCTCACCGCCGCGACCACCCTGGGCCAGGGTTTCTCGTCGGGCCAGGAGCCGGTCAACGGCGTGTCGGCGGCGTCGCGCAACATCTTCATCCCCTCCAATACTTCCCACTCGGTGGGCTTGCATCCGCAGCTGGTGTCGTACAACGCGCAGCAGAGCGACGGCGCCAACGTCGGGTTCAACCCCAAGCAGACCGCGGCCCCCGGCCAGTCGGTGACCTACTTCTGGTATGCCGGCAACATCGACCTGGCGGCCACCGACCCTCACGTTCCAGTCGAGTTCGGCGCCACCAACCTGCTGCCGTCCGACGTCGTCAACCACCATCCCTATGGCATGTTCGGCTCGCTGATCATCGAGCCGGAAGGTGCCACCTGGACCACCGACCCCGGCTCGCACACCTCCGCCACGGTTACCGCCGGCGGCCACACCTTCCGTGAATTCGTGCTCGAAACGCAGGACGACGGCGTGATCTTCACCGCTCCCAGCGGCGGCACGCGCATCGGCGCCGGCGGCTTCGGCGCCTTCAACCTGCGCACCGAGGTGCTCAACCAGTTCGCGGACGCGCGGCGCACCTGCAAAGCCAACCCCAACGGCGACTTCTCCTGCCTGCTGTCGGACCAGGCCACGTGCCCCAACGGCGCCTGCGGCTTCTCCGCCAACGTGCCGATCCAGACGCCGCTGTTCTGCGCCACCAAGGGCGACGCGGTACGCTTCCGCGTCGTGCACCCCGGCGGCGCCGTCACCAACGAGGTGTTCGAGCTGTACGGGCACACCTTCTCCGAAGAGCCGTACTTCACCCACAGCGACCACTGCCAGGCGCCGCTCACCCACACCAACCTGTATGCTTCGCAGGTGATCGACGCCGACCACAACGAATGCCCCGACGGCAACCTGAAGCTCGGACCCACGATGGCGGAATGGAAGGGTTCGCGGGTCGGGGTTGGGCCGCTCACTCACTTCGACGTCGTGGTGCCAAGCGCGGGCGGCACCACGCCGGTCGCGGGCGACTACCTGTACCGCACCTTCCCGGCCATCCACTTCGCCGCCGGCATCTGGGGCATCTTCCGGGTGCTGGACGGACCGCCGAACCCGGCGTACTGCCCGTCCATGGTGGCGCCGCAGTAGCGTGAAGGTCTTCCGAGAGGGCGGCGGCAAGGCTGTCGCTGTCGCCGCCGCCCTCTGTCTCCTGCCGGGCCTCCTTCCCGTTGGCCTTTTTGCCGTAGACAGCGCGCCGGCGGCCGCAGCGGCGCCGGCGGCCACGGCGGCCCCAGCAGGCGGTCACGCCGTCGACCAGGGCATCACCATCGATGCCGCGGTGCTGCCCACGGCGCCCTCTTCGTCCTCTTCGTCCTCTTCGTCCACGCCGGCCGCTGCGGTCTCGTCCCCCGCCTCTGCCTCCCCCACCGCCATCGCCAGCACCACCCAGGGCAGCGGCGGCGGTTCGCTGGCCGAGGGGGCCGACGCGCTGTTTCGTTTCCGCCTTGCCGATTCGAGCGGCGCCCCGCTGGCCGGCGCCTACCCTGCCGCCTGGATGGATAGCGCGTCACATGCGGCGGCAACCTGCGAGGCGCGCGTCAAGGAGCTGGTGCAAGGCAGCGTCTTCGCGCGCGCGGCGCTCGACCTGAACGTCTATTACGTGATCACCCTCAACGACGACGCCACCCTGTCGATCGTCGATCCGCTGTTCGGCTACGGCGGCACCAAGCTGCTGGCGATGGTGCAGCTCGCCGCCAGGGGCGAAGACTGGGCGCTCGCCGACGGCGGCCAGCGGCTCTTCATCTCGATGCCCGCGGCCGGCGGCAAGGTCGCGGTCGTGGACACCACGACCTTCAAGGTGATCGCCAATCTGGACAGCGGGCCGCTACCCGGCCGGGTGGCGGCGCAACCCGACGGCGGCTACGTGTGGGTGGCCTGGGACGGCGGGGTGGACGCCTTCGACCCGCGAACCCTGGCGCGCGTCGCCCACCTGGCGACCGGCAAGGGACCGCACGATCTCGCCTTCAGCGACGACAGCCGTTTTGCCTTCGTCACCAATCGCGACGCCGGGACCGTTTCGATCGTCGAGGTGGCGCGGCTGGCGGTTGCCGCCGCCGCCGTGCCGGCGGGCAGCCGACCGGCGGCGATCGCCTGGTCGCGCCAGGCGCAGCTGGCCTACGTCACCGATGGCCCGTCGGGCACCATCTTCGGCGTGGCGCCGCCCGATCCACACGCCGCGGGCGACGCGAGTCAAGCGGGCGACGCGAACAAGCCTGGCGCCACCCGCGCGGCGAGCGGCGCCCATACGGCGACCGCCGCCGGCAGCAGGGGCGACGCCGGCGGCGCCGCGCTGATCAGGACGCGCATCAAGGCGGGCGTCGGGGTGGCGGCGATCGCCTTTCCGCCCGACGGCCGGTTCGGCTTCGCGGTCAATCCGACGACCGACCGGGTCTACATCCTGGACACCGCGGGCAACCGCATCGTGCAGACGGCCCACGTCCAAAGCGGCCCCGACCAGGTGACCTTTTCGGCCGACCTGGCGTACGTGCGCCACCGCAACTCCGAGACGGTGCTGACCATGCCGCTCAAGTCCATCGGCCAGGCCGGCACGCCGGTGACGGTGATGGACGTGCCGGCGGGCCAGCACCCGCTGGGGCAGGGGGCGGCGCCCAGCCCCGCCGCCAGCATCGTGCGCGCCCCCGGCGCCTCCGCGGTGCTGATCGCCAACCCCAGCGACCAGGCGGTCTACTACTACCAGGAGGGGATGGCCGCCCCCATGGGCAGCTTCACCGATTTCGAGCGCCAGCCGCGCGCCGTGCTGGTCCTGGACCGCACGCTCCACGAAGCCGCCCCCGGCGTCTACGAGACGACCGCCCGCCTGCCGCCGGGCGGCCACTATCAGCTGGCGTTCTTCCTGGATGCGCCGCGCATCGTCCACTGCTTCGACGTGGAGGTGGCAACCGACCCGCAGCTGGCCGCCAAGCGCCTGGCCGCGACGCCGCCGCGCGTCGAATTTCTGGTCGAAAGCCATCGCGCCGCCGCCAACCACCCCTTCCCGCTGCGCTTCCGGCTGACCAATGCGGCAACCGGCGCCCCCATCGACGGCCTGACCGACGTCCAGGTGCTCTTCTACAGCCCGCCCGGCAACAATCGGCGCACTCAGCTCGCCCACGCCGTCGCGCCCGGCGTCTACGCCGCCGACCTGGACCTGGGCGAGCCAGGCACCTACTCGATCCTGGTCGAGAGCACCGCGATCAACCTGCCGTTCCATCGCTCGGCCGTGCTGGTCATCCAGGCCGTGGATGATGCAAGCGCCGCCAAGCCCGGCGCCCCCTCGTCGCCGCGCTGAGCCGCCGGCCGCAAAACGCGGCGGCAGCCCCACTACGCTCGCCTAAACGCGGGCGTCGCCAGCGACGTAGGATCAGGTAGAAGAAAAGCATGCAGGCAAATTCTCGCCACGGCGCGGGCGCGGGCGACGGCGCAGACGGCAAGGAGGACAGCTGATGTCGGACACGGCTTCATTTGGCGGACGGTTCTTTTTTCGTCTGGCTTGCGTGGCGGCGATCGCCGCCCTGGCGGCCGGGCTGGCGGCGGCGCCCGGCGCCGCGCAGGGCGCGGGGACGGCGTGGACGTCGGTCGGTCCGGTCGGGGGGGCGGCACTGTCGTTGGCGGTGGACCCTGCCGACCCGCACACCGCCTATGCGGCGGCGGGCGTCGGGGGGCTGTTCAAGACGGTGAACGCCGGGCAGAGCTGGGCGCACAGCGACGCCGGCCTGGTGCCGGGGGTGGTGCAGCGTGTCGTCGTGGACCCCGCGGCGCCGGCGACGGTCTACGCGGTGGTCAACGTCCTGATCTTAGGCGATATGGGCGCCGGCGGCGGGATCTTCAAGAGCACCGACGGCGGCGTGACCTGGAACAGTGCCGGCAGCGGCCTGCCGTCGCCGTTCTTGGACAACCCCAACGACCTGGCCATCGATCCGCAATCGCCCGACACCCTGTACGCCGCGGTCGGCAATCGGGTCTTCAAGTCGGTCGACGGCGCCGCCAGCTGGACCGACAGCGGCGCGGGCCTGCGGCCGGGCGCGGTCGTGCTGACCGTGACGGTGGACCCCGTACAACCGGCAAACGTGTTTGCCGGCACCACGGTGGGAGTGTTCCGCAGCCTTGACGGCGGAGCGTCGTGGTCGCCGGCGCAGCAGGGAATGGGCCGGCCGCCGGTCGTCGCCCTGGCGGTCGATCCGCAGGCCCACCAGGCCGTCTATGCGGCGGCGCAGCCGACCAACCCGGCCAGCCCCCAGGGGCTTTTCGTCAGCACCGACGGCGGCGCCACCTGGCAGGCGCGGCCCCTGGCCAAGAGCAACCCGGCGGCGGCGTGCGTCACCGTGTCGCCGGCCGCCGACCGCGCGGTGTTCGCTTGCGGCGCCGGCGCCGGGCTGTTCAAGTCGGTGGACCAGGGGCAGCACTGGTCCAACGTCTTTCAGGGTCAGACCACTGCCACCTTTGCCGCCCTGGCGGTGGCGCCGTCCGCCCCCAACACGCTCTATGCAGGAGTCGCCGCGAGCAGCAACGTCGGGCCGCCGGTCTACCGCAGCCTGACCGCCGGCGTCACCTGGAAACCGTACAGCACCGGCTACGCGGCCGCCGCCCTGAGAGCGCTGGCTGTCGACCCGGCGACCGCCGGCACGCTGTACGCCGGCAGCCCGACCAGCGGCGTCCAGAAGACGACCGACGACGGCGCCACCTGGACGGCGGCCAACAACGGCCTGGGCAACACCACGGCGGTGACGGCCCTGACGGTTTCCCCCGCGGCGCCCGCCACCCTGTTTGTCGACACCGACGGCGGCTTCTTCATCAGTCAGACCCGCGCCACCCATTGGCGGCGGCCCGGCGCGCCGTTTGCGGGCATGCCGCCGCTGGTGCCCGACCCGCGCACACCCGCCACCGTGTACAGCGGCGGCCCGGCAGGCCAATACAAGAGCCTGGACAGCGGTGCCACCTGGAGCCTGATCCTGCAGGGCGCGGTGGAGTATGACCCGCTGTTCGCGGTGGCGCCCTCCGCACCGTCGACCCTGTACGCGGTGACTCTCGATGTCGGCGCCCCGGCCTATGTCGACACCCTGTACTCCAGCCAGAACGCCGGCACCTCGTTTCAATCCGCGCTCAGCGCCCCGGCGCAGATGCTGCTGCTGGTCGTCGATCCCACGGCGCCAAAGACCCTTTACTTCAACCTGGCCTACACCTCCTACACCCAGCCCGGCCTGTTCAAGAGCACCGATGGCGGCCACACCGCCACCTTGCTGCTGGCAGGCCAGCAAACCGTCTTTACGCTGGCCGTCGATCCAGGCAACCCGCAGACCCTGTACGCCGGCACCACCAACGACGTCCTGGTCAGCCATGACGGTGGCGCCACCTGGGCCGAGCTCGCCCCCGGCCTGCCGCCGGTGCCGGTCCAGCAGCTGTTCGTCGGCCCCGGCAGCGTCCTCTACGCCTTGGTCTCCGGCAACGGCGTCTACCGTGTGGGAGTGGGAGCGAGACCGCCGTCCGGCAAAGGTTCGGCGCCGGCGTAGGTGTCGTCGTGGCCGAAGTCGTGGGCGCGAGCTTCAAGACGGTGAACGCCGGGCTGAGCTGGGCGCACAGCGACGCCGGCCTGATTCCGGGAATGGTGGGGCGGGTCGTCGTGGACCCCGCGACGCCGGCAACGGTCTACGCGGTGACGGGCGTCCTGCCCGTGGGCATCACCGACCTCGGCGGCGGGATCTTCAAGAGCATCGACGGCGGCGTGACCTGGAACAGTGCCAGCAGCGGCCTGCCGTCGCTGTTCGTGACCGACGACCCCAACGATCTGACCATCGATCCGCAGACGCCCACCACTCTGTACGCCGCGGTCTTCAACCGGGTCTGCAAGTCGGTCGACGGCGGCGTGAGCTGGACCGACAGCGGCGCGGGCTTGCGGCCGCGGGCGGAGGTGCTGACCGTGACGGTGGACCCCGTATAACCGTCTACCGTGTTGGCCGGCACCACGGAGGGAGTGTTCCGCAGCGTCGATGGCGGCGCATCGTGGTTGCCGGCGCAGCAGGGGATGGGTCGGCCCTCCGTGGTGGCCTTGGCGGTCGATCCGCAGGCGCACCAGACCGTCTACGCGGCGGCGCGGCCGAATGATCCCGGCAACCCCCGGGGACTCTTCGTCAGCACCGACGGCGGCACCACCTGGCAGGCGCGGCCGCTGGCCAAGACCAACCCGGCGGCGGCGTGCGTCACCGTGTCACCGGCAGCGGACCGCGCGGTCTTCGCCTGCGGCGGCGGCGGCGGGCTGTTCAAGTCCGTCGACCAGGGCCAGCACTGGTCCGCCGTCTTTTCGGGAGCGACCACCGCCACCTTTGCCGCGCTGGCGGTGGCGCCGGCCGCCCCCAACACCCTGTATGCAGGAGTCGCCACGGCCAGCCAGGCCGGGCCGGCGGTCTACCGCAGCCTGACGGCGGGCGCCACTTGGAAACCCTGCAGCACCGGCTACGCCGCCGTCGACCTGAACGCCCTGGCCGTCGATCCGGCGACCGCCGGCGCGCTGTACGCCGGCAGCCTGACCAGCGGCGTCCAGAAGACGGCCGACGGCGGCGCCACCTGGACGGCGGCCAACGACGGTCTGGGCAACAGCATCGCAGTGACGGGCCTGGCGGTCTCCCCCGCGGCTCCATCCACGCTGTTTGTCGACACCGAAGGCGGCGGATTCTTCATCAGTCAGACTCGCGCCAACCATTGGCGGCGTCCCGGAGCGCCCTTTGCGGGCATAGCGCCGCCGGCGCCCGACCCGATGACGCCCACCACCGTGTACAGGCTCCGGGCCGGGAGGCCAGTACAAGAGCGTTGACAGCGGCGCCACCTGGAGCTTGATCCTGCGCGCAGACCACGAGTTTTTCACCCAGTTCGTGGTGGCGCCATCCGCACCGTCCACTCTGTACGCGGCGAAGCTGGTGCAGGCCCCGACGTTTGCAGAAACCTTCCATGCCAGCCAGGACGGCGGCGCCTCGCTCGACTTCGCCATCGACGTCCCGGCGCTGATCTCAGTCCTGGTCGTCGATCCCACCGCGCCACAGACTCTCTACTTCACGCTGGCTGACACCTCCCACACCCAGCCCGGCCTGTTCAAGAGCACCGACGGCGGCAAGACCAAGACCCTGCTGCTGCAAGGCCAGCAAGCCGCCTTCTCGCTGGCCGTCGATCCAACCAACCCCCAGACCCTGTACGTCGGCACCACCAACGACGTCATCGTCAGCCGCGACGGCGGCGCCACCTGGGCCGAGCTCGCCCCCGGCCTGCCGCCGATGCCTATCGAGCAGCTGCTGATCGGTCCCGGCGGCGTCCTGTACGCCCAGGTCCCCGGCAACGGCGTCTATCGCGCAGGCCTGTAGCGAAGTGCGGAGCCCGCCGCTGCGGCCAGAAAGACACCCAACCTGACGAGCCTGCCTCAGCCGCGCCCGCGCACCCAGGCACTGACTTCACTCGCAAAGTTGCGCAGATCGACCAGACCATCGCGTGCTGCCATAAACAACAGCTCAGGGTTGGCTTCGGCATATCCATGGGCTACAACATTGCGCAGGCCGGCGGCGCGGCGGAGAGCATCAGCCGTTCGGAGGGTGAGGACGCCTCGCTCGCCGAGACGCTGGAAAGCCTCGCCAAGGCTTGCCGCCGCGGGCCAGCCCTCGTCCGCGATAAGGTGGCTGGCGATGTCGAGGCAATCTTGAATTGCGAGCATGAGGTTGAAAGAAACAAGGTCGAGTGCATCGCGATCCTGAGCCAGAGCGGGGGCATCGGCCGGCCGGTGAGCTGATATCCGCCCCATCCGGTCCTCAAGGTCTCGGAGCTTGGTGGCGATGACCGCGGCGTCAACCATGGTCGCCTTGCGCGAGGCGCTTGAGATAGGCATCCTGCATGCGTTCGAACCAGGGCCGGTCGGTTTCGGTTTCGACAATTGCCCGCGTTCGCCAACGCGCAGCCGCTCCATAGCTACCTTCGTGCACGACGATGGCGTCTCGCAGCAAGGCCTGTGTCAAGGGATATCCCGCACGGGCAAGATCGACGACATCGACTTCGCCCTTGACGGCGTCGGCCAGGTCGGCAGCCAAGGCCAGGAGGTCGAGGCGGAGTCCCAAGACCGCCACATCGACATCGGAGTCTGGACGCGCCCTCCCGCGGGCAACGGAGCCGAAGAGCAGCACAAGCTCGACGTCGCGCCGGTCCGCCAGCGCTCCACGAAGAGCGGTCACGGTAGCAAGGAGCACGTCCACGTCGCCAAGCCTACCACCCTGGCACAAGGTCCCCATGGGCTCACTCGTACCGGGAGCCCGGTCCGGCAAGGCCGCCGGGCGCTGCCGGGCGCCCGCGCGATCCTGCGGTCAAGCCCACTCCGCACCGGCGCCCGCCGCCGACGGCCGCAGAATGCCCCCCGCGCCGTGCCCCCACGGCAAGATCACGCCAGGCATCAGAACGACCTTGAAGCGGGGGGGCGCGGCGCAACTAAGGCCACCGGAATCGCTCCTGCCCGCCTCTCCCGCGTCAGAGGCTTGGCGTCGCTGGCGGGGCCGGAACGGCGGGGGCGTCCTCATCGTCGCCAGCGCCGGCCGGCCGGCGCGCTCTCGCGCGGAATAGTGGCCTGTCCTGGAGAATTCGAAAGCGGATGGCGCCGCCATTCGGCGGCGCGGGCCAGGCGCGCCGACGCAGGCATAGCCGAGACTATGTCGAGGAGGCGGCCGGGGCTGTCGCCTGTCCTGGCACTCCCGGCAGGTCGGCCGGGGCTGTCGCCTGACCCGGCACTCCCGGCAGGGAGCAACGCCGCCCCCGCCGTCGAGGGCAAGCCAGGCGCTTTCGATTCGAACAGGACAGGCCAATAGTTGCAGCTCACACAAAATCGCCGCCCCCTCTTGACAAGCTTTTCCGGACCGCTGCGCGCGCTTTCTCAGGTCCGCGCAGGAATGGCATCGATTGGCGCGCAAGCGGGGTCTACGAGCGGGATCTGGCAGCCAGGCTCCCGCGCCCCTTCGCGCTTCTCCGATCGGCCCGCCCACGGCCTCCTGCGAGCTGAAAAATCATGGGTTTACAATCGATGGCAAGGCGATGGGAGGCGTAGGATGACACCGGATCATGAAGCGGATCAAATGGTTTCCACAGCGATCGAAAGCGCGGTGGGAGAGGCGCAGCAACGTGCTCGGCTCGAGCAGCTCGGCGAACGCATAGCCCTGCTGTCGGCGCAGATCTCGGCGGCCACCTACGAGCTGCTGGTCATGCTGCGCGAATTCGACGAGCAGGGCGGCTGGAACAGCGGCTTTCTATCCTGCGCCCACTGGCTGTGCTGGCGCGTCGGGCTCGACGTCGGAGCGGCGCGCGAAAAGCTGCGCGTGGCGCGCGCGCTCGGCGCCCTGCCACACCTGGCGGCGGCGATGCGCCGCGGCGAGCTTTCCTATTCCAAGGTGCGCGCCCTGACCCGCATCGCCACACCAGCCAACGAAGACTACCTGCTGACCTTCGGACGCGCGGGGACGGCCGCTCACGTCGAGCGGCTGGTGCGCGGCATGCGGCGCGTCAACCGGCTGGCGGCGGGCGAAGACGAACGCCGCCGCCATGCCTCGCGCTACCTGCGTGCCTACACCGACCAGGACGGCATGGTGGTGGTGACCGGGCGTCTGGCGCCGGAAGCAGGAGCGGCGCTGCTCCGCGCCCTGGACGCCGGCGTCGAGAAGCTCTACGGGCCTCGCGCCAGCCAGCCGTCGAGCACCGCACGCGCCAGTGCCGAAGCACTCCACAGCCCAGCCATCGGTGCGCCGTCCGGCGCCAAAACCCTTGATCGGCCCGGCGCCAGCCCAGCGTCCGACACCGAGCAGCCCGGCGGTGCGGCGCTCTACGGTCCACATACCGGCCAGCTGTCCGGCGACGGGGCGGCGGCGGACGATACGGACGACACCTCCCCGGAGCAGCGCCGCGCCGATGCCCTGGGCCTGGTGGCGGAAAGCGCCCTGGCCGCGGGCCTCGATCCCGGCAGCCGCGGCGACCGCTACCAGGTCGTGGTGCACGTCGATGCCGAAGCGCTGCCGGCCGGCGGCGCCGGTGAGTCCTGGCTGGCGGACGGCACCCACGTTTCCGCGGAAACGTGCCGGCGGCTGGCCTGCGACGCGGCGCGGGTGGTGATGCGGCATGCCGCGGACGGCGCCGTGCTGGACGTCGGACGCCGCACCCGCGCCATCTCGCCCGCCCTGCGCCGCGCCCTGGAGCATCGCGACGGCGGCTGCCGCTTTCCGGGCTGCGGCAGGCGGGTGTGCGACGCCCATCACGTGCGGGCCTGGGCCGATGGCGGCGCCACCAACCTCGCCAACACGGTGCTGCTGTGCCGCCGCCACCATCGCGCGGTGCACGAAGAGGGATTTTCGCTGCGGCTGGCACCCGACGGCACGGCGCGCTTCTATCGCCCCGGCGGCAGGCCGCTGCCGCAGGCACCGGCGCTGCCAGCAGCGGCGGAAGAGCCGGCCGCGGTCCTGGCCGCACTCCTCGCGCGCCTCGACGTGGCCGTGGATGGCGGCGCGACGTTGCCCGACTGGTGGGGCTATCCGGTCGACTACGCCTGGGCTATCGACTGGCTGCTGTATCTCGACGCGGGATCCCTGACACCCGTCGCCAACTAAAGGTCCAGCTCCCACCTGCGCAGCGCGCCTCGCCTCGTGGGTGGCGTAGGACCAGCCAGCAGACGATCCGGCAGCCGCCGGCCACCGCGGCTCGCGGCCCTGGAAGTGGAGCACCGCGAGGATTCCTCCCGCCTGCCCTTGCTTCCCCGCGGCAGTGCCAGCCGGAACTTGAACGGCGCCGCCGCGGCATCGCATCGGGGGGGAGCTGCCTTGGATCTTTACGATCCCGACGATCACCAGGGACCGGCGCCAGCGATTGTGGGCTGGCGCCGGTGGCACCGAGATCGGCGGGCCTGACGCGGTGTGGGGCCTGGGTTAGTGGGCTTGCATCCAGGTCAGGATGGTTTGCCAGACCTGGCTGGGGGCGTTGGCGGCGTCGTAGATGTCGACGTGACCGAAATCGAGGGCGCGGGCTGAGGTGGGTTGCAGCTGGACGATGTGGATGGTGATGTCGGAGCTGCCCAGGAGGGTGGTGGTGTAGACGCCGTATTGGCCGACGCCGCCGCCGGCGCCGATGAAGAGGACCGGGAGGGTGATCTCCGCCAGGTGGTCGCCGGTCGGCAGGCTGGCCTGGCCGCAGACGTAGGAGTCGCCGTCAGCCAGCACCTTTTCGGGCTCGAAGGGGGCGGCGCCTGCCAGCTCGGTGAACCAGGTCAGCTGCGGGGTGTAGGTGAATCCCGTGGGCAGACCCTGGGCGTCAAAGGTGCCGGCGACGAAGTGGTAGAAGGGCGTGAACGATTGGCCGGGCGGCAGCAGCGAATAGGTCGCCGAGCCGGCGAGCAGCGCCGCCTGCTGGTTGGTCAGGCCGGCAAGGATGGGCGACGCGGCGGTCGGCGCTGCAATCGCCAGGTTGCCCAAGGTGGCGAACAGCGTGCCGGAATTGCTGTCGAAGGTGCCGGCGGTGAACAGCGCCTGCTCGGCGGCCTGGCGGGCGCACGCAGCCTGGCGCACGTCTGCCGAGTCGGTGCGCACGAAGATGTCCACCGGGATGAGGCCGCCGACTTGGCGCAGGGTGGCGGGCACCTGGGTCTCCGCGTTCACGTAGACGTAGGCGGTTTCGCCGCCGCGGCTCCACCCCAGCAGGTCGAGCTTGGCGTTGCCGTCGCCGGTCAGGCGGCGGGTCAGCCTGGCAACCCCGAGCGCCACGCCGAGGTCGCCGGCGTCGGTCGCAATGCCCCAGGTCTGCATGAAGGTGAAGCTGGTCGTGGTGGCGGGCACCAGGGTCCAGCGAAAGTCGATCCCCCACACGTCGATGCCGTTCTGAGCCAGAAAGACCGGCAGGGCCGCTGGAACGGGGGAGACCAGGCCGGTCAGAAAGGCGGCGTCGAACCCCCAGGCATCGCCGTGCGCCATCATCAGCGCCCGCCCCGCGTGCACCGGCACGAACGGCGCCACCTCCCGCACCACCCGGTGCAGGCCGATCATGTCGTGCTCGCCGGGGCCGACCTGCACCTGCAGGCTGTACTCCACCACGTCGCCGGCCAGGACCTTGCGGCCGATCGCCGATGCCAGGCAGGACGACGAGGCGGCGGGGGCCGCCGCCGCGTCATCGCCGCTGGTCGCCTGCACCGCCGCCGAGCAGGCACGGTCGATCACCAGCCGCATGGCAGACCCGGCTTCGGAACCAGGAGCCGCGGCCGTGGCGGCGGAGGGAGCGGCCAGTACCAGCGTCGACAACGCGAACGCCGCCAGCAGCAGCGTCGACCAGGCAGGTCTCTTCATGGAGCGCTTTCTCCGCACCCGCCGGCCGCCGCGCTGCATTGCGCGGGGAACCTGGGCACCGGACCGCGCCCCGCGGCGGGTTGGCCGGGGCGCGGCAAAAGGATGGAGGTCACGGTGCGGCGCTTGCGCACGGAAGCATCCATCTCATCAAGATATTGTACCGATCGCGCCGCGGATGTGCCCTGCTCGCGCGCGATCGGACGATCCGCGGCGCGGCGCCCGCTATTGCCGCCCGCCGGCTGCCTTGAGCGCCGCGACCAGCCCGGCCAGGGTGCGGTGCCGGCCGAGGGGGCGCGACTCGATGGTGTTGGACGCCTTGATCCAGGTGATCGCGCCGGTCAGCAGCTCCTGGCCCGAAGAACAGGCGGTCGTATCGAGGGTGGCGGTGCCGCTCATCTGCGTGGGCGCGAGGCCGCTGAACGTCACCGAGCCCTTGAAGCTGCCGCAGCCGCCATCCGGCGCCTGCCATTGATACGACGACCCGGTGACCGGGCCCGTGATCGAGAAGGGAAACGCCGCGAGCGACAGGGTGCCGCTCGCCGTGGCGCCGCTCTGGCTCATCAATCCCAGCCCCGCAAGCGCGAAGGGAGAGCCCTGCGGCGCCCAGGTGACATCCCAGGTGCCGGCGATCTCCGCCTGCGCCGCGGGAGCGGTGGGTCCCGCATGGCCGCCGCCGCACGATGCCAGCAGGACCGACAAGCCAAGGAACACGGCAAGCGCCCGCACGCGCGGCGCGGCCACCCAAGCGATGTCCCCGGCGCGCAAGCCACCCAGGTGGTCCATGAAGGCGTTTCGAATCGCACCGGTGCGGGCCGGGCTCCGGGTGAGCGATCCCTTCATATCTTCTCCCCTGGGTCGGCCGCACGCTGGGCGATGAGCGTGGCGAGGCGATCGACGATGGCGTCGGCGTCCAGGTCGGAGGCGTCCAGGTAGGTATAGGAGGCGTCGCGCGTCAGCGGCGAGTCGGCACGCGTGCTGTCGCGCTGGTCGCGGCTGCGGATCTCGTCGCGGATCTGTTCGATCGGGACCAGCCGCCCGGCGGCGGCCAGCTGGTCGTGGCGACGCTGGGCGCGGACCTCGGGGCGCGCATCCAGGAAGAACTTGTGCGGCGTGTCAGGAAAGACCCGCGAGCCGATGTCGCGCCCCTCCAGCACCCCCCCGAACTGCCGCGCCGCCGCGCGCTGCAACTCGACCAGCCGCCGGCGCACCGCCGGATGGGTGGCGACCGTCGAGCTGGCCGCATCGACCGCAGGCGTGCGGATGAGCGCTTCGACCGGCGCCCCCTCCAGCAGCACCTCGAAGCTGCCGTCGTCGCGCGCCCGCAGGGTCACGTCGGTTCGCGCCGCCAGCGCCTCGACGGCGGCGCGGTCGCCAGGGTCCATGCCCTCCTGCAGCACCCGCAGCCCCACGGCGCGATACATCGCGCCGGTGTCCAGGAACGGCACCCCCAACCGCCGCGCCAGCCGCCGCGCCACGGTGCTCTTACCCGCTCCAGAGGGCCCATCGATCGCCACCACCACCGCCGCCGCGCTGGATGCCGTCACGCCTACCCACGCCCTCGCCGCGCCCCACCGCCACCGCTCCGCCCCGGCCGGCCGCCACCCCCGGGGCTGCGGCGCGGCCCGCCCCCGCCAGCGCCACGCGGTCCGGCACCGCCGCGCCGCGGACCAGTGCCGCGGCTCTTCGAACCAGCGCTGCCGGCGCGCAATCCGGCACTGCCGCCACCCGGACCACCACTGACGCCACGCGGGCCGGCACTGCTACCACGCGATCCTCCACCCACGCCGCGCGGGCGGGCACCGCCGCCGCGCGGACCGGCGCCGCCACGCGGACCAGCGCCCGCGCCTCGCGGACCAGCGCTACCACGCGGACCGCCGCCGTCATTACGCGAACGGGGGCTGCTGCTTCGCGAGCCAGCGCTTGTGCTACGCGGGCCGGCGCCGCTGGCACGCGGACCACTGCCACCACCTCGCGGAGGGGCAACGCCACGCGGACCGGCGCTGTCACCACGCGGGCGGGGGCTGTTGCTTCGCGAGCCAGCGCCGCCACCACGCGGACCGCTGCCCACGCCGCGCGAGCCAGCAGTGCCACGCGGACCACCGCCGTCACTACGCGGGCGGGTGCTGCTGCCTCGCGAAGCAGCGCTTGCGCCTCGTGAACCAGCACCGCCACCACGCGGACCGCTGCCTACGCCGCGCGAGCCAGCAGTGCCACGCGGACCACCGCCGTCACTACGCGGGCGGGTGCTGCTGCCTCGCGAATCAGCGCTTGCGCCACGTGAACCAGCACCGCTGCCGCGCGGACCACTGCCTACGCCGCGCGAGCCAGCGCTGCCACGCGGGCCACCGCCGTCATTACGCGGGCGGACGCTGCTGCCTCGCGAACCAGCGCTTGCGCCTCGCGAAGCACCGCCGCTGCCGCGCGGACCGTCGCCCACGCCACGCGAGCCCGCGCTCGGACCACCGCCCTCATTACGCGGACGGGTGCTGCTGCCTCGCGAACCAGCACTTGCGCCACGCGAGCCGGCGCCGCCGCCGCGTGGACCTCCGCTCACTCTTCGCGAGCCAGTGCTGCCACGCGGATCTCCGCCGTCACCTCGCGGGTGGGCGCTTGGGCCATGTGAACCAGCGCCACCGACGCGCGCGCCCGCGCTGCCACGTAGACCACCGCCTTCACCACGCGGGCGGGCGCTGCCACGTCGTGAGCCAGCGCTTGCGCCAGGCGAACCGGCGCCACCGCTACGCGCACCGCCCACACCTCGCGAGCCTGCACTGCCACGCGGACCGTCGCCCTCATCACGCGGACGGCCGCTGCTACCTCGCGAACCAGCGCTCACGCCTTGCGAACCAGCACCGCCACGCGGACCACCGCCCTCATTACGCGGACGACGGGTGCTGCTGCCTCGCGAGCCAGCGCTTGCGCCAGGCGAATCAGCATCGCCTCCGCGCGGCCCACCTCCTACGCCGCGCGAGTCAGCACCGCGGCCACGCGGACCAGCGCTACCGCGACGCGGTCCTCCGCCGTCGCCATGCGAGCCGCCACTGCCATCACGTGAGCCAGCGCCTGAGCCGGACGAACCAGTGCCGCCGTCAGGCAGATCTGAGTCGCTGGCGTGCGGCGTGGGGTAGCTGCCGGCCCATTCTGGATCTTGATCGTCCTCGGCGGCGTACGGACTGGGGTCTGGCAGGGATTCTTGATCGTCGCCGGCCTCCAGCTGGCTGAAGCGACGCGGCTCGCCAACGCCTGAGTCAGGCGAACCAGCGTCGCCGTCAGGCAGAGCTGAGTCGCTGGCTTGCGGCGTGGGGTCGCTGCCGGCCCAATCTGGATCTCGATCGTCCTCGGCGGCGTACGGAATGTAGTCCGGCAGGGGTTCTTGATCGTCGCCGGCGTCCAGCTGGCTGAAGCGACGCGGCTCCGGCGGCGAGTCGGTGAAATCCATGTCGTCGAAGGGATCGGACGCGCCGGCGCTGGCGCTTGCGGCGCCGGCACCCGCGCGACGGCCGGGCGCGCGGCCTGGAGCGCTGGCGGCTTCTGGGGCTTCGGGGGACGCCGCGGACGGACGGCCTTTTCGTTGGGCGGCGCCTGCGCCAGCAGCGGGCGGCGCGGCTGGGCGGGCTTTGCTTTGGGCGGCACCTGTGGGTGCGGGGGGGCGCCCGGACGGGCGGTCTTTGCGCTGTGCATCGGCTGGGCCTGCGGGGCGCGCCGCGGCCGAGCGGGCCTTGCTCCGGGCGCCGGCGGCGGGGAGCGGCGCGGGGGGCCGGGCTTTGCGCAGGGCGGCGACTTCGCGCTCGCTGAGCTCGCGCAGGGCGCCGACGGGGAGGTTGGGATCGGAGACGGGGCCGATGGCGACACGGCGCAGCTTGCGCACCGGGTGGCCGATGCGCTGGAACATCTCGCGGATCTGGCGCGTGCGGCCTTCGCCGAGCTGGACGGACCACCAGGTATTGTCGGCTTCGGGACTGGCGCGGCGGCGGCCGGCGGGGGGCGGACGGCGGTCGAGGGCGGTGATGCGGCAGGGGGCGGTGCGGCGCCCGTCGATCACGAAGCCTTCGCGCAGGCGGTCGAGATCGGCGGCGAGGGGGCGGCCCTTGACCTTGACTTCGTAGGTTTTCCAGCAGCCGAAGGAGGGATGGGCGACCTGCTGCGCCAGCTCGCCGTCGTCGGTGAGCAGCAGCAGGCCTTCGGTATGAAAGTCCAGGCGGCCGACCGGCGCCAGGCCGCGGCGCAGGGCCGGCGGCACCATGTCGATGACGGTGGTGCGGCCGGCGGGGTCGGCGACGGTGGACATGACGCCGCGCGGCTTGTTGAGCAGCAGGTAGCGATGGACGCCGCCGGTGCGGGCCTGGATGCGCCGGTCGTCGAGCTTCACCCAGTCGCGTTCGGGGTCGGCCTTGTCGCCGATCTCCGCCTGGCGGCCGTTGACGGTGACCCGGCCTTCGCGGATCAGCTCTTCCGCCTTGCGCCGCGAGGTCACCCCGGCTCGCGCCAGGATCTTCTGCAACCGCTCCTCGCTCATGGCTCCTCCCCTTCCGCCTCGTCATCACCGTCGCCCGACGCGGCGGCGGGGTCCTCGCCGGCGGCATCGGCGCCGGCGTCGTGTTGCTCGTGCCCGGCACCGCCACCGGCAACGTGGCCGTGCTGCGTGTGGTTCCCCCCGGCGCCGGCGCCGAAGTCGTGCTGCGTGTGCGCAGCGCCGACGTTCGCGCCGTGGTCGGGCGGCGTGTGCGCAGGGCCGACGTTCGCGCCGTGGTCGTGCTGCGTGTGCGCAGCGCCGACGTTCGCGCCGTGGTCGGGCGGCGTGTGCTCCTCGGCGCCGGCTTCGCGATCGGCCAGCTCGGCGGCTTCGCGCAGGATGCGCTCTTCGCGATCCTCGTCGTCGAGCGCGCCGGCTGGGCGAACGCCGTCGGATGGTTGGCTGGACCAGAGGTCGTCTTCCGCCGGCGCGCCAAAGTCCCCGCCCAGGGCGGCGCCAGCTCCGGCGGCGGCGCCAAAGGTTTCTTCGAACTCTTCGAGCGGCGGCAGGTCGCGCAGGCTGTTGAGGCCGAAGTGGACCAGGAACTCCCGCGTGGTGGCGTACAGAAACGGCTTGCCGACCACTTCCTTGCGCCCGGCGATGCGCACCAGGCGCTTTTCGAGCAGGGTTTTGAGCACCCCCGCGGGACTTACGCTGCGCAGCTCCTGGATCTCGGGGCCGGTGATGGGCTGGCGGTAGGCGATGATCGCCAAGGTTTCCAACGCCGCCATCGACAGCTTGTTGCCGCCGGACACGTCGAAGAAGCGCCGCAGCGACGCCCCTGTTTCTGGCCGCGTCACCAGCCGCACGCCGCCCGCCACGTCTTCGACCATGATGCCCCGCCCGCTCTCGCCCTGGTACCGCGCCAACACCGCTGCCAGCGCCTCCGCCGCCTGTTCGCCCTGCCCCCCGAACATGTCGATCAGCCGCGACCGCGGCACGGGCTCGGAGGACACGAACAGGATGGCTTCCATGGTCGCTTCCATCTCCGCCCGCTCCGTCCCGCCTCTCCCGCTCTCCGCCTCTGCCAGCTCCTGGTCCGGCACTTCTGCCAGCTCCTGGTCCAGCGCCTCAGCATCCGCCACTTCCACCGGCTCCTGGTCCGCCGCGTCGGCCGGTCCCTCGCCCGCCGCGTCGGCCGGTCCCTCGCCCGCCGCGTCGGCCGGTCCCTCGCCCGCCGCGTCGGCCGGTTCGTCGCCCGCCGCGTCGGCCGGTTCGTCGCCCGCCGCGTCGGCCGGTTCGTCGCCCGCTGCTTCGGCCGGTTCGTCGCCCGCTGCTTCGGCCGGTTCGTCGCCCGCTGCTTCGGCCGGTTCGTCGCCCGCTGCTTCGGCCGGTTCCGCATCTGCCGCTTCCGCCAGCTCCTGCTCCGCCGCTGCCGCCGGCCCCGCGTCCGGCGCTTCCGCTGGTCCCTCGCCCGCCGATTTGGCCGGTTCCGCGTCCGGCGCTGCCGCTGCTACGGCGCCCGGTGCTTCAGGCGCTTGGTCCAGCGCTTCTGCCGCTGCCGCGGCCGACGGCTCGCCGCGCACCTCCTGCGACGCCGCGGAGGAAGCCTTGTCCGCTGCCTCTGGTAACGGCTCGTCTGGCGATTTGCCCGCCGCCTCATCCGCCGCTGTTGCGGAAGACCCTTCCAATTCTTTCGCCGTCACCCGGTCCACCGCGTTTGACGACGCCTCATCTGACGCCTCTTTGGGAGCTGTTGCGGAAGACCCTTCCAATCCTTTCGCCGTCGCCTGGTCCACCGCGTTGGACGACGCGTCATCCGGCGCACCTTTCGGCGCGGGGGTGCCCAGCGGCTGGAGGGCCTGCTGTTCTGCGATGTCTGGCTGCTTCGGGTGTCGGGTCATGCGCCGATGGCCTCGCGCTCGGCGGTGGCGAGCTCGCGGGTGGTGCGGTAGACCAGGATCTCGCCGCTGTCGGTCTGATGGACGCGGATGAGATTGAGGCGCGCCAGCTCCAGGACGGCGAGAAAGGCGGCGATCGCTTCGGCGCGGCAGGAGAGGCGGCGCAGGTCGGCGAGCAGATCGAAGGGCCGGCCGGCGTCGAGCTCGCCCAGCAGGCGGTCGAACTGGTCGCGCACCGAATAGGCTTCCGCCGAAACCTGCAGCGGCGGCGGATGCTCGCGGTCGTAGCGCTTGAGGGTCTGGCGCAGCGCCGAGAGCAGATCGAACAGCGACACCTCGCCGAGATCGACCACCTCTTCTTCGGGGGGCGCGGCGGGCAGGGGCTGCGGGCGGCGAGTCCAGACGCCGCCGCGCAGGCGGTCCACCTCGGCGAAGGATTGGGCGACGTCCTTGATGCGCCGGTATTCCAACAGGCGCGCCACCAACTCCTGGCGCGGGTCTTCTTCGGGCACGCCCGCACGCGCCGCCGGCCGCGGCAGCAGCATCTTGGACTTGATCTGGATGAGCAGCGCGGCCTCGTAGATGTATTCGCCGGCGATATCCAGGTTGAGCTCTTCCATCAGTTGCAGGTAGGCGTGAAACTGATCGCAGATGGTCGCCACCGGGATGTCGGTGATCTCCACGCGGTTGAGCTTGATCAAGTGCAGCAGGAGGTCCAGCGGCCCTTCGAACATCTGCAGCTGCACCCGCCACGCCGCCGGCAGGAGCTTGCCAGCCTGGACGGCGCCGGCATCGTGCTCTTCGCCAGCTGCATCCGTGCCGCCCTCGCCGTCTTTGGCGCCGCCAACGCGATCGCCGGCCTCGAAGGCGCCGACTTGCTGGCCGGCCCGGACGGCGCCTTCGGTTGCGGTACCTTCGGTTGCTGCGGCTTCGGTTGCGGCGGCTTCGGCGGCTGCGGCGGTGGCGTCCACCTCGACGTGCGGCGGCGGCTCCGGGTGCTGGGTCATGCCAGCCGTTCCTCCTGCGGCGGCTGGGGCTGGCGCGGCTGCTCCGGCAATTGCGCGGCGATCTGACGCAGGCGGCTGTAGCCGAGGTGCATGGCGGAGCGCACGGCCTCCATGGTCTCCTGCGCTCGCTCGCGCGCCAGCCGCGAGCCGTGGGCGAGGATGTCGAAGACGGTGTCGCGGTCGCGCGCCAGCTCTTCGCGGCGGCGGCGGATCGGTTCCAGATAGTCGATGATGATCTGAGCGATCAGCTTTTTGTCGTCGACGCAGCCGATGGTGGCGGCGCGGCATTCGCTTTCGACGCGCAGGACGGTTTCCGGCGGCGACAGCAGGCGGTGGAACTCGAACAGGTTGCAGACCTCGGGCCGGCCCGGATCGCGGCGCCGCAGGCGCTGCGGGTCGGTGAACATCTGCATGCACTTGCGCTGGATCTCTTCGGGCGGATCGCAGAGGTTGATGGCGTTGCCATAGGACTTGGACATCTTGCGGCCGTCCAGGCCGGGCACCTTGGGCGTCGGCGTGAACAGCGCCTGCGGCTCGGGAAAGACCTGGCCGTAGAAATGATGGAAGCGCCGCACCAGCTCGCGGGCGAGCTCCAGGTGGCTGGCCTGGTCTTCCCCCACCGGCACGAAGTGCGCCCTGTACATGACGATATCGACGGTCTGCAGAACGGGATAGCCGAGAAAGCCGTAGGTGGCAAGGTCGCGGTTTTCGATCTGCGCCAGCTGCTCCTTGTAGGTCGGCACGCGCTCCAGCCAGCCGAGCGGCGCGATCATCGACAGCAGCAGGTGGAGCTCCGCGTGCTCGGGGACCATCGATTGGACGAAGATGACCGAGCGCTGCGGATCGAGGCCGGCGGCGATCCAGTCGGACACCATCTCCACCGTCGAGTCTTCGACCTGCGAGGTGTCGGCGTAGTCGCTGGTCAGGGCGTGCCAATCGGCAGCCATGTAATAACAGCGGTAGCGGTCCTGCATGTCGACCCAGTTCTTGAGGGCGCCAAAATAGTTGCCCAGGTGGATCTTGCCGGTCGAGCGCATGCCCGAAAGCACGACCTTTTTGTCCTCCGCCACACTTCCTCCTAGATGACCTTCCAGATGACCCTTAGATGACCTTGATGACGAGATAGAACAGCACGAGCAAAAACGGCATCGCCACCAGGGTGAGAACGACGCCGATGATACGTCCATAGGGGGCGACCGCGGCAAGCTTCATCGCCCAATCGGCGGGCAGCAGCTGCAGCGCGATGTGGCCGCCGTCGAGCGGCGGCAGCGGCATCAGGTTGAACAGCGCCAGCAGCGCGTTGATGATCGCCAGGCGGGTGAGGGTGAACATGAGCGGGAAACCGGTCAGGTGCACGCTGGGGTCGGTGATCGGGTCGAGCACCGCCACCAGCGCGGCCTGGTGGGCGCCGCCGCCCAGCGCCGGCGCCGCGATGGCGATCCCGGCAAGCGCCAGCAGCATCAGCAGGACGTTGGCAAGCGGGCCGGCGGCGGCGATCCACAGCGAGTCCCAAAAGGGCCGGCGCAGGTTCTTCGGCATCACCAGCGGCGGCCGCCCCCAACCGAAGATCGGCGGACCGAAGATCACCAGCAGCAGCGGCAGCAGCACCGAGCCGAAGGGGTCCAGGTGGCGCAGCGGATTGAGCGACACGCGGCCCAGCAGGCGCGACGTCGGATCGCCGCAGCGGTCGGCCAGCCAGGCGTGGGCCGCCTCGTGGGCGGAGATCGACAGCAGCAGCAAAAGCAGCTGAATGACAGCGGTAAAAATCAGCGTCGTATCCATGGTTCGATCGGCGGCCGCGCCTCAGCGCGCCGCCCGCCCCGCGGCGCCGGCATCGGCGCCCGCGGCGGCGTCGGCACTCGCGGCAGCGTCGAAGCCCGCGGCGCTCGCAAGGCCGCCAGCTCCCGCGGCGCCGTCGGTGGCGCTCGCACCAGATCCCCAGGCGGTGGCGCCGGCGGTGGCGCTCGCGGCGTCGGTGGCGCTGGCAGTGGCGGTGGCTCTAGCGGCGTCGGTGGCGGTGGCGGCCTCGGCGTCGGTGGCGGTGGCGGTGGCGGCGTCGGTGGCGGCGTCGCCGGCGGTGGCGCTCGCGGCGTCGGTGGCGGTGGCGCCGGCGTCGGCGCCCCCCGCGGTGCCGCGCGGCGGCGCGGGCAGCGGATCGCGCAGGCCGCGCAGCAGGCCGCGGGCCTTGGCGGCGACGGCGCGGGCGTTGCCGCGCGGCAGCTCGCGCAGCCAGGCGACGGGGAGGGCCAGCAGGTTGGCAGCCAGGAAGGCGGCGAGGGCCGCGGCGCCGCCGTGCCGGCGGATGTAGACGGCGTTGCTGCGGCCGGTGTGAAAGGTCTTGGTCGGGCTGTAGGCGCCGCCGCTGGCCGCCGCGACCTTGTGCCAGACGCGGCTGTCCGGCACGTAGCGCAGGCGGTAGCCGGCGTCGAGCGCCCGGCGGCACCAGTCGGCGTCGTCGACGTTGATGAAGTAGGCCGGATCGAGCGGGCCGACGCGCTCCAGGGCGTCGCGCGGGATGAGCAGGCAGCAGGTCGTCAGGTAGGTGACGTCGGCCGGCTGGCTAAAGCGCGGCGCGTCGGCCTGGCCGCGCCCGAACTCCTGGGTCACCGTCTCGCGCAAGCGCAGCCGCCCGCCGGCCGCCCACAGCCGGTCGGGCGGATCGAAATAGAAGATCTTGGGCCCGGCCGCGCCGACCGCCGGATCGGCGCAGGCGGCGAGCAGCGGCTGCAGGAAGCCGGGGTCGACTTCGACGTCGGTATTGAGCAGCAGCACCCAGCCGACGTCGGGGTCGGCGAGGGCGCGGCGGATGCCCACCTGGTTGCCTCCGGCAAAGCCCAGGTTGGCGCCGGTCTCCTCCACCGCCAGACCGGGGCGCTCGCGGCGCAGGCGGGCCACCGAGTCGTCGCTGGAGGCGTTGTCGACCACGATCGGCACGAGCGCCGGCGCGGCCGCGCAGCGGTCGAGCGAGGCGAGCGTCGCCAGGGTGTCGCCGGCGCCGTTCCAGTTGACCAGCACGACCGCAACCCGGGCTTCCGGCCGGCGGCGCGGGGTGACCGCGGCAGGTGCTGCGGCAGGGTTACGCGGCATCGGCCTCCGCGCCGCTCAGCAGGGCGGCGGCGAGCCGATCGTAGGCGGCCAGCACGCGCGCTTCGACGCGGACGGCGACGACCTGGAGAATCAGGGCGGCATAGGCGACTCCCTGGTGCAGGAGCTTGCCGATCCAGCCGGTGAAGGCGCCGCCGCCCAGGAGAAAGGCGCCGGCCACGGCGACGATCGCCGCCAGCAGCCAGGGGGTTGCCTTGCGGCGCAGCTGCCGGCACCTGTCGGCGATGTCAGGGTCGGCGCCGCGCTCGTGCGTCACCTGCGTCACCACCCGCCCCACCGTCACCAGGTAGAGCACGATCCAGGTGTGCGAAAACATCACGATCAGCGTCGCCGCCAGGCTGACGAAGACGTGCAGCCGCATGCTCTTTTCGATGGTGGCGCCGCTCGCGCCGAAGCCCAGCACCGCCGCGGCCACCAGGCCGACGGTGCCGAGCAACCCCAGGGCCAGCAGGGTGCGCCTCATCATCGCGTCGCGATCTCCTCTTCGTCCTGTTCGCGCTCTTCGTCCTGTTCGCGCTGGTCGCGCGGCGCGTCGGGTGCCACGGCGCGCAGCCAGCGGCGCGCGACCTGCGGCGGCCGGAACTGCTCGTCCAGGCGGCGGCGGCCGGCGGCGCCGCGGCGCCGCGCCGCGGCCGGGTCGGCGAGCACGGCGGCGAGCGCCGCGCCCAGCGCCGGCGGGTCTTCGGGCGGCACCAGCCACCCGGTGTGCCCGTCCTGCACGACTTCGGGGATGCCCGAGACGCGGCTGGCGACGACCGGCACGGCGGCGTCCATGGCTTCGAGGACGACCAGCGGCATGCCCTCGTAAATGGAGGGTACCACCAGCGCCACGGCTCCCCCCAGCAGAACGCGCACCTGGGCCGCGCCCGCTCGCCCCAAAAACACCACCCGGCCGCCCAGCTCCAGCGCGGCCGCCTGGCGCTCCAGCTCGGCCCGGTGTTCGCCGTCGCCGGCGATCAGTAGGCGCGCGGCGGGAAACCGCCGCGCCAGGTCCGGCAGCGCCGCCAGCAGCACCTCCACCCCTTTGCGCAACCGCAACCGCCCCACCACCAGCAGGTAGCCCGGCTGGCCGGCCGCCGCCGTCAAGGCGTCTGCCGGCCGCGCCACGGACACCGTGGGCGCCGACTGCGCCGCAGGCGCCGAGGGTACCGACTGCGCCGCAGGCGCCGAGGGTACCGACTGCGCCGCAGGCGCCGAGGGTACCGACTGCGCCGCAGGCGCCGGAGGCACCGGATGCGCCGCGGAGGCCGCCAGCGCCGCCGACGCTGACGGCACCGGCGCCCCCGGCAGCGCGGCGGCAGCGTCGCCCATCGCGTTGGGCACCACGGCCACCTGGCGGACCCGGTAGTCGCGGCGGATTTCCGCGGCGGTGACGGCGCTGGGCGCCAGCACGCGATCGGCGGCGCGGGCGGTCAGCCAGCCCAGCGCGATCTGCAGCGGCGCCTTGAACAGCCGGAACCGGCGTTCGACCGCCGAGGGGCTGCCGAGCACCCGCCCCTGCCAGCGCAGCGGCCGCACCGCCCGGCGCTCCTCGCGGTAGCTGACCTGGAGGAGCGCCACGAGCAGCGGACGCGGATCGAGGCTGGGAGCGACCCAGGCCACCAGCAGCGCGGCCAGGCCGCCGTCGGATTCATGGACCTGCACGACGTCGGGGCGGAAACGCACCAGGGCGCGCCACACGGCGGGCACCGCGAACAGCGGAAAGAGAGCCTTGGGCCCGGCGACGCCGCCTGCGCCCCGCCCCAGGACCGCCACTTCGACGCCTTGCTGCCGCAGGCCGGCGGCCAACTGTAGCACCTGTTCTCCGACCCCGGAAACGTCGCGCGGCGGCAGGGTGTTGGCGACCAGCAGCACGCGCACGGCGGAGGGAAAGGGGGGCGGAGCCGGGGACAGCGGCGGTCGGCGGTTCAGGGAAGGTCGAGGCGCATGACGACCACCCCGAAGCGCAGCTCGTCGCCCGAGCGCAGCTCGCCGGGGATGCCGGTGTCCAGGCGGCCGCCGTTGAGGAACGTCGCGTTCATGGTGCCGATCTCCTCGGACAGGAAGAACTTGGTGCCGCGGCGGTAGATCTTGGCGTGGCGGCGCGACACCGACCGCTGGCTGTCGACCGGGGTGAGGTCGACGTCGGGGAAGATGCCGGTCACCGGATCGCGGCGGCCGATCGTGGTTTCGGACCCCAGCGACAAGGGGAACTCCATGCCCGACGCCAGGTGCAGCAGCTTTTCGGGGCCTTCGACCGGGCGCTGTGCGGCGAGGCTGGGGATCTCTGGCGAAATCGGCGACACCTTGTTGCCGAAGGAGGTCTTGAGCAGCTCGTCGGTTTCGCGCAGGCGCCGCGACAGCTTGCGCATCATGCGCACGGCGATCTCCGGGTTGCTCTGCAGCATCTGGTCGAAGGTCGAGCCGTTGATCTGCAGCAGGCGGGTGTCGGTCAGGGCGCGCGCCGAGGCGGCGCGCGGCAGGTCTTCGAGCACCGACATCTCACCGAAGAAGTCGCCCTTTTCGAGGATCGCCAGGACCCGATCCTCTTCGCCCAAGCGGTTGAGGATCTCCACCTTGCCTTCATGGATGATGTACATCTCGGTGCCGAGGTCGCCCTCGCGGAAGATGTATTCACCGGCGGCGAATTCTGCCGCCAGCGCGCCGGGGCCCCGTTTGCCCGGACCGCTCGTGGTCTTGAAGACGGGGTTGTTCATGGTCAGATCCTCAGCCGAGCGCAAGCCGGCGACCGCCGGCATCGAGGCGGGCCGGCAGCCCCAGGGGGAGCGTCAAATTGGGCGGCCGATGCCCGGCGTCCAGGCCCCAGGCCAGCGGCCACGAAAAACCTGCCAGACTGTCGGCGATCAGCGCCGGCCAACCGGTCCCCGTCGCGTTCGCGGCGTCCTGTCCGCCTTGCTGGTGCCCCCGTGGGCCTGCCATCGCCGCAATCGCATCGAGATGCCCGACGATCATCCCCCCGATGCCATCCAGCCTACCTGACAGCCGTAGGTGGGTCAACATGCGGTCGATCTTGTACGGCGGCTCGTTGACGTCCTCCCAGAACAGCACGGCCCCGGCGAGATCGGGAAAGTAGGGCGTTCCCAGGGTCGCCGTCAGCAGGCTGAGGCAGCCGCCCAGAAGCGGCCCCGCCGCCTGGCCGGCGCGCAGGCAGCCGCCGAGCGGCACCGTGACGGGATAGCGGCCCGCCAGGGCGCCAAGCAGCGATTCCCGCTCGGCCGCGGTCAGGCCGCGCTCCATCTCCGCCGCCACCAGCGGGCCGTGGAAGGCCGCCCATCCCAGGCGGGCCACCACCGCGAGCAGGAAGGGCGTCAGGTCCGAGTAGCCGACGTACGCCCGCGGCCGCCGCGCCAGCAGCTGCCAGTCGATGCCCGGCAGCAGCCGCAGGGCGCCGTGGCCGCCGCGCACGAAGAGGATCGCCGGCAGGTCGCGATCGGCCGCCAGGGCGTGGAACCCGGCCAGCCGGTCGGCGTCGCTGCCGGCGAACAGGCCGTGGCGCGACTGCGCGTTGGCCGCCAGCACCGGCTGGAAGCCCAGCGCCGAAAGCTGGGCCAGGCCGCGCTCCAGGCGCGCCGGATCGACCGGCCCCGACAGCGCGGCCACTCCCACGCGATCACCGGGGCCGGCGGGAGGCGGCAGCCGCACCGCGCGCGGCGCGGCAGTCAAAACGTCGGAGAGGTCCGTAAGCCGAGTCCTGTGTAGCCGGCGCCGAAGCGCCGGTTAGCGGTCATTCCTCTAGGACCGGCGTTACCGCCGGCCTCCAGCAACCTACCCGGAAACGGCCCCGCCCGGCCAAGCCGGTCGAGGGCGGGACGGGCAGCCCGCATTCCGTTCCCCTATTTGGTCTTGCTCCGCATGGGGTTTGCCGTGCCTCGAACCGTCGCCGGTCGAGCGGTGCGCTCTTACCGCACCGTTTCACCCTTACCCGACCCGAAGGCCGGGCGGTCTGTTCTCTGTTGCACTTTCCGTCGCGTCACCGCGCCTCGCCGTTAGCGAGCATGCCGCCCGTCGGAGCTCGGACTTTCCTCCCCGCCCGGCCGAAGCCGGGCGCGGCGACCGCATGGACCTCTCCGACGGCCCTAGTCTACCTTGTGCAGGGTCAAGGTCCGCGATGCAGCCAGCGATCCACCTGGGTGTCGTCGCCGGGGTCGCCCGGTTCTTCGGTGTCCCAGACGCCGTCGGAGGGCATCCGGTTGGGCGAGCGGGAGGCGCCGGAATGGGCGTTGGCGCCGTCGCCGGGGGCGCCGCCGGAGGTGCCGGCAGACCCGGCGGACCCGCCGGACAACGGGTCGCCGAAGCCGCCGCCGGGGGCAGCGGCCCCCCCGGCGCGGGGATCCGCGGCGTCGGCCTGGCGGCGAGCGGCATCGCCCTGGTCGCGGTTGGCGATGCGGCGCTGGACGCGAGCCAACGCGTCTTCGATCTGCGGATCGGGGCCGCCCAGCTCCAGCGCCCGGCTGTAACAGTCCGCCGCCTGGTGCAGCCAGCGCACGTTGCGTTCCTGCAGCTCCGCGAGGCGGGCGAAGTACTTGGCCTGCGGGTCGATGCGCACGGCTTCGCGCAGCAGCTCGATGGCGTAGTGATAGTCGTCCTTGGCGATGTATTGCGTGGCGCGGTTGAAGTGGGCGCGCGCCCGGTCGCGGTTCTGCTCGTTGCGGCTCTGGGCCGAGACGGGCGGGTGCCAGCCGCTGGGCCCCATTTCGCGATCGTAGTCGCGCCGGCGGCCGGGATGGCTGAGCGTGACGTAGGCGGCGGTGGCGCGCTCGAAAAGGACCGCCAGCACGTCTTCCCTGCCCTGCAGGCCCAGGTGGGGAGCATGCGAGGGATGGACTACGCGGGCCAGCCGCTCGTACCCCTCGTGGACCTTTTCGGGGGTCGCCGTCGGCCCCACTTCGAGCAGCTCGTAGAAGCTGGCGCCGCCCACCTGCCGCAGCAGGCCGGCGATGCGTTCGCGGTGCTCGACCGCATCGATTTCAAGCGGCCGCTCGGCCAGACTGCGGCCGATCCGCTCGATGAAAAGCGAGAGCTCGTGATCGCTGACAGTGCGCAGGGAATCGGCCATCGAGTCAATCCGTGCATGATTATACCGCGAACGCATAGAACACTCCGCGCAATCCCCAACCGGCGCCGGTTTCAGGGGGCGAAGTAGCCGTTCACGTCCACCAGCAGATCGGTCTGGCCGGCGGAGACCACGGCCGCCAGCTGCCCCAGGCTGTCGAACGACAAGGTGGTCACCGTGCCGACCGCCCGCGTCTGGCCGCTGAGGAAAGCGATGGTGCCCAGCAGGCTCTGGGCGGCGTCGGCCGGATACACCGTGACGGAGCCTGCCGCGGTCGGTCCGACGACCGTGAGGTTGACGGCGACGGCCGTTGCCGTTGCCGGCACGCCGCAGCTGTTGGCGACCGGGATGACCCGCGCCGCGGCGCCCGCCACCAGCGGCACCTGGCCGGTGCGGGTGTCGAGCACGCGGCAAGGGGTCACGGTGTAGAACCGCGCCGGCCTGGGCGTGAGGGTGACCGGCACCGACTGCGACACGCTGCCGGACCCATTCGACACCGTCAGCTGGATGCTGAACAGACCGCTGCCGATGCCGAAAGTGCCCCAGACCGCCGAGGGGCCGGACAGGGTGGCGATGGTGATGCCGGCCAGCTGCACGGCCCACGTGTAGGTCAGCGGCGGCTGGCCCGTCGCCAGGGCCGAAAGGGTGATCCCGGCGCCGCCCACGACGGCCAGGGTCGGCGAAGCCGTCACCTGCGTGATCGCCGGCGTCGGGTCCAGCACCGTCACCGTCTGGGTGGACATGGTGCAGCCCAGGGCATTGCAGGCCGTCAGCGTCACCGTGTGCGGCCCCACGCTGGTGAACGTGACCAGCGGGTTCTGCGCCGCCGACGTCCCCTCCGCCACCGCGCCAGGTTCGGCGACCGCCGCGACCGCCGCGACCGCCGCAACCACGGCAGGCGCCGCGGGCTCCTGGCCTGCGGCAGCCGGACCGGGCTGCGGCGCCGCAGTCAGCGGCAGCGCCGCGAGCAGCCACAGAGAAGCACAGCAAATACTACTTGCCCGCACGAACCGAGACGGCAGCATCGCTCGCAACCTCAAAGGAGTCAGTTGTTACCCAGCAAACTTGTTATAAAAGCATACCAGGGTTCGCGCCGTCTGGCAAGGGCTGTCGCCGGCCTCGCTGGCCGCGCCAACCTCGCCGGCCGCGTCAACCTCGCCGGCCGCGCCGGTTTCGCTGACCTCGCCGATCTCACGGCCGCGCCGGCCTCACCGGCCTCGCCGGCCCAGCCTCGCCGGCCCAGCCTCGCCGGCCCAGCCTCGCCGGCCCAGCCTCGCCGGCCCAGCCTCGCCGGCCCAGCCTCGCCGGCCCAGCCTCGCCGGCCCAGCCTCGCCGGCCCAGCCTCGCCGGCCCAGCCTCGCCGGCCCAGCCTCGCCGGCCCAGCCTCGCCGGCCCAGCCTCGCCGGCCCAGCCCAGCCGGCCCTGCCTAGCCGGTGCGGTCGACCCGCGGCGGGGCGCCGGTGCGCAGCAGGGCGGCGATGGCGCTTTCCTTGCGGGCGCGGGCTTCGAGGCGGTAGAGGATGGTGGGGGCGGCGGCGCGCTCGTGGCAGTCGGCGGGGGCCAGCGGGCAGCGCTCGCAGCTGAGGTTGACGACGGTGCGCGGGATGGCCGGATCGTCCCAGAAGGCAATGGTGCGCTTGCAGGCGTCGTCGAGCAGGATGCCGACCGAAACGCTGGACGTGGCGTCGCTCGCCAGGGTCAGGGGGCGGGCCATGGTGAGGACGATGAATTCCGCGCCGGCGTCGAGGAACGAGGAGCGCTCGGCGGTGATCGCGGGCTGCGCCAGGGGCCGGCGCGGCTGCTGCTCCAGGTGGCGCATCAGGCGCAGGGCGGGCCAGCGGCGGCAGTAGGTTTCGCCGGGGCCGACGCCGTGCGGCACCGGCACGCGCGACACGTTGAGGAACTTGTTGAGGCGATAGACCTGGCCGGCGTCGTGGGCGAAGCGCAAAAAGAAGATCTCCTGCAAGCCCAGCAGCTGCGGCAGCAGCTCGGTCAGGCGGTGGAAGAACAGTTCCGGGGTGGCGCCGTAGCGGCCGATGCAGGCGGCCAGGGCGCCGGCGTCCCAGATGCGGCGGGCGAAGACCTGGCGCAGGTCGGCCACCAGCCGGTCGCGCTCGATGAGCAGGGCGCCGGCAAAGTAGGAGGCGTAGAAGTTGTTGAGCACCTGTTCGAAGGATTCCACCTTGATCCAGGACGAAGTGACCGCCCGCTTGCCGGTGAGGTCGAGGTAGCGGTAGCCGAGCTCGCGCGCCAGGACGAACGCCTGCTGCGACGGCATCAGGTTGCCGTTGACCAGCAGCCGCGGCGGCCGGCCGCCCAGGTAGACCGAGCGGAAGCCGCGCAGGTCGGGCGCCGCCGGCAGGGTTTCAAGGTCGATCCGGTAGCCGTGCTCGCGCTCCAGCGCCGCGGCGAGCGTCGCCGGGGAGGGGACTTCGCCGGGCGGCCAGGCGTGCTCGGCGCGGCAGCGGGCCGCGGCGTCTTCGAGGTGGGGAAAGTGATTGTGGTTGAGCTGCTGGTAGGAGCGCAGCGCGGCGAGCAGCACCTGCTCGACCTGCACGTCGTAGGTGCGCCCGACGTCGCGCAGGGCGCGGATGAGCGCCGCCACCCGTTCCGGGCGGCCGGTGGCGATGCCGAAGAGATCTTCGGGATCGACGCCGAACAGCTCGAAGGGGAAGCTCTGCAGGAACTCGGTGCTGAACACCGTCTTGACCGGCGCCAGCTCGGCATCGACCTGCGGCGACATGAGCTCTTCGAACGGCACCCCCAGGGCGGCGGCCAGGTCGAGCATCTTGGCGGCTTTGGGGTACTTCTTGCCCTTCTCGATCTCGCTCAGGTACGACACCGACAGACCGCAGAGCGCCGCCAGCCGCTGCAGGGTGAGGCCGCGCGCATGGCGCAGCTGCTTGAGCTTGAGCCCCAGGATGAAGCGCAGGTCCTCGCCGGTGAGGCGGCCGTCGTCGACGGTGACGGCGGCGGCCGGCGGGACCGCGGGCGGCGGCGGGGCGATGGCAGCGGCCGGCGGGACCGCGGGCGGCGGCGGGGCGATGGTGGCGGCGGCCCTGGGGGCCTGGGTGGGCGCCCCCCCACCCGCCGCCGGCAGCGGAGACTTGGGCGCCGGATCCGCGGTCGCGGCGGTGGGGGCCTGGGTGGTTTGGCCTGCTGCTGCCGTCGGGGTCGCCATCGATGCTGGTCTCCGTCCGCTGTGCTCTGTCCTGTGCTGGCCTGGTCCGCTCTATCGAATCTGCCAATTCTCGCTGGCAGCGAATTCTAACACCAATCACGCCGTCAGCGAAATTTCGCTTGACGTGACGATTTCGCTGCAGGTAGAGTTTCACCTGCAAGACAGCCGGAGGATGCCCATGAACGAACGTCCCGACCTCGACCGACCCCATCCCGCTCCAGCCGATCCCCCCAGCGCGGCCGCCTCGCCCAAAGGGGGCGGCGCGGCGCCGTCAGAGGGCGGTAGCGCGGCGCCGATCACCCTGGCGCCCGGCGTCCAGATCGGCGCCGCGGCCTGGACCGACGCCGCCCGCCGCGTCCTGGTGCCGGACGCGGTCGAGCTGCTGGCGCGCCTGCACCGCGACCTGGAAGGCCAGCGGCAGGCGCTGCTCGGCGTACGGCGCGACCGCCAGGAGGAATGGGATGGCGGCGGCCTGCCCGGCTACCAGCACGGCGACGTGGCGCGCCTGGCGGGCGGCGCGTGGCAGGTGGCTCCCCTGCCGGCCGACCTGCAGACGCGGCGGGTGGAGATCACCGGCCCCGCCAACAGCCCGTCGATGGTGATCAACATGCTGAGCCGCGGCGCCGACGGCCAGCGCGCCGACGCCGCCATGCTGGACTTCGAAGACTCGATGAAACCGACATGGGAGCACGTCATCCAGGCGGTCGAGAACGTCGCGGCGGCGGCTCGCGGCACCCTGTCGTGGCTGCGGCCGGCCGCCGCCGGTCAGCCGGAAAAGCTGTATCGCCTGGACCCGGACGACATGGCGCTGCTGATGGTGCGCGGCCGCGGGCTGCACCTGGACGAAGCCAACCTGCGCGTCGACGGCGCGCCCATGGCCGGCGGCTTCGTCGACCTGGCGCTGTGCGCCTTCCATTCGGCGGCCGCGCTGCTGGCGCGCGGCAAGACGCCCAAGTACTACGTGCCCAAGTGCGAGCACCACCTGGAGGCGCGGCTGTGGGACAGCTTCTTCAGCCGCGTCGAGGAGGCGCTGGACCTGCCGGCAGGGTGCCTGCGGGTGACGATGCTGATCGAAACGCTGCCCGCGGCGTTCCAGGTCGAAGAGATCCTGTGGCAGCTGCGCCGCCGCGCCGCGGGCGCCAACGTCGGCCGCTGGGACAAGATCTTCAGCGACATCAAGGTGCTGGCCGAGCACCCGGACCGCGTGCTGGCCGACCGCGCCAGCATCTCGCTCAACCGGCCGTGGATGGAGGCGTACGCGCGCAACCTGATCCGCATCTGCCATCGCCACGGCGCCTTCGCCATGGGCGGCATGGCCGCATTCACCCCCGGCCGCAACGCCCAGGTGCGCGCCGAGCAGACGCGCAAGGTGGTCGAAGACAAGCGCTTCGAAGCCTCGCTGGGGCACGACGGCTGCTGGGTGTCCCACCCCTACTTCATCGGCCCGGCGCTGTCGGCGTTCACCCGCCCCAACCAGCTGGACGTGGTGCCGGACATCGAGGAGCGCCCCGACCTGCTGCCGCAGAGCACGCCGCCCAGGACCCTGGCCGGCCTGCGCAAGAACGTGCGCGTCGGCATCGCCTACCTGAAGGGCTGGGCCGACGGCCTGGGAGTAGTCGCCTGGGACGACCTGATGGAGGACCTGGCGACGCTGGAGATCTCCCGCGCCCAGACCTGGCAGTGGCTGCGCCACGGCGTGCGCCTGGACGGCGGCGAGCAGGTGACGCGCGACCTGGTGGCGCGCTGCTTCCGCGAGGAGCTGGCGGCGATCGAAACCGAGCTGGGCGCTCGCGACGCCGAGCACCCCGCGCACCCTGAGCACGCTGCGAACACCGAGAATACCGAGAGCCCTGAAAACGCCGAGATCGAAAGCTACCGCCGCGCCGCCGCCCAGGCCGAAGCCATCTTCACCGAGCCCGTCCTGCGCCCGTTCCTGGCCGACAGCTCCGAGCCGGTCATGGCCGGCACTGCCATAGCGCAGCCCGCCGCACCCGCGTAGCCGCTCAAGCACCCGCCCAAGATGGCGAATGCTGTCCTGGTTTGTCAGGCACCTCGCCAGCAGGCAGCGGCAGGACCATGCGATAATCGCCGAAACGCGAAACTACCAAGACATCGCGGGGCCACGGCCCTTTTCAGCTGGTCGACGACCAAGCCGCGCGTCGGACGCCAAGCTCAGGTCAAAACCAGGGGAGAGCCTGCTATGAAACCACGCCTGTTCATCGCCTCTTCAAGGGAAGGGCTCCCCATCGCGCGAGCGGTGAGGGAAATGCTGGCTGACGAAGTGGCGGTGGATATTTGGGACGAACCGACCACCTTCCCGGTCGGCACGGTCACGCTCAAAGTCCTTGAGGAGCATGCAACCAAATACGACTTTGCGGTCATCGTCATGACCCCCGACGACAAATCGGAGCATCGCAAGTCGATCGGCGTCACACCGCGCGACAACCTGGTCCTGGAGCTGGGCCTTTTCATGGGGAGGATCGGCGCCGAACGGACGCTGATCATTCGCTCCGACCGCAAGAATATGCGCCTGCCGACGGACCTGTCAGGCTTGGTCGTGGCCTTCTATTACGAAGCCATGGCCAAAACCAACCCAAAGGAGGCCGTGTCGACCGCCTGCAGCCAGATCCTTGAAAGGCTGAAGGTTTTGGGCGTTTCCGAAGGACGGCGGGTTGTTCAGCTGTCAACCGCCGTCGAAGAACTGGCTGGCCTGGTAAACAAGACAGACAATATGTTGCAGCATCACGAAGCATCGCAGAGCAAACCTGCGCGTTTTGAGAAAGTCGCGGCTGCCGAAGATGCCATGGTGGAATTCATGGTGTCCCAGGCGGAGAAGGGGCTCGGCATCGAACTCGACTGGCTCGGCATGACCTTGTACAATGTTTGGAATACGTTGCCCAGTGTTCTGAGCAAAGTGGCCAGCCGGCGTCCACGCTACCTGCACCTCAGAGTCGCCATGCTGTCAGCGTCATGGCTGAGTGAAAACAGGATCAACTCATCGTGGACCGCCCGCAGCGCCAACCAGCAGTGCGCTGCCATCGAGCGGTTCTTCGAAGACCTGCGAAAAGGTGACTATCCTTCGTGGAAAGTCAGGATCCGGCGCTATTCCCACATGCCGGCCGTTCACGGAGGACTGATCAATGGACGATTGCTGGTGTCGGGGGTTTGTCGCTGGGACCATGGCGACCTGAAGGCGGGAGATCGCCCTTACGAGATCTTCAGGGACGGTGACGCCAACTTCGGCAGTGACCGAATCGACGTCTTTAAGGGTTGGTTTGATGCTTGTTGGCGCTCCGCAAAGACTCCCTCGCTGCTGAAATGGAAAAACAAATAATGAAGCCGCGGCCTCATCAAATCATGAATGCCCGAGCTGCCTGACGTCGCGCTGTACGTCGAACGGCTGGAGCCGCGCGTGCTGGGGGCGACGCTCGAGCGGGTGCGCGTGGCGAGCCCGTTTCTGCTGCGCTCGGTCGAGCCGCCGCTGGCGGCGGCCTTCGGGCGCCAGGTCGTAGAGCTGCGCCGCGTCGGCAAGCGCATCGCCTTCGGGCTCGACGGCGGCCTGTTCCTGGTGCTGCACCTGATGATCGCGGGGCGCCTGCGTTGGCGGCCGGCAGGGGCCGGAATTCCGGGGCGCAACGGGCTGGCGGCCTGGGATTTTTCGACCGGCACGCTGCTGCTGACCGAGGCCAGCAGCAAGCGGCGGGCGGCGCTCGTGGTGGTGCAGGGCGCGGCGGCGCTCGCCGCCCTCGATCCCGGCGGCCTGGAGGTGCTGCAGTCGGACCTGGCGGGCTTTCGCGCCGCGCTGGCGCGCGAAACGCACACCCTCAAGCGCGCGCTCACCGATCCGACGCTCTTTTCGGGCATCGGCAACGCCTACTCCGACGAGATCCTGCACCGGGCGCGGCTGTCGCCGTTCAAACGCACCACCGACCTGGACGCCGAGGAGTCGGAGCGGCTGTACCAGGCGGCGCGCGACACCCTCACCGAGTGGATCGAGCGGCTGCGCCGCCAGACCCCGGACTTCCCCGACAAGGTCACCGCCTTCCACCCGGAGATGGCGGTGCACGGCCGCTTCCGCCTGCCCTGCCCGCGCTGCGGCGCGCCGGTGCAGCGCATCGTCTACGCCGAAAACGAAGCCAACTACTGCGCCGCCTGCCAGACCGGCGGGCGCCTGCTGGCCGACCGCGCCCTGTCGCGCCTGCTCAAGGCCGACTGGCCGCGCACCCTGGGCGAGCTGGAGGAGCGCAAGCGCGAGCAGCGATCTTCACCGACGGCGCAGGAGCTGTAACATAAGCGAGGCACCGGTCGCCAAAGCTAGCGAACCCCGCCCTCCGACGCGCTTGACGCGCTCTTGCACGCCCAGGCAGCAGACCGCCACTTTCGGCGAGGAGTCTCGATATGCCCGTTTCCCCGTCCTCCCACCGCGTCCCGATGTAAGGCAGCGAGCGCCGGCCGCTGGCCGGCAAGACCCTCGGGCCGGTCGACCCCAACGAGCGGATCGAAGTCAGCCTGTACCTGCGCCCGCTCCACCGCAGCAACCCGCAGCGTCACGCCAAACCGCTCGGCCGGCAGGAGCTGGCCGCGGAGCGCGGGGCCGACCGCGGTGACATCGCGGCGGTCGAGGCGTTCGCGCACGACCACGCCCTGGACGTGGTGCAGATCAGCGTGGCGCGCCGCCACGTCAAGCTGGCCGGCACCGTCGCCGCGCTCAGCGCCGCCTTCGGCACCCAGCTGCAAAACGTCCAGCTGGGCCAGCTCACGGTGCGCGCCCGCAGCGGCCCGCTGACCGTGCCGGCCCACCTCGACGGCAGGATCGTCGCCGTGCTGGGGATGGACAACCGGCCGCAGGCCAAGCCGCACTTCCGCATCGCGGCGACCGCCGGTGCGCCCGGCACCGGCAAGACCGGCGGCGGGGTGCAGCCGCGGGCCGGCCAGACGCCGGCCACGTTCGCGCCGCCCGAGCTGGCGCAGATCTACGGCTTCCCTGCCGGCGACGGCACCGGCGAATGCATCGCCATCATCGAGCTGGGCGGCGGCTACAAGGCGGCCGACATCAAGACCTGGTTCACCGGCCTGGGGTTGCAGCCGCCGACCGTCACCGCCATCGCCGTCGATCACGGCAAGAACCGCCCGGCGGGCGACCCCAGCTCGGCGGACGGCGAGGTGCTGCTGGACATCGAGGTCGCCGGCGGCATCGCTCCCGGCGCCAAGCTCGCCGTCTACTTCTGCCCCAACACCTCGCAGGGCTTCACCGATGCGATCTCGACCGCGATCCACGACGAACACAACAATCCCAGCGTGGTGTCGATCAGCTGGGGCGGCGCCGAGGAGACCTGGACGCAGCAGACGATCCAGGCCATGGACGACGTATTCCAGGACGCCGCCGCCCTGGGCGTCACCGTGCTGGTGGCGTCCGGCGACGACGGCTCGGCCGACGACCAGACCGACGGCAAGCTGCACGTCGACTTCCCCGCCTCCAGCCCCAACGTGGTGGCCTGCGGCGGCACCCGCCTGACCGCCGGCGCCGGCCAGTCGATCGGCCAGCAGACGGTGTGGAACGACGGCGCCCAGGGCGGCGCCGGCGGCGGCGGCATCAGCCGCTCCTTCCCGGTCCCCTCCTACCAGGCCGGCGCCCAGGTGCCGGCGGCGGCGGACGACAAGCACGTCGGCCGCGGCGTGCCCGACGTCTCCGGCAACGCCGATCCCGATACCGGCTACACCGTGCGCGTCGACGGCCAGGACATCGTCGTCGGCGGCACCAGCGCCGTGGCGCCGCTCTACTCCGGCCTGGTGGCCCGCCTCAACCAGCAGCTGGCGGCGAGCGGCACCAAGGTGGGCTTCGTCAACCCCGTCCTGTACGGCTCGTCGATGGTGCCGGGAGGGTACAGCGACGTCGTCAGCGGCAACAACAACGTCAACGGCGTCGCCGGCACCGCCTACCAGGCCGGCCCCGGCTGGGACCCCGCCAGCGGCTGGGGCAGCATCGACGGCGCGGCCCTGCTGGCGGCGCTGAGCGGCGCCGGCGGCAGCGGCTCGGGCTCGGGCGGCAGCGGTTCGGGCAGCGGTTCCTCGGGCGGCACCGGCGCCCCGGGCAAGAAGAAGCCGCCGAAGCGGCACCACGACGCCTGAGGCGCGGCGTGGGGAGGGCGGGGGCGCGAGGGCGGGACGGTGCCGGGCGCATGGGCGCCGCGAGCAGCGCCGTCCGTATACAGGCCGGGCGCGGCCGCATCCAGGAGGGGTGCGGCCGCGGATCGGCCCTGTCGCGGTACAATCCCGCTCGGCGAAGCCTGGCGTCGCCGGTGCGGCAGCTGTGCCGCGCAAGCAGCGCCTGCCGCCGATTGGAGGATGCATGGAGTTGGAGCACCTGGTCGCCGTCGCCCCGCTCGCCGACACCACGACAGCGGTTGCCGCGGCGCCGGGCACGGCGCTCAAGCCGAGCCCGTACCTGCACTACGGTCCGGACCGCATTTACAACCCGCATGCCGACGAGCTGCTGGAGCTGGGCCAGCCGGCGTACGACGTGCTGTGCCGGGTGATCCGCGGCCAGGAAGCGCCGGCCGCGGAGCTGGCGCCGCTGCTCGCGCGCGGCTGGCTGGCGGCGCCGGGCGCGGACGACCTGTCGCGGCGCTTTCACCTCAAGTACGTTTCCCTTGAAGCGCACACCGTCTGCAACCAGTCCTGCTACTTCTGTCCGGTGTCGGTGGCGCCGCGCCAGGACTACTTCATGCCGACCGAGCTCTACGAGCGCATCGTCGGCGAGCTGGCAACCTGGCGCGACACCATCGAAGCGGTCTTCATGATCTCCTACAACGAGCCGACGCTCGACAAGCGCTTCGTCGACCAGGTGCGCACCCTGCGTGCCGCCGGCCTGCCGCCGGCCGCCCTCACCAACGGCACCGGCCTCAGCCCCGACCGCGTCGACGCCCTGGTCGAGATGGGAGGCCTGCGCTTCCTGTCGATCAACATCTCGACCCTGGACGCCGACAAATACAAGCAGGACCGCGGCGGCGACCACCTGCGCCTGGTGCTGCGCAACCTCGACTACGCCAAGGACAAGATCATCGCCCAGCAGATGGACATGGTGGTCCTGGGCACCGGCGACGACCGCCACCGCGCCGACTTCGCCGAGATCGAACAGCGCTTCGCCGGCAGCCGCTTCACCGTCAAGTACTTCGTGGTCAACGACCGCGCCGGCTACCTCAACATCGGCATGCGCGTCGACGACCGCGGCCGCAAGCTGCGCGGCTGCGACCACGTCGGCTCGCGCCCCCTGCAGCACCTGCACATCACCCCCCACGGCCAATGCATCCTCTGCTGCCAGGACTACAGCGAATCGGTCGTCGTAGGCGACCTGACCCAGGAGAGCGTCGAGCAGGTCCTGACCGGCCCCGCCTTCGCCCACATGCGCCGCATGGTCTACGGCCTGGAGCCCGCGCCGGCCGACTTCATCTGCCGCAGCTGCAAATTCGCCATCACGGAGCCGGCCGGCTAGCCCGCGACCAGCCCAGATCGTCAGCCAGCCAGGGGCTCGCCGCCCGGAGCCTGCCCGCCGGCGCCGCTTGCCCAGCTGCCTGTTTCCCGTTTCAGGACGTGTCCCTGGTGCCTCCTCCATCCCTGGCCATCACCTACCTGCTCGAAGACACGGCGCTGTTCGGCGGCACCAAGGTCGCCTTGCATCAAGCCAACCTGATGGCGCGGCGCGGCCACCGCGTCACCGTGGTCAGCGGCGGCCCACCGCCCGAGTGGTACCCCATCGAGGCCCATTTTCTCAGGCTGCCGGCGCCGTTCGAAGCCGCCGCGCTGCCCGCCGCCGACCTGACCGTGGCCACCTTCTGGACCACCATCGCGCCCGCCCTCGCCGCGGCGGCCGCCGGCGGCGGCCGGGCCGTCCACTTCTGCCAGGGCTTCGAATGGACCTACACGCACAACCAGGCCGAGCACCCGGCCATCCTGGCCGCCTATTCCCAGCAAGGCCTTCCCGCCCTGGCCGTCGCCCCCCACCTGGCCCTGGAGCTGCGCCGGCGCTTCCACCGCCCGGCGCGCGTGGTGCCCCAACCGCTGGAGCCGTTCTGGAAACCTGCCGCGACGCAGCGGCAACCGCCGGGCGCCGCGGGCGGTCGCGGTGGTCCGAGTGATGCACACGCTCAGAGTGGTCCACGCGCACCCGCCGTGATCGGCAGGGCCACGGTACCGGCCGAGCCGCGGATTGCCGTCGCGTCGCCGTTCGAGATCGACTGGAAGGGGGTGGCGACGGCGCTCGCCGCCGTCCGCCGGTTGCGCCAGGACGGCCTGGGGTGCCGCTTGGTGCGCCTGTCGCAATGGCCGCTCAGCGCGGCGGAGCGGGAGGTGCTGGAGCCCGACGAGTTTCACCACCACCTGACGCCGCCCCAGGTGGCGCGCCTGCTCGCCGGCTGCGACCTGCTGCTCGCCCCCTCCTGGGAGCAGGAGGGCTTCGGCCTGCCCGTCCTGGAAGCCATGGCCTGCGGCGTCCCGGTCGTCGCTTCCGACGTCGCCTGCTATCGCGGCTTTGCCGCCGCCGCCGCGACGCTGGTCCCCTTCGACGATCCCGCCGCCTTTGCCCGCGCCACCACCCGGCTCCTCACCGACCCCGCCGCGTGGCGTCACGCCCGTACCGCCGGCCTGCACGCGGCAGCTGCCTTCGGCGAACACCACGCAGCAAAAGCCGCAGAAGGCGCCCTGGCCTGGGCCGCCGGCGGCGCGATTGGCGAGTCGCTGGAGAATGCCTGACGGCTGCCCGCCCGAGTGCCGGGGCGGAAGATTGCTGCCAGTCCCGAAGAAATTCACATTTTTTACACAAAATATGCACAGGACACGGCGACACCATACGCTGCCGCGCACCTTTTCCTTCCTGCCCACGCTGAAGAAATTTGCGGTATCTGCACATATCCGCTGGTGATGGTCGCCATACCTCTAAGCACAAAAAATTCGCGCTTTCTGCACAGAATGTGAAGGGGAAGGGACTGCTGGTCAGATTGAGAACTCTGCGTCGGATACATGCCAGTAGCGGCGGTAACAGAGGCGCAGCCGTGCGAAGAGGCCGCCCGCGAGGCGGGCATCGCTCTCCTCCTGCAGCGCCTTCTGCAAGATAAGCCAGGCGCCGGTGGCGCTCCGGTGCGGGTTCCAGCTGGCAAGCAGCGGGGTGACCTCGGCGGCGAGGCGCAGGGCGGTCGCCGTCTCGCCGAGCGCCGCATGGGCTTCCATCAGGTCGATCGATGCCAGGAGGAAGTCCTGGTGCAAGCCTCCGGCGCGGAGCTCGTCCTGCACCTGGCGCAAGATGTCCGCCGCCTCGGCGAATCGCCCGAACGCGTGGGTGATCCGGCCCTGGAGCCAGTGCAGCCGCACTTGCGCCCACTCATCCGGGAACTGCCGGTAGAGAGGGCGAACGCGGTCCAGGATGGCGAGCGCCTCGTCGGGCCGCCCGGCGCCACACAGGAGCTCCGCCAGGCAGTGCTCCGCGCAGAGCGCGAGGCGCGGTTCGCGCACCGGGTTGATGAGCTCTAAAGCCTGTTCAAGGTGGGAGATGCCCTGGTCGGGGTCGACCTAGCCGATCATGCGGGCCATCTGAACGAGCGTCCGTCCCTGGAGGTGCGGGTCCGCCGCGCCGCGATAGAGGAAGAGGGCTTTCTCGAGGATCACGGTCGCGGTCTCGAACTCGCCGACAATCCCGGCATAGGACGCGTCAGAGCTGTAGATCCGCGCCTTGTCGAGCGGCTCGCCCGCACCTTCCTCATGCCATTTCCATGCTTCCGCGATGGCGGCGCGAGCGCCTTCGAAATCGGCCGCAAGCCGGCGGCAGTCGGCGAGCAGAACCCATGCCCGCGCGCGCATGTCGTTGGCCGCCGCCTCGCCGCCGACCACCATTGGGTCCAGGAGGTCGGCGACGTCGAGCGCGAGCGCTGCGATATCTGCCGCCTCATGGGGGTCGCGGGAGCTGTACCAATGGGCGGCGTCGAGCAGCGCCTGGAAGAGTCCCCAATGGTGCCAGTCCCTCTGCGTGATCACGGCCGCGAGCCGCTCCTGTGGCAGAAGCGGGTCCAGGGCCGACCAGTGCGCCCAGCCGCACAGGCGCTCCACGGCCAGGCGCCGTGCACCCTCGGTTGCAAACCGGAACGCGGACTGGAACGCTTCGGTATAGTCGCGGTCGACACGCTCATCCGCGCTGCCCTTGCCGGCCCAGTATCCCGCCTCCGCCGTGATCCGCTCGGCAATGGCGAAGCAGTCAGGGCATCGGGTCAGGAGGTGGCGTACGATCCGTTGCCGCTCGGGCGCCGAGACCCGCTCCGCGAGGAAGCGCCGGAGGAGGTCTGCCGAAAGGTGCCGCGTCTCCGCGGCATCTGCGCGGCCGGGCGGCTGGGGCTCGAACATCTCGGGCGCCCAAAGAAAGCGGAACGGCTGTTTCAGGAGGTGATCGCCGCTGACCTTGACCAAGGGCTGGTCAAGGACTTCTTCCTGGACCTCGCGTATCTCTTCGGCTTCTTTCTGCGCAGCGAGCGCCTGCCGGAAGCGATCGCGGTCTGCCGGCGGGCTGCCCAGGAGCTATCCCTGCTTGACAGTGAGGGCGGCGGCCAGAGCGCGCGCGAGCAGATGCAGATGGTATGGCAGCAACTCGAAGATGCAGTGCGGCAGGGCACAGTCGGGCTTAGCGCCACCACCGTCCTCCGGAGCTATATCAAGGCACATTGGCAACGGCCGGCGACTGAGCCGCCTTCGTTTCAGAATTAGAGGGTAGCAGCCCTCCGCCGCCGGCGTGGGGACGCCTGCGCACCGGCACGCTTGCGCGCAGGGCGTTGGTTGGCCCAACCGCGGCGCGCCTGGCGGCGCGACCGCGCTCGGGCCGGGGGGGCTGAAATGGGAAGGGCGACCTCTCCTGGCGGCTACCGCCGGCCTGCACGCGGCAGCTGCCTTCGGCTGACACCACGCTGCAAAAGCCGCAGAAGCCCCAGAAGCCGCCCTTGCCTGGGCCGCCAGCGGCGCCATTGGCGAGTCACTGGCTTCCAGCTAATTACTGTGCGCCTGCTTTCTGAGCTCCACCAACAGTCCCACCAGAGGATGCGAGCGGTATAATCGTTCCATGCACCGTCCGGCCGCGCTCGACCCCGTGCCGCTGGTTTTCCCTGACGACGGCTCGGCCATCCGCATTGAAGGAACCCGCCTCACACTCGACACCGTCGTGGGGGCATTCAAGCGCGGAGCGACAGCCGAGGAGATCGTGCAGGACTACCCACCTGTATCACTGCCGGATACCTACGCAGTCATCGCCTACTACCTGCGGCATCGCCCCGAGGTCGAGGAGTACCTGTCGAAGCGGGCGCTGGTGCACGCGGACCTGCGGCGTCAGATCGAGGATCGGCCCGAGTACCAGGAGCTGCGCGAGCGGCTCCTCGCCCGAATAGACCAGACCAGGGCCGGCTCGACTTGACACTGCGGTTCGCAGCCGACGAGAACTTTGACGGCCGGATCGTCCGAGGTCTGCTTCGCATCCTTCCCGGGCTCGACTTGATCCGAGTGCAGGACACCCCGCTTGCAGAGTCCGACGACGACTCCGTGCTGGAGTGGGCCATGCACGAGAGTCGCGTCGTACTGACTCATGATGTCAGCACGATGACGGCCGCCGCTTGGGCGCGCGTTCGCGCGGGCGTCCCGATGAGCGGCGTGATCGAGGTCAACACCGCCCAGCCAATCGGGCGCATGATCGAAGAAATCCATCTCATCGCCGCAGCATGCTCGCCGGCTGACCTCGAGGGACAGGCGCGGCGCGGTCGGGGGCAACCATCGTCACCGTCACCCCGCCCGGCTCGATCGGACTTCCTCTATAATTTGACGCAGGCTTTGGCGGGCGTCCAGGGGGATTTCATGACCAAGCGGATTGCAGGGTGCGCCGGAGCCTTGCTCTTGGCCGCGGCGGTTTCGGCGGTGTCAGCGCCGTCGCCGAGCACGGAGGACCTGATCCAACAGGCGAAGGAGGCGGTGAGGAAGCTTGCGGTCGATCCTCAGCGTGACCTCGCGCCGCTCCTCGATCGGCTCGCTGCGACGCGCAATCCGCGTGGGCAGAGCGACCTCATTCGGGCCGTCGACTGGCTGGGCCGCCACGACGGGTCGAGTCCAGGGCCGGCGAAGGCTTATCTGCGTCAGGCGGCGCCGCCGATCCTGCTCGCCGTGGCCAGCAGCAGGACGCTGTCGGAAGTACGCGCCTCCGCCCTGATGGCGTTGCGCAGCCTGAACGTCGCCGACACCGTGCTCGACCAGGGAATCGCCATCGGCAAGGCCGAGACCGGCCCCGACAGGCAAGACCTGGCCTTCGCTGGTGTGCTGCTCGCCGAGTGGAAGCAGTCACGTTCGCCGAGCGACGTGGCTCCGCCACCGGCGGCTTCGCCAGCCACGGAGAAGGCGGCGCTCGAATATATCCGCGGCCGCGACGAGACCATTTCGACTTCCACCCTGCTGCAGGCGGCCGAGCACGCAGATACCGAGCTGGTCCTGGCGCTGCTCGAGGTAGGGGTCGACGTCAACGCCAGCGAGTTCGGCCGGCGCGCGGTTAGCGAAGCGGCGGGCGCCGGCTGCATCGGCGACGTGGCGAGCGTAGCGACGCGCCTGGCGACGCTGCAGGTGCTCATCGAGCGCGGCGCCGACGTCAAGCACGATGCTGGCGGCAGCACCCTGCTGATGGGCGCTGTTCTCTGCCCCGTGCCGGTGGTCGAGCGGCTGATCGCCGCTGGGGCACCGGTCGGCACCGTCAACGCCCAAGGCTATTCGGCGCTGCACCTGGCCTTCGCCAACGGCCGCTGGGACGTTGCCGAGACCCTGGTGGCGCACGGTGCGCGGATCAGCCAGGCGTCGATCGACAAACTGTTCTTCGAGCTTCCCACCGATGCCAGGAAACGCGCCCTGATCCGCCGGGCGACGAGGTAAGAATGAGCATCACGAAACGCGGTCTGCTCGCCACGATGGTCCTCTGCGCTTTGTCTTGCACCACGCTCGCCGCTGCACCCACCGTCGTGCCGACCGACGAGATGGCGCCGGAGCCCCACATGAGCCATGCGGAGGCGCTCGCCTTTCTCGACACCAATCACCTGGCGCTGGCCGGCGACAACCTGGTCATGCCCATCATGAACGGCGACCTCGAGACCGTGGAAGCCCTGCTGTCGGCCGGCGTCGACGTCAACGACACCCGCGACCTGCCCAAGCCGGTGCTGCGGCTCGCCGCCAGCGCCTGCTCCCGCAGCAGCGCCCCCCAGGTCACCTTGGCGATGGTCGATCTGCTGTTGACGCACGGCGCGAGGGTCAACGATCCAGCCCCCAGCGAGCTCAGCGCACTGATGGTAGCGGCGCAGGAGTGCCCGGCGCCGGTGGTGCGCCGTCTGCTGCGCGCCGGTGCCGACATGAACTTTCGGACGTCGCTTGGCCACACGTCATTGAGCATGGCCCTTCTGGTCGGCAACTACGACGCCGCCGAGGCGTTGATCGCGGCGGGCGCCCGGATCAGCCCGGAAACCGCGAAGAAGCTGCTGGCCGACAAGAAGGGCGACTCTCGACTCACGGCACTGGTGGCGAAGGCTCGTCGTCCCTAGCGCGCGCCTGTACTGAACCAAGCCGCAATCGCGAACACAATCGCGACCTCAGGTCACCAGTTCATACTCGACGCCCAGCGCCTCGTAGGTCGCTGCCGCGCGATGGTCGCGCGACAGGAGGGTAGCTCCGGCACGGCCCGCCGTGGCAGCGATCAAGGCATCGTAGATCGCACCGCCGGCCAGCCCCGCTGCCGCCGCTTGCTCGATCAGCCGCAGGTGGCTGTTCGGCGGCAGGGTGAGGAGAGGATCGCGAAAGCGTTGGCGCAGGAACTCGGCGACCAATGTGCCGGGGGCGCGGTGGGGAGCAGGAAGCCGCGTGATGACAGAGAAGGTTTCGACGGCTGCGTGCGCCGGCAGGCGTGGATCGCGGCGCAGGCACTCCAAGGCCGCACGGTGCCCTTCGTGCCATGAAGCGAATGCCGCGACGACGATGCTGGAGTCGACGGCGATCAACGGCGGACCCGCTCCAAGGTTTCACGGACGATCTGGTCTGTGAGCGGCGGCAGCGCCTCGGAGGGGACGGCAACGGGGCCGTCGCCGGCGTTGCGCAGCGACATCGAAGCCCCCGCCGGCTCAATCTCGATGCGGCCTTCGCGTTCCCGGATCTCCAGCTCCTGGCCACCGACGAGAGCCAGCCGGCTACGAAGCTCCTTGGGGATGACAACTCGACCTGCGGCGTCAATGGTAGTTCGCATGGTAAAAGTCTACCATTAAGATGCGCCGGCCAGGCTAGCCCAGCAGCGCTGCCCGACCTGGAACAACGGCCCCCGCAAGCGCGCCGCCACCTCGTTCGAGGGCCGCTGATATGATCCCGCGCCATGCGGCCCAGCGCGGCCGTCTATGCGCGGCAGGCAACTTCCACAGCAAGGGACAACGCCATGAGAGACCTATCGAATCTGAGCGTAGTGATTGCACTGTTCGCGTTGTCGCTGGAAGGTTCGGCGGTCGCCGCGACCATGCCGCAGGCACCACCGGAACCAACTCCGATGACGCCTGATGTCGTGGCGCACTACGAAGCGGTCCGCCCGCAGGCCGACTACGTCAAGCGCGTGGAGATGGTGCCGATGCGCGACGGCGTGAAGCTGTACACCGTGGTCGTCATGAAGAAGGGCACTCACGACGGCCCCATCCTGCTGTCGCGCACGCCTTACGACGCGAAGGGATCGGCCGAGCGGACAGGCAGTCAGTCGATCACGGAAATCCTGCCGGCAATGGACACCGAGTTCGTGGAAGACAACTACATCCGCGTCTATCAGGACATTCGCGGGCTGCACCACTCCGAGGGCGAGTTCGTCATGACCCGGCCGATCATCGGCCCGCTGAACCACACGCGGGTCGATGAATCGACCGACGCCTACGACACCATCGACTGGCTGGTGAAGCACGTCCCCGAGTCCAACGGGAAGGTCGGCGTCGTCGGCAGCAGCTATCTCGGCTTCACCGCGCTGATGGCCGAGATCGATCCGCATCCGGCGCTGAAGGCTGTCGTGCCGCAGAGCCCCATGGTCGACACCTGGATCGGCGACGACGATTTCCACAACGGAGCGTTCCGCAATCCGACGATGGACTACATCGTCGAGCTGAGCACCGCCAAGGCCGAAGGTGGCGCGGTGGCGCACGGCGTCGGCGACGACTACACGCGCTATCTGCAAACCGGATCGAGCGGCGACTACGCTCGGGCGTGGGGCATCGATCAGTACCCATTCATGCAGAAGTTGATGCGCAATCCGGCCTATACGGATTTCTGGTCGTTGCAGGCGGTCGACAAGTGGATGGCAACCAGGCCGCTCGCCGTGCCGACCATGCTGGTGGTCGGGCAATGGGACCAGGAAGACTCCTACGGCGCGCCTGCCGTCTACAAGGTGCTCGAGCCCAAGGACGTGAATCACGACATGCTGACGCTGGTGATCGGGCCGTGGCGTCATTCCGGCGTCAACCACTACGGCTACGGCCTCGGAGCGCTGACGTTCACCGGCGATACCGCCGACGAATTCCGCGTCGAGTACATGAAGCCGTTCTTCGATCACTACCTCAAGGGGGGCCCGGATCCCCATACGCCGCGGGTGCTCACCTATGCCACAGGAACCAATCGGTGGGAGCGATCGCCGCGATGGCCGATGGGGACGCTGACGCCGCTCTATCTGGGCGAGCACTTCACGGCCAGCTTCAGCGCCCCCGCGGCCGGCGGCCACGACGACTATTCCGCCGATCCTTCCAAGCCCGTGCCTTTCCTTCCCCGCCCGATCAACATGGCCGACGGCAACCAGTGGAAGTCGTGGCTCGTGCAGGATCAGCGCTTCGTCTCGGATCGCCCCGATGTCCTGGCGTACCAGACGGCGACGCTCGACAGGCCGGTCCACATCATGGGCGCTCCGCAGGTCGATCTGTTCGCCGCCACGTCCGGCACCGACAGCGACTGGGTGGTCAAGGTCATCGACGTGTATCCGGATGCGTCATCGGAACCGGCCGACCAAGGCTCCAGGTCCGTCATGGCGGGATCCGAGATACCGATCGGCATCGAGATTTTCCGCGGCCGCTACGTACACGGGCGCGACAAACCCCAGGCCCTGGTGCCCGGGAAGATCGAGGAATACCGATTCGGCCTGCCCAACGTCGACCATGTCTTTCTGCCCGGCCACAGGATCATGATTCAGGTGCAGTCCAGCCTGTTCCCCCTCTACGACCGCAATCCCCAGACCTACGTCGACAACATCTTCAATGCAAAGCCTGGCGACTACCAAGCTGCGACCGAGAGCGTCTATCGCGGTGGCGACGCCTCAAGCAGCGTGTTCCTTCCGGTCGTTCCATAGCCGCCACCGACATCGGCTACGGGGCGTCACAAGTCTCCCTGATCCGTGCATCCCCCGGCAGAGCCGGGGGCTTTCGTCGTGAGCCGCCCAAAGCGGCCGGATAGGGGTCGCTAACCTCCCGGAGGCACGCGAAAAGGATTTGCACCACCTCGGACCGCGCTTGTCTCACTCCCACCTCAACTCTGCACCCATTCTTTTAGCGCCTGTTTCTGCAAGCGCGTTTGGAATCGCAGAAGTACGAATCTGGGAGCTGCTCACGAAAGGACGCCCGAAATGAAGAAGCTGAAGATCAGCAGAGAGACCCTGTTGCCTCTGGACCATCGTTTCCCGCGGAAAGAGGCCGCAGGAGGCGCCAGCTCGGCGTGCCCGACCCACCTCGCTCACGTCTCCGGCACTGACGCTCTGCACACCCCGTAGGGCTGGGCGGCCGGCCGCTGAGGCCATTGACGGCGCCCGCAGCACCAGCTCGATCTTCGCCCAGCGGCCGGCAACCCATACGCTCAGCTTCTGCCTGAGACTTCCCTCGCCAGAACCAGTAGAATCGCGCGAGGAGACAACCCCGATGATTCCCAAGCCTCAGAGCTTCCTGGTCGACGGCGAAGGCAACCGAGTAGGAGTCGTCCTGGATCTACGCGACTACCAGGCCCTCCTCGGGGAAATCGAAGAGCTGGAATCGATCCGCGCATACGATGCTGCCAAGGCCAGCGGCGAGACCTCGATCCCCTTTGAGCAGGCGATCGACGAAATCGAGAGTCAGCGGAGGTGACCTACAGCCTCTTCCTTCTGCCCAGAGCGCAGAAGGAACTGACGCGCTTGCCGCACGACAGCTACGAGCGGCTGCGCGCCGCCATTCGGTCCCTGGCTGAGGAGCCGCGGCCGCCTGGGTGCCACAAGCTCAGCGGCAGAGAAAGGCTGGCGGATTCGTGTTGACGATTTCAGGGTTCTCTATGATATCGAAGGCACCTCGAGGACGGTCACGGTCCTCCACGTTGGACACCGCCGTGACGTCTACCGTTGAGCAGCAGCCAGCCGCATAGGCTGGGATACGGATGACCATTACGGCGGAGGCTCTTCAAGAGGGCGCAGCCACACCGTCTGGCGTCTCGTGTCCGCGTTGGTGGCGCGCGCTGATCGCCTCCCGACCTTCGTGACGCCGGCGCCCGCGTCTGCACTGTGAACCCCGCAAGCGTCCCTGCGCAGCGGGACGCCGCGCCATGGGGCGGCGCGGGACGGGGGGTCAGGGAAGGTCGTAGCCGTAGCGGTTGATCAGGGCGCGGGCGGCGGGGGTTTTGAGGAAGTCCAGGAAGGCGCGGGCGGCGGGGTTGTCCTTGCCTTTGAGGAGGAGGACGGCCTGCTGCTCGATGGGATGGTAGAGGTCGTGGGGGACGGCGACCATCGAGCCGTGCGGAGGATTGCCCGCGCCGCCGGCGTCGGCGTAGACCTGAGAGAGGGCGACAAAGCCCAGCTCGGCGGCGCGGCTGGCGACGAACTGGAAGGTCTGGCCGATGTCTTCCCCCTGCACCAGGCGCGGGGTCAGGGCTTCCCAGAGGCTGAGGTGGGTGAGCGCCTCGCGGGCGGCGGCGCCGTAGGGGGCCAGGCCGGGGTTGGCGATCGCCAGGTGCTTGAAGGTGTTGCCGGCCAGGACGTTCATGCCCGCCTTGGGATCGATGAGCTTGGGATCGGCGCTCCACAGGACCAGGATGCCCAGGGCATAGGTGAAGCGGCTGCCGGCCACCGTGGCGCCCTGCTTTTCGAGCAGAGCCGGCCGTTCGGTGTCGGCTGCCAGCAGCACCTCGAAAGGCGCGCCGTTCTGGATCTGCGCCGCCAGCTTGCCGGTCGACCCGGCGCTGACCAGCAGGTGGTTGCCGGTCGCCTTGGTAAACGCCGCGCCGACGGCATCGAGAGGCACCGTGAAGTTGGCGGCGACCGCGACCTGCACGTCCGCCGCCGCCAACGCCGCCGGCAGCGCGACGGCGAGCAGGCCCGCCAGGACCAGGATGACCCACAGGCTCCGTCTACCGAATTGCACTCGCATTGACCTCCCCCCGCGTCGCGCCGCCGCGGCGCCCCCGCTCTTGAACGGCGCTGGCGCGTCCGCCGCTGCCGGAGCACACGTTCGATCGGCAGCGTATCAGACCCCCGGATGGGCGCACCCCGCCGCCATGGACCAGCAAGAACGCTCCGCCCGCGCCCCCCGGCCCGGATGCGGTCGCGCCGTCAGGCGCGCCGCGGCCGGGGCAACAGGACGCTTGGGCTGCCGGGGGGGCTGGAGGCCGAGTGGCGCGGGGGAGCACAGGGGGCGGTGCGGACCGGTCCGGGTCGCGGCAGCGGAATGCAATGGGCCGGCAACGGGTTCGACGGTATGACCATGCCTGCCAGCTACGAGCACGACCACGACCACGACGGATGCCGCAACGGGACGCCGGCGGCGCGTCTTGAGCGGGACGCAGCGGGTTCTGTATCCACGATGGCTGGTGGCCCCAACTCCGGCCAGCACCTGCCGACGAACACCGGGCCGGCCGTCGCCGCGTGCTGCCATACCGCCCAGCCTGCGGGGCACGGTCCGACGCATTCGACGGCACACCAGCAGCCGGCGCAGGGCGCGGCATCGCGGCCCGGCGCCGGCGGGGCGGAGTGGACGTGCCCGATGCATCCCGAGGTGGTGCGGGAGCGGGCGGGGAGCTGCCCGATCTGCGGCATGGCGCTGGAGCCGCGGACGTTGCCGCTGCCGGGGACGGCGGGCGCGGGCGACGCGGAGGACAATCCCGAATTGGCGGCGATGCAGCGGCGGTTTTGGGTTTGCGCCGCCCTGGCGGTGCCGCTGCTGGTGGTGGGGATGGGCGAGATGGTGCCCGGCGGCGGCCGGCTGGTGGGGGCACTGTCGCCGCAAGCCTTGCGCTGGGCGGAGCTGGCGGTGGCGACGCCGGCGGTGCTGTGGGGCGGTTGGCCGTTTTTCGCGCGGGGGTGGGCTTCGATCGTCCACCGCAGCCTCAACATGTTCACCTTGATCGCGCTCGGCACCGGGGTGGCGTACGGGTACAGCGTCGCCGCTACCGTTGCGCCGGGACTGTTTACGGTGGCGGCGGGGGGCGGTGGCGGCGGCGGGACCGGTGGGATGGACGGCGGGCCGCCGGTGTACTTTGAGGCCGCGGCGGTGATCACGGCCCTGGTGCTGCTGGGGCAGGTGCTGGAGCTGCGGGCCCGCGGGCGGACCTCGGCGGCGCTGCGGGCGCTGCTGGCGCTGGCGCCGCCCACGGCGCGGCGGCTGGACGCGGCCGGCGGCGAAAGCGAGGTGCCGCTGGCGGAGGTGCGGCCCGGCGACCTGCTGCGGGTGCGGCCCGGCGACAAGGTGCCGGTCGACGGCTCGGTGCGGCAGGGGCGCGGCGCGGTCGACGAATCGATGCTGACCGGCGAGCCGCTGCCGGTCGCCAAGGCGCCCGGCGACCGGGTGACCGGCGGCACGGTGAACGGCGCCGGCGCTTTCGTCATGGCGGCGGAACGCGTCGGCGGCGACACGCTGCTGGCGCAGATCGTCGCCATGGTGGGCGAAGCGCAGCGGGGGCGCGTGCCCATCCAGCGCCTGGCCGACCGGGTGGCGGCGTGGTTCGTGCCGGCGGTGGTCGCGGTGGCGGCGCTGGCCGCCGCGGTCTGGGGCCTGGTTGGGCCGCAGCCGCGCGGCGCCCATGCGCTGCTGGCCGCGGTCGCGGTGCTCATCATCGCCTGCCCCTGCGCCCTGGGCCTGGCCACCCCGATGTCCATCATGGTGGCGACCGGGCGCGGCGCCCACGCCGGCGTGCTGATCCGCGACGCCGCGGCGCTGGAGATCCTGGCCCGCGTCGACGTGCTGGTGGTGGACAAGACCGGCACCCTGACCACCGGCCGGCCGGTCCTGACCGCCATCGAGCCGGCCGATCCGCCGGGCATGGCCGCGGCGACCGTATCCACGCCTGGCAGGCCTGCTGCGCCGGTGCCCACTGCCGCCGCATCGACAGAGCCCCGCGACATGTCGTCGACCGCACTCTCTGCATCAGCGCCGCCGGCCGCGGCGCAGGCGGCGCGCGCCGACGACCTGCTGCGGCTGGTCGCCAGCCTGGAGCGGGCCAGCGAGCACCCGCTGGCGGCCGCGTTGACCGCCGCCGCTGCCGAGCGCGGCCTTACCCTGGCGGAGCCGAGCGGATTCGACTACCAGACCGGCGCCGGCGTGCAGGGCTTCGTCGACGGCCACGCGGTGGCGGTTGGCACTGCCGAATTCCTGGCCGGCATCGCCGGCGAAGATGCCGTGGACACCGAGGAGGGCGATGGGGCCGCTTGGCGGCGGGCAGGTTCGACCGGCCCGGCCGTGGTGCCGGACGACGCTCTGGCGCGGGCGCAGACGCGGCGCGCGCGCGGCGAGACGGTGGCGTTCGTCGCCGTGGATGGCGGCTATGCCGGGCTGCTGGCGGTGGCGGACCCGATCAAGGATTCGACGGCCGAGGCGCTGCGCGAGCTGCGGCGGGACGGGCTGCGGGTGCAGATCGCTACGGGAGACCATGCCGCCACGGCGATGGCGGTTGCGGGGCAGCTGGGCTTTGCCGCGGACGAGGTGACCGCCGGGGCGCTGCCGGCGGACAAGCGCGAGCTGGTGGCGCGGCTGCATGCGGCGGGACACGTGGTGGCGATGGCGGGCGACGGGGTGAACGACGCTCCGGCGCTGGCGCAGGCCGACCTGGGCATCGCCATGGGGGGCGGTGCCGCGGTGGCGGTGGAGGCTGCCGCCATCACGTTGCCGCAGGGCGACCTGCGGGCGCTGCTGCGGGCGCGGCGGCTGTCGCGGGCGACGCTGCGCAACATCCGGCAGAACCTGCTGTTCGCGTTTGCCTACAACACGCTGGGGGTGCCGATCGCGGCCGGCGTGCTGTTCCCCTGGACCGGGCTGGTGCTGTCCCCGATGCTGGCCAGCGCGGCGATGAGCCTCAGCTCGGTGTCGGTGATCGCCAACGCGCTGCGCCTGCGCCGCGCACCACTCTGAACCCTGCCGGGCGGCGCCGGTTGCCGGGTGATGCCGGCAGCACGAAGCGATAGTGCGAGACGAACCAGTCGCTGCCGTTGCCGGCGGCGAAGAGCTCGGCACAGGCCATGAAAAAGATGCGCCAGCGCTCGATCCAGCGGCGCCCGCGGCCGCGGCCGTAGGTGTGCTCGAACAGCGGCAGCACGCGGTCGCGCGCGACGTCGAGGCGCGCCAGCCAGGCCGCGGTGGTGCGCGCGTAGTGCATGCCGGAGGCCTCGTACCGGGCGTCCAGCTCGAAGGGGCCGCCGCAGGCCGGCAGCAGGTCGGCCGCGGGCATCATGCCGCCGGTGAAGAAGTGGCGGGCCATCCAGTCGCCGGGGCCGCCGTCGTCGAAGGGGTAGGTCAGGTCGCGGTGGCAGAACACGTGCACGAAGAGGCCGCCGCCGGGATGGAGCCAGGCGGCCAGGCGGTGGAAAAGCTCGGCGTGGTTGCGGACGTGCTCCATCATCTCGACCGAGACGATGCGGTGGAAGCGCTCGGCGGTGACGAAGCGGTTGACGTCGGCGACCTGGTGGCGCAGGTTGGCCAGACCGCGGCGCGCCGCTTCGGCGGTGATGAAGGCGCCCTGGCTGTGGGAGTTGGAGACGGCCAGGATGGCACAGGCCGGGAAGCGCTCGGCCAGGTAGAAGCTGAGCGAGCGGTCGCCCAGACCGGCGGCGGCGATGCGGCGGGCGGCGGCGGCGTGCTGGGCCGGCGAGATGGTGGTGGTGGTGACGCGGCAGCCGTAGACGCCGGCGGCGTGGATCGCCAGGCTCCCCCAGCCGGTGCCGATCTCCAGCAGGTGATCGCGCGGCCCCAGGCGCAGCTTGCGGCACAGCCGGTCGATCTTGGCGATTTGCGCCTCTTCCAGGGTGGCGTCCGGGCGCTCGAAGAAGGCGGCCGAGTAGGTCATCGATGGGTCGAGGAAGAGCGCGAACAGTTCGTCGCCCAGGTCGTAGTGGGCCTCGATGTTGCGCCGGCTGCCGCGGCGGGTGTTGGCGCGGGCGGCGTGGCGCAGGCGGTCGGCGAGCTGGCGCAGGCGCGCGATGCCGGCTTCCAGCCGGTTGGCGACGGCGCGGTTGCGGGCCAGCAGGCACACCAGCGAGGTCAGGTCGGCGCTGTCCCACCAGCCGGCAAGGTAGGAGTCGGCGGCACCCAGGCCGCCGCCGAGCGCCACCGCCCGCCAGAAGCGGTCGTCGTGCACCTGCAGCGCGCGCCGCGGCGGGCGAGCCGCGCCAGCAGCGCCTCGACGTAGCTGCTGGCGCCGCCGCGGATGGTCTCCCAGGACGGCCTGTCCACCAGATCGAGCAGGCCGTGCTGATCGAAGAAGGCGAGCAGGGTCGCGGCCGGCAGGTCGGCGGCGCGCTGGCGCGGCATCGACCAGATCGCCGCGGCCATCGGCAGCAGGTAGAGATCGACCACTGCAACGCGGCGCACTAGTGCACCGCGACGCGGCACACTAGAATTGAGCGCGCCGGGCCGGTGGGCCGGCACCTGGGAGACCACGACCATGAAAGACAAGGAACTGAGCAGGCGCGATTTCGGCAAGCTGACGGCGGCGGCGCTGGGCGGTGCGATCGCCGGCGCGACGCTGGGGCAACGGGCGCTGCACGCGGCGGCGACCGCCGCGGACGGCGGTACGGGGGCGCCGCCGCCCAAGGACGCGCACATCTGCTGCGGCTTGAACAGCTGCAAGGGCAAGGGCAAGGCGGCGAGTAACAGCTGCGCTGGCACCGGCAGCTGCGCCACGGTGGCGTCCCACGGCTGCGCCGGCCAGAATGCCTGCGCCGAGCAGGGGCCGACCGGCGACAACGCCTGCAAGGGCAAGGGCGGCTGCGCCGTGCCGGTGAGCGGCGACGGCTGGAAGAAGCTGCGCAGCAACTGGGAGGCGTCCATGACCAAGGCCGGCAAGAAGTTCGGCCCGGCGCCCAAGGAGTGCGCAGGCGGCGCCTGATGCCGGCGGCGGCGGCCGGGCGCACGCCGGGGAACGGCCGGTGAGGCCGGCGCGGCTGGGATACCCCAACCTCGGCCTCGGGGTGGGGCTGCGCGCGGCTCACTTCGAGCACATCCTGCGCCACCAGCCGGCGGTCGACTGGTTCGAAGTCATCAGCGAAAACTTCATCGACTCGGGCGGCCGGCCGCGCCACGTGCTGCGGCAGATCGCTGAGCGCTACCCCGTCGTGCTGCACGGCGTATCGCTGTCGATCGGCTCGACGGACCCGCTGGACTGGACCTACCTGGGCAAGCTCAAGGCGCTGGCGCGAGAGGTCGGCGCGCGCTGGATCTCCGACCACCTGTGCTGGACGGGGGTGCTGGGGTCCAACACCCACGATCTGCTGCCGCTGCCGTTCACCGAGGCGACGCTGGCGCACGTGGTGGCGCGGGTGCGCGCCGTGCAGGACTTCCTGGAGCAGCCGCTGGTGCTGGAAAACCCCAGCTCGTACGTGACCTTCACCCAGTCCACCATGGACGAATGGGAGTTCGTGGCGCGGCTGGCCGGCGAGGCGGATTGCGGCCTGCTGCTGGACGTCAACAACGTCTACGTGTCCAGCTTCAACCACGACATGGACCCGGACGCCTTCGTCCGCTCACTGCCCCACGAGCGCATCGTGCAGTTCCACCTGGCCGGGCACACCGACTACGTGACCCACCTGATCGACACCCACGACCACCACGTCATCGACCCGGTGTGGGAGCTGTATCGCACCGCCCACCAGCTGACCGGCGGCGTCTCGACGCTGCTGGAATGGGACGCCCACATCCCGCCCTTCCCGGTGGTCCACGCGGAAGTGCTCAAGGCCAGGCAGTTCATGGGCGAGCGGCTGGCGGCTTTCTCCGCCGGCGCCTCCCCCATCCCCGGCCCCTCTGACACTGTTGCGCCGGCGGCGCATGCGGCGGCAAATGCGGTGGCGCATCCGGCGGCGCACGGCCCGCTGGCGGCGGCGCCCGCGCCCCACCCGCTGCACCACCTGCGCCCGGACGTGGCGTGAGCCGGCCCGGCGATCGGCCGCCGGACGCGCCGGCGCCGGCCCTGGACGTGGTGCAGAGCTGGTTTCAGGCGGTGGTCACCCATCCCGGCGGCGTCGAGCAGGGCGTCGCCTCGCCGGCGGCGCGGCAGCTGGTGCGGCTCGATCGCGGCCAGCTGGAAGCCATGGTGCGCCGCTCCAGCCGGCTGACCGCCGAAGAGCGCCTGTCGATCTACGCCAACGCCTACTACGCCCGCCTGCTGGAGTGCCTGGGCGACTGCCTGCCGGTGCTCAAGCGGGTAGTGGGCGCGCCGGTGTTCGACGCCTTCGCCTTCGACTACCTGCAACGGTATCCGTCGCGCAGCTACACGCTGGACCGGCTGGCCGAAAACTTTCCGCGCTTCCTACGGGAGACGCGCCCCGACGCTGGCGATGCGGCCGAGTCCGCGGAGCCCGGCTGGCCCGATTTTCTGATCGACCTGGCGACCTTCGAATGGTCGATCGCCAAGGTTTTCGACGGGCCGGGCGCCGAGGGCCAGCCGCTGCTGACCGCGGCCGACCTTGCCGCGCTGAACGGCACCGCCGCTGCCGGCAGTAGCGACCCTGCCGGCCGTACCGACCATGCCGACGCTGCCGGCGGCACCGGCAACGGAGTGGCGGACCCCGGCGCCGCGGCGCGCTTTGCAGCCGGCCGCCTGGTGCCGGTGCCCTGCCTGCGGCTGCTGTCCCTGCGGTTTCCGATCAACGCGTTCTACAGCGCGGCGCGGGCCGACCCGGATGCCGGCGGGGCTGAGGGCGGCGGCGACCTGGCGATCCCCGATCCGCAGCCCGAGCACGTCGCGCTCAGCCGCTCCGACTACGTGGTCCACCGCTATACGCTGACGCCTTTCGAACACGGACTGCTGGCGGCGCTGGCGGCCGGTCAACCGGTGGGCGAAGCGATCGCCGCCGCCGCCGCGAGCGAGCTGCCCGATGCGGCGCTGGCGGCGGAGCTCAACGCCGCGTTCCGGCGCTTTACGGCGGCGGGCCTGTTTTGCGCCCTCACTTCTTGAGGCGGGCCATCACGGTCTGCGGCGCCGCGCCGAGGTTACCGCCCTTCAATTCCCAAATCAGCGTGCGCCCGTCGCGGCGTGTGGCATTGGTTTCGACGACCTGAAAGGGGGTGTCCAGGCGCAGGGTGAAGCGCGCGGTGTCGATGAGCACCGCCAGCTGCTTCTTCATGCCTTCGCTCAACGCCGCCGCGTCGGCGGTCTCGGCCTTGAGCTGCGTCGCGGGGTCGGCTCCCACCAGCGTGATCAGCCAGGTCTTGCCTTCGTCCACCACGCTGAGACCGCTGAATGGCTGCTGGTAGAGCGCCGCCGTCCCACCTGGTATCGATTCCGCGACGCCCCCGCTGGTGGCCATCGGCATGCCGTCGCCGGGAAGGGTGATCTTGGACAGCTTGCGCACGTCGTCGAAACCCAGCTGGAAACGCTCGCTGGCCTTCATCCCCTGCTGATCGACCGAGCTGGACAGCAGCTTGACTCCCGGCGGCAGGGACTTGGCCAGCGCCGCTTCGTCCGCCTGCTTTTTGGCGTCTATGTCGGCTTGCTGGGCGACCAGCTGCTGCCGCAGCTCGTCGATCTCGGCCTGGGTCGGCGCTCCTTTTTTATCGGACAGCGAGCGATCGATTCCGGCGACCAGTGGCAACATCGCTTCCATGTCGACCGTCATGCGCAGCGCCGCCGTGCCGGACAGGTCGCGGTTCAGGTTGACGGATTCCTCGAAATCGAAGCAGCCGGCGAGCGGCAGCGCCAGTCCCACGGCGGCAAACGTCAACAAATGGGTTTTCTTCACGGTCGTTGAACTCCGATTTGCTTTACGCGGCGGGCCTGTTTTGCGCCCTCACTTCTTGAGCCGGGCCATCAGGGTCTGCGGCGCCGCGCCGGGGTCGCCGAACTTGAATTCCCACACCAGCGTGCTCCCCTCCTTGCGCGTGGCGTTGGTTTCGACGACCTGGAAGGGGGTGTCCAGGCGCAACGCGAAGCGCGCGGTGCCGATGAGCGCCGCCAGCTGCTTCTTCATGTCGTCGCTCAACGCCGCCGTGCCGGCGGTCTCGGCCTTGAGCTGCGTCGCGGGGTCGGCTCCCACCAGCGTGATCAGCCAGGTCTTGCCTTCGTCCACCACGCTGAGACCGCTGAACGGCTGCTGGTAGGGCATCGCCCCGCCGGCTGGCGGCGCCGCGCCGCCCGCGCCCGCCGCCCCGGTGGGCATCGGCGAGCCGTTGCCGGGAAGGGTGATCTTCGACAGCTTGCGCACGTCGTCGAAGCCCAGCTGGAAACGGGCGCTGGCCTTCATCGCCTGCTGATCGACCGAGCTGGAAAGCAGCTTGACTCCCGGCGGCAGGGACTTGGCCAGCTCCGCTTCGTCCGTCTGCTTCTTGGCGTCCAGGTCGGATTGCTTGGAGACCATCTGCTGCCGCAGCTCGTCGAGCTCGGCCTGGGTCGGCGCCCCTTTCTGCCCGGACATGGTGTGCTGGAGGTCGGCGATCAGCGGCACCATCGCTTCCATGTCGACCGTCATGTGCAGCGTGGCCGTGCCGGACAGGTCGCGGTTCAGGTTGACCGATTCCTCGAAATCGAAGCAGCCGGCGAGCGGCAGCGCCAGTGCCACGGCGGCAAACGTCAACAAAAGGTTTCTTTTCACGGTCGTTGGCCTCCGATTTTCCTGGCTATTCATAGCGCAGCGCTTCGATCGGGTCGAGGCGCGCTGCCTTGACCGCCGGCCACAGGCCGAACACCACGCCGACGGCCGAGGACACGCCAAAGCCTAGCACGATGGACCACAGCGGCGCCGCCGCCTGAAACTTGAACAACAGCTGGGCCAAGAGCGCCGCCGACAGGCCGGCGAAGATCCCCAGGCCGCCGCCCACCGCGGTCAGCGTCACCGCCTCGGCCAGGAATTGCAGCGCAATGTCGCGCCGCGTGCCGCCGATCGCCTTGCGCAGGCCGATCTCGCGGGTGCGCTGGGTGACGCTGACCAGCATGATGTTCATCACCCCGACGCCGCCCACCAGGAGAGCCACCGCGGCGATGATCAGCATCACCGCGGCGATGCCGCCGGTGATCTGGCGAAACATCACCAGGCCGCTGTCGCTGGTGAACGTCGCGAAGTCGTTTTGCTGATTGCCGTGGAGCTTGCGGCGCACGCGCAGGATGGCGGTCTCCTGATCGATCAGCGCCCGGAAGTTGGCGGTGTCGGCCGGGACGGTCGCGACGTGCAAGGTGTCCTTGCCGCCGTCGCGGATCTGCGGGAACTGTGCATCGAAGGCGCTGATCGGCAGAATCAAGAAGTTGTCCATGCTGCCGCCCATGAAGGCGCCCTGCTTTTCGAACAGCCCCACCACGGTGTAGACGCGCCCGCCGACGTTGATGGGCTGATCGATCGGATCGCGGTTGGGAAACAGCGCCGCCGCCACGTCGACGCCCACCACGCAGATCCGCGCCGCGTGGCGCACGTCCGAATCGGTGATGAAGCGGCCGTCCTGCAAAAAGCGGCTGTTCGCCGCCGGGTAGTCGGGAGTGGCGCCGATCACCTGCGGGCTGTTGGCTTCGGCCCGCCCCGATTTGACCTCGACCCCGGCCGACATGTAGCGCTCGGGCGACACGGCGCCGGCCAGGCCGGCCAGCCGTTTGAGCGCCGCAGCGTCGTCGAGCGTCAGGTCGCGCCGGTTGCGCTGCTCTTCGGGGATGGAGCCGGCGTTGAATCGCGGCTCGTATTTCTGGAACTGCACCAGGTGGGTGCCGAAGCTGCTGAAGGCGGCGGTGACCGAATTGTTGAAGCCGACGACGAAGCTCACCATCATGATGACCGTCGCCACTCCGGCCATCACCCCCAAAAGCGTCAGGAAGCTGCGCAGCTTGTTGGCGCGCATCGCCACCAGCGCGAAGCGGCAGTTTTCGACCAGGTTGAGCCGCAGCAGCATGCGGCCGTGCCCCTGACGGCGCTGGCGCCGCGGCCGGCGAGGCTGCTCGACGTCCGAGCTGGTGCCGGCGCCGCTCATTCGGAACGCAGCGCCTCCACCACCGGCAGCCGCGAAGCGCTGCGCGCCGGCAGGTAGCCCGCGGCCAGGCCGACCGCCGCCGACAGGCCCAGGCCCAAAAGCACCAGCCCCGGCGACGCCTGCGCCGGGAAGTGCAGCAGGCCGTTGACCGCCAGCGCCACCAGCGTCCCCGCCAGCGCCCCGATCAGGCCGCCGCCCAGCGACAGCACCGCCGCCTCGAGCAGGAACTGGCGGCCGATGTCGCGCTGGCGGGCGCCCAGGGCGCGCCGCACGCCGATCTCCTGCGTGCGCTCGGCGACCGCCACCAGCATGATGTTCATGATCACCACGCCGCCGACGCCCAGCGACACCGAGGCGATCAGCAGCGACAGGATGAAGGCGGCGGCCGAGATCTGCCGCCACAGCGATTGCAGGCTTTCGGCGGTGACGATGCCGAAGGGATCTTCGGCGCGGAACGCCGTGTGGCGCAGCGCGCGCAGCACCAGGCGCGATTCGTCCACGGCGGCGTCCACGCCGGCGACGCCGCCCTTGGCCTGCACGTAGAGCGTCACCGAGGTGCGGCTGCCGAAATTCTTGCGGAAGCTCCCCAGCGGCAGGTACACGACGTTGTCGCGGCTCTGCCCCAGCATGCTCCCCTGCTTGGCGACCAGGCCGATCACCCGGTAGGGGATGCCGCCCACCAGAACCGTGCGCCCCAGCGGGTCGAGCTGCGGAAACAGCTCGTCCTTGAGGTCCCAACCGATCACCGCCACCGCCAGACCCGCCTCTTCCTCGCTGTCGAGAAAGAAGCGCCCGGTCGCCAGGTCGACGTTCATCATGTCGCCGTAGTTGGCGGTGGTGCCGTGGACGGTCACGTCGGCCAGGTGATGCCCGGCGTACTTGACCGTCATGGTGCCGCCGAATTCCGCGCCGACACGGCGGGCGCGGGTGAGCAGCGGCGCCAGCCGCTGGTAGTCGCGCACCTCGAAGTCGCGCCGTTTGAGCGCCCGCACGTAATCTTCGTGGCTCTGGATGATGCCGAACTTGCTGATCACGAAGACGTCGGGCGCCAGCGCGAACACCTTGTCGCGCACGTAGGCGTTGAGCCCCGAGATCACCGCCACCACCGACACCAGGGTGGCGACGCCGATGATCACGCCGAGCAGCGTCAGGACGCTGCGCAGCCGGTTGGCGCGGACGGTGCGCAGCACCTCGCGCAGCAGCTCGGCATAACCCATCGCCGGCGCCGCGGCGGGATCAGCCGCCGCCTCCCCTGCCGCCGCCACCGTCGTCCGAGCCGGAGCCGGCGCCGCCGCCGGCACCGCGATCGCCGGCGTTCCTGGGCTTGGGCGCCACCGTCACCGCGTCGCCGGGGTGCAGCGTGCGCAGGGCGCGGAACGGGCCGACGATGAGCGTCCTGCCGGTTTCGAGGCCGCTGCGCACCTCGACCGTGAGGTCTCCCATCAGGCCGGTCTGGATGGGTTGGAAGCGCGCCTTGCCGGCCTCCATCAGGTAGACGCCCTCCTGCTCGCGCGGCGCGTTGGCCGGCGGCGCCACGCCCGGTTTGTGCTCGATCTCGCGCACCACCAGCGCCTGGATCGGCACCGCCAGGGCGTGCGGGCGGAAGCCGGTGAGGATGTCGGCCTGCGCCGACAGGCCCGGCTTGATGCCGGCGGGCGGGTTCTTGATCTGCACCTTCACCTTGAACTTGATGGCGTCGGTTGAGCCGGTGGCGGTGCCCGAGATCGGGCTGCTGCCCACCTCGCTGACGGTGCCCGAAAAGGTCGCGTTGGGGTAGGCGTCGATGCGCACCACCGCTTCCTGGCCCACCTTGACGCTGGGGATGGAGGTTTCGTCCACCTCCATCTCGGCCTCCATCGCCGACATGTCCGAGATGGTCAGCAGCACGGTGCCGGGGCTGTTCTGGATGCCGATCACCGCCACTTCGCCCACCTCCACCGGCCGCGACGTGACGATGCCGTCGATGGGGGCGCGGATGGTGGTCTTGGACAGCGTGTCTTCGGAGGCGTCCAGGTTGGCTGAAGCCTGGTCGGCGCGGCGCTGGGCGCCGTCCACCGCCGCCTGCGCGCTCAACATGGTGGCGCGCGCCTTTTCGAAGTCGGCGTCCGACAGAATGCCGGCGCGGTGGTTGCCGTCGGCGCGGCGCAAGTCGGCCTTGCTCAGCTCCAGGTTGGCCTTTGCCGACTCCAGGTCGTGCTGCAACGCTTCCATCGAGAACTGGTTGCCGCGCGCCATGGCCCGCGGGTTCACCTGGTCGATCTGCAGCAGGAACTGCCCCTGGCGCACGCGGTCCCCTTCGGTGACCGCCAGGCGGGTGATCTGGCCGGCGATGGTGGCCGAGACGTCGACCTTGCGCTGCGCCTGGATCTTGCCGTTGGCGGTGACCTTGGCCTGCAGGTCCTCGCGGCCCACCTTCGCCACCTCCACCGGCGTGGAGTCGCCGCCGCGGCGCAGCAGCACCCAGCCGACCAGCAGCCCGCCCAGGGCGACGATCCCCAACAGCCACAGAACCCGCTTGCGTCCCATCGTGCCTCCGTCGATCCCGCGCCCGGCGCGCCCGCCGGCCCGCCACCGCTAGCGCTGGCGCTCGCCGCGCGCCGGCCTCTGTTGCTCGCCCCCCCCGCCCCCTCCCTCCAGCGACGCCGGACACACCCGCGCCGCGCGGCGCCCGTGCCGCTCCGCCTCTTTTACGTACGGAACAGTCCGAATGTTACGTCCAAAGGCGGTAGTGGGTCATTTTGAGCGCTTCTTGGCGACTTGGCGGGCGGTTCGCTCGCTACTCGCCATGGCGCCCCTCCTCCCCCTGCAACCATCCGGCTTGCAGCTCCATGAACGCGAGGCAGCAGTGGGCGACCGCCTTGCCGGCCTCCTGAGCCAAGCGCAGGGCCTGGTGTCGGGAGAGCAGCGGACGCGCGTCCCAAAGGCGGCCGGAAGCCGACCGACGCTCAGTTGATGTAGCCGAGCGACTTGAGCAGGCGCCGGCGGACCTCCTGCTCTTCCGGGGTGAGATCGGGGCGCGCCGCCAGGTCGCCGGCGGTGAACTGGCTGGCGCGGGGGTCGCGGCTGACGATGTCGGGCTGCTCCCACCAGGCGAAGCGGGCGGCGGCGGCCGCGGCACTGGCGGCGCTGCCGGCGCTGTTGGCACTGGCGGCGCTGCCGGCGGCAGGCGCGGTGTCGTCGTCGTCGGGGTCGATGTCCAGGCACAGCTCCACCAGCTGCAGGCTGTGGCCGCGCAGGTCGATGGTGCGCTCGCGCCAGGCGTCGCCGGTCAGGCCGACGGTGTCGTTGAGGATCTCCAGGGGGCGGGCGGCGCCCGCCGGGCGCAGGCGCACCACGAAGCGCGGCGGGCGCGCCGCGCGGCCGGCGGCGCGCAGGCGGGTGCGATCGACGCCGTAGCCCAGCTGGATGGCCGCCGCCGGCGGCAGCATCAGGTTGCGGCAGTCGCTCTCTTCCTTGAGCACCGTGTGCGTCTCGCCCTCCACCTCCACGTCCGTGCGCGAGCCCTGGCGCGCGAAGCGGTAGGCGTCCGGGTCCACGTGCAGGTAGCCGGGCGGCGGCGCCACCGGGCGCAGCGTCGCGGCGTCGCGCCGCGCCAGGCCGGCCAGCTGCGGGCAGGCGGCGGCGGCCACCCGCTCGGCGCGCACCGGCTCGTAGGGCGGCACCCACTCCCAGGCGATGCGCCCCGCCGGCGTGATCTCGAACACCCGGCCACCGCGCGTCGAGGTCACCAGGTCGTTGCCGTTGGGCAGCCGCTGCGCCACCCCGCCGGTAGGCGAAAAGAACCCCGGCATGCGGAACCGCCAGGTCACCGCGCCGCGCCGCGGATCGAGCTCCAGCAGCTCGCTCTGGTGGTCGCCCCAGAAGCTGCCCAGGCGGTTGTTGAACACCTGGATCACCCCCGGCGCCGGCAGGTCCGGCCCGTTCATGCGCGCCTCATGCTGGCGGTCCAGCTCCGCGGTGTAGATCCACGCCACGCGCCCCGCCGGCCGCTCGACGACGAAGATGCTGTTGAGGTTGCGCGCCGAAACCAGGAGGTTGCCCGGCTTGAAGCGCCCATCCCCCGCGGCATACCAGGGGTTGGGCGGCAGCTCCTGGATCGAATTGATGTGGGTCACGTCCTCGGCGTGCGCCGGCCGCGCCGGAATCAGGCCGCGGCGGTGCTCCGCCGCCCGCCACGTCCACACCACGCGGCCGCCGCGCGCCACCTCGTACAGGGTGTCCTCGCCTTCGCCGTCGACCTGCACCAGCACCAGCGTATTGCCGTTGGCAAGGCGCAGCACGTCGTGGTGCGGGATGGCGTCCGGAGTGCGAAACACCCACGTCTGGCGGCCGTCCCAATCGTATTCGACGATCTGGCGCCCCAGCCCCAGGCCCAGGATCGAGCCGTCCGGCAGCAGCCGCACCCGCGACTTGACGCGCGCCGCGGGCCAGCTGTGCACCACGCGCCCATCCATGTCCAGCAGCACCGGCACCCGCGCGTCGTGCAGGGTGAGCGTGAAGCCGTTCCAGGCCTGGGCCGGGTTGTAGACCGTGACCCACGCCGGATCGGGGACGCTGGGCGCGGCCGGCGAGCTGCCGCCGCCAGGAGCGCCAGGACTAGCCGGACTGCCCGGACTGCCCGCCCCGGCCGCGGCGGCAGATCCGGCGCCGCTGGCCTGACCGGTAGAGCCGCCGGCGGGCGGCGCCGGCCGCCGGCGGCAGCCCGAGGCCCCGCCGCCCAGCGCCAGCGCCGCGATGGCCAGCGCCACCACTGCCGCACCTCGCCAGCGCGGCGGTACCAAGGGAACGTGTTTAAGCATGCAGGCGACCTACCGCGGCCATCGCCCGCGCCGGAGCGCCTCGCCGCGAGGCCGGATGGCGGCGATAACCGTGATGGCGGCAACTGCGGCAGTGGCGGCGCGGCCTGCCAGTGCATGGACCGGGCGTGGCACTACGGCACCCGCGGCAGGCGCGGCGAGGCCGTTTTTTCGCCGGCGTTGACCGTCAGCGCGGCGGCGCCGCCGGCCGGCGGCAGCTCGAAGGCGGCGCGCACGGTGGCGCCGGTGCGCACGTCGAAGGCGGCGAAGACCCCCGGCGACAGGGGGAGGAACGGCTGGCCGGGCAGCGCATCCAGGAATCGCAGCGTTTCTGCCGTCGGCCCCGCCCAGCCCAGCTCCGCGAAGCTGGTGCCGCCGGCGAAGTCGCAGCGCGCGTAGCTGTACCAGCGGCCGCCGCGGGCGGCGCCGCCGATCGCCTGCACCCCCGTCCAGGCGCCCAGGCGATGCGCCACCGGGTCGAGCTTCGACTTGAGCAGGGCCGCCGCCGCGTCGGTTTCCAGCCCCATCACCTTGGCGAAGCCGTCGTAGCTCCCCTGGCGCGCGGCGGCCAGCGCATCGCCGACGCTCGCGTCGCGGTCGGCCACCATCTGGCGGTCGTCGTCGGTCAGCGCCCCGAGCAGCAGCGCCAGCCCCTCCTTGCCGCCCGCCGCGATGCGCAGCCGGCCGGCGGGAGCCCCCGTCTCGGCGTCCAGCTCCACCCGCAGCCGCTCGCCCGAGGGCAGCGCGTAGCTGCCGGCCGCCCGCGCGGCGAGCGCCGCGGCGCCGGCCACCACCTGCGTGCCCGGCGCCGCGCCGGGAACCGGCGTCACCGCCGGCGGATCGGCGTCGCGGGCGCCGAAGACGCGGTTTTCCAGGTGGTCGCCGATCGCCAGGGCCGACAGGTCGACGCTGTTGCCGCTGACGATGATCACCACGCCGTCGTCCACGTAGCGGCGGAAGTCGGATTCAAAGTAGCCGTTGCCGCCGATGTGCGAGATCTCGCGCTTGCCGGTCGGGCTCTGGCCGACCGACCAGCCGTAGGCATAGCTGGAGTGCGCCCAGCGCCCCTCGGAGACGTACGGCTTCTGGTACTTTTCGCGTTCCGCGGCCGACAGCACCGCATCCCCCGCCAGCGCCAGGTGCCAGCGATACAGGTCGCCCGTCGTCGTCAGGATGCCGCCGTTGCCGCGCAGCTCCCAATACGGTCCGTCGGCCGCCCAGGGGTGGTCCAGCGGCGTCCCCCAATCGCCTTCGTCGCTGTACGCCCGCGCCAGCAGCGGCAGGTCGCGCGGCGCCAGGTGAAAGCCGGTGTGCCGCATCCCCGCCGGCCCATACAGCCGCTCGTGCAGGTAGATGTCGTAGCTCTCCCCCGCAGCGGTCTCCACCACCGCCGCCAGCACGCTGTAGCCGCCGTTCGAATAGCGGTAGCGCCGGCCCGGCGGCCCCAGCAGCTGCGACGCCCACACCCGCCGCAGCAGCTCCTGCCGGGTGATCGGCTCGTACTCTTCGCCAAAGGTGTCGCGCAGCCCCGAGGTGTGGGTCAGCAGCTGGTGCAGCGTGATCCCCGCCTTGTCCGGCGGCGCGTCGGGAAAGAACCGCGACAGCGGATCTTCGACCTTCAGCCGCCCCTCCATCTCCAGCTTGAGGATGGCCGCGGCGGTGAACTGCTTGGCGATCGACGCGATGTCGAAGATCGTGTCGGCGGTGAAGGGCCGCCCATGCTGGCGGTCGGCCAGCCCATAGCCCTTGTTGAGCACCACCTTGCCGCCCTTCGCCACCAGCACCGACCCCGAATACCCAAACGCCGCCAGCCGCGACAGGTAGTCGTCCAGCGCCGCCCCCAGCGGATCGCCGGCCACCGCCGCCACCAGGCGGTCCTCCCCCGCCTCGCCCTCGGGCAGCCCCCAAAGCCACCGCGACCGCCACGCCGACCACACCAACGCCACCGCCGCCAGGGCCGCCACCGCCGCCTTCCAACCCAATCCCCGCTTCGCCATGGACCCCCTTCGTCGCCGCGCCGCCCCCCCAAACCACCAGCCCGGCACCCGCCAGGCCGGCCACCGGCACGGCCGCAGCAGCGTACCGCGTCCGCGCACCTCGCCGTCAAGTCGCTGCGGGGCCGGGGGGTGCGCCGGCGTCCCCCGGGGGGGCGGCGGCCGGCGGATGGGCTCTGGCGCAATTGGCCGCGACGAGAAGCGCACGACGTGGCGCGATCGGGTCACCCGCTCGGCGCCCTTCGTCGCATCAGTTCTTGACCTGGTATTACCGACGCAGTAATACTTTGGTCATGAAGACGAGTACCATGACAGTCAAGGGCCAAGTCACGGTGCCGAAGGAATTTCGGGATGCTTTCGGCTGGAAGGCAGGCGACGTGGTGACGTTCGCGTATGAGCAGGATGGGGTGAAGATCGTCAAGGGCAAACGTCGGCGCAAGGGTTTGGAAGTCGTTGCCAAGCTCAGGAGCGCACCCTGGAATCCCAAGCTGACCACCGACAAACTAATGAAGATGACCCGAGGCGAACCAGACTAAAGGCCAGAGGGCTGTTGCGCAAGCCCCCATGATTCTCGTTGACACCAACGTCCTCGTAGACATCTGGACAGCGGACCCAACGTGGGGTGAGTGGTCCACAGGGGCGCTCGCTCGGGCTGTTGACAAGGGTGCCGTTGGCGTGAACCCCATCATCTATGCTGAGCTTTGCCTGGGCTTCAAGCGCGAGGCTGACCTTGAAAAGGCTCTTGCCCAGGCAGGCATCCTACGGTGGCCCCTTCCCTATGCCGCCGCCTGGCGCGCGGCCCAAGCGTTTGCGGCCTACAGGAAAAGGGGCGGTCTGCGCACTGCACCGCTCCCAGATTTCTTCATCGGCGCCCACGCGCAGGCTGAGAGACTGGACATCCTAACCCGCGACCTTGCCCGCTACAGGACTTACTTCCCGGCCGTCAAGCTGATCAGTCCGGCTTCATGACGCCGAGCCCGGCCCTGGGGCCGCTTCGAATGCCGGCCTGATGGTGCGCTGGCGCCTGCCGGCCTATCCCCACCTGGCAGTGTTTATCCAGGCACAAGAGAGGCGTTCGCGTTGGCCCGTTCGTGCACCGGGCGCCCGGCAATCCTTCGGGACGCGCGAACACCTGCCGGCGCCCGCCGCGGACGCTGGGAGCAAGCGCCCCCGCCGGCGGTCTGGGCGCAGGGAGATGCGCGGGGCAGAAACGGCCCGCGAGCGCGCGCCCCGGCATAGGGTGTGGCGAGTGCGCGGTGGACGTTCGAAGGCGAGACGGTTGCGGGGCGCAGGCGGTGCCGGGGGCATTGCAGGTAGAGCGGGACGCGCACGGGGGACGTGGGCGCGCGCGAGGCAACAGCACCCACAGGGGGCGTAGCGTCCGGCAACGGCGGCGTGTTTGCGCTTGGGGCGGTCGGGCTGGGCACGCAGTGGCGGCGAACGGGGCTCCCGGCTACGCAGTGACTCCGCGCGGGGCGCGCCGGCTTCATCGACGTCCTGACTGAATGCCGCACAGGACTAAAATGCCCGCAACGATGGAGCCGAACATCCTCGGCACAATCACCGACGCGGAGATCATCTCGAGCGGCGTCGCGCTCCGAGTCCGGAGGAAGCTCCAGAAGCTCCACGGCCCAGGACGGTGGCGCAAGCTTAAGGGTGTGGCGAAGGTGCGGCTGCCGGATGGGTGTGCAGTAGTCGCTGAGGTACACTGGTTCGAGGCCCACGGTGTGGGCCGCAAGGAGCTGAAGATCAAGCGCCTGCTGGAGCCCCGCGTGAGTAACGATTCCTTCGTCCTGTGCATCGACAGCCGCGGATACGGCGCATCCTTGGAGGAGCGCAAGGTATACCTTGTGGTGAGCGACCCGGTAGCCGAGGAACACGCCTTGGTCCGGGTCGTCGACGAGTCTAGCGAGGACTACCTGTTCCCCGCAAGGCTGTTCGTTCCCATCGCAGTGCCGCAAGCTGCGGCGAAAGCCTTTCGCGAATCGCGCCGGGCTCGCCCCAGCAGCCGACCCCGCGAGCGCCCTCGTCCGGAGACAGCGGCGCGAGGTCGTCGAACGCAAAAACCTGAACCCACGGTTCGGTAGCAGTACCGACGCCCTTTACGGCGCCGGTGATCTCCCCCCCTGCAGCTACCCAGGTGCGCAGCGCCCTCGGCGCCGCCGTACCGAGTGGTCGCGCACGCGCGAAACGGAGCGGCGCCAATCGCGGTCGACCTCGGGGTTGTCCCACCGGGTCAGCTCGACCAGGATGAGGCTGCAGGTTTCACACTGGCTGCGCAGCAGGTGCGCCGGGCGCCCGACAATCCTTCGGGACGTGCGACCACCTGCCGGCGCCCGCCGCGGACGTCAGGAGCGAGCGCCCGCCGGCGTCCCCCGAGGGCGGGTTGCTCCACGCCGATTCGGGTCGGCACAAGGGGGACGCCGGCGCCCATTCGAGAAGGCCAGGTGAGAGAGGGAGTCTCAAAACCCTTTACGCCAAGGTCCCCGCGGCGGCGTTGCGGAAGGAGGCGGAGTTGCTGACTCGCGGGGACCTCGGCGGGGGGCTTTCTCCGAACGATTGAGGCGGGCGCCGGGACCGGGCCGGCTTGTCCTCAAACAAGTGCGGGGCGCCCGGCTCACGGTCGCGGTGTTTGCGTTGGGCACTCGTAGATCGGGCGCCCGGCATCCTTCGGGGCGTGCGAATACCTACCGGCGCCCGGGAGATGCGCAGGCAAAAGCGGTCGGCGAGCGCGCGCCCCGGCATAGGGTGTGGCGAGTGCGCGATGGACGTTCGAAGGCGAGACGATTGTGGAGCGCAGGCGGCGCAAGGGGCATTGCGGGTCGAGCGGGACGCGCACGGGGGACGTGGGCGCGCGCGAGGCAACAGCACCCACAGGGGTGCGAAGCGTCCGGCAGCCGCGACGAGTTGCGCTTGGGGCGGTCAGGCCGGGCACGCTCCGGCTGTCGGCGACGGCGGAGCCGGCCCCGCATGCCTGACAGCACCTGTCGATAGCAAATTGCGCACGTCGCCACTTCAGTGTTGCGCAGTGTGCTGCCACCATGAGAAGGTAGCAGTACCTCGCAAGCGTTTTGCTAATACAGGCGAGGTTTCAGCTGAGTGCGCTGTTCCCAATTTCTGGTGCTATTTTGCAATTGGGATCTATCAACGCTGGCGAAGCGATATCGCTCGGTAGCATCGGCGTCAACCGCGGCGACCTCATGTGATTTTTCAATGCTGACAACCCGGAGATGCTCATCAAGGTGATCAACGGCCGTGAGATCAGCCAGCCCTACTGGATGTTCTTTGCGGCGCTGACCACCTGGCGCACCGCCTCGCCGCCGTAGTTAAGTCCATCGAGGAGCGGCTCTGAGCTTTCCGCCCAGCCTCTTAATGTTTAGTTCACCGAAGGCAGTGACGCCTTAGGGCACAGGCGTCATTGTCAGATTGCGATTAGACGGCGACAGCGACTTATCCATGGGATAGCGGATAGAAAGCAGCCGGCAAGCTGGCTTGCATAGATGCCTAATGGTTGTATTTCACAGCATCGGACGGAAGCCCTTCGCGGCTCCTTGGAGACGTATGCGCAAAGCGCTGGCGCCGGCCTCAATGTGTCTTGCCTTTGGAATGATGTTCCCGGCTGCCGCGCCGCTGGCCGCCGACGGGTTCTACACCGTGACGCCTTGCCGCTCGCTCGATACCCGAAACTCGCAACCGGTGCAAACCAACATGCCGACGCAGTTCACCGTGGGCGGCACGTGCGGCGTGCCGGCCGACGCTTCCAGCGTGTCGCTCAACGCCACGGTGGTCGGAGAGACGGTGGACGTGAACATTGGCCTCTTCCCCGGCAACCTGGCGACGCTGCCGAATACCAATGTGGTCTCGGCGCAGGTGGCCGTCCAGGCGGTGATCGCCGGCGCCGCCGTGGTGCCGCTGTCGACCGACGGCCTGGGCACGGTCGAGGTCCTGGCCAACGCGGCAACCAGCGGCAACCTGAATCTGCTGCTGGACGTCAACGGGTTCTTCTACCCGCAAACGCTCGAATTCGCGGGTGGCAACGACACCGGCACCGATCGGGTAATCTCGCCGACGTTCTACTCCTCCAACCCACTGTCGGGCGGGTATTCGGCCCAGAAGGTGATCGAGCTCAACGGCACGCTGTTCCTGTTCGCGCAGGGCGGACAGCTCAGCGCCGCCACCTCGCCGTCGCAGGTGCCGTTCTGCGCCGGCGACATGATCGTCGAATACACCACGCCGGCGACGGCTGCGGGGCTGCAGGCCCCGTTTACGCCCGTTGCGAGATTTTCCAACTGCGATTCGAGCGGCTCGATCACGTCGTTGTGGGGACCGGGCAACCTGTTTCCATCCGGCGGCAACTACTACATGGTGGCGCGGGAGCTGCTCAAGAATTCGTCGAACGCCACCTCGACCAATCAGTACAACGTCTGGGTGGGGAGCTTCAACGCGCAGTCCAACCAGCTGTCGGGCGCGTGGTATCCGTTCCTCTACCTCAACGGGCAGGGCATCGAGGCGCCCCTGCTCCAGCCGGACTCGACCCGCACCGCTCCCAACGATGGGTACACCCACGCCTTCTTTCGAGGCTTCGCCCGTCTCGATCCCTCGGGCACTGCGCCCATGCGGGTGGACTTTTCCAACGCCTATTGCGCGGAGAGCCTGGCGCAACAGGCCTGTGCCCAGATCGAATTCATGCAAGGCGGCGTCTGGATCGACACGGCCGGGAGCCTGACCTTTACGCCGGATTCGATCGCCGCCTTGGCACTGTTCAAGCCCACCGCGCTCATCTCGCGCGCGGTGTCGTCGTTCGGCGTCGTGGGGGGAGCCCTGGAGCTGTGGGGAGCTTACGACCAGACGCCGAGCAACGGTCTGGGTCCCTGTCCAAGCTCCACCGGCGGCGGCTTCTCGTTCTACAAGGTCAACGCCGATTGGTCGGTCGGAGCGCCGTACGTGATTCGATCGCTCATCCGCGACATGCCGCAGGGACGGGCGGCGCTGCGATCGGACGTCGCACCCGTCTACCTCGGCGCCGGGGTGCTGTTCCTGCTGAGCGGCGCCAACGAAGCGAACGTCTGCAACGACATCAACATCGGTCAGAACCCGCAGGTCGGCGAATACATCATCTGGACCCAGCTGGAGAGCCCGCCGAATCCGCAGTAAAGGCCGGCGCGGCGCGCGGGCGACCGCCGCGCCGTTGCGCCGTCCAAGATGCCGGCGGGGCATCCAGCCGCCGGCGGCGCATTCTGCTAGGCTCGGGCGCCGAAAGCCGCCGGGCCGAGGCCCTTCGCCGGCCGCCCGAGCCCTCCCGATGCCGCGCACCGTCGATGGCACTCCACCCACCCCGCCGGCCCCGCCGATGACAGAGCCTTTCGCGGCAGCGCCCGGGGAGCGTGCGCGCCGGACGGACCGGCTTGCCGGACGTATCCTGGTCGGCCTGGGTGTCGCCGTCCTGCTGGCGCGGGTCGCCATTGTCGCGCATCGCGGCCTGCTGGTCGACGACGCGTTCATCAGTTTCCGCTATGCGGCCAACCTGGCGCACGGCGCGGGGCTGGTGTTCAACCCGGGAGAGCGGGTGGAGGGCTACACCAATTTCCTGTGGACGGTGCTGCTCGCGGCGGGCATCCGCTGCGGCGTCGATCCCGGAGTGCTGGCCGTCGCGCTGTCGGTCCTGGCGGCGGCGGCCACGGTCGTCCTGCTAGCCGACCTGCTGACGCGCCTGCTGCGGCCGTCGCGGCTGGCGGCGACCCTGGGGGGATGCGGCGGGCTGCTCTACGCCGCCATGGGCTCCCAGGCCCGGCTGGCGGTGTCCGGCCTGGAGACCGTCTTCTTCGTGCTCCTGCTGGTGCTGGCCTGGGACCTGGCCGTCGCGCGCGGACGCCCGGGGCTTGCGGCGCTGGCTTTCGCCGCGGCGGCCCTGACGCGCCCCGAAGGCGCCCTCTACTGGGGGTTGACGCTCGCCTGGTATGCGCTCTGCAGCGCGCGAGAGCGCGCGGGCGACGAGGGCGCATCCCGGCCGGGGCGGCTGCGGGGCGTCGTCGCCTTCGCGCTGCCTTTTGTCGTGGTCTGTGGGGTCTACTTCGCGTGGCGCTACCGCTACTACGGCGACCTGCTGCCCAACACCTTCTACGCCAAGGCGAGCGACCCGAGCCTGGGGCGCCTGGCACGCGGCGGACGCCTGCTCGGCGAGATCGCCGCGATCTGGGGGGTCTATCCCCTGGCGCTGCTCGCGCTCGCGGGGCTGGTGCCGGGGCGTGCGGCGCGAAGGGCGCAGGCCGCGGCGCTGCTGTGGGGGTGGCTGATCGTCGCTGCCACGGCCGGCTATTTCGTTTCCATCGGCGGCGACTTCCTGGTCTTTTTCGGTCCGCGCCTGCTGCTGCCGGCGCTGCCGGCGCTGCTCCTGCTGGCGGCGGTCGGCCTGGAACGCATCACCCCGGAAGCGGGCAGGCTGGGGGCCGGCGCGCGTACCGCGGTCGGCCTCTTCCTGGTGGTGAACGCGCTTTGGTGGTCTTGGCCGGCGCGGTTCTACCGGCTGGACGGCCAGGCGTTGGAGATCGAGGCGTGGAGCCGCATCGGCCGGTGGCTCGCGGCGCACACGCCGCCCGGGGCCACGGTGGCGACCGGCGCCGCGGGCGCCATTCCCTACTACTCGCGCCGCCGGACGCTCGACATGTTCGGCCTCGTCGACCGCCACATCGCGCACCTGCACCTGGCCGCGTCGTCGCCGAACGATCCGCCGGCGCACGAAAAGTACGACCCGCGCTACGTCTTGTTGCAGCGGCCCGACGTCATCGTCGCCACCCACGTCGACGCCGCGGGGCGCGCGACGACCGCCGGCCTCGACCAGGTGCAGGACGCGATGGACGCGTGCTATCGGCTGGCGGCGGTTGCCAAGTCGCAGCGGCCGTGGCCGGCCGACGGCCGCTGGATCGTGGCGGTGCCTCCCTATGCGCGGGAGCTGGCCGCGGAGGGATACAAGACGGGGATCTTTGTGCGGCGCGAGGGCGCCGATGCGGAAGGCTGCGACGGCACGCTCCGCGGTCTCGCCGGCGGGCGGTAACCTTGGCATCCCTGCACCCCGCAGGCAACCTCACCAGCCTGCTGCGCCAGCAACCAGGGTCTATGCAAACAAGCCCTATTGGCACACACAACGCGGACGGCCGGCAGCAGCACGCCCTCCAACAGCGGCAGTGAGATACCAGCAGCTGAGGCCAAGCGCCCAGATGCCTCGGCGAAAATTCAAAGGGCGGCCGGTCCGTAGGCTTCAGCGAACCGGCCGCGCTGAACCGTCAGGGCTGCGCGACGCTTAGAGACAACCGCGCACGGTGCAGGGGGGCTTGTAGGTGACGGTGGTGCAGGTGTTGGCGCAAGTAAGCGCAGTGACGGCGCCTCCGGCGGCATCAGACAGCGAAGTGTCCGATATCCTCCGCAGGGTCTCGAAGCACAACCGGATCTTGGCAGACTGCTTTTTCATGGTGGTTCTCCTATAACCATTCTGACGCTTTCCGAAGATCAGCAAGCGCCAAAGCATCTTAGCGCGCGCAACAGATCCGCCTACCTGCAAATCACGCACCGGGAGAGCCACCTCCAGGCAGCGCCAGCGACTCTTCTAGAATGCAGTGAATTCGTTCAGAATGAAGCAGATTGCTGGCGGGGCCTACGCCACTCGAGGTGACGCTGTCCATGGGCAGTCCACCGCCGACATCTGGCCCAGTAGCGCCGGCGGCTGGCATCTCGCCGACTGCGGCAAGTGGCAGCCTTGGCCGCGGCGGCGCCGGCGCCCTTCGTCTGGGACGTCGGCACCGCGCGCGGCTCCGACCGCCTGAGGCCCTTCTTTCTGGCCCAGGCCGCGCCGATCCCGGATCGGGTACACGTCTCGGTGGGCTTCCCCCTGGTTGGGCGGGATCCGATCGCATTGTGGAGCAGTATCGCCTATGATAACTTGAGGTTATGAGTGAAATACGGAGCGGCGTCCTGTCGCCTCCGGCGTGCGATCAAAGAGAGGTACCGGTCATGAGAAAGCAGGTCAAGAAGCTGTCGCTCAGCAAGGAAACCCTGAGGATCATCGATCGCAACGGGCTGCAGGATGCCGCCGGCGGCGCCACCACGACGGTGGCCAACACCGATTGCGGCAGCGCCTGTCTCTGCAGCGCCACCCACGTCTGCTCCGACTGCAAGCCCTGCGCTTGAACCCTGCTCCTGCTCCGCGTCCTCGGCAAGCCTTCGCCTGTCCGTAGGCGCGGGCAGGAGCTTTGTGCAGCGGAGAGGGGAGTGTCGTCGTGCGTATTGTCCATGTGTTATCATCTATGCAACTAAGCGTATGTTCCATGCATTCTTGAAATGAGGTGCCGCATGAAGCAACCCGGAAGGCTTACCGGTGCCGCGGTCCCCAGGGGCCGACGCCGGCTCTCCGTGGCATGGGCGGTGTTGCTGGTCATGGCCGCCGCCTGGTGTGCGAAACCCGCTGCAGCGCAGCTCGACGCCTCGTGCTTGGCGTCGATCACGCTCAACTTCGACCCGCCCGCGAAGCTCGTGCTGCCGCCAGCGCAGCCACCGCTCTCCACCGCCGCCGGCGGCGGCACGATCAGCGGCTGTGTGGTCCTGGACGGAGGTTCCACGACAGGCACGTTCACCTTCTCGCTCACGGGCGATCTGAGCTGCACGTCAGCGGAAAATATCTCCGGCACGCTGGAAATCGTGTGGGCTGACGACACCGATAGCCAAGCCGAGGTCTCGGGCTTGCTGATGGATCTCGGCAGTGTCGGCGGCGCCGCCGGGCTGGCCGCCACCATCACCAGCGGACGTTTCGCTGGCGACCAGATGGCGATCGTCAACGTGCGCGATCCCCTGGCCCTGGTCGAGTGCGCGCTGAACGGCCTGTCGCAGACGACGGCAACGACGAGCCTCACCATCACGCCGCCGCTTTGACAAACGCGGGACGCGGGCGCATCAAGGGGCGAGCACCGCGACCTTCGACGGGGGCGCAAAGAACCCGGCCTCCGTGACCCAGATGCGGCCGTGGGAGTCGATCTCGATGTTGTAGTAACCGTTTCCCTGGGTCGGCAGGGGATATTCCGTGATGGTGAGAGCCACGGGGTCGAGAACGCCGATCTGCCCGGCGTCCTCCTCGAACCAGAGCCGGCCCGATGCCTCCGTGCGCAGGTCCCCGGCGTTGGCCCCTGCCAAGGGGATCGGGTACTCGATCCACCCGCGGGTCTTTCTTGGTGTCACCGGCGTCAATAGCGGGGTGACAGGGGTTGCGGCAACGTGCGGGCCGCCGCCAGCGTGCAGATGGGTTCCTGGGGTGCTCTGCTCTGCCGCAGCACCGCGCAGAGGCGTGACCCTGAGGTCGGTATGGGGAGCCGTGGCCGGGTCGAGCAGGGCGACGGCGTTGCCGAAGTACTCGGTGACCCAGACGGTGCCGTCGGCGTTCGCCAGAACCCCCGCCGGCGTTCCGCCCAGCGTCGGCACGCGATATTCGCTGATCACGTTCGTGGCAGGGTCGAGACGCCGCACCATGTTGGTGCCGCTGGGGCCGGGGCCGTCGAAGTTCTTCTCGGCGAACCAGAGGTGCCCTGCCGGATCGAGACTGATCTCCTCGATGTGAGCGTCGGCCTTCTCCAAGACGATCTGCCACTCGGTGAAGGTGCCATAGGGATCCATCCGGCCCACGCCGCTGGGCTCCGGGAACCACACGCTGCCGTCGGTCCCCAGCTCGATCCAGGTCGGCATGGCACCGGAGGGGATCTTGTACTCCTCGACCTTCCCGGATGCCGGGGCAAGCACGCCGATGGCGTCGTTGAGCTGGTCGGTGAACCAGATGCCATCTGAGCCGATCTTGAGAGTGTTCGGTTGGCCGGCGTTCGGCACTGGGTACTCCACGACGCTGCGGTCGGGGCGCTGCAACACCAGCCGGCTGGCCAGCGTCTCGCAGTACCAGATCGCGCCATCGCCGGTCACCTCCACCCCCTCGGCCAGGCTGTTGGCAGTCGGAGTGGGAAACTCGGTGACCGTCGGAGAGTGCTCCGCCCAGGCCGGGGACAGGGAGAGCATCCCCATGCCCACGAGATAGATCGCCAAGCAGAAGCGCTTCATCCCGATCTCCTTTCCAACACGGCGGCCGTTCGCATCGCAACCGGCCTTCGATCTCGGACTCCGCCAGCAGGCAGCAGCGCTGCAGCCCTCCGCGTCGAGCGACCACCTTGACACAAACTTGCCCTATACTATGCTATACGCATAAATGCAATATCTGCGACTTGCTCTTTATACGCGCGAATGGACCTCTCCTCGTTCGCTGCCGCGTCCATTCCCCCTGACATCCCCCTTCGGGGCGCGCGAACACCTGCCGGCGCCCGTCGCGGACGCCGAGAGCAAGCCCCCCGCCGGCGGCCTGGGTGCAGGGAGATGCGCAGGGCAGAGGCACTCCGCGAGCGCGCGCCCCGGCATAGGGTGTGGCGAGTGCGCGATGGATGATCGAAGGCGCGAGGATTGCCGGACGCGGGCGGAGGCGAGGGCGTTACGGGTGGGGCGGGGCGCGCACGGGGGACGTGGGCGCGCGCGAGGCAAGAGGACCCGCAGGTGAGGCTGGTCAATGCGGTGCGCGTCGAAGGCCCGCCGATCGCGCTCGACAGCCCTAGGTGGGCGATACCGGGCGCGGCGGCAGCTGGGCTCGGATGAGGTCGGCGACCAGCTGGGGCTGCTCGCGCTGGATGAAGTGGCCGGCTCCCTGGGCGGCGACGTGGCGGATGCCCGCGGCGTAGTGGTGGTCGGTGCCGCGGGCGGCGGCGGGCAGGTTGACCGCATCGGTCGTCCCCACGACCAGGGTGGCCGGCACGGCGAGCGGCGGCGTGGCGTCGAGGACGGCCTGCTGCGCCTCGTAGAGCGGGCAGCCGGGAGCGTTGCCCCAGCGGTGGCGGTAGTAGTGGACCACGGTGTCGACGAACTGGTCGTTGTCCCAGCTCTCCGCCGCGGCGGCAAGGTCGCGTTCCGCGAAGCGCCAATCGGGCGACCAGACTTGCCACAGCTTGCGGCAGAGCGAGCGGCGGTCGCCGTGCAAGGCATCCCGCCCCTGCGGGGTGTGGAAGTACCACTGGTACCAGAAGGCCTGCGCCTGGGCCAGGCGCAGCTCCGGTGACGAGTCGCCCGCCCCGTAGGGTGTGGCGAGCAGGATGACCGCGGCGAGCCGCTGCGGCGCGAGCACCGCCACTCCCGCGGCGGCGCGGCTGCCCCAATCGTGGCCGGCGAGCAGGAAGCGGTCCACGCCCAGGGCGTCGGCCAGGTCCAGGACGTCCTGCGCCAGGGCCGCGACCTGCCCGGCGACGGCGCCGGCATGGAGCGCGCGCGAGCCGCCGCTGCCGCGCTGGTAGGGCGTGATCAGGCGCGGCGGGGCCGGGGCCGCCGCGAGCGCGGCGACGACGCCGTCCCAGGTGCGCGGCGAATCGGGAAAGCCGTGCAGCAGCAGGACCGGCGCGCCATCGGTGGCGCCGTGCTCTTCGTAGGCGATCTGGACGTGCCGTGTGCTGATGCTTTTCATCGGCCCCTCCCCCCAATACGACCCTACCATTGGCGACAGGATCAGCAATCGGCAAAGTGCTTCAAGCCGTATGAGCCCTTTGGTCATGCCAAGTTACAATGATAGTTGCGCCAATTGCAATTTGTCTGCATAGATTGCACTTGACGTGGGAAAATCGCTTGACGTAACCTCTCCTCCGTTACTCACAAGCTGCGGAGTGGGTAGTACGGTCGCTACGCCGGCAACGTTGTGCCGTCGCACCGCGGCAGTCGATCTTGCTTTTTTTTGGGCGTTCGCGCTGCTGGCAGCGGTGTGCGCGGTGGGTCCCGCCGTCCCGCAGGAAGCGGGCGCGGCAACGGAGGAGGGCGGCTGTGCAAAGAGGGCGAGGCTGGGCTGGGAGGTTGCTGGCGGCTCTGGGGGCGGCGAGGCCTCTCGCGGCGCTCGCAGCGGTGCTGGCGGCGCTGCTGACGGCGCGGCTGGCGGCGCCGCCCCCGGCCGCCGCCCAAGGCTCGGGGACCGGCTCGTACCAGGCGCACCAGATCGGCGAGACCAACGGCATTTCGATCATCACCCTGGCCGGCTCGTACGACACCTCGCTCAGCGGCGGCGGCAACCTCGATCCGCGCCTGGCGGTGGCGCAGGAGTTCTACCGCACCCATCCCGACGATTTCGACTTCCTGGTGGTGTTCCCGGATTTTGGCTACACGTCGGACGACGGCATCGCCTTCCATTGGGAGGTGCGCAACGCGGTGCAGGGGCTGGGGCTGCCGCCGTTCGACATCGGCAGCCAGTTCGGCAGCGCGTCCAAGCTCCTGGGCTTCGTCGACATGCCGCCGCTCGGCCAGATCGAGACCGATCCGACGCAGCCGGGATTCGAGTTCACCCTCAACACCCTGGCGCACGAGGTGCTGCACCAGTGGGCGGTGCATTCGCACCTGCTGGACGCGAGCGGCAACCAGACCACCGAGCTGATCGGCCAGCAGATGGCGCACTGGAGCAACCTGGTCGACACCAGCGCCTCGGTCGAATACGGCAACAAGTGGCAGGACAACGGCGACGGCACCTTCACCTCGATCGCGGTGCGGCGGTTCTATAGCCCGCTGGACCTCTACCTGGCGGGCTTCTACGACGCGTCGGAGGTGCCGCCGTTTGTGGTCATCACCAGTCCGGGCAGCGACCCGGCGGCGCTGCCGCAGCTGGGCACCAGCGTCACCGGCACCGGCCGCATGGTCAGCGTCGACCAGATCGTCGCCGCGGACGGGCCGCGCGTGCCGCCCGCGGCGCAGGCGCAGCATGCGTTCAAGGCGGCGTTCATCTACCTGATCCGTCCCGGCGACACCGCCACCAACGCCCAGCTGGCGGCGCTCGCCACGGTGCGCAACGAATGGATGACGCACTTTTCGGTGCTCACCGGCGGGCGCGGCACCTTCGAGGTGACCAGCGCGCCGCTGCCGACGGCGCCCGGCACGCCCACTCCGGTATCGGGCGGGCCGCTGCGGCCGACCGCCGCGAGCCTTCCCACCGCCTATTCCTGGCTGCGCAGCCAGCAGACCGCCGCCGGCTACTGGCAGGACACGCCGGAAACGCGGCCTCGCGACACGGCGGTGGTGCTGCCGGCGCTGCTGCTGCTGGACCCGCTGTTCACGCCCGCCAGCCAGCAGCAGGCGGCGGCGTGGCTGGCGGCGCAGACCGCCAACAGCAACGACGACCTGGCGCGGCTCGCCGCGGCGCGAGGGAGCGCCGCGCTGGGCGCCCAGCTGGCGGCGCAGGTGAACGCCGACGGCGGCTGGGGCCTGGGCGCCGGCTACGGCAGCGATCCGCTGGACACGGCGCTGGCGGCCCAGGTGTTGGCGGGCCAGGCGGCGACGTCGCCGGCGCTGCTGGCGGCCGCCACCCGGTTCCTGCTCGCCAGCCAGGGGGCGGACGGCGGCTGGGCGAGCGTCCCCGGCGGCGCCAGCCGCACCGCGCCGACGGCGGCGGTGCTGGAGGCGCTCAAGGCGCTGGGCGCCGCGCCCACCAACCTGGCGGCGGTCAGCAGGGCGTTCACCTGGCTGGCGACCAAACAGAACGTGGACGGCGGTTTCGGCGACACCCTGAGCACTGCCCACGACACCGGCTCCGCGATCCTGGCCGCGGTCGACCTGGGGATCGCCAACACCTTCAACCTGCAGACGGCGGCCGCCTACCTGGGCAGCCACCAGGCGGCGACCGGCAGCTGGGAAGGCAGCACCTACACCACCGCCACCGTCCTCCAGGCGCTGGCGCGCTTCTCGTACCCCAACTGGGCGTTCGGCGGCCCGATGACGGCGGCGCCGGCGCAGCCGAACGACGGCGACAAGGTGACGCTCACCGTCACCGTGCTGTCCAACGGCAACAGCGCCGCTCCGGCGGGAGTGCTGCGGGTCTACGACGGCGACCCGGCCGCCGGCGGCAGGGCGATCGGTCCCGACGTGGCGATCCCGCCGCTGCCGCCGACCCAGAGCGCGGTGCTGACGGCGGTGTGGGACACGACCGGCGCGGCGGGCAGCCACGACCTGGTGGCGGTGATCGACCCCGACAACCTGGTCACCGAGGTGACCAAGACCGACAACCAGACCTCGCTCGCCATCACCGTGGCGCCGGCGCCGGTGGGCATCGACCTGGGGGTGAGCAGCTCGGACATCTCCGTCAGCCCGTCGCACCCCGCCAGCCTGCCGGCGGGGCTGGCCATTTCGGCGATCGTGCGCAACGCCGGCCAGACCGACGCTCCCACCGTCGACGTGCGGCTGTACGTCGGCGTGCCGGGGGCCGGCGGCACCGCGGTCGGCGACGTGGTGCTGGACGTGCCGAACCGCTCCAGCGCGGTGGCCAACTTCACCTACACGCTCAACACGCCGGGCACCACGGTGCTGACCGTCGTCGCCGACCCCGACCGCCTGCTGGGCGACGTCGACCGCAGCAACAACAGCGCCAGCGTCAGCGTCACCACCGCGGCGGTGATCGACCTGGCGGTGACCCCGGCGGACATCACGCTTGCCGGCGCCGCCTACCTGGGCCAGAAGGCGACGTTCCAGGTCACCCTGCACAACCTGGGCACGGTGGACGCGCCGACCGCCGCCGTGCGCTACACGGTGAGCGACGGCACCACGACCGAGACGCTGCCCGCGGGTGTCGCCACCCTGGCGGCGGGCGCCAGCGTCCAGGACAGCGTGACCTGGCAGGTGGACCTGACGGGCAGCCTGACCTTCACCGTCGCCATCGACCCGCAGGGCGCGATCGAGGACAGCAACCGCGCCAACAACCAGGCGTCGCTGGCCTTCACCGCCACCGCCATCCAGCAGGCCGACCTCAGCGTCGGCCGCGGCGACCTGACGGTCTCCCCCAATCCGGGCCTCGCGGGCCAGCCGTTCACCGCCACGGCCGTGGTGCACAACACCGGCGGCCAGGACGTGACCAACCTGCAGGTGGCCTTCTACGACGGCGACCCGGCGCAGGGGGCGCCGCTGCTGGGATCGCTGCAGACGATCGCCGACCTGGCCGCCGGTTCCACCGCGACGGTCGTGGCCAGCGAGGCGACGATCAGCGGCCCCGGCAGCCACCTGATCTACGTGGTGGTGGATCCCAACTCGCAGCAGAGCGGCCTGTTCAGCCGCGCCGCGCTGTCGACCTTCCTGGTGGTGCAGGTGCTGTCGCTGCCCGACGCCGCGATCAGCGGCGCGTCGCTGGTGCTGCAGCCGGCCTTCCCGGCGCCGGGCCTGCCGGTCGCCCTGGCCGTCACGGTGCAGAACCTGGGGCAGCAGCCGATCGCCAACCTGCTGGTCGAAGCCTGGGACGGCGATCCGGCGCAGGGCGGCGCGGCGGTGGGCACCGCCACCATCCCGCAGCTGGCCGCCGGCGGCAACGCCGTGGCGACGATCGGCTGGACCCTGGCCGCCGGGGCCAGCACGCGCACGCTCTACGTCATCGTCGATCCCAACAACGCGGTGGTCGAGTCGAGCAAGGCCAACAACGAAGCGAGCCTGGCGATCACCGTCGAGCAGGGCGATTTCGTGGTGTCCAACCGCTATTTTTCGCCCAACGGCGACGGCGTGCAGGACACCACCGAATTCGATTTCCGCCTGGGCGGCACGATGACCGTGAGCATTCAGGTGCTCAACGGCGCCGGGGCCGTGGTGCGCACCGCCGCGGCCAGCGCCTACACCAACGTCGCCGGCGGCAGCTTCGTGTGGGACGGCAGGGACGACCGCGGCATCGTGGTGGGAGACGGCGACTATAGCCTGCAGGTGGTGGCCGCGGGCGGTGCGGTGCAGGGGCAGGCGACGGCGACGGTCGACACCAACCGGTCGCCGCTGCTGGCGGCGCTGGGCACCCAGTACGCCGCCGTCACCAACCTGTCGTGCCCGCTCCAGCCGGGCACTCGGCTGCGGTGGAGCCCGGACGAGCAGGCGCTGTTCTTCTTCCAGTACACCGATCCCTACTACCCGCAGTGGGCGACGGGCGTCTACCAGATGACGCCGCTGGGCGGCGGCGTGCAGCAGATCGTGCCGGCGGCCTTCTTCGGCGCCAACGTCCCGACGATGCTGGCGGCATCGCCGGACGGCTCGAGCATCGCCTTCGACAGCGCGCCGCCCAACGACAATCCCGGCGACCTGTGGACGGCGCCGGTCAGCGGCAGCGCGCCGGCGGCGCACCTCTACGGCCCCGGCGGCCTGATCACCTTCACCGGCGACGGCGGCAGCGTCGTGCTGTTCGACTACACCAGCTCGAACATCCTGGCGGTGCCGGTCGGCGGCGGCACGCCGCGCGTGCTGGCGCAAAACCTTTCCAATGCGGAGTGGGACCAGGTTCAGGTTTCCCCCGACCGCCAGCTGGCGCTGGTGCCCCTGAACGACCCCACCGGCTTCAACTTCGACTGGGTGCTGGTCGACCTGGCGCACGGCGGCGCCGTACCGATCGCGACCGCGACCTCCGTCAGCTCCGAGTTCTCCTGGTCGCCGGACGGCTCCCAGGCGGCCGCGACGGTGGAAGACGGCAACGGGATCGCCAACACCATCGAGCTGATCGGCCGCGACGGCTCCGTCCAGCGCACCCTCACGGTGCCGCAGGACGTGCCGCCGACGCTCGACGGCATTGCGGCGCTGAGCCCCCGCGCCGACACGCCGCAGTGGTCCTGGGCCGGCGACGCCCTGGCGGTGGTCGCGGGGTACAGCATCGGCTGCTACTCGTGGGCCGACGTCTACACCTTCGACCTGGCGACCGGCACGATCACGACGGTCGTTCGCGGCATACCCGGGGGGCGATCCCCTGCATTTCGTTCCACGTCTCGACCTGGGACGGCCACGACTGGGTGGAGCGCGGCGTGCTGCATCACAGCCCCGACCTGGGCGAGCGCGCCCTGGACCTGAGCCGCTTCCTGCCCGACGCCGCCGGCACCTACCGCGTGCGCATCCGCCAGGTGGGCGGCGCCGCCGCGCGGGTGGGCAGCGTGGCGCTCGGTGTCGGCGGCGGCGGCGGCGGCGGCGGCAACCTGCGGCTGCGGCCCAGCGCCGCCCGCCGCCTGGACGACGGCCGCGACCTGCGGGCGGCGCTCGCCGGCGCGGCGCGCGGCGCCCAGCCGATCGACTTCCACGACGCCGAGATGGAGGTGACCTGGCAGCGGGTGCCGCGCCGCCGCCAGCTGCGCCTGCTGCTCGAAGCCGCCGAGGGCGATGGGATCAGGGTGCCGGCGGCGGGCGGCGGGAGCGGAGCAACCGGCACCAGCACCGGCGGCGGCGCGGCGCGCACCACGCCGGCAGCGGCGCAGGAGCGCCCCCGCGCCGCCAGGGCAACCAGCGCGAGCCAGCGCGACAGCGCGGTGCAGGTGCCGCTGTACAGCCTGAGCGCCACTTGGGCGCCGTACCAGTACGCGCTGGCGATCAGCGGCGAGCTGGGCAACGTCGAAGGTTCGTACGCGGTGGACGTCAGCGCCGTGACGGGCCCGGGCGCGGCGAGCAACGCCGCCGGCGGCACCGCAGCCGCCGCCACCATCGGCACGCCCGTCGCCATCCTGCCGCAGCTGCCGGGAGTCAACATCACCGGCTTCTCGCCCTACGGCCGCTACATGCAGTTCACCTATGCCGATCAGAACACGCAGGGCGGGTGCGTGGCGCCCGGCCGCTTCACCTGGTCGCTCAGCTCGCTGATGAACCTGACCGCCGACCTGCGGCTGCGGCAGGTGCCGGCCGAGCCCGGCTACGTCGCCGAGGGCACGGCGGTCGATCTCAACTTCGCCCGCTACCAGTTCGACTACGCCAACGCCGCCGCGGCATCCAGCTGGACGCCGCTGGGACCGCCCGTGGCGACGCCTTTGATCGACGGGCAGTTCACCACCTGGGCACCGCCCGGAGCCGGCACCTGGCTGCTGCGGCTGACGGCGCAGGACCTGGCGGGCAACAGCGCCACGAGCGTCCAGCAGGTGATCTCCAACTCTTCGCCGACGATCTCCAACGTCAGCCTGACGCCGCCTTACATCTCGCCCAACGGCGACGGGATTCAGGACACCGCCGACATCCACTTCCAGGTGCTGCAGCCGGTGCACCTGGACTTCCACTTCACCAACGGCCAGGGCACCCTGGTGCGCACGATCAGCGTCGATCAGGCCGAGGCCGCCGCCGTGGACATCCCCTGGGACGGCCGCGACGACGGCGGCGAGGTGGTGCCCGACGGCGAGTACACCATGGAGGTGCAGGGCTACACCTTCCCTATCACCGTCCTGGATACGCCGCCGACGGTGACGCTCGCCATCGGCGGCTCGCTCGACTGCGCCAAAGCCGGCGGGTTCGCGCCGGTGCTGCTGGCCACCGCCAGCGCCGAAGTGCCGACGGGGAAGCTATCGCCGATGTATGACCAGGTTCCGATCGTGTCGCACGCGCTGGAAACCGGCGCCGGCCCCGATCCTTTCACCTGGACGCCGATCGACTCCGGCACGCTGACCGCCGCGCAGTACGTCGACATGAGCTTCCGCTTCAGGGCCACCGACGCGGCGGGCAACACCACGGAAAAGGTGCTGGGACCGGGGCCGCAGGAGATCTTCCTGAGCGGCCTCGCCGCTGAGAGCTTCGATCCCGTAACCGGCCTGCTGGTGCCGATCACCACCGGCTGCGCGACGCAGATCAACAAGAACCTGCAGCGCGCCCTGACCCGCATCCAGCTGACCGAAACCATCGTTGCGCCGCTGGTCCAGGTGTTCGTCGACACCCAGCAGGTGCCGCTGGTCAACGGCGTGCCGGACTTGAGCCAGGTGCAGTCCGCGAGCTGGGTGCCCGAGCAGATCACCACCTACTACCAGCCGGGATCGAACGCCGGCCAGGCCGCGGTCCCCGACTTCCGCTTCGAGATCGATTGGGACCAGGGCAACCTGACGCCGGGCGTGCCAACCGCGGTGCGCGTGCGGGTCGTCGACGCCCAGGGCAACGTCTACACCTCGACGCCGCTGATCCAGATCCTCGGCAACGGCATCGCGTACCAGTCTCTGATCGGCGGCAATACGACCGGCGTGACGCCGCAAGTCGCCAATCTCATCCAGGCGGCCGGACTGGCGCCGCCCACCGACCCGGTGATCGTCGCCACCGCGATCTATCCGGGACCGATGTCAAGCATGGTGCTCACCATGCAGAGCAGCCAGGACCTGCACTACAACACGCCGCGCTCGTTCGAGGCGGTGGCGGGCGACGGCACCAACTTCGTCTTCACCTCCCCCGACTGGCAGCCTTGCACGCAGTACAACCTGCATTTCGTGGCGCAGGCGGTGCCGCAGGTCGACCCGCTGACCGGCATGGTGTCGGCGCCGACGCTGGTGGTGGACGGCGTCATCGGCGGCGAGAGCTGCACGCAGGTGAAGGCCAGTGTGGAGCTCATCGGGGCGCCGGCGGCCTGCGGCCAGCGGCTGCCGACGGCGCGGGTGATGGACCTGGTCCCCGAGAGCCTGGACGGCTCGCCGCTGCTGCAGCTGGCGCTCAACGGCCCCGGTGGTCTGCTCTACACCGTCAACAACCCGCAGGCCGGCACCGTGTACCGCTACAACTTCGACCTGGCCCAGCTGCCGGTGGGGCAGGTCACGTACACCGCCGTGGTGACCAACATCAAGGGCCAGACCGGCCAGGCGCAGGTCAGCTTGGCCGTCTCCAATACCCCGCCGGTGGCGAGCATCACCAGCCCGCTGGCTGGGCAGACGGTGTGCGGCGTCAACGGCGTCGTCAATATCTTCGGCAACGTCAGCGGCGCAACCTCCTGGGCGCTCTATTCCAACGGCTACGAGAACCACGGGTCGGCGGTACCGATGGCGCTGAACGTGCCGGTGACCGGTTCACCCGGGCTCTGCGCTTTCTCGGTGCCCCTGGCCGCCGGCGCCGTGGGCAACGTGTGCAACATGAGCGGCCCGATGACGCTGGAGCTGGGCATCGCCAACGCCAGCGGCTACACCGAGTGCACCACCACGACGTTCACCGTCGACGCTTCGGTCGACCAGCCGATGCTGACCGTGGCGCCGGCCGTGTTCTCGCCCAACAAGGATGGCGTGCTGGACACCGACGGGATCAGCTTGCAGGCGGGCGAGCCGACGCACGTGAACCTGACAGTCTATCCGGCGACCATCGATTCCAACGGCGACTGCCTGAACAACGGCGGCCCGTTGCGCCAGCTGGCCTCGGGGATCGCCGTGGCGTCGACCCCGGTGCCGTTGACCTGGGACGGAATGGACAACACGGGGACGCCGGTGGCGGATGGCCTGTACCGGTTCGTCGCCAGCTTCACCGACGATTCCTGCGGCAACGTAGCGCAGGTGGCGCAGTGCGTCGCGGTGGACACCACGCCGCCGCAGGTGGCGATCGATTTCCCGCAGACGACCGATCCGCTGCCGCTGGTGATCCAGGTCCAGGGGCTGGTCACCGACCTGTACATCGCCAATTGGGTGCTCGACTACGCCGCCGCCAGCGCCCCCGCCAACTTCGCCGTCATCGCCACCGGCAACAGCAACGTGAACCACGACTTCCTGGGCGCCTGGAACACCTTCGGCCTGTCGGGATCCTACCTGCTGCGGCTGCGCGCCACCGACCTGGGCGGCAACACGTCGCAGGTGGTGGTGCCGCTCGCCATCGCCAACGCGGTCGACCTGATCACCGACATCGCCGCCCAGCCGCACCTGTTCTCGCCCAACGGCGACGGGCGCCTGGACACGGCCGCGATCACCTTCGGGCTGGGGGTGCCCGCCACCGTCGCGCTGCTCGTCAAGGATACGAGCGGCAACCCGGTGCGCACGCTGCTCAGCGGCGCCGGCGAAGCGGCCGGGGCGGCCGCCGCCAGCTGGGACGGCACCACGGACGGCGGCCAGCCGGCCGCGGACGGCACCTACAACGTCGTGCTGGTGGCGGCGGCGACGGCCAACTCGGCGTTTGCCGAAACCCAGACGATCTCGGTGGTGCTGGACCGCACGCCGCCGGCGGTGGTGGTGACGCGCCCGACGAGCGGCGGCTACGTCACGCCGACCGGCAGCATCCTGGGCAGCATCACCGACGTCCACCTGGCGAGCTGGAGCGTGTCGATCACCGCCACGCCACAGGCGCCGGCGTGGACGCAGATCGCCAGCGGCACGTCCAACGTCGTGGCGGCGCCGCTCGGCAGCCTGGCGGGCCTGGCGGAAGGCAGCTACGCCCTGAAGGTCGACGCGGCCGACGCCGGCCAGATCCAGGTCGAGCAGATCATTCCCTTCACCATCGATTCGACGCCGCCGGTGGCGACGCTGACCGCGCCGGCCGCCGGGTCGGTGGTGGGCGCGGTGGGCGGGCCGCTGGCGGTCACCGGCAGCGTCGTCGAAGCCCACATCCAGAGCTGGCAGGTGCAGCTGGGCGCCGGCGCGCAGCCCGGCGGCTGGACCACGCTCGGCAGCGGCACGACGCTGCCGGTGCCGTCGCCGGCGGTGGCCTGGACGCCTTCGGGGGTGCCGGACGGCGCCTACACGCTGCGGCTTTACGCGCAGGACCTGGCGGGGCAGACCGGCCAGGCGCAGGTGGCGGTGACCGTCGACAACACGCCGCCGGCGGTGGGCATCACCCTGCCCGCCGACGGCAGCTACGTGACCGGGCCGATGAACGTCTTCGGCACCGTGCAGGACGCCAACCTGCTGCAGTACACGCTGGCGGTGGCGCCGGGCCCCAAGGGGTCGTCGCAGCAGTTCTCGACCGTCGGCGTGGGCGCCAGCCCGGTCAACGCCGGCCTGCTGGCGCAGTGGATGGCGCTGCCGCCCGACGGCGTGGCGACGCTGCGGCTGACCGCGACCGACAAGGCCGGCAACCAGTCGCAGGCGATGGTGCAGGTCACCGTGCACACCCAGCCGCCGGCGGCGCCGCAGGGGCTTGCGGCGCAGGTCGACCAGCAGACCGTCCAGCTGTCGTGGCTGGCGAGCCCGGGCGGGCCCGGCAGCGGCGGCGACGTGGTGGCGATCGCCGGCTACCGGGTCTATCGCAACGGCGTGCTGCTCGATCCGCAGCAGTTGGTCACCACCCTGTCGTACGACGACGCCGGCGTGCCGCAGGGCACCTACGTCTACACCGTGGTGGCCGTCGACCAGGCGGGGCTGGCCAGCGCGCCGTCCGCCCCGGCCGACGCCACGGTCGACCTGTCGATGCCGGTGGCGCTGATCTCGAAGCCGCGCAACGGCGGCCACGCCGGCGGCCTGGTGAGCATCGTCGGCACCGCGAGCAAGACGACCGGCTTCAAGCAGTACAGCGTCTACGCCCTGGGCAACGACGGCAGCGGCTCGCAGCAGCTGCTGCGCACGTCGCCGGTGCCGGTGCTGGGAGCGGAGCTGGCGGAGTGGGACACCACGGCGCTGCCCGACGGGTCGTCGTTCACCCTCAAGCTGGTGGTCGAAGACGTGTCCGGCAACACCGCCACCGCGCAGGTGACGGTGACGACCGACAACACGCCGCCGGCGGCGCCCACCGGACTGACCGCCACGCCATCGGGGAGCAACATCCAGGTGGCGTGGAACGCCAACAGCGAAAGCGACCTGGCCGGCTACCTGCTGTACCGCAACGGCAAGCTGGCCAACGCCACCGGCACGGTGCTCGGCGACCTGACGCCGTACCTGCTGACCAGCCCGTCCTTCAACGACCAGGCGCTGCCCGACGGCACCTTCACCTACGTCGTCTACGCCGTCGACACCGCCGGCAACCAGAGCGCGCCGTCGGCGCCGGCGCAGGCGACGCTGGACAACCACCCGCCGCACGTCGTCATCACCCAGCCGGCGGCGGGGGCGCTGTTCCAGAACAGCCTGCAGATCGTCGGCACGACGCCGGACCTGGACGTGGTCAGCGTGCAGTTCCAGTGGCAGCCGGCGGGGGCGACCGGGTGGAACAACCTGGGCGCGCCGGTGGCCTCGCCGCCCTGGGAGACGGTGTGGGACGGCACCACCGTCGCCTACGGCAACTACATGATCCAGGCGGTGGCGACCGACGCCGGCGGGCGCACCGATCCGGCGCCGACGCCGATCGCGGTGACGCGCAAGAACCTGGAGCAGCCGCCGGCGCCGACCGCGCTCGTGGCACTGGTGGCGGGCGGCACGGTGACGCTGACCTGGACCGCCGGGACGCCGGTGCCCGCCGACCTGGCGGGCTACCTGGTCGACCGCACGGCGGCCGACGGCACGGTGGCGCACGTGGCGGCGACGCCGCTCGCCGGCACCACCTTCGCCGATACCGGCGTGGCCGACGGCACCTACGCCTACACGGTCACCGCGGTCAACCAGGCGGGCAACGCCTCGGCGCCGGCGGGGCCGGCCGCGGCGGTGGTCTACACGCCGGTCCTGGTGCAGCCCTACACGCCGACCAGCGCCACGGCGACGGCGCTCGCCGGCGGCAACGCCGCGGCAGGGGCGCAGGTGGGCGGCAGCGTGGCGCTGACCGGCGGCGGCACCACGCCGCTGGCGGCGGTGACCGCCGATCCAGGCGGCAACTTCAACTTCGCGGCGGTGCCGCTCGCGCGCGGCGACAGCCAGATCACGGTGTCCGCCACCGACACGGCGGGCAACGTCAGCAAGACGGCGGCGGTGCCGGTGCTGACCGCCGATCCGCCGTCGCAGCCGACCGGCCTGACGGCGACGCCGGGGAGCGGCCTGACGGCGGCGCTCGGCTGGAACGCCAACCCGGCGGCGGACAACGTCCTGGGCTACCGGCTGCTGCGCGACGGCAACCCGGCGCCGGCGCCGGTGCCGGTCGACACGCCGTGGACGGCGGCGGCGTCCAGCCCGGCCGCCGGCCAGGCTGATGACGCCTCGGCGGCGATCGACGGCGACGAGACGACCTATTGGGTGCCGCAGTACGGCAGCGACCCCGACCTGAGCAACCAGTGGCTGGAGATCGACTGGCCGGTGACGCGCCTGGTGGCGGGGGTGGAGCTGGATTGGGCGCCTGACGGCGGCACGCCGCAGAACCCCGGCGACTTCGACATCCAGGGGTGGGACGGCCGGGTGTGGGTGCCGCTGGCGGCGGTGCGCGGCGACGCCGCCGCCACCACGGTGGTGCCGCTCGGGCAGCGCTACCTGACGCAGAAGATGCGGCTGCACCTGGTGGCGACGTCGGCCCAGCCGTGGCTGGCCGAGATGCGGATCTACCAGCATCCGCTGACCACCGCCACGACGGCGACCGACACCGCGACCAACGGCACCCACAGCTACCAGGTGATCGCGGTCGGGCAGCTCGGCCTGGAGAGCCAGCCGTCCGCGCCGGCGACGGTCGGCGTCGGCAACGTCACGCCGCCGGCGCCGGTGACGCTGTCGGGCGCGGCGATCGGCGCCGACGTGGGGCTGACCTGGACGGCCAGCGCTTCGCCCGGCGTCGCCAGCTACCTGGTGCTGCGCGAAGGCACGCAGATCGCGACGGTCGATCCCGGCACCACCGCCTACACCGACGCCGGGCGGCCCAACGGCATCTGGCACTACACGGTCCAGGTGGTGGACGCGCTGGGCAACGTCAGCGTGCCGTCCAACGTGGCGGCGGTGACGGTCGACGTCACGGCGCCGGGGGCGCCGTCCGGCCTGACGGTGACGGCGGTGGCGACGGGCGGCGCGCTGCAATTGGCGTGGACGGCGGGGACGCCGGCCGGAACGGCGTTCCAGGTGGAGCGCGGCACGACGGCTGGCGGGCCGTACCAGGTGGTGGCGACGGTGCCGGGATCGCCCGACACCGACGGCGGCCTGACCAACGGCACGCGCTACTTCTACGTCGTGGTGGCGGTGGACGGCGCCGGCAACGCCAGCGCGCCGTCCAACGAAGCCAGCGGCGTGCCGGCGGACACCACGCCGCCGGCGCCGCCGGTGCTGACGTTCCCGGCGATCTCGACGCTCGGGCTGCAGACGGCGGACGACAACGCCGACCTGGCCGGCAGCGCCGAGCCGGGCGCCACGGTGGTGGTGACGCCGGCGGCCGGCGGCGCGGTCGCCAGCACCCAGGCGCTGGCGGCGGCGGCGGTGACCGACGCCGCCGGGCTGGCCGCCGCGACGCTGCCGGTGCCGTCGCCGGACGGGCGGTACCTGCTGCTGCCGGCGTCGGGCCGGCCGGGGTCCTCGGCGACGGTGTACGACTTCGACGCCGCGGGCGGACCGGTCAGCTCGGCGCTGGCGGCGAGCGCCGGGGCGGAGAGCCTGGCCTGGATGGCGGACGGGCGCGGGCTGCTGCTGGCGGTGACGGCGGGCGGCGGCGCGGCGGTCCAGTCGTACCGCTTCGCCGGCGCGGCGACGGCGACGCTGGGCGCGCTCGATTGGGCGGACGGCCTGGCCTCGGCGCCGGACAACGACCGGGTGGCGGTGCTGGGGTCGCAGGGCGGCCAGGCAGGGCTGTGGGTGCTGGACGCGGCGGCGGCCAGCTGGACGCTGGTGGCGGCCATCGATCCGACGCAGGTGACGCCGGGGACGCTGGTGTGGTCGCCCGAAGGGTCGTGGCTGGCCTACGTCGGGCCGGCGCCGGACGGCGCCGCGGGGACCGGCGGGGCGGGAGCGGGGGCGGCCGGGCTGGTGGTGGTGCAGGTGGCGGCGCCCAACGCCGCGACGCTGATCGAGGCCAGCCCCGGCTCGGGCCGGCCGAGCTTCGCGCCGGACGGCAGCGCCGTCGTCTACACCGAGGCGCAGGCGGCGGGCGGCGAAAAGGTGCGGCTGACGGTGCTGGCCAGCGGCGCCACGGCGGACCTGACCAGCGTCCAGGGCGGGCCGCTGCTGCCGCAGCTGTCGCCCGACGGCGGCACCCTGGCATACGTCGCGGCGGCCGGCCTGGTGGCGGGCGCGGTCACGCCGTACGTCGCCGGCGGGCCGGCGCCGCCGGTCGCGACCCTGTCGTCGCTCGGCGGCCAGGCGGCGGGGGCGCAGGACCTGGCCTGGGTGCCGGGCGGCTACCTGCTGGCGGCGGCCGGCGACGAGTTCCGCGTCGCGCCGGCGGGGCGCTTCGCCGTGCCGGCGATGCCGCTGGTCCTGGGCGACAACGGCTTCACCGCCACGGCGCGCGACGCCGCTGGCAACCTGAGCGCCGTGTCGGCGCCGCGCGTGGTGCATCGCACGGCGGCCGACCTGCCCGACCTGGCGATCGGGGCCGCCGACCTGGCGCTGCTGCCGGTGGCGCCACTGCCGGGCCAGACGGTGCGGGTGACGGCGACGGTGCACAACCAGGGGCCGGCGGCGTCGCCGGCCACCACCCTGGCGCTCACCGCCTACGGGCCGGGCGGCGCGCAGGTGGCGCTCGCCACCGCCCTGGCGGTGCCGGCGATCGCGCCGGGCGGCGCCGCGACCGTGCAGCAGGACGGGTCGATCGACGGCGCCGCCGGCGCCTGGAACCTGGTGGCGCAGGTCGACCCGCAGCAGCAGGTGCAGGAGCTGACGCGCGCCAACGACCAGGCGCAGATCGCCTTCCAGGTGGTCAACCAGGGGCCGCCGGTGGTCGGCGTGACCACCGACCAGGCGAGCTACGCCGCCGGCGCCACGCTCACCGCGACGGTGACCGTGTTCAACGGCAGCGATCCGTTCAGCGGCCAGCTGGTGGTGACGATCGAGGACACCCAGGGCGTGGCGGTGACGACGCTGCCGGCGATCGCCACCGGCAACCTGGCGTACGGCCAGCAGCTGAGCCAGGCGGTGACCTGGAACGTCGGCTCGACCTTCGCCGGCTCCTATCTGGTCGACGTCAAGCTCCTGGACGGCAGCGGCCAGAGCGTGGCGGAGGCGACGGCGCCCTTTGCCATCGCCGCGGCGGAGCAGCTGACCGTCGCCGTGACCACCGACAACGCCTCGTACGCGGTGGGGGCCGGCGTCCACGTCACGGCGCAGGTCGGCTACCCGGCGGGGAACGCGCCGCTCGCCGGCCTGCAGGTGCACCTCCAGGTGCTGGGACCGGCGGGGGCGACGGGGGGAACGGGCGGCACGCCGCCGGTCGTCGGCGACTGGACGCAGCCGCTGGGCGTCCTGCTGCCGGGCGGCCAGGGGACGGTGAGCGTCAATTGGGCGAGCGGCGGCGCCGTCCCCGGCGCCTACCAGGTCACGGCGACGGTGCTCGACGGCGGCCAGGCCGCGGCCAGCGCCGCGACGCAGATCAGCCTGACGTCGGCGGCGACGGCGGTGACCGGAACGCTCGCGCTGAGCGACCGCGCGCCCTCGTGGGGTCAGCCGGTCGCCGCCAGCTACACGTTGCACAACGGCGGCGCCGCGGCGCTGGCGCAGCTGCCGGTGCGGGTGCGCGTGCTGGACGCCTCCTCCGGCCAGGAGCTGGCGCGGCAGGCCGCGACCGTCAACCTGGCGGCGGGCGGCAGCGGCGCGGGCAGCGCCAGCTTCGATAGCAAGGCGCTGGGGCTCGGCAACCGCCTGGCGGTGCTGGAGGCCGACCTGCCGGCGGCGGGCGGCGGCGGCGGCGGCGTGCAGACCGTCACCCTGGCGCTGGTCGGCTTCACCGTCTACGACCGCACGGCGCCCACGGTCGCCATCCAGCAGCCGGCCGGCGGCGCCACCACGGCCAGCGCGTTGACCGTGCTGGTCACCGCCACCGACCCGCTGTCGACGATCGCCACCGTCACGCTGAGCCTGGACGGCGCCGCGGCGATCGCGATGGCGATCTCCAACCCGGCCACCGCCACCTGGTCCGCCAGCCTGACCGGCCTGGCCACCGGCAGCCACACCCTGCAGGCGCAGGCGACCGACGCGGCCGGCAACACCGGCAGCAGCGCGACCGTGACGTTCACCGTCGCCTCCTCGCCGCCCACCATCGCCATCTCCGGCGTCCAGCAGGGCGGTCTGTACAACGCGCCGGTGACGCCGGTCGTCACCGTCACCGCCTCGACGCCGACCTACACCGCGACCATCACCCTGGACGGCCAGCCGTTCGCGTCGGGGACCGCGGTGGCGGCGGAGGGCAGCCACACCCTGGCGGTCGCGGTGACCGACGCCCTGGGCAGCCAGGCCAGCGCCAGCGTCACCTTCGCCATCGACACCACCCCGCCGGCGATCGCCGTCACCGGGGTCAGCAACGGCGGGGTGTACAACGGTGCGGTGACGCCGGTCGTGACGGTGAGCGATGCGCATCCGGGGACGCAGAGCATCGCTCTGAATGGCCAGCCGTTTGCCTCCGGGACGCCGGTGTCGGCGGAAGGCAGCTACACGCTGGCGGTGACGGCTACGGACGCGGCCGGCAATACGGCCAACACAACGGTCGCATTCGTGATCGACAAGACGCCGCCGGTGATCAGCGTCAGCGGCGTGAGCAACGGCGGGGTGTACAACGCCACCGTGACGCCGGTGATCACGGTGACGGAGGCGCATCCGGGTACGCAGACGATCACTTTGAACGGGCAACCGTTTACCTCGGGGACCGCGGTGTCGGCGGCGGGCAGCTACACGCTGGCGGTGACCGCAACCGACACGGCGGGCAACACCGCCAGCACGTCCGTCGGATTTGTGATCGACAAGACGGCGCCGGTGATCAGCGTCAGCGGGGTCACCAACGGTGGGGTGTACAACGCCGCGGTCACGCCGGTGGTGACCGTCAACGACGCGCAGCCGGTGACGCAGTCCACGATCACCTTGAACGGGCAGCCGTTCACGTCGGGTACGGCGGTGTCGGCGGAAGCCAGCTATACGCTGGCGATAGCGGCCACGGATGCGGCCGGCAACACGGCGAATACAACGATTGCCTTCGCAATCGACAAGACGCCGCCGGCGATCGCGGTCACCGGGGTGAGCAACAACGGGGTCTACAACGCCACCGTGACGCCGGCGATCACGGTGACGGATGCGCATCCGGGGACGCAGACGATCACTTTGAACGGGCAACCGTTTACCTCCGGGACCCCGGTGTCGGCGGCGGGCAGCTACACGCTGGCGGTGGCGGCGACCGACGCGGCGGGCAACACGGCGAACGCGACGATCGCGTTCACGATCGACAAGACGGCGCCGGCGATCGGCGTCACCGGGGTGACCAACGGCGGGCTGTACAACGCCACGGTCACGCCGGTGATCACGGTGACCGACGCGCAGCCGGTGACCCAGACCACGATCACCTTGAACGGGCAGCCGTTCACGTCGGGCACGGCGGTGTCGGCGGAAGGCAGCTACACGCTGGCGGTGTCGGCCACCGATGCGGCCGGCAATACGGCGAGCGCCACGATCACGTTCACGATCGACAAGACGCCGCCGGCGATCAGCGTCACCGGAGTGAGCAACGGCGGCACCTACGCGGCGCCGGTGACGCCGGTGGTGACGGTGACCGATGCGCATCCGGGGACGCAGGCGATCACGTTGAACGGCCAGCCGTTCACCTCCGGCACGACGGTGAGCGCCGCGGGCAGCTACATGCTGGCGGTGACGGCGACCGATGCGGCGGGCAACCAGGCGCAGGAGAGCGTCGGCTTCACCATCGCGGCGGCGGCGGCCGCGCTGTCGATCGCCGACGTGACGGTGACGCAGCCGGCGAGCGGCGAGGTGGCGGCGCAGTTCCCGGTGACGCTGTCGTCGCCGGCCAGCGGCACGGTGAGCGTCAACTACCTGACGGCCGCCGGCACGGCGATCGCAGGCGTCGATTTCCTGCCGGTCGGCGGCGTGCTCAACTTTGCGCCGGGGGTGACGGCACAGACGGTGAGCGTGCCGGTGCTGGCGGATGCGCTGCTGGGCGCCGACGCGACGTTCACCGTGCAGCTGTCGCAGCCGCAGGGGGCCAGCCTGGCGCGGGCGACGGCGACCGGCACCATTGCGCCGGCGCCGGCGTGCACCAGCGCCAACCTGCTGGTCAATCCGGGCGCCGAGCTGCCGGCGGTGTCCAACCTGATCCCCGGATGGGACGTGGTGACGGGGAGCGCCTGGCAGGTGGGCGGCGGCACGCCGCCGGCGTTCGACGGCGACGCCGACTTCGCCACCAGCGACGCGGCGGGCGAGCTCAAGCAGGACGCGGATCTGCTCGCCTACGCGGCGCAGATCCAGGGGGCGGCGGGCCAGAGCTTCGCGTTCAGCGGCCAGGTGCGCACCGTCAACGCCGGCGGCGGCGCGGCGGCGAGCACGGCGCGCATCGTCGTCGAGTACCGCGACTTGACCGATCAGAACGTGCTCGGCACGTTCGATTCCGGCCCGATCGCCAGCGCCGGCACCTGGACGCAGGTGACCGACCAGCGGGCGGCGCCGGCCGGCACGCGCTGGATCCGCGTGCGGCTGCTGTCGGGCCTGCCGGCGGGGGGCGGCGGCCAGGCGCTGTTCGACGGCCTGTCGCTGACCTCGGTCGCCACCCCGACGCTGGCGGCGCTGGACGCGGCGGCGGCGACGCCGGCGGCCGGCCAGCAGCAGGCGCTGTCGGTGCGGGTGCTGCTGTCGTGCGCGGCGACGCAGACGGTCTCCGTGCACTACGCCACCGTCGACGACACCGCGGTGGCCGGCACCGATTACCAGGCGGCGTCGGGGACGCTGGTCTTTTCGCCCGGCAGCGTCGAGCAGGACGTGCCGCTGGTGGCGCTGGGTCTGGCCTCCGACCAGGTGGACCGGGTGTTCGACCTGGCGCTGACCGCGCCCACCGGCGCGACGCTGGCCCGCGGCGAGGCCGAGGTAAGGCTGCTGCCGCGGCCGTTCTGCGCCCAGCCGCCCAGCTACTGGCGCCATCACCCGGAGAGCTGGACGCTGTCCAACGTGACGCTGGGCGGCGCCGGATATAGCGCCACCGCGGCGCTGTGGCTGCTGCGGTACCAGGGCAGCGACCCGCTCTACCTGCTGGCCCAGCAGCTGGCGGCGACGCGGCTCGACCTGGCGGCGGGGGCGCCGGCCGCGGGGTCGACGCCGGCGGCCAACGCCGACACCTTCCTGAGCCAGCACCCGCTGGGCAGCGTGCTGGGGTCGAGCGACGCGCAGACGGCAGCCAGCCTGACGTCGGCGCTAACCTCGTACGACAGCGCCACCTGCCCGCTGGTGTGCAGCGCCGAACCGCTGGGCGTCGTCGGGCGCTTCAACCTGTTCGCGCTGGGCGCCGTGACGCAGAGCGGCACCGACACCGCGGGGCGCCTGGCGGCGGCCGGCAACGTGACGCTGTCCAGCTACAGCGTCGGCCAGTCGCTGACCGCGACCGGCGGCAGCGACGACGTGCTGATCGCCGGCGGCGCGCTGAGCTTCAACGGCGGCACGGTGAGCCACGGCAACCTGGTCTACGGCGGCACGGTGGCGCTGACCAGCGTCAACATCCCCAACGGCGCGGCACGGCAGGACCAGCCGGTCGACTTCGCCGGCGCCAGCCGCAACCTGGGCATCCTGTCCAGCTACTGGGCGACGCTGGCGGCCAACGGCACCACCACCGTGCAGCCGTGGAAGCAGATCAACCTGGTGGGGAGCGACCCGACGCTCAACGTCTTCAGCGTCCACGGCAGCGACCTGGCGGTATCGGTCGGCGTCAGCATCCAGGTGCCCAGCGGCTCGACGGCGCTGGTCAACGTCGACGGTACCAGCGACCAGATGCAGAACTTCGGCTTCCAGCTCGCCGGCGTCAGCAACGGCGGCGTGGTGCTCAACTTCTACCAGGCGACCAGCCTCAAGCTGTCCGGCATCGGCGTGCCGGCGACGGTGCTGGCGCCGCGGGCCGCGGTCAACTTCAGCAACGGCAACGTCAACGGCACCCTGGTCGGCGCCTCCGTCAGCGGCGGCGGCCAGTTCAACCAGGATCTCTTCACCGGCTGCCTGCCGGTAGGACACTGAGGAGCGCGCGCGGCATGGGCACGACAAGGGCGGCAGGCAGGATCTGGCGGACGGCCGGCTGGCAAGCAGCCGTCCTGGGCGTGGCGCTCGGCTGCGCGGTGCCGGCGGGGAGGTTGCTGGCGCGGGAGGCGGGCGCGAGGGGCGAGCGGCCGGGGCCGGCGCGGCACGCGGGCGGGCATCCAGCCGCCGGTCCGGCATTTGGGGGTGGCCAGCGGGCGGCAGGCAGGGCGGCAGCAACAGCGCCTAGCCGGTCCGCGCCGCCTGCGGGGTCAACCGGCCAGGTGGCGGCAGGCCCGCAGGGAAGCACGCCGGCGGCCAAAGCGAGTGCGGCGCCGGCCGGCGCGACGGCCCGGCCGGGCGCGGCGGTGGCCGGCGCAACAGCCGGAACAGCCGGAACAGCCGGAGCGGCAGGTTCGGCAGGTAAAGCGTCCGCCGGTCGCTCCGCCACCACGGCGCGGCCGGAGCGGCGCGACTCCGGGCGCGGCGGGCCGGCACGCGGTTTTGTGCCGCTGCACGTGTATCACCTGGACGGGAAGTTCGACCTGACTCCGGTACAGCCGCGTCCGCTGCCCACCGCCAAAACGGGCGGCAGGACGCCCAAGGCGCATGGGACGCCGCTCACGCCGTCCAGGTCGGCCTCGCCGGTCGGGTCGTTGCAGGCCACGTCGCCGGATGGGGCGACCAGCCAGGACCAGGCCGCGGCGGGCTCAGGCGCCGGGGCGGGCGCCGGGGCCGCGGGCGGCGGCGCCGGCGGGACGGGCACGACCGACGGCAGCGGCGCGGAAGCGCAGGTCAACGCGGCGCTCGCCGGCGTGGCCACGGCGGCGGGGATGCGCCGCATGCCCGAAATTGGCTTCGTCGCGCCGGGCGAAGCGCCGGGCCTGGCAGCGGGCAGGGCGCAGGCGGCCAACGGGGCGCCCGCGGCCAATGCAGCGCCCGCGGCCAATGCAGCGCCCGCGGCCAATGCAGTACCGGCGGCGGTCGACCTGGCGGCAACCGTGGCGGCGTACGACCGGCTGCGCGCCGCCGACGCGCAGATGCAGCGGCGGTTTGCCGCGATCGGGGCGCAGCTGGCCAAGGCGAAATCGAGCCGCGTCATCGCCGCGCGGCTGGCGGCGGCCCAGGAGACCTACGCGGCCGCCATGGCGCAGGTACTGGGGCCGATGTCGGCGCCGGTCGAGGCGGTGCGGCAGGCCGTCGCCGCCGGCAAGCCGGTGGCGGCCGCCGGGCAGGCGGCGGTGGCCAAGGCGCTGGCGGCGGTCCAGCCGGCGCTGGCGCAGGCCCTGGCGGTGCCGCCGCGGGCGCGGCTGCGCGCCGGGCTCCCCTACCGCCGCGAGGGCCTGGCGCCGGCGGCGCCGGTCACCAGCCCGACGGTGACGCCGGCCTACGGCGACCCCAACGCCGCGGCGGCCGGCGCCGCCGACCTGGCGGGCACGCCCGAGGCGCCGCTGGCGCCCGAAATCGTCGCCCAGGCGTCGTCGCTGGGCTTCGACTACGTGCAGATCTTCCAGTGGGTGCGCAACCAGGTGCGCACCGAATGGTACGCCGGCTCGATGAAGGGGGCCATCGGCACCCTGCGGCAGGGGGCGGGCAACGACGTCGACCAGGCCAGCCTGCTGATCGCGCTGCTGCGCGCCAGCGGCGGCGGCGCGCGCTACGTGCACGGCGTGGTGCAGCTGCCGGTGGCGGCGCTGGCGGTCAGCCTGGGGGTGGCGGACTCGCCGGCGGCGACGGCCACCGCGGCGGTCGTCGACACGGTGCTGTCGCGCGCCGGCGTGGCGCACGCGCCGGTGATCGCCGGCGGCCAGGTGGCGGCGTTCACCATCGATCACACCTGGGTCGAGGCGTACCTGCCGTACAACAACTACCGCGGCGCCGTGGTCGACGTGTCGGGGGCCGCCTGGGTGCCGCTGGCGCCGGCGATCAAGGCGGTGGACGACGTGCCGCCGACCGGCGTGCTGCGCCAGATGGGATTTTCGGTCGACGGGCTGATCGCCTCGACGCTGGCCGCGCCGCAGGTGGAGGACCCGCTGGCGGCGCTGCGCCAGGCGGTCAACGCGTTCCTGGCGCAGCAGCCGGGCACGCCGCCGTACGCGCAGCAGCTGGGCTCGCGAGCGGTGCACGCGGTGACCCTGGGCCTGCTGCCCAACACCATGCCGGCGCCGGTCGTGGCGGTGACGTCGGAAGCGCCGCAGGTGGCGGCGGCGGTGGCGCACCAGATCAACCTGGTGGCGCGCGTCGGCCCCGATCCGACCGACGCCGAGAGCTTGCAGGCGACGCTGCCGGTCTGGCAGGTGGCCGGCGAGCGCTTCACCCTGTCGTACATCCCCGCCACCGCCGACGACCAGCTCACGGTCGAATTGTTTGGCGGCCTGGACGCGGTGCCGGTCTACCTGGTGCAGCTGCTGCCGCAGCTCAACGTCGACGGCGTGGCCACCGTGGTCGGCGAAACGCCGGTGCCGATGGGCGTCGCGCACCGGCTGGAGGTGACGCTCCTCGGGCCGTTCGGCAGCGAGACGATCGACGAGACGCTGACCGCCGGCAGCTACTACGCGATCGCCGTCGGCGCCGAGCAGGCCATCGCGCCGCCGGCGCTGCCCGCCGGCGCGCCGCCCGACCCGTCCGACGCCGAATCCGAGGGCGCCCACCTGCTGGCCCAGGAAGCCGTCAACTACAGCCAGAGCTGGGACCAGGCGGAAATCGAGCTGGGCGGGCTGCTCGACGTCGGCATCGTGCGGCCGCTGCCGTCGCTGGCGGTGGTCGCCGACGCGGTGGCGATCGACCAGGTGGAATCGCTCCCCTACGCCCTGCGCTGGCAGGGGGTGACGCTGGACGCGCCGCTGCGCGTCGCCGAACCCTTCGCGCGCGGCGCCGACGCCACCACCGCCTTCGACTGGATGCGCCTTTCGGCGCTCGAAGGCTCGGCCCTGGAGCACACCACGTTCGAAGGCGACTTCGAGGTGGATTCGATCTCCGCCGACAAGGGGCTGGGGGTGGCGGCGCAGGCGAACGTCGCGGTGCTGCACCTGACGGCGCAGAACGGGGCGCAGCTGGTGCCGACGCTGCAGCTGCCGGCGACGGTCGTGGCCGACATCCAGAACTGGCTGCGGCTGGGCATGACCGTGGACGCGCCCATCGCGCCGATCGGCCGCTTTGCCTGGACCGGGGCGGTGTGGCGGGTGGAAGACCCGGCCAGCGGCGGCGGCGCCTACATGATCGCCGGCGGCCTTGCCGGCGGCGCCACGGCACAATCGCCCGACCAGTGGACGCTCGATTTCCTCAAGAACGCCCTGGCCGACCCCTACGGCTCGCAGCCCAACACCGACGCGCTGGCGGCGGCCAGCATGATCAAGGTGTCGGCGACCGACCAGCAGACCGGCACGGTGGGCAAGACGCTGCCGATCCCGCTCGCCGTTTTGGTGCGCGATGCGCAGGGGCGGCCCGTGGTGGGGGCATCGGTCACCTTTACCACCAAGCAGTCGGTGGGAAAGCTGATCGATCCGGTGACCGGCACGCAGAGCGACAGCGTCACCGTGCAGGCCGACCAGCTGGGCCGCGCCTCGGTGTCGGCGGTGCTCGACCAGCTGACCAGCGACAGCCCCACCTACCTGGAACGCAATCCCGGCGACGTGCACGTGACGCTGGCGCTGGCGCAGCTGATCGATGCCTCGGTCAGCACCCACCAGGGCGCGATGGGCGTCGACCAGGGCGCCTTCACCATGTACGGCATGCCGGACACGCCCACCCAGCTGGTGGACACGTTCAATCCGGCCGGCACCAGCTATGGCGGCATGCCGGGCATGTACGCCGGCGACATCTGGGTGGTCGTCCAGGACCAGTACGGCAATCCGGTCTCCAACGTGCCGGTGCTGTTCGACGCCTCCAGCAACGCGGCGCGCAACGACCTGGTGTGCACCAATGCCAGCAGCGGCAGCGGCAGCGGCAACGGCGGCAGCGGCAGCCAGGCCATGGGCGCCGCCGTCTTCGACGCGGACAACGACGGCTGCGGCAATTTGCCAAGCCCGATGATCGGGCAGTGCGGCAGCCCCACGGTAACCGTCCTGTCGTCCAGCTACGGCGCCGTCGGCGGCGTCATCCTGGGCAACGACGTGACCCAGGTCTACACCGTGAAGACGTCGGCCGACGGCCTGGGACCGATCAGCTACCCCTTCTACCCCTCGGCCGGCCAGCTGTTCGTCGGCACCCTGCCTGACGAAGCCAAGGACTGCGTGCCGATCGCGACGGACGGCTATGTGGTCTGGCAGTCCCAGGACGTCAAGCTGCAGGTCGAGGTGACGGCAAAGATCGGCCAGGCCTGCGGCCAGCCGCTGACGGTCACGCTGCTGAGCTGGATGCCGGACTACCAGGTGCGCTTCAACAGCAACGGCAATCCCTACCTGTTCTTCCTGCCGACCGGGACCTGGGTGACCGATCAGGGCACGGTGCAGGTATCGGTCAGCAACGGCGGCAGCGCCGCGGCCGGCGTCTACGATTCGGGGACGCACGGCTACCTCTCGCAGCTGACCGCCGGGCCGGCGCCGGGCTTCAACACCGCGACCGTGCAGGCGACGATCAACTATCAATACCCGCAGGTCAACGGCGGCGCGGTCGAGCTGGGCAGCTTCACCGACAACTTCCCGCCGATGCTCAATCCGCGCGTGCTCGGTTTCTGGGGCATCGATCCCCAGGTGACCGCCACCGACCCGCAGCCGATCGCGCTCGACACCAACAGCCAGGTGGCGGCCGACACCCAGGTGCAGTTCCAGGTGCCGCCGGCGGCCTACGACGCGCCTTACAACCTGCTCAACGTGCTGGTCAACGGCCAGGTGACCCGCACCGCGGTGGCGACCGTGGTGCCGGGCAGCGGCGGCGGCAGCGTCTACATCCCGCGCGGCACCACGCTCAAGGTCGCGGACACCAACCAGGCGCAGCTGGTGGTCAACGCCGGCGCGGCATGGGAGACGCGCTCCGACCTGTTCACCCTGCCGCTGCACCAGGGGATCTTTGCGCAGCACTCGGCGGCGGTGTACGTGTCGCAGGACGTCGACGTGCTCAACCAGCGCTTCTGCTCCAACGTGGCGCCGCTCAGCTGGACGCAGGCGCAGGCGGCCAAGATCAAGCTGACCGTGGCGCAGATCAGCAGCGTCAACACCGACGGCTCGGCCAACACCGACCCGGAACAGACGCTCTTCGACAGCACCGATTACGGCGTCGGTCAGCAGAGCGTGGCGATCAGCCCGGCGGGAGGGCTCCCCGGCGGCTACCAGCTGGCGCCGGGCACCTACCAGTACAAGCTGCACGCGGTCAGCGACTACGACGGCTCGACCGAGGACGCCACCGGCACCATCATCTCGGAATACCGCTCGCACGACTCGCTGCCGGTAGGCCACATGATCGTCAAGGGCGTCGACCTGTTCGACGGCCACGTCGCGGTGCAGCGCAGCGACATCTCGCTGCCCGGCCACGGTCCGGCGCTCGAGCTGACGCGCGGCTACGCCAGCAACTCGGGAGACGAGCCGGGGCCGCTGGGAGTCGGCTGGAGCCACAGCTTCGACTCCAAGGCGGTGATCACGCCCTGCGGCGACATCATCGTCATCGGCGGCGAGGGCTCCGGCATGCGCTTCGTCGGCGACGGCCAGGGCAACTACGTGCCGCTCAAGGGCTACCACGGCAGCCTGGTGGCCAATACCACCGACAACAGCATCGACTTCTACGCCAAGTCGGGGCGCCAATATCACTTCATCCCCGGCAACAACAACGAGTTCCCGCTGACCTACATCAAAGATCCCAACGGCCTGACCACACGCCTCACCTACGACAACAGCGACGCGACGCAGCCGCCGCTGCTGCTCACCGTCGCCGACGATTCCGGCCGCACCCTGAGCTTTCAATACCAGCGCCAGACGCTGGCGCTGACCGGCGAGCCGCGTTCGCTGATCAGCGAGATCGACGGCCCCGACGGCATGAGCATGACCTATCAGTACGACCCCTACGGCAACATGACGCAGGCCAGCCGCGAAGGGGGCAGCCGTATCGAAAGCTACACCTACGCCGTGCCGCCCAACTACGACCTCAAGCTGCGGCACAAGCTGCTGACGGTCAAGAACGAGCTGGACGGCGCCACCACCACCTATCTATATCAATTCGCGGCGATCGGCCTGCAGGGCAACGTCCTGGTGCCGGCCTACAACGTCATCCAGCTGACCGAGCCCGCGGGCGGCGTCACCCAGTTCAACTACGACCTGCCCAGCCTGTCGAGCCGCGCGTCGCCGGTGCTCACCGTCGGCGTCACCGACCCGCTCGGCAAGGCGACCACCTACAGCCTCAACCAGTACGGCAGCGCGGTGCAGATCGTCGACGCGCTCCACGACACCACGCAGACCACCTGGGCGGCCAACGACGTTGTGATGACCGGCCGCACCGACGGCAACGGCAACGCCACCGCCTACACCTACGACGGGTTCGGCAACGAGCTGAGCCAATCGATCAACGTCGTCGACGTGCAGGGGCAGGCCCACGCCTATTCGATCCAGACCACCTATTGGCCGCCCAGCACCTTCACGCCGCCCTACATCAAGGACCGCGTGCAGACCCGCATCGATCGCAACGGCACCACCACGTCGTACACCTACGACCCCACCGGCAACCTGACCCAAAAGCAGGTCACCGTCCACGACGCCGGCGGCGGCACGTCGACCAACACCGTCGCCTACACCTACTACCAGAACGGCGATCGGGCCTCGATGGTCGACGCCCGCGGCTACCCGACGTTCTACACCTACGATCCCTACGGCAACCTGGCTTCGACCACCGACCCGCTGCGCTTCGTCGCGACCAGCACCTGGAGCGTGCGCAGCCTGCCGTTGACCCACACGGATGCGCTGAACAACCTCACCAGCTACACCTACGACACGCTGGACCGGCAGACCGGCAAGACCTACCCCAAGGTCGGTTCGACCACGGCGGGAGAAACCCTGGCCTACGACGACGCCCTGGATCAGGTCACCTCGACCGACGCGGAGGGACGGGTCACCATCACCAGCATGGACCTGCAGGGCAGGACGGTGAAGATCCAGGACGCGGCAGGTGCGGCGAAGGTCTTCACCTACGACCTGGCCGGCAACAGGACGCTGGAAAGCGACTGGTTCGACTCGACAAGCCCGGAGCACGACACCACCTTCCAGTACGACGATGCCGAGCGGTTGGTCGAGCGCGACGAGCCGCTGGGGCGGGTCACCCAATACGCCTACGACGGCGTCGGCAACGTCACCACCGAATCCATTACCGACGCCGGGGCGGCGGGTCCGGGGGCGAGCTCAAACTTCGTGCCGCGCATCACCGCGCACTCCTATGACGCGCTCAATCGGCGCATCCGCACCGACCGCACCGGCGACAGCGGCCTAGTTTCGATGCTATGGACCCTGGACGGCAATGGCAACCACGTGCAGATCCAGGATCCGCTGGGGCGCCTCACCACGCAGAAGTACGACGAGCTCAACCGGTTGATCCAGAAGGACGAGCCGGCCTGGGCCACGGGCCATCCCAGCGAAACGGTCAACCAGTACGACGGCAACGGCAATCTGCTCAAAGAGACCCGGCGCAACGTGCCGCAGGATCGCGTGCACACCGCGGTCTACGACCCGCTCAACCGGGCGGTCTTGAAGTCCGATTCCCTGGGCGCCACTCTCAGCTTGGCCTACGACGCGGTGGGCAACCTTTTGCAGCAGATCGATCCGCTGCAAAACGTCGCCACCTGGAGCTACGACGCGCGCAACCGGATGACGCAGAAAGTCGTGCAGCTGACCCGCATCACCCGTCCAGCGCGCACCCTGTTCACCAACTACACCTACGACCGGGCCAACAACCGGGTGAGCGAGCAGCTCCCCAACGGCAACGTCTTTACCCACACCTACGATCCACTCAATCGGCCGCTGGCCACCAGCGACAGCCAGGGTCCGGTGAGCGCCACCACCTACGACGCCAGCGGCGATGCGCTGACCACGACCGATGCCAACGGCAATCTGACCACCGATCACTTTGATGCGCTGCACCGCATCGTCGAGCAGGACCTGCCGCTCAGCCGCAAGGTCCTCTTAGCCTACGACGTCGCCGGCAACCGCGTCGCCGAGACCGACCCCAACGGCAACACCACCGCCTATCAATACGACCGCCTGGACCGCCTGGTGCAGACCACCGATCCGGCGCCCTTCGGCTACACCACGGCGATCGGCTATGACGCCGCCGGCAATCGCATTTCGCAGACCGACCGCCGCGGCAACACCACCGGCTTCGCCTACAACAGTCTCAATCGCCTGGTGCAGACCAGCGCTCCGGCGCCGCTCAACTACACCCAGACCTTCAGCTACGACGGCCTGGGCAACAAGGTGACCGACGTCGACCGCCGCGGCACCCTGAGCCAATTCAATTACGACCCCGAAGGACGGCTGATCGCCAACACCAAGGCCGGCATCGTCCTGCAAGGCATCCAGTACGACGCCAACGGCAACCGGCAATTTGTCACTGACGCCGACGGCAACATCACCGGCTATCAATACGACGAGCGCAACCTGGTGCTGATCGAAAGCCGTCCGCTGGCGGCGGTCACCACCTACACCTTGGACAACATGGGCGACCGCCTGACGGTCACCGACCCCGAGCTGCGCGTCACCACCCACACCTACGACCTGCGGCGGCGCATGCTGACCGACACCGACAATGCAGGCGACACCACCACCTATACCTACGACGGCGTCGGCAACCGCCTGCAAAAGCAGCGGCCGGCCTTTGCGGGGAAGCCCTGGACGTACACCTACGACGGCGCCAACCGCCTGACCCAGGTGCAGGACCCGCTCGGCAACCTGACGACCTACACCTACGACCTCAACAGCAACCGCACCGCCGTCACCGACGCCGAAAGCCGCACCACCCAATGGGCCTTTGACGCGCTCAACCGCGCCACCAGCAAGACCTATCCCGATACGGCGGCCGAGCACTACGGCTACGACCCCAACGGCAACCGCATCAGCCTGCAGGATGCCGACGGCCAGACCATTGGCTACTCCTACGACAATCTCGACCGCCAGGCCGCCGCCGCCTATCCCCTGCCGGCCGCCCCCACCGGCGACGACCTGTCCGGCATCGCCTTCACCTACGACCCCAACAACAACCCCACCGCGATCACCGAAACCTGGACCGGCACCCCCGCGACGCGCCAGACCGTCCGCGGCTACGACCTGTTCGATCGCCTGCAGAGCGTCACCGATCGCTACAACCTCACCCTGGCCTACACCTACGACCCGATCGGCAACCGCACCAGCCTGCAGGACCCCGACGGCAACGTCACCCGCTACACCTACGACGCCTTGAACCGGCTGACCGCCGTCAACATCCCGAGCGCCGGCATCAGCAACTACGACTATTTCCGCGACAGCCGCCTGAAAACCGTCACCTACCCCAACGGCGCCGTCGAGGCCACCACCTACGACGCCGCCGCCAGGGTCCAGGTGCTGGAAAACCGCGAGACGCCAAGCTCGCCGCCCAACGCGGTGCCGGTCGTCCTGTCGCACTTTGAATATCAATACGACCCCGACGGCAACCGCACCCAGCAGCTGGAGATTCGCGCCAACGGTGCCGCCGGCGGGGAGACGACAACCTACGCGTACGACGCCGCCGACCGCCTGACCGGCGCCACCTACGCCGACCAGAAGGTCGCCTACACCTACGACCGGGTGGGCGACCGGCTGACCGAAAGCGCCGTCGCCACCGCCACCGCCGGCACCGCCCTGACCAATCACCTGCTGGCCTACAACGCGCGCCACCAGCTGACCACCATCACCGACAACATCAATCCTGCCCAGAGCGTCGCCTACACCTACGACGCCAACGGCAACCAGACGTCCAAATCCCAGAACGGCACCACCACCACCTTCCAGTTCGACGTCCGCGCCCAGCTCACCGCCGTCCTCCAGGGCTCCTCCACCCTGGGCACCTACGAGTACGACTACAAGGGCCTGCGGATCCTCAAGCAGGGCGCCCTGGGCTACATCCACTACGCCTACGACGACAAGAGCGTCCTGCTGGAAACCGATGCCAGCGGCACGACCCTGGCCAAATACGACTACGGTCCGGACCGCCTGCTGTCGCAAAATCAGCAGGCCGAGGGTAGATCGTTCTATCTCTTCGATTCGCTGGGCTCGGTCACCGACCTGACGACTTCCAGCGGCGCCCTGCGTGCTACCTACAAGTACGACGTCTGGGGCAACTTCCGCGCCACCGGCGGCAGCACCTTCAGCGCCTTCGGTTTCACCGGCCAGGAGCGCGACAGCGAAACCGGCCTGTACTACTTCAAGGCACGCTACTACGACCCGGCGGTGGGGCGCTTCCTGACCGAGGACCCGGTCGAAGGCAACATCGACACTCCCCCCAGCCTGCACCGGTACCTGTACGCCTTCGCCAATCCCAGCGTATACGTCGACCCGGACGGCCTTTACAGCTTGGAGGAGTTCCAAAAGGACCTCAACCAGGTCGCCGACGTCGCAACGGAGTTCACCAAGAACAACGTCAAATCCGTCGTCAAGATCGGCGCCGGCATCCTTGACCTGGCCACCGTGGGCGAAATCAGCGCCCTGGAGAAACAGGTCAAGACCTTCCAGCACACCAAGGGCAGCCTGGTAGAGAAAGCGCAGGCCGCGTCCGAGGTCAGCACGCTCAAGGAGCGCGCCCATGTGGTCACGCTCGGTTTCTCAGACGCTCCGGACAAGGTCGAGCACCTCAAACAGCTGACCGGCGTCACCCAGATTCAACAGGCTGGGACGCACTTCGGCGAAGCCGTCGCCGAAGGCGATCCTGAAAAGGCACTGCAAGCCACCGGCGAGCTGTTGGGCGGCGTCGGGCAGATCGCCAGCACCGCGTTGCTGGTCGCCGCACCCGCCGCCAAGGCAGGATTGATCCCCGCCTCCGGAGCCGCCGCGGGCGCCGCGACCACCGAGAGCGCCGCGGCAGCCGCCGAAGGCGCCGCCGTGACAGAAGGCGCAGCGGTCACCGAAGGTGCCGCTGCCGCCGAAAGCGCCACCGCAACGGAAACCGCCGCGGCCTCGCGCGGAGCCGCGACGGCCGAGGCCACCGCCACACAGGACACCGTCCAATCGTCGACGGTCGCCGAAAGCAGCGAAGGCGCCGGAGTCGAGGCTGGAGCCCCCGAAACCACCAAGAGCGCGGTGCCGGAGCCAAGCCGTCCATTGGGTGCGCGCGGGCCCGCCAGCAATCGCCCCTTCGATCCGGACGCCGCGGGCGGTCCAGTTCGCAATCTGTCCGCCGACAAGATCAAGATTCAAGACAATGGGATCGCGGTTGTCGAGCGCCACCTGTCAAGATTTGGCCCTGACCCAGCTAACCAAGTCATGGTCGAGCGTCTGCGGTCGATTGCCAGAGGCGAAATCGAGGCCACCCCGGTAGATCGCAACTTTTACAGCCATGAGCTGACTGAGTATACTCGCTACCGCAAACTTGGCTGGGAGAGTGGAGAACCAGTGGATGAGCTGGAAGCACACGATCTATGGAACAATGCCCACACCGCCACCCTGGAAGACTATGGACTTGGAGGCCCTGGCGAAAATGGACAACTCTACCACCCAGACGCCATCAAGGTTTTCAAAAAGTGATCGCATGATGAGTGTCATTGCATACCTGATCGCGAAGCACGACGGCCAACTGACTTGGTATCAGGTCGATCGCTCCATGAGTCTTTTTGGACTTGTCGGGGGACCTGACGTCATGCACTGCCTGCAATACCTGAAACAAAACGGCTTCGTCGTCGCGGTGCCTCCCGAAAAGCACCCCCAACCAAAATACTTCATCACGGACAAAGGCAGAGCCTTTGTTGCCGCGAACCCCATACAGGAAACCGAACCTCCAGAGCCAGGCTGACTTTGCTCGCCTTCCCATCGGCGGTAGACTTGCGTAATGCGACCTCTTCGGTATTTCATCAACATCACATTGGACGGGTGCTGCGATCATCGTGCCGTTGACCCGGACGTAGACTCGCATCGTCACGCGGCCGAGATCCTCGAGCAGGCCGATGCCCTCCTCTTTGGCCGGGTGATTTACGAAATGATGGAGGCGGCGTGGCGGACGCCGGCGCAGACGGGAGCGAGGCCTGATTGGATGGAACCCTTCGCCCGGACGATCGACGCGGCAAGGAAGTACGTCGTGTCGAGCACCCTGGACCGGGTCGATTGGAACGCGGAGCTCGTGCGCGGAGATCTGGGGAAGGCCGTTCAGCAGCTCAAGCGGGAGTCGGGTAAGGGACTGTTGGTGGGAGGCGTAAAGCTCCCGCTGGCGTTGGCGGAGCTGGGATTGATCGATGAGTACGAGTTCATGGTGCACCCCAAGCTGGCGGGCCACGGGCCGACGTTGTTCGCGGGACTGTCGAAGCATGTCGACTTGCGGCTCGTGAGCCGGCAGGAGTTCGGCTCGGGGGCGGTGGCGATGCGGTATGAGCCGAGAAGATAGGCTTTGGGCCTGTTTGCACGAGGCGGCCGCATCAGAAAGCCACTCGGGCCAGGCCTTCCGAGCGCGGCAGGGACGCAGAGGGGCTACAGGGGCTTGCGGGCGTGGCCGGGGAGGGGGGCGATGAGGAGGCGGCCGGTGAGGTCGTTGGTGGTGACGTAGAGGTCGACTTCGAAGACGTGGGTCAGGTTCTGGTAGGTGAAGACCTGCGCCGTGGGGCCGTCCAGGGCGACGCGGCCGTTGCGGAGGAGGTAGACGCGGTCGCAGTATTCGGCGGCCAGGTTGAGCTCGTGGAGGACGGTGAGAATGCCCAGGCCTTGCTGCCGGGCGAGCTCGCGGACCAGGTCGTAGATCTCGACCTGGTGGCGGATGTCGAGGTGGCTGGCGGGCTCGTCGAGCAGCAGGAGGCGAGGGGACTGGGCCAGTCCGCGGGCGAAGACGACGCGCTGGCGCTCGCCGGCGGAGAGCTCCTGGATGGTGCGGTCGGCCAGGTGGCCGGCGGCGCAGCGGGCCAGGGCGCTGCGGGCGGCTTCCAGGTCGGCCCGCGATTCGAATTCGAAGGCGCCCAGGTGGGGGTGGCGGCCCATCAGGACGACCTCCAACACCGAAAAGGGGAAGGTGAAGGTGGGTTCCTGCGGGACGACCGCCAGGAAACGGGCCACGTCCCGCCGCGACAGGCCGTGCAGGTCGCTGCCGCCCAGGCGCACGGTGCCGCGGTAGCCGGGCAGGATTCCGGACACGGCCTTGATGAGCGTGCTCTTGCCCGAGCCGTTGGGTCCCAGGAGTCCCACGACCTCGCCGGCGCCGACGTGCAGGTGGACGTCTTCGAGCACCGGCGCCTGGCGATAGGCATAGCCGAGCCCTTCGACGGCGACCAGGGGCGCCACCGGCGACACGTCAGGCATGGCGGGACGATCCGGGGGTGCCATCACCAAGCGACCTTCAGAGCACGCCTTCGCGGCCTCGGCCCCGGCCCCGGCCGCCGCCGCGACGCATCAAATAGAGAAAGAAGGGGCCCCCGACCAGGGCGGTGACGACGCCGACGGGGATCTCGCTGGGCGCAGCGAGCACGCGCGCCAGCAGGTCGGCGACGACCAGGAAGGCGGCGCCGCCCAGGAAGCCGGCGGGCAGGAGCAGGCGGTGGTCGGGTCCCAGGACCAGGCGCAACAGGTGCGGCACGATCAGGCCGACGAAGCCGATCATGCCGGCGGCGGCGACGGCCATGCCGGTGAGAAGCGCTCCCAGCAGAAACGTCGTGCGCTTCAAGCGCTCGACGTCGACGCCCAGCTGCATGGCGCCCTCTTCGCCCATGCTGAGGGCGTTGAACTGCCGGCCCTGGGCGAGCAGGCCCAGGGTGGCCAGCAGCGACACGGCGGCCAGGGCGGCCACCGCGGGGTAGCCGTAGGACGGGACGGACCCCATCAGGTAGAAGACGATCTGGTGCAGCTCCTGGAGCGACGCGATGCTCTGCAGGAAGTAGATCACCGCGCCGCTGAAGGCGTTGAAGATCGCGCCGGTGAGCAGGATGGTGTAGACGGTGAGGCGCCCGTCGACGGTGGCGATCCATTCGATCAGCCAGAGCGCGCCCAGGGCGCCCAGAAAGGCGCAGGCGGGCACGCCCAGGGGGCCGACGAGCGGCAGGCGCACGGCTCCCAGCCCGAAGAGCAGCGCCAGCACCCCGCCGACGCTGGCGCCTCCCGAGACGCCCAGGACGTAGGGATCGGCCAGGGGGTTGCGCAGCAGCGCCTGGAAGGCGACGCCGGCGCTGGTGAGCGCGCCGCCCAGGACGGCGGCGAGCAGCACGCGCGGCAGCCGCACGCGCAGCAGGATGGCGGCATCGACGCGGCCGAGCGGCGCGCCCCACCCGAGGAGCTGGGCGGGCGAGGCGGTGCCACCGGCGCCGAAGGTGGCTCCCAGGATGATGGCCAGGGCCAGCAGCAGGGCCAACCCGGCGCACCAGGCGACCAACCGCCGGGGAGCGAGCGGAGCCGCCATCAGTGTCCGCTTGCCGCGGTCCCGGCAGGCGTCGCGGTCGCCGCAGCTGCTGCGGGCACAGCGGTCGCCGCGGGTGCAGCGGTCGGCGCAGCCGCTGCGGTCGCCGCGTTGGGAGCCGGCGCCGCGCTGGCCGCGTCCGGCGCCGCCAGGGCCGCCGGCGCGGCTTCGCCGAAGATTTCAGGGTGGATCAGCTTGCCCATCAGCTCGGCCATCTGCGGCAGGCGCGGGCCGGGGACGTTGAGCCGCCAGGGGTCGACGTGATAGACGCGGCGATCGCGCACGGCGGGCAGGAAGGGCCACTGGCGCCAATCTCCCAGCAGGCGGCCGACGGCGCTGCCGGGGCGGTTCTCCGCGGTGTCGACGATGACTTCGGGCCGGCGGCGCAGCACGACTTCGAAGGAGGTCAGCTCGTAGGGGGCGCGCGAGTCGGCGGCGAGGTTGGTGCCGCCGGCCAGCTGGATCAGGCGGTCGAGGTGGGAGCCGGCGCCGGCGACGTAGAGCGGATCGCGCCCGACGACGAAAAGCACGCGCCGCCGCGGCGCGCCGGCAGCCGCGCGCTGCACGCGCGCGAGGCGCTGGCGCATGTCGCTCTGCACCGCCCGCGCCCGCTCGCGCCGGTCGAAGCGGGCGCCCAGCTGCTCGATGGCGCCGAAGGAGCCGTCGAAGGTGCTGAGGTCGAGCCGCAGGACGGTGACGCCCAGGCTTTCCAGATGGCTCAAGCGTGAGGCGCCTTCCCTGCCCAGGCTGGTGATCAGGACCTTCACTCCGAGCGCCAGGACGCGCTCTTCGTTGGGTGCGTCGTAGGCTCCCAGCCGCGGCAGGGCGCGCATCGCCGGCGGCCAGTCCACGTAGTCGCCCACCGCCACCACGCGATCGAGGAGGCCCAGGGCGTCCAGCATCTCGGCAGCCCCCGGCGCCAGGACGGCGATCGGCGGCACCTCCGCGGCCCCAAGCGGCGCCTGCGCCGCCCGCCCGCAGCCGCTCGCGCCGCTGGCCGCCAGGCAGAGCGCGAGCGCCGCCAGGCCGACCGCCCCTGCTCGCTCGCTCATCACCGCTCCCCCAGCTCGATCCAGCGCGGCACGATAGCACGCGGTCACGCGCCTCCTCCTCCGGCGCGGCGGCCGCGGCGTTGCAGCAGGGCGCCCAGCGCCAGGGTGGCGAAGAACAGCAGGCTGGCGGCCAGGACGACGGCGCCGCCCGTCGGCACCAGCAGGCGGGTGGAGATGCCCAGGCCGCCGGCGCCGGCCAGGAAGGCGATGGCGACGCTGGCCAGCAGGTAGCTGCGCGCGCCGCGCGCCAGGTTGCGCGCCGCCGCCGCCGGCACCACCACCAGCGCCTCGACCAGCAGCGCGCCGATGATCTTGAGCGCCACCACGATGGCGGTGGTCAGGATGACCGCGAACAGGTACTCGACGTAGGCGCTGTCGACGCCCGCGGCGCCGGCGATCGGCGGGCTCAGGCTGTCGAGCAGCAGGCCGTTGTACTGGCGCGCCAGCAGCACCGCGATCCAGGCTCCCGCCGCCAGCAGCAGCAGCAGGTCGCCGTCGGTCACCGTCAGCAGGCTGCCGAACATCACCGATTCGACCTGGTGGATGTTGAAGCGCCGCGTCACCGCGACCAGCAGGCAGATGCCCAGGCCCAGGGTCAGCGCCAGGAACACCCCGATCAGGGTGTCGGGCGGCAGCGCCGAACGCCGCTTGACGTACACCATGCCGAGGGCCGACAGCAGGCAGAAGCTGAAGATGCCGCCATAGGGCGCGTTGAGCGGCTCGCCGAGCAGCAGGCCGAGCGACAGGCCGGTGAGCGCCGCCTGGCCCAGGGCGGCGCTGAAAAACGCCATGCGCCGCGCCACCACCAGGTGGGACAGGCCGCCGAGCAGCGGCGCCAGCACCAGCACGGCGAGAAAGCCGCGCACCAGGAACGGATATTGAAAATCCGCCGGCAGGTGGCCCGCCCGCGCCAGCTCCGCCACCCAGCCGTAGAAGCGCTCGAACATCCCGCCGCCCGCTCCCCTACCCCGCCAAGCCCATGGAGAGGGCCGGCGGTGCCACTGGCGCAGGCTGGGTCGCCGCGGGCGCCGAGTCCGGCGGTGGCGCCTCAGGCAGCGCCCCGGTGAGCACCTGGCCCGGCGGTCCGTCGGCGCGGACGCCGCGCGCCAGCACGGTCACGCGATCGGCCAGGCGCCGCGCCTGCGCCAGGTCGTGCGAGACCATCAACACGGTGACGCCCTGCCGCCGGCAGAGCTCGACCAGCAGCTGCTCCAGCCATTGGCCCGCCGCCGGATCGAGGCCGCTCGCCGGCTCGTCGAGCAGCAGCAGCTCCGGCAGCGGGTCGAGCGCGTGCGCCAGCAGCACCCGCCGCAGCTCGCCTCCCGACAGCACCGACAGCGGGCGCGCCGCCAGGGAATCGAGACCGACGCGGGCGAGGAGCGCGGCGACGCGCCGGCGCGCCTCCGGCGTGATCCCCAGGCAGACCGGCCGCCGCTGGCGGGTGAGCGCCAGGAAGTCGGCGACCGTCACCGGCAGCGTGCGATCGACGGCGAAGGTCTGCGGCACGAAGCCGATGCGGCCGCCGGCGCGCCAGTGGGCGACGATGCGGCCGGCAAACGCGATCTGACCCAGGATGGCGGCCAGCAGCGTGCTCTTGCCGGCGCCGTTGGCGCCGACCACGACGTGCAGATCGCCGCGCGCCACCACCAGGTCGACGCCCGAGAGCAACGTCTCGCCGCCGCGCGCCACGGTCAGCTGCCGCAGCTCCAGCAGCGGCGGGGCCTGCGGCCGCGGCTGGCGCCGAGGGCCGCCGTCGGGCGCGGATCCATCCGCGGGCTCGCTGTCGCGCTGCGGCTCGGTCACCGCTCAGGCGTCCTTGACCAGGGCCTGGATCATGGTGTCGACGTTTTTCTGCATCTCCTTTTCGAACTTGTCGGCGGTGTAGGCGCCGGAGGCGATGTGACTGATGATGTAGACCCGCGCGCCGCCTTCGTTGCGCAGCACGTCGAGCAGCGGCTGCGGGAAGCTCTCCTCGCTGAAGACGACGCGGATGTGCTCGCGCCGCAGCAGCTTCACCATGTCGCGCAGCTCCGCCGCCGAGGGGGTGAGGCCGTGCGCCGGCTGCACCACGCCGGCGACCTCAAGGCCGAACTCCTGGAGCAGGTAGCCGTAGCCGTCGTGGACGGTGACGACGCGCGTGATCCTGGCCGCGGCCAGCTGGTCGGCGGCGCGCGCCTTGATCAGCCGCAGGCGCCGCGCGTAGTCTTCGGCGTTCTTTTGCAACGCCGCCGCCGCCTGCGGCCGCAGCGCCGCCAGCGCCCTTTCGATGGCGTAGGTCTGCTGCACGGCGTTGGTGAACGAGATGAAGGTGTGCGAGTTGACCGCCGTGCCGTGCACCGAGCGGATCTGCGGCGTCACGTCGTTGGGGCGGATCAGCACGACCTTGCGGTTGCCCGACGCTTTGAGCATCGGCAGGATGAAATCGTCGTGGCCGATGCCGTTGATCACCAGCGCGTCCAGGTCGGCGAGCTTGCGGATGTCCTCCGGCCGCGGCTGGTAGTCGCCGGCGTCGATCTCTCCCGGCAGGATAGGCCGCACCTCGAAGCCCGGCAGGTCGCCGACGATGTTTTTGGTCCACGAATAGTAGGGGTGCAGCGTGACGCCGATCTTGAGCGGCGCCGTCGCCGCGGCGGTTGCCGGCGGCGATGCCTTTGGCGTCTGTGCCGGCACCGGCGCCAGCGCCGGAGGCGCGGCATGCAGGCGCGCTGCCGCCGCGGACCCCAGGCAGAGGACCGCCAGGGCGAGCATCGCGAGCGTGGCGCCGGACGGCTGCCGCGAGAGCCGCGGGCGCTGCCGGCGGCGGCTGGAATAGAAAGGTTTCGACATCGACATCGTGGTCTCCATGAAAAGGCATCGCACCGCTCAGGGCCGGCTGGCGCCGGCCAGGATCTGCGTCCAGCCCACCTCCGCCGGCATGGCGAGAACGCCGGGCGGAGCTGCCGCCGGCGCAGGAGCAGCAGCAGCCGCCGCCGACCCCACCCGCATCCATGTCGAAACATGCAACAGGGTGCCGTCCGCCAGGCGCTGGTGCACTTCGTCCGTCGCCGGGATCGGCGCACCGGCGGGCGGCGCCGTCGCATCCGGCGCCAGCGGGTCCGGCTCCTGGATGAGCAGCAGAAACTGAGCGCCGCCGCCTTGCGGCACGCCCAGGTAGTTGACGGCGAGGCCCGCGCGGCGCAGCTCCCATCGGTACGCGCCGCGGCGCCCGCCGGCGCGGTCGGCGAACGGCGGCACGCCGGCCGCCGCCAGGTCCTGCGGCGACGGCCAGGCGGCGGTCGCCGAACGCCGGTTTTCGGCTTCCAGCAGACCTTCCTGCAGCTCGCGGAACATGCGCTGCGCGACGCTATCGCAGTCGCGAAAAAGCTTTTGATAAGGCATGAGGTCGCGCTCGCTCGCCGCCGCTCCCACCGCCCCCGCGACCCCGCCGACGCCACTCACCGGCGAGCCACCGGCGCCCGCGCCCATGGGCGCGCCGGCCCCGCCGCCGGCAGAACCGGCCGCCGGCAACGCCCCGGCGCCGCTGCCGGCACCGCCGCCAGGGCCGCTGCCAAAACCGCTGCCAGCACTGATTCCACCGCCGGGCGGGCCGGTGGTGTCGGCAAGATAGATCCAGGTGGCCAGGACGATCAGGGCGGCGACCCGCAGCACGTGCCAGGCCTCGGCCCTCGCCGACGGGGGCCGGATCTCGACGGTTTTCGCCGCCTGGCTGTTCGCATCGCCATCGCGCATGGTGACGTCCCGGCGAGTATAGCGCCCGCACGCCGGCTGGCCGGCCAGCAGTTTTTCGACACGAAGTTGACAGCGAGATTGCTCCTTGACAACGAGAAAGCGTTATACTGGACCTCAGCATGCATCTTTGGCTGCCGAGTGCGGCGGCACTCGGAGCTGGGACGCAGCGGTTCGATCGCCGGTTTGATCGACCGTGCGAGCGAGCGCAAGAGGACCGCCAAGGTCCGGTGGGATGCTCCGTACGAGGTTTCTCGCGCATCCCGACGGCACCACGGTCGAGCGATCGAGGAGGAATCAATGTTTAGCGCAAATGTGAAGAGAATTGTCGTGGCACTGCTGGTCGTGACCGCCCTCACCCTGGCCTTGCCGGGCAAAGCCCATGCGGTCACACTGGGCTTGAACTCAACCAACCTGCCGGGCGCCGGCCTGTGGACCAAGGCGCTCAACTTCCTTCACAGTGTCTTCGCGGGCACCCCGACGCCGCCGCCGAACCGTCTTTCCAAGTTCGGTCCGGCGCACACCAGCGACGGGGGGACCAGGGCCGCGGCAGTGGAGGCGAACTAGCGGCGATTGTTGCTTCGCGATTGCGCCTCAAAACGCCGTAACTTCGCTTCACCAAACCCTGGGGGTGCCGCGTGGGTGAACATCCGACGACAGCAGAGCTTGCAAGGCTTCTGGCTGGAGGGCTGGCTCACGAGGATCGACGCGTCGTCGTGCGTCATCTTTGGACGGGGTGCGCCACCTGCCGCGCCCTGATCTCGGCCCAGGCAGCGCTCCTGTTCCCGCACTCGCCGCCCGCGGCGCACCATCAGCAGGTGTCCGATCCCTGCCTGGCCGCCATTTCTGCGCACGGCGCGCACAGCGCTCCGGCTTCCCGGCCGACCGCCCTGCGCCACCTGACTGGCCTCGCCACACTGCCCGCGCTCCCCGCGCTCCCCGCGCTCCCAGCACTGCCGCCACCCGACGCGCTCGCGGCGGAGGAGCCCGACGAAGCCGCCACCCAACCGGAGCTTCACCATGCCGGAACGGTTGCCGCGCCCTGCGGCGCGCGGGCCGGCCGCGAATCCAGAAAGATCGAACAGGTCCTCGCCGTCCTCGAACAGGCAGGGATCGCCGGCTTCTGCGAGCTGCCCCGCCACCTGCGCGGCACCGCCGGCTTCGAAGCGTTGCTGCAGCGCAGCTGGAGCTTGCGGCACGACGATCCGCTGCAGATGGTGCGGCTTTGCGAGCTGGCGACGGTGGTCGCCACCGGCCTCAACCCGCGCCTCTACGACTGCGAGCGGGTCCGCGATCTGCAGTGCCGGGCCGCAATCGAGCTGGCCAACGCCTATCGCATCACCAGCCGCACCGAAGAGGCGCAGGCCAGCATCAACGAAGCGCTGGAACACTTCCGCATGGGGACGCAGGACCACATGATGGCGGCGCGCATGTTCGTCATCCAGGGCCACGTCTCGGGCGACCGCCGCAACTTCGATACGGCGCTGGCGGCGTTCGACAGCGCGATCCAGATCTACCGTCGCTGCGGCGAGCCCTACCAGGTCGGCGACACCCTGATCAAGAAGGGCGTCTGCTGCGGCTTCGCCTGCCGCACCGAAGAGGCGCTCAAGCTGCTCGGCGAAGGGCTGGACCTGATCGATCCGCAGACCCATCCCGATCTCACCTTGCTCGCCGTCCACAACATCGCCACCATCCTGGTCGATTGCGCCAAGTATCGCGAAGCGCGCGCGCTGGTATGGCGCAACCTGCCGCTTTACAACCAGTTCGCCGGCCGGGTGCTGCGCCTCAAGCTGCGCATGCTGGAGGGACGCATCCATTCGGGGCTGGGCGACGCCGAGCGCGCCATCCGCGACCTCGAAGAGGCGCGCCGCGGGTTCCTCGAGATCGGCCAGCCCTACATGGCAACCCTGGTGCTGCTCGACCTGGCGGCGCTGCACATCCGCCAGGGGCGCGACGAAGACGCGCGCCGCGAAGCCCTGGAAGCGGCGGATATCTTTCTCACCCTCAGCATCGGGCGCGAAGCCGCGGTGGCGATGATGTTGCTCAAATCGACCTTCAAATTCCGCCTGGCAACGACCGGCGTACTGTTAGACGAGATGGCGCAGTTCATGCGCGCAGCCGAGCATGATCCTCAGGTCAGCTTTCACCGCGTCCTGTCCTGAGCCCTCCGGCGGCGCAGCTCGACACTTGCCTCTCCTCCGCGGGCGGTGATGAGCGCCTCGCGTGCCGCCGGCAGCGCGTTGCCGCTGTCGATCCCGTTCAGGTTCGGTCCCCCAACCACCCAGCGCCGCGGCCAGGTGCGGCGCATGGCACGCCGCATCGAAGAGCGCGGCGCCGCGGCGGTGCGCTGGAACGGCGGGCCGGGCCGCATCATCACCTGCGAGGCGCTGCTGCGGCGCAGCTGGGCGCTGCGCTTCAGCGACATCCGCCAGATGCAGGTGCTGTGCGAGCTGGCGGCAACCCTGGCGGAGGGCCTCTGCCCGCGCACGCACGGCCCCCGTCACGTGCGCGACATTCGCTGCCTGTCCAGCCTGGAGCTGGCCAACGCCTATCGCGTCAACGGCGACCTGCCCGCGGCGTGGCGCTGCTTCGACGCGGCGCTCCAGCACTTTGCCGGCGGCACTCACGCGTCGTTGCTCGCCGCGCGGCTTGCCAACGTGCAGGGGATTCTGCTTGCCAGCAGCGGCAACCTGGGCGGCGCCATGGCCGCGCTCGATTCGGCGGTGGCGGCCTACGGCAAGGAACGCCAGCCGCACCTGGTCAGCGCCGCCCTGCTCAACAAGGGGCTGCTCATCACCTGCGCCGGCCGGCCGCACGAAGCGGCCACGGTGCTTCGCCGGGCGGTGGAGCTATCCGATCCCGACAAGGACCCCGCCTCCACCTGGGTGGTCAACCACACTCTCAGCATGGCGCTGGTGGATGCCGGCAACTATCGGGAGGCTTCCCGCCGGCTGGCCTGGAGCGAGCCGCTCTACGATCGCTACAAGGGGCGCAACGGCCGCAACATCCTGCGCTGGCTGCAGGGACGCGTGCACGCCGGATGCGGCGAACCAGCGCGCGCCGCGGCGGCTTTCGACGACGCGCGGCGCGCGTCGCTGGCGCGCGGCGACGACTTCAGCGCCGCCTGCATCAGCTTTGAGCTGTGCGCCGTGCTCTCGGCGGGCTACGACCCCGAGGGGGCGCGCGAGCTGGCAGGCGAGACGGCCGACCACGTGCTGCACCTGGACGTGTCGCAGGAGGTGGCGCGCGCCATGCTGCTGCTCAAGACCAGCTTGCGCTTCCGCCTGGGCGGCGACATCACCCAGTACGACCGCGTGTCGGCGTTTTTGACCGCGGCCCGCATCGATCGCAAGACGACCTTGCAAGCCTTCTTCGGCCGCGAGTAGGGCGCGCGGGCGAAGAGGGGGCCGCGCCGGCAATATTTTGCAGGCGGGCGGGTGCCGGCCGGCGGTGGACGGCTGGCGCCGGCGATCCGGTGCAGCGCCGGATCGCCGGCGGTGCGGCTAATCCTTGTCGCCGCCGGCGCCTTCGGCGCGGCCTTCGACGCCGCGGATCAGCTTGCGCAGCGAAACCATGACCATCGAGTCGACGTCTTCCTGGGTCACGGCCTGCTTGGGCCGCTGCGTCGCGGCAGCGGCCGGCGCCATCGCCTGCGGCACGACCTTTTCCCACGAGTCGGGTTCGCCGTGCATGTTTTCGAGCAGCCGCTGCAGGCGGTCTTCGCCGGGGTTCTCGCCGCGCGTGAACGGATAGGCCACCGCGAGCAGCCTGGCCGGCGAGAAGTGGATGACGCGCAAAATGCTCAACAGGTGCTTCAACTTGAATTCAAGCCCACCGCGCATCAGGCGGGTGATGGTGCCGACGCTCCAGCCCAGCTCGCGCTCGACGTCGCGATAGGTGAGGTTGGAGAGCCGAATGGCCGACTGCAGCATCGCAGTGATGCGCGCACCTTCCGCCTTGGACAGGTCGCGGGGGTTGCCCGACCCGCCGCCTTCTTCCCATGTTCCAGTTTGGCGTCTTGACTTTTTCATATGACTTTTCGAACCTCTCCCTTCAGTTTCGCGGAATGATAGCGCACTTTACGGCAACGCGATAGCCATCTTTTCAGCCACATTGACCATCGATGCGGCTTTACATGGCTCCTTCGGCATCAACGATGCATTGCGCGATGCTGCAGCGCCATATTCCGTGGACGCTGCCACGGGATCACGCCTCTTCGGGCATCGCCGCGGCCGCCGCCGGTGCCTGCTCCTGCAGCGCATGGTCGACCAGGGCCATCTTCTCGCTGAAGTTGAGCTGCGATACCAGCGTCAGCAGAGCGTCGGGGTCCACTCCGGCGTCGGCCGCCGCCGCGGCGAAGGCCGGCACGCGCGCCAGCAGCGTCGACATCTGCTCCACCTCGAACACCTTGAGCGCCCACGGCTCGGGCAGCAGGCGGGCGATCAGCCGGTGCATTTCCTGCGACATGCCGCGGGTCAGACGCGGGTCGGAGCGATCCAGGACGTCGCGCAACGCCTGCAGCGACCGGTGCAGCACGACGCTGCGGCTGAAGGTGCCGCCGCCGCGGTGCGAGCGCGCGCCGCGGCGGCTCAAAAACACCATGTCCGCGGTGGCGATCTGAACGGTGGTGCCCTTGCCTGCCATGCGGACGATCCTCAGGCGCCAGACCGGCCAGCCTTGACCAGGTGCCGCAGGCGCCGCAGGCCGCGGTTGGCGGTCTTGCGCACGCCGCTTTCGGAGCCGCCCTGCTCCTGCGCGATTTCGCGCGGGGACAGCTCTTCGCCGTAGCGCATGCCGACGATCTGGCTCGAGCGTTCCGGCAGCCGGGCCAGGAGCTTGCGCGCGTCCTGGCGGCATTCGACCTGGCGCTGCGGCGGCGGCCCGGCACCGGCCCGCTCCAGGTCCGCGGCGTCGAGGGGCACCGACCGGTCGCTGCGCCGGCGGCGGAAATGAGTTTGCAGCCGCTTTTTGACCGTGCCCATCAGGAAGCCGGCCGGGTCGTCGACGCCTGCCCACCGCTTGACCAGCACGACGAGCGCCTCCTGCACGATGTCTTCGGCGTCCGCCGGTCCGACGTTCTGGGTCCAGAACAGAGCGCGCAAGGCCGGCTTGACGCGGCCGAGGACGGCCAATAGCTCCCGCTCGGTGGGACGATCCCCAGCCGGCGACGCAGGCGGCAGAATTGGGCGTTCGCTCACAGTTCGCTCAAGGGAGTGTAGAGTACTTGCACGTATTGCACAAGAGCTAGCCTGCGGCGGCGGCGCCGCGCCCGCGAGAGCCGATTTTCCTGTCCCAAAATGCCTCCACCCGGTAACTAGATCTGTAGCCGGCATCCCGGCCCATCGAGACCAGAAGCGAGGTAACCCGACCGTGCCCCTCGACCGCCACGATCTCAGCCATCCCGATGTGCAGACCATGGACCAGCTCCTCGACGGCACCCTGCACGAGAGCGCGAAAAGGCAGGTCATCGCGCACCTCGCCACCTTTTGCGATCCGTGCTGGAGCTACATACGCGGCGCCCGCGGTCAGGTGCGGAGCCTGGGCCGCCATCTCCGCCGCGCTGGCGGCGCCGGCGCCACGGCTGGCGGCGCCGGCGGCGCTGACGAGGGCGGCACTCCCGCCGTCTACGACGCGGCGTTCACGTCCAGCCTGGAGCTGAGCGCCGCCGGCCTGGCCACCATCCGCGCCGCGGAGCTGGAAGCCACCTCGCTGTGGGCCATCCTGGAGGGCACGCCGCCGGCGCAGCGCCTGCCGCGGGTGCAGAGCGATCCGCGCTACCGCAACCACCGCATCGTGCATCGGCTGCTCGCCACCGCCGGCGAATACCACTGGCGCGACACCGGCCGCGGCCTGGAGGCCTGCCGGCTGGCGCTGGCGATCGTCCACCAGCTGCTGCCGGCCGGCGTCTACCCAGCCGGACTGGCCAACGACCTGCACGCTCGCGCGTTGGGCGCGCTGGCCGACACGCTGCGCCTCGACGACCAGCTGGAAGCCGCGGGCGCAACCCTGGAGCGGGCCTGGGAGGCGCTGGAAGAAGGCACCGGCGAACCGCTGGAACACGCCGCGCTGCTGCGCGTCGCGGCCAACCTGCGGTTCAGCCTGGGAGACCTGGATGGCACCGCCGATCTGCTGCGGCCGGCGGCGGCGATCTACCGGCTGTGCCGCGACGGTCACCTTGAGGGCCGCACCCTGCAGAAGATGGCGCTCGCGGTCGGCTACGCGGACTCCCTGAAAGGGGCCGCCCTGGCCAAGCGCGCCCTGGCGCTGATCGACCCCAGCCGCGAGCCCCAGCTGGAGCTTGCGGCGCGCCACGCCTACATCTGGTTCCTCAACGACAGCGGCCATAGCTGGCAGGCGCTCGACCTGCTGGAACGCTCCCGGCCGCTCTACCGCCAGCTGGGCGACAGCCAGCCGCGCCTGCTGCTGCCCTGGCTGGAGGCGCGAATCTGCCGCCAGCTGGGCCAGCTCCCCGCCGCCGAGCGCGGGCTGGTGGCGGTCTGGCACCAATTCCGCCAGGCCGGCTTTCACCAGGAGCTGACCCTGGTCAGCCTCGACCTGGCCGAAACCTACATCGCCCAGGGCAAGAGCCGCCACGCCATCCGGCTGCTCAAGACCTTCCACGCCATCCTGCGCCACTGGCGGATGCACACCGAAGGCATCGCCGCCTGGTTGCTGCTGATGGAAGCCGCCGCGGGGCAAGCCGAGCGCGCCCAGGCGCTCACCCGCGACATGGCGCTGTACTTCCGCCGCGCCTGGCGCCGCTCGCTGCCGTTCCCCGCCGCCGCGCCGCCGTTTCGGATCGAGCCATAGACGGCCGGCCGGCGGTGGCGCCGGCGGCGGGCCATTTTCACGCGTGAAAATGCGGCCGGCCGGACCGGACCGGCTGGGGCGGGCGGGCGTGGGCACCGGCCGGCGGTCATGCGCGGCGGGTGGGGGCTCGGTTCACTGGACGCGCTCGGCCTTCAAACCGGCTTTCACGTTGAGCTGGATCGGCATGGTCGCTCACCTCCTTTCGCGCCGCCTGGGCGGCTCGCGATCAGGCCGGCCGGTGCCCACGGGCGAAGGCTAGGCGCGAGGCGCGGCGGATCGAGGGCGGGACCGAGGTGGGCGCCCCGGCGACGGCGGGCGGCGGCGACCGAGCGCGCGGCGAGGGCGACCATGCGGCGGCGGCCGCAGCGGCAGATCGCGACAGCGACGGCGATCCCTGGCGGCTACCTGGGGCAGCAGATCGCGACGACGACGCCCCCCTGGCGGCGGGCGACCTGGACGGTGGATCGCGACGGCGCCAGCCACCCCTGGCGACGGGCAACCGTTGCGGCGGATCTGGGCGCCGCCGGAGGTGCGATCGAGAGGACCTTGCGCTGGGTCCCTCTGTTCCGGGTGCACCGTCCCTAGACTGGCGCGCGATGGGGATGCATCGGCACGCGGGCGGCGGTCGCCGCGCCAGGCGCCGCACGGCGGCGGCGGCGGCAACGACGCCGACTCTTGCATTCCCGGCGACGCTCGACGCGCTGGCGGCGGAGCGCCGGCCGGCGTGGCGGGCGCTGCTGCTCGCTTTGGCGGCGGTGCTCTGCCTGGCGGCGGCCGGCGTCGTGGCGGTGCTGCCGGCGCCCCAGGTCGAACAGGCGTCCGAAGCCCACGTGGAAGCCGCCGCGGGTGCGCTGGAGCTGGTCGCCGCGGCGACGGCTCGGATCGGCGCCACCGCCCTGCGGCTGGGCGCGACGGTGCGGGCGGGCGACGTGCTGGTCCAGCTGGAGCCGCCGCCCGAGCTGCTCGCCGCCTGGAGGCAGGACGCCGCCCGCGCCGCATCGTGCGCGGCGCAGGCCGCCGCCTTGGCGCGGCAGCTGGCGGCAGCCGGCGGCGGCGAGCGCAGCGGCCGGATGGAGAGCCGCGCGGCGGCGGCGCAAGCCGCGGCGGCCACGGCGGAAGCGGCGGCGGCAGCCGGCCTGGCGGCGGATCGCGCCGCCCGCTCGGCGCAGCTGCAAGCGCTTGGCCTGGCGCCGGACGCGGCACTGGCGCAGGCGCGCACCGAGGCCGAGGAGCGCCGGCAGGCGGCGCTGGCGGCGACCGCCGCCGGCCGGCGTCGCGAGCTCCAGGACCAGGGCGCAAGCATGACGCGGGCGGCGGCCGTGGCCGAGCTGGAGCGGCAGCTGGCCGCCGTGCGCGGCGAGGCTGCCGTGGCGGCGGCGGGCGCCGCCCGCTGGGCGGCCCAGCTGGAACGCCTGCGCCTGCGCGCGCCGTGCGACGGCCTGCTGGCCACCGTCGCGGCGCTGCCGGCCGGCTCCACGGTGGCGGCCGGCCAGCCGCTGGCCGTGCTGGTACCGGCGGGCCCACTGAAGATTGTCGGCACTCTGGACGCCGGCGCCCTGGGGCGGGTCCGTGCCGGGCAACCTGCTCTCTTCTGGCCGCGCCGCTGCCCGCCGCCGGGCTGCCGCGGCGTGCCGGCCGCCGTCACCGCCGTGGCCGGCGAGGCACACGACGGCGGCCTGCGCGTCGAGCTCGCCCTGGTCGCGTCAGGCAGCTCGCGCCAGGCCACGCCGCCGGCCGCGCCGCCCCTGCGGCACGGCGAAGGCCTTGCCGCGCTCGAAATCGAGGTGGGACGCCAGGCGCCGATCGCCGTTCTTTGGCGCGGTCTCGTTTCCCCTGACCATGCATGGGTCTCACGCTGAGCTTGGCGCCCGGCGCCGGCGCAAGCGGTTGGTGCCGGTGGTGATGCAGGCGTCGGCGCTGGACTGCGGGCCGGCGGCTTTGCAGGCGCTGCTGGGCGGCTACGGCGTCGCGGCGGACCGCCAGCGGCTGCGGCGGCAGTGCGCGGTCGGCCGCGACGGCAGCTCCACCGACGTCCTGGAGCAGGTGGCACGCCGATACGGGCTGGAGGCGCGGCAGGTGCTGGTGCCGGTCGATCACGTGCTGCAGCCGGAGGCGCAGACATTGCCGGCGGTGGCGGTGGTGCGCCAGGGGCCGCATCTCACCCACTTCGTCGTCCTCTGGCGCAGCGGGTACGGACGCACGCAGGTGATGGACCCGGCGCGCGGCCGCCGCTGGCCGCCGGCGAGCCGCTTGCTGGAGCACCTGTACGTGCACCGTGCGGAGGTGCCGGCCGCGGCCTGGCGTGCATGGGCGGCAACCGACGATTTCACCGCGCCGCTGGCGGCGCGCCTGGCGGCGCTGGGGATCGGCGCCCCGGCGGCACGGCGGGCCATCGCGGCGGCGCTGGCACACCCCGGCTGGCTGCCGATCGCCGCCCTGGACGCGGCCGCGCGCCACGTCGCACAGCTCTGCCGCGACGGCGGCCTGCGGCGCGGCGCCGCGGCCGGCAGCGCCTTGCAGGCCCTGACCGCCCTGGCCTCCGCCGCTCCAGCCACCGCACCCGCGCTGTACGGAATCCCCATCCGATGCTGGTTCGTGATGCCGGCGCTGTCCGGCGACGACAGCGCCCGCCAGCCGGCGCGGCCGGTGGCAGCGGCGGCGAAGGCGGCCTCGCCGGCCCCGCCCGGGGCGCCCGGCAACGCAGAGCCATCTGGCGCCGCGGGCGAGCCGCTGCTGGCCGTCCGCGGTGCGGTCCTGGTGACCGTGCGCAGTACCTCGGCGACAGCGGCGGCGGCTGCCGCATCCGACCTGCCCGCCAGCCGGACGTATAGCGATCCCCTGGCCCGTCCGTTGCGACACCTCGCCACAGTATTAATGACGGGCCAGGCGCCGGTGGCAGGAACCGCGGTCACGGCTGCGGCGGTCGCCGCGACCATCGCCTTGGCGGTGGCGAGCGTCGCCGCGGTGGCGGAGCCGGCGGTGCTGTGGCGCACCGCCGAGGTGATCCCGGCCCTGGGTTCCGGCTGGCTGCGGCGCGACGTGCTGGTCATTCCGGTCGCCCTTTGCCTGGCGCTGCTGCTGGCCGAAACGGCGATCGCCGCCGGCGCGGCGCTTTTGGGGCGGCGGCTGGAGACGCTGCTGGGCATGCTCTGGCGGCGGCGGCTGGGACAGCTGGCCGACAGTTATTTTGCCAGCCGGCTGACGGCCGACCTGGCGCGGCGCGCCTTTGGCATCCATTTGGTGCGCCGCGCTCCCGAGCTTGCCGCCGAGGTGGCGCGGGGGGCGCTGGAGCTGGCGCTGGCGACGGCGGCGATCGTCTGGCTCGACCCGGCGGGGACGCCGCTGGCGGTGGCGGCCGCCGCGGCGGTGCTCGTGCTGCCGCTGCTGGCGGGGGCGGCGGCCGGCCTGCGCGATTGCGAGGAGGACTGCCACCGCGCCGCGGCGGCGCTCGACACGGCGTGGCGCGATGCCGCCGCCGGGCGGGCCGCGATCCGCGCTCACGGCGCCCAGGCTGCGGTCACGCGCCAGCACGGCGAGTTGCTGGCCGCATGGACGCGTGCGCACGAGCGGCTGGCGGCGCGGGCCGCCCTTTGCGAGCTGGCGGCGCAGGGGGCGATCGCCGGCGTGAGCACCGCCATGGTGCTGCGCCACGCGGCCCGCCACGGCCTGGACGCCGGCACGCCGCTGCTCGTCCTGTGGCTGTCGCAGATCGCCGGCCTGGGCCAGCGCCTGGGCGACGCCGCGACGGCGCGCCTGCCGGCGCTGCGCAACCAGGCCCGCCGCCTGCTCGAACCGCTGGTCAGCGACGAGCTGGAGGCGCCCCCGGCAGCCGGCCAGCCGGTCCACCATCCGGCCATCCACCCTCCCCCTCCGGCACCGGACACAAGCGGGGACGCCGGCGCCGGGGCAGGCGCCAGGTCACCCGGCGTCGCCATTCAGGCGCGCGGGCTGATCGTGGAACTGGGCGGATGCTCGCTGCTGGCGGGGATCGACCTGGACCTTGCGCCCGGCAGCCATACCGCGCTGGTCGGGCCCTCCGGCGCCGGCAAATCGACCCTGCTGGGCCTGCTGCTCGGATGGTTCGAGGCGAGCGCGGGCGAGCTGCGGATCGACGGCCTGCCGCCGGAGCTTGACGCGCTGCGGCGCGCCACGGCGTGGGTGTCCCCCGAGGTGCGGCTGTGGCGCAGCTCGCTGGCGGAAAACCTCATCTACGGCAGCCCCGCGGGCGCCCCCACCGTCGCCGGCGACACGCTGCGGCAGGCCGAGCTGGTGGAGCTGGCGCTGCGCCTGCCCTCCGGCCTGGCGACGGTGGTGGGCGAGGGTGTGGGCGCGGGCGGCGGCCGGCTTGCCGCCGGCGAGGCGCAACGCGTGCGCTTCGGCCGCGCCTGCGCCCGCGGCGCCGTCCGCCTGGCGCTGCTCGACGAGCCGTTTCGCGGCCTCGACAGCGCGCAACGCGCGCGCCTGCTGGCCGCCGCCCGCCGGCGCTGGGCGGCGTGCACCCTGCTCTGCGCCACCCACGACGTGGGCCAGGCCCTGGCCTTCGACCGCGTGCTGGTCCTGGCCGCCGGCAGGATCGTCGAGCAGGGCGCGCCGCGCGACCTCGCCGCCCTCCCCGATTCCCACTTCGCCCGGCTGCTTGCCGCCGAACGCCGGCTGGCCGCCGAGCTGTGGCAGGGGCGCGGGTGGCGCCGGCTGCGGCTGGCCGGCGGCCGCATCGCCCGCGAGCGCCGCGCTCCGTGAGGCTGCCGCCGGCTCCCCCACCCTGGCGCCGGCCCTGGCTGCGCGCCGCGGCGACGCTCGTGGCGCTCACCGTGTGGCGGCGCCTTGCCGTCGGAGCGGCCTGGGCGCTGCTGGTTTCCGCACTGTGGCAGGGCCAGGATGGCGCGGCGCCGCTCGCCGCCTGGGCGCTGCTGCTTTTCGCCCAGGCGCCGCTGCGGGCGCTGGAGGCAGCGACGGGCGCCCGCTTCGCCGCCGGCGCCGGCGCGCGGCTGCGCGCCGCCCTCTTCGACGGCCTGGTGCACGGCAGCGGCACCGAACCTGCCGGCGATGCCGACCGTCTGGCGGGCGCGGCGTTCGCCCTGGAGACCGCCGAAATCCACGCGCGCGACGGCGCCGTGGCCGTCGCCCTGGCCGCGCTCGAGCTCGGCGTGGCCTGGGCGCTGGTCGCCGCGCCGGGCGGCAGCGGCAGCCGGCCGCACCCTGCCACAGCCTGGCGCCCGCCGGAGCGCACCGCCGCCCTCATCGCTCCCATCGCCATTGTCGCCGCGCTCGCCGCCGGCCTGCGCCATGCCAGAGCCCGGCGCGCCTGGACGGCCGCCCACCGCGCGCTCACCCACCAGCTGCTGGACGCGCTCGCCGCCTGGCGCACCCATCGCGCCCAGGAGCCGCCCGCACGCCGCCACACCGCCGAAGACGCGGCGCTCGCCGCCAGCCAGCGCCTGGCCCTGCCGATGGACGCGACGGCGATCGTCCTGCGCACCGTGCTGCCGCGCTGCTGGCTGACCGCGGCGCTCGCCAGCTTTTTGCCGTCGGCTGCCGCGCCCATCGCACAGCTGGCGGCGGTCTTCCTGACCGCCGCAGCCCTGTCGCGCCTGGGCGCCGGCCTGGTGGACCTGGCCGCGGCCGCGGCGGCCTGGCCAGCGGTTGCGCCGCTGCTGTCGGTCAGCGGCTCCGCCGCCGCGGCCCGCCGCGCCGGAGCGGCACGCCCAGCCGCACCCAGCGCACCTGCCGTGCCCACCCCATCCACCCCTTCCACCGCACCCGGCGCGCCCACCGTGCCCACCCCTACCGCGCCAACTGCACTCGCCATATCCGCGGCAGCGACCGCGCCCACCGTGCCCACCCTACCCACCACGCCTTGCGCCCCTGCCACCACACCGCCGCTCGCCGCCATCCGGTTGTGCCTGCGGCTGCCCGGCCGCACGGCGCCGCTGCTCGACGCCTGCTCGCTGACCTTGCGGCACGGCGATCGGGTGCTGCTGGGCGGGCCGTCGGGCGGCGGCAAGTCCGCCCTGGCCGCGCTGCTGGGCGGCACGCTGGCCGCCGATGCGGGCCTGCTGCTGCTGGGCGGCACCGCCGCCGCCACCTTGAGCAAGGCCGCCTGGCGGCGGCAGGTGGTCGCCGTGCCGCCGCCGGGCGACAACCACCTGTTCGCCGCCAGCCTGGCGCGCAACCTGCTGCTGAGCACCCCCGGCACTGCGAACCCGCCGGCGCTCGCCGAGGCGGCAGCCGTCTGCCGCGAGCTGGGCCTGGGAGGCCTCCTCGACCGCATGCCCCAGGGTCTGCACCAGCCGGTGGGCGAGGCCGGCTGGGCGCTTTCCCAGGGCGAGGCCTGCCGCGTCCTGCTGGCACGCGCCCTGCTCCAGCACCCCCGGGTGCTGATCCTGGACGAGTCCATCGCGGCGCTCGATCCGGATACGGCCCGCCAGGTCCTGGCCGCCCTCAAGCGACGCGCCCGCACCCTGCTGCTGATCGCGCACCGCTGACGACCGCCAGGGGCCGGCGGCGAGCGCCGGCAGCGCAGCGGTCAATCTGTCGCTATAGTCGCTATAATGGAGAGGCTCCGGCCTCGCCGCAACCCTGGTAGCAGCCTGTCCTCTCGGGCGCCGAGCAGGCCGCCTCGAGCGAATGAGCAAACCCTCGACTCCCAACACCCGCCGACCGGCCAGCCGCCGCACGCCGTCTCCCGCACCCGCCGCCGCAGCCGGCCCGGCCGCGGCTGCAGCCGCGACCCCTGCCGGGGACCAGGTGGCAGCGGGCGACCAGGCGGCGTTTGCCCGCCTGTTCCACGACAGCCCCCTGGCCGCGGCGGTCGCCGACGCCGACAGCGGCCGCTTCCTGGCCGTCAACGACGCGGCGCTGGATCTGTTCGAGCTGTCGCGCGAGCAGTTCCTGGCCCGCTCGGTCGAGCAGCTGCCCGGCGCGATCGTGACGCCGCGCGCCGCCTCGGCATGGATCTGCCGCGGCGACGGCACCACGATCGCCGTGGAGCTGACCGCCGCCGCCATCGAGTTCGCCGGCCGGCCTGCGCGCATCCTGTACGCCCGCGACGTGACCGCGGCAACCGCCCAGCGCGAGCAGGCCGAGGAGCAGGCGCGGCAGTCGCTGTCGCTGCTGCGCTCGACGCTGGAATCGACCACCGACGGCATCCTGGCGGTCGATCTGGCGGGCCGCATCCGGTCTTACAACCAGCGGTTCCTGCGCCTGTGGAACCTGCCGGCCGCAGTCGTCGAAGGCGGCGACGACCAGGCGGCGCTGCGCCACGTCGTCGCCCAGCTGGTCGATCCGGAAGCGTTCACCCACAAGGTGCGCGAGCTCTACGCGCATCCCGAGGCCGAGAGCTTCGACGTGCTGCGCTTCCGCGACGGCCGCGTGTTCGAGCGCTATTCGCAGCCGCAGCTGCTCGACGGCCAGGCGGCCGGGCGCGTCTGGAGCTTCCGCGACGTGACCGAGCGCAAGCGCACCGAAGATTCGCTGCGCCGCTTGCAGATCGAACAGACGGTGATCTTCAACTCGGTGCCGGCGATGATCTGGTACAAGGACCAGCACAACCGCATCCTGCGCGCCAACCGCATGGCCGCCGATTCGATCGGGCTGCGGGTCGCCGACGTCGAGGGCTCCGCCACCGGCGACCTGTACCCCGACCAGGCCGACGACTACCACCGCGACGACCAGGAGGTGATCGCCAGCGGCAGGCCCAAGCTGGGCATCGTCGAGACCCTGCACACCAAGAGCGGCGACCGCTGGGTGCAGACCGACAAGGTGCCCTATCGCAACGAAGACGGCGAGATCGTCGGCGTCATCGCCTTCGCCCTGGACGTGACCGAACGGCTGCAGGCCGAGATCGCGCTGCAGGAGCGGCTGCGCTTCGAGCGCCTGATCACGTCCATTTCGGCGCGCTTCATCAACCTCGCCCCCGACCAGCTCGACGACGCGATCTACGACGCCATCCGCGCGGTCGGCGAGTTCTCGGTCGTCGACAGCTCGTTCGCCTACCTGTTCGGCGGCGCCGAAACCGCCTCGCACCGCACGCGCGCCTGGTACACCGGCGAGCTGGCGCTGTCGGCGCGCAGCGCCGAGGCGCTCGCCGGCCGCCACGGCGGCTGGGCGGCGCGCCAGCTGGCCCAGCTGGGCTTTCTCAACCTGCCGCGCGTCGAAGCGCTGGGCGAAGAGGCGGCCGCCGACCGCCAGGTGCTGCGCGACGCCGGCGTACGGTCGCTCCTGATGGTGCCGCTGCTGTTCGGCGGCGCCTGCCGCGGCGTGCTGGGCTTCTGCACCCGCCAGGCGGAAAAGCGCTGGAGCGAAGACAACGTGGCGCTGCTGCGCATCGCCGCCGAGATGTTCGCCAGCGCCCTGGATCGCCGCCAGGCCGAGCAGGCGCTGCGCGCCTCCGAGCGGCGCTACCGCCTGCTGTTCGAGCGCAACCTGGCGGGCGTGTTCCGCAACTCGCCCGACGGCCGCACCCTCGACTGCAACAACGCCTTCGCCAAGATCCTGGGCTACAACTCGCGGCGCGAGTGCATCGGCACCACCGTCAACGACCTCTACCTGGACCCGCAGCAGCGCGATTCGATGCTCAACCGGCTGCGTGCCAGGGGCAGCGTCACCAACGAAGAGATCGCGCTGCGCCGCGTCGACGGCAGCTCGGTCTGGGTGCTCGCCAACCTCACCTGGCTCGACCGCCGCGACGGCGAAGCGGAAATCATCGAGGGCACGCTGGTGGACATCACCCAGCGCAAGGCCGCCGAAAGCCAGATCGTCTACCAGGCGTATCACGACGCGTTGACCGACCTGCCCAACCGCCTGCTGTTCCACGACCGGCTGACGCAGGCGCTGGCGCAGGCGCGCCGCCATTCGCACGGCCTGGCGGTGCTGTTCATGGACCTGGACGAATTCAAGCTGGTCAACGACACCCTGGGCCACAGCGCCGGCGACCGCCTGTTGCAGGAGGTGGCCGAGCGCCTGGCCGCCAGCCTGCGCGCCGAGGACACCGTGGCGCGCGTCGGCGGCGACGAATTCACCATCCTGCTGCCGCACATCGCCCACGCCGACGACGCGGCGCGGGTGGCGCAGCTCATCCTGGCCGCCGTCAGCCTGCCGGCTGAAATCGACGACCAGCGGATCTTTCTCACCACCAGCATCGGCATCAGCATCTTCCCCGCCGACGGCGCCGACGCCGAGGGGCTCTTGACCAGCGCCGACATCGCCATGTATCGCGCCAAGGACCTGGGCGGCAACGGCTACCAGCTGTGCACTCCGGCGATGAGCGCCAAGGCGCTGGTGCGCCTCACCCTGGAGCAGGAGCTGCGGCTGGCGCTCGAACGCGACGAGCTGATGCTGTTCTACCAGCCGCAGATCGACCTGGTTTCAGGCCACACCCGCGGCTTCGAAGCGCTGCTGCGCTGGCGCCACTCGATGGGCGAGATCATCCTGCCCGACCGCTTCATCACCGTCGCCGAAGAGGCGCGCCTGATCGTGCCGATCGGCGAATGGGTCATCGCCACCGCCTGCCGCCAGCTGCGCCAGTGGCAGGCGCGCGGCCTGACCGCGCCGCAGGTGGCGGTCAACCTGTCGCCGCGCCAGTTCCAGCAGAAGGACCTGGTGCCGCGCGTCGCCGCCATCCTGGAAGAGAGCGGCCTGGCGCCGACCTGCCTGACGCTCGAGATCACCGAGGGCACCGCGATGCAGAACGTCGAGCGCACAGTCGAGGTGGTCGCCGCCCTGCGCGAAATGGGCATGCGCATCGCCATCGACGACTTCGGCACCGGCCACGCCGCGCTGGTCTATCTGCAGCAGTTCGAAATCGACGCGCTCAAGATCGATCGCGCCTTCGTGGCGGGCCTGTCGTCGGTGCGCGGCAGCCGCGCCATCGTCAACGCCATCATCGACCTCGGCCACGGCCTCGACCTGGAAGTCGTCGCCGAAGGGGTGGAAACCGAAGAGCAGCGCCACTTTCTCGCCACCCGCCTGTGCGACGCCTACCAGGGTTTTCTGATCAGTCCGCCGGTGCCGCCGGCCGAGGCGGAGCAGTTCCTGCGCTCGCCGGTGCCGCGCTAAGCGCCGCCGCCTGTGGCGGCGGCACGCCCGATTGGACTGCCGCCGCGTGCCGGGGAGGCGCGCCCAATTGGACTGCCGCCGCGTGCCGTGGCGGCGCGCCCGATTGGACTGGCGCCGCGGGTGGCGGCAGCGCGACGCCGGGCCGGCGCGCAAAGATGGTGAGCTCGCCGAAGCGGGCGACCGGCGCATAGGCGGCCTGAAACCACGCCGCCGCCACCGGCATCAGTCCGCCGCGCGCCGTATCGAACACCGCGTAGTCGGCCGGCCGCGCCAGAAACGCGCCGGCCAGGTCTCCCTGGCGCACGTACGGCAGGAGAGCGGGCGTCACGATGCCCAGCAGGTCGACGACGGTGCGATCGCTCCAATACCCCAGCGCGCCGACCTCGTAGTAGGCGACGCTGGCGCCAGGCGGCGTGTGACCGGCGAGCCACTGGCCGGCGGCGCGGTAGCGCCGCATGAACGGCGGCCAGTCGAAGGCGCGGTGCCAGCCCCAGCAGGCGGGCGCCAGCGACACGCCGATCGGCGCCGCCAGAGCCAGCGCCAGAAGCGTCGCCAGCACAGGGCGCCGCCCGCGCCCGGCGCCTGCGGGGCGCGGACGCGGGCGCGGCTGGCCGGCGCCCCAGAGGCTCCAGCGACGCCAGCGCCCCCAGCGGCCCGAGCAACCCCAGCGAACGACAGCGCCCAACGCGAAAGCCATTCCGTAGAGCAGCGCCACCACGACCGGCAGCGTGTACCACGGAAACCACGGCACGCCGCTCAACGGATAGAAGACCGCCAGGGCCAGCGCGAAGAGCACCAGCAGCTTGCCGGCGCGCCCGCCGGCGGCGTAGAGAGGCGCCAGGCCGGCAAGCCCCAGCGCCACCAGCAGCGGCCAGAGCGGTCCGAAATGGTGCGCCACCAGGCGCACCGAGCGCAGCCAGAACCGCACCGGCCCCGCCTGCGCGCCGGCCACTCCCGCCGCCGCCATCGCCTGCTTGGCGGCCAGCGAGCTGGGGATCGGCGTGCGAAAGTACAGCGCCGCCGCCGCCAGCCCCAGGGCGACGACGAGACCAGCCGCGCCGGCCAGCTGCCACGGCATCCGGCGCTCCTGGCGCCACACCAGCAGGCAGAGCAGACCGGCGCCCAGCGCCGCTTCGGGCCGGAACCAGACGGCCATTCCGGCCAGCGCTCCGGCCGCCAGCGGGTGCGCCGCGGCAAGCTCGGCGGCGCCGGCGAGCAGCGCCAGCATCGGCAGACCCTCGCCGCCCTGGAGCGCCCACAGGTAGGACGAGGTGACCGCCAGCGTCCCGGCGCCGGCGGCTTCAACGAACCGCCCGGTCCGCGCGGCGCTCCGCAGCAGCAGGCCGGCCAGGATCACCAGCGCACCGCCCGACACCGCGGTCGCCAGCGCCGGCACCGGCACCCGCGTCAGCCAGGCCGCCGCCGCCAGCAGCAGCGCCAAGCCGGGATTGGTGAGGCCGAAGATCCGCTCGCCCGGATTGAAGACGAAGCCCTGGCCGTGCGCAAGGTGCAAGGCATAGCGATAGGTAATGTAAAAGTCGTCCAGGCTCATGCCGGCCAGGCGAGCGGCAAGGATCGCCGCGATCACCACCCAGGCGCCGACGACCGCGATACCGGCGATGGCGGCAGTGCCGGCAATGCCAGCGCTGCCACCGCTGCCCCTACCTTTACTGGTCTCGCCGGCGCCGTCGGCAGGGGGGGCGACGCGGGTCGCACCGGGTCGCGGCGAGGCTGGGGCATCCATGCTAGTGCCCTGCACGGCTAATTCGCATGGCATTCGCTTGCCCTCCGGCCCCCTGGCGGCGTTGCGCCTCCTCGACATACGTTTCGACTATGCCTGCGTCGGCGCGCCTGGCCAGAGGACCGGATTGCGGCGCGACTACCATGCGAATGAACCGTGCGGGGCACTAGGCAGGCACCTCCGAGAACAGCGTCGTCCTCAATCGCGGCCGTTCGCGGCCGGCGCGGCGGCCGCGGCCAGCGGCCAGCAGCGCCAGCAACCACCGCCGCCAGCGGCCAAATTCATCAGCGACCAGCGCAGTCAGCGACCAGCTCGGCGAGCGTCCAGCACGGCCCTCACGGTCCGCGCGGCCGCCATTGTAGTGGCAGGGCGCCGGCGGGAATTATGGCCCGCTTCTTGCTAATTGATAAGGAGTGGGATTGGACTGTTGCACACCTTCCCGATCCCAGGAGAATCGACCATGAGCAGGCTCACTCACGCGATGCTTTTTTCGGCTCTCCAACCTCAGTTTGAGATGGAGGAGCGCCAATCGTTGGATTGGGGTGAGAAGTTCCTCGACCATGGGGCGCGGCGCCAGCTGCGCAACCAGTTCGAATATCAGGGCTCCAATCTCCCCATCGGCCTGTCGGCGATCGAGCTGGCCCGCCACAAGGGCCGCAGCACCCGCGCCTGACCGGACGCGTCTAATCCGACCCTGACCCGGACCCGGCGGCGGCGTCGCCGCCGGTGTCGTCGTCATCGCCATCATCAAGGCGACCGACGGCATCGAGCGAAAGGTGCAGCTTGGGCGAGTCGGGGTTGACCCAGGTGCCGTCCAGGCGCAGATAACCGTGCGCCAGCAGCGCCTGCCGGGTGGGTTCGTCGCCCCAGATTCCCAGCAAGGCGTCCGGGCGCTGCCGGTCCAGGACGTAGGCGATGTCCCACTTGACGTGGCCGGGCACGAAATCGCCGAAGTTGTCTTCGCTCAAGGCCAGCGCCGGCGGGCGGTGTGCGATATAGCTGTCGTTGTAGCCCAGCTGATCGATCATCTGAAAATCGCTGAAATAGGCGGTGGTGCCGGCCCACGTCACAGCCACCGCGGCAGTCGGATCGGCATAGGTTTGCAGTTGACGCAGCTGGGTGAGGAGCTGCTCGTAGTTGGCGGCGTGCAGCGGCGGCGTGATCACCGCCAGGCGCCGCCAGGCTTCGCCCGCGGTGGCGCGGCTGCCCAACCCGTCGGCCGCGAACAGCAGCGCCACGGTGGCGACGACGACGGCGTAGCGCACCGGCGGAGCCTGGCCCGCCGCCGCCGCGCCGCCGCCCTGACGGCGCTGACGCCGACGCAGACACCGCGCGGCGCGGGCGAGCGCCACGCACGCCGCCAGCGCCCGGTTGAGCAGGCCGTTGGCCAGCACGAACACCAGCGGCATGGCGAAGGCAACGAACCGGTTGGCGCTCACTTCGCCCTCCCACGCGTCACCGCCGACATAGACGCTGTAGGCGCAGGCGAGCACGAAGAGCAGCGCCGGCAGCGCCAGCCGCTCGCCCCACCGGCGTTGCGCGGTGCCGGCGCGGGCGGCGGCGGAGCGGCGCAGGGCGGCGAGCGGCGGCATCACCCCCACCGCCACCACCAGCAGCAGCGGGCCGTACGCGCGCAGCGTATCGAGCAGCGTGCTGCCGCCGCGCAGCAGGCGCACCGCGAGCGGCACACCGCCCAGCTTCAGGTAATAGGTGTTGGGCAGCAGGGCGCCAAAGTAGACCCAGCGGAACACCCCGTAGGCAGCCAGCGCCGCCAGCGGCAGCGTCACGCCCAGCCGCCAGGTGCCGCGCACCGCGGGCAGCGCGGCCGCCGGCGGCCGCACGGTTTCTGGCGACGTCGACGAACGCGGCGCCGGCGGCCGTGGAGGATCGGTGCGGCGGCCGCACACGGCGACGTATCCCTGCACGGCGAGCACCCACACCAGCATGTCCAGGCGCAGCAGCACCGCCGCCACGCCGGTCAGGGCCAACGCCCAGCGGCGGTCGCGGCGGCGGTGCACGATGTCCAGGGCCAGCAGCACCGAGATCGTGGTGAGCAGCGATTGCAGGCCGGTCTCCATGCCGATCAGAGTCCAGAAGGCCAGCGGAAAGTAAAACGCCGTGGCCACCGCGGCCGGCGCCCAGTGGCGCGCCAGCGGCAGGCTGAAATGCCGCAGCACCAGCCGCCGCACGACGACCACGTGGAGCAGCAGGACGGCCAGCGCGACGGCCTGCACCACCAGCGCCCGGCGGTCGAGCGGCAGAGGCAGCAGCTGCACCGGCACCATCATCGCCGTCCACAGCGGATGGGTGAAACCTTCCACCGGCGCGCCGCGGCGCGCCCAATTGAGGCCGTGCCCTTCGACCAGGTTGCGCGCATAGGTCATCGAGATCATCGCGTCGTCGAACAGGCAGAACACCCGCCGCCCGCCGACCAGCAGCGACGACCGGAACACAAACCATCCACCCCACGCCGCGACCGCGCCCAGCAACAACGCCAGCCCGGCCGGCAGCCGGCGGGGCGACGGCGCCGCCCCGCCCCGCGCCACGCCATCGCTCGAAGGATTCATCGCAGCGCATCATAGACCGCCGCATCGTGCTGGTGCCCCGCACGGTTCATTCGCATGGCACGAGCGGCGACAAAATGGCCCTCTTCGCAGCTGCCTGAAAACTTAGGCAGTTCTCGACAAAGTGCCAGTGCTGGCTTAGACTTGACTAGTCATGCGCGAGAACGACGACCCCAGAGTCCAGCGAGTTCTTGAGGTGCTGCAGACGCTGATCGGGCTCTCCGGACTCACCCAGCGGGAGATCGGCCGGCGCCTTCACAACGGGCGTGAATACCTGGTCCGGCGCGTGCTGCAAGGCGATGCCAGCTTGAAGATCGGGCAGCTGTTCGAGCTCGCCGACGCGATCGAGATCCACCCCCTGGAAGTGATGAAGATGGTCTTTGCCAGCAGTCCCGAACCCAGCGCGCTGGTGCGCAAGATCAACACCCAGGTGGAGCTGCTCACCGCTTTGCGCGCGGCCGACATGCCGCACTCGATGCCTGAGAGGGGTGAGAGGGGTGAGAGGGGTGAGAGGGATGAGAGGGGTGAGAGGGGTGAGCGCGGCGATCGCGGTGAGCGCGAGGGCGCCGCGACCGAGCGCGACTGACGTTCACCACCTGCCGGCACCCTGCCGGCGATCGACGTTCACCACCTTGCCTGCACCCTGCCGGCCGATCGGCCGGCTTTACCTGTACTAGCCGCTGCAGCGGTCGTGGCTCAAGCGCGCGTAGGAGGCGTGGTCTTCGCGCCGCAGGAAGCGCACGACGTCGTGGAACAGGCCCACCGTGACGGCCTGGCGCTCCAGCGCGCGGCGCAGGATGGGGAGGGCCCTGGCGGCTTCGCCGGCGAGACCCAGACGCAACAGGCGGTCCGCCGTCTCCACGGCCAGGGCGCGTGCCTCTTCGGCGCGTCCCTGCAGCATCCAGACCGCGGCCAGCTCCAGCGAGACGATCGACTGCAACAGCGGGATCTCCTTGGCTTCAAGGTCCGCCAGCGCCTGTTTCAGTTGGCGCTCGGCCCGGTCCAGTTCCCCCAGCCCGGCGTTGATGCGGCCCTCCAGGTACGACAGTTTGACGTTGTTGATCTGACCGGCCTGGCCTAGCTCCGCGATCTGACGGCGGTGCTTCCAGAGACCGGAACGCGCTTCGCGGAAGCTCCCCCCCTCCACCAGGAAGTGCAGCTTGTTGTAGAGGGCGAAGGCCTGCAGCTCGGGTTCCTGCCGCGGATCGAGGAGCGACAGCGCACGGTCGGCCAACCGCGTCGCTTCGACGGCATCCCCGGTTTCGCCGACGTACAGGCTCAGGTTGACCACGGCCTTGCCGGCGCTGTGGCGATCTCCCAGGTCGAGGTAGAGGTCGCACACCTCGGTCATGTACTGCGTCGCCTCCGCGATGCGCCGCTGATCGCCCAGCAGGGAGGCGGTGAAATGCATCAGGCGGGCCTGCTGGAAGCGATCGCGCGTCCCTTCGAGCCAGCAGCTGATCGCCCGGTCCAGGCACTCTTCGGCTTCGCCGAAGCGGTCGGCGATACGCAGCGCATTGCCGTGTTCGCCCCAGGCCCTGGCACTGAAGTCCGCGACCTGGCGCGGGGTGTACCCCTCGCGCCCGAGCTTGGGTGCGACGAAACAGGCGAGCCGCGTGAGCTCGATCATTTCCCCGATGCGGGCATAGCGGATCTCCCAGGCGCGGCTGAGCAGGGCGTCGTACGCCGCGAAGGTGGCACCCCACATCGGATGCTCGCGCGCCTTGCGCAGACCTCCCTGGGCCAGCAGCTGCTTGAGCTGCCCGGCCTGCTGCTTTTTCTGCAGCACCCCGTCGCCGTGCAGGAACAGACCCGCGACAGCGCGATCGATCGCCATGTCGTACGCGCTTTCGGAGGTCGGATCGGGGGCTGCACGCCGGCCAGGCAGGGAGACGTGACAGCGCGCCTCGATTTCCAGCGTTTCAATGTGGGCAAGGCACACGTCGCACTTTGCGAGCAGGTGCGCGACCACCGCCTTGGCGGCGTCGCGGGTCAGCTCGCCGCGGACGAAGCGCTGCAAAACTGCATCAGATGGGTGCTCTTCGTGCATGCTCAAGTTTCCCTCCCAGGTAATCAGGATACTTGCGCTGCTCAATATTCTCTCACAAACTGTATTGCCTTGCCCAGAGGCGGGCAGGGGCACATTGCCCCCTGCCCAAGGAGCTCTGGACGGAAACCGCTGCGCAGCTTGCCGCGGTCGTTGCCACGCTCAGCCGTTTGGATCGATCCAGGCGCCCGAGTCGTTGGGATTGCTGCCCGCGCCGGAGCTGGCCGTGGACGTCGGCGACGCCAACACCCTGCCCGCTCCGGTCGCGCCTTTGGTCACGTGCGCGCCGGACGCACCGCGCGCCGCGGGCTCCGGCAGGCCGAGCAGGCGCAAAAGGCCGCTTGGCAGGCCTTCGACCAGGCGATCCAGCAATGAGTGAGAGGCCGGCTGCGACGCCGCCGCCGCACGCTGGGCAGCCTGCCCTGGACTCACCATCGACGCCGCCAGGGCGAGAGCAAGGACGACAACACTGACCCGAAATCCTGACTTTGACATGAGAGATCCCTCCCTACTCCGCAGGCCGGACGCGACCGGACATGGCCGCGCCCGCCCACGGCATTCGTACCCGAGTTGCCGGCCGGTCGCGAAACCAGATGTCGCCCGCATCGCCTAAGTTGAACTTTTAACGCAAGCGCGCAATCAAGTCAACCGACCCCGGCGGCCTTGCTTTAATAGGTGCGCGAGTTAAGGACTAACGTGACCGCTGCGGCAACAAATCATGCCGCGAAGGAGGACATGAATTCTGGGCAAATGCCCGACTTCAATGATGTCGATTTGACGAATTGCCTTATATGTTGTAAGAATTTGTCTCTGGTGTGACACTTCGATGCGCCTTCTGGCGGACGCGCGGGCTCCACGCTGCCGGATTGGGTGATGTGGTTTTGCGGAGAGGAACCAGATGAAGACGCTCGGGCATCGATCCGCCCACGACGCAGCCGGCGCGCTCGGCGCCTGCGACGGCATCGCGGCGCTCGACCTGGTCCAGATGGCGCGCCGGATCCGCGCCGCCTTCGCCCGCGCCGACCAGCTTGTCCCTGCCTCTGCCGCCCGGCCGGCCTCCGCCGGAATCGCCCGGCCGGCCTCCGCCGGAATCGCCCTGCCGGCCCCCGCCGGAGTCGCCCTGCCGGCCCCCGCCAGCATCGCCCTGTCGGCCCCAGCCGTGGTCGACGCGGTACCAGCCGTGACCGCGGATCTCGGGCTTGCCGGCGACGCCGCGGCGCCAGCGGCCGCCCTGGATGCGCCACCGCCGCTGGTGGCGCGCGCCCTGCTGGCCCGCGCCGACCAGGCCCTGGACGATCCCGCGTACGGCGAACGGCTGGCGCAGACCGCCATCGACATTCTGACGCCGTGGGTCCTGGAACCCGACGGGCGCCACCTCAAGGTGCTGCTGCGCGGCTTCTGGCACCTGGCCCGCGGCCGCGTTCGCCGGGGGGCGCCGGCAGCGGCCGGCGCGGCGTATCGGTCTGCCCTCCTGTTCGTTGCAGCGGCGCCGGCCGACGCCGACGAAGAGCGCGCCGCGCTGTTCGGCGCCGGCGCGCAGCTCGCCTGGCAGGCGGCGCGGCTGGACGATGCCGCCGGCCTGTTCGTCCAGGCGGCGCGCCTCTTCGCCGGCGCCGCCGAGCGCCAGGGCGAGGCTGCCTGCCGGGTGCAGGCGGGATTCGTGCTGGTGGCGCAGGGGCTCCCCGCGCAGGCCGCCGTCGAGCTCAGCCTGGGGCACCTGCAGATCGACGCCGAGCTGGCGCCGGCCCTCGCCGCCCGCGCCGCACTGGCGCTCGCCTGGTGCAACGCCCTGGCCGGGCACTGCCAGCAGGCGCGGGAGCGCCTGCGCGCCGCACGCGGCCTCTACGCCGCCGCCGCGGATGCCGGCGAGGAAGCCTTCCGGCTGTGGTGGGAGGCGCGCATCGCCGCCCTCGACCGCCAATACGAGCCGGCGGAGGCGATGCTCGACCGGGCGCGCCGCGCCCTGTTGTGCACCGGCAGCCTGGCCGAGGCCGCCGCCTGCTCGCTCGAGCAGGCGCAGCTGCGCCTGCGGGCGCAGCACCCAGGCCGCAGCGCCGACCTGGCCGCCGACCTGCTGGCCGCCTTCCCCGGCTGTCCGGCCGCCGCGGCGCGGGCACGGCGCCTGGCCGCGATCGACATGGATGGCGACGCCGCGGGCGACCGCGGCGCCGCGCTCACCGTGGCGCACCGCGAGTTGCGTGTGCCGTTGGGATTGGCGCTGCCGGCTTGTTTGGCGCCGCTCGCCGGCGATGCCGGCAATGTCGCCGATGCCACTCATGCCGCCCCTGCCGCCCATACCTTCAATCCAGGCTATACAGGCGCTGCGAGCGACGCGATCTACGCCGGCGACCAGGGACGCCAGGGAGGCCAGGGAGAACAGGAAAACCTGGAAGATCAGAGAAACCAGCGAGATCAGAGCGATCGGAGAGGTCCGAGAGATCAGAAGGATCAGAGAGAGCAGGGAGAAGTCACAAGCAAGGGTGACCGGTCTCCCCTGATCGCCGACCTGCAGCTGCTGGCCGACCGCCTGCTGGTCGCCGGCCGGCAGGGTCTCACCGGCGGCGACTGAAGCACCGGGGCGGGCGGCGCCGCGCTGCCGCCGTTGCAGGCACAGGACTGCGCATCCTCTGTCGTTGCGCACCGCCACATCGCATCGTCACTATTTTCACGCGTGAAAATGCCCCGCCGCCCCTCCCTCCGTTGCAAGCGGCCGGCGGTCTAGATTGGGCGGCATGCGTTCCGCCGGAATCAGTTTCAGGTTGCCCCCCGAACAGCTCCTGCGCTTGCGCAGCCGGGCGCGCCGCGCCCACCTGTCGCTGTCGGCGTACTTGCGCGCGGCGGCCCTGGACGGCGGCGAGCCGCCGCCGGCGGCGCCGGTCGCCGCGGCCGCGGTCGCCGGCAGCCTGGCGGAGATCGGCCAGGCGCTGGCGGAGCTGGCGGCGAGCCTGGCGCGCCAGGGGGGCGGCGGCGCCGAAAATCTTGCCCTGGTGGAGCGCATCGCCGATGCCGTCGTCGTCGCCCGCCGCCGGCTGCTCGGCTTTGCGGCAGCTGCAGCTGCCCCGCGCCGCGCCGAAGCCGGAGACCGGCCATGATCCTGCGGCTGGCGCGCAGCGCCGACGCGGCGCGCAGCGTCGAGTACGTCACCGGCCAGGCGGGCGCGGTGCGCATCGGCGGCAACATGGCGGGCGTCAACGCCGCCGAGCTGGTGGGCGAATTCCAGCTGGTGATGGCGCTGCAGCGGAGCCGGCGCCACGCGATCCGCCACCTGGCGCTGCGCCTGGCGCCGGACGAGCACCTGGCCGACCACCAGTGGTGCGCGGTGGTCGAGCGCCTGCTGTGCGCGTTCTGCTGCTGGAGCTGCCCCTACGTGGTCTATCGGCATCGCGATTCCGGCCACGGCCACGTCCACGTCCTGGCCTGCGAGATCTCCTACTTTGGGCGCTGCCAGGCCACCGGCCCGTCCCTGCCCGTCGTGGCGCAGGTCAAGGCACGGATCGAGCGCGACTACGGCCTGCGGCCGACCGAGAACCTGGGCGTCGGCGCGCTCACCGGCGGCGAGGCACGGCGGCCGCCGAGCGGCGCGCCGGCGCCGCTGACCCGCCGTTTGCAGAGCGCCATCGCCGCCGCCGCACGGGCCGCGACCGGCTGCTCCAGCTACTTCGCCGAACTGCGGCGGCGCGGCGTCGAGGTGCTGCCGCTGCTGACCGCGGGCGCCGCGCTGCATGCCATGGTCTACGAGCTGGACGGCCGCCACTTTCGCGACCATCGCCTGGGGCCGCTGTTTCGCTGGCGCGAGCTGGAGCGCAGCCGCGGCTGGCGCTTCGATCCCGTCCGCGATCTGCCTCTGGCCCTGGCGGCGCGCGATCGCTTCACCGCCCGCGGGCGCGGGCCGCGCCCCGGCAACCGCGGCGACCACGGCGGCGGCACGCGCACCGCTGGCGCTACCGGCGCCGGCGCCGACCCCGGCGTGGCACCGGCGGCCGCCGGCGCGGCCGTCCCGGACCAGGCGGCGCTGCTGGCGACCGCCGGCAGCCAGCTGGCGGCGCTGCACAGCCCGAGCTTCGACCTCATGGTGCTGGACGCGGCCAGCGGCAGCACCCGCGAGCTGTGGCTGGAATGCGAGCGCGACCGCCTGCTGGCGCAGCTGCCGCGCCTGGCCCAGGACGGCCGCAGCGGCGCCGAAGTGCTGATCCGGCCGGCGCAGACGTGCGGCCTGGTGCTGCTGACCGGGGTGCGGCCCGGCCGCCTGGCGCGGGCGCGCCAGCGCGGCTTCGAGGCGGCCGCGGTGGTGGCGGCGAGCGCCGGCGCCGACGCGCCGTGCGAGGTGTGGCTGCGCGGCGGCCCGGCCGCGGCGGCCCTGACCGCCGGCGAGCGGCGCATCTTCGACGCCGCGGCGGCGCGCGCTTTGGGCACCGGCCCGCCGCCCGCGGCGCCGCCGTTCGGCCACCTGGCGGGGCTGCCGTCGCCATTCGCGCGGCGGCTCGGCAACCTGGACAGCGTGCCGGTCAGCCGGCTGCTGTCGGCGACCGGAGGCGTCTTCGCCCGCGCCGCCACGCTCGCCGCGGAGGCGCGCCAGCGCGCCCGGCAGGACGAGCAGGCGGCGCGCGCGGAGGCCGAGCGGGCGGCGATCCAGGACACCGGCGCGGTGATCGCCGGAGCCGCCGGGGTTACCGGGGCCGCCGGGAGCGTCGAGGCCGCCGGAGCCGCCGGGCTGGCGCCGCTGGACGGCGACGGCGGAGCCGCATGGCACGCCGCGCTGGACGACCTGGCGACACGGTTTGCCGCCAACCGCCTGGGCCTGACCCTGCCGCCGCGGGCCGACCGCGCCGCCGTCGAACAGGCGGTGCTGCGGCTCGGCCTGGCCCGCGACGACCACGCCCGCGCCAGGCAGCAGCTGGCCCCGCGCTGCGCCGCCGCGCGCGACCTGGCCGGCGACCTGCAGGAGGCCGGCAGACTGGTCGATTCCTGGCGCCGCCTGCGGCAGGCCGAGCGCGCGGTCGAAGACCTGGTCGGCCAGGCGCCCCTGCCACCGCGTCTGGCCGCGGGCGAGATCGCGCGCTACGTGCGGCAGCGCGAGATCGCCCTGGCCGCCGCCGCACGCTTCCACCAGGCAGCCGCGCTTGCCGCCACCGCACCGGGCAACCAGCTGCATGAAGCCGCCGCCGCCTGGCGCAGCCTGCGCGGCAGCCTGAACGACTTCGCCACCGCGCACGGCTTCCGTCCGTCGCTTCCCGCGGCGCCGCCGATCCTCTCCGACCGCGAGCCCCCCGCCGTGCCGGCCGCACCTGGCGCGGCAGCCGCGGGCGCGGCCGGCGCGCCGCCGGTCCTCACCACCAGGCGCCCGCCCGGACCGGAGATCGCCGCGCTGTTCGCCGCCCATCGCCACGCGGCACGCCGCCTGGCCGCCCTGGGCGCCCTGGCCGCCGGCAGCCCGGCGGCGCGCGACACCGCCGGCGGCCTGCGGCGCCGCCAGAGCGCGCTGGGCGCCCTGGTGACCGCCGAGCTGACGCTCGAATCCCGCGAAGAGCAGCTGCAGCGCACCCTGCGCCAGCTGGTCGCCGCCCGCGACGCCAGGCAAGAGGCGGCCCTTGCTGCCGCGCCGCGCCCACGGACGGCGCCGGCAGAGATACTCGGCGAGCTCACGGCACCCGGCATGGCCGCGGCGCCAAGCGCGACCGAAGGATCTGGTCCGCCCGGGGCGCCCTTGGCGGCGCCACCTGCTGCGCTCAACGGCTCCATCGCGCCTGGGATGCCCGCTGCGCTCAGACCGCCCGACGTGGCGCCGGCTCCCGGTGTGCCTGCGGCACCCGGAGTGCCCGGTCCACTCGCAGCGCCTGATGCGGCCGCGGCACCGGCGCGGGCCAGCGCCGGGCTGACGGCGCCGCAATCTCGAGCGGTGGTCGCGGTCGGCTACGGCTCTCCGTCGCGTCGCGCTCCCAGGCGGCAGCCGCGGAGCCTGCGCTGGCTGCGCCGCGCCGACGCCTGGCAGCGCGAGCTGACGGTGGCGCTTTGCGCCCTGAGCCGCCACCGGCTGGGACGCGACCTGGAGCGCGTCGAAGCCACCCTGGCCGTGCGCCCCAGCGGCGCCGCGCTGGGCCGCGCCGCGCGGCTGCTGCGCCTCGCCGCCGCGGAGCGGCCGGCGCCGCGGCAAACGCCGGCGCATCAGGCCGCGGCACGGCAGCGGTTCGAGCGCGCCGCCGCGGAGCTGCTCAACGGTCCTTCCGCCGCCGCCGTGGCGAGCTTCCGCGCCGCCGGCCTCCAGGTCTACGGTCTCGAAAACCGCGCCGCGCTCGACCACGACGCGGCCGGCCGGCGTCAGGCGCGCGCCGTGTTGCGCCGCGCGGGTCACCAGGTTGTGGCGGCCCTGCAGCCGCCAACACCACCCATGCCACCCATGCCGGCAATACCGCCGATGCTGCAAATGCCGCGAATGCCGCAAACGACGCCCATGCCGCCAACGACGCCCGCGCCGCCGACAGCGCCCGCGCAGCGAAGAACGCCCGCGGTGCAAACGCCGCCAACCTGCACGACCTTGCCGGTGCCGGGCGAGCTGCACGCGGCGCTGGCACGCCATGGCGCGGCGGAAAGCGCCCTGGCGCTGCGCCTGGACAGCTCGCCGCCCGCCGCGCCGCGGAGCCGCGACGGCGCGTTGCCCGGCCTGGCCTGGGCAGTCGACCGCGCGCGGCGCGGCGATCTGACCCCAGAGGCGGTCAACCGGCTAGCCGCCGGCGTCGCGCTGCTCGCCAGCGTGCGCTTGGCGTCCGCGGAAAGCGAGCGGCCGGCCGGTGCCCTGCGCACCAATCCGCGCGCCGCACCCACCTCTCCACCGGCGCCGGCGCCATCGCCGCACCAGGACCCGCCGGCGCGCCAGGACGGCCGGGCCGGGCCGGACGGCTGCGCCGCGTCGCTGGCCGAGTACCGGGCGGCGCGGGCGGAGCTGCTTCGCGCCGCACGAGCGACGGGCGACATTGGCGCGCCGCGCGCCGCGGGTGGCGCCCGCGCAGTCCCGGCCTGGCAGAGCGTCGCGCGGCTGGGCGCGGCGGTGGCGCGCTACCAGGCGGCGGACGCGGATCTGCACCGGCGGCTGGCGCAGCCGGCGCTGGCGGCTCACCGCGTCCTGCCGCTGGCGGCGTTCCTGGACCCGGAAGCGCCGAGCCGGCGGCCCCACGTCGCGGTGCTCACCTGGGCCACGCATGCCGCCCGCCAGGGCCTGCCCGCCGAGCAGGCCGCGGCGTGGCTGGCGCGCGCCGCCGCGACCGGCCCCGGCCTGCCGCGCTGCCTGGCGACGCGCCTGACCGAGCTCGCCGCGCAGCTGGGCGCCGCGCGCGCCGCGGCCCTGTCCAGGACGGCAGCTCTCGAAGTGCCGGCGCCATGAACCGCTCCCCCTGCCCAGCGTGGCTTCCGCGGCGAGCGGCCTGCTGGCGCGACCGCTGGCGGCGCCGCTGCCGCGGGCGGGCGATCCTGCGCCGCGGGCTGTCGATCCTGCGGCGCGGGCGGGCGATCCTGCGCCGCGCTGCCGCTCGCGCACCGGCGGCGGGGACGGCGATCGCGATCGGCGCCGGCGTGCTCGTCATCGCCGCCATCGCGATCGCCGCCGCGGTCGGGGTCCGCTACAACACCTCGGGTTCGCTGCCGCGCGGCCTCTACCTGCTGCGCGCCACGCCGCCGGGCCGGATGGACCTGGTGCTCGTCTGCCCGCCTGCCGCGGCGGCGCGGCTTGCCAGCATCCGGCGCTACCTGGCGCCCGGCTCGTGTCCAGGCGGCGTGCGGCCGCTCGGCAAGCTGCTGGTGGCCGCGGCAGGCGACGTCGTCGAGCTGTCGCCGGCCGGCCTGCGCCTGGGCGGGCGCCTGGTGCCGGCATCGCGGCCGCTGCCGGCCGACGCCGCGGGCCGGCCGCTGCAGCACGCCGCCTTCGGCCGCCGCCGTCTTGCGCCGGGCGAGGTCTGGCTCTACGCGCCCCATCCTCGCTCCTTCGACAGCCGCTACTTCGGCCCCGCCGCCACCGGCGCACTGCGCGGCACCCTCCAGCCGCTGTGGCTGGCGCGCCCGGACGCCGCCGCCAGCGTCGCCGCCAGCACCGTCGGAGCGGTCGACGCCGGCGCCAGCGCGGCCAAAGCCCGCCTGCCCACCCCACCTTCGCCTTCACCTCCACGTTCACCTTCGCGGCGGTTGGGCGCGGTGGCGAAACCGCCGCCCCGGCCATGACCGCTCGGCAGTCAAACGGCCCGCCGGGCACGGCCGCCGGCGAGCCTGTGGAGACCCTGTACCGGCTGCCGACGTACGAACCGGGCCGCGCGCGGCGCATCGCCGGCGCCGTCGCGGCCGCGCTGGCGGCAGACCTGGGCGCGGCGCTGCTGGCCGCGTCCTGCGTGCTGGCGGCGCGCTGGCGCTGGCTGGCACCGCTGGGGCCGCCCTGGCTCCGCTTGCCGAGCTACCCGCAGCCGCGCCTGCTTGCCATCGCCGCGGCCAGCACGCTGGCCCTGGCGTGGCTGGCGGCGCGGCCGCAGTGGCGCCTGGGCGCGGCGCCGGGGCTGCCGCTGGTGCTGACGCTCTGGCTGGCCGCGGTGACGCCGCTCTACCCGCCGCTGGCCGTGCTGCGCTGGGGGGTGCGCTACGGCGGCCGGCCGGCGCTGGCCGCCGACCTGCGCCTGGCGCGGGCGGTGCTGGGCGGCACCGCGGCAACGCTTGCCGCGGCGTCGCTGGCGCTGGCCTGGGAGCGGCTGCGCCACCTGGCTGAAACCGGCGACACCCACGGCTCCAGCCACTGGGCGGCGCCGCGCGAAGTCGCCGCCGCCGCCCTCCTCGATCCACCGCCGGTCGCCGGCCGGCGCGCCGGCCGCCGGCGTCCCCCGGCGGCAGCCCCTCCTCCCGGCGTGGTGCTGGGAGGCTGGCGCGACCCCGGCGGGCGGCTGCATCGCCTGCGCGACCGCGGCGACCGCCACGTCCTGGCCTTTGCCCCCACCGGCTCGGGCAAGAGCACCAGCCTGGTGATCCCGACGTTGCTGGAATGGCCTTCGTCGGTGGTCGTGCTGGATATCAAGGGCGAGCTGTGGCTGCACACCGCCGGCTATCGCCGCAGCGTCCTGGGCCAGGCTTGCCTGCGCTTCGACCCGTCGGCCGCCGACGGATCGACGGCGGCCTACAACCCGCTGCTCGCCATCCCGCGCGACCTGACCGACGTGCAGCACGCCCAGGCGGTGGCCGACGTGCTGATCGATCCCGCCGGGCGCGATCGGCCGCGCACGTTCTGGGAGCAGCGGGCGCACGCGCTGCTGGTCGCCACCCTGCTCCACGTCCTGTACGCGCGGCCGGACAAGACCCTGGCCGGCTGCGCCCGCTTGCTGTCCGACCCCGCGCAGCCGATCCAGCGGACGCTCGAAGCCATGCTGGCGACGCGCCACGACCCGACGCTGGCTCGCGGCTGGCAGGAGCACGACGGCGACGGCCGCGGCGCGCCGACGCCCACCCATCCCGTCGTCGCCGGCGCGGCGCGCGCCCTGCTGGACATGGACCCGCGCACGGCGTCCGGGGTCATCGCCACCGCCCAGGCCCAGCTGGACCTGTTCCGCGATCCCATCCTGGCGGCCAACACCGCGGCCTGCGATTTCGCCGCGCTGGACCTGGTGGCGGGCGAGCGCCCGGTGTCGCTCTACATCACCCTGCCGCCCGGCGAGCTGGAGCGCCTGCGCGCGCCGCTGCGCCTGGTGCTCAACCAGCTGTGCCGCGCGCTGACCACCACCCCGCCCCGCGTGCCGTCCACCGCGGGCGCTCCCGCGGGCGCCGCGGGTCACGCCGCCGGTAATGCCGCCAAACACGCCGCCGGTCATGGCACCGACCGCGCCGCCGGCGAGGCGCCCCGCCGGCGGCCGCTGCTGCTGCTGCTCGACGAGTTCACCGCCCTGGGCCGCCTGGACTTCTTTGGCCGCGCCCTGGCCTACCTGCGGGGCTACGACATCCGCGTCTACCTGTCGATCCAGGCGCTGGTGCAGCTGCTCGACATCTACGGCCCCTACCAGTCGATCACCGCCAACTGCGGCCTGCAGGTTGCCTTCACCCCGGCCGACCTGGAAACCGCCGAGCTGCTCAGCCGCATGACCGGCCTGCGCACCATCAACCTGTTCCGCCGCTCGCTGCACACCGGCGCCAGCGCGCTCGCGCCGCAGCGCACCAGCCTGGCGCGCGGCGAGCTGGGCCGCGCGCTGCTCTCGCCCGACGAGGTGCGCCGGCTCCCCGCCGACCAGGCGCTGGTCTTCGCCGCCGGCCACGCGCCCATCCGCGCCCTGCGCCTGCCCTACTTCCTGGACCCGGAGCTGGCGGCCCGCGCCCGCCTGCCGCCGCCCGCCGCAAGCGACCGCCTGAACCGGAGCGCCGGCGCCGCCATGGCCGCCACGGAGGATGCCCAGGTCGATGCGGCCGCCGCGCCAGAATCCCCGGCGGCGCTCACGCCGGCCCAGATCGCGCGCGTGCTGCGCGGCCACGGCCGCCCGTAGGACGGCGGTCAGATGCGGTCGAGCTGCGCCACCGTGCGGGAGTCCGTGACGTTGCCGGTGTTGAGCGTCGAGGCGGGCTCGAACAGCAGGATCGCCACTTCGGCGGGGGCGTTGGGACGGTGCTCGACGCCGCGCGGCACGACGATCATTTCGCCCGGCTCCAGCCACACCTCGCGATCGCGGAACTCCATGCAGAAACGGCCCGCGACGACCAGGAACAGCTCGTCCTCATGGTCGTGGTGATGCCAGACGAACGGCCCCTGCAACTTGACCAGCTTGACCTGCTGGCCGTTGAGCTCGGCCACCACCTTGGGACTGAAATGATCGCTGAACAGCGCCAATTTTTCGGCCAGATTGATGCGTTCCATGAATCTCTCCTTGCGAACTTTGCCAAACAGATGCGACTCCAGACGGACGGACGACGGCCGCACGACGGCCCGATGACGGGCCAGACGACGGCCGCAAGCCGTACTGACGCCGGTCAGGCGTCGGTCTCGTCGGACGTAGCGTCGGATGCGGCTCCGGACGCGGCGTCGGTTGCGGCATCGGGCGCGGCGTCGGTTGCGGTACCGGTCGCGGCGGCGGCCTGGAGCAGCTCTTCGCCCACCACCGCGCGGCGCCAGCCTTCCAGCTCGCGCGGCAGCCGCGGCGCGCCGTCGGCGAGCGTGCTGCGCAGCACGGCGTCCAGCGCCCGGCGCGGCGCCAGCAGCTCGGGAGGCAGGGCGAGCGCCGCCGCGCGCTGGCGCACCACCTCCCGCAGGCGGCCCTCCAGGTCGCGCACCGGCGCCGAGTTGGGCGGCCGCCAGGCGACCATCGGCAGATCGGCCGGGTCCTGGCTGAGAGCGGCGCGGATCAGCTCCAGCCACTGCCCGCCCGAGCGCGCCGCCTGCTGCACGTCGAGCGCCGGCACCCGGCGCAGCTCCTCGCCGGTGACCGGCACCCGCGACGCCATCTGCAGCAGCGGCTCGTCGCGCAGCACGAAGCCGCGCGGCAGATCGCGCCGGCGCGCCTCGGTCTCCCGCCACGCCGCCAGCGCCCGCAGCACGCCCAGCTGGCGCCGGTTGAGGCGGCCGGCGCCCCGCAGGCGGCGGTAGGCGGCCTCGGGAGGCACCTCCAGCCGCGTGACATCGAGCACCGCCGCCGAATCCTGCGCCGCCCACTCCAGCCGCCCCAGGAGCGCCAGCTCGCCGCGCAGCCGTTCGTACAGCGGCAGCAGAAAGGCGACGTCTTCGGCGGCATAGGCCATCTGCGCCGCCGACAGCGGCCGCGCCAGCCAGTCGGTGCGCGTTTCGCCCTTGGCCAGCTCCACCCCCAGCAGCGCCAGCACCAGCCGCTGGTAGCCCAGGCAGAGGCCGACGCCGGCGATCCCCGCCGCCACCTGCGTATCGAAGAGCGGCGCCGGCACCACGCCCAGCGCGCGGTGCAGCACCTCGACGTCCTCGCTGGCCGAATGCACCACCTTGACCGTGGCGCTGGCGCGGCAGAGCTCGGCGAGCGGCGCCAGGTCCGTGATCGCCAGCGGATCGACCAGGTACGAAGCCTCGCCGTCGGCGACCTGGATCAAGCCCAGGCGCGGAAAGAAGGTGCGCTCGCGCACGAATTCCGTGTCCAGCGCCACCGCCGGCGCCGCCAGCCAGCGGCGCGCCGCCGCCGCCAGCGCCGCGTCGCTGTCGACGTGCACCAGCGGCGCCGCGGCAACCGCCGGCCGCACTCCGTCGCGGCGATCCTGGTCGGCGCCGCCGGCCGTGGAAAGACTCAGATCCGGCATCGCGCCTCATTCTACGACGCCAGCCCACGCCCCTGACCCAGGAGGCTGACCCACCGCCCAATTGGCCGCCCGCCGCCGGGGGCCGGCCCTTGGCGGCCGGCGCCGCCGCGGAGCACAATGGCGCCATGAAGCGACGGGATTCCCACACTGCTCGTATCTCACTGCTCGCGGATGCCGCATGCTCGTCGCCTGCGGCGGCACTGTCCATACCAGCACCTTCCGTGGCGGCAGCACTGCCACCTGCGGCGCCGTCGGCGCCCGCGCCGCAGGCACCGCAGGCATCGCAGGCATCGCAGCGGGCGTTCCGATGGACCCTGCGAATGGGCCTTGGATTGGGCCTGGGCGCCGCCCTGGGAACGGGGATGGGCTTGAGCGGCTGCGCCGGCGCCGGCGGCCGCGCGGCGCGGCCGGCGACCCCGGCGACGGCGACCTCGCCGACAACGGCGGCGGCCGCCAAACCGGCGCCACCAGCACCGCCGCGCGGCCGCACGCCGGCCGACGAGACCTACCAGGTGAAGGCGGCGGACATCTCCGACCCGGTGCTGCGCACGATGATCGGCATCGCCACTCTTTCGGTGGGCATCGGGCCGGACGGCAAGGAAGCCTCGCTGCAGTCCTACGACCAGGACGGCGACCGCTTCACCCCCGGCGCCGCCCTGCAGCTGGACCGCACCCATCCGATCAGCCGCTTCCAGATCGGCATCGACGCGGTCGTCGATCGCAGCCGCGCGTTGGTGCGCCGCTATCCGGCGCTGGCCCGCAAGGGCATGTACGTGGAGGTGGCGCTCGATCCCGCCGCCCACGCCAAGGCCTGGCTGCGCCGCACCCCCGACGGCGACTTTCCCAACAGCGTCGTGCTGCTCGACTTTGGCGACGCCGACAGCTGGCGGTGCTACCAGCTGGATCTCTTCTTCCTGACCGGCGCCAGGCCGCGCAAGCTGTTCGAAAAACCCGACAAGGGCGCCGCCGCCACGTACCTCTCGCCACTGCCCGGCGGCGCCAACCACCTGGACGCCGACGTCGTGCCCCTCAAGCGCCAGGGCAACTACCTCTCGATCAGCGCCCTGCGCAGCCTGGACGACCCCCGCGATCCGATCGGCTGGGTCGAGCTCAAGGACGCCAAGGGGCGCCTCACCGTCTGGTTCACCCCCGGCCCCGACTGCTGAGCCCGCAACCAGCGCCGCAGCCGATGTGGGGCCAACACCAGCCGCCCCGGCCGCGCCGTGGCCTTCGCGGCCGCGCCGTGGCCATCGCAGCCGCGCCGTGGCCACCGCAGCCGCGCCGTGGCCATCGCGGCCGCGGCCGGCGTAAGATCTGCCGGTATGAGTGGTTTCCGTCGCCCGCCCAGCGGGACTCGCCGCCCGCCCGGCAACGGGCACCGTCCGTTCTCTCACTGCCCGGCCAGCAGCAGTCGCCATCCGGCCAGCGGGCATCCGATCCTCTTTGCCGCCGTGCTGTGGGCGGCGGCGCTGCTCGCCATCGCGGCGCGGCCTGTCACCGCCGCTGCAGCCGCCGCCGCGGCGCCCACCACCGCGGCTGCCACCACCACTGCGGCGGCGGCCACTCCCGCAGCTACCGCCGCCGGTAGCGCCAAGGCCGACGCCGACCAGCCGCAGGTGTTCAGCGTCACCCTGGTGCCCAACCCACCCAGCCAGTCCGGCCAGACCAGCCCGCCGGCGACGGCGCCCACCACCGGCGCGCCCGCCGGGACCACCCCGTCGCCGACGGCCGCGACCGCGACGCCGGCATCGCCGTCGGCGGCCACGGTGCCCATGGCGCCCATGGCGCCAACCACGCCAGGCCGGGCAGCCGCGGCGGGCTTGCCGCGCCCCACCTTTCCGGCCGCTCGGGCCAATCGAGCCGCGAACGGCGGCGTGTCGTCGTATCTGTGGTTGCTGCCGGCGGTGCTGGCCGCCGCCCTGCTGGTCGGGCGCCTGCTCTGGCGGCGGCGGCCGCGCCGCTGCCCGGACTGCGGAGCGACCCTGCTGCGGCTGGATCGTGAAGCCGCGTTCGCCGAGCTGGACATGGCCGAGCGCACCGAGCAGCTGGTGGGCGACGTGCGCTACGAAGTCTTCCGCTGCCCCGCGTGCGCGCGCATCGACAAGCGCGGCACCGCGCGCGACCTGTCCGCCCAGGCCAGGGGCGCCGGCACGCCGCCGGTCGGGTCGGCCGCCTTCCTGCGCCGCCGCGCCCAGGCGGGTCTGTCGATCTGGTCGCCCCCCGCCGGCAAGCCCGGCGTGCGGACCGGCGGCGGCGCCACGGGCGGCGGCACGCTGCCGGGCGACGCGACCGGCGATGGCATCTCCGGCGGCCTCCTGCCACCGCAGTAGCGGCGTCCGCGCCGGCCCCGCGGGCAGCCACAGGCATCCTCAGCGATCCGCGTGCGCCGCCGCCTCCTTCTCATCGACCATGCGCCAAAGTCTCGCCCCATGAACGGAGCCGGCACGACGTCGCCCGATCGGGCCTCCGCCTCCGGTCCCCCCGCAGGGCCGGAGGCGCAACGCGCCCCGGGACCCGCCGCCAGAGCCGTGCCGGGGACCGCGGAGATGGCGAACACGGCGACGATGTGGGGTGCCGGCCGGCGAGCGCGGCGCGGCGCACTGGCGGTGGCGCTGCTGGTCTTCGCCATCGGTTGGCTCTTCGGCGAGGTGCGCACACGCACCGGCTGGGACGACACCTATTACGTTCTGCAGGTCTCCTCGCTGGTGGAGGACGGCGACATCGACCTGCGCAACGACGCCCTGGCCACGCACCTGCCGCCGCGCGAACTGCTCACCTTTCTCACCGCCACCATGCCCTCCGGCAGCCTGAAGAACACCTTCAGCATCGGGCCGGCCCTGCTCTGGCTGCCCGCCTACGCCGCCGGCCTGCCCTGGCGCGGCAGCGGCCAGGCGCAGGGCGACCTGCCGGAAAGCACCCAGCTCAAAGGCAGCGGGATGCATGGCGGCCTGCCGGTGGGTGTCCAGCCGGAGGGCGGCCGGGCGGAGGGAAGCCAGGCGCCAGGCAGCCAGGTGACAGACAGCGGCCGGGCGGACCGCAGCCGGGCGGAGGGCGCGCAAGCAGACGTCGCGGCACGCTGGGATCGGGTGCAGATCGCCGCGCTGCACCTGCTGTCGCTCATCTTCCTGGCCGGCACCGGGTGGTTCCTGTTCGCGTTCATGGAACGCGCCGGCGCCGGCCGCGGGCTTGCCCTGCTGGGCACCGCGGCGCTGCTCACCTGCACTCCGCTCGCCGCCTACGGCCCGGCGCTGTACACCATGTCGCATCTGCCCAGCGCGGCGGCGGCCTGCCTGCTGCTCGCCAGCGTGGTCTGGCTGGACCGGGGCCTGGTGCCGCATCGCGCCCTGCTGGCCGGCGCGGCGCTGGGCCTGGTCGCCCTGGTGCGCTGGCAGGACGCGGTCTTCGGCCTGCTGCTGTGGGTGCCGCTGGCACCCCTGCTGGGCGGGCGTGGCGCGCCGGCGCGGCCGCTCCAGCTGGTCAAGCTGCTGGCGGCGGCGGGCGCCGGCTGCCTGGCCGTCGTGTCGCTGCAGCTCCACGTCTGGCACCTCGAAACCGGCGCCTGGCTGGTCATCCCGCAGGGCGGCGACTACATGCGCTGGCTGCAGCCCCACCTGCTGGACTTTCTCACTTCCGGCTACTGCGGTCTGCTCACCTGGTCGCCGGTCTTCGCCCTGGGCGTCCTGGGTCTGCTGCTGCCCTGGGCCTCGCCGCTGCCGGCGCGCTGGCGCTGGGTCCTGCTGATCGCGCTCGCCGCCGAGATCTACGTCAACGCCGCGGTGCACGACTGGTGGGGCGGCCACTCCTTCGGCGCCCGCCGCATGACCTCCTGCGTGCCGCTGCTGGCGCCGGGCCTGGCCAACCTCGCGGCGCTGGTCGCGGCGCGCAGGCGGCGGGCCCCCACCATCCTGCTCGCCGCCCTGCTGGCGGCGCTCTGCGCCTGGGGAGTCTTCACCGTTCACCTGTACACACAACAGGTCCACGACCTGTCGCTGGCGCTCCTGGGCACGCCCTCTCCCGGCGCCCAGGAAGCCACCGAGGAGAGCCTGGGGGTCCGCGACCCGGCCGCCGCCCACGCGGCAATCCTCTCCGGCTGGCAGCTCCCCCGCCTGAGCGAATTTGCCGGCATCGCGGCGGTGCGCCGCAGCGTCGGCATCGCCATCACCTTCGCCCTGATGGCGGCGGCCATCGCCGGCACCTGCCTGCTGCTGGCGCGGCTGCGCCCGGCGACCGCCCTCACCTGTCTGCTCCTGGGCGTGCTCGTCCTGGCCGCCTGGTGCCACCTGCGCCTGGCGCGCGGCCCGCACCCCGACTTCGCCGAGCGCGCCCTGTGGGAGCGCCTGGCCGAGCCGTGGAGCATCCCCCGCCACGAGCTGGACGCTCAGCTGGCCGCCCAGGCATCCGGCGGCGCCGCGCTGGTGCGCGACTGGCAGCAGCGGCTGGCCCGGCCGCCCCTGGCGGATGCCTACACCTACCTGGCCCTGTTCACCAACTGGCAGGCCGGCCAGCCGGCGGCCGCGCAGCGCCTGCTCGCCGCCCTGGCCGCCGCCGGCTATCCAGCAGCCGCCGAGCTGCGCCGCCAGGCCGCCGCCTGCGCGCCGCAGGGAGGCCTGATGCGCCTCCTGCCCGGCGCCTTCTTTCAGCCGGAGCGCGCCGACGCCGGCCGCCTGGTTTCGCTCCCCGCGGCGCCGGGCCTTGCTGCCGCAGGCGCGTTGGCCACCGGGGGCACAGAGAGCGCCGGGAGCGCGGGAACTGCCGCGACGGGCTGGGATCTGGCCGTCGATATCGATCTGCCCACGGACGACGACCTGGAGTCCGGAGCCACCTACGACCTGATCACCATCGCGGGCGCCGGAGATTCCCTGGTCGCAAGACTCTCCTTGCGTGGTGGCGGTGGCGGCGACGACAACGGCGGCGGCGCGAGTGCCCTCCTGGTCACCCCCGGCGGCCAGAGCACGGCGCCGCTCCCCGCTGCCGCTGACCGCCACTACCGGGTGCGCCTGCAATACCGCCCCGGCGACGGCGCCGTCAGCGCCCAGATCCAGGGCGGCGCGGGCCCCGGAGCGCTGCTCACCGTGCCGCTCGGCGCCGGCAGCCCGCCCCCCCGGTCGCTCCTCTTCGGCCGCGACCGCTTCGCCCACCGCGCCTCCTACCCTCTGTGGTCCTCCACCTTCGCCGACCTCTGCGTCGCCGGAACCGGATAGGACCGGCCCCGGTCGTCCAGCGCCGCCCCCGGCCAGCACCTGGCGGGCGCGGGGCGTGCGCAGCAGCACACCGCCCAGCGCGGCGCGCGCCCACCCGGCTAGCGTTCACGGCGCGGCACACGCGCACCGGCCAGCCTGGACAACGCGACACGCGCGCCTCCCGGCCAGCTCGGACGGCAGCTCCGCACCCGCCGATCGTGCCCCCCTGGGTGCGGTCGGCGGCCACCGCCACCGCTGCGTCCGGCCCCCTCACCGCATTCGTACAATATTTCCCTGCGTTTTCCGTCTACCTTAGTGATGACCCACGCGGCGAGCCTTGCGCAGATGAGCGATCGGGACCGGCAGGACCAGCGCATTGCCGATGCGGTACGGCTTGAAGGCGGCCGCCTGCGCAGCTTCATCCGCCGCCGCGTGGTCGACCAGCGCGACGCCGAAGACATCCTGCAAGAGGTGTTCTTCGAGCTGGTCGAAGCCTATCGCCTGATGCAACCGATTGAACAGGTCGGCGCCTGGCTCTTCCGGGTGGCGCGCAACCGCATCACCGACCTGTTCCGCAAGCGGCGCCCCGAATCACCGCTGCAGGCGGCGCAGCCGGCAGGCCCGCTCGCCCAAGATCGCGACCTCCTGCTCGCCGACCTGCTGCCGTCGCCCCAGGCCGGCCCCGAAGAGCAATTCGCCCGCGGCGTGCTCCTCGAAGAGCTGGAAGCGGCGCTCCAGGAGCTGCCGCGGGAGCAGCGCGAAGCCTTCGTCGCCCACCAGATCGAAGGCCGCAGCTGGAAGGAGATCAGCGCCGCGACCGGCGTCGGCGTCAACACCCTGCTATCGCGCAAGCATTACGCCGTCCTGCACCTGCGGCGCCGCCTGCGCGCCATCTACGACCAATTCGGCAATCCATGAGGAGTGTATCGATATGCGAGTCGCAAGGTTCGTGAAAAGGTTTCTGATGTTCCTGGTCGCCGCCGCCGCGGCCGTGACCCTCTTCGGCTTCGTGGTCATGGGCCTATGGAACTGGCTGATGCCGGCCCTCTTCGGCTGGAAGGCCCTCACCTTCGCCCAGGCCATCGGCCTGCTGGTCCTGGCCCGCCTGCTCCTGGGCAGCCTGCGCGGCGGCCCCGGCGGCTTCGGGCGCCATCGCTGGCAGATCAGGATGCTCGACCGCTGGGACCAGATGACCCCCGAGCAGCGCGAAGCCTTCCGCACCGGCATGCGCGGCCGCCGCGGCTGGTGCCCACCGCCGCCCACCCCCGGCCAGCCCACCGCCTGACCCCGCCCTCGCCCCCGCCCGCTCGCCGCCACGCGCCAGCGGCGAGCGGCCGCCGGCGCCCGCCTCCACCCCCCTTAGCCTTAGCTTAGGCAGCCCTGCGGCGGGAAGATCCAAGGCGGCGCCTCCGGATTTTTCCCTTCACGGTTTCGGCCCTCTCGGACTCCCGCCGCACACGCCCCGATTTCGCCTTCGGCTTATACGGGCGCGCTTGCCGTGACCGCGGCTGGAGCCTTCCAGCCCCTGGAGTCATGGCACTTCAAATTCGTCGACCTTCTTCTTCAGGGTCATGGTGTCCTTGTCCAGGATCAGGGCTTTCAGCCAGAAGTTGCGGCTGTAACCCCCGGGGCGATGATGTGAGAAATGCAGCCATGGGTCGTACCCGGCCATGGCGCTTTCCACGAGCGGTGGCCCCAAAACCCGATCGATCCGAGCGCGCGAAGCTCTCAGGGGTAGGGAATCAAATCCTTTCTGAGTGAATCCGCGCGAGTACTCGGTATCGTTTCTCGAAAAGAAGAAGACAGTCCGGTATAGGTACGGCGAACTGGCGATAAGAAAGAAGATCACCAACGGAATTGGTGCAACGGCCAGCCAGGCCAGATCTCTCCTTGCCCGCCCATGCAGATAGCGCAAGAACGCTACTACACAGCATATAAAGGCCAGCAGTAACGCGATGAAAAAAGCAACCATGCCATTCATGTCTATCAATATAGCCGCACGCGATGGCGCAGGGAAGGACCCCCGGCCGGCCATGGTCCAGCCGTTCTTGGACCTACAACCGGCGGGCGTCGAGCCGGAACTGCGTCCGCCTTCAGGTTTAGGGATGCTCTATGGCACGTCGAATTCATCGATTTTTCTCTTCAGGGTCATGGTCTTGGCATCCAGAACCAGGAATTTATGCCAAGAGTTACGACTGGGACCCCAGTCGTGATGCGTGGAGTAGTACAGCCATAGTTCATCACCTGAGTAATCAGAACTTAGCGGCGGCCCGAGCACGCGATCGATCTCTGCACGCGATGATCCAATAGCGATAGAATCGAAGCCCTTCTTGGTGAATCCAGGGGCGTAATCAGTACTGTTGATCGACCGGTATAACACGATACGGCTGAGGTAGGGTGAGCTGGCCACCACATGAAAAATGACCAGCGGGATCATGGAGGCGGCCAGCCACGCGCTGCATCGCCACCACCTCCTGTGCAAGAGGTGGCGCAAAGCAAATCCGGCGCAGACGAGAGCCACGCTCGTGGCGAGCAGAAACGCGCCGAAGATTTGGATCATGGTTTACCTGGTGCCGTGACGACCGGCGGTGGAGGACAACTGCAGGTCAGCGGCCAGAGTTGGTAGGGAACTTTCCAGTCTTTATGTGCCTTATACCAGCCCAGGGCTTGCTTCCAGCCGTCGGGCTCCGCCCTATACATCTTAGATAGTTGGTATGCGGCATAGCTGGCAGGGTCGATAGACGACCAGGACAAGGGCATGCCGAAGCAGCCGCCGAAGACAACAATGTCGTTCGCATCGTTGATCTTGAGAACTGAGGCCCCATTGGCATCCCCGAAGTAAGGTCCGCACTGGCTTCCGGTGACTCCCTGCTGCGGGCCTGGCACTCCATTGTAGACCCCGTCTGCGTCTGCACCGCCCCCAGGTGGTACGACGGTCACTCGGTTGTTGCCGGTCTCGTCCTTGATGGCGATGTTCTGGCACGACATGTTGGTCACCCAGCCCAGGCCCAGAGGATCAGTCCGGTCCGCGGGATCGTTTTCTACGTAGCGGTAGAGGTTGGAATCCACCTGTTCGCCGGCGGGGTCCCGGCTTTCCCAGCGGCCGAGGTCGGGGTCGTAGGCGCGGTACCTGGTCAGGTCGAGGCCGGAGGGCTGGTGGTAGTACATGCCGGCGTAGCCGAAGCGCGGCGGGGTGCCTTGGTTGACGGTGAGGCGGCCGTACGCGTCGTAGTCGTAACGGCTGACCACGGCGCCGCCGGCGGTGGTGACCTCCCGGACGCTGGCCAGGTGATCGTAGGAGAAGTAGGAGGAGGTGGGGCCGGACTGCATCCCTTCGGGGAAGAAGCGGGTGAGGATCGTTTCGTTGGGGCAGGTGATGGTGGCGGGCGTGCCGGCGATGGTGGTTGCCGAGCCGCCGGCGTTTACCGTTATCGAGTGGGTCGATCCGGTGTAGAGCGCGGGGGTCGAGTAGGTGAAGCCGTGGTCGCCGTTGCCGATGCCGGCGTTCAACAGGTCCTGGCGGAAGTTGCTGGCGGGGATGGTGGCAAGCAGGGTCGTGCCGTCGTAGATGTCGACGTCGATCGCGGCGTTGGGTTGATTGGCGTCCCAGGCCCAGCCGGCGATCTGGGTGCAATCGACAAAGTCGATATGGCCGCTGAAGGCGGGCGCCGGGCAGGTGAGGCTGCGGGTGCCGCCGAGGACGATCGAGGTGCCGGCGGCCTTCAGGGTGATCGCATGGCTGGCGCCGTTTTTCAGGGAAACCGGAGTGGGCAGGAAGAAGCCGTGATCGCCGTTGCCGATGCCGGCGTTGACCAGGTCCTGCCGGAAAGCGTTGGCGAGCACCGTGGTGAGCAGGGTGGAACCGTCGTAGATGTCGATGCCGATCGGCGAGCTCGGCTCGGTGGCATCCCAGCCCCAGCCGGCGAGCTGCGTGCAGTCGGCCTCCCCGAAGGCACCGGCAAGGCTTGCCGCCGGACAGCTGACGGAGCGGGTGCCTAAGCCGGTAGACGTGCCGTCCAGCATGATGGTGACGCTCTGTGCCGTGCCGGTCTTGAAGGCAGCCGGCAGGGGGTACGAGAAGCCGTGGTCGCCATTGCCGCCGCCGGCCGCGCGGACGTCGCCGCGGAAGGCGTTGGCGAGGGTAGAGGCAACCTTCGTCGACCCGTTGTAGAAATCGACGCTGATCGGGGTGTTGGGTTGAGCGGAGTTCCAGGCCCACCCCACGATGGTGTTGCAGGACACCGCGTCGAAGTTGCCGAGGCCCAGCGGACCAGCGGCGGGCGCCGAGGTCGCATCGGTCTCTTCGAGCATCTGGTTGCCCACCCAGATGAAATGGTGGCTGCTGGTCACCGTGCCGTTGGTTTTCTCGGTGATCAGGACCCTTCTGCCGAAGACGTCGTAGCCGAACTCACTGCGCTGGGTGCCGATGTTGACCGCCGTCAGCCGGTTTGCCGCGTCCCATTCGTAGGTCCGGGTTCCGTCGTTCAGCAGATTGCCATCGGCGTCGTACTGGAAGGACGTGACCGGACCGCTGCCGGCGATTTCGGCAGTCGCCGACGTCAGCACCTGGGGGTTGGCGTGGCTTTGTGCCGTGATGGTGACGGTGCCGTAGGTCGGCGGCGCGGTGAAGAAGCCGGTCGCGTCGATCGTGCCCGCCGATGCCGTCCAGGCGACGCTGGTATCGGCCACGCCCGCGACGCTGGCGGTGAACTGCTGCGTACCGCCGGGAACCAGGGAGACCTCGGCCGGGGTGATGGTGACCGAAACCTCCGGGTTGGAGCCGACGCTCACCGTGGCCATCCCCTGCAGCTGCGCGTCGACCGTGGCCCCCATTGCCACGACATGATAGAGGCCCGCCGTGGCGGGCGCGGTGTAGACGCCCGCGGCCGAGATCGTCCCGCCGGCCGCGCCCTCCAGGACGCTCCAGGCGGTCGTCGGATTGGCCTCGCCACTGACCTGCGCCGTGAACGCCTGCGAAGCTCCCGGCGCAAGGCTCACGGCGGACGGTTGCACGGTCAGGTCTTCGCCGACCACGACCGTGGCCGAGCCCGACCTGGTCGGGTCGGCCAACGACGTGGCGGTGACCGTGTAGACGCCATCGGCCGCGGGTGCGGTGAACAGGCCGTCGGCCGGAATGGACACCGGGACCGGACCGGACACCGACCAGGAGACCGCCGGATTGGCGTAGAGCTCGGCGTTCTGCCCCAGGACGACGGCGCTGAACGGCTGCTGCTGCCCCTCGTCGATGACCGAACGGATGGGCGCGACGGCCACGCCGGTCACCGGCAACGCATTGGCCACGGTCACCACGGCGGTCGCCGGCGCGACGGGAGTGCCGACCGTCTGGACCGTCACCGCGTGGGTGCCGGTCGCGGTGCCGGTGGGGACCGCAAGCAGACCTGTGCTGGAGATCGTCGCGCCGGGAACGGTGGTGGACCATTGCACCGCCTGGCCGCTGCCGGTCACCTCGGAGAAGAACTGCCGTTGCGTGCCGGGCAGCACGATGATCGACGCCGGCTTGACCTGGATGTCGACGACGGTGACCATCGCCACCACCTGTCCTCCCCAGGCGCCGTCGAACCAGTAGTGATAGGTGCCGCCCGGCGCGCCGGCGGAGTGCAGGATGGAGAAGGTTGTTCCGGGACTGGTCCAGCCCACCGCCCCCGGATCGTCCGTTTCCATCGTGCAGCTCGGGGTGATCGTCGGCGGCACGTTGCTGTCCGTGCAATAGAACGTCAAGGTCTGGCCGGTGCCGATGGCGGCCGAGGTGGGAGTGACGGTGACCACCGGCGGCAGCACGGTGATCACCAGGACGCCGACCACGGAAGGCTCCTTGACGCTGGTGGCAAACACCTCATAGGTGCCCGCGGTGATCCCCACATGCACGTCCCCAAGGGCTTGAAAGTTCATCGATGGCGACTGTTGCGAAGTGGTCACCGTCGTATCGCTGACCGGCGTGATGCTCCAGGTCATGACGCCGTCGGCGGCGTTTGCCATGCCATTCATCGTCGCGGTCAGCGCGGCAGTATAGACATAGTTCTCGTCGAAGGTCGTCGGGCCGCTGATCGTAATGGTGACCGGGCTGACGGTGATGGTCACAGAACCGTAGCTGGTGCCGCCTTGAGAAAGGGCGACCACATAGTTTCCCGCGACATAGCCGGCGTTGAACGCCGCCGACCAGCAGAACTGGTCGTTGGAGCTCATGACGGAAATCGATGCTCCGGGCGGACCGCTCAGCGTATAGGACCAGGTAGCGCCATAGTATTTGTTGGAGCACGTCCCGTAGTAGAGATACGCGACTCCCCCCTGTGCCACCGGGTTGCCTATGGTCGTGTACTGCGCCGTGGCGCGGTGTTGCGAAGCACCCATTAGAACCACCAGCACGACAAGCACCCGGCCCGCGACGGTGGCCCGGCTGCACCAACTGCGTGATGCCGGGTCGCAGGGATCCCAGCGGTGCGCCAGGCCGCTCATGGATGCACCACCGGAGCTTCGCCGCTGCGCTGCGCGGCCTCACCCGGCGCCGCTGCACGGTCGAGCAGCTGGCGCCTTCGGTTCTGGATGGCGCCTGCCGCCTGCTGCACAAGGCCGCGCTGGATCGCCGTCACCTGGTTGGCACCGTTGAACGTCGTCACCGAGAGGACGCCGTCGATCGTTTCGCTGCCGCGGTTCCCCGCCTGGTCGTAGCCAAAGGCATCGGAGTGCACGACCGTCACCGGCGCCTGCGTCGGGTTGCTGGTTTGCAGTCGTGACAGCAGCTCCTTGTCGGGGTCGTAGGCGAGGCTGAAAAAGCGCCCCGCCGGATTGACGGCGTCGTAGTCGGCCACACCGGTGATCTGGTCGTGCGCCGCATCGTACGAGTAGTCGAACTGCGACAGGTTCGCGCCGCCCGCCGGCCCCCAGCCGAGCTGCGACAGACGGAAGTCGTGCAGCACGTCCAGGTAGGTCAGCGTCGATCCCTGACCGTTGGGATACGAGGCGCCGGTGGAGCGCGGCGACGCGCCGGCATAGCTGAGGTTGAACGTCCCCAGCGGATTGGTGACCGAGGCCAGGCGGCCCTCGCCATCGAACGACCGGCTCTGCACGATACCGTCCAGGGTCAGCCCAATCTGGCGGCCGATCGCGTCGTATTGCAACGCCACGGTGTGGTTGGGCGCCGGCGCCGTCATGGTTGCAATCTTTCCGGCGCCCGGCACCCCGGCCGGGTAGTAGGTGAAGGTCGTGGTGCCGAAGCCGTCGACCTGCTGGATGAGCCGCGGATAGAACGGGTCGTAGGCGAAGGTTGCCCCGGACGTGGGGTGAACTGCATTCTGATAGGCGATCGCTGCCAGGGAGTTGTCGACGTTGTACGAATAGTTGGTCACCTGACCGAGCGCGTCGGTCTTGCCGACCAGGCGCCCGGACCCGTCAAAGCCATACAGCACGCTCAGTTGCCCGTTGATGCTCTTGCCGACGACGCGATTGAGGTTGTCGTTCAACCAGGAGGTCGAATGACCCAACGGGTCGGTCATCTGGTCCAGGGCGCCGCAACCGCACCAGGAGAAGTACGTCGTACGACCGGCGGCGTCGGTCATCGACTGCCGGCGGTCGGCGGCGTCGTAGGTGTAGGTGGTGGCCCTCCCCATGCGGTCCTGATACAGGACCACGTCGCGGAGGTTGAACACCACCTGTTCGCTGGTGCCGTCCGGATAGGTGATGCTGGTCAGGCGGTCCAGGTTGTCGTAGCCGAAGGTCATCGTATAGCCGTCGGTTCCGGTCCAGGTCTCTATGCGCCCCACCGGGTCGTAGGTGTAGGTCTCCTGGTACGAGGTGCCCACGCGGGCCACCTTGGTGGGAAATCCGCGGCCGTCGTAGGTGATGGTGGTCTCCACCCCGTCGGGCCGGGTGACCGAGGTGAGCTGGCCGAAACTGTTGTAGGTGGCGACGGTGGCCTGTCCCGCGTAATTCGTATAGGAGAGCGGACGGTGCGCCGAGTTGTACGCCGCGGCCATCACCTGCTCGTGGAGCAGGTCGTTGTCGATGAAGGCCAGATCGATGCCATTGCTGGCGTAGTGGTAGGAGTAGGTGCGACCCACCGGATCGATACGGCTGAGCAACCGCCCGGAGCCGTCATAGGTCTGGGTGTACAGCTGCGTCTGTCCGCTATCGAGCACCTGCGCCACCGCGGTCGGTGTCGAAAGCGTCCCTTGATATTGCGCCGCCGGCTCGCCCGGGTAGCTGTACCAGATGCGATGCTGTCCCTGCGCCTGCTCGCTTTCCAGGATCGAGGCGACGGCGGGAATCGAGCCGGTGCCGTCGTGCAGCCAGTGCTGGAGGTACGATGCATTCAGATAGCGATTGGGATCGGAATCGCTGTAGGTCAACATCGCCGTGGCGTTCCAATAGAAAGTGTTGCGATAGGCAAGGTTGCTGTTGTCGAATCCCGCCGGCACCGGTTCGCCGGTCGTCTGCTGGACGCCCGGCGCCAGGTGCCGGAACTCGATCCGTTCGCGGTCGCCGACCGGGTCCGTCGCCAGCAGCCAGCGCGTGTTGCCAAGCAGCGTCGGATCCGCGGTGCCGTTGGGGTCCGTGGGCTGCTGCTCATAGGTTTCAAAGGCGGTGGTGCCGTACGGTGTGGTCATCGAGCTCATGAAGTCGGTCGCGGGGAGCGAACCGCCGTAGGGCGGACCGTAGGCGAACGACGACGTCAACCCCATCGCATCGGTCACGCTCTGCAGCAGCCCGCCGGAATAGGTGAAGACCGCCTGGCGGCCAAACGGATCGGTGACCGCGGTGACCTTGTAGATATCCGTGGGATCGTAGGTGAGCGTCGTCTGCTGGCCCAGCGGATCGGTGATCGACAGCAGGCGCATCGTCGCGGCGTCGTAGCTCAGGGTCACGCCGTTGCCCGCCGGGTCCACCACCGAGGTGAGGAAATACTTGCGCATGGTCGTGGCGCCGTCCGACTGTTGATACACCTCCTGCGAACCGTCGGGATATTGGCGCGCAAAGCCGATGGTCGTCGTGCCGCCGCTGGCGAACAGCCGCGTCACCGTCTCGTGGGAGCCGCGGGCGTTGGGTCCATACATCCACGATGCACCTGAAGACTGCGGCAGCACGTACGAGCCGCCGCCGCGCTCCGCCACACGGATGGTGCTGCCGTTGAGGTTGGGGTCGTCGTCCTCGACGTAGGAGAGCCAGTCGAAATTCCAGCGCGGCCCCAGGTTGGGGAAGGTGAAGGTGCTGGGCTGAAAGTCCTCGCGGCTGTTGTACGTGATGCCGAAGCGCATGGCGGGTCCGCGCGGCGGCCGGTACCCCACCGGCGAATCGGTCACGTTCAGGCTGATCACCGCGGCATGGAAGTTGTAGCGCGGCATGCCGCTGTCGGAGCCGGCGTTGCAGTCGCCGGGCAGCTGGGGCTTCTTCGGATCGCCCGGCGTCGTGGCGCCCGGGTTGGGGTTGGCGCTCACACCGCGGCCGCGCACCCCGGCGGCCTCGGACTCTGCCACCGCCCGCCAGCCGGGCCGCGGACCCGCGCTCTGCGGCACCAGCAGATAGCCGGTCGACTCTTCTTCCACCGCCTGCCGGCTGAGCCACCGATCGTCGCCGAAGGTCAGGTCCTTCACCCGGTAGCGTCCCTGTCGCTCCTCGACCAGGGCGGCAAAGTGGTCCGCTTTCCAATGCACGACGGACGGCACCGGGATGAGCGAGCCGGCCTCGCGCCGCACGGCGTGGAGGCCCAGGCCCGAGGTCTGCGCCAGCTTCACCAGCTCGGCCAGGCTGGTGCCCTGGAAGGTGGACGGATACTCCAGCAGGCGCCGGTCCACCGGCGCACCGGGATGCAGCACCTGACTCACCCGCTCCAGGGCCAGCGGCCCGCAGCGGAAGGAGCCTGCCGGATCGGTGCGCATCTGCCACAGGCTCGATCGCGCACCCGACGCGGTTTCCGCCGCATGGCCTCCCAGGGGCCGATCGCGGACCTCGACCAGGAGCGCCGCCAGCTCGTCGGTCCGGCCGAGCGAAGAGTCCAGCTCCAAACAGGTGGCGAGCGCGCTGTCGGCGATCTTGCGCACCTCCGGGTCGGCCGACGCCTTGGTCAGCCGCCACGCCTCGCCGGCGGCGTCCAGCGCGCGATCGAGGTAGCCGGTATGGCGGTAGAGCACCGCCAGGTTGGCAAGCAGCGACGGCTTCCAAACCGAAGCCGGGTGCCGATCCAGGAACTGAAGGATCGGTTGCACCGCTTCGACGTCGGCCGCGGCGCGGTACGCCTCGATCGCCTGCCGCAGCAGTCGCGTTTCGCCAGCGTCCGGCCTCCCCGCGGCGAGCAGCGGTTCGGCAAAGGTGCGCCCCGGCTCAGGCGATTCCACCACCGCGGCCAGCGCCCGGGCGGCGGACCTGGAAGGGTCGGTCGCAGGCATTGTGCCGGCGCGCTCTCCCGAGAAGCCGGCAAGGCCGATTGCGGCCATCAACAACAAGGTCATTGCTGAAGACATTGGCACCCGATTTCTGCGGACATACAAACATTGCCACTTGGGAACTACTTGGAAAATCCACGCAAAATTGATCTTGCTTCCGCAAGAATACACCATATTGCGCGTGTTAAGGTCGCGGCGCCGGCGCCGGTGCGCGCGGTGACGCCAAACGGGCGCACACCGACCGACTTCATCTCACCGGCGCACTTCCCGGTTTTTCCAGAGCGCAAAGACGGCCGGGTAGACCGCGAGCTCGAGCAGGAAGGAGCTCACCAGGCCGCCCACCATCGGCGCCGCGATCCGTTTCATCAGGTCGGCGCCGGTGCCGGAGCTCCAGAGGATCGGGAGCAGGCCGACGATCATGGTGACGACGGTCATCAGCTTCGGCCGGATGCGGTGCGCGGCGCCGTCGACGATCGCCTCGCGCAGGTCCGCGAACGAGTGCAGGCGACCTTCCGCCTGGAAGCGCCGGTGCGAGAGCGTGAGGTAGAGCAGCATCACCACGCCGGTCTCGGCGTCCAGGCCCGCCAGCGCGATCAGGCCGACCCAGACCGCCACGCTGACGTTGTAGTGCAGCGCGAAGAGCAGCCAGACCGCGCCGATGAGCGAGAACGGCACGGCGAGCAAGACGATGCCGGTTTCGACGCCCGAGCGGGTATTGAGGTAGAGCAGGAGCACGATCAGGAGCAGGGTGAGCGGCACCACCAGCTGCAACCGCGCCTTGGCGCGCGCGAAGGATTGGAACTGCCCCGCCCATTCGACGCGCATCCCCGGCGGCAAGGCAACCTTGGATTCGACCTGCCGCCGCGCGTCCCTGACGTAGTCGGCGATGGCCCGATCGGCGACGTCGACGAAGACGAAGCCGACCAGGCGGCCGCCTTCGCTGCGGATCATCGGCGGCCCGGCGGCGGCCTCGACCCGTGCCACGGCGCCGAGCGGCACCTGCGCCCCGGCGGGCGTCGCGACCAGCACCTGGGTGAGCAGCGCCTGCGGGTCGGCGCGGTAGTCGCGGGCGAAGCGCACCGAGATCGGATAGCGCTCGCGCCCTTCGATGGTACGGGAGACCTCTTCACCACCGATCGCCGAGGCGACGACCGCGTCCACGTCGGCAACGGTGAGCCCGTAGCGCGCCGCCGCCGGACGGTCGACCCGTACGTCGAGGTAGAGGCCGCCCTGCGCCCGGTCGGCATAGGCGCTGCGGGTCCCCGGCACAGCGGCGACGGCCTGTTCGATCGCGATCGAAACCTTTTCGATCGCCTGGAGGTCGTCGCCGAAGATCTTGATTCCCAGCGGGCTCCTGATGCCCGTCGCGAGCATCTCGGTGCGGGTCTGGATCGGCATCCACCAGACGTTGGGCATGCCGGGAAATTGCAGCTTCCTGTCCATCTCGCGGATCAAGCCGTCCCAGGTCAGACCGGCCCGCCACTGCGCGCGCGGCGCGAGCGTCACGACGCTCTCCACCATGCCGATCGGCGCCGGATCGGTCGGCGACTCGGCGCGGCCCATCTTGCCGAACACCGTTGCCACCTCCGGGAAGGCGGCGAGCCGGCGATCCATCGCCTGCAGCGTCCGCGACGCGGTGGCGATCGACATCCCCGGCGGCGCGGTCGGCATGTAGAGGATCACGCCTTCGTTGAGCGGCGGCATGAACTCCTGCCCGAGGCGGAACCAGGCGGGCAGCGACAGCACGAGCAGCGCGACCGCCGTACCGATCACCGCCAGGCGGTGATCGACCACGAAACGGACGACGGGCGCGTAGGCTCGGATCAACCAGCGGTTGAGCGGGTTGTCGGCTTCCCGGCGGATCTTGCCGCGGATCAAGAGCACCGCGAGCGCCGGCGCCAGGGTGACCGCGAGCACGGCGGAAAAGCCCATGGACCAGGTCTTGGTGAAGGCGAGCGGCCGGAAGAGGCGGCCCTCGGTGCCTTCCAGGGTGAAGACCGGCAGGAAGGCCACGGTGATCACGAGCAGCGCGAAAAAGAGGCTGGGGCCGACCTCCTGCATGGCGGCGACGATCTGCTGCACCTGGCCGGGCCTGCCTTCCGGCCGGCCTGCCGCTTCCCAGCGCTCGAGGTGCTGGTGGATATTCTCGATCAGGATGATCGAGGCATCGACCATCGCGCCCAGGGCCACGGCGATGCCGCCGAGCGACATGATGTTGACCGTCAGCCCCTGGTAGAAGATCGGGATGAAGGCGAGCAGCACGGCGACCGGCAGCGAGAGGATCGGCACCAGGGCGCTTCGCGCGTGGAGCAGGAAGAGGAAGATGACCAGCGACACCACCACCATCTCCTCGATCAGGGTGTGGCGGAGGGTCGCGATCGACTCCTCGATGAGCCGCGACCGATCGTAGGTCGTGATCACGCGCACCCCCGCAGGGAGGCTGCGCTCGATCTCGCCGAGGCGCACCTTGACGGCGCGGATGACGGCGAGCGCGTTCTCTCCGTACCGCATCACCACGATGCCGCCCACCGCTTCGCCCTGGCCGCCCAGCTCGGCCAGTCCGCGCCGCTCCTCGGGACCGAGGCTCACCACGGCGACGTCGCGGAGGAGCACCGGCGTGCCGCCGGGTCCGACCTTGAGCGGCACCTCCTCGAGGTCGGCGAGGCTGCGCACGTAGCCCCGGCCGCGGATCACGTACTCGTGGCCGGACAGCTCGATGGCACTGCCGCCCGCTTCCTGGTTCGAGGCGCGCACCTTCTCCACCACCGTCGCCGCGGCGATACCGTAGGCCCGCAGCCGCGTCGGGTCGAGCTGCACCTGGTACTGTTTGACGAAACCGCCGACCGAGGCCACCTCGGCGACTCCCGGCACGCTGGCGAGCGCGTAGCGCAGGTTCCAGTCCTGCAGCGCGCGCAGCTGCTGCAGGTCGTGCCGGCCGCTCGGGTCGACCAGGGCGTACTCGAAGACCCAGCCGACGCCGGTGGCGTCCGGGCCGAGGCGCGGACGGACGCCCGCGGGCAGCGCGCCCTGCGCCTGGTTCAAATATTCGAGGACGCGCGAGCGCGCCCAGTAGATGTCGGTCCCGTCCTCGAAGATGGCATAGACGAACGACATGCCGAACATCGACTGGCCGCGCACGAAGCGCACCCGCGGCGCCGCGAGCAAGCCGGCGGAGATCGGGAAGGTGACCTGATCCTCGACCAGGTCCGGGCTCTGGCCCGGCCATTCGGTGAAGATGATGACCTGCACGTCCGACAGATCCGGGATGGCGTCGAGCGGTCCGTGACGCAGGGCATGCCAACCCCAGGCAGCCAGGCCGGCGACGCAGAGCAGGGTGAACCAGCGGTTGCGGGCCGCCGCCGCGATGACCCTGCCGACGGTCCCCGGCGCGCTCGGCGGCGTCATGATCCGCCCTCCGCCGCGCCGGTGAGCCGGCTCTCCGCGTCGAGCAGGAAGTTGCCGGAAGTGACCACCCGGTCGCCCTCCCGCAGGCCCGCCAGCACCTCGTACGCGCCGGCCGACTTCGCGCCGAGCCGCACCTCGCGGGGGCGGAAGCGGCCGCCGCCCAGGTCGACGAACACCAGGGTGCGCGGGCCGGTGTAGAGGACCGCCGACTCCGGCACCACCAGGGCTTGCCGGCGCGAACCGCCCAGCTCCACCTCGGCATACATCTCGGGGCGCAGGTCCGGCCCCGCGGCACCCGCCGGATTTCTCACCTCGATCCGCACGGTCGCCGTCCTGGTCTCGGCGGCGAGGGCCGGCTCGATCAGGCTCACCCGGCCCTGCAGCTCCCTGGCCGGCAGAGCGCGCAGGGTGATGGTTGCCGGCGCGCCGACCGCGACCTGGCCGATCTGGCCTTCCTCGACTGCCGCCTCGACCCAGACGCGGTCGAGGTCCGCGATACGGAAGAGCTTCATTCCGGGCTGCACGCTCGCGCCCTGCACCACGTTTTTCTCGACGATCCAGCCCGCTGCCGGCGAGGCGATCGGAACCTCCCGATCCGGCGCGCCGCGCGCGGCGATGCGGCCGACCTCGTCGTCGCCGAGGTCCCAGAGCCGCAGCTTCTGGCGCGACGCCTCGACCAGGTAGTCGGCCCGGTCGGGCGCGGCGCTCGCCCGCGCCGCGCGCTGGCTGGCGAGCACCGCGAGGTACTCCTGCTCGGCCCCGTAGAGCTCCGGGCTGTAGAGCGTGAAGAGGGTCTGGCCCCGTCGCACCCGCTGCCCGGTCTGGTCGACGTAGAGCTTGCCGATCCAGCCGGCGAACTTGAGGCTCACGTCGTGCAGCCGGCTCTCGTCGTAGGCGACCCGACCGACCGTCGTGATGCGATCCGCGAACGGCCGCACAGCCACGACGCCGGTGCGCAGCCCGATCTGCTGCTGCCGTCCGTCGTCGAGCGTGACGATCCCGCTCTGCGCCTCGTCGCGGCGCACCGCAATGAGGTCCATGTCGCAGATCGGGCACTTCCCCGGCGCGTTCTGGCGCACCGAGGGGTGCATCGAACAGGTGTAGTAGGCGACGTCGCTTCCCGGCGCCGGCACGGCTGCCGGCGGCGCGGCTGCCGGCGGTGAACCGTGCGCGGCCGCGCCCGGGCCGGCGCCCGCCACGGCCGGACCGCCGCCGGCGCCGATGGTGAACCAGGCGAGGAGCGCACCGCGCGCGATGAACAGGAGGACGAGCGCCCCGGCGGCCAGCCCGGCGCGGACGACGAGCACGGACCGGCGGCGCGCCGGATCCGGCGGGGTCATCGCGAGCCCCCTTCCTGGCCGCGGTGCGGTGGGGGTGGCGAACCAGCTGCCGGGCGCTCGGCGGCAGGTTCGAGGAGAGCCGCGGGAAGGCCGGCCGGCAGCCGTCCCAGCGCCCGATCGAGCTCGGCTTGCTGGTGATGCAGAGCTGCGATGGCCTGCTCCCGGCCAAGCTCGACGTCGCGCAAGCTCCGCTCCGCGTCGATCACCCCCAGGAAACTGCCGCGTCCGGTCTCGAAACCCGAGCGCGCCGCCTGCACCTGGTCGCGCGCCGCGGGCAGCAGCCGGCTGGCGAAGATCGCCAGCACGTGGTGAGCCTCCTGCAGTCCGATCGCCACGCCGCGGACCTCCGCGCCGATGCGGTCTGCGGTGGCGGCCAGGTCGGCCTTCGCCTGCGCCAGGCGCGCTTCCGCCTCCGCCCGCTCACCCGCCAGGCGGTCCCGCCGCACCGGCAGGTTGACGGCCAAGCCCGCCATCCACCGGTATCCGGGCTCGTTCCACATCGAGTTGTAGGAGCCGCGCAGCGCCAGGTCGGGCATCCAGGCCAGCTGCGCCAGGGCAAGGTCCGCGCCCTCAGCCTCCACCGCGGCCGCGCGCGCCGCAAGCTCGGGCCGCGCGGCCAGCGCGGCGGCGACCAGCGCCGCCGTCGCCGGCTGATCGTTCTCGGGCGCCTCCGGCTCGCGGGCCGGCGGCGGCAGCGGGCGGTCCGCGGGCAGGTGCAGGAGCGCATCGAGGCGGCCGACGATCGTCTCCCGCTGCGCCTCGAGCTCCACCTGGCGGCGGAGCATCTTGGCGCCTTCGAGCTCGGCCTGGATCGGGTCCTGCTGCGGCACGAGCCCCGCGGCATAGCGGCCGGCGGCGACCTGCTGCAGCTCGGCGAGCAGCGCCCGATGCTGCGCCACGATCGCCAGGCTGCAGCTCGCCAGGCCGTCGTCGTCGTAGAGCTGCGACGCCACCGTCAGGAGGTCGAGGAGCGTCGCGCGATACTCCGCCGCGGCGCCGCGGGCCGCGGCGGCGGCCCGGTCGCCACGCAGCCGGCGCCGGCCTGGGAGCGGGACGTCCTGGCTCAGCTCGACCTCCTGGCCGAAGCGCAGGCCGCTGCCCGCGACGCTCCCCGGCGCGAAGCGGTAGGAGACCATCGGATCGGGCAGGCCGCGCTCCTGGGCAGGCCTGGCGGCCGCTGCCTGCCACGCAAGGCGAGCCGCATCCAGGGTGGGATTGCGCCGCGCCACCGTCGCCAGCAGCGTGCGCCGGTCGAGCTGCGCCGCGCCGGCGAACGGAGAGTCCTCGGTCAAGGCAGCGAAGGGGTGCGGTTCAGCCTCCTGCCGCGCCCACGCGGCGGCGGCCAGAAGGGTGACCAGAAGCAACGACAGAGCAGTCTTCACGAACATGAGTCCTCCAGCGCAAGAGTCGGGGGACGGCCCACGCGGGGACCGGCCGGACACACTTCTCCTGGGAAAAGGACCCTAGATGCGGAAGACGGCGAGGAGCGTGAAGAGACCGACGCCCTGGACGACCGCCGGCGCGGCGTCGGGCAAAGACGAGCCTGCATCCGCAATCCGCTCGTCCCGGCTCGCCGGGGTCGGCGTGCAGGCAGGGGTGACCGCCGCCGCGATCCGCGGCGCCTGCGGGGACGCATGGGAAAGCGCTCCCCCGCGAGACTGGCAGCAGTCGCGCCCCATCGCCCTGCACGTGGCGCGCTGCGACGCCCTCATCGGGCACCTGTCGGAGTCACAGAGGGGGGTGCCGAACAGCAGGCTCAAGCTGCTCAGCACAAGAACCGCCGCCACCCAGCGGCAAAGAGGGGTCAACCGCCTCATCCCGGCCATTTTACGCCCAGAGCCGAACCGTTGATGCGCCGCGCGTTGATCACGGTCCCGACATGGGCGAGGTGCGGTGCATGCTAACATCGCAGTATGAGGCAGTTGGAACGCATCACGATCGACCCCCACATTTGCCTCGGACAGCCCACGATCCGCGGAATGCGAATCACCGTCGGAGTGATCCTCAAGACACTTGCGGCGGGGCGATCTGTTGCAGAAGTGGTTGCGGCCTACCCTGAGCTGGAAGAAGAGGATGTGCGCCAGGCGATGCAATATGCCGCTTGGTTGGCTTCCGATCAGATTCATCGCGTCGAGTCTGCTTGAGCCGGAAACGCCTGATGGTTCGAAAGCCAGGTGCCTCCCGGCGCTGGTTTCGACGGCTGGGATATCGTGCGCGCTTCGACACTTGCACCTGCGACGGCATCTGATGAGGAGTTGCTCGTCCTTGCCGGGCTGAAAGGCGCACCATCATTACCCAGGACCTCGACTTTTCGGCTCTCCTCGCCTTACGAGGCCTAAGCCGCCCCAGTCTCATTACTCTTCGTCTCACGAGTGGCGATCCCGTCGTCATCGCCCGACGCCTGACGGCAGTCTCTTTTTTCCTCGCTGAGGCCTTAGGCCAGCCCTGCGCCGTGACAATCGAGGATCGCCAGGTAAGGGTCCGATCGCTTCCGATTGTGTGATCGCATGCGCCGGCACCATGCCGGCTTGGTTCGGGCGCAAGCGGCAGCGTAGGGCATTGGGGCCGTCGCCATCAGATCAGCGCGACGTCTTCGATCTCTTCGACCAGGCGGTCGAGCAGGTCGGGGCCGTAGGCGGTGGCGGGGGTTTGAAAGCCGACGCGCAGGCGGCCGGCCAGGACGCGCTGGGCGATCCACAGGGCAGCGCGGGCGGTGAACAGGTAGGAGTGCGGGCCCTTCAGGCGGGCTTCGATGCGGTTGCCGTGGGCGTCTTCGGCTTCGGCCCAGATGCGGGTGGCGCCGGCGGCCAGGGCGGCTTCGTCGGGTCCGGGGGGTAGCCAGCGGACCATGCGGCGCAGCAGCGCCAGCGCGGCGCCGCCGCCCAGCAGGCGCCACGCGGCGCCGGGCCGCGCGGCGACGATCAGGCGGCGCAGCGCCGGGGGATGGACCGCGTAGGTGTCGATGTCGGAAAACACCGCGCTCCAGTAGGCGCTCACCAGGTCGCCGCGCCAGGCGTCGGTCACCGCCAGGCGAGGACCGGCGCCCAGGTCGATGCGGCGCACCTGGTCGCCCGCCCAGGCATCCACCAGCTCCCCCTGACGGCGGCGGCGGCCCTGGCGGTGGGTTCTGTCCAGCAGCGCCGCCAGGGCTCCGCGCGACAGGGCGCCCGTGGCTTCGCAGGCGACGCGCAGGCGCACCGCCGACGGCAGCCGCCGCCGCAGGCGCGCCGCCAGCGCATCCGTCGGCACGACGGCAAAGCCGGCGCCGGGCAGCAGCATGACTCCTGCTTCGCGGCCGCGGGCGTCGAGCTGGCGCATGGCCTCCAGGTCGTCGAAGGCGTCGGCCAGATCCAGGTAGTGGACGCCGCCGCGCAGGCAGGCTTCGGCCAGGGGCAGGGCGGTCTCGGCAAACGGCGCCGCCGCGTTGAGCACCACCGCGGCGCCGGCCAGGCCGCGCTCCACCTTGGCCGGGTCGGTGAGCGAAAAGGCGCGCGCCGGCAGCAGCAGCCGGTCGGCGTGCGCCTGCACCCGCTCCAGGTCGCGGCCGGCGGCCACGTGCGGCAGCCCCGCCGCCGCGGCCAGGCGCGAGATCAGCCCGCCCAGGTAGCCGGTCACTCCGTAGATGAGCAGGTTGGATCGCATGCGGCGTCGCCGGCAGGTCTGGGGTGATTATTCTCCATTCTCGATCCGCCGCCGCGGGCACCGGGGCTTCGGGTACACTCGGGCGCGCGTGCTCAAAGCATCTCCATGGTGCCACGATCGCCGGCAACGTGGTCGAGAGCGCGATCGGTCAGGCGGTCGGGCACGCATGCAAGGAGAATCCCCGATGAAGCGCTCGCCTGGGAGCCTGGTTCTAGTGCTGTGCGCCGCGCTGGCGATCTGTGCCCCCGCCGCGCCCGCAGCGCCGGCAGCGCCAGCCGACCCATCCGCGAGCGCCGCGCCGGCCCCGCCGCCGGCATCGCCGCCTGCCACGGCTGCCAAGGCACCGGCGCCGGCCGCCGCCCCCAAGCCGCTGCCGGCGGCGCCGGTCGATCTCGACTTTGAGCAGGGGGAAGCCGGGGGCTCCCCCGCCGGCTGGACGATGACGACGGAATCGCGCAATGCCGGCTTCGGCGTCGTGCTGAGCGACGACCAGCCCTACCAGGGCCGCCTGTGCGCCAAGATCAACACCTATGCTTTCGGCGCCGACGGCACCGGCCTCCTGGTGCAGCGCTTCGCCGCCGGCGCCTGGCGCGGTCGGCGCGTGCGGTTCCGCGCCGCGGTGCGCGTCGAAGGCGCCAGCCGCGCCGAGCTGTGGCTGGGCATCGAGCGGCCGGCCAGCAAGACCGGCACCCTTGCCGGCATGGCCGACCGGCCGATCACCAGCGAACGCTGGCGCCTCTACGAAGTCACCGGCGACGTGGCCGCCGACGCCCAGGCCATCGGCATCGGCCTGCACGTCACCGGCGAGGGCGTGGCCTGGATCGACGCCGCCACCTTCGACGACCTGGGCCCCGCCGCCGCCGGGCAGGCGCCGCGGCCTCTGACCGAGGGCTCGCTGGCCAACCTGGTCGCCTTCACCCGCCTGCTCGGCTACGTGCGCTACTTCCATCCCAGCGACCAGGTGGCCCAGGCCGATTGGGGCGCCTTCGCCGCCGCCGCCGTCGCCGCCTTGGACCCGGCGCCCGCCAGCGCCGCCGCGGCCGGCAGCACCGGCACTGCCGGCGGCGGCGCCGGCGCCAGGTCACCGCGCGACGGCACGGCGCTGGCCGCGGCGCTGCAATCGCTGTTCGCGCCGCTGGCGCCCACCCTGCGGGTCTACGCGGCCGGCTCGCCGCCGCCCGCCGTGGACAGCGGCCAGCCGCCGGGCGTCTCTCCGAGCGCCTTGTCGGTGGTGCGGTGGAGTCACATCGGCCTGGGCGGCGCCGGGCGGCGGTCGCTCTTCACCAGCACGATCCTGCGCGAGCCGGCGGCTGCGCGCCCACCCGGCGACGACCAACCGCCGGCGCCCCCGGCCCTCTTCCGGGCCGACCTGGGCGGCGGCGCGGCCGTCGCCGTGCCGACGGCGCTCTACGCCGACAGCGCCGGCACCCTGCCGCACGCCGCGGCGACCACGGCAGGCGCCACGACCACCGCGGCCGCCACAGGCGCCGCGACCGCCGCCCCGCCGCAGCCCGCCTTTTCGCTCGCCGGCCGCGAAGGCCGCCTGGCCACCGTGGCGCTGGCCTGGAACGTCCTGCAGCACTTCCACCCGGGCCTGCCGCCGGGCGACCGCCGCTGGCAGGAAGCGCTGCCGCAGGCGCTGCGCGACGCCGCCGTCACCGCCGACGACGCCGCCCTGCTCACCGTGCTGCGCCGCATGCTGGCGGTGACCGGCGACGGCCAGGCGGTGCTGGCCGCCGCCGGCGAAGCCCACCTGCAGCGGCTGCCGCTCGATTGGGCCTGGATCGGCCAGCAGCTGGTGGTCACCGAAGTCGCACCCAAGCCAGCGGACCTGGGCCTGCATGCGGGCGACGCCGTGCTGCAGATCGCCGGCCGTCCCACCGCCATCGCGCTCGCCGCCGCCGAGCGGCAGGTGGCCGCCGCGACGCCGCAATGGCGCCGCTGGCAGGCCCTTTCCCGCCTCTCCCTGGGGCCGCCGGGCGACCCCCTGCGCCTGCAGGTCGCCAGCGCCGCCCCGCCGAGCGCCACCGCCGGCGGCGCCACCGGCACCGCCGCCGCCAAGACGCCCGCCCCGCGCGACCTGGCGGTGCCGCACTCCGTCGCCATCGGCCAGGCGGAATCGTCGCCGGCGCACGACGCCGTGCGCGAGGTCAAACCGGGGGTGTTGGTCGTCGACCTGGCGCACCTCACCGACAAGGCGCTGCAAGAGGCCCTGCCGCGGCTGGCGCGGGCCGCCGGCGTCGTCTTCGATCTGCGCGGCTACGTGCGCTCCACCGACACGCTGCTGGGCCACCTGGTCACCGCGCCGGCCGCGGTGCGCCGCGAGCAGGTGCCGCATTGGACTCTGCCGGACCGCGCCGGCGTCACCTACTCGCCGAGCGCCACGCCCATCGCGCCGACCGCCCCCCACGTCGGCGGCCGCCTGGCCTTCATCGCCAGCGCCCGCGACTCCGGCCTGGCGGAAGCCTTTCTGGCCGCCGCCGCCGAGCTGCACCTGGGGCCGATCGTCGGCGCCGCCACCGCCGGCGCCACCGGCAGCCTGGACACCGCTCCCCTGCCCGGCGGCCTCACCCTCATCTGGACCGGCGCCCTCCCCGCCGCCGACGCCCTCCCCGCCGGCCGCGCCGTCGAGCCCACCGTTCCCAGCGAGCCCACCCGCGCCGGCCTCGCCGCCGGCCGCGACGAGCTGCTGGAGCAAGCCCTGTCGCTGGTCAGCCCCCCAGCCACCTAGACGTCGGAGCGCAACGCCACGTTGGGATCGATCTCGGTAGCCCGCTGGCCGGGCAGCAGGCAGGCGAGCAGGGCGACCGTGGACATGCCGGCGGTCACCGCCGTGAAGACCGCGGGATCGCCGGGCTGGACGCGGAAGAGCGACTGGGCCAGCAGGCGCGAAAAGGCGAAGGCCAGCGGCAGGCCCAGCGCCAGCCCCATGCCCAGCTGCACGACGCCCTGGCGCATCAGCATCGCCAGCACGTCGCCGCGCCGCGCGCCCAGCGCCATGCGCACGCCGATCTCCTGCGTGCGCCGCTCGACCGAAAAGGCGATGACGCCGTAGATGCCGACCGCGGCCAGGACCAGGGCGCACAGGCCGAAGATGCCGAACATGATGCCGAACAGGTCGGTGAAGTAGTGGTCCAGGGCAATGTTCTGCTCCATGGTCCTGACGAAGTAGATCGGCGTGTCGGCATCCAGCGCCGTCACCTGGGCGCGCACCGCCGCGACCAGCGACAGCGGCTCGCGCCGGGTGCGCAGGACGTAGCTCAGCCGCTCGGCGCCCACCTGCGTCACCGGCAGGAAGAAGCCCTCCGGCTGGCGGTCGCCGATGCCGTAGATCAGCAGGTCCGGCACCACGCCGACCACCGTCCGCCAGGGCTCGTCGTGCCCGGCCCTGGCGCGCCGCAGGCGCTTGCCCAGCGGGCTGTCGCGCGGCCATAGCTTGCGCGCCAGGCTCTGGTTGACCAGCGCCACCGGCTGCGACGTCGGCGTGTCCAGGCGCTCGAACTCGCGGCCGGCCAGCAGCCGCACGCCGAGGGCGGCAAAGGTCCCCTCGGTCACCACGTCGCTGTGCGCCACGGGGAAGTCGGTTTCGTTGGCGTAGGCGCGGCCGTCGACGACGTACGCTTCGCTGTTCCACGACATGCTGGGCAGCGCGGTCGAGGCGCCGGCGGCCTCCACCCCCGGCAGCGTCCGCAGGCGCTCCAGCAGCCGCTGGTAGAAGGCGCCGCGATCGAGCGGCCGCGGATAGTTGCTCTCGAAGAGAGGCACCCGCACCGTCAGCACGCGGTCGGCGACGAAGCCGACCGGGGCGGAGCGGGCGAGCACCGTGCTCTTGACCATCATGCCGGTGGCGATCAGCAGCACGCACGACAGCGCCAGCTCCGCCACCACCACCAGGCGGCTCAGCCTGCCCAGCCGCAGGCTGGTCGAGCCGCGCCCCTCGTCCTTGAGCACCTCGTTGAGCCGCGCCCGCGACACCTGCAGCGCCGGCACCAGCCCCGACACCACCGCCGCCGCCAAGGTCGCCGCCAGCGCGCACAGCAGCGCCGGCAGGTCGAACGCGATGTGCAGCCACGTCGGCGGATTGGCCACCTGGATGGCGCGGTTGAACGAGACGATGCCCGCCCACGCCAGGCCGAGCCCGACGCCGCTCGCCAAAAGCGCCAGGATCAGGCTTTCGGTCAGCACCTGCAGGATCACCTGCCGGCGCGACGCCCCCAGCGCCGCACGCAAGGCCATCTCGCGCGTGCGCTGGGTGGCGCGCGACATGATCAGGCTGGCGACGTTGATGCAGGCGATCAGCAGCACGCAGCCGACCGCCCCCAGCATGCTGTACAGCAGGTAGTGGGTGCCATCGTCCAGGTGCCGCTCGGCCAGCGGCCCCACCGACGCCGTCAGTCCGCGGTTGGTGCGCGGGAACTCCCTGGCCAGCGACTGCGCGATGGCCGCCATCTCCGCATCCGCCTGGTCCCGCGTCACCCCGGGCCGCAGCCGCCCGAACACCTGGATCGGATCGCCCTTGCCGCGCTCGCTGCGCCCCGCGTCCAGCTCCAGCGGCAGCCACAGCTGCTCGTTGTCCGGGAACCGGAACGCCGGCGGCATGATGCCGACGACCGTCGTCGCGCGGCCGTTGACCCGCACCGCCCTGCCGATCACCTTGGGATCGCCGCCAAAGCGGTTCTGCCATAGCTGGTAGCCCAGCAGCACCACCGGCGTCGCCCCAGGCCGGTCCTCGCCGGCCTGAAAGCCGCGCCCGAGCAGCGGCTTGATGCCCAGCAGCTGCAGGCCGTTGGCGGTGATCCAGGCGCCGTCCAGCCGCTCGGGCCGCTCCTTGCCGCTCATCGTCACGGTGGTGCTGTTGCTGCCGGCCAGCCCCTCGAAAGACCGCTGGCGCCGGCACCAGTCCAGGTAGTCGTGCACGTCCACCGGCTGGAACGTCTGGTCGTGCGACGGGTTCTGGCTGTCCACCTTCATCAGCCGCTCCGCATGCGGATACGGCAGGCCGCTCCACAAGATCCCGTACACGATGCTGAACGTCGCCGTCGTCAACCCGATGCCGAGACTGAGCGCGATCACCGCCGCCGCCGTATGCCCCGGCGCCTTGGCCAGAATGCGCCCACCGAACCGGATATCGCGCCAGAACGAAGCCATCGGACCCTCCTGGGCCGCCACCCTGCCTGCCCGCCTGCGTGCTGCCTCTATTCCCTACACGCGCCAGCGGTGGATTTCTTACGGGTGGCCGGCCGGCGCAACAAGTCGCGCCAGGCCGTTACGGGGGGCAGGCAACGCTGTGTAGCAGATGTGAAAAAATTCCTGAAGTAGGGTAGTATTAGCGCCTATGACCAGACCTTTGTTCGGCTCGACGTCCTGCCTTGCAGGTCCGGGCGCAACCAGGCCCTGAGCATGGCACGCTCGATCCCGCCTCCCCTGGGCCTTTCCCTGACCCTCCTCCGCCTGGTCCGAGGATGGACGCAGACGGACCTCGCCAAGGCCAGCGGCGTCGTCACCAGCCAGCTCTCCCAATATGAGAGCGGCAAGATCCGCCTCACCCGCGAACGCCTGAACCAACTGGCCGCCGTCATGGGCACCGACGACGGCGCCAGCGAGCTGGTGATCGGCCTGGTGTCGCTGCTCTACGCGCTCAACACCGGAGACGCGCCGGACCGCCGGCCAGCCACCGCCCCGCAAGGCCCCGGCGCCCCGCCAGTCACCGGCGCCCCGCGGGGCACAGCAGCACAGGCGGCACAAGCCGCCGACCCCGGCGCCGACCCGTTCGCCCCGACACCCGCCGAGCAGCGCCTGACCAACGCCTTCGTGATGCGCATGACCCGCATCCTCAGCGAGGTCCTGCAGGGCCACACCGCCAGGCTGGTGCAAGCCCATCGCGCCCAAGCCGAGCGGCAGGATGCCGACAGCAACTGGCAAGCCCTGAAATCCCGCACCCCGGCCGAAAGGCGCCTGCTCCTGGAGCACGGCTTCCACCTGCAGACCTGGGCCATGAGCGTGCGATTTTGCGAGGAAAGCGAGAGAGCGGCGGCCCGCAGCGCCGCCGAAGCGCTGGAGCTTGCCACTCTGGGCCTGCGTGCCGCCCAACTGGCGCTGGGTGAGCCCGGCTGGCTCGCCCGCCTTCAGGGCTACGCCTGGGCCTTCGTCGGCAACGCGCGCCGGGTGGGCGGCAACCTGCCCGCGGCGGATCAGGCCTTCGCCACCGCAGGCAAGCTTTGGGACCAAGGGGCTGAGGCCGGCAACGGCGAGGTTGAAGAATGGCGCCTGTCCGATCTGGAAGCTTCTCTGCGACGGGATCAACGGCAGTGGTCCACTGCCTTGGCGTTGCTGGAGCGTGCCCGCCAGCTTGCACCGCCGGAAGCAGCGGGGCGGATCCTGGTCAAAAAGGCGACCGTGCTGGTACTGATCGACGAAACGGAAGCCGCGCTGGGCGCTCTGGACGAAGCGGCGCCGCTGGTCGAGGTAGGCACCGATCCACGCCTGCGCTGGTCGGTGCGGTACAACCAGATCACCTGCCTGTGTCGCCTGGGCCGCTATCAGGAAGCGGAGTCCCGCCTGTCCGGCATGAGCCAGCCGGCGGTGGAGCTGGACAACCGTCTGGACCTTCTGCGGTTGCTGTGGCTCAGGGCGCACGTCGCCGCCGGCAAGGGGGAGCGGCAAGACGCGATCGACGCCCTGGAACGGGTTCGCGCCGAATTCACCACCAGCAACAACAGCTACGAGACGGCGCTGGTATCGATCGAGCTGGCAATCCTCTACCTGGAAGAAGGCCGCGTCGGCGAAGCCCGAGAGCTGGCGCGATCGATGATCCGCATCTTCCACTCGCAAAGAGTCCACCGGGAAGCGTTGGCCGCACTACGGCTCTTCTCCCAGGGGTTGGAAGCAGAAACGATCAACCTGGAGCAGCTGCGCGGCATTCATTTATACCTGGAGCGTGCCCGTCATCAACCAGGGCTGGATTTCGAGGCATTCCTGCTGACCAGGCGCAAGCGCCTCGAGGAAAAGGCCGGTGCACCCGCGGTCTGAACGGGTGCACCGGCCAAGCGCCAAGTCCTGGTGCTTGTCAGGTAGATCGGGAGTCAAGGTGCAATTGTCCAGCTTGGCCTTGCCCGCCTGGATCGCCATGGCGCCGATGCTCGGCAGGGCCTGGATTATCTCCCGGTCGGCGCAACCGACGGCGAGGAGTTGGAACAGCCGCCGCTTGGATCGGCAGAAAGACCACACAACGGCGTGGGCTGTGGTTGCCGATTGCCGGTCGGGGTGGTCGCCTTCGACCAAAGCGATGCCAACCAATCCCAGCCCGGAAGCACGAAGCCGGCAGCAGTTGAGGGGTTCACGCGGGAAGCGTTGGCCCCGAAGGTCCCGGCAAATGCCAGCGAGCTGGAACCAGCCAAGATGGCACCGCTCAGCAATACGGGGACAAGGCGACGAGAGATGAAGATGGACATGCTGTCTCCTTTCATGGAGTGCGCCGCGGCACCACCTTGGCACCGTGGCAGGGATCTCCTGAATGCGTGCCTTAGACATAAAAAATTTGCCTTTGATGCACAAGATTGTGCGCCAAATCGAACGGAGGGGATAGTGGCGACCCACGAGGTACATCTGCTGGTCCGAGTTTTGCGCTCGATCCGCGGTGCGAGCCAGGAGGAGATGGGCGCCGCGGCCTCGATCGACCGCACCACCATCAGCCGCTACGAAACGGGCGACATGAGCCCGTCGCGGCCCCACCTGACACGCCTTGCCGCGGCAGCGGGCCTGTCGCTGCCGTTTGTCGAGTCGGTTCTACAGCCGGCGGTGCGGCTGGTGCTCACCCCCGCTGCCTCGCCGGCGCTAGCCAGCCGCCCTCGCGCCGGCGGCGGAGGGCCGGCGGAAACCGAGCAGGCCATCGTGGATACCGTACGATCCGGGATCGCAGTGTTTCTGGCGGACCTGATGGCTCGCGGCGCTGCCAGACGACGGGCGCTGCCGACCAGCCATGACCGACTCAGCGTCCCGCTTCTTTGGGCGCACTTCCAGTCGAATGGGCCGGGCGCGCAGCGGCGACGGATGATCGAGGTGACCCCGGATTTGCACACCTGGGCGTTCAGCGAGCGGCTGTGCGAGGAGAGCGAGAGGGTGGCCGCCGAAAATGCCGAACAGGCGCTCGAATTGGCGCAGCTTGGCCTGAGAGCTGGCGAACGCTCGCCGGGCGACGCCAGCTGGAAAGTGCGCCTGCAGGCCTATGCCTGGGCGTTCATCGGCAATGCGCTGCGGGTACAGGGTGACCTGCCGGCTGCCGACGCAGCGTTCGCCATGACCCGGACCCTGTGGGGGGAAATCACACTTGGCTACGCAGGCTTGCTCGCCGAATGGCGGCCGCTCGATCTCGAAGCATCGCTGCGCAGGGATCAGCGCAACTGGGCGGCGGCCTCAAGTCTGCTCGACCGCGCTCGCCAGATCGCACCGCCTGAGGCGGTTGGGCGGATTCTCATCAAGAAGGCGACCGTGCTGGAGCGCGCGGGGGACCTTGCCGCCGCGCTGGCGACGCTGGACGAAGCGGAGCAACGGCTCGGCGCCGTAGCAGAACCACGGCTGCGCTGGGTCATGCAATTCAACCGGCTGGTCTGCTTCTGCCATCTGGGGCGTTACCAGGACGCCGACGCTCAGCTGCAAGCGGCCACCGAGGCAGCAACCGCACTCGGCCACGACCTGGACCTGGTGCGCCTCCTCTGGCTCCAGGGCCGCGTGGCCGCAGGCCAGGGGCGCCGGCAGCAGGCGATGGACTCCTTTGAGCAAGCGCGAGCGGAATTCGTGGCCCGGCGCAACATCTACCTGACGGCAGCGGTATCGCTGGAGCTCGCCATCGTCTACCTCGAAGAGGGGCGCTTCGGCGAGGTGCGGCAGCTGGCCGGATCGATGGTCTGCATCTTCGAGTCGCAGCAGGTTCACCGCGAGACACTGGCCTCGCTGCGGCTCTTCTGCGAGGCAAGCGCAGCGGAAACCGCCAATGCCGAACAGGTCCGGCATCTCCTCTCCTGCCTGGAGCGCGCCCGGCAGGACCCGCAGCTGGTCTTCGAGCGGTCCCTGCTCGGCTGGACCGGAGAACCCTGAACGCGGGTGCGCGGTTTTCTCGCGCGCCCGGCGGCGGCGCCGGTAAAGGGCCGGAGAACCCGCGGATTTCAGCGGGCCGCTCCGGCCAGTGTTCAGGTTTACGAGGGTGGAAGGCTACCAGAACCGCCGCCGTTTGGATCTGCGGAGAGACCACATAGGGACCTGGCGCCAGCCGGCGGTGGCGATCGCCTTCGACCACAGCGATGCAAGCCAATCCCAGCCTGGCACAGTGATACCGGCATCGGCCGCGGGACTCACCCGCGGCAAGCTGGTTCCCACGGTGCCGGCAAACGCCGGTGAGCTGGACCCGGCCAGGATTGCACCGCTCCGGCAGGGCGGCCGGAGTCCAGGTCGGCACACCGGCGCTCGATCTCGGCGGCCCACGCCGCATCCACGGCGTCGTCCTTCACCTCGTGAGGGCTTTCCAAGAGCCGCGTGGCGATCCGGGCGCTTTCCCGTCCGGCAGCAACAGCGCCTTGCTGATCAGCTGATCGATCGTCCTGGCCATGTCCGTTAGTTTAGCAGCTGCCACGGCAGGGGGAGTAGCCGTTCAGGGCAAGGCCAGCCACGACCATCCAGGACGCAGGCAGCCCGTCGCGGCCGCGCTACCGGGCAGCAGATCGGGTACGAGGCAGCCCGTGGATCACCTGGGCGAGATCGTGATCGGTCGCTCCCAGAGCAAGGAGGGACCGGATGAGGAGGTCGAGAGAGACGGATTCGTCCGCGGCCTCGGCCTTGGCGATGCGGCTTTGGCTGGAGTGCAGAAGCTTGGCGACCTGCACCTGCGTCATCGAGCGCCGCCGCCGGAGCGTGCGTACCGCGTCGCTCAGCCTGATCCTCAACTCAATGTACGCCGCTTCCTCGCGCGAAAGACCCAGGAGTTCCTCGGCGGTCCCGATCTTCCATCCGTTCGCTTCGAGGCGATCTCTTTTCGTGCTTTTCATGATCGGTCTCCTTCTCCCAGCCGATCGTAGGCTGCGAGGCGACGCTTGATCTCACCGTGCAGCCACACGAGCGGCTTGTCGCCAGCCGTCACAAGAGAAGAATATGTCATATCTGACATACTGGGAACCGGTTCTTCCTTGAGGAGCGCGGCGCGCCGGTCCGCCGGAGCAGCCGCGCGCCGGACGCTGCCGTTCTGCCAAGAGGGCGCTGCGCTGAGCCCCGCACCGCGCACCACTCGGCAGAACGCAGCTCTGACAGGCTTTTCATGCCAACGAAGCAGTTGCGACGACCCTGGCATGGCGTTTGAAGTCGGTGCCGGTTGATGGCTTCCAGACGGGGTGATCTCATGAGCTCAAAGGTCTTCGCCCCCTCCCAGCCGCTGGGCGCGCGTCTGGCCCTACCTCTCAACCTTCCTTGAAGAGGTGTCCGATGTGGCGAATGCCGTCCCATCCGGAACCCACGCCGGCGCTGCCCACCTGTCGCCGCCGCCGGTGTCGCCGGCCCACCCGACCGGGCCGGGCGCGCAGCAGCCGCCACCGACCCCGCCGCCGGCGCCCCGTGTCGCTTCACCCGCCGCCACACCTCAGCCACAAGCCGATGCTCCGCGGCCACAGGCGCCTTGATCGCTTGGACCAAGGAGCAGCAGAGAACGCCGCCCCCACGCGGCTGGCGCGGCCTCTCTCCTGCTCCTGCGCATCTGGCGTAAACCACGGGCTCATTTCCGCGACCTCGCACACCAATGCGCCGCTTCCGGCAGCCCGCGAGCGGCGGGTCCATCTGGCGCAGCGACCAGCCGCTGGGCAGCCTGGAGGCGGGCGAAGGCGTCAACACCGGCACCGCGGGGGTGATGCTCGGCCTTCTGGCGCTCGACCAATGCTCGGGCCGGGGCGATTTTCGCGCCGACGTGGCGGCGGGCGCCGCGGCGCTGGCCGAGCGCGCCCCCCAGGCGGCGGCGCACGGCCTGTTCACCGGCAACGCCGGCGCCGCGCTCGCCCTGGCCGTCGCCGGCAGGCGCCAGGACCGCCCCGATTGGATCGCGGCGGCGCACGACCGGCTGCGGGCGGGAGCGGCCGGGTGCGGCGACCACGACCTCTTCGGCGGTGCCGCGGGCGTGCTGTGGGCGGCCTGCCTGGTGGCGGAGGCACTGGACGATCCCGCGGCGGCCGAGCTGGCTGCCGGTTGCGCCGGCCGGTTGATCGCCACGGCCACCCTCGACCAGGGCCTCCGCGTGTGGCCGGCCGACGAGCCGGCCGCACCGGCGGCGACGGGGGCGGCTCACGGCTCGGCCGGCATCGCGCTCGCCCTGGCCGCCTGGGGCCGCCTCGCCCGGCAACCGGCCGCGGCCGCGCTGGCACGCGACACGTTCGTGCGGATCTTCAAGCATGGCAAGGTATCGCGGGGCCAGACGCTCCGGCGCGCGCTGGACGGCTCGGCGGCGCCCGCCCTGTCGTGGTGTCATGGCATTGCCGGCCATCTGTGGTGCCTGCTGCTGGCCTATGGCGACGATCCGGGACTGCGCCAGCCCATCGATTGGAGCGTGCGGCGGCTGGAGGCCGCGACGGCGATCAGCTCTCCGGTCTACTGCCACGGGCTGGCGGGCGAGCTGGAGCTCTGGCGGCTGCTGGCCTGTGTCCCGCGCCACCGCGAGCTCGCCCGGCGGCGGGCGGCGAGCGCGGCGGCGGCGCTCCGCCTGCAGGCACAGCGGCGGGACGGGTGCTGCGTCTGGAGCTCCGAGAGACCGGAGGTGGTCACACCGGACCTCTGGGTGGGATTTCTCGGTCCGGCGACCGCGCTCGCGCTCCACGCCGCCGGCGCAACCGATGCGCTGCTCTCGGGACCCTGGCTGCGGGCGTGCGCCCGGACCGCTCATGCGCGCCCGTCTTGAAGGCGGCGGCGGGGCGCCCGCCAAAGGCGCGGTCGCCATGGTCGGCACCTGGGACCCGCTGCTGCCGGCCCAGCGGCAGGTGCTGATGCAGCTGAGCCGCCACGCGCAGGCGCGCTCGCTGTGGGCCGTGGCGGTCGTGCTGCACCCGCCGCCGCCGCGCTTTCTGCAGCCCGCGGGAGCGATCTGGCCGGAGTACACGGACCTGCCGACGCGCCTGGCGCGGTTGCGGGAGTGCGGGCTCGACCGGGCTCTGGTGGTGCATTTTCGCCGCCGCGACCTGGACGCCGCCACCGGGTCGTTTTTCGATCTGATGAGCAGCCACGTGCCGCTGGTCGAGCTCTGGCTCGGAGCCGGCCAGACCCTGGGCCGCTTCGAGCACGGCAGCCACGCCGGGATTGCCGAGCAGGCAGCCAGGCGAGGGATCGCGCTCTGCCGGCTGGAGCCGATCCGCGCCGCGCCCGGTACCGCGGAGGTGCGCCGCCTGCTGCACGAGGGTCGGGTGCGCGAGGCGGCGGAAGCCGTCGGGCACCCGCCCGTCTGGCGCCGGCCGCGGTCCGGCGTCTTGCCGCTGCACTGGCCGCCCGGCCGCTACCAGACGGTGGCGCTCGGCGCCGCCGGCCCGACCGGGAGCGCCCGCCGCCGAGCAGCCGCCGATGCCGATCGACGCCCTGGCGGCGGCGAGGCCGGCAGGGCGAACGCCGAGTTGATCGAGGTGGAGCTCACACCCGGCCGGCGCTCTCCCGCACGTCTCGAATGGCCGCGGCCCGATCTGCGTTGCCTGGGCGTCGTCGCCGGACCGCGGGACCATGCCGTCTGCGCGGTTGGCGACGGCAATTCGATATGATTGAGCCCTCCTGCACGAGGGCTCGGAAGACATGGCGAGGGCGACCGAGGGCGAGCGGCGCGAGGGGGGGAGCGCGCGAGATCTGGGAGGTACGCTGAAAGTTTCGCCACGCGCCGCGCTGGTCATCGCCCATCCCGGCCACGAGCTGCGGATCTACGGCTGGCTCGCGACGGCCCAGCCGCTGGTTTTCATCCTGACCGACGGCTCCGGTCACACGGGCCGTTCGCGGCTGGCCGCGACCTCCGCCATCCTCGCCTCGTGCGGCGCCCGGCAGGGATCCATCTATGGGCGGATGACGGATGCCGGGCTCTACCGGGCGCTGCTCGACGGCCGTTACGAGGTCTTCCTCGGCCTCGCCGAGGAGCTGGCGGCGGCGCTGCGCCAGGAGTCCGTCGCGCTCGTCGCCGGCGACGCCGCCGAGGGCTTCAATCCCGGTCACGACGTGACCCGGCTGCTCATCGACGCCGCGGTGGCGCGGCTGGGCGCCGCCGCCGGACCACCGATCGACAACCGCGATTTCCCGCTCCACGGCGCGCCGGCGGAGAGCGCCGGCGGCCAGGGCGACGCCGAGATCCGCCTCCGGCTCGACCCCGCCGCCCTGGCGAGAAAGCTGGCCGCCGCGCGCTCCTATCCGGGCCTCGAGCACGACGTGGAGAGCGCCCTGGCCCGCTTCGGCGCCGGCGCCTTCGCGACGGAGTGCCTGCGGCAGGTGCGCCACGGTCCGGCGATCGACGACCTGATGACGCATCCGCCTGCCTACGAAAACTACGGCGAGGAGCGGGTGGCGGCCGGCATCTACACCGAGGTGCTGCGGTACCGTTCCCACGTCGCGCCGCTGGCCGCAAGGCTGCAAGCGTGGGCCGCGGCGCCCGTCTCCGAGACCGTTCGGTGAGGGTCCTGCTGACCAACACGACGCTCGCCCATCGCACCGGCTCCGAGCTCTACGTGGTCGAGCTGGCGCTTGCACTCAAGGCCCGCGGCCATGAGCCCGTCGCCTACAGCACCGTGCTGGGCGGGCCGGCCGCTACCCTCGCTGCCGCCGGGATCGCCGTGGTCGACGACCTTGGCCGCCTGGCCGAGCCGCCCGACCTCATCCATGGCCAGCACCACGCCGGCACCTTGACCGCGCTGCTTCATTTCTCCGGCGTGCCTGGCCTCCTGGTATGCCACGGCTACCAGCCGTGGGACGAGGAGCCGCTCCTCTTCCCGCGACTGCTGCGCCACGTGGCGGTCGACCTGCCGACGCGAGAGCGCCTGCTGGCTGCCGGCGTGCCGGCCGAGCGCGTGGAGACGATCCTCAACTTCGCCGATCTCGACCGTTTCCGGCGGCGCCCGCCGCTGCCCGCGGCGCCCCGCCGCGCGCTGGTGTTCAGCAACAACGCCGCCGAGACGACCCACCTGCCCGTCGTGCGCGCCGCCTGCGCCGCCACCGGCATCGAGGTGGACGTCGCCGGGATCGCCAGCGGCAAGGTCGCCGACCGGCCCGAGCACCTCCTGCCAAGCTACGACCTGGTGTTCGCCAAGGGCCGCGCCGCGATCGAGGCGCTGGCAGTGGGCGCGGCGGTCGTCCTCTGCGACGCAGCCGGGTGCGGTCCCATGGTCGCCGCCGCCGACCTGGAGCGCCTGCGGCCTCTCAACTTCGGCTTCCGCGCCCTCGACCAACCGCTCTCGGTTGCGGCCGTGCAGGCCCAGATCGCCCGCTACGACCGCAAAGACGCCGCCCGCGTCTGCGCCTGGATGCGCCGCAACGCCGGGCTCGACGCCGCCGTGGAGCGCTACGTCGACCTCTACCGGCGCATCCTGGCCGAGCATCGGACGGCAGCGTCCGCGGCCGATCCGGCGGCAGAGGGGCGCGCGGCCGCCGCCTACCTGCGCTGGCTCGACCCCTACCTCAAGGAGCGCACGCAAGCCCTGATCGATCGCGAAGAGCTCTGGCGCCGCGTCCACGCGCTAGAAGCACGACTCGCCCAACGGTCAGGTTGAGGGCAGCTGTCTCCGCTCGGTTATCCCCCTGGGGAGGGGAAGCATGGGCGCCCACCATACTCGGGCAGAACCAAGCACCCTGTCTCAAGGTCTCCACGGCACACCGGGGTCACGTGCTCCAACTTCGTGCCTGCGCGGCTGTTCTGTTGCCCCGACCGCGGCGCGCCTGACGGCGCGACCGCGCTCGAGCCCGGGGTGGAGCCGGAGCGTCTTGCCACTGCGAGGTGCCACATCTGGATGGAGGCTCCGACCCGTGGTGTCATGCAACAGCGCTGGTATCAATTGGCTGGGGGCCGCCCAACCGCTAGCTTCCCTGCGTGGCAAGACGCCTCGCCCGCCCCCCCGGCCGCGATCGCGCACGCGCCGCCAGGCGCGTCGCGATCGGGGCAACCCCGGCCACCAGGGAGATCAGGGCCTGGAGCGGTGGGCGCCGGCCGGCTCGGCCTTGCCGCGTGGCTGACCCGGCGAGCCAGCGGCTTTCGCGATTTTCCTTTCAGCGTGGATGCTCCGCAGAACCTCTGGAGCTGCCAGAGCGACACGCAGCAGAGTGCGGGCTGGCGCATCGGGTGCGCGCCGCCCCTGCTCATACCCCTGAATGGTCGTCACCGGAACGTCGAGGAGCGCCGCAAACTCCACCTGCGTCAGGCCCAGCGACCGCCGGATCGCGCGCGCATCCGGCTCGCTCAGAGTGTAGGCCCTGGCGGGCTTCCGGCTGCGGCTGGCGATCTCGACGGCCTCATCGAGCGAACCCAGCATCTCGCCGAAATGCTTTTTGTTCATCACAGCTCCTTGATCGAGGTGCGCAGAATCGGCGGAAGGTCGGAGTCTCGACGAAGTGCACGCCGCTCACACTGTCGAGTGTACGTCATCGACGTACCCGGCCAGGCCGCCGCCCCGCGCCATCGTTCCGACTCGACCAGGTGGAGATGTGCCTCGACTTGACATGCATAGCATGTCTTGGCATAGTGCAGAGATGCGAACCGCACCCCTTCTCTTCGCCCTGCCGCTGGCAGGGGTGCTCTTGCCGGGCGCCGCGCTGTGGGCGCAGGGGGGGCCGGCTTGGACGTCCGTGGGGCCTCCGGGGCCGCCGGTGGTGACCAGCGCGGCGTTCGGTCCGCGGCAGCCGGCGGTCGCGTTCGTCACTCTGGGCGCGGCGGGGATCGCGCGCAGCGCCGACGGCGGCGTGACCTGGCAGGGCGCCAATGCCGGCCTGACCGATCCCGCGGTCGGCGGCATCGTCGTGCATCCGCTGGCCAGCAGCCTGGTCTATGCGAGCAACGACGTCTGCCAGCTGGTGCGCAGCCAGGACGGCGGGGAAACCTGGAGCGAGCTGACGGTGCCGGGCAGCCAGCTGGGGGCGTTCGCGCCGGCGCCTTCCGATCCGTCCCTGGTGTATGCGGGGACCGATGCCGGGCTGTTCGTCAGCCGCAGCCGCGGCGACGCCTGGCGGCGGGTGGGCGGCGCCGGGTTGCCGCGGACTTTTGCGGTGACGGCGCTGGCGGTCGACGCCGGCAACTCGCGCATCCTGTACGCCGGGATCAAAAGCTACAGCAACTCGGGCTTTTTCGTCAGCGGCGACGGCGGCGCGACCTGGCTCCGGCGGCTGCGCGGCGTGCCCGACAAGCTGGTCGGCGACCCGCGGCGGCCGGCGTTCGTCTATCTTTTCAAGGGGGGTTTCGTGCAGCGCAGCCGGGACCAGGGCGCGACGTGGGAGGACTACTTTCCGCCGGGCGGGGCTCTCGGGCTGGTGCTCGATCCCGGGCAGCCGCAGACGGCCTACGTCGAAAGCTATGCCGACGGGTCGGTGCAGCACCCGGCGGCGCTCTACAAGACGACCGACGACGGCCGCCATTGGCAGCCGCTGACGGCGGATCTGCCGGGTAACCTGGTGAGCATCGCGCTGGCCGTCGACGGCTCGCAGCCGGCGACGCTCCTCTACGCCACGAGCGGCGCGGGGGCCTTCTTCCGCAGCGCCGACGGCGGCGGCAGCTGGGCCATCGAAACCGCTGCCGCCGGCCTGGTCAATACCCACGTCACCGTCCTCGCCTTCGGCACCGCCGGCACGCTCTTTTGCGGCACCACGTTTCTCGGAGCCAGCGGCGCCGGCGTGTCGCGCTCGCTCGACGGCGGCAAGACCTGGCAGCTGGTTCTATCGGCGCCGACCGGCATCACCGCGCTGGCGGTCGACGGCGCGCACCCGGCGACGCTCTATGCCAGCGCCCATCTGCCGCCCGGCGTCGCCCCCACCCTGCTGTGGAAGACGACCGACGGCGGCGACACCTGGACGCCTCTCCCCTATCCGCAGCCGGCCGCCTCGCCGTACCAGGGGATCGAGATCGCGGACCTGGCCGTCGATCCCGCCGACTCGCAGGTGGTCTACCTGGCCGCCGAGGACGCCCTGGTCGAAAACGCCGGCGGCCAGGGAGTCTACCGCTCCGCCGACGGCGGCCAGACCTGGCAGCGGACGGCGCTTCCGGCGCTCGACTTCCTGAGCCTCGCCATCGCGCCCGCCGGCCTCGGCACGCCTGCCGCCCCCGGCATACCCGCCACGCCCGCCGCCCCCGGCGCGGTCTGGGCGGTCGCCGGCACCGGCGCCTTCCGCAGCAGCGATCAGGGCGCCACCTGGGACCAGGTGCTGAGCGGCGCCTTTACCGACACCGCGAACACCGACCTGCGCGCCGTCGCGGTGGCGCCCCAGGACTCTGACGTCGTCTGGGTCGTCGGCGACAGCATCACCTGGCGCACCGCCGACGGCGGCGCCACCTGGAGGCAGCTCCCCGGCCTGCTGCAGCCGCCCTACTTTGCGTTCAGCCTGACGGAGTCCCATCCCCTGGCCGTCGACACCGCCGATCCCTACACCGTCTACGTGGCCTGGCAGGGCGGCGTGTCGCGGCGCTCGCTCGGCACCGGCTGGGAGAGCGTCAACGGCGACCTGCTCAACCGCGACGCGCTCAGCCTGGCCTTCGATCCCGCCGATCCCACCCACCTCGCGGTCGGCACCGACGGCGCCGGCGCCTTCGCGACGCACCTGCCGCCGCCCTCCTGACGGCTCGCCGCCGGCCTCGCGCACGGACGCCATGGCGTCCGGCCTGATCCGGCGCCCTACATGAGCTAGAATTGCTACTTCGCTAACTTACGCGCTGGCCGAACTGGCCGAAGGAGGCACTGTGGCATCGACCAAGAAGCTGGTAGGGATGCTGGGGGTGTTGAGCGTCGTTCTGCTGGCGTTCGGGCGCAACGCGCCGGTGCTTTCGGCGACGGAGACGTGCACTGCGACCTGCTCAGGCGGAGCCACGCTGATGTGCACGACCGCGTCGGGAACCTGTTCGAGCTCTTCCATGGAGGTTACCTGCTGCGGACAGACCCACACCTGCACCGCTGTCAATGCCTGGGAGTCCTGCATCAACACCTGTACGACCCTGTACAACAGTTGCGTGCTGCAATGCGACGGCAAACTTACCTGCTATGGGCCGTGCTTCGGGGCAGAAACAGCCTGCAGGAAAGGCTGCGGCGCCGAACCGCAGACCAACTTTTCCTGCTGACCGGCGGCAGACGCCCAGGAGCTGCGAGCGCCAACGGCTCTCGCAGCTCCCCCACCTCCGATACCCCGCTACCCCACCACCCCGCCTGGCCCGGATCAGCGATAGGATATTGCGCGGTGTCCGTGCTCGCCTGCTCGCATGTGGTCCTGGCCAGCGCCGACGTGCCCCGCATGGTGCGGTTCTTCGGTGAGGCTTTTGACGTCACGCCCCATTTCCACAACGACATGTTCGCTGAATTCGTCCTGCCGTCGAAGTTCAGGGTGGCGTTCTTCAAACCGGTCGGCGCGTCGGCGCGGGTGTTCCGTGCCGCGGCGGACCGCGACGCCTGCGCCTTCGGCGTCACGGTGGGCGACGTCGACGGGGTGCACCGGCACCTGGCGGCGATGGCGGACCGCTTCCCGCTCGCGGTGAGCGGCCCTCCCAAGGACCACCCCTGGGGGGAGCGGAGCTTTCTGCTGACCGATCCCGACGGCAACCGCTGGGAGATCGCCCAGTCGCCCAGCGCCGACGGCATGCTGATAACCCAAGGTGATCCATCGTGAAAACAGTCTCCGCAGAGCCGCGCCACGAGCTGCGCCACCACGTCCGCATCGTCAGCGCGGCTTCGCTGTTCGACGGCCACGACGCCGCGATCAACGTCATGCGCCGGCTGCTGCAGGCAGCCGGCGCCGAAGTCATCCACCTCGGGCACAATCGCTCGGTCGGCGAGATCGTGCGCTGCGCCATCCAGGAGGACGTGCAGGGGATCGCCATCACCTCCTACCAGGGCGGTCACGTCGAGTACTTCAAGTACATGATCGACCTGCTGCGCGAAGCCGGCGCCCGCGTCCAGGTGGTGGGCGGCGGCGGCGGCACGATCCTGCCCGGCGAGGTCGAGGAGCTGCAGGCCTACGGCGTGGCGCGCCTCTACACGCCCGACGACGGCCGCGCCATGGGCTTGCAGGGGATGATCGACGACGTCCTGACGCGCTGCGACTTCGAGAAGCGGTGCCCCGATTTCGCCCCCCTGCTGGCGCGCCTCCCCGAGCGCGACCCGGCGACGATCGGCGGCCTCATCACCATCGCCGAAAACTTCCCCGAAGCCGGCGACCGCCTGCGCGCCCAGCTCGCCGCGCTGCCGGCGCGCAACGGCAACGGCGGCGCCCTGCCGCGGGTGCTCGGCATCACCGGCACGGGCGGCTCCGGCAAGTCCAGCGTGGTCGACGAGCTGGTCCGCCGGTTCCTCTCCGACACCACCGGCCAGACCATCGCCCTGCTGTCGGTCGACCCTTCCAAACGCAAGTCCGGCGGCGCTCTTCTGGGCGACCGCATCCGCATGAACGCGATCGACGATCCGCGCGTCTACATGCGCTCGCTGGCGACCCGGCAGGCCAACCTGGCGCTGTCCAAGCACGTCGGCGAAGCGATCGAGGTCTGCCGCTCCGCCGGCTTCGACCTCATCGTTGTCGAAACGTCGGGCATCGGCCAGTCCGACACCGAGATCACCGACCACGCCGACGCGTCGCTCTACGTCATGACCGCCGAATACGGCGCCGCCACCCAGCTCGAAAAGATCGACATGCTGGACTTCGCCGACGTCATCGCGATCAACAAGTTCGACAAGCGCGGCTCGCTCGACGCGCTGCGCGACGTCAGGAAGCAGTGGCGCCGCAACCACAACGCCTTCGCCGTGGCGGACGAAGAGGTGCCGGTCTACGGCACCGTCGCCTCGCAGTTCAACGATCCCGGCATGAATCAGCTCTACGAGGTGCTGATGCAGGTCCTGCGGCGCCCCGCCGGCTCTCCGGCCGGCTCCAGCGCCGGCGCCCCGGCGACAGCCGGCGCCGCGCCGGCAGCCGCCGCGCCGCTCGAGCGCCGCTTCATCATCCCGCCGGACCGCACGCGCTACCTGGCGGAAATCGCCGAAACCTGCGAAGCCTACGATCACCACGTCCGCGAGCAGGCGGCCGTCGCGCGCCGCATGTACCAGCTGCGCGGCGCCATCGAGCTGCTGCGCGAAAACGTCGGCCGCCGGCGGCTCGAAATAGTCGAGCCCGCGGGCCCCACCGACACCGTGCAGGTCACCGAACGGGTGGAGGATGAGCCCGAGCTGGTCGGCGAGCTGACCGCGCTCTATCGCGACCAGGAAGCGCGGCTCGACCCGGAAAACCGCAAGCTGATCGAGGAGTGGCCGACCACCCGGCGCCGCTACGCCGCGGCAAAGTATCAATTCCAGGTGCGCGACAAGACCATCGAGCTGGACCTGTCGACCGAAACCGCTGTCGCACCTGCGGATCCCCAAGGTCGCCCTGCCGCGTTACGAAGATTGGGGCGACCTGCTGACCTGGCTGCTGCGCGAGGCCCCGCCGGGGCAGTTCCCGTTCACCGCCGGCGTCTTTCCGCTCAAGCGGGACAGCGAAGACCCGGCGCGGATGTTCGCCGGCGAAGGCGGCCCCGAGCGCACCAACCGGCGCTTCCACTACGTGTCGCGCGGCTTGCCGGCAAAGCGCCTGTCGACCGCCTTCGACTCCGTCACCCTCTACGGCGAAGACCCCGACCGCCGGCCCGACATCTACGGCAAGGTGGGCAACTCCGGCGTTTCGGTGGCGTCGGTCGACGACGCCAAGAAGCTCTATTCGGGCTTCGACCTGGCCGATCCGGGGACGTCCGTGTCGATGACCATCAACGGCCCGGCGCCGATGCTGCTCGGCTTCTTTCTGAACGCCGCCATCGACCAGGGGTGCGAAAAGTGGATCCGCGGCCAGGGCAGCATCGAAGAGGTCGAAGGCAAGATCGATCAGATCTACCAGAGCCGCGGCGTGGCCAGGCCGCGCTACCAGGGGGCGCTGCCGGAAGGCAACGACGGCCTGGGGCTGTTGTTGCTGGGCGTCTCCGGCGACGAGGTGCTGCCGCGGGAAACCTACGAAAAGATCCGCGCCGCGACGCTTTCGGCGGTGCGCGGCACGGTGCAGGCCGACATCCTCAAGGAAGACCAGGCACAGAACACCTGCATCTTTTCAACCGAATTCGCCCTGCGGCTGATGGGCGACATCCAGGCCGTATTTCATCGAGCGCAGAGGTGCGCAATTTCTATTCGGTTTCGATCAGCGGCTACCACATCGCCGAAGCCGGCGCCAACCCGATCTCCCAGCTGGCGTTCACGCTGGCCAACGGCTTTACCTTCGTCGAGTACTACCTGTCGCGCGGCATGCGCATCGACGACTTCGCCCCCAACCTGTCGTTCTTCTTTTCCAACGGCATGGACCCCGAATACGCCGTGATCGGCAGGGTGGCACGGCGCATCTGGTCGCGCACCATCCGCGACAAGTACGCCGGCAACGAGCGCTCGCAGAAGCTCAAGTACCACATCCAAACGTCAGGCCGGTCGCTGCACGCGCAGGAGATCGCCTTCAACGACATCCGCACCACGCTGCAGGCGCTGCTCGCCTTGCAGGACAACTGCAACTCGCTGCACACCAACGCCTACGACGAAGCGATCACCACCCCGACCGAAGAGAGCGTGCGCCGCGCGCTCGCCATCCAGCTGATCATCAACAAGGAATTCGGCCTGTCCAAGAACGAAAACCCGACGCAAGGCTCGTTTATCGTCGAGGAGCTCACCGACCTGGTGGAAGCGGCCGTGCTGGCGGAGTTCCGCGCCCTGTCCGAGCGCGGCGGCGTGCTGGGCGCCATGGAACGCATGTACCAGCGTTCCAAGATCCAGGAAGAGTCGCTCTACTACGAGACCCTGAAGCACGACGGCCGCCTGCCGCTGATCGGCGTCAACACCTTCCTGGACCCCGCCGGCTCCCCCACCGTCGCACCGCCGCAAGTCATCCGCGCCACGACCGAAGAAAAAGACTACGCCATCGCCGCCCGCGACGCCTTCCGCGAACGCAACGCCGCCGCCGCGCCGCTCGCCCTCGCAGCAGCTCAAGCAGGCCGCCCTGGACGGCGCCAACATCTTTGCCTCCCTCATGGAAGCCTGCAAGGTCTGCACGCTGGGCCAGCTCTCCGCCGCGCTCTACCAGGTCGGCGGCCAATATCGACGCAACATGTAGGGGCAGGCGGCAGCCAGGATCGCCGCAACACGTGGGGCGGCCTCCGACCTCGGAGTCCGTCCGACACCGCGGCCCCTTTTAGATGCCGGTGCGGGACGGTAGCCGGCCGGCGCCGCCGGCGCGGGTGCGGCGGCTCAGGCGGGACGGCGAGGGTAGGGGATGATGTTTTCCCACTCGCTGGCGTCGGAGCGGGCGACCACGGCGACGACGGGCTCGCTGTCGCTGAGGTTTTTGACTTCGTGCGGGATGCCGGGCTGGATGAAGATGAAGTCGCCGGCTTCGTTGTCGATGGACGTCGCCAGGTTGGGGCCGTATTCGTGGCGGACGCGGCCGACCAGGATGTAGAGCATCACCTCGAAATCGACGTGGATGTGGGCATAGGCGACGCCGCCCGGTGGGATGGTGGCGACGTTCATGGACAGGTTTTTGGCGGCGACGTTCTTTGCCGACAGGCCGGTCTTGTAGCGGATGCCGTTCCAGTCGCGGTGGGTGGAGCTGCCGCGGATGACGAAGATGCCGTCGCCGCCGTCGACGCGACGGGCCAAGCCGTCGTCCGCGGCGGCGGCAGCGGCGGCGGGGTCGGCAGGGTCGGCCGGGACCGCCTGGCCGGAGGCCCCGGCCTGGTCGGCCGGGGAGCAGCCGAACGGCGCGGCAGGGTCGGTGGGCGCGCCGCCCGTGCCCTCCAGGTTGACCAGAGAGCGGGCGGGGCCTGGCGTCTGCGGCACCGGATCGGCGGGTTGTGACATGGCGCGGGGCCTCAGGAGTAGGGTTCGAGCTCGGTCCAGGTGTCGGTTTCCAGCGTCTTCTTGACGTCGTTCATGAAGCGGTCGGCGTCGGCGCCGTCGACCAGGCGGTGGTCGTAGGTGATGCCGAAGTAGCACATGGTCTTGATCGCCAGGGTGTCGTTGCCGTCCTGGTCTTCGACCACCACCGGGCGCTTTTCGATGGCGCCGACGCCCAGGATGGCGACCTGGGGCTGGTTGATGATCGGGGTGCCGAACAGGCTGCCGAAGACGCCGGGGTTGGTGATGGTGAAGGTGCCGCCCTGGACCTCCTCGGGCTTCAGCTTCTTGTTGCGGGCGCGGTCGGCCAGGTCGTTGGCGGCCTTGGCCAGGCCGACCAGGTTGAGGCGGTCGGCGTGCTTGATCACCGGCACGATCAGGCCGTGGCCCAGGTCGACGGCCATGCCCAGGTTGATGTCGTTCTTGTAGACGATGTTGGTGCCGTCGATCGAGGCGTTGACCTTGCGGTGGGCCTTGAGGCCGTTGACGACGCCCTTGAAGATGAAGGGCATGTAGGTGAGCTTGGTGCCTTCCATCTTGGCGAACTTGTCCTTGGCGCGGGCGCGGGCGCGGGCGATGCGGGACATGTCGAAGTGGAAGAGCGTGGTGACGTGGGCCGAGGTCGCCTTGGAGTACACCATGTGGGCGGCGGTGATCTGCCGGATCTTCGACATCGGCTCGATCTCGACGTTTTCGCCTTCCAGGTAGGCCGGCACCGAGAAACCGCCGGTGGGCCGCTGGGCAGGCACCGCGGCCGCGCTGGCGGCGGCGGGCGTCGGCGCCGCGGCGGGAGCCGCGGCAGGCTGGGCCGCCGCAGCAACGGGCTGAGCAGCGGCGGCGGGAGCCGGGGCTGCCGAGCCACCGGCCGGGGCTGCGCCGCGCTGCTCCAGGTGGGACAGGATGTCGGCCTTGGTCACCCGGCCGTAGGCGCCGGTGCCTGCAGACCCCTTGCAGGTCGACGCCTTCCTTGGCGGCGATGCTGCGCACCAGCGGGCTGGAGAACTTGCGCAGCCGTTCCTGCTCCGACTCTTCGCCGCCGGTCTGGGCAGCGGCCTGAGCCGGGGCGGGGGCCGGAGCCGCCGCCGCGGTGGCAGGAGCGGCCGCGGCAGCGGGGGCCGGTGCCGCAGGGGCAGGGGTGGCAGCCTGAGCCGGAGCCGCGGCAGGAGCCTCCTGGCGCGCTGGAGCCGCGGCAGCGGCCGCCGGCGTTGCCGCCGGGGCTGCAGCGGGCGCCGCCGCCGGGGCAGCCGCCGCCGGAGCCGCGGGAGCAGCCGCCGGGGCTGCGGCGGCGGGCGCAGGCGCGGCCGCCGGAGCGGCGGCGCCGGCCGGGCTGGCCGCGGCGTCGCCGGCGGCGCCGATCTTGGCCACGACCTGGTTGACCGGCACCGTCTCGCCTTCCTGGTTGCGGATCTCCAGCAGGACGCCGGCGGCGGGGCTGGGAATCTCCGCGTCGACCTTGTCGGTCGAGATTTCGAACAGCGGCTGGTCGCGCTCGACCTTGTCGCCGACCTTGACCAGCCACCTGGTGATCGTTCCCTCAGCGATCGACTCGCCCATCTGGGGCATCACGACTTCCGTTGCCATAGCACTCCGTCTCCGGTTGTGGTGGCCGCCTTGGGCCGCCGGCGCGCCGGGGCGCCGCCAGCCTCCAGTTGCCTCAGTAGCTTGCCAGCTCGCGCACGCGGGCGACGAGCTTTTCGACGTCAGGCAGATACGCCTCTTCAAGTGTGGGGCTGTAGGGCACCGGCGTGTCGGGACAGCAGAGCCGGTGCACCGGCCCGTCGAGCCACGCGAAGGCGCGCTCGCCGATGCGGGCCGCCACTTCCCCTGCCACCGAGCCGCTCAACTGCTCTTCGGTAAGGACCAGCACCCGGTGGGTATGGCGCACCGTCGCCAGGATCGCCTCTTCGTCGAGAGGCTTGATGGTGCGCAGGTCAAGGATTTCAAGATCGATGCCGTCCTGACCGGCGAGGCGTTCGGCCGCCTCCAGCGCCACGTGCAGCATAGCACCGTAGGTGATGACGGACAGGTCGCGCCCGGCGCGCGCCAGGCGCGCCTTGCCCAGCGGCACCACCGCCGCGTCCCGGTCCGCCGGCAGCTCATCCTTGATCCGCCGGTAGAGGTACTTGTGCTCGAAGTACAGCACCGGGTTGGGGTCCTGGATGGCCGCCCGCAGCAGGCCGTAGGCGTCGGCGACGGTCGCCGGCACCGCGATCTTGAGACCCGGCGTGTGCTGGAAGTACGACTCGGGATTCTGGCTGTGGAAAGCCGACCCGTGGACGTTGCCGCCCGCCGGCCCGCGGATCACCAGCGGCACCCGCTGGCCCCAGCGGTAGTGGTTGGGACCGGCGAAGTTGATGATCTGGTTGAAGGCGCAGGAGATGAAATCGATGAACTGCATCTCCACGATCGGCCGCATGCCCATCATGGCGGCGCCGATCGCCGTGCCGACCATGGCCGATTCGCTGATCGGCGTGTCGATCACCCGCTCGGGGCCGAAGCGGTCCAGCATCCCGGCGGTGACCCGGAACGGCCCGCCGTAGGTGCCCACGTCCTGGCCCAGCAGGAAGACGCGCAGGTCGCCTTCCATCTCATCCCACATCGCCTGGCGGATGGCTTCCAGCATGGTGATCTCGCTCATCGAGCCACCTCGCCGGCCGCCCCGCCCGCCGCCCCCGCGGGGCCGCCCGCCGACCCCGCCGACCCCGCCGGGGCGCCGCTGCCCCCGCCGGCACCGCTGCCGGTGCCCTCGCCGCGCTCCCTGCGATCGCCGTGTTCGCCCTCGTCGGCCACCGCGTACACCCCTTCGAAGGCGCGCTCCGGCGGCGGCATCGGCGAGGCCAGGGCGAAGTCCATCTCCGCCACCAGCTCGGTGTCGATCGCGGCGACGATCTGCTGGATCTCCTCTTCGCTGATCAGGCCGGCCGCCAGCAGGTGGCGCTCGAAACGCTCGATCGGGTCGCGCCGGCGCCAGGTTTCGAACAGCGCCGGCGGCACGTAGCCCGCGTCGTCGTGCTCGGCGTGCCCCTTCATGCGGAAGGTCTTGGATTCGATCAGCGTCGGCCCGCCGCCGGCGCGCGCCCGCTCCACCGCCTTGCGGGTCACGGCGTAGACCGCCAGCACGTCGTTGCCGTCGACGATTTCCCCGGGAATGCCGTAGGCGGCGGCGCGCATCGCGATGTCCGGGATGCGCATCTGCCGCGCGGTCGGCGTCGAGTAGGCGTAGCCGTTGTGTTCGGCGATGACCACCAGCGGCACCTGCAGCACCGCCGCCAGGTTGATGCCTTCGTGGAAGTCGCCGGTCGAAGTGCCGCCGTCGCCGATGTAGGTCAGCGCCACCAGGTCGCGCCCCTGCATGCGGCCGGCCAGCGCCACCCCAGCCATCACCGGGATGAGCGCGCCCAGCATGGAGATCGGCGCCACCAGGCCGCGCCGCAGGTCGCCGAAGTGGGTGTTGCCGTCCTTGCCGCCGGTCGGGCTGCCCCCCTTGGCCATGTACTGCATCATCACTTCGCGCGGCGCCACGCCGCGCACCAGCATCGAGCCCAGGTTGCGGATGAGCGGCCCCATGAAGTCCTGGGGCGCCAGCGCATAGGCGCTGCCCACCGACGTCGCCTCCTGGCCGCGGCTGGAGTACAGCCCGCCCACCACCTTGCCCTGCCGGTAGAGGTTGCCCAGCCGCTCCTCCACCATGCGGTTGAGCTTCATGAAGCGGTAGAGCTCGATCTGCCGCTCGCGCGGCAGGTCGGTCGGGGCCATCGGCGGCAGCGCGCCGTCAGCCGCCGCATCCACCGGATGCGCGGCGCTCGCCCGCCGGCCGCCGGCATTCTTGCCATTGGAGCCGGCCCCGGCCCCAGCGCCCGCCGCCTTGCTAGAAGTGGATCGCGTGGCCATGGGCGGCGTGGGCGGCCTCCCCGACCGCTTCGGACAGCGTCGGGTGGGCGTGGATGGTGTGGATCAGCTCTTCGTCGGTGGCTTCCATCTGCAGCGCCGCACAGGCTTCGGCGATCAGGTCGGTGGCGCTGGCGCCGATGATGTGGACGCCGAGCAGCTCGTCGTACTTGGTTTCGCGCACCACCTTGACGAAGCCGGTGGTGTGGCCGATGATCGCCGCCTTGCCCAGCGCGGTGAAGGGGAACTTGCCGACCGCCACGTCGTAGCCGCGCTCTTTGGCCTTGGCTTCGCTCAGGCCCACGCTGCCGACTTCCGGGTCGCAGTAGGTGCACGACGGCACGTGGTCGTAGTTGATCGGCCGCACCTTCTGGCCGGCCATGTGCTCCACCGCCAGGATGCCTTCGGCCGACGCGACGTGCGCCAGCCACGGCGTGTTGACCACGTCGCCGATGGCGTAGATGTGCGGCACCGCGGTCTGCATCAGCGGGTTGATCTGGACGTAGCCGCGCTCGACCTGCACCCCCAGCGCCTCCAGCCCCAGCCCTTCGGTCACCGGCCGCCGCCCCACCGCCGACAGCAGCAGCTCGGCTTCCAACGTCTCGCTCTTGCCCTGACGCTCCAGCGCCATCTTGACGCCGGCCTGGGTGCGCTCGACGCCGCTCATGCGGGCGCCGGTCAGCACCTTGATCTTGCGCTTGCGCAGGGCGCGCTCCAGCTCCGCCGACACCTCTTCGTCTTCGATCGGCAGGATGCGCGGCAGCATTTCGATCAGCGTCACCTCGCTGCCGAAGCTGGCGTAGAGCGACGCGAATTCAGTGCCCACGGCACCGGCGCCCAGCACGGCGATCGACTTGGGCACCCGCTCGAGGGTCAGCACGTGGTCGGAGTTGAGCACCCGTTCGCCGTCGGCGGGGGCGATCGGCACGTCGCGCGGCACCGAGCCGGTGGCGATCATGATGAAGCGGCCGGTCAGCACGCGGCGGCCGTCCTTGTCCTGCACCTCCACCTGGTTGGGGCCCACCAGCCGGCCCGTCCCCTGGATCATGCCGTCGACGTGGTACTTCTTGAACAGCGCTTCGATGCCGCGCGCGTTCTTGTCCACCACCTTGCGCTTGCGCTCGTGGGCGCGGGCGATGTCCAGGGTTGGCGCCGCCACCTGGATGCCGTGCTCGGCGCTGCCGCGGATCTCGTCGAGCAGCGACGCCGTGTGCAGCAGCGCCTTGGTCGGGATGCAGCCGCGGTGCAGGCAGGTGCCGCCGAACTTGGGGTCCTTTTCGATCACCGCCACCTTCAAGCCGAGCTGACCGGCGCGGATGCCGGCAACGTACCCGCCAGGACCGCTGCCGATGATGATGAGGTCGAAGTCTTCTTGCGCCATCGGGTCTCCGGACTACGGGGGGATAGGGACTGCGCCGGCGGCGCCCGCGCGCGCGAGCACCGTTTCGGGCATGGCGCGGAATCGGCCCGGTTTCTCCTCGACGATGCGACCCACGGGATGTTCGGCTTCGTGCTGGAAGATCGCCAGCCACCCCTCCGCGGCCAGCCGCGGCAGCCACAGCTTCTTGTTGTCCAGGGTGGTCATCGGGTAGAGGTCGTAGGACATGATCCAGGGGTAGGCGACGTGCGCCGCGGTGGGCACCAGGTCGGCAAGGAAGACCGCCTTGTCGCCGTAGGGCGCCGCCTCACCGCTGCCGCCATCGAGCAAAACGATACACATGCTGGCGTTATGCCCGGGCACCTTGATCGCCCGCACGCCGGGCAGCGGGCTGGCCCCCGCGTCGCCGTCGAACAGGCGCACCGCCCCGGCGGCAAACAGCGGCTCCCAGTTGCGCGGGTCGTAGCTCGCCCGGTCGCGCTCGTTGGGATGGCGGGCGTGCTGGACCTCTCCCTGCTCCAGCCAGTAGGTGGCGTTGGGAAACGTCGGCACCAGGTCCGCCATCGCCGCCGCCGCGCCGCCGTCGCGCACCCGCGTGTTCCAGCCGCAGTGATCGAAGTGCAGGTGGGTCAGAAGCACCTGCGTCACCTGCTCCACCTGGTAGCCGGCGTGGCGGATGGCCGCGGGCAGCCGCACCGCCGCCGGGTCCATGCCGAACATGTCGCGGAAGCGCGCGTCGTTCTTGTCGCCGATGCCGGAGTCGACCAGCAGCAGCTGGTCGCCGCGCGCGATCAAAAGGCAGTTGGTCGCCATGTGGATGCGGTTGCGGTCGTCCGGCGGTTTGGCCTTTTCCCACAGCGCGCGCGGGATGACGCCGAACATGGCGCCGCCGTCCAGACGGAAATCGCCGTCGTGCACAAGAGTGATGTCGAGGTCGCCCAGCTTCATGGCCGGGAGAGTGTATCCGATGGCGCCGGACCAGGCGAGGCACGGCGGGCAGCTCCGCCCACCTGTCACATAAACCTGGCTGGGGTATGGCAGGTTGGGTGTAGACTGAACAGTACCCGGGAGAATCATGACCCACTTCACGATTTGAAGAGATGGGGGCTCGCCATATGCCGAACGATGCTGTACTCTTCTCATCATGATTCAGCAACTAAGTGTTATGAACAGCGCGACCCCGCCCAGCCCTTATCGCGTCCTCCTGGTGGAGGACCGTCCCCTCAACGTCGAACTGGTGCGCGATCTGCTTGAAGCCGAAGGCCTTGCGGTGCTGCTGTCGACCACCGCGGAAGAAGCGCTGGCGCTGGCCAGCCACGCTCAGCCCGACCTCATGCTGGTGGACGTGGCGCTTCCCGGCATGGACGGCCTGGAAGCGACCCGCCGCCTGAAGGCCGATCCGGCGACGTCGGACATCTGCGTCGTCGTGCTCACCGCGCGGGCCATGAAGGGCGACCGCGAAGCCGCCTTCGCGGTCGGCTGCGACGCCTATTTCACCAAGCCGCTCGATACCCGCACGTTCAGCCGCCAGATCCTGGAGCTGCTGCACGCTCGCTGCGACGCGCGCGGCGAGGAGCGCCTGGAACATCGCCTGTGAAGCCCGCCGCGAGCCGCACGTTGCGGCTCAGCCGGCTGGAAAGCCTGGCGGCGCTGGCCGGCGGCGTGACGCACGAGATGAACAACCTCGCCGCCTCGGTGGCGTTGTGCGTCGAGCTGCTGGAGCCCAGCTGCCGGGAACCCGCCGACCGTGAAATGCTGCTGTCGCTGGGCGGCGTCGCCCGGCGCCTGCAGCACGCCGGCCGCCAGCTGCACTGGCTGGCGCGCGGCATCGACGGCGAACCGACCCTGTTCCAGCCGCAGTACCTGCTCGCCGACGTGCAGAAGCTGGGCGCCATCGCTTTTTCGTCCGACGTCGCCTTCATCGTCCGCTACCCGTCCGACCTGCGCGCGCTCGCCGGACAACCTCTCCACCTGCACCACCTGCTGCTGTCGATGGCGCTCGAAGCGCGCCACCACCTGCCGCCGGGCGGCGGCACCGTCATCCTGGCCGCCACCAACCAGCCGCCCGATCGCGTCGCGCTGCAAGCCTGGATCGAACCGGCCGCCGGCGCCAAATTCGCCAACGCCGCCAACATCCCTGACGTCGCCAACATCGGCAACGTTCCCAACGTCGCCAATGCCGCCAACGGCGCCAACGTCGCCCCGACCGCCGACCTCGCCCATGTCGCCGATGCCGCCGACGTCGCCCGCCTTACCGGCGCCGCCGGCATGGCGCGCATCGCCAGTGCCGCCCGCGCCGCTCGCGCCGCCCGCATCGCCAGCAGCCGGGCCGCCAGCGCGGCCGCGCGGCGGCTGGCCAGCACCGTCGAGCGCGCCGCCGCCGCGGCCGGCGCCACGCTGGAAGCGCCTGGCGTTCCAGGAGATGCCAAGGATGCCCGCGATGCGGACAATGCGAGCGATGCGGACAATGCGAGCAATGCGGACAACGCGGGCGATGCCCGCGACACCGGGCGCCGCGGCGGGGCGCGCCGGCCCTACGGCGGGCGGCGGGCCTGGCTGGCGGCGCCGCCCCTGGGCGAAGCGGATCAGCTTTCCAGGCCGGCGCGAAAGGCGTAGTGCATGATGTCGGCGTTGGTGCGCAGATTCATCTTCTGCAGCACCCGCGACCGGTAGGTGCTCACCGTCTTGACGCTCAGGTGCAGCTCTTCGGCGATCTGGCCGATGGTGCGGCCGGCGGCGATGCGCCGCATCACTTCGAACTCCCGGCTGGACAGCGCTTCGTGCGCCGGTTTTTCGCCGCCGCTCGCCAGGTCGCTGGCCAGCCGCTCCGCCAGCTGCGGGCTGACGTATTTGCCGCCCGCCGCCACCTTGCGCAGCGCCTGCACCAGCAGATCGGGCGGCACGTCCTTGGTGATGTAGCCGTCCGCTCCCAGCTTCAGGCAGCGCACCGCGTACTGGTCTTCCGGGTGCACGGTGAGCATCAGCACCTTCATGCGCGGGTAGTCGCGCTTCAAGTCCTGGGCGGTTTCAAGGCCGCCGCGGCCGGGCATCGAAACGTCCAGCAGCACGACGTCGGGGCGGCACTGGCGCGCCTTGGCCTGGGTCTCTTCGCCGCTCTCCGCTTCGCCCACCACGGACAGGTCCGGCACCGCCTCCAGGGCGCGCTTCAGGCCCAGACGGAACACCGGGTGGTCGTCGGCGATCAGGACGCGGATCATGCGTCGGCCCGGGCTGCCGCCTGGCCCGGCACTCCCGGATAGTCCTCCACCGGGTCGGCGCCGAGGAGCACCGCTTCGGCCAGGATGCGGTTGCGGATCGCCAGCACCTGGTCGCGGCGGTCCAGGAAGATGTCCAGCAGGCGCGGGTCGAAGTGCGCGCCGCGGCCTTCCGCCATCGCCGCCAGCGCCGCCTCGGGCGAGATGGCGGGGCGGTAGGGGCGTTCCGACGTCATGGCGTCGAACACGTCGATGACCGAGCAGATGCGCCCCGCCAGCGGGATCTGCTCGCCGGCCAGGCCGCGCGGGTACCCCTTGCCGTCCCAGCGCTCGTGGTGGGTCAGCGCCACGACGTGGCCCAGCTGCATCAGCTCCGACGGCGAGTCGGCGAGCATGCGGCTGCCGATCAGGGTGTGGCGCTGCATGATCGCCCTTTCCGCCGGGTTGAGCGCACCCGGCTTGAACAGGATGGCGTCGGGGATGCCGATCTTGCCGACGTCGTGCATGGTCACCGCGTGGCCCAGGATTTCGCCTTCGGCCGGCGACATGGAAAGCGCCCCCGCCAGCACGGCGCTATAGCGGGCGATGCGCACGATGTGGCGGGCGGTGTCGGGGTCTTTCATCTCCGCCGCCAGCACCAGGCGGCGAATGGTGTCGACGTGCGCCGCATAGGTCAGCCGCCGCGCTTCGGCGGCCTCCTCGCAGCTGCGCCGCAGCTCTTCGGTGCGGCGCTCCACGATCACCTCCAGCTCGGCCTGCCCGCGCTTGAGCGCGTCCTGGGCCTCCTTCAGCTTGAGCTGCGACGAGATGCGCACCAGCAGCTCGCTCTTGTCCACCGGCTTGGCGATGAAGTCGCTGGCGCCCACCTGAATCGCCTTGACGCGGTCCTCGCGGCTGTCCAGCACGGTCACCAGGATGATCGGCAGGTCGCGCGTGCGCGGGTCGGAGCGCACGCGGCGGGACACTTCGTAGCCGTCCAGGCCCGGCATCATCACGTCGAGCAGCACCAGGTCGACGCCCTCCGCCACCATGGCGAGCGCTTCGAGGCCGTCGCTGGCGGTCCAGACGTCGTACCCCAGGGAGCGCACCAGCCCGCCCAGGAGCACCCGGTTCTGCTCCACGTCGTCGACCACCAGGATTCTGCGTGCTGCGCTCATCGACGGCCTGCCGCCTCCGCGCCCATCATCTCATTGTTCAATGCGTTCCTTGCGCTGCGGGCGTGGCGGGCGTGGCGGGCGCTCATCGCGCCGTGCGGGTGACCGCCGTCGGCCGCGGGTTGTGGACCGTGGCGGCGAGCGGCACGGTGAACCGGAAGCAGCTCCCCTGGCCGGCGCCGTCGCTCTCCACCCAGATGCGGCCGCCGTGCAGCTCGACCAGCTTGCGGCACAGCGCCAGGCCCAGCCCCGACCCCGGCTGCGCCCGCGACAGCGGCGAATCGACCTGCTCGAAGGCTTCGAAGATCCGCAGGTGGTCGCGCAGCGCGATGCCGACGCCGGTGTCGGCCACCGTCACCAGCAGCACGCCGGGACCCGCCGCCGGCTCCGCCAGCGCCACGCCGAGCGCCTGCACTTCGAGCCGCACCTTGCCGCCGGTGGGAGTGAACTTGACGGCATTGCTCAGCAGGTTGCACAGCACCTGCTTGAGCTTGCCCGCGTCGGCGGCCACCGGCGGCGGCTCGTCGGGCAGGCAGACGGCGATTTCGATGCGCTTGGCCTGGGCCGCCTGCTGCACGATGGCGACCGCTTCGTCGAACGTTTCGTGCAGGTCGAACGGCCCCGCGCGCAGCTCCATGCGCCCCGACTCCACCTTCGCCAGGTCGAGCACGTCGTTGACCAGGTGCAGCAGGTGGCGGCCGCTGCTCAGGACGTTTTCGACGTAGCGGGCCTGGCGCGCGTTGAGCGGCCCGAAGCGCTGGTCGACCAGGATCTCGGAAAAGCCGATGATCGAGTTGAGCGGCGTCCGCAGCTCGTGGCTCATGCCGGCCAGGAAATCGCTCTTGGCCTGGTTGGCCTTGTCCGCCGCCTCCTTGGCGCGCTGCTGCTCGCGCAGCGCCGACTCCTTGGCAACCAGCTCGGCGGCATGGCTGAGCGCCGCCGCCGCGAAGCCGGCGATCAGCTGCAGGTCGCCGATCGCTTCGGCGCTGAACGGCACCGGCTCGGGCGAAAAGACGCGCACTTCGCCCAGGTGACGGCCCAGGCAGATCAGCGGCACGATGGCGAGCGAGCGGGCGTCGTGGCGCACGAAAAGCTCAGGCGGCACCGCGGGGTGGCCGTCGTCGCCGCGCTCGGGCGCCGCGGCGTCCGCCAGCACCGACGAAACCGGCTCACCGCCCTGGCCCGGCGACCCCAGCGACAGCGGCCGCTCCAGGTCGCCCAGGCCGTAGAGCACCACCACCGCTCCGGCGGCGTCGGTCAGCCGGCGCGCCTGCTGGGCCAGCAGTTCCACCACGCGCTCGCGCTGGAAGTCGGTCGCCATCAGGTTCTGCGCCGCGATGATGGTCGACAGCCGCGCCGCCGACATCGCCATGCGCTCGGCGCGGTCGCGCAGCGCCTGGTCGCGCCGCTGCGCCCGCACCGCCATCATCAGCAGCGACATCGCCAGCAGCAGGCCGACGCCGCAGGCGGCCAGGGTCATCATGGCGCCGCGCATCGCACCCATCTCGCGCGCCGCCGCGGAAACCTGGCGCGAGCTCTCCAGCAGGTGCACGACGCTGGCGTATTGCACCCCCGCGACCGCCACCATCACTGCCAAGGCGACCATCAGGCCGACGGCGATGCGGTCCGGCGGAAACAGCCGCGCCAGCCTCAATGGTCGTCCCCGTCGCCGCCGCAGCAGCTGTCGTCGTCGTGGCGCAGGCCGGGGATCTCCACGTGGAAGGCGCTGCCCCGCCCCGGCCCGGCGCTCTCCACCCAGACGCGGCCGCCATGCAGGTCGACGATGCGGTTGACCAGCGCCAGGCCCAGGCCGGTGCCCGACTGCCGGCGGCTGAGCGAGGGGTCGACCTGTTCGAACTGGTGGAAGATCCGCTCGCGGTCTTCGTCGGCGATGCCGACCCCCGAATCGGCCACCGTCAGGTGCACCAGCGGCGACCTGCCGGCCGCGTCGCCGGCGGCCCAGACCCGCAGCTGCACCCAGCCGCCCGCGGGCGTGTACTTGACCGCGTTGTCGAGCAGGTTGAGCGCCACCTGCTTGAGCCTGGCGGCGTCGCCGCAGACCGGCGGCAGATCGGCGGCGATCTGCAGCGCCAGGTCCACCCCCTTGCGGCGCGCCATTTCCACCACCGGCCCGGCGTGGTCGGCGAGCAGCGCCCCCAGGTCGAACCGGTCGCGCTCCAGGCGCAGGCGCCCGGCTTCAAGCCGGGTCAGGTCGAGCAGGTCCTGGATCAGCTGGCGCAGCTGCTCGGCCGCCCCCAGGACGTTGCGCACCGCCTGCTGCTGGCGGTCCCCGAGCTCGCCAAAATAGCCGTCGATGAGCATCTGCGGGAAGCCGATCAGCGAGTTGAGCGGCGTCAGCAGCTCGTGGCTGATGCGGGCCAGGAAAGACGTCTTGGCCAGCGTCGCGTGCTCCGCCGCCTGCAGAAAGCGCCGGTGCTCGGTGGCGTCGCGCTGCACCGCGACAAAGTGCGACACGGCGCCCGCGGCGTCGCGCACCGGCGCGATGCGCCACTCCAACCAGAATTCGGAGCCGTCCTTGCGGTAGTTGATCGCCTGGCCGTGAAACGAGCGGCCGGCGGCCAGGTCGCGGCGCAGCCGGTCCAGCACCGCACGGTCGGTGGCCGGCCCCTGCAACAGGCGCGGCGTCCTGCCCAGCACCTCTTCGGCGGCGTAGCCGGTGAGCGCGGTAAAGGCCGGGTTGACGAAGACGATGCGCGGCTCGTCCAGGTCGGCGACGGTGACGGTCATCGCGTCGTCGGCGGCCACCGCGGCGGCCGCCAGCAGGTCCCGAAGCTCCAGCGGCAAAGCAGGTTGCGGCATATCCCTCGCGCTCTTCGAAGCGCAGAGGATACCCCCACGCGGGGCGGGGCGCAACAGGTCTTTCGCGAAGAAGCGTTAGCGCGTTCGCGTTCAAGCGTTGTTAGCGCTGATCGCGTTGCTCGCGCTGATCGGCGGCGGGCGCCGGGGCGTCGGGGACGAGGCGGCGCGGCTACGCCGGCGGCGTGCGGCGCGCCTCGACCAGCTGGTCCAGGCGGTTGAGGGCGTCGTCCAGGCGGCGCACCACCGCCAGGCCGCCGCCGGCCGCCGCGGCGGACGGGCGGCGCGAGCGCTTCACCGGGTCCAGCCCCACCTGCTCCCACAGGTTGCGGTCTTCGGCCAGCACGTCCTCACGCAGGGTGACACCGTGGCGGGCGAGCAGCGGCGCGATCGTGTCGCGGTGGGTCAGCAGGTGGTGGCGCGTGGTGCGGTAGGCATGCTCGCAGACCGCGCGCCGTTCGGCGAAGCCGAAGATGTTGGTGAAGAACATCATGTAGTCGTCGTGCTCGGGCTCCAGCAGCAGCACGTCGGCGTCGTACTTGTCGCGGTACGCCGCCATGCCCACCTCCAGCCGCGAACGGATGATGGTGCGCAGGGTCTGCGACAGCACGCTCGGCAGGCCGCGCCCGCCCAGGCTGTGGTTGGGCATCAAGCCGGCTTCGACGGCGTGCGCCGTGTCGACCGGCACGATGGGGTTGATGCAGATCACCAGTTGGGCGCCCGCCTCCAGCGCCACCGACGCGTGCAGGGTCTTGAGCAGCACGCCGTCCACCATCTGGCGGCCGTCGACGGTCACCGGCGGATAGAGACCGGGCAGCGCCGTGCTGGCCTGCACCGCGACCGAGATCGGCACGTGATCCATCCCCGGCTCGCCGAAGCGCACCGGCTGGCCGGAATCCAGGTCGGCCGCCACGATCACCAGCCGCTTGCCCAGCTGGCGGAAGTCGTCGGTGCGCGACTTGAGGTTGTAGATCTTTTCGAGATACGTGCGGATCGGTTCGTTGTCGAACACCGCCACCGGCAGCGCCCGCGCCAGCCGGGTCAGCGACCCCCAGAACGACTTTTCGCCGCCGCCGCCCAGGTACTCCGCCATCGCCTCGCCAAACAGCCGCGGCAGCTCGCGGCCGCCGCGCCACAGGTGGTGCAGGGCGGGGGTGAGAAACGTCTCCGGCACAAAAGGATGCTCGCCCGGCTCGCGCGACACGATGGCGCGGCACATCTGCGCCGTCGACAGGTCGTTGGCCAGGCAGGCGGCGATGAACGCGCCGGCGCTCACCCCGACATACAGGAAGAGTTGGTTCAGGTCCAGGCCGTCGCACGCCTCGTCGAGCGCGCGGAGGGCGCCAATCTCGTAGATGGCGCCCTCCAGACCGCCCCCGGCAAGCGCCAGCGCGATGGAAGGAGACCCGTTGCGAGCCAAACCCGCGCCGGCTTGCACCACTTACACGACCTTGGCGTTGCTCTTGGCCGAGCGGGCCGCCGACTTGTCGTCGGCAACGTGGGCGCCGGCGACGCCGCCGTTGGCCGCCGGGGTCACCCGCGGGCGCAGCTGCTCCACCTTGGCGTTGAGCTCTTCGACCCGCTGCGTCAGGGTGCGGATCTCCTCACGCGTCGGCACGCCCATGCGGTGCAGCGCCGAGGAGATGGCTTCGTCCACCTTGGTGCCCAGGTCGCTCCAGGTGTCGCCGGCCTTGGTCTTGGCCTGGTCGACCACCTTGTCGACCTCCACCTTGCCGCGCGACTCCAGGTCGCGGCCGCGCTCGACCAGGCGGCTGAACAGCTTGCTGCCCTCCTCCTCGGCGGCGGCCAGGGCGCCCAGCCCGGCCAGCCAGATGCGGTGGGCGGTGTCTTTCACGTCGTCTTGCAGCTTGCGGTCCTGCGTGCTGTCGGTCGTCATCGTGCACCTCTTTCGTGGATCAGCGGCCGGCGCCGGGGCGGGGCCGCAGGCCCACGCCGCAAGGGCGCTACCGCAAGTTGTCAGGTCCGGGGCGGCACGTCGCCGGCACGCGCCGTGGCGCGCCGCCCGGTCAGGGGTACCTCAGGTCGCGGGGCCTTCGCCGGCCACCGCGGAGTGCGCCGCAGCCGGCGGCACCACGCTTTCCGTGCTGTCCGTCGCGGCCGGCGCCGGCGGAGGCGGCGTCGCCATCCCCACCAGCACCTCGGAATCGAGCGCCGCCAGCGACGTTTCCAGCTGCTCGAGGCGCGAGCGCAGGCTGGACATCTCCTCGCGCGCCCGCCGCACCGGGCCCAGGCGGTCGATGGACGCCTGCACCAGGCGGTCGACGCCGTGCTGCACCTGCTCGACGCCGGTGTGCACCGCCCGCTCGCCCAGCCGCACCAGCTCGTGCAGCAGCTCGCTCGGCAGCGCCGAGGTGCCGCGCCGCCCCTCGTCCAGGATGATCTGGGTGAGGGTCTGCGAGGTCACGTCGCCGTTGGTCGCATTGTCGACCACCCGCACTTCCTGGCCGTCGCGCACCCAGCTGGCGATCTCCTCGAGGGACACGTAGCGGCTCTCCTCGGTGTCGTACAGCTTGCGGCTTTCGTAACGCTTGATCAGACGGACCATCCGATCCTCCTCCCTCGAACGAAACAAATCTTACCGCACTGCGGCAAAGTCGTCAAGCGTCCTTGACGCACTGCGGCAAAATCGCCCTCTCTCCCGGCCGCCGCGGGCATCGGCCGCCCACCCCAATGCCGCCGATGCCGGCACTGTCACCGTTGCCACTGGCGGCGGTGGCGGCGGTGGCGCCGTCGCTGTGTCTCATCCTGCGGTATCCTGGCGAGAACCCTAAGGAGCTGCGACATGAAACTGCGCAAAAACAGGCCGGCCACCACCCTTCAGCTGCACCGCGAAACCCTGTACGACCTGTCGAGCCTGCGGCGTGCGGCCGCGGGCGCCACCCTCGCCAGCATCATGTCCTGCGACTGCGAAACCTCCACGGTCAGGGCGAACTGCACGGTGATAACGAACGGCTGCACCTTCTAGTATCCCGCCCGGGACACTAGCGACCGGATCCGGCGGCCAGGCGGGCGGCGAGGTCGTCCCCCATGGCAGCCAGGGAGGCCAGATCGGTCGGCTCGGTCGGCCGTAGCGGCAGGGCGACCCGCGGCTGGGCGGGGGCCAGCAGCTGGTCCAGGTGCTCCAGACCGCGGCGGTCGCGCTCGCCCAGCCAGGCCAGCAGGTCCAGGCCGGCGGCCTCCGCGGGCGCCGCGGCACCCTGAGCCCCGGCGGCGCGGCTCAGGGTGGGGTGGACGCGGTTGACCACGATGGGCCCCAGCTGGTAGCCCGCCTGCTGCAGGCGGCGGGCAAAAAACAGCGTGTCGGGGATGCGCTCTTCGCCGGGGCCGGCGACCAGCACGAACAGCGTGCGGCGCGAGCGCAGCAGGGCCTCCACCTCGGCGGCCCGCTGGCGGAAGCCGGTGTACAGCGGCGCGAACGCCTGAAAGAACTCGGCCATGTCGCGCAGCAGATCCAGCCCCACCACCTCGTCCAGGAAGCGCTCGGCGCGGCGGCCCAGCCCGCCCCAGCGCGCCGCCGCCTTGAGCCGGCCCTGCTCGTCAAACCAGGGGCGCAGCGCCACCTTGAGCGCGCCGCTGTCCAGGAAGCCGATGATGCGCGACGGCGCCTCCAGGAAGTCCAGCGCCTGGCGCGTCGGCGGCGTGTCCAGGATCACCTGCGCGTAGCGCCCCTCCGTCGCCACCTCGAAGAGCCGCTCGACCGCCATGTATTCCAAGATGCCACCGAGCCCCCCCGACAGGTGCTGGTAGAAGCGGTTGTCCAGCACCCGGCGGCGCGCCTCGGCGTCGGGAGCGTAGCGCTCGATCAGCGCGTCAAACGTGCGCCGCGCATCCAGCAGGCTGGCAAAGAGGCGCCCCTCCGCCGCCAGCTCCACCTGCACCTCGCGCTCGCGCGCCGCGTCGCCCACCCCCAGCGCATCCTTGAGCCGCAGCGAAGGATCGAACGTCATCACCAGCGTGTCGCGCCCCGCCCGCGCCGACGCCACGCCCACCGACGCCGCCAGAGTCGTCTTGCCCACCCCGCCCGAGCCCACAAAGATGAGCAGCGGATGGCTGTCCGACAGCAGGTTCAAGGCGCCTCCCCCGGAACGTCCGTCGCGGCCGCCGGGCCGGTCGGATCGCCGGCGGCGGCCGTGCCGGCCTGATTGGCTGCCGCGGTTGGCACGGCTGGCTGCGATGGCGTCGCGGCCGTCGCGGCCAGGCCGGCGTCCAGGCGCGCCGCCAGCGCTTCGGTCAGCGCCGGGCCGCGTTCAAGCGGCAACTGCTGCAGATCGACCCGCGGCCCTTCCCAGACGGCGGCCAGGCGGGCCATCTCGCGTTCGTTGAGCGCCCGGCGCTGGCGCCACAGCGCGAGCAGGTCGTCGGGCGAGGCGACGCCGGCATCCGGCGCACCCGGCGCCTGCGCCGGCGATGCCGCCGACCCCGCACCGCCCGGCGACGCCGGCACCACGGGCTCTGCGGCGGCCCCAGGCACCGCGCGCACTGCGGGCGCTGCTACCACAGCGGGCGGGGCCGCCGCCGGCTCTGCGCCCATCGCAGGCACCGCGGGCGCCGCCGGCAGCGGCGGGTAGAGGCCGTTGACGACCAGCAGCTCGGGCTGCCGGTCGAGCTGGCGGCCCAGCGCCTGGCGCAGGTCCAGGGCCTCTTCGACGGGCATCTCTTCGGCCTGGGTGACCACCACGATGCCGCAGCGGCCGGGATCGGCGACAAAGGCGGCCAACTCGCCGGCCAGGGCGCCAAAGGGGCCGCCGTGGATCACGTCGGCGACCAGGCGCGGCGCGGTCAGCAGGCGCACACCGTGACCGGTGGCCGGCGCGTCCAGCACCACCAGGTCCAGGCGCGGCGCCGCGGGATCGCCGGCGCGCCGCAGCAGGCGCAGCGCGTGCCCCAGGATCGCCAGCTCGGCCAGGCCCGGCGCACCGGCGCTGAACTGCTGGTAGATGGGGCTCGCCAGCACGCGGCGCGCCAGCATCTCGATCTTCAGCCGCTCGCGCACGATGTCGTCCAGCACCTGGCCGGGCTTCAGGTTCTGCACCCACAGCCCGCCGCCAGCCGCCACCACGGCGCCGCCCGACGGCGCCACGCCCAGCATCTGGTGCAGGTTTTCGCGCGGATCGACCTCCAGCACCAGCACCTGGCGCCCGGCCCGCGCCAGCAGCCGGCCCAGGCTGGCGGCCACGGCCGACTTGCCGACGCCGCCTTTGCCGGTCACCACCAGCAGCTGGAAACCCGCAAGGCGGGCAAGCCGGTCCATGGGCCGCACACTATACCCGAGCGCCCGGCGGGCACCTCCGGCGCCGCCCGGCGTCCACTGCCCGCGATCGAACCTGCCGGACACTGAGCGGATCGATCTGCTTACCTGCTGCTGGGCGCCGGCGAGCACCAGGCCTGCGGGCTACCCCCGGCGAACGGTCCTGTCACATTTTTTAGTTAACGAACACTATTATACTATTAGACGAAAGGAGTGTGCAGGATGAAACATCGCACGCTGGCCGTCGCCGCCCTTGCCCTGCTGCTGGCGGGAGCACTGCTACCCGGGTGGAGCCACGCGGCCGAGCCCACCGGCCCCTCGACCCCGGCCGCACCCGCTTCCTGCCTGGCGAGCAACTCGATCCCTGCCGCGCTGCCGCTGCTTACGCCGTGGAGCGCGCCTTTGGCGCTCGACAGCGCGGCCTGCAGCACCACCTGCAGCGACACCGTCTGCCAGGGCCAGCCCTTTTTCTCTCCCTGTCCCGCCAGTTCTGGTCCGCCCTTGTTCTGCACGCCTACCATCTATTGCGCGGCCCCCGTCGGCGGCCGCAGGTGCGTCTGCCAGCCTGGACCGTAAGGCTGCGCACACAGCCGGGCCAGCTGCACACAGCCGGCCCGGCCCGTCTCGCGGCCCGGCAAGCTCCTGTTGCCCCAATCGCGGCGCGCCTGGCGGCGCGACCGCGATCGGGCCGGGGGGCCGGCGGAGCGTCGTTGCGATGAGCGGCGCCGCGCCTCTGGCGCCTATTCGCGGTCGCAGCCGTCAAAAACGCACGTGTTGTAGTTCGTCTCGCAGGTGTTGATGCAGGTTGTGTTGCCGTCGCAGTTGAGCTTGCAGAGCTGCTCTGCCCGATAGCACAAGTCGATGCAGGTCTGGAGGTCCGCCCTGGCCTGGCCGCGGCCCGCCAGGATCATCAGCGCCACCATGATTCCCATCATCAGCACGCGAGTTCGCCTCATGTCGTTCTCTCCTCGATCGCTTGCGGGGCTGGAGCGCCACGCCGGCCTGTTCAGCAACTACAGTGCGACGCCGGGTTGCATCCGACCCTGCCGCGGCATGGGGCTGTGGCGGAACCATTGGCGCCGTAACCGGCCTCGGCTTGCCGACGGCACGGATCTCGCGGCCCGGCAGGCTCCTGTTGCCCCAATCGCGGCGCGCCTGGCGGCGCGACCGCGATCGGGCCGGGGGCCGGCGGAGCGTGGTTGCCAATCTCAATGGAAGTCTCGGCCGGCTCCTTCGAAGTGCACCGACCACTGGGCTCACGGCGCCACAGCTTGATAGGAGCTGCCGATTCGCACCTCGTCGTAGAAGACGTGGTTGGTGGTGGCGATGCCCTTGGTGCGGTACAGGCCCAGGCGCAGGTAGTTGGCGGTCGGGGTGTAGAGGGTCGCGCCGCCGATGCGGCCCTTGGTGAAGGGCTGGGCGTCGCACCAGGCTTCCACGAAGCCGTCGGCGCCGGTCGAGCAGTGGATGTGGAATACCAGGTCGATCCAGGTTCCCAGCCGGATCGGGTGCTCTCCCAGGTTGCGGGGGGGCGCCTTGGGCGAGGTCTGGCCGATCAGCACCAGGAAGTGCCGGCCCTCCTCGGCGACCAGGTGGAGGGAGAGCGGGGGCGGGCCGCCCACCCGCGGCCGCGGGTCCGCGGCCGTCGGCTCGGGCGGGCGGTGGTGCCACTGGCCGAGGATCTGGAACTGATCCTCCGGCGGGTCGGCGTAGCCGTCGGGGATGAACAGGCTCCACCCGTACCAGAGGTCGCCGCCCTGGCGACCGTGGACGCGCTCGACGTCTTTGTCCTCCAACTTGAGCTCGGCCCGCTCCTTGCCGGCGCCCCGATCGCCGGGCGCCACCGTGATGCGCACCGCGTAGCGCCCGCTGCGCACCGGCCGGGTCACCACCTGGGCCGACTCACTGCTCGCCATGTCCCAGCTCCACCCCTGGAGCCCGCCGGTCTCGAAGTCGCCACAGAACCAGACCCCGGCCCGAGGCGCCGCGGCGCGCGCCCCGCCCGCAAGCGCCGCCGCGATCAGGGCCAACAAGCCGAGGGTCGTGGTCGGCCGGCACCGCCTCCGGTTCATGATCGCTAATATACTGACGGCAAGGTCGAACCTCAACACGGGCGCGCCGGCGCCAGCAGTGACAAAGCGTTTGCCCGGCCGAGCCACCGCCCCTGGCCGCGCGAGCCGAATCCCCGTGGCCTCAGGAGGTGAGGAGGTCGAGGAGTGCGCGACGCGCTTCGCTCAACACGCGCGGAGAGAGCCAGAGCGACGAGTTGCGCAGGCGGTCGAGTGCCACTTCTGCGGCGGGAAGATCGACGAAGAAGCCAGTCGCAGCGCCCCACAGGAGGACTCCGAGCGAACCATGCACCTCGACCGCCATCTGCTCGGCGACCACACGCGCGGCGCTGTCATCGGTGAGGAACCAGCCGGCCTGCTCCTGCTGCGCGAGAGCCAGGGCCTCCGATTCGCCCAAGTGGAGCAGACCAGCGCGGTGCCAGTCTCTGGCCTGGGCATCGTGAGGTTGGCGCAGAGGACGAGTGACCAGCCATGGCAGGTCATCAACCTTCAGGTCAGGTGCCGCAGCTTCGAGCTCAGCGGCGACGCCGGGAGGGATGAGACTCTCCCCAGCGGCCTCCAGGAGGTTCAAGAGATTCGCTTCGAAGAGATGAATCAGCGGACCGGTGTCGCAGACGATCCGCTTCATTCGGCCTGCGATTTGAGGCTGCGCGCCCACTCTATGTCGCCGAGCTGGTGCTGCTCCTGAAGATCGAGAAGGTGATGGCGCAAGAAGTCGCCGAGCGCCTGGCGGGTCAGATCGCTCTCGTTGGTGAACCAGCCGCGGCGCACGAGCTCTTCGATCTGGCGGCCGAGCTGGTCAGGAATCTCGATCTCTAGTGTTTTCATCGTGATCGGTGGGCGTGGCCCGCTCCAAGGAAGTGGTCGCGAACGGCACCAGATTAACATGACCCAAGATGCGGTGCGTAGGAGAAGCCGCGCCAGTGTCGACCCAAGCAAGGAGGAACTCTTGGCACGCAGCGAAGGAGATGCAACACGACGAAGTGTAACGTTGCACGTGGTTTCCAGTTTGGACGGCTTCATCGCGAAGAAGGACAACAGCGTCTCCTGGCTGCATGGCGCTGGCGGCACCTACGACGCCGGGGTTTCCATTTCAGAGGAGGAAGCCGCGGCCTTCGTCAAGGCGATCGACTGTTACGTGCTCGGTTCCCGCACCTATGAACATGCGCTTGAGCTAGGCTGGCCATACGGCGATACTCCGGTCGTGGTGGTGACCAGCAGGGAATGGCCGCCGGCAAGGAAAAGCGTCCAATTCTATGCGGGCGATCTCAAGACACTGATCGATGGGAGACTCGCATCTCGCTATCGCAACATCTGGCTCGTCGGCGGCGCCATGCTGAGCCAGCGCTTCCTGGAGCTGGGCTTGGTGGACCAGATCAGCCTGACGATAGCGCCCGTTCTGTTGGGTGAAGGACTTCGGCTCTTCGGTGGTGCCCTGACGGAGGAGAGGTGGGATTTGACGAACGTAGTCGCTTACAAGAACGGCTTTGTTGAGCTGTCGTACTCTGCTCCCACCGCCTGAAATGGCCTGACGACGGCCGATCGCGCGCCGCGGGCTCAAAGATGAGCTGGAGGGCGGCCAGGAAGTGGCGCCCGACCGTGACGCAACCCAACGCCTGGGAATCTTCTGGTGGGCGCCAGGTCGAAGGCGGCCCACCGGAAGGTCGAGGTAGTGAGCGTCAGTTACCGCCAGTGAGCTCGCACTCGCACTGCGCGGTATTGTCCGAGCAGAAGTTCTCCAACGCGTTGATGCAATGGTACCGTTGAGTGCCCACGATCTTGCACACGAAGTTCACGCCCACGCCTTGGCATACGGCGTCGCTGCACGAGCCGCACATGTTGGTTTTAAGGAGAGGTTCGGAGGAGCTGAGCTGTTGCGCCAAGGGCAGCAGGGTCGGCACTGCCAGCATGGACGCGTTGGCATGGCAGGCTGGCGCCGGCGCAACCAGCGAAGCGGACGCCGTGCCCGGCTGCGTGTCGGCAGCTGCTCCGAAGGCCGTTCCGGCGGTCAAAGCGACAATCAGCAGGATGGCAGGGACAAGCAGGATACGGATCTTCGACATGACAAGTCCTTTCTGTTCCACGAAATGGGAAGCGACGAAAGCAGGATTTCGCGCAGAATCGCCTGCAGCGCTTGATTTAAGTATATCGGCACTGCCGGTCGTGCGGCAAGGGCACCGCGCTCCTCGCCGCCACTCCCGCCGCGGCAGGTCCAGCGGGAATCGATCTATCGCCCGATAGAGCGCAGGTAATCACGCACGGCGATCTGCCCGAAGTGGCTGGCTGCCCCTTCGGCGTCGCCGTGATACAGGTCATCCTTGATCTTCGGATCCGCTTTTCTTTGGATGAGGAGCTGCACCATGGCGAGGTGGCCATTCTGCGATGCCATGTGCAGTGCGGTCACGCCCTGGCCGTGCGTGAGACCGCCGAACGTGGCCTTCAGGTCTACGGTCGCTCCGTGATCGATCAGCCATTCGGCCGTGTCCATGCGGTTGCAGACCGCCGCCCAGATCAGCGGCGTGCCGCGATACGGGTCGGTGTCCAGGCGCGCCCCAGCTCGAACCAGGCGCGGGAGCACCTCCGTGCGGCCGCTCTTACATGCCCAGACCAGCGCCTCGTCCAGGACCTCCTGGGGATCGGCCGACGGGCGCCAGTCCGGAAATCCACTATGCGGCCGGTAGAATCCTCGTGCCGCGAAAGCATCCGTGGTGAGCGTCCGTTCGCCGGAGAAGCACTGCTCCAGGAGCTGATGGCTCCCCAAGCCGGCGGCGGCGCGTAGATTGCCGGGAGCCAGGCAGTGGCGGCCCAGCACATCGGCCACTTCGCGGTGCCCCCAGAACAACGCGGTGATCAAGGGAGTTCCTCCCGAACCGTGGGCTTCCAGGTCCAGGTCTGCTCCGCGCTGGATCAATGCAGTGGCAATCGCGCAGTGGTTTGAGTACGCCGCCGCATGCAAGGGCGTCCATCCCCGGTCGTTCGCTTCGTTCACATCCGCGCCGGCAGCAAGCAGAGACTCCACCAGCCGCATTCCTGCAGGACCACGTGGGGACTTCGCGGCGAGGCTCACCGCGAGGTTGAGCAGCGTATTGCCGTTGGTGCCGGCTTCCTTGACCAGCCGCGGGTGGCGCAGCAGCAACGAATGCAGGCCTGCGGCATCTCCCGCTTCCATGGCCCGAAAGGCGGCCAGGAAGGGTTCCGTCGCCTCAGGGTGCGGCGCCGAGGCAAGCAGGTTGACGCGCTCGAGCAGGTCGCTCCAACGATCGAACCCATGCTCCCTGGCATAGACGAGTTGAGCGTCTGCCTCGGTCAGCGGCGCACGCAGGATCTCGTCGTCGGAGCAACCGTCAAAACGCGGGTGCCAGGCGCGAATCTGCTCCAGCGCCGCCGGACCTGCCGACTGGCGGGTCCGCAGGAGGCCACGAGCCCGCTCCGTGAGCCACTGCACGTCGGCGACGAAGAGCCGCGTATGGCGTGCGTGCGGAGACGGTTCTGCGTAGGCTTTCAGCTTGGTCCAGCTGGCGAACCCTTGCTCCCGCGCGATCACGAACTGCGCATCGTGCAAGGCCACGTCTTGCCGCACGACGGCGACATCCACGCCGGCCCAACGAAGGCTGCGGCTGCGCAGCCGGGCGAGGGCGTCGTCGCTGCCTGCGCGGACTGCCCGCAACAGCTCGCGGGCCTGTTTCTTCTGTTGTTCGAGGTGCACGCTTACCTCCTTCGTATGCCTGGTCCGCAAGACAGGCGAAAGAGGTTGCGCAGGGAAGGCAACGTTGCTCGGTGCAGGTGGGCGCGGCCCTTGCGCGGACATGACGCGACCTGCTCGCGCCGGCATCAGTCTACCAGAGCCGGATGGCCGGAAACACCGCCTGTGCGCCAGAGGCGGCACGGGTCTCGCGCCCACCCCATGTCCCCGCGGGGAAGCGGCCGGCGCATCTTTTGGCAGGACCCCATGCGCGGCCGCGTGGGAGTCTTTCAGGAGGCTCTATGAACTTCAAGAGTAGCTTGGCCGCCGCGGCGCTGGCAGCAATGCTCTCAGGCGCCGCGGGGTGTGCGACATATAACCCGCAGCGCATCGACAACCTCGCCGGCGGCGAATGCGGGGCGCAGGTGCAGCAGGGCATCGAGCAGATGCTGGTCGACAACAAGGAGCCGCGGGCGGTGGCGCACACCCTCGCGGTGAGCGCGATGCAGGATCTGTTGCAACAGGTCGCCAACATGCCGCGTCCCAACTCCCGTCTGGCGGCGGACCTGCGCGTGCTGACTTCGAAGACCCGCTTCGCCTCGAATTCGGGCGTGGTGTACGAGGTCTACGCCAACCAGGACAGAAAGGGCTGCATGCTGCGATTGACCACCCCCACCGACCTCTACCTCTCCCAGGTGCCGCTACCCGCCTGCGCCTGCGAGCCCGGCCAGGACGACTGAGCCGCCAGGGTGGGGACGGCGTGGGCTCCGGCCCTGCACAGGGCCGGAGCCTGCCGCCCGGAGGAGCGCGGATGGCTGGATGGAGCGGGGGGGGTTACCAGCAGACGGCGCCGGGCTGGTCGTCGATGTCGACCAGCCCGAGGCGGGCGGCGAGCTCCCCGGCCAGCCGTTCGACGGCGGGCCGGCGCAGCAGGCCGTAGTGGTCGCTCATCAGCGTGCTCGTCTCCAGGCCCGCCAGAGCCAGGCGGCCCCAGCGGTCGGGCAGATCGGGGACCGTGGCCAGGGTCGCGTCCGCCATCCAGAGGGTGAGGCGCCCCGGGTAGGGTCCGGGGTCGTACGATCGCCCCGCCCGCAGGTTGGCGGCGAAGGTCGCGAAGAGCGGCGCAATCTGGGCGACGCCCACCTCTTCCGGCAGCAGGCCCGCGGCGTGGGCCTGCCGGACGGCTTGGTCCAGCGTCTCTCCCCTGGCAAGGCTGCGCAGCCTCTCGGGCGGGATCCCGAGGTCGCCGCCCAGGAGCTGGCCTAGATCCTCGGCGAATCGGGCCACCAGCTCCCCCTGTGCCGGCTCCGGGGCAGGAGCCGGCGGCAGCGTGTCGATCAGCGCCACCAGCTCGGGCTGCTCCCCTTGCGCTGCCAGCTGCCGCGCCATCTCAAACGCGATCAGCCCGCCCAGGGACCAGCCCCCGAGCCGGTAGGGACCCCGCGGCCAGACCCGCCGCAGCTCGCTCAGGTAGCGGGTGGCGATCTCTTCCAGGCTGGCCGGCCCGGCACCGGGCGTCTGGAGGCCGTAGAACGGCTGCTCCGCCGGGAGATGCCGCGCCAGATCCAGATAGCAAAGGACGTTGCCGCCGACGGGGTGGACGCAGAAGAAGGGGGGGCGGCCCCCCTCCGGTTTGAGGACGACCACGGCCGGACGCCGCAGCTCCGCGATCTCGGTGCCCGGCCGGGAGAGCAGCGCGGCCAGGGCCTCCACGGTGGGCGCCTCGAACAGGGCGGTCAGGGGGAGCGTCCTGCCGAGCCGCCGCTTGATGCGGGCCATCAGGTGAACGGCGGTCAGGGAGTGCCCGCCGAGATCGAAGAAGCTGTCGCGGACGCCCACTCTCCCCGTACCCAGGATCTCCGCCCAGATCTCCACCAGGACCTCCTCCACCGGCGTCCGCGGCGCCACCAGGGCCCTGCCGGGGCTCCGCGGCTGCGCAACCGGTAGCCGGTCGACCGGTTGGTCCAGGCGGTCGAGGAGCTGCTGGCGCTCGGCAGCCGAGAGGCTGAGCGCGTCATGCGGGGACTCCGCGTCGGCCGTGGCCGCCTCCAGGGCGCGGAGCAGGAAATCGGCGAATCTTTCGGCCTCCAGCGGGTCGAGATCCGGCGTGCGGCAGGAGAGGTCCAGCCGCAGCTGCTGCGAGAAGGGATCGAGCGAAAGGTTGACGACCAGGGGAAAGTTGGTTTCCTCGTAACCGTACCGTCCCAGGACCTCGGTCCCGTGCACGTCCATGGTGGCCTGGTAGACGTGGAAGTGGAGATAGCTGTAGACGATCTCCGGACCCGGCCGGCCGCCCCCCGGAGCGCGCATGTCGGCGAACGGAAAACGCCGGAAGGGGAGCATCCGGCGCTCCAGGTCGAAGACCTCGCGGGCGAGATCCCGCCAGGAGCCTGCGTGCAACTCGATCCGGAAGGGCAAGGTGTTGAGAAAGAGTCCCAGGATCCGCTCGCTGTCGGGGTGCTCCGGCCGGCCGTGCGAGACCAGGCCGGTGAGCACGTCGCGGGTGCCGCCGAGGAGTCCGGCGACCTTGACGTGCAGCGCCAGCAGGAGGCTCTTGAGCGGCACCTCGGCCCGGCGGGCCATGCGGTGGGCGGCGTCCGACAGGGCCGGATCGATGGGGCGATGGATCTCGCGCACGGCCGCCGTCCTCCCGGCCGCCGGCGCCAGGCGCGGCAGACGGGCCGGCTCGGCGCCGTCGAGCATCCGGCCCCAGAAGCTGCGCGCCTCTGGCGAGGCGCGCGCCGCGCGCTCGAGCGCCACGAAGTCCCGGTAGGCCACCTCGGGAGGGGAGTTTGAGGGCGGCTGCTCACCCCGGAGGAGCAGGGCGTAGCGTCGGAAAAGGTCGGTGAGCAGGGTGGCGGCGCTCCAGCCGTCCAGGACGGCGTGATGGAAGCTCAAGGTGATCTGGAAGCTCTCCTCGCCCCGCGGGTGGACGTGGAAGGCGACGAGGGGCGGACGCGTCCAGTCGAACCCTCGCCGCCGCTCCTCGGCCAGCCACTCCGACAGGAGCTCCGCCTGCTCGTCCGGCCCCCCCCGCAGCGGGGCGTAGACCTCCAGCGGCACGGTGACGCCGGCGTGCACCAGTTGCAGGGGCTCGCGGAAGTCTCCGAGGTCGAAGGAAGTCCGCAGCATGGGGTGGAGCAGCGAGACCTGGCGCAGGGCTTCGCGCATCCGGCCCGGCTCGAGGGGGGCCCGGAGGTGGAAGCTGTGGAGGTCGTGGTAGATCGCCGACGCCGGCGCGAGCTCACTGTGGAACAGCATGCCGGCCTGGAGCCGCGCCAGCGGGTAGGCGTCCTCGATCGCGGCGTCGAGCCGTTCGCGGTCCTCCGCGGCGATCAGGGCGAAGGGGGCCAGGACAGATTCCGCCTCGGGCGCCACACCGTCGAGCCGCACGACCTGCGCCAAGCGGCGGATCGTCGGCCGCTGGAACAGGTCCTGGAGGGTCATCGCGAGTCCCCGCTTCCTGGCGAGCGCGATCACCTGGAGGGAACGGATCGAGTCGCCGCCCAGACTGAAGAAGGGATCGTCGATCCCCACCCGGCTCATGCCGAGCAGCTCCATCCAGATCTCCGCCAGCACCTCTTCGACCAGCGTGCGGGGCGGCGCGTAGGGCGTCTCCTCGTGCTCCGGCAGGCCGGACGCCAGCAGCGCCCGGCGGTCGACCTTGCCGTTGGGGGTCAGCGGGAGGCTCTCCAGCACGGCGAAAAACGAAGGCACCATGTAGTCCGGCAGCCGCTCCTCCAGCTGGCGGCGGAGCTCGGCGGCCGCCGGCCGGCCGGCTGGACTGCGCGGCACCACGCAGGCCACGAGCTGCTTGCCGTGCTGGGTCTCGCGCGCCAGGACCACGCACTCGCGGACCTTCGGATGGGCAGCCAGCACCGCCTCGATTTCCCCAGGCTCGATCCGGAAGCCACGGATCTTGAGCTGGCCGTCGACGCGGCCGAGGAACTCCAGCCCGCTGTCCCGTCCACGCCGGACCAGGTCGCCCGTCCGGTAGAGGCGCTCCCCCGCTCTGCCGGCTTCCTCGGCGAACGGATCGGGGACGAAGCGCTCGGCGGTCAGCTCGGGGCGCCCCAGGTACCCGCGCGCGAGGCCGTCGCCGCCGATCCACAGCTCGCCGGGCGCCCCGAGCGGCACCCGCCGCATGCCGCGGCCGACCACGTGCAGGCGGGTGTTTGCGATCGCGTGGCCGATGGCCACGGCGCCGGCCTGGGGATCGTCCGGCACGACCTGGTGGACGCAACAGCCGACGGTCGCCTCGGTGGGACCGTACTCGTTGATCAGGCGGGTGTCCGCGGCGTGCTCCCGCCACGGCGCCACGCTCTCGCCCCGCAGCGCCTCGCCGCCGATCACCAGGACCCGCGCCCGTCCAGCGAGCTCCCCCTCCGCGAGCACGGCGTTGAGCACGTCCAGGTGGGCCGGGGTGAGCTTGACCAGACTGAAACCGCCGGTCCCACGCAGGGCGCCGGCCAGCGCCTCGACCGCGCGGCCCTCGTCGACAAGGGTGACCGCGGTGCCCGCGGCGAGCGGCACCAGCAGGCTGGTCACGGTGAGATCGAAGCCGATCGCCGAATGAACGGGGGCCCCCGCCCCCTCGCCGGCGCCGTAGGTCTGCCGCGCCCAGAGCAGGTAGTTGACCAGGCCGCGGTGGGCGATCATCACCCCCTTCGGCCGCCCCGTCGAGCCGGAGGTGTAGATCACGTAGGCGAGGTCGGCCGGATCGGCGACAGGGGGAGGGGCCTCGCCGTCCTCGCCGGAGAGCAGGGGCAGGAGCGACTCCCGGGTCAGCAGGAGCGAGAGCCCCGCATCCTCTGCCATCCAGGCCAGGCGCTCGGCCGGCGCGCCCGGGTCGAGCGGCACGTAGGCGGCGCCCGCCTTGAGAGTGCCGAGCACGGCCGCCACCAGCTCGGGCGAGCGCTGCAGACACAGGCCGACGAACGATCCCGGACCCAGGCCCGCGGCGCACATCCAGCGGGCCAGCCGGTTGGCGCGGGCGTCGAGCTCGCCGTAGGTCCAGGCACACCCCGCGTGGACCACCGCCAGGGCGTCCGGCGCGCGCCGTGCCTGCTCCTCGAACAGCTGGTGGGCGAGCAGGCCGGCGGGCACTGCCGTCTCCGTCCGGTCGAGCGCCAGCAGCTCCCGCCGCTCGTCATCCGTCAGCACCTCGATCTCACCGAGCGGCGAGCCGGCAAGCAGGCCGTCCAGCACGCGCGCCAGCCGCTCAAGCGAGCGCCCGGCCTCGCCGGGCCGGACCAGGGCCGGATCGTAGGTCAACTCGGCGCGCAGCGATCGGCCATCGTCGAGCACGGACAGGCGCACGCCGAAGCGGTCGAGACCCAGGTAACCGTCGCCGATGGCGAACCGGGGGGAGCCGGGGACGGCCGCGGGCTCGCCGCGCTGCCGGTAGTCGAACCCGAACGGCCATCCCGTGGCGCCATGCTGGGCAAGCAGCCTTTCGACCGGCTCGGACGAAAAGAAGTCCTGCCTCCGTGCCGCGTTGGCCAGGGTGTCGGCGAGCGCTCCGCACAGCTCCGCGAGGGTCGAGTCCGCGGCGGCGCGCCCGCGGACCGGGACGTAGCGCGCGAACGGACCGAGAGCGCCGCGGAACTCCTCGCAGGTCCGGCCATCGAACAGCACGCCGACCACCAGCTCTTCCTCTCCCGTCGAGGCGTGGATCGCCCCCATCCAGCCGGCGAGCAGGAGCTGCCAGAGCGGGGTCCCGAGCCGCGCGGCGGCCTCCTCGATGGCGGCACGCCCGAGATGCCGGCGGACCCGCCGCGGCCGGAAGGGCTGACCGTCGGGGAGGCCGGCCGGACCCGCGGGCACGCGCACCAGGGCGGAGAGGTCCTGATCACGCCAGAAGGCAGGCCCGGCCTCCTCGGCAGGAGAGCCCTGCCACTCGTGGAGGATCTCGGCCAGGTCGGCGTACTGCAGGGCCTCGCCGGCGAGGCGGCCGTGGTAGGCGGCGGCGGTGTCCGCGGCCAGGAGGTCCAAAGACGGCCCATCGGCGGCGAGCGGAGGCTGGGTCACCAGCAGGGCATGGCGCTCGCCGCCCAGGACGATCAGGATGGCGCGCACCAGCGGCCCCTGCGCAAGGTCGAAGGGGAGCTCCCGGACGTCGTCGCAGAGCCGGTCGAGAGCCGCCTGGCGGAGAGCAGCCGGGAGGCCGGTCAGGCTGCTCTCGCGCCAATCGATCGCGCCGGCGCCCGCGATAGCCTGCACCGGTATGCCCAGGCCGGGCAGTCGGGGGAACGCGGTGCGCAGGATCTCGTGCCGTTCCACGACCGCCGCCAGGGCCGCCGCGAGACGCGCGCGGTCGAGCGGGCCCGTGACGTCGATACGGGCCTGAACGACGAACGCGGCGGAGTGCTCCCCCAGCTGCGCCCACCAGACGTGCTGCTGCTGGGGGGAGAGGCGGAACCCCGCGCTGGCGGCCTGCTGCATCACTGCCCCTGGTCCTCCACCGCGCCGGCCGCCACCAGGGTCCGCCGGCGCGCGCGGGCCAGGGAGAGGCTCCGCCGCTCCTGAGCCCGCCGTTCCTCTTCACGAACATCCAGGAAGATGAGCTCCGCTTCGATCTCCCGCAGGTGGGTGTCCGGCCGCTCGGCCACCTGGCGGAGGACCCGCGCGAAGTCGTCGAGAAGGCGGCCGATCGTTGTCGCCTTGAACAGGTCGGTGCTGTACTCCGCGTGTCCCGCGAGACCATCTCCGGTCTCCAACAGGTTGAGCAGCAGGTCGAACTTCGCCGTCGGCCTGGGGAGCTCGAGGGCGGTCACCGTGAGAGCCCGCGGCGACTGGACTTCGGCCGGGACGTTCTGGAGCACGAGCTTGAGCTGGAAGAGGGGGGTGCGGCTCATGTCGCGCTCCGGCCTCAGCAGCTCGACGAGCCTGTCGAAGGGAGCATCCTGGTGGGCGTAGGCCTCCAAGGTGTGCCGGCGCACCTGGCGCAGGAGCTCGCGGAAGGTGGGGTTTCCCGACAGGTCGAAGCTCAGCACCAGCTGGTTCACGAAGAGCCCGATGAGCCCTTCGAGCTCGGCCCGCGTGCGGTTCGCGATGTCCGTCCCGAGGACCACCCGGTCGCGCGCGGAGCGCTGGCGCACGAGGACGGCGAAGGCGGCCAGGAGCGACATGAAAAGGGTCGCATCCTCCTGCCGTCCCAGGCCCCTCAGGTTCTCCACCACCCCTGCCTCGACGTGAATGGGGAGGGCGGCCCCCCTGCCGCTGCGGACCGGTGGCCGGGGGTGGTCGACGGCGAGCTCCGACGGCGCCAGGCCGGCGAGCCGCTGCCGCCAGTATTCCAGCTGCCGGTCGAGCAGATCGCCCTGCAGCCAGCCCCGCTGCCAGGCGGCGAAGTCGGCGTACTGGACCGGCAGCTCGGGCAGCTCGGTCGCCGTTGCCTGCTCGTAGAGCGCCGCCAGCTCGCGGCGGAACACCCCCCCGGCCCAGCCGTCCATCGCCACGTGGTGGACGGCGGCGACCAGCACGTGCTCGTCCGGCCGCAGGCGCAGCAGCGCCGCGCGCAGGATCGGGCCGCGGAGCAGGTCGAACGGACGCAGGGCCTCCGCCGCCGCCACGCGCCACACCTCCCGCTCGGCCAGCTCCCTGGGGAGCCCCGCGAGGTCCAGCAGCGGCATCTCCTGCGCCCCCGCCGGGCCGACGCGCTGCACCGGCCCGCCGTCGGCGAAGGCGAAGGTGGTACGGAGAGCCTCATGCCGGTCCACCAGCCGGCGCAGAGCCCGGCGCAGGCGGGACGGCTCCAGCGGCCCGCTCAGGCGCAGGCCGAAGGGCACGCCGTAGGACGCGTCCCGCGGCGCGAGCATGTACAGAAAGAGCAGCCGCTGCTGGGCGAAGGACAGCGGCAGATCCCGGTCGCGGGGCACCGGCAGCAGGGGCGGCACCTGGTCCGCCTCCCCACAGCGGAGCGCCTCCTCGATCCGCCGCGCCAGGCCGGCCAGGGTGGGAGCCTCGAAAAGGGCGCGGATCGGCAGCTCGACACCGAACGCCCGGCGCACGCGCGAGGCGACCCGCGTCGCCAGCAGCGAATGGCCCCCCAGGGTGAAGAAGTCGTCTTCCAGCTCGATCCGCTCGCGCCCGAGCAGGTCGGCCCAGATCCCGGCCAGGACGCTCTCGACGGGGGTGCGCGGCGCGGTGCCGGAACCTGGCGCGACGGGACGCCAGTGGCGCGCGACCTCCCGCGCCAGCTGCCGCCGGTCGACCTTCCCTGCCGGGGTGAGCGGCAGGGTCCGCAGGCGCAGCAGGAGCCACGGCAGCATGGACGGCGGCAGGCGCCGGCGCAAAAAGTCGAGCAGCTCCGCCTCCGCCGGCGGCGGCTCTCCCGGCCGGACGGTGAAACAGGCCGCCAGCAGACGGTCGCCGCGGTCGGTGCCGGGCTGCCAGGCCAGGGCGGCCGCGGCGGACACACGCGGATGGGCGCGCAAGGCGCTTTCGATCTCGCCCAGCTCGATCCGCAGGCCGCGGATCTTGACCTGGCGGTCGACGCGCCCGAGCAGGTCGATCCTGCCGTCGGGCATCCAGCGGGCCAGGTCTCCCGTCCGGTACAGGCGGTCGTGGGCGATCTCGGGCACGGGGTTGGGCGCGAAGGCCCCGGCCGTCTGCCCCCCATCGCGCAGGTAGCCCTGGGCAAGGCAGCGGCCGGCGAGGCAGAGCTCGCCGGCCGCTCCGACCGGGGCTGGGTTCCCCCACCGGTCCAGGATCAGCGGCCGCGCGTTGGAGATCGGCCGGCCGATCGGCACCCGGCCGTGCACCCCGTCCCCGGCGGCCACCCGGTGGCAGATGCAGCCGATGCTCGCCTCGGTCGGCCCATAGAGGTTCACCAGCGCGACGTCCGGGAGGATCCGCAGGAACGACTCCGCGGCGGCGGGAACCATCTCTTCGCCACCCACCACGACCGCCCGCAGGGAGGCCAGGCGGGCGGCCTCTGCCGGCTTGTCCTGGAGCTGCTGGACCAGCAGCTGGAACACGGCGGGCACGAAGTCGGTCATGGTGACGCCGTGGCCGGCGATCAGGGCGCTGAGGGCCTCGGGGTCGGAGCTCTCCGCGGCGCGGGTCGTCACGGTGGCGCCCCCTCGGGTCAGGGGCCAGAGCAGCTGCCAGACGGCGCTGTCGTAAACCGGACGGGTCGTCTGCAGCACGCGGGCCGCCGCGGCCGCACCGAAGTAGCGGTCCATCCACAGGAAGCGGTTGACGATCCCACGGTGAGGGACCACCACCCCCTTGGGCCGGCCGGTAGAGCCCGAGGTGTAGATGGCGTAGACCGGCGCCTCCGGCGGCGACGGCGCATCCGCCGCCACCGCCGCGGCAAGGGTGCCCGCCGGCGCCAGGACCCGCCAGCGCGCAAGGTCGAGGTCCGCCGGAGCGCCCTCTGCCAGCAGAGCTCCTCCACCGAGCTCCTCCAGGACGGCGTCGCGCCGCGCCGCGGGCCACGCCAGGTCCAGCGGCACGAACGCCGCTCCCGCTCGCAGCACGCCCAGCCACGCGACCACCAGCTCCGCGCCACCGTCGAGGAGGACGGGCACGAAAGAGCCCGGGCGGACGCCGGCCGCGGCCAGCCGCGCCGCCAGGGCCGCGCTCCGCCTCTCCAGCTCGCGGTAGGTGAGCCGGTCGCGCCCGGAGATCACCGCCTCCGCCGCGGGAGTTCGCCGCGCCTGGGCCAGCACGAGGTGGTGGACACAGAGCCCCTCCCGCGGGTCCACCGCGGCCGTGTCCCCCCACTCCACCAGCAGCTGGTGGCGCTCCTCGGGGGCCAGGAGCGGCAGCTCCGACAGGCGCACCCCGGGATCGCGCACGCAGCCGGCGAGCAGGACGCCGAAATGCCCCAGCAGGCGCTGCGCGGTCGCGGCGTCGTAGAGGCCGGCGTCGTAGTCCAGCGACCCCGCCAGCCCGTCCGCCCTCTCCTCGATCGTCAGCGACAGCTCGAACTTGGCGGCGCCCATCTTGAGGACCAGCGGCGTGATCGCCGGCCCCGAGGTGTCGCCGCTCCGCGCGCGCGGCGGATTCTGCAGCGCCAGCATCACCTGCAACAGCAGGGAGCGCCCGGCGTCGCGCTCCTGCGCGAGCTCCTCCACCAGGCGCTCGAACGGCAGGTCCTGGTGCGCATAGGCGTCCAGGGCCGCCTGCCGGATCCGCGCCAGGAAAGCACGGAAGGGCGGCTCCCCGCGGAGGTCGGCGCGCAGCACCAGGGTGTTGACGAAAAAACCGATCAACCCTTCGAGCTCGCGGCGATTGCGGCCCGCGATGGGGGTCCCGACCAGCACGTCGTCCTGGCCCGCGAGGCGTCCGAGCGTGACCTGCAAGGCGGCCAGCAGGGTCATGAAGAGGGTCGTCCCCTCGCGGCGGCTCAGCCCCGCCAGAGCTGCCGCGAGCCCGTGCCGGAGATGCAGGGGGAGGGAGGCGCCTCGCGGCTGGCGCGCCGCGGTGCGGGGCCGGTCACGGGGAAGGTTGAGCTCCCAGTGCGCCCCGGCGAGCTGGCCGCGCCAGTAGGCGAGCTGGGCTGCAAGGACGTCGCCGGTGAGCCAGGCGCGCTGCCACACCGCGTGGTCCGCGGGCTGCACCGGCAGCTCCGGCAGCAGCGCGGGCTCGCCCCGCGCGATCGCGCCGTAGAGCCGCGCCAGCTCGCCCAGCAGGAGCTCGATGGACCAGCCGTCCGAGACGATGTGGTGCAGGGTGGCCGACAGGATGTGCTCCCGGCGGCCGAGCCTCAGCAGACGGCTCCGGACCAGGGGGCCGGCAGCCAGATCGAAAGGGCGCCGCGCCTCGGCGGTCGCCACGCGCAGCGCCTCGGTCTCGCGCGCCGCGGCCGGCAGGCCCTCCAGGTCGATCACCGGCAGGAAGGGGTGGAAGTCGCCGGCGATCCGCTGGAACGGCACGCCGTCGCTCTCCGGGAACGTGGTGCGCAGCGCCTCGTGGCGTCGCGCCAGCTGACCGAGAGCGCTCGTCAGCACGCCCGGAGCGAGGGGCCCATCCAGCCTGGCCGCGGCCGGGACGTGGTACGCCGGGCTCTCCGGTTCCAACCTGTCCAGGAACCAGAGCCGCTGCTGGGCGAAGGAGAGCGGCAGCTCCCCCTGCCGCGGCACCGCGACGATCGGCGGCGCCGGCGGCACGGAGCCCCGAGCCCGTTCGATCCGCGCCGCCAGCAGGGCCACAGTCGGCGCCTCGAACAGCGCGCGCACCGGCAGGTCCACCCCAAGCACCTCGCGCACCCGCGACATCACCTGGGTCGCCCGCAGCGAGTGCCCCCCCAGGTCGAAGAAGCTCTCGCAGACCCCGATCCGGTCGCGGCCCAGCACTTCCAGCCAGAGCTCGGTCAGGATCTCTTCCGTCGGCGTGCGCGGCGCCTCGCACGGCGCCTCCGCGCTGGCCGCCGCGGCCTCGGTCCGCGCCAGCGCTTTGCGGTCCAGCTTGCCGTTGGCGTTGAGCGGCAGGGCCTCGACGAAGGTGAACAGCGCGGGCACCATGACCTCGGGCAGCTGGCGGCGCAGGAAGTCCCGCAGCTCCGCGACCCCCGGCGGCGGACCGTCCACCGCGACCCAGGCCATCAAGGTGGACTCTCCGGTACGGTCCGGCCGGGCGAGGACCGCCGCCGCCCGCACGGCGGGAGCCCGTTCCAGGGCGGCCTCGATCTCTCCCAGCTCGATGCGGACGCCCCGGATCTTCACCTGCTGGTCGATCCGCCCCAGGATCTCGATCACCCCGGAGGGGAGCAGGCGCGCCAGGTCGCCGGTGCGGTAGAGACGCTCGCCGGCGGCGCCGAACGGGTCCGGGACGAAGCGCTCCGCCGTGAGGTCCGGCCGGCGCAGGTAGCCGCGCGCGAGCCCGACGCCGCCGATGAGCAGCTCTCCGCATACGCCGATCGGTACCGGGCGCCGGCCGCCGTCCACGACGTGGACCCGCAAGTTGGCGATGGGGCGCCCGATGGGAACGCTGTGCAGGTCGGCCGCCGCCGGGCAGGCCCAGGCGGTGACGTCCACGGCCGCTTCCGTGGGTCCGTACAGGTTGTGCAGCTCCACGGTCTCGCCGAACCGGGCCGAGGCGCGGCGCGCCAGCTCAGGCGACAGCGACTCGCCGCTGCAGATCAGCCGCCGTAGACAGGCACCGGCCGGGAGATCCTCCGCGAGGAAGGCCTGGAGCATGGACGGGACGAAGTGGACGGTGGTGATCCCTGCCGCCGCCATGGTCCGCGCGAGATACGCCGGATCCTGGTGCCCTTGCGGCCGGGCGACCACCAGGCAGGCGCCGGTGAGCAACGGCCAGAAGAGCTCCCACACCGAGACGTCGAAGCTGGCCGGGGTCTTCTGGAGCACCCGGTCCGCCGCCGTGAGGGCATAGGTCGCCTGCATCCAGAGCAACCGGTTGCAGACCCCGCGATGGGTGTTCATCGCCCCTTTCGGGCGCCCGGAGGAGCCGGAGGTGAAAATCACGTAGGCGAGCTGGTCGGCCGCGACCGCGATCGCCGGCGCAAATATCGGGTACTGCGCCACCTCCGCCCAGCCGGTATCGAGGCAGACGACGGGCACCGCGGTCCGCGGCAGCCGGCCGATCGCGCCGTCCTCTGTCAATAGCGCCTCAATCCGGGCGTCGTCCACCATGCGGGCCAGGCGCTCGGCGGGGCCGTGGGGGTCGAAGGGCACATAGGCCCCGCCCGCCTTGAGGATGCCCAGGATGCCGATCACCATGTCGAACGAGCGCTCCACCGCCAAGCCCACCCGCGACTCCGTCTTGACCCCGAGGTGGACCAGGTGATGGGCGAGCCGGTTGGCGCGGGCGTCGAGCTCGCCATAGGTCAGGCAGGCGCCGCCGAAGACCAGCGCCGTCCGGTCGGGCGAGCGCGCCGCCTGCGCCGCGACGAGCTCGTGCAGCGGTGTGCCGCCAGCCCCGTAGCCGGTCCCGGTGTCGTTCCATTCCCGCAGGCTCTGGTGGGCCTCGGCCGCGGTGAGCAGGGGGAGCTCGCCGACACGCCGCTCGCCGCTGCCGCCGAGAGCGGCCAGGAGGTTGCGGAAGTAGCCGAGCAGGCGGCTGGCGGTCGGCGGATCGAAGAGGTCGAGGTTGTAGACCAGGTCGATGGGGATCGTCTCGCCGTCCTCGGACATCGATAGCGTCAGGTCGAACTGCGTCACCCCCGCATCGAGGGGCAGCATCTCGACGTCCAGGCCCGGCAGCGCGAAGCCGGCCTTCGGCGTGTTGCGGAACGCCAGCAGCACCTGGAAGAGCGGCGGCCGGCTGAGGTCGCGCCGCGGCTGCAGAGCCTCCACCAGCTTCTCGAAAGGCAGGTCCTGGTGGGCGTAGGCGCCCAGGGCCACCTCGCGGACCCGCGCCACCAGTTCGCGGAAGCGGAGATCGCCGCTCACCTCGGCGCGCATCACCAGCGTGTTGACGAAGAACCCGATGACCCCATCCGTCTCCACCTGGTTGCGGTTGGCGATCGGCGTCCCCACCGCGATCGCCGGACTCCCCGTCAGCCGGTGGAGCAACCCCTGGAACGCCGCCAGGAGCACCACGAACAGCGTCGTCCCCTGCGCGCGGGCCAGCCGGCGCAGGCGGTGCGCCAGCTCGGGCTCGAGCCGGCCGCTCCGCGTCGCTCCGGCGTGGGTCTGGACCGCCGGACGCGGCCGGTCGGTGGGCAGCGGCAGGAGCTCGTCGACCCCGGCCAGCTGCCGCCGCCAGTAGCCGAGCTGCGCGTCCAGCCCTCCCGCCGCCTCCCATTGCCGCTGCCAGAGCGCGAAATCGGCATACTGGATGGGGAGCGGCGGCAGGTGCGCGGCCTCGCCCGCCAGGGCGGCGCGGTACAGCGCGTCGAGCTCGCGGATCAGCAGGCTGATCGACCAACCGTCGAACACGACGTGGTGGATGGTCAGCAGCAGCACGTGCTCGCGCTCGTCCAGGCGCAGGAGGAGGCCGCGCAACAGCGGACCGGCCCGCAGGTCGAACGGTCGGCGGGCTGCCACCGACACCGCCAGCCGGCTCTCCTCCTCACCGGCCTCGCCGAGCCCCCGCAGGTCGGCTTCTGCCCACGGCAGGGACGCCCGCGCGTGGATGACCTGGAAGGGCTGTCCCGCCGCCTCGTCGAACGTGGTGCGCAAAACCTCGTGGCGGCCGATCACCGCCAGCAGGGAGGCGTGCAGGGCGCCGACGTCGAGCGCCCCGCGCAGTCGCACCGGAATCGGCACGTGATAGGCGGGGTTGCCGCCGTCCAGGCGGTCCAGGAACCAGAGCCGCTGCTGGGCAAAGGAGAGCGGCAGGGTGGCGAGACCCGCCGGGCGCGGCGAGATCCCGCCGGCGGGCGTGGCCGCCCCCCGGCGCGCGCGGGCCCGGTCCGCCAGCAGCCGCTCGAAGAGGGCCCGCTTCGCCGGCGAGAGCACGTCGATGCCCTTGGCGTGCTCGCTCATCGCTAGGCACCCGCCGGCGCGCCGGGCGCCTCCACTCGCCGGCTCAGCTCCTCGACCGCCTCCTCCTCGGAGAGCGCGGCGAGCTGGGCGAGGATCTCGTGCACCGCGTCATCCTCTTCGCCCCGCGAGAGCTCGACGGCCGCCGCCAGCCCGGCGACCGTCGGAGTCTCGAAGACCCGTTGCAGCGGCAGGTCGAGATCCAGCTTGAGGCGGATGCGGGCGATCAGCCGGGTGGCGAGGAGCGAATGGCCGCCGAGGTCGAAGAAGTTGTCTTCCACCCCGATCTCGCGGATGCCCAGGACCTCCTCCCAGATCTCGACCAGGGAGGTCTCCAGCGGCGTCCGCGGCGCCGTGTACCGGTTGCGCAGCTGCGGGCGCTCGTGGGACGGCACCGCCTCCCGATCCACGCCGCCCACCCAGCGCTCCAGCCGGGCCATGAGGTCTCCCGTAGCCACCACCAGCTGGCCGTCGACGCCGCAGGCGACCGCGCGCCGGAAGGCCTCGGCGCTCTCCTCGGGGGTCATGGCGTAGCGATCCAGGGCGGTGTGGGCCCCCTCGTACCGCTTGGTCTCCTTGGGCCAAGGGTCCCAATCCACGCTGATCCAGCGCTCCCCGTCGCCGGCGCGGCTGGCGGCGAAGGCGTCCAGGAAAAGGTTCGCCGCCGTGTAGGTCAGGTATCCCAGGCCGCCGAGGACGGCGGCGTTGGAGGACATGAGCAGACGGAAGTCCAGCTCGCGACCCGCCAGCGCCTGCTCCAGCGCGTAGAGGCCGTGGACCTTGGGGCCGAACTGGGTCTCCGATTCCGCCTCTCCCACCTGGTCGACCGGCCGGTAGAGCGAGGAGCCGGCGGTGACGCCCGCGCCATGGATGATGCCGTGCAGGCGGCCGAAGCGCCGCTCCGCCGCGGCGACCAGCTCCCGCGCCTGCTCCGGGTCGGTGACGTCCGCCGCCTGGACCACGACCTCGGCGCCGAAGCCCTCCAGCTCCCGGAGCCGGCGGATGCGGGCGCTCGCCGGGTCCTCTTCGCCGTGACCCTCCAGCCACGCCTCCCACTGCTCGCGGGGCGGCAGCGGGGTGCGGCCGCTCAGCACCAGACGGGCCTGGTGCTCCCGGGCCAGGTACCCGGCCAGCAGCAGGCCGACGCCGCCCAGGCCGCCGGTGATCAGGTAGACGCCCCTGTGGCGCAGCGGGCAGGGGCCGGCCTCCGCCCCGATCCGCACCGGATCGAAGCTCTGCACCCAGCGCTGACCGCCGCGGTACGCGATCACGGTGTCGCCAGCCGCGGGCGCCAGGAGATCGCCGGCCAGGTGCTCCACCAGCGCCGCTTCCTCCCGGCTGCCGGGACGGGGAGCCACCACGTCGACGACCTTGCAGGAGATCTCCCGCCGCTCCTGCGGCACCGCCTTGGCCGGGGCCAGGAGGGTTGCCCTTTCCGGGCGGATCTCGTCGCCGCCGCCGACGGCGAGCAGGTGGTCCGCCACCGCGACCAGGCGCGCCTCCCGGCCGGGAAAGACCTGGAGGAGCGCCTGGCAGAGGTGGAGCAGGCTGTAGTACCCGCGACGTTGCGCGGCGCGGAACGCCGCCGGTCCCGCCGCCTCCTCCACCGCTCCGGTCAGGCCGAGCAGGTGGGCGGCGCCGGCAGGCTTGCGGTCCTGGGCTTGCAGCCTCTCGAACAGGGCCACGTAGTCGTCGCGGCGCCAGCCCTCCGCGTCGCTCACCCGGACGACGTCCGCTCCCCGCGCCGCCAAGCGGTCCGCCAGCCGCTCGCCGAGACCCCGCCGGTCCAGCAGGACCAGCCAGCAGCCGGGCCCCCCTTCGCCGTCCGCCCCGAGCGGCGGCAGGCTCCGCCGCCAGGAGGGGAGAAAGAACCAGTCGGCGATGTCCGGCGCCTTGCCGCGCTCGGCCGTGACCGGGGCCGCAACGGGGTTCGCCTCGATCCAGTAGCGCTTGCGCTCAAACGGATAGGTCGGCAGCGGCAGACGCCGGCGCCGGTCGTGGACCGCCTGCCAGCGCACCTCGGCGCCGGCCGCCCACAGCGCGCCGAGGGCGGCGAGGACGCCGCGCGCCTCGCCGTCGGGATCGCCCGGCGCCGGGAGCGCGGTCACCACCTCCCGCTCGCGGTGGCAAGCCGGATGGCGGCGCACCAGCCGCGACAGGGAGGCGCCGGGGCCGACCTCCAGGAACACGGCGGCCGGGTTTTCCAACAGGGTGCCGATCCCTTCGCGGAACCGCACCGGCTGCCGCAGGTGCTGCGCCCAGTAGGCGGCGGCGACGGCCTGTGCCGGGGTGATCCAGGTGCCGGTGAGATTCGAGATCCAGGGGGATTGCGGGGGCTGGAGCGCCGTGCGTGCCACCACGGCGGCGAACGGCTCCAGCACCGGCTCGACCAGGGCCGAGTGGAAAGCGTGCGACGTCCGCAGGCGCCGGTGCTCCACGCCGCGCGCCGCGAGCGTGCGCTCGAAACCGGCCAGGGCTGCCAGCGGGCCGGCCACCACCGTGAGGTCGGCGGCGTTGACCGCGGCGATCTCGACCTGCCGCGGCAGCAGCTCCCCAACCTCCTTGTCCCCGAGGGAGACTGCCAGCATGCCCCCCGCCGGCTGCCTCTCCATCAACCGGCCGCGCTCCGCCACCAGGCGGACGGCGTCTTCGACCGCCAGCGTGCCGGCCAGGCAGGCGGCCACGTATTCGCCGAGGCTGTGGCCGAGGAGCCCCTGGGGGCGCACGCCCCAGGAGATGAAGAGCCGCGCCAGGGCGTGCTCCACGGCGAAGAGGGCCGGCTGCGCCACGTCCGTGCGCTGGAGCCGCTCATCGCCGGTGCCGCCCAGGACGAGGGACCACAGGTCGAGCTCCGGCCTCAGCAGCTCGGCGCAGTGATCGAAAGCCTCGCGGTACACCGGGTAGCGGCGGTAGAGCTCGGCGCCCATGCCGACGCGCTGCGCACCCTGGCCCGGTAGCAGGAAGACCACCGGACGCTCCCCCTCCTCCCGGAACCGGTCGTGGACGCGCTCGGGATCGCGGCGGGCCAGCGCCCCGGCCGCCGCCGCCAGGTCGCGGGCGACGCAGACGCGGCGATGGTTGAAGCCCTTGCGCCCCACGGCCAGGGTATGGGCCACGTCGCCGGGGGAGAGCTCGGGGTGGCTGACCAGGTGCTCCACCAGCCGCTCCGAGGCGCGTTCCAGGGCGGTCTCCGTCCGCGCCGACAGGACGAGCAGGTGCCAGGGGAGGTCGTTGCCGACCGGAACCTCCTCCGGCGCCTCTTCCAGGATGACGTGCACGTTGGTGCCGCCGATCCCGAACGAGCTGACGCCGGCCCGCCGGGGGAAGGGGTCGGCGTCCCAGGGGTGCAGCCCGGTGCTGACGTAGAACGGGCTGGCGGCGAAGTCGAATTGTGGATTCGGAGTCTCGAAGAACAGGCTGGGCGGGATCTCGCGATGGCGCAGCGCGAGCACCGCCTTGATCAGCGAGGAGATGCCCGCCGCGGCGTCCAGGTGCCCCAGGTTGGTCTTCACCGAGCCGATGGCGCAGTGACGCCGGCGCGCCCCGCCGGGATCGAGAGCGCGGGCCAGCGCCCGCAGCTCGATGGGATCGCCGAGCTGGGTGCCGGTGCCGTGGGCCTCGACGTAGCGGATCGTCTCCGGCTCGACCCCGGCGTCGGCGAGGGCCTCCAGGATCACCTCGGCCTGCCCCTGCACGCTGGGGGCGGTGAACGAGGCCTTGCGCGCGCCGTCGTTGTTGGCCGCGGAGCCGCGGATCACCGCCCAGACCTGGTCGCCGTCGGCCAGGGCGTCCTCCAGCCGCTTGAGCACCACCACGCCCAGGCCGCTGCCGAAGACGGTGCCGCGCGCCGCGGCGTCGAAGGCGCGCGTATGGCCGTCGGGCGAAAAGACGCTCCCCGGCTGGTACAGGTAGCCCGCCCGCTGGGGGACGTTGACCACCACCCCGCCCGCGAGCGCCATCTGGCATTCGTCGATGAGCAGGCTCTGGCGGGCGAGGTGGACCGCCACCAGGCCGGTCGAGCAGGCGGTATGGACCGCGTAGCTGGGGCCCTTCAGGTTGAGCCGGTAGGAGACCCGGCTGGCCAGGAACGCGAAGTCGTTGCCGAGCCCCACCTGGAACGGGTCGAGCCCGGCGAGCGCGGCGCGGTTCGCGAGCAGGTTGAAGACGTAGGTGTTGGTGCGCGATCCAGCGAACACGCCGACCGCGCCGGGGCAGGACTCGGGATCGTAGCCGGCCTGCTCGAGGGCCTCCCAGGCGCACTCCAGGAACAGGCGCTGCTGCGGGTCCATGACCTCCGCCTCCGCCGGGGTGAAGCCGAAGAAGGCGGCATCGAACAGGTCGGCGTCCTCCAGGCACGCGGCGGCGCGCACGAAGTTGGGCTGGTCGCGGGGGGGCCCGCCGAAGACCGGGACCTCCAGGTCCGCGTCCGGCAGGAAGGTGATCGACTCGACGCCCTGGCGGAGGTTGGCCCAGAGCTCGGCGGCGTCGCGCGCCCCCGGCAACCGGCAGGCCAGGCCGATGATGGCGATCTCGGATCCGTTCCAGCTTCTCTCCTCGGCTTGGCTCATCTCACCTCCTCCTGTCTGCGGCGGACCCGCATTTCGCGCTGCAGCGACCGGCGGGAGAGCATCCGCAGCTGCCGGTTTCCGTCGCCGGGCGCCGCCGCCGCGGCGGGCTCCAGGAGCCGGGCGAGATCGCGCACGGTGATCCCTTCGTAGACGTCGGTCGCCGGTATCTCGCGGCCCAGGTCGCGCCGCAGGCGGTCGATGGTCTGCACGGCGAGCAGCGAGTCCCCGCCCAGCGCGAAGAAGCTGTCGAGCATGCCGACCCGGTCGACCCCCAGGCACTGCTGCCAGACCTCGGCGATCCGCCGCTCCAGCGAGGATCCCGGCGCGACGTAAACGGTCTCCAGCTCGGGCCGCGGGTGCAGGGCGGGACGCACAGCCGCTGCGCCCTCCGCCGCCGCCGGTGCCTCTTCGGCCGGGCGGCCCGGCGCCACGCCGGCGGCCGGCGGCCGGCGCTCGATCCAGTAGCGGCCGCGGTCGAAGACGTAGCCGGGGAGGGAGACCCGGCGCCGCCGGCCGCCGGCATGGAGGCCTCGCCAGTCCACCTCCACGCCGCGCGTCCAGAGCTTGCCGGCGGCGTCGAGGAGCGCCGCCGGCTCCGCCGTCCCCGCCGCGCCGTCGAGCGCGGCCACCACCCGGCCGGGGTCCGCCCCGGGGTGGCGCCGGGCGAGCAGGCTCAGCGTCTTGCCGGGCCCCACCTCGAGCAGGAGATGGCGGGGGTCGCGCAGCAGCTCGTCCAGGTTGTCGGCAAAGCGCACGGTGCGGCGCATCTGCCGCCCCCAGTAGCGGGGATCCACGGCCTCCTCGGCCCGGATCCAGGTGCCGGTGACGTTGGAAAGGAAGGGGATTTCCGGCGGCCGCATCTCCACTGCGGCCACCAGCCCGATGAAGCGCTCCACCAGCGGGTCGAGGGCCGGCGAGTGGAAGGCGTGGGAGGTGGCGAGGCGCCGCCCGCTCACCCCCTCGCCGGCGAGGCGGCGTTCCAGCTCCTCCACCGCCTCCAGGGGCCCGGCCGCCACGCAACGCCCGCGCCCGTTGACGGCGGCCAGCGCCAGCCCGGAGCCGGCGGCCAGCCAGGGCTCCAGCTCCTCCTCCGCCAGGGGGACGGCGAGCATGGCGCCGGCCGGGAGCTCGCGCATCAACCGGCCGCGGGCGGCCACCAGGCGCAGGGCGTCCTCGCGGGAGAAGACGCCGGCCAGACAGGCCGCGGCGTATTCGCCCAGACTGTGGCCCGCCAGCGCCGCAGGGCGGATCCCCCAGCTGGCGAGGAGGTGGGCCAGGGCGAGCTCGACGATCAGCAGGGCCGGCTGCACCCAGTCGGTGCGCAGCAGCCGCTCCGTCTCCAGGCCATCGCGCCACAGGGCCCGCAGCTCTTCCCCGCGATCCGGGGCCACGATCTCGACGCAGCGGTCGACCTCGGAGCGAAAGACCGGCTCCTCCGCGTACAGGCCGGCGGCGACTCCCGCCGCCTGGGCGCCCTGGCCCGGGAAGAGGAAGGCCAGGGCGGGGCCACCCTTGATCGGCGCCCCGTCCCGCCACCGGTGGGGCTGGCGCAGGGCGGCGCTGGCGGGTTCCCGGCCACGGCAGACCACGGCGCGCCGCTGCTCGAAGGCGCGGCGGCCGAGCTGGAGGGTGAAGGCGGCGTCGGCCAGTCCGGGGCCGTCGAGGTGCGGCGCGCTCTCCAGGCAGCAGGCCAGCGCCTCCGTCGCCGCCGTCAGGGAGGAGGCCGTGCGCGCCGACAGGACCAGCAGCTGCCACGGCCGCGACGCTCCTCCCGGCGCTGCCGCGGGCGCCTCCTCCAGGACCAGGTGGGCGTTGGTGCCGCCAGCCCCGAAGGAGCTCACCCCGGCCCGGCGGGGCTCGCTCCCGCGCGGCCACTCCACGAGCTCCGTGTTGACGTGAAAGGGGCTGCCGGCCAGGTCGATCTCCGGGTTGGGCGAGCGGAAGCCGCAGACCGGCGGGATCGCCTCGCGCTCCAGGCAGAGGGCGGCCTTGATCAGGCCGGTCACCCCTCCCGCGGCGTCGAGGTGCCCGACGTTGCCCTTGATCGAGCCGAGGGCGCAGAAGCCGCGCCGCTCCGTCGCCGCGCGGAAGGCCCGCGTGAGCGCCTCGACCTCGACCGGATCGCCCAGCGGGGTGGCGGTGCCGTGGGCCTCCAGGTAACCGACCGTCGCGGGCGAGATCCCCGCGTTGGCGAGGGCCTCGGCCACCACGCTCGCCTGCCCCTCGACGCTGGGGGCGGTATAGCCCACCTTCCGCCAGCCGTCGTTGTTGACCGCGGCGCCGCGGATCACCGCCCGCACCGTGTCACCGTCCGTCAGGGCCTCTTCCAGCCGCTTGAGGACCACCAGGCCGACACCGCCGCCGAAGACCGTCCCCCGGGCCCGGGCGTCGAAGGGGCGGCAGTGGCCGTCCGGCGACATCACCCCGCCCACCACGTACCGGTAGCCGCCGCGCAGGCTGGCGTTGAGCGACACCCCGCCCGCCAGCGCCAGGTCGCACTCCTGGTCCAGCAGCTTCTGGCAGGCGAGCGCCACCGCCACCAGCGAGGTCGAGCAGGCGCTCTGGACGCCCAGGCTCGGCCCCTGCAAGTTGAGCTTGTAGGAGATCCGGGTGGTCAGGAAGTCGGCCGCGCTGGCGACGTTCACCTGCATCGGGTCGAGCGAGGCGAGCAGGCCGGGATCGCTCATCAGGTGCAGCGGCAGGTAGGTATTGAGGGTGGCCCCGGCGAAGATCCCCACCGGGCCCGGAGCGCGCGTCGGGTCGTAGCCCGCGTCCTCCAGGGCGTGGCAGGCGCACTCCAGGAGCAGCCGGTGCTGCGGATCGGTGATCTCGGCCTCGCGGTGGCTCATGTCGAAGAAGGCCGCGTCGAACAGCTCGACGCCGTCGGGCAGGGCCTCGGCCGGCACGAACGCCGGATCGTCCGCCAGAGCGGGATCGACGCCCCGCGACAGCACCTCTGCCCGTTCCAGGAAGCGCACCGACTCCACCCCTCGGCAGAGGTTGCGCCACAGCTCCTCCACCGAGGCGGCGCCCGGGAAGCGGCCGGCGAGGCCGATGATGGCGACCCCCGACGCGCTCACGCGTGCTCCCGGAGAACCGCTTCCTCGGCGGCGACCGGCCGTTGCCCGCGCCGCCGCGCGCCGCGATCGCTGCTGTCCGCCAGCGCGGTTGCCGCCGGGGCCTCCACCGCGGCGAGCAGGCGGGCGAACGAGCGGACGGTCGGCCCCTCGAAGAGCTTGACCATGGGGATCTCGATGCCCAGCTCCCGCTGCAGCCGGGAAACCACCCGCAGGCCGAGCAGCGAGCTGCCGCCGAGATCGAAGAAGTTGTCGTCGATGCCGATCTCGTCGAAGCCCAGCAGCGAGCTCCAGACCGCCGCCACCCGCGTCTCGATCTCGTTGGTGGGCGCCGCGGAGATCGCCCCGCGGGCCACGACCGTCGGCGGGCCACCGGCGGCTTCGTCGCGCTCCGCCACCGCCGACTCGACCAGGCGGGCGCGCAAGTCGCCGGTCGAGACCACCACGCGGCCCGGCGGGACCTGCTCGACGACGCGCCGCAGCACCTCCAGGCCCTCGGCGGGGGTCATGGAATAGCGGTCGAGGCTGGACTGGAACGAACCCAGCAGCGCCCCGGCGGCCAGCTGCCAGCCGTCCCAGCTGACGCTGAGCCAGGGCGCGCCGCCGCCCGGCCGCGCCGCCGCGAAGGCGTCCAGGAAACGGTTGGCCGCCGCGTACGCGACGGCGCCGAGCCCCCCCAGGACGGCGGCGTTGGACGAGAAGAGAAGGCAGAAGTCCAGTGCCCGGCCGGCCAGCAGCTCCGCCAGCACGCGGGTGCCGTCGACCTTCGCCCGGAAGTGGCGCTCGGCCTCGGCGCGGTCGACCTCGGGGATCAGCTTGACGGTCGCCTGGCCACTGTAGCCGGCGAGGTGGAAGACGCCGTGGATGGCGCCGAAGCGCTCCGTGGCGCGGTCGAGCACGGCCTGCATCTGCTCCCGGTCGGCCACGTCGGCCGCCGCCACCAGGACCTCCGCCCCCAGGGCCTCCAGCTCCTGGAGCCGCCCGGCGTCGCGCTCCGCGGACGCGGTGCGCGCCACGAGCACCAGGCGCGCCCCGACCGATCGGGCCAGCTCCCGCGCCACCAGCATGCCGACGCCGCCCAGGCCGCCGGTCAGCACGTAGACCCCCCGCGGGCGCAGACGCCGCACCCCTCCGCCGCTGGCCAGGGAGGCCGGCTCGAACCCCGGCAGCCAGCGCCGCCCATCGCGGTAGGCCACCACGGGCTGCGGCCGCGCCGCCGCCAGCTCGGCGATGATCCAGCCGGCCAGCTGCAGCGCCTCCGGCCCCTCCGCCATGCGGGGCGGAACGTCGACCGACTGGGCCCGGATGCCGGGATATTCCTGGGGGATGACCTGGCAGGGCCCCAGGAGGAGCGCGCGTTCCGGCAGCAGGACGTCCGTGCCGTCCACCCGGTGGAGGTGGTCCGAGACCACCAGCAGCCGGCAGGGCCGGCCCGGCCCGCGCTCGCCCAGGACCTGGGCCAGGTGGAGCAGGCTGAAGAAGCTGCCCTCCCGATCCTCCGCCGGCGCTCCCAGGGTGCGGAGGTGCAGCACCGCGGCCGGCAACCAACCCTTGGCGTCGAGCCGGTCGAGCAGGGCCCCCAGCTCCTCCTCCCCGGGCCGCGCCACCATCACGGCCGTCCCCGCTGCCGCCATGCCTTCCAGCAGGGCCGCGGCCAGCGGCGGCAGCGGGCCGTCGGCGGCGAGCGCCAGGACGGGCCCCAGCGCGGCGAGAGCTTCGCGAGCGGGCGGCGGCGGCAGGGCCGGCTTCCAGCAGGGAAGGTAGAGCCAGGAGGAGACGTCCGGCGTCTTGCCCGCGGCGGGGCGAGCCGCGGCGGGGGCCGGATCGATCCAGCAGCGCTGGCGCGAGAAGGGGTAGGTCGGCAGGGGCACCCGCCGGCGCGGTGCCGGGTGGAGCGCCGTCCAGTCGATGCGCAGGCCGGCCAGCCACAGCCGCCCCAGGGTGCCGCTCAGCAGCTCGCCGTCGGGCGTCCGCTCCTGGGCGTGGCGCAGCGTGGGCAGGATCACCCGGCCCGACCGCGCTGCCGCGATCCCCTGCGCCAGCGTGGTCAAGGTGCGCCCGGGGCCGACCTCGACCAGGGCCCAATCCGGATCGGCGAGGAGCTCGCGGACGCTGTCGCCGAAGCGCACGGTGTGGCGCAGGTGGCGGACCCAGTAGGTGGACCGGGTCACCTCGTCCGCGATCGCCCAGGTGCCGCTCAGGTTCGACAGGAAGGGGATCTGGGGCGGCCCCAGCTGCAGACGATCGAGGCAGCGCAGGAACGGCTCCAGGATCGGCTCCACCAGGGGGGAGTGGCTGGCGACGTCGATCTGAACGCGCCGGAACTCCACGTCCTCCTCCTCCAGCAGGGCGGCAAGGGCGTCCACCTCGGCGAGCGGCCCGGAAACCACGCATTGGGCCGGGCCGTTCACCGCGGCCAGGGCGAGGGTGGGGCCCGCTGCCGCCATCAGGGGCCGCACCTCTCCCTCGGGGAGCGGCACGCTGAGCATGGCGCCGCTCGGGATCTGCTCCAGGAGCCGCCCGCGGACCGCCACCAGGGTCAGGGCGTCCTCCAGGCGGAAGACCCCGGCGAGGCAGGCCGCCACGTACTCGCCGAGGCTGTGGCCGACCAGCGCCTGGGGGCGGAGGCCCCAGGACATCAGCAGCCGGGCCAGGGCGTATTCGACGCTGAACAGACAAGGCAGCGCGAGGGCGGTCCGCTTCATCCGCCGCTCCGCCTCGGCGGCGCGGTCAGGCGCGGGATAGAGGAGTTCCCGCGCGTCGAAGCCGAGCTCGCCGCGCAGCAGGACGGCGCAGCGGTCGATCTCGGCGCGGAAGACCGGCTCCTCCCGGTAGAGACCGGCGCCCATGCCCGGGTACTGGGTCCCACCTCCTGGGAACAGGAAGACCACCGGCCGATCGTCGGCTTCGTTGCGCTCCTGCCAGGAGCCCGCCGGGTCGAGCCCGCCGAGCCGCGCCCGGGCCTCCTCGAAACCGCGGCAGAGGACGACGCGCCGGCAGGGGAAGCGCTTGCGGCCCGCTTGCAGGGTGAAGGCCACGTCGGCCAGAGACAGGTCGCCCGGCTCCTCCAGGCGCTCGCGCAAGGCGGCGGACGCCCGCTCCAGCTCGTCCTCGGTGCGGGCGGAGAGCGGCAGGATCTGCAGCGGTCTCCCCTCTTCCACCGGCAACGGGAGAGGCGCCTCCTCCAACACCACGTGCGCGTTGGTGCCGCCGATCCCGAAGGAGCTGACGCCCGCCCGCCGGGGCGTCGCCCCGCGGCTCCAGGGGAGGAGGGTGGTGGGGACGTAGAAGGGGGATTCGCTCAGCGCCAGCCTGGGGTTCGGCTCCCGGAAGTGCAGGCTGGGGGGGATCTGGCCGTGCTGCAGGGCCAGGATGGTCTTGATCAGGCCGGCCGCTCCGGCGGCCGCGTCGAGGTGGCCGACGTTCGTCTTCACCGACCCCAGGCCGCAGGACTCGCGGGGCACCGCGGGGCCGAACGCCTTGGCCAGCGCCGACACCTCCAGCGAATCGCCCAGGGCGGTGGCGGTGCCGTGGGCCTCCACGTAGCCGACCGTCTCCGGCTCCACCCCGGCGATGGCCAGGGCGCGGGCGATGACCTCGGCCTGCCCCTGCGCCCCGGGGGCGGTGAAGCCGACCTTGACCGCGCCGTCGTTGTTGATGGCCGAGCCCTTGATCACCGCCAGGATCGTGTCCCGCTGCGCGACGGCGTCGGCCATCCGCTTGAGCACCACGATCCCGGCGCCGCTGCCGAAGAGCGTCCCGCGGGCCGCGGCATCGAAGGCCCGGCAGTGCCCGTCGGGCGACGCCAGCCCACCCTCCTGGTGGAAGTACCCCCAGCGCTGCGGCACCTGGATCGAGACACCGCCCGCCAAAGCCATGTCGCACTGGTAGCTCAGCAGCGCCTCGCAGGCCAGGTGGGTGGCCACCAGCGAGGTGGAGCAGCCGGTCTGGACGTCGAGGCTCGGCCCCTTCAGGTTCAGGTGGTAGGACACCCGGGTGCTCAGGAAGTCCTTGTCGGTGCCGATCATGAGCTGAAAGCTCTCCTCGGCCAGGTTGAGACGCGGGTTGGGCAGGAGGTTGAACAGCAGGTAGCTGCTCATGCTCATCCCCGCGTAGACGCCCACCAGCCCGTCGCAACCGTCGGGCCGGTAGCCGGCGCTCTCCAGGGCCTCCCAGGCGCACTCCAGGAAGATCCGCTGCTGGGGATCGAGCAGCGTGGCCTCGCGGGGGGAATAGCCGAAGAACGCCGCGTCGAAGCGGTCGAAATCGCGCAGCACGGGGGCGGCGCGGACGAAGTTGGATGCGCTGAGGAATTCGGGGCTCACCCCCACGGCGGCCAGCTCCTCCGGAGTGAAGAAGGTGATGCTCTCCACCCCGTCGCGCAGGTTGTGCCATAGCTCGCGGGCGTCGTGGGCGCCCGGCAGCCGCGCGGCCATGCCGACGACGGCGACCTGGCCCTCGTGCTGGTCGACGTCGAGGTCGCTCATGGCGTCTGTACCTTCTCCACCGCCCGCCGTTGCAGGCGCCGGCGCCCCTCCTGCTGCCGCCGGGCGCGCTCGCGGCTCTCGTCGAGCGCGGCGCCGGCCGGCTCCTCCTGCCGCAGATAGCGGGCCAGGGAAGCGATGGTGGGGTGCTCCAGCAGCTTGACCAGCGGCAGCTCGTCGGCAAGCACTTCGCGCAGGCGGCCGTGCACCTGGGCCATCAGCAGCGAGTGCCCGCCCAGGGCGAAGAAGTTGTCGTCCACTCCGACCCGCTCGACCCCCAGGACGTCGCACCAGATCTCCGCGATCTGCCGCTCGAACGGGTTGCGCGGGGCCACGAACGTGGACCGCTGCGGCAGCCCGCCCGCGGCGGCCGGCAGGCCGCGGCGGTCGAGCTTGCCGTTGGGGGTCCGCGGCAGGCTCTCCAGGGCGACGAAGAACGAGGGGACCATGGCCTCGGTCACCCGCTCCTGGAGGAAGGCACGGAGCTCTTCCGCGGCCGCCCCATCCCCCTCGCGCAGCGCCAGGTAGGCCGCCAGGCGCCCTTCTTCCGCGGGCCCGGAGAGCACCACCGCCGCCTCCCGCACCGCGGGGTGCTCGCAGAGGTGCGCCTCGATCTCGTCGAGCTCGATGCGCACCCCCCGCACCTTGACCTGGCGGTCGGCGCGCCCGCGCAGCTCCAGCGCGCCATCCGACCGCTGGACGCCCAGGTCGCCGGTCCGGTACAGGCGCCCCCCAGACCGCTCCCCAAAGGGGTCGGGAATGAAGCGCTCGGCCGTCAGGTGGGGCTGGCCCAGGTAGCCGCGGGCCACCCCGAGGCCGCCGATGCAGACCTCCCCCACCACCCCCAGGGGGACGAGATTCTGCCGCCGGTCGAGGACGTGGATCTCGGTGTTGGCGATCGGCCGGCCGATGGGGACGCTCGACCCGACCGCAGCCGCGACCTCCAGGGCCGCCGACCAGACCGTGGTCTCGGTCGGTCCGTAGACGTTGACCAACCGCGCGGGCAGCGCGTCCTTGACCTGGCGGGCCAGGGCCGGCGGCAGGGCTTCGCCGCCCAGCAGGAGGGCGCGCAGGGGAAGCAGGGGCTGCAGGGAGCCGCTCTCCAGCGCCATCATCCGCAGCCGCGAGGGGGTGCACTGGAGGAGGGTCGGCCGGTGCAGCTCCGTCAGCGCGGCCAGCGAGGCGGGCGCCGCCGCCTCGTCCCATGCAGGATGCGGGGCGTTGGCCCGCCGCGCCACCTCCGCCAGGCGCGGCAGGCTCGCCAGCACCTGCTCCTCCGGCACGCCGAAGTCGATGAGGCAGGCGATCTCGTCGACTCCCAGGGCGCGCAGGTCCTCCAGCCGCTCCAGGCACTCGCCGACCGTGCCGAACAGCCCGCTGGTCTCGAGGTAGCGGTCGCAGGCGAAAGCCAGCAGGTCGTCCATGTCGCGCGGGCTCATCTCCTCCAGCCGCAGGGGGAGCCCCAGGCTCGCGACCAGGTTGCGGATGAGCCCCACGGACGAGCGGAGGTACTCGATGAAAGGGCCGCGCACCGTGTCCCGCACCACCCTGCGGTCCGCCCCGACGAAGGTATGGAGCATCAGGGTGACCAGGCCCTCCTCCGGCGCCAGGCCCCGCTGCGCGCGCGCCTGGCGGTAGAGCCGCACCTTGGCGGCGACCTCGTCGGGGCTCTGCCCGAGCAGGTGGGTCAGGACGTGGGCGCCTACCTCGCCCGCCCGGATGAAGGTCTCGGGCTGTCCCGCCGAGGTGATCCATACCGGCAGCTCCGCCTGGAGCGGCCGCGGGAAAACACCGACCTGGACCTCCTGACCGGACCCGCCGCGCACCCGCACCGTCTCTCCCCGCCATAGGCGGCGCACCGTCTCCAGGTCGCGATAGAGGACCTCCTTCCGATCCGCATAGCTGTCCGGGGAGAAGACGAAGTCGTCCGCGTGCCAGCCGGAGGCGAAGGCCAGCCCCACGCGCCCGCCGGAGAGGTTGTCGACCACCGACCACTCCTCGGCTACCCGGATCGGATGGTGCAGCGGCAGCACGACGCTGCCGGCGCGGATCTGGACCCGCTCGGTGATCGCCGCCAAGGCCCCGCCGAGCACCGAGGGGTTGGGGAAGATGCCGCCGAAAGCGTGGAAGTGGCGCTCGGGGGTCCAGACGGCGCGCAGCCCTTCGCGGTCCGCGAAGCGGGCCCCCTCCAGGAGGAGGCGATACTTCCGCCGCTCCCCTTCCCCCTGGCTGCTGGCGAAATAGAACAGGCTGCAATCGAGAGGCCGCCGCGCCGCGCCCGTGCGGCGCGCCGCCGGTACCGGGCTCCCCTCCGCGTAGAGGACCACCCGGGCCCCCCGCCCCAGTGTCCAGAGCAGCTCCAGCACCGAAATGTCGAAGGCGATGCTGGTCACCGCCAGCAGGGTGTCGCCGGGGCCGCACCCCACCACGGCGTCCATGCCGCTGAAGAAGTTGACCACCGCCGAGTGAGGCACCACGACCCCCTTCGGCCGCCCCGTCGATCCCGAGGTGTAGATCACGTAGGCGGGATGGTCCGGCGTGGCGCGGGCGGGCACCGGCCGCGGCGGCCCACCCTCGCCCGGCGCCGGAGGGAAGACCGGCCGCCAGGCGCCGGCGGGCAGGCGCGCGGCCAGGGCGGGCCGGGTGACCACCCGGCAGATCCCGGCGTCCTGCAGGATGTGGGCGTTGCGCGCCTCCGGGTAGTCGGGATCCAGGGGGACGTAGGCACAGCCCGCCGCGAGGATGCCGAGCATCCCCACCACCATGTCGATGGAGCGGTCCAGGAAGATCCCCACCGGCTCGCCCGGCGCCGCGCCGTGGCGGGCCAGCACCCACGCCAGGCGGCCCGCGCGGCCGGCCAGCTCCTCGTACGTAGCCGCCTCCCGGCCGTGGATCAGCGCCGTGGCGCCCGGCGCGCGTCCGGCCCAGGCGAAGAATGGATCGTGGGCGCACAATCCCCGCGGCACCTCCACCGCGGTGCGGCTCTGCTCCGCGACCAGGTGCTCCCGCTCCGCCGCGGTCAGCAGCGGCAGCTCGCTCAGCGGCGTATCCGCGCCGGCGGCGACGCCGTCGAGCAGCGAGCCGAGATGGCCGAGCAGGCGCGCCGCCGTGGCGCCGTCGAAGCGGTCGGTGCCGTACTGGAGGAGGAGCGCCAGCCCGCCCTCCACCTCCGCGGCCACCAGCGCCAGCTCGAACTGCGCCGTGCGGGGCGCGAGCGGCGCCACCTCCAGCGTCCAGGAACCGGCGCGCGCCCGCGCGCCGACGGCCCCCACGGCGAACGCCTCCAGCCCCTGCGGCGTCCCGCGCAGGAAGTTGAAGCTCACCTGCACCAGCGTCGAGCGCCCGGCGTCGCGGGCCGGCTGCAGCCGTTCGGCGAGGAGGGCGAACGGGTACTCCTGCCCGGCGAAGGCGTCGAGCGCCACCCGCCGGGTCTTCTCCAGGAGCCCGCCGAAGGGGGGATCGCCGCTCAGATCGGAGCGCAGCACGAGGAGGTTGACGAAGTACCCCACGAGCGGGAACAGCCGGCGGTCGCCGCGCCCGGAGCAGGGCGAGCCCACGGCGACGTCCTCCTGGCCGGTCCAGCGGAGAAGGGCGGTCTGCAAGGCGGCGAGGAGCGTCATGTAGAGCGTGGCGCCGCGTGCGCGCCCCAGCGACCGCACGGCCGCCGCGGTCTCCCCGCCGACATGCAGGCGGCGGCCCGCGCCGCGGAAGCTCTGCACGGCGGGCGAGGGCTCGTCGACGGGGAGGGCGAGAGCGGACAGCCCGGCCAGGCGCCGGCGCCAGCCCTCCCACAGCTCCTCGCCGCGCTCGGCGAGCATTCGCTGCTGCCACCGCGCCCAGTCGCCGTAGGTCAGCGGCAGGGGCGCCAGGCCGGCAGGCTCGCCGCCCGCCAGCTCGCCGAGCAGGAGCCCCAGCTCGGTCACGAGGTTGCAGAGCGACCAGAAATCCGCCACGACGTGGTGGACCACCAGCAGCAGCACCGGCCGGCCGGCGGGGCGGCGATAGAGCCGGACGCGCAGCAGCGGCCCGGCGTCCAGGACGAACGGGCGCAGCACCTCGGCATCCATGCGGGCGCTCAGCTCGCCGTCGCTCCAGCCGCGGGCGTCCACGGCGGCGCAGTCCGGCTCCAGCGTGGCCTGGACCTGCTGGACCGGCTCGCCGCGCTCGCTCGGGAACAGCGTGCGCAGGGCCTGGTGGCGGTCCGCCAGGGCGCGCAACGCCCGCTGCAGAAGGACGGCATCCGGCTCGGCGTCGAGGACCGCCGCGGCGGCGACGTTGTAGGCCGCGCTCTCGGGAGCCAGCCGCTGCAGGTACCAGAGGGCCTTCTGGCCGTGGGACGCGGGCAGGCCTCCGCTGTCCGCGGCCGCCCCCGGTGCGAGGGGGATCGCCGCCGCGGGCACGGCGCCCTCGGCGCGCAGGAGGTCGACGACCTCGGTCAGGCCGCGGGCCTCGAGCAGCGGCACCAGGGGCACGGCGACGCCCAGCTCGGCCTCCAGCTCGGCCTTCAGGTTGGCCGCCATCAGCGAGTCGAAGCCGAGGGACGGCAGCGAGCGCTGGAGACTGACCTGGGACGGCTCCACCTGCAGGGCGCGGGCGATCCGATCCCGCAGCAGCTCCTCCAGCGGATCGCGGCGCTGCGGCGCCCCGCCCTCCGGCACCGGCGCGGCATCGGCGAAGGTCTCCAAAGCGCCGTGCAGGAAGGCCTGCCGGCAGGCGTAGCGCTGGACCTTGCCGCTGGAGGTCCTGGGCAGGGAGCCGGCCCGGATCAGTACCACCCGGTGCACGTGGACGTCGTGCTCTTCGGCGATCGCCTCACGGATGGCCTGCAACGCCGCCAGCGGGTCGACGTGGGCGCCCCGCTCTACCTCGTGGACCACCACCAGGCGCTCCTCCCCTGCCACCTCCGCCGTGAAGGCGCCGCCGCCGCCCGGCCGCAGGCCGGGGAGGCTGCGTTCGGCCGTGAGCTCCAGGTCCTGCGGGTAGTGGTTGCGCCCGCGGACGATGATGAGGTCCTTGATACGTCCGGTCACGAACAGCTCGCCGGCCGCCAGGAAGCCCAGGTCCCCGGTGCGCAGGAAGGGGCCCTCGCCGCCGGCCAGGCAGGCGCCGAAGGCCTCCCCGCTGGCTTCCGGGCGCCCCCAGTAGCCCTGCGCCACGCTGGGGCCGGCGACCCAGATCTCCCCCACCTCTGCCTCGCCGCACGGCGCCAGCGTCTCGGGGGAGACCACCACGATCCGCTGCCCGTCCCAGGACCGCCCGCAGCCCACCAGCGGGCGCCCCTCGCGCTCCCGCACCACGGGCGGTGCCTGGATCTCGCCGCCGCTGACGAAGAGCGTCGCCTCCGCCAGGCCGTAGCACGGATAGAAGGCCTGCCGCTGGAAGCCGCAGGGAGCGAAGGCCTCGGCGAAGCGGTCGAGGATGTCCGCCCGCACCGGCTCCGCGCCGTTGAAGGCCACCCGCCAGGAGCTCAGGTCGAAGTCCCGCCGGACCTCCGCGGAGACGCGCTGCGCGCAAAGCTCGTAGGCGAAGCTGGGACCGCCGCTGGTGGTGGCGCGATACCGCGACACCGCCCGCAGCCAGCGCGCCGGGCTCTGCAGGAACGCCAGCGGCGGCATCAGGACGCACGGAGCGCCCACGTACAGCGGCTGCAGGACGTTACCGATCAGCCCCATGTCGTGGTAGACGGGTAGCCAGCCGACGATCACCGAAGCCTCCGACTGCCCGAAAGCGAGCCGGATCATCTCCTGGTTGGCGAGCAGGTTGCCGTGGCTCACCATCACCCCCTTGGGAGTGGAGGTCGAGCCCGAGGTGTACTGCAGGAAGGCCAGGGACGGGCGGCCGGTCCGCGGCTCCCGCCAGCCGGCGGCCAGGTCCGCGGGCAGCTCGTCGGTGGCGATCCAGCCCAGGCTCCGCAGCTCCGCCGGCCGCCCCTCCGCCGCCGCCCAGCGCGCGGCGAGAGCCGCGGTGGTGAGGACGGTCGCGGGGCGGGCATCCTGGACGATGGCGGCCAACCGGCCGGAACGCCGGTGGGAGCGCGGCGGATAGGCGGGCACCGCCACCACCCCCGCGTAGAGGCAGCCGAAGAAGGCGGCGACGAACTCCAGCCCCGGGGGATAGAGCAGCAGCGCCCGGTCGCCTGGGGAAGTTGCCTGGAGCAGCCGCACGGCGATGGCGCGCGCCTGTGCATCCAGCTCTCCGTAGGTGAGCCGCGCCGACTCCGTTTCGCCCTCGGCCAGGAACGAATAGGCCCAGCGGCCGGGGTCGCCGGCGGCGCGCGCCCGCAGGAGCTCATGAAAACTGCGAGGCTCATGGAGGGCAACGTTCATGCTCACCTCCCACGACCGCGGCCATCCCGGCGGCCTGCTCCGTCCCCACCACGGTGGCGGGAGCCAGACCCAACAGGCGGCTGCTCCAGAGACCCAGGGTCTCTTGGATCAGGTCCTCCATGCGGCCGCTGAAAGGCCCATCCGCGGCCAGCAGGCTCTCCAACGAGGATCGTCCGTCGATCCTCGCGAGGAGGTCGTGCATCGGTTTCGAGATCGCCTGACCTTGTCTCCCCGCGGCGTTGCTCGCGATCCGGCAGCGGCTCTCCCAACCGGATTCGGGAGAGTAGGCGCGGTGCTCCGCAACCTCGACGTGGCGCGGCAGCGTCGGCACCAGCCGCAGGTAATCGACCGGGGAGACTTGCCGCTTGTGAATCACGAAATCGCCCACCACCAGGCCATTGAGCTGGGTGGTCAGGAAGCAGGCCACCGCGTCGCGCACCGAATCGACGATCGGCTCCGCGTTGTTGTTGAACGATGTGTTGAGCACCACGGGCACGCCGGTCCGCCGGCCGAACTCATCGATGAGCCGCCAGTAGCGCTCGTTGGTGTGCCGCGACACCGTCTGGATGCGCGCCGAACCGTCGACGTGCGTGACGGCCCCGAGGAGCCCCCGCTTCTCCTCCCGCACGCCGACCGTGTACACCATGAAAGGGAGCCGATCGACGCCCGCGGGCAGCTCGAAGAACTCATGCGCTCGCTCCTCGAGCACGGACGGCGCGAAGGGCCGGAAGGCCTCCCGCTTCTTGACCATGGCATTGATCAGATCCTTGTTCCGCGCCGGCCGCGGGTCCGCGACGATGCTGCGGTTGCCCAGGGCGCGGGGACCGAACTCCGAACGCCCCTGCACCCACCCGAGGACCAGGCCGCGCGCCAGGAGCTCGGCGGCCGTGGCACACACGTCGGCAACCCGCTCGATGGCGAGGAAGCGTTCCCACAGCGACAGCTCGTCCGCCACCTTCGCGGCATCGCCCAGATTGCTCCCCCAGTAGACGTGGGAGAGACGCCGCCCGGGCCTGCAGCCGGTCTCCCGCGCGTGCACCGTGAGGGCGGCGCCGAGCGCGCAGCCGGCGTCGTGCGAAGCCGGCTGCACGAAGACATCTTCGAAGAGGCCCGAGCGCAGGAGCTTGCCGTTCAAGGTGCAGTTGTGGGCCACCCCTCCGGCCAGACAGAGATGGCGCCGCCCGGCGGCCTCCCGGTAGTGGCGCAGCACGTGGAAGACGATCTCCTCGAGCGAGCTCTGCAGGGCGGCGGCGATGTCCATGTGCACCTGCGCGATCGGCTCCCCGGGACGGCGCGGCGGCGCGATCTCGAAGAGCCTCGGCGCCGGCTTGGCGGCGACGGTATACCGCCCCCCCGGCGCCAGCGTGTAGAGACTCTTGAAAAGCTTTTCATAGCGCCCGGGATCGCCATAGGGAGCGAGCCCCATGACCTTGTATTCGTCGAACATGCGAAAGCCGAGGAAGTTGATCACCCGCAGGTAGAAGTAGCCCAGGGAGCGCTCCTCGGGAATGGTTTCCAGAAGCTCGAGCTGGGTGCCCAGGGCGGTGTAGACGGTGCCGGCGATCTGGTCTCCCTCGCCGTCGAGGGTCACCACCAGGCTCTCCGCAAAGCCGGACATGGCTGCCGCGCTCATCGCGTGGGCCAGGTGGTGGCCGACGAACAGCGGTTGCCCGGCGGGGATCTCCGCCCCCAGCTCCCGCGCCAGGATCGAGCGCAGAAACGTCCGGGCATCCAATAGCCGGGGCGCGTCGAAGTGCTCCAGGTAATAGGTCTGGAGCAGCCGGTCCCAGTAGGCCTGCTCACCGTAGAAAACCCAGCGGTCCACGTCCCCGACGCGCAGCTCCGCCGAGTCGAGGCAGAAGCGGATCGCATCCAGGGGCGCCTTGTTGGAGTGCTTGATCCGGTCCAGGCGCTCCTGCTCGATGGCCGCCACGACCTCGCCGTCACGCAAAAGCACCGCCGCCGAGTCGTGCATGGCCGCGGGGAAGACCTCGAAGATCTTCTCGTGGATGGCGTTCGGGCCTCCGGAAAAGCCAACAATGATCATGCCTGGGTCCTGGGTTCTCGGTCGGTGGGCGTAGTGACATGTGGAATGGACATCAGGCGGCGATCGCCACCCTCGGCGACCACTGCGCGATAGGTCCGGATCGTCGCCTGGACCATCCGCTCACAGGTGAATTCCGTCAGGACGCGCCGGCGCCCCGCCTCCCCCAACTGGCGCGCCAGGTCCCGATCTCGCAACACCTCCAGCTGGGCCGCGGCGAGCTCGCCGGCATCCAGCGTGTGGCTGCCCGCGGCGCTCTCGCGGACAGGAACCAGAAGCCCGGTGTGACGATGCACGACGATCTCCGCCGTACCCCCCGCCGGCGTGGCCACGACAGGCAGGCCCGCCGCCATGGCCTCGACGGCCACCCAACCGAAAGGCTCATAGATCGACGGCATCACCGCCATATCGGCGACCTGATAGAGCATCTCGAGCTGCTTGCGCGGGACCCTGCCGAGAAATGTGACCCGTTCGCGCAGACCCGAACGCCGGTCGAGCATCCCATCGATCGCCCGCCGGAAGTCCCGCGAGTCAGGCTCCCCGACGATCAGGTAGCGAGCCCGCGGCTCGGCGGCGACCACCTCGCCGGCCGACTCCAGGAGCGGCGCGATCCCCTTCTGCGGATTGAGCCGCCCGGCGAAGAGAAGGATCGGCTCGTCCTCCCTGGCGATGGTGCGCCGCAGCCGCTCGCGGGCCGCGACAGGGAGCCTGGTGCGCGCGATCGACCGCTCGTCGATGCCGTTGCGGATCACGTCCATCCGGGCCTCTGGGACCCCATGGGTCCTGGCGATCAGGTCCGCCATCGAACGGCTGACCGCGATCAGGGGAAGCGGCTGCTGAAACACCTGCCGCTCGCGCTCCACGATCTCGGGGTCGGGGGTCTGCCCCCAAAAGCGCTCGATCGGCTCGGAGAGAAAAGAGAAACGCCCCAGCACGGGGATTCCCAGCTCTTCTCCCAGCCGCCAGGCGGCCGGGAAGGTCAGCCAGTTGTAGAACTGCAGGAGGTCGGGGCGATGCGCCCGCGAGGTGAGCAGCTTGCGGCCATACGTCAGCAGCTCGGCGTTGAAGACATCGATCGCCCGTGCCATTGAGACCCGGGCGGCTCCCGCCGCCCCGCCTTCCGGGGAGACCCGATGAACGTTGACGCCATCTTCCGCCACTGCGCCGGACGCACCCGAGCCGAGCGCCAGGACGTCCACCTCGTGCCCTTGCCGGGCCAGCCCGGTGGCGATCTCGCGCGCGTGGGTGCCCACGCCACCGCTCAGGTCGGGCCCGTACTCCACCGTGAGGAGCGCCACCCGCAGACGATCTCCATGCACTTGCTCGGGCGACAGGTCCTCCGGAACCGGAGATTCAGAGGCCCTCATGGGATCGATTCCTCGCGGAAGCCGGACCGCGAGGCTTCCCGCCGCAGCTCCCGGCGCTGTGCCAGGTAGGCAGCACGCCGCGCCGGCTGTCGTCCGCGCGCCACGCCGGCCAGATCCTCGCCGGCCGTCGCCTGCTGGCAGAGGCCGACCTTGCCGACCAATCGCTCGATGAGATGCCGCGCCCGCGCCACGCCCTGTTCGGCGCGCACCCTGGCGCCCAGGTCGGCCGCCGCCTGGCGATGGCGAGGATTGGAAAGAGTTTCGCTGATCCGCGCGGCGAGGCTCTCCGCACTGAGCTCCGCGGAGGAGAGAGGAGGGCCGGAAACCCCCAGGTCGCGGCTGAGCTCCGCCCAGATCGGTTGATCGCGGACGTGGGGCACGACCACCGCGGGCACGCCGGCGCGGAACACCGCCGCCGAGGTCTGGGCTCCGCCGTGGTGGACGACGCAGGCGGCGCGCGGGAAGAGCCAGGCATGGGGAACGAAGCCCGCGACCTTGATCCCGGCCGGCATGCTGCCCTCCCCCAGACCGCTCCACCCTCGCTGGAGGATCGCCCGGCATCCCGCGCGGCGCATCGCCGCGACGAGCAGATCCGTCACCGCCCCCGGGTCTTCGTGGGACAGGCTGCTGAACGAAAGCACGACCGGCGGCTCACCGCCCGTCAGGAAATCCGCTAGGTCGGACGGGGGTGCCCAGCCGCCCTCTTCCAGGAAGAAAAAGCCGGTGACGTGGTGGTGCTCCGGCCAGCCCTCGGTCGTGAGGCCGAGGTGACGGCTGATCGCGTAGAGGGCTAGCTGCGGCGAGTTCGCGTCGCTGTGCATGGGATCGGAGAGCGGCGCGAGGCCATGCCGGCGCCGGAAGGCGTTGATCACGTGCGCGAGCGCCTCCCTCTCCCCCGCTGCCCGGCGCCCCCCGAAGTGGTTGACCTGCACCGAGACGAAAGGGATCTGCGTCAGCTCATGGACCATCTGGGCCGCCGGCTGGAGATGACCGCTCACCAGGACGTCGGCGTCAAGGCTCAGCGCGAGAGTCGTCGCGAGCAGGTCGGGGAGCATCGAGTCGAGGAGGGCGAGAGAATCGCGCATGACCTCCAAGGGATCCACTCCCCGCAGCAGGGCGCCGATCGCCCGGCGGTCGATCTCGGGGAAGTCGAGGTCCGGTCCCAGAGGGGTGTAGTCGAAATCGAGCTCACGGACCCGGGACCTGAAGAGCGGCGCGAGGGCAAGGACAGGGCGGTGACCCTGCGACCGCATCTCCGCGGCCAGCGCGAAGAGAGGCTGGACATCGCCGACAGAACCGAGATTCGTTAAAAGCACTCTAATAGACATGCGTATGTGAATAAAACAAAATATCTATAGGAAGTCAACAGCGATCAGACACCGTCCCGCGGCGGCGCTCGCGCTACTGGCGCTGGAGATTTAGGGGGAGGGGGCGTCGTCCCCCAGGCCGTTGCCACCTGGGGGAGGATGGATCGCTGCGAGACCCGGCTGGACCGGGCCTAACCGCCGTTGAGCGTCACGACCGGATCGACCTGCGCCGCCCGCCGGGCCGGTATGTAGCTGGCGAGAGCGGCGATGGCCCCGAACAGGAGCGCGATGCCGGCGAAGGTCAGGGGATCGCTGGTGCTGACCCCGTAGACCAGGCTGGCCAGCACCTGGGAGGAGAAGAAGGCGGAGAGGAGACCGATGGCGGTGCCGATCGCCGCCAGGCGGAGGCCGTGTGCCACGAACTGGCCGACCACCGTCTGGACCTGCGCTCCCAGGGCCATGCGCACCCCGATCTCCTGCTGGCGGTTGTTGACCAGGTGGGCGAGCACGGCGAAGATCCCCAACCCGGCCAGCAGCAGCGAGGTGAGGCCGAAGATCGACAGGAGGACCAGGGTGAGCCGCTTGGCGCCGAGAGAATTGGCGACGATCTCTTCCAGGGTCTGCACTTCGTAGACCGGCTGGTTCGGGTCGAGGGCGAGCACCGTGTCCCGCAACGTCCGCGAGAGCCACTCGGGTCTCTGGCTGGAGCGCGCGGTGAGCACCAGGTCACGCCCCCGGAACGGCCGCTGGGGGAAGGGGAGATAGAGCTGCGGCCGCGGCTCGGTCTCGAGGCGGTCCTCGCGCACGTCGCCGGCGACCCCCACCACGGTGAGCCAGGGGTCGGTGGGGAGGGCGTCGGCGAGCTGTATCCGCTTGCCGAGCGGGCTCTGGCCCGGCCAGAACCGTTGCGCCATGGTCTGGTTGATGACCACGACCGGCTGGGAGCCCTGCACGTCCTGATCGCCGAAAGTCCGCCCCTGGAGGAGCGGGATCCGCAGGGCCTGGAAGTAGCCGGCGGTCGCCACTCGCGTGTTGGCCTCGGGGATGAAGCCGAGCTCGGCCGCCGACCGACCCTCGAGCAGCACCACCCGGCTGGGGCCGCCGGTCAGCGGCACCGAGCTGACGGCCCCGGCCGCCTGGACGCCCGGGATGGCGCGGGCCCGCCGCAGCAGCTCCTGGACAAAGCTCGCCACCTGGGCGTCCTGTGTGTAGCGGTCCGCCGACAGGGTCGTCCGCATCGTCAGGACCCCCTTGGGATCGAAGCCCGGGGAGACAGCCGTGAGGCGGACGTAGCTCTGAATCATCAGGCCCGCGGCGGCCAACACCATCAGGGCCATCACCACCTCGCCGACCACCAGGAGGTCCTGGAAGCGGCGGACCTGCTGCGTGCCGATCGACCGCTGCCCCCCCTCCCGCAGCGCCGCGAGGTTGGCCGTGCGGCTCGCCTCCCGCGCCGGCCCCAGGCCGCAGAGCCCGGCAGCGACCAGCGCCAGGACGAGGCTGAAGGCCACCGCCGACGGGCCGACCTCGATCACCGCCTCCGCCGGGATATAGCCGTAGGGGATCAGCGTCAGGACCGACCTCACGATCACGACGGCGAGGCCGAGCCCCAGCGCGGCCCCCGGCAGGGTGAAGACGAGGCACTCCACCATGATCTGCCGCACGAGCTGCCCGGGGCCGGCGCCCAGGGCCGTGCGCACGGCCATCTCCCGGCGGCGCGCCGCGGCCTCGGCCAGCAGCAGGTTGGCGATGTTGGCGCAGGCCATCAGGTACACCACGATCATGAAGGCCAGCAGCACGACGAGCGAGAGCCGAAGATCGCGCAGCACCTCGTCCCGGAGATGGATCAGCCGGAAGCTGAAATGCTCGTATTCAGGGTTGGTGCCCAGGTGGTCGCTTTCGATCCGGCGGGCCAGGCTTGCGAGCTGTGCCTGCGCCTGCTCCAGGCTCACACCCGGGCGGAGGCGCGCCTGGGCGTACAGGTTTCGCTGCGAGCGGTCGGTGAGGGTCAGGTCGAGCCCCAGCGGGAACCAGAGGCTGGCGTCCCACCACCGGAACCGATCGGGCATGACGCCGATGATCTGGTAGCTGTCTCCCTCCACGCGCAGGCTCTTGCCGACGATCTGGGGGTCGCCGCCATAGCGGCGCTGCCAGAGGCCGTAGGCCATGACCACCACCTTCTCCCCTCCCGGGCGATCCTCCTCGGACGTGTAGTAACGCCCCAGGAGCGGCGTGACCCCGAGCATGTGGAAGCCTTCGGCGGTCATCTGCACCGCGTGCAGATGCTCCGGCTGGCTGCCGTCGGTGAGGTTCACGTCGTGGGACATCCCCGCGAGAATGCCGTCGAAGATCCCCTTCTGCTGGCTCAGGTCCAGGTAGTCGGGGACCGACCAGGAGCTCTTCGCCGGCTGGCTCAGTTTCGGATAGTTGCCCCGCATGGCCAGGATCCGGTCCTGCCCCACGTAGGGCCACGGATCCAGCAGGGCCCCCTTGATGACGGTGAGCAGCGCCGTGCCGGTGCCGATGCAGAGCGCCAGGGTGAGGACGATCACCAGGCTGCTCAATGGCTTCTTGCGGAGTCTGAGGAGTGCGACGTGCAGGTCTCGGCCCAGGTGCCTCATCGTGGTTCTCCCTGACCGCTAGCGTAGCATCTGGAATTGCTTAATCACCAGATCAATTTGCTGGCCAGCTCGGCGGGGCCGTCGCCGCCGGCGATCTCGATCCGTGGCAGCGCCAGGAGTGGATCGTCGACGCCGGCCGGCTCCGGCCTGGCGGTGAAGCCGTAGAGGTAGCCGCAGGCCCCCACCAGGTGGAGGATCGTGGGGTTGTAGTCGCCATGGGGGTAGGCGAAGGCCTCGACGGCGCGGCCGAGGCCGCGGGTGAGCAGGGCACGCGAGCGCGCCGCCTCCCGGACCACCTCGGCCGGGGAGAGCCCCGTCAACGCCGGATGCGTGGCCGAGTGCGAGCCGAGCTCGACCCCCTCGTCGCGCAGCGTCCGGATCTCCTCCCAGCCGAGCAGCGGCAGGGGTTCGCCGTACGACTCGTCCCACCGGCTCGTCTTCCCCACCTGCTCCGCCACCAGGAACACCAGGGCGCGGAAGCCGTGCTGGCGCAGCAGCGGCCAGGCGAAGAGCGCGAAGTCGCGATAGCCGTCGTCGAAGGTCAGCAGCACGGGACGCCCGGGAAGCGGCCGGCCGGCCATCACGGCCCGGCCCCAGTCGGCCAGCCGCGGCGTATAGCAGCCGAGGTCCTTGAGGTACGCGAGGTGCTCCGCGAACCCCTCGCGAGAGACCCGGTAGCGCCCCAGAGAGGAAGGCCCCTCCGGTGCCACACTGTGGTAGAGCAGGATGGGAAGCCGCCTGGCCGCGGCAGGGCGCTCCGCTCCCGGCGGCTCCGCCACCGCCTCGCCACAGCCGCTCCAGAGCAGATCCGGGGCGTACGCGACCCGCCCCCCGGGATTCCCTCCGGGGGTCCGCGCGACGGGCTCTCCGGCGGCCTCGGCGGACGCGAATAGATCGTCCAGGGCGGCGGCCGGAAGGTCCGCCCGCCGCGCGGCGGCGGTCCCGCTGGCGCCGCGGTGGCGCGCGAGCACGACGCCGCCGGGAGCGTCGCTTCCTGCCGCGCTCCGCCGCGCCGCCAGCGCCGCCAACCGCTGGCGCAGCGATCCCGGGCTGTCGAGCGGCCGGCCGAGGATCCCCTCGCGCACGGCGGCACGGCGGAGCTCGCCACCGGCGGTCTCTGCGATCACCCGCCAGAGCTCCGCGGGGCGGAAGCGGCCGGCGGGGAGATCGAGGACGCCGACGGCGGCCCCGCCCAGGCGGACCGCGAGCTGAAACGGCGCCGCCGCCGCAACCCCGGGAAGGGGCGAGCCGACCTCCACGGCGAGCCAGCCGTCCCGCGGTCTCTCGACGGACGCAGCGTCGAGGGGCCGGATTTCCGCGAGGAGACGGTCCCAGCCGGACGGGCGTCCCGAGCGCGCCTGGAAGCGCTCGGCGATCGGCCGGGCGAAGGCGGCGGCCGCCGCGTCGGCGAGTACCGCCGCGGCGACCCGGTCTCCCACCACCGGGAGATCGACGGCGCCCAGGGCCTCTCCCTCCAGGGTCAGGTCGCAGCGCAAGTACTCGGTCCCGGCGGAGGGGATGGCGAGGTCCGCGAGCGGCATGGTCAGCTCCCAGGTGACCGCGCGCAGCCGCCCGAGATCGAGGGGGCGGGAGCTCGCCGCCGCCGCCGCCCGGCCTTCGAGGACGGAGCGGACCCGCCGGCCGAGCCGCTGCACCCGGGTCAGCGTCTCGAGCACGGCCAGAAAGCCTTCCAGCCGCTCCTCGATCTCCGGCCAAAGGGAGCCCCAGGCGTCCTCGGTCCTGCCGGCGCCAAGGGGGATCGCGGCAGCGAAAGCCCGCGCGATCGACGCGGGATCGAGCCCGCCTGCCAGGAGCTCGGACGGCCCCCCCAGGCGGCCGAGGATGGCGCGCGGATCGCTCCCCTGGCCGAGGGCCAGGCCGGCACACCAGGCCGCGAAGCGCAGGCGGGCCGGCCCCAGCTCGGCAGGCGGCCGGCCTGCCGCGTGGACCGGCGTGGGAAAGGGGACCCGCGGGTCCGCGGCATGGGCGCGGGCGATCACCTCCAGGCCCTCCAGCCATAGCGCCTCTGCCGCTTGCGGCCGCAGGCGGCAACCCACGAGCGGCTCGGCCAGCCGCCCGAAGCGGGCTCCGGAACGGGCGATCCGCTGCCAGAGCGCCCAGGCGCCGCAGGCCGGCAGGTCGGGATCGAAGCCGCCCGCCTCCTCGACCCGGCTCTTCCGCACCAGGCAGGCGGCGGCCGGGAAGAGCGGGTGGGCGGCGAGTGGCGGGAAAAGGTCCTCTTCGGCTGGGCAGGGGTGCTCCGGTCCCGGGTGCCCTGCCGCGTCCACGAAGCGCCAGCCGCAGAGGACGGCGTCCACCGCCCCCCCATCCAGGGCCTCCTCCATCCATTGCAGGCAGCGCGGATGGAGCAGGTTGCCGGCTTCGAGAAAGAGGAGGAAGGGGGCGCGCGCCCGAGCGATGCCGGCATTGTGGTCAGCGCCCACCCGGATCAGCTCCCGGGCGCCCGAGGTCTGGGCCTGGACCGACTCCAGGGTGGCCTCCAAAAGGCCGCGGGGGCCGCGCTCCGGCAAAAGAACAGAGAAAGGCATGCTAACTTTTGCACCTCATAATTTTCATGATACCGTCTTTTCCCGCCATGGGGAGCCAGGGAGGATTCCGCGCCGCCGCCAGATTGCTCTGGGTTCCGCTCCTGTTCGCGGCCACCGCGTGCTCTCCCGGCGCACGGACCGCTTCGCTGGCCGCTCCGCCCCACGCCGAGATCCTCTGGGACACCTGGGGCGTGCCCCATATCTTCGCCACCGATTCCCGCCAGCTCTTCTACGCCTACGGCTGGGCCCAGATGGCGAGCCATGGCGACCTGCTCCTGCGCTCCTACGGCGCGGCGCGCGGGCGGGCAGCCGAGTACTGGGGCGCCAGGTACCTCGACCAGGACCGCTGGGTGCAGATCAACGACATCCCGGAGCGCGCCCGGCGCTGGTACGCGGACCAGTCCCCCTCGATGAGCGTCTGCCTCGACGCTTTCGCGGCGGGGATCAACGCCTACGGCCGTGAACACGGCGATCGCCTCGGGCCTGACGTGAGGGCCGTGCTGCCGGTCGATGCCGTCGACGTCCTCGCCCACGTCCAGCACACCCTCCACTTCACGTTCCTTGCAAGCCCGCTGTCCATCCGCCGGGAGATCGAGGAAGGCCTGGCGGCGTCCCGGGAAACCTCCAGCCTCGGCTCGATGGCCTGGGCGGTGGCTCCAGGGCACACCCGCGACGGCCACGCTTTGCTGCTCATCAACCCCCACGTGGAGTGGAACGGCCCCGTGACCTGGTACGAATCTCAGCTCGATGCGCCCGGCGTCGATATCACGGGAGCAACCATAGTCGGCTTTCCCATCCTGGCGGTCGGCTTCAACGACCACCTCGGCTGGGGGCACACGGTCAATCTTCTCGCCGCCTACAACCTGTACCTGCTGGACCTACGCCCGGGAGGGTACGCCTGGGAGGGAGGGAGCCGCGCCTTCGAACGGGAAACCCGGACGCTCAAGGTGCGGCAGCCGGACGGCTCGCTCAAGGACGAGCCGCTCCCGATCCTGCGCTCCATCCATGGCCCGGTGATCTGGCAGGACGGCGGTCGGGCCGTGGCCCTGCGGGTCGCCGGCCTGGACACCACGGGGATCGTCGAGCAGTACTGGGACATGGCACGGGCCAGCAACCTCCGGGAGTTCGAAGGGGCGCTGCGGCGCTTGCAGTCCCCCATGTTCTCGGTGATCTACGCCGACGATCAGGGGCACATCCTTCACCTCTTCGGCGGCCGGATCCCGGTGCGGAGCCATGGGGACCTGAAATTCTGGGCCGGGCTGGTCCCCGGAGACACCGCGTCCAACCTGTGGACGCGAACTCATCCCTACGAAGAGCTGCCGCGCGTCCTCGACCCGCCGACCGGGTGGCTGCAGAACGCCAACGATCCGCCCTGGCTGACCACCTTTCCGCCGGTGCTTGATCCGGCGCGGTTTCCGCCCTATATCGCGCCGCGCGAGCTGGGCGTGGTGGGGGAGAGCCTGCGAGCGGAAAGAGCGATCCAGCTGCTGCGGGCGAACGACCACATCAGCTTCGACGACCTGGTGGCCTACAAGCATTCGACCCACTGCGAGCTCGCCGACCGCTGGCTGGACGACCTCGTGCGAGCCGCACGGGCCAGCGCCGACCCGGACGCCCGCGAGGCCGCCGAGGTCCTCGCCAGGTGGGACCGCGCCCTGGACGCGGACAGCCGCGGCGCCACCCTCTTCGAGGTCTGGGTGATGGAGATGCGGCGCCGGCGCCCATCCACGCGGCCGACCAACTTCTCCACGGTCTGGCAAGAGAACGAGCCCCTGACCACACCGCGCGGGATCCTCAAGCCCGTCGAGGCGGCGCAGATCCTCGCCGACGTGGCGCGGGACCTGAGGAAGAGGTTCGGCCGGCTGGACGTCCCCTTCGGGGAAGTCAACCGGCTCCGGATCGGCGACGTGGACCTGCCCGGCAACGGCGGCCCCAATTCCGTCGGTTCTCTGCGGACGCTCGACTACGAGCTTGCCAAGGACGGCCGCTACCAGGCCACCGGGGGCGAGACCTATATTGCGGTCGTCGAGCTCTCCCACCCGCTCCGGGCGGCGGAGGTCTTGTCTTATGGGAACGCCTCGCAACCGGGCTCGAAACACCACAGCGACCAGCTCGCGCTGATCTCCGAGAAGCGCCTGCGGCCGGTCTGGCGGGGCCGCGAGGAGATCGAGCGGCACCTCGAGTCGCGCACGGCCCTGGCCTACTGACCCCTACCAGGGAGCGCTCGCCACTTCGTCGCCGACGCGTTGCTCGGTCGTGAAGGGGGCTCGATCGCAAGTGTCGTACTCCACCTGGCCCTGCTCCAGCTTGACGATCCGGTCCGCGGCATCGAAATAGCGATCGTCGTGAGTGATCACGATGACGGTCTTGCCCCGCGCTTTCAGCTCCGGCAACAGCTGGTGGTAGAAGATCTGCTTGAAGGTGGGGTCCTGGTCCGACGCCCACTCGTCGAAAACGTAGATCGGTCGGTCCTCCAGATAGGCGGCAAGCAGGGCCAGCCGCTTGCGCTGCCCCTGCGACAGGTCGAGGGTCGACAGCCGGTCCCCCTCCAGGCGAACCTTGTGGGCGAGATGGAGCCGGGCCAGGTAGTCCCCCCCGTGAGCCCGCAGATACGCAGGGTCGATGCCGAACAGGCGATCGAACAGGAAGAAGTCGTAGAAGACCACCGAGAAGCGCTGCCGGTACTCGTCCCGGGTCTCCTCCGTCACCGGCCGGCCGTCGAGGCGGATCTCCCCCTCCTCCGGTTCATAGAGGCCGATGAGGAGCTTGGCCAGCGTCGTCTTGCCGCTGCCGTTGCCGCCGATCAGGAATAGCACTTCGCCCGGCTGGAGGGTCAGGTCCAGGGGACCCAGGCGGAAGCGCTCCTCGCCGTCGGCGCCGTAGACATGCGTCACGCCGCGCAGCTCGAGGCGGTTCCAGCCGGGGCAGGGCCGCGCCGCCGCCGCCTTCTCGGGCTGCTGGTCGGTCAGGGAGAGCCCCAGGCGCTGCACCGTCTCGGCAGCGATCCAGGCCCGCCCCAAGGTCGGCACGTTGTTCAGGATCACCGCCAGCGGCGAGATCATGTAGAGGACCGCCAGGACATACCCGCTCAGCGCCTGGTGGCTGACGCTGACAAAGCCGGGCAGCACGAACAGGCTCAGCCCGATGAAGACGAAGAACAGGATCTGCCCCCAGTGCGCGGCGGCCACGGTGAACGTGCTGGCCAGCACGCCGTAGCGCCGGAGCCCCGCCAGCGAAGGCTCCAGCTGCTGGTCGCGGAAGACCTCCCGCCGCTCGCGATTGAGCTTGAGCTCCTTCGCCCCTTCGGTGAGCGCGCGGAAGGCCCGGAACATCGAATCCGACTCCCCGCGCATCCGCCGGTAGTAGCTCACCGCCCGCCGCAGCGGCAGCTGGTACGTGGCCAGGCCGATCGCCATGTAGCCGAGCAGCCACAGCAGCAGCGGCCCGGAGAGCCACCCGAGATAGACCAGGCATCCCGCCAGGACAGTGAGCTGCATAGCCAGCACCGGCAGGGTGGAGACCGCGTTGGTCACCGCCAGGATGTCTTCGTTGAGAGTCGCCAGCAGGCGGTGCGCGCCGATCTCCTCCAGCAGCCGGAACGGTGCAGCGAGTATCCGCCGCGACAGCGTCATCCGCAGCTCATATCCCGCCTGGGCCGTCAGCCGCGCGAGCAGGACCTGTGACAGGAAGCCGCTGAGCGGAATCACCACGCACAGCGCCGCCAGCTCCCGCGCCAGCGCCGGCCGGGAGCCAGCGGGGCCGTTGAGAGCGGCATTGATGACCGCGATCACCGCCGTGCTGGCAAGACCGGAGACGCCCCCCGCCAAACTGGCCAGCACTACCGACGAGCGCGAGCGCCGCACGCCCTTCGACCACTCGAGGAAAACGCCAAGAAGTTGTACGACCGCTCTCATCCTGAACCCCTCACAGCGAGCAAGGGCTTACCTTTACACACTATACAGCGTTGATAATTTCTTCAAATAAGATCTCGCCTGGGTGTTCTGCGCCTCCAAACTCGGGAGCTCCCGGCCGCCGCCGCAACCTGCCGCGGGAAATGCCTCACCGGCGGCTAAGGAGCGCAGATTTCCTGCAGCCCCGCCTTCTGGAGCTCCTGGATGATGCGCTGGATCCAGATTCCCTCGTTGGCGGCGTAGGTGCCGGTCTGGCCCCGCAGCCGGGCCACGGCGAAGCCGCCCGCGTGATGGAGGCCGAGCAGGTCCCATTGCTGGTTGAACACCGGGCTGCCGGAGCTGCCCCCCTCGGTCGGCGCGCGGTAGTGGATCAGACGCTCGCCGTCGTGGTCGAGCAACAGGTTGTCGTGCAAGGAGATCGACAGCGACCGGCCGCCGGGATGGCCGATGACGTAGACCTTCTGCTGGCCGTCGGCGACCGGCAGGCGGCGGGCGAGCGGGAAGCACTCCGAGGCGGGCAGCGGCGGGTCGAGCGCGAGGAGGGTGGCGTCGAGCTCCTCGGGAGGGGAGGTCCAGAGCAGGCGGGCGGCGCGGTAGCTCTGCCCGGCGGTGCCGGGGAGCGCCTCGAAGACGATCTGGACGTCGCCGGGATCGAGCGACCCGTGCTCTTTCTGCACCGCGGGATCGGCGCTCACCACGTGGGCGTTGGTCAGCAGCAGGATCTGCCCGGCAAGGCCGGCCGCGAAGTCGCCGCCGCGCACCAGGAAGCCGGTGCCGACGCCTTCGTCGAGCCGGGTGCGCACCTGCGCCACCGTGCGGCAGCGCTCGAGGCCGGTCTGGTACCACTTGAGCGTCACCACCCCGTCGCGGCCGAGGATCTTCTCGAGCTGCTCGCCGGTCGCCTGCTCGGCCGCGCCGGCGGCCTCGCGGCTGCGGTCGATGGCCTGGCCCAGCTCTCCGGGCGCGAGCTCCACCCGGCCCCCCTTGCGCACCAGGAGGTTCGATTGCAGGAGCGGCAGCAGCAGCGAGCCCGGCGGCGTCGCCAGGTTCAGCTGCCAGACCTCGGTCAGCTGGCGCAGGGTGCTCGCGAGCTCGAAGGCGTCGGCCTCCGGCCGCTGCACGTATTCGCCGATCCACAGCAGGGCCTCCTCGGGCCGGCCGAGGGCGACGCAGGCCTCGGCCGCGGTCGCCACGTCCCACGCCGCCACCGCCTGGCGCGGGCCGCCGATCCGCGCCAGGATCTCGCGCGCCAGCGCCATGGGGTCGGGGGCGGCCGCGAGTTCCACGCCGTCGCGGCCCGCCCGGCAGACCAGCGCCACGGTATTGATGCCGTGCCAGAGGCGGCCCGCGGGGTCGGCGACGTAGCCCGTGCGGTAGGCCTCGACGGCGCGCGCCAGGTGCCGCTGCGCCGCGCGCCGCGCGCCGGCGCCGGACCGGGCGGGCTCGCTGCCGCCGGCGGCACCGCCGACCGCGCCAATGTACAGCTGCTTGCAGGCGCGGCCGAGCAGGCCGCGCGCCTCGCCGTTTTCGGCGGGGTCCCCGGCGGTGCGGGCGACGAGCCCTTCGAGCAGGTCGATCGCCGCCGTCAGCTTCCCCTGGTCGATCAGCGCCTGGGCATGCTGGCGGCGGATCTGCGCCTCGTCCCGTCCCGCCTGGCGCAGCGCCACCGCGGCGCGCTCCATCAGGTCGAAAAGGCACTTGCGGCGCAGCGACTGCAGCGTCGTGCGGGCCGCCGCGGGCGACGGCGCCTCGCCCTGGTCGAGCGCCGCGGCCAGCTCGTCGACCAGGCGGGTGGCGCCGGCGCGGTCAAAGCGCTCGATGGCCGCGGCGAGCCGCGCCAGGTAGTCCTCCTCGTTCCAGCTCATGGCGCCGCGCCTCAGCTTTCCGCCGCGGATGCCGCGGCACCGGTGAGCCCGAGCAGCTCGCCCAGCTTGCCGCGCAGCCCGGGCCCCGCCAGGTACTTGCTGACGTCGTGCCGCCAGGCGCCGTGGTTCTGCTCGTTGAGGTCTTCCACCGCCGCGCGGCCCGCCCGGCGATAGTCGTTGGCGATCTCGGGATCGAAACCGGCCACCGGGTCGAGGCGGTCGAAGACGTTGACCCAGCGGCCGCGCAGCTTGGCGAGCGGAAAGCCGTCGTCGCGGCTCCATTCGGGCTTCAGCTTGTCCTGGATCTCGTCGAGACCGAGCGGGCTGCCGAGGGTCATCAGGCCGTCGACGGCCGGGGCGGCGGCGACCCGCATCAGGCAGTCGTAGGCGATCACCGTCCCCATGCTGTGGCTGACCACGACATGCGGCGGCGGTTGCGAGGCGCCCTCCGCCAGCGCCGCGATCATGCGCCCGCGGATCACCTCCTGCACCCGGTAGGTGTCCCCCGGCCGCGGGCTGTAGTCGACGTCGAAGAGGTAGTGGTGGACGTCGCGCAGGAACCTTTTCATGATGCGCTCCTTGATCGGCCACGGCAGCGGGATGCGCTCCAGGGTGTCGCGCAGCGGCCCCGGGGCGGCGGCGGCCACCACGTCGTCGACGGCGAGCGGCACGGCCAGCTTGGCGGCGAGCCCGGCGACCCAGGACCGTTCCCCGGCGTCCATCTCGTCGAGGCCGAGATCCACCGGCTCGGGCTCCAGCGCCTCGCTCGCGGCCTCGTTGGTGGCGCGCTCGACCGCGGCCTCGGCGAGCGGGCTGGCGTACATCACGTCGGCCCAATACACCATCGAGGAGGTGAACCCCTGGGCGCCCAGGTCGATGCCGTCGCTCGCGGCGAGGCCGCGGCGCCAGACGTCGAGCAGCTGGTCGGCGGGCGGCTTGTTGGCGATGCCATGGACGAAAGTGACGTGCGGCATGCTCCCTCCTGCAGGTCAGGTCGAGGAAACGGGTTGGACGGATGGCGGGCAGCATAGCGCGTGCCCTGGATTGACGGAACGCCGCGCCCGGCATATTTTTGTCGCACACTCCATGAGCGCTTCCGCGGCGGACCTCGAGCTCTTCTGGGAACAGCTCCTGGAGTACATCGAAGAGGGGCGCGTGGTGACCGTGGTCGGCCAGGGCCTGCTCACGCTGCCGCTAGCGGGCGGTGACGTGCCGCTCAACCGGCTGCTCGCCGAGCGCCTGGCGGCGCGGCTCAAGGTCGAGGTCGACGCCTATCCGGCCGGCGCCGAGCTCGACGCGGTGGCCTACCGGTTTCTGGCGCGCGGCGGCAACGTCCAGTACCTCTACTCCGCGCTCAAGTCGGCGATGCCCCCGCCGCAGGAGCTGCCGCTGCCGCGCCCGCTGCTGCTGCTCGCCGGCATTCCCCGGCTGCGGCTGTTCATCTCGACCACCTTCGATTCGCTGCTCAAGGCGGCGCTCGACCAGGTGCGGTTCGACGGCGAGCCGCGCACCGAGGTCTTCTCGTATTCTCCGGGGGCGGTGGATCCCGGCGACATCGGCGAGCGCGACGCCGCCGTCCTTCATCTTTTCGGCAAGCTCTCGGCGCTGTCGAGCGAATATGCGCTGACCGAGGAGGACCGGCTGGAGTTCGTCCACTCCCTGCAGACCGAGGACACGCGGCCGCGCGTCCTCGACGAGCTGGCCGAGCGGCCGCTGCTGGTGCTCGGCACCAACTTCCCCGACTGGCTGACGCGCTTTTTCCTGCGCATCGGGACCGGCGCGCGCCTGTCGGCGCGGCGCGGCAAGACCGACGTGTTCGCCGACCGAGCGGGAGTCGGCGAAGAAGGCCTGGCGCTCTTCCTGCACCACTTCGGTCCCGGCATCCAGGTCTTCCCCGGCGGCGCCGCGCTGTTCGTCGAAGAGCTGGCGCGGCGCTGGGGCGAAGCGCATCCCGCGCCCGCGCCCGGCGCCTCCGCCGCCGGCGACCCCGCCGCCGGGGCGCCGCGCCCGGGCCGCGCCGAGATGCAGCCCGGCGCCATCTTCCTCTCCTATGCGAGCGAGGACCTGGAGGCGGCGCGCGCCATCCACGACGCCCTCGCGTCCCGCAACCTGGACGTCTGGTTCGACAAGCAGGCGCTCGAAGGGGGCGACGACTACCGCCTCAAGATCCGGCGCGCCATCCAGGGTTCCAGCCTGTTCGTGCCGGTCCTCTCGCGCCACACCCTGACCGACGCCCCGCGCTTCTTCCGCCGCGAATGGAACGAGGCGGTCGACCTGGCGCCGCTCTTCCCGCCCAACCGGCCGTTCATCCTGCCGGTGGCGGTCGACGACGTCTCGGCGAGCGAGGCGGCGCTGCCCGAGCTGTTCCGCGCCCTCCACTGGACGCGCCTGCCTGCCGGGCAGGCCGACCCATCCTTCGTCGAGCGGCTGCGGGATCTCTACCGGAAGTACCAGCAGCAGGAGAGGAAGGGCGCCTCGGCGTGACGGAGGCCGCGCCGGCGCCGGCGTCCCTTGCCGCCCAGGGCGGGCAGGTCGATCGCGACAATCCCTGGCCGGGGCTGCCGTCGTTCCGCGAGCAGGACCAGGCCTTCTTCTTCGGCCGCGAAGACGAGATCGAGGAGCTGCGCCGCACGGTGATGCGGGAATCGACCCGTGCCACCGTGGTCTACGGCCGTTCCGGGCTGGGCAAGACCTCGCTCCTCCAGGCCGGCCTCTTCCCGCGGCTGCGCCGGCAGGAGGTGCTGCCGGTCGCCATCCGGCTGGCCTGGGCGGGCGAGCGCGGCCCCGCCGAGCGGGGGCTGGTCGACCAGGTGCGGGACGCGATCCTTGCCGCGGCGGCGGACGCGCGGGTCGAGGCGCCGCCGTTGCCGCCCGGCGAGACCCTCTGGGAGTCGCTCCACCGCGCGGGCGCCAACTTCTGGAGCGCGGCCAACCGCATCGTCGTGCCGCTGCTGGTCTTCGACCAGTTCGAGGAGATCTTCACCCTGGGCAGAAAGGACCCCGGCCGCGAGGCGTTCCTCGCCGAGCTCGCCGACCTGGTCGAGGGCCGCCCGCCCGCGGCGGTCAAGGCGCGCCTCGACGCCGCGCCGGCGCTCGCCGCGGACTTCTCGCCCGAACGGCACGACTACAAGATCCTGGTCTGCCTGCGCCAGGACTTCCTGGCCGACCTCGACACCCTGCGCGCCCGCATGCGCTCGCTCGGAGCCAGCCGGCTGGCGCTGCGGCACATGACCGGCGAAGCGGCGCTGCGCGTCGTGACCTGCGCCGGCGGCCACCTCATCGCGCCGGAGGTGGCGGAGAAGGTCGTGCGCTTCGTCTCGGGCGCCGGCCGGGCCCAGGCGGGCGGTGCGGACGGGGCGGGCGCCGCGGCGGCGGAGCATGAGGAGACGGCCGGCGCCGGTGGCGCGGCGGCGGAACGCCAGGGCCTTGCCGGGCGGCAGGCCGGCGCGGACGGCCCGCCGCCGCTCGCCGAGCTCACGGTCGACCCCACCCTGCTCAGCCTGGTCTGCCGCGAGCTCAACAACCGGCGGCGGGACCGCGGCGAGGCCACCATCACCTTCGACCTGCTCTCCGGTTCGTGGAAGGAGATCCTGACGCGCTTCTACGAGGCCAGCCTGGCCGGGCTCACCCCCGAGATGCGCACCTTCATCGAGGACCGTCTGCTCACCCGCTCCGGCTACCGCGACAGCGTCGCGTGGGACAACGCCGTCGCCGTGCCGGGCGTCACGGCCGCCGCCCTGCTCACCCTGCGCGACCGGCGCCTGCTGCGCATCGAGGAGCGCCACGGCGTCGACTGGGTCGAGCTCACCCACGACGTGCTGACCGAGGTCATCGGCGAGAGCCGCGAGCTGCGCCGCCAGCGCGAGGCCCGCCGCCAGGCGGAAGAAGACGCGCGCGAGGCCGACCGCCTGGCGCAGCAGGCCGGCGAGCGCGAGCGCGAGACGCGCCGCCTGCTCGCGCGCAGCCGCAAGCTGGCGCTGGTGCTCGGCTGGGTGCTGGTCGCCACCGTCGTTTTGGCGATCGCCGCCGCCGTCCTGTGGCGGCACAGCCAGGCGGCTGAGAAAGCCGCGGATAGCGCCCAGCGGCGCGCCGAGCGGGCGCTCTTCGATTCGGCGGGAAACCTGATCGAAAAAGGCCGCGCCGCGCAGGCTCTGGCCTACCTCGCCTCGATCATGAGGTCGCGCCCAGAGGACAGCGACGACGCCCGCCACCGCGCCCTCGGCATCCTGCTGCACGAGAGCTGGCCGCTGCCGGTGCTGAGGGTGCGGCACGACCGGGCGGTCACCGCCGCCGAGCTCAGCCCGGACGGGGAGCGCCTGCTGACGGCCTCGCTTGACGGCACCGCGCGACTCTGGCGGGTGCGCGACGGCGCCCCCCTGGCCGTGATGCGCCATGGCGGCGCGGCGACCTCGGCCGCGTTCAGCCCCGACGGCGACCGGGTGCTCACCGGCTGCCAGGATGGCGTGGCACGGATCTGGGACGGCAGGAGCGGCGCCCCCCTCGGTCGCGAGATGAAGGTCTACCCTCCCGTGGACGGCGTGGCGTGGAGCTCGCGCGGCGACCGGCTCATGATCAGCTCGTACGAAGGCACCACGCTATGGGATGCTCGAACCCAGGAGCGTCTGACCCCTCCCTACCATGTTGCGGCCTTGAGCCCGGACGGCAAGCGGTTCGCCGCCACCGGCAATACCGTGATCGGCGAGCCCCCGCTGCTCGTCGTCCTGCCGACCGCCGAAGCACCGCTCCTGTTCGATCGGCGCGCCGGCGCCGCCCGGGGGGAGCTCTCGTCTCTCGGCAAGGATGCGACCCTGGTGGCCTTCAACCACCGGGGCGACCGCCTGCTCACCGTCGGCGCCCAGGGTACGGTGCGGATCGCGGACCTCACGACGCTGCGAGTGGTTTCCACTCACGATCACAAGGCGCCTGTCACCTGGGCCGAGTTCAGTCCCGACGACCACACGCTGCTCACCGTCTGCGCCGACCGCGTCGTGCGTTTGTGGAACCTCGACGCCCCCGGGTCGCCGCCGCGGCCGATCCCGCACGACAGGCTGGTGTCCACGGCGCACTTCAGCCCGGACGGCCGATGGGTGCTGACCGGCTCGCGCGACTCCGCCGCGTGGCTGTGGGATGCCCGCACCGGCGAAACTGCGATGCAAGCCCTGCGGCACAAGGGTCCCGTCAACGTCGTCGGCTGGAGCCGCGACGGACGCAAGGCGGTGAGCGCCGCGGATGACGGAACGGCCGAGATCTGGGACATGCGCCCCGACCGATACGCCCGCCCGCAGCTCCTGGCGCAGCCGGTCCGCTACGCCCTGTTCGGCAGCCGGGGCGCCGAGGCGATCGCCGTCACCCAGGATGGAACCGTGCGGCTCTGGGACCTCGCGACCGGGGAAAGCAGCGTCGTGTCTCCTGGCGGGCTGCCGGTGCTGTCGGCCAACCTGCTGGCGGATGGACGGCTGGCCGTGGTCGCGGCCGACCCGCAGCGGAACACCCTGCAGGCCTGGGATGCCAGGACGGGTCGCAGCCTCAGCGCGGTGATCAAGGTGCCTCAGGTGCGAGAGCTGTCCTCGGCTCAGGTGAGCGCGGACGGCGAGCGGCTCCTGGCGCTGGGGCCCTGGTGGGCGGTCGGTTGGCAGATCCAAAGCTGGGATGCGCGCAGCGGCAAAGAGATCCCGGCGACACGCCAACTTGACGACAAAAGACCCGAGATCGACGACGAGGGCCGCTTTGTCCTCACCTGGGCGAAGTCCGGACTCCAGGTGTGGGCAACGCAAACGGGCCGCATGGTCGGCCACGTCGAGCTGGCGAACCCAATCGTGGGACTCTGGAGCCCCCATGCCAGGCTCATCGCCATCCTCGCTGCCGACCATGTGCTCAGGTTCTTCGCGCCAAGCGGCAAGCCGACGGGCAGCTCCGTGCCGTTCGACAGCGGGTTCCAGACCCTGAGCTTCAGCCAGGACGCGACGCGAATGATCGCCACGCTCGGGCGTGGCGAGGTCGAGGTGCGGGAGATCGCGAACGGGCGGCTCCTCTGCCGCATTCAACTCGCCTCCCAGGTCTATCCCCCGGTCGCCGAAACCCCTTTCGTCGCCGAGCTCAGCGCCGACGGCCAGCGATTCCTCGCCCGCTCGGCCGACGGCTTCGCCCAGGTCTGGGACGTCGATTCCTGCCACCAGCTCGCCGAACCGCTCTGGCACGCGCCCCCCCAGGGCTGGGTGACCAGAGCCACCTTCAGCCCCGACGGCTCGCGCGTCATGACCGTCGACAACGACGGCACCGTGCGCGTCTGGGACCAGCCCGAGACCTCCTCCGCCGACAGCACCGCGCTCGCCGACCTCGCCGAGGCGGTCGGCGGCTTCGCCGTCGACGACGCCGGCAACGCCGTGCCGGTCGACCATCCCGTCGAGCGCCTGGCCCGCCTGCGTGCCAGCGCCGCGCGCCCGGCCGGCATGTCGAACCTCGCCGGCCAGGTGGTGCGCTGGTTCTTCGCCGACCCCGGCACGCTCACCCTCTCGCCCTTCTCCACCATCAAGATCTCCGCGGCCCAGGCGGCCCAGGCGCCGGCGCCAGCTGCCGGCGCGAGCCCCTGAAGCGCAAGCGTAGGCCGAGAGCCCACCGATCCCGACGCCCACCTGGCCACCAGCTGGCGGGCAGCGTCTGCTGGCGGAGCCTCCGGTCCTGAAGCCGCTTCAAAACCGGCCAGCTCGCCGCCATCACCGCAGCCGGCAGGCGCACCCTTTGCCTCGCCACGCCGGGCCGGGCACCGTGTGTTACCTTGACGTTGCTTCGCGTCAACCGCGGCGAACTCTCGAGGTCGCCAACCAGGTATTCCCCTCCACGAGGACCTTGGAGACGAGCGCTATGGCAACCTTCAGCGACGACATCCGTGCGGCGGTGTTCGCAGTCATCCTGGCGACCCTCGCGGCGGCGCCCGCCGGCGCCATCACGATCAACGAGTTTCCGGTACCGACGAGCGGCGTGTCGCCGGCCGGCATCGCCGCCGGTCCGGACGGCGACCTCTGGTTCACCGAGCTCGAGGGCAACGCCGTCGGCCGCATCACCACCGCCGGCACGGTGGTCAATCAGTTTCCGGTCGCGAGCGCGCTGTCGAGCCCGGTTTCGGGCGGCATCACGGCGGGGCCCGACGGCAATCTGTGGTTCGCGGCCTACGAAGGCAATCAGATCGGACGCATCACGACCGCCGGCGCCGTGACGCTCTTCGACGTACCCACCTCTCAGGCCGGACCGGCGGACATCGTGGCCGGCCCCGACGGCAACCTCTGGTTCACCGAGCTCAACGGTAGCAAGATCGGACGCATCACGACCGCCGGCGCGTGCAAGGAGTTCGCCGTGCCGACCGGCGGCGCCGGACCCGCCGGCATCACGGTGGGAGCCGACGGCAACCTCTGGTTCACCGAGCAGAACACCGGCAAGGTCGGGCGGCTCACGACGGCCGGCGTCTTCCACGAGTTCGCGCTACCCGACGCCGGCGCCCAACCCGCGCCAACCGGGATCACCCTCGGCCCCGACGGCAATGTCTGGTTCACCGAGCTCTCCGGCAACAACCTAGGGCGCATCACCCCGGCGGGCGTGATCACCGAGTTTCCGCTGCCGACCTCGACGGCGGGTAGCGTTTTCATCACCGCCGGACCCGATGGCAACCTCTGGTTCACCGAGTTCGAGGCCAATCAGATCGGCATGGTGACCACCGCCGGCAAGGTCACGGAGTATCCGGTGCCCACGGCGCACTCCAGTCCGGGCGGCATCACCGCCGGGCCCGACGGCAACATGTGGTTCACCGAGGTGAGCGGCAACAAGGTGGGCCGTGTGGAACTGCCCCACAACGCGGCTTGCGTGGCGACGGCGACAACCCTGTGCATCGACGACAAGCCGGGCGACAAGCGCTGGCAGATCGGCGTCGCCTACAAGACGGCGCAGAGCGGCGGGCTCGCCGGCAACGGCCAGGCGATCCCGCTCGCCAGCCTGGGCGTCACCGAAGGTGGCCTGTTCTGGTTCTTTGACGCCGACAACCCGGAGATGCTGATCAAGGTCATCAACGGCTGCTCGGTCAACCAACATTTCTGGCTGTTCTACTCGGCGACCACCAACGTCGGCTTCACCGTCAGCGTCAAGGACACCAAGACTCCTCGCACCAAGACCTACCAGAACACCGACGAGACCGCCGCGCCGCCGCAACAGGACACCGCCGCCTTCACGTGCGACGCCCAGGGAGACGCCGCGCCCGCTGCTCCAGACGCCGCCGCTGGCGACGTCGCCGCGGCGACCAGCGCCCACCTCGAAGCGGGCGACCGGCGCCCCGCGAGCGCCGAGCAGAGCCCCCCGCCGACCGCGATCGATGCCTTGCCCGAGGCCGCCACCTGTACCGCCAACGGCACCACTCTGTGCATCAATGGCCGTTTTCAGATCACGGCCAGCTACAAGACCGCGGAGGGCGGCGGCAGCGCGGGCAACGGCCACGCGATCGCCCTCAACAGCCTGGGCGTTGCGCAGGGCGGTCTCTTCTGGTTCTTCAGCGCCGACAACCCGGAGATGCTGATCAAGGTCATCGACGGCTGCAGCGTCAACCAGAAATACTGGCTGTTCTACGCCGCCGGCACCAACGTCGGCTTCACCGCCGTGGTGACCGACCTGCAGACCGGCGCTCACAAGTCCTACGCCAACACGGACGGCACCGCCGCGGCACCGGTGCAGGACACAGCGGCGTTGCCCTGTAGCTGACGCGCGCGCGGTTGCTTCAGGGCGGCGGGTTGAAGATCACGGGGACGGCGGGCTGCCGCGCTCGGAGAACCAGAACATGCCTTCGTTCACGAGATCGAGAAGCCAGGGGCCGGCGGCGCGTGCGGGAGGCAGGCGGAAGTCGAGGTCGAGGACGATCTGTTCGCCGGGGGCCAGGGTGCGCGGCAGGGGGTGGCGGCCGCCCGCCTCGACGAGATCGGGGCTGCCCGGTTCGCCCTGGCGCAGGGCGACGGCCACCCAACCCACGCGCGGAGCGTTTGCCAGCCAGGCCGTGTCGCCGCGGTTGGCCAGGCGCACCTGGAGGTGGGCGGCGCCGGTGGGTCGATCGAGGGTGGTCGCCAATACGGTGATCCGGGCGCGCGTTCGGGCGGTGCCGCCGTCGAGGGTGGTGGCGCGATGGAGCGAGGGCTTGCGGGCCGTCAGGTTGTTGCCGTCCCAGGGACGGGAGGTGGCGACCGCGGCCACCGGGCGGCGCCCCATCGCCTCTGGCAGCAGGCCGTTGACGGCAAAGTAGCGCCGAACGTCCACGAAGCCGTGGCGGCGGAGCAGGAAGTCGAGGTATTCCACGGTGTAGGGGTTTTCGAGTGTGCCGAAGCGCTGCATCTCCTGGTCGAGCTGGGCTTCCAGCTTGCGGTCGCCGGGGATCCAGGCCCCTTCGCTCGCTCCCAGGACGCCGCCCGGCCGCAGCAGGCGGAAACACTGGGCCAGGCCGCGATCTTCGTCCACGACATGGTGCAGCGAGGCATGGAAGAGCACCGCGTCATAGGCTTCGCTGGGAAGCGAGCAGGTTTCGAGCGGTTCGGCGTGGAAGGTGACGGGCGGGCTGTCGCCGAGATGGAAATGACCGCGGGCGGCCGCGACGCGCTCGGCGGCGATCGCGATCATCTCCTCGCTGGGTTCGAGGGCATGGACCTCATAACCCAACGCCAGCAGGATCTCGGTCACCCATCCGGGGCCGCTGCCGACTTCGAGCACCCTGCCGCCGGGCGTGATGGCCATCGCCCGCAGCAGGTTCATCACCGAGTACATCTCGTCGAAGAACGCAGCATTGCCGGCATTGGCGTCGAAGGGTTTGCGGTAGAGCCACTCGCGATCCGCCGCGCAGCGCCGGGAGACATGCTCCCGCGCCGCCGACAGGTATTGCTCCATGCGCTCGGTCCCGCCGCTCAGATAGCGTCGGCGGCGGGGCGGCCTCGCGTCCGCGGCAGCGGAGCCCGAAGCGGAGCCGGCCCGCCATCGGCCCCACCCCCGGCGCAACCTCTGCGAACCTGCCCAGACCCATCCCTGCGGAGCTGCTGGCCGCGCCACCGGGAAAGGTGCGCGTCCTGGGATGGCGCCACTTCGGGGTCGGTGCCGGCATGGACGTGGCGCGCGGGCTCTACCTGAGCGAGCGCGTCGACGTGACGGGGCCGCAGACCTACCCGGATGGCAAGCCTCTGGCGCTCGACTGGCCGCCGCCTGGCAAGCCGGTGACTGTCGATCTGGGCGGCGGCGTGTCGGCGGCGGTGCCGCTGACGCTCTATGCCGATGAAAAGGGGACGCTGCCGGAGGTGCCGGCCGGGGTGCTGGCGCCGGCACCCGAGAAGCCGGACGGATTCTTCCCTTCGGGCGACGATCGCGCGACGCGGCTTGCCGACGTAATCCTGGCCTGGAATGTCTTCCAGCACTTCTACCCCTATTTCGACGTGACGGGGACGGATTGGCCGGCGGAGCTGCGGCGGGCTTTGCGTGGCGCCGCGACTGATCGCGACGCGGTAGCTTTCCGCGATACCTTGCGGCGGATGGTCGCGGCGCTGCACGACGGCCACGGCCTGGTCACCCTGATCTCCGCCACCTCCGCGACGTTCCATCTGCCGCTCTCTTGGAGCTGGGTCGAAGGGCAGCTGGTGGTGACCGCGGTCGATGCGGCGCACGCCCCCGGCATCCAGCCCGGCGACGTCGTGACGGCGATCGACGGCCGTCCGGCAGCCGAGGTGATTGCCGCCGAGCAGGAGCTGACGTCGGCTGCCACGCCGCAGTTTCTGCGGTACGTCTCCGTGGAGCGGCTGCTCAGGGGGCCGTCGGCGAGCGTGCGGCTGTCGGTCGCTCACCTGACCGGCGAGACGGCGACGGTGACCGTCGACCGTTCGCTGCCGATCCAGGGTCCCGGCGCGATCGCGGAGCGACGCCCGGCCCCGATCGCCGAGGTGGCTCCGGGCGTGATGTATCTCGACGTGCAGCGAATCCAGGACCAGGACTTCACCGCGGCGCTCGACCGCCTGGCGAAGGCGCGCGCCATCGTGATCGACTTTCGCGGCTATCCGACGCTCTCGCCGCTCTTCCTGCAGCACCTGGTGGGCGAGACCTTCCACTCGGCGCGCTGGCGCATACCGGTCACCATCCGCCCCGACCGCCAGGGGGTGACCTATTGGGAAAGCGCCTGGACCTTGGAGCCACTCCCGGTCCGGCTCACGGCGCGCCTGGTGTTCGTGACCGACGGCCGCGCCATCAGCTACGCCGAGAGCTGCATGGGGATCGTCGAGCACTACCACCTGGGAGAGATCGTCGGCGGCCCGACCGCCGGCACCAACGGCGACGTGAACCCCTTTACCCTGCCCGGTGGCTATCGCATCCATTGGACGGGCATGCGGGTCGACAAACAGGACGGCTCGCGCCACCACGGCGTCGGCATCCTCCCCACGATCCCCGTCGCTCCCACCCGCCAGGGGATCGCCGCCGGCCGCGACGAGCTGCTCGAGCGCGCCATCCAGGCCGCATCGCAATCGCTGCCGCCCAAGCCGTAGCCGCGGCGCCAGGAGCACTTTCCCGAGTGCGTCCGGCCACAAGCTGCAAAGTTCACGCTTGAGCGGTATCGCTGCTTTTGCTATAATCCGATTGTTACCTTCAGCTCTTTAAACGCCTTGGGCCGGCTGTGCGGCAACAGCCGAAGCCCACGATACGACTGTCCCAAGGCTGCCCATTTCCCGGCCGGCGTGGCTGGTGTGACGTCCACTTACCCGTGGTTCAGGAGAAATCGAATGGCCGATGAGCCCCACGATCCAAACCCTCCCAAGGATCTTCATGTTGTCCTGACCGAGCTGCACGCTGCGGTCAACGGCCTGCAACATAAGGTCGACGCGTTGACGCAGGCGACCCAGAAGCCCTGCGTGGTCGCGCACCCGTGTTGGGTAGCGGCGTGCTGGCCGTGTCACCCACCGTGCCTCACATGCACTCCTCCCGCCTGCATTCTCTGCAATTCGTGCATCCAAGCGCTGTGTCAGAACTGCGTCAATTGCCAGCCCTGTTACCAGGCCCATGCGACCCCCCTGTGCGCGCCGTGCACCGCTTGTACGCCGTGCACCACCCAGTGCACTCCATGTACGCAGTGCACCGCCCAGTGCACCCCATGTACGCAGTACGCCGCCCAGTGCACCCCATGTACGCCGTGCGCCCAGTGCACCCCGTGCGCTCAATGCTCGTCCTCCAAGTGAGGTCCGAAGTATCCTCACGGTGAGAAACACGGCCCGCGCGCAACCCTGGATCGGCGCGCGGGCCCGCCGCGAAACGGTCCAGGAAGCCTACCGGTCACGCCGGCCGGGGAATGCATTCTGGATGTGAGCCCGCCTATGAGCAAGGTACGCCTGAGCCCGTCCGCCAGCATCACGCCCATGGCGCAGGCGGTGGTCCTTCGGTCGGACCTCGGGAGCTTCCAGCTCGACGGCCCCGATATCAGCGTCTTTGTCAGCCAGCTGCTGCCGCTGCTCGACGGCAGCCGCGATCTCGACGAGGTGGCCGGAGCCTTGCCCGGCTACTCGCCGGCAAGCGTGCACGGCCTTCTCGAGCTGCTGCGCCAGAAGGGGCTCGTCGAATCGGCGGCGGATACCGCCGGTGAGCCCGAAGCCGCCGGCGCAGCCCAGGAGCGATTCTTCCAGGGCGTCGGCCTCGCCCCCGCCGAGGCCGGCGAGGGCCTGCGCCAGGCCCGGGTCTTACTGGTCGGGCTCGAGCCGTGGGGAGCGGTGGCCGCGTGCGAGCTGGCCGCTGCCGGCGTCGGTGCGCTGCACCTGCTGGACGATGCCACCGTGGAGCCCGACGACCTGCTGGCGGTACGCCTGCTGCGCCCGCACCATCGCGGCCGTTTGCGCCGTGAGGTGATACGGGAGCTGGTGCGCGACGTCGCACCCCGGTGCGCGGTGAGCGCGGAAAGCCTGGAATGCCTGCGCGGGGACGGCCCTGCCGCCGCTCCCGGCCCGGCCGGTGGCGCCTGGGACCTGATCGTCACCGGCCTCACCGCCGACGATCTGTTCTGGTTGCAGCAAGCGGCCGAGTACGCTCACCGCGTCGGCGTGCGCTCGTTGTACGGCCATCTCGAAGGCTTCGAAGCCTGGATCGGGCCGGCCGTCGTACCCGGCCAGACCGCCTGCTGGAATTGCTTCCGCCTGCGCCGCCTGGGCGCCGCCGACCATCCTCTCGTCGCGCACGAGGTCGACGCGTCGCTGGTGGCAGCGCCGGCCGCGCGCCGCGCGCGCAGCTACCTGGCGCCCATGGCGCCGGTGGCCGGCCAGCTGATGGCCATCGAAGCGCTGAAGCTGCTCACCACCTTCACCCACTCGCACCTGCAAGGGCGCGTCATCGTCCACAACCTGATCACAACCGACGTCACGCACCACGGGGTGGTCAGGATGCCCTGGTGCCACGTTTGCGGCGGGGCTGCGCAGGATTCCCGCAATCCGGGGGGCGCCGTCGCACCGCCGGCAGCGGCGGGCCAGGATGGCCGGCCGGGCCAGCCCGGCCCCTCGGGCAGCCTGGCGCGCGTGCAGAGCGTCGCGGAGCTGCAGGCGCTCCTCGCAGGATGGGTCGATCCACGCACCGGTGTCCTGCGCGCCCTGGCCTGTGGCCAGGCGCACCCGGCCGATCCCTCCTTGCCGGAGCTGCCGCGGACGGCAACGGCGATCCTCGCGGCCTACACGGAGGGTGGGCGGGTGCGCGGCATCCCGGACCCGCCGGTCGGCTCGGGCAAGGGGCTCACCGAGGTCGAGGCGATGTTGAGCGCGGCAGGCGAGGCGATCGAGCGCTATTCGGCGTCCCGCTACCGCAAGCAGGACCTGAAAGTGGCGTCGTTCAACGAGCTGGGCGACCTGGCCCTCGACCCCCGCCGGCTCTGCCTCTACGAGGAGAGCCGTTACGAGGAACCCGACTTCCCGTTCGCGCGCTTCGACCCCGACCGACCCCAGCATTGGGTGCGCGGTTTCTGGATCGACAACCGGGAAGCGGTCTGGCTGCCGGCGCTGACGGCCTACTTCAACTTCGCGGTGCCGCGCGAGGAGCTCTTCTGCCAGGTCTCCTCCAACGGCCTGGCGGCGGGCGGCGATCTCGAGGACGCGGCAGTGCGGGCTCTCTTCGAGCTGGTGGAGCGGGACGCCTTCATGCTGAGCTGGCTGTGCCAGCTGCCCGGGCGCGCGCTGCGCTTCGACGACGGCGGATTCGAAGGGGCGGCGGCCGAGGTCGTGCGCCTGCTCGGCGAACGCGGCGTCGCCGTGGAGCTCTACCTCCTGGACGTCGGGCTGGGGATCCCGACCGTGGCGAGCCTGGGCCTGGGCGACGGCGAGCGCTGGCCCGCCGCAGCGGTGGCACTGGCCACCCACGTCGACCCTCAGGTGGCGGCGCGCAAGGCGCTGCTCGAACTGGCGCACGTCGGCCCCTACATCGCCGGGCTGATGCGCAGCGGCCAGCGCGCGCCCGCCTCGCCGGACCAGGTGCAGAGCCTCGACGATCATGCCCTCTACTACGCGCCTGTCGAGCGCCTGCCGCTGCTCGACACGTTGCGCGTGGGCGGCGGCGAGCCGCTGCGTCTGGCCGACCTGCCGGTCGCCGCCGCGCCGACCCTGGCGGGTTGCGCGGAGAGGCTGGCAGCGGCGGGGGTGCGGGTGGCGATCGTCGACGTCACCTCGCCGGACGTGGCGCTGAGTCCCTTCCGGGTCGCCCGGGCGCTAGGCACCGACGTGCAGCCGATCCACTTCGGCGAGCGCCTGCGGCGGCTGGCCAACCCGCGCCTCGCGGCGCTGCTCGGCCCGCGCGGCGTCAATCCCCAGCCGCACCCCCTCGCCTGATGCCCCGAAGGGACGCGACGATGCCCAGCACCCGCGAAGTGGATCTCGCCCGCCTCTACCACCTCAACTCCTCGAACAGCCGCGCCAAGCTGCCGGATCTCGCAGCCGGGCAGGATCGCCCTGGGCAGCGGCGCCTCTACCTGGGTGCCGAGCGCGTGCAGCTTTCCGGCCGCGACTTCGCTCTCCCGCGGCCGCTCGGCGAGACCCTGGCCGGCCGGCGCTCGCGGCGCGACTTCCGGCAGGGAGAGCTGCCGCTCGCGACCCTGGGTCGCCTGCTGCACGCCGCATTCGGGGTCAAGGGCATGTTGCAGGTCGAGGGCGCGGTGGCGGACGACCGCCCGTTCCCTTCGGCCGGCGCCCTGCACCCGCTGGAGCTCTACGTCGCCGCGCAGCGCGTGGAGGGGCTCGCCGACGGGCTCTACCATTACGACCCCTGGACGCACCAGCTCGCACTGCGCCGGCGCGGCGCGCTGCACGCCGAGCTTGCCAACCTGGCGCTGGGGCAGGATCTGCTGCGCGACGCCAACCTGTTTGTCTGCCTGACCGCGATCTTTGCGCGCACCACCTGGAAATACGGCCAGCGTGGTTACCGCTACGTCTGGCTCGAGGCCGGCCACGTCGGCCAGAACCTCTGCCTGGTCGCGACCGCCATGGACCTGGCGGCAGTGGTGATCGGCGGCTTCCTGGACCAGGAGGTCAACCGGCTCCTCGACCTGCCGGCGGGCGAGGAGGACGCGGTCTACCTGGCGTGTGCCGGCCTGCCGGCCTGAGCGGCACCGCCACCGAGAGCGCCATGCGGGTCCTCCTCTGCGGCACGCTGTACGGCTCGGCCTACCTGCGCGCCCTCAGCCCCTGGCCGCACCCGGACGGGCTGCGGCTCGTCGGCCTGCTCGCCCGCGGCTCGGAGCGGTCGCGGCACCTGGCCTCCCAGCTCGGTGTGCCGCTCTATCGGGAGCCGCGGCAGGTGCCGGCGGGCAGCGTCGATCTGGCCTGCGTCGCGGTGAGCGGCCAAGCCGGCTGCGACCTGGCCCTGGGCTTCCTCCGCCGCGGCGCCCACGTGCTGATCGAGCACCCGCTGACCGAGGCGGCGCTCGCGGCGCTCCTCGGTGAGGCGGTCGGCCGGCGCCTCGTCCTGCACGTCAACTCCCACTACGGGGACTGCGAGCTGCCGCAGCGGTTCCTCGCCCATTGTGCCGCCCTGCGCCAGCGCACGCGCCTCCGCCACCTGTCGCTGGCCACCAATTCGCGCGCTCTCTACTCGGGCCTCGACCTGATCGCCCGGGCACTGGGCGGGCTCGCGGCGCTGCGGTTGCATGGCGCCGCGACGGACGCCGCCGCGCCGTCAGACATGCCGCTGCTGTCCATCGACGGCTCTGTCGCCGGCGTGGCCATCACGTTGCAGTGCCTGCGCCTCGATACGGCCGACGACGACGGCTCCGGCGCCTGGGTGAGCCATCGCGTCACGGCGACCTTCGAAGAAGGGACACTCTTCCTGGGCGAGGCCAGCGGTCCGGTCCTCTGGATCCCTGCCATCGCAGCGCTGGGAGGCGCCATCGCCACGGGAGCGGCCAGCGCCGGCGTGAATGCCTTGCCTGCCTGGACGGACCTGGCACCGGCATCCCCCCCGCCGACCGTGGGGGCGTTTTTCTGGTGGCAGCGCGACCAGGCCAATCGCGTTGCGCTGCATCGGTTGGTCGACCACGTGCGCAGCGGCATCACCCCCGCCGAGCAGCAGCCCGCGCACCTGCTGGCCGTGAGCCGCGCCTGGGATGCCGTGATCGCCCGGCTCGTCTACTCGTGCTGACGATGGCGAAGGACAAGCCGCCGCCGCCCCGCACGGTTACTTCGCTTGGCATGAGGGGTGAGCCGCGCTCAGAGAGCGATGTTTGTAAACCTGATTACTCCGCTATAGATGCCATGGTTGTAGTCCATGGTGTAGTGAAACTCAAGCAGCGACAGCTTCCGTACTGCCGCGCTCAAGCCGCCGAATTGAAGCTGTCCCCTGATCGGAACATCCGTCGTGAGACTTCCTCGTGCTGCGTAGTCGTTGCTGTGCGAGCCAATCGAAAACGAAATGCCGCGATATTCTCGGCCGCTGTCGTCGATAATCCTTGTGCGGTCGTTTTTGCCAAAGATTAGCGTCCTGTCGACTCCCTTGTCGGTAATGAGGATGTCGCATTTGAGCGTTGAACCAAAGAGGGTGCAGCCCTTTAATTGGAATATGCAATCGCGCTCGATGACGGCTTGTGGCAGCGGAGGCGGCGCAATGGGCACGGTCTTTTTCGACGGTTCTCGTTCAGCGGTCGCCGGCTCCGCTCCGCCGGAGTCGCGCTGGTTCAGCAAGGCCATCACGTCGCTGTCTTTGTTGATCCAGGTTTGCGCCGCGGCAAACACCTGGCCCGTCTGGGTGTCGATGAGGCGGCAGTTCACCGCAAGGTAAGTGCGCAGCTCCGTAATTGTGCCGGTTACGATCGCGTCGACTCCCGCCACCTTGCCGACCCGCCTGGCCGTCTCCGAGTCAATGATCCCTGTCTGGCCGAGCTTGATCTCGCCGAGCAACCGATCGAGCATGGCGCGCTCGATAACTTCGACCTTGCCGGCGCGGACCAGCTCGGTCAGCAGGGCTTCCGAAAGATAAGAGTCGAGAACGCTCGTGCGGCCGGTCATCTCGTGGAAGGGAAGGACGGCGACTCTATGTTTCTGTTCCTGCGTTACTTTCTCAAGGATGGCGGCCGCCAAGCTGTCGATGCCTTGGTAGAGACCTTTCTGGGCCGCCGCCCGCCGTGCGGTCATCGAGAGCAGAGCGAAGACAATCAGTGTCACCAATATTCCGCGAAAGTGGCGCATAGTCCTTTCCCCATAAGGCTCAAAGCTGTTCTTCGATGGTAACCTGCATGGTCATGGCCGCGAGATCGAGCTTGGTGACATACACGTAATAGTTCCGCCCCGAAGCATGGATCTCAAAGCGCTCGCCGGCACTGAGGATCGCATGGTTGGAGATTTCCTTTCCCGGGGAACCCACATGCAGGGTTGCCACTCTAAGTCCGCCGACGGCGGTGAAGTCAGCCCCAATGGAAGCCTGGCCGTCGAGGAGAACCTCCTGTTCGCCGTCATGCAGCGTCAAGCTTCGGGAGAACCGTTCCCTCGCCCCCTTGTCGCGCGGTCTTGTGGCGATTGCCTTGCCGGGGTCCGTGGGCGGCGAGACTTCATGGGGAGGCTCGATGGGCTGGGGAGCTGGGGAAGGCGCGGGTACCATGGCCGTCGCGCCTCTTTCAGCTCCGGCAGGGTCAGCGGGCTTCCTCGCCAGATTTTGAATGCTGGTGGCGTTGGTCAAGTACCAAACTACCACCCCGCTGATCATCGCCCCTGCTAGGGTTGCAAGCCATTTGCGCATCTGGCGCCAAAACTCCTCCGCGACCGGTGGGCCGCTGCACTCTCGTGTCCGAGACGCATACCTGCTGTAAGAGCTGGTTGGCGCAGCTTAGCACGTAAGTCGCGGCTCCCATGAGCTTCACTCGCGGGCGAGCACCTCGCTGTGGGCGTTGATGCTGACGCCGCGGGCGGGCTTGGGGGATTTGACGGTGACGTCGACCGGCACCGTGACGCTGCCGACCATCGGCAGCAGGCCGACGCGCACTACTTCGCCCTTGTCCAGGTTGAGGTAGAGGGGCACCAGGGAGCGGAAGTCGGCGGGGACTTCGGCTTGCGTGACCTTGCCGGTGATGTGGACCTGGTCGCCGGCGGGCTGCAGGTGCAGGTCGGCGGTCAGGCGGGGCACCGCGGTGCCGTAGACCCACTGCTTGAAGAACCAGTCCATCTTGCCGTTGCCGGTGGCGTTCATGGTGGGCGCCATGTGGCGCTCGACGACCTTCTGGAAATCGGCGGTGGTCGCCTGCTGGTTGGCGAACGACGAGGCGTAGTCGTGCATCATTTCGATGAAGCGATGGTCGGGTGCGGGCGAGGCGCTGTCCCACTGCAGCATGCGCAGCATGTGCAGCACGTAGGCGCCCTTTTCGTAGACCAGCGGCTGGTAGGCGCTGGGGGTGCGCTCGGTGATCAGCCGGAAGCCCTGGGTGATCGGTCCGGCGTCGATGGGGGCGACGGCGTTGTGCGGCCGCGTGGCGAAGATCTGTTTGCGCGCCTCGCTCCAGGCGTGATCGTAGGCGGGCCAGCCCTCGGCATGCTGGATGGCGAGCGCCGACGAGAACTCGGCGAAGCCCTCCTCCAGCCAGACGTCGCGGTAGCTGGCGGCGGCCACCAGGTGCCCCCACCACTGGTGGGCGAACTCGTGATACCCCACGCGATCGACGAAATCCACCATGCCGCGGTTGCCCAGGCCGATGCGCTGGCGCTGGGTGCCGTCCAGGAAGGACAGGTAGGGCATGAAGATCAGCGACGGCCACGATTGCCCGGAACTAGCTTCTGACTGCTGGGTGATGGCCACCTGCTTGACCGCCGGCGGCCCGAAGTAGGCGTAGTAGACGCGCGCCGAATTGATGCCGTCGGCCAGGGCCGACTCCGCCAGGCGGCCGGTGCTGATGTTGCCCAGGGTCGCCTGCGGCGCCGCGTTGTAGATGCCGGGATCGTCGTTGCCCATGCGGGCCAGCTCGCGGTTGCCGGAGCTGGCCATCATTCTATTGAGCTCCCGCAGGGCGTCGGGGGTGCCGGGATTGGTGAAGACCTGGACGTCGATGCCGCTCGTCTCGTCGCGGCGCTCGACGCTTTTGAACTTGCCGTAGTTGAAGCCGGCGACACGCACCGGCCCGGTCGTCCATGCCGACACGTCCTGGTCGCCGGCGGTCTGATCGCTGACCTTGTGGCCCACCGACACCACCTGGTTGCCGGCGGGCACGCGGTAGACCAGGTCGTAGAGCGCGGGGTCTTCGAACGTGCCGATGTTGGGGTACCAGCGCTCGCGCGACGTGACGTAGTAGTTCTTTTCGCCGGCGTCCCGCAGCACGCCGTCTCCCTGGTAGGCGATGCGGAGCTGGACGAGCGCGCCCTTGGCCAGCGGTTCGGGGAAGATCACCGCGGCGTCGCCGCCGTCCCCGTTGGCGTCCTCCTGCACCACCGCCACGTTCTTGATCACCACCGGCTCGGCCGGCTCCGCCGGATGGTCGGCCGTATCGGCGCCGGGCGCCGCGGCAGCCGCCGCCGGCAGCTCGCCATAGCTGGCGGAGGCGATGCGCAGCTTGGGCATCAAGTCGATGGGGAGCACCCGCAGGCCGGGCGCCAGCACCCGCAGCTCGATCGTGGTCAGGCCGGCCAGGTCGGTCGAGCGGCCGACCGTCGTCGCCACCCAATAGTGCAGCGCCCTGGCGGCGGCCGCCACCGGTGGACGGCGGCCCGACGCGATCTCGGCGGCGCTGTCGGACAGATACCAGATGCCCGTGGAATGCGGGTCCACCACGTCGAGCAGCGTGTGCTCGCGGCCAAACCGGCCAACGCCCAGGAGCTGGCCGGCGCCGTCGGGATCGACGGCCAGCAGCGCCGGCGGCAGGGTCTTGCCCTGCACCAGGGCCAGGAAGACGCCGCTGGTCAGGCCGGGATGGTTGAGCAGGTGGCGCAGCAGCCGCACCTGCAAATTGCGATGAAAATCGCGCCGCTGGCGTTCCAGCCACCGCTCGTACACCTGCCTGGCCTGGGCGTCGGGAGCGTGCTGCTCGATCGGCCCCGCCTGGCTGATCTCGGCATCGGTGTCGTCGCCGAACAGCAGCACCATCTGGTCGAAGCTGTCGTTGAGCACCTCGAAGTCCGCGCCCGCCCCCAGGTTCAGCTGCAGCTGCCGCCGTTCGGCCGCCGACGCCGGCTTCAGGCGCAGCGTCCCCTGGCCGAGGAACACGGCGCCGATCGTCCGCCCGGCAACCGGCGCCAGGAAGTGCACGGTGCCCGATTGAAACTCGATGTGGAAGGCGTCGCGCTCGAAGGCGAAGCCGTGCACCGCCACCGTCCGCCCGTCCGGCCGCGCCGCGCGCAGCGCCTCGTAGGTGGGGTCCGTCGCCAGCTTCTCCACCCTCCCGACCGGCGGCTGCGGCGGTGCCGCCGCCTTGGACGGCGCCGCGGCCGCCGCAACGCCAGCCACCGTGAAAACGCCGGGCGCAAACAGCAGCCCTGCGCCGAGCAACAGACCAGCCAACGCCCCGGCGGCCACCAGCTCCCGCCGGCGGCCGCGGCGACAGGAATCTCGTATCATCCCGGATGATCCTCCCTTTGCTTCTCATTCTATCAGCCGCTGAACAACCCCTCTGGGATAGGGGCAGGTGGCGCCGGCATCCAGGCAAGGGTCGGCGGCCGTGGGTTGCCCCGACCGCGGTCACGCCTGCGGCGCGCCGCGCGATCGGGCCGGGGGCGGGCAGGGGGCGTCTTGCCAAGCCGGGGGCCGGAATGACCCCGGCCGCGAGTGGCCGTGAGTGCCCCGCACGCTAGCGCAGGCTGTCGGCCGGCGGGCCGGCGGCACCGGCCGGCGGAGGGAAGGGGATCGCGCCCAGGCCGCCGGCGAACAGGGCGTACGCGTCGCTCTGTTTTTGCAGCGCCCACCCCGGCACGGCAGGTGGGCCGGGGCCGCGGCGATGGTGCCTGCCGCCGCCGCGGCGGGGCGGATGCCGCGCGACCAGGACGCAGACGCCCGGGGCCAGCGTTTCCCGGCGCGCGACCTGCCCGCCAGCCATGCCGCCGGCGGCCGCCAGCCCGGCCCCGCCAGCGGGCATGGCGTCGCCGCCGCTGGCACCTTCCACCACGCGAAAGCCGTCGACCACCTCCAGGATGAAGCGCTCCGAATGCCGCAACGGGAAGGTCGTCCGCAGCTCGCGGCAGCGCGAGCCCGCGGCGCGTTCGAGCGCGTAGAGAAACCGCTGCGACGGCGGCATGCGATCGCGCACCAGCACGCGGTGCAGCACCCGCGCTTCGCACAGGGCGAGAGGGAGCGCCACCAGGACCACCAGTCCCGCGGCCTTGAACTGCCGCGGGATGCTGCGCATCAGGAACAGCACCGCCATCGCGGTGACGATCGCGCAGGCCGGGTAGATGGGATCGAGATACCAGTGATGCTGCGTGCGCGCCAGCGAAAACATCGCCAGCGGCAGCGCGATCCACAGCCAGAGGAGGATCTCCACCTCACGCCCGCGCCGGCTGCGCAGCCACCGGCGCGCCTGAGGCGTGACCGCCGCATCGCGCCGGCGCCGGTTCCACCACGCCAGCGCGGCCGCCGCGGCGACGGCCAGGGGCCACGGCGCGAAACGGTCGGCCAGCGCCATCGCGTAGGCAGACGGCGACGAGGTCCCGCGGTCGATCACCGAGGTCGAGCGCGCGAAGAGATCCTCGCGTACCATGCGTTGGACGAAGGTGAAGGACTGATCGGCGTGCGAGCGCGCCGCCGCCCAGACCGCCACGATCAGCAGCAGCACGCCGAGCGATGCCAGGCTGGGGCCGATTCGCAGCTTGCGCCAGGTGCCCGTGGCCAGGCAATGGACGGCGACGACGGCGATCATCGGCAAGATGGCGAAGCTCTTGAGCAGGAAGGCACAGCCAAGGATCGGGCCGAGCGCCAGGATGCGCCGCGGCGACTCGCCCAGACGCGGCAGCTGCAGCACCAGCAGCAGGAAGGTGAACGTCAGGCACGCGTCGAGATCGCCGCTGCGCGCGCCATGGTGGCTCAGGAAGCCGAAGGCGGTCGCCAGGACCAGGCCGGCAAGGATGGCCTGACGCCGGTTGCACCAGCGCTTGCAAAAAGCCATCGCCAGCGCCACCGCCGCCAGGGCGAACAGCGCCGACGGCAGGCGCATCGCCAGGGCCGAGCGGCCGACCAGCCAGTACGATCCGGCCATCAGCCAGTAGCCGAGCGGCGGCTTGAGGTTCCAGTACTCCGGCTGGCCGGCGTAGGTGGTGACCAGGAACGACCGGCTGTGCAGCATCTCGAACGCCGAGACACCGTAGCGGGCCTCGTCGGAATCGTCGATGCGCGTGGTGGCCAGGCCCACGAACACGTTGCACGCCATGAGGGCCAGAACCAGCCAGGCACACAGCCGGTAATGGCGCACGACGAAGACTCCCAGAGCCCGCTGCAAGCCGGCGTCCCCCCCGAAGGCGGCAACCCGCCCTCAACCAGGCACCGCGAGCCGAGGCTCAAGACAGCGCCTGCCGCCAATCCATCAGCCAAATTGTCTGATTCGCGCAGTATCGCACAGTCTCTTGCCAGCAATGTGACAACGGCCGGCCCCCGCCGCGATGGCCGGCGGCGGGAGCGCGCTGATACGCTACGGCGGCAGGACTTTGCAACCCGGAGACCGACGGAGACCGATGATGGCGGTAACGACCAAGCTCAGCGTCAACCTCAACAAGGTGGCGCTGGTGCGCAACTCCCGCGGCGCCGCGGTTCCCGACATCGTCGCGGCCGCCCGCACGGTGATCGCCGCCGGCTGCCAGGGTCTGACCCTGCATCCGCGCGCCGACGCGCGCCATGCCACGTTTGACGACGTGCGCCGCCTGGCCGCCCTGGAGGAGGTCGCCGGCGGCACGATCGAGCTCAATATCGAAGGCGATCTGCGCCCCGACCTGCTGCAGCTTGTCGGGGAGGTGCGCCCGACGCAGTTCACCATCGTGCCGGTGCTGCCCGGCGAGATCACCACCACCCACGGCTGGCATGCCCGCCAGGACGTGCCGCGGCTGCGCGACGCCATCGCCGCGGTCGGCGGCGGCATCCGCATCAGCCTGTTCGTCGATCCGGAGCCCGCTCCCATGGAGCTCGCCGCGGAGGTCGCCGCCCACGCCATCGAGCTGCACACCTTCGACTACGCGGAGGCCTACGGCACGCCGGCGCAGGCGGCCACCCTGGAGCGCTACCAGGGGGCTGCCGCCGCGGCGCGCGCCGTGGGCCTGCGCGTCAATGCCGGACACGATCTCAACCTGGTCAACCTGGGCACCTTCGTCCAGCACCTGCAGCCCGACGAGGTGTCGATCGGCCACGCCCTGCTCTCGGAAGCGCTGATGAGCGGGCTGCCCGGCGTCACGCGGTCCTACGTCCAGGCGATCGCCGCCCACGCCGGGAGGAGCTGATGGAGGCCGACACGCCAGCGCCGCCCAGCGCCGGCACCGCGGGCCGCCGCCGGCGCCCGTCCACCTATCACGTGCACGACACCGGCCGGATGACCGAGCTGGAGGGCACGCCGCTGGCATCCTTCGGCGCGCGGCTGGGCGCCTACGCCTGCGACGTGGCGGCGGCGGGACTGCTGTTCTTCCTGGGCGCTTGGGCGACCTACCCGATCTGGCGCCGGTGGGTCGTGCCGCGCGAGCACTACGACATCAACCTCGACTTCCACGATTGGTATGGGCTGCTGTGGTTCGTGCTCTACTTCGGCCTGTCCTGCTGGTGGGGCAACGGCAAGACCCTGGGCAAGCTGCTGTTCGGAATCCGCGTCGTCTCGCTGGAGCACCGGCGCCTGACGCTGTGGGACTCCGTGGAGCGCGCGCTGGGCTACGCCGCCTCGGCCGCCGAAGTCGGGTTCGGTTTCCTGCAGTACTTCACCCACGCCAACCGCCGCACCCTGCACGACCGCATCGCCGAAACCATCGTCATCCGCTCCCGCCGCCAGCGGTGAGCCGGTGCAGGGCGCGCGCACGATGGGCATCGACTCCCGCGGATGGCATGCCGCCGCCGTCGCCACCGCTGCGACCGCTGCCGCCGCTGCCCTGTGCTGCGGCGCGCTGGCGGCCGCAACGATCGGCGCTGGCGCCGCCGGCGCCGCCGGCGCCGGCAGCGCCGCTGCTGCAGCGCCCGACCGCCCGGCGTGGCCGATGCTCGACCAGCAGCTGGCGGCGGACCGGGTGCCCGCCGGCAGCGCGCTCGATCGGCTCATCCGCGACAGCCAGGACTTCAGCCTGCTGCGCGCCGACGAAGCCGGCGACCGCCTGGGCCTGCCGCCCTGGCTGCGCGTGGCGTGGCGCCGGCGCCACCCGCGGGACCGCTATGCGGCCGGCGATCCGACCGGCGGCTATCCGCTGGTGCTGCAGGAGGCGCACGAATGGATGGCAGCGCATCCCGACCTGCGCCCGGCGATCGTCGCGCCGCACGCGCGCGCGGCGACAGCGCCCGCCGCCAAGCCCGCCGCTGTCAGCCCCGCCGTCGCCGCCCCCGCCGGCACCGAAAGCGACGAGGAGCTGACGTCCGGCGCCCAGACTGGGCCCCGCTACGAATCGATGGTCCGCATCGACAGCCGCCGCCCCGATCACGTCGTCGGTGCCGCCAATACCGGCGTCGGCCCCGAGCAGATGTTCTACTCCCAGGACGGCGGCGCCACCTGGGGCCAGAGCCTGCTGACCCTGGTCGACAGCGACACCGACGATTCCGATCCGGGCGTCGACTGGACCTCGGACGGCACCGCCTGGACGACGACGATCGGCATCGCGCTGCCGCAGTTCGTCCTCAAGCTGCGCTCCTACCGGTCGGCCGACGACGGCGCCAGCTGGACGTTCGACTCCACCCTCTCCGCCGGCGGCACCGCCACCGACAAGGACATGCTGTGGGCCGACCACGGCGCGGCGTCGCCTTACAAGGACAACCTGTACGTCATCTGGCACGACGGCGACACCGTCCTGTTCAACCGCCGGACGCCGGCCGCCGGCTGGCTGGCCGCGCCGCTCGTGCTGGCGGCGCCCGACGGCCCCGGCGGCGGCGTCGGCGGCGACGTGCGGACCAACGCCGCCGGCGACGTCTTCGCCTTCTGGCCGCACACCGGCAAGCAGCAGCTTTTCGTCGTCAAATCGACCGACGGCGGCGCCACGTTCAGCCAGCCGCAGGCGATCGCCAACACCTTTGGCGCCTTCCAGGTCAGCCTGCCCGCCATCTCCACGCGCAAGGCGCTCATCTACACCAGCGGCGGCGCCTGGCAGACCGCGACGCGCAACGAGGTCTACCTGTCCTGGATGGATCTTTCCGGTCAAGCCGGCTGCACCGCGCCGGGCGACGAGCCCGGCAGCAACGCCGCTTCTCCCTGCAAGGGACGCATCTGGTTCGCGCGCTCGACCGACGGCGGCGCCACCTGGTCGGCGCCGGTCAAGATCAACGACCAGGCTGCTCTCAACGATCAGTTCGCGCCCTGGCTGGCGGTCGACGAATCCGACGGCCAGCTGGGCATCGCCTACTACGACACCATCGACGACCCCAGCCGCCTGTCGACCAATCTGTACTTTCAGTCCTCGCTCGACGGCGGCCTGACCTGGAGCGCGCCGCAGCGGGTCACCACCGCCGCCAGCAATGAAACCACCGCCGGCGCCAAGCTCCAGACCCAGTACGGCGACTACAACGGCATGAGCGGCTGGAACGGCAGGTTCACCCCCTCCTGGACCGACCGCCGCGGCGGCGGCTCCGAACAGATCTGGGGCGCCGTCCTGACCGCCGCCGCCGGCGGCGCGGGCCCCTGCGCCGCCGGCGACACCACCCTCTGCCTGGGCGCCAACCGCTTCCAGGTGACCGCCGCCTGGACCCTGCCCGGTGGTCAGACCGGCACCGCCCACGCCGTGCCGCTCACCACCGACACCGGCTACCTGTGGTTCTTTGCCGCCGACAACGTCGAAACGGTGATCAAGGTGCTCAACGGCTGCGCCGTCAACAGCAGCTACTGGATCTTTGCCGGCGGCCTGACCAACGTCAACGTCGTCATCACCGTCACCGACCTGCAGAGCCACGTCTCCAGGGTCTACACCAACCCGGCCAACACCGCGTTCCAGCCGTTGCAGGACACCGCCGCGTTCGCCACCTGTCCCTGATCCCTGAAAGGACCAGCCACTTGAACCACGAGGCACCTGCGGCGACGCCGCGCGCCGGACGCGGCAGACTGGTAGAGCTGGCCTGGGTCACCCTGGTCGCTGCGGTGGTGTCGTTCGCCGGCATCGGGTCGCACACGCTCTGGACCCCCGACGAGCCGCGCGACGCGGTGTTCGGCAAGACCATGCTGGTCACCCACGACTGGGTGGTCCCGCGCCTGAACGGCCAGCCCTTCCTCGAAAAACCGCCGCTCACCTGGTGGCTGCAGGCGGCCGCCTACCGCACCTTCGGAGTCTCCGACACCGTGGCGCGCGTGCCGTCGGCGGCCTGCGCCACCCTCACCCTGCTGGCAACCTTCCTGCTGGCCCGCTGGCTGACAGATCGCGCCAGCGCCGGCTGGCTGGCCGCCGGAGCGCTGGCCTCGATGGCCGAATTCGGCGAAGACATGCGCCGCGCCATCGTCGATCCGCCGCTGGTCCTCACGGTCACCCTCGCCTACGCCGGCTTCGCCCTCCTGCTCGCCGCGGACGGCCGCCGCCGCGCCGCCGCCGTTGGCGGCCGCAGCGGCACCCTCCCCTCCCCCGGCGCCGGCCAGGCGCGGTCGGGCGCCCGGGGTGCGGTGGGCAGCTGGGGCGCAACTCTGCTGGTCGTCGTCGCCGTGTCGCTGGCCTTCATGGCCAAGGGGATGGTGGGGCTCGGCCTGGCCGCGGGTCCGCCGGTCGCCTGGCTGCTGGCGACGGGGGCGGGTTTCGGCAGGTCCAGGACGGGCCGCGCGGCGCGAGACCAAGCAGCCGCCAGCGCTGCCGGGGCCGCAGCTGGGGACACGGATCGGCGCACCTGGAGCGAAACCCTGCGCCTGCTCGCGCCGGTGTTGCTGGTCGGCATGCCCGTGTTTGCGGCGTTTGCCCTGCCGTGGGCGATCGCCCTGGTGCACGCCGCCGGCTGGGGAGCGTTGCGCGAATGCCTGGTCGGCAACACCATCGGCCGCCTCCTGCCCACCAAGGCAGGCGTCGTCTACGGCCATCGGCTCCCCTTCTGGTACTACCTGCCGGCCGGCATCGCCGTCCTGCTGCCCTGGAGCCTGGCGCTGCCCGCGGTGCTCCGCGGCGACAGCGGCGAGGCGCCGGCCTGGGCTGCCGCCCCGCGCCGCCTGCTGCTAGCCTGCTTCTTCCTGGGCACCCTGCTGCTGTCGATCGCTGCCAGCAAGCGCACGGTCTACCTGGTCCCGCTGTTGCCCGCTCTGGCCGTACCGATCGGGCTGTGGCTCGACCGCCTGGGATCGGGCCAGAGCACGGAACCGGGGGAGGGCGAGGGACCGGGCGGGCGGCGTGCCCGGTGGGATCGGCCGACCGCCCTGTCGCTGCTCGCCTTGGCCGGGTTGCTGCCGCCCGTCCTGTGGATCGCCGCCTGGCAGGCCAGCCGCGGAGCGTTCCGGTCCTTCCCCGCGGCGCCCCTGGCGGCCCAGCTGACGGGCGGACTCCTGGCGACCGCAGCCGTGATCGCGCTCGCATGGACCGCGCTGCTGTGGCTGCGTTGCATCCGCCACCTGCGCGCCGCCACCACGCCGAGCGGTGCCTGGCTGGTGCTCCCCTACCTGGCCCTGGTCCTGGTCTACCACACGGCCATCAAGGCCGCCATCGACCCCCTCAAGAACCCGCACGACCTGACTGCGGCCATCGCCCGCCTGGATCCGGGCACGCGTCCCGTCGTCTCCTACCGGCCGAGCGAAACCCTGCAGGGGATCGTCCAATTCGACCTGGCCCGCCAGGTGGACGCCGTGGCCGACCCGGCGGAGCTGAGCCGGCGCCTCGACACCAGCCCGGGCCTGCGGCTCGTCCTTCCCCTGGACGTCTGGGCCAAGTTCCCCCAGCCGCTGCGCGCGCGCCTGCCTCTGGTCTACGACGAACAGGCCACCAAAGCGTCCCCCTACGCCATCGCCGCCGGCCGCTGAAACGCGCTCGCCGGCCGCGGAGCGGGCTCAACTGTCGCCCGGATCGGGGCATTGGCCCTGGTCGCAGTCGATCACCGAATAGACGTTCTCGGTGACCGTGGCGCCGGCGACGATGTTGACCGGCGTTGCGATGGCCGGACTGCTGTAGGCCCAGGTGTGCGTTCCCGGCGCCAGCGTGAACGACACCTGGCCGAACACCGGCAGGTTGCCCGCCTGCGCCCCGTCGATATAGATCGGGATGGGAGGAAACGGCCCCTTGCTGCAAGCGCAGCCGGAATCCTTGACCAGCAGCTGGCCGGTGTTCGCCGGTTCCGTCGGCCCGCCGTGGCCGCAACCAGCCACGGCCAGCGCCAGCACCAACCCCACGACCCAAGCCGTGCCCCGCATTCGCATCGCGCATCCCCCGATCGGTAAGTGACGCCGCCATTCTTTCACCTGGGGATACGCAATGCGCCCGGCCCCAGTGACATCCGCAGATCGTCGCACGCAGGGATCGCACTGGGGCGTCCGGGAAGGCCCATGGTGCGCTACGCTCAGCCATATCTTCCGCGACAGCGGCCCCGGCCGGTGAGCTGGGATCGGGGCGGGCGGCCGAAGCCAGGTGTGAGGGAACATCATGTCGAAGAGCGGCGGCATCATCGGGGTCTCGGATCACGGCGGGTGGGCGGTGCTGGTGACCGCGGCGAGCGAGGGGACGCTCCTCGACCGCCGCCGAGTGGAGCTGGTGGACGCGGACCTGCCGAGGCTGCCGCACCATTCCGAAGGCCAACGGCTGGCGCTCGACCAGGCCGTGGAGCTGGTCGAACGCGTGCGCGCGTCGGCAGAGAGGCACGCGGTACTCGCCTTTGAAGCCGTCGCGATGGCAGTGCCGCGCATCCTGGGTGTCGCCCTTCGCCAGCGCCAACCGCTGCCACCCACGATCGCCGAGCGAATCAAAGACTACCGCGCGCAAAACGTCGCCGACTGGGTGATGTACCGCAACGCCTTGGCCGCCGCGGCCCAGGCACTGGGTTTGCCCGTCCACTGGTACGACCCCAAGAGCGTGCTGGGTGCGGCGAGCCAGGCGTTGCGCGTGGACAACCTCGACGCTCACTTCCTCCAGCTGCGCAAGGCCATCGGGCCGCCCTGGAACAGCGATCACAGGCTCGCCATGGCGGCAGCCATCGTCACGGCGAGCGCGGCTGTGGATTAGGCCGCGTAACCTGGAGCGGCTGCGTGGTGCGCGGGTGCGGGTGCGGGTGCGGGTGCGGCCGATCTCACGAGGAGCAGGTCGTCGGCGCGGGCATCAGGTTCGATCGTCCTCGGCGGCAGCTGCTGTCACTGCCCTGCGAAACGACTCTGGATCGATCGATGGATAGCGGTAGAGCTGCCGCTCGATCTGCTCGAAGCCGTCCGACAGCTCCTGACGATGAATCAGGGCTCGCGCCAGCATCTCCCGCACGTCCCGCAGGTCTTGCGCGTGGCCGCGCTCGATCTTCGACAGGGCCTGGGCAACCAGGTCGTAATGACGGATGGAGAGCTGGCCCTCACGGCCGATCCAGGGACTGCGCTCTCGCCAGCCGGGCAGCTCGGGGATGAAGTCGTCCGGTGCCGCCAGCTCGACGTTGACGTTCAGGCGCTCCTTGAGAGCAGGGATGGCGCGGAGCAGGCGGTCGCTATCGGGCTCGATCTTGATGTCGAGGTCGATCGTGCTGGCGCGCCAGCCGAGCAACACGGCGGTGCCGCCGCCGGTGATGTAAAGGCGGGTCTCCTCCTTTGCCTCAGCGCCCAGGCAGCGCAGGAAGCTCAGCAGGCGATCGCGATCTAGCGCCTGGCGCATTCGAGCGCGCGCTCGCAGCTCACCAGGCGGCGGATCAGGGCGTTGTAACGGGAGTGAGCGCTGTCGGAATCCTCATTAGCCAGGCGATCGTAGAGGCGCCGCTCCGGCGACTGGAAAACCGGCTCCGGCACGACAAGCCCGCTGCGGCGGAGACGCTCGGCGCCGATCGATACCAGGAGAGCAGCAGCGGTTTCGGCACCGCGCGCCAGGTCCAGGATACCCGCCGCCACCAAGTCGCCCCCCGGCAGGGCGTCAAGGCCGCCATCGCCGCCGCCGAGTTCGGGAGGAGGCTCCGAACGCGCCGGGGATAGAGGGATCTTAGCTCGCATGGCTTGAGTCACAGATGCGCCCTAGCGGCAGCCAGTGCCGCGACAGAACCGACTTGAATCATAGCTCAGCCGGGCCACTGCCGCACGGCAGCTGGCGATGCGAAACAACGACTCCGGATCGACCGGCCGCCGCCCGCGTTGCACCAATCGGGAGAGCCCCCCAGGCGACGAGCGCCGCCGCCAACGTCACAGCGCCCACCAACCAGCGCCGCCCGATGCTGCGCGCATTCGCCATGGCACTTCGCTCCAGCCTGTGAGCGGCGGATATCGCCCCCAATTCCCGTTGACTCTTAAGCTGTCGGTGTTCTAGCATAAACTACAAAGTCTGACAGACAGGTGATCGGCAGGTTTATCGGGGCAGGTGCCTTTTTCTGGACCATTGTGCCGCCCCAGCGAGGTAATCTTTCGATGATCCACCGCTTGCTCCGATCCTCGGCGCCGTTGTTGATGATGATGGGCCTGCTCTGCTCACCAGCCTGGCGGAGTGCCCTGGGGCAGACTGGATCGGTAGTCTGGGCAACGCAAGGCACTCCTGACGGGATGGCTGAAGGGAGCCTGGGATACGCACCGACCGTCGACCTGACGCTCGCGGGCTGGTTCAACGGCACGATCACTTCAACGGTCGTCACCACGAATGAAGCGCAGCTGGACAGTATATTTCTCTGGCTGTCTCTTGCAGAAAACCCGCAGCCTACGCAGTTCTACGTCGAGGTCCGGCGTCAGGACACCGGTCAACTCCTCGCGACCTCGGCCGTCAATGAGCTGCAATTTTTCAACGGCGCGTTCACCACCGAGTTCGGCGTCAACTTCGTAGGAGTCAATCGCATCAACCTGGTGCCCGGGACTGGTTACAGCTTTGTGCTGCGGGGAACCGGACAGGGCGCCGGCACGCTGCTCGCTTCCGCAAGCAGCTACCAGGGCCAGTACGCCGGCCAGTTCTTCGAGATCTATGGCGTGCCTCCCCAGAGCTACTTTTTCTCCCTCGTCCAGGAGAAGCCGGATGGAACGCCATTCCCGGAGGGGCGGGGCCTCACCGAGCAGTTTGTCATTTTCTCGGCCAGCGTCGAAAGCGCATCGCAGGTGGACCCGGCACAGCTGCAGATCGAGCTCCAGCCCTTCGCTACGGCGTTCACGGGGAAGGCCAATCTGACGAGCGGGTTCGTGCCCGCGGGAACGGTGGCGAGTGTGGCTTCGGGGAACCTGGCGGATGGGCAGTATCACTGGCAAGCCAGAGTCGTGGATCCCGGCGGCAACGCTTCTGCCTGGCAGGAATTTGGCACCGCGGGCAACGTCGATTTCGTGGTGGCCGCCCACCCGCCCGGAATCGCCGCGGACTTCAGCGTCGGCCCACTTGACGGCGGCTACTGCGGTCACGGCAACGTGTCGGTGGTGCCGGACATCGACCTCCAGATCACCTCGGTGGATTTCTGGGCGATCTGCGGCAACGGCAGCTGCATTCCGCCGAACGACTTCCAGGTGTGGAGCGGCGACGGATCGACGCTGCTGGCGACCAGCGACGGCGCCGGCTCGTACTTCGGCTATCCGAACTACACAGAGATCACCCAGACCTTCTCGGGCGCGAACCAGATCGTCTTACACGCGGGACAGACCTACCAGATGACGCCATTTTCGGCGAACGGCACTTGCGACGTCGATCCGTCCGATGGCATCACCGACACCTTCTATCTTCGTGGTGTGCAGCTGTACGGCCCGGTGACGGTCAGCGCCGGGCAGAACCAGAACGTGAAGGTGGAGGCCGCCGTGACGCTCGCTGGCTCGGCGACCTCGACAGGCTGTGCTCCCGCCCTGCTGTGGACGTTCGTCACCAAGCCGCCGGGTTCCAACGCGACTTTGAGCGGCGCAGCCACGGCGGCGCCGAGCTTCGTTCCCGACGTGCAGGGCATGTACACGCTCCAGCTGACCGGCACCTGCGGCTCGTCGTCCGGGGCGGCCACGGTCGTGGTGAACGCCACCGACTGCACCGGCGTCGTGCTGTCCGCGTCGCCGAAGAACCCTCCGGCTCTTGCCGGGCAGACCCTGCAGCTCCAGGGATATGGCGGTTCCGGATCCTACCAGTGGGCGCTGGTGCAGCCGGCGAACGGATCGCTGGCCGGTACCGCCGGGCCCGGCGTTTCGTATACGGCGGGGAGCGCAGCGGGAGTCGACGTGGTGCAGATGAGCGATGCGCTGTGCGCTACCACGCTGGCGATCCAGATCACCGTCACGACCACCGCCCCGGTCCTGGTGACCGCCATCGATCCACAGCCGAATCCGACCTCGGGCGCCGGCACGGTCTCGGTCGTGGCCACGTTCTCGAAGCCGGCGAACGCCGCCAGGCTCTGCCTTGACGGCTCGGCGAGCTGCCAGACCCTGACCCTGGCCGGAGGCGCCACCTCGGCCACCTTCATCGTCTCCACCAGCGGATTGGCGGACGGCGGCCATACCGTCTCCGTGCAGGCGGCGGACGCGGAGGGGATGGGCCCGCCGCTCGGCACGATCCTGACCGTGGGCACGCCGTTCGTGCTGCTGCTGCGGGGCTACGACTTCTCGCCGTGCGATACCCCGACAAGTGCAGGCGCCACCGGCGCCGGGTACTGGCGCAGCTCTCAGTTCAGCGGCCAGAGTCCGCCGGTGGCGCAGATCGAATGCCAGATCCAGAACGATTTTTTTGGCGCCTCGCCGTCATGCGCGTCTGCCGCGGTCACTTCGTGCCCCGACGACACGCAACCGGACGCGCCCCACGATCACGTGTGCGTGGTCGACACGCTCAATGGCAAGGAAGGTGTCGAGGACAACGTGGCAGCGCTCACCGGCTATATCTCCACGCGGTCGTACCTGGCGAACGCGCAGTCGCTGATCCTGATCGGTCATAGCTATGGCGGCATGATCGCACGCGCCTATGCGGCTTGCGGCGCGGGCGGCACGCTGGCCTGCCCGCAGAATGTCGGTGCGATCCTCACCCTTGACACTCCTCATCTGGGAGCGCAGCCGTTTGAGCTGGCATTCGATCAGTGGTACCTCCATCCCGAGGCAGAGGCGCTGACGATCGAGTCCGGCAACGTCGCCTCCTGCCTGCCCTCGACCTGGTGGCAGGACGCCGCATTGCCCAATTTCCATGCCGCGCAGGCAAGCATCTTCAATCAAAAGTACCCGCCGAGGAACAGCCCGGCAACGCGGATCTATCCAATCGGCACCCAGCGGCAATACACCGTCGTCGACCTGCCAGCTCCGAGCCTGTCGCTTTCGGCGAGCGTGACCGCGAGCGCTCAGGTGACGACGACCTTCAGCGGGTCCGACGACGTCGTCGACCTGGCCAGCCAGGAGTGGTTGCCGGGAGCCGGCGACCAGGCCGATCTGTTGATCGAGCAGGGCGGCAACGTCCAGCCGGCGCAAGTTGTCTCCATTCTCCCCAGCCTGGCGCCGTCGGAGATCGTCGACCTGCTCCTGGCGATTCTGCAGTTGACCCCGCAGAGCAATTCGGTCCTGCACTCCAAAGTCATCGCCAATCCGGCGGTCTGGGCGGCCCTGTACGACGGCGCCGTGAAGCCAACGCTTTGCACCGAGATCGACAACACGGTCTGCCAGGCCGGCGCCGGCCGCGATCGTATCGCCGGGACCTCATCCGTCAGCCGCGACGCAACCCTTTCTCCGGCCTTCGACCTGCGGCCCGCGTCCACTTTCGGCGGTTCCTTGACGGCGGCGACGCCGTCGGCATCCGTGCCAGTGATGGTGGATGGGGCGACAGACTTGACGCTCAGCGTCCTGACCGACGGTGCCGATCCGCTGGTGACGGTGGCGGATCCGAACGGAACCGTCTATTCAGCGCTTTCGGTGGACAATCTGGCGAGCCAGTATCAGGTCACATCGTCGGCAACACAAAATCGCCAGACGCTGATACTTCACCAACCAGTACCAGGAATATGGACGCTCAACGTTGCCGCGGCCAACGGCGGCACGGGACCCAATGTCTCGCCCGCAGGAGCATCCTGGACGGCGACGGTCGCCATGCGATCCCCGATCCGCTTGCGGGTGAACGTTGCAGCGTTGTCGTACCTCGTCGGGGATACGCTCAACGTCAGCGCCACGCTCGACGAGAACGGCACGGCCATGACGGGAGCGGTGCTCACGGTGACGCTGACGCCCGTAGCCGGCGGGGCGGCGCAGACGTTTTCGCTGTACGACGACGGCGCGCACGGCGACGGTGCGGCCGGCGACGGCGTGTATGGCGGCAGTACGACGTTGGGCGCCCCCGGCGCATTCGTCCTGGCCGTCACGGCGGCGGGATCGTCGGACCTGGGGCAGTATCAGCGCTACCAGAGCGGCACCATCGCGGTCGGCACGCCGCAGGTCGTCCTCGACGGCGGCTTCACGGAAAGCGCTCCCGACGTCAACGGCAACGGGCTTTTCGACTCCGTGAACTGGTCTTTCACCGTCGACGTGCCGGGGGCCGGCCACTATGTCGCCTTCGGCGATCTCGCCGCGCCGGATGGCACCGTCGTCGCTTCGGCGGAAACGGCGATCGATCCAACCGGGAGCGGCCCGCAGCCGCTGACCCTGGTGTTCAGCGGCCAGCAGCTCTATCACGGCGGGAGACCAGGGCCCTATTCGCTCCAGAACCTGCGGGTCACGATGGAGACTGCCGCCGGCCCGCAGCTTGCCGGCAGGTTTTCACCGACGGTGGTGACGACCGGCCCTTACTGGAGCTGGCTGGTTTTCGAGAGCGATGCCAGCCCGGGCTTCACCTGGATCAGTCCGGTCACCATCACGGCCACTTCGGCGAGCAGCTTCATCCTCGCCTGGAGCCTGGCCGACGGCAATGGCGCCACGACGATCGATCTCTTCTACGACCAGCTGGGAAATGGTTTCAATGGGGTGCCGATCGTCGCCGGACTTGGCGGAGTGAACGGACCGACCAGCTATACCTGGGACATGAGCGCGCTGGCGGACGGCACCTATCACGTCTATGCCCTGGTGAGCAACGGCGCAGCGTCCCAAGCGGTCTATGGCGGCAGCGTGCAGAAGGTCACGGACAGCGATGGCGACGGCATGCCGGACGCCTGGGAGACGGCGCACGGCTTGAATCCCAATGACGCCGGCGATGCCTATATGGACCCTGACGGTGACGGGTTGAGCAATGTCGAGGAATATCGCCACGGCACGGACCCCCATGTCGCCGACTCGGACGGTGGCGGCGAGAGCGACGGTTCGGAGGTTGACAACGGACGGGACCCCACCAACGCGAGCGACGACGTGCGCGGCGTGAGCATCACGGCGGTGGCTCCAGGCATCGGCGATAGCCGCGGCGGCGACCAGGTGATGCTCCTGGGCAGCGGATTCAAGGCGGGTGCGACGGTCACCTTTGGCGGCGCACCGGCGGCGCGCGTGATCTTTGTGAGCAGCAGTCGTCTGTTCGCGATCACGCCGCCGAACGGCACCGGTCAGGTGGATGTGACGGTGAACAATCCGGGCGGCGCCGGCGCCGCCACGCTGAGCGGGGCCTTCGGCTTCCTGTGCGAGTTCGTCGAGCCCCCCACGGTGTCCAGCAATGCGCCGCTTTGCCCCGGGCAGAGCCTGCAACTCAGCGCCACGGGGCTCGCGGGAGCAACCTACTCATGGAGCGGCCCCAACGGCTTCAGTTCGAACCTGCAAAACCCGACGCTGCCGCAGGCCACGACCGCCGCCTCGGGCGTCTATACAGTGACGCTGCAGGCAGGGAGTTGCAGCCTCGCGGCCACTGCGACCGTGGTGGTCAGCGCCCCCGCCGGGCCGGCGCCTGCGAACAGCGGCCCGGCATGCGCCGGCCAGAATGTGCAGCTCAGCGCGGCAGACATCGCCAACGCGACCTATCAGTGGACCGGTCCAGGGGGCTATACATCCTCGGCGCAAAATCCCTTGCTGGCCGCCGCGCCGGCCACGGCATCAGGCGCTTACAGCGTCACCGCCACCGTCAACGGCTGCGTCTCCCAGGCGACGACAACCAATGTTGTCGTCCGATCGCTGCCGACAGCCGCGGTGAGCGGTAGCGCCCAAATCTGCGCCGGGGCGTCGAGTACCGTCCAGGCGGCCTTGACGGGTGCCGCACCCTGGGCTGTCAACTGGTCTGATGGTGTCAGCGAGCCGGCGACCGCCGCCAGCCCGGCAAGCCGGGTCGTGCAGCCCGCGTCGACCACGACCTACACCGTTACCAGCGTTTCCGACAGCTACTGCACGGGCACCGCATCAGGCGCCGCAGTCATCACGGTCAACACAACGGCGCCGCCCACGGCCGGCAACAACGGGCCGGCATGTGCCGGCCAGGACGTTCAGCTGACGGCCGGTGCGGTGGCGGGCGCCACCTCCTACTCGTGGCAGGGGCCCGGCGGCTTCTCGTCGAGCAGTCAGAATCCGCTGCTGACCGGGGCACAGCCAGGCGCGTCAGGGACCTACAGGGTCACGACCACGGTGGGCGGTTGCAGCTCGCAGCCGGCCACCACCAAGGTGCTGGTCAGAAGCTTGCCCACCGCGCTCGTCAGCGGCTCGCAGCAGATCTGCCCGAGCGGGCAGGCGAGCATCCAGGCCGCTCTCACCGGTGAGGCACCGTGGCGAGTCACCTGGTCCGATGGCAACGTGCAGACTGGAATCGGCGCCAGTCCGGACGATCGGGCGGTGATGCCTGGCACGGCAACGTCATACTCGATCGCCACCGTGTCAGATGCCTTCTGCCAGGGCACGGCGTCCGGCAGCGCGGTCATCACCGTGGGCGGCCGCTGCAATACGTCGTTCCACACGCTCGAACCGTGCCGAATCGTGGACACGCGCGGCACCGCGGGCGCCTACGGCGGGCCGGCCCTTCAGGGAGGCGAAGCGCGTTCGTTCACGCTCGCCGGCCAGTGCGGCATCCCGGCAAGCGCCAAGGCAGTAGCCCTTAACATCACGATTGTCGGCGCCACCGCGCCCGGCTACCTGAGCGTCTACCCCGCTGGCGACGTCGTCAGTACTTCAACCATGAACTTCGCGCCCGGCCAGATCCGCGCCAACAATGCGATCTGCGCCCTGGGACCCGCGGGGGCGGTGACGGTGCTCTTCGGGCAGACTTCCGTTGCCAGTGTGCATCTGCTTCTCGACGCCAGCGGTTACTTCGAATGAAGCACTTTCGTGGCAACCGACGTCAAGGACGAGCTGCCTTCCCATGGTGACCGAGGGCGGCGGCGGCGGCGCACCGTCGCCGGCGACGCCGGGTGTGGCCGCTCACCCAGCTTGAGGTCGGCAGCCCGGCGCCTGCGCTCGCGCGTTTGCCTTTTGGCGGCCGGCGCGATAGAACCGCGGGATGGGATTTCCGGCGATCAGGATGCGGCGGCTGCGGGCCAACGCGGCGCTGCGCGGCATGGTGCGGGAGACGCGATTGGCGGCGGCGCAGATGGTGCTGCCGCTGTTCGTCTGTCCGGGCGAGGGGGTGGCGGACGCGGTGGGGTCGATGCCGGGGGTGTTCCGGCATTCGGTCGACCAGGTGGTGGTGGCGGCGGCCGCGGCGCGGCAGGCAGGGGTGCGCGGGGTGATGCTGTTCGGTCTGCCCGAACGAAAGGACGCCGACGGCAGCGCGTCGTGGGCGGACGACGGCATCGTGCAGCGGGCGCTCGCGGCGCTCGGGCACGAGGTGCCCGACCTGGTGAAGATCGTCGACCTGTGCTTTTGCGAGTACACCGACCACGGCCACTGCGGCGTGCTCAAGCCGCGGAGCGCCAACCACCTTCCGGGGGGCGCGTCGGGTGCGGCGGCGCCGGCCGCCGCCAGCGCTGCTGCCGCGGCGGCGATGGATTTCGAGATCGACAACGACGCGACGCTGGTCAACCTGGGGCGCCAGGCGGTGTCGCTGGCGGCGGCCGGGGCCGACATCATCGCTCCGTCGGACATGATGGACGGCCGGGTGCAGGCGGTGCGCACGGCGCTGGACGCGGCCGGGCACGAGGCGACGCCGATCCTCTCCTACGCCGTCAAGTTCGCCAGCGGCTTTTACGGCCCCTTCCGCGAGGCGGCCGATTCGACGCCGTCGTTCGGGGACCGGCGGACCTACCAGATGGACCCGGCCAACGGGCGGGAGGCGATGCGCGAAGCGGCGCTCGACGTCGAAGAGGGCGCCGACATGCTGATGGTCAAGCCGGCGCTGCCCTACCTGGACGTGCTGGCGGCGCTGCGCCAGCGGTGCGACCTGCCGCTGGCCGCGTACCACGTGAGCGGCGAATACGCGATGCTCAAGGCGGCGGCGGAGCGCGGCTGGCTGGACTACGACCGCGTGCTGATGGAATCGCTGATCGCCATCCGCCGCGCCGGCGCCGACCTCATCGTCACCTACGGCGCCGTCGAAGCGGCGCGCCTGCTGGCCGCCGGGTGGAGCGAGTGAGCCTGCTGGAGCGCGCCGAACGGGTGCTGCCGGGCGGCGTCAGCTCGCCGGTGCGGGCGTTTCGCGGCGTCGGCGGCGAACCGGTGTTCGTGCGCGCCGCGCAGGGCGCCTGGCTGGAAGGGGCCGACGGGCGGCGCTACATCGACTACATCGGCGCCTACGGGCCGCAGATCCTGGGCCATCGCCACCCGGCGGTGGTCGCGGCGATCGAGCAGGCGCTGGGGCGCGGCACCGCCTTCGGCGCCCCCACCATGGCCGAGGTGGAGCTGGCCGAGCGCATCGCCGCTGCGCTGCCGGCGGTTCCGATGGTGCGCCTGGTGTGCTCCGGCACCGAAGCCACCATGTCGGCGCTGCGCCTGGCGCGCGCCGCCACCGGCCGCCGCCGCGTCGTCAAGTTTGCCGGCTGCTACCATGGCCATGCCGACCCCTTTCTGGTCGCCGCCGGCTCGGGCGCGGCGACGATCGGCGTGCCGTCCTCTCCCGGCGTGCCGGCAGCGGTCACCGCCGACACCCTGGTCGCCCCCTACAACGACCTGGCAGCCGTCGAAGCGCTGTTCGCCGCCGGCAAAGAAGCGGTTCCTGGTACCGCCGTGGAAGGCCACGCCGCCCGCGCCATCGGCGGTGAGGGCGCAGCCGGCGACGGCATCGCGGCGGTGATCGTCGAGCCGATCGCCGGCAACATGGGGCTGGTGCCGCCGGCCGCGGGGTTTCTCGCCGGGCTGCGGCGGCTTTGCGACCGCTACGGAGCGCTGCTCATCTTTGACGAGGTGATGACCGGCTTCCGCGTCGCGTGGGGCGGCGCCCAGACGCTGGCCGGCATCACGCCCGACCTGACGACCTTGGGCAAGGTGATCGGCGGCGGTCTGCCGCTCGCGGCGTACGGCGGCCGCCGCGACCTGATGCAGCGGATCGCTCCCGCGGGCCCGGTCTACCAGGCGGGCACGCTGGCAGGCAACCCGCTGGCGGTGGCGGCGGGGAGCGCCGCGCTCGACCAGCTGGCGGCCGGCGGCGGCGCGGCGTATCGCCAGCTGGAAGCCACCGGCGCCGCGCTCGCCGGCGGCATCGCGGACGCGGCGCGCCGCCACGGCATCCCCTGCCAGGTGACCCGTCAGGGGTCGATGCTCGGACTTTTCTTCACCTCCCAACCGGTGCAGCGGCTGGAGGACGTGGACGGCAGCGACCGCCAGCGTTTCGCGCGCGTCTTCCACCACCTGCTGCGCCAGGGAGTCCACCTCCCCCCCTCGGCCTACGAGACGCTCTTTGTCTCCACCGCCCACGGCGATGCCGAGATCACCGCCACCGTCGCCGCTTTCGACCACGCCTTCGCCGCCGAAGCCGCCGGAGCCGCCAGGGCCGGCGCCGCTGGACGCGCCTGACAGCGTGGGCCTCATGACTCACCCCGACGCGCTGGTTTTGGGGGCCGGCATCATCGGCCTGGCGGTGGCGCGCGCGCTGGCCGCGGACGGCCTGCGGGTGGAGGTTCTGGACAGCCAGGACGGACGCGCCGCCGCGTCGTTCGCGGCCGGCGGCATCCTGGGGCCGCTGTTCGAGACCGGTGCGCCGCCGCCGCTCATCGCCGCCTCGCGCGAAGGGCGCGACCTCTGGCAGGAGTGGGCGCCGGCGCTGGCCGCCGAAACGGGTATGGACGTGGGCTACGACCGCAGCGGCTCGCTGCAGCTGGCGCTCGACGACGAAGACGACGCGGCGCTGGATGCCACCCTGGACGCCGCCCGCCGGTTGGGTGAAACGGCGGCCCCGGTCGAGCTGGCCGACCTCCCCCGCCGGACGCCGGGCCTGGCGCCGCAGGTGCGGCGGGCGGTGCACCTGGCGGGCGAGCACCGGGTGGACAACGTGGCGGTCTGCCAGGCGCTGGCCGCCGCCCTGGCGCGGCGCGGCGTCGCGGTGCGGCACGCGGTGCGCACCTTGGATGTCAGGCGCGTGGCGGGCGCGGCGCCGGCGGTGCGGCTGGAAACCTCCGCCGGCAGCGTGCAGGCGGGCCTGCTGGTGGTGGCGGCCGGAGCGTGGAGCGGCAGCGTGCCGGGCCTGCCGCCGCTGCCGGTGCGGCCGGTGCGCGGCCAGATGGCGAGGCTGGGCGGCGTCGCCTGGCCGTGGAGCGGCGCGGTGCGGCGGCACCGGGTCTACTTCGTGCGGCGCGGCGCCCACGACGTCCTGGTCGGCGCGACGGTCGAGGAAGCGGGCTTTACGCCGCACCCGACCGTGGCCGGGGTCGCCGGTCTCCTGGCGCGCGCCACCCAAACCTATCCGGCGCTGGCCGACGCGCGCCTGGAGGCCGTCTGGGCCGGCTTGCGGCCCGGCACCCCGGACGACCTCCCGATCGTCGGCTGGCTGCCGGGATGGCCGGCGATCGCCGCCACGGGGCACTTCCGCAGCGGTATCCTGCTGGCGCCCTGGACGGCGCGGCTGGTCGCCCGGCTCGCGATCGGCGAGTCCGGCACCGCGGCCGACGGGGAGGCAACGGCGACCAGGAATGCCGAGGGCAGGACCGTTGGCGCGGGTGCTGGCGCGGCCGGCAGTGAAGCAACGGCTGCTGCGGTCTCCGTGGGTAGGAACGTTGGCGCCGGCGCCGATGCCGCTGCCAGCGCGGCCGCGGCGGCCGGCACCACCGACGCCGTGGACCCGGCCGCGGCGTTTTCGCCGGCGCGGTTTGCCGGCGGCGAACTGATTTGACGGCTATAATGGTTGCGCTGCAATGCGCGACACGGAAGGAGAGGTCTCAGGCAAATGACTCACATCATCACCGAACCTTGCATCGGCGTGAAGGATACGGCCTGCGTCGACGTCTGTCCGGTCGACTGCATTTACGGCAAGAGCGACGACACGGAGATGCTCTACATCCACCCCGAAGAGTGCATCGACTGCGGGCTGTGCGTCGATGCGTGCCCGGTCCAGGCCATCTATCCCGGCGAAGAGGTGCCCGACAAGTGGAAGGCCTTCATCGCCAAGAACTACGAGCACTTCGGCTTCACCCCTCCGTAGGCTTCGCCGCCGGCCGCCGCCGTCGCTCCCTGCAGCCGGTGGCGTCCATCGCTTCCATTGCGCGCGTGCCACAAGACGGCGGGCCGCGTCCGTGACGGGGCGCGGTTCCGGCTCGCCGCGGGCGGATGCCGCCACCCTGCCGCGCCACCTGGTCCTGGTCCGGCACGGCGAAAGCGAAGCCAATCGCGACCGCCGCTTCTCGGCGTCGGACGAGGTGCCGCTGACCGAGGCCGGGCGGCGCCAGGCGCAGGAGCTGGCGCACCAGGTCGCGGCGCGCTTCCGGCCGCGGCAGATCCTGACCAGCACGTTCCGGCGCGCCGGTGAAACCGGTGCGATCATCGCCGCCCGGCTGGGCCTCCCCCTGGCCACCGCAGCCGGCCTGCACGAGCGCGACCTGGGCTGCCTGAAAGGCGAACCGTACCAGGCCCTGGCGCTGCTGACGCGCCAGGACCCCGCCTACGACCCGGCGCGCCGCTGGCTGTGGCGCCCGCCGGGCGGCGAGAGCCTGGAAGACGTGCGCCTGCGGACCGTAGCGGCGCTGGCTGCCCTGGCGCGGCTCCACGACGACCGCCAGCTGCTGGTGGTGACCCACGGCGCCGTCATGCTGTCGCTGTGGGCCGAAGCCGCCGGCGGCTGGGAGGGCGCCTCGGTGCCGGACAACTGCGGCATCCTGGAGCTGACCCTGACCCCCGACGCCGGCGCCCCGCTGGGCGCCCGCCTGGCCCACCCGCAAGGCCTCCTGGCCACCTCTCCGGCGGCTGAACCGCCGCCGGCCAGCCACCCCGAGCCGGGCGACGCCGCGTGAGCGAGCCCCCCGCGGCACCCAGCAGCTGCACGCTCACGCCTCCCGCGGCGCCCGACAGCCGACCGGACACGCCGCGGGCAGCGCTCCGCGGCCGCTCGCACCCGCCGCGCGCTCCCTCCCGCGGCCGGCCGGACGCCGGTCCCGGCGCGGGTCGCGGGCGACGGGAATGGAAAAGCGCCGGCGGCCGTTCTACAATGTGAGTGCCGATCACTCAAACTTCGGTTTGTTCGGCCGTAGAGTGAGGCGAGGGAGAGAACCCTTTGGATTACAAGGATTACTACGAGACCCTCAAGGTCAAGAAGGACGCCTCGCAGGACGAGATCCAGAAGGCGTACCGCAAGCTCGCCCGCAAGTTCCACCCGGACGTCAACAAGGGGCCGGACGCCGAGCGCAAGTTCAAGGAGGTCGGCGAGGCCTACGAGGTGCTCAAGGACCCCGACAAGCGGCAGAAGTACGACCAGTACGGCGCCGCCTGGAAGCAGGCCCAGCAGACCGGTGGCGGTCCGCCGCCGGGCTGGCAGGGCTTCGACTTCGGCAACATGGGCGGCGGCGGGTTTGATTTCCAGGACATGGGCGGCGGCGCCGGCGGCGAGGGGTTCAGCTCGTTCTTCGAGATGCTCTTCGGCGCGGCCGGCGCGCGCGGCGGCCGGCGCTCACCTTTCGGCGGCGGTGTCGGCGGCATGGGCGGCGGCGGACGCGGCGACTTTGGCGGCCAGCGCGGCGGCGCCGACGCCGAAGCGGCGCTGTCGCTGACGCTCGAAGAGGCGATCCGCGGCGGCTCGCACGAGCTGAGCTACGCCGATCCCTCGACCGGTCAGCGCCGCAGCCTGTCGGTCAAGATCCCTCCGGGGGTGCGGTCGGGGCAGCGCATCCGCCTGGCCGGCCGCGGCATGAGCGGCGGCGACGGCGGCGCCCCCGGCGACCTCTACCTACGGCTCGACGTCGCCCCCGACACGCGGTTCCGCGTCGAGGGCAGCGACCTGTACACCCCGCTGCCGGTCGCCGCCTGGGAGGCGGCGCTGGGGGCCGAAGCGCAGGTCGAAACGCCGGAGGGCGCGGTGCGCGTCAAGGTGCCGGCCGGCTCCTCGTCGGGGCGCCGCATCCGCCTGCGCGGCCGCGGGCTGCCCCACCACGGCGCCGGCCAGAAGGAGCGCGGCGACCTGTACGCGGAGATCAAGGTGATGGTCCCCGACAGCTTGAGCGAGCGCGAGCGCGAGCTGTTCGAGCAGCTGCGCGAAGCGTCGCCCTTCCGCGCCCGCGGCGAATAGCGGCCCGCGTAGCGGCCCCGCGCGACACCGCGGGCCGGCAGCGCGACGTTCGATCATCGGCCCGGCGCCCCCCCTTTCGACGAGGGGACGCGCGGCGGGCTTCCCAGGACGGATGGAGGTCTGGTCAACACCATGGATATCAATCGCTTGACGCAAAAATCGCAGGAAGCGCTCAACGCCGCGCAGGGTCTCGCCGTGCGGCACGGCCAGCAGCAAGTGGACAGCGACCACCTGCTGCTGGCGCTGCTCGATCAGCAGGACGGCCTGGCGCCGCGCCTGCTGGCGCGCATGGAGGTCCCGGCCGAAGCGCTGCGCGACGCCGCCGCGCGCGAGCTGGAGCGCCGCCCGAGCGTTTCGGGGCCGGGCGCCGAGCCCGGCAAGATCTACCTCACGCAGCGCCTGCAGCAGGACCTGGCGCGCGCCGAAGACGAAGCCAAGCGCCTGCGCGACGAATACGTCTCGGTCGAGCACCTGCTTTTGGCGCTCGCCGAAGAGGGCTCGGGCGGGCCGGCCGGACGCCTGCTCGCCGCCCACGGCGTGACGCGCGACGCGCTGCTCGCGGCGCTCACCGCGGTGCGCGGCAACCAGCGCGTCACCAGCGCCTCCCCCGAAGGCGCCTACGAGGCGCTGTCGAAGTACGGCACCGAGCTGGTCGCCGAAGCGCGGCGCAACAAGCTCGACCCGGTGATCGGCCGCGACGCGGAGATCCGCCGCGTGGTGCGCATCCTGTCGCGCAAGACCAAGAACAACCCGGTGCTCATCGGCGAACCGGGAGTGGGCAAGACCGCCATCGTCGAAGGCCTGGCGCAGCGCATCGTGCGCGGCGACGTGCCCGAGTGGCTCAAGGACCGCGCCATCTTTTCGCTCGACCTGGGGGCGCTGCTCGCCGGCGCCAAGTACCGCGGCGAGTTCGAAGAGCGCCTGAAGGCGGTGCTGGCCGAAATCAAGCAGAGCGACGGCCGGGTGCTGCTGTTCATCGACGAGATCCACACCATCGTCGGCGCCGGCAAGACCGAGGGCTCCCCCGACGCCGGCAACCTGCTCAAGCCGATGCTGGCGCGCGGCGAGCTGCACTGCATCGGCGCCACGACGCTCGACGAATACCGCAAGCACATCGAAAAGGACGCGGCGCTCGAGCGGCGTTTCCAGCCGGTGATGGTCGATCCGCCGTCGGTCGAAGACACCGTGTCGATCCTGCGCGGCCTGCGCGAGCGCTTCGAAGTGCACCACGGCGTGCGCATCCAGGACAACGCCCTGGTGGCGGCGGCGGTGCTGTCCAATCGCTACATCAGCGACCGCTTCCTGCCCGACAAGGCGATCGACCTGATCGACGAAGCGTGCGCCATGATCCGCACCGAGATCGACTCGATGCCACAGGAGCTCGACCAGGTGACGCGCCGCGTCATGCAGCTGGAGATCGAAGAGGCGGCGCTCAAGAAGGAAAAAGACAGCGCCAGCCGCGAGCGCCTGGACGACCTGCGCCGCGAGCTGGGCGACCTGCGCGGCCAGGCCGGCACCATGCGCGCCCAATGGGAGGCCGAAAAGCAGGCCATCCAGCAGGTGCGCGCCGTGCGCGAACAGATCGAAAAGACGCGCCAGGAGATCGAAGAGGCCGAGCGCGCCTACGACCTCAACCGCGCCGCCGAGCTGCGCCACGGCCAGCTCCCCACCCTGGAGCGCCAGGTGCGCGACATGGACGCCCGCATCGGCGCCAAGCAGGCCGGCGCGCGGCTGCTGCTGCGCGAAGAGGTCACCGAAGAGGAGGTGGCCGAGATCGTCGCCCGCTGGACCGGCATTCCGGTCACCCGCCTGGTCGAAGGCGAGCGCGACAAGCTGCTGCGCCTGGACGAAATCTTGCACCGCCGGGTGATCGGCCAGGACGAGGCGGTCCAGCTGGTGGTCGACGCGGTCATCCGCGCCCGCGCCGGCATCAAGGACCCGCGGCGGCCGATCGGCTCGTTCATCTTCCTGGGCCCCACCGGCGTCGGCAAGACCGAGCTGGCCAAGACCCTGGCCGAAGCGCTCTTCGACAGCGAAGACAACATGATCCGCATCGACATGAGCGAATACATGGAGCGCCACGCGGTGTCGCGCCTGATCGGCGCCCCGCCCGGCTACGTCGGCTACGAAGAGGGCGGCCAGCTGACCGAAGCGGTGCGCCGCAAGCCCTACACCGTCGTGCTCTTCGACGAGATCGAAAAGGCGCACCACGACGTGTTCAACGTCCTGTTGCAGATCCTCGACGACGGCCGGATCACCGACTCCCAGGGGCGCACGGTCGACTTCAAGAACACCGTCATCATCATGACCTCCAACATCGGCTCGCACCACCTGCTGGAAGGCGTCAGCGACCGCGGCGAGCTCAACCCCGCGGCGCGCGACGCCGTGCTGCGCGAGCTGCGGGCGCACTTCCGCCCCGAGTTCTTGAACCGCGTCGACGACATCGTGATGTTCAAGCCGCTGGTCCTTGCCGAGATCAAGAGCATCGTCGACCTGCAGACCGAAGACCTCAGGCGCCGCCTGGCGGGCCGCGGCATCCAGCTCAGCCTCGACGACGCAGCGCGCGAGCTGGTGGCGCGCCAGGGCTTCGACCCGGTCTACGGCGCCCGGCCGCTCAAGCGCTTCCTGCAGCACCAGCTGGAATCGCGCATCGGCCGCGCCCTGATCGCCGGCGAAGTCCACGACGGCGCCACCCTCGCGGTGTCGGTCAAGGACGGCAACCTGGCGGTCGCCATCGAGAACCCGGCCCAAAGTCCGGCGCCGGTGGTCGCATGACGCGGGTGCCCGCGTGAAGCAGCCACCGGCGCCGCCGCGCCGCTGGCAGGTCACCGCCGCCCTGCGGCTGCGCCGGCTGTTGCGCGCCGCGAGCGACGCCGTGGTGCCGGCGCCGCTGGCGCTGTTCGAGCAGATCGGCAGCTTCATGCAGACCCACCTGCTGCGCGCCGCGGCGCGCCTGCGCCTGGCCGACCTGCTGGCCGACGGCCCGCTCACCGCCGAAGAGCTGGCGGCGCGCGCCGGCGTCGGCGCCGAAAGCCTGCGCCGCACCCTGCGCGGCCTGGTCACCGTCGGCGTCTTCGTCCGCCAGCCCGACGGCCGCTTCCGCAACAACCGCGCCTCGCAGGTCCTGCGCGCCGGCGCGCCCATCTCGCTGCGCGACTGCGCCCTCTACTTCGGCTCGGCGGCGCAGCAGCTCGCCTGGAGCGACTTCGAGCAGACCCTGGCCACCGGCGACAACGCCTTCGAGCGCGTCCACGGCATGACCACCTGGGAATGGTTCGACCGCCACGCCGAAGAGTGCGAAGCCTTTGCCGGCACCATGGTCGGCATCACCCGCCTCTTCGCCCCCGGCGTCGCCCACGCCTACTCCGGCTGGGACCAGGTGCGCCGCCTGTGCGACGTCGGCGGCGGCCACGGCGACCTGCTCGCCGAGGTCCTGCTGCGCCACACCCACCTGGACGCCGTGCTCTTCGACAGCCCCGGCGTCCTCGCCACCGCCCGCCCCTTCCTCGCCTCGCGCGGCGTCCTCGAACGCGTCCAACTGGTCGCCGGCAGCTTTTTCGAAGACGTCCCAGCCGGCTGCGACGCCTACCTGCTCAAGAACATCCTCCACGACTGGGACGACGACCGCGCCGTCCGCATCCTCGGCAACTGCCGCCGCGCCATGCAACCCGGCAACCGCCTCCTGGTCGTCGAAGCCCTGGTCGAAGAAGACACCACCCGCGAAATGGGCCCCCTCTCCGACCTCCAGATGATGGTCATCTGCAGCGGCGGCCGCGAGCGCGGCCACGCCGAATTCACCCGCCTCTTCCAGCACGCCGGCTTCCGCCTCCAGCGCGCCGTCCCCACCCCCGGCCCAATGAGCGTCTTCGAAGGCTTCGCCGTCTGAACCCTAACCGACCTGCCCGGCCCGCCCAGCTGCCGGGAGGGCCGGGGATCGGAGACGTTGGCCAGGTCATCCGCAGGCCCGTCCAGCGGGCCGCGGGCGGTCACGATATGACGTCGTCGATGTTGAGCGGCCAGCAGTAGCTGAAGGCCGTGGCCGCGGCGCCCGCCTGCCGGAGCTCTTCGGCCGTCAGACGTTTCGCCAGCCGGCGGCCGAGGATCCGCTCATGCCTGTTCTCACTCTTCTTCATTTGGAACCTCCTTTGAGTTCCCGGCGACGACAGAGTCGCCGGGGGATCGGTCGTCGTGAGCGCCGGGCACGTCGGTCTCCGCGCGATCGCTCGCCTGGAACTGGTTCGCCTCTTCGACGTGCAGGCGCAGCTCTGCTTGCGAATACCCCTCCAGATCTCCCTTGAGGTCCGGGCAGCTCAGCTCGTCCGGACCGGGCCGCCACCTGAACCTGGGGTCGCCGCTGATCAGGAACTCGGTGAACGGCGCCAGCAGTCGGATCTCGGGGTGGATCTCCTCGATGAACAGGAATTGTCCCATCTCGTTGACTTCGAGGAAGATGTGCTCTCCCGCCGGGGTGACGATGAAATCGAAACAGCCGAAGACGATCCCGAGCCGCTCCATCAGGCGCCTGCATGCTGCGTCGGTGGCCTCGGGAAGCTCGCCAGGCTCGACGTCGATGTCCGCGAACGCCGCTCGCCAGTCGAGCTGCGAGGCGGCCTTTTTCTGCGACATGATCCTCGCGGTCACCCGGTGACCGCCCATGAACGTCACTCGCAGCTCGTATGCCTTGGGAATCCTGGACTGGAAAATACCGGGCACCAGCCGGAGCGTGTCATCCGTGGGCAGGTCCTCCCCCGTCACGACACTGGTGAAAAGGAGCGCGACTCCCTCTTCGTCGAGCTCCCACTGGTGAGGCCGAAAGGGCTTGTAGATCACCTCGCCGTCGCTGTCGGCGAGGAAGCGGCGGATCGTTTCCGGATCGTTGCTGCAGAGGGTTGGCGGGATCTGAAGACCCGCGCGGACTGCCTCGAGGAGCTGCACGGGCTTGCTGGCCGCCCGCTCACGGCTGGCGGACGGGTTGACCCAGAAGGCCCGAGGAGCGATGAGCAGGGGAAGGGCCTGCCTGAAGACCCTGCACTCGGACGCCGCGAAGTCACGGTCGCCCGGATGCATGCCGCTCGGCAAGACGACGGACGAGGCCAGGCGCCGGCACCAGACGGTGTCGAAGTGCTCGTCCGCCATGTGCAGAGCCGCACCGGTGATCTCCCAGCAGAGACCGGTGCCGCCGCTCAGCTCAAGCGAGGCCGTCTGGCGAGTGGGAAAGTCGGCGCCGTACTAGCTAGAGGACAGGCTGGTGGCCGCGCAACCGCAGGGCATGGGCCAGGGCCAGGGCATGGACGTCGTGCACCTGCGTCTGGATCAAGATTCGCGCCATTCGACGACCCCGGGCCAGGCGATCTCGGCCGAGCTCTCGCACACTTTATGAGTAAAGACACAAGGGAGTAAAGCCGGTACCGGTGGCGCTGAAATACCCAACCACCTTCATCCAGGACGCACCACCATGCCGCGGTCGCCTGCGTGCCCTGGCGGGCCGGGCTCTATCGCAAAGCCGATTCGGCGCCGGAGAGTGCCTTGACGCCGCAACCGAGATCAGTTCCTCGAAGGCAACCCCGACGTCCATCCTTCCGACAGCACCTCCGCCTGCTCGAGCACGGTCTTCGTGGCCTTCTCCTGTTTGTCGGGCGGATAGCCGTACCTCCGCAAGATGCGCTTGATCACCACTCGAAGCTGCGCGCGAACGTTCTCCCGCACTGCCCAATCGATCGTGAGATTCGCGCGCACCGTCTTCACCAACTCACGGGCGATCGCTTTGAGAGTCGGCTCGCCCAGCACCTTGACCGCGCTGTCGTTGGTCTCGAGAGCGTCGTAAAAGGCGAGCTCGTCCTCCGATAAACCCAGTTCCTCTCCGCGCGAGATCGCTTCCCGCATCTCCTTCGCGAGGGCGATCAGCTCCTCGATCACCTGCGCCGTCTCGATCGCCCGGTTCTGGTAGCGGCGCACCGCCTGCTCTAGCAGGTCTCCGAAAGAGCGAGCCTGGACGACGTTCCGCCGTGACCTGGACCTGATCTCACCTGTGAGCAGCTTGCGCAGCAGTTCAACCGCGAGATTGCGCTGCGGCATGTCGCGCACCTCGGCCAGGAACTCGTCCGAGAGGATCGACAGGTCCGGTTTCTTGAGGCCCGCGGCGGCGAAGATGTCCACGACCTCTCCGGATGCAACTGCCCTCGACACGATCTGGCGGATCGCGTGGTCGAGATACTCGTCGGTTCGGCTCTCCTCTGGCGCGCTCTTCGCCACCGCTGCGCGCACCGCCTGGAAGAATCCGACTTCGTCACGAACGCGGAGCGCATCCTGGTGCGGCACTGCAAGGGCAAAAGCTCGGGTCAGCTCCGAGACGGCGCGCAGGAGCCGATCCTTTCCATCTTTCTGCACCAACGTATGCTCCTGTGCCAGCGGCAGCAAGGCAAGGCGCTCCTGTGGCGTTCCCCCGATCCAGAGCAAGCGTTCGAAGCCATGGAAGAGCGCCCTGCACACCTCCAACTTCTCAACCATCAGGGCGACAGCTTCGGCCTGGGGGATCGCGGCATCGCCGGTGCCGCCGCTCTCTGTATAGGTCGCAAGGGCTTGCTTCAGAGCGTCGGCGATGCCGAGGTAATCCACCACCAGCCCTCCGGGCTTGTCCTTGAAAACCCGGTTTACGCGGGCGATTGCCTGCATGAGGCCGTGCCCACGCATCGGCTTGTCGAGGTACATGGTGTGAAGGCTCGGTGCGTCGAACCCGGTGAGCCACATGTCCCGTACGATGACGATCTGGAAGGGGTCACCGGGATCGCGGAAACGCTGGGCGAGCACCTCGAGGCGAGTTTTGCCGCGGATGTGACGCTGCCAGTCCGCAGGGTCGGAGGCATCGCCTGTCATCACCAGCTTGAGCGCACCCTGCTCGTCCGCGGAGTCGTGCCATTCCGGCCGGAGCGCGACGAGATGACCATAGAGCTCGACGCAGATGCGCCGGCTCATGCACACGATCATCGCCTTGCCGTCCAGCGCCGTCAGGCGTTCCTCGAAGTGAGTCACCAAGTCGCTGGCGATGAGTCGGACCCGGTTCTCGGCTCCCACCAGCTTTTCGAGTTGCGCCCACTTCGTCTTGAGCCTCTCCTTGCGCTCGACCTCTTCTCCCTCGGTGACATCCTCGAAGTCGGCGTCGATCCTCAGGCGCTCGGACTGCTTGAGCTCCAGCTTCGCGAGCCGGCTCTCGTAGTAGATGGGAACGGTGGCCCCGTCGAATACCGACCGCCGGATGTCGTAGACGCTGATGTAGTCGCCAAAGACGGCGCGCGTGTTCGCGTCGGTCGTCTCAATGGGGGTCCCAGTGAAGCCGATGAACGACGCGTTCGGCAGAGCGTCGTGCATGTGCCGGGCAAAACCGTCGATGAAGTCGTATTGGCTGCGGTGTGCCTCGTCGGCGATCACAACGACGTTGCGGCGCTCCGAGAGCACCGGCTGCCGGTCACCCCTAGCCTCCGGAAAGAACTTCTGGATCGTCGTGAACACGACTCCTCCGCCACCCACGCCCAGCTTCCTGCGCAGGTCAGAGCGGCTCGTCGCCTGCACCGGCGGCTGGCGCAGCAGGTCGCGGCATCGGGCGAAGATTCCGAAGAGCTGGTCGTCAAGATCGTTGCGGTCGGTGAGCACCACAAGCGTGGGGTTCTCCATCTCCGGATGCAAAATCACTCGTCCCGCGTAGAAGGCCATGGTGAGGCTCTTGCCCGAGCCCTGCGTGTGCCATACGACTCCCACACGGTGGTCACCAGGGGCACCGCCACGCCGCCGTCCCGACTCGTAGCGTCCCGGGCCTTCGGCGACCCATTCCGCCATTACTCTTTGTGCGGCTCGCAGGGTCTCTTCTACCGCCCAGTTCACAGCATGGAATTGGTGGTAGGCCGCAATCTTCTTGGCCAGCGCTCCACCACCCAGATCCTCGAAGACAATGAAGTAGCGCAGAAAATTGAGGAAACGATGCTTCTCGAACACTCCTTCCAAGACAACCTGGAGCTCAGGCAGGAACGCCGCCACGTCGTCGTCTCGGCCACTGATCGTCCGCCAAAGCTTGAACCATTCCCTCCCAGCGCCAAGCGCTCCGAGGCGGGCCTGTACGCCGTCGGAGATGACGAGCGCCGCGTTGTAGGCAAAGAGCGAAGGGATCTCCGCCTGGTAGGTTTCGAGCTGCCGGAAGGCGTTCCAGATCGTGGCGCTCGCGTCGGAAGCGCTCTTGAGCTCGATGACTGCGAGAGGCAGGCCGTTGACGAACACCACCACGTCGAGCCGGCGAACGTGCCCATCCTCCGCGACGGTGAACTGATTAACAGCCAGCCAGTCGTTGTTGTTTGGAAGGTCGAAGTCGATCGCCCGTGCCTGGGCGCCAGCGATCGAGACGTCAGCCCGCCGGTACTCAACCGTGACGCCCTCCACCAGCATCCGGTGCGTTGCACGGTTGCGTTCCAACAGCGACACCGCATCGGGACGGGTAAGCCTCAGGAATGCATCCTCCAGCGCCGACGAGGGCAGGTCGGGATTCAGCCGGACGAGCGCCTGCCGCAGGCGGCGCTCCAACACCACGTCGCGGTAGCGTGGGTCGCTACGCTCGGCGCCGGGTTCGCCCGCGGCGATCTGCGGGCCGCGAAGCACGACATAACCTAGCGCCTCCAGCCACGCAAGCGTAGCCTGCTCAACCATCGACTCTCTGAGATCCACCCCGCTCACAACCATGCTTGCGCGACTACTTCAAATCGCCTCCGGGCCAGCGTGGGTGCTCTCGGGCTCGAATCCGGACAAGAGATCGCGGTAAGCCTCCTGATCGCAGTTAAAGAGAACCTCACTCGGCCTGTACTCCAGGTCGAAGATCCGCACCGCCGCATTCGCTTCGTCCACGTACGAGTTGAAAGCGTCATTGTCGTCGAAAACCAGCTGTGGCGCCTCAGCGGTCGCACGTTCTTGCCTGTGAATGCGGTACAGGAAGCCGACAATAGCATCCGCGGCCTGCGCCGCGAGCAGCGCCTGGACGCTTTCCATGACGGGCCGTGGTCCCGCTGAGCCATGCGAGGCGAAGCCAAAGGCGTTGCGAAGCTCGCACACACCGACCAGTGAAGTGTGCAGTCCGGTCAGCGTCTGCGCCAGGCTCCTGCGGGCATCAGCGTCACTGCTCAGCGTGACGGGCAACACAGACAGATTCATGGTGACTGCCCTAAATAACCTCGGCAGCTTGTCGTCGGGCTCGAACGAGACCTGACGTTCGCTCAAGATCGTCTTGCATGTGCTCTCGACAACCGTCTTCGCCAAGTCGAACGCTAGTCCCGGGTTCTCCGCCACTGCCTGCTCAATGCTCTTGATCTGATCCTCGATGTGAGAAAGACCGCCCTCAATGGCCGCCCGTGCGCCCTGCATCGCGAACTGCCTGGTCATAGCTGCGTCGGGCATCAGGACCTCCTCCTGACGATGCGCTCTGCCTCCCGAATCCGAAGCTCGCCAGAGATAAGCTTAGGCAACAGCGCGTCGCGCAGAGCGCGGAGTGTTACCGACTGCCGGGCACCGACAACGATACGCGAGTAGAGCGGCCGCACTGTCATCTCGAACATTTCGAAGATTGCAGGGGAGGGGCAGACAACCGGGATCGGCCTGAAGGCCGATTTACTGATTTCCAGGAAAGTCGAGCCATTAGCCCTGCTCACGATCTGCTCATGAGCCCATTTCGCCCAAAAGAGAAGGAAGAGATTTGAAATGCCTTCTCGAGGGCAAATAGCGATGAAACCTTGGTTGATAGCCACTGGGGTCTCAGCGATCGCGAGGTAACCGATGGGCGCACGAGACGAAAGCAATACCGTACCCACCGGGAGCAGGCCTGACCCGATCTGAGCAAGGCCAAGATCAGTGATCTTGCGCTCAGTGTCCAGTAGAACGGGCTCCCGAAGATGCGACAGGTCCTTTGGCGTAGCCCAGTGATGAATGCCACCAGTCCAGAATATCGATTCTTTCGTACTGGGCGTGGTCCCTCCGGCGATGGTCGCCAACTTGCCGACAGGAACCACGCTCCAGCCAGCTGGGATTTCGCCTAGCTCCGACGCCTCAAGAGAATTCGGAAATAGGTTGGCCAAGTGCTTGGGCAGATCTGGATCGCAACCGATCGCCTCGGCGCGAACGGGATTGAAGTCCACGAACCACGACTTGAAGAGCGCATGCGCAGTTTGCTCCAAAGCTGAGTTCATCCGGCGGTTGAGCTCGATCTTGTCGTCCAGCATCCCAAGCACACTCGCGATGGAGCGCTGGGTGCAGATTGGGGGGACGAGAACGGACAGCAAGCGTTGGTTCGTTAAGCTGACGTAATCAGCCATGTCCGTCTCGCTCTTGCGGGCCGCCAGTTGCAGTTGAAAGCTCTCCGAGCAAAGAAAGTAGTAAAGGTACCGGCGATCCAGTACCTCCTGATCTAAGGAGCGCCAGAAGGTTGTTTGCGGTGAACAAACAAAGCGAGGAGCGTTGAGAGGCACGTATGCAACCTTTCCGACTGTGCCTTTATGAGAGATTAGCACATCGCCACCCGCACCGACGCCCTTCCGAATTCGTCCTAAGGCTCGACCATTGATCTTCGAAGCGGTCTCGAACAGAACTCGGCCCTCACTCATGTCGGCTGCCCGAATGAAGGCAGTCCCTGAGGGCACGAACTCTTCGGGGCGTGGTCTATACTCGCCGTGGTTCCCATCCTCCACATGCAGGATTCCGCGCGCCTCAAGGTCAGTAACGCAGCATCGAGCCCACTCACTCGTCATAACCAAGCTCCGACAGGCTGGCTTGAATGCGAGCGTCCAGCTTCGCGGCCTGCTCGGTTTGTCCACGCAGCGTCGCGACCAATCGCTTCATCCTATCCCCGAATGGCTCGCTGTCCTCTAGGGGCGCCGCTATCTCAACGTAGCGCCCAGGTGTCAAGATGTGATCGTGCTGACGTATCTCATCGAGTTTGGCTTTCCTGCAGAAGCCTGGCTGGTCGATGAAGTCGCCCGCACCCTCCTCGCCACGCCACGCGTGGTACGTGGTTGCGATCTGCGCTATATCCCCGTCCGTCAGATCCCGGCGCACCCGGTCCAACATTGTTCCCATCTTCCGCGCGTCGACAAAAAGCGTCTCGCCGCGCCGGTCGCGAAAGCGGCCATTCTTTTTGTCGCGGGCGAGAATCCATAGGCAGACCGGGATCTGCGTCGCATAGAAGAGCTGACCGGGGAGCGCCACCATGCAGTCCACGAGATCCGCCTCGATGATTGCCTTGCGGATCTCCCCCTCACCTGACTGGTTCGATGACATCGAGCCGTTGGCCAGCACGAAGCCGGCGAGCCCTGTGGGAGCCAGGTGGTAGATGAAGTGCTGCACCCAGGCGAAGTTGGCATTGCCGGCGGGCGGCACGCCGTAGGCCCAGCGCTGGTCCTTCTTTAACAGCTCGCCCCGCCAGTCGCTGTCGTTGAAGGGTGGATTGGCGAGCACGTAATCGGCCTTGAGGTCGGGGTGCCGATCATTGTGAAAGGTGTCGCCGTGGGCGATCCGAGCGTCGATGCCGCGGATGGCGAGGTTCATCTTGGCGAGCCGCCAGGTGGTGTAGTTGGATTCCTGGCCGTAGATCGCGATGTCACCGATCTTTCCCCTGTGTGCCTCGATAAACTTCTCGCTGCTCACAAACATGCCGCCAGAGCCGCAGCATGGGTCGTAGACGCGTCCTTTATAAGGAGCGAGCATCTCGACCAGGACCCGCACGACCCGTGACGGCGTATAGAACTGCCCGCCCTTCCTTCCCTCGGCGCTGGCGAACTGGGCCAGGAAGTACTCGTAGACGCGGCCGAGAACGTCCTTGGCGCGGTCAGCAGGGCTCCCTAGTCCTATGTCGCTGACCAGGTTGATGAGCTGGCCAAGGCGCTGCTTATCGAGGCCGGGGCGTCCATAGTCCCTGGGCAGCACGCCTTTTAATGACGGGTTGTCGCGCTCAATGGCATTCATCGCATTGTCCACGACCTGCCCTATCGCTGGCTGAGGTGCGTTGGCCTTGAGGTGTGCCCAGCGCGCCTCTTGCGGCACCCAGAAGATGCTGACCGCCCGATACTCGTCAGGATCTTCGGGATCGGCGCCCTCCGCGCGCTGGGCATCGAGCTCTGCATGCATGGACTCGAAGGCGTCGGAGATGTACTTCAGGAAAATCAGGCCGAGTACCACGTGCTTGTACTCGGCCGCGTCCATGTTGTTGCGCAAGGCATCCGCGGCCCGCCAGAGCGTTGCCTCGAAGCCCAGATTCGCCGCCGAGGGTTCGTTACGTCTCGATCTCGGTACCCGTTCTTCCCGCTGGTCAAAACCCGGGACCACGGACGCGACGGGATGTTGCGCAGACGCGACTCGTGGGACAGATCGGGCAGCGCGAGCGGCGAACGTCTTGGCTCCCCCGGGCGATGCTGTTGCCGCTTGTGGCGTGGAGGAGGGCTCGTCAGCCAGGCGGTTGATGAGATGAGCTTTCTCTCTACCGGTGTCGTCGAGCCCAAGTGCTCGGCAAAGCTCCTTCAGCCGCGCTCGGGGCAGATTCGCCAGGATGCTTGGGAGCTCAGTCCGCCGCGATCTCGCGAGGGCATCGACCAACTCGCTTCGGAGCCGCCGGTCCTCGACTCGCAACTCGAAGCGGTCCACAGCGGCCAGCAGCTCGTCTCGTTTGAGGTGTTCTAGAACTTCTCGCTTGGAATGCATGGAACTCCTTGGCCTGCATGGCTCGCCCGGCACGATTCCGGCAACGACGGACCAGCCGTGAGGTCCTGTGCTCAAAGGATAGCTGAATCCGCCAGTGGCGTCAGAGTGTGACGGGGGTGCACCTACGCCGGCGGCGCGCTGCGCTAGAATGAGCGCTTAAAGAAGCTTTCTGACGGCAAAGGCGCCGGTGGCCTGGCGCGGGGGTAACGGGGGCGGTGACCCGATTTCTTCGCCGATGGGCTCTGGGAGCGGTGGCGCGGCCGCGGCTGGCGATCGGCCTGGTGGCGGCGGCGACTCTCCTCGCGGCGCCGGGGCTGGCGCGGCTCGAGGTGCGGACGGATGGGCGGTCGCTGGCGCCGCCGGACGATCCGGCGGTGGTGTTCGACGCCCTTGTGCACCGGCACTTCGACCTGCGGGACCCGATCATCGTACTGGTCGCGACGGCGGACCCGGCGGGGATCTACAACCCGGCGACGCTGGCGCGGCTGGCCGGGCTGACGGCGGCGCTGGGCCGGCTGCCGGAGGTGGGGCCGGAGCGGGTGGTCAGCCTGGCCACCGAGCGGCGCGACCGGTTCTATCCCAATTCCCTGGTGTTCCGGCCGTTCCTCGATCCGCTGCCGACGACGCCGCGGCTCATGGCGCTGCTGCGCTCGGACGTGGCGGCGATGCAGGTGCTGACCGGCACGCTGGTGGCGGCGGACGGGCGCGCCGCGGCGGTCCTGGTGGGGGTGCCGCCGGCGGGCGACGCGGCAGGCGGCGCGGCGGGCGGCGCGGCGGGCGGCGGCGGCGACCGCACGCGGCTCTACCGCCAGGTGGCGGGCGTCGCGCAGCGCTTCGCGACGCCGGCGGACCGCGTCCTGGTGGTGGGCGCGCCGGTGGCGGAGGCGCTCCTCGGCAGCCACCTGGCGAGCGACCTGGCGCGGCTGCTGCCGCTGGCGATCGCGCTGATCGCGGCGGTGATGTGGCTAGGGTGCCGGCGCGCCTGGGGGGTGGTGATCGGCCTCGGCGAGGTGGCGTGCTGCCTGGTGTGCACCTTCGGGGTGATGGGATGGGCGGAGGTGCCGATCTATCTGACGACCTACCTGCTGCCGGTCATCGTGACCACTGTGGGGGTGGCGGACGAGATCCACCTGTTGTGGCGCTACCAGGGGGTGCTGGCGCGCGGCGACGGCGGCCGGGCGCATCCCGCCGCCGTGCGCGCCACCGTCGAGGAGGTGATGCGGCCGGTGGCGCTGTCGTCGCTCGCGGCGCTCATCGCGTTCCTCTCCTTCCTGACGTCCGCGATCGCGCCGGTGCGCGCCTTCGGGCTGTTCGCGGCGCTGGGGATGCTGGTCTGCATCGTCTACGCGCTGACCGTGGTGCCGGCGGCGCTGGCGCTGCTGCCGCCGGCGGCGCTGCGCCACCCGGGGTCGCCGGCGACCCCGGCCGGGGCGCTGGTCCGCCTGGTCGAGCCGCTCCTGGCGAGCCCCGGCGCCACACTCGCCGGCTTGGGGCTGCTCACCGTGGCGCTGGGGGCCGGCATCGCGCGGCTCTCCGTGCAGGACAGCTGGATCGGCTCCTTCGCTCCGGCGAGCCCGCTGCGGGTGGCGACGGAGGAGGTGAACGCGCGCCTCTTCGGCTCGCACATCCTGCTGGCGCAGGTGGCTTTTACCGGGCCGCGGGCGCCGGTCGGCCGCTCGCGCTCGCACGCGGGGCCGCTGCTGGACGCCGAGGCGCTCGCGGCGGTCGGGCGCCTGGAAAGCTTCGCCCGCAGCCAGCCGCAGGTGGGGGGCGTGCTGGGTCCCTACGGCCAGCTGACGACAGTGGCCTACCTGTGGAACGGGCGCCGGCCGGGGACGCGGGCGATCCCGCGCGATCCCGAGACCGTGGACCGCCTGCTGCTGTTCCTGGACCGCATCCGCGGCAAGCGCCGGCGGCTCGAGATGATCGACCAGGACCTCCGCCGCACCCTGGTCACGGTGTTCCTCAAGGACGCCAACTATCGCGACACCGCCGCCCTGATCGCCGCGCTGCGCCGCTTCGAGCGGGAGCAGCTGCGGCCGCTCGGGGCGCGCCTCGACCTGGCCGGCGACGTGGCGGTGAGCCAGGCGATGATCCCGGCGATCGTCGACAGCCAGGTCGCCTCGGTGGGGCTCGCCCTGGTCGGCTCGCTGGCGGCGGTCTGGTGGCTCTACCGGTCCTTCCGGGTCGCCGTCTGCGCCAGCCTGCCGTCGGCGCTGGCAGCGCTCTGGATGTTCGGCACCATGGGATGGGCAGGCATCCCGCTGGGGGTCGCGACGTCGATGTTCAGCGCCATCACGCTCGGCATCGGGGTGGACTACGGGGTGCATTTCATGGAGCGCTACCTGGCCGCGGCGGCGGGGACCGATGCCGTCCGCTTCGCCGTGCGCATCGTCGGCCCCGAGATCGCCGCCGATACGCTGGCGGTGTCGCTGGGCTTCGGCCTGCTGGCCTTCTCGCAGGTCCCCACCATCGGCCGCCTGGGACTGCTGGTGTGCGTGGCGCTGCTCGCCAGCGCGCTGCTGACGCTGGCCGGCCTGGGGCCGCTCCTGGCCGTCAGCCGCCGCCGCTCCGCGGGACCGACTCCGCCACCTTTTCGTACAGCAGCAGCGGCAGGGCCAGGAGCATCGGCGGATCGCACGGGTCCGGCGCATGGAGGCGCAGGCATTGCGGGCCCGGCGGCCCGCCGTCGAAGCTGAGCGGCCCCGAGCCGGCGACGGCGCGCACGGCGCTGCCGCCGACCAGGATGTCGAGCGGCGGCGCGTCGGCGTCGAGCGCCACGGCGAACAGGTAGGCGGTGCCGCGGCGCGGCGCGGCCAGGCGGAAGTCCCGCTGGCCGCGGTCGAGCAGGACGGCGCACGACAGTGGGCGCCCCTGCGGGATGGGGGTATCGAACAGGCCGGCGAAGACCACCTGGTCGGGGTTCTGACGCTCGACGCCGGCGGCGAGCACCGGCACTCCCGCCGGCAGCGGACAGGACGCCGCCACCTGCAGCAGGGCGGCCAGGTCGGGAAAGAAGCTGCGGCCGAGCTGGCGAAAGCGGCCGGGCGCCAGGCCGACCATCTCGGTGAAGCGGGTGGAAAAGGAGCCCAGGCTGGAGTAGCCGACGCGCAGGCAGACGTCGAGGATGCTGTCGTCGGTTTCGATGAGCTGCCGCTTGGCGGTCTCGATGCGCAGGGCGCCCAGGAAGCGGGCGGGCGACACCCCGGTGTGCTCGCCGAAGGTGCGCAGGAAGTGATACGGGCTCATGATCGCCACGCCCGCCAGCTGCTCGAGGTCGATCTCCTCGGTCAGCCGTTCGCGCATGAAAGGCAGCACCTTCAAGATCGCCCGCCGGTGACTCTCTCGAGTCTCGGACGCGGGGTCCCGCGGCAGGTCGGCCATGGCGCAGCTCCATGTATCGCTGTTTGCCCAAGATTAGCAATTTTCAAGAAAGTCCGCGACCCGCAACGGCTCTAAAGTAGGGCTCAGCGGAATCCCCGCCCCCGAATCCAGAGAGGAGAACCGGCATGCTGAGATCCTGGAAGCTGTGCCTGTTGGCTGTGGCCGTCCTGGCGCTGGCCGTTAGCCCGGTGGTCGCCCAGCAGGTCGCGGCCAAGCAGACCAACGAATTCCCCGCCTCCGCCGTCTACACGCTGAACTCCAACCCCTCCTTCAACGTCACCGTCGGCGACCGCGTGGAGGTCGTCACCTGCAAGGCCAAGCTGCGCCTGCGCACCGGCAAGCCCTACGTCGCGCCCAACGGCATGCGCCGGGTCGATCTTGAGATCCTCGACTGGCAGGCCGACGGCGTCTCCGAGCTGCTCGGCGGACCGCTGCACTTCCGCATGCAGAAGGACATGCCGACCAAGGACGCCAGCTTCGTGCAGTCCTACCAGGCGTGGAACCCCGGCCAGCCGCTGGACTTCCCGGCGCAGGCGCAGTTCGCCATGCCCTACACGCTGGAAACGCCGTTCGGCAACGTCACCGGTCTCTACGGCCTGACCGCCGGCTCGATCACCGCGTTCCCGCCGCCGGTGCACACCATCTTCACCATGAAGAAGGGCGACACGGCGAAGATCATGGCCGCCCTGATGCCGCAGTCGCTCTCCTCGCTGTCCGCCGCGGGCGAGGTGACGCCGGTCAACGTGACCGTGCGCCCGGCCGCCTGCGACGAAAGCCCCTCGTCGCCGGATTCGAACTGAGCCGCGCCGCGCGGCCGCTCCGCATCCGCCGGCATTCCGCCCGCCGCTCGCTACCCGCGATCATCGGGCGGAATGCCGCGCTCGTCAGCTTGAAGTCGCCGTCTCGATTGCGCAACAATGCTTTCGGCTAACTCGCTACCGCAGTGCCGCAGACGACAGGAGCCGAAATGTCCGACGTCTGGCAGGAGTCACGGCAGGCCGTACGCCGCCTGCGGCGCAATCCGCGGGTAGCGGCGGCCATCCTGCTCACTCTCGCCCTGGGCATCGGCGCCAACCTCGCCATCTTCGGCGTCGTGCGCGCGACGCTGCTCGAACCGCTGCCGTACCGCGACCCCGGCCGGCTGGTCACGATGAACTGGGAGACCGCCGCCGGCAAGCCGCAACCCCTGTCGCCGCCCGAGCTGGCCGACCTGCGCAGCCGGTGCCGCAGCCTCGACGGCATCGGTGCCTACCACCTTTGGACCTTCAACGTCGGCGGCCTCGAACGGCCCGACCGGCTGCCCGGCGCCGTGGTGACGGCCAACCTCTTCGGCGTCCTCGGCGTGCGGCCGGCCCTGGGCCACGGCTTCGTCGCCGACGGACCGGCGTCGCCGCCCGAGGTGCTGTTGAGCGACGGCCTGTGGCGCCGGCAGTTCGGCGCCGAACGCGGCGTCGTCGGGCGCCGCCTGGCGCTGGACGGCGTGACGGTGACCGTGGCGGGAGTGATGCCGCCCGACTTCCGCTTCCCGGTGACGCGCCACGTGGAGCTGTGGAAGGTGAGCCCGCACAGCGACCTGATGCCGCGCGACACCCGCTTCTACTACGTCGTCGGCCGGCTGGCCCGCGACGCCGCCCCGGCGCAGGCCGCGGCGGAGATGAAGCTGTTCGCCCAGGCCATGGCGCGCGAGCACCCCGACCTCAACGAAGGGCTGGCGGCGCGCGTCAGCGGCATGCGCGACGCGGTGGTCAAGGACTTCGCGCGCAACCTGCTGCTGCTCCAGCTCACCGTCGCCGCGGCGCTGGCGCTGGCCTGCTGCAACGTCGCCCTGCTGCAGCTGGCCAGGGCCGAGCAGCGGCGGGGCGAAACGGCGGTGCGCTATGCCCTCGGCGCCTCGCGCGCGCGGGTGTTCCGCAAGGAGCTGCTCGAGAACCTCTGGCTGGGGCTGGGCGGCGGGGCGCTCGGGGTGGCGCTCGGGCGCTTCGGCATCGGCCTGCTGGTGCGCTTCGGGCCGGCCACCATCCACCGCCTGGACCAGGCGCGGGTGGGCGGCGTCGAGCTGCTGCTGGGCCTGGCGCTGGGCGCCGCCTGCGGCCTGGCCGCCGGCCTGCTGCCGGCGCTGCGCACGCCGCTGCGCGGCGGCCTGCAGACCGGCGCGCGGGTGACCGCCGGGCACGCGGTGCGGCGCACCCTGGTGGCGGTGCAGGTGGCGGTCACCCTGGTGCTGCTGGTGGCCTGCGGCCTCTTCCTGCGCACCCTGGCGCGGCTGAGCGCGGTGCCGCTGGGCTTCGATCCGGGCCCGGTGCTCGCCACCGGGGTGTCGCTGCCGAGCCAATACCAGGAACCGGAGGCGCTGGCGGCGCTCTTCGGCGAGCTGCGCCGCCGCCTGCTCGCCATCCCCGGCGTCGAGCAGGCGGCGACGGCGGTGTCGCCGCCGCTCGTGCGCGGCTTCAACGTCACCCACGAGGTCTCCCTGGCCGGCCGCGAACAGCGCGGCAACGCCAGCCAGCGGACGGTCTCCATCCGGCCGGTCAGTCCGGGCTTCTTCGCGCTGCTGGCGATCCCGATCCGGCGCGGGCGCGCGCTGGGCGACGCCGACGGCCCGCGGGCCGAGCCGGTGGCGGTGGTCAACCAGGCGTTCGCCCGCCAGTTCACCGGCGGCGACGCGGCGGCGCTGGGCGAGCGCGTGGCGATCGACCTCGACTACGGCCCGACCGTCGGCCGCCTGCCGCACCCCGAATGGCGGATCGTCGGCGTCGCCGGCGACGTCCAGCAGTCCGACCTGCTCAACGCCGAGGCGCCAGCGGTCTACGTCTCGACGCTCCAGGCGCCGTGGATGGAGACCCGCATCCTGGTGCGCAGCTACGCCGCGGCGGCCGCCGTGGCGCCGGCGGTCGAGCGCACGGTGCGGGAGCTGCTGCCGCTGCTGCCGGTGCTGCCGGTGCAGTCGCTGCGCCAAGCGGCGGACGACGTCCTGGCGCCGGTGCGCTTCCAGGTCGGGCTGCTCGCCGCCTTCGCCGGCCTGGCGCTGTTCCTGATGGGCGTCGGCCTGTACGGCTCGCTGGCCTACGCGGTGTCGCGCCAGGCGCGCGACATCGGGGTGCGCATCGCGCTGGGCGCCGGCCGCTGGCAGACCCGCTGGCTCGTCGTGCGCCAGGCGCTGGCGACGGTGGTCCTGGGCCTGGCGGCGGGCCTCCTGGCGTCGCTCTGGTTCGGCCGCGTCCTGGCCAGCCTGCTGTTCCAGGTGCCCGCCGCCGATCCGCCGACCTATGCCGGCGTCGTGGCGCTGATCCTCCTCACCGCCCTGCTCGCCGGCTGGCTGCCGGCGCGGCGGGCCACCACCGTCGATCCGGTGGTGAGCCTGCGCGCCGAATGACGCGGCGGCGGCCCCAGCCATCGTCTCCCTGGAGGTTGCCATGACCCCTTCGCTCTGCTGGCTCGGCGCCTGGTCTCTCGCGGCCCTCACCCCGTTGCTGCTCGCGGCGCGGGCGCCGGCCCCCGGCGGCGCGGCGGCACCGGCGATCCCGGCGACAGCGCCGCCGCCGCGGATCACCGGGCTGGTGGTGCGGGTGGTGGACCTGGACCAGGCGGTGGAGTTCTACCGTGGCGTCGCCGGCTTCGAGACGGTGCGGGTGGACCGGGCGGCGGGCAGCGCCGACCTGCTCAACGGTCAGGTGAGCCTGCGCCTGCTCAAGGTGCGCGACGCGGTCCACCACGTCCTGCCGGGGCCCAGTGAAGCGCACCTCAACCTGCAGGTCCCAAGCCTCGACGCGGCGCTGGCCGACGCGGCGCGGCGCGGCGTCCGCCAGCTGGCCGACAAGCCGCTGGGCTCGGCGATCGGAGCCAACATGCCGATCGCCGACCCCGCCGGCAACCTCCTGTACCTGATCGAAGCCAGCGGCGGCGACCAGCAGGAGCGGCCGGCGCGGCCGCGGGTGTTCAACTACGGCATCACCGTGCCGGCGATGCCGGCGATGGCCGCGGCGCGCCGCTTCTACGAAGGGCTGCTCGGCTTCAAGGTGTATTCCGAAGCGTACTACCCGCCGGTCATCCCCTACCTGCCGGCGGGCGTCCTCCAGGTGGTGCTGCACGAAAGCGCCACCCAGGCGGCGCCGCCGCCGGCGCCCGACAGCGCGCAGATGAACCTGGTCCTGGAGGTGGACGACCTCGACGCCGCCTGCCGCGACCTGGGCGCCCGCGGCGCCACCGTGCGCGCGGCGCGGGACGCCGCCGTGCCCGGCCGCCACGCCGAGCTGGTGGACCCGTTCGGCAACGTCCACCTGCTGGTCGAGCACGCCGCCGCGCCGGCGCGCCAGGCGGCGCCATGAGCCGCGACGGCGGCGGCGGTGGTGGCGGCGGCGCGAGCGCGGTGGCGGGCGCTGGGCAGACCGCGGCTCCGGTCGCGGCCCAGGCCGCGGGGCCGGTCGCGGACGGCGAGCGGCTGGCCACCCTGGATGCGTTGCGCGGCTTCGCCCTGCTCTGGATCCTGACGTTCAACGTCTTCATCTTCTCCGGCTACGAGTTCCTCTCCGACAAGGAGGCGCGGGCCATCCCCACCTACGCGCTCGACACCGCCGTGCGCTTCCTGCGCCACGTCTTCATCGAGAACAAGGACTTCGCGCTCTTCGCCTTCATCTTCGGCATCGGCTTCGGCCTGATGGCCGGGCGCGCCGAGCAGGCCGGCCGGTCGGTCGTGCCGCGCTTCCTGCGCCGCCAGGCGGTGCTCCTGGCGTTCGGCCTGGTGCACGGCATCCTGCTGTGGGGCGGCGACATCCTGGTGATCTACGCGGTGCTCGGCCTGGTGCTGCTGCCCTTCCTGCGCCGCTCGCCGCGCACCATCCTGATCTCGGCGGTCGCCATCTACCTGCTGCCGATCCCGCTCTACGCGCTGTCGCTGCTGGTCAAGCCGCCGTCGCCCTACCACGTCGCCGCCGCCCTGACCGGCCACAAGGACCTGTTCCTCATCTGGATGGACGGCTTCGCCAAGGGCGGCTATCCGCAGGTGGTGAAGGGGAACCTGGCGTTTCTCTCCTTCTGGTGGTCGATGTTCACCTTCAATCTGTACTGGCCCGACGTGATCGGCATGTTCCTGTTCGGGCTGTTCGTCGGCCGCACCCGCCTGATCGAGCGCGTCGAGGCCGACCCCGCGCTGCTGCCGGGCCGCTGGATCGCCTGGGCGGGGATCGTCGCCCTGCCGGGCAACGTGGTGTTCGCGGTCCTCACCGACCGGCACGTCTACTACCCGCCGTCCGCGGCGGGCATGGTGCTCACCCTGGTGCAGTACGCGACCGTGCCGCTGCTCTGCTTCTTCTACATGGCGGGGCTGGCCTGGCTGTTTCAGCGGCCCGCCTGGCGGCGGCGCCTGCAGCCGCTGGTGGCGGTGGGGAGAATGACCCTGACCAACTACCTGATGCAGAGCCTGGTGTGCATCTTCATCTTCTACGGCATGGGCCTGGGCCTGTTCGGCAGGGTGGGCGCGGCGGTGGCCGTGGCGGTGGCGTGGATCCTCTTCCCCTTGCAGGTGCTATGGAGCCGCTGGTGGTGGTCGCGCGGCTTCGAGCTCGGCCCGGTGGAATGGCTGTGGCGGCGGCTCACCTACGGCGGCACGGTGGCGCTGCGGCGGCTCCCTTCATCCCATGCCGCCTGAACGGCCAGCCCGGACGCGGTCCGGCACGCTCCTCGCCCTGCTGGGCGCCGCCGCGCTCGCCGCGCACCCGGCGGCGGCGCCGGCGGCCATCGACCCCGAGGCCGGCCCCTATGTCTGGGCCGCCGCGGACGGGCGGCAGGTCAAGGGGACGATGGGCATCCTGGAGGTGCCCGAGCAGCGCCGCGGCGGCGCGCCGGCGGCGACGCTGAAGCTGGCCTACGTCCGCCTGCCCAGCACCGCGGCGCACCCCGGGCCGCCGATCGTCTACCTGGCCGGCGGCCCCGGCGCCTCGGGCATCGACAGCGCGCGCGGCCCGCGCGCCGACCTGTTGCTGGGGCTGCGCGACATCGCCGACGTGGTGCTGCTCGACCAGCGCGGCACCGGCCTGTCGCGGCCGGCCCTGGTGTGCAGCAAAACCTGGGAGCACCCCCGCGACCAGCCGCTGGGCGAGGACGCGGCGCTGGCGGCGGTCCGCCAGGCGGGGGAAGCGTGCGCCCAACAGATGCGGAACCTCGGCGCCCACCTCGCGGCCTACAACCCGCGCGAGATGGCCGACGACGTCGAGGCGCTGCGCCAGGCCCTGGGCGCCAGGCGGATCTCGCTGGTCGCCACCAGCTACGGCACCCGCCTGGCGCTCGAGGTGCTGCGCCGGCACGGCGCCGCCGTCGAACGGGCGGTGCTCATGGGCGTCGTCGGCCCGGACCAGGAGCTCAAGCTGCCGGCGGCGGCGGACGCGGTCCTGGCCAGGATCGCGATGGGCGACGGCCGCACGCTGCTCGACGTGCTGCGCGTCCGGCTCGCGGCGCTCGACCGCCAGCCGGTCCGCACCACCGCGGTGGACCCGCTGACCGGCGACCAGGTGCCGGTGGCGATCGGCCCCCTGGACCTGCAGCTCGCCATCGCCGACCACCTCGGCGCGGCCGAGCGGCTCGACGAGCTGCGCGAGGTCGCCGTGCACCTCGACCGCGGCGACTGGGAGCCGCTGGCCGGCGACCTGCTGCGCCAGCGCAAGCGCTGGCTCGGCCAGGTCATGCCCTACGCCGTGGCCTGCGCCTCCGGCGCCTCGGAGGCGCGGCGGCGGCAGGTGGCGGCCGAAGCCGCCTCCGCGGTGGTCGGCCGGCAGCTCGATTTCGCCGTGCCCGACGTGTGCGGCGCCCTGGGCGTCGAGCCGCTGGACGCCGCGCTGCGCCAGAGCGTGCGCTCGCCGGTGCCGGTCCTGGTGGTGAGCGGCACCCTCGACGCCCGCACCCCGGCGCAGAACGGCCAGGACGTCCTGCGCCACCTCTCCCACGGCGTCGAGATCGTGGTCGACGGCGCCGGCCACGGCGACGACCTGCTGGTGGCGACGCCGCAGATCGCGGCGCGGGTGGCCGCCTTCCTGCGCGGCGGCGCGGTCGCAGGCGGCCGGCTCGCGGCGGCGCCGCTCGCGACGCGGCGCCCCGCCGTCCCCGCGACGCTGGTCGAGCCGGTGGTCGAAACCCTGCACGGGGTGGAGGTCGCCGACCCCTACCGGTGGCTCGAGGATTCGCGCACCCCCGAGGTGCGCCTCTGGACGCGGGAGCAGAACGCCTACACCGACCGCGTGCTCGACGTGCTGCCCGGACGCATGGAGCTGCGCCGCCGGCTGGCCGAGCTGGCCGGCATCGCCGGCGCGTCGCGCCCGTCGGTGCGCGGCGAGCGCGCCGTCTACCGCGCCGCCACCGGCACCGCCACCCTGCCCGAGATCGTGGTGCGCGACGGCGCGGGAGCCGAGCGCGTGCTGGCCGACCCGCGGCGCTTCAGCACTGCCGAGAGCCGTGCCGCGGTCGAGCTTCTCGACCTGTCGATCGACGGCAAGCTGGCGGCCTTCGCGGTGCGCAAGAGCGGCGCCGAAGAGGTCGCGGTGCGCTTCGTCGCGGTCGACGACGGCACCCTGCTCGCCGACGAGCTGCCGCTGGGACGCTACTTCGGCGTCGCCATCGCCGCCGGCGGCCGCGGCGCCTACTACGGCCGCGAGCGCGCCGACGGCGAGGGCTCGCGGCTCTTCTACCACCGCTTCGGCGCCGATCCGGCCAGCGACGCGGTGATCTTCGGCCAGGCCTACGGGCGGGGATCGATCGTCTGGGGCAACCTGAGCGACGACGGCCGCTGGCTGGTGAGCCACGCCGTCTCCGGCACGCAGCAGGAGATCGACGTATTCCTCGACCGCGTCGCGCCGGCCGCCGGCACGGCCGGGGCGGCCGGCGCGGCATCGGCGACGGGTACGGCGACGGCGGCCACCACCGGCCACGACCTGGCGACGCGGCGCGAGGTGGTCAGCGGCATCGACGCGCCGTTCTACGCCGGCGTGCTGGGCGACCAGCTGGTGATCCAGACCACCTGGCAGGCGCCGCGCGGGCGCATCTTCGTGGCGCCGGTCGATCACCCCGACCGCGCCCACTGGCGCGAGATCGTGCCGCAGCACGAAAGCGCCGTCATCCAGAAGGTCTTCGGCGCCGGCCGCAGGCTGCTCGTCGAGTACCTTGAAGACGTCCATTCGCGGCTCGCCATCTTCGACCTCGACGGGCGCCACCTGGGCGACGTGCCGCTGCCCGGCGCCGGCACCATCGGCGGCTTCTCGGGGCGTTTCGACGACCCGATCGTCTACTTCACCTTTTCATCCTTCCACCTGCCGGGCACCGTCTACCGCTACGACCTGGCGGCGGGCCGGCTGGCCGTCTGGCGCCAGCCCGACACCAGCCTCGACCCCGCCGCCTACCAGGTGGAGCAGGTCTGGGTCACCTCGGCCGACGGCACCCGCGTGCCAATGTTCGTCATCCACCGGCGGGGCATCCCGCTCGACGGCTCCCATGCCGCGATCCTCACCGCCTACGGCGGCTTCGCCACCAGCCTCACCCCCGCGTACCTGCCGGAGATCGCCTGGTGGGTCGAAGCCGGCGGCGTCTGGGCCGTCGCCAACGTCCGCGGCGGCGGCGAGCTGGGGGCCAGGTGGCACGACGCGGCCGTGCGCGAACACAAGCAGCTGTCGATCGACGACCTGATCGCCGCCGCCCGCGGCCTGGCCGACCTGGGCTACACCCGCCCCGAGCGGCTGGCCGCCTGGGGCCACAGCAACGGCGGCCTGCTGGTCGCCGCCGCCATGGTCCAGCAGCCGCGCCTCTTCCGCGCCGTGGTCTCCACCCATCCGCTGCTCGACATGCTGCGCTACAACAAGTTCCTCGCCGCCCGCTTCTGGCTGCCCGAATACGGCTCCCCCGACCGCCCCGAAGCCTTCCCCGCGCTGCGCGCTTACTCGCCCTACCAGAACGTGGCGGCAGACGCCCACTACCCGGCGGTCTTTCTCGAAACCAGCTACGGCGACACCCAGGTCGCCCCCCTCCACGCCCGCAAGATGACCGCCCGCCTGCAAGCCGTGGCGGACCCCGACCGACCCGTCCTCCTGCGCCACCACCAGGACACCGGCCACACCGGCGCAGGCGTCAGCCTCGACCAGCGCATCGACGAGCTGGTCGACATCCTCTCCTTCCTGAACTGGCAGCTGGGCGGGCCGGCGGGTGACCGCCGCGATCAGCTGGCCGGCTACGGCGCCAGGGAGCGGCCGCGGCCCAGCGCGATCGCCTTCCGATAGACGTGGAGCGAGGCCGCCAGGTCTTCGACCGCCAGGCCCAGCGACTTGAACAGCGTGATCTCCGAGGAGTTGCCGCGGCCGGCAACGCGGCCCGCCAGCACTTCGCCCAGCTCGCCCTGGATGTGATCGGCGCCGATCGCGCCCTCGCGCAGCGGCACCAGGAAGTCGCCGGATTCGTGGAGCGCGGATTCGCGCCGGTCGACGAACAGCCGCGCGCCTGCCACCGCCGCGCTGTCCAGCTCGCGCGCCGCGGGAAAGCACGCCCCGACCGCGTTGACGTGCGCACCGGCCGCCAGGTCGGCGCCGGCCAGCACCGGCTCGCGCGCCGCGGTCACCGTGCACACCAGCTCCGCCCCGGCCACCGCCGCCGCCGGCGAGGCGACCGCCTCGACCGCCAGGCCATGGCGGCCCTCTTCGACGGCAAACCGCCGCGCGCTCTCCGGCCGCCGGCTCCACACCCGCACCCGCCGGATCGGCCGCACCTCCCGCAGCGCCGCCAGATGCCATCGCGCCTGGACGCCCGCGCCCAGCAAAGCCAGGTCGCCCGCCTCCGGCCGCGCCAGCACGCGCGTCGCCAAGGCGCTCACCGCCGCCGTGCGCACCGCCGTCACCGCCGCCGCATCCAGGTACGCGATCGGCCGCCCCATCTCCGTTTCGAACAGCAGCACCGCCCCAAGATGCGACTCAGCCCCAAGCTGGCGGTTGCCCGGAAACACCGTGACCACCTTGATCCCGGCAACGCCGGCACGATTGACGCCACCGGTATCGCCAGCAGCGGCGGCACCGGAGTCGCGGCCCAGCTGGCCGGGCATCAAACCGAGAAACGCCGGCGGACCGCCGGCCGCTCCATCCCCGCCCACCTCCAGCGGGATCACCGAGCGCAGCGGCTGCACCCCCGCCCCCATCGCCAGGTCGCGCAGCACCCCCTCCATCACCGCGATGCACTCCCCCGGCGGCAACAGCTCCTCAATCTCAGCTGCGCCTAAATATAGGAGCACCGGCCCGGCGCCCACCTCTCCGACCTTGTCCATTACCCTCCAGCATGGCACAAAAGTTAAGATGAGCGCTCTCTACCGGAGCAATCGGAGCGATCCGGCCAGGTTGCACAGCTCTTGCAACAAACGGTAAAATCGTCACAGGAGTACCACGATGTACATTCGGACGCTTCAAATCGACAATCTCCGCACCTTTGAGAAGGCGTACCTTCACTTCGGAGTTCCTGGCGATCAGCCACCCGCAGACGAATCGCTGCTACCGAACGTGAACCTTCTTCTCGGTGACAACGGCTCGGGAAAGTCCACGGTGCTGCGAGCCGCGGCCCTTGCAGCCCTCGGTCCGTTCCTGGCAGGAAACTCGGGCTTTGTCCCCTTCTCGCTGGTGCGCCGCGCCGGGAGCAGAGGGGTACAGGAAATGAAGCTGGAGGCTAGAGTAGTAGCCGAACTGGCATTGCATAAGGAAGATGGTCAAGTTGGTCTCCGCAACGTGGAAACCGTTCTCACAAGAACGCGCGGCTGGATCGACCGCTTCCGACCGCCGAATGATGCGTTGGAATGGTCAGAGGAGTTGTGGGATGAGAACTCGCCCGCATTCTTCATGACCGGTTACGGCTCCAGCCGTCGGGTGGACCCCAACGCCAGCTTCTCCGAAGAGCTACGGTCGAGGTCGCGGGCTATCCGCTACACGCGAGTTGCGGGTCTTTTCGAAGAGGCGGTGACCCTGGTCCCGCTCTCCTCCTGGTTACCACGGCTCTTCGCCACCGACCCAGACCGTCACCAGCAGGTATTCTCATTGCTCAACAAGCTGCTCGCACCGCATGTCGAGCTGCTGCACTCAGGCGAGATCGAATCTCTCTTCCGAATTGACGGCGCCGACCTGCCATTTCAGGCATTGTCCGACGGCTATCGCGCCTATATCGGCTGGATCGCCGACCTGCTCTACCACCTCTCGATGGGAGCTGCAAGCGGGATTCAGCTTCTTGACAGGCGCGGAGTTGTCCTCATTGACGAGGTGGACCTGTATCTGCATCCCGAATGGCAACAGCGCGTCATCCCAACAATGGCGCGCGCCCTTCCCAATCTGCAATTCATACTTACGTCGCACAGCCCCCTGGTCGTAGGAACTTTGCGCGGAGCCAGCGTCTTCGTACTTGAATCTGAGAGATTACAAGGGGTTGGGAGAAGCCGACTGCGGCGATCGGCCGAAGAAGTCTACGGCCTCTCGGCGGATCAAATCCTGACCAGCGGAAGCTTCGGCCTCGCATCAACCCGCGATCCGCGATTCACAGCGCAGCTACAGGCCCAGGCCCAGGCTGCCGGCGAGGGCGATCCAGAAGCCGCCATACAGTTCATGCGCTTGATGACGCTGGGTGGAGGAGCAGAGTAGAAACTCTATCGCCTCGCTGCCTCCGCCAAGTGACACATCGTCAACAAAGATGATTCTTGTACCAGTTTCGGACCGCGCATTGCGCTTGGCCATTGAGGCCAAGAGGCCTGGGTGGTTCTCACGCGCTTCAAAAAAGACAGCAGCCGCAATTCGGGCGGGCGGTACTGCAAAAAAAGTTGGCCTCTGGAGCGAGATCAAGGAGGTATTCATACTGCTCCAGGATTTCAAGTGCATCTATTGCGAACAGGCCATGGCCAAGACTGAATCCGGCTCCGCCACCAAGGTGGCTGTTGACTATGACATCGAGCACTACCGTCCGAAGAACCGAGTAACTCCTTGGCCAAGCGATGAACTGATGGACCGTCGGGCCAATATTCGGAGCTACGTCGCCAGGGTGGCCACGGGATACAGCAATGGATACCTTCGCTTCGCCTTTGATCCCTTCAACTACCTGGTCTCATGCAAAGTCTGCAACTCGTCCTACAAATCAGATTGCTTCCCGATTGCTGGCATCCCTGACTCGCTGACCACGGACCGAGCTTCTCTCGACGCACGCGAAAAACCCCTGCTGCTCTTTCCGCTCGGCGAGCGCGCCGATGACCCTGGCGAGTATCTTTTCTTTCGCGGTCCGCTCATCGGGCCTCGCCCAGTGGATTCAGAAAAACGGCTGCGGGCGCAGGTGGTGATCGACTTTTTTGAACTGGACACTCGTGAAGATCTGCTCGAATCGCGCTGTGAGATTATTCTGCTTTTGTGGCCGCAGCTGGAGAACAGATTTTCCACCGACATCGTAAAACAGGCTCGCGCCGAGCTCTTCCTCAGGAAGATCGTGGAGGAGCGACGCTTTCCTCAGTCGGCGTGTGGAAGAGCTTTCATCGAACTCTATGATCGAAACAAGTCAGAAGCCGAGGCGTGGCACAACTCCGCACTTGAATACTTGACCAGCAAAGAACGGTCTGTGCTCTCGGCGGTTGGGTGAATTTGAATCGCAGTTCACCGCACACCCTCTCAGCGAGTCGCTCTTCTGCTCCCGAATCATCGCGTTTTCCTTCCGTCTACAGCCAGGAATCCATGGTGCCCCGGTTTTCAGGCGGCGGTGCGGCGGCGCCAGAATTCGCTTTGGGGCCAGCGGCGCTCTTCGGCGTAGATGCGGGCGCGGGCTTGGGTGTAACCGGCGAACTCGTCGGGGACGAGGCGGGTGTAGCGGTCGATGCCGCGGGCGTCGCCCCTGGTCAGCAGGTCGCCGGCGGCGTAGGCGGCAAAGATGCCGCTGCGCAGGGCTTTGACGATGCCCTGGGCGGACAGGGGCTCGAACAGCGAGGCGGCATCGCCGACCGCCAGCCAGCCGTCGCCGGCGGCGGGTTGCAGCAGCCGCGACTGCGCCGGACGCACCAGCAGCGGCCCGGGGAGCTGCGCGCCTTGCAGGGCCTGGCGGACGTGGGTGGTGGCGGCCAGGGCGCAGGCCCAGCCGGCGGCATCGGTGAGCCGCAGGCGGCGGGCCACGTCGGCATCGGTCAGGCAGACGGCGACGCGACGGCCGCCCGGCAGGCCGGCGGTGTACCAGAAGCCGTCGGCGAAGGCTTCGACCAGCACGCGGGGGTCGGCGGACCAGCGGCCACCGTGGCCATTCGGCACGCCATCCACGACTGGCCTGGCGCTCGCTCGCATGGCACCCGCCGACATCAGACCTTGCGCCGGCATCGCTGTGCTTGCTGACAGCGCATCGCTCGCCGCCGGCGGCTCTGCGAACAGGCGGCCGTAGCCGGTCAGGCGATCGAGCGCCACAAAGCGCGCACCGGCCAGGCGCGCCAGCGAGGCAGAGGGGCCGGTGGCGTCGATCACGAAACGGGCGTGCAGGCGCCGGCCGCCCCCCAGGCGCAGCCGCCAGCCGCCGCCTTCGGCGCCGCGGTGGCCGGCGCCATCATCGCGCTCGCCACCGTCGCGGTCGGCGCCGCGCACGCGCGTGCGGCGCAGGACGGTGACGCCCTGGCGCTCCGCCTGCGCGGCCAGCATGGCGTCGAAGGCGGCGCGGTCCAGGTGCCAGCCGGGGCCTTGCATGCCGAAGAAGTAATCGTGACCGCGCGGCACGGCGCTGCCCCAGGCCGCGGCGGTGCCGTGCACCTGGCGGTGACCCTGCGCGACGAAGGCGTCCCAGACGCCCAGGTGCTCCAGCAGCTGGCGCGCGAGCGGCGGCAGGGTTTCGCCCAGGCGCGGGTGCTGGTAGGCCGAGGCTTCCAGCAACACGACGCGCAAGGTGGGCGCGTGGGCGCGCAACGCCAGGGCGGTGGCACAGCCGGCCGGGCCGCCGCCGACGATCGCCGCGTCCCACTCCCAATCCCAATCCCACTCCCCTGTCCCCTGCGGTCCCACCGCGTCTCCTCCTGGCGGCACGCGCTTGCTCTCTTGACCGCTGGCTGCGGACACGCGGTCTTTCGTGCCCCGGCGCGGCGGTCAGTCCGCGCGGACGGCGTAGAAGGAGGCGACGACGCCGGCGGGGTTGGTGCCGCCGCCGCTGCCGGCGTGGGGGACGGTGCGGACGATGGAGCCGACGATGGCGGGGCGGTCCAGGGTGTCGGTGCTGTTGGGCCAGACGGGGACCAGCCAGCCGATGTAGTCGTAGACCCACTGTTCGCCGTTGACCAGACCCTTGCCCTGGAAGCGGACCTGCATGGGGTTGCCGTAGGAGCGCGAGCCGCGCAGGGCGAGCGACCAGCCGGGGCCGCCGAGGGTGCCGTGGAGGAGCTGTTCGGGGGCTTCTTCGATGACCAGGGTGCCGCGGCCGAATTCCAGGGCGTCGAAGGCGGTAGCTAGATCCGGGTCGTTGAGCAGGCTGCGATAGGTCCAGGTGCCGACAAAGGGATTGGCGGGCGTCTTGGCAGGGGGCATCGGGCGGTCTCTCCTCGCTCCTTGGCTCACTACTTCTTGGCTCACTACTTTTTGGAACCCTGGCCCGGCCGCGGCTCGGGGGTTCTCTCAACGGCGATGTAGGGCGGCGGCGACGGCGGCGGCACTTCGCTCGGCAGGTCGGTGGCCGCGGGATTGACGCGCACGAAGGGCAGGCGGCGCCATTCGGTGACCATCTTGAGATTGCCGGCGGCGGTCTGCGGCACGCCGCGGCTCCAGTCGACGAACGGGGTGTCGCCGTCGGCGTTGGTCTCGAAGACCTGGAGGGGGCGGTGCGCCGGCCACCAGAGGGTTTCCCAGACGGCCTGCTCGCGGCGCATCAGGGTGTTCTTTTCGCTTTCGGGATAGATCAGGTTCCATCCCTCGTAGGTGATGTTGATGGTCTGCGTGGTGCATTCGTTGAAATCGGCCTGCCAGGGCACCGCCATGTGCTTGGTCAGGTCGCCGGGTTGCATACCGCGGTCGAAGTTGTCGGATTGGCTGAGGGCGGAGTCGACGTAGGCGCTGTAGTCGGCTTCGGGGACGGCGCCGCGGTTGGCGTTGGCCTGGGCGGCGGTCTGGCGGAAGGAAGAGAATCCGGGATCGGCCTTCACCCGGTAGGGTTCCAGGTAGATGGCGGTGTTGCGGATGATCCAGCCGACTTCGCCGCCGGGGCAGAAGGCGCCGCCCAGCAGGTTGGTGAGCACGCCGCGGTCCAGGTCGCGGCCGGTGCGGTTCTGCCAGCCGGCGTAGGGCCGCCAGGGGTCGACCGGGCCCCAGCCCTCCATCTCTTCGTTGAAGAACAGGCCGCGCGCCCACTGGCGCAGCAGGTAGTACTGGTAGTCGGTCAGGGCCAGGAACTTGGCGGGCAGGTGGTTGCTGATCGGGTTGTCGCCGGCCAGCAGCGGCATGAGCGGCAGGCCGTGGACGCGGCTGCTGGGCTTGCCGCCGACGCGGAAGTTGTTCTCTTCCCCCGGCTGCCGCAGCAGGTCGAACAGGAACTGCCGGTAGTCGCGGTAGGGGTCCTGGGTGCACGCGGCCACGCACTCGGCCAGCGCGTCTTCCAGGAGCTTGCCGGAATGGAACCGCTTCAGGTGCTGGGCGACCGCCGGCCGCAGCTCGCGCCAGTCGCCGCCGGCGTCCGGCCCGGCCGTCGATTCCACCTCCGCCAGCGCCGCTTCGATCGCCTGGTCCAGCTGCTCCTTGGCTTCGGGCGAGCCCTGCGACGCCTGCCGCCAGTCCGCCAGGTAGCGCCGCGCGTCGGCGTCGGGCTTGCCGCCCATGACCGCCGCGGCAAACGTCGCCAGCGCCTTGCGCACCGCGGCGGTGAAGCGGCCGATGCGGTCTTCGCCGCCAGCGGCACGCGGCGGCGGCGCACCAGCAACCCCCGCTCCCGCGCCGGCCCCCGCCCCTGCCGCCCCCGCCGCCGGCGGCAGCGCATCGGGGGTGCCAGGCGCGCTGGCGCCGGCACCGGCGCCCGCGGCGCCGCGCAGCTGCCGCGCGTGCTCCTGGCGGTCGAGCAGCTGCAGCGCCGGCTCCAATGTTTCCACGAACAGCCGCCCCGACTGCTGGCGCGCCAGGCATTCGCGCTGGCAGCGCTTGAGCGCTTCGGCGTCGACCTGCGGCGGCACTCCCAGGCGGAAGGGATCGAAATTGCCGCGCGCCGACTGGTTGTGCGGATAGTTGGACAGCCCCAGCACGTTGGTCAGGTAGCTGAACTGGTCGGCGCGAAAGAGGATCGGCCAGATGTCGCGGTAGAACCACGGCCGGTAGGCGGGGTTCCAGCGCAGCCTGCCGGCGCGCCAGAGGATCAGCGCTTCGGTGTCGGTGGGGTCGACGTGCTGCGGGTCGTCAAAGCCGCCGGCCGGGCCGAACAGCTCGGGGCGGCTGGCAAACTGCTGCACGGCCAGGTCTTCCATCACCTCTTCGAGCGTCACCATGTCCAGGATCTGCGGCACGTAGGCGGGATAGCCGACCAGCACCCAGGCGGGATATTCGACGTCGACGTAGCGCACGGCGCCGACGTTGGGCGAATACATCACCAGGCGCGCCGTCACCGGGCCGTCCGAGGTGTCGTCGAACCAGCCGTCGTTGTTGGCGTAGGTGTCGATGCGCGGCTGGCCGAACTGATCGGCCAAAAACGACCCGGAATGACCGTGACCGCCCAGCACCAGCAGGCGCCCGCTGTCGTCGGTCATGATTTCGCCCAGGGTGTCGATGGGGCACGGTTTGAGCGGCGGCGGAAAGGTCGTGGCGTAGACGTCGCCGCCGTCGCGGTCGAAGCGGGCGCCGCGGGTGCGGGTGCAGTCGACGATGCGCGGCCCGGGATCGATGATCAGCCGCTGGCGCGCGCCGGGATCGGCGATGTCGGCGTTGCGCCGCGGGTGGTCGGGCGCATAGCCGTGCTCGCCGGCCAGCTGCATGAATTCGTACCAGGAGGACTTCTTGTTGGCCAGGTAGGCGCGCCACTGGATGTCGATCAGGAAGCCCTGGTTGCCGCCGCCCGACACCGGGTCGCCCATGCGCAGCGGCCGCCCTTCGGGGCTTTCGTCGTCGTAGACGTAGACCTGGAAGCGCGCCGCCTGGCGCTTGATGCGCCCTTCGCCGTCCTTGAACTTGCGGATCGTCAGTTCGCTCTTGCCATCCGGCGAAAGCAGCGGATTGCCGCGCGCGTCGCAATCGATGGGCAGCGCCGCCGGCGCTTCGGGCGAGATGCAGAAGCTTTCGGGCGCGTTGCCCAGCCGCGCGATGCCGATGCCGGGATGTATCTTGTAGCCGGTGGTCATGGTCGGTCGTCCTCGGCTCGATGCTCAGTCGAGAAAATTGAGCGATACGCCTTCCAGGCGCAGCAGCTCGGGATCGGCGCAGTAGTCGGCGCCGATCACCACCAGCGTGATGGCGAGCGAGCTGGCGCCTTCGTCGAGCAGGCGGCGGGCGGTGCTGGTGACGTTGACGCGATGGTTGCGCGGCGTGTTGTGGCTGCGCGGCCGCAGGTCGTACTTGCGCGGCCGGCTGGGCGGCGCCTCGCAATGCCCCGGCCCGCCGACGCAGGCGCCGTGGCCGAAGACCGCCAGGTAGCCGGCATAGTGCGGGTCGTCGATGGACGTCGCGGCATCGGCGTCGGCCAGGTTGAGAAAGACGCGGATGAAACAGGACCGGTCCAGCTGCGGCACCCGGTGCAGGCGCACCTCGGCCTGGCGGAACGAGCGCACCGCGGGGGCGATGCCGATCGGCTGCGACACGAACCGCCCCACCGGCGCGCCGGTGCCGACCGGGATGACGCACGAGCTGCGCACGTATTCGTAGCCGAAACGGCTGATCTCCAGGGTGTCGGCGATGGTGTAGCTCCACGGCGTCAGCACCGACGCCAGGTCGGAGGGCACCGATTGCGGGTGCATCTGCTGCCACTCCCACCACAGGCGGTCGACGTTGACGTGGATCGGCCAGAACACCGGGTCGTACGACGCCGTCAGGTTGCTGAACATGTCGCCGAACTGCTGCTGGCTGTACATGTCGTCGCGCGAATGGAAGCGGCGGCCCGCCACCAGGATGCCGCGGTTGCGGTCGGTGCCGGCGTCGCCGCCGGGCGCGAGCGCCGCCGCCGCGGCGGCCTTGTCGGCGGTCATCCCGGCGGCGCTGGCGAGGCCGGCCGGCGCCTTGCCGTAGTCGGGGTTCATGCCGCCGGTCCAGATGTGCATCGTGTTGTGCGGGTTCTGATCCAGAAAACCGAACGAATCGTTGTACAGGCTGCCGCCGCCGAAGTCGCGGAAGCTCCGCAAGCTGAGGATCTCGTCGATGTCCTCGGGCTTGGGATAGTGGTAATGGATCGCCTTGTTGATCGTCGACGGCGCGCCGTCCTTGGTTTGATATTGGCCGGGGTAGCGCAGCGGATACCACAGCGAGTTGACGGCCAGCAGGGCGTCGATAAAACGGTTGCGGTACAGCCCTTCCGCGTACCTGGGACCGATCGCCGCGCCGACCGCTTCAAAGAACCCGCTCAACGTCGCGTAATGTTTGCCGGTCATCGCCTTGGCCAGCTTGCGCGCCGCGGCGGCCGGCAGCGCCGGTGCGCCATCTTTCAGGTCGTCGATCGCGGCGGGCGTCAGAAAGGCCTGAAACGAAGTCGGGATGCGGATGCCGCGCTCGGGGTGGCGCGGGCAGTACTGCGGCATGACCCAATCCCAATAGGGCAGCGAGACGTCCGGCACCAGGTCCTGCATCGCCTGCTCGAACTCGTACAGATAGATGCGGTGCCACGGCAGGAAGCGCTCCCAGCCGTGCTGGCAGTGGTCCTGGTGGATCTGCGCCAGGTTGTTGTAGCTGCGCCGATCCGCCGGCCACTTGTTCAGCCGGTACATCTCGCGAAAGGCGTAGCGCAGCTTTTCCAGCTGTGCCGGCGACATGCAGTCCAGGTTCATGCGGTGGCGCGGTTCGCCGTGCTCGTAGGTGTACTGGTCGGCGCCGGCGACCATGCTGTGGGTGGCGTGCGCCAGGCCGGCCTGGTCGCCGGTGCCGGCGGCGCCGATCTCCGCCGCCGCCGTGTCATCGATCTCCACCGTCTCCGCCGCTGCCAGCGCGGTCATGTCGCCGACCAGCGGAAACGAGGCGATCACGCGGTCGGCCTCCGGCAGGCCGTCGTCGATCCAGTCGGAGATGAAGCGGATCTGCTCCTCGGGCACCGCCGCGCCACCCCAGGGCAGGCGCGGGAACCGCGAGCCGTCGAAGGGCGCCTGCCCGCGCAGCCCCTGAATCAATCCCGACGCCGCCCCGCGGCCGGGCGAAGGCTCCGCGGTGCCGGCCGTGGCGCCGGCATGGCTGCCACCGCTGCCAGCGCTGCCGCCGGCGGCCGCGCCGGCGCCCGCCGCCGCGCCGTGGCAACACGAGTGACCGCCGCCCTTGGCCGCGATCAGCCGCACCCCTTGCAACCGCAGCTCGGCCAGCTCGGACAGCGGCAGGTGCCAGAACCGCCCCAAGCCGCCATAGTCCGCGGCGCTGGCCCCCGCGGCACGGTCGAGGATCTCCCGGACGCGCTCGAATCGTGTGGTCGCCTTGTCTGCTTTGACTGCTTTGGCCATATGGTCCGCTCCTGGTGGCGCGCCAATCCTGAGCCGAATCGCCGCCCGGCGTCAACACGTGATGAAAAGCTGGGAACCCGGTGCGGCTGGTCGCGGGGGCGGGCGTGGACCTGGGTGGCGCCCCGGCCATAGACTGGTGCCTCGCCCATGATCGAGATCCGCGACCTGGTCAAGACCTACGGCACCTTCGCGGCCGTCGACGGGCTGTCGATGACGGTCGCCGCGGGGGAAGTCGTCGGGCTGGTCGGCCCCAACGGCGCCGGCAAGACCACCACCCTGCGGTGCCTCGCCGGCATCCTGCCGCCGTCGTCGGGGCGCATCGCCATCGCCGGCTTCGACCTCGACGCCGCGCCGGTCGAAGCGCGCCGGCGGCTGGCCTTCGTGCCCGACGAGCCGCGCCTGTTCGAAAACCTGACGATCGACGATCACTGCAAGGTGATCGGGCGCATCTACGGCGTCGCCGACGCCGCCTCGCGCGCGCAAGAGCTGCTCACCCAGCTGGAGCTGGCCGACCGCCGCGACGCCTTTCCGTCCGAGCTGTCGCGCGGCATGAAGCAGAAGCTGATGATCGCCCTGGCGCTGCTGCACCGCCCTGCCGCCCTGATCCTGGACGAGCCGCTGACCGGCCTCGATCCCGGCGCCATCCGGCGCATGAAGCGGACGCTGCTCGACCAGGCGGCGGCGGGCACGGCGGTGCTGGTGTCGTCGCACCTGCTGGCGCTGGTCGAAGAGATCTGCGGCCGCGTGGTGATCGTGCAGCGCGGCCGCCAGGTCGCCGCCGGCACCCTGGCCCAAATCCGCGCCGCGCTCCCCGACCTGGACGCCAACGCCAATCTCGAAGAGATCTTCCTGCGCGCCACCGAGGGGTCCACGACGCCGTGAACGGCGTCCTGGTCGACATCCTCTGGCGCAGCCTGCGCGGATCGCTGGCGCGGCGCGCCCGGCTGCTGCGCCAGCCGCGCTACCTGGTCGCCTTCCTGGCCTCGGCGGCCTGGTTCGCCTTCACCTTCCGCCAGGGCTGGGGCGGCATGGGGCGCGGCCGCGGCGGCGCGCCGTTCGGTAGCGCGCTCCCCGCCGGCGCCGGCCTCGGCCCCGGCGACGCCGCTGCCGACGTCATGGGGCTGATCGTCTGGCTGGCGGCGCTGGGGCTTGCCGCCGCCACGACGCTGCTGTGGGCCTTCGGCTCCGCCAAGCCGGCGCTGCAGCTGAGCGAAGCCGACATCAACCTGCTGCTGCCGGCGCCGCTGCCGCGGCGCACGATCATCGAGCTGTCGATCTGGCGCCAGCAGGCCGGCCTGCTCACCGCCTCGCTGGTGCTCACCATCTTTCGCGGCTACGGCCCGCCGGGCGTGCGGCTGCTGCGCCTGGTCACCACCTGGGCCGTGCTGCTGCTGATCGGCCTGCACACCCGCGGGGTCCGCCTGTGGAAGGCGCGCCTGCGCGAGCTGCCGCCCGCCGCGGCGCGCTGGCGGGTCGCCCTGGCCGTCGCCATCGGCGTCGCCTACTGGACCGCCGTCGGCCACGGCCTGGCGGTGGCGCTGCACGGCGTCCACCTGGTGCAGCTCGCGCCACGGGGGCAACCGTTCGACACCGCCGCGCTGCGCGCCGCCCTGCGCCAGCTGGTCGCGGCGCCGCCGGCGGTGCTGACCATCCTGCTGGCGCCGATGCGCTGGGTGGCCCTGGCCTTCATCGTGCGCGGCGGCCAGCTCTCAGGCCTGACGGCGGCGGGGGCCGGCGGCGGCACGCAATGGCCGCTGGCGGCCTGCTTCCTGGCCCTGATGGTGGTCGCCCACTACGAGTGGGTGGTGCGCTCGCGCGCGCGCTTCGAAGACGCCGCCGTGGAGCGGGCCCGCCGTCAGGCCGAGCGGCGCACGCGCCAGCGGGCGCTGCCGGCGCCGGCGGCGCGCGATCGCCGCCGCGAACCCTTCGCGCTGGCGCCGGCGGGCATGCCCGAGCTGGCCATCTATTGGAAGAACCTGATGGCGGCGCGCCGCACGCCGCTGCGCCGCCGGGCGGCGATCGCGGCGCTGCCGGGGGTCGCGATCTGGGTCCTGGCCAGGACGTTCCCGGCGCCGCTGCCCTACCTGCTGCCGGCGGCGTTCGGCGGCTTCGTGCTGCTGGTGGTGCCGCCGCTCGTCGCCGGCGCCAACCAGCGCCACGATCTGCGCACGGACCTGCTGCACCTGGAGGTGCTGCGCCCCTGGCCGCTGCGCGGCTGGCGCCTGGTGGCGGGCGAGCTGCTGGCGCCGGCGACCTCGGTGCTGGGGTTGACGCTCACCGGCTTCGCCCTGGTCGTCGGCAGCCTGCTCGCCACCGGCGGCCGGATGCCGGCCGGGGCGCCCGACGACCTGGCGCGGCTGGGCGAGCGCCTGGCGGGCGCCGCCGGCGGAGGTGGCGGCGGCGGCTTCGTGCCGGCGATCGCCAGCCTGGCGCTGGGGCTGCTGCTGATCGGCATCCCGATCACCCTGCTGTCGCTGGCGTTCCACAACCTCGGGGTGCTGGTGCTGCCCGGCTGGGCGCGGCTGGGCAGCGAGCGGCGCGCCGGCTCGGCGCTGGCCGGGGCGCGGCTGCTGGTGATGCTGGCCAACCTGGTGGTGCTGGCGGTGGGCCTGATCCCCGCCGCCCTGCTGGTGGTGGCGGCGGCGTTGCTGGCGCGCTGGTGGGGGCTGGCGCCGGCGCTCTGGCAGCTGCTGCCGCTGGCGGTGCTGGGCGCCCTGCCGCTGCTGGCCGAGGCGGCCCTGCTGGTGCGCGTCGCCGGCGCCCTGTGGGACCGGCTCGATCCGTCACAGGAAATCCTGAACCCCGAGGACTGACGGCGGCACTTACATGAGAACGGCCGGGCGCCCCATTGGGTATACTGCCCGCGCGCAAATGCTGCCAAGGAGAGCGCCGCCATGAACAGCTCGACAACCCTCCCCAAGAAGCCGGCCATGCCGCTGACGGCGCCCGCGGCGCTCACGGTGCCGATGCCGCAGACGACGCCCACGTCGCGCACGCCGCTGGCGCTCGCCGCGCGGGCCGCCGGCTTTGCCGCCGCTTTGGGCCTGCTGGCGTCACTGCCGGCTGCGGCGACCTGCGGCGGCGGCGGCGGTGGCGGCCAGGGCGGCATCGGCATGGGCGGCGGGCCGGTGGGGATGCGCGGCGCCGCCGGCAGCAGCCGCGGTGCCGGCGGCAACACCTACCATTCGCCCTGGAGCGTGGTGCACGCCGGCGACGAGGTGCCGGCGCCGGTCGCCGCGCCGGCGGGGGCGCCGGTCGACAGCCTGGTGCTGTACTGGTTCCCCACCAGCGCCAAGGAAGCCAAGGCGTCCGACCTCCAGGCGTCGCGCGATCTCACCCTGGCGACCACCCGCTGCGTCGCCCTGGCGCTGGTGCCCGACGACAACCACGACCTGCGGTCGCGCTTCGCCGGCGACGCCACGGCGGCATCGGCGGCGTCGGTGGTCCTCGCCGACTCCAGCGGCAAGGTGCTCGGCCGCGTCGCCGCGGACGCCGCCGGCAAGCTCAAGGCGGCGCAGGTCGAAAAGCTGGTTTCGACCGAACTGAAAAACCGCGAGGCGGCGGCCAGCCACACCCTGGACACGGCGCGCGACCGCGAGCGCCAGGGCGACGCCGCGGGCGCCACCGACCTCTACGGCCAGGTCTGGGCGGCGCGCTGCCTGGTCCCCGGCAGCGTGCCCGACAAGGCGGCGCAGGCGCTCAAGAAGCTGGGCCACCCGGTGGCGGCCGATGCCGCCCAGCGGCCCGCCCCGCCGCGCCTCGGCAATCCCGACGGGCAGCGCATCCAGCGCATCATGCAGGCCGGTCTGGCGGCCGAAGACGCGGCGCAATACCGGCGGGCGGCCACCCTCTACGCGCGCGCCGCCAGCCTCGACGCGGCCGACCCGGTGCCGCTGCGCTACCTGGGCGAGCTGGAGCGGCACCACCTGGGAGACTGGACGGCGGCGCGCCGCACCTTCGGCCGCATCCTCGCCATGCCCGCCGATCCCGTCTCGCGGGCGGCAGCCCTGCACGGGCTCGGCAAGATGACGATCCACGACGGCGACTTTGCGCACGGCCTGGCGCTCATCGAGCAGTCGATCGCCGCCTGGCCGCTGCCGCTCGCCTATCGCAACCTGGCCGTCTACTGGAACTCCGAAGGCCAGGTCGACAAGGCCCGCGGCTTCGCCGAAAAGGCGCTGGCGCTCGACCCCGACGACACCTACACGCAGATCTTCGTCGCCGCCTTCGTCGCCGAAGACGGCCGCCGCGACGAAGCGCTGCGCATCGCCCACGCCAACGAAGACCTGCTGGCCGCCTCCTACAACCTGGCGGCCATCCACTGCCTGCTCGGCCACCGCGACCAGGCGCTGGCGCTGCTGCGGCGCCACTTCTACAGCTACGAGCGCTACGACGCGGTGCGCTCCAAGGAGATGAAGGAAGCGCGCGAAGACATCGTCTTCACCGCCCTCAAGCAGGACCCGGAGTTCCTCGCCCTCACCGCCCTGGCGGAAGTGGCAGCGGTGCCCAAGGCATCAAAGCCGCCGGCGAACGGCGCCGCGGGTGCCGCGACGCCCACGGCGCCCATGCCTGGCGCCGCCGCCGCCACAGCCCCGCAGGCCGGCTCGGGAGTGCCGCGTTGACCGCGCGCGCAGCAGCCCGGCGGTGCCTGGGGGAAGGCCGCCTACCGCGCCTGCCCCACCTGCTCCGCCTACCCCGCCTGCCAATCACCGCGTTGGCCGCCGCCGGCTTGCTCAGCGCCTGCGCCGGCACGACCGGGGCGCGGGCGCCGCTCAGCCGCGATCCGGCCGAGCCCGCGGTCGGCTCCCCGGCCCGCGGCGCGGACAACCTGCCGCCCGCCCCGCCCACCGGTGTGGTGGCGCGCGGCGCCGTCGACGAAGCGGCGTTGCGCGCCACGGTCGAAACCCTGGCGGCCTGCGGCACGCGCCATTCGCTGTCGTCGTGGAGCGACCCCAAGCGCGGCATCGGCTGCGGCCGCGACCGCGTGCTGGCCGCCTTTCAGGCCATCGCCCACGCCAACGGCGACCGCCTGCAGGTGAGCGTCGACCACTTCACCGCCACGGCGCCGCGCACCAACGACCGGCCGGTGCCGCTGGAAAACGTGCTGGCCCTGCTCCCCGGCTCCGACCCGGCGCTGGGCAAGACCGTCTTCCTGGTGTCGGGCCACTTCGACTCCATGCCCACGTCGATCATGGACCCGGCGGCCGACGCCCCCGGCGCCGACGATGACGCCTCGGGCGTGGCGGTCGCCGTCGAAGCCGCCCGCCTGCTGGCCGGCGGCCGCTACCGGGCGACGCTGCTGTTTGCCGCCGTCTCCGCCGAAGAGCAGGGGCTCCTGGGCGGCGCCCACCTGCGCGAATACTTGCAGGAGAAGGGCTATACCATCGGCGGCTATCTGGACAACGACATCGTCGGCGCCGACTTCGCCCCCGGCGGGCCGCACCGCATCCGCCTGTTTTCGGGCGGCGGCCCCGACGGCGTCGATTCGCCCTCGCGCGACCTGGCGCGGGCGATCGAAGAGATCGCCGGCGTCGACGCGGTGCGGCTGATCTTCCGCCTGGACCGCCTGGGCCGCGGCGGCGATCACCGGCCGTTCGTCGAAGCGGGTCTGCCGGCGGTGCGCTTCACCGAGCCGGTGGAAAACTACGCCCACGAACACCAGACGCCGCGCATCGAAGACGGCCGCGAATACGGCGACCTGGTCAAGTTCATGAACTTCCATTTCGTCGGCGACGTGGCGCGCGTCAACGCCGAATCGCTGCGCCAGCTGGCGCTGGCGCCGGCGGCGCCCGCCGACGTCACCATCGCGGGCGGCGTGACGCCGGACGCCCACCTGGCCTGGACCGCCCCCGACGACCCCGAGCGCGCCGGCTTCGAGATCCTCTGGCGCGAAACCACCGCCCCCCGCTGGTCGGTCTACCAGGCCGTGCCGCAGGCTGGCGAGAGGGTGCTGGCCGGCGTGTCGACCGACAACCACTTCTTTGCCGTGCGCTCCGTCGGCCGCAACGGCGCCCGCTCCCGCCCCGTCGCCGCCGCGCTCAAGCCGCCGCCGCCCAAGAAGTAGTCGCGCGACGTCCGGCCGGCACCCCGGCAGCGGCGCCCCGGCAGCTCTGCGGCCCCCGCCGCGGCGCCCCGGCAGGTCCGCGTGCCCCCGGAAACCGGGCGGTGACCCCGCGGCAGGCCCGCAATGCCCCCGGCGACCGCGCGGCGACCCCGCAGGTCCGCAATGCCCCGCCGGCGACCGCGCGGCCCCCCCGGATGCCGGCAAACGCCCGCCGGTGAACGGGCAGCGCCCTGCAGGGCCCGCAAAGGCCTGCCCGCGCTGCATTAAGAAGCCGGGCGCCGATTATCAAGAACCTACAAAGATCACCCTTCAGGCCGTAGGCGCGGCACCCGCGGCGGGTTCATCATTCGACATCTCTGTCCCCCCTGGCCCGCGCCGGGGAGGCGAGCCGCCGCGGCCCCTGCCGGCCGCGACGAATCGCCCCACCTCGGCGCGGGCTCTTTTTCCCTGCGATCTCGGTTTCGGTCTGGTAAGATACGCAAACTGCCCCAACAACGCCGCGAGGTCGCCGGAACTCGGGTCTGCGGGTCGCGGGAAGAAGAACAGGAGAGTGGTGGATGGCATCCAATCAAGCATCGATGGCACGACGGCAGCGCGAGCGTGCGCGGATGCAGCAGGCGCAGGAAAAGCTCGCCAAGCGGCAAGAACGGCGCGAGCAGAAAAAGGTACCGTCGTCGCACGCCGACAACCCGATGGATGACCCGACCATCGACTGGAGCGGCGCCGTACGCGAAGTAAAGCTCCCGGCCCTCCCCGAAGAGATCACGCCGGTCGAAGATACCGAATAGCGGCCGGCCAGGCGCCGCGGCCCGTCCGCGGCCCGGCGGCGCCGGCCACCGCATCCCCTCCTCCCCAGTTCCCGCGATCGGCCCTCGGTTCAGGCGCCTCTGCCACCGACCCGGCGCCCTCGTCGCAGGGGCCGCCAGTTGTCGCAGTCCCGATCCCTCCCCTCTGCTGGCGTCCATCCTGTCCGTCTCTACCGCTCCACGGCGCATTCCGGGAGGTCAATCCTGGGAGTCCTCCGTGCTTCCGCCGGCCGCCGGCTCGCGCCAGGGTACGGCTTGCAATGTGCGGTAGCGCCCCAACTGGACCTGGCCGGGCGGCAGGCCGCGCGGTTTGCTCACTTCTGCACAGCGGGTCAGGTGGACGGCAACGCGGCCGCCGTGCTGCGCTTTCGAGTAGCGCGCCGCCAGCCCGGCGGCGAAACGCTCGGTGTCGCGCGGCAGGCGCTCCAGCCCCTCCGGGTTGCGCACCACCACGTGCGAGCCCGACTCGCCGGCGACGTGCAGCCAGAAATCGCGCGGCGCGCCCAGCTTCAGGCTGAGCACGTCGTTGTCGGCGGCGGTGCGGCCCACCAGCACGATCAGGCCGTCCGGCGACACGAACCGCCGCGCCACCGACCGCCCCTGCCACAGGCCGCCGTCGGGATCGGGAGGGGGTGGCGCCTTGTCGCCCCGCGGACGCATGGCTGGAGTATAAAGGCGGCATACCATGAGCGCGGCGCGCGGGCAGTCCAGCCCGCCACCGCCGCGGCCCGGTGGAGGGACTGACGCGATGGCGATTTCTGTTGGCGACCGGATTCCCGACGTGAAAGTGAAGACCGGCACCCCTGAAGGGGTCCGTGACGTATCCACCGCCGAGCTCCTGCGCGGCAAGAAGGTGGTCCTGTTCGGCGTGCCCGGAGCGTTCACCGGCACCTGTTCGACCCAGCACCTGCCCAGCTACGTCGAGCTGGCCGACGACCTCAAGGCCAAGGGCGTGGACCTGGTAGCCTGCACCGCGGTCAACGACATCAGCGTCCTGACCGCCTGGGGCAAGGAACACGGCACCGAGGGCAAGGTCCAGCTGCTGGCCGACGGCAACGGCGACCTGGCCCGCGCCCTGGGCCTGGAGCTGGACGCCCGCGCCTTCGGCATGGGCATCCGCTCGCAGCGCTACGCCGCGGTGTTCGAAGACGGCGTCCTGCGCAGCCTGGTCACCGACGTCCCCAACCAGGTCACCGGCACCGGCGCCCAGGCCGTCCTGCGGTCGCTGTAAGCTCATCGCGGCGCGGACAGGAGGCGCGGACAGGAGGCGCGGCGGCCCATCGCGGGGACAGCCCCATCAGCGGCAGGCGGCTCCGCGCACCGACAGGCGGGCCTGCCCGCGGCAGCCGTGGCGCTCAGCCGGCCGCGGAAGGTGGGGGCGTTGGCGGCGGGGGGGCGGCGGCCGCTCCCCTGCCGCGTTGCAGAAAGGCCAGCCAGTCGGCCACCGCCTGCCGCGTGTCGGCCAGCGAAAGGCGGGTGGGCTTGCCGCCGCCGCCGTCCGCCTCCAGCTCGATGGTCGCGCCGCGCCGGGTCAGGGTCAGCGTGTGGGCGTTGCCGGTGTCGCACCAGGTGTGCAGCCGGCCGGCAAGGATGCGGTCGATCACGTGCACGATTTCGCGCGCCTGGCTGACGCTCCCCTGCACGTCGCTCTCCAGGTAGCGCGCCGCCGCTGCCGCCGCGGCGCCGCCCGTGGTAGCTCGGCCAGGGGCGCCCATGTCGGCAGCGGGACCCGCCGCGTGGGCGGCATCGGCGGCGGGGCTGTCGCCCGCACCATCTGCGCTACCTGCGGCAGGGGCTCCATCTGCGCGATCGGCCGCATCAGCGCCATGGGCGGCGGGGCGGGCGCGCGGGTCGCCGGCTTCGTCCCAATAGAATTCGAGGGGCATGGGGGCCATGGCACTAATAGAGGGGGTAGGCGGTGTTGATGCTGCCGTCGTCCAGCACGTAGCCCTCGATGGTAAAGCCCAGGCCCGACGGGCCGCGGAAGCGCTCGCCGCCGTCTCCCGGCTCGCGATGGTTCCAGGCATTCAGGATCGCGGCGACCACCGCGGCGTGGTCCAGGCGATCGGGGTAGAAGGTCGACCGCTTGCGCACCGCGCCGCCATAGCCGCGCGGGTCGGTGATCTCCACCAGCGCCTCGTAGACCCCCAGGTCGTTGGCCGGACGCAGCACCCGCACCACGTGCGCCTGCGCCGGATCCCGCCCCCCCGGCCGCGAATGAAATCCCACCGGCTTGCCGCGCCGGTTGACCCCGCCCTGAAAGATATGCGTCCGATTGACCCGCGGCGTCGTGGCGCTCCACCCGCTGTCCGCCTCCATCGCCGCGTCGCCCTGCGCCGGCCCACCCAACGCCGCGCCGCCGTTCACCGCGCCGGTCGACGCCGCGCCACCGGTCGCCGCACCGCCGTTCGCCGCGGCGGTCGCCCGCTCCACCGCCGCCCGGCCGCAGCCCGCCAGCGCCAGGGCCACGCCCAAGGCCAGGGTAGCGGCCAGGATCGACGCCGCAACCGATCCGTACGCCCTGCCACCGCGCCGCCAGCAACCGCTGCACGCTCGCATCGTCACGTTGCACCCTCGACAGGAATTCTGCTGTCCCGACAATAGCAGCTCGCCCCCCGGTTTGGGGTGAAAGCGCGGTGACAAGCGCCGTCCCTCAGGATGCGAGCAGCGCAGCCGCGAAGAGCGCCGCTTGGGCGTGTTGCCGGCGTATCGCCGGGAGCGACAGGCCCCATGCCGCGATGCACGGCGCCGGCGACGCGAGTCGTCCGCCCGGTTCATTCGCATGGTATTTGCTTGCCCGCCGGCCCCCTGGCGGCGTTGCCACTACCCCGGAGCGGTCTCCGCCGCAGCGCACGGCGGCGCCGCGGCGGCGGAGGGAGCGCGGTTCCGTCCCGGTCCTCGCAGCAGCTCATACACGCCGGCACCCAGCAGAGCCCCGGCGATCGGCCCCAGCCAGTAGACCCAGTGAGCCTGCCAGCTGCCCGCCACCAGCGCCGGACCGAGCGAGCGGGCCGGATTCATCGAGGCGCCGCTGACCGGCCCGCCCCACAGCGCGTCGAGCATCACCGTGGCGCCGACGGCGACCGCCGCCAGCTCGCCGACGGCGCGGGTGTCCGTCGCCACCGCGGTGATGACGAACATCAGCACCGCGGTCAGCAGCACCTCCATGCCCAGGGCCTGCCACACGTCGTGAGCGGGGAGCGTGACGCCGAGACTCGCGCGCGCCCCAAACAGCGCCCGCAGCGTCCAGGCTGCGGCTGCCGCGCCGCACAGCTGCCCACCCACGTACACCGGCACCTCGGTCCAGGGAAAGTGCCGCAAGCTGGCAAACGCCACGGTTACGGCGGGATTGAGGTGTGCTCCGGACACGTGGCCGGTCGCCGCGATGGCCGCCAGCACCGCCAGGCCAAAGCTGACCGCCACTCCGACGTGCGACAGCGCGCCCGTCAGACTGTCGACCACGATCGCACCACACCCGGCTGTCACCAGGATGAAGACGCCCACCAGCTCCGCCGCCCCCCGGCGCCACAACGCGGCCGGCAGACCTCGGGCTCGCGGATTGCGCTGCCCACCGCCCGGCCGATCGCGGCGCGGCTCCGTCACGACGCCTCACGCTCCAGCAGCGTGACGAACAGGCGGATGCGGGTCAGCAGCTCGAGCGCCGCGCCCTGGAACGCCCGCAGCTGTTGCGCCGGGTCGCCCGCGGCGGCCGACGGATCGGCAATGCTCCAATGGATCTGCCGCGGGGCACCCGGCAGGATTGGACAGGATTCGCGCGCCCGATCGCAAACCGTGATGACGTAGCTGAAGGTCTCTCCCGCAAGCTCCTCCACGTGCTTGGACCGCTGGCGCGAGATATCGATGCCCTGCAGCGCCATCGCCTGGATGGCGAGCGGATGCACCCGTGTCACCTCCGTCCCGGCGCTCGCCACGTCGACGTCAGGCGCCAGCTGGCGCAGGATGCCCTCGGCCATCTGCGAGCGGGCGCTGTTGTGCGTGCAGAGAAAGAGCACCCGCACGCCGCGCCCGACCGATGTACGGCCGGCGGCGGCAGTCACGACAAGGCCTCGCGATCGTGCACCTCACCGGCCGTCTCCGGCCGCCGCGCGCGGATGAAGGCGCTGGCAAACTTGCCGTCCGCGCTCGCCTGCACCGCGGCGGGGTCCAATCCGGCGGCGGTCAGAAATGCGCGCGCGTCGCTCATGGCGTAGACCCGCCACGGCTCGATGTCCACCTCCGTGAAGCCCGCCAGCGCCAGCTTTTCGCGGTAGTCGTCTTCGTCCAGCGCGCCGGCGACGCAGCCGACCCACAGCTCGACGCTGCGCCGCACCTCCGCGGGCACCGGGCCGCGCACCACGACGTCGGAGACGGCAAACCGCCCGCCCGGCCTGAGCACCCGGAACGCCTCCCGCAGCACGCGGTCCTTGTCGCTCGACAGGTTGATCACGCAGTTGGAGATCACCACGTCGACCGACCGGTCCGGCAGGGGGATCGCCTCGATCTCCCCCTTCAGGAACTCGACGTTGACGGCGCCCGCGCGGCGCTGGTTGTCGCGCGCCAGCGCCAGCATCTCGTCGGTCATGTCCAAGCCGTACGCCTTGCCGGCCGGCCCGACGCGGCGGGCGGACAGCAGCACGTCGATGCCGCCGCCCGAGCCAAGGTCGAGCACCGTCTCACCCGGCCGCAGCTCGATCATCGCCGTGGGATTGCCACAGCCAAGCGAGGCGTTCACCGCCTCCTCCGGCAACGCCGCTCGATCGGCCGCGTCATACAGGTTGGACGTGATGGGGTCGCCGCAGTCACAGCCGCAGCCGCAACCCGCCGCCACGCCCGCAGCCGCCTTGCCGTACTTGTCCTGGATCGCTGCCTTCAGATCGGTCTCGTTCATCGATGCCTCCATTGCATATGGCTTAGCAGATGTAGACATCATCCCCGCACCCTGCTATATTTGTCAAGCCACATATGGATACCGAACTTCAGGCCGTCGACCGGGTCCTCAAAGCCCTGGCCGACCCCACCCGCCTCCGCATCGTCGGCCTGCTGCAGCAAGGCGAGATCTGCGTCTGCCACATCCACGACAGCCTGGGCATTTCGCAACCCAAGGCCTCCCGGCACCTGGCCTACCTCCGCAAAGCCGGAGTCGTCCAGGCCGACAAGCGAGGCCTCTGGGTCCACTACCGCCTGGCGCCGCAATCCAACCAGCTGGCGCAGACCCTGCTCGACGCCGCCCGCCACTGCACCCGCCATCTCACCGCCACCCAGCACGACACCGCGCGCCTGGCAGCGCAAACCGGCTGCTGCCCGAACGCCGCAGCCACCCTCCCCTGCGACACCTGCACCCCAGCCGCCGCCGACCCCACCTGACGGCCACGCGGCCGACGGCGACGGCTGCCCGTCCACGGTCCGGCTACGCCTTCAAGCCGTGGGCTGGGGACCGGCGCAGCAGGGTTAGGAGCAGCGCGGCGGTGCGGAGCTGGCCAGGCTGCTGATCCCAGCGCCTCAACCGAGCCTGGGACATTGGCTTCGATTACAGCGGAATGAACAGAATCTGCCGCTCGACATCCTCGAACTTGCCGGCCAGGAGCAGAAGCTCCAAATCCGCGATGACCTGACCGATAGGACAGCTCGTTGGGGCGACGATGACGCCAGGCATCGTCATTCCCGCTCGGACCCGGTGCCAAGCGTGGCCCACCAGGGTCTCCTGATCGTGAGTGACAAGAACTCTTCCTTCGTCAGCCGCGAATTGGAGAAGAGAAGCGTCGTCTGTCCCGAGTAGCTGAGTATCTTGGGCCCGCACAACATCAAGAGCAGGGATTTGACGCTTCAGGGCTCGAAGAATCCGGCCATTGAAGTTCTCATCGGCCAGCAAGCGGAGCACGAGGCCTAACGTCCGAGGCGGGCGAGGAGCCTGCCGCGCAGGCCGGTCTGGGTAGAGTGGTCCTCGATCTCGCGCCGCATGATCTCTGCCCGGGATCGACGGTTGTGGAGATAGGCGTCCACGTCCCCGCGGTGCCGCAGGTAGTAGGTGAGCACCGCGTAGATGTCATCGAGCCGAAGGACCGGGAAGTCCTCCGCGATCTCTTCTGGAGACGCGCCAGTCAGAAACGTGTCGATCAGGGTGTCGAGCGTCACGCGCGAGCCAGCGATCCGGATGGCGCCGTCCGCCGTTGTTGACAGAGGAATAGGCTCCATGGCCGTCACGCTGGTCATGAGATCAGAATAGCAGAGCCTGGTTTTTCAGGCCGAGGGATCGGCGCCGCGCCAGATGGGCGGCGGCGCCGGCGGAGCACGGCAGCGTTCCACCTTGCGGCAGTCTTACTGGGCGCAACTGCGCCGGCAGGGGTTGCCCGCGTACCTGCGGCGTAAAGGTGCCGCAGGTACGGAGGCGGTTCACTCTGCGAAGCGAGCCTGGTCGAGATCGGCGATGAGGCTGGGGCCGGTGGGATGCCACCCCAGCCATTGCTGGGTCAGCGCGCTCGATGCCGGCATGTCGGCGCCCACGAACATGCCGAGCCAGCCAAAGTGGTCAGCCGCTTCTTCCGGCGACTTGGCGACGACCGGCAGGCGCAGGCCCCGGCCGATGGACTCGGCGATCTGCCGCAGGGGCACGCCTTCTTCCGCGACCGCGTGATAGCGGGCTCCCGCCGCGCCTTTCTCCAGCGCCAGCCGGTAGAGATGAGCGCAATCGAGCCGGTGCACCGAGGGCCAGCGGTTGAGCCCGTCGCCGACATACGCCGAAACGCCCTTGTCGCGGGCCAAATCGATCAGGTAGGTGATGAGACCCTGCTTGAGCGGGTCGTGGACCTGCGGCAGACGCATCACCGAAACGCGCACCCCGCGCGCCCCCGCGGCGGCGGCCGCCTCTTCCGATGCGACACGGGGAATGGGAGAGTTGGGCGCATCGTCCTCGGTCGAAGGGCGCCCCTGCGCCCTGACCACCCCAGTCCCGGAAGTCACGATCAAGGGGCGGTCCGAGCCGGCGAGCTCGGAGCCCAGGGCCTCGACGGCGAGCTTGTCGATCCGGCAGTTCGCCTCGAACTTGGTGAAGTCATGGATGAAGGCGCAGTGAATCACTCCGTCCGCCATGGCTGCGCCGCTGCGCAGGCTGGCGAGGTCTTCGACGTCGCCCCGATGCGCCTGGGCGCCGGCATCGACTAGAGACTTGGCACCCGCCTCGGAGCGGGCCAGTCCCAGCACCTGGTGGCCGGCTTTGATGAGCTCCTGCACGGTGGCAGACCCGATAAATCCTGTGGCACCTGTGACGAATACGCGCATGGTCGATCTCTCCTCTACTTCGACTTGGGACCCATCGCGGCCCCTGCATGCTCAAGATAGGGGATGGAAGAGATACAATCTATGCTGTAACGTCCGTATTATCTTCGCGATCGTCCGGGAGGACCCCATGGACCCGCTCTCCGATGTGCTGTCGCTCCTGAAGCCGCGCAACTACATGTGCGGCGGCTTTGACGTGGGGGGAGAATGGTCGATCGAGTTCCCCCGCCATGAAGGCATCAAGTGCTACGCCATCGTTTCCGGCCAGTGCTGGCTGTCCGTGCAGGGCGTTCCCGACCCGGTGCGCCTGACCGCGGGCGACTGCTTCCTGCTGCCCGGTGGGCGGCCTTTCTGTCTTGCGAGCGATCTGACCTTGCAGCCCGTCGATCACAAGGCGTTTTTTCCCACCCCGCTCAATGGGGGCATCGCCTTATGCAATGGCGGCGGGGACTGCTTTGGCGTCGGCGGGTTCTTCGCCTTCACCGGCAATCATGCCGGCATCCTGTTGGGCGTCCTGCCGCCCATCGTGCACATCCGCAAGGAATCGGACAAGGCAACGATGCGCTGGTCCCTGGAGCGCTTGATGGAGGAGCTGCGCGAGCCGCGGCCGGGCGGCTTTCTGGTCGCCCAGCACCTCGCCTCGATGATGCTGGTCCAGGCCCTGCGGCTGCACCTGGCAGAGGGTCTGAGCGGCGGCGTCGGCTGGCTCTTCGCCCTGGCGGACAAACAGATGAGCGCGGCGATCACCGCCATGCACGACCAGCCGGGACATCGTTGGACCCTGCCGGAGCTGGCGGCGCGCGCCGGCATGTCGCGCTCGATCTTTGCCCAGAAATTCAAGGAGACGGTCGGCGTCTCGCCCATGGAATACCTGACCCGCTGGCGCATGCTGCGCGCCGGCGACATGCTGATCAATTCCAACGATCCCATTTCCAGCATCGCCTGGTCGCTCGGCTACGAATCCGAAAGCGCCTTCAGCACCGCCTTCAAAAGAGTCATGGGCTGTTCACCCCGCCAATACAGCCGCGGCCAGAACCCCGCGCCGCCAACTCCTGCCAATGGCGCAGCCACCCTGGCGGACCAGCTCGTGTCTGTCGCAGGTTGATATCCGCAGTTGTGATCCTCGACCCGAGGCAGCAGCGATACTGCCCTCGCCGGCCAGTGAGACCGGCATCAGGCATCGAATCGGCCGCCAGCGCCCCGATTCGGCAAAACAGCCCCGCCCGCCTCCCCGGCCCGATCGCGGACGCGCCGCAGGCGCGCCGTGGTCGGGGCAACCCAGCAGGCGCGCAGCTTGAGCAAGGAGTTCATCCTTGCTAGAGTAAGGACATGTCCAGAGTCACGAGCAAACTGCAGGTCACCTTGCCCAAAGCCATTGCCGATCGATTCAGGATCCGACCTGGCGACGAAATCGAGTGGGAGCCCGCCGGTGACGCCATCCGCGTCCTGCCACCCGGCTCGGCGCCGGCCGCTGTCAATCGCCAGGAGCGGCTGCGAATCTTCGATGCGGCAACGCGCCGCCAGGCCGAGCGCGAGGCGGGAGCCGGCCGCCGACCGAAAACGGCCGAGGATCGTGGTTGGACGCGCGAGGAGCTCTACCAGCGTGGCAGCACTCGTTGACACGAACGTCCTGGTATATCGCTTCGACCCGCGCTTTCCCGATCGCCAACTGCGAGCGACGGACGTTCTCCGCCAAGGGGTCCACGATGATTCGATCCGAGTGCCGCACCAGGCGATCGTGGAGTTCGTAGCGGCGGTAACCCGGCCGACGCGGGGTGGTCCCCCACTGCTATCAGTCGAAGAGGCACGCCGCGAGGCCGAGGAGCTGCTAGATCAGTTCACGGTGCTCTACCCCACGGCGGGGCTGGTGCGCCTTGCCATTCGCGGGGCGGCTGCCTACCAACTGAGCTGGTTCGACGCTCATCTCTGGGCCTACGCCGAGTTCTACGGGCTTTCCGAACTATGGAGCGAGGACTTCCAGCACGACCGCCTCTACGGCACGGTGCGCATCGTCAATCCCTTTGTTTGAGGGTCTTCGTGTAACCGCCCGTCGAATCGCCGTTCTGTGCGCCCTTGTGTTGCCCCGACCGCGGCGCGCCTACGGCGCGTCCGCGATCGGGCCGGGGGGGCGAGCGGCGCCGGCATCTGACCTCGGGCACGTCGTGAACCGCGCGGTTCGGCGCCAGGGGTGCTAGCATCAACAACTCATGCCCCAGATCGGCCCCAACTCACTACCGATTCGGCACATCGCGTCCCTCCGGCTGGAGGAAATCCGAGGCTTTCGAGATCTCAAGATCGACCTCCGCCAGGCGAACGGAGTGCCTCGCCGCCGCACCCTCATCATCGGCAAGAACGGAACGCTGAAGACTACGCTGCTTCGCGCGTTGGCGATCGGCCTCGCGGATAATCCAGGAGCGATCGCGCTCTTGTCCCTGCCAAATGGGACCTACAGCTCGCGGTCTGAGGGGAGCATCCACCTGGAGTTGATGGATCCCGTGGCCCCGCAGGAGCCGCCCATCTCATGTCCAACCTTGATCTACAGGACCCGTGCGCAAGGCATCGAGTCCGCGGATAAGGGGGGGGCACGGGTAATGACCTTGCGGACTTTGAGCGTGACCAGGCCATCCACCGGCCCAGGGTTGACGACCTGGCTCCGTTCGTCTGTGGCTACGGCGCCGGTCGCTACGGGTCTGGAGCGTCTTCGACGAGCGGCTATACCTTTGTCGACTCCGTGTACACGCTTTTTGACTACGGACGCAGCTTGCTCAACCCAGAGCTCACGCTGCGGCGGCTTCGGGATGACCTGGGCGCCGCGCGGTACGAATCGATTCTCGCCAGCCTCCAGCGCGTCCTCGGCCTTGAACCGGAGGACGAGATCCGCCTGCGCCGGGGCGGTGGCATCGAGATTGCGATCGCCGCCCTCAGGGACCCGATTTCCCTGGAGGCGTGGGCGGACGGGTATCGCCTCACCTTCAGCTGGCTTCTGGATCTCTACGGTTGGGCCATGCAGGCGGATGCCATCGACAAAGCCGGCAACGTCCAAGGGATCGTCCTCATCGACGAGATTGACCAGCACCTACACCCGTCGATGCAAACCAGGATCCTCCCCTTTCTCGCCAAGGCCCTTCCCGAGGTCCAACTCTTCGCCACCACCCACAGCCCCCTGGTGGCGCTGGGGGCCTCGCCGGAGGAATTGGTCGTGTTGCGCCGCGAAGGCGCCTGTGTGGAGGCGGAAGCAAACGTGCCGGATTTCACGGGCTATTCGGCCGAGGACATGCTCGTCGACGAGCGGCTTTTCGACAGCGCAGTGTACTCGCCCGACATCACCAGCAAGCTCGCCCGTTACCAGCGATTGGCCGCCATCCCGCGTGACCAGCGTGACCCCGAGCAGAGCCTCGAGCTCCGCACGTTGGCGGTGGGGCGAGGCCGCCGGCAAGCTCGATCACTTCCCGCTCGAGGACGAGACTGAGCGCGCCTTCGGGCCGCAGGATCTGATCGAAAACGAGCGCCCCCTGCTGATCGACCCCTGCCGCGACCAGCCGGAAACCCATCTCGGCGTCGCCGTCAACGGCCACCTATTCAGTCTCGGAGACGGCCTGCGAGGTGTGGCCTCGATAAACCTCTTCCACTTAAACCGCAAGCGACTCTGTGACCTGCGCCGTCGCAAGATTGAAGACATCCTGGAGCTGGTCAAATGGTGCCGGGAAAAGGGCTCACCTGAAATTTTGCAGGACCTTCAGCGACTGACCGAAACCATGGCCGCCGATGAGAAAGAGTACGCTGCGACGGTGCGGGCGGTTCTTCGCGACCCTGATGCATTTGGACTTTGAAGGCATCACCAGTTCAGGCGTTCTTCCTTCCGAGTCGCTTGCTCACACCGGCGGCTGGTTGCCCCGACCGCGGCGCGCCTGGCGGCGCGACCGCGATCGGGCCGTGGGGGGCGGGCGGGGCGTCTTGCCCGGACCAATCCCCTTCGACCGGGCCCAGGCCGCCGGGAACTCCTTCTTGAGCGCTCGCTTGGCCCTCAAAAGTAAATTTGTGTACAGTTACTTTCCGTGGGGAGACGACCTAAGGTTAGTCGCGACGAGGTGCTGGCGGCGGCGCGGGAGGCGTTTGCGGAGCGGGGGTTTGCAGCGACGACGTTGACGTCGATCGCGGCGAGGCTGGGGGTCAGCGCTGCCGCGCTGCTGCGCCATGCGGCGACCAAGGAGGAGCTTTTTGCCAGCTGCATGGCGCCGGGGGCGGACGACGTGGCGTCGCCGATCGACTTCCTGGAGGAGCTGGACGGCTCGGAGGACCCGCGGCTGGTGTTGCGCCGTATCGGCCGCGCGTTCGTGCCGTTTTTCGAGCGCAAGTTTTCGCAGCAGGTCGCCGGGTTCATGCATGCCAGGGCCGCGGACGGGCTGCCGTTCCCGCCGTTCGCGGACCACCCGCGGCCGACGCCGCCGCAGCGCAACTTTGAGCGGGTCGCGGAGTACTTCCGGCGGGCGGTGCGGGCGGGGGCGCTGCGCGTCGGCGACCCCGAGGCCGCGGCCCTGGCCTTCGCCGCTTCGCTGCATGCCTACGTAGTGATGCAGCGGCTGGCGCAGGTGCCCGACCCGCCGATCGAGCTTGAACGCTACCTGGATACGTTGCTGGAGATCTGGGACCGCGGCGCCATCGCCGCGGCATCTTTGGGGAAGAGACCATGAAACGCGTCTTCGTCATCCTGCTGCTCGTCGCCGGCGCGGCGGGCGTTGTCTACTGGAGGCTGCGCCCCACGGCCGACCGTCTGCAGCTGGCCGGCACCATCGAGGCGCGCACGGTCGAGGTCGGGTCGCTGGTGGGCGGCCGCATCCAGTCGGTGCTGGTCAAGGAGGGCGACCAGGTGGCCAAGGGCCAGCCGATCGTCGCCTTCGAAACCGACCTGCTGGACCTGGAGATCGCCCAGCAGAAGGCGAGCATCGCCGAGCTGCGCGCCGCCCTGGCGCGCACCGCCGTCGGCCCCCGCCAGGAGGATCGCGCCCAGGCGCGCATCCAGTTCGAGTCGGCGGAGGTCAATCGCAAACGGATGCAGAGCCTGCTGGCGGGCGGCGCCACCAGCCAGCAGACCTACGACGATGCCGCCGCCAAGGCCGCCGTGGCGCACGAGGCCTGGCTGGCGGCCGAGCGCGGCGGCCGCCACGAGGACGTCGCCTCGGCCGACGCCCAGGTGGTGCAGGCCGAAAGCCACCTGGCCTACCTGCAGCGCCAGCTGCGCGACCTGGTGGTGACCGCCCCCGCCGGCGGCCTGGTGCAGACCATCGACCTGCGCCCCGGCGACCTGGTGGCGGCCAACGCTCCGGTCGCGACGCTGCTCGAGCCCGACCAGATCTGGGTGCGGGTGTACGTGCCCGAGCCCAAGCTGGGCCTGGTGAAGCTCGGCCAGCCCGCCGCGATCGCGGTCGACAGCTCCGGCAGCCGCGCCTTCGCCGGCCGCGTGGTCGAGATCCGCAGCCAAGCCGAATACACCCCGCGCAACGTCCAGACCCTGGACGAGCGCAACGACCAGGTGTTCGGCGTCAAGGTCGAGATCACCCCCGACCCGGCGCTCAAGCCGGGCATGGCCGCCATGGTCTCCCTCCCCCTGCACAGCGCGACGCCGCCGTCGTCGCCGGCATCGCCGGCGCTCCAACCCACACCGCCCACCAAACTGGGCGCCGCCACCACCACCAGTCCCGCGCCCACCGCCGCGGCCGCCTTGCAGCCGCAGCCGCGGGTGACCCCATGAGCCCCGCCACCGGCGCACCCCTGGCCGCCGCGGCCATCGCCGGCGAAGCTGCCGGTCCCGGACCCGGCCCCGGCGACGGCCAGGACGCAGCCGCGGCCGCCGCCGCGGCGGGGATCGAGGCACGCCACCTGACGCGGGATTTTGGCGCGGTGCGGGCGCTGGACGACGTGTCGCTGCGGGTGCCGCGCGGCGGCATCTACGGGCTGCTGGGGCCCAATGGGTCGGGCAAGTCGACGTTGATCCGCATCCTTTGCGGGCTGCTGGCGCCGACCGCCGGCGGGGCGACGGTCGACGGGCTGGACGTGGCGCGCGACAGCGAAGAGGTGCGCCGGCGCATCGGCTACGTGCCGCAACGCTTCTCCCTGTACGAAGATCTTTCGGTCACCGAAAACCTGGACTTCTTTGCCTCGGTCTACGGCCTGCGCGGCGCCCTGCTCACCGAGCGGCGCGATTGGGCGGTGGGCCTGACCCAGATCGGCCCCTACATGGGGCGCCTGGCCGGGCAGCTGTCGGGCGGCTGGAAGCAGCGGCTGGCGCTCACCGCCGCGATCATGCACCAGCCGCGGGTGCTGTTCCTGGACGAGCCGACCGCCGGCATCGACCCGGTGGCCCGCCGCGAGCTGTGGAACCTGCTGTTCGAGCTGGCGGCGCAGCAGGTGACGCTGCTGGTCACCACCCACTACATGGACGAAGCCGAGCGCTGCTCGACCGTGGGCTACATCTACCTGTCCCACATGCTGGTCGAGGGGCGCCCCGACCAGCTGGTGGGCCTGCCGCAGGTGACGCCCGCGGGCATGCGCCGCGTCGAAGTGGTGTGCGGCGGCGGCGCCGCCGCCGTCATGGGCGAAGCCAGGAAGCTCCCCTACATCGAAGAGGTCACCATCTTCGGCAACTCGCTGCACCTGCTGCTGCACACCGACGTCGACGACGCCGCCGTCGCCGCCGACCTGGCCGCCGCGGCCGGCGCGCCGGTCGAGGTGCGCGCCATCGCCCCGTCGCTCGAAGACGTCTTCGTGCGCCTCACCCGCATGCAGGTGGAAAACGGCGCCCAGGCCGGCACGATCGGCCCCCAGGGCGGCGCCTCCGGGCGCGCCGGGGCGGCGCGATGAGGGGCTTCGGCGCGGTGCTGCGCAAGGAAGCCATCCAGATGCTGCGCGACCGCGGCACGCTGCAGCTGACGCTGGTGGTGCCGCTGATGCAGCTGGTGCTGTTCGGGCTGATCGATACCAACGTCAAGCACGTGCCGACCGCGATCTTCGATCAGAGCCGCACGCAGGAAAGCCGCCAGCTGATCACCGACTTTGTCGACACCAGCTATTTCGAGGTGGTGCGCTACGTCGGCTCGCGCGCCGCGCTGCGCGAAGAGATCGTCGCCGGCCACGCCTCGGCGGGCATCGAGATCCCTCCCGACTACGCGCGCAAGCTCCTGTATGGCCGTCCCGCCGACTTCCTGGTGCTGATCGACGGCTCCGACTCCTCCATCTCGACGGCCACCCTGGCGGCGGCCAACGGCCTGGCGCTCGACCGCTCGCTCCAGGAGCTGGCCGACCGCCAGCACATCCAGTCGCTGCCGCTGACGGTCAATCCGCTGCTGCTGTTCAACCCCGACTCGCGCAGCGCCAACCTGCTGATCCCCGGCCTGATCGCCATCCTGCTGACCTTTTCGGGCACCCTCATGTCGTCGTTCGCCATCGTGCGCGAGCGCGAGCGCGGCACGCTCGAGCAGCTGATGGTCACCCCGGCTTCGCCCCTGGGCGTGGTGCTGGGCAAGATCCTCCCCTACCTGGTCCTGGGCTTCGCCCAGCTGTTGTTCATCCTGGCGCTGATGCGCTTCGCCTTCGGCGTGCCGATCCACGGCAGCCTGCCGCTGCTGCTCGGCCTGTCGCTGGTCTACCTGTTCGCACTGCTCGCCCTGGGCCTGCTGGTGTCGTCGCGCTCCAACACCCAGATGGAAGCCATGCAGATGTCGCAGATGTTCCTGCTGCCGTCGATCATGCTGTCGGGCTACATCTTCCCGCTGTCCTCGCTGCCGGGGCCGCTGCGCGTACTGTCGCAGGTCCTGCCCGCGACCCACTTCATCGCCATCTCGCGCGGCATCATCATCCGCGGCGCCACCTTCACCGACCTGTGGGAGCACGTCGCCGCCCTGCTCACCATCGCCACCCTGCTGGTGGCGATCAGCACCCGCGCCTTCCGCAAGACGATCAGCTGAGCGGCCGGCCCGCTTCCCCGCCCGGCGTCCTTCGCATCCTTCCCCGCGGCAAGCTCGCCGCAAACAAAACGGGAGAGCGGGCCGCGAGGCACGCTCTCCCTTGGGTGGCGGATCGGAGAGAAGGAGGTGTTGCTGGTGCTGTTGCCGTCGCTGCCGCCGGCCTACTCGGCGCCGACCCCCAGGTAGGTGCGCAGCTTTTCGTCTTCGAAGGCGGCCACGGCCGAGGGCTCGCTGGTGAGCAGCGACACGACGATGCCGACCAGGAAGGCGATGGGCATCGAGTAGATGGCCGGATTCTTGAGCGGGAAGATGGCTTCCTTGTGGTGCAGGACGTCCACCCAGACGGTGGGGCTGATGATGATCAGGAAGACGGCCAGCAGCGAGCCGCTGAGGCTGGCCCAGACGGCGCCGGCGGTGGTGAAGCGCTTCCAGACGATCGACATCAGCAGCGCCGGGAAGTTGCCGCTGCAGGCGACCGCGAAAGCCAGCCCCACCATGAAGGCGACGTTCTGGTGTTCGAACAGCACGCCCAGCAGGATGGCGGCCAGGCCGAAGATGAAGGTGGCGATGCGCGCCACCCGCACCTGCTCGGCTTCAGTGGCCTGGCCCTTCTTGACCACGTTGACGTAGATGTCGTGCGACAGCGCCGAGGCGCCGGCCAGGGTGAGGCCGGCGACCACCGCCAGGATGGTGGCGAAGGCGACGGCGGCGATGAAGCCCAGGAAGGGCGTGCCGCCCAGGACTTCGGCGAGCAGCGGCGCCGACATGTTGCCGGCCTTGTCGATCTTGCCGATGACGTCGCGGCCGACCAGGATGGAGGCGCCGAAGCCGACGATCGGAATGATGATGTAGAAGTAGCCGATGAAGCCGGTGGCGAAGAGCACCGACTTGCGCGCCGCCTTGGCGTCCGGCACCGTGTAGAAGCGCATCAGGATGTGCGGCAGGCCGAGCAGGCCGAACATCAGCGCCAGGCCGAGCGACACGGCGTCCAGCGAGTTGGTCACCAGGCCGCCCGGCTCCAGCGCCTTCTGGCCCAACTTCTGCGACACCGCGGCATATAGGTGGAAGGGATTGAAATCGAACTGCGCCAAAACCATCAGCGTCATGATGGTGACGCCGCCCAACAGCAGCACCGCCTTGATGATCTGCACCCAGGTGGTGGCGATCATGCCGCCGAACAGGACGTAGATCAGCATGACGCCGCCGACGACCAGCTCGGCGTACACGTACGGGATGCCGAACATCAGCTTGATCAGCAGGCCGGCGCCCACCATCTGCGCGATGGTGTAGATCAGCACCGTGAGGACGCCGCCGACCGCCGAGGCCATGCGCACCGGCGCCTGCCGCAGCCGGAAGGCCACGACGTCGGCGAAGGTGAACTTGCCCAGGTTGCGCAGCGGCTCGGCGATCAGGAACATCAGGGCCGGCCAGCCCACCAGCCAGCCGGTGGCGTAGATCATGCCGTCGAAGCCCTTCATCGCCACCATGCCGGCGATGCCCAGGAACGACGCGGCGCTCATGTAGTCGCCGGACAGCGCCAGCCCGTTCTGCAACGGGCTGACGCTGCGGCCGGCGGCGTAGAAGTCCTTGGTGGAGCGGGTGCGCTTGGCGGCCCAATAGGTGACGCCGAGCGTGACGATGACGATGGCGACAAAGAAGAGGATGGCGGAGGTTGTGGGAGTGCCTATCGCGGTCTGCATGGGGCTCCTTGCCTTTGCCTACCGGTTGAGTCCGGCCTTGAGTCGCGCGACTTCGACGTCCTGGACGCGGTTGGCCCAGTTGACGTAGACGCCGGTGAGCACCCAGGCGGCGACGATCACGCCGACGCCGATCGGGATGCCGAGCGTCGTGTATTCACCGATCTTGGTCGCCAGGAACGGCTTGTCGACGGCGATCAGGATGATGAAGCCGTAATACACGATGAACAGCAGGATTGTGAGGACGATCGAAATCGTCCACTTGCCGCGGACCAGCCGCTTGAAATCCTCGGACTCAAGCATCTCGTGCGTCGACCTTGTTGCCATGCCCCCTCCGATCGCTAGAGTGTCCTACCAAATGAAGATCTGGTACTGCAGCTGCAACTGATTGCGATTTGGGTTCGCCGTCTCCTGGATGCGGGAGTACGCGAGCTTGACGTTGGAGGTGTTGCCGACGAAGTAGTAGCCCAGGCCGAAGGTGTAGTGGGTCTGGTCGGGCTCGACGTTGTTGTTGAACTTGTCGTCGCTGTACTGGAAGAAGGGCTGGGTCTTGATGGCGCCCAGGTAGTAGCCGACTTCGCCCAGGATCGTGTGCTGCTTGGGCAGCGTGGTCAGGAAGGAGCCGCCGTCCAGGGTGGTGTAGTCGAACTGCACGGTGAAGCCGTCGCCGTTGCCGACCGGCTGATCCCAGAAGAAGTCGCCGTCATACGACGAGTAGTCCTTCTGCCGGTCGAAGCTGCCGCCGAACTCCATGGTCTGGGTCTTGCCCAGCGAGGTGCCGCGATAGAACAGCCCGGTTTCGGCGCCGAAGACGTAGAGCGACAGCCGGCCGGCGTAGCGGAAGGAGTTGGTGTCGTCGATGCCGCGGGCGCCCTGGAAGACGCCGACACGGTACTCCAGGTGGTCGCTCGCCAGGTAGCCGCGCAGCTGCGCGCCGTAGTCGCGGCCGACGTTGGCGCCGAGCGCCGTCGTCTCGTTGAAGCTGAACGCACCGTAGTCCAGGGGCAGCAGCGAGCCGGCCGACTGCAGGTGGTTGTAACTGTTGGGAGTCAGGATTTCGCCGCCGTCGATCATGAATTCATGGGCCAACGAATAGGTCACGACAAAGTCCTGGATGTACATCGTTGTCGCGGTGTTCTTGCCGCCGGTGCCGGTGCCCTTGCCCAGGTTGGGATCGTCGGTATCGAAATACACCGTCAGGTTGTCGCCCAGCTTGAACTGCCCGAGCAACCGCAGGCGGCGGAAATACAGGTCTTTTTCTTTGTCCGTGGCGCTGTCATTGTCAATGTCCTGGGCCTGGATCTGACCCAGCACACCCAGCTTGAGCGACGTGCTGCCGTCGGCCGAGCTGAACTGCAACTGTGCCTTGGCCGGCCGGCCGCCGAAGGCCAGCAGGCCCGCCGCAACAGCCAAGGCCGTCCAACCCGTTCGCTTCACGTTGACTCGCATGAGTATCATCCTTTCTCGATCTGCCTGCAAGACAGGCAAGTTGATGCAAGACACATTGGGCGGGCCGGAGCAGGCTTCGCCCCCACCACCCATTAGGCCGCCATAAAGTATTGTCCTATATCGAGTTGCAGGCCTGCACCGGCGCGGTCCCTCCTGCTCCTCAGGTTGCTGCCCTTACTTGTTGCAACATAAGGTAGTGGACCGGCACAACACTGTCAAGAAGACGTCACAGATGTGACAACGGAATTACATCGTGACGCGATATGCATGCCGGCGCGGAACGGGCGCGGCGATCCCGGCCCGGCGATCCGGGCGACCCGTCGGATCGATCAGTGCACGTGCAGCTGGCGGCAGAGGAAAGAAGGCAGGAGTGCGGCGGCGGCGGCTGTGCGCCACGGCGCGCCCCCCCCTCACTCGTCGATCAGCAATCCCAATAAATCTGAGGTTGTAATGATGCCGACGGGCCGCCCTTCGCGGGTGACCAGCAGCCGGTGGACGTGGCTGTCGAGCATGCGGCTGGCGATCTCGGAGACGGTGGCGTCCTCGCTCACCGAGTAGACCGAAGGCGTCATGATGTCGCGCACCAGGAGGTCTTCCTCCGCCCGGCGCAGGTCCGCCAGGTCGTCTTCGTCCGGCTCCTCCTCCCAATCGAGAGCGAAGAAGCCGCCTTCCGCCCTGCCCGCCGCGGCGGGCTCGCCGCTTTCGCCGGCGCTCTCCAGGACGGCTTCGGCGATGTCCACCGTTGACACGACTCCCACCAAGCGGCCGCCGCCGTCTTCGACCGGCGCGCCAGTGATCTGGTTGCGCACCAGGAAGGCGGCCAGCTCGCGCAGCGTCATGTCGTCGCGCACGGCCAGCACGGTCGGGTTCATCAGGTCGGCAGCGGTGATGGGTCGCATCTTCCTCATGGTCCGGGACACCGGCGGCGCGCGCCCCTGCGCGCCGCGATCTGCCGAGATCATATGGGAACGGCCAGATCATTGGGGAACGGCTATAAAATGGCGCGCCGCGCCACTCAACGTCCTTGCCCATGGAGGTCGCGATGTCCCGCACTCGTGCCTTGTTGCTGACCCTGCTGGTCGCCGCCGGCCTGGCCGTCGCCGCACCCGCCACCCGCGGCGCCGCCGCCGGCAAACCGCAGGACCGTTCCCACGCCCGCAACGACGACGAAGCGGCAGGCGAGCGGGGCGATCACGTCGACCTGGCCATGATCACCCGCATCCGCGACGAGGGCTTTCACCGCTCGCAGGTGATGGCGACCATGGCCTACCTGACCGACCGCATCGGCCCGCGCCTGACCGGCGGCCCGGCGCTCAAGGAGGCCAACGAGTGGACGCGCCGCCAGCTCGCCGATTGGGGCCTGGCCAACGCCCACCTGGAGGGCTGGAAGTTCGGCCGCGGCTGGACGTGGAGCCGCGCCGTGGTGGCGATGGTCGCGCCGCGCCAGGCCCAGCTGGCGGTGCTGCCGCTGGCGTGGACGCCCGGCACCCAGGGCGAGGTGCGCGGCGAAGCGGTGGCGCTGCCGGCCGCGACCCTCGCCGACCTGGACGCCTACCGCGGCAAGCTGGCGGGCAAGATCGTGCTGATCGACGCGGCGCGCGACGAATCCGCCGCCGCGCGCACCGCGCCGCCGCGGCGCTACGACGCCGTGACGCTCGACGAGCTCGCCGCCTTCGACGCGCCGGGCCCGCGCTCGGCCGAACGCGACGCGCGCCGCAAGGCCGGCGAGCTGCGCCGTGCCAAGCGCAGGCTGGCGCAGGAAGAAAAGGCGCTGGCCACGATCGAGGTGAGCACCGCGCCGCTGGGCATCCTGCGCGTCGGCGGCAGCGGCTTCTATCACGACAGCGACCCGCCGCTGGTGACCGGCCTGGTGATGGCGGGCGAGCAGTACGACCGCCTGCTGCGGCTGCTGGATGCCCACCAGAAGGTCGAGCTCAGCGTCGACGTCGCAGCGCGCTACCTGACGGACGACCCCATGGCCTACAACACCGTGGCGGAGATCCCCGGCACCGATCCGGCGGGCGAGCTGGTGATGGCCGGCGCGCACCTCGACTCGTGGCATGCCGGCACCGGCGCCACCGACAACGGCGCCGGCTGTGCGGTGGTGATGGAGGCGATGCGCATCCTCGCGGCCCTCCATGTCAAACCGCGCCGCACCGTGCGGGCTGCGCTGTGGACCGGCGAAGAGGAAGGTCTGTTCGGTTCGGAGGCGTACGTGACCGAGCACTTCGCGGTCAAGCCGCCGCCGCCGCCCGGCACGCCTGCCGGCCAGCCGTCCTTCATGTCCGGCCCGGTGGCGGCCGGCACGCTGACGCTCAAGCCCGACTACGCCAAGCTGTCCGCCTACTTCAACATCGACAACGGCAGCGGCAAGGTGCGCGGCCTCTACGCCGAGGAAAACGCCGCCCTGGTTCCCATCTTCCGCAGCTGGCTCGCGCCGCTGGCCGACCTGGGCGCCGACCACGTGACGATGCGCACGACGGGCTCGACCGATCACGTCTCGTTCGATCGCGTCGGCCTGCCGGGCTTCCAGTTCATCCAGGACGAGCTGGACTACGAGACCTTTACCCACCACACCAACCTGGACGTCTACGAGTACCTCGAAGACAAGGACCTGATGCAGGCGTCGGTCGTCCTGGCCGCCGTCCTCTATAACGCGGCGACCCGCCCCGCCATGCTGCCGCGCAAGTCCCTGCCGCCGGCGCCGCCCACCCCACCGGCGCCCCCGGCGACCGCCACACCCCCGGCGACCCCGCCACACCCGGCGACCAACCCGCCCGCCCCGCCGCCCACCGGCAAGGGACAGGCGACGCGATGAGCCCCGCCAAGTCCTCCGGCCGGCCGCCGGCTGACGTCGTGCGGTGTCCGTGGGCGGGCGACGACCCGCTGATGCGGGCCTATCACGACGAGCAGTGGGGGGCGCCGCTGCGCGACGACGACGCCCTGTTCGAGATGCTCAACCTGGAGGGCGCCCAGGCCGGCCTCTCGTGGAGCACCATCCTGCGCCGGCGCGACCACTACCGGCGCGTCTTCGCCGGCTGGGACGCCCGGCGGCTGGCGCGTTGGGGGGACGCCGAGATCGCCGCGGCGCTGACCGATGCGGGCATCATCCGCAACCGGCTGAAGGTGGCCGGCGTGGTGCGCAACGCCCGCGCCTTTCTGGACCTGCAGCAGGAGCGCGGCGGCCTGGGCAGCTTCCTATGGGAGTCGGCGGGCGGCGCGCCGCGCCAGAACCGCTGGGCCGCGGCAGGTCAGGTGCCGGCCGAAACGGCCGAGTCGCGCGCCCTCAGCCGCGAGCTGCGGGCGCGCGGCTTCACCTTCGTCGGCCCCACCATCTGTTACGCCTTCATGCAGGCGGTGGGGCTGGTCAACGACCACCTGGTGTCGTGCTACCGCCACCCCCAGCTGAGCGGCGGCAGCGACGGCGGCGGCGCGCGCAAGGCGACCGCCCGCCGTCGTTGATCGGGTAGTGGCTCACCGAGGCACTACCGTTGATAGGCGGTTACTGCTTGGTGATCTTGACCAGCTTCACGTCGAACACCAGCATCCCATCGGGCTTGCCGGTTTCGCCGCGGTAGGCCAGCTTCTTGGGGATCCAGAAGCGCCGCGTCTCCCCTTCGACCATCAGCGGCAGGCCCTCGCGCCAGCCGGGGATGGTCTTGGGCAGCTGGAACAGCGCCGGCGACCCCTTGATGATCGTGGTGTCGAACATCTTGCCGTCGGTCGTCCAGCCGGTGTAGTGGACGATGACGTTGCCGGTCGAGGAGACGTGCTTGGTGCCGGTGCCGGGGACCAGCACCTTCCACGCCAGCCCTGACGCCGACTTCTGGGCGTCGGCCGGCGGCGCGGCGACGTCGGCAGGCACGTCGGGCAGGTGCAGGACGTCGAGCAGCTCGACGTCGAACACCAGCATCCCCTGCGGCCGGTCGGCGCGACCGGCGTAGGCCAGCTTGGCCGGGATCCACAGGCGCCGCTTTTCGCCCTCGACCATCAGCTGCACGCCCTCGGTCCAACCCGAGATCACCTGGTCGAGCTGGAACACCGCCGGCCGGCCGCGCTGGACCGACGAGTCGAACATCTTGCCGTCGGTGGTCCAGCCGGTGTAGTGCACCTTCACCTTGTCGGTGGGCAGCGGGTGCACGGTGCCGGTGCCGGGCTGCAGCACCTTGCTGGCGAGACCCGAGGCGGTCACCGTGGCGTCGGCCGGCGGCGCCGCGACGTCGGCGGGCGCCGCGATCGCCGCCGGCTCGGCGCCGGAGGAAGCCGCCGCCATGCCGGTCGCGGAGGCCGAGGAGGAGGTGCCGGCCGCCGGCGGCGCCGCGGCAGCGGGCGCGGCGCTCAACAGCACACACCCGCACACGGCGGCAGACCAGAGGACGGTGAACACCCAGGGGGCGGCAGCAACGGTGCGAAGGGGAATTGGCTCTTTCATGGCGCGTACCCTACCGCGCCGGCGCCGGCCGCGCCAACCCCCCTTCGCGCCCCGGCCGCGCGGTAGCGCATGGTAGGCTTGCGCCGCTGCCGCCGGCAGCACCTGCGCGGGCGTTGTCTGGCTGCCGGCGGCCGTCGGCGCGACCTGGAGGCGATCGGATGCAAAGCTCCTCAAACCCTGCTCCCCAGCGGCCCCCGGGCCGGCCGCGGGCCGCCGCGGCAATCCCGGCAATCGCCCACCTCGCGAGGCCGGCGACGGTGGCCAGGCTGACCGCACTGATCGCGCTGGCGGCGCTGGCGGCGCTGGCGGCGATCGTCGCGGGGGTGGCAGCGGCCCCGGCCCTGGCGCTGCCCATCCAGGTGACGCCGCCGGCGCTCGACGTACAGCAGCACCAGCTGCCCAACGGCCTGCAGGTGCTGCTGCTCGAAGACCACTCGGTGCCGGTGGCGACCGTCGAGGTCTGGTATCACGTCGGCAGCAAGAACGAGCGCCGCGGGCGCACCGGCTTTGCCCACCTGTTCGAGCACCTGATGTTCAAGGGCTCCGCCCACATCGGCGCCGAAGAGCACAGCCACTTCATCGAATCGATCGGCGGGCGCGACAACGCCACCACCGACTGGGACCGGACGCTGTACTTCGAAACCATCCCCAGCAACTACCTGGACCGCATCCTGTGGATGGAAGCCGACCGCATGCAGACGCTCGACGTCTCCGAAGACAACTTCCGCTCCGAGCGCGAGGTGGTCAAGGAAGAGCGCCGCCAGAACACCGACAACCGCCCCTTCGGCCACCTGGCGGAAATCGTCTTCGGCAACGCCTACACGACCCATCCCTACCACAGCCTGCCGATCGGCAGCATGGTGGACCTGGATGCCGCCACCATCGGCGACGTGCGCGACTTCTACCGCACCTATTACGTGCCCAACAACGCGACCCTGGTGATCGCCGGCGACTTCGACCCCGCCCGCGCCCTGCACCAGGTCGAAGCGTACTTCGGCCCCATCCCGCAGGGAGCGCCCATCGATCGCGCGGCGCCGCCCGAACCGGCGCAGACCGCGCCGCGGCGCACCGTGGTCTACGACAGCACGGCGCCGCTGCCGGCGGTGATCCTGGCATACCACGGACCCGCGGCGCGCAGCGCCGACGTCTACGCGTTGGAGATCGCCAGCCACATCCTTTCGGGGGGTGAGAGCTCGCGCATCTACCGCAAGCTGGTCTACGAGCGGCAGATCGCGGTGGACGCCGCGGGCCAGCCGGTCACCCTGGAAGACCCCGGCCTGTTCTTCTTTTACGCCATCCTGCAGCAGAACCAGAAGCCGGAGGCGGGCGTCGGGGCGCTGCAAGAGGAGATCGACCGCCTGGTCGCCCAACCGGTCAGCGCGGCGGAGCTGGAAACGGCGCGCAACCAGGTGGTGGCGGGGCGCGTCTTCGGCCGCGAACGATCGCAGGACAAGGCCGACGCCATCGGCTACGCCAGCGTCATCCTGGGCGACCTGTCGCGGGTCAATCACGATCTGCAGCGCTACGAGCAGGTCACCGCCGCCGACGTCCAGCGCGTGGCCAGGACCTATTTCATGCCGCAGAACTGCACCACCGTCCTGATGCTGCCCGAAGCCATGCGACCACCGGGCGCCGCCGGCGACGCCAAGGATGGGGGAGCCCACCCATGAGCCAGACCGTGACTCGCCCGCTGCTGCTGGCGGCGCTGCTGGCGGCGGCCGCGGCCGGACCCTCGCCGGCCGTGCCGGCGACCCCGCCGCCGCCGCAGCCGATGCAGGAGCTGCGCTTCCCCGCCTTCGCCGAACGTACCCTGGCCAACGGCCTGCGGGTGGTGACCGTGGAACGGCACACCGAGCCCGCGGTGACGGTCGAGCTGCTGCTGCCGGCTGGAGCGCTGTTCGAGCCGGCGGCCAAGGCCGGCCTGGCCAGCGCCGCGGCCGACCTGCTCACCAAGGGCACGGCCAGCCGCTCGGCGCAGCAGATCGCCGCCGCCGCCGACGACGTGGGCGGCCAGCTGGAAGCCTCCGCGACCGCCGACTTCACCCTGGTGACGGCCACCTTCACCTCCGACCAGCTCCCCCTGGCGCTGGACCTGGTGTCCGACGTGGTGCTCCATCCGACCTTCCCCGCCGACGAGGTGGAGCGCTGGCGCCACCAGGCGACCAGCAACCTTGCGATCAGCAAGTCGAGCGCCCGCTGGATCGCCGATACCGCGTTCCAGCGGGCGATCTTCGGCGCCTATCCGTACGGGGCGCCGCTCGGCGGCACCACGGAATCGGTCGCGGCGCTGACCCGCGACGACCTGGTGGCGTTCCAGCGCGCGCACTACCTGCCCAACGGCGCCATCCTGGCGGTGGCCGGCGACTTTCAACCGGCGGCGGCGCTGGCCGCTATCGACCACACCCTGGGCGGCTGGGCGCGCGGCGCGGCGCCGCAGCCGCCGGCGCTCAACCTGCCGGCCTACGCCCACCGGCGCATCGTGGTCGTCGACAAGCCCGACGCGGTGCAGACGGAGATCCGCGTCGGCCAGGCCGCCTACGCCTACGGCGACCCGGACCTGTTCGTCGGCCGCCTCTATGCCACCGTCCTGGGCGGCGGCAGCTCGTTCCGCCTCTTCCAGGAGATCCGCCGCAAGCGCGGGCTGGCCTACGGCGCCTACAGCAGCTTCGCCGAAAACCTCTACAGCGGCAGCTTCACCGCCTTCACCTCGACCAAGACGGCGTCCACGGTCGACGCGCTGGAGCTCACCCTGGAGGTGATCGCCGGCATGGCCAAGGAGCCGGTGCCGGCGGCGGAGCTGAACGAAGCCAAGACCTACTTGAACGGCTCCTTTCCGCTCGAGATCGAAACCGCGCCCGGGGTCACGCGGCGGATCGTCAGCGCCCTGGCGCACGGCCGCGGCCGCGACTTCCTGGACGGCTACCGCGACCGCATCGGCGCGGTTTCGGCCGCCGAGATCCAGCGCTTTGCCGGCGGGCGCATCCATCCGGACAGCTGTGTGATCGTGCTGGTCGGCAACGCCGCCGCCTTCGGTGCCGATCTCAGCAAGCGCCTGGGCGCCTACGAGACGATCCCGGCGGCGGACTTCGACCCGCTCGCCGTCAGCCTGCGAAAAAAAGTTCCCTGAGCGTACGGCCGTCACCCGCCCGTCACCGGGGCGCACCCCGGAACGGGCCGGTTTCCATTGACTGATGGCAGGGTGCGTGCAAAGCTCAGCCGATCACCCGCGCACGTCCCGGGAGGCGCGTAGGCCAGCCTGTCGTACTCCGCCGGCGTCCGCACCACAGGATTTTTGCGCGCAGCGAGGAACCCGATGCAGGCCTTGGAAACGACAGCTCCGCCGCTGCCGATCGTCGAAACCAGCGACGTCGAGAAGTACTACATCCAGCCCGAGGGCAACCGCATCGAAGTCATCGCCCCCACCAACCTGGCGATCTACCCCGAAAAGATCCTCGCCCTGCTGGGACCCTCCGGCTCGGGCAAATCGACGCTGCTGCGCATGATGACCGGCCTGGTGCCGCCGTCGGCCGGCGCGGTGCGCTGGCGCAAGGCGCCCGAAGCCGGCCAGGCGCCCAACGTCTCGATCGTGTTCCAGAACTTCGCCCTGTTCCCCTGGCTGACGGTGCTCGAAAACGTCGAGGCGCCGCTCGCGGCGCGCGGCATCGGCGTCGTCGACCGGCGCAAGCGGGCGCTCAAGATCCTGGACACCGTGGGGCTCGACGGCTTCGAAACCGCCTACCCCAAGGAGCTGTCCGGCGGCATGAAGCAGCGCGTCGGCTTCGCGCGGGCGCTGGTCGTGGAACCGGACGTGCTGTTCATGGACGAACCGTTTTCGGCCCTCGACGTGCTGACCGCCGAAAACCTGCGCGGCGAGCTGCTGGAGCTGTGGACCAACCGCAAGATGCCGACGCGCGCCATCTTCCTGGTCACCCACAACATCGAAGAGGCGGTGCTGCTGGCCGACCGGGTCATCGTGCTGGGCCGCAATCCCGGCCGCATCCGCGCCGACTTCGAAGTCGAGCTGACGCGGCCGCGCGACCGCAAGTCGCGCCGCTTCCTGGAGCTGGTGGACCACATCTACAAGGTCCTCACCCAGCCCAACGTCGACCACGCCCCGCCCACCGCCACCACCATCGGCGCCGGCGGTCGTCAGACGTCGTCCGCCGCCACCGCCGAGCGCGCGGTCTCCTACCAGATGCTGCCGCACGCGCGGCCGGGCGGCATCGCCGGCCTGCTGGAGATCCTCATCGACCGCGGCGGCAAGGACGACCTGTACGGCCTGGCCGACGAGCTGGGCATGGAAGTCAGCGACCTGCTGCCGATCATCGAAGCCTGCGCGATGCTCGATTTCATCCGCGTGCAGGAGGGCGACGTGGAAATTACCCCGATCGGCAAGGCCTTCGCCGAAGCGGACATCCTGACGCGCAAAAAGCTCTTCAAGGATGCGGCGCTGCAGCACGTGACGCTGCTGCGCCAGATCGCCAACTCGCTGCGCACCAAGGCCGACCGCACGCTGCCCGACGATTTCTTTTCCGACATCCTGGACGAACATTTCAGCAGCGACGAAGCGGAGCGCCAGCTGCAGACCGCCATCCACTGGGGCCGCTACGCGGAAATCTTCGACTACGACGCCAAGTCCGGGCGCCTGCACCTGACCGAAGACTGATCGCCAGTACCACCTGTCCCGCCCCTGGCGCTCGATCGCATCCCAGCTTCGCTCACGGCCGGAATCGCCATGCTCAAACCGACCCCCGGCCCCGTCGCGACGTCCGTGCTGGACGAGCGCCCCGGCGGCTCGTGGGCGGACCTGCTGATCATCGGCCTGGGCCTGGCTCTCTTCTGGGGCGTGCTGGCGCTGGCCCGCACCTGGCTGGGGCCCTTCGCCCAGTCCACCGCCATCTCGCAACGCCCATCGGCGCTGCCGCTCTACACCGCCTATTCGCTGCTGCGCATGACGATCGCCTACGTGCTGTCGATGGCCTTCGCGCTGGTCTATGGGTACGTGGCGGCGTACCACCGCACCGCCGAGCGGCTGATGATCCCGCTGCTCGACATCATGCAGTCGATCCCGGTGGTCAGCTTCCTGCCCCCCTTGATGCTCGCCATGATCGCCATCTTCCCGCACTCGCAGGTGGGGGTGGAGCTGGGCACCATCCTGCTGATCTTCACCGGCCAGGTGTGGAACATTGCGTTCAGCTTCTACTCGTCGCTCAAGGCGATCCCCACCGAGCTGCGCGAGGCGGCGCGCATCTATCGCTTCAACGCCTGGCAGCGGCTGGTGCGCCTGGAGCTGCCCTATTCGGCGCTCGGCCTGGTGTGGAACTCGATGGTGTCGGTGGCGGCCGGCTGGTTCTACCTCATGACCTGCGAGATGTTCATCCTGGGCAAGTGGGACTTCCGCCTGCCGGGGTTGGGCTCCTACCTGCAGACCGCGGCCAGCGCCGGCGACAACACCGCGATCCTGTGGGGCCTCCTGGCGATGATCAGCGTCATCGTGCTGCTCGACCAGCTGGTCTGGCGGCCGATCATCTGCTGGGCCGACAAGTTCAAGTTCGAGCAGGTGGAGGGCGACGCCGTGCCGCACTCGGGGGTGTTCAACCTGGTGCAGCGCTCTCCCTTCCTGGCCTACCTGCGGCAGAAGGCGATGGCGCCGCTGGCCGAGCGCCTGAACGCCGCCTTCGTGCGCCGCGCCGATCAGCCGCCGCCGGTGCGCCGCGCCCGCTTCGCCGGCTGGATCGGCTGGCTTTTGGCGGCGGCGGTGCTGGCAGCCGCCGCTTACGCGCTGGTGCACGTCGGCATGCAGCTCGCATCGCTCACCCGCGGCGAGCTGGGCGACATCCTGCGCGGCGCCGGCGCCACCTTCCTGCGCGTCCTGTGCGCCCTGGCCATCGGCGCCGCCTGGGCGATCCCCGCCGGCGTCGCCATCGGCTCCAACCCGCGCATCGCGCGCGTCGTCCAGCCGATCGTGCAGATCGCCGCCTCGGTGCCCGCCACGGCGCTCTTCCCGGTGGTGCTGCTGTTCTTCATCACCAAGGACGGCGGGCTTGGCGTGGCGCCGATCATCCTCATCCTGCTGGGCACCCAGTGGTACATCCTGTTCAATGTCATCGCCGGCGCCATGGGCATCCCCAGCGACCTCAAGGAGGCCGCGAGCGTCTTCCGCTTCACCCGCGGCGAGCGCTGGCGGCTGCTCATCCTGCCCGGCATCTTCCCCTTCCTGGTCACCGGCATGGTCACCGCCGCCGGCGGCGCCTGGAACGCCAGCATCCTGGCGGAATACACCCACTTCCAGGGCCGCACCCTGCAGGCGACCGGCCTGGGCTCGCTGATCAGCGCCGCCGCCGCCTCCGGCAACTTCGATCAGCTGCTGACCGCGACCGTCGTCCTGGCCGCCATCGTGGTCGTCACCAACCGCCTGGTCTGGCGCCGCCTCTACCGCCTGGCCGAAACCCGCTTCCGCCTGGAAACCTAGACTTTCCCGTTGTACAGCGTGCAAGGCGAGCGCGGGCCGATAGGTCCGGGCCGCATTGACACGCCATTCACGCGGCTCCTACGATGCGAACCGAAGGAGACCGCAACATGCACAAGAGCAAGAAACTAGCCCTCAGCCGCGAGACCCTGCGCAACCTCGCCGCTCCCCGTGTCGACCTGCGCCAGGCGGCGGCCGGCGCCACCCTGGTCATCAGCTGTTTCAGCGCCTGCGTCACCAACTGCGTCGCCTGCAACCCCACCGACCCGCAAAACTGCTCGGGCCGCGACAACTGTTGAACGCCAAACTCAGCTACCAAGGAGGCCGTCATGCGCAAGAGCAAGAAGCTGCACCTGACCCGCGAAACGCTGCACAGCCTGGCCGCTTCGCGTGACGGCCTGCGGCAAGCCGCCGGGGACGTGGCCACCGCCAACACCTGCGTCACCGTCTGCGCCTGCACCATCACCGAATATCCGCGGTGTTCGTTGAAGTCGGTCTGCGACCAATAGCGGCCCGAGCCGGCGGTGGCCGGGGCCTCGGCGCGTCGGCGTCTGGACGCACCAGGGGCTGGACGCGCCGGGGCGCGGGTGTACCGGTCGGCGGTGGCAGGCCACGCCGACCCGCGTCAGCCGCGCAGGCGGGTGTCCAGCTCTTCGGGATGGCTCGCGCGGACGCGGGCTTCTTCTAGATCGATCTTGCCGGCGCGCACCAGCTGGGCCAGCGATTCCTCGAAGGACGTCATGCCTTGGCGCTTGCCCAGGGTGATCTCGTTGTAGAGCTTTTCCAGCTTGTCGCTGCGGATGTGGTGGCGGATGGGGAAGGTCGCCAGCATCAGCTCCACCGCCGGGATGCGGCCGCGGCCGTCGGCGCGCGGCACCAGCTGCTGCGCGACGACCGCGGTCAGCGACAGCGCCAGCTGCTGGCGGATCTGCGCCTGCTGCACCGGCGGGAACACGTCGACGATGCGGTGGACGGCCTGCACCGCGTCGTTGGAGTGCAGGGTGGCCAGGACCAGGTGGCCGGTTTCGGCGGCGGTCACCGCCGTCGCCATGGTTTCCAGGTCGCGCATCTCGCCGACCAGGATGACGTCGGGGTCCTGGCGCACCGCGGCGCGCAGCGCCTCGCTGAAGGTGCGCGCGTCGCGCCCCACTTCGACGTGCTCGATGATCGACTTGTTGGAGCGGTGCTCGTATTCGACCGGGTCTTCGATGGTGATGACGTGGACGGTGCGGGTGCGGTTGATCTCGCCGATCAGCGCCGCCAAGGTGGACGACTTGCCCGAACCGGTCGGGCCGCACACCAGGACCAGGCCGCGGCTCTGCTTGACCAGCTCGGCAAAGGAAGCCGGCAGGTTGAGGCCGGCGAGCGTCGGGATCTCGTGCGGCAGGGCGCGCAGCGCCGCCGCCAGCTCGCCGCGCTGGCTGTGCAGGTTCACCCGGAAGCGCCAGGCGCCGGCGGTGCGCGCCGCCTCGCCCGCAAACTCCGCCGCCGCGCCGCCGCCTGCCGGCGCCGCGCCCGGCAGGTGGAGCGAGAAGTCGGAGTAGCCGCGCTCCTCGATCTCGCGCCGCACCCGCCCGCCCAGCTGCGGCCGGAACAGGCGCGCGATGTCGTCGCCGGACAGCGGGTCGCCGTCGGCGCGCTTCAGCCGGCCGTCGATGCGGAATACCGCCGGCAGGCCGGGCATCAGCAGGACGTCGCTCGCCCCGCGCCGCGCCGATTCGCCGAGCAGCCGCCCCAGCGCCTCCCCCGCCGCATTGGCCGCGGCGCCGCCGCGTCCCAGCGGCTCGTCCAGGGGCTCGCCGGCGCCGGCGGCGCCAGCGCTGACGGCTTTCGCCGCCGGCGTGCGGCGCGGCATGGTCAGGAGCGCCGGGGGAGCACCGACCTGGGGGCCGCCGGCGACCGGCAGCGACGCGGCCAGCGGACCTGAGGCGCCGCCGCCGAAGCGATCGTGATCGTCGTCCTCGCCGCCGGTGTCGCCGACGTCGCCGGCATCGCCGGCGCGCTCGACGCGTTCGAAGCGCTCCTGATGGTCGAACGCATCGTCGGCTTCGGCGGTCGCGGCGCGCCCGCCCGACGTGCTGTTCAATTGTTGGATCAGGCGGTCGAGCTCGGGGTCTCGCAGCTGTTCGGTCATCGGTGTCGCATCCGTATCGTGGTTATGGTCCGCCCGCCGCCCCATCATCTCGGTTCGGGCACGTCGCAAGTGGGCCAGCCGGGCACGTCGCGCCGGCCGTCCCGCGCGGGCGGCTCCAGGGGATGTAGTACGGACGCCGGAGAAGCGGCGTCTATGAGCCCACCCAGGACCAATGCAAACGGAGCACCAGCCGAGCCGGCGACGCCGCCTCCGCGCGCCCGGAGGACCGGGGCTAGTGGCCTGTATCGGTGAAATTGGAAGCGGATGGCGCCGCCATTCGGCGGCGCGGGCCAGGCGCGCCGACGCAGGCATAGTTGAGCCTATGTCGAGGAGGCGCAACGCAGCCCCCGCCGTCGAGGGCAAGCCAGGCGCTGCCGATTTCACCGATACAGGCCATTAGTCGCCGGGATGCTTGGTCCGGTAGGCTGCCAGCCCCCCGGCGGCCTGGCGGCGGATGGCGTTCTGCACCATGGGCGCCCAACCCAGCAGCTGGCCCTTGAGGCCCAGCGCCTGGCCCGCCCACTTCCATAGCGGAAACGAATCGTGATGCTCGACGATCGCGCCGCCGCCGAACAGGAACCGCGCTTCGATGCGGTTGTGCACCGCCCGCCCGGTATTGCTGAACGTGTACCAGGCTTCCCACCGCGCGTGGCCGGCGCGGTCGTTGGCCGCCACCGTGCCCAGCTCCACCTGCAGATCCTTGCCGCGCTCGCATAGCATCTTCCACATCGCGCGCGCCCCCGCCGCGTCCAGATCCGGAAACACCGGGTCCGAGAACCGCAGCGACGGCCCATAGCACGCCCCCATCCCGGCGCCGTCGCGGGCCTGGAAGCAGTCGTAGAAACGGCGGATCAGCTCTTCGTTCGGGTGCAAGCAGGAACCTCCGGTCGCGGTAGGAGCGGGGCCCGCGCCGCGAGCCCCATGACGGCGCACGATACTAGCATCGGCGCCCGCCGCCGGCCCAGCGGCACCGGCGCATTGCATGGAGTACGCCCGTTTGCGGGGCCTGGTTTCAGCGCCATGGTAGTGTCCTGCGCGCGCCGCCCACCCTGGCGGACGCGCCTCCTCTCCCTTCCCGATCGTGCTACCCGGCCGCCAACGCAACCTGGTCACCGCCGCGCTGATGCTGGGCAACGCGCTGGCGGCGCTGGAGGCGACGGCGGTGGCGGCGGCGGTGCCGACGGCGGTGGGCGAGCTGGGCGGCATGTCGCACTACAGCTGGGTCTTTTCCGCCTACCTGCTGGCGTCGACGACGACGGTGCCGCTGTACGGCAAGCTATCCGACCTGTTCGGCCGCCGGCGGCTGTTCCACGTGTCGGTGGCGCTGTTCCTGCTGGGGTCGGCGCTGTCCGGCGCCGCGCATTCGCTCAACCAGCTGATCCTGTATCGCGCCCTGCAGGGGCTGGGAGCGGGCGGCGTGCAGCCCATCGCGCTGACCCTCATCGGCGACATCTTCAGCCTGGAAGAGCGCGGCCGGGTGCAGGGGCTGTTCTCGGGGGTGTGGGGCGCGGCGAGCCTGCTGGGACCGCCGCTCGGCGGCCTGATCGCCGACGCCATGTCGTGGCGCTGGATCTTCTACCTCAACGTGCCGCTCGGCCTGGCCGCGTCGCTCATCCTGCAGCGCTACCTGCGCGAGGACCAGGCGCCCGGCAAGGGCGGCGCCAGGCCGCCGCTCGACGTCGCCGGCACGGTGCTGCTCACCGCCGCGGTCAGCGCGCTGCTGTTCGCCCTGCTCGGCGGCACCGGCATCCACGACGCGGGAAGCGGCGCCACCACGCTCATCCTGGTCGCCGCCTCGGTCCTCGGCTTCGCCCTTTTCCTCTGGCAGGAGCGCCGTGCCCCCGACCCGATGCTGCCGCTCGACCTGTTCCGCGATCGCATCATCGCGGTGACCGCGACCGGCAACCTGGTGGTCGGCGCGCTGCTCTACGCCATCACCGCCTTCGTGCCGATGTTCAGCCAGGGAGTGATCGGCGGTCCGGCGGTGGTCGCCGGCGCGGTGTTGACGCCGATGCTGCTGGGTTGGCCGCTCGCCTCGGTGGTGTCCGGCCGCATGCTGCTGCGCACCGGCTACCGGCGCCTGGCCATCGCCGGCGGCATCATCGGCTTTGCCGGCAGCCTGATGCTGGTCCACGCCGGTCATGCCCGGTCGCGCTTCGAGGTGCTGGTCGCCACCTTCGTCATCGGCATCGGCGTCGGGTGCTTCGCGACGCCCAGCCTGGTGGCGGTGCAGAGCGCCGTCCCCTGGCAGCGCCGCGGCGTCGCCACGTCGATCGTGCAGTTCTTCCGCACCATCGGCGGCACCATCGCCGTGGCCGCCCTGGGGGCGCTGTTCAACGCCCGCCTGCGCCTGCTGCTGGGCGGCGCCGCCGGCCACACCGTCGATCCCAACGCGGCGCTCGACCCGAGCTTGCGCGCCCACATTCCGGCGCGCGAACTGGCGCCGCTGCTGGCGGCCATGGCGTCGGGGCTGCAGGCGGTCTTCGTGGCGATGGCGCTCGCCGCCGCCGCGGCGCTGGGCGTGGCGCTGCTGTTCCCGGCCGGCCTGCCGCGCCAGCCGCCGCCGGCGAATCCCGCTACTTGAGGTCCGTCCACTCGCGGATCTTGCGCAGGTGCTCGCCGACCTCTTCGTCGGTCGCGCCGCGCTCGCGGCGCAGCTGCGCCCACAGGTCGACGACGGCGCGCGCCGCCTCCTCGTGGTCGAGCACCTTTTCGTGCATGTCGGACACCTTCTCGATCGCCTGCACCAGGTGCTCCCGCCGCTCCGCGCTGGCCGGATCGGCGCTGGCCGCCGCGTGCTCCTGCTGCACCAACGCCAGGTGCTGCGGCGGCACCGCCGGCAACTTGAAGGTCACCTGGAGATCCGCCAAAAAGCTCGCCGGCAAGTTCGGGGCAGGCGCCCCGGGTGCCGTCGCATCCGGCGTCGACAGCGGCTTTGCCCAGGTGAAGCTGCGGCCCTGGAAGACGGAGCTGTCGGCGAGCTTGCCGTCGGCCGCCTCCCCGGCCGCCGGCCCGATCGCCAGGCCGAGCCGTGCGCCCGCGCCGGGGTCCGCGTCGCCCGCCTGCCGCGCGGCGACCAGGTGGCTTTGCAGCTGCACGTCCGCCGCCTTCTGCGCCCCTGTCGTGGTGAGCTGCACCGTCGAAGTCGTCGGCGGCGGCGCCGGCAGCTGGCCTCCCCCGGCGAAGGGCAGGCCCATGCTGATCAGGGGCAAGGTAAAGTACTCGAAGAGCCACTGGCGCAGCCGGTGCTTGTGGTGCGGAGCCTGCGCTGACATTCGATCTCTCCTTTGCCTTGCCCGCCGCGGTCCATCCGCCCCGTTCAAATTTTATAGCACACCGAAATTGCGTCGTTTCCCCCGCGGGCAAACCGGCAAGGGGACGGTGTGACAATGAGGTAAGATCGCCACCCGGCGGGGGATTGAGCCGTCTTGCAGGATTGTCGGCTTGCGATTGTTGGCTTCAGGACGGAGGTTTTGATGACGGACGCAGCCTCGAACCCGGCGCATGTGCGCGCTGCGCTATTTGTGGACTTCGACAATATCTACCTGGGGTTGCAAAACGAGGACCCGCGCGCCGCCGAGCTGTTTGCCACCCATCCCGGGCGCTGGCTGCGGTGGTTGCAGGAGGGGCTGCCGACCGACTCGCACCAGCCGCGCAAGATCCTGTCGCGGCGCTGCTATCTCAACCCTTCGCAGTTCAGCCGTTTCCGGCCCTATTTCATCCGCTCGGCCTTTGAAGTGGTGGACTGCCCGCCGCTGACGCGCGGCGGCAAGACCAGCGCCGACATCCAGATGGTCATGGACATCATGGATGCGCTCGGCCACGTGACGCGCTTCGAAGAATTCATCATCCTTTCGGGCGACGCAGACTTCACGCCGGTGCTGCTGCGCCTGTCGCGCCACGACCGCCGCAGCGTCGTGCTGGCCGCCGGGCCGGCTTCCGCCGCGTACAAGGCGGCGTGCGACCTGCTGATCGACCAGGACACCTTCCTCGAAGAGGCGATCGGCATCAGCGAAGGCAGCCCGGTGCGGCCGGGTACGGACAGCGAGTTGCTGCAGCGCATCGCGGCGCGGGTCCACGAGCGCTCGCTCGGCAACGGCGACCTGGTGGCGACCGATCTGCCCAGCATCTTCCGCGAGTTCCCGGAGTTCACCCCCGACAGCAACTGGCTGGGCTTCTACAGCCTGCGGGGCATGACCAACGCCGTTGTGCAGGCGCGGGTGGACCTTGAAATGATCGAGGGCGATCCCTGGCGGGTGCGCATCCGCACCGATGCGCCGGACGATCCCGACCGCGGCATCGCCGGCCCCGACGACGGCTCCGGCGACAACGGCGGCACCGCCGGGGGCGCCGGCAGTGCCGGCGACAACGCGGCCTGGACCGCGGACGGCCAAGGCGCGCCGGGCCTGGAAGCCTTGGCGACACGGGGGGGCGCCGCGACCGGCGACGACGAGGCGGACGGCAGCCAAGCTGCGGCCGTGGGAGCGGCGGGCGGCGGGCGCGGCGACGACGCAGCGGCCAGCGGCGCGTCCAACGGCGGCGCCGCCGGGGGCGGCAGAGCGGCAGGCGGCGGCATCGGGGCGGCCGGTCTTGCCGCCAGCGCCGGCACCGCCGAAGCCGGCATCGGCAACGTCGGCACCGCCGCGCCGCTGCAGCTGCTGCGGGCCATCGCCGACAAGGTCCATGCGCGCACCAGCGCCGCGGGCGAGCTGCTGGCAACCGACCTGCCCGCGGTCTATCGCGAGTTCCCGCAGTTCACCCCCACCAGCAACTGGCTGGGCTTTTATAGTTTGCGCGGCCTGTCCGACGCCGTGATCCGTGCCCGCGGCGACCTGCAGATGGTCGACGGCGACCCCTGGCGGGTCCGCCTGCGGGCTCCCCGCGCCGAAAGCGGCGACCCGCCCGCGCCGGGCGGCGGCCTGCGAGCCGCTGCATCGCGACGCTCGACCGGCACCTATGGCGCCTCGGGCACGGGCCTCGCGGCGGCGGCGGCACGCTGGGCGGCGGCGCTGCCCGCGGCCGGGGCCGGCGAAGGCGCCGACGACGAAGGCGCCTGGGGCGGCGCGGCGGAGGGCGCGACGTCGGCGTCACTCGCATCCCCGCCGTCGCCAGCCTCCGCGGCGCCGCCACCGGCCGCCGAAGAGGACGAACGCCTGCGGCAGATCGACGCCGCGATCGACTTCGTGCGCACGCTGGTCTCCGGCTCGGATTCGCCGATCCCCACGGCGCGGGCGGCCCAGGCGGTGATCGGCCGTTTCGGCGACAGCGTGCTCGCGTCGCGCTGGTACGGCACCGGCAGCTTCCGCGACCTGCTGGCAAGCGCCGGCGACGTCGGCTTCGCCGTATCGGCCACCCGCCCCGGCTACCTCTACGATCCCGACCTGCACCAGACCCCGCTCGGCCAGGCGGAAGACCCCGAAAGCGGCGACCCGGAGATGACCTCGCTGGCGCACCGCATCCATCGCATCACCGACACCCCGTACCTGACGCCGGCCGAATATGCCCTGGTCTTCCGCGAGATCGCCGAAGAGGTCAAGGCGGAAGGGTACTTTCTGACCCGCACCTCCAAGGCGGTGCGCGACCGCTGCATCGAAGAGGGCACGCCGATCGCGCGCACCAGCGTCAACTTCATCCTGCGCGGCATCACCTCGGCCGGCCACCAGTTCGATCCCGCCAAGGGCAACGACCCCGGCGAGCTGGCCGACGCCTTCCTCAAGAACGTGGTAGGTCTGTGCGAAAGCGCCGGCATGCCGCTCTCGGACGAGGAACGCGAGCAGCTGGCCGCCTGGATCGTGGGCGAAGCCGTCAAGGCCCACGAATGATCCGCGCCCTGGCCATCGCCAGCCCCGGCAAGGGACTGCACGACATCACCGGCAAGGTCAACGCCGTCGTCGCCGACAGCCAGCTGCGCGAAGGGCTCTGTACCGTCTTTCTGCAGCACACCTCGGCCAGCCTGGTGATCCAGGAAAACGCCGACCCGTCGGCGCGGCGCGACCTGGAGCGATGGCTCAACCGGCTGGTGCCGGAAGGCGACGCCCTGTACACCCACACCGCCGAGGGGCCGGACGACATGCCGTCGCACATCAAGGCGGCGCTCACCGCCACGTCCCTCGCCATCCCGATCCAGGACGGCGCCCTGGGCCTGGGCCGCTGGCAGGGCCTCTACCTGTGGGAGCACCGGCGGTTTTCCAGCCAGCGCCGCCTGCTCGTGCACCTTGGCGAGTAGCCGGCCCCCGCGCCACGCCGCATTCAGGTTGGCCTCGATCCTGCACTGGCAGAGCGCGCCGGTGCGGGCTCGGACGTCCTGCGCGAACCGGCTGGCGATATACTTCACCCCCTACCCGATGAAGGCGCCGCGCCCCGACGGGCGGCCGCTAACGATATTGCGGTCCGCCTTCCCCCAGAAAGGTACGGAACAGGATCGAAGTGACGGCCGATAATTCCGACTCGCCGCCGCCGGTGCCGGACCCGGCGGAGCTGCCCGAGCTGCCGCTGCCGCGGGAGCGCCGGTCGGTTCTGTCGTGGGACCTGGTGCGCAAGGCGGCGCCGTTCGTCACCGTGCTGCTCTTCGCCGGCGCGCTGCTGCTGCTGCGCCAGCAGCTGGCCGGCTTCCGCTATCACGACGTCATGGAAGTGCTGCGCGCGCTGCCGGCCCACCGCCTGCTGCTCGCCGTGCTCACCACCACCCTGGGCTACCTGGCGATGACCGGCTACGACACGCTGGCCTTCCGCTACCTGCGCAATCCGCTGCCCTACCGCAAGATCGCCCTGGCCTCCTTCGCCGGCTACGCGTTCAGCAACAGCCTGGGCTTCGCCCTGCTCACCGGCACGCCGGTGCGCGCCCGCCTCTACTCGGGATGGGGGCTGACGGCGCTCCAGGTGACGCGCGTGGTGCTGTTCTGCTTTCTCACCTTCTGGCTGGGCTTCATCACCCTGGGCGGCATCGCCTTCCTGATCGAGCCGCTGCCGCTGCCGCAGGGTTTCTATTTCCACCTGGCGAGCGCCCGCCCGATCGGCGTCCTCTTCCTGGCCCTGAGCGTCGCCTACCTGACGGTCGCCACCCGCCGCCGCGCGCCGCTGTCGATCGGCGGCCTGGAGATCCCGCTGCCGGGGCCGCGGCTGGCGATCAGCCAGCTGGTGACCTCCTGCCTGGATTGGGGGCTGGCGGCGGCGACCCTCTACGCCCTGCTGCCCGGACCCGGCCATCACGGCCTGGACTTCCCGCAGCTGCTGGCGGTCTTCCTGCTGGCGCAGCTGGCCGGCGTCGCCAGCCAGGTGCCGGGCGGCCTGGGGGTGCTCGAAGCCAGCATCCTCTACCTGCTGGTGCACCTGGCGCCCGGCCTGCCGGTGCCCCGCATCGTCGGCGCGCTGCTCGCCTTCCGCGGCATCTACTACTTCGCGCCGCTCATCGTCGCCAGCCTCATGCTCGGCACCTACGAGACCCGGCTGCGCCACCGCCAGGTGCTGCGGGTGGCGCGCGGCATCGGCTCGCGGGTTTCGGGAGTCGTGCCGCAGGTGCTGTCGCTGACCACATTCCTGGGCGGCGCCATCCTGCTGGTTTCGGGCGCCACCCCGGAGATGCGCACGCGGCTCGACTGGGTCAGCGCGCTGCTGCCGCTGCCGGTCATCGAAGCCTCGCACTTCGTCGGCAGCCTGGTCGGCGTCGGCCTGCTGCTGCTGGCGCTGGGCCTGCAGCGGCGGCTGGACTCCGCCTTCCAGCTCACCGCCGGCCTGCTGGCGACCGGCGCCGTGGTGTCGCTGCTCAAGGGCTTCGACTACGAAGAGGCCATCGCGCTGTCGCTGATGCTGGCGGCGCTGCTGCTCTGCCGCCGCCACTTCTACCGCAAGTCGGCGCTGATCAACGAACCCTTCACCCCCGCCTGGATCGCCGCCACCACCATCGTCGTCGGCGGCTCGCTGTGGCTGGGGATCTTCTCCTACCAGAACCCGCAGTACTGGCAGGACCCGATGTGGCGCTTCACCCTGCTGGGCAACGCGCCGCGCTTCCTGCGCGCCTCGGTGGGAGTGGTTTCGGTGGCGCTCGGCGTGGCGCTCTGGCGCCTGCTGCGGCCCGCCCTGCACCGCCCCGAATGGCCTGACGCGACCGACCTGGACCGCGCCGCCGCCGTCGCCGCCTCCTCGCCGCGCACCTACGCCTACCTGGCGCTGCTCGGCGACAAGCAGCTGCTGTGGAACGCCAGCCGTAGCGCGATGCTGATGTACGGCGTCGAAGGCCGCAGCTGGGTCTCGATGGGCGATCCGGTGGGACCCGAAGCCGAGCGCGCCGAGCTCGCCTGGCGCTTCCGCGAGCTCTGCGACCAGCACCGCGGCTGGTGCTCCTTCTACCAGGTCAACGAAAAGCGCCTGCACCTCTACGTCGACCTCGGCCTCTCCCTGATCAAGCTGGGAGAAGAAGCGCGCGTCCCCCTGGCCGACTTCTCGCTCGCCGGACCGGGGCGCAAAAAGCTCCGTTGGGCGGCGCGCAAGGCCGAAGAGCTGGGGGCGCGCTTCGAGGTCATCTCCGCCACCCAGGTGGCACCCCTGATGCCCCACCTGCAAGCCATGTCGGCCGCCTGGCTCAAGGAGAAGAACACCCGCGAAAAGGGCTTCTCCCTGGGCTATTTCGACGACGCCTACCTGCAACGCCTGCCGCTGGCCCTGGTCCGCGGCCCGGGCGGCCTGATCGCCTTTGCCAACCTCTGGCTGGGCAGCGACCGCGAAGAGATGTCGATCGACCTGATGCGCCACGCCGCCGGCGCCCCCGCCGTCATCATGGACTACCTCTTCGTCCAGCTCATGCTCTGGGGACGCGCCAACGGCTACCGCTGGTTCAACTTGGGCATGGCCCCGCTGTCCGGCCTGGAAGGGCGCGCCATCGCCCCCCTGTGGAGCCGCCTGGGCACCCTGGTCTACCGCCACGGCGAGCACTTCTACAACTTCCAGGGCCTGCGCCAGTACAAGGAAAAGTTCGAGCCCACCTGGGAGCCCCGCTACCTGGCCTGCCCCGGCGGCCTGGCCCTCCCCCGCGTCCTGGCCGACGTCGCCGCCCTCATCTCGCACGGCTTCCGCGGCGTCATCGCCAAGTAACCCGCCGGGCGCCCACCCGCCCGGCCGGGAAAGGACGAGCTCCTGCTGGGTTGGCCCCCCGGTCCGACTTCCTGGTGAGCCGCGCATTGACGCACCCAGAACGCATGGCCGGAGCCGGCAGCTACCAGCGGGCGGCGGGAGGGGGCGGCGGCGAGGGCTCACCCGCGGCCTCCGAGTCGGCGGCGGCGGCGGGTTCTGCCGGCGCCGCGGCTGGCGGCGGTGCCGGCGGCGGCACCGCTGGCGCCCTGGCGGCAAGGGACGGCTCGGCCGCGTCTCCGGCGAGCGGTGGCAAGGTCGGGGCGCCGGCGATCGCCGCCCCGCCGCTGCCCGCAGGGGCCGCCGAGCCGCCGGCGCCGGCCCCGCCGGGACCGGCGCTCCCGGCGCCCCCGCCGACCGCCGAGGCGGGGGTCGCCAGCTCGCGGTGGAGGGTTTCCGCAAACGAGGCGAGGGCGTCGATGTCGGTCCTGGTGGCCGGCCGGGGGCCGCGGCCGGCAAACACCAACCGGGCCAGGAGCGCGTCGGCGCTCACCTCCTGCTCGCCGCTGTCCTGAAAGGGTTGCAGGCCGTCGACCCAGGCATAGAACCGGCCCAGGCGCTCGCCGCCAAGGCGACCGTGCATCTCGGCGCCGCCGCCGCAGGTACCGGCCCGCACGTCGCCGCTCAAGTAGACGGCCAGGTCGTCGCAGCGGGCGCCGGTGGAAGCCACGCGATGCCACGCCAGGACCAGACCGAACGGCGAGGCGCCCGACCCGGCGCCCAGCTCGACCACCACCGCGCGCGTCCACTCGGTGATCATCCGTCGCTCGGCGGCGCCGGCGACCGACGTGCCGCGGCCATGGAAGGCAAGCTCGCCGCCCCCCGCGCCACCGCCGGTGGCGACGCGGAACGGCGCGTAAGCATGGACGAACTGCGCCAGCTCTTCGGTGCGCCGCCGGCGCACGAACAGGTAGTGCGTGCGCGGGCCATCCACCGGCCCCAGCCACAGCCCGCCCAAACCGATCGCCACCCGCTCCGTCACCGCCCCGGCCGCCGGCACCGCGGCCGGCGCCGACCCCCGGCCGGCTGCTGCCGGCGCCTCACTGCCGCCTACCTCCCGCGGCCCGGCCGCCGCTGGCCGTTCGCCGCTTGCCGGCTGGTCGCCGCCACCTGACTGCTGCCGCTCCCCTCTTGCCGGAGGGTTCCCTTCACCCTGCTGCTGCCCCGCCCCTGCCGAACGCGACGCGCCTGCGGCGGGCTGGGAGCTGGGGCTGCCCGGGGGCGGCGCTGGGGTAGTGTCGACGGCAGGGCTGGGTTGCCGCCCGTCGCCGCAGTCCTGGCAGGACGACGACAGCACCCGCTGCCACTCGACGATCGGCGGGTCGGCCACGGCCGATGGCACCGTCTGGCCGGCCCCGCCCCCTGCCACGGCCCCGCCACGCCCCGCGCCACAGGCCACCGCGCCGGCGGCGAGCAGCAGGACGAGCGCAGCGGCGGCAGGAGCTGGCGTGCGGTGGTGGCGGCGGCGCTTCGGCACGTTTGGTGCCGCAACGGCGCACACGGGGCGCGCGCTGCGGAAGGCCGCTATCTTAATCCGTCTCGCCGGGCCCGGCCTGCACCCCCGTTCTGCCGGCCAGCCGCCATATGTCAAGATATCTCATTGATTGCAATAACTTCGGGGAGCATCTTCGGCCGTGCCACGTCGGGTACACTGAGCTGGCGGGGCGACATCCCAGGCCCCGAGAGGAGACACCGATGCCGCGATACATGGTCGAAAGGACGTTTCCGAACGGTCTGGAGATCCCCCTTACCGCCGACGGCGCCGCAACCTGCCGCACCGTCGTGGCGACCAACGCCGAGGACGGGGTGACCTGGATCCACTCCTACGTCAGCGACGACAAGAACAAGACGTTCTGCATCTATGACGGCCCCGATCCGGAGGCGATCCGCCGCGTGGCGGGCAAGAATCAGCTGCCGATCGATCGCGTCACCCAGGTGAGCGTGCTCGATCCGTACTTCTATCGCTAGCCCTTCAGTCCATCCGCACGCGGCAGCCACCGCCACCGGCTCGCGCCCCCACGGCCGCGGGCCGGCGCCTGGACTGGAGCACCACGCTCGCCCCTCTCTCCCCACCGGGTTCCGCGCCGCGGGGCGAGCCGGGATAGACTCCCCCGGCCGGCCAGGCTCGGAGGAACCCCCATGACCCATCGCTACGACGCCATCATCATCGGTACCGGCCAGGCAGGGCCGGCGCTGGCCGCCCGGCTGAGCAAGGCCGGGATGACCGTGGCGGTCGTCGAGCGCAAGCTCTTTGGCGGCACGTGTGTCAACACCGGGTGCACGCCGACCAAGGCGCTGGTGGCCAGCGCCTACGCGGCGCACCTGGCCCGCACCGGCGCCGACTACGGCGTTGCGATCGGCGGCGATGGCGGCGCGGACGCGGTCCGCGTCGACCTGCGGCAGGTCAAGGCGCGCAAGGACAGGATCGCCGGCAGCGCGGCGGAAGGGGTGGAGCGCGGTCTGCGTCAGCTCGCCGGCTGCACCGTGATCCAGGGGCACGCGCGGCTGACCGGGCCGCAGGAAGTGAGCGTCGGCGACCAGCGGCTGGCGGCGGAGCGGATCTTTCTCAACGTCGGCGGGCGGGCGACGGTGCCGGACCTGCCCGGCCTGGACCAGGTGGCGTATCTGACCAATACGACGATCCTGGACCTGGACACCCTGCCGCGCCACCTGGTGGTCGTCGGCGGCAGCTACATCGGGCTCGAATTCGCCCAGATGTACCGCCGCTTCGGCAGCCAGGTGACGATCGTCGAGATGGGGCCGCGCCTGCTCGGCCGCGAAGATCAGGACGTGTCGGACGCCATCCGCGACATCGTCGAGGGCGAGGGGGTGAACATCCGCCTGAACGCCCGCTGCATCAAGGTCGCGCCGCACGCCGACGGCATCGCCGTGGGGGTGGACTGCACCGACGGCCCGCCCGAATGCGTCGGCTCGCACCTGCTGCTGGCGGTCGGCCGGCGGCCCAACACCGGCGACCTGGGGCTCGACGCCGCCGGAGTGGCGGTCGACCAGCGCGGCTACGTCGTGGTCGACGACCAGCTGCGCACCAACGTCCCCGGCATCTGGGCGCTGGGAGATTGCAACGGCAAGGGCGCCTTCACCCACACCTCCTACAACGATTTCGAGATCGTCGCCGCCAACCTGCTGGACGGCGACTCCCGCCGCGTCAGCGACCGCATCCAGACCTACGGGCTGTTCATCGATCCGCCCCTGGGGCGCGCCGGCCAGACCGAGGCGCAGGTGCGCAGCTCCGGCCGCCCGGCGCTGGTCGGCAAGCGCCCGATGACGCGGGTCAGCCGGGCGATCGAAAAGGGCGACACCCGCGGCTTCATGAAGGTGCTGGTCGACGCCGAAACCCACCAGATCCTGGGCGCCGCCGTGCTCGGCGTCGGCGGCGACGAAGCGGTCCACTGCGTGCTCGACGTGATGTACGCGCGGGCGCCCTACACCGTGATCCAGCGCGCCGTCCACATCCACCCGACCGTCGCCGAGCTGATCCCGACGGTGCTGGGAGAGCTGCAACCCCTGAAATAGCCTCGGTGCCGTGCCGGCCGCCCTCCCGGCGAGCGACCGGTGCGCCGCGCGCGCCGCCGGTGCGGCGGTGGGCTCGCCTGGCCGCGCGGCCAAGCGGTACTATGGCGGGCAAGGAAACGACGATGGCCCTCGACGACAACATTGTGCTGCGCCTCAAGATCAACGGCGGCGATCGCGTCGTCGTGGCGCCGGGCCATCACACCCTGCTCGAAGTGCTGCGCGAAGAGTGCGGCCTGACCGGCACCAAGCACGGCTGCGAGCTGGGCGAATGCGGCACCTGCACGGTGCTGCTGGAGGGCCGGCCGGTGCTGTCCTGCCTGGCGCTGGCGTCCGACGCCGTGGGCCGCGACGTGCTCACCGTCGAGGGTCTGCAGCAGGGCAACAGCCTCCACCCGCTGCAGGCGACGTTCGCCGACCTGGGCGCCGCGCAATGCGGCTACTGCACGCCGGGCATCCTGCTGGTGGCGCACGCCCTGCTGGCCGCCAACCCGCGGCCGACGCGCGGCCAGATCGAGGAAGCGCTGGCCGGCAACCTGTGCCGCTGCACCGGCTACCAAAAGATCCTGGAAGCGGTGGAAGGCGCCGCCGCGCTGCTGCGCGGCGAAAGCTGGACCCCCGCCGCCCAGATTCTCTACGGCGCACCCCTGCCGGCGCCGGCGTCGATGCCGCAGGCGCAGGGGACGCTGCACCTGGCCCCCGGCGCGCGGGGCGAGGACTAGCCATGGCCGAACCCATCCCCAAGCCGGCGCCCGAGCCGGTCCGCGAGCGCGAACCGAACATCATCGGCAAGCCCTTCCGCCGCGTCGACGGCCGCGCCAAGGTGACCGGCAGCACCCGCTTCGCCGACGACCTCAGCTTTCCGCGCATGGTCTACCTGCGGCTGGTGCGCTCGACGGTGCCGCACGCCCGCATCGTCAGCATCGATCTGACCGAAGCCGCCAAGGTCGACGGCGTGCTCGGCTTCCTGACCGGGCAGGACATGCCGATCCCGTTCGGCATCCTGCCCGTCTCGCAGGACGAGCATGCGCTGTGCCCCGACCGCGTGCGCTTCGTCGGCGACCCGGTGGCGGCGGTGGCGGCGGTCACCGAAGACGCCGCCTACGAAGCCGCCTACCGGGTGCGCGTCCACTACGAGCAGCTGGCGACCATCTCCGGCATCGAAGAGGCGCTCGCCACCCCTGAACCCAGGCTGCACGACTACGGCGACGTCGGCAACGTGCACAAGCGGGTGGCGATGGAGTTCGGCGCCGTCGACCAGGGGTTCGCGGCGGCCGACCAGGTGTTCGAAGACGTCTTCTTCTACGAAGGCAACACCCACCTGGCCATGGAGCAGCACGCCACCGTCGCGGTCCCCGAAGACGACGAGCGGGTCACCGTCTACTCCTCGACGCAGACGCCGCACTACGCCCACCGCGCCCTGGCGCGCGTCCTGGAGCTGCCGCCGGCGCGCATCCGGGTCATCGCCTGCTCGAACGGCGGCGGCTTCGGCGGCAAGAGCGACCCGTTCAACCATGAGATCGTCGCCGCCAAGATGGCGCTCAAGCTGGGCCGCCCGGTCAAGGTGTCGCTCACCCGCGAAGAGGTCTTCTACTGCCATCGCGGCCGCCACCCGGTGCTGATGCGCCTGCGCACCGGCGTGCGCAGCGACGGCACCATCACCGCGCAACACCTGCAGACGGCGCTCGACGGCGGCGCCTACGGCAGCTACGGCGTCGCCTCGACGTACTACACCGGCGCCCTGCAGACGGTGACCTACAAGCTGCCCGCCTACCGCTTCGAAGGCGCGCGCATGTTCACCAACAAGCCGCCGTGCGGCCCCAAGCGCGGCCACGGCACGCCGCAGCCGCGCTTCGGCTTCGAAGTCCAGCTCGACAAGATCGCGGTGAGTCTAGGCATCGACCCCGCCGACCTGCGCCTGCGCATGCTGGCGCCGCCCGACTCGATCACCGCCAACTGGCTGCGCATCGGCACCATCGGCCTCAAGAGCTGCATCGAAGCCGTGGTCGCCGGCAGCGGCTTCCGCGAGCGCCGCGGGCGGCTGCCGCGCGGGCGCGGCCTGGGCCTGGCCTGCGGCTCCTACCTGTGCGGCGCCGGGCTGCCCATCTACTGGAACCACATGCCGCAATCGGCGGTGCAGCTCAAGCTCGACCGCTCCGGCTGCGTCGCCGTCTTCTGCGGCGAAACCGAAATCGGCCAGGGGTCCGACTCGGTGCTCGCCGCCGTGGTCGCCGAAGTGCTGGGCATCGCCCTGGCCGACATCCGGCTGTGCGTCGCCGACACCGACCTGACGCCGGTCGACCTGGGCAGCTACTCCTCGCGCGTCACCCTCATGGTCGGCAACGCCGCGCTGCAAGCGGCGGAACGCGCCCGCGACCTGATCGCGTCGGCGGTCGCGGCGCAGCTCGAGGTGCCGGGCGACCAGCTGGTCTTCGCCGGCGGCCGCGTCTTCGACGCCGCCAACCCCGCGACCGGCCTCTCCTTCGCCGAAGCGGTCATCTGCGCCGAAGCGCGCCACGGCGCCCTGGGCACCGTCGGCAGCTACACGCCGCCGCGCTCGCCCGGCCGCTACCGCGGCGCCGGCGTCGGCCCCTCCCCCGCCTACTCCTACAGCGCCGCGGTGGTCGAAGTCGAAGCCGACGAACAAACCGGCATCTGGCGGCCCGTCCACGTCTGGATCGCCCACGACATCGGCCGCGCCCTCAACCCGGCGCTGGTCATGGGCCAGGTCGAAGGCAGCGTCTACATGGGCCTGGGCGAAGTGATGATGGAAGAGCAGGTCTTCCGCCGCCTGCCGCGCCACCTGTCGTCCGCCCTGGTGCACCGCCACCCGTCGCTTTTGGAGTACAAGAGCCTCACCCTGCCCGACATGCCGCCGGTCACCACCTACCTGATCGAAGACCCCGAGCCGCGCGGCCCCTTCGGCGCCAAGGAAGTCGGCCAGGGGCCGCTGCTGCCGATCATGCCGGCGGTCGCCAACGCCCTGTACGACGCCCTGGGCGTGCGCATCGACCAGGTGCCCATCCAGCCCTACATGGTCCTCAAGGCGCTGGACAACCAGGCCAAGGGCAAGGAAGCTCGCTTCGGCCCGGCCACCTTCCCGGCGATCGACTACGGCGAGCGCCTCATCGTCCCCACCCCCGAGCAGGGAGGCGACGGCACCGCCATCAACGAGTTCGCCGACCGCCCGCGCTCCGGCATGCGCGGCGCCAGCGGCACCATGTCGACGCGCGAAGAGATGCTGCGGCAAAAGCGCCTGGCCGCCATGACCACCGACATCCGCAAGGGCACCCGCGGCGGAGCCAGCGCTGGCGGCGGCCCCAAGGCCGGCGGCCCGCGGGCGGCCGGCACTGGTGGCGGCCCGCGCGATCCGGGCACCGGCGGCGGCCCGCGGGATCGCCAAGACTGACATGCTGCGCCTGCCGCCGTTTCAGCTGCTGCGTCCCACAACCCTTGAGGACGCGGCGCGCCTGCTGGTCGAAGAGGGCGCCGCCGAGGGCGCGCCGGTGCGCGTCGTGGCCGGCGGCACCGACCTGTGGCCGAACATGAAGCGCCGCCACCAGAAGGCCGCCAAGGTCATCACCCTGATGGGCATCCCCGGCCTGGCCGGCGTCCACAACGGCGACGGCGACGGCCTGCGCATCGGCGCCACCACCCTCCTGGACGACGTCGCCCGCCACCCGCACATCGTCGCCCGCTACCCGGCGCTCGCCACCGCGGTCGCCTCGATCTCCTCGCCGCCGCTGCGCAACATGGGCACCCTGGGCGGCAACGTCTGCGTCGACACCCGCTGCACCTACTACAACCAGACCGAAGAGTGGCGCCGTTCGATCGACTACTGCATGAAAGAAGACGGGCACATCTGCTGGGTCGCCACCAGCTCGCCGCGCTGCTGGGCCCACACCGCCTCCGACTCCGCCCCCATGCTCTGCGCCCTGGGCGCCACCGTCCGCCTGACTTCCCAGGTCGGAGAGCGCGAGCTGCCCATCGCCGACCTCTACCGCGACGACGGGATTCAATACCTGGCGAAGCAGCCCGGCGAGATCCTGACCCAGATCGCCCTGCCCGCCGCCGCCGGCAACCAGGAGTGCCGTTCCGCCTTCTGGAAGCTACGCCGCCGCGGCTCGATCGACTTCGCCGTCCTCTCCGTGGCCGCCGCCGTCTGGACCGACACCGCCGGCACCGTCACCCGCGCCAAAATCTACCTGGGCGCCGTCGCCAGCGCCCCCACCGCCGCCGACGCCGCCGCCGCCCTGCTGGTCGGCCAGCCCCTCACCGCCGTCGCCGGCGACGCGGACCTGCTCGCCGCCGCCGGCCGCCTGGTGCGCAAGACCGTCACCCCCATGGACAACACCGACTACCAAGCCCAATGGCGAGGCGTCATGGCCGCCCGCTACACCGAAGCCGCCCTGCGCCAGCTCGCCGGCGGCGACCCCCAGCGCCTCTCCCCCCGCCACCCGCAGATCACCGGCTGAGCGGTGTACGCAGCGGCCGCCGCGGGGTCGGCGGCGGCACCCTTGCTGCGGCACGCACAACAGAGTTCGTGCGCCTAAAGCCTGCCGCGCCGGCGCCTCCTCTCGGTCAGGTTTCGAATGCCGAGCGTGCGATGCCGCTCTGGCGGATGATCGCCAGAAGCGTTCCGATCGCCACCTGATGATGATCGGGCACCGGAACAGTGACCGTCGTTTCCGCCGTGCGGAGCTGCATGACGATGTGGCTGCCGCGCCGGCGGACCTCTGCGAAGCCTTTTTTTGCGAGGATCTGGCAGATCTGGCGGCCAGACAGAACTCGGAGTCTACCCATGCACGGCTTCGAAGTGGGTCACGAAAACGGTGCCGTGCTCGCGCTCGGCGATCTCGCGGGGGTCGGCGCACTCCAGGAATAGCTCGACAGCTTCCTTGAGGTTCGCGGTGGCCTCTTCGACAGAGGGTCCCTGACTCGCCACGTCCAGCTCAGGACAGAGGGCAACATAGAGATCGCCTTCTCTCTCCAGGATGGCGGTGTAGGTTCTTGCGGACATTTTTCGGCCTCCAGTTAGATCCTAGCATCGGGGACGGCAACGAGATCGTCGGATTCGGAGGAGCGCTCTACCGAGGGCTCGCAGCGCGTCCCGCTTCCATCGGACGGCGCCGCCGGCACCGCATGCCGGCCAGATCCATAGAGCCGTGCCCCCGCCCCCTCAGCCCTTCGTCACAAGAAGTTTCGCGATCTGATAACCCACAAGCCGGCCACTTGGCGCGCCGCGGTGGAGCAGCGAAAGCAGGAGCTTCTTGCCGCCATGCCGCTTCAAGAACTGCGCCGCGCGCGCCAGCTCTCGCAAGAGCAGCTTGCCCGGGAGCTCGGCGCCACCCAGCCGGAGATCTCGAAAATCGAACATCGCACCGATATGTACGTCAGCACATTGCGCCGCTTTGTCGAAGCCATGGGCGGCGAACTCGAAATCATCGCGCGTTTTCCCGACGGGACCATCGAGATTACCCAGTTCCACGAACTGGATCACGCCAAGGAGTAGCAGCCGGCCGCGGGCGATCCGTCTGGATATCAGGCACACAGGATGGCTGCAGCCGGGCTGTGGAGCGACCGGACGGATCGGGAATGGCGAATGGCGAGCTGACGTGCTGGGGCACGAATCCGCAGTACTTCAAAATTATCGATGGGAATTGCCTCTGTTGATCGGTCCTGACCTGCGGGCCGGCGGCCGGGGCGCGGTGGCTCCGGACCGCCGGCGGGGTGCGCGCTCCGCGGGTTAGCTGGCGCCGGGGGCGTCGGGGAGCGAGGGGATGGCGCGCAGATATTCGTAGATGGCGGCCAGGTCGTGGTCGGTCATGCGGGAGTAGGTGGGCCAGGGCATGACCTGGAGGAGCGGGCCCAGGGCGGGGTGGAGGTGGTCGGGGTCGACGCCGGTGCGCATGACGGCGGTGAAGCCGGCGAAGGTCAGACCGGCGGGATTGCCCGAGGCGTCGGGGGTGATGTTGCGGGAGGTGAAGGGGCCGAAGACCTGGCCTCCCGCCAGGTAGCCGGCGACATTGATCTTGGCGGGCTCGCCCATGAAGGGATTTCCGGACGGCAGGTAGGAGGGGTTGGTGTGGCAGTCGTTGCAGCCGGCTTGGGTGTTGACCAGATAGCTGCCCAGGCCGACCAGGTTGGGGTCTTTGTGGCGCAAGGCGAGCGGCACCGGGGCGATGGTCAGGCCGATGTGGATGCGGGCGGCTTCATCGTCGGCGGCGGTTTCCTTGGACTGCTGGGCGAGCGAATGATCGCTCAGCACCAGCGTCAGGACGCAGCCTGTCAGGACCAGGAGCAGCAGCGACTTCGATCTCATCGAGTCCTCCTTGGACGGGTTGGCCCGCCTCCGCGCCGCCCTGCTCGGGAGGGCTAGGCGCGTGGGGGGTACGGCGGGGCGGTATGAGCGCAGCATACTCCAGCGCGCACTTGTCGCGTCACGACCGGCGTCGCCCCGCGACGAGGGGCTGAGGCGGTGCGGCGACCGGGCGAAGGCAGTGCGGCTACCGGGCTCGGCGGTGCGGCGACCGGGCTCAGGCGGTGCGGCGGCGGGAGCGGGTGGCGGCGTGGGACGCCGCGGGGCGGCGGCGGGCGGCAGCTTTGGCGCCGGTGGCAGCGGCCTTGCCGGCGGCGGGTTTGGCGGCGGCAGCGGCGGACTTGGCAGGAGCTTTGGCGCCGGCGGCGCGGCTGGCGGCGGGGCGGTTGGAGCGGTTGGCGGCGGCATGGGCGCTGCTGGAGCGGGTGGTGGCGGAGCGGCGTTTGCCGCCTTCCTGCAGGCTCTTTTGCAGCAGGGCCATGAGGTCGACGACCTTGCCGGCGGCGGGGCGGCGGGGGGCGGGGAGCTTCTTGCCGGCTTCCAGGTCTCCGGCGGCGACGCGGCGGTCGATGAGGGCTTTGACGTCGGTGCGGTAGTCGTCGCGGTAGCGGCTGGGGTCCCAGGTTTCGATCATGGAGTCGACCAGCTGCCGGGCCATTTTGAGCTCCTTGTCGGTGAGGCGCGCGGCGGCGGCGGGCAGGTCCAGGTCGGCGGGGTCGCGGAGCTCGTCGGCGAAGCGCATCAGGTTGAGGACGATGAGGTTTTCGGTGGCGATGACGGCGGCCAGGTGCTGGCGGGTGTGGATGACGACCTTGGCGATGCCGGCCTTGCCGCTGCGGGAGAGGGTTTCGCGCAGCAGGGCGTAGGACTTGGTGGCCTTGCCGTCGGGAGCAAGATAGTAAGGTTTGTCGAAGTAGAGGGTGGAGATCTGGGACAGGTCGACAAACTCCAGGATCTCGACGGTCTGGGTGCTGACGGGATTGGCGCGCTTGAAATCGTCGTCGGAAAAGATCACGTAGCGATCGGGCTCGAATTCATAGCCGCGCACGATGTCGTCCCAGGGGACCTCGCGTCCGGTCTGGGCGTTGACCCTCTGGTATTTGATGGCGGACTTGTCGCGCCGGTCGAGCAGATGAAAGTGCAGCTCGTCGGTCTTTTCCGCCGCGACCAGGCTCACCGGGATGTTGACCAGGCCGAAGCTGAGGTTGCCTTTCCAGATCGCATGGGCCATGACGCGCCTCCTTCTGGGTTGGTCAATCGCACTGGGTTGGCCAATCGCAAAATGCGTGCCGCGCCGACGTGCGTGTGGGCCTGGGGGCCGCTCAGTCGCGCGCCAGGACTTCGCCGCGCGCGTTGATGGCGGCGGCGAGCGGACGCTTGGGGACTTTCAGCTGCAGGTCGACGGGGACGACGGCGCTGCCGGTGACGGGCACGGTGCCGACGCGCACGTATTGGCGGTTGGGGAATTCCAGGTAGATGGGCAGGGTGGCGTGAAAGTCGGCGCCGACGCCCTGTTGGGCGATGGTGCCGGCGATGCGGAGCTGGTCGCCGGCCGGTTGCAGGCGCAGGTCGGCGACGTAGCGCGGAGTTTCGGTGCCTTCGACCCATTGGCGGAAGAACCAGGTCATGGTGCCGTCGCCGGCGGCGTCCATCGCCGGCGTCATGTGGCGCTCGACGACGTGCTGGAAGTCGGCGGTCGTGGCCTGTTTGCCGGCGAAGGTGGCGGTGTAGTCGTGCATCAGGTCGACAAAGCGGTGGTCGGGCTCCTTGGCGGCGCTGTCCCACAGGAGCATGCGCAGCATGTGCAGGACGTAGCCGCCCTTGCCGTAGACGACGGCCTGGTAGGCGCCGGGGCTGCGCTCGGTGGCCAGGCGGAAGCCCTGGCGGATGGGGCCGGCGTCGGCGCCGGCGAGGGCACCGTGGCGCGGCAGGGTGAACAGGCGCTGGCGCGCTTCGCTCCAGAAGCGGACGTAGGCGTTCCAGCCCAGGGTGTGCTGCACGGCGAGCGCGGCGGAAAACTCGGCGAAGCCCTCTTCCAACCAGACGTCGCGGTAGGTGCTGGCGCCCACCAGGTGGCCCCACCACTGGTGTGCCAGCTCGTGAAAACCGACCTGCTCCACAAAGTCGTTGGCGCCGGCCAGGCCCAGCCGCTGGCGCTGCGTGCCGTCCAGGAAGGCGAGATAGGGCATGAAGATCAGCGACGGCCAGGATTGGCCGAAGGTGAATTGCGACTGCTGGGTGATCGCGACGTGCGGCGCGGCCAGCGGCCCGAAGTAGGTGGTGAAGATGCGGGCGGCGTTGATGCCGTCGGCCATCGCCTGCTCCGCCAGGCGCGCGGTGTTGACGACGCCCAGGCTGGCCTGCGGCGCGGTGTTGTAGAGCGTTCCGGGGGGCAGCAGGCCGATGGCACGCGGCTCGCCCCGCATGGCGGAGTTGATGGTGCGCACGGCGTCCGGCGTGCCGGGATTGGTGAAGACCTGCAGCTGCACGCCGCTTGCCTCATCGCTCTGTTCCAGTTTCTTGAAGCGACCGTAGTTGAAGCCGGCGACGCGGATGCCGCCGTCGGTCTGCCACTGCGAAACCGCCTGGCCGCCCTGGTCGCCGGCGCTGAGCAGGCGGCCGACCGAAATCACCTGGTTGCCGGCCGGCACCCGGTAGCTCAGCTGGAAAGGCGCCGGCTGCGCGAAGGTCCCCAGGTTGGGATACCAGCTGGCGCGTGCATCCACGTAATAGTTCTTGTCGCCGGCGTCGCGCAGCACGGCGTCGCCTTGATAGGCCAGACGCAACGCCAGCGTCGTTCCCGCCTCCAGCCGGTCGGGGAAGACAATCGCCGCGTCGCCGCCGTCCAGGGCGGCGTCTTCCTGTACCCAACCGGCCGCCCGGCTGGCGGCAGCGGGAGCCTGGACCACCGCCGCCGCGTCGCCGCCGTCCGGCGCGCCGGGGTCGGCCGCCGGGCCGGTGCCGTCCTGTGCGCCGGCGGCAGCCGCCGGGCCGGCACCATTTGCCGCGCCAGGGGCCAGCTCCCGATACGACACTTCAGCCAGCCGCAGCCGCGGCGCCAGGTGGATCGGCAGCAGGCGCAGGCCGGGCGCCGCCACGCGCAGCCGGATGGTGGTGACGCCGGCCAGGTCCGTATCGCGACGCACCGTCGTGTCGACGCGATAGCCCAGAGCCTCCGCCAGCGGCACCGCCGGGCCTGAAGCCTGGTCACCGCCACCGGGCCGGTCGCTCAGGTACCAGAAGCCACCGCGCCGTGGATCGGGCACATAGAGCATGGCCGGCGCCCGGCCGAGGCGGAAGCCGGTCACCAGCGACCCGACGCCGTCGCGATCGGCGGCCAGCAGCGCCGGCGGCAGCCGCCTGCCGGCAAGCAGCGCCAGGAACGCGCCGCCGTCCTGGCCGGGGTGGTTGAGCAGGTCGCGCGCCAGGCGCAGCTGGAGATTCAGATGGAAATCCTGGCGCTGGCGCGCCAGCCACCGTTCGTAGACCTGCTGGACGCGCGGCTCGACCGCGCGCTGCTCGATCGCAGCCGCCTGGCCGATCTGCGCCGCGGTGCCGTCGGTGAACAGCAGCAGCATCTCGTCGAAGGAATCGGCGAGCGCGTCAAAGTCCTTGCCCTCGCCAAGGTAGAGCCCCAGCTGCCGCCGCTCGACCGCCGTGTCCGGCCGCAACCGCAGTGTGCCCTGGCCGACAAAGACCGCCCCCACGGTGCGGCCGCCCACCGGCGCCACCAGGTAGAGCGCCCCGGACGCCAGCTCCAGCTGGAACGCATCGCGCTCCAGCCGCAACCCGTGCACGACCGCCACCCGTCCGTCCAGCCGCGCCCCGCGCAGCGCCGCATACACCGGGTCCAGGTTGGCGCCCGCCGCACCCACCGCACCCGCCGCGTCCGCCGTTCCCGCCGCGGCGGCCGGCACCAGCCCCCACAGCGGGCCGGCCGCTCCCGCCCCCGCGACCGCCATCGCCGCAACCGCCGCCGCCATCGCCAACGCCACCACCGCACCCGCCAGCCCACGCCGCACGGCGCGGTCTCTGGCGGCCGCGGCTCCCGGCACGGCTGCTCCGCCGCCGCCTGGATCCCGGCGCCGGCGGTGATACGACGGTTCCATTGGAGCGATACCCCCTGTCCCTGCAGGACCGGCAGTCGCGGCTCTGCAGCGCGATGCCGAGCCGAGCATAGACCCGGATCGGTCCGGCACGGCACATCTATTGTTTGGATTGCAACCGGGCGGTTCCAGCCCGGTTGCAAGACCGGCGCGCACTTCCACAGCTGAAAGGGGGCTTTGCATGCGCTGCGAAGACGTTTGGGCGATGGTCGGCAAGACGCCTCACCTCAGAATGCCCTGTCCCGACCTGGCCGTTGGCGATCTGTTCGTCAAGATGGAGGGGACCAACCCGACCGGCAGCGTCAAAGACCGAGCCTGCGTCAAGCTGCTGCAGGAGAACCTGCAAGCGGGATCGCTGTCGCCCGGACGCACGCTGATCGACGCGTCGAGCGGCAACATGGGCTGCGCCATCGCCTACTTCGGCCGGCTGTTGGGCCATCCGGTGAAGATCATCTCCAGCTCGAAGCTCACCGACGACAAGCGCGGTTTCATGTGCTACTACGGCGCTCAGTTGGACACCATGGGCGAGTTCACCATCGAGGGCAGCCGCGCCTGCCGCGACATCGCCGCCGCCGCCCCCGACCGCTACTGCTTCCTGGACCAGCTGCATTCGTGGGCCAATCCGCGCGCCCACTACGAGACGACGGGCCCCGAGATCCTGAGCGACTTCCCCGACGTGGCGATGGTGGTGGGCTCGCTCGGCACCGGCGGCACGCTTTTGGGAACGGCGCAGTTTCTCAAGGAGAAGCGGCCCGGCGTGGTCGTGGTGGCCGTGCAGTCCGCGGTGGGCACCCGCCTGCCCGGCACCGGTTCGTTCGACGAAGGCGACTACATCACCCCGTTCATCCAGTTGGGCTACGACCGCTATTTCGACCACGTGGCGCGCATCGAATTCGCGCAGGCGGCCGCACGCACCCTGGCGCTGCGCGACCGCGGCCTCTTCGTCGGCATCCAGACCGGCGGCGTGGTGCAGGCGGCCGTGTGCACGGCGCAGCAGCTGGGCATCGACGGCACGATCGTCGCCATCTCGGGCGACAGCGGCTGGAAGAACATGGAGAAGCTGCGCGCCCTCTGAACCCGGCCCTCCCCGGCGCGCGGCGCGTCGGCCGCCGCGCGCCGCACCGTCCCGCCGGCACCGCGCCATCCAGTGTGATGTTTTCGCCCCTGGCGCGAATAATCAGGGTGTGAACGCTCCTCCCTCCCCCGCTGCCGCAGCCGCAGACACCGCGACCTCCCCGGCGCAAACCAGGTTCCTGGACCTGCTGCAGGCCCACCGCCGGCTGCTCTACAAGGTGGCGCGCCTGTACGGGCGCTCGGGCGCCGACCGCGAGGACCTGGTGCAGGAGATCGTGGTGCAGCTGTGGCGGGCCTTTCCGCGCTTCGACGATCGCCACAAGGCGTCCACCTGGATGTACCGCATCGCGCTCAACGTGGCGATCTCGTGGCAGCGCCGCGAGCGCACCCAGACGCGCCACCTGGTCGCGGCCGGCGACGAGATCCTGCAGGTCGCCGGCGGCCTGGCGGCGGCGGACGGCGAGGACCCGGACGTCGCGCTGCTCTACCGCTGCATCGCGCATTTCGACGAGCTCGACCGGGCGCTGCTGATGCTGTACCTGGACGGCCAGAGCCACCAGGAGATCGGCGGCGTGCTCGGCATCACCACCACCAACGCGGCGACCAAGCTCGGCCGCCTGAAGATCCGCCTGCGCGAGTGCTTCCGCACCGCCGGGCGCATCGGATAAGGAGACCCGGAGATGACTGTCGACGACCTGGACGATCTGCAGCAACGCTGGCTGGCCGCGGACCGGCGCATCGACGAAGTGCTGCGCCTCAACCGGCAGATCTGGCAGCACGCCGCGATGGCGGCGCCGCGCTCGTCGCTGCGCTGGCTGCGCGCCGGCGCCTGGTTCAACCTGCTGCTGGCCGCGCTCTGCCTGCTGGGGACGGGGACGTTCATCCACTCCCACCTGTCCCAGCCGCGCTTCCTGGCGCCGGCGCTGGCGCTCCACCTGTGGCTGATCGGCGCCCTGGCGTCCGAGGTCGCGCAGCTGGTCCAGGCGGCGGCGATCGAGCTGGACGCGCCGGTCGTCGAGATCCAGCGCCGGCTGGCCGCCCTGCGCGCCCTGGCGGAGCGGTCGCTGCAGCTGCTGTTCCTGTTCGGCGTGCCGGTCTGGTGCGTGCCGTTCGGCATCGTCGCCCTGCGGGCGTGGTTCGGCGTCGATCTGTACGCGCACATGAGCGGCAGCGACCTGCTGGTGACGCTCCTGGGCACGATGGCCCTGGGCGTCGCGGTGGTCGCGCTCTGCCGCCGCCTGGCGCCTCTCTTTGAGCGCTCGCCGCGCCTGCGGCGAGTGGTGCGCGGCCTGGCGGGCCACAACCTGACGGCCGCCGAAGACCGCCTGGCCAAGGTGGCGGCGTTCGCTCGCGAGCAGTGAGCTTGGACGTTGCGGGCGTGCCTTCCGTATGAATAGACGTGCTAGGTATCAAGCTGGGGTTCTGGCGGCCCGCCCTCGCCGCGGGCGGGTCGCCGGCCGCCGCGCGGCGCGCGGCGGCAAGGACGGAAGCGGCAGCGCGGCGCGGGGGCCGCGAATCGCGCTATGTTTCGCCCATGAACCCCCTGCCCAGAGACCTGTGGCGGCGCCGCCTTTCCTACGCCGCCTATCTGCAGACGGTGAGCCAGAACCGCGAAATGTTCGCCGAGGTCTACGCCGCCCCCAGCCACGGGCCCGCGGACCTGGAAGCGCTGCGCCAGCTGCCGCCGCTGCGGCTGGTGGCGATCGCCGAAGACTGGTGCCCGGACGTGTTCCACACCCTGCCCACCTGGGCGCGCATCGTCGAGCAGCTGCCGGGCTGGGAGCTGGGGATCTTCGCCCGCGACACGGTTCCCGAGCTGATGGACAGCTTCCTGTGGATGGGCGACCGGCGGCGCATCCCGGTCTACGCCTTCTACCTGGGCGATCACCTGCAGGTGTGGTGGTCCGGTCGCGGTCAGGCCGCCGAGCGGACGCTCACTCAGTTTCTGGACGGCCGTTCCTTTGCCGCGCTGTCCGATGCGGAGAAGCGCCACGGCAGCGAGCTGCTGCAGGAAGGGTATCGGCGGGAGTTCCGGCGCCAAAACCTCGACGAGATCCTGGCGCTGCTGAGGGCCTTCTTTCACCTGCCGGTGTAGGAGGGTGGGGCGCGGGTGCCCGGCGCCCGCCGCCGCGCCTGGCAAGCCGGCGGCGGGCTTATCCGACGGGACGGAAGCCGTTACGGGGCGACGGGCGTGATGGTGAACTTGCCGAAGGAGATGCCGATCTCCCAGCCGGTGCCCTTGCCGTCCAGGCCCAGGGAAACCGGACCCTTGGTGAGGCCGCTGGCTCCGGCGCTCTTGACCGCGCCGGCGGTGGCGTCGGCGGCGGCATAGGCGCCGAACAGCTCGTGGATGTCGGCCACGTCGGAGAAGGTGCCCTTGCCGTCGCGGATCTCACCCTTGCCGGCGCTCAGGCCGCCGCCGCGGGCGTCGAGGATGACCTTGGCGGTCTGACCGTTGTCGCAGGCGATGGTGCCGCGGCCGTCGGCCTTCTTGTAAAACGCCGACCACTCCTTGAGGTCGAAGCGCATCGTGCACTTGGTCAGAGCGCTCGCCGGCGCCGCGACGGCGACCAGCACAAAAGCCATGGTGAGTTGCACAGCCAGGCGTCGAACATTCATCGTAACGTCCTCCTTGATCTCGGTTTTGAGCGGCGGCGGCGAGCCCTTGTGGCGCGCCCCTCCACCACGTCCGGATGACCCTGCAAATTCCATTCCGCATCCCTGTCCGCGTCCGCCTCCGCTGCCGCCGGCAGCGACCGGCGACGCTCGCCGCGAGCCGGCGTGCGCCGCCCGGCGCGCCTGCGGGCGCGGCTGTGCTACCCTCGCCGCGATGAGGCAAGGAGGAGATTTTTCGATGAGATCCCGTCCAGTTCCAGTTCGCCGCCGGGGAATCGCGGCCGCCCTGGGAATCGCCCTGCTGCTGGCCGGCGCCTCCGCGGCGCTGGCCCACGCCATCCTGGTCAAGGCCAGCCCTGCCGCCAAGTCCACGGTCGCCGGCCCGGACGTCCCTGTCGTGCTGCACTTCAACTCGCGCATCGACGGCGCCCGCTCCCACCTGTCGCTGGTGGCGCCGAACGGCAAGGAGAGCGCCGTCGCCCTGGATGCCCAGAAGGAGCCCAGCGTGCTGACCGCCAAGGCGGCCGGCCTGGCTCCCGGCGCCTGGCGCCTGCGCTGGCAGGTGCTCGCCGCCGACGGCCACATCACCAACGGCGAGGTGCCCTTCACCGTCAAATAGCCGCACGCCGCGGTGCGCGGCCCCGGTCTGACCAGGCCGCGCCGCCGGCGCGAACGGGGGGTCCGTCGGCCCCCCCACGCCCCGCCTTCCCATGACCCAACTGCTCGACATCTTCGGTTTCCTTTCGGTCGTGCTGCGCGGCCTGACGCTCGCGCTCCAGTCGATGGTCGGCGGCGGCATCGTCTTTGCGCTGCTGGTGGATCGCGGCGCCGGCAGCGCCGCGGCCGCCCGCGCCTGCCGCCGGCTGCTGGTCGGCGCCGCCGCCGCCCTGGCGCTGATCGAGGCCTGCTACGTGGCGGCGGACTCGGCGCTGCTGATGGGCACCGCCAACCTGCGCCTGGGCGAGGTGGCGGGCGCCAACTTCTTCGTCGCCGGCGCCGTGGCCTGCGGCCTGGCGCTGGCCATCGCCGTCCTTGCCGCGGCCTCGCCGGTGGGGGCGCGGGCGGAGTCCGGGGAAGCGGGCGGGCGGTGGCGGCCGGCGCCGGCGCTCCTGGCGACGGTGCCTCTCGGGCTCGGCATCCTGGCCGCCTCGGTCGCCACCAGCCACGCGGCAGCGCGGCTGGACGACCGCATCCTGCCCATCGCGCTGACCGCCCTGCACCAGGCCGCCACCGCCTGCTGGATCGGCGGCCTGCCCTACCTGCTGCTCGCCCTGCCCCGCTCTCCCGGCGACGCCGCCAAGGCGATCGGCCACCGCTTTTCGCGCCTGGCCCAGGCGAGCGTCGCAGCGCTGGTGGGCGCCGGCATCGGCTTGACGCTGATCTACGTCGCGCGGCCCGACGCCGCGGTGGGCACCGCCTACGGCGCCATGGTCGGCGCCAAGATCGCGCTGCTCGGACTGCTGCTGGGCCTGGGGGCGCTCAACTACTCGATCGTCCACGGCGTCGAGCGAGAGGACCGGTCGCTGCTGCTGCGCCTGCGCCGCTTCGCCGAGGCGGAGGTGGGGATCGGCTTCACGGTGGTCCTGGCCGCCGCGTCCCTCACCTCGCAGCCGCCGGCCGCCGACCTGCCGCACGACCTGCTGGTGACGCCGCACCAGATCGTCCAGCGCTTTACGCCGCGCGCGCCGCACCTGATGCCGCCGGCGGCGACGGACCTGCTGCCCTCCCAGGTGCGTGCCGCCGCCGCGGCCAATGCCGGGCGGCTACCCGACTCTTACACCACGTTCGTGCCCGGCCAGGTGCCGACGCCCAGCACGCCGGCGGACATCGCGGTATCCGAGTTCAACCACAACATGTCGGGATTGGCGGTGCTGCTCGCCGGCCTGCTGGCCGTGGCCGCCCGCGCCGGCTGGTCGTGGGCGCGCAACTGGCCGTTCGCCTTCCTGCTGCTCGCCGTCTTCCTGTTCCTGCTGGCCGACACCGAGTACTGGCCGATCGGGCCGATCCCCTTCTGGCGCGGCTTCCTGGTGTCGGAGGCGTTGCAGCACCGCCTGGCGGTGCTGCTCATCGTCGCGTTCGCGGTCTTCGAGCGCCAGGTTCAGATGGGGCGCGCCACCCGGCCGGCGACGGCGCTGGTCTTCCCCTTCGTCTGCTTCCTGGGCGGCGCGCTGCTTTTGACCCACAGCCATTCGCTCAACAATCCCAAGGAAGAGCTGCTGGCCGAGCTGAGCCACGTCGCGATCGCCATCCTGGGCGTCGCCGCCGGCTGGTCGCGCTGGCTGGAGCTGCGCCTGGACAGCGGCCCGCGCCGCGCCATGTCGTGGGTGTGGCCGATCTGCCTGATCCTGGTCGGCGTCGTCCTGCTCAACTACCGCGAAAGCTGAACGGCCGGCGCGACCGGCGGCCGCGGACCGGTCAGGAGACGACCGGGTAGGCCGCCGTGGCGGTCGGCGGCGTGGGGAGCGGTACGGACGGCATCAGCGCGAAGGACAGCTGCAGCACGCTGACGCCGGTCGCCGGGACGGCGCCCTGGAAGGACAGCGTCACCGTGCCGGCGCCCCCGGCCAGGACGACGAGCGGCTGGTTGCCGGCGTTGAGGACGCGGCCGTTCTGATCCTCGACCGAGACCAGGATCAGGCCCCCCGGCGAGCTGGCCAGGCCGAAGTTGAGCACCGCCTTGAAGGTGACGGTCGTACCCGCGGTGAGGGTGGTGCCGGCCGCCGGCGACAGCGACGCGATCTGGATGGAGTCCTGGCCCACCGGTTCCACAGGCGAAGAGTGACTGCTGCCGCAGCCGGCGGTCGCCAGCGCCAAAGCCAGTGCGGCGGCGATCAAAGCCGGCAAGCCCAGCCGGCCAATCGGCGGCAAGGCGGCGGGCGGCGCCGCAGCTGGAGCGCGATGCCAGCGGGCAAGGTGGTGCCAGGTCATCGCGGCAGTCTATCGCGCCGCGGCCGGCGGCGGGCTCAGGCGCGCGCCAGGAAGCGCCGGGTGGAGGGCAGGCCGACGCAGAAGGCGCTGATCGAAAACGCCAGCACGCCGCAGGTGCCGTAGACCAGCGGGATGTTCTTGTGGGTCAGGTCGCCGGCGATGCCCCCCAGCACGACGCCGAGCGGCGCCAGGCCGCCGGCCAGGGCCGACCACAGCCCCATCACGCGGCCGCGCAGCTCGGGCGGCGTCGAATGCTGCACCAGGGTGATCAGGTTGACGTTGATCAGCCCCAGGCAGATGCCCAGGCCGAGGGCGATGGCCAGCGCCAGGCCGCGGTTGTGCAGGAAGCCGACCAGCAGCATCGGCACCGGCGCGATGATGATCATCACCACCATGAAGCGCATGCGCGCTTCGCCCTTGAGGCGCACCAGGCTGGCCAGCAGGAAGCCCAGGATCATGCCGATGCTGATGGTGGCAAGCAGGTAGCCGTACCAGGCGGCGCCGCCGTGCAGGTTCTGGCGCACGAAAAACGGCAGCAGCACGAAGATCGCCATCGAAAAGAAGTTGTACGACGACGGCGCGCCGATGTAGGCGGGCAGGCCCGGGGTGCGCCACACGTAGGCCATGCCCTCGCGGATGTTGCCCGCGAACTGGCGCACGCTGGCGGCGAAGCCCAGCCGCTCGTGCGGCGGCTTGGGCGGCACCCGCACCAGCGCTTCGCTGCCCGAGGCGTACAGGAACGACAGGGCGTCGAACAGGAACAGCCGCGGCGCCCCCATCAGCTGAAACAGGTTGCCGCCGATCCCCTGGCCGATCAGGGAGGACACCTGGATGCTGAACTGGTTGAGCGAATTGGCCGAGGTCAGGTTGTCGCTCGGCACCAGGTCGGGGATGGTGGACGACAAGGTGGGCAGGAAAAAGCCGCTGACCGAGCCGAGCGCCAGCGCCACCGCGAACAGCAGCCCGATCACGAAATGCTGCGAAAAGCGGCCGGACATCATGGCCAGCGCCTGCAGTGCCATGGCGCCGCCGGCCACCAGGTCGCAGACGATCAGCACGCGGATGCGCGAGTAGCGGTCCGCGAAGGCGCCGCCCAAGGGCGCCAGCAGGAAGGTCGGCAGGTTCATGGTCGCCAGCAGCAACCCCATCAGGCTCGCCGAGCCCGTCGCCTCCAGGGTCCAGTACGCCATGGCGATGGCAAAAGCCTGGTTGCCCAGCTGGCTGACCATCTGGCCCTGCCACAGCAGCACGAAATTGCGATTGAACAGCCGGGTCGGGGCGGCGGCGGGCGGGCTCTCGACGGCGGCAAGGGGCTGGACGTCACTCGCTTCCATAGGGCTCCAGCAGCGCTACGCTCGACACGGACACACCTCGATCCTGGACGCCATACACACCCCTATAGTGCCGCGCCGCCGCGGCTTGGGGACACACCGGCCGGCCGCCGGCAGCGGGCCGGCGGCGCCGCCCAGGGCGGCCGGAAATGCGGCCGCGAATTAGGCAAGATGAGGCATAATCGCGATCCACCTATGACTCGAATCGTGGTCGCGCTCTCCCTTGTGGCGGCGCTGGGCGGCGCCTTGACGGTCCTCCCCGCCGCGCCCCCGGCTCCGCCGCCGGCGCCAGCACCGGCACCGGCATCGCCACCGGCCGCCGGCGATGCCGCGGCCCTGGTGCAGCAATACCTGGACCGCTATCTGGCGATCTACCCGAGCGAGGCGACCGCCGCCGGGCGCCACGACCTGGACGCCGAGCTGGAGGATCTGTCCGCCGGCCGCCGCGCCGCCTGGATCGCCTACAACCGCCAGGTCGCGCGCCGCGCCGCCGAGCTGGCCAGCGAGCCGGCCGACCGCGCCGGCAGGCGCGACGAGCGGCTGGACCTGGAGCTGCTGCAGCGCCGCGCCCGCCGCGAGATCCACGACCTGGCGGTGCGCCGCCGCGCCGAGCGCGACCCGCTGTTCTGGACCGACCGGCTGGGCAACGCCGTGCTGTTCCTCATGCTGCGCCAGGAGCGCCCGCTGCCCGAGCGGTGGGTCGCCGCCGCCGCGCGGGTGAGCCAGCTGCCGCGCCTCGCCGCCCAGGCGCGCCAGGCCCTGGCCGCCACCGCGCCGCAGGAGGTGTCGCCCGAGCTGGCGCGGCTCGCCGCCGAGCAGGCGCGCGCCACCGCCGCCTCCTACCGCGCCGGCTTTGTCGCCTGGGCGGCCGGCGAGGCGCCCGCGGCGCAGGCGGCCCGCGCCGCCGCGGGGCCGGCGGCGGCGGCGCTGGACGACCTGGCCGCGTTTCTCGACCAGCTCGCGGCGCGCGCCGGCGGCTCGCCGCGCCTGGGCGAGCTGTACCCCGAGACGTTCCGCCTGGGCACCGGCGTCGAGGAGCCGGTCGGCGCCGTCCTGTCCCGCGCGCTGACGGATTTCGCCGCCGTGCGCGGCGCCGCCGCCCGCTACGGGCGCCGCGTGTGGCAGGACGTGCTGCCCGGCGAAGCGCCGCCCGCCGACGACCGGGAGCTGCTGCGGCGGCTGTTTGCCCGCGTCGCCGCCGATCACGCCGCCAGCACCGCCGAGCTGGTGGCCGACTACCGCCGGCAGGTCGGGGACCTGGAGGCGTTCGTGCGCGGCCGCGGCCTGGCGACGCTGCCCGACCCCCTGACCCTGGAAGTCGGGCCGTCGCCCGCCTACCTGCTCGGCCAGAGCGTCGGCGGCGTCTACGCGGCGGGCCCCTACGAGCCGGACGCCAGGACGCTGTGGCTGCTGCCGACGCCGGCGGACGCGGCGCCGGCCGCGCAGCGCGAAGCGTTCTTCCGCGACTTCAACCACCACTTCAACGTCATGATCACGGCGCACGAGATCATGCCCGGCCACTATCTGCAGCTGAAGATCGCCGCCCACCAGCCGCACAAGCTGCGGGCGCTGTTTGCCGACGACACCTACGTCGAGGGTTGGGGGACGTTCTGCGAGCGGCTGGCGCTCGACCAGGGCTGGGGCGGGCCGCTCGACCGGCTGGCCCATCTCAAGAAGCAGATCGAAAACGTGGCGCGCACGATCGTCGACATTCGCGTCCACACCCAGGGCATGACGCGCGACCAGGTGCTGGCGTTCGCGCGCGACCAGGCGCTGCAGGACGAACAGTTTGCCGGCAATCTATGGACGCGCGCCATCACCAGCGCGCCGCAGCTGACCACCTACTACCTGGGCGACAGCCAGGTGCAGGCGCTCTACGACGACGTGCGGCGGGCGCGCGGCGCGGCGTTTTCGGTGCGCCGCTTCGTGGACGGCATGATGAGCCAGGGACCGGTGCCGGTCGCCCACTACCGCGAGCTGCTGCTGGAGCAGCAGGCGCCGGCGCACCCATAGGAATCGAGCGCGAGCCGGCGGGCGCGGCTTCCCCTTCCCCTACAGCGAGAAGGAGAAGGAGATGCCCTGGCCGGCCGCCAGCGAGGCGGTCATGCTGGGTATCTGAATGATCTTGAGCTGCGTGCCCGCCAGGTCGAAGATCACGATGGTCGCCGCAGGAACCGTGTACTTGTTGGGCGTCGTCGTCGTCTGGCTGACGAGCTGCCAGGTGACCGTGTGGGAGCCGTTGGACGCCGTCCCCGCGGCGCTCAGCGTCGAGATCGCGACCGCCGGGACGTACGGCTGGTCGATCGCGACGCTGCCGTCGAAGATCAGCTCCGCCTCATTGATCGTGGCCTGCAGCGCGGTGTTGGCGATCGAGCCGGTGACCTGGATCTGAAACTCCGTCTCGGCCGTCGGTGTGCTGCTGCCGTGGCAGCCCATGGTCAGGGCGAGCGCGGCCAGCGCTATCGCCAGTGGCACCTGCTTGAGCATCGACTTGAGCTTCATGCAATCCCCCTCGGCTGTTGCGCGCGCGAACCCTATGCTTTTACTTTACGACTAGACGCTGCCCGCGACAAGCCGGTTACACCTGGTTTCAATGGGCGGCGGCCGCGGATCCGGCACGCCGCAACTGCTGATCGATCATCACTGCCGCGATGCTGCCGCTGCCCATGGCGATGGCCACCTGCTGCGTCTGCGGACGCAGGTCGCCCGCGATCCACACGCCGGGCACGTTGGTGTCGCCGCGCTGCGAGCGGGGCATGGGGTGCTCGCCATCCTCGCTGAGCGATACACCCAGCTGGCGGGCGAGATCGGTGCGTCCCCGCGCGGGGGCGGAGACGAAAAACGCCTCGGCGGACAGGATCGTACCATCGATGAGCTCGAGCCCGCGCAGGTCGCGCTTTTCGCCGATCAGCCGGTGGATGGCGCCGGTCAGCACCGGGATGCCGGCGGCAGCCAGCTGGCGCGCGCTCTCCGCGGGCATCGCGGGGTCGCCGGTCAGCAGCACCCGCAGGCGCGGGGTGTAGCGGGTGAGGGTGAGCGCCAGCCTGGCCGCGCCGGCCGCCGACGCGGTGCCGATCACCACGGTGTCCTTGCCGCGCACCTCGGGAGCCTCGCAGTCGGCGCAATAAAACAACGTCCCCTTGCCGGCGTAGGCCAGGCAGGGGGTGAAATCGCCGTCCACCGTCGGGTGGTGGCGCGCCACTCCGGTGGCGAGCAGCAGCGTCTGCGCTTCCCACAGCTCGCCGGCGGCGCCGTGCAGGCGAAAGTCGCCCTGGGCGCCCTCGATCCGCTCGACGTTGCCGCGCACCAGCTCCGCCCCCATGGCGCTCGCCTGGGCGCGCAGGCGCTTCTGGATCTCGGCGCCGCTCATCGCCGGCAGCCCCGGCACGTTGTGCAGCAGCTCCAGGGTGAAATAGAGCGGCCCGGTGGTGCGGTCGATCACCACCACCTTGCGGCCGTGCCAGGCCAGGTGCAGCCCCGCGGTCAGGCCGGCCGGCCCGCCGCCCACCACCGCCGTCTCGTAGCGGGGGCTCACAGCCAGCGCTCCACGAAGCGGACCATCGCGGCGAGCGCCGCATCCCGCTGCTGGTGGTGCGGCGTGTGGCCGCAGCCGGGCAGCACCAGCGTTTCGGGGGCCACCGCGGCAGGAGCGGCGCCGCTGCTGGCGCCGGCGCCGCCGGCCGCCCCGACCGCGACGATGCCGCAGCGCGCGGCGACGGCGGCCAGCTGCGCCAGGGTGCCGTATTCGTCCTGCTCCCCCTGCATCGCCAGCACCGGACAGCTCACCCAAGGCAGCAGCGCCTCGATCGTCCAGGCACGGAACTCCGGCCGCAGCCAGACCTCCACCCAGGCGGCAAAGCAGGCGTCGGCGTTGGCGCCGTGACGGCGCGCCATGCGCTGGGCCAGGTCGCCGCGCCGGTAGCCGTGGGCCATGGCGGCAATGCTATCCACACAGACCGGTTCGACAAACACATGCGGCGCCTCCAGGATCACGCCGCGCAGGCGCCACTCCCAGGGTTGGGCGGCGGCGCCGGCCCGGCCTCCCCCGCCGGCGGGGCCGGAGTTGGGGCCGGGGCCAGGTCCGGGGCCGGCGGCGGCGGCGCGGGTGCCGCGGTCCGCGGCGTAGATCAGCGCGATCGAGGCGCCGTCGCTGTGGCCGACCAGGAAGCCGTCGCGCACGTCCAGGGCCGCCAGCAGGCGCGGCAGCGTCACGGTCGCCTCGTCGTGCATGAAGCGCACCGGCCACGGCGCGGGCCGCGGCGTCGAGCCGCCGTAGCCGGCGCGGCTGTACACCAGGGCGCCGCAGCCGGTCGCCGCGGCGAGCGCCGCCGGCACGTCGCGCCAGGTGCCGGCGCTCCCCAGGCCGTCGTGCAGAAACACCAGGGTCGGCGCCGCCCCCGGCGCGGGGCCGATCCAGTCGAGCTCCAACCGGTCGTCGCCGACCTGCACCTTGCCGCTCGCGCGCATCAGCGGCCGAGAGGCTCGCCGGGATCGGTTTCGATCCCGTCCATGGCGGTCGAGATCTGGGTGCCGGCGGTGCCGGCCACGATCTCCACCAGGGCGGTCAGGGTGCCGATCGCGGCGCGGCGACCGGTGCGGGTGGCAAAGTCGACCGCCGCCTCGACCTTGGGACCCATCGAGCCGACGGCAAACGAGTGCCGCGCCAGGTCGGCCGGCCGCGCCCGGCGGATGGCGCGCTGGCCGGGAGCGCCCCAATCCAGGAACACCGCCGGAGCGTCGGTCGCCATGACGAACAGGTCGGCCTCCAGCTCGCGCGCCAGCAGCGCCCCCGCCCGGTCCTTGTCCACCACCGCTTCCACCCCATGGAGCTTGCCGTCCGCGCCGTACATCGTCGGGATGCCGCCGCCGCCGGCGCAGATGACGATACAACCCCGCTCCAGCAGCCAGCGCACCGGGCGGATCTGGAAGATGCGCAGCGGCAGCGGCGACGCCACCACCCGCCGCAAGCGGTCGCCGTCGGCCGCCATCGTCCAGCCCTTTTCGGCCGCCAGGCGGCGCGCCTCCGCCTCGTCGTAGAACGGACCGATCGGCTTGGTGGGATTGGCGAACGCCGGGTCCGCCGGGTCCACTTCGACCATCGACAGGATGGTGGCAAAGGGCTGCTCGAACGGCAGGATGTTGCCCAGCTCCTGCTCGATCATGTAGCCGATCATGCCCTCGGTCTGGGCGCCCAGCACGTCCAGCGGATACGACTGCACCGGCGTATACGACGCGCTTTGCAAAGCCAGCAGGCCCACCTGCGGCCCGTTGCCGTGCGAGATCACCAGCTGGTGCTCCCGCGCCAGCGGCGCCAGCGCCTCCGCCGCCAGCCGCACGTTGCGCCGCTGGTTGTCCGCCGTCAGCTCCTGGCCGCGGCGCAACAGCGCATTGCCGCCCAAGGCCACCACGATCCGCAAACACCACCCCCCTGGCAGGAGCCCGCGCCCCCGCCGCATTCCGCCGCCGACGACCGCCAGCGCGCCAGCAGCGGAGTCTATCCGCATTGCCGCCGCTGGAGCCCAAGGCGGCGGCGGTGGTTACCTGACGGTTCCCAAGGCGCGATCTCTGCTACTGTAGGCCCATGGGGAATCAAGGCACTCTGGAGCGCCTCGGGAAACCGCAGGTAACCATTGACGCAAACTTGAAAGCGGCGCTGAAAGAAGTCTGCCCGGTGCGGGAGGTGCTGGACCGCATCGGCGACAAGTGGTCGGTGCAGGTGGTCTTCCACCTCAGCCAGCAGGGGACGCTGCGCTTCAGCGAGCTGCGCCGGCGCATCGACCGCATCAGCCACCGCATGCTGACCGCCACCCTGCGCGGCCTGGAGCGCGACGGGCTGGTCAGCCGCACCCAGTTCTCGACCATCCCGCCGCGGGTGGAGTACGCGCTGACCCCGATGGGCGCGACCCTGCTCGACCCCATCCAGGCCCTGGAGCGCTGGGCGCGCGAAAACCGGCTGGCGGTCAGCACGGCGCGCGCCGCCTACGACGCCAGGCGGCCCGCGATGCAGGCGGCGCCCCCTTCGCCCCCTTCGCCCCCTTCGATAATCCCGGCCGTCGGAGCGGTGACCGACGACGGAGACAACGCGCCATAGGGAGGCACCCCTCGGCACCTTCCGGTCAGCTTTTGGGCGGCCCGTCCGGGGCGGCGCCGGCCTTCAGCTGCTCGGCCACCCGGCGGTAGGCTTCGCGGAAGGGCAGGCCCTGGTCCAGGACCAGGCGATAGGCGGATTCGGCGGCGTAGATTTCCTGCGGCAGGTGGATGTGCTCGGGGTGGAAGCGGACGCCTTCCAGGGCGGCGGCCATGATGTCCAGGGTGGCGCGGGCCAGGTCGATGCCGCGGAAGAGCGGCGCCTTGAGCAGCTGCAGGTCGCGGTGGTAGCCCGAGGGGAGCTTGGCGGTCACCGCCAGGGCTTCCAGCAGGCAGGCTTGCGCCGTGGCGGCGGCGCCGCGCACCAGCTCGAAGACGTCGGGGTTGCGCTTCTGCGGCATGATCGAGGAGCCGGTGGTCATCGCCTCGGGCAGGCTGACAAAGCCAAACTCGCGGCTGTTCCACAGCACCAGGTCGGCGGCCAGGCGGCCCAGGTCCTGCACCGTCAGGGCGGCCTCGAAGAGCACCTGCGCCTCCGCCTTGCCGCGCGACAGCTGCACCGCGGTGACCGGCTCGTGCACGGCGGCAAAGCCCAGGCGGCGGCGCGTCGCTTCGCGATCGATCGGCAGCAGCGGCACGCCGTAGCCGGCGGCGGAGCCCAACGGGTTCTTGTCGATGCGGCGCAGGCAGCCGCCGAGCCCCAGGGCGTCGTCGCGCAGCTCGGCGGCGAAGCCCTGCGCCCAGAGCGCCGCCGAGCTCGGCATGGCGGGCTGCATGTGGGTGTAACCGGGCAACGCCGTGGCCGCCTCGCGGGCCGCCAGGAGGTCGAGCGCGGCGGCGACCGCCTGCGCGCCGGCGGCGAGCGCCGCCACCTCGTCTTTCAGGTACAGGCGTAGTGCCGCCAGCACTTGGTCGTTGCGCGAGCGGCCCAGGTGCAGGCGGCCGCCAGCGGCGCCGATGCGCGCGGTCAGGCGGCTTTCCAGCGCGGTGTGCACGTCCTCGTCGGCCAGGTCGATCTGCCACTCGCCGGCGGCGTGGGCGGCGGCGAGCGCGGTCAGGCCGTCGCGGATGGCGGCGACGTCGGCGGGCGGCAGCAGGCCGCCGTCGCCCAACATTTCGGCATGCGCGATCGAGGCGCGCACGTCGTACGGCACCAGCCTGGCGTCCAGGCGATGGTCCTCGCCGGCGGTGAAGCGCAGCACCCGCTGGTCGAGCGGCGCCGCACCCTGACGCTCCCACAGCCGCGCCATGACGCTACCGCGCGCCGCCGCCGGGGACGCCCGCCGCGCCCTGGGCCGCCGCGGTGTGCAGCGCGGCGACCCCGCCGCCGGCGATCGCGGTCAGGGCGGCGGCCTGGGGGCCGGTGAGGACTTCGGCGAAGCTGCCTACCAGCCGCGTGTAGAAGCGCGCTCCCGCCACCACCTCGGCTTCGGTGATGAATTCGTCGGCGGTGTGCGAGCGCTCGCTGGCGCCGGGTCCACACTTGATGGCCGGTATGCCCTGCATGAACACCATGTCCGAAAGGGTTGCCGAACCGTAGAGGCGCGCCGCCGGGCGCACTCGCCGCGCCGCTTCGACGATCGCCGCCGTCGCCGGCGTCTCGCACGGCACCAGGCGTTCCGACAGCACCCGCACCTGACCCGCGACGGCGGCGCGGATGCGCTCGACCACCGCCGCCGGCGGCAGCGCGGGGGTGGTGCGCACGTCCAGGATGGCCGTCGCCTCGCCGGGCACGGCGTTGCGGGCCGAGCCGGCGCGCACCACCGTGGGTTCCAGCGTCGTCATGCCCAGGTGCGGATGGGCCGGCCCCAGGTCCACCGCTTCGAGCGCCACCAGGTCGTGCGCCAGCCGCCGCGCCGCGTTGGCGGCGCCCAGGGCGTGCGCGTGCGCCGCGTGGCAGGCCGTGCCCGCCGCCGCCAGCTCCAGGACCAGCAGGCCTTTCTGGGCGATCGCCAGGTCCAGGCCGGTGGGCTCGCCGACCACCGCCGCCGCCGGCGTCCGCCCCTGGCGCGCCAGCTCGGCGAGCACCTCCTGGGTGCCGGTGCCGCGCGTCTCCTCCCCCTCCACCAGGGCCAGCGCCAGGGTGAAGGGCAGATCCACCTGGGCGAAGGCCGCAAACGCCGCGATCATCCCCACCACCGCCCCCTTGGCGTCGTTCGCTCCCAGGCCGTGGAGCAGACCGCCGCCGGACGGGCTGGTGTCCCAGGGATCGCGCGTCCATCCCGCTCCCGGCGGCACGGTGTCCAAGTGGCTGTCGAGCAGCAGCAGGGGCTTGGGCGCGCCGCCGGCGGCAGTGCCGGCGGCGGCCCCTGCCGGCGCCGCCGCCGGGGCGGGCGGTGCGATCAGCAGCAGGCTGTTGCCCAGGCGCTGCGCGGCGATGCCGCGGCGCTGCCACCAGGCGGCCAGGAAGTCGGCCAGCTCGGCCTCTTCTCCCGACACCGAGCGGATCGTGGTGATCGCCCGGTGCAGCGCCAGCAGCTCGCGCTCGGACAGCATCATGACCCGGCTCCCTGCGGCGGCGGCGCGGCTGGAGCGGCGAGCGCGCCGGCCCCGGCAAGCGCGGCGCCGGGCAACGCCGACGCCCTGGCGTCCGCGACCACCATGGTCCCCACCCCTTCGTTGGTGAAGACCTCGGCCAGCAGCCCGTCGGCCAGGTCGGCGCCCAAGATCTGGACGCGGCCGACGCCGCCGCGCAGCGCCGCTTCGATGCTGCTCGCCTTGGGCAGCATGCCGTCGGACAGGCACCCCCGCCGGCGCAGATCGGCAAGCCCGGCCAGGTCGGTCAGCGACACCAGCGATCCGGGATCGCCCTGACGCTCCAGGATGCCCGGAGCGCCGGTCAGCAGCAGCAGCTTTTCCGCCCCCAGCGCCACCGCCAGGGCGGCGGCCGCGGTGTCGGCGTTGACGTTGAGCAGGGCGCCGCTGTCGTCGGCGGCAAGCGGGCTGATCACCGGCACCAGGCCGGCGGCAAACAGCGTCTGGACGACCGTCGGATCGACCTTCACGATGTCGCCGACGTGACCCCAATCGACCGCGGCGCCGCCCGCGGCGTCGCCCGGAGCCGCCGCCGGCGGCCGCCGGCGCGCCTGGATGAGACCGGCCGCGACGCCCGAGATGCCCACCGCCGGCAGCGCCACGGCGCGGCAGGCAGCCAGCAGGCGCGTGTTCACCGCGCCGTTGAGGGTCAGGATCGCCACCTCCAGCGCGCCGTCGTCGGTGACCCGGCGGCCGGCGACGAACACCGGCTCGGCCCCCAGGGCGCGCGACAGCGAGGTCGACTGCGGGCCGCCGCCGTGCACCACGGCGACGCGGATGCCGACGTGATGGAGCACCTGGACCTGCTCGATCACCGCCAGCGCCGCGGCGGCGTCGCCCAAGGCGGTGCCGCCGATCTTGAGCACGAAGGTCTTGCCCTTGAACATGCGGATGTACGGCATCGCCTGCCGCAACGCCGCGACGGTCGCGCTCTGCTGCCCGACGTCCTTCATCGCCCCTCCTCCGCGGCCGCGACGGCGGCGCCAAAACCGACCGCCCGGCGGTCGCCGCCCACCGCGCGCAGCAGGCGGTGCAGCACCGCCATCTGCGCCCACATGCGGTTGTGGGCCTGGCGGACGACGACGCTGCGCGGGCCGTCCAGTACCTGGTCGGCCACCACCGCACCGCGCCGCACCGGCAGGCAGTGCATGAACCGGCAGCCGGGATCGGCGCCGGCGAACCAGCTTTCGTCGACGCACCAGTCGCGCAGACCGGCGCGCAGCTCGGCCTCGGCCGCGGCCGCCGCGGCGCCGTAATGCCGCGGCGACCCCCACGACTTGGCGTAGATCACGTGCGCCCCGGCCATCGCTTCCTGGCGGTCGGCGGTCTGCCGCACGCTGCCGCCGGACGCCGCGGCGGCGGCGTGCGCGCGCGCCATGACCGGCTCGGGCAGCTCGAAGCCGGCCGGCCGCAGCACCGTCACGTCCATGCCGCGATGCGCCGCCATGTGGACCACGGCGGCGGGCACGGCGAGCGGCAGCGGCTTCGGATGCCAGGCCCAGCTGAGCACCAGCCGGCCGCGCCCGGCGGGGGCCGCCGGCACCCCCAGCTCGTCGAGGGTCTTCCAATCGCCGAGCGCCTGGCAGGGATGGTCGATGGCCGATTCCAGGTTGATCAGCGGCACCGGGCAGAGGGCGGCCATGGCGCTGAACTGCTGGTCGGCCAGGTCCGCCGCCAGGTCCTCGCCGCCGGCAAAGGCGCGGATGCCCAACGCGTCGGCGTAGCCGGCCAACACCGGGATCGCCTCGCGCACGTGCTCGGCGGCGGCGCCGTCCATCACCACCCCGGTGCGCGTTTCGAGCTGCCAGCTGCCCTGGCCGGGCGAGATGACGAAGCTGCTGCCGCCCAGGCGCGACATGCCGGCCTGAAACGACGCCAGGGTGCGCAGCGACGGGTTGAAAAACAGCAGGCCCAGCACCTTGCCCGCCAGCGCCTGCGGCTGCGGCCGCCGCTCCAGGCGGCCGGCCAGCTCGACCAGCTCGCGCACCTGGGCGGCGGTCAGGTCGGCGAGCGACAGCAGCTGGTTCAAGAGGGGATCTCCGCGAGCGCCGCGGCCAGCCGGTCGACGTGCTCCTGGGCCAGCACCAGCGGCGGCAGCAGCCGCACCACCGCCGGATCGTTGCAGGTGCCGGTGAGAATGCCGCGCGCCAGAAGCGCCGCCACCACGTCCTTGGCCGGCGTGCGGGTGCGCAGGCCCAGCAGGTAACCCTCGCCCTGGATGCTTTCGACCGGGCCGACCTGGCAGGTCTCGCGGATGCGCTGCGACAGGGTGCGCACCCGCGCCAGCAGCCCTTCTTCTTCGATCGTCGCGATCACCGCCTCGATCAGCGCGCAGGCCATCGGCCCGCCGCCGAAGGTGGTGCCGTGATCGCCGCGGTGGACGCGCGCGGCGATCTCGGGCGACACCAGCACCGCGCCGGCCGGGAAGCCGCCGGCGATGCCCTTGGCGGTGGTCAGCAGGTCGGGCGTCACGCCCCAGGTCTGCGCCGCGAAGGGCTGGCCGGTGCGCCCCATGCCGCACTGCACCTCGTCGAAGATCAGCGCCGCGCCGGCGTCGCGCGTCAGGTGGCGCGCCGCCGCCAGGTAGTCGCCGCCCAGCGCCACCGCGCCGCCCAGCCCCTGCACCGGTTCCAGGATCAGCGCCGCGGTGGGTGCGGCGGCGAGCGCCGCGGCCAGCGCGTCCAGGTCGCCGCGCGGCACGAAGGTCACGTCGAACGGCGCGCGCGGAAAGCCGTACCACGACACGGCGCTGTCGCCGCTGCCGTGCGACACCGCGGCGGCGGCGGCGGTGCGGCCGTGGAACGAGCCGTGCAGCGCGATGACGTGGGCGCGGCCGGTATGGCGGATGGCGAGCTTCAGGGCGTTCTCGTTGGCCTCGGCGCCGCTGTTGACAAAGAACACGCTGGAGAGGCCGGGCGGGCCGAAGGCGACCAGCCGGTCGGCGGCACGGGCGCGCAGCTCCAGGGGCACGATGTTGCTCTGAAAGAACAGCTCTTCGGCCTGGCGAGCCAGCACCGCCACCAGCCGCGGGTGGGCATAGCCGAGCAGCGCCACGGCGTGGCCGCCGTAGAAATCCAGCAGCTCCCTGCCGTCGCGGGTGTGCAGCATGGCGCCGCGCCCCGACACCGGCTCGATCGGCATCTGCGCGTACACGTGCAGCAGGTGGCGCGCCTCGGCGGCGGCGGCCGAAGCGCCGCCGGCGCTGGCACCGCTGCCGGCGGTCGTGGCGCTGGCGGCGGGCGTGGTGCCGGCCGCGGGTGCGGCGGTCGGCGTGGCGGCGGGCGTGCCGGCGGCGGTATCGATCATGAAACCTGCGCTCCTCTCGCGCGCGGCGCCGGCTGGGGCCAGGACCGCGGTCTGGTTATATGCATGGTGCCGATTGCCGGGGTCTTCGGGGTCCCGGCGGGCGCCGGGTTCTCTGCGGGCGCAGCGGCGCCGGCGCGCCATGGATCGACAGGATCGACAGGATCGACGGCACCGGCCGAGGCGGCGAAGCCGGCCGAGGCGGCGGGGATCGACGGCAGCGAGAGCATCTGCTTACAACCAGCCGATCCCAGGCTGGTGGAGACCCGTCGCTTCCGGGAAGCCGAGCAGCCGGTTGAGCCATTGGATGCCGCCGCCCGCGGCCCCCTTGGTCAGATTATCGATCGCCGAGAACGCCACCAGGCGGTCGCCCGCCACGGCGACGGCGATGCGGCAGCGGTTGGTGCCGACCACGTCCTGCAGCCGCGGCGGGTCGTTCAACACGTCGACAAACGGCGAGCCGGCGTAAAACTCCGCCAGGGCGGCCGTGATCTCGGCCGCTGTGGCGCGCGCCGCCGCCGCCGGCGACCCGCCGCCGGCAGAATCCGCCGCGGGCCGCTGCAGGCGCGCCTGCAGCGTCGCATAGATGCCGCGCGCAAACGGCCCCGCCTGCGGCACAAAATGGATTGCCACCGGCTGGCCGCACGCCGCGGCGGCCAGGGCCCGCATCTCGGGTTCGTGGCGGTGCGTCAGCGGGCTGTACGCGAACAGGTTGCTGCGCCGCGCCGGGTGGTGCGTCGTCGCCGTCGGCGTGCGCCCGGCGCCCGTGCTGCCGGTCACCGCCACCACGTGCACCGTGGGTTCGATCCACCCCAGGCGCACCAGCGGCACCGTCGCCAGCAGCACCGACGTCGGAAAGCATCCGGGATGGCCGATATGGGCCGGCAGGACGGGACCCGCGGCTGGGGCGCCCACCGCTGGACCCACCGCGAGATCGCCGGATGCCAGACCCGCCGCGCCGCCAGCCGCCGCACCTGCAACCGTGCCGTCAAACGCCGGACCCGTCGCGGCGCTGCCAAAGACTGAGCGGGTGGCGCCGCCGAACGCCAGGCCGGCGTGCTCCGGCAGGGCGCAGCCGAACTCCGCCAGCCGCCCCGGCGCACCGTGCGGGTGGCCGTAGACCTGTTCGTATTCGCCGGCCGTGGCGAAGCGGAAGTCCGCCGACAGGTCCACCACCCGCACGCACACGCCTGCCCGTTCGGCTGCCTCCAACAGCCGATCGACCAGCGCCGCGGCGGCACCGTGCGGCGCCGCGCAGATGGCACTCACGACCGGCTTTGCGGCCCGGGCCGGCGCGCCCGCGGAGCGGCAGCCGGCGGCGAGAGCGGACTGATAGGCATCCGCGGCCGCCGCCTGCGCCGCGGCAGCGTCGAGCAGCCGCGCCAGGTCGCCGGCGGCGGTGAAACGCACGTCGGGATAGCAAGCCGCCAGGTGTGGAAAGGCCTCACCCACCGGCTGGCCCCCCTGGCTTTCGGAAAGCACGCCGGCAACCGTCAAGCGCGGATGCCCCGCGAGCAGCCGCAGCGCCTCTCCCGCCACGTAGCCGCTGCCGCCCAGCACCATCACCGGCACCGTCGCGGGCGGCGGTGCCGCACCTGCGCGCGCCTGGCTGTCCACGTCGCCGGCGGCGGCGCGTGCAGCAGCCGCCTGCGCCGCCGGCCGGGGGAGCGAGGTGGTGCCTGTCACACTCACCTTGCTACCTCCTGGCGCACGGCAGGCATAGCGGCTGAAGCACCACCCGCGGCATCTGCCCGGTCCTCCTCAGCGCCAGCAGCGGTCGACGGGGGCGTCGCGGGAGTGGCGGGACCCACCGGCGCGCCGGCACCCACTCCCGCCCATGTCGCGCGCGGCGCTGCCAGCGGCGACGGCTCTTCGGCGGCGCCGGGGGCCGGGGCCAGGCCCAGGGCGTGGCGCACCAGCCGGGCCAGGCGCTCGCCGTCGGTGCGGGCGTTGGCGGCCGGCATGTGCAGGCTGGCTTCCAGGATGCGGGTGCCGGCCAGATTGTCGGTGGCCGGGCCGGTCACCACCGCCGGCACGATGCCGAAGCGGTCCTGCAGCAGGCGGACGCCGCCCCAGGCGGCAACCGGGTCGTTGGCGGCCAGCACCACCGCCGAAAAGGCGCCGCGCAGGGCGCTGTCGGTGAGGATCGCATCCACGCCGTAGGCACCCAGCAGGCCGTCGCCCAGCTCGGCGACGATCACGTCGGGCCGCCCGGCGGCCAGGCGCGTGATCAGCGTGCGGGTGACGCCGGGGGCGTTGGCGGGGGTGGTCGCCACCACCCCCAGGTCGGTGAACAGCGCCGTGGCGCGGGCGCCGGCGTCTTCCATCGCCAGCACGTCGCGCCGCAGCGACACGCCGGTCGCCTTGAGCGCGTCGACCGTCAGGCCGCCGTGGCTGAAGTGCCGCACCAGGGCGCAGGCGGCGGCCGTCTTGCCGGAGTTCATGCACGAGCCCACCAGCGCCACCACCGGCACCGGCGGCGTGCCGGTCACGAGCGGCGCCGCGGCGTCCAGCTCCGCCGCCGAGGTGCCGGCGCCGATGCGGGCGGCGACGCCGATGCGCTCGCCCAGGTAGGGGAAGTGCAAGACGGCGCCCAGCACTTCGCACGCGAACGGCGGCCCCAGGTCGGGGTTCACCGAGTCGCAGATCCCCAGCACGCCGCCCAGGTTGAGCAGGTGCACGGTGTCGCCCGGCGCCAGCTGGCGCGGCAGGTAACCCGAGTAGCCGAAAAGCGCGTTGCGATGCCCCAGCGCCCCGGCCACCACGTCGCCGCGCTTGACCTGCGCCATGCGCCCGCTGGGCAGCTCCATCTGGTTGTAAGTGCTCTTGTCCGTCAGCACGCGCACCGCCACGACCACCCCTTCTTCACAAGGGATCTCGGCGCTGACCCGCACCTCGCGCTTGAGCTGGCAGTTGCGCGTCACCGACGCGATCTTGTCGAGCTGCACCGTCTTCATGACGCGGCCTCCGTGGCGACGGCCCCGGTGCCCGCCCCCGTTACCGCCCCGGTTCCGGTCCCTGTCGCCGTTCCGGTCGCTGTCGCCGTTCCGGTTCCTGATTCGGCCCCGGCCTCGGTCCTGATTCCTGGTCCAGTTCCAGTTTCGGCGCCGCTGCCACTTCCGGTCTGGGTCCCGATTCCGATGCCCGATCCGGTTCCCGCTCCGGTCGCGGTTCCGGCGCGGGTGTGCAGCATCGACGGCAGCGCCGCGATGCGCGAGAAGCCGCGCGCGTCGGCGGCGCTCCACTCTCCGGCCGCCTCGCCGTAGACGCCGCGCGACGCGCGGAGAAGCGAAGCCGGCGACGACACGCCCTCGACGAAAGCCAGCCCCGGCCGCAGCAGCAGGCGCACTTCGCCGGTGACGCGCTGCTGGGACGACAGCAGCAGCGCCTCGATGTCGCGGCAGACCGGCTCCAGGTGCTGGCCCTCGTGCACCAGGTCGCCGTAGGTCGCCGCCACCGTCTCCTTGACGCGCAGCTGGCGGCCGGTCAGGGTGAGCTTTTCCAGCTCCCGATGGGCGGTCAGCAGCACCTCCGCCGCCGGCGCCTCGAAGGCCACCCGGCCCTTGATCCCCAGGATCGTTTCACCCAGGTGGATGCCGCGGCCGATGCCGTAGACGCGGGCGGCATCCTCCACCCGCTCGATCAGCGCCACCGGCGCCAGCTCCTCACCGTCCACCGAGACCGGCACGCCGGCGGCAAAGCCGATGCGCAGGGAGCGCGGCGGCAGCGGCCGCCGGCCGCCGCGACCTTCGTCGGCGCCGTCGAAGGCGCCGCGGGTCAGCACCCAGGCCGATTCGGGGATCGATTCCAGGCTGTCGAGCGTTTCGCGGCCGCCGATCGTCACCCCCCACAGGCCGCGATTGATCGAATAGGCGGCGCCAAAGACGGGCACCGGCAGACCGCGCTCCTCCAGGTAGGCCACCTGCTGCGCGCGCGGCCGCGGCTCGTCGCGCACCGGCGCCACGATCTCCAGCTCGGGCGCCAGCGTGCGCAACGCGACCTCGAAACGCACCTGGTCGTTGCCGGCGGCGGTCGAGCCGTGCGCCACGCTGCGCGAGCCCAGCCGGCGCGCCGCCTCCGCCACCATCTGCGCCTGGATGACGCGCTCGGCGCCGACGCACAGCGGGTACACCTGGCCGCGGCGGATGTTGCCCATGATGAGGAACCGCAGCACCCGCTCGAAGAAGGCGGCGCGGCCGTCGATCAGCTGGTGATCCACGGCGCCCAGCAGGCGCGAGCGCTCGGCCAGGGCCGCCGCCGCGGCAGCGTCCAGGCCGCCGGTGTCGACCGTCACCGTCACCACCGGCCGGCGCCGCGTTTCCGCCAGCCATGGAACGCAGAAAGAGGTGTCCAGCCCGCCCGAAAAGGCGAGAACGATCGGCTCGCTCATGGCTTCAAGTCTCCGGCAAAAAATCGGCCAGCCGGCGCACCAGCCGCTGCTGGTCACGCTCGCCGGCGGTGGCGAGGAACACCGTGTCGTCGCCCGCCAGCGAGCCCACCACCTCGGGCCAGCTGGCGGCATCGAAAGCGCGCGCCACCCCCTGCGCCGCCCCCACCGCGGTCAGCACCACCGTCAGGTTGGGGCCGGCAGGCTGGATCCGGCGCAACAACCGAGCCACTTCCGCGACGCGCGGATCGCGCTCGCTGCCGGACGGCATCGCCACGTACCGGCCGCCGACGCGCGCCACGCCCAGTGCCCGCAGGTCGCGGCTGATGCTGGACTGCGTGGCGCGAATCCCCTGCCGCCGCAGCTCCGCCACCAGCTGCGCCTGATTGGCCACCGGCGACCGCTGCAACACCGCCCGCAGCGCCCGCTGGCGCACGTCGCGCACCTCAGGGTCGTTGGGCATCCGGCATGGCCTCGCTCATCATGCGCATAGTCTTGCATAAACATGCACGTCGGTCAAGGCCGCGCCGCGGCTGGCGAGCGGAGCGCCTGCGCTCGATCCAGCCTCCCTGCTGTCGTGGCAGGGGCACCCGCACCGCAGGCGGCGAGCGGAGCGCCGTTGCTCGATCCAGGCTCCCTGCTGCCGTGGCAGAGCACCCGCGCCGCAGGCGGCGAGCGGAGCGCCGTTGCTCGATCCAGCTTCCCTGCTGCCGTGGCAGAGCACCCGCGCCGCAGGCGGCGAGCGGAGCGCCGTTGCTCGATCCAGCTTCCCTGCTGCCGTGGCAGAGCACCCGCGCCGCAGGCGGCGAGCGGAGCGCCGTTGCTCGATCCAGCTCCCCTGCTGCCGTGGCAGAGCACCCGCGCCGCAGGCGGCGAGCGGAGCGCCGTTGCTCGATCCAGCTTCCCTGCTGCCGTGGCAGAGCACCCGCGCCGCAGGCGGCGAGCGGAGCGCCGTTGCTCGATCCAGCTCCCCTGCTGCCGCGCTCGGAGCGCCCCCGCCGCAAGCGGCTTAGCGCCTGGAGAACGGCGAGAGAGGGCGCGGGCCGGGGCGCCCCCGCGGAGGGAGGCGCCGGCGCGACGTCAGGGCTCAGGCCTTGGCGGCGCGCTGGCCTTTCGGGGTGGGATCGGAGGACGAATGGGGCTGCCACAGGCGGAGGCCGCCGAGAAGGCCCGAGATGTTTTCGATGATCCGCACGTTGGGCGGCAGCGGGAAGTCGATCAGCCTCGAGTTGCCACCGCCCAGATACAGCACGCGGTAGTTGAACACCGGCGCCAGGTGGGTGATCGCGGACAGCACGCGCTTGTTCCAGCGCCGCCGCCCCGCCTTCTTCAATGCGCGCTCCCCCACCCGTTCCTCGTAGGTCTTGTCCTTGTGACAGACATGGTGCGCCATCTCGATATTGGGCACGTAGCGGCCGTCGATATAGAGGGCGAATCCCATGCCGGTGCCCAGCGTGATCACCAGCTCGGTGCCCTTGCCCTCGATCACCGCCAACCCCTGCACCCCCGCGTCGTTGGCAACCCGCGCCGGATGTCCGGTCGCCTGCTCCAGCGCCTCCGCCAGGTTGCACCCCGCCCACGACGCATCCAGGTTGGGAGCCGTGTGCACCACCCCATCCACCACCACGCCAGGAAACCCCGCCGCCACCCGGTCAAAATGCGGCATCTTGCCGGCAATCTCGCGCACGGTCCCCAGCACCGCCTGGGGCGTCGCCGGCTGCGGCGTCGCCACCCGCACCCGCTCCGCCGTCGGCTGTCCGCCTTCGTCCACCGTCATTCCCTTGATCCCGGTCCCCCCGATATCGAGGCAGAACGTGATCGCCGACGCCCGCTCTTTCGCCATGACGAACCTCCCATTAGGCCCCCATTCTATCCGGCCTCCGTCTCGCGCCCGGCCTGGCGACCAGCGGAGAGGGCCGTCATAAGGGAGGGGCACATGCTGGCCGCTCCCCCACCCGCGAGCCCGTCGTGACCGGGGTTACCGGGGCAGCGGTCGCGTGGGAGGAGGGGAGCGGCGTGGCGGCGCAGGGGGACGCTGGCCGTGTCCCGCCCTGGCGGAGGGATCGTGATCTGATGGGGCGGTGCAAGCGGCCTCATGGCAGGGTCATCGAAGGGGCGAGCGTCTGGTCGTACGGGAGGTGAAGCGCCCGCAGCCGGGGGCTGGCGAGCTGCTCGTCGCGGTGCGGGCAGCGGCGGTGGAAGCGGCCCCAGGTCCACCCTTGGCGAGGGCGGCGCGGTCACTGCTGCGGCCGGACGCCGCGCCGTGGGTGCCCGGACGCGGCATCGCCGGCGAGGTGGCGGCGGTGGGACCGGAAATCGCGGATTTCGAGCCCGGCGACGCGGTGTTTGCGCTGCTCGACCGCCGCCAGGGCGGCGGCTACGCCCAGTATGCGGTGGTCCGCCACGCGGTCACGGCACAGAAGCCCGATCCGCTCGCATACGAAGAGGCCGCGGCCCTGGCGGCGGACGGCGTCACAGCGCTCCAAGCGCTGCGGGACCTGGCGCGCCTGCACGCCGGACAGCACGTCGCGGTGCACGGCGCCGCCGGCGGCGCCGGCTGCTTCGCCGTGCAGATCGCGGCGGCGATCGGCGCGCAGGTCACCGCCGCCGCGGGTCCCGATCAGCAGACGTTCCTGCGCCAGCTGGGCGCCGAGCGGGTGGTCGACGATACCCGCGAGGACTTCACCACCCTCGGGCCGCTCGCCCAGGAGGCGGGCGATGGCGACGGCACCTACGACGCGATCTTCGACGCATCGGGGGACCTACGCTTTGCCGACTGCGAGCCGGCGCTGCTCCCCGGTGGCATCTTTGTCACCGTCCGGCGCGGGCCGGCAACCCTGGTCGCCCGCCTGCGCGCCGGTCTGGCCGGCCTGATCGACCGGCACGCCGCGCCGCGCGTCGCGCTCGCCGCGGCCCGCGCCGACGGCGACGACCTGGAGGCCCTGGCGCAGCTGGTCGAAACCGGCAAGCTGCGGCCGGTTGTCGGCCGCGTGCTGCCCCTTGCCGAAGCGAACCGCGCGCACGCCGATCTGCGCACCGGCGACGTCCGCGGCTCGATCGTCCTGCGCATCCCGTAATCCGACCCTGATCCATCAATGCCACAGGGCTTGCCCTCGGAGACGAGGGCGCGGCTCACTCGCTGCCGCGAGCGCCGGGCCGGGCGACAGCCCCGGCCGGCGAGCTATTGGCCTGTATCAGAGGAATCGCTAGTGCGTGGCTTGCCCTCGACGGCGGGGGCTGCGTTGCGACCTGCCGGGAGTGCCCGGACAGGCGGCAGCCCTGGCCGCCTCCTCGACATAGTTCCGACTATGCCTGCGTCGGCACGCCTGGCCCGCCCCGCCGACCGCGGCGCCATCCTGGTTGAATTCAGCCGGTACGGGCCGCCAGGCCAGGTCAGTGCACGATCGGGAGCTCGAGGACGCTGGGATGGTCGGCGTCGTGATACAGGGTGACGTGGGCGACGCGGGCGTCGGCGATCGATTCGGTGGCCACCGTTTTGCCGCTGTTGTAGTTCTTTTCCAGCTGGATGGTGTTGGGTGACGCGATCAGCAGGCGCAGGCGGCTGCCCGCCGAGACCTGGCGCGAAAACCAGGTGAAGTGATCGAAGTCGTAGCGCTCGACGACACCGGGCGGCACCGGCTCTTCGTGCGACGCCGAATGGCGGTACCGGGCGCGCAACATATCGGAGGTCAGCAGGACGCTGGAACCGTCGGGGAGGATCTCGTACAGGGCGGCAAACAAGTCGGTGTCGGGCACGTCGAGCGACAACCACGCCGACAGCTTGATCTCGCCCGAGATCTCGGTCGATTCGGCAAACGGCGCGCTGTGATAGATGACGCCGCTGCTCAGGTTGAGCGCCGGCGTCTGATCGGTGATGTAGCTGTCGCTGGCGTGCTCGTCCAGGGCGGCGGGGCGCAGGTCGCGCGGGTCGTAGACGTAGTGATCGGGCGCCGATCCAGCCGGCGCCGCGGCAAGCTCGCCGGACCGGAACACGCTGGTCGCCTGGCCCTGGCTGGATGTCAGATAGAGCTTGCGCCGCTCCGAGGCGACAGAATCCAGGTCGTCGGCGTACTTCCACTTTTCCGCGCCGGGGCCGACCACGTAGTAGGCCACGCGCCGCTGGAGGAACTCCGGCCGGCGGCCGGCCCCCTTGAGCGTCCAGTCGTACCAATCCTTGTGCAGCTTGTTGAGGTCGACCATGCTGGCCTCGCCAAACTCCAGGCCCCCCACCTGCCTGGCCGGAGTGCGCGTGCCGGCGTGATCCCAGGGACCGATGATCAGGTAGTGCCGCTCGCGGCTGGCGGCGGGGGCGTACTTCATGAAGTCGCGATAGAACGTGAGCGCTCCGGGCTGGTCGCCGTCGTAGTGGCCGGTGATCGTCAGGATGGGCACGGTCATCCGCTGGAACTGTTCGGGCGTCGGCGCCATCGCGTCCCAATAGGGACCGGCGGCCGGATGCGCCAGCCAGGCCTGGAACACCGGGCTGGGATTGCCCACGACCTGGTCCAGGGTGGCGTACGGTGATCCGCTGCGGTACAGCTGCGCAAACTTCTGGTTCCAAAAACCGTTGTCGTTAAATAGCTTGCCGTTGGAGGCCACGCCGCTGGTGTAGGTGATCCATTGCATCACGTAGGAGCTGAAGATATTGCGGTAGAAAGGGAAGTCGACGCCAGGATGGGCAGCCGCGGCCGGCACGATGGTCGCCAGGTGCGGCGGCGCCTCCTTGAGCGTCGCCCATTGATCGAATCCGGCATAGGAGCCGCCCCACATCGCCACCTTGCCATCCGACCAGGGCTGCCGCGCCAGGTACTCCACCACGTCGTGTCCGTCGCGCCCCTCGTTGGCGAACGGCTCGAAGCTGCCCCCCGAATTGCCGCGCCCGCGCACGTCCACCAGCACGAACACATAACCGTGCGCCGCCAGGTACATCGCGCGATCGTGATAGGAATCCGAGACATACGGCGTCAAGGTGAAAATCACCGGCAGCGGCTGGTGCTGCCCCGCCGGCCTGTACACCGTCCCGTTGAGCCGCACCCCGTCGCGCAACGGGATCTTGAAACCCCACGTCAGGTCGACCGCCGGCGCCGGCGCGGCGCCCTCGACGATCGCCGGCGCCATCGGCGGCGGCGTCTCGGCCCGCACCCCGACTGCCGGTCCCGCGAGCACCCCCATCAGCACCCATGCCAGCACCAAGCCCACGCCCAGGTGCGACCCCTTCCCAGCGTTTCTCATGGCGATCTCCATGGCGATGTCCCACAGCCGCGTGAAGCGGCCACGGCTCTCGGCCGTCTGCCCACCGCCCTACCTGGGCCGCGGAGTGCCCACGACGCGCACAGGGAGATGCTACACCGGGCGTGCCGTCACTGCCTCACCTCCGACGACTACGGGAAAGTATCGCAGTACGGGCAGGTATAGATGCCACCGCAAACCGAAGTGCCGCAGGCCTGCGGACAGGTCTGCTGGCAGCTGGTCTGGCAGGTAGGCGGGCAGCTCACGTGAGGGGCGCAGGTCGCGGTTGCCGCGCCTCCCGCCAGTTCATGAAGTCGCGGCAAGCTGAGGCTTCTCAAAGTCTCCCTTGCGAGGCGAAGACGGCGGGCATGCGCTTCGAAACTTGCGCAACCGGCGCCCGTCTTTGCGTCTACCTCCATTGGAGGGGCTGCCCGAGATCGGGCCGCTCACGCCAGGACGGAGGTTCTCATGACACGCGAATTTCTCGCCGCCGTGGACGCGGCCGTCGAACAAGCCTTGCCCGAAGGGTGGCCGCGCGTGCGCGCCGAAAAGCTGCCGGCACACGGCAGCCAAAGAGCCCGGCACGCCTTCCGCCTGCAGGACCACACCGGACCCGCCGCCTATCTGGTGATCGCCGTGGCGCCGCCATTCATCAGCCGCTCCGCCCCCTCCGTGCGCAGCGACCTCGAAGCGCTCATCGATCATGTGCTGTCGCGCGGCGCCAGCCTGCTGCTGCTCTACGACGCGCAAGACGATCCCGATTCGTGGCTGCGCAACGGCATCAGCTGTCCCCATCCGCGCTTCCTCTGCCTCGCCTGCACCCACGGCCTGGGCGACGCCTGCACCACCGAACCGACCCACGCCGGCAACGAACCGCTGGCCGACACCATCCGCGACCTCTGGTCGGGGGAGCTCTTCTATCGCGGTCCCACCGACGGCCCGCAAACCGTCGGGGTAGAAATCCTCCAGGACACCTGCTGGCGTTGTCACGCCGACATCGACACCGTGACCGGCATCGTCTTCCCCGACCGCCAGATCGACGACTGGACCTCGCCCCACTGGACCTACTTTCGCCAGATCCTGGAGCTTGCCGCCATCCCCGACATCCTCATCCCCCACCTGGCCGCCGCCATCGAAACCTGGCGCGCCCAGCCAGCCATCGGCTCCCAGTCCACCCCACCTACCAACAGTTCCCTCGCCAACCTGGCCGCCACCGGCCCCAACGCCAACCTGGTCACCAACGGCGCCTTGGCCGACCTGTCTCCCAGCGGCCCGTCCGCCGGCACTTCGCTCGCCGGCCTGTCCCCCGACGGCTCCTTGGCCGCCATCGGTCGCCACGCCAGCGACGACGACGGTGTGTCATCGGCCCTGGACCTGCTGCCGGACGATGACCTTCCAATCGGTCAAGATGGCGACGACGACGCCCTATCCACCAGCGCCCTGACGCCGATTCGCTGGCGCCACAGCAAGACGGCGGGCCATGCCTATTGGGCCGCGGAATGCCCGTCGTGTACGGCCTTTCGCGGCGCCTTTCCGATCATGGAGCGCCGCCTCACCCTGATGCACGACCTGGAAGCGCGCCGCACGGGCGAGCTCCGTTACCTGCCACTGGTCCTGGACATCCCGCGCGATGCCTTGCGCGCCCTGATGTGGGGATTCGAATGCACCGCGCACGCCCGTCCCCTCGGCTGGTACCGCGCCGACATCCTCGATCCCGCCGACCCGCCAGACCATCCTGACCCGCGCCACATACCCACAAGGCACCTGCCCTTGCGCCCGCCGCTCGCGCCCTTGAACCCGCTGGCCCCACGCAACACATCCAACCCCCATCTACCTCCCGGCACCGCGCACCCGCACCAGGCGCCCGATCCGCTGCGCGCCGCACAGTCGCACCTCACGCCAGATCCGCCACCCGCCACGAACGCACCGCCACCGCTCTCGCGGGAACGACCGCAAAGCCCAGACGCGGCAACTCCGCAGGGCGCGCCAGACTCCCCGCCGTACGATGTGGACACGCTGAGCGCACATTCCATCGAATCGATCTCGGATGCACGATCCAGCGCAAGCCCGCCCCAGGCAACAGACACTGACGACGACAAGCGCACAACGAGCGCAACGGTCACCAGGCTCGCAGTGTCGAGAGTCCTCTGCCATGCAGATCCGCAAGGCAATCTGCATCCGCTCGCCGTCCGATCGTCCCACCTGGAGCGCCCGCGCAATGCCCCCAGCGTCAGCCGGCTTGAAGCACCCCCGCCACCACCCCCCGGCCCCCTCCGGCGCCTCGGCCACGCCCTCTTCGGTCGCCACCTGCCCTGGGCGCGCAAATAAATCGCCCCACGTGCGGGACCGTGATCGGGTCGGGGGGCTACGACGAAGCGTTCTTGCCAAGCAGACACATGACTCAACACAACCGACGGCCGGATCGGTCGACAGGATTGGTCCGGGCAAGACGCTCCGCCCGCCCCCACGGCCCGATCGCGGCCGCGCCGCAGGCGCGCCGCGGGTCGGGGCAACGTCACGGCTCTCCAGGCCGAACGACCAGACCATGGGCGATCTTGCCGAAAGCTCAGGGCTCGATCACGCAGGTCCTGCCGTTGGCATCGGCGGGGCAGCAGCAACGGGCCAAAATCCGCCCTCCTTGTCGAGAACTTGCCTCAACGTGACCGCCCGATCCGTTATACATTACAGATATACACCACCAACCGAGGGCACCCATGGTCAGGACTCAGATCTACCTCACAGAACGCGAGCGCCAACAGCTGGCGGTCCTCGCCGAACAGAGCGGAACCAGCCAGAGCGAGCTCATTCGCGAGGCGATCGATCGCTACGTCGTTAGCCGCTTGGGCTCGGAACGGCTGCCGCTCCTCCGGGAGGCTCGGGGGCTCTGGCAGGAGCGGACCGACCTGCCGGACTTCGCCGCACTGCGCGGCGAGCTTGACCGCGTTGCGCGGTGATCACTGGCGCCACCCATGCCAAGTCGTCTGCTGGTCGATACCGATATCCTGGTCGACTACCTGCGCGGGCAGGCCGCGGCTGCTACGTGGCTGGAACGTCAGGAGGCCGATCTGCTGGTGTCGGCGATCACCGTTGCCGAGCTCTTTTCCGGCGCCCGCGGCGAGCGCGAGATCCGGATCCTGGATCGCTTTCTGCTGGCGCTCGCGGTGCTGCCCGCAACGGAGGAGATCGCAAGGCTGGCTGGTCAGTTCCGGCGGGACTACGGGCCGAGCCATAGCACCGGCCTCGCGGACGCTTTCATCGCGGCCACCGCGGCAGTGAGCGGAGCACGCCTTGTGACCTTCAACGGCCGCCACTTCCCCATGCTCCAAGTCGTAAGGCCCTACAGCCGGCGCTGAGCCGCCAATTCGTCGCAGCCAGCTGGAATCGGCGCACCGCGCCGACAGCGCCGCCAAGCAGAGTGCTCGCAGATCGGCCGGGGCGAATGCGGGCAACGGCAAGACGCTCCGCCCGCCCCCACGGCCCGATCGCGGTCGCGCCGCAGGCGCGCCGCGGTCGGGGCAACCTCAGGGCCACCCAGACTGAACGACGCTCCGGCGCCGGAGGTCCGAGTGTCGGCCGCGTGGAGTCGACCCTTGACGCCGCAGCACCCCCGAGGCCGTGATGAAGCGCGCCGCACGTATCTTGATCGTTGACGACACCGAGCAGAACCTTGGCATTCTGAGGGACTTGGTGTGGCAGCTCGGCCACGAGGTGGAAGTCGCCCGCGACGGCCTCGAAGCCGTGGCCAGCCTCTCCTCGGACATCGACCTGCTCCTGCTGGACGTCATGATGCCAGGGCTCGACGGCTACGCGGCGACGCGCAGGCTGCGCGCCGACGCGCGCTGGCGCGATCTGCCAGTGATCATGGTGACGGCATTCCCGACGCGATCCTCAGCAAGTCCGGCGAACTGACCGGCGAAGAACGGCGGATCATGGAATCTGATACGCTGATCGGCGCCCGCATCCTCGAAGGCTCTCCATCCGAGCTGATCGAAGCCGGGCGGATCGTCGCCCTGACCCACCACGAACGCTGGGACGGCAGCGGTTATCCATGTCGGGCTACACCGACCGGACCGTGGGCTCGGCGCCGCTGCCGCCTGGCGTCACCTTGCTGCAGAAACCCTTCGATCCCGAGGCGTTGGCGCACCAGGTGCGTCAAGCGCTCAGCCCGTGCTCCGCGCCCATCCAGCTCAGCCCATCCGGTTAAAGTAACTTACGACAAACTGCAGGGTGCAGAAGGGAGGCGCATGATGAATCGCAGTCGCTCGATCGGCAGGACCTTGGGGGTCGCTGCGTTCCTCGTCCTACCGTGCATGGCAGCGGGTCAACCACTCAGCTCATTCGCGGTCCTGGGCGGTTCGACGGTCACCAACACCGCCACGCCGACGATCGTCACCGGCAATCTGGGTGTCAGCCCGGGCAGCGCGGTCACCGGGTTTCCTCCGGGTATCGTGACCGGCGGGACGATCCACGCCGGCGACTCCGTCGCCGCCCAGGCGCAAAGCGACCTCACGACCGAATACAACAGCCTGGCGAATACACCATGCAACACCGACTTGACCGGGCAGGACCTTGGTGGGAAGACGCTGACGCCAGGCGTCTACTGCTTTTCGACCTCGGCCCAGCTGACCGGAACGCTGACGCTCGACGCGCAGGGCAACTCCAGTGCCGTCTTCATCTTCAAGATCGGAAGCACGCTCACCACCGCCAGCGCTTCGGCTGTCCTCCTCATCAACGGCGCGTCGAGCTGCGGAGTGTTCTGGCAGATCGGCAGCTCCGCGACGCTGGGCACGGGCACCGCGCTGGGGGGAAGCATCGTCGCGCTCACCAGCATCACTCTGAACACCGGCGCCAGCGTGACCGGCAGGATCCTGGCGCGCAATGGCGCCGTGACGCTGGACGACAACCACGTCACCGTCTGCACCGGGAGCGCCGGTATTCCTCCCGCCGTGGCAGCAATTCCCACGCTCTCGGGCTGGGCGATGATCGTTCTGGCCGGCCTCTTGTTGTGGTGCGGCCTGACAGCGCGACGCAGGCGAGCCGCTTAGCCTTCGAGCTGAATCCCGCAGCCTGACCGCTTGGCTGCAGGCCCAGGGCCGCTAGGAAGCCTTGGGGCCAAGCAGTCGGCGCACGCGGTCCAACAGCTCGTCTGGGCAAAAGGGCTTTTGCAGGAAATTGCCGCAGCCATCGCCGCCCTCGCTGCGGCCAAGATGCCCTCGGCATAGCCTGAGATCAGGAGCACCTTGGCCTCGGGGTGTGCCACCAGGCGGCGCGCCAGCTCGGGACCCTGCAGCCCGGGCATTACCACATCCGTGACGAACAGGTCGATGGCCGCGGTGGGCAGCACTCGCAGGCGATCCCACCCTTGCCGCGACAGCCCTGGCCCGGAAAGGGCACGGCTCTCCGTGGCAGAGAGTGGCGGCGGATCACTCCGCGCCGGCTTGGGTGGCGTGGGCGAACTTGAGAATGGCGACGAAGATGACGCCGCCCAGGATGTTGCCGGCAGTAGACAGGAGTAGGAAAAGGGCGAAGGCGTTGGCGGTGATGCCTTGACCGCTGAACAGACCGGCCAGGACTTCGACCGTGCCGGCGATGGCGTGGTGCAGGTGCGAAAGGCCGATGGCGAAGGTGATCAGCCAGACAAAAAGGAGCTGGCTGACGGTGTCGCGGGCGGCGGTGACCAGCCAGGATAGGAGGCCCATCATCCACCCGGCAAGAACGCCGCTGGCCAGGACCACCGGCGCGGGATGATCGACCAGACCGTGGGCGATCTTGCCGAGCGCCCAGGGTTCGATCACGCCCAGGGCTGGACCGACCCAGGCAGCGATCGCCGCGAAGATCGTGGCTCCTGCCAGATTGGAAACGTAGATCAGCCCCCACAAACGCAGCAGCTGCGGCACAGTGGCACGCCCGCCCAGGACAGGCAGGACGGCAAGGGTCGTGTGCTCGGTGAAGAGCTCGGAGCGCCCCAGGATGACAAAGATGAAGCCGACGGAATACATGCAGGCGACCAGGATTTCGACCACCGGACGGGGAAGGGTTGGGCCTGCCAGGGTCATCATGACCCCCATCAGGAACAGGCTGAATCCCACGTCGAGGCCCGCCGACAATCCTGACAGCAGCAACCCGCTGGTGGAGCGCTCCAGCTCCTCGACGCCGGTCGCGATCTCCTGCGCCAGGATCTTGCGGTACGACTTTTGTGCCTTGACCCCATCCTGGGCGTCGCTGACCTCGCCGGCCAGGCCCCTGGTCACCTTGTCGCGCGCTCGAGCCATTCTCACCGCTCAAGCACAGACCGCGCCAAGTCTTACGTCAGAGTCGCCAACACCTTCCGCCAGCTGGACCTGACAGGGGAGCCAAGCGCCCTCTTGAGCCCTTTCACCGAGCCGGCCGACATCGAACGAATGTACTTCCCTCATTAGCGCGAAATGAAGTGCGAGTCATCTACCTCGCCGCCGTCGGCGTTTGGAACCAGTGAGCGTCCCTGCATCTCCGGCTGATTCCGCTCTCATCAACTCTGGGCAGAGGAACAGAACCTCGACCCCATGGCTTCGCAGGACCTCCTGATAGGGCCACCAGTCGTTATCGGATGCATTCAGGATGTTTGGTTGTTCCTCGCTGGCAATCGCAACCGCCACGAACTTACGATCTGAGGGATCTAGGCCCGCCAGGTCTGGATCGGCTGGAAACTCCTCGAATCCGCGCGGAGCTTCAACAATTTTGACCAGTACCTGTCGGCAGTGCCGAGGGTTTGCCTGATTGTTCCACAACCATCTGAAAAACTCATCGCCGGCGCCAGGCTGGCCGGAAGGCGACAGATGTCTGCGGTACTCTTCGATGATGAGGCCCTGCTGATCGAGCAGTAATCGGTGGCGCTCCCTGCACGCCCTGAGAGTCTCTATGCAAGTCTGCCTGCATTTGTCTCCAGCATGCGATCTGCCGTTGGCAACTACTGCCACATTGGTGTCCATCACCACGGAGTGGTTCACTTGGCACCTCTCCGTCTACGCTCAAGAGCGGCCTGACTCATCGCAGCAATCTCGCCAAAGTCGTCACCAAAGAAATCCTTCGGCCAGTTCTCGATGTTTCCGAAAGAGTCCAGCTCAAGGGGGGTCAACCTGGACTCTCCTCCAATTTCATTGCAAAAGTAGAACGCGGCGTCGTCGGGCTGGAGCTGCTCTTCCGCCATACGCCGCTGCAGGCGACGGAGCAGATGCTCGCTATGGCTCTCCAGGACGATCTGAATGTGGCGCGTCTTCATTGCGTCGATAATCACGTCCGCGAGCCCCGCCTGCACGCTAGGATGGAGGTGGATTTCCGGTTGCTCGAGAAGGACGGTGGAGCCTTCTGGGGCGTAATAGCATAGCGTGAGCACCGGCAGGATCTGCGATATGCCAAAGCCAACGTCTGTGATCAACACCTCGGGTGTCCCAGGGTGGCGTCGGACCCAAACCTGGAAAAGGCGGCTGCCGGCGATGGCGCGCACTTCGAACGAATCGATCAGACCCAGTTCCTTGAGCCATTCCGCGACCCGCTCTTCGACTGTGGTGCGTGTCCTTCCACGGCCGCGGGAAAGCTTCACCCCTGATTCGCGCGAAGCCAGCAACGCGTCTACTACTCGTTCGCCGCGCCGCCCCATGTCCGCTGGCTGGGCGCCTGCCCATTGGTATTGCCGCTGCGGATACTCCCTGAGAGGGCCGAGATAGAAGAGCCGGCCGCAAAGCTCTTCGAACCGCAGCTCGAAGTCGGAGAGAAAGCTGCCATTTTGATAGTATGCTTTTACTTGATCGGGGAAGCCATAGCACTTCACTGGAGGTGGCAACGGCCACTTGCGGCCTTGAGTGCGGATGAACTTGAAGCTGGATGGTAGACTAAAGAGGACATACTCGGATTTTTTTCCTGCTGCTTGCCGCATGCCAAATTGTCTGCCAGCGAAGCGATACTGCATCTGTTGGACGAGTGGCCGACCAGGGCCGGCTTCACCGTTTGCGTGCCACTCGATAGAAGTGGAAAACTCGATCTCGTCGCCCTGGAAAAGGATGCTGCCTCTGGTAGTCGGATCTGCAATCTCCAGATGCGTAGGCAAGGCCCAGGCGATCCGCACGTCTAGAGAATTGGTCAGCTGATGTGCGAAGAGGACATCCTGGAATGTACCGAGGTCAACCAGGCTTCGATCGTCACCCAGGTTCAAAACCTGTGCCCTGTCAGGAGATTCCGCCGTCTGCTTCAACAAGAGCAGCATCTGAACGATGCTTGTCTTACCGGAGCTGTTGGATCCGAAGAGAGCAGTAATCGGCGCCAAGCGGATATTGCCGGTATCGCGCCACGACTTGAAGCTTTGAAACGAAAGCCTTGTAAGCATGAGCGCGACCTCCGGCTGGCTAGCGCGGTCTGATGCCGCGCAGCGAATGACCCACGGTTTCTCGCTACACCATTGTAGGACATGGTGACGACTCGTGGAGCCTCCTACCCCCTGGCTATCCTGTGTGTCCGAAGACGATGTGCCTATCGCGAAAAGCGGCGTGGATCTGACGGCTGCGGCTCACCGGCAGGCTCGCGCAGCGACCGCAAGGACCTGGATTTGAATATTAGCCGGGTCCCGTCGAGGAGCTTCAATTCCTGGACCTCCCACCATCCCAGGCTTAGCGCTGGCGGGCCAGCGGCGCCAGTCAGGGGGCCTGGCTTGCCTTGGGATGAGGAGCGGCGGCTCCCTCCGGCTGGGCGGGCTCGCTGAGGGCCAAGGCGGGCAGGTCCTGGGCCTGGAGGGCGGCCAGGTGATCGAGGACCGCGCCCAGGCGCTGCGTCAGGGTGGCGACAGCGGCGGTCTGTTGGGTGGTGGGGGCGGCGTCGGTTTCGTCGATGGCGACCAGCAGGCGCGATAGCTCGCCGTTGAGCTGGGTCAGGTTGTCGGCGGCGCTGCCGGTTGGAGCATCGGCTTCTTCTTCATCCTCGTCGTCATCGCCGCCGGGGCCGCCGGTGGCCAGGGCGGCCAGGCGGATGTCCAGGGTGGTGGCGGCCTGGCGCTGGTCGGCGGTCTGGACCGCGGTGGCAAGGCCGGCCAGGCGGGCGTGCAGATCGTGGATCTGGCGCAGCGCGGCGGCGTCGCGGTGGATGGCGGTTTCCAGGGTTGCGGCCAGGGCGGCCTGGCGGGCCAGATCGGCGGCGGTGACCTGGACGCGGGGGTCCATCTTGACGGTGAGCGACCGGGTGAAGGTCTGGCCGCCCACCGACAGGCGGACCTGGTACTGGCCGGGGAGGACCAGCGGCCCCTGGGGCTCGGCCGGAGTGTCGTGGAGGATGGCGGCGATCGGGTAGTCGCGGTGCAGCGACTCCGGCGGCGGGAAGCGCAGGTCCCAGACGAAGCGATGCAGGCCGGGGTCCCCTGGCAAAGGCTGCGGCGGGCGCACCCAGTACATCGGCACGGCCAGGGTCTTGGGATCGACCGGCGCGAGCCGATCGTCGCTGCCGTAGCGCCGCACCAGGTCGCCGCCGGCGGTGCGGATCTCGATGGCGACCGGGCCGGCGACCGGGGCCTGCAGCAGGTACTCCAGGATGGCGCCGTCCGGCGGGTTCTTGCCGGAGGGCTCGTCGGGCGGCAGGGGCGTATCGGTGTTCAGGTCGCGGCGCAGGCGGTAGGCGGGCGCGGGCTGAAACAGGTACGCCGGCGCCGCGGCCAGCACGTGCGCGTCCAGCTCCCGCAGCGAGCTGATGTCGTCCATGATCCAGAACGAACGGCCGTGGGTGCCGGCGATCAGGTCGTCGCCGTGCAGGGCCAGGTCGCGCACGGCGGTCGCGGGGAGATTGCGGCGCAGCGATTGCCAGTGGTCGCCGTCGTCGAACGAAACGTAGACGCCGCGCTCGGTGCCGGCGAAGAGCAGGCCGCGCCGCACGCGGTCCTGGCGCACGGTGTTGACCACCTCGTTGTCGGGCAGGCCCTGGACGATCTCCTGCCAGGTCTTGCCGAAGTCGCGGGTGCGCAGGATGTGCGGGTGCAGGTCGTCGAGGCGGAAGCGATTGATGGCGGCGTAGGCGGTGGCGGTGTCGAAGTGCGACGCCTCAAGCACCGACACCTTGCTCCACGAGGTGAGCGCCGGCGGGGTGACGTCCTGCCAGTGGGCACCGCCGTCGCGGGTGAGCTGGATGAGCCCGTCGTCGGTGCCGGCCCAGATCTGGCGTACGTCGGACCACGCCGGCGCCAGCGCGTAGATGACGCCGCGGTGCGCGCCGGCCTGGGGGTCGGCGGCGGTGAAGGCGCCGAGCACGGCGGGCACTTCGGGATGCGGCCGGGTGAGATCGGGGCTGATGGTCTGCCAGCTCTGGCCGCCGTCGGTGGTCTGGAACAGCACGCTGCCGGCGTAGTACAGGACGTGCGGGTCGGCCGGCGAAAAGACCAGGGGCTGCGTCCGCACGTAGCGGATCTTGCCGCCGCGCAGGGTTTCGGGCGCGACGTCCTGCACCTGGCCGGTGGACCAGTCGAAGCGGGAGAGCTTGCCGCCGTAGACCAGGTTGGGGTGCAGCGGGTCGGGCGCGATGTAGCCGTATTCTTCGGCGCCGACCGGATGCCAGTCGCGGAAGGTGATCTGACCGTCGTTGCCGCGGCTGGCGACCGCCGCGGAACCGCTCTCCTGCTGGCCGCCGTAGACCCAATAGGGGAAGCGGTCGTCGGTGATGACGTGGTAGAACTGCGCCGTCGGCTGGTTGTACCACGAGCTCCACGTCCTGCCGCCGTTCTGGCTGATCACCGCCCCCTGGTCGTTGCCCAGCAGCAGCACCTGCGGATGATCGGGATCGATCCAGATGCGATGGTAGTCGTCGCCGCCCGGCGCGCCCTTGATGGCGGTCCAGGTGACGCCCGCGTCCGTCGAACGATAGGTGGAGGTGTTGCAGACATACACCACGTCGGCATCCTTGGGGTCCGCCTTGATCTCCGCGAAATCCGCGCCGCGTCCCGAGACCCGCCCTTCGTCGTCGACCCGGTGGAAGCTGGCGCCGCCGTCGTCGGAACGGTACACGCCGGTGTGGCGGGCGTCGGCTTCGACCTGCAGGTAGATGCGCTCGCGCCGGCTGGGAGCGACACCGATGCCGATGCGGCCCAGCCCCTCCGCGGCTCCCGGCAGGCCCTGGGTGAGCGGCTTCCAGGTATCGCCGCCGTCGATCGACTTGTACAGGCCGCTGCCGGCGATCGCAAACGACCCGCCGATCTCCCAAGGCGCCTGACGGGCGGCCCACAGCGAGGCATAGACGATGCGCGGGTCGGCGGGATCGAAGGCCAGGTCCACGGCGCCGGTGTTGTCGTCCTTGTACAGCACCTTCTGCCAGCTGCGGCCGCCGTCGGTCGAGCGAAACACGCCGCGCTCCGCGTTGGCCCCATAGGGGTGCCCGAGCACCGCGGCGAACACCCGCTCGGGGTCGTGCGGATCGACCAGCAGGGCCGGGATCTGCTGGCCGTCGCGCAGGCCCAGGTGCTGCCAGGTGGCGCCGCCGTCGGTCGATTTATAGATGCCGTCGCCGACCGACAGGTCGGGCCGTTGCAGCCCCTCGCCGCTGCCCACGTACAGCACCCGCGGATCGGACGGCGCCACGGCGATCGAGCCGATCGATTGCGTCGGCTGGTCGTCGAAGATCGGCTGCCAGGTGCGCCCGGCGTCATCGGTCTTCCAAACGCCGCCGTTGTTCACCCCCATGTAGAACAGGTTGGGGTGTCCCGGCACCCCCACCGCCGCCACCGTCCGCCCACCCCGGAACGGCCCGATCATCCGCCACTGCAGATGCGACAGCATGGCTGGCGGCACCCCGGCGGTCGGGGTCGCCGCCGCGGATAGCGGCTCGCCGGCGCCGGCGGACACACCGGACGCGGCAGGCGCCGGCGTCCAGGCGACCGGCGACGTCGGCGTTGCGGGCGATGCGTCCTCGGCCGCTCCTGCGACAACAGGCCGCAGGATCGAGAGCAGCACCAGGACCAGGATCAGGATCAGGCTCTGAAAGCGGGCGACGCGTTGCACGGCGGGGATCGATTTCAAGCTCACTCTGGCAACCTCCGAGAATCGAGCTTCAGTGTAGCCCATCCTCGGTAGCCGGCTAGCGGGCCTCCAGCGCCGCGGGTGCCTACGGAACTATTTCGATCCTCGGGCAAATACGCCAACGCGCACGCGGGAATCTCATGGAATGTACGCGTCGACGCATGCGGGCACCGGCGTCGCCGCAAGCCGCCGGTCATCGAGCGAAAGATCGAGGATGGCGGCCTGCCGGGGGGCCGCGAAGCGGCGGGCGAGGTTGGTGCAGAACTCTGCCGCGAGCAGCGGGAATCCTTCGGCGCGCCGGCGGCGGTGGCCGATCGGGTAGTCGACTCGCACCTCGGGCAGGACCGTGCCGTCGTCGAGGGTCACGGTGAGAGCATTGGCGATCGAACGCTTGTCGGGGTCGAGATAGTCGCGCGTGAAGGCGGGCTCCTCGCGGCAGGTGATCCTGGCGCGACGTGCTGGCGATCGAAACCTCGCGGTCCCGCATGGAGCTGCTGGGCGACTTCGCCACCTTCCGCTATCCGAACGACATCGGTCCCGGCGTGTACGACATCCATTCGCCGCGCGTGCCGACGTGCGAAGAGATGGTCGAGCTGCTCGACAAGGCAGCGCGCGTGGTGCCGGCGGAGCGGATCTGGGTGAACCCCGACTGTGACCTCAAGACCAGGGGCTGGCCGGAGGTCGACGCGGCCTTGCGCAACATGGTCGCCGCGGCGGCCATCCTGCGCACCCGGATCGCCGCTCAGGCTGCCGCGGCTCCGGCCGCCGCCGGTTAGCGTGTGCCGGCGCCCGGCGCGGCGTTGGGCGGGGCGGACGGGATGGGCGGCGCGGTCGACAGCGGGGACGGAGTGGCGGGGGCGCCCGGCGCGACGGGGACGGCGGCGCCCGGCGCGACGGAGACGGCGGCGCCCGGCGCGGCGGGACGCTGGAGGATCCAGAAGTCGCCTTCGCGTTCGCGGCGGTAGCCCAGGGAAGTGAGCCAGGCCAGGCGCACGCCGGTGCCCCAGGGCTGCAGCAGGGCGTCGGGGTGGTAGTGCAGGATGACGTACGGGTAGTCCCACTTGACGTGGCCGGGGACGTAATTCATGTAGGTGTCGGGGCCCAGCGGGATGGCGGGCGCCAGGCGCGCGATGTGGCGTTCGTTGTAGCCCAGGACGTCGACCATCTGGTAGTCGGTGAAGAAGGCGGGCAGGCCGGCGGAGCTGGTCGACACGACGCCGGTGGGCCCCAGCGCGCGTTCCAGCTTGAGCAGCTTCTCGTAGACCGCCGCCTGCACGTCCATCTCGTAGGGGCTGCGGGTGACGGCCAGCGCCTGCCAGTTGTCGGTGTCCTGGTCCGCCATCCACAGGCCGTTGGCGATCAGAAAGGCCAGCGCCGTCGCCGCCGCGACCACGAAGTGGCGGCCCAGGCCGTCGCCGGTGGGGCGCGCGGCCATGCGGTCGGCGAGCTGGTTGAGCACCGCGGCGAACAGCACGAACAGCTGCGGCATCACATAGGCGATAAAGCGATTGGCGCGCATGTTGACCTGCATGTCCCAGGCGTCGCCGCCGACGTAGACGCTGTAGGCGAACGCCGCCAGCAGCAGCAGCGACGGCAGCATCAGGCGCCGGGCAAGCCCGCGGTCGCGGCCGTAGCGCACCAGCACGCCGACGCCGGCGCCGATCGCGAGCAGCAGCAGCACGTGATCCAGGATCATCATCGACAGCAGCTTGTAGCCGCGCAGCAGCCGCACTTCCAGCGGCACGCGATACAGCTTGAGATAGTAGGTGTTGGGCAGCAGGTCGCCGAAGTAGAACCAGCGCAGCGCGCTGCTGCCGGCGATCACCGCGGCCAGCGCTGCCAGCCCCTGCCAGAAGCGGGCGCCCAGGACGCGCCGGCCGCCGCAGGCGATGACGAAGCCCTGCACCACCGCGACCATCAGCAGCATGTCCATGCGCAGCAGGTAGGCGGCGGCGCCCACCAGCAGCAGCTCGCGCTGGCGATCGCGGCCGCGGCAAACGATGTCGAAGGCAAGCAGCACCGAGGCGGTGACCAGCAGCGCCTGCAACCCGGTTTCCATGCCGACCAGCGACCAGTAGTCGAGCGGGTAGTAGAAGGCGGTCAGCAGCGCCGCCGGCAGCCAGTGCCGCGCCCTCTCGGTCGAGAAGAAACGCAGCACCAGCCGGCGCACCAGGACGACGTTGGCGGCGAGCAGGGCGAGCGACATCGCCTGCACCACCAGGCTCCTGTAGCGCAGGGCGAGCGGCAGCGCGTTGACCGGCACCATCAGGGCGGTCCACAGCGGGTGGGTGAAACCTTCGACCGGGCGTCCGGAGCGCGCCCAGTTCAGGCCGTATCCCGCCAGCAGGTTCCTGGCGTACGCCATCGAGATCATGGCGTCATCGAAGAGGCAGAACACGCGCTGGCCGCCGGCGACGAACGACGTGCGATAGATGAACCACGACGACCACGCCACCAGCAGACCGAGCAGCCACCACAGGGCGGCGCGCGATTCGGCCGGCATGGCAAAGCCCGGCGCCGCCGCGGCGCCGGGCGCACCGCCGCCGGGCGGGCGGTCTTTCTCAGGGGCACCCATCGATGACGATTCCATGGCGGCTGGCGAGCTCCCGCGCGATACTATGCCGCGCCGTCCGGTTTGAGCAGCACCTTGATGGCCGCGTCGTCGCGACGGCGGAACAGGTCGTAGGCGTAGACGCCCTGGCTGAGCGGCAGGGTGTGGCTGATGATGTCGGCCAGCGGCAGCCGCTCGGCCAGCACGCGCGGCAGCAGCCGCTCCATGACCGAGCGCGCGCTGCACCGGCCGATGCGCAAGGTGAGGTTCTTGCCGTAGGCGGCCTGGATCGGCAGCGGATAAACGGCGTCGGTGTGGTAGCCGGCGATCGACACCACGCCGCCGGGGCGCACCGCCGCCAGCGCCAGGTCGAGGGCCGGCGCGCTGCCCACCGCTTCGAGCACCGCATCGGCACCGCGGCCCGCGGTCAGCTCGGCGACGAGCGGCGGCATCGCGCCGCCGGGCAGGTCGCGCGCGTTGAGCGGCCGGGCTCCCAGGCGCGCCGCCTTGTCCAGGCGATAGTCGATGCGATCGATCGCCACCACCGCCCCCGCTCCCAGCCAGCGAGCCGCCATGACGCACAGCAGGCCGACCGGTCCGCAGCCGATCACCACCACGGTGTCGCCGGGACCGAAGGCAGCCGCATCGGCGCACGACCAGGCGGTCGAAAAGACGTCGCCCAGCAGCAGCACCTGCTCGTCGGCCACCTCGGCCCCCGGCAGGCGCAGCAGCGTCGACGCGGCGAGCGGCACCCGCACCCGCTCGGCCTGCGCGCCCTCCAGGCCGAAGCCGTCGGCGGTGACAAAACCGAACGGCGCCGAGTGCACGCAGCGCGCGGTCAGCCCCCGCCGGCAGAAGAAGCAGTCGCCGCAGCTGATGGTGAACGGCGCCAGCACCCGGTCGCCGACCGCCAGGTTGGCGACGCCGGGCGCCAGCTGTTCGACGACGCCGACGAACTCGTGGCCGAGGATCGTCCCCGGCCGCACACCCCGGTCGCGGCCCTCCACGATATGGACGTCGGAGCCGCAGATCGCCGCCGTGGTCACCCGCACCACCGCGTCGCCGTCACCCGTGAGGCGCGGGTCCGGGCGTTCGCCGAGCGCCACCTCACCGATCTCCTTGAGCACGATCGCCTGCATGCTGGTTCTCCCGGGCCACCGACTGGCGATATCAAGTTACAAGCGTCACAGCGGCGCCAAAAATGAGGACGTAGCATACCTCTGCCGAGCTCTCTGCGGCGCCCGCCGCCCTCTGACGTTTTCTGTACCTGAGCGGTGTCAAAATTCGACACCCGGCCGCGGCCCCACCACGGCAAGTGTCCATTGCTGGCTGATTTCAGCCGGCTTCCAAGCATGGCACCAACCCTGCACTAGGCCGCAGTCGATACTTCTCGGATTGACCGAGAGTTGCTTTGGAGCCATGAAAGGGATGAGGATCGTCATGATACAGAAAATGCGTAAGCTCCGCAGTCAACGAGGCTTTACATTGATCGAGCTGTTGATCGTCGTCGCGATCATCGGCATCATCGCCGCGCTGCTGATCCCCAACTTCCTAGACGCCCTGCAGAAGGCCAAGCAGAAGCGGACTGAGGCCGACATGCGCAACCTGGGCACCGCGATGTTCTCGTGGCTGACCGACCAGGCCGGCGCCGCCGCCGCGGGCCAGACCGCCAGCACGGTGAACTTCGCCAACTTCCAGTCCATCTCGGTGAGCGCGTTGACGACGATCCTGGTTTCGCAGTACATCCAGAGCGTCCCCGGGCAAGACGGCTGGAAGAACCCCTACAATTACTATCTCAACTACACCAACCCGCTTGGCGGCGTCGGCGTCATGGGCATCATCAGCTACGGCCGCGACAACACGGCTGACACGACGTCCTACACCGTCACCGGCTTCGACCCGACCGATTACAACCGCGACTTGGTTTGGGCCGACGGCTACTTCGTGCGCTGGCCGCAGAAGACCAGCGGCAACTAGCAGCAAGGCAGCTGGCAGCAACTGGTTATTAAGCTTTCGATCCACGATATCGGCTACGGGGCGCGACGCACATCATGAGTACTTTCGGCAAGGCCCCTTCGTCCAGGATGCACTCAGGCGCCGCTCCCTGCGGCGCCTGTTGTTTCCGTTGAACCTGTCAAGGCTAGAGAGCTGGACAGTCGCTCAAGGAAAGGAGAAGGGACGATGTTGAAAGTGTTTCGGCGCCGCCGGGGAGAGAGGGGCTTTACCCTGATCGAGCTGTTGATCGTCGTGGCGATCATCGGCATCATCGCCGCCCTGCTGATTCCCAACTTCCTCGACGCTCTGCAAAAAGCGAAGCAGAAGCGGACTGAGGCCGACATGCGCAACCTGGGGACCGCCATGTTCTCCTGGCTGACCGACCAGGCCGGTGCCGCCGCCGCGGGCCAGACCGCCAGCACGGTGAACCTCGCCAACTTCCAGTCCATCTCGGTGGACGCGTTGACGACGATCCTGGTTTCGCAGTACATCCAGAGCGTCCCCGGGCAAGACGGCTGGAAGAACCCCTACAATTACTATCTCAACTACACCAACCCGCTGGGCGGCGTCGGCGTCATGGGCATCGTCAGCTACGGCCGTGACAACACGGCCGACACGACGTCCTACACCGTCACCGGCTTCGACCCGACCGATTACAACCGTGATCTGGTGTGGGCCGACGGCTACTTCGTGCGCTGGCCGCAGAAGACCAGCGGCAACTAAGACCTCATCCAAGCTTCGCCAAACGATCGATCGATCGGTCTTTTGGAGCTTGAGCCGGGTGCTGCCAGATGGCGGCACCCTTTTTTTTGCTCGCCGCGGCCGCCGCCCGCGGCCCTGGCCCCGCAGGCCCGCAGCCGATATATTCGCCTGGCCGGCCTGCCCCGACCGTCGTGGGCCGGTCCGCCGCCCATCGCCATGGATTGGAGCGTTCCCGAACACCTCGCACCGCGCCTGGCGGCACTGCGCCAGCTCGTCGCCGGCCAGGTGGCAGCCCTGGAAACCACGGCGTTCGGCCAGGGTTTTGCCAGCGTCGAACCGCACCTCCTGGCGCTCCGCGCCCACGCCCGCGACCTCGGCCTCTTCGTACCGCACCTGCCGCGCGCCTGGGGCGGCAGCGACCTGACCTTGCCCGAGCTGGCCCTGGTCGGCGAGGTGCTGGGCTGGAGCCCGCTCGGCCACTACGTCTGCAACTGCCAGGCACCGGATGCAGGCAACATGGAGCTGCTGCTACGCCACGGCTCGCCCGAGCAGCACGAGCGGTGGCTGGCACCGCTGGCGCGCGGCGAGATGCGCAGCTGCTTCGGCATGACCGAGCCGGGCCGCTCCGGTGCCAATCCCGTATGGCTGCAGACGACGGCGCACCGCGACGGCGCGGACTACGTCCTGGACGGCCACAAGTGGTTTGCCAGCAGCGCCGACGGCGCCGCCTTCTGCATCGTCATGGCAGTCACCGACGCCACCGCCGCGGTCCACGGCCGCGCCAGCATGCTGCTGGTGCCGACCGACACGCCCGGTTTCCAGCTGGTGCGCAATCTGCCGGTCATGGGCGAAGCCGGCACCGGCTGGATGAGCCACGGCGAGTTGCGTCTGGACGGCGTGCGGGTGCCAGCAAGCCACCGCATCGGCGCCGAAGGCGCCGGCTTCGCGCTCGCCCAGGAGCGCCTGGGACCGGGGCGCATCCACCACTGTATGCGCTGGATCGGCATCTGCGAGCGCGCCTTCGACCTGATGTGCCGGCGCGCCGCCACGCGCGAGCTGGCGCCCGGCGACATGCTGGGGTCACGCCAGCTGGTGCAGGCGTGGGTGGCCGAAAGCCGCGCGGAAATTGACGCCGCGCGCCTGCTGGTGCTGCACGCCGCATGGCGCATCCAGCGCGACGGCGCCGCCGCGGCGCGCGACGAGATCTCGCTGGTCAAGTTCCACGTCGCCGCCGTCCTGCAGGCGGTGCTCGACCGCGCCATCCAGACTCACGGCGCCGCCGGCCTGCTGGACGATACGCCGCTGGCGTTCTGGTGGCGCCACGAGCGCGGCGCCCGCATCTACGACGGCCCCGACGAGGTGCACAAAACCACCGTGGCGCGGCGCATCCTGGCCACCTATGCGCCGCCGCCGGTCACTGCCGCCGCCGATGCCGCCACCGTCACCGCGGCCGACCGGGCCGGACCGGTGCGAGACGGCGAAGAGCTGCCCGCCGCCGGTCTGGCGGCCTGGCTGGACGCCCAGGGCTTGGGACCCGCGGCCACCGCCGGCGGCGCCGCGCCGGCAGCTGCCGTCGACGCCGCCACCCTGGCGGTCGAGCAGTTTCCCGGCGGGCACTCCAACCTGACCTACCTGCTGCGCTACGGCGGGCGGCAGCTGGTCTTGCGCCGGCCGCCCTTCGGCGCCGCGATCAGGACGGCGCACGACATGGGACGCGAATTCCACGTCCTGTCGCGCCTCCATGCGCACTATCCCAAAGCGCCGCAGGCGCTGGCCGCCTGCGACGACGTGACGGTGATCGGCGCGCCGTTCTACGTCATGCAGCGCGTGCACGGTCCGATCCTGCGCCAGCCGCGGCTGCCGCGCGGTCTGGACCTGGGGCCGCCACAGCTGCGCGGTTTGAGCGAAGCGGTGGTCGACGCCCTGATCGAGCTGCACGCGGTGGACCCCGCCGCCGCGGGCCTGGCGGACCTGGGCCGGCCGGCAGGCTACACCGCCCGCCAGGTGAGCGGCTGGACCGAGCGGTGGCACCGCGCCGCGACCGAACCGGTCGCCGACGTCGAGCGCGCCGCGGCCTGGCTGGCCGAGCATCAGCCGCGGCGCACGCCGGCCGCGGAAGAGACTGCCGCCACCCTGCTGCACAACGACTTCAAGTACGACAACCTGGTCCTGACCGCCGACTGCCGCGGCGTCGTCGCGGTGCTGGACTGGGAGATGGCGACGGTCGGCGAGCCGCTGCTGGACCTTGGCTCGGCGCTCGCCTACTGGCTGGACCCTGACGACCACGAGGCGCGCCAGCGGCTGCCGGTCGGGCCGACCGCGCTCCCCGGCAACCTGTCGCGCCGCGAGGTCGTCGAGCGCTACGTCCGAGGAACCGGCCGCGACGCCGCCGACATCCTGTTCTACTACGTGTTCGGCCTGCTCAAAGTGGCCGTGATCGCCCAGCAGATCTATCACCGCTATGCGCGCGGGCTGACTCGCGACGAACGCTTCGCCTCGCTGGCGGAAGGCGTCCGGCTGCTCGGCCGCACCGCCACGCAGGCCCTGTCCAGGCGGCGTATCGACCGCCTGTGGGACTGACCGCGTGGCGCGGCGCGGCCGGCGGCGGCTGGCGCGCTACCTGCGCCCGGTGTTGCGGCCCGGCCTGGGCCATCGCCTGCCGCCCGAGCTGACCGCGCGGCGGATCGGCAGCATTGCCGGCGCCCTGCCGGACGGCGTGCACGGCACCGGGCTCGAAACCCTGCTGCGGCGGGTCGAAGCCAAGCCGATCCACGCCGGCAACCAGGTCGAGCTGTTCCGCAGCGGCGGCCATGCCTTTACGGCAATGTACGAAGCGGTCGCCGGCGCCCACAGCGAGGTCCTGCTGGAGTCGTACATCTTCAAGGACGACCAGGTGGGCCGTACCTTCCTGGAGCTGCTGGCGGCGGCGGTCCAGCGCGGCGTCACCGTGCGCGTGCTGGCCGACGCCTTGGGCTCGTTCGGCACCCACGTCGGGTTCTGGCGCGACATGGCGCGCCGCGGCATCATCACCCACCTGTTCAACCCGCTGTTCAAGGGCCTGTGGTACCAGCCGTTCCGCGATCATCGCAAGCTGCTGGTGGTGGATCGCCGCATCGCCTTCACCGGCGGCATGAACATCGCGGTCGAGTACGGCTCGGCCGGCTGGCCGCTGCGCCGGCGGCGGCGGCGCAAGGCGGCCTGGCACGGCGGCCCGACGGCATGGCGCGACAGCCATGTGCGCGTCGTCGGCCCCGCCGCTTGGGGCTTGGCCGTGGTGTTCTCGGAAGGCTGGGAACACGCCGGCGGCGAACCGCTCCAGCTGCCGCCGCTGGCCCAGGTGACTCCCCCGGCGCCGCCGGTGCAGGAGGCGCTGGCGGCAGGGGCGGCGGGGGCGGCACCGCCGGCCGGGCAGGCTCAGCTGACCCATGGCAGTGCGGGCGAAGGCGGCGATCACCCTTCGGCCCACGCGCGCGTCCTGGTGCTCGACGCCCAGCCGCTGCGCGGCAACCGTGAAGCCGCCGCCTCGCTGGCGGCGATCGCCGCCGCGGCGCGCCAGCGGCTGTGGATCACCAACGCCTACTTCGCGCCCGGCCACAGCGCCGTGCGCATCCTGGCCGACGCCGCCGCCCGCGGCGTCGACGTCCGCCTGCTGCTGCCCGGCACCACCGACGTGCCGCTGGTCCGCCACGCCGGCCACGGCTACTTCGCCGGGCTGCTGCGGCGCGGCATCCGCATCTTCGAGTACCAGGCGACCGTGCTCCACGCCAAGTCGCTGGTCGCCGACGGGTACGTCTCGGTCGTCGGCTCCACCAACCTGGACTTCCGCTCCTTTCTGTTCAACGCCGAGTGCAACCTGGTGGTCTTCGACGCCGCGTTCGCGATGCGGCTGGAGCGCGCCTTCGCCGCCGACCTGGCCCACAGCGTCGAGATCACCCAGGACGCCTGGAACCGCCGCGGCGCCGCCCACCGCGCCGGCGACCGGCTGGCACGCCTGCTGTCGCCGCTGCTGTAGCGCCGGCGCCCGGCGCGCACCTGTCGCGGCGGGTGCGGGCCACCTACCCCTCGGGCGGCAGGAACGCTGCAAGCGGCGCCTTCTGGCAGCCGGCGGCATCGAAGTTGGCGGGATCCAGCCAACCTTCGAAGGCCGCCTTGCGCCGCGGCCATTCGCTGTCCAGCATCGAGAACCAGGCGGAGTCGCGGCTGCGCCCCTTGACGATCATGTGCTGGCGGAAGATGCCCTCGAAGGTGAAGCCGAAGCGCTGGGCGGCGCTGCGCGAAGGCGCGTTGAAGGAGTTGCACTTCCATTCGTAGCGCCGGTAGCCCAGGTCTTCGAAGGCGTGGCGCGCCAGGAGGTACATGGCTTCGGTGGCGCCCGCGGTGCGCTGCAACCGCGGCGTGTACAGGATGTGGCCGATCTCGACCACCCGGTGCGCCGGCTCGCATCGCAGGTAGGCGGCATAGCCCACGGCAGTGCCCGAGCCGCGATCCACGATGGCAAAAAACAGCGGATCGGCGCCGCCAGCCCTGGCCGACAGATAGGCCTCGAACGCCGCACCGTCGGCAAAGGGCCCGTCGGGCAGGTACCGCCACAAGGCTTCCTTGTCGGCGCCGTGCGAGGCCGGGTACAGCGCCGCGGCATCGGACGCGGGCGCCAGCGGCCGCACGATCACGTGCCTGCCGCTCAGCGTCACCGGCGCGGGCCGCGGCGCCGGTGACGGATCGACGGCGGCGCCGATGCCGACAGGGTAAGGTTTCGTCGGGTCAGAAAGGTTTGGCATGGCTTCCATCTGCTCCTTTTGCGGGCGGCGGGCAATCAGGCCGCCCCTGCTACAATCTCCCACTTCGTCCCGTCTTGGGAACCCATGTATCCACCGAACGGAGGGGGAAATTCATGAAGCGAACCCTGCAAACTGCGGCAATCGCGGCCTGCGTCTGCGCCGCCCTGACCGCCGCCCCGCGCGCCGCGGCGGCGATCGATCACCCCAACATCACTCCCGGCAATTGGGAGCTTTCGATGAAAATTGAAATTGACGGCAGGCCGTCGATGCCGGAAGGCATGCCGGCCACCACCATCAAGCAGTGCATCAAGCCCGAGCAGGTGCAGAACAACAAGAGCTTCGCCGACCTGATGAACAAGCGCGGCGGCAAGTGCGAGTACTCCGACTTCAAGACGGAAGGCAACAAGATCTCGTACTCCTTCAACTGCCAGGACGGCCCCTCCGGCACGTCGGAAGTGGTCTTCGGCGGCACCACCTACGAGGTCACCACCCACGCCATCACGCCGCCGCACGGCAACCACCCGGCGATGAAGATGACGCAGCACCTGAGCGGCAAGCGCCTGGGCGACTGCTGAAACCCGGCCGGCGGCCAGAACCTGACGGCCACTCAGCGCCGCCGCTCACGCCGTATCGACGGCGAGGACGGCGGCGCCATGAAAGCTGCCGGCGCGCAGGGCGGCCAGCGCAGCGTTGGCTTCGGCCAGCGGGAACACCGCAACCTGGCTGCGCACCGGCACGGCGGGAGCCAGAGCCAGAAACTCCTCGCCGTCGCGCCGGGTGAGGTTGGCAACCGAGCGCACGACGCGCTCGCCCCATAGGATGTCGTACGGAAACGCCGGGATGTCGCTCATGTGGATCCCGGCGCAGACCACGCTGCCGCCCTTGGCGACCACCCGCAGCGCCGCCGGCACCAGGTCGCCGGCGGGCGCAAACACCAGCGCCGCGTCCAGCGCCGCGGGGAGCGTCGCCGGCGCCGCCCGCCCAGGCCGCCCCCAGGTCGAGCGCGAAGCGCTGGGCCGCCACGTCGCCGTCGCGCGTAAAGGCAAACACCTGGCGCCCCTGGTGGCGCGCCACCTGGATGAGGATGTGGGCGGCGGCGCCGAAGCCGTAAAAACCGACCGTGCGCGCCTCCTCCACCGCACCGGCCAGACGCAGCGCGCGAAACCCGATCAGCCCCGCACAGAGCAGCGGCGCCGCCTGCAGATCGGGGTACCCGGCGGGAATCGCAAAGCAGAAGCGCTGGTCGGCGACCGCCATCTCGGCGTAGCCGCCGTCGAGGTGGTAGCCGGTGAAACGCGCCCGATCGCAGAGGTTCTCGCGCTGCGACAGGCAGTAGCGGCAGACGCCGCAGGTCCAGCCCAGCCACGGCACGCCCACCCGCTCGCCGCGCCGGAAACGCTGCACGTCGCTGCCCGCCTCGAGCACGGTGCCGACGATCTGGTGGCCCAGCACCAGCGGCAGCTTCGGCTCCGCCAGCTCGCCGTCGACGATGTGCAGGTCGGTGCGGCAGATGCCGCAGGCGTGTACCTTGAGCAGCACCTGGCCCGGTCCCGCCACCGGCGGCGCCATCCGGACCAGCCGCAACGGCCGGCCCGCCTGTTCCAGCACCATCGCTCGCACGTCCGCAGTCTACGGCAGGCCAGCCGCGCCGCCGGCCGCCGTTGCTCCTCCCCCATATGCAGGCGGCGCCAATCGTGACTTTTCGGCACCACCTATGCCGCTGCGGCATGACCGCCGTAGTCGCTCAAATTGCCTGTTGACAGGCTTTTTCGCTCGATGGTATGAACTGCGTCCTGTCATCCCGCTGTCTTTGATTGGCGACCTGCCCGGCGTCGGCGCAAAAGGGGGTCTGCGTGGTTGGAAGGTTGTACCTTGGAACGCTGGCGTTCGCCGCTCTCGCTGCCGCCGTAGCGCCGTCCGCCGCACTGGCTCAACCCTCCCAATCGGCCCTCGCCTCCCAAGCCTCCCCCGATGCTGCCGAGGCGGGCGACTTTGCCGATCCCAGCGAGATCGCCACAACGCCGGCTCCCACGCCGGCCGCCGAAGCCGCTCCGGCAGCGACCAGCCGCTCGTCAGCAGCCGCCGGCGCCGGCAACGGTGACGATCGGGGCAACGACGGCGGCGAGGTAAGCGAGAAGTACCTGGTGTCGCAACGCGACGCCGACTCCTTCCTGGGACGCTTCGCGACGCACGTCAAGCACCTGGTCGAGCAGGCGATGAGCTACCTGGGGACCCCCTACCGGCGCGGCGGCTCGTCGCGCAGCGGCGTCGACTGCTCAGGCCTGGTGGGAGCCGTGTACAGCCAGGCCGGCCTGGCGCTGCCGCGCACCGCCGCCGAGCAGTTCGCCAAGGGTGAAAAGGTGGCCGACAACGACCTGCGGCCGGGCGACCTGGTGTTCTTCCACAACACCTACAAGCACGGCATCTCGCACGTCGGCATCTTCATCGGCAACGGCCGCTTCATCCACGCCGCCGGCCGGCGCGAAGGCGTGATCGTCAGCGACCTGGCCCGCCCCTACTACCGCACCCGTTTCGCCGGCGCCCGCCGCGTCGCACCGCGGGTCGCGGCGCTTGGCGGCGCAGCGGTGCCGGGCCCGACGGCGGCAGACCGCGCCGAAGGCGGCGAGCCGGTCGATCCGCCAGCAGTGACCGAGCCGGCAGTCGCGGCCGCGCCCTCCGCCGGCCCCTGATCCCATCGCCGTCGCCGGCGGCAGGCCGCTGCCGCTGGTCCCACGCTGGTTTTACCGCGCCGCCCCCGCCGGCACGTCGAACACTGACCTCATCGAGGCCAGCCCTACCCCTTCCTGGAGTCCGCGCAGGCGGTAGTACATCACCGCCGCCGCCGTCGCCTGGAGCGCGGTCGTCGCCAGGCTGATCAGGGTCGACACCAGCCCCACGCCGCCGCTCCGCCCCGCCATGATGGCTTCCGCCGACGCACCGTTCGCCACCGCCCCGATGGCCGACAGCACCAGGCCGATGGTGCCCAGCGTGAACAGGATCGTGAACACCGTGAACCGGCGCCCATCCGTCAGCTCGGCGCTGCGCCGCAGCGAGGCCACCACGCCGGGCCGCTCCTCGACCGACGCCGGTACCGAGACGGCAAGCGCCACCGCCGCGATCACTCCGGGGATGATGCACAGCAGCAGTCCCACGCCGATCAGGATGGCCTGCAGCAGCGCAACCCCCATCACCGGCACCATGCGCGACAAGCCGACGCGCAGGCAGTCGATCACCGTGGTATCGCGCCGCCGCATCTCCTGCGCCACGCCATAGGTCACGGCACCCGTCGCCAGCGGCGTCGCGATCAGGTTGCTGCCGAGCGCAAACAGCGCCGGCGCCACCTGCATGAGCGGCCGGTTGACGCTCGCCGAGATCACCAGGGCGAACACGGCCACCGGCACCAGCGCGATCCCGGCGATGAGCACGAACGCAAACAGGTTGGACCCCAGAATGCGGAACGTGTCCTTCATCACCTCGCTCCAGTCGAACGCCGGCGCCATGCTGAAGCTCACCGGCGCCGGCCGCATCGCCAGCCCCGCCGGCGCCGCCGCATCCCCATCCGGCAGCGGCTCCCCATACAGCCTCTCCTGGCCGGGGGCCTGTTGCCCCGCCGGCGCCTGCCCGCCATACACCTGCTCCCGCGCCGGGGACGCCGGCGCGACCCTGCCCGGCGCCACCCTGCCCGGCACCGGCCGCATCGCCAGCCCTGGAGGCGCATCGGCAGCGTGAGCTGGCACCGGCCCCTCATACAGCTGCTCGCGCGCCGGCGTCGCACCCCGCGCCGTCGCCGTCGCCGCGGCATCCGAACGCCCAGGGCCGTCATACAACCGGCCCCTGGCGGTGCCACCCGGCGCCGCGCCGGCACCGGCCGCCGGAGCCTGCGGGCCGTGATAGCGGCTGAACACGACGCCGCAGCGCACGCAATCCAGACCGCCGTCAGGCTGCTCGAAGCCGCACTTGGGACAGATCACCGCGCCTCCCTCCCAGCTTTCGAAGTGATGCCAACATCCTATCCGCCGGCAGACCCGGCCGCAATTCCATCAGCAAAGTGCAGTGCAGGCTTGCGCTGCAGCCGCCGCATCCCTCGCCGCGGCAAGACCTTCACAGGCTTAGGGAACTCGAGGTTGACGCGAGGACCTGCCGCATTGCCTGGTGCGCTGCGAGGGCACGATGGCACCGCTTACCGTCACGCGAAGTGCGAGCGCATCGCCTGCTGAGACGGGCACGACCCGCGGCGGCGAGAGCTGGCCGCCGCCGGCGGTGCGCTGATCAGGACTTATGCTCGTGCGACCCGGCGGGGATCACCACCATCATGTTGTCGGGCAGACCGGGGCGTGTGAGATCCGGCGCGCCTGGACCGGTGCCAACGTCCTTGGCGGTCAGGTACGGACCGTAGAACATCACGTGAGCCGGGAAATGGAAGATACTCTTTGACTCGGGATCGAAGAGGTAGTTATAGTCCGACAGCATGTAGGCGATTCCCGCCTTTCGCGGCGCCAGGAACCGGCCCGTTTTGTAACCTTCGTCGATCTCCGACGCGATGCGCTCATCGTCTTTCCCCAGCGCTCGCTGCTCTTCCCTGAAAAGGAGCGCCTTCACCGTCGTGGCGCTACCCTCGGCGTCGAAGCATGTCGGCGCTATCGAATCCGCTCGCAGCCGATCGACCAGGCAGGTAAATCCGTTCGTGCCTTCGCGAGCCTTGACATAACCTGTGGCGCCCAGGATGTACACGGCGGCTCCCTGGCTGACGGGAGGACCCGCGGCGAGCGCCAGCGCTACCTGGACATCCCGCGGCGTCGCGCTGTCGATGCGGCGTACCGCGGAGAGATCCACGGTGCTGCCGGCAAGGAGCTGGCCCGCCGGCGAAAGGCAGGATAAGGCGATCACAAGTGAAGCGGCTCGAACTGGGCGCATCGGTCACCTCCGAGGTCATGGTTGGTGCGTCATCGTCGGATGAGTGACCGGGAACCGGCGAAGGGTTGCACGGCGGCCGGCAGCGGCGGAGCCTTGGCGAATCGCCTCCCGGTGGCGGACCGCCACCGGCGGATTGCTGCCGATGTGAGGCGGTGCATACAACCCTCGACCGCTTGCACGCCACTCATCATCGGCTGGAGCTCATCTGACGACCCGAGATGACAGATCGCTCGTAGAGGCCTTCCTGGCCGATCGCGATCAGGCGGCATTCAGCGCGCTCTTCCAGCGCCATACGCCGGCCGTGTACCTTCTCGTGCTGCGCTTCCTTGGGCGCTCCGGGCGCCACGCCGAAGACGTGGTGCAGGAGACCTGGGTACGCGCCGCAAGCGCGCTCGGCAGCTTCTCGTGGCGATCGAGCCTGCGCACCTGGCTTCTCGGCATCGCCGTCAACTGCTGTCGCGAGGTTTTCCGCTCGGCCAGCCGGGATGCGGCAAACGCCGGGACTCCGGCGGTCGATCCGGGGATCCCTCCGAGCCAAGGTCCGGAGAGGATCGATCTCGAGCGCGCCATCCGGGAGCTGCCCGACGGCTATCGTGAAGTCTTCGTCCTCCACGACGTGGAGGGTCTGACCCACGAAGAGATCGGCAGCCTGCTGGGCATCGACGCTGGCACGTCGAAGAGTCAGCTGTCGCGCGCGCGCCGCGCCCTGCGCGCCTACTGGGCCGACGGCAAGCCATGAACACCCGCGTGGGAGTCCTCACATGAGCACTGAAGACGACAACGATCTCGATGAGCGGCTGCGACAGAAGCTGGCACGCCTGCCCCGGGAGCTGGTCCCTCCCAAGGGTCTCGAAGTTCGCGTAGTCGCCGCGCTCCGCGACAGAGGCTGGCTGGCGGAGGCGCGCCCGCGGCCCAACCCCTGGCGGCTCGGCGGCGCCGTCGCGGCCGGCCTGGCGCTGCTTCTCACCGGTTTCTGGCTGGGCCGGCAGGGGGACCACCGTGGCCATGCGCTGGCCGTGCCCAGCTACCTGCTGATGCTGCGCGAAGGCGCCGATTTCAACCGGGAGCGATGGTCGGACGCCCGCTTGACCGCCGAGACCGTCGAGTGGGCTCGGCGCCGGCTCGGCGCCCGGCACTTCGACATCGGCGAGAAGCTCAACATGAGCGGCTGGGTCCTTACGCCAACCCAAGTCGCTGGGATGTCCCCGACGGCTTTGCAGGATGCGCCTGACGGCTTCTTCGTCATCGCCGCGGCGAGCGACCAGGAGGCATTGGACATCGCCAGGAGCTGCCCGTTCCTGAGGCATGGGGGCCGCATCGAGCTGCGCCGGATCCACCCGACCTGAGCACTGGAGCGCCTCAGATTCCAATCGATCGACCTACAGATCAAGACGGAAACCGGCCAGCAAACGCGGTGTGGAAAGAGCGTGTGCTCGGGATCCTTGATCCTGGGTGCGGCCGGCCTTCTTCGCGGTTACAAAGCGACGTCGCACTGGGCCGTGCGAGACATCCTGCCGCTCCTCGGAGCGGAGGTCGTCGCCGATCGCGTCGTGCAGGACCGCAACCGCATCACCGCTGCCGGCATTTCGGCCGGAATCGATTTTGGCCTTCGCGTCGCCGCGCACCTGTTTGGGGACGACAATGCCCAGCTCGTCGAGCTGGCGCTGGAGTACGACCCGCAGCCGCCCTTTGCATCGGGCAACCCGGAGAAGGCCCCGCCAAGCATCGCAAAGGCAGCGCGAGCAACCTTGGAACCCTTGCACGCAGCCTATCGTGACGCGGCCCTGGCGGCGCGGAAAACATGGGCTCGCAACACCTGATCTGCTCTTGCTCCGGATCAATCCTGGCGGCGATGACGGCGGCGGGTGTCACGCCAGGCACGGTGCCGTGCAGCAACGATCGGCGCACGCCGCCTCGCTTCCGCGGGGTCGCGATTCAACTGACTCTTCGCTTGCGGGTAAGCGGAAGGTGAGCCGCGCCAGCTCGTCGAGCGAACCCGGTGCCTTGTCCGCAATCACGCGCAGCAGCTCGCGATTGCCGGCCGACAGGACCTTGGCGAAAGATTCCGTCGAGGTGAACCAGACCTTCGGCTCGTTCGGCGCGACCCGCCGCTCGCCCTGTGCCACGGCCATGGTCCGCGCTTTCATCTCGTCATAGCTGGCGATACCCACTCTCAACGTGGTCATGGAATGACTCCTCTTTCCTGCAACACCGTGTCCGCCGTACTCCAGAAGTCCGCAACCTGGCGGCCTGCATGGCCGGCTAGCGTCACCTGAGATGCTACGATACGGAATCTAGCAGTGTGACAATTGCCTGCCGCTGCGGTGGGCCGGAGCGCCTCTTGCGGCGCCCCCCTTGATGCCACGTCGCTGGAGTTTCCGGTATCGCAGCGATCCTTGCGTGCCGATCTTCCAGCCGAACGTCTGTGCGATGGCTCGCGAGCGCCGCGGGCCGTGACCGAGGAGAAAGACGGATGGCCGGCTCCACTTTTCAGACCAATCCCTTCGACCTGCCCGAGCTGCTCGAGAACTGTCACCGCGGCCTTCTTCAGCTGCCCGATTTTCAGCGCAGCTGGGTCTGGGACGAGGAGCGGATCAAGAGTCTCATCGCCTCGATTTCACGTGCGTTCCCAGTCGGGGCGCTCATGTCGCTCAGCACCGGTGGACCGGTCGATTTCAAGCCCCGGCCTGTCGAGGGCGCACCGGCGGCGGCCAGACTGACCACACCTCAATCGCTGCTGCTGGACGGCCAGCAGCGCATGACCTCCCTTTATCAGGTCATTCTCAGAGGCCAGGTCGTGGAAACGGTCACACCCAAGAACAAGCGCGTCAAACGCTGGTTCTACATCGACATCCGCAAGGCACTCGACCCCGCGGTGGAGCGCGAGGAGGCCATTGTCGGCGTGCCGGAGGATCGAGTGATGCGCGCTGATTTCGGGCGCGCAACGGTGCTGGACCTGTCGTCGCCGGATCGGGAATATGCCGCCCTCATGTACCCCCTGACCCAGGTCCTTGATTGGGATGGGTGGCAGGACGGCTTCGACCACCACTGGCCAGGCGAGCGGCAGGCGAGCGTCCGCGAGGAGTTCCGGACCTTCAAAAGGCAGGTCTTGGAGAATTTCAAGCGCTATCGCGTACCGGTGATCACCCTCGATCGCGAGACCTCGAAAGAGGCTGTGTGCGTCGTCTTCGAGAAGGTCAACACCGGCGGTAAACCGCTCGACGCCTTCGAGCTGGTCACTGCGATGTACGCCGCATCGGGACACGAGCTGCGCAAGGACTGGTATGGCGACGATGGCACCAAGGGCCGGCATCAGCGCCTCGCCGATGCGCTGCGGCCCGCCGCCACCGCCAGCGGCATCATCGGCGACGTCTCCAACACCGACTTCCTACAGGCCCTTTCCCTGTTTCATACCCGCGATGGGCGCCTTATCGCGGCCCAGGCCGGCAGGCCGGCCAAGGAGCTGCCCGCGGTCACCTGCAACCGGCAGGCACTGCTGAACCTCCCGCTATCGGCTTACAAGCAGTATGAAATGCAGGTTGAGCACGGCTTTATCCAGGCGGCCAAATTCCTCCACACGCTGCACATCTATCGCACATTTGATCTGCCCTATCAATCACAGGTCGTGCCGCTCGCGGCAATTCTCGCGGAAATCGGCGAGTCCTGGGAACATGAGGGAATCCGCGCCAAGCTGGTCCGCTGGTACTGGAACGGCGTGTTTGGCGAGCTGTACGGTTCCGCGGTCGAAACCCGCATCGCGCGGGACTTTATGGAGGTGCCCGCCTGGCTGAAGGATGGCCCCGAACCCTCGACCGTGAGCGAGACGCTCTTCCGCGCCGACCGCCTGAAGAGCATGCGCATGCGCATTTCCGCCGCCTACAAGGGCATCAACGCCCTGCTGATGAAGGAGGGCGCGCAGGACTTTCGGTCGGGTCAGAACTTCGACCATACGGTCTTCTTCGGCGAGAACGTCGACATTCACCACATCTTTCCGCAAGCCTGGTGCAAGGGCCACGGCTACAGACCCAGGGTCTTCGACTCCATCATCAACAAGACACCTCTCTCCTACCGCACCAACAGAATCATCGGCGGTACCGCACCGTCGGAGTACCTGGCAAAGCTGGAGCGGGGAACCGACAGGACGCCACCGATCGAAGGCCGGCGGATTGACGCCTTCCTGGAATCTCATCTCATCGATCCCGTCCTGCTGCGGGCCGATGCATTTGAAGGGTTCATGGACGACCGGCAGAAGCGCCTTCTGGAGCTGATCGAGAAGGCGACCGGCAAGCAGGCATATACCGGTACGGCTCTCGAGGAAGGCGAAGATGCCGAAGGCGACCCGGACACGCTCGAGGCCGAAAAGACGATGGCTGCCGTTTAACGGCGCCGCACGCCGCCTGGCCCGTGAGCAGCCCGCGGAGCGGGCGCGGCTGTCCATCTGGTGAGGCGCTGGCTACCTGCAGGCGTTTCCAGGTCGCCGGCTGGTGCCCACCGATCACGCAAGCGCGGCGCGGCCTCAGCGGCCCGGCCGGTGGCGCAGCCGGAAGTCCCCAGGCGGGTTTTTCAGTTGCCCCGCGTCGGTGAAGACGAGGGGGCGAAGATCCAGACCGGATTGTTCGAGGAGACGGCGGCGATGCCGGCGCTGAGCGCGACGGAGTTGCCGAAGCCTGACACCGGGTCGGCGCGCGGCTCCTCCAGGGTGGTGACGAAGAGCCAGGCACCGGCGCGCCCCTGGCGCCGGTAGATCTGCACACCGCCGCCGTCGGGGAGGGCTGCGGCAAGCTGGTCGCCGTCCAGCGACAGCACGGTGGATGCAATGGGGAGGGCCGCCTGCTGGGTCCAGGCGCCGTCGCTCAGCTGCCAGATCTGGAGAGGTTCGACGTGGCCACCCGCCGCCACGGTATCGCCGGACAGTGAAAAATAGCTGGCGTTGTTGGCGCCGACCGGCACAGCCTGCTGCCGTGTCCAACCCTGCGGCTGGCGCAGGAAAACATCGAGGGTGTCGCCCAAGGTGGTGCCGATGACGGCCAGGTCGCCGGCCAGACCGACGCGAAAACCGTAGCTGTCATCCGCCGCATCGAAAAACGTGCCGTCGAAGCGCCAGGCACCGCCGACACGCTGGTAGGCGAAGGCCGTGCCGCCGACGTTCTGCGAGAACGCCAGGGTGGGTCCGCCGACCAGCAGACGGTTGCCCGACACCGCGACGCTGGTGCCGAAGTCCGGCGAGGCTTCGCTTTGGGGAGCGGGGACCTGCTCCTCCACGAGCCAGCCGGCGGGCCGCCGCACGAACACGTAGACGGAGTACGGCGGCGCCCCGACCACCACGGTATCGCCCGAAATCGCGACCGAGGTGCCGAATCCCCCATCCTGCGGCAGCCCATGGGAGCGCAGCACGGCTTGCTGCTGCCACCCATCCTGGCCGCGCGCGTAGACCCCTACGCTGCCGTTGGGGCTGGCATTGCGGGCGCTGGCCACCACCAGGGTGTCGCCGTCGATCGCCACCACGGATGGCCCCGCATGACGCAGGCGCGCCTCCGGATACAGCACCTTGGGAGCCGCTGCCCGAGCCGGCGCGACGCCGAAGCCGCCAAGAGCAATCCCAGCCGCGAGTAGAGCGGATAGGCCCAGCCGGGCGGCCCGAGCGGACGCGGCCAGGCGACCGGCAAGAGCGGACGCGGCCACAGCCGACAAGGCCAGAGCGGGCAAGGCCACCCGGGCCGGCGGAGCTTGGCGCGAAAGGGTGGTCGCGGAATGGGCTTGCATGGTGCGGCGGCTCCTTCTTGATCTGAATGTTTTGACCTGTCTCCCCCTGCTCCCCTATCCCCTCTGTCCCTCTGCCCTCCCAGTCCCCCCAGTCTCCCCTGTCTCCCCTGTCTCCCCTGTCTCCCCTGTCTCCCCTGTCTCCCCAAGCATAGGTTAGCATACCAAGACATGCGAGGCTACGGAGCCGCGCCGCGGCCGGGTAGAGTGGCGGCATGCGTATCGGCGTCCTGGCGGATACTCACGGTCTGCTGCGCCCGCGGGTGCTGGAGCTGCTGGCCGGGTGCCAGGTGCTGCTGCACGCCGGCGACGTCGGCGACCCCGCGGTGCTGACCGGGCTGGCGGCGCTGGCGCCGGTGCACGCGGTGCGCGGCAACGTGGACCACGGCGCGTTGGCGGCGCTGCCGGCAGTGCTGGCCGGATACCTGGTCGCCGCGGGCGCCGGCGGCGGGAGCAAAGACTCTGGCCGCGGCGCGAGCGAAAGCAGCAGCGCAGGCGACGGCCTGAGCGGAGGCGCTGGTAACGGCAGGAGCCGAGGTGCCGCGGGGCCGGATGGCGTGTCGTACCGCATGACGCACATCCGGGAAGAGATCCCGGCGTCCTGGCTGCGCGAGGCGCGGCTGGTGGTGTTTGGGCACTCCCACCAGCCGCTGATCGAATGGCATGGGGAGTGCCTGCTGCTCAACCCCGGCAGCTGCGGCCGGCGGCGATTTCGGCTGCCGGTGACGCTGGCGTTGGTCACCGCGCAGGGCGGCAGCCTGGTGCCGGAAATCGTGGAGGTCGCAGGCTGATAGCGATCGCACGCGGCGTCGACGGCAGCGGCGCGGCGTCGCGGAGCTGCCCCGCGCGCCAGGCGGTGTGACGCAGCTCACAAGCCTGCTGTGACGCGGGTCGCCGGCGCGGGCGCCACCTGCGGCGGGCGGCCTGTGGTCGTGGTGCAAACGGCGTTCGCCGTTCGTTGACAGCCTGGTATCGGCGGTCTAGACTCGGCAATCTCAGGGGCAACCTCTGCTGTTTTTTGGGAACCAGCCATGACAAGAATTTCCGTGATTGCCAGCGCCTTCCTGCTGGGAGGTCTGGCGGTCACCGCTGCCACCGCCCAGAACGTGCCTCCGGCCAAGCCCGGCTTTCCGGTGACGCTGACGGGCGGCGGCAACATGATCGGCGGCCATCCGACCGTCGGCGATCTCAGCCTCACTCCAGGCCACAAGTCGGTGGTGTTCTGCACCGCCGCCGGCAAGCTGTACGTCGTCAACTACGACGGCAGCGTCGCCAGCGGGTTTCCCGTGACGATGCCGGGTGAATGCGCCGGCACGGTGGCGATCGGCGACATCAACAACGACGGCGTGGCCGAAATCGTCGTGCCGTATGGCTTCTTTTCGCCCGCCAGTCCGGGCGGCGTCGCCGCCTATAACAACAAGGGCACGCTGCTGTGGAAGCGCGTGTCCAGCGACTTCAACGGCGACGGCATCCCGGAAGGGGTGGTCGACGCTCCGGCGATCGCCGACGTCGACCACGACGGCATCACCGAAGTCGCCTGGGGCTCCCTGGACGCCCACATCTACCTGGTCAACGGCAGCACCGGCGCGGACAAGCCGGGCTGGCCGATCTTCGTGCGCGACACCATCTTCTCGTCGCCGGCCCTGGCCGACGTCGACAACGACGGCAACCTGGAGATCATCATCGGCGCCGACGCCCACCAGGAGGGCGCGCCCTACAACACGCCGAACGGCGGCTGCCTGCACGTCATCCACCCCAACGGCACGGAGCTGACCGGCTTCCCCAAGTGTGTCGACCAGGTCATCACCAGCTCGCCGGCGGTGGGCGACATCAACGGCGACGGCAGGCTTGAAATCGTCGTCGGCACCGGCACCTACTGGCCGAACGGCTCGCACAAGGTGTACGCGTTCGAACCCGACGGCACCTACGCCGCCGGCTGGCCGGTGTCGGTGGACGGCCAGGTTTCGACCTCGCCGGCGCTCGCCGACATCAACGGCGACGGCAACCCCGAAGTCATCGTCACCGACGACATGAGCTCGCCCAGCACCGCGTTTCACGTCTATGCGTTCCAGGGCAACGGCACCTTGCTGTGGAAGACGGCACCCAAGAACTACTTCGGCACCAGCAACGTCAGCGCCGGAGATCCGCTGGTGGCGGACGTCATCGGCGACGGCGGGCTCGAAGTGCTGGACACCAACAATACGGAGCTCTCCGTGCTGGACGCCGCCAACGGCACCCAGCTGAGCGATGACGGAACGCACTTTGCCGGCAGCTTCAGCTTCTTCACTCCGGCGGCGGACCGCGGCGGTGAAACGCTCGATTGGGAAGCCGACGGGGTGGCGGTGGAGGTGGTGGCGATCTCCTCGCCCCATAGCTCGGATACGTCCGATACCGAAGTCTTCGTGTGGAACCCCAAGGTTCCCACCACGTGGCCGTGGGGGACGTACCATCAGAACGCGCGCCACACCGGGCTCTATCCCAGCGGGCGCACCTCTTTCTATTCCCTGACGCCCTGCCGCGCGGTCGATACGCGCAATGCAAGCGGTCCCTACGGCGGCCCGGCGCTCAGCTCCGGCACGCAGCGCGTGTTCACCTTGGGCGGCCAGTGCGGGGTGCCGGTGGGCGCGGCGGCGATCGCCGCCAACATCACCGTGGTGGCGCCGCCCGCAAGCGGCACACTGGTGGCCTGGCCGGGCACCGGCGCGACGCCGCCGGCCAACGTGACCACGCTCAATTACAGGTCCGGCCACATCCTTGCCAACAACTCGATCCTGGGCCTGGACGCGTCGGGCGACGCCTCCATCGAAGTGACCCAGTCGAGCGGAACTTGCAACGTGCTGGTGGATATCTTCGGCTACTTCCAGTAGCCGTTTGCAGTCAGGCCTTTGCGGATAGTGGCCTGCACCAGTGCAATTCGTAGTGGATGGCGCCGCAATCGGTACGGGCCGCTAGCCAATTGCAGCAACCTGTTCGCGGCCAGCCGCTTGCCGCGGCCAACCGTTCGCGGCCTGGCGTGGGCGGCCGGCAGCTAGCAGCCGGGCGTGTGAAGTTTGTAACAGCGGCGCCCGCCTGGCGGGAAGTACGCTGGGGGCTGACAAAGAAGATTGACTCGTCACAGACTTGAGGTTATGCTATCGCAGAATAGCGCCCCCTCTGCTGTGCGCATAAAAAGGAGTCGTTATGCTGAGGTCTGTACGACGTGGTTGGATGTTGGGAGCGTTGCTGACGGTTGGTGTTGCCAAGCTGGTCGTGGCGACCTCCGCCGCACATGCCGGCGGACCCTACGACTACTACCCCGTGACCCCCTGCCGGGTCGTGGACACCCGCAATGCCACCGGCACCGACGGTGGTCCTCAGCTGACCGCCGGCCAAACCCGCAACTTTGCGATCCGCGGTAATTGCGGCGTGCCCTCCACCGCCGCGGCGGTGGCGCTCAACGTCACGGCGGTGTCGCCGGTGTTCACCTCCGGCAACGGCTGGCTCGCCCTGTGGCCGTCGGGGCAATCGCTGCCCACCGTGTCGACGATCAACTTCACCACTGCCGACGGGGCCCTGGCCAACGGCGCGATCGTGCCGCTTTCGACCAATGCCGACGACCTGTCGGTCATCCTGGGCGCCGCCACCGGCAGCACGGTGCAGGTCGTGCTGGACGTGACCGGCTACTTCCAGTAGCTTCCGCGCCGATCGCTCGGGCGGCAGGTCGGGGTTCCCACCTGCCGCCGCCTGGCTCCTCTCCCGCCCGCAGACCACCTCTCTTGGTTCCGGCATCGCATGACGCGGCCCGGCACGACGCGGTCCGGCGTCGCCCCCCGGCACAGCGCGCCGCGCGAGCGCTGGTCGCCGCCCTCTTTGTGGTTGTCGGTCTGGCCGGGCTGTGGAACACCAGCAAGCCGACCTTGGAAAGCCACTTTAACGGCCTGCAATCCGACATCGGCGATCCCCTGCTGAGCGCCTACCTGCTGGAGCACGAGCTGCGTTCGCTCACCGTCCCTGGCTACGTCGGCACCTTCTGGTCGCCACCGTTCTTCTACCCCGCTCATGGCGTGCTGGCATACTCGGAGCACATGGCGGGAGTGCTGCCCATCTACGCGCTGGCACGGCCGTGGTGCTCACCCGTCCTGGCCTATCAGATCGTGGTGCTGGCTTGCGTGGTCCTCTGCTTCCTGACGATGGCCGTGCTGCTCGCAGGCCTTGGGGTGAGGCCGGCGCTGACGGCGCTCGGAGCCTACATCTTTGCCTTCGGCATGCCGCGCGTCCTGCAGATGGGGCATCTGCACATTCTGACCGCGTTTTTTGGCCCGCTGGTGCTGCTGGCGCTCTATCGCCTGCTGGCCTCTCCCGGCCGGCTCAGGCTGGCCGCTCTGCTGGTGGTCCTGTACCTGCAGCTGATGGCGGGGATCTATCTCGGCTGGTTCCTGCTGTTCGGGCTGGCGATCCTGGTGCCCCTGTGGCTGCTGTACGACCCCGCGGCGGCCCGGCGCCTGGCGGCCTTCGCGCGCAGCCGGCCGCTGTACTGTGGCCTGGCGATCCTCGCCTGGCTGGGCCTGACCTATGCCAGCTTCCGCCCGTTCCTGATTGCTGGCAAGGAGTTCGGCTACCGCTCCTGGGACGACGTCGCGATCTTTCTGCCCAGCCCCAGCCTGTGGTTCACGGTGGCGCAGGGAAGTATCTACGGCCACCTGCTGCCGGTCCTCGCCCCCATCTCCAAGAATCCGTGGGAGCGCTCCCTGTTCGCCGGTTTCACCCTCATCGGCCTGAGCATCGTCGCGGCCCTGCACCTGCTCGCCCGATGGCGCCGCCCACCGGCTCCCTGTGCACCGCCCGCTCCATCCGCGGCGTCCGCTCCATGCGTAGTGTCCGCTCCATCCGCAGCGTCCGCAGCGTCCGCAACATTCGCAAGCCGCGACAAGCTCACGGCGCAGACGCCAGCCGACGCCGGCAACACGCACCGCCGAGCGATCCCTGACCCGCGCTTTCTGCTGGCGTGCGCCACCAGCGTCCTGGTGCTGATCGCGCTTTCGCTGGTGTGGCCGCGCTTCACGCTCGAAGGGTGGCACCTGCGCCGCGCGTACCCCGCCATCACCCTCTGGTGGTCGGTGTTCAAGCACGTCCCCGGCGGCGCCGCCTTTCGCGCCGTGGCGCGCATCTGGACGGTGGTGTATCTGCTGGCCATCCCTTTCGCCATGGGCGGGACGGAAGGCGCGCTGCGCCGGGTGCGGGACCGCCTGGAGCACCACGGCCGGTTGCCGCGCCTTGCCGGCTGCGTCCTGCTGGCCGGGCTGGTGGTCTTCGGCATCGCCGAGCAGCACGTCAAGGGCCTGCCGGCCGGGGCCAAAAAGCCTTTCTTCGCCCGCGTCCAGCGCATCCAGGCGCGCATCCCCCCAGGGTGCCGCGCCATCTATGCTCCCATCAAGCCGGGGAGCACGTTCTTTGTCGGCCACCTGGCAGCCATGTGGGCCGGCCTGCAAGCCAACGTGCCGGTGGTCAACGGCTACTCCAGCAATTTCCCCCACGGCTACCCCAACCCCATGCTCCCCATGACCCCGGTCCAGCTCAAGACCTGGGCCGGCGACGGCATCTGCGTGGTCAGCGCGAACTGAGGCGGCGGCCCCGGCCGCCATTGCGACGGCGCTCCTGAGCACTGTCCGGTTCTCGCGTCGCCACTCGTCGTATGGGTGAAAGCGCCCGACGGATCGGGCGTCCCCAGGAAACCAGACGGCAACAAGAAAACGGAGACCCGCAATGGCTCAGTTCATGTTCCTGTTCCGCAATGACACCTATTTGGCGACGCGCTCGATGTCCCCCGAGCAGATGCAGCAGGTCATGCAGCAGTGGATGGGCTGGATGGAGACCCTCACCAAAAACGGCCACATCCAACAAGCCGGCGAGCGCCTTGACTCTACGGGCAAGGTCGTCCGCGGCAAGAACAAGACCGTCACCGATGGGCCCTATGCCGAATCCAAGGACACCATTGCCGGCTATGTGATCATCGACGCCAAGGACCTCGACCAGGCGGTCGAGCTGTCCAAGGGCTGTCCCATCCTGGATGCCGACGGCACCGTGGAGATCCGTCCGACGATCTCGATGTAAGGCAGAAACGCCAGGCGACGCGCCCGGCGCCCGACGGCGCCGAACGACGCCAAACGACGCCAAACCGATGGAAGCTACAGGCAGCGTGCCCGAGCTGGTCAACCATCTTTTCCGCCGCGAGGCGGGAAAGATGGTTTCGTATCTGGCCAGAGTCTTCGGCCTGGGACGGCTGGAGCTGGCCGAGGACGTGGTGATGGACACGCTGTGCCGGGCGCTCGAGCTGTGGCCGATGCACGGCGTGCCCGAAAACCCCTCCGCCTGGCTGATGCGGGTCGCCCGCAACCGCGCCATCGACCTGGTCCGGCGGGACGATCAGTTTCGCCTGTTCGCTCCCGAGCTGATCCACCTGTTGCGGCTGCGGGAGGAGCTGCCCGCGGCCGCGCCGGCTTTCGATCAGGAGATCGAGGACGACCAGCTACGCATGATGTTTGCCTGTTGCCATCCCGAGCTGTCCACCGCGGCGCAGGTGACCCTGATCCTGAAGACCCTGTGCGGCTTCAGCGTCGCGGAGATCGCCCACGCCCTGCTGGCCGGCCAGGATACGATCGAAAAGCGCCTGGGCAGGGCCAGGCAATTCTTTCGCGCCGCCGGCACGGCGGTCGCGATCCCCGAAGCCACCGAGATCCCCGCCCGCCTCGACGTGATCCACCAGGCCATCTACCTGCTGTTCAACGAGGGATACCACGGCAGCCGCCCCGACCGCATGGTGCGCCAGGAGCTGTGTTGCGAAGCGATCCGGCTGGCGCTGCTGCTCGACGACCACCCCTTGGCGAGGACACCCGGAACCCACGCCCTGCTGGCGCTCCTCTGCTTTCACGCGGCGCGCCTGCCGGGCCGGATCGACGAGCAGGGCGGCTTGATCCAGCTGGCGCTCCAGGACCGCACGCGGTGGGACCGCGAGCTGATCGCGCGCGGGTTCCACTTCCTTACCCTGGCAGCGACGGGCAGCGAGCTGAGCGAGTACCACCTGCAGGCGGCCATCGCCGCCCAGCATTGCGCCGCCGCCACCTGGGAAAGCACCGATTGGGGGAAGATCGTCGAGATCTACGACCTGCTGTATCAGCTGACGCCCACGTCGATCGTCGCCCTGAACCGCGCCATCGCCCTGGGCCACGCGCGCGGGCCTGAAATCGGCCTGGCTGAGTTGGGCCGCATCGCCGACGCGGCCAGGCTCAAGGACTATCCCTTCCTGCCCGCGGCGCTGGCCGAGTTTCACCTGCTGGCGGGCCGGCCGGCCCAGGCGGCACCGCATTTTGCGGCGGCGCTCGACCTGGCGCGCAGCCGCGCCGAACGCGACTTCTTCACCGCCAAGCTGGACGCCTGTCGCCGGCCGACCGATCCCGGCGGCGGCCCGCCGGCGGCACCGCGGGCGGCGGCGGCCGAACCGCGTCCGCCGATGGCTGCGGCGACCGCGACCGCCGCGCCGCCGGCCGCTCGGGCGAGCCTCAGCGCAGCGCGGGCACGCCGTGCGCGAGGTGGGCGAACATCCCCGGCCGATAGGCGGTGATGGTGCCGGTGAAGGCGGACGCGGCAACCGTCAGGGGCGACGCCAGCCAGAGCTTCCCCGGACCGGACCGTCCCTTGTAGTTGCGGTTGATCGCCGACACGGTGACTTCGCCGGGGGTTTCGGAGACGCCGGGACCGCAGCCGATACAGGCGCCGCAACCGGGATGGATGAGCGTCACGCCGGCGCGCTCGAAGGTGTCCGCCAGCCCGTTGTCGCGCACGAACGCCTCCACCGCCGCCGAGCCGCACTGGATGAGGAAGCGGACGCCGGGAGCGACGCGCAGACCGGCGTCGACGGCCTCCTTGACCACCTGGTGGTAGAAGATCAGGTCGTCGATCTTGCCGGCAGTGCAGCTGCCGCCGTAGGCGATGTCGATTTTCACTTCGCCGAGCTGGTCGACCCAGGCGCCATTGGTGGGATCGGAGGGGATGCCGCGGTCGGGATCGCCGGGATGGGCGACCATCGGCCGCATCGCGGACAGGTCGATGGTGTGGACGCCGCCGTGGTAGTGGGCCTCCGCGTCGGGTGCGACGGCGCGGCTGCGCCAGCGCTCGCGCGTCGCGGCATCGGCGTCGGGACGCCATTCGGCCAGCCAGCGGAAGGTCTCGTCGTCGGCGATGACGATGGCGGTCTTGGCGGTGCATTCGGTCGCCATGTTGGTGAGGGTGGCGCGCTCGTCCATCGACAGCGTCGACACACCCGGACCGGTGAACTCCATCACCCGGTCGAGCGTCATCTCCCGCTTGGCGTAGTTGAGCAGGATGTAGAGCATCACGTCCTTGGCGGTGACCCCGGTCTGGAGCTTGCCGGTGAGCTCGAAGCGGATCGATTCGGGCACCTCGACCTGGGTGAAGCCCGAATGGATCAGGTCGGCGTACTCGGTGGCGCCGACGCCCCAGGTCAGGGCGTTGTTGACGCCGCCCATGCAGGTGTGGCTGTCGGTCGCCTGGATGAAATCGCCCGGCTCGATCAACGCCTCGCGCGCCACCTCGTGGCAGATGCCGGGCGACAGGCCGCCCTGGGCGGCGAAGTTGCGCACCCCGGTGTGCGCCTGAAACTCCCGCTGCAGCTGGCGCAGGGTCTCGATCTTCTCGGCGAAGGGCCGCATCTTGGGCACTTCGTCGGCGTAGATCAGGTGGTCTTCGAAGACCGCAAACCGCGCCGGGTTCTTGATCGTGTAGGCGGCGCCGTGCTCCTGCTCCAGGAAGTAGTGCACCTGGGCGGTGGTGAACTCGTGCGAATACCCGCCGTCGACGTTGACCACCACCGCGTCGCCCGGCTTGACGTAGCCCTGGCCCGCGTCGCCCGGGTCGCCCAGCTCACCGGGGTCGCCGGCGGCCGCCGGCAGCAGGTGTCGGGCCAGGAGCTTTTCCGCCATGGTCATCGGCCGCGCCGCGGTCTGCGGCCGCGGCAGGTCGACCGTGCCGGCGGCCAGCGCCTTGGAGAACGGGAACAGGCCGCCGTGCTCGCCGACGATGCGGGTGATGGGGTCGTAGCCGGCGTAGAACTCGGCCAGCGGGATGCCTTCACCGTTTTGCAGCCGCCGCAGCTGGTCGTGGTTGCCCATCAGCACGCCCTGACTGATGTTGTTGCGGGCGTGGATGGGGGCGAACGAGGCGGCGATGGCGATGCGGATGCCGGACCACTTCTCCGCCTGCACCGCGGTTTCGCGCGAGCTGCCGACGCCCTTGCGCAGGCCCGACACGATGACCTCGAAGTTGCCGTCGATCAGCGCGTCGCGCTCGAACAACCGCTTGCTGTCGACGATCAACCCGGCGTAGGCGTCGCGGGCGATGTCCTCGGGCCGGTGGCTGAAGCAGACCCAGGCCGGCGTCATGGCGTCGGTATTGATGTCGTCGAGCAGCTGATCGACCGTCAGGTCCGCCATCCGCAGGTCCAGCTCGCCCCGCAGCTGGCGGCGGATGAGGTCCGGGTCCTTGGTCAGGAACAGCACGCGCTTGCCCGGGGTCAATCGGACGACGGCATCTGGTTTCATCAGGTCGCGCTCCCGTTGTGGATGTCTGCTTCTCGCGCCACCGTGACGCTCAGGTGACATTCTAACGCCGCTGGTGCTGGCGGGGGGCCGGATGGCGGATGACGGATGCCTGGTGACGGATGCCGGGTGGCGGGTGGGGATCGCTTGGGCCGCGCCGCGCTCAGCTGATATAAGCCGGCCATGAGCGAAACGCCGGCGGGCAACGTCTACGAAGCGGTGCTGCAGGGATTGGCAAAGCAGGCTCCCGCGGCGGGCGGCAGCCTGCCGCCCCCCCGCGCCTCGGCGGCGGTGGTGCCATGGCGCCGCGCCACGGAAGCCGGCGGCGGCGGCATCCAGGTGTTCTGGATCAAGCGCAGCGAAGCGCTGCCGTTCATGGGCGGCTGGCACGCCTTCCCGGGCGGCGGCCTGGCGCGCACGGACGCGGCGGTCCAGGTCGTCCCGCCCGCCGGCGCGGGCGACCCGGCGGCCCCGGCCGACCCGCCCCCCCCGAACGCCGCGGGCGCCGCGGATGGCAGGCAGGCCTCCGCCGACGACGCTGGCGACGGGCAGACCCCCGCGCTGGCGCCGGGCATCCTGGCATGCGCCATCCGCGAGCTGTTCGAGGAGACCGGCCTGCTGCTCGCCCGGCCGGCCGCCGCCACCGGCGCGGGCGCCGCGAGCGGCGCCGGTGCCACCGATGACGCCGGCGGCGGAGCGCAGTCGGCTGGCGGCGGGCCGGCGCCCGAGCAGCTGGCCGCGGCGCGCCAGGAGCTGCTGGCCGGCAAGCCGTTTGCCGAGATCCTGGCCGGGCTGGGCCTGGAGGCCGATGCGTCGCGGCTGGTCTACGCCGGGCGCTGGCTGACGCCGCCCTTCGCGCCGCTGCGCTTCGACAACCGCTTCTTCCTGCTGGAATGGCCGGCCGGCGAAGCGGTGCAGCCGCAGGTGTTGCCCGGCGAGCTGGAATCGGGCGAATGGATCGACCCGGCGGCGGCCTGGCAGACCTGGCACCGCGGCGACACCCTGGCGGCCCCGCCCATCCTGCACCTGCTGCAGGTGCTGGGTGAGGAGGGCCCGGCGGCGGGGCTGCCGCACCTGCGCGACACGCGCCAGGCCAGGCTGGGGCCGCTGCTGCGGGTGGAGCTGCGGCCGGGCGTGCTGATGTTCCCGCTCGCCACCCGGACGCTGCCGCCGGCGATGACCACCAACGCCTACCTGCTGGGCTTCGGCGAGGCGGTGCTGGTCGATCCGGGCGCCGCCGACCCGGCCGAGATCGAGCGCCTGCTGGCCGCCCTGACGGCCGCCCGCGAGCGGCTGGGGCGGCGGGTGACGGCGATCTGGCTCACCCACCATCACCCCGACCACGTGGCGGGCGTGCCGGAGCTGCGCCAGCGGCTCGGCGTGCCGGTGCTGGCTCACGCCGCGACCGCCGAGCGCCTGGCGGCCCACGGCACCCTCGACGGCGAGCTGCGCGACGGCGAGCGGCACACGTTGCGCGGCGCCGGCCCCGGTAGCAGCAGCGGCGGCGAGGACGCGCCCGACATGGTGGTCGAGGTGGTGCACACGCCGGGGCACGCGCGCGGCCACCTGTGCTTCCTGGAGCACGGCCAGCGGTCGCTCCTCGCCGGCGACATGGTGGCCGGCCTGGGCACCATCGTCGTCGATCCCCCCGAGGGCGACATGGACGACTACCTGGGGTCGCTGGCCCGGATGAGCGCGCTGGCGCCGCGGACGCTCTTTCCCGGCCACGGTCCGGCGGTCAAGAACGCCGCCGCCAAGCTGGCCGAATACACCGAGCACCGCCTGTGGCGCGAGCAGCGGGTGCTCCAGGCCTGGAGCGAAGGCAAGCACGAGCCGCAGGAGATGCTGGCCACGGTCTACGACGACGTGCCGGCCGCGGCCCACCCGCTCGCCATGCGCCAGATCCTGGCCCACCTCACCCGCCTGCGCCGCGCCGGCCGGCTGGGAGCCGGGTAACCGAAGCGGTGCGTCGGCCGACGGCGCCCCACGCAGAGCGGGCACGCGGCCGCGCTCAAAGACCGCTGACGATGGCGCCATGCACCTGAGCATCGCCGGCCCTGCCGACGCGGCGCAGATCACCGCGCTGATCAACGAAGCGTTTCGCGTCGAACGCTTCTTCATCGACGGCGACCGCATCGACCAGGACACGGTGCGCGGCCTGCTCGCCTCCGGCACCTTCCTGCTGGCGTGCGACGACGACGGCGTCCCGGCCGGCTGCGTCCACCTCGAGCCGCGCGGCGAGCGCCTCTACCTGGGCCTGCTGTCCGTGGACCGCCGGCTCCGGCGCGGCGGCGTCGGATCGCAGCTGATGGCGGCGGCCGAAGCACACGCCCTGGCCGCCGGCTGCCGCGCCATCGACCTGCGCATCGTCAACGTACGGCAGGGCCTGGCAGACTTCTATCGCCGCCGCGGCTACGTCGAAACCGGCGCCATCTCGCACTTTCCGCCCGGCACGCCGCTCAAGATCCCCTGTCACTTCATCGAGATGTCCAAATCCCTGACCACCCCGCTAACCTCGCCGCCCGCCACCCCGCCGCCGGTCACCTAGCAGTGCAGAGCAGCGAGCGGCGGCAACGCCGTCCCGAGGCGGGGCGTGCCGCGGCTCCGCGGCTCCAGGATGCCCAGGACGGCCGGCCGATCCTGTAGTAATGTCGAGCGCCGACCCGATGATCACCCCTGCGCAGATCCGCTCCCGCTGGCTGCTCCCGGCATGCGCGCCACGCGTGCCGCGGCACTCCGCGCCGGCCTGGCTGCCGGCCGCTCGCCTGCTGGCCGCGCGCCTGCTGACCGCCGGCCTGCTGGCGGCAATGCCGGCGGCGGCGGAGCCGGCCGGCGCGCAGCCCCCGGCCCCGGCCCTCGCGCCAGCTGCGGCTCCAGCGCCGGCGCGGCCGCAGGAGCCGCGGCTGCCGTACCCGTACGTGGTGCGCGAGGTGGGCTACCAGAGCGGCACCATCCACCTGGCGGGGTCGCTGACCCTGCCCGCCGGGCCTGGGCCGTTCGTGGCGGCGGTGTTGATCTCGGGCAGCGGCGCGCAGAACCGCGACGAAGAGATGTTCGGCCACCGGCCGTTCCTGATCCTGGCGGATCGCCTGACGCGCGCCGGCATCGCCGTGCTGCGGGTGGACGACCGCGGCGTCGGCGGTTCGACGGGCGTCAACGACCAGGCGACCGACGAAGACTTTGCCGGCGACGCGCTGGCCGGCGTGCGCTTCCTGGCCACCCAGCCCGAGATCGCCAAGGGCCGCATCGGCCTGATCGGCCACAGCGAGGGCGGCGTCGTGGCGCCGCTCGCCGCCAGCCGCTCGCGCGACGTGGCTTTCGTGGTGCTGCTCGCCGGCACCGGCCTGCCGGGCGAAGCGATCCTGATGCACCAGACGCAGGCGCTGCTGCTCGCCGCCCACGTGCCCGACGAGGTGGTGCGCCAGCGCCTGGAGCTGGAACGCCACATCCTGGCCATCGTGCGCGAAGAAAAGAGCGAGCCGGTGCGGCGCGACCTGCTGCGCCCGCTGCTGCGCGAAGGGCTCAAGATGGCGACGCCGGCCGACATCGCCGCCCTGGGCGGCGACGCCGAGGCGGTGATCGACAGCAGCGCCAGGACCATGGCGACCCCCTGGTATCGTTTCTTCGTCGGCTACGACCCGCAGCCCGCGTTGCGCAAGGTGCACGTGCCGGTGCTGGCGCTGTTCGGCGACAAGGACATGCAGGTGGTCGCCGACGAAAACATGCCGGCCATCGCCCACGCCCTGCGCGACGCCGGCGACAAGGACGTCACGATCCGCAACTTGAAGGGGCTCAACCACATGTTCCAGGACGCCGGTACCGGCAGTCCCGACGAATACGCCACGATCGAGCAGACGATGTCACCCGAGGTGCTCGACATCGTGACCCATTGGATCTTGGACCGCTTCGGCGCGCCCCCCGCGGCCGCCGCAGCGCACTAGCTCGAAAGGAGACGCATGCTCCACAAGCTCTGGCGCCAGGCCGCAGCGGCCGGCGCCGCCCCGCTGCAGGCACCGCCTTCCCTGCCGGCACTGGCGCTGGCGGCCGCCGCCTTGCTCGCCGTCCCCATGCTGGCGTCGCCCGCCGCCGCGGCAGCGGGAGACGCCGCCGACGTCGATGCCGGCGGCAGCTCCGGCGTCACCCTGGAAACGATCATGGCCGACCCGGATTGGATCGGCAACGCGCCGGAACAGGGCTATTGGTCCGCCGACGGGCGCAGCGTGTACTACCTGATCAAGCGCCAGGGCAGCGAGCTGCGCGATCTCTACCGGCGCAGCCTCGCCGAGCGCTCGGCCCACCTGGTACCGGACGCCGAGATGGGAACCGTCGACGGCCCCGAGGGCGCCTGGTCGCGCGATCGCCGGTGGCGGGCCTACGTCCACGCGGGCGACGTGTTCGTCAAGGACATGACGACCGGCGCCGTGCGCCAGCTCACCCGCACCCCCGAACCCAAGAGCCGCGTGCGGTTCATGACCGGCGACCACGCCGTCTCGTTTCGCGAAGGCAACCGCTTCTTCGCCTACGACCTGGCGTCGGGCCGCATCGAAGTGGCGGCCGACGTGCGCCTCGCCAAGGACCCGGCGGCGGAGGAACCGGCCGACTTCCTGCGCAGCGAAAACCTGCGCCTGTTCGACACGGTGCGCCACGATCGCGAGGAAAAGAAAGCCAGGCGCGAGCGCGACCAGGCCCTGCAAAAGGCCGATCCGACGCGGGGGGGCCTGCCCTGGTACCTGGGCGACAAGGTCAAGATCGCCGATTCGTTCCTGGCGCCCGACGGCAATTGGCTGCTGCTGGTGACGCGGCCCAAGGACGCCAAGGACGGCAAGATCGCGGTCATTCCGCACTGGGTCAACGAGGAGGGCTACGTCGAAGCCAAGGACGACCGGCCGCTGGTGGGCACGGACGACGGCAGCGGCGACAGCCTGGTGCTGCTCGACCTGCGCTATCACCAGCGCCACGATCTCGACCTGGGGGCGCTGCCGGGCATCAAGGACGACCCGCTCAAGGCCATGCGCGACGCTGCCGCCGCCCGCGCCAAGGCGCAGCGCGCCGCCGCCGCGGCCGGCGCCGGTTCCGGCGGCGACGCCGAACCGGGCGTCGACACGCCCGCCGCGCGCCGCGGCGACCGGCAGCGCGATCACGACGGCGCCAAGGACAGAGACAAGGACGGCGACAAGGGCGACGGCAAGGGCGTCGACAAGACCGTCTCGCCGGCGGTGCGCGCCGTCACCGTGGTCGACGCCGTATGGAGCGACGACGGGCGCCACGCCGCCGTCGAGGTGCAGGCCAACGACAACAAGGACATGTGGATCGCCACCCTGGACTTCGACGGCGCGCGCCTGGTGCCGCGCCACCGCGACACCGACAGCGCCTGGATCAATTGGGCCAACCACGACATCGGCTGGCTGGCGGACAACGAGACGCTGTACTTCGACAGCGAAGAGGTGACCGGCCACAACCACCTGTTCGCCATGGCCGCCCGCGACGGCAGCGTGCGCCAGCTGACCAGCGGCAACTTCGAGATCGAGTCGCCGGTGCCCAGCTTCGACGGCCGCGCGCTGTACTACACCGCCAACGCCAGCCACCCCGGCCAGCACGACGTCTGGCGGGTGGACGTGGCCAGCGGCCATGCCGAGCAGCTCAGCCACCTGGGCGGCCTGACCGCGTTCCAGCTGTCCCCCGACGAAAAGAAGCTGCTGCTGACCCACTCCAGCATCGCCCACCACGACGAGCTGTACGTGCAGGACGCGCGGGCCGGCGCCGATGCGCGCCGCATCACCGACACGGTGAGCCCGGCGTTTCTGGCGCAGCACTGGACCATGCCCGAGATCCTGCCGATCCCGTCGTCGCACGGCGCCGGCAACATCTACGCCCGCGTCTACACGCCGCCGGCAGGCGCGCCGGGCACCGACGGCCACCGCCCCGCGGTGGTCTTCGTCCACGGCGCCGGCTACCTGCAGGATGCCCATTACGGGTGGTCCTACTACTTCCACGAGTTCATGTTCCACAGCTTCCTGACCCAGCGCGGCTACGTCGTGATCGACATGGACTATCGCGCCTCGGCCGGCTACGGCCGCGACTGGCGCACCGCCATCTACCGCCAGATGGGGCACCCCGAGCTGGAGGACCTGGCGGACGGCATCGACTGGCTGGCGCGCAACAAGGGCGTCGACCGCACCCGCGTCGGCGTGTACGGCGGCTCCTACGGCGGCTTCCTCACCCTGATGGCGCTGTTCCGCACCCCGGACCTGTTTGCCGCCGGCGCGGCGCTGCGCCCGGTCACCGATTGGGCGGACTACAACGACACCTATTCGGGCGCCATCCTCAACACCCCGACGCTCGATCCCGAAGCCTACGAGCGCAGCTCGCCCATCGAGTTCGCCGCCGGCCTCACCAAACCGCTGCTGATCTGCCACGGCATGGTGGACGACAACGTGTTCTTCCAGGATTCGGTGCGCCTGGTCGAGCGCTTGATCGAGCTCAAGAAAGAAAACTTCGAGATCGCGCCGTTCCCCGTCGAGTCGCACGGCTTCATCCGCGCCACCAGCTGGCTCGACGAATATCGGCGCATCTACAAGCTGATGGATACCAACCTGCGCCAGCGGCAGTAAGCGGGCAGCGGGAGGAGATCGCGATGCGCAAGGATCAGCCTGATACACACGGCCGGGGCGACGGCGGCAACGGCGGCAACGGCGGCGACGGCGGCGACGGCGGCGACGGCGGCAACGGCGGCGACGGCGGCAACGGCGGCAACGACGGCAACGGCGGCGGCGACGATCGCAACCAAGGCGCCGCGCCGCCGCCGTCCGGGCCGCCGCGCATCCGGGCGGCGCGGCCGGCGGAAGCCGGCCTCATCATCGAGTTTCAGGCGCGCCTGGCGCAGGAGACCGAAGGGCTGCAGCTCGACCTGGCGGTGCTCGGCCGCGGCGTGCGGGCGGTGTTCGACGACCCGACGCTGGGCGAGTACTGGCTGGCCGAGCTCGGCGGCACCGTCGCCGGGTGCCTGCTGGTGACCCGCGAATGGAGCGATTGGCGCAACGGCACCGTGCTGTGGATCCAATCGGTCTACGTGCGGCCCGAGCTGCGCGGGCGCGGCATCTACCGCGCGCTGCACGAACACATGCGGCGGCGCGTGGCGACGACGCCCGACCTGCGCGGCCTGCGCCTCTACGTCGAGCGGAGCAACGCGCCGGCGCAACGCGTCTACGAGCAGCTGGGGATGAACGGCGACCACTACCTGCTCTACGAGTCCATGAAGTGACTTGACGGTTCCGGTTCTGGCAGCCGGCTTGCATTGACCTCCGGCGGTCGCAGGAGGTGTAGATGGTCGGAACCGAGAGCGTGAAGACGTCCCTGAACATCCTGGTGCGCGGCGCGATGCCCGCGCCGGGGATGCCTGTGCTGCAGCTCCACGCGCAGGATTGGCAATCGCCGGATTTCCACCTGGCCAGCTTCGACCGCCAGGTGGAAGAGCTGGCGGCGCGTGCCGGCAACCGGCCCTGTGCGGTGTGCCTGACCGGCGCCGACGATGCCGTCCTGGCGGTCGCCGCCCTGCAGGTGGCGATCCGCTGCCAGCGCTTGCGCCAGCGCCGCAACGCCGCATCGCGCTGCGATACGTTCGATCGCTCCCTGGCGGCCCACCGCCAGATGTACAAACCGCGCCAGGGCGGCGACGCCGTCGCCTATGCCCGCGCGCTCGATACCTGGCAATGGCTGCTGCGCCTCGACCCCGACGCGACGCTGGCGGCGCAGGTCGCGGCGCTCTTCTACGGCGTCGCCCGCCCCGCCGCCTCCCCCGAGCAGCCGCGCGCCGTGGCGGCGGCCGGGCGCCGCGACGGCGCGGCCGGGCCGGAGGCGGCGGCGCAGGGGGCCTGGATGGTCGACGACCTGCTGGCCGAGCATGAAATCGACGTCACCACGCGCATCGGCGTGCACCGCCTGCTGGCCGGCCAGGGACCGGATTGCGACATCGCCCGTCTCGCCGCCGCCGAAGCGCTGTCGCGCCTGTCGCTCGCCACCACGCCGCCGGCCACGGTGAAGTCTGCCGCACCCGCGGGCACCGCGGGCGCAACCGAAAACGCGAGCGCGGCGGCGGGCGAAGCGCACCACGGGGTCGCCGCGCTGCTGTCGCGGCTGGCGCCGCCGGCCCGCCAGCTCGTCGCCGCCCTGCGGCTGCCCGGCGACCTGGCGCTCCAGGTCGCCGTCCTGCTGCGCCGCGACGACGACGCACAGTCCCCGTTGGGCGACGCCGCCGTCGCCTCAACCGGATGGCGCGCCGCCAAGACCGGCGGCGGCGCCGTCGCCGGCGCTTGCGCGTCCCCGGCCTGCCGCACGGCGGCCAGCCGCCGCCAGACCACCGCGGCGACGCTCGCCCGCGCGCGCATGTCGGCCGGCCTGCTGGGCGCCGCCGGCTTCGCTCGCACCCGCGCCGGCGCCCTGCTGGCGCGCGCCGCCGCCGTCGGCGCGCTCGCCGTGGCGCCGCGCGTCCTGCCCCGCGCCGCCACCACCTCGACCGGCCGCGTCCTCACCGCCGTGCCGTTGCCGGCGCGCGATTAGCGAGGCGGGGGGCTACCGGCCGAGCGCGGCAGCGGCCGCGGGCAGCGCCAGGCGCGTCCACTCGGTGTACATGGCGGCGGAGGGGTGCAGGCCGTCGGCGGCGATCAGGGCGGGGTGCCCCAGGGCGGTCATCGAGACGGGAGTGATGTCCACGTAGTGGGCGCCGGCGCGGACGGTCTCCTGGCGGTTCACGTCGTTGAACAGGCGGATCTGATGGGCGATGTCCGCCAGGTCGCGGCCGCTGCCGGTGGCAAACGGCGTCACGCTCCAGTCGGGAATCGACAGCACCACGACGCGGCCGGGGTTGCCTCCAGCGAAGGCGACGGCCCGCGCCAGCATGGCGGCGAAGGCAGCGCGGTAGGGTTCGGGCTGGCCGCCGCGATACTGGTCGTTGACGCCGATCAGCAGCGACACCAGATCGAAGAGGCCGTGCGGGCCGGCGGCGGCGATGCCCTGGTCCAGCTCGGCGACCGTCCAGCCGGTGCGCGCCACGATCTGGGGCTCCCCCACCGCCAGGCCCCGCTGGCGCAGCGCCGCCGCCAGCTGCATCGGCCAGCGCCCTTCCACGGCCACCGATTCGCCGATGGTGTACGAATCCCCCAGCGCCAGGTAGCGCAGCTCGCGCCGCGCGGCAGCCGGCGAAGCGCCGGACACGCCGGACGCCGCGGCCGGCGACCCACCCGGCGCGGCGCCGGGCGAGGCCGGCGGCGGCGGCCCAAGACCGCCGGAGCTGAGCGCGCCGGCATCCGCCAGCGCCGCCAGGGCGGCCAGCAGGGGCAGGCGCCAGACCGATCGTCGTCGCGGCATGATGGATCGGGATTGTAGAGCAACATGCGGATGGCGCGCGCGCCGGCAGGCGAGTAGATTGCCATCCATGAGAGAGCACAAGCACTTCGCAGCGGCGCTCCAGGGAGCGGAAGCGGAGCGCGCCTGGGCGGCGGTGGCGGCACGCGACGGCGGCTGGGACGGCAGGATCGTCTACGCCGTCGCTTCGACCGGCGTCTACTGCCGGCCCTCCTGCGCCTCGCGGCGGCCGCGGCGCGACCGCGTGGCGTTTTTCCGCGATCCCGCGGCGGCCGAAGCGGCCGGTTTTCGCGCCTGCCGCCGCTGCCGCCCCGCCCAGGCCGGCCCGCGCGACGCCGAGCGGCGCGTCGAAGCGGCGCGCGCCTACCTGGCCGGCCACCTGGACCAGACGGTGACCCTGCAAAACCTGGCACAACGGGTGGGCCTCAGCCGCTACCACCTGCAGCGCACCTTCAAGCGGCTGCTCGGCGTGACGCCCAAGGACTACGTCCTGGGCCTGCGCGCCGAGCGCCTGAAGACCCGACTCAAAAAAGGAGACGACGTGACGACCGCACTCTACGAAGCAGGTTACGGCGCCGGCAGCCGCCTCTACGAGCAGTCCAATGCCCGCCTCGGCATGACCCCCGGCGCCTTCAAGCGCGGCGGACGCGGCATCCACGTGCGCTACGCCATCGCCCCCTCGCCGCTGGGCCGCGTGCTGGTCGCGGCGACCGATCGCGGCATCTGCGCCGTGCGCCTGGGCGACGACGACCAGGAGCTGGCGGCCAACCTGCGCCGCGACTACCCGGAAGCCACCCTCGAGCCCGCCGGCCCCGGCGACCCCCTGGCGGAGTGGGTGAGCGCCATTCTCGCCTCCCTCGGCGGCACGACCTCTTCGGCCTCCTCGGCGTCGTCGGCACCATCGTCGTCGGCGTCGTCGGCGTCGGCATCGTCGGCGCCGCTCGACAGCCTGCCGCTCGACGTCCGCGCCACCGCCTTCGAATGGCGCGTCTGGCGCGAGCTGCAGCGCATCCCCGCCGGCGAAACCCGCTCCTACGGCCAGGTCGCCGCCGCCCTGGGCGCGCCCACCGCCGCCCGCGCCGTCGCGCGCGCCTGCGCCGCCAACCGCGTCGCCCTGGTGGTGCCCTGCCATCGCGTGGTGCGCGCCGACGGCGATTCCGGCGGCTACCGCTGGGGTGCCGAGCGCAAGCGCCAGCTCCTGGCCGGCGAGCGTTCGCGGCGATGACGCCGGCGAGGCGCGCCCGGCAAGACGATGCAGCGACGGCGGCGGCTGGCCCGCCATCACCGCCGCTGCGCCTGCCGTTGCCCGAACCGTACGACCTGGACTGGGTGCTGGGCTTTCTTGCCGACCGCGCCGCCCCGTCGATCGAACGCGTCACCGCCGGCGAGGTGACGCGGGTGGTGCGGCTGGACGGCACGGCGGCCGTGCTGACGGTGCGCCCCATGCGCCGCCGCGACGGCTCGCACTGGTTGGCGGTGATGGCGGCGCCGGCGTTCCCCGGCGCCACCGCCACCGGCGCCACCCCCGGCCATGGCGATCCCGGCAAGCCCACCCTCACCGCCGCCGCGGTGCGGCGGCTGGCGCGGCGCATGTTCGACCTGGACACCGACCTGGCCGCCTTCCTGCGCACGGCGCGCCGCGACCGTCTGCTGGGGCCGCTGGTGGCGCGCTCGCCGGGCCTGCGCCTGCCGCAGCTGCCGGACCCCTTCGAGGCGGCGGTGCGGGCGATCGTCGGCCAGCAGGTCAGCGTGGCCGGCGCGCGCACGGTGGTCGACCGCATCAACCGGCGGCTGGGAGACCCCCTGCCTGGCGGCGCCGGACTGTTCGCCTTCCCGCTGCCGCAGACCCTGGCCGCCGCGCCGCCCGCCGACCTGGCGGCGCTGGGGCTGACCCGCGCCAAGGTGGGGGCGCTGATCGCGGTCGCCACCGCCACCTGCGACGGCACCCTGGACTGGCCGCGCCTGCGCACCGCCAGCCCCGAGGCGGCGCAGGCGGCCCTCGTGGCGCTGCCGGGGATCGGCCCCTGGACCGCCTCCTACCTGCGCATGCGCGCCCTGGGCGACGCCGACGCCTTCCCCGCCGCGGATCTCGGCATCCTCAAAGCCCTGGCCCACCCCACCGCCGCCCAGGTCGCCGCCCTGGCCGAAGCCTGGCGCCCCTACCGCGCCTACGCCGCCATCCACCTGTGGCGATCGCTGTCTGACTAGTGACATCCGCCCCCCCTTTCCAGCCCACGGTGGTGTCGATTGCAGGTGCCGGCGGATCGCCGCCGCGCGTGCGATGCTTTAGAATGCATCGACGCCGCGCCGCGGGTTGCTGTACGCGTGGTGCGCGGAGAGTGCCAGTGCCCGAGCCAGCCCCAGCTCTTGCCGCCCAGGCCGCGCGCGGCGTTGCGTCCATGGCGCCGGCCACGGCGGACTCACCGCTGCGCGTCGCCAGACCGCCGGCCAGCGTCCTGCACATCCTCAACGGCGATTGCGCCGCCGATCGCCTGCGCGCCGCGGGGATCGCCGGCCAGACCACCCTGGCGGCGGATCTGCTGTACGAGGGGCCGGCCTTTGCCACGTCCAGCCTGGAGCGCTGGCGCCGCGAGCGCGCCCGCTTCCTGGCCCAGAGCGGCTACGACGACTACGAAGAGTGCCTGGCCCGGTTGGCGGGCTGGGACCACGCCCTGGAAGGCTTCCGCCACCACGACGAAGTGGTGCTCTGGTTCGAGCACGACCTGTTCGACCAGCTGCACCTCTGCCGCCTGCTCAGCTGGTTCAGCGCCCACGACGCCGGCTTCACCCGCATCAGCCTGGTGCAGGCCGACGACTACCTGGGCCGCATGCAGCCGCACCAGCTCGCCGGGCTGCTCGACACCAGGCGGGCGGTGACCACCCAGCAGATGGCCGTGGCGCACGCCGCCTGGGATGCGTTCTGCTCGCCGCAGCCGACGCGGCTGGAAGGCTTCGCCGGGCACGCCGACACCGGCTGCCTGCCCTACCTGGCCGCGGCGCTGACGCGCCACCTCGAAGAGTTCCCCGGCTGCGGCGACGGCCTGTCGCGCACCGAGCGGCAGGCGATCCAGGCGGCATCCGCCGCCGGCGGCGCTCCGATCGCCTTCGGCGACCTGTTCCGGGCCGTGCAGGACATGGAAGAGCGCGTGTTCATGCCCGACCTGTCGTTTCTGCGCCGGCTGCAGGACCTTGCCGCCGGGCCGCGGCCGCTGCTGCGGCTGGAATCGCCCGGTGGCGGCACGGCGCACCGTTCGCCCACCGTCGCCGCCACCGGCGTCGGCGCACGCGTGCTGGCCGGCTACGAAGATTGGGTCGACATCCGCGGCGGCCTCGACCGCTGGCTGGGCGGCGTCCACCTGCACGGGCGCTGCGCCGCCTGGCGCTGGGACCGCCAGGAGCGCCGCCTGGTGGCGGCGGCGCCATGACGATGCCGGACGTGGAGCTCACCCCGTACGGGCCGGCCGCGGACGCCGACGCGCCGCCGCCGCCGCTCGCCGCCGCCTTCCCGCCGGTCGCGGTGATGAACCGCACCTTGCGCATGACGCTGGTCGCCTGCGTGCTGCTGTGCGCCGTCGGCTGCGACCAGGTGGCAAAGACCCTGGCCCAGGCGTCGCTCGCCACCTCGCCGCCGCTGTCGTATCTGCACGACTTCGTGCGGCTGGAGCTGGCGCAAAACCGCGGCGCCTTCCTGAGCGTCGGCGAAACGCTGCCGGTGTTCGCCCGCTACCTGCTGTTCGTCGTCCTGGTCAGCGGCGCGCTCACCCTGACGCTGGTCTTCACCCTGCGGCTGCGCGCCGCCAGCCCGGTGCAGCTGGTGGCCCTGTCGCTGCTGACGGGGGGCGGCCTGGGAAACCTGATCGATCGCTTCCTGCACGATGGCGCCGTGGTCGATTTCATCAGCCTCGGCGTCGGGCCGCTGCGCACCGGAATCTTCAACATCGCCGATGCCGCCATCACGCTGGGGGTCGTGCTGTTGCTCATCCCCTGGCGTCAGTCGTCTATTTTCACGTCGCTCTGACCGCCCGCCCAGCGCGGGCCGCAGGAGTCTCCGTGACCGACCTGTCCGCGCAGTGGCAGCAGACGTACTTCCCTGTCGGCGGCAGCCTGGCGCTGTCGGCCCTGGTCGCCGCGCTCCCCATCTTCGTGCTTCTCCTGCTGCTCGGAGTGCTGCGCAAACCGGCCTGGATCGCCTCGCTGGCAGGGCTCGCCACGGCGATGGTGGTGGCGCTGGGCGTCTACGGCATGCCCGCCGGCACGATGGTCAGCGCCAGCCTGTACGGCGCCGCCTTCGGCCTGCTGCCGATCGGCTGGATCGTCTTCTGGGCCATCGCCCTCTACCGGCTGACGCTGGAAACGGGCCAGTTCGAAATCATCAAGGATTCGATCGGCGGCCTGACCAGCGATCAGCGCCTGCAGGCGCTGCTGATCGCCTTCGCGTTCGGCGCCTTCATCGAGGGTGCCGCCGGCTTCGGCACGCCCGTCGCGGTGGCCGCGGGCATGCTGGCGGGGCTGGGTTTCTCGCCGTTCCACGCCGCGGTCCTCTGCCTGCTGGCCAACACCTCGCCGGTGGCCTTCGGCTCGATCGGCACGCCGCTGCTCACCCTGCAGACGATCACCGGCCTGCCGATGCACGGCTTGAGCTCCGACGTGGGGCGCATCTGCGCGCCGGTGTCGATCTTCATACCGGCCTACCTGATGCTGATGATGGGCGGGGTCAAGGCGCTGCGCGGCGTGCTGCCGGCGGCGGCGCTGTGCGGCGTGTCGTTTGCCACGGCGCAGTTTCTGGTCTCCAACAACCTGGGGCCGGCGCTGACCGACATCATCGCCTCGCTGGCCGCGATCCTGTCGCTGATCGTCCTGCTGCGCTTCTGGCGCCCCGCCGATCACGCCACCGCGGGCATCTTCACGTTCGGCGCCGGCGCCGCCACCGCGGCCGGCGCCGGTACCGGCACCGCGGCCGTCGCCGGCACCGGGGCCGCCGCCGGCGCGGCGCGCCCGCAGCACACCCGGCGCCAGGTGCTGCTCGCCTGGGCGCCTTACGGACTGCTGGTCATCTTCGTGCTGCTGTGGGGCGTCGACAGCATCAAGGCGCTGCTCAACCACGCCACCATCTCGATCCCCTGGCCGGGCCTGCACAACCAGATCCTGCGCCTGCCGCCGGTGGTCAAGAAGCCGTCGCCGTACGCCGCGATCTACGCCTTCAGCTACCTGTCGGCGTCGGGCACCGCCTGCATGCTGGCGACGATCGGCGCCGCCGCGGTGCTGCGCGTGTCGCCGCGGCGCTTCGTGCGGCTGGTCGGCGCGGTCGCCTGGCAGCTGCGCTTCCCGATGCTCACCATCGCCACCGTCCTGGCCCTGGCGTTCCTGATGAACTACAGCGGCGAAGCCGCCACCCTCGGCCTGGCGTTTGCGGCCACCGGCGCGCTCTTCCCCTTCTTCAGCTCGCTGCTCGGCTGGCTGGGCGTCTTCCTGACCGGCAGCGACACTTCGGCCAACGCCCTGTTCGGCAACCTCCAGGTGGTGACCGCCAACCACCTGGGGCTCAATCCGGTGCTGATGGCGGCGTCCAATTCCAGCGGCGGCGTGATGGGCAAGATGATCAGCTTGCAGAGCATCGCCGTGGCGGCGGCGGCCACCGGCATGCCCGCCTCCGAAGAAGGCCGGCTGTTCCGTTTCACCCTCAAGCACAGCGCGTTTCTGGCCGCGATCATCGGCCTCATCGTGCTGTTCTACTCCTACGTGATGCCAGGCTGGGCGCTGTAGTTCCGCCCGGTGGCGCCAGCTCGCGGTGCCGGTCGGTCCCGGCGCGAACTGGCGTCACCAGGTCACCAGAGTCAGTCCCGGCGCGCACTGGCGTCACCATGTCTCTGGAATGAGCAATCAAGAAGATGGCGCGAACGTGACGCCGCTTGGCACTGCAATGGGTAAGGTGCCAATCCAGGCAACGGAGGAACGCTCATGAAAAAGCAGCTGCAAGGCCGCAAGCTCACCCTCAACCGCGAATCGCTGGCGCAGCTCGACCGCATGGACGGCGTGCAAGGCGGCTCTGTCCTGCCGAGCAACACGCGGCTCACCTGCCACGTGGTGTCCATCTGCGACGCCTGCCCCGGCGGCTAGCAGCTCAGTCGGCTCAATCCGCGCCGGCCGCGGTGTCGGGGGGCATCGGCGGCCGGCGCAGGGCGTAGATCCCGACGCCGACCACCAGGGCGACGGCCCCGGCCAGCAGGTCGCCGGGGGTGGCGCTGGCGGCAAAGACGATGCAGAGCAGCGCCGCGGCGATCGGGATCGCCGGACCGCCGGGCAGGCGGAAGGCGCCGGGGCGGGCGGGCAGCTTGCGGCGCAGCATCGGCACCGCGGCGGCGGTGCCCAGGTAGGAGCCCAGGCGCGCCACGACCGACAGCGCCGCCAGGCCGACGAAGCTGCCCGAAAGCGCCAGGGGAAGCGCGATCACGGTCTGCGTCACCACCGCCGCCGCGGGAGTGCGAAACCGCGGATGCACAACCCCCAGCCAGCGCGGCCCGAAGCCGCCGCGCGCCAGGGCGAACAGGTAGCGCGGCCCGGCCAGCACGGTGTTGCCGTTGGTGCCCAGGATGGAAAGGGTGCCGCCGATCGTCAGCAGCCAGCCGCCCCAGCCGCCCAGAAACAGGCGCGCCGCGTCCGCCAGCGGCGTCGCCGACGTCGCCAGGCCGGGCAGCGTCTTGAGCGCCACCCACTGCACCCAGGCGTACAGCAGCGTCACGATGCCGATCTGGGTGAGCAGGGCGAACGGCACGTCGCGCCGCGGGTTCTTGAACTCCCCCGCCGCCGCCGCGGTGTTTTCGAACCCGGCATAGGCGTACAGCAGCAGCAGCGCCGCGGCGCCCAGACGGTGCCAGCCAGGCCCCCCCGCCGCGGCGCCGGCGCCGCCGGCGATCGCCCGCGCCGCCTCCGGCAGCGCCGCCGCCAGCGGCCCGCCGCCCTGGGCGCGCAGCACCGCCACCGTGCCGGCGGTGACGAAGACCACCAGCGGCACCACCTTGGCGATGGTCAGGAGCACCGCCGTGCGCACCCCCGAACGGATGCCGATCACGTTGAGCAACGTCAGCGCCAGCACCGGCACCACGATCGCCGACTGCCGCTCCCAGCCGCCGCGCGCCGCCGGCCACAGGTAGCCGAGCGCCTGGGCGAACGCCACCGCCAGCGATGCCACCGACGCCACCCGCGCCAGCCACGACATCCAGCCCACCTCGAAGCCCACCAGGCCGCCGAACGCGGCGCGGGCATACAGGTAGGCGCTGCCCGGCTCGTCAAAGTGAGTGGCCGCCTCGGCAAAGCACAGCACCACCAGCAGCACCGCCGCCCCCGCCAGCACCACGGCGCCGACGCTCGCGCCGCCGAGCAGCGCCGCCGCGCCCGCCGGCAGCAGGTACACGCCGCTGCCGATGACGTCGTTGAGCACCAGCCCCACGATCTGCCAGCGCGACACCGCGCGCAGCAGCCCCGGACGGGATTCCGGCAACACGGCCCCTGGCATTGTCGGCATGCTCATCGAACCTTTCTCCTTCCCATCCGTCCCTGCCGATCCCCGGCGCCCGTCCGTCGCGCCACCACCGATCACGCCTCCAGCGCCGCCCCGGCGGTTTCGGGCAGCGTCCACACCCACAGGCCCGAGAGCACCGCGAAGCCGGCCGCCAGCGCCACGCCGCCGGCCAGCCCCCAGCGGCCGGCCACCGCGGCGATGGCCAGGGGCGCGGCAAACTGCACGCCGCGGCTGACGTTCATGATCACCGACATCGCCGCGCCGCGCACGCGCGTCGGGAACAGCTCGGAAAAGAAAGGCCCGTAGCACGACCACGTGCCGGTGCCGAATCCCGCCACCGCCATGCACGCGATGCCCGCCGCCGGATGGCCGGCCAGCGCCTCCCAGAACAGCGTCACCATCGCCAGGCCCAGCGCGGTGATGGCGCTGTACAAGGCAAAGGCGCGCCGCCGGCCCAGCACGTCCGAGGCCCAGCCAAACGTCAGGTAGCCGGCCAGCGACCCGGCGACGAAGATCAGCGTCCACCACCCCGAGCCGAAGATCGACAGCCCGCGCTGCTTCTGCAGGTAGCGCGGCAGCCAGACGATCGCGAACCAGTAGGCAGACATGTTGAGCGTGGTCAGCACGAACGCCCCGGCAAAGCGCCCGGCCAGGTCGCCCGCCACCAGCTGCGCCAGGATCGGCCGCCGCCCGCCGACCGGCCCGCCGACCGCAGCGCCCAGATCCCCCCCAGCTCCCCCGCCCAACGCCGTGCGCGCCGCGGCGGACTGCCGCAAGAGCGACCGCCGGTGCTCCAGCCAGAGATCGGATTCGGGCACCCGCCGCAGCAGCGGCAGCGCCAGCAGCGGCAGCGCCGAGGCCAGGAACACCAGCCGCCAACCGATCGCCGGCGCCAGAAACGAGCCGGCCACCGCCGCCAGCCCCAGGCCCACCGGCGCGCCGGTCTGGGCGATGGCGCCGTAGCGCCCGCGCAGCGCCGGCGGGAACGTCTCGCTCATCATCGCCTGCCCCGCCCCCCAGCTCCCCCCCACCCCCAGGCCGGTCAGCGCCCGCCCGGCAATCAGCCAGCCCGCCCCCGGCGCCAGGGCGCACACCAGGTTGCCCAGCCCGAAGGCCGCCACCGCCACGGCAATCGACGTGCGCCGCCCCAGGCGATCGCTCATCCAGCCGAACAGCAACCCGCCCACGCCGCTGGCGCCGACGCCCACCGCGGTGAGGCGCGCCAGCCCGTCCTCCGAAAGGCCGAAAGCGTCCTGTAAAGGCTGCAGCACGAACGACACCAGGCTGAGCGAGCAGAAGCCGGTAGCCCAGGCGCCCCAGGCAAGGGCAAGGATGCGCAGATGCGCGGCAACCGGCCGCTGGTGCAGGCTCAAGCGCGCAGGCGCGGGGCTGGGTGCGATCAAGGCGATGTATCGTACCAGTTGCGCTGCCCAGGTTCCGCGGTCCGGGCACACCCATTGCTCAAACCACGAGCCATGATCCGGCCATCCAGCCCAGCATCGGCCCCATCGGCACGCCCGGCCACCGCGGCCCGCCCGCCCGCCGCCGCCCAACCGCCCGCCAGGCCACACGTCTGCAAAGGCGGCACCCGCGCCCTGGCAACCGCTGCCGTCCTGACCGTGCTCGCCGCCGCCGCCAAGCCCGCCACACCCGCGGCGGGCTCCGCTGCCGCGACCGCCGCCGCGCCCTCAAGCGGCGGCGCCGCTTCCGGATCGGCCGCCGGCGACACCGCCCACGACGCCTCCCATCGCGCCACCCTGGCCGCCCTGGCCGCTGACGGCGAGCGCCAGCGCGAAGCCCTGCGCCACGAGCTGGTGCAGCGGCTCAACGCCGAGCGCCACGCCGGCGGCGCGCCGCCCCTGGCGCGCTCCGCGGCGCTCGATCGCGCCGCCCAGCAGCGCGTCGATGCCGTCGTGGCCGCAGGATCGCTCAAGGCCGAGCACGAACCGCAGGACGCCATGGCGCGCCGCCTGGCCGCCGCCGGCTACGAAGCCCAGCAGTGGGATGAAAGCCTGGTCACCGGCCCCGAAAACGCCGCCGAGCTGATCGCCGCCTGGCACGACGACCCCGCCGCCGGCGGCTACCGCCGGCTGCTCGAACCGGTCTACACCGAGATCGGCGTCGGCGCCGGCTACCTGGGCGACACCCCCATCTACTCGGTACTCTGCGCCACGCCGCGAGCCGCCGTCTTCACCGCCTCGACCGCCAGCCTGCGCAACGTCGAGCTGGTGCGCCGCGAGCTGCTGGTGCGCATCAACGCCGAGCGCCGGCGCGCCAAGCTGCCGCCGCTGGCCGAAAACGCCAAGCTGGAAGAGGCGGCGCAGTTTCACGCCCAGGACATGCTGGCCCGCTCCTACTTCGCCCACGTCAGCCCCGAAGGCAAAAGCGTGCGCGAACGCTCCCGCGCCGCCGGCTTCGAATGGCAGACGATCGGCGAAAACATCGCCGAAGGCCAGACCACCGTCCCCCAGGTCGCGGACGCCTGGATGGCCAGCCCCGAGCACCGCGCCAACATCCTCAACACCACCTTCGATGAGACCGGCATCGGCCTGGCCCTGGGCCGCGACCCCCACACCGCAACCTATCGAGTCCTATGGGTCCAGACCTTCGGCCTCCACCGCTAGCCGGCGATCCCGGCAACCCCGCAGCAAGGGCCGCCGGCGCCGCCGGCATCGGCGCCGGAGCCGCGGGAGTGATGCGCCGGGTGCGCGCCGCCCTGCCCCCTCCGGTGCGGTCGCTGGCCGGCAGGTGCCTGCACTTCCTGACCACGCTGCCGCTGCGCTGGCGCGGCGCCGAGCGCGTGTTCACCGCGATCTACCGCGACAACGCCTGGCGCGGCGACGAGTCGGGCTCCGGCCCCGGCTCCAGCCTGGCCGCCACCGCCGAGCTGCGCCAGACCCTGCCGCGCCTGATCGCCGACCTGCACTGTGCCTCGCTGCTGGACGCGCCCTGCGGCGACCTGTGGTGGCTCAAGGAAATGACGCTCCCGGTCGCCACCTACTACGGCGTCGACATCGTGAAGGCGGTCGTCGCCGCCAACCAGCGCCACCACGCCGCCCCCGGCCGCACCTTCCTCCATCTCGACCAGCGCCGCGCCCCCCTGCCGCGCGCCGATCTCATCCTGTGCCGCGACTGCCTGGTCCACTTCTCCTACCAGGACATCTTCGCCACCCTGGCCAACTTCCGCGCCAGCGGCGCCACCTGGCTGCTCACCACCACCTTCCCCGCCCAGCCCGCCAACCGCGACGTCGTCACCGGCGAATGGCGCCCCCTGAACCTCCGCCTGCCCCCCTTCAACCTCCCACCTCCCGCCACCCTCCTCGCCGAACGCTGCCCCGAAAACGCCGGCGCCTACCAAGACAAAAGCCTCGGCCTCTGGCGCCTCACCGACCTCCCCACGCCGGAGGCGCAGTCCATCGCCAGGGCCCGGCCTGCGCACGGCACTTCCTAGGGGAAGAACAATCGGTTTAGGGAAGAGTCGGTGCTTGCGGTGCCAGATGCAGCAGCTGCAGTATCTGACGTTCCCGCGAGGCCTGGGCAACGCGAGGGTAAGTTGGTGGGAAGCGTCAGCTTCTGCGAGGCGCGACAAAGGGCAGGTCGCTCGCAACCTTCTCCGGAGTCCAGTGTGCTTCGCGATCGAGACGGGCGTCGATCTCCTGGGGGTAGGCCTCGTAGTAGGCCAGCGCGGCCCTGAGTTGCGGCTCGCTCAACCAGTTGTAGTTCTGGCGTAGCTGGGCAAAGTCGCGGGCTGATCCCAACCAGCTGGCGACGACCTCCCAGACATCAAGGCCACTTCCGGCCACAACGGCCCGCCGCCCAGCCGGACCGTCGGCGAAGACTACGCCAGGCGTTCGGCGCATCCTCAGGCCCTCCTCGAGAAGCTCCGTAGCCAGAGCGGACCCAGTGGTAGACCGGTCGGTTGACTCGCGAGCAATCTCGCGGTCCAAGGCATCAGAGATGCTCAAATCCTTTGCATGGGTTGCCATTGGTCTCAGCGCCCTCCCTTCGCCCGCAAGCGAGGCCGGCCGGCTTCAAGTATGGACAGACCGGAGGCAACTCGTCAAATGCCACTATCCCGTCGGTACTGTCATAGATTGAAATTGCCTTCGGGTAAGGCCCCGCATCTCGCCAGCCGGCGAGGACAGGCCACACTGGCCGACCCTGACCACCGGTATGTTCCTCTGCTTCGAGTAGCAGAACCCCAAATCTCGCCCACCTCCACGAGCTGCAGGGCAACTCCCGCAGCGTCTCGTCCATTTGCTGGATGCGCAGACCTTCCCAAGCTCCGGAGAGAGCTTCGCAACGGTGTCCTAAGACACGCCTACCATGCAGGCCGTCGATCTCACGCTCATACGCTCGACGAGGGGGCGCGATCGCGAGACGCTTGAAGGTGCTGAGCACATTTGCCCATGCTAGATGTTATCCTTGCCTGGGATGGCAATCTCAATAGATGCAGTGCGCACTTGACACGCTTGCGACTTTGTGCAACAAAAGAAAGGCCCGGCCGTCTTCTCGCGAAAGGCAGCCAGGCAAGTACGTCAGTTGTTCAGTCCTCCCCCCACCCTCAGAACCGCCCTAGCCAGGAAGTAATTGAGGGTGGGGGACTTACTCCCCCGGATCACTCGGACGGTATGCCAGGGACCTTGGTCTTCTCATGGCCACTCCTCCCCTGTCATTTTGCTTGGATGCAAACCTACAACGTGGCGCGAGGGAACAAGTCCTTGTTCTTGCATCATTTCCAGCATCTCTACACCAAGCTTGTAAAGGTAGATTCGCTGTCCGGCCACCACGCCCTTGAATTCCACGTCCAAGACTTCATTACCCGTCAGCCCGTATGCAGGAGCCCGGCGCCTGATCGCTGCGGTGAAGCCGCTCATCTTGAACCGGTCGTGCAGTTTAAGGTCACGGCGAACCTCTTCAACGTCAACCCCTCTATCGCCCTTCGATGCCAAGCTCCGCATGATTGACTGGTGCGTGCTCGCCCGGAGCCCCTTGTAGAGCTTAAGCATTGCCTCTTTTTTCGTGGCCGAAGGTATCCTGACTCCTCCTTTGGCAACTCGCGCTCCTCGGAAGTCGGACGGTCGAACTTTCTCAGCGGGCTTGGCATCCAGCGGAGCGGCTAGTGGCTCATCCTGCCGCACCTCAACCGCATCCCCCTGCACTGCGGCCGGTGAGTAGCGGCGAATCAACTCGTCCAGGTCATCGAGGTTATCGACCGCGACTTCAAGGCCGTGGATCTTGACTTTCACCGTCACGGCTGCACCTCCGTGCGACCTAAATGCGACCGCAAGCACTGGAGATTATAGGCGCACCAATCAGAGCCGTCAACGAGGTAATATCTACCTTCTGTGAAGGGCAGCGCAGGCGCAACTAGGGCGGACCTGGCCAGCTCAAAACATTGGAGCCCTCGCGGCGCTCGCCGCGTTCTCCCTAGCCCAATCGAGAGAGATATTCACGATGGCCGGTTCTACGGCTGATCAAGATTCGGGCGTTGTCTTCTCGCCCCATCTGCTACGAGCAGCCTTCTGGGCGATCACCGGCCAGCCGGCGTACCGAGTCCGGGAACCCTTCGAGGTAGCGCAACTCGGCCATGGCGGCCCGCTGCTCGGCGTGGGTGGCGGCCTCCTCGAACGGCATGCGGGTGACTCCACGGCCAATTCGAAGATCTTGGTTCGGAGAGGTACGCTCTCCCCTAACAGGGAGGCCGTACAGGTCAGGTTCTGCGGGGAAAATCGCGTACCATCCCGCCGCGACAGGGGTCGATTCGCAATTCCCGGATCGAGTCTCAGGGCAGCATTGCCTCGGCGTTTCGCTGAAGTGCAGCCCTCCCACACAGACCGCCGCCGTCGGTGCGCGGCCGGCACAAAAAGTTCGGCGGATTTCGATGCTCATGAACCTACGATTCCTCCTCGACGAGGACCTGAACCCGCGGGTGGCGGAAATCGGACGCGGCCTCGGCCTCGACGTCGTTTCGGTCCACGAGATCGACCGCCGGGGGTTCGTGGACGAAGAACAGCTCCGTTTTGCTATCGGCGCAGGCCGTATCTTTGTCACCCGAAATCGCGACGACTTCCTGCGCCTCACGCACACCATGTACCGTGCAGAAGAGTTCCACAATGGCCTGTTGATCGTGCCCTACAGCGTGCCGAACCATCGCCCGGAGCGCATTGCCCATGCCCTCAAGCGCTGGGCTGAGCGGAGTGTCGATCCCGGCAGCCATTTCGTCGACTTTCTAAGTGGGTAGCCGACCCCTTCGCCTCAGATTCGCCGCGCCGGGTCAGGCGGCGTCGGCGTGGGTGCCGCCCGTGGCGACCTGGCGCCAGATGCCGCGCTGGAGCCAGGCCAGGCAGGGGGTGGTGGCCAGGGTGGTGGCGACGGCCATGAGGACCAGCATGGTGAAGAGGGCGGGGGACAGGACGCGCAGGTCCAGGCCGATGTTGAGGACGATCAGCTCGACCAGGCCGCGGGTGTTCATCAGGATGCCCAGGGAGGTGGAGTCGCGCCAGGTGAGACCGGTGAGGCGGCCGGCCAGGGCGCAGCCGCCGAACTTGCCCAGCGAGGCGACCAGGATGATGGCGATGCAGATGAGCCAGCCGGCGGCGCCGTGGACCAGGCCCAGCTGGGTGCGCAGGCCGGTGGCGGCGAAGAAGGCCGGCAGCAGCAGGAGCACCATGGGCTGGAGCTTGTCGGTGAGCTGGCGGGCGATGTTGGAGTCGTGGGGCACGATGACGCCCAGGACGAAGGCGCCGAAGATGGCGTGCACGCCGATGGCTTCGGTGATCAGGGCTGACGCCAGCAGGGCGACAAAGGTGACGGTCAGCACACCTGGGGTCAGGCCGTGGCGGTCGCGGGCGCGCAGGAGCTTGCCGGCCAGCGGCCGGATCGCCAGCAGCAGGCCGGCGTAGGCGACGGTCAGCACCACCGTCATCAGCGCCGACCCCGACCGGGTGTTGACGACGCTGACGACGAAGGCGAGCAGGCACCAGGCGGTGACGTCGCCGACCGCGGCGCAGGTCAGAGCCATGACGCCCAGGCGGGTGTGCTGGATGCCCTGGTCGGTGAGGATGCGGGCCAGAACCGGGAAGGCGGTGATCGACATCGAGACGCCCAGGAAGAGCGCAAAGGCGCTGAACGGCACGTCGCGGCTGGACAGCACCGGGTAGAGCGGCAGCGCCAGCAGGACGCCCAGGATGAAAGGGAGCGTGATGCTGGCGTGCGAGATGGCGATCGTCGACTGCGTGCCGCCGCGCATCACGTCCAGGTCGAGCTCCAGGCCGACCAGAAACATGAACAGGATGACGCCGAATTGGGAGAGCACCCCCAGGTACGGCGCGGCCGCCGCCGGAAACAGGAACTCCAGCACCTGCGGCGCAATCCTGCCGAGCAGCGACGGCCCCAGCAGGATGCCGGCCACCACCTCCCCCACCACCTGCGGCTGGCCCAAGCGGCGAAACACCAGGCCCACCGCGCGCGAGACGACCAGGATCACCACCAGCGCCAGCAGCACGTGCGGCAGCAGCTCGTTCATCACGTGGGCGCCGCCGCCCGCCTGGCTGCTGCCGAACGCCGGCCCGGTCGGCGGCGGCGCGGTCAGCTGCTCGCCCAGGTGGCGCACCCACACGAAGCCGAGCACCGCCGCCGCGACCATCAGGACGTAGACCGCCAGGGCGGCGATGGAAGATCGTTCGGTGGGCCTGGTTGTCGTCATCGCAATCCCATCGCTCTCATCGCTGTGCGGTGGCACAATGATAGCGAGACCGGTGTCACCACAGATGCCCTCGACTGCCGCCACCGCAAACCGCCGGCTGCGGCCGCTGCTCGCCGCCCTGCCGCTCCTGCTGGCGCCGCTGCGCGCTCCCGCGGCGGCCGCGCAGCCTGCGCTGCCGCTGCCCGAGCTGCGCCAGCGTCTGGCGGCGGAGCTCGACGGCGAACGTCAGGCTGCCGGGCTGCCGGCGTTGCGGCCGGTGGCGGCGCTCGACCAGGTGGCCCAGCAGCGCGCCGACGAGATCGGCGCGCGCGGCGCGCTGCCTGGAGAGAGCGAATCGCTGTCGCTGTTCGGCGCCATCCAGCGGCGGATGGTGGGCGCCGGCTACCGCCCCCGGCTGTGGACCGAGAGCGTGGCGGCGACCGCCGGCGACCCGGCGGCGGTGGTGGCCTACTGGCGCAGCCTGCCGGACCGCGCGGCGGCGCTGCGCCCCGAGATCGCCGACGTGGGGATCGGGGTCGCCAGCTTCCACGCCGTGCCGCTCTACGTGTTCCTGTTCGCCGGGCCCGAAACCGAAGCCTGGGGGCGCGAGGCGGAGCCGCTGCGCGACCTGGCCGCGGTGCGCGCCGCCCTGCTCGCCGCGGTCAATGCGGCGCGCCGCGACGCCGGCGTCGCGGCCCTGGCCGCCGACCCGCGCCTGGACGCCGCGGCCCAGGCGCACGCCGACGACATGCTGGCGCGCTCCTACTACGCCCACCAGGCGCCAGAGGGGACGAACCCCCGCGCCCGCGTCGAAGCCGCCGGCATCGCCGCCGCGCTGGTCGCCGAAAACATCGCCGCCCGCCACCTGTCGCCCGCCTCGGTGATGGCCGGGTGGATGGCCAGCGCGGAGCACCGCCGCAACATCCTGGACCCGCGCCTCAACAGCCTGGGGACCGGCGTCGCCCTGGGCGCCTACGAGCACCGCTACCAGGTGCTGTGGGTCATGGACCTGGCCCGTGAGGGCTTGTAGCGACCCCCGCATCCACCCACATCCGCCCGCCGGTTCGTGGTTGCCCACGCGGCCCCCGCCGTCGACCGGGCGGCCAAAAGGAGCTCGTCGCGAGCCGTCCTCGGCGGCTTGAGCCCTTCTGGCTAAGATCCTGGCATGAAATCGGAATATTGAGTGGAGGGACGCAGGTTTTCGTGGCTGAGCGGCCCGACCGGCGGCTCGGTGCTTCCCGGCCGAAGATGGCGGGGAAGAGTCAGGAGACAGAATGTCAGAGCCTTCGACCTTGCCAGTCCTTCCCTTGCGGGAGTTCGTGCTGTTCCCCGGCGTCACGGCGCCGATCCAGGCCGGCAAACCGGCGACACTGCGCGCCATCGAAGCGGCGCTTGCCAGCCCGGACCACCTGGTGTTCGCGGTGTCGCAGCGCACCGACGACGAACCGCAGGTCACCGCCGAGATGCTGCACACGATCGGCACGGTGGCGCGCATCAGCCAGATCCAGCGCGGTTTTGCCGGCATGCAGCTGCTGCTGGTCGGCGAGCACCGCGGCATCGCCATGCGCATCAGTGAAAAGGACGGCTACCTGCAGGCGGTGGTGCGGGAAGCCGAAGAGATGCTGCCGCTCAACCCGCAGGACGCCGCCTTCGTCGGCCTGTTCCGCGAGGCGCGCCAGCGGGCCGTCGAGGTGGGCAAGAAGTCGGGCCTGCCCGAAGAGGTCGTGCACCAGGTGCTGGAGGGCGTCACCAGCCCCAGCCGCCTGGCCGACCTGGTGTCGGCGTACATCGACGTGACTGCGGTGCAGCGCCAGGCGCTGCTCGAAACGCTTTCGGTCGAGGAGCGGCTGCGGCGGGTGCTGGTGCACGTGCAGCGACAGCTCAAGGTCCTGGAAGCCCAGGAGGACATCAAGTCGCGGGTGCAGGAAGAGATCGGCGACCGCCAGCGGGAGATCATCCTGCGCGAGCAGCTGAAGGCCATCCAGAAGGAGCTGGGCGAAGGCGAAGAAGCCGGCGGCGACCTGGACGAGCTGCGCGACAAGCTGACCAAGCTGCATCTCACGCCCACCGTGCGCAAGGAGGTCGACCGCGAGATGGCGCGCCTCAAGCGGATCGGCCGCGAGGGCATGGAGGCGCAGGTCATCCGCAACTACCTGGAAACCATCGCCGAGCTGCCGTGGAACGAGCGCAGCGCCGAATCGCTCGCCATCCCCGAAGCGGCGCGCATCCTCGAAGAGGACCACTACGCCCTGGGCGACGTGAAGGACCGCGTGCTGGAATTCCTCGCCGTCCGCCAGCTGCGCCAGGCGGCGGCCGCCGCCGCCAAGGCTGCTGAAGGCGAAGGCGACGCCGATACCGACAGCGACGGCGGCGACGGTACCCACGCGGCGCCCGAGCCCGCCGCGCCCGTCACCCCGCAGGCGCCGCCCTCGGCACCCGAAGGCGTCGGCCCGACCGCCGCGCCCAGCGCCTCCGCCGCGCCCGACGCGTCGCCAACCGCCGCCGAGCCCGCCACGACCACGGAGACCACCGTTGGCGCCACCGCCAGCACCGCCGTCGCTCCGCCGGCCGCAAGCAAGAAGGACCCCGCACCGCCCGGCAACGACGACGACAGGAAGGCCAAGGGGCCGATCCTGCTCTTCGTCGGGCCGCCCGGCGTCGGCAAGACGTCGGTCGCCAAGTCGATCGCCCGCGCCATGGGGCGCGAGTACGTGCGCATCTCGCTCGGCGGCGTGCGCGACGAGGCGGACATCCGCGGCCATCGCCGCACCTACGTCGGCGCCATGCCCGGCCGCATCATCCAGGGCATGAAGCAGGCGGGCACCCGCAACCCGGTGTTCCTGCTCGACGAAGTGGACAAGCTGGCGGTGTCGTTCCAGGGCGATCCGGCGAGCGCGCTGCTGGAGGTGCTCGACCCGGCGCAGAACGACTCCTTTACCGACCACTACCTGGGGGTGCCGTTCGACCTGTCGGAGGTGCTGTTCATCGCCACCGCCAACTTCATCCAGAACATCCCGGGACCGCTGCTCGACCGCATGGAAGTGGTGCAGTTCGCCGGCTACACCGAGCAGGAAAAGCTCACCATCGCCCGCCGGTACCTGGTGCCGCGCCAGCTGGCCGACAACGGCCTGACCACCGAGCAGCTGCAGTTCACCGACGACGCCATCGCCGCCGTCATCAGCAACTTCACCCGTGAGGCCGGCGTCCGCCAGCTGGAGCGGGAGATCGGCAGGCTGGCCCGCAAGGTGGCCCGCCGCATCGCCGCCGGCGAGGTGACCTGGATCGAGATCGCGGCACCCGCCGTGCGCGAGCTGCTGGGCCGCCCCAAGGTGCACCCCGAGCGCGCCGCCGGCAAGGACGCGATCGGCACCGCCACCGGCATGTACTATACGCCGACCGGCGGCGACATCATGTTCGTCGAATCGTCGACGATGCGCGGCAAGGGCGAGCTGGTGCTGACCGGCCAGCTGGGCGACGTGATGAAGGAATCGGCGCGCGCCGCCTGGAGCTACGCGCGTTCCAACGCCGCCTCGCTCGGCATCAAGGACGAGCGCTTCGACCGCGACATGCACATCCACGTGCCGGCGGGCGCCATTCCCAAGGACGGCCCCTCGGCCGGCGTCACCATGGCCACGGCCCTGGTGTCCAGCCTGTCGGAGCGGCCGGCGCGCCATGACATCGCGATGACCGGCGAAATCACCCTGTCGGGCCGCGTGCTGCCGATCGGCGGCGTCAAGGAGAAGGTGCTGGGCGCGGTGCGCGCCGGCATCCGCTCGATCCTGCTGCCGAAGGACAACGAGGCCGACCTCGAAGACCTGCCGCAGGAGGTGCGCGACACGCTGCAGATCTACCTGGCCGAGGACCTGGGCCAGGTGCTCGCCATCACGCTGCGCGGCGCCTCCTTCCGCGAAGGCCGCCTGCTGTTCACCGACGACGACGAGCCCGCCCGGCACGCCGACGCCGCGACCGGCGACCTGACCGGCGGCGCCTCACCCTACTCCGGCCTTCACTAGGCCACACCGCAGAAAACCCCGCCCCCTGGCGATCGGTCGTCACCGATCCTAGCCAGGGAGGCGGGGTTCGCCTCGTTCCGAGCCGGGGGGCTCCGTTGCCCCCCACCCCAGAACTTATAGATGGAACGCGACGCCGCCGGCGACCTGGCCACCGGACAGGTCGAGGCGGCCGAAGCCGTTGAAGTCGCCGCCCAGGTTGGCGTGAGCGACGGTATAGCGGCCATCCACCAGGATGGCGAGGTGGCGGGTGACCGGCACTTCCAGGCCGGCCAGGAAGAAGTAGCCGAAGGCCGTGCCGCTGTCGCCGAACCCGCCGCTGTAGATGTTGCTGTTCATGTCGATGAAGTCGCCGCCCTCGTGCAGACGCCAGCCGTAGATGCCGACGCCGGCGCCCAGGTAGGGGATCACCGCGTTGTGCGTGCCGGCCGGGAACAGCGTGTAGGCGGCGGTGCCGGAGCTGATGTCGAGCGTCGTGTGGTGCAGGATCGGGTTGTTGTTCTGATCCGCGAAGTTGCGGTAGGCCTCGGTCGAGCTGCCGCTGTAGAAGCTGGCCGAAACCATCAGGGCGTTGATGCGGTCGAAGTGGAAGATGAAGTCGCCACCGCCGATCACGTCCTGGAAGTCGCTCTTGTTGCCGGTGAAGTTGCGGAAGTTATTGTCCCAGTAGTCGCCCCCCAAAGTGGGACGGAAGCCGCCTGCCCATAGCCGGAACTCGACGAACTGATTGTTGTCGCGGTGGGCCGGGGGAGCGGCATACGGGTCGGGGCAGCACGGCGGTTGCGGCGGTTGTGCCAGGGCCGGCGCCGCGCTGAGCGCGAGAGCCGCCAGACCCGATATGAGATGTGCGCGCATCGATTTCATCGGTTCGATCTCCTCTAGGTACTCCCGTTTCGACATGCTCCTACAGCAACCTCGGTGCCAACCACGAGATACCAGGGAGTTGCCATCACCAGCGCAGGGTGAACCGGCCTGGGCTGGCAACGGGCTGACCACTGGTGAGGACGGAGGCGGCATCTGGGTGGAGCGGGGAGGCGCTTGTGAGGGCGGCGCGAGGGCGCTTGGTTCCATGAGGCTGGATAGGTGAGTTGGCGTTCGGATGTTTGTCATTTTTGATGTGTTGATCAATTGTACGGCATCAGAAATGTCTATAAATGCAACAACAGATGCCATATGTACTAGTACAATTTGATTTTATGCAAGGTGTTTTGTATTGTGCGTCATGGCAGCGCTGCCTGGATTCGAACCGAGTACGAAAAGGAGACTTGAGATGCGTAGGTTGTGCCTTGCTTCATTCGTCGCTTGTGCCGCCCTTGCAACCACCGCCGCGTCCGCGCAGCCGCAGCTGGCAGTCTTTGCGCAGACGGTCGTCGGCGGCAACGTCAGTTCCTCACACCAGGTGTCGAGCGGCCAGACCGTTTCGATGGTGAACGGCAGCCAGATCTGGTACACCATCCAGAACAACGGCACCAGCACCATGACGATCAGCACGACGTCGTTCTGTCCCAATGGCGTGTGGTCCTGCGAGATTCCTCCGACCACCATCAAGGGGGGGAAGTTCGTGAAACTGGTGATGACCTTTGAAACCGGTCAGGGCGGAGCCAACGATGCCACCATGACGCTCAACACCAACGCCACCCCGTCGTCGTTCGTGCTGAACATGCAGAACTGCGTCGACGGCTGCCCGATCCTGAGCGTCGTTTCGGGCGACGGCATCAACATCACGTCGGAGCCGCAGCCTTACACCTACAACTACCCCAGCACGCCAGTGGGAGTCGCGGTGTCGCGCGCCTTCACCATCAGCGACCTGGATTCCAACCCCGGCGACAGCCCGCTGGCGGTCAGCAACTACACGCTGACCCAGGTCGAAGGCTCGTGCTTCAGCCTGATCGACGGCAGCTTCCCCTATTCGATCAGCTACGGGTCGCCGCAGTCCTACCGCTGGCGCATGCAGGGCGACACCGCGGGGCCGTGCAAGGCGACCATCAGCTTTACCACCAACTCCGGCAGCTTCCAGACCTTCACCTGGATTCTCTCCGGCACGATCACCGACTGAGGGCGCGCGCCGGCGCTCCCCTGCCGCGGTGCCGCGCCGGATGCGGCACCGCGGCACTTCCCCGTCGGGGCTGGCAGCGGTCGCGGTCAGAAGCGACTGGGTTTGTCGAGCAGGACGCGGAGGGCGCGATCGACCTGGCGCGGTACCTTGCGGGCCGAGGCGCCGCCTTCGAAGACCAGGCCCACCAGATCGCGCATGCGCCAGCGCACCCTGGCTTCGACTTCCAGCAGGTCGGGGTGGCCGTCCAGCTCCAGCGCGAAGCGCACCAGGTCGCCCGGCCGCCAGGTGTCCGGCGCCGCGCTCAGGCAGGCGCCACCGTGCGACAGGTCTTCGACCCGCACCAGGGCCGCGGGCCCGGCTCCCAGGCGCAGGCGCGCCTCGCGGTCGACGCGGATGCGCGGATCGCGCCGCGTCGAGGGCGCCAGCAGCGAGTGCAGGCGCACCGTGCGCTGGTAGATCGCCAGCGTCCGCAGGCGCCGCTCGACCTGCGGGTGGTGGTCCAGGAAGGACCAGAACGGTTCCTGCGGCAGGCGCACCAGCGACGCCGCGCCCACCGTGCGGGCCTGAAACTGGCGTCGCGTGCCGTCCAGCACCTCGGATTCGCCGAACGGCTCGCCGGGGCCGTGATCGCGCACCCGCTCGATCGGCTGGCCGACCGCCAGGTGGCGCAACGCGACGACGCCGCGCCGCACCAGGTAGAGCCCATCGCACAGGTCGCCGGCCTGGAACACCACGGTGCTGGCCACCAGCTCCTTGGCTTCGGCGCCCGCCGCGAGCGCCGCCAGGCTGGCATCGTCGACCTGCTCGAAGATCGCCACCTGGCGCAGAAACGCCTCAGTCATAGCCCCTTTCCGCGGCTGCCCACCCTGCCGAGCGCGCGCTTGAATGAGCTAAACCTACATCACTGGCGGCAAACTTGCCCATCGGCGTGCGCCGCGCGCCACCGGTAGATGTCGTTGAGCAGGCGGCCGGCAAGGCCAGTCCAGCCGGTCTGGTGGCTGGCGCCCAGGCCGCGCCCGTCGTCGCCGTGGAAGTACTCGTGGAAGAGCACCAGGTCGCGCCAGTGCGGATCGTCGGCATAGCGGGCGTCGTCACCGTGGCAGGGGCGCCGCCCGTCGGCGTCGCGCCGGAACAGGCCCGCCAGGCGCCGGCGCAGCTCCTGCGCCACTTCGTCGAGGTTGAGCAGGTGGCCCGAGCCGGTGGGGCACTCCACCTTGACCGTGTCGCCGTAGAAGTGGTGGTACTTTTCGAGCGCTTCGATCAGCAGGTAGTTGAGCGGGAACCAGATCGGGCCGCGCCAGTTGGAGTTGCCGCCGAAGGTGCCGCTCTGCGATTCGCCGGGCTCGTAGCTGACGGTGTAGACCTCGCCTCCCACCGGCAGCTGGTAGGGGTGCGCCAGGTGCACCTTCGACAGCGACCGGATGCCGTGGGGCGACAGGAACTCCGCTTCGTCCAGCACGTAGCGCAGCACCCGCACCAGGCGCTCGCGCGACGGGATGGCGAGCAGGCGCACCGCGCTGTCGGGGTGGTCGGGCGACGCCATGAACGCCACGTAGGACGCCAGGTCCTGGCGGTTGCGCAGGAACCAGTCCAGGCGCTTCTTGAAGCCCGGCAGCCGCTTGTAGTCGGTCTCCGACAGCGTCGTCACCGCGAACAGCGGGATGATGCCGACCGCCGAGCGCACGCGCAGCGGCAGCCGCGTGCCGCCGACCGTCAGCTGGTCGTAATAGAAGCCGTCCTGCTCGTCCCACAGGCCGGTGCCGCCCAGCGAGTTGATGGCGTCGCAGATGGCGACGAAATGCTCGAAGAACTTCGACGCCAGGTCTTCGTAGGCGGGGTCCTTGCGCGCCAGCTCCATGGCGATCGACAGCATCGAGGCGCAGGTGAAGGCCATCCAGGCGGTGCCGTCGGCCTGCTCCAGGAAGCCGCCGGTGGGCAGCGGCTTCGAGCGATCGAAGACGCCGATGTTGTCGAGCCCCAGAAAGCCGCCCGAAAACAGGTTCTTGCCTTCGTAGTCCTTGCGGTTCACCCACCAGGTGAAGGTCAGCAGCAGCTTGTGGAAGGCGCGCTCCAGGAACATCCGGTCGCGCTTGCCCTTGGGCGCGGTCATCTTGTACACCCGCCAGGCTGCCCAGGCGTTGACCGGCGGATTGACGTCCGAAAACGCGAACTCGTAGGCCGGCAGCTGGCCGTTGGGGTGCATGTACCACTCGCGGCTGAGCAGGATGTGCTGCTCCTTGGCGAAGTCGGCGTCGATCTTGGCAAAGGCGACGGTGTGGAACCCCAGGTCCCACGAGGCGAACCAGGGGTACTCCCAGTTGTCCGGCATCGACAACACGTCGTCGGCGTGAAGGTGCGCCCACTGCGCGTTGCGCCCGTCCCGCCGCGATGCCGGCGCCGGCGGCTGCGCCGGGTCGCCCTCCAGCCAGTCCTTGACGACGTAGCCGTAGTACTGCTTCGACCACAGGAGCCCGGCGTGCGCCTGGCGGACGATGCGCCGCTCGTCGGGCTCGAGCTCGGGCCGTATCCGTGCGGCGTAGAACAGGTCGGCCTCGCGCTGGCGGTCGGCGAACACGGCGTCAAACGGCGCGCCGAAGAGGGCCTGTGGCGGGGACGGCGGCTCGGTGGCGGTCTCCGGGGGCGCCGGGGGCGCCGCTGCCGGTTGGGTCGCCGCGGCAGCCGCCGGCGCCGCGCGCAGGCGCAGGCACACCGTCACCTCGGCGCCGGCGGCGATGTTCAGCTGGTAGTGCAGCGCCGCCTTGGTGCCGGTGCCGGCGGGGTTGACCGCATCGGCGCGCCCGTCGACCAGCAGCTGATGAAAGGCGTCCTTGACGTACGGCGAGGCGTTGGCGGCGTTCCACAGGCGCGCCGCGTTGCTCTCGTTTTCGGTGAACAGCAGCGCCGCCGGCGGCGTGTCGGCGTCCAGCACGTAGCGCCCCAGCGTCGCGTGCTCCGCCACCAGCAGGCCGCCCGCTCCCGGAGCCGGGCCCCCCGCCGCGATGCGCGGCTTGGGCCAGTACTTTTCGCCGCTGCGCCCCCACGACCAGCTGTTGCGGAACCACAGCGTCGGCAGCAGGTGCGTCGTCACCGCCTCGGGGCCGCGGTTGGCCAGCGTCAGGCGGATCAGGATGTCGTCGGGCGACGCCTTGGCGTACTCGACCAGCACGTCCAGGTAGCGGCCGCCGCCGAACACACCGGTGTCGACCAGCTCGAACTCGGGCTCGGCGCGGCCGCGGCGGCGGTTCTCCGCCACCAGCTGGTCGTAGGGGAACGCCGCGTGCGGGTACTTGTAGAGCGCCTTGGCGTACGAATGGGTCGGCGTGGCGTCCAGGAAGTAGTACTCCTCCTTGACGTCCTCGCCGTGGTTGCCCTCGGGTCCACTGAGGCCGAACAGGCGCTCCTTCAGGATGGGATCGCGCCCGTTCCACAGCGTCGGGGCGAAGCACAGCCGGCACTCGCGGTCGGTCCAGCCCAGCAGCCCGTCTTCGCCCCAGCGGTAGGCGCGGCTGCGGGCGTGATCGTGCGGCAGGTAGTTCCAGCAGTCGCCGAACGGCGAGTAGTCCTCGCGCACGGTGCCCCACTGGCGGCTCGACAGGTAGGTCCCCCAGCGCTGCCAGTTCTGCTCCCGCCGCGCCGTCTGCGCCAGGCGCTCGGATTCGGGGTCGGCGTCGTGCTGCTGCGGCTGTGGCCGCGGCTCCTGCGGTGGCTGCGGCTTCTGCTGCGGCTCCGGCTGCGGCTCGGCGGTTGCGCTCATGCGTCTCCTTGCGCGCCGCCGGCAAGCGGCGCGGCACACGACTGTGGGCCGGGGGGGCGGCGCCCGCGCCGCCCGCGGCATTGGCGCGGGCGGTGGCAGTGCCTCAGCGCAGCACGTCCAGGGTCAGCCGCAGCAGCTCGCCCAGCGACCAGGCCTGGAACGGGCAGCCGCGCGGCGCGTGCGGCGGGTCGCCGTCGGCGATCTCAGGCACGTGTCCGATCCCGTAGTCGCCCAGCCGGGCGAGCACCGGGGCGACGAACCGCTCGCGCGCCGCCTGCTTGACCTGTTCGCCGCCGCCCCGCACCCGCACCCAAGCCTCGACGAACGGCCCCAGCAACCAGGGCCACACCGTTCCCTGATGATACGCGCCGTCGCGGGCGCTCGGTTCGCCCTGGTAGCGCGGCGCGTAGCCGGCCTCGCCCGGCGCCAGGGAGCGCAGGCCGGGCGGCGTCCACAGCCGCGCCTCGACCGCGTCGACCACCCGCCGCGCCCGATCCGGCGCCAGCAGCACCACGGGCAGGCCGCCCACCGCCAGGATCTGGTTGGGCCGCATCGCCGCATCGACCACGCCCGGCCGGTGATCCACGTCCACCACGTCGAACAGGCACCCCGCCGCCTCGTTCCAGAAGCGCTCCTGGAAGCTGGCCAGCGCCTGCTCGTGCTGGGCGCGCCAGCGCTCGGCCGCCGCGGCGCCGGGCAGCGCCGCGGCGATGCCGAGCGCCGCGATCCACAGCGCCTGTACCTCGACCGGCTTGCCGCAGCGCGGAGTGACCGGCCGGCCGTCGACCCGGGCGTCCATCCAGGTCAGCTGCGAGCCCGGCTCGCCGGCCGCCAGCAGGCCGTCGTCGGCGGCGCGGATGCCGTAGCGGGTGCCGGTCTGATAGCCCTCCAGGATCGCTTCGACCGCGGCGAGCAGCGCCTGGCGATCGGCGGCGCCCACCGCTGCCCCAGGCGCGCGCAGCAGCGCGTCCACCGCCACCACGAACCACAGCGAGGCATCGACCGAGTTGTATTCGAGGGCCGCGCCGGTGTCCGGAAACCGGTCGGGAAGCATGCCCTGGGACAGCGCACGCGCCCACTGCGCCAGGATCGCCGCCGCTTCGTCCAGGCGGCCGGTCGCCAGCGCCAGACCGCGCACGGCGATGAACGTGTCGCGCCCCCAATCGGTGAACCAGGGGTAGCCGGCGACGATCGTGCGTCCCTCGCCGCGGCGCGCCAGGTAGGCGGCCGCGGCACGCTGCAGAGGGGGCCCCTGGGCGGCGCGCCGCCGCCGCTCGGCGCCGCGGAAGATGCCCAGGCAGGCGGCCGGCGACCCGGCCGGCAGCTCCTGCCCCTCGGCGGACAGGATCCAGATCGCTTCGCCGCGTTGCAGGTCCCAGCGCCAGGTGCCGGGCGACGCCAGGTCCTCCACCGCGTCCAACCCGCGCTCGCGCTCGCGGGTGTACAGAAACGACCGGTACCACACCGCTTCCCGCTCGAAGACGCCGTTGGAGAACACCGCGCAGGCGGGCACGTCGGGGTAGGGGCGGAAGATGCGCAGCGGGCCGCGCCCCTCGGCCTCGAAGCGAAAGGTGGGGTTCTCGCGGTGCAGGCCGTGGTAGTCGCGCCCGGAAACGAAGGGGCGCACCACCAGCTCGACCCCCTGCGGCGGCGACGGCTCGCGCAGCCGCCACGAGATCGCGGTCGCCGCCGCGCCGTGCGGCACGAACACCTCGTGATCGACGCGCGCGCCGCCGACGTTGAATGTCCAGCGCGGCCAGGGATCGACGGTGAACGACTCGATGTGGTCGCGCGCGTCGGGCGCCACGACGTCGGGCGTGTACAGCTGCGAGCTGAGCGGGTAGGTGGCGGCGCCGATCCGCAGCCAGGCGTCGCAGCCGTTGATCAGCACCATGCGCCCGGTCGGCGGCGTGCGCGCGGTCAGCAGCAGGGCGTGGTAGCGCCGGCTGCGCAGGCCGCCGGCGGTGCCGGAGGCGAAGCCGCCCAGGCCGTCCGGCTCCAGCCACTCGGCGTCGCGGCGGAAGGGGGCCAAGGCGGCGGCATCCTGAGCTGGCCCGGCCATCAGGCAGCCCGCCGGTAGCGGCGGAAGGTCAGCGAGGCAAGCCAGCCGGCGGCCAGGGCGAAGGCGGCCAGCGCCACCAGCGACGGCAGCACCGCCCGCCAGGCGCCTTCGAAGCCGCCGCGCGCCGCGACCACCGCCCAATTGACCGGATTGAAGCGCGCCAGCCAGCGAATCCAGGGCGGTATCAGGTTGCCGGCGATCAGCATGCTGGAGCTGAACGTCGCCGGCAGCACGACGAAGTTCATCACCGCGATCACCACTTCCTGGCGGCGCGCGACCAGCGCCAGGGCGTTCGAGCAGGCGGCCACCGCGGCGCCCAGCAGGGCCGCCGCCAGCAGCACGGCGGCGACGCCGCCGGGGCCGCCGTGCGGCCGGGCACCGATCGCCGCCGCCACCGCCAGGATGATGGCGCACTGCACCACCACCTGCACCGACGACATCAGGATGCGCGCCGCCAGCAGGGCGCCGCGCGCCACCGGCGTCGCCAGCATGCGGTCGAGCACGCCGCGGTCGATGTCCCCCAGCATCCCCATCCCCGAATAGGCGGCGGCGAACAGCGCCGTCATGATCGAGATCCCCGGCGCCAGAAACTGCACGTACGATCGGCCGCCCAGCTCAGGCAGCCGCGCCATCGACGCAAACAGCTGGCCGAACAGCACCACCCACACCAGCGGCTGCACCAGCGAGATCAACATGAACACCGGCATGCGCAGGTTGGCGCGCGCCAAACGCAGGAACAGGTACCAGAGGTCGGCCGCCGCGCCCCACATGCCTTACTGGACCTTGTTCGCCTGGAAGGCGTGGCCGGTGGCCGCCAGGAACACCTCGTCGAGCGTCGGCTGGCGGCCCCCCTTGCCGGCAGCGCTGGCAGTGCCGGCAGCGCCGCCGGCGCCTCCCACTGCGGACTCGACCAGGCGCGCCTTGAGCTCGGCCGGGGTGCCCAGCGCCACCACCCGCCCCGCGTCCAGGATCGCCAGGCGCTGGGCCAGCTGGTCCGCTTCCTCAAGGTAGTGGGTGGTCAGCAGCAGCGTCATGCCGCCGCGCGCCAGGTTGCGCACCTCCTCCCACAGCACCGCCCGGCTCGCCGGATCGAGCCCCGCCGTCGGCTCGTCCAGGAACAGCACCGACGGCCGGTGCACCAGCCCCATCGCGATGTCCAGGCGGCGCTTCATGCCGCCCGACCAGCCACCCGCCGGGCGATCGGCGGCCGCGGCCAGGTCGAAGCGATGCAGCAGCTCGTCGACACGCGCCGCCAGCTCCGCCGCCGGCAGGCGGTGGAGCCGTCCCTGCAGCTGCAGGTTCTGGCGGCCCGTCGCCGTGCCGTCGACGCCCGAAGCCTGCGCCACGCAACCGATGCGCCGGCGCACCTCGCGCGGTTGCGCCGCGACGTCGATGCCGTCGATCGCCGCCCGCCCCGCGCTGGGCGCGGCCAGCGTCGTCAGGATGCGCACCGTCGTGGACTTGCCGGCGCCGTTCGGGCCCAGCAGGGCAAACACTTCGCCGGGAGACACCGCAAACGACACCCCGGCCAGGGCCGTGACCCCGCCCGGGTACGACTTGCGCAGGTCGGTGACCTCGATCGCCCAGCTCATCCGATGCTGATGCCGCCGGCCGCGAGTCTGGCGAAGAGTTGGAACGGAAGCTGTGGCGCCACGAGTCGGCGAGCTGGAAGAGCCGCTGGCGCCGCTAACGGCGCACCCCGCCCGCGTGGCCGCCGCCGCCGGCAAAGTGGCCGCCGCCACCGTGCGCGCCGCCACCGCCAAAGTGGCCGGCGCGAGGATGGCCGACCGGCAGGCTCCCCGGCTGGCGGAACGGCGGGCCGATGCGCGCGGCGCCGAACGCCTGGCCGCGGCGAGCGTAGCGGCCGTAGCCGTACGCGCCGTAGCCGGGCACGGCGATGCCGCCGCCGTACAAAATCGGCCAGGCGTCGCCGGGATAGGCGTTGCTGTTGGAGAAGTCGCCTGCAGCCTGCTGGGCGATCGCCGCCTGGTAGGCCACCTCATCCCCGGCCTGCGCCGCCGCCGCCGTGGCGGCCTGCTGCTGCGCCAGCCACGCCTGCCGGCTGGCGGCCTGCTCGGCGGCGTACTGCTCACGGCTCACCCATTGGCCGTTGCCGTCCTGGACGAAGCCCTGCATGCGCATCGATTCCTCGAACGAGACCCAGCGGTCCTGCTTCTGGGCGAACACGTAGCCCATGGGGACCAGGATCGGCGCCAGCCCGTCCACGTGAGGGTCGATCTCCGCCGCGACCAGCGCCGCTTCGCGCGCCCCCTGGGTGAAGCCGTTGCGCTTGGCCCAACGCGCCAGGTCCAGCCAGTCGGTCGCATGCCGCTCGCCACGCGCGTGCGCTTCGGCGGCCAGCAGCTCCTGCTTGCGCTGCAGGAAGCCGCCAAACGTCGAGCCCGACTTTTCCACCCGGTCGACGGCCGACAGCGGCAAGCTCAGGCTGCCGCCCGGCATCTCAATGCGCACCTGCGTCTCCCCCACTTCGGCCACCACGCCGGTGAAGGATCGGCCGTTCTTCAGATACACATCGTCGGCACGGAGAGGAGCCGGAACCACGGCCCCCAACCCCCAAGAGAGCACCGCCATCGCAGCCAACGTCCGCAAGGTGTACATGGTGCGTCGTCCTTTTGGGCCCCCTGCTTGCCGCCCGGAATCCAAGGCGCAGGATCCAGCAGCGTGGGGCCCCCCGACCCATCCATAATACCACCGTTGGGGTGGGACAAGAGCCGTGGCTTCCCTCATGTGACGTCCCTCTGTGGCCCCACCGCGTCGGATCCATAGCCACAGGCTAAGGGAGATCCAGTAGTGAGATAATCCGAGGATGGACCCCGAGCCCCATAGGTTGAATCTACGCCCGGAGGCCGACACCGAGACAGTCGAGGACTTGGTCGATATGGTGCGCCGGGGGGGCGTGAGAATTCCCAGCTTCCAACGACCGCTGAGGTGGGCGGCAGACGATATCGTCGCTCTTTTCGACAGCATCTATCAGGGCTATCCGATCGGCTCTTTCCTGCTTAGGAAGGGACATGCCGACGCGGCTAGAATTGCCATTGGACCGTTGCGGATCGACGCTCCAGAAACTCACTCAGCTCTCTGGGTGGTAGACGGCCAGCAGCGCCTGACCGCGCTCGCCGCCGGACTGGCTCATCCTCAACCGATCTCGCCTTCACCTGACGATCCTTGGGTGGTCTATTTCGACGCCGCAAACCAAAAATTTGCCTCACCGCAAAAAAATGGCAACGTACCATCCGAGTGGGTGCCGGCAGCACAGTTGCTCGACGCGTCCTCGCTCAGCGAATGGGTTTTTCAATGGCGCCACGCAAACGATGTAACGCTGCGCGCAGCAGTTTTTCGGGCAGGAAGCTTGATCCGTCAATATCGCATACCTTTGTACATTGTCGAGACCGATGACGAACAGCTTCTGCGGGAGATTTTCTTCCGTATCAATAAATACGGTAAGAGCATGCAGTGGCAGGATGTCCACGACGCCCTTTTCGGTCACGTCGGCGAGCATCCCTCGACGTTGGCCAGCTTGGCAGACGAACTGCGCGAGATGGGAATGGGACGGCCGGAGGAAGAACAGCTCCTCCGCTGCCTGATAGCCTGGAAGGGCCTTGACGTCACACGTACCTTGACCGAACTGTATCGCAAAGATCCAACGATGCTCAAAGGAGTCGTCAGCGACGCCCTGCCTGCCCTGCGTAACGTTCTCTCCTTTTTGCGCCAAGCGGCAGAGATCCCTCACTTGCTCCTTCTGCCACGATCGCTGCCGCTGATGATCCTGACCCGCTTCTTCGCACTCCATCCGGAACCGAGGCCCCGGACCCGAGATCTCCTCGTTCGTTTCGTTTGGCGCCTATTGCTGGCAGTCGAAGCTTTCGACGAGCGTAGGTTCCTCCGGCACGGAGTTACAGCAATCGAGGAGAATCAAGAGGAGCCCAGCGTGCAAAACCTGCTCGCGCTGGTCCCTAAACAACCGCTCAGGCGATACCATCTTCCTGAGCGTACCGACGCGCGTGCGGCCGACAGCAGGGTGGCTTTCTTGGGAATGGCATCGCTCGCGCCCCGCCGTTTCCTGGATGGTACGCAGCTTGATGTCGCCGCTATGATCGAAACCAGAGGTGTGGCGGCATTCCGCAGGATCTTCGCGCCCGGGGACCCGCTTGCCCGTACCCCGGCAAATCGAATCCTGCTGCCGGGGGCTAGCGGCGCAGCCAGGGACCTGTTGGAATTTGCGGCACAGGCCGGCGAAATCTTGCCAGTTTTCTCGTCCCACGCTATTTCGTCGGCCGGCGTGGTAGCTCTCCGAGAACGAGATACGCGCTCATTCTTATATGAACGGAAGAGGTCAATCGAAGAAGCGGTCGATCGCATGGCCGAGCGCCTTGCGGGCTGGTCGCGAACTGACCGGCCTTCAATTGAATATCTGCTGTCGCAGGCAGACGACATATGAGCCGCAGCCTCGAGGTTCTTCTCCAGGGTCTTCGTGCTGGCTATCTCTTGGAGAATGATGACGGGAAGGTATCTTTCCGGCTGACAGACGAGTACCGGCGCCGAACCAGGCGCCCCGTCCTTAGCCAATCGTTTGAGGACGACCTCAGCAAGGTCTATCGTAGAAAGCGAGGTCTTCCGGCGTTCTTCGCGAACCTGGTACCCGAAGGCCCCTTACGCGCCCTGATCGAGAGCGATGCAAGTCTTCCCCAAGGCGACGACATAGCCCTGCTTGCCGCGGTGGGCCGGGATCTTCCAGGTGCGGTCGAGATCCGCTCTGCGTCAGAGAACCTTGAGGAGATCGAGGAAGGCACTGATGATGGGGCCTCGAACGGAGTAACACGGTTTACCGCAGGGTCGGCCGATGGGGGGCTTCGCTTCTCTCTCGCTGGAGTACAGCTCAAGTTCTCAGTGCTGAGGCAGCATGACAAGCTTACGCTCCCGGTCCATGGGCACGGAGGAGAATGGATTGCCAAGCTAGACTCTTCGACCTTTGCACAGGTGGTGGAGAACGAGTATGCCATGCTCGAATGGGCACGTGCTGCAGGCTTCGAAGTACCTGAATGCCACATACTGCCGCGGTCGGCGCTGTCCCGTGAACTTCAGGTGCACGCGCCTACCGGTGGTCACGTTCTCTTGATTAGGCGTTATGACCGGCAGGGCCAGCAACGCATTCACCAGGAAGATTTGGCACAAGCCGTCAACACGCCGCCAGAGGCAAAGTACGACAACATTAAATACCAACAGTGTGCGCTCTTGATCAAGAATATCGCCGGCCAGGAAGCATACCTCGAATTTGTCCGTCGGCTGGTCTTCATCATCGCCAGTGGCAACAATGATGCCCATTTGAAGAATTGGTCCCTGGTCTACCCCGACGGCATCACAGCTGAGCTCTCACCGCTCTACGACCAGGTATGCACCGTAGCATGGCCCGAAGTGCGCGCCGATCTGGCGCTGTCCCTCCTCGGTAGTCGCGATCCTGCGCAGGTGAGCGAGAAAACCTTTGCGCGGCTGGCGGCGCATGCACAGGCAGACGCCGGACAAACGATCGAGACCGTGCGTGAGGCGCTGTCCCGAATCACCACCGCATGGCGCCTCTCGACCGGCAGGGATGTCATGCCTAGCGAGCACGCTGACGCCCTGTTTCGGCACTGGCGTCGGGTCCCCCTGCTCAAAGACCATGCTGCAGCGGTGCGCCTTTCGTGAGCGGCGGGGCCTACTATTGATACATGCATAACCAATGTCCTAGTTGAGGCGCAAAAAAAGCGGACTGTGCGCCAGGAAGGATCGAAGCAGAGGCTGATTCCGCTGAAGGCTGCGGTGACCGTGACGCGCGGCGGCGGTGAGTACGTCGAGTTGAGTTGGCGCGAGGTTGGCAATAGCGCCGGTCTTCAAATACGACCAGACACATTCGACGGGGTTGAGGTCGGGGGCGTACGGAGGCAGAAAGGACGCTCGCGACCCCTGGCTTTGCCGAAGAACCTCGTCAACCCGCTTGCTGCGGTGAGCTTGGAGGCGATCCCAAATCACTACCGCCCGGCCCTGTAAGTGGCGAGCAAGGCCGCGGAGAAACTCCACGATCTCGGGGATGCAAATATTTCGATCTGGATGCAGTCGGAAGAACAACGACAGCTCGTCGCGGCTCGGCGAGATGCAGAGAGCGGCGATGGCCGAGACCTTTTGATGAGAGCGCGTCCGCTGCACCAGTACCGGCGTTTGGCCGTGGCGCGACCAGCTCCGACGGACCCACGGAGCCATCAAGAAACCGCTCTCGTCGATAAAAACCAGCGTTGCATTCAGGCGCCAAGCTTTTTTTTAATGCGGGGCCACTCCTGCTTAATCCATGTCTGAATCTTCTCCTCATCGCGTTCGACGGCGCGTCGCTGAGGCTTCTGCGGGCTCCAGCCGAGACTGTGCAGCAGCCGGCCGACATGATCAGCGTGATAATGCACCCCAAACCGGGAGAAGATCACGTCTGCGACCCGTGGGCATGTCCACAGGTCCGTTGGATACCCTGCGGCCGCGGCGCCCTGGAGCAGCAACTCTTCCAGCGCAGCCTTGGCCGCCTGCGGAAGTCGACTCGGGCGTCCCGGAACAGGCTTGGCCCGCAAGCCCATCGCTCCGCTCTGCTGATGCGCCGCCTTCCACCGCCGAACGCTCCTTCTATCGACACCCACCATCCGGGCCACTTCAACCGGCGGCAACCCCTCACGGAGAAGCTCTACAGCCCGCTTGCGCCGCCGTTCCAACTCCTCTGGGCTTCCTTGAGGACGCATGGCTATCCTCCTGCCCAGAGTATAGGACATTTGTTACGCAGGTATCAATAGCATCCGCCGGGCCGTTGCCGCCCCCCCGCCCGGTCCGCCAACGGCTCGCCGCTCGCGTATATATGTATGTCTGAATGGCCGGCGCCTGGTGTTGGCTGGGCGGCACGCGGCGGAGAGGGCTCGGTGCTATGCTACTTTTTTGCCCCGGGGCTGCGATGCAGAGCGCTTTTTGCACGTGAACATATGCTCTATACTGCAAGTTCGACGTTTCGGCAGCGACATCGGCCCCGGAGAACGTGGTCGGCATGGTTCTGAAGCCCCCTAAGCCTGGATTCGCCGCGAAGCTCAAGCGTGATCCCCGGCAGCGGGCCGAGATCTATCAACGCGAAGGCAGGACGCAAAAGGCCGCCGAGATGTATGCGCTGGCGGGCGACCTGCGCAAGGCGGCGCGCCTGGCGGTCGAAGCGGGCGACGAGCGCCTGGCGGTGGAGTGCGCGCTCAAGGCGGTGTTCGGCACCGTGCCGCCCGAGCTGACCGCCGGCGGCGGGCCGCTGCGGGCGGTGCCGGCGGCGGAGTACCTGGTGGCGCGCGGCCACCACGACGAAGCGATCGGCCTCTTCGAGCTGGCGCACGCCTTCCGGCGGGCGGCGGCCAGCGCCCTGGCGTTGGGCCAGGCCGCCCGCGCCGGCCGGCTGTTCGAACGCGGCAGGGCGCTGTGGGAAGCCGCCCAGCAGTACGAGAACGCCGAGCTGCTCGACGACGCCCTGCGCGTGCTCGAGCTGGAAGCCAGGCGCCTGTCCGGCCAGGGTGAGCCAGGCCGCCCGCCGGCGGCCAACCAGGAGCAGCTGGCGCGCATCGGCCTGCGCCGCGCCGAAGTGTTGCGCAAGCTCGGCAAGGAGGCCGAAGCCGCGGCGCTGCTGCGCGACGTGCGGCCGACGACGCAGGGGGTGCGCCTGCTCGCCGACAGCGGCAAGTACCGCGAGGCGATCGAAGCGGCGCTGCAGATGGGCGACACCGAGGCGGCGGTGCGGCTGCTGCAACGCTCCCCCAACATCGATCGCCGGCTGGCCGCCCAGATCTATCTGCGCAGCGGCCACGCGGTGGAAGCCGGCAACGTGTTTGCCGCGGCGGGGCTGGCGCGCGAAGCGGCGGAGGCCTACGAGGCCGGCGGCGACTGGGCCAAGGCCGGGTCGCGCTGGGAAACGGCGCAGGAGCACGAGCGCGCCGCCGAAGCCTACCTGCGCGCCTCACGCCCACGCGACGCCGGCCGCTGTTACGCCGCCTTGGGCAAGCATGCGCTTGCGGCAGCGGCCTACGCCAAGGCGGGCGACCCGCTCGCCGCCGCCGACCAATACCTCAAGGCGAAGCAGCGCGTCGCCGCCGCGACGCAGCTGCTGGCGGCGGGCGAGCGCGGCAAGGCCGCCCAGGCGCTCATGCAGGTCGCCGCCGGCAGCGCCGAGCATGAAGCGGCGATGCTGCAGCTGGCGCCGCTGCTGCTGGCGGAGGGCAAGGCCGAAGAGGCGCTGCGCCGGCTCGGCCAGCTGCCCCAGGCGCGGCCCTCGACGCTGGTGCACGCGCGCAGCGGCGAGCGCTTCCAGGTCGCCTGCGAACGCCTCTACCTGCTGGGGCGCTCCTACGAGCAGCTGGGCAAGCTCGATCACGCGGCGGCCTGCTTCAAGGAGCTGGCGGACCCGTCGATCCAATACCAGGACGCGGCCGAGCGCCTGGCCACCGTGCGGCGGCGCCAGGAACCCGACACGGCGGCGACCCGCGTCACGCCGTTTCCGCCCATGCCGGGCCTGACGGCGCGGCCGACCGCGGCGGCGCCGACGATGGCGGTCGCCTTCGATGGCGCCGCGCTCGGCGCCGGCACCGCGGCGAGGCCTGGAGCCGGGACAAGGCCCGGTGCGGTGGACCCGCCGCCGACCCATGCGACCGGCCTGTTCGCCAGCGACGAGCTGGACGTGCGTTCGGTGGCACCGCCGGGGGCGTCGCGGTCGCGGCAGGTGACGGCCGCCGATGCCGCCGGTGGCCAGACCGGTGCCATCCCGGCCGGCGGCACCGGCGCCGGTGAAGCCGCCGGCGCCGCGGGCGCGGACGCCCGTCCATCGCGGCCGCGCGGCCCCGGCCGCCCCATCGGCACCCTGAGCGTCGGCCAGATGCTCGCCGGCCGCTTCCAGATCCTGGCCGAGCTGGGCCAGGGAGGCATGGGCAGGGTCTACAAGGCGCAGGACATCGAGCTGGGCGAACCGGTGGCGATCAAGATGCTGCTCAGCCACCACGAAGACGGCTCGGTGGACGTCGAGCGGCTGCTGCGCGAAGTGCAGATCTGCCGCAAGATCACCCACCCCAACGTGGTGCGCGTGTTCGACCTGGGCCGCCACGGCGAATGGATCTTCATCATCATGGAGCTGCTCGAAGGCGAGGTCCTGGCCGACCTGATCGACCCCGACCGGCGGCTGCCCCTGGACCGCATCAAGACCATCCTGACGGAAATCGCGTCGGGCCTGGGGGAAGCCCACGCCCTGGGAGTGGTGCACCGCGACCTCAAGCCCGAAAACGTCATCCTGACCGCGACGCGGCTCAAGATCCTGGACTTCGGCATCGCCCGCATGAGCGGTTTCGAGAACAAGCGGCTGACGCAGGCCGGCTTCGCCTTGGGCTCGCCGCTCTACATGTCGCCCGAGCAGATCCAGGGCCTGGCCATCGACGGCCGCTCCGACATCTACTCGCTGGGCGTCCTGGCCTTCGCCCTGCTTGCCGGCCGCGAACCGTTCGACGGCGCCAACTCGACGGCGATCGCCATCCAGCACCTGCAGCAGCCGCCGCCCAGCCTGCTGTCGCTGCGCCCCGGCCTGCCGCAGGCGTGGAGCGACCTGGTGATCGACAAGCTCCTGGCCAAGCGCCCCGAAGACCGCTGCGCCACGACCGGCGACGTCATCGCCGCCCTGGCCCCGCTGCCGGTCGCCTGAACCGCCCCCGACCAGCCGGCCCGGCCACTACCCGCAGGCCACTAGTGGTCGCTGCCGCTTTGCGGACCGTGCGGGCCGGGCTGGGCGTCCGGGCCGTCCGACCCGGCCGCGTCATCCCGGCCGGCGGCAGCCGGCGGCGGCGGCGGCAGGCGCTTGAACATCGCGAAGGCGTCGACGCGGCCGTGGTAGTAGCCGCGCAGCAGGGTTCCCAGCTGGTAGCCGTGCCGCTCGTAGAATTGGCTGGCGCCGCTTTCGTCCGCCGGCGTCTCCAGCGACACCACCCGCACCCCCTGCGCCGCCAGCCACGCTTCGATCGCGGCCATCAGCCGGCCGCCGATCCCGCGTCGCTGCCAGGCCGGCGCCACGTCGAGCGTCACCACCGTCCCCCAGCCGCGCTGAGCGCAGCGCGCGATGACAAACCCGACCACCTCGCCGTCACCACCGGCGTCAGCGCTACCGCCACCGCCGGCGCCACCGGCGCCATCGCTACCAGTGCCGCCGGCGCCGTCATCGTGCCGCCGGTCCCCGGCGGCAGCCTCGGCCACCAGCGTCTTGCCGCGCCGCGCCAGCACGTAATAGCGCAGCTCGGAGCGCGAATACGCCAGCGCCGGCACGAACGCCGCATGATCGATCGCCAGGAGCCGCTCAAAATCCGCCGGCCGGTACTCCCGGATGATCACCCTCACCTCCGTCCACAGGGCAAGCGCCGGACCACGCCCCCTCGAACTCCGCGGCTGGCACCTCGATGGACGTCCACTCTATTACAGGGCGGCGGCGTGAGCCCGCCACCAAGGACCACCGCCGCGCGCTCGGGGCTTACAACCACTGGCGCCGCCGCGCGCTGGAGTGCCTGTCGTGCTAACCTATTGGCGATGCGTGTACGTCGCTTGGCCGCCTATCTGCTCTGCCTGATCGTGGCGGCGGCCGAAATCTTCGGCTTCCTGCCCAGTCTGCACGAATGCGTCCGGCATTCGGCGGCGCTGGCCACCACCCCGGCAGCCGCCGGCGACACGCGCGTCGCCGCGGCGCCCGCCGCGGGGCCGGCGCGGCTCGGCGGCCGGCAGATCGCGCCACCGGCCGAAGACTGCCCTGCCTGCCGCCTGCTGGGCCTGGTCCTGGTGGCATCACGGACGCAGCCGGTTGCGGCGCCTCTGCCGCGCCAGGCGCCGCCGTTCGTCGCGCCGCCGGCGCCCTGCCTGGCGTCGCGGCAGGCCGGCGCTTGCGGCCGCGCGCCGCCCCTCGCCTAGCCTTCCCCGCCGTACCGCCGCTTTTTCCGCATCGTCGTCGGCTGTACCTGAAGAGCTCCCAGGAGGGCTCTGTGATCGGATTCCGAGGTCGCACCATCGGCGCCGTCTTGGGCGCATCGCTCTGGGCGCTGCCCGGCTGGGGGCTGGCTCCGCCGCCTTCCGCCCCGGCCCCCGCCCCGGCGCCGCCCGCGGCGCACTCTTCGCAGGGTGCCGAATCAGCGGCGCAGTCCCAGGCCGGGCAGGCGGCGGCACAGTCGGACGCCGCGCAATCGGCGGCGCAGTCGGCGACCGCGCAATCCCAGGCCGCCCAGCCAGGCCAGCCGGGCCAGCCGTCCGCCACGACAGGCACGGGCCAGCCGGCGACGACCACCAGCCAGCCGACGACGACCGCGGGGCAGCCGGCCACCACCACCGGACAGACGCCGCCGGCCGCAGCGCCCGGCGGCTCGCCGGCGATGGGACAGCCAGGGGCGCCCGCCTCGGGCGGTGCGGTGCCGCCGCCGCCGATCGCGACGCAGGCGACGGGCGTCGAAGGCGCTGCCGCGGTGGGGCCGGACGCGCTGCGGGTGACGCGCCGCGAGGCGATCGACTATGCGCTGGCCCACAACGCCGGCATCGTCGCCGCCCGCGAGCAGGTGGAAGAGGCGCGGGCCCAGGCGGTCACCGCCGCCGCGTTCGCCGATCCCACGATCAGCGCCGACACCATGGGCGAGCACCACCCGCTCGACGTCGGCTCGGGCAACATCACCGACCAGTACCTGGGCTTCACCGTCCCCTTCCCCGGCAAGCGCGGGTTGCGCCGCGAAGTGGCCGAAGCGACGCTGCACGCCGCGGAGTTCACCCTCATCCAGAACCGCGAGCAGGTGGAGTCGCAGACGGCGCAGGACTACGACGCGCTGCTGGTCGCCGAACGCCACCGCGTCGACCTGCAGGAGAGCAAGCAGTTCTCGGCCGACTTCCTGGCCAAGACCGAAACCCGCTTCGCCGGCGGCACCGTGGCCAAGGTCGACGTCATCAAGGCCAAGGTGGACGTGGCGCAGGCCGACAACGACCTGATCGCCAACGAGCGCACGATCGACAGCGCCCGCGCCACGCTCAACCGCATCATGGGCCGCATGGGCGGCGCCCCCCTGGTGCTCACCCAGGCGCTGGACGTGCCGGGGACGCTGCCCGACATCGAGACGCTGGAGCGCCTGGCCGCGCAGTCGCGGCCCGAGCTGCAGAGCCTGGTGGCGCAGCAGCGCGGCGCCCGCAGCGCCACCCGGCTGGCGCGCGAGTTCTGGGCGCCGGACTTCAACGTCACCCTGGCGCGCAACACCTTGCAGGGCGGCCCGACGACCTGGACCTCGACGCTGCTGATCGGCTTTCCGATCTTCTTCTGGCAGCACCAGAAGGGCGAGGTCGCCAACGCCGAGCACCGCGAATCGGAGCTGGCGGCCGACTTGAGCGACGAGCGAGTGCAGGTCAGCCTGGACGTGCGCAGCAACTACGCCACGGCTTCGACCGCGATGCGGCAGGTGGTGTTCATCCGCGACGAGCTGCTGCCCGAAGCGCGCGAGGTGTACCGCGTCGCCTCGGTCAGCTACAGCCTGGGCGCCACCTCGGCGCTCGACTTCCTTGACGCCAAGCGCACCCTGGTCGACGCCGAACGCCAGTACGTCGACGCGCTGGGCTCCGCCAACGACGCCCAGGCCGCCTTGGAACAGGCGGTGGGCGCACCGCTCCCGCTCCCCCAGGCAACTCCCGGAGGCCATTCATGAAGCGACCTGGCAGTCCGCCGGCCTGGCGGCCTACCGCCGCCGCCGCCGTAGTCCGCGCCGCCCCGGCGCTTGCCGCCTGCCTGCTGCTCGCCCTGCTCGCCGCCTGCGGCCGCGGCGGCGGCACCGCCCCCGGCGAGCCGGCACCCTCCGGGCCGCGCGCCGGCGAGCTGCGCCTGACCCCGGCGCAGGCGGCGACCATCCACACCGAGCCCGCCGCCGTCGCCTCGTTCGCGCGCACCATCGAGGCGACCGGCACCGTCGCCTTCGACCAGAACCGCTCGACCCAGGTGCTGGCGCCGATCTCGGGGCCGGTGACGCGCCTGCTGGTCGCCCTGGGCGACCACGTGCGGCGCGACCAGCCGCTCGCCACCGTGGCGTCGCCCGACTACGCCGCGGACGTCAGCGCCCTGCGCAAGACCGAAGCCGCCGCGCGCAACGCGCGCCGCATCGCCGACGTCGACGAGCAGCTGTGGAAGAACGACGCCATCGCCCGCCGCGACCTGGAGCAGGCGCAGAGCGACGCGGTGGGCGCCGAATCCGACCGCGACGCGGCGCTCGAACAGCTCAAGTCGCTGGGCGTCGACGCCGCCACCATCACGGCGATCCGCGACAACCGCCCCACCCAGAATCCGGGCGCCTCGCTGCGCTCGCCGATCGCCGGCACGGTGGTCGAACGGCTGATCACGCCGGGCCAGCTGCTGGCGGGCGGCACCACGCCGACCTTCACCATCGCCGACATGTCGCGGGTGTGGGTGCTGGCCAACATCTTCGAAACCGACCTGCCGGACGTGGCGCTGGGCGACCCGGCGGAAGTGCGGATCGCCGGCGACCGGCCGCCGCTGCCGGGCGCCGTCACCTACATCGCCGCCCTGGTGGACCCCAACACCCGCGCCGTGGCGGTGCGGCTCGACGTCGCCAACCCCGGCGAGGTGCTCAAGCGCGACCTGTACGTGCAGGTGACGATCCATTCGCGCCGCCCGGTGCGCAGCCTGCTGGTGCCGGTCTCCGCGGTGCTGCGCGACGACGAAAACCTGCCGTTCGTGTTCGTCGCCAACGCCGACGGCACCTACGGCCGGCGCCGGGTGGAGATCGGCGCGCGCAGCGGCGACCGCCAGGAGATCCGCTCCGGCCTGCGCGCCGGCGAATCGGTGGTGATCGAAGGCGGCCTCTTCCTGCAGACCGCGGAGACGCTGTGAGCGAACATCCCCCGCTGCCGGAATCGCCGCCGCCGCCGCCGCTCCCGCCGCAGCAGCGGACCACGTCGCTGATCCACCGCGTCGTCGCGACGGCGGTGCGCCAGCGCTTCCTGACGCTGCTGTTTTCGGTGCTGCTGCTGGGCGCCGGGATCTATTCGTTCCGCCGCCTGCCGGTGGACGCCTACCCCGACATCTCGCCACCGATGGTCGAGGTGATCACGCAGTGGCAGGGCCAGGCTCCCGAAGAGGTCGAGCGGCTGATCACCGTGCCGATCGAGATCGAGATGAACGGCATCCCCAACCTGACCGTCGTCCGCTCGATCTCGCTGTACGGCCTGTCGGACGTGATCATGAGCTTCGACAACGGCACCGACAACTACTTCGCGCGCGAGCAGGTCTTCGAGCGCCTGGCCGACGTCACCCTGCCGTCCGGCGTCGCCCCCAACCTGGCGCCGCTGTCGCCGCCGTCCGGCCTGATCTATCGCTACGTCCTGGACAGCCCCGATCGCACTCCCATGGAGCTCAAGACGATCGAAGACTGGGTCGTCGAGCGGCAGTACAAATCGGTCGCCGGCGTCGCCGACGACTCGGGCCTGGGCGGCCCCACGCATGCAGTACCAGGTGCTGCTCGACCCCACCAAGATCGCCGGCGCCGGGCTGTCGGTGCCGCAGATCATCTCCCAGCTGGGCGCCAACAACAGCAACGCCGGCGGCGGCTTCTACACCCAGGGCAGCCAGTTCTACTACGTGCGCGGCCTGGGCCGCATCGCCACCCCCGAGGACATCGGCAACGTCGTGCTGGCGGTCAACAACGGCATCCCGGTGCTGGTCAAGGACGTCGGCCAGGTGGTCATCGGCGAAGCGCCGCGGCTGGGGCAGTTCGGCTACAACGACCGCGACGAGGCGGTCGAAGGCGTCATCCTGATGCGCACCGGCGAGCAGGCGCAGGTGGTGCTCGACCGGCTGGAAAAGAAGACCCGCGAGCTCAACGCGGCGATCCTGCCGCCGGACGTCAAGGTCCACCCGTACTACGACCGCCGCGAGCTGATCGCGCTGACCATCCGCACCGTCGAAGACAACCTGCTGCGCGGCATGGTGCTGGTGCTGATCGTCCTGATCTTCTTCCTGTTCAACGTGCGCACCGGCCTCATCGTCGCCGCCACCATCCCGCTGGCGCTGCTGTTCGCCTTCATCTGCCTGGACCTCAAGCACGTGCCGGCCAACCTGCTGTCGATCGGCGCCATCGACTTCGGCATCCTGGTCGACGGCGCCGTGGTGATGGTGGAAAACATCTTCCGCCACCTGTCGCAGCGCCGCGACGGCGATTCGGTGCGCGACCTGGTGGTGCGCGCGGCGTCCGAGGTGGACCGGCCGATCTTCTACGCGGTGGCGGTGATCATCGCCGGCTTCCTGCCGATCTACGCCCTGGCGGGGCCGGCCGGCCTGCTGTTCAAGCCGATGGCCGACACCACCATCTTCGCCCTCATCGGCTCGTTCATCCTCACCCTGACGCTGGTGCCGCTGCTGTGCGGCTGGGCGCTGTCGCGCGGCGTGCGCGAGCACCGCAACGTGGTCTTCGAATGGATCCGCGGCGGCTACGCGCGGGCGCTCGACGTCTGCCTGGCCTTCCCCTGGCTGACCTGCCTGGTGTCGGTGCTGATCCTTGCCGCCTCGCTGCTGATGGTGCCGGGCATCGGCGCCGAGTTCATGCCGCACCTGGACGAAGGCGCCCTGTGGATCCGCGCCACCACCCCCTACACCATCTCGTTCGAAGAGGCGGCCAAGATCTCGCCGCAGGTGCGCAACGTCCTGCGCACCTTCCCCGAGGTCACCACCGTCGCCAACGAGCTGGGCCGGCCCGACGACGGCACCGACCCCACCGGCTTTTTCAACAACGAGTTCTTCGTCGGCCTCAAGCCGTATTCCGAATGGCACGGCAAGTACCGCAACAAGGCGGCCCTGGTCGACGCCATCAACGACAAGCTGAAGGCCTTCCCCGGCATCGTCTTCAACTACACCCAACCGGCCGAAGACGCGGTGGACGAAGCCGAAACCGGCCTCAAGAGCTCGCTCGCGGTGAAGATCTTCGGCACCGACTTGAAGACGCTCGAAGAGTTGGCCACCTCGGTCAAGAAGGTCCTGGGACACGTGCGCGGCATCACCGAGCTGACCGTCGTCAAGCAGCTGGGCCAGCCCTCCCTCACCGTCACCGCCGACCGCGCCAAGATCGCCCGCTACGGCCTCAACGTCGCCGACGTCAACGGCCTGGTCCAGGCGGCGGTGGGCGGCGCCGCCGCCACCCAGGTGGTGCAGGGCGAAAAGCTGTTCGACCTGGTGGTGCGCCTGGAACCGCAGTTCCGCCAGACCCCCGAAGCCATCGGCAACATCCTGATCGCCACGCCGAACGGCCAGCAGGTTCCGCTCAAGGAGGTCGCCGACGTGCGCGAGGTCAAGGGCGCCTCGTTCATCTACCGCGAAAACAACTCGCGCTACATCGGCGTGCAATATTCGGTCGAGGGGCGGGACCTGGCCGGCGCCGTCGAAGACGCCCAGCGCCAGGTCGACGCGGCGGTCAAGCTCCCCGCCGGCTACCGCATGGTGTGGGGCGGCGAATACGAAGAGTACACCGCCTCGCGCAAGCAGCTGAGCTTCATCCTGCCGCTCACGCTGATGCTCATCTTCCTGCTGCTCTTCATGCTGTACGACAACCTCAAGTTCCCGCTGATCACCGTGCTCGCCGTCCTCATCTCCGATCCGGTCGGCGGCCTGCTCGCCCTCTACCTGTCCGGCACCCCGTTTTCGGTCTCCTCCGCCATCGGCTTCCTGGCCCTCTTCGGCGTCTCGGTGCAGACCGCGGTCATCTACATCTCCTACGCCAACCAGCTGCGCAGGGACGGCCGCGGCATCGCCGACGCCACCCGCGAAGCCGCCGTCCTGCGCCTGCGCCCGATCATGATGACCGCCCTGGTCGCCGCCCTGGGCCTGCTGCCGGCGGCGCTCTCCACCACCGTCGGCTCCGACACCCAGCGCCCCTTCGCCCAGGTCATCGTCGGCGGCCTCTTCTCCCGCCTGCTGATCAGCGTCTTCCTGATGCCCGCCCTTTACGCCCTGGTCGCCCGCCCCAACGATCGCCTGCGCGTCTGATGGCGGCCGGGCCCCAGGGAGCGCCGGCCGGCAAAGAAATGGATTGCACGCGGATGCTGAAACAGATGCCCGTGGAGGCGTAATCCGCTATTATCGCAACGCCATGAACGCGAAGAGCTACCCGCAAGGCAGGCCGCTCCACCCGCACGACCCGCACTGCCCCTTCATCGTCTATGCCGACGAGTTCCTGGACGTCCTGGGTGCGCATCCAAGACTGGACCTGGTGGTGGCGACCGACGCCCACGAAGGGCCGGTCTATGTGTGCGACCCGGAAGCGCTCTACTTCACCACCGTGCCGCAAAACGTCAACGTCCCCGCGCCGGGCTACAAGACCGTGGCCATCAGCCGGCTGGACCTGACAACGGACCCGCCCGCGATCACCGTCGTGCGCCAGCCCTCCAACATGGCCAACGGCATGACCCTGGACCGCGAAGGCCGCCTCATCGTCTGCGAACAGGGCACCAAGTCCAGCCCCGCCGCCATCGCCCGCCTGGACCTCACGACCGGCAGGCATCAAAGCCTGGTCGAGCAGTGGTTCCACCTGCCCTTCAACTCCCCCAACGACATCGTGGTCAAGAGCGACAGCAGCATCTGGTTCACCGACCCCAGCTACGGCTTCCTGCAATCCTTCAAGCCCGAGCCGCTGGTCGGCGACTACGTCTACCGCTTCGACCCGGCCACCGGCAGCTTGGCCGTCGTCGCCGACAACTTCAACAAGCCCAACGGCCTGGCCTTTTCACCCGACGAATCGATCCTCTACATCAACGACAGCGCCGCCATCCAAGGCCCCGGCTCCTACCACCCCACCCTGCCCCACCACATCCTGGCCTTCGACGTCCAAGACGGCACCCACCTCACCCACGGCCGCCTCTTCGCCGTCGTCACCCCCGGCATCCCCGACGGCCTCAAGGTCGACGCCGCCGGCCGCGTCTACTCCTCCTCCGCCGACGGCCTCAAGGTCTACAACCCCCAGGGCAACCTCATCGGCGCCATCCTCATCGACAACCTGGCCAACTTCACCTTCGGCGGCCCCGACCGCAACATCATCTACCTCCTCAACGACACCACCATCCAAGCCGCCCACATTCAAGCCCAAGGCGCCACCCGCCCCACCTGACACCCCGCAGCAACTCCGCTCAGGCCGGCCGACAGGAGCGCTCCTGGAGGTCCGGCGGCACTGGCTTCTGTAGGGGTTGGCATGCCGCCGGCCCCGAAAGGAGGCTCTCATGAAGGCAGCACGCACCAAGATGCACCTGTCCCGCGAAACCCTGCGCGGCCTTGACGACCTGCGTCGTCCCGACGGTCCTTACAACACGGAACCGGCCAGCGTCGGCGGCGCCACCGCCTGCTGCACCGCGTCCTGCGGGATCCACCACTGCTGAGGGGTTGCCACGGCGCCCCAGCCCCGAGGGTGAATGGGGTGGGGCGGCCGGCGGGTGCGCTTGCGCGCACCCGCCGGTGAGGCGATGCCAGAGGCGGGAGGCCGGGGCTAGGCCCGCCGGCGGCGGCGGAGCTGGTGCCAGGCGGCCAGGGCCAGGAACAGGACCAGGATCGCGGCTCCCCACGGGGTGAGGGTGGGGATCTGGGCGATGCTGGTGGGCAGGTCGAAGATGGTGGGCTGGTTGTTGTTGCCGGGGTTGCCGTCGCCGTCCGGGTCGGGGTTGGTGCCGTTTTGCGAGACGTCGGTGACGGTAGCCGCGGCCGGGCTCACGCCGCTGGCGGTGGCGGTGTTGCTGTAGGGGCCGAAGAAGCCGCCGGAGTGGGCGTGGACGGTGACTGTGATGGTGGCGGTCTGGCCGACGGCCAGGGTGGCCCCCGCGGCCAGCAGCGAGGTGTTGGAGTTGCCGTTGAAGGCGGAGTTGACGGGCAGCGCCGTGCTGCTGATGCCGGTCACGGTGAAGCTGGCCGGGGCGACGAAGGTGGCGACCAGGTTGTCCACGACGTTGACGTTGGACAGCGCGACGTTGCCCATGTTCTCCACGGTGAACAGGAAGGTGACCTGCGAATCACCGGCGACCGAGGGGTCGGGGGTGACCGACAGGACCTCCTTGGCCAGGCCGATCAGCGGGTGCTCGACCAGGGTGATCAGGTAGTCCTCGACCTCGCCGTCGTTGGCGGTGCCGGTGGGTCCCAGGCCCCCCGCCGACGACAGGCGGAAGCGGGCGTAGCTGGTGCCGACCTTGGCCGAACAGGGGACGGTGAAGGTGAGCAGGTTGACGCCCGGAGTGACCGCCTGGCTGGTGAAGATCTGGTTGCCTGCGGTGCTGAAGGTGCCGCTCTGCGCGAAGTCCATCCAGGCGTCCAGCTTGCCGCCGGTGCCGGTGACGAAGACGCTGACCTGCGCCGGCGCGCAGGCGACGATCGGGGTCGGGAAGGTCACCCCGTCCTCGTCGTTGAAACAGTTGCCGATGCGGCTGGTGCCGGCATGGGTGTCGTCGCCGTCCGCCCCGACGCTGGGCTGGCCGTCGGGCTCGGTGTCGACGCACTGGCCGAGCATCAGCGGCGGCGCCAGCGGGTCGACCTTGTGGCGGGCGGCGCCGGCGCCGGCGGTGCCGTAGGTCTGCGGGGCGTCGCCGTAGTCGTAGCCGACGATGCTGACCGCGTAGTCCTCGACCTCGCCGTCGGGAGCCGGACCGGTCGGTCCCAGCCCGGTGGCCGTCGAGCAGCGGAAGCGGGCGTAGGTCACGCCCGGCACCGCGCCGGCCGGCACCGTCGGGGTGAGCACCGCCGGGGTGCCCGGCGACACGGTCAGGTCGGTTGCGATCTGCTCGCCCGCCGAGTCGCCGAACACGCCGTCGCCGTTCCAGTCCACCCAGGCGTTGAGCACGCAGGGCACCGGGCCGCCGGCGGTGACGGTGAAGCTGGCCGTGCCGCCGGGGGTGAACGGATTGCTGAACACCACGCCGTCTTCGTCGTTGCCGCTGGGGCCGCAGGTGCCGACGACGAAGGCGGACAGCGTTTCGTCGTCAGCCTTGGCCAGGTAGCCCTGGTTGAAGCCGGTGTCGGCGTCGACGCAGTGGCCCAGGAACGGCGCGTTCTTGACGCCGAGCAGGTGGTAGGGGCCGTTGTTGAGCGCCGTCGTGTTGTAGCTGCCCGGTCCCACCGTGCCGTTGTCGGGCGCGTCGCCGTAGTCGTACATCGGCGGCGGCGTGCCGGCCGACGGCAGGAAGCCGAAGTCGACGGTGAAGTTGGTGTTGGGGCCGCCGGTGCCGCAGTTGGTCTGGCCGACGGTGAGGGTGAACTGCAGGGTGCCGATGAGCGCGCCGATGGGCGTCCCCTTGTCGACGCCGTCGGTGCAGGTGTTGGGGCTGGGCGCCGGATCGTTGCCGGTGCTGGACATCATGCCGGACAGCGCGCCGTTGCCGGTGAAGTTCACCGGGTCGACCACCACGATGTACTTGCCGCCCGCCAGGTTGTCGAACTGGTAGCGGCCAGCGAAGCCGCCCGAGGTGCTGGTGAAGGTGGAGCCGGCGTACTCGCCGACCGTCGGCAGGCCGTCGCCGTTGGCGTCCAGGTACAGGTCCAACCGCACGTTGTCGATGCCGGCTTCGCCGCTTTGCGGCTCGAAGATGCCGTTGTTGTTGCTGTCGAGCCACACCTGGTCGCCGATCGCCAGCGTCCCGCTGGCGGCGATCAGGCCGGCGTCGAGGGTGTTGTTGTATTCGCCCGGAGTGAGCACCACCATCTGGGTGACGCCGTTGGTCTGGCTGGCGTCGGAGTCCATCGTCGTGTCGCTGCCGGCGTGCTGCGTGGTGAAGCCGGTCGCCGCCGCCGGCAGGATGAACTGCACGTAGTAGCTCAGGCCCGGCACCAGGTTGTCGAAGCGGTAGTAGCCGGGGCGCCCGTACACGTCGTCGGCGGTCAGCGTGGTCGCCACCAGCGAGTCGCCGGTGCCCGGCTGCGCGACGCCATCGCCGTTGTCCACCCACAGCTTGACGGTGACGCCGTTGGCGCCGTCCCAGGTGGATTCGTTCTGCAGACCGTCGGCGTTGCGGTCGAACCACACGTAGTCGCCGAGCGACGCGGTCTCTGTGTCCTGCAGGCCGAAATCGACGTTCAGGTTGGAACCGCCCGTCGCCAGCGTGACGACCGGCGAGCAGCCGGTCACCTGGTTGGCGACCGAGTTGTTGCCCGGCGCCCCCTGGTTGGGGATGGTGAAGATGAACGTCGGCGGCGCCGTGACGCAGACAAAGTAGCTGCCGGCGGCAAGGCCGGGGAAGTTGTACCAGCCCGGCGCGCTGGTCGGGCCCGGCTGCGTCACCGAGGTCGCCAGCAGTACGTCGTCCGGCGTGCCCGGCAGGCCGTCGGCGCCCGGCGAGTAGAGCCGCACGTTGACCCCGTTGAGGCCGGTGGGGCCGTCGTCCTGCAGGCCGTTCTTATTGGTGTCCACCCACACGAAGTCGCCCAGCAGCCCGGCGGTGCAGGTGCCGGCCGCGACGCCGACCTTCTGCGGCTCGGCGGCGAGCGAGCCCAGCCCGTCGGCACGGTTGGCCTGGTAGGCAAACGAGTTGTAGGCGCTGCCCGCCGGCAGGTTGCCGGGGGTGGTCAGGTTGAAGGTGAACGACAGCGAGTCGAAGGCGCCGATCACGCGGCTGCCGAAGTCCACCTTGAACGAGCGCACCGAGGTGATCGGCACCGGCGCCACGGTCGTCCAGTTGGGCGGGTCGCAGCTGCTCGTCGGCCCTCCCACCTCGGGCCGGCAGGGGTTGCCCGACGTCGAGTAGTACAGGATCGTGCCGGCGGGCGGCAGGATCGGCGCCGCCAGCAGCGGCGTCCAGGTCGAGCCGCGCGGCGACGTGTCGCGCACCCCGGTGTCGCCGACGAACGGCAGGATGTCGATCATCACCATGTTCTGCATCGGCACCGTGCCGACGTTCTCGACCGTCAGCTGGTATTGCAGCGCGCCGCCGACCAGCGTGCCGTTCGACGTCGCGGTGAAACCGCTGTCGCAGGTGCCGCGCACCTGCTTGTTGGACACCAGCTGGGCGATGGGCGCCACGTTGATGGTGCCGGAGGCGTTGCACAGCGTCTGCGACGTGCCGTCGCCGGAAATGTTGAGGGTGTCCGCCGACGACGATCCCGAGCAGCGCAGCGCCAGGCCGGGATTGTTGGAGGTCAGGCTGAGCGTGTTGGACAGCGGCCCATAGGTGGCGCCGGAGCGCACCGTGGTGCTGTACAGGATGAACACCTCCTGGTTGACGCCCAGGTCGCCGCTGCCGGCGGTCCAGGTCCAGCGCAGCAGGGTGCGGCCGGTGCCGGCGAAGTTGGGGATCTCTTCGAAAGTCTGCGGCGCCGGCAGGCCGGTGCCCTGATCGTCGAACGTCCAGCTGCCGCTGTACACCAGATCCACCGGCAGCAGGTCGGCCGCCACCAGCCCGGCGAGCGGCGCCGGGTCGCTCGATTGCGGCGCGCTGCGCACGCGCAGCCGCCAGTTCACCGTCTGGCCCTGGTTGAAGGGGCCGCCGCCCGACAGGTTGTCCTTTTCGGGGTTGAGCTGCACGAACGGACCGCTGAGCGTGAACGTCGAGCAGACGTTGTGGCTGACGTTGGTGGGGCCGGCGGTGTAGACCGCGGTGAGCGCGGCGCAGTTCTGGATGCTGTTGCCGAACGCCACCGGGTTGCCGGCGTTGTCGGGGTTGACGATCTGGCCGTTGATCGCCGGCCGCGTGGTGGCGTTCATGCCTGCCTGCACCTGGCCGAACTGCCACTCGATGCGGGTGACGTATTCGCCGGCGCCCAGGCCGGGCGGCGGGTAGGTGAGCGTGGTGTTGGTGGTGGTGTTGGGCGAAGAGCCCCACAGGGTGAAGGTGCCCGGCGCGGTGTTCTTTTCGTAGCTGACCTGCACGCCGACGCCGGCGGCGAAGTCCGCGGCGCCGCTGTAGGCGCCGGTCGTGACGCTGGCGATCTGCAGCTGCACCGGCACCGTGTCGATGAAGACCATGGTGTCGAGAGGCACGTTGCCGTTGTCCGACGGCGTCAGCTCCCAGGTGAAAGCCTGGTTGAGGGTCGGCGGGTTGGGGCTGCCGCCCGCGATGTCCTTGCCCAGGCCGGCGCTTGGGTTGGGCACGAAGGTGGTCACCGTATGGGTGACGTGGCCGGTGCCCAGGCTCTCCGGCGTGCCGCCCAGCGGCGTGCCGGTGGCGGTAAACGAGTTGGTGACGCTGGTGCCGCTGGTGAACGTGGCGCTGGGGTAGGTGACGTTGACCTGGATGTTGCAGCTGCTGCCCGAGCCCAACGGCACCGTGCAGGGGGCGGTCCAGGTGATGGTGGCCGGGGTGGTGCCGTCACAGCCCGGCTCGCAGTCGGCGGCCGGGCTGGCGCTGGTGAACACCACGCCGGTGGGCAGCGTATCGGTCACCGGCCCGATGGCGGTCAGCTCCAGGTCGCCGCCGCCGCTCGGGACCGCGATGCTCAGCCGGTAGGACACCGGCATGTCCAGGTTGGCCGGGTTGGTGAGCAGCGTCTTGGTGAGCGTCGCGTCCAGCGCCGCGGTGGCGGTGACGGTGACCGGCGGCGTGGTGAAGGTGCCGGGGGTGGCGCTCAGGTTGATGGCGTCGGCGGTGTTGACCGCCGTGGTGCCGTTGGCGGTCGAGCCGTCGGGGAAGCGCACGTTGATCAGCAGGTCGCCGCTGTTGCCGGCGGTCAGCGGGCTGTTCATCACGAACTGCACCCGCGTCTGTCCCGAACCCATGTAGTTGTTGGTGACGTTGATCGCCGCCACGTCGCCGGTGGGACTGGCCGGCACGGTCGAGACGTACTGCACTTGAGCCGGCAGCAGATCGTCCACCTCGGAGTTGAGGCAGGGGCCCGACGTGCTGCTGCAGTTGTAGGTGAGCCGATAGCCAAAGGTCTGGCCCGCCGGGATGGTGTTCCCCGCGTTCACTTGCACCGCCGACTTGAGCAGGGGCTGCGCCGACACCTGCGCAGCGACGATTCCGAACCATAGGGCACCGATCCAACAGACCACTTTGCGGCTCATGCAGTCATCCTCCCAGATGGCACAGTCAGGTCCGCTCGGCCCCGCCCGAAGGCCGTCACGACACCCCCCGCTCAGCGGCGGGCACTCATGAATCCCACCCGCGGGCATCGCGGGTTTCTAATTGAACGCGTGGATTATGCGCAGAATCGAGTCGAAATAGAAATACCCGCCGACCCCATGCAAACCTTTTAACCATGCGAACATAGACGATCTTCGATAGCTTTCCGAAGGCGTCGCCGCGGCGCCTCCGCATATCGTGATCGATCGATCGCGCGTGCTATCCTGCACCCCTCATGAACCGGCCAGCCGCGACCGCGCTGCTCGCGGTTCTCGTCATCGGGAGCGGCACCATCGTGGGGTGTACCCGCTCCCGGCCCGCACCGCCGACTCCGGTCATTTGGATCGTCATCGACACCCTGCGCGCCGATCACCTGGAGTGGTACGGCTACGGACGCGCCACGGCGCCCCAGCTGCGCCCGCTGGTCGACCAGGGAGTGCTCTTCGAGCGCGCCTACACGACGACCCCCGAAACCTCGCCGGCGATCGCTTCGATGCTGACCGGCCTGCACCCCTACCGGCACGGTGTCGAGCACCTTTACATGCGCCTCCCCAACCGCGCTCCCACCGCCGCCACGCTGCTGGCGCAGGCGGGCTACAAAACCGCCGCCTTCGTCTCCAGCTTCGTCATGATCCGCGACTTCTCGCATTTCGATCGCGGCTTCCAGACCTACGACGACTTCGTCACCGAGCGCGAGGCGTACCGCGAAAACTACGAGCGCAAGGCCGCCGGCACGCTGGCCGTCGCCCGCGCCTGGATCGACCGCCATCGCGATCAACCGTTCTTCTGCTTCATCCACCTGATCGATCCGCACGGCCCCTACACGCCGCCGGGAGAGTTTGCGCAACGTTTCCATTCCGCCACCGCCGCGCCGATCCCGCAGTCGGCGATCCCGCTCTACCAGCGGATCCCCGGCGTCCTGGACGCCAACCGCTACCGCGACCTGTACGACGGCGAGATCGCCTACGCCGCGCACGAAACCGGCGCCTTTTTGGAGTACCTGCGCGGCGCCGGCCTGTTCGACCGGTCGCTCATCGTCTTCAATGCCGACCACGGCGAGCAGATGGGCGAGCACGGCCGCCGCTTCGTCCATAGCGACGACCTGTTCGAAGAAAACGTCCACGTGCCGCTCATCATCAAGCCGCCCGCCGGCATGGCGGCGGCACGCGGCAGCCGCGTCGGGCAGCCGGTGTCGGTGGTCGACCTGCTGCCGACCGTCCTGGCGGCGCTGGGGCAGCCCAGGCCGGCGGCGCTCCAAGGCCGGAGCCTCCTGCCGCTCGTCGCCGGCATCCCGGGCGACGGCGCCGGCGTGTTCATGGAGCTGCACGTCGACCCGCCGCTCTATGGAGAGCTCCGCGCCGGCCGCAAGACGTTCCTCAGCCTGCCCGCCGAAGCCACGCCCCAGGGCGAGGTCCGGGTCCCCGCGCGCTTCGTCGCCAGCCAGCGCACCGGCCTGCAGTTCGACCTCGCCGGCGACCCCGGCGAACGGCACCCGCTGCCGGCGCCGCTGCCGGACTCGGCCGAGCTGGCCGCCTGGAGCCGGGCCGCCGCCGCCTGGCGACCCGACTTTCCGCTCGAAGTCAATGCGATGGCCTACCAGCTGCGCGGCGACTTCATCCGCCACCGCCCCCGTCCCCCCCTCCCCGCCGACGAAGACGCCCGGCGCCTGCGCAGCCTGGGCTACCTGTAGAAGCCTGGGGGCGCGCCGGCCAGTCCGCCGCCGGCCCCGGCCTGCGGTCACCTGGAACGGAGCTTGCTGCGATTCTGCGATGGGAGGTACCGCCGCATGACCACCCGTCCCTGCTCCCACCGTTCGCACCGCGCGCTCGCGCTGCTCCCGTCCGCCGCCCTGCTGGCCTTCCTTGCCGGCCTGCCACCGCTGCTCACCGCCTGCGCCAGCGCCGCCACCGCCGGGGGCTCGCCGGACGTCGCTGCCGACCGCGCCTTTGTCGCTAAAATGGCGCGCCACGCCGGCGTCGAAGCCGAATTCGGCGCCCTGGCCACGCACCAGGCCGACGACCCGCGCGTGCAGGACCTGGGCCGCGCGCTGCACGACGACTGGACGCAGAACGCCGACCAGCTGCGGCCCCTGGCCGCCCGCCTGGGCATCGCGCTGCCGGCGCCGCCCACCCACAAGCAGCGTTGGGACCACCAGGAGCTGGCCCGCCAGGTCGGCCAGTATTTCGACCGCTACTACGTCAATATCGTCATGGAGTACCAGATCCGCAACCTGCGCGCCCTGAAGCACGAGGCCCGCCACACCGCCGACGCCGACCTGCGCCGCTTCGCCCTGGCCCTGGTCCCCGCTTGCGAGCGCGACCTGGATGCCGCCCAGCGCCTCATCCCCACCTACGGCTACGGCCGCACCTACGGCGGCGACGTCCCGCAATAAGACGTCGGCGCGACCACCAAACCCCAAACAAAAGGGCGGCCCCGAAGGACCGCCCTGAAGATGCGGCAGGTTGCCGGACCGCGCGGCACCGCAAGGCGCGCCGCCGGCCGGCCGCTGCGATCAGTCGCCGTCCAGGACTTCCTGCGGCAGGCTGCGGATCTCCTCTTCGCCGAACTCGAAGAACAGCTCCTCTTCCGATTCCGGCTGGGTCTCCACGAAGTCTTCCGCCATGTGGAAGTCGTGGTAGTAGTCCATGCCGGTGCCGGCGGGGATGACGCGTCCGACGATGACGTTCTCCTTGAGGCCGCGCAGACCGTCCACCTTGCCGCTGATGGCGGCTTCGGTGAGCACCCTGGTGGTCTCCTGGAAGCTGGCCGCCGAGATGAAGCTGTCGGTGGACAGGCTGGCCTTGGTGATGCCGAGCAGCAACGGGCGGCCGATCGCCGGCGTGCCGCCGGCGGCCAGCACCCGCTCGTTCTCTTCCTGGAACTTCCAGCGGTCGACCTGCTCGTCGATCAGGAACTCCGTATCGCCGACCTCTTCGATCTTGACCGACCGCATCATCTGCCGGACGATCACTTCGATGTGCTTGTCGTTGATCGCCACGCTCTGTGACCGGTAGACCTCCTGGATCTTGTCGGTCATGTAGCGCTGCAGCTCCTTCTCGCCCAGCACCTGCAGGATGTCGTGCGGATTGATGGCGCCGTCGATCAACGGCTCGCCGGCCCGCACCCGCTCGCTCTCCTGCACGTTGATGTGGATCGAACGCGGCACCAGGTATTCGCGCACTTCGCCGGCGTCGCTTTCGACCTGCACCTTGCGCATGCCCTTGTGGACGTCGCCCAGGTGCACCACGCCGTCGATCTCGGTGATGATCGCCGGCTCCTTCGGGCTGCGCGCTTCGAACAGCTCGACGACGCGCGGCAGACCGCCGGTGATGTCCTTGGTCTTGGTCGTCTCACGCGGGATCTTGACCAGCGTGTCGCCAGGGTAGACGTCCTGGCCGTTCTGCACCACCAGATGGGAACCCGACGGCAGCAGGTAGCGCTTCTCGCGGCCCTCTTCGCTCTTGATCATGATCGCCGGCACGCGCTTCTCGTTGGCCGACGCTTCGACGATGATCTTCTGCGACAGGCCGGTGACCTTGTCGGTCTCCTCGCGCACGTTCTCGCCTTCGACGATGTCCTGGAACTCCGCCTTGCCGCCGATCTCCGACAGGATGGCGTAGGTGAACGGGTCCCACGTCACCAGCTCGGCGCCCGGCTCCACCTGGGCGCCTTCGTGGACCAGCAGCTGCGAGCCGTAGGTCAACGCATACCGCTCCCGCTCGCGCCCCTTCTCGTCGACGATGACCAGCTTGCCGCTGCGGTTGATGACGACCAGCGCCCCCTTCTTGCTTTCGACCGTGGAGACGTTCAAGAACTTCACCAGGCCGGGGTTCTTGGCCGCGTGCTTGGACTGCTCGGAGACGCGCGACGCGGTGCCGCCGTAGTGGAAGGTACGCATCGTCAGCTGGGTGCCCGGCTCGCCGATCGACTGCGCGGCGATGACGCCCACCGCCTCGCCGATCTCGACCATCTGGCCGGTCGCCAGGTTGCGCCCGTAGCACGACGCGCACACGCCGCGCCGCGCCTCGCAGGTCAACACCGAACGGATCTTCACCCGCTCGATGCCGGCGGCCTGCACGGCGTTGCCCAGCTGCTCGGTGATCTCCTGACCCACGGAGACCACCATCTCGCCGGTCATCGGGTCGTAGATGTCCTCCTGCGACACGCGGCCGACGATGCGGTCGCGCAACGGTTCGAGGATTTCGCCGCCTTCCATGATCGCCGACACGTAGATGCCGTCGATCGTGCCGCAATCCACTTCGTTGATGATGACGTCCTGCGCCACGTCGACCAGGCGCCGCGTCAGATACCCCGAGTCGGCGGTCTTCAAGGCGGTGTCGGCCAGACCCTTGCGCGCGCCGTGGGTCGAGATGAAGTACTGCAACACCGACAGCCCCTCGCGGAAGTTGGCGGTGATCGGCGTCTCGATGACCTCGCCCGACGGCTTCGACATCAGGCCGCGCATGCCGGCCAGCTGCCGCACCTGCTCACGCGAACCGCGGGCGCCCGAGTCGGCCATCAGGTTGATGGGGTTGAATTCCCCCGTCTCCCGTTCGACGTCGCGCATCTCGCGGAACATCTCTTCGGAAACCTTTTCGGTGACGCGGTGCCAGATGTCGATGATCTTGTTGTGGCGCTCGCCCTGGGTGATGACGCCCGCCGAACGCTGCTTCTCGATCTCGACCACTTCTTTGCGCGCCTGCGCCAGGATCTCCGGCTTGCGGCTGGGGACCACCATGTCGTCGACGCCGAACGAGATGCCCGCCCGCGTCGCATAGGTGAAGGTGACTTCCTTGATCTCATCGAGCATGGCAACGGTCTTCTCGTTGCCCAGCTTGATGAAGCAGTAGCCCACCAGGTCCTGCAGCCCGCGCTTCTTGAGCAACCCGTTGATGTACGGGATCTCCTTGGGCAGGTGCATGTTGAAGATCACCCGGCCGACCGTGGTATCGATGATCTGGTTTTCCACTTCGTCCAGGTCGGCGTGCACGATGTTCTGCTTGTCGAGCTGGGTGTCCAGGTTGATGTACGCACCGGTGTAGCGCATGCGCACCGGCGTCAGCGTTTCCACCTCACCGGCTTCCAGCGCCAGCAGCACCGAATCCTGGTCGGGGAACACCTTGCCCTCGCCCTTGGCACCGGCCTTGGGCAGCGTCAGGTAGTAGCCGCCCAGCACCAGGTCCTGCGACGGCACCGCCAGCGGCCGGCCGTGCGCCGGCGACAGCACGTTGTTGCTGGCCAGCATCAGCACGCGGCTTTCGATCTGCGCCTTGGGCGACAGCGGCACGTGCACCGCCATCTGGTCGCCGTCGAAGTCGGCGTTGAAGGCGGCGCAGACCAGCGGATGGATCTTGATCGCCTTGCCTTCGATCAAGGTCGGCTGGAACGCCTGGATGCCCAGCCGGTGCAGGGTCGGCGCGCGGTTGAGCAGCACCGGGTGATCCTGGATCACCTCTTCGAGCGCGTCCCAGACTTCATCCACCTCGGCCTCGACCATTTCCTTGGCGGCCTTGATCGTGCCGACCAGCCCCTTCTCTTCGAGCCGGTTGTAGATGAACGGCTTGAACAGCTCGAGCGCCATCTTCTTGGGCAGGCCGCACTGGTGCAGCTTGAGCTCGGGGCCGACGACGATGACCGACCGGCCCGAATAGTCGACGCGCTTGCCCAGCAGGTTTTGGCGGAACCGGCCCTGCTTGCCCTTGAGGGTGTCGGACAGCGACTTGAGCGGCCGGTTGTTCGAGCCCTTCAGCACGCGGCCGCGGCGGCCGTTGTCGAACAGGGCGTCCACCGCCTCCTGCAGCATGCGCTTTTCGTTGCGCACGATGACGTCGGGCGCGCGCAGCTCCAGGAGCTTCTTCAACCGGTTGTTGCGGTTGATCACTCGCCGGTACAGGTCGTTGAGGTCGCTGGTCGCGAAGCGCCCGCCGTCGAGCGGCACCAGCGGCCGCAGCTCGGGCGGAATCACCGGGATGACGTCCAGGATCATCCACTCCGGGCGGTGGCCCGACTTGCGGAAGGCGTCCACCACCTTGAGCCTTTTCGCGGCCTTCAAGCGGCGGATCTGGCTGGTTTCGGTGCGCATGATGATGCGCAGCTCTTCGGACATCTCGTCGACGTCGATGCGCGACAGAAGCTCCTTGATCGCTTCGGCGCCCATCTTGGCGACGAACGCGTCGTCGCCGTACTGCTCGCGCAGCTCGCGGAAACGCTCCTCGGAGAGCAGCTCCTGCTCCTTGAGGTCGGTTTCGGCGGGGTCGATGACGACGTAGCTCTCGAAGTACAGGATGCGCTCCAGGTCGCGCAAGCTGATGTCGAGCAGGTGGCCGATGCGCGACGGCAGGCCCTTGAAGAACCAGACGTGCGACACCGGGCAGGCCAGCTCGATATGTCCCATGCGCTCGCGGCGCACCCGCGAACGGGTCACCTCGACGCCGCACTTATCGCAGATCACGCCGCGATGCTTCATCCGCTTGTACTTGCCGCACAAGCACTCCCAGTCGGTGATGGGACCGAAGATCTTGGCGCAGAAGAGTCCGTCGCGCTCCGGCTTGAACGTCCGGTAGTTGATGGTCTCCGGCTTGGTGACCTCGCCATAGCTCCAGGAACGGATCTTCTCGGGTGACGCGATCGAGATCTTGATCGCGTTGAAATCCTTGAGCGACCTTGGCTTGTCAAAGCTGCTGAATGGTTGCAACTGGAGTCCTCCCATTAGACCTTGAGGAGTTCGACGTCGAGACAGAGGCTCTGGAGCTCGCGGACAAGGACGTTGAACGATTCGGGCAGGCCCGGAGCTTCAGGAACGTCGCCCTTGACGATCGCTTCGTAGACCTTGCTCCTTCCTTCCACGTCATCGCTCTTGACCGTCAGCAGCTCCTGCAAGGTGTAGGCGGCGCCGTACGCTTCCAGCGCCCAGACCTCCATCTCGCCGAAGCGCTGGCCGCCGAACTGCGCCTTGCCACCGAGCGGCTGCTGGGTGATCAGCGAGTACGGTCCGATCGAGCGCGCGTGGATCTTGTCGTCTACCAGGTGCGAGAGCTTGAGCATGTAGATGTTGCCGACCGTGACCTTCTGTTCGAAGGCTTCGCCGGTCATGCCATCGAAAAGCGTCGTCTTGCCGGACGACGGCAGGTTCGCCTCCGCCAACAGGTCCTTGATGTCCTTCTCGCGCGCACCGTCGAACACCGGCGTCGCGAAGCGCAGGCCGAGCACCTTGCCCGCCCAGCCCAGATGGGTTTCGAGGATCTGCCCGACGTTCATACGGCTGGGTACGCCGAGCGGATTGAGCACGATCTCCACCGGCGTGCCATCCGGCAGGTAGGGCATGTCTTCCTCGGGCAGGATGCGCGAGATGACGCCCTTGTTGCCGTGACGGCCGGCCATCTTGTCGCCGACCTGCAGCTTGCGCTTCATGGCGACGTAGACCTTGACCAGCTTGATGACGCCGGGCGGCAGCTCGTCGCCCTTTTGCAGCAGACCGATGCGCTCCTCGTTGACCTTGTGCAGCACCTCGATGTGCGAATCGGTCTTGCGATAGACGATCTCCACCGCGTCGAGCAGGCGCTTCTCATCCACCGGCAGGCGCATGATCTCCTGCCGCGTGAGCCGTTCGAGCGTCGCCTCGTTGATCGCGGCGCCCGACTTGAGCAGCTCCTGCCCGGTGCGCGCCTTGACCGCCGAGGTCACCTTCTTGCCGAGCAGCAGGTCCTTCACCTTCTTGTTGCGCTCCTCGGTCAGGATGCGGATCTCATCCTTGCTGTTCTTTTCCAGCCGGCCGATCTCTTCCTGCTCGATGTCCTTGGCCCGCTGGTCCTTCTCCACTCCCTTGCGGGAGAAGATCTTGACGTCGACGATGGTGCCCTCGATGCCGGGCGGCACCTTGAGGCTGGCGTCGCGCACGTCGCCGGCCTTCTCGCCGAAGATGGCGCGCAGGAGCTTCTCTTCGGGCGTCAGCTGCGTTTCGCCCTTGGGCGTCACCTTGCCGACCAGGATGTCGCCGGCCTTGACGGTGGCGCCGATGCGCACGATGCCGCTTTCGTCCAGGTCCTTGAGCGCCGATTCCGAGACGTTCGGAATGTCGCGCGTGATCTCTTCAGGCCCCAGCTTGGTGTCGCGCGCCTCGATCTCGAACTCCTCGATGTGGATCGAGGTGTAGTAGTCCTCCCGCACCAGCTTCTGCGAGATGAGGATGGCGTCTTCGAAGTTGAAGCCGCGCCACGGCATGAAGGCGACCAGGACGTTGCGCCCCAGCGCCAGCTCGCCCTGCTCGGTGCAGGGGCCGTCGGCCAGCACCTCGCCCTTCTTGACCCGCTGCCCTTCGTAGACCACCGGCTTTTGCGTGATGCAGGTGTTCTGGTTGGAGCGCCGGAACTTGATCAGCTGGTAGATGTCGGCGCCGAAGTCCTTGGTCTCACCGGTGTCGAGGTCTTCGCCTTCGACGCGCACGATGATGCGCTCGGCATCCACCGAATCGACGATGCCGCCGCGCTTGCACAACACCACGGCGCCCGAATCCTGGGCGACGGTCGCTTCCAGGCCGGTGCCGACGATCGGCGCTTCGCTGCGCAGCAGCGGCACCGCCTGGCGCTGCATGTTCGAACCCATCAGGGCGCGGTTGGCGTCGTCGTTTTCCAGGAACGGAATGAGCGCCGCCGCCACCGACACCAGCTGCTTGGGGCTGATGTCCATGAAGTCGATGCGATCGCGCTCGACGGTGACGAAGTCACCGCCGGCGCGGGCGTTCACCCGGTCGTTGACCAGGTTGCCCTTTTCGTCCACCCGCGCGTTGGCCTGGGCGACGATGTACTTTTCTTCTTCCCAGGCCGACAGGTAGAACGCCTGCGGCTCGGCATCCACGACGCGCTTGCTGGCCTTGCTCAGCTTGCCGTTTTCCTTTTGCAGCTCGTCGCCGGTCACCACCTGCCCCAGACGATAGGGCCCGTCGCCCACCTTGAGCACGCGGAAGTGGTCCAGCACCCGGCCGTTTTCGACCTTCTTGTAGGGGCTCTCGATGAAACCGTAGTCGTTGATCCGGGCATAGGTCGCGAGCGACGAGATGAGGCCGATGTTGGGGCCTTCAGGAGTCTCGATCGGGCAGATGCGGCCGTAGTGCGTGGCGTGCACGTCGCGCACTTCGAAGCCGGCGCGCTCGCGCGACAGACCGCCCGGTCCCAGGGCCGACAGGCGCCGCTTGTGCGTCACCTCGGACAGCGGGTTGGTCTGGTCCATGAACTGCGACAGCTGCGACGAACCGAAGAACTCCTTGATCGCCGCGATCACCGGCTTGGAGTTGATCAGGTCGTGCGGCATCGCCGAGTCGATGTCCTGGTGCACCGACATCTTCTCTTTGATCGCCCGCTCCATGCGCACCAGGCCGATGCGGAACTGGTTTTCGAGCAGCTCGCCCACCGCGCGCACGCGCCGGTTGCCCAGGTTGTCGATGTCGTCGACGCGGCCGGCGTCCTTCTGCAAGCGCAGCAGGTATTCGATGACGCGGAAGAAGTCGTCGGCCGACAGCGTCTTCTGCTCGACCGGGACTTCCGTGTCCAGCTTGATGTTGAACTTGAAGCGGCCGACGCGCGAGAAGTCGTAGCGCTTGGCGTCGAAGAACATGCCGTAGAACAGCGACCGCGCGCTTTCGAGCGTCGGAGGGTCGCCCGGCCGCATGCGGCGGTAGATCTCGATCAGCGCTTCCTTGGAATTGGTGGTGGTGTCCTTGGCCAGCGTGTTGGACAGCGTCGAACCGGTCAGCTCCCAGTCGGGGAAGAACACTTCGACCGGCGTCGCGTTGCGGCCCTCCAGGCGCTCTTCCAGGTCTTCAGGCACCAGCTCGTTCGACTCGAAGATCACCTCGCCGGTGTCCAGGTCGACGGTGTCGGCGATGAAGAAGGCGCGCTCCAGGTCCTCGCGCTCGACCTCGAACGCCAGCCCCTTGCCGGAGTCGAGCTTGGCCGTGTGCTCCTTGTTGAGCACGATGCCGGCGAAGATCGGGTAGGTTTCGCGGCGGCCGCGGCTCTGGCGGTCCTTAAGGCGTTCCGGCTCCAGCACCTTGGCGGTCAGGTGGAGGCTGAACTTGCCGGCGCCCTGCGGGGTGAGCTGCACCGGGGTGTAGAACTGGCGCAGGATCGATTCGTCGCTTTCCAGACCCAGGGCGCGCAGGAACACGGTGCCGTGGAACTTGCGCTTGCGGTCGATGCGCACCGACAGGACGTCCTTCTGGTCGTACTCGAACTCCACCCACGAACCGCGGTAGGGGATGATCTTGGCCAGGAAGGAGCGCGTCCCTTCCTTGGTGAAGAACACGCCGGGGCTCCGGTGGAGCTGCGAGACGATGACCCGCTCGGTGCCGTTGATGATGAACGTGCCGTTGTCGCTCATCAGCGGAATGTCGCCGAAGTAGACCTCCTCTTCCTTGGCGTCACGCATCATGCGCGCCCCGGTGTCCGGGTCGCGGTCGTAGACGAACAGGCGGAAGGTCACCTTCAGCGGCACGGCGAAGGTCATGCCGCGCTCCTGGCAGTCGGAGATGGAGTACTTGAGCTGCAAGTCGACCGGGTTGCCGCAGATGTCGCACTTGGTGACCCGGTTCTTGTTGACGAAGCCGCACTCGGTGCAGGTGACCGTCTCTTCGTGCGGATGGTCGGTCATGATCTTGGCGCCGCAGTTGGTGCAAGTCATGCGCAGGTACTCAAGGCCCTTCAGCTCACCGCACTTGCACTGCCAGTCGCCGATCGAGTACTTCACGAAGTCCAGGGAGCAGGTCTCGCGGAAGTCCGAGAACGGGAAGATGCTGGTGAACACGGACTGCAGACCGTGGTTGGCCCGCTCCTCGGGGAGCAGGTTCATCTGCAGGAAACGCTCGTAGGACCTCCGCTGGACGTCGATCAGGTTGGGAATCGGCAGCGACGTCTCGATGCGCGAGAAGTCCTTGCGAACTTGGCGTACTGGGTGGGTTGGAGCGGAAAGGGATTGATCCATATGGGGTCCTTGTCTCTCCTCGGTACTGGTGAGCTTGCTACGCCGCCTGGGCGGTTCGGGTTCTGCCGGCGTCGCCCGGTGGGGCGCAGCCGGCACCTCGGCCGTAGCAGCAGAGACGACACCGCACCCGCTCCCTGCTCCTCAGCAGGAAGGCGGGTGGGGTGTGCACAAAGCTAAACACCCTTTGCGCCCGATTTATGCCCGGTTGGTGAAAAGCCGGGCCAAGGGCGCTTTTCGGCGCTTTGTACGGCGTTGAAGAAAAGACTGTCTTGTCTCCAGACAGCAACGCCCTTCTTGCGCGCGGCGCCCCGACGAGCGGGCCGATCGCGGGAAAGAAGGGTTGGCGGCCGGTGGGTCGCTCCACGTTTACTTGATTTCGACCGTCGCCCCAGCTTCTTCGAACTTCTTCTTGATGGACTCGGCCTCGTCCTTCGAAACCGCTTCCTTGACCGTCGCCGGCGCGGCTTCCACCAGGTCCTTGGCCTCCTTCAGGCCGAGGCTGGTGACTTCGCGCACCGCCTTGATGACGTTGATCTTCTTGTCGCCGACGGCCTTCAGCACCACGTCGAATTCGGTCTTCTCTTCGACCGGCGCCGCGGCGGCGGCGCCACCGGCTGCTGCAACAGGCGCGGCGGCGGCGGCGGCGGAAACGCCGTAGTGCTCTTCGAGCGCCTTGACCAGGTTGTTGAGCTCCAGCACCGACATGGTGTCGATCTGCTGGATGAATTCTTGCGTCGCGATTGCCATTTTCTCTCCTTCCGCTCGGGAGGCCCGAAGCTTCTATTTCCAAGAACTTGAAGTCGCCTGCGCGCGCCGGTGGACCGGTCAGGCGGCGGGCGGCGCCGTTTCTTCTTTCTGTTGACGAACCTGGTCGAGCACCACCACCAGGCTTTGCGGCAAGGCCGCCAGCACGCGAGCGAAGCGCACGATCGGCGATTGCAGCAGGAACAGGAGCTTGGCGATCAGCTGCTCGCGGGTGGGCAGCTGCGCGATCTCCTTGATCTGGCCGGCGGCGATGGCGCGCCCCTCCACCATGCCACCCTTGAATTCGACCGCCGGCACGTCCTTGGCGTAGTCGGTGAGCGCCTTGGCCAGGGACACCGGGTCGGTGGTGCTGAACACCACCGCCGTCGGCCCCACGAAGTGTTCCTCAAGGGCCGCCAGGGCGGTCGAATCGATCGCCCGCAACGCCAGGTTGTTCTTGACCACCAGGTATTCGCCGCCGGTCGCCCGCACCCGGTTGCGCAGCTCGGTCACCTGCGGCACCGTGATGCCCTTGAAACCGAGGAGGAAGGCGTGCTGAGCCTGAGCCAACCCCTCTTGGTATTCAGCGATCAGCTTCTCTTTGTCGGCTCGCGTCAACGGCATGGGTCAGGTCTCCTGGCTCTTCCTCTTCGATATCGTTCGGGCGTCTCGGCTGGCGCGGTTCGCCTGATGGGGAGCGGGCGGGGGAAGCCCCGTCCTCACTCCTCGTGGGCCGTCTGCGCCACCGCTTCGTCCACCTTGATGCCGGGGCCCATGGTCGACGACAGGCTCACCGTGCGCACGTACTTGCCCTTGGCCGCGCTCGGCTTGGCCTTGAGCACGGCGCCGATCAGCGCTTCCGCGTTTTCCTGCAGCTTGGCGACGCCGAACGACAGCTTGCCCACCGGCACGTGCAGGATGCCGGTCTTGTCGACGCGGAATTCCACCTTGCCGGCCTTGATCTCCTGCACCGCGCGGGCGACGTCCACCGCCACCGTTCCCGCCTTGGGGTTGGGCATCAGGCCGCGGGGGCCGAGCACCTTGCCCAGGCGGCCGACGACGCGCATCATGTCGGGGGTCGCCACGACCGCTTCGAAGTCCATCCAGCCGCCTTCGATCTTCTTGGCCATGTCGTCGCCGCCGACAAAATCGGCGCCCGCTTCTTCGGCTTCGCGGATCTTCTCGCCGCTGGCAAACACCAGCACCCGCACCTTCTTGCCGAGGCCGTTGGGCAGCACCACAGTGCCGCGCACCATCTGGTCGGCGTGCTTGGGATCGACCCCCAGGCGAATCACGATCTCCAGCGTCTCGTCGAACTTGACGAACGAAGCGCCCTTGGCCAGCTCGATCGCCTCCTGCAACGGATACGGGCGGCTTTCGACCTTCACCACCGCTTCGCGGTACTTCTTGCCATGCTTGGCCACGTGCGTCTCCTATCGGGTCTGCTTGCGGGCGCCGGCGTCCCGGAGGACCGGGTCGCGGCGGCGCGCCGGCACCGCTTTACGCCTGGATCTCCAACCCCATCGAGCGCGCCGTGCCCTCGATGATGCGGATCGCCGCTTCGAGGCTGGCAGCGTTGAGGTCGGGAAGCTTGGTCTTGGCGATCTCTTCCACCTGCGCCTTGGTGACGTTGCCCACCTTCTTCTTGTTGGGCTCGCCGGAGCCCTTTTCCACCCCTGCCGCTTTGCGCAGCAGGATCGCCGCCGGCGGCGTCTTGGTGATGAAGGTGTAGCTGCGGTCGGCGTAGACGGTGATGACGACCGGAATGATCATGCCCTGCTGCGACTGCGTGCGCGCGTTGAAGTTCTTGCAGAAGTCCATGATGTTGACGCCGGCCTGGCCGAGCGCCGGACCCACCGGCGGCGCCGGCGTCGCGGCCCCCGCGGGGATCTGCAGCTTGATCTGTCCAACGACTTTCTTGGCCATCGCGGTCTTCTCCCTAACCCTAAATCTTCTGCACCTGCGAGAAATCCAGCTCGACCGGCGTCTGGCGGCCGAAGATCGTCACCATCACCTTGAGCGTGTTGCGGTCCAGATTCACGTCGTCCACGATGCCGGTGAAGTTGTTGAACGGCCCGTCGGTGATGCGCACCGGTTCCGCCTTCTCGAAGACGTACTTGGGCTTGGGCTTTTCCTTGGCCGTCACCACCTGCTCGAGGATCGCGTCCACTTCGCTCTGGCTCAAGGGCGTCGGCTTGCGGCCCGTGCCCACGAAGCCCGTCACCTTGGGCGTGTTCTTGACCACGTGCCAGGCGGCGTCGGACATCTCCATTTCGACCAGGATGTAGCCCGGAAAGAACTTGCGCTGCGTCTCACGCTTCTTGCCGCTCTTGTACTCCACCACCGTCTCGGTCGGGATGCGGATTTCGCCGAACGCGTCGCCCATGTCGAGCGCTTCGGCGCGCTGGCGCAGCGTCTCCTTGACCCGCTCCTCGAAGCCCGAATAGGTGTGCACGATGTACCACTTGCGGTCGCGCGGCGCACCCGCTTCAGCGCCTTCGCCGCCGCCCAAAGGCGGCAGGTGCGGCGCGTGGCCGTGGCCCGCATGCCCTTCCGCCGCCCCCTGGAGGTGCGCCGGAGCCTCGGGCTCCAGCGAGCGCCGCACCGGCGGCGGCTCGTGCAGCACGCGCGGCGGCACGTGGTCGTCGTTACTGCCCTTGCTCATCGAGTGAACACCCCTACGATCGCGATGTAGCCGCGCTGGATGGCCTGGTCGGCCGCCCACAGGAAGACCGCGAAGACGAAGCTCGTGATGAGCACCACCACCGTGGTCGAGAACACTTCGTCGCGCGACGGAAAGGACACCTTGCCCATCTCGATGCGCGTCTCGGCCAGGAAGGTTCTGGCTTTGTGGAACCACTCGTTCATGTCGGCGCCTGGCCCCTTGAGTCGAGAGTGGAGAGATGGCAGGCCAGGAGGGATTCGAACCCCCAACCCTCGGTTTTGGAGACCGATGCTCTACCAGTTCGAGCTACTGGCCTGTTCTACCCGCTGTAATCCCTCGCGGTAATCAGATCGTTCAGATCGTTCAGATCGTTCAGATCGTTCTATCCCATCGATCGGCTGATCGGCAGCGTTTGGTTGCTCTGTTGCTCAGAGGCGGACGCTGCCGATCGGGCCGGCCGTCACTTCACGATATCGGTAACCGTGCCGGCGCCGACCGTGCGGCCACCCTCGCGGATGGCGAAGCGCACGCCCTTTTCCATCGCGATCGGCGCGATCAGCTCCACTTCCAGGTTCACGTTGTCGCCCGGCATCACCATTTCGGTGCCCGCCGGCAGCTGCGCCACTCCCGTCACGTCCGTCGTCCGAAAGTAAAACTGCGGACGGTAACCGTTGAAAAACGGCGTGTGACGGCCGCCCTCTTCCTTCGTCAGCACGTACACCTCGCCCTTGAACTTGGTGTGCGGCGTGATCGATCCGGGCTTGGCCAGCACCTGACCACGCTCCACGTCGTCCTTCTTGGTGCCGCGCAGAAGCACGCCGATGTTGTCGCCGGCCTGCCCCTGGTCCAGCAGCTTCTTGAACATCTCAACACCCGTCACGATCGTCTTGGCCGTCGGACGGATGCCGATGATCTCCACCTCGTCGCCCACCTTCACGATGCCGCGCTCCACACGACCCGTCACCACCGTGCCGCGGCCCGAGATCGAGAAGATGTCTTCGATCGGCATCAGGAAGTCCTTGTCGATCGCCCGCTCCGGCATCGGCACGTAGTCGTCCACCGCGGTGATCAGTTCAATGATCTTCTTGCCCCATTCGCTCTCCGGATCGCCGCTCTCCAATGCCCGCAGCGCCGAACCGCGAATGATCGGAATGTCGTCGCCGGGGAAATCGTAGGACGACAGCAGCTCGCGCAGCTCCAGCTCCACCAGGTCGAGCAGCTCCGGGTCGTCCACCATGTCGACCTTGTTCATGAACACCACCATGCTCGGCACGCCCACCTGGCGCGCCAGCAGGATGTGCTCCCGCGTCTGCGGCATCGGGCCGTCCGCCGCCGACACCACCAGGATCGCGCCGTCCATCTGCGCCGCGCCGGTGATCATGTTCTTCACGTAGTCAGCGTGGCCCGGGCAGTCGACGTGCGCGTAGTGGCGCTTCGCGCTCTCGTACTCGACGTGCGCCGTCGCGATGGTGATGCCGCGCTCCCGCTCCTCCGGCGCCTTGTCGATCTGGTCGAACGCCACGAAGTGAGCCCAACCCTTGGCCGCCAGCACCTTGGTGATCGCCGCCGTCAGAGTCGTCTTGCCGTGATCGACGTGGCCGATCGTCCCAACGTTGACGTGCGGCTTTTTCCGCTCGAACTTCTCCTTGCCCATGGCGCTTCAAATGCCTCCTGAACGCTTGTTGAGGGGCCGCCGGTACAGGCGGCCGCCGGAAAATTCTGTCGAAGCCACCTCCAACGACCCATGGAGACCGGCGAATCTACGTCGGACGCTTGGCGTTGAATCGGTGGAGCCCACGACCGGATTTGAACCGGTGACCCCTTCCTTACCAAGGAAGTGCTCTACCCCTGAGCCACGTGGGCTTGAGACACCCGTAGACGCGCCCGAAGCCCAAGCCCCGAGCCGCCCAACGGTCAAACCGGTCAATAGTAGCGTCTCTCCTGATCCCTGTAAAGACCCCGAACGGGCCAAATCCCGCCGTCCGCCCCCCCGTTGCGATCTCTATTGCGATCCCCAGCCTCAACCAAACCAACCAGCCCGGCAGCCCAGCGAGCACGGGCACGCGGCGCGGACGAAAGGGAGAAGCATTATGCCAGATACCCCATCGCTTGTCCACTACCAACGAGTGCCAATGCCCCGTCAGTCCCCAGGCAGCGCGCTGCCGCCGGAGGCGGTGCCCCTCCTGGGTGGTCATCCGGCGGGGTTTGGCGTAGATTGCGCGGCGCGCCCAGGCGGGGCGGGCTCTTCGGATACCGGCGAGCGGCGCATAGGGACGGGTGGCGGATGGCGCAGACGGGCGACGAAGCGCTGGCGGCGGCGAAGCGGCCACGCTGCGACGCCGCGACGCCGCGACGCGGGAGCAAACCAAAGTGTTGAGCGAACGGGAACGGCCGCAGGGCACCGGCGGCGGCACGCCGGCAACGCGGGAGCAAGCGAAGTGCTGAGCGCAAGAGACCTCCCGCAGGACACCGGCGGCAGCGCGCTGCCACCGCGCGGTATCCAGGCTGATCGGCACGATCGCCAGCCCGGCTGGATGGCGCGGGTGCGCTGCATCCTGCCGTGGGTTGCGCTGATCGTCGTGCTCGCCTGGGGGCTGGGCGCCTATCCCCTGCTCGACCCCGACGAGGGGCGCAACGGCGAGGTCGGCAGGGAGATGATGGCCGGCGGCGACTATGCGCTGCCCCACCTGGACGGGCTCCCCTACCTCGACAAACCGGTGCTTTTCTTTGCCCTGGACGCGGCGTCGCAGCGTCTGTTCGGGGTCACCGAGGCCGCCGCGCGCCTGCCGTCGCTGCTGGCCGCTCTGGCCACTGCGGCGCTCGCCGCCTGGTTCGCCGGCCGCCTGTTCGGTCCGCGGGCGCGCCCGATCGCCGCGCTGGCGGCGCTGGTGGCGCCGCTGCCCCTCGCCTTTGCGCGCGCCGTCATCTTCGACAGCCTGCTGGCGTTCTGCCTGACCCTGGCGCTGTGCGCGTTCTACATGGCGGTCGAGGCGCGGGCCGCCGCCGCGGCCGGCCGCCGCGAGAGCGATGCAGCCAGCGGGCGCCGCGATACCAACGGTCCGGCCGAGCGCAGCGAGGCCGCCGCCGGCGCGATCGTCGCCAGGGTCGAGGGCCGCACGGACACCGCCGGCGGCACCGCGGGCACGCCGGCGGCGCCGCTGCCGCCGGGCGGTCATCGCGGCTACCTGGGATGGACGCTCCTGGCCTGGGCGGCGATCGGGCTGGGGGTGCTGGCCAAGGGGCCGGTGGCGCTCGCGGTGCCGCTGCTGGCGGCCGCCCCCTACGGTTTCATGCGGCGGGCGGCACGCGCCGTATGGCATCCGGCCGGGGTGGCGGTGCTGGCGCTGGTGGTCGGCCCCTGGGTCTGGCTGGTGTCGCGCCAGGTGCCGGAGTTCCTGCACTACGCCCTGGTCACCGAAACGTGGGCGCGGGTGACCACCACCCAGATGAACCGCGAAGGTCCGATCTGGCTCTACATCCCCTGCCTCATCGCCGGCACCCTCCCCTGGTCGGTGCTGGTCCTGGCCGGCTGGCGGCGCAGCCTGCGCCCGCGCGGCGGCCCCGGCCGGGGCTGGAACCCGGCGCTCCTCTACCTTCTTCTATGGATCGCCGTGCCGCTGGTGATGTTCTCGCTGTCGCACTCCAAGCGGCCGCAATACATCCTGCCGCTCCTGCCCGCCGTCGCCATCCTCGCCGCCAAGGTCTGGGTGGACGCCGAAGCCGCCGCCGTGGACCAACCAGGCAACGGCGACGCCACGCGACGCACCAGTCCCCAGGCTGCCACCGGCACGGACCCACGGAAAGGCGCCGTGACAAACCGATCCGCCAGCGTCTCCCACGAGCTCGCCGGTCCGGCCGGCGCCGGCGCAGCCGTCCCTTCAGGCGAGCTGGCCGCAGGCGACTGGCGGGCGGCACCATGGAGGTCGCTGCCGGGAGCCGCCGCGGTGGCATGGACCTGGCTCGCCTTGGGAGTTCTCTGCGCCGCTGCCGCCGCTTACGGCATGGTCGCCCATCCCGCGGCGCTGGCGCGCGCGACGCGGCTGCCGGCGACCCTGACCGCGGTGGCCGTCGCCTTCCTGATCGGCGCCGCCGTGACCGCCTGGGGGCACCGCCGCGGCGGCATCCTGCCGTGGGACGGCCGCGCCAGCCGCATCGCCCGGCCGGCGCTGCTGCTCGGCCTCCTGCTGCCCATCGCGATCATGCCGGCGCTGGCGCTGCCGCTGCTGGGCGAGATCGCCGGCCGCCGCTCCGCGCGCGACGCGGCGGCGGCGATCCTGCCGGCGCTGCCGCCGGGCGCCGACGTGGTGGGAGTGCGCGCCTTTCCACCCTCGCTCCCCTTCTACCTGCACCGCACCGTGCTGGTCGCCAGCCCGCGCGGCCGCGAGCTGACCAGCAACTACGTCCTGGCCTACCTGCACAAGTGGATGACCGCCGACCCGCGGCAGACGCCGCTGCGCCCCTTCGCCTGGTGGCCCACCGCCCTGGCCGCCTGCGACAAACCGCTGGTCTTCGTCGCCTGGGCCGACGACCCCGAAAGCCGCGCCGCCCTGACCGCCGGCGGCCTGCCCCTGCTCTTCGTCAACGACCGCATGGCTGCCTACGGCCCCTGCACGCCGCACCCCACACGCGGAAAGTGAACACGGATAGGGCCTATTAGTATACTTGCGAGTGAGCTGAAACTCCGCGGAAAACTTGATAGCCTCGCTCCTCGCACTCGGGAACGTCCTGAGTCAACTTCCGGACAATCTTGATCGAAGAGGAGAATTCGATGCGGACCAGCGCCAATCCGAAGAAGCTGCGCCTCAACAGCGAGACGTTGCGCTATCTCGACAAGCCGGCCCTCGGGCAGGCGATGGGTGGGGCGACACCTTCGAACACGACCGTCTGTGAAAACAGCGTCTGTGGTGTCACCTCCTGCCTGGACTGCGACACCCTGACCACCTGCAAATCCAGGTACTGCTAGTGCCAAAGGCCGGAGCGCCCTGCTGAGGGCGACGCCACCGGCGGGGCGGCACCCACGGTGTACGCCCCGCCGTTGCCAGGGCGCTCCCGGCGCTTACCTGCCCCGCATCGGCGACGCCGCGGCAGGAGGCGTTGCCGTGGGCGGCGGCGGGGTGGTGCCGACGCTGCGCGTGAAGGTGTACAGGGTGTCGGAGATGTCGCCCTTGGCGAGCAGGGCTTCGATGAGGACCGGGCGGGGCTCGGTCAAGGCGGCGGCCAGGGCGGCGCGCAGGGCGGCGGCGGTCTTGACCTTCCAGCTGGCGCACCCCCACAGGCGGGCGACGCTGGCGTAGTGCCAATCGGGGATCTGGTTGTAGTTGCTGGGCAGGAAGGACTGCAGCATCTCCCACGAACCGTTGTTCATCACCACGACGATCGGGCGCAGGCCCTGCGGCGCGGCATGCAGCAGCTCGTTGCCCGTCATCTGGAAGCCGCCGTCGCCGACCAGGACCAGGGGGCGCTTGCCGGTGGCGCTTTCAAAGCCCAGGGCGGCGGGCACGGCGAAGCCCATGGTGGCGTAGTAGGCGGACGCCAGCACCAGCTGGGTGTCGATCTCGTGCGAGCAGAACAGGCAGTCGCCGGTGTCGGCGACCAGCGGCATCGCGCCGTGCTCGGCAAAGAAGCGGTTGATCTCGGCGACCAGGGCGGCGACGCGCAGCGGTCCGGGCGAGGCGGCGTCGTCGGCGCGCATGAACGGGCGGCGGCCGCCGCTCGGCACGAAGTCGGAGCGCCGCCGGCCGCCGGGATCGGCGACCAGTCGCGCCACCAGCGCGTCGAGCGGCACGTCGTGATAGACGTGGTAGCCGATCTCGACCTGGCGGGAGACGGCCAGGACGATGGCGCGCGGGTCGATGGCGGTGATGCGCACGCCCATGTTGGTGTCGCTCACCAGGGCGCCCAGCATCAGCAGGCAGTCGGAGCCCTCCACCAGCTCGCGGACGCCGGGGGGCGAGGCGGGCCCCAGGTAGACCCCGGCGTATTGCGGATGGTCGTCGGGGAAGCTGCCGCGCCCCATGAAGGTGCTCACCACGCTCAGCCCCAGGTGCTCGGCGAGCGCCACCACGTCGCGGGCCAGGCGCTGGCGATGGACCTCGACGCCCACGACCATGACCGGGCGGCGCGCCGCGGCGACCATGCGCAGGATCTCCGCGGCGGCCTCCGCCACGGCTCCCGCCTGCGTCGGCACGGCGAGCTGGCCCGGCGGCCCGACCTGGATCTCACGCTCCACCATGTCGCGCGGCACCTCCAGGTAGACCGGCAGCGAGTACAGGCGGCAGACGTCGATGGCGTAGCGCACCTGGCTGGCGGCGGTCAGCGGGTCGTTGAGCACCGCCTGGTACTGCGTCACCTCGTGGAACACCCGCAGCTGCGACTCGAAGCTCTTGACCTGGTGGTGGACCAGGATGCCGCGCGAGCGCTCGTCCTCGCCGGGGCCGCCGGTCAGCACCAGCACCGGCGTCTTTTCGGCGTAGGCGGCGGCGATCGGGTTGACCATGTTGAGCGCCCCGGCGCCGTAGGTGACGCAGGCGACGCCCAGGCCCTGGGTGCCGCGCGCCGCGCCGTTGGCGGCAAAGCCCACGCCGGGCTCGTGCGACAGGGTGCGCAGGCGCAGCCGCGGGTCCTCGTCGATCAGCTGGCAGAGGCGCAGGATGAAGTCGCCGGGAATGCCGAAGATGGAGCTCACGCCCGCCTCGACCAGCTGGTCGAGCAGGAACCGGGCGAGCGTCGGATTGCCGGCGGGACGGTCGACCGGCCTCTTGTCGATGCGCGAGGCGGGGCTCATGGGCGCGCAGTATAGCCGCCTCCCCGCTGTACAATGGCGCCCTCCGCCATGATCGCGTCGCCTTACGAGCCGCCGCGCTGGGGACGCCTGACGCGCTCCCGCTGGCTGCTGTCGCTCGCCGCGCTGCTCGTCCTGACCGCCACGTGGGCCATCTGGGAGGTCTGCACCTGGCCGGACGTGGCGGAGCTCACCCACCGCCGGCCGACCATGACGGCGTTCATCGAGCACTACCGCGACGGCGGCTGGTTCGGGCCGCCGCGGCCGATCCAGTGGCGATGGGTGCACTACGCGCAGATCTCGCCGGCGCTCAAGCGAGCGGTGCTGTGCGGCGAAGACATCGGCTTTTTCTCCCACCACGGCTTTGAAACCGTCGAGATGAAGGCGGCTATCGAGGACGCCTGGGAGGAGAAGCGCCTGCCGCGCGGCGCCTCGACCATCACCCAGCAGCTGGCCAAGAACCTGTGGCTGTCGTCCTCGCGCAACCCGCTGCGCAAGCTGAAGGAGGCGGCCCTGACGCGCCAGCTGGAGGCCCACCTGAGCAAGCGCCGCATCCTGGAGCTCTATCTGAACGTCGTCGAGATGGGGCCCGGCATCTACGGCGCCGAAGCGGCGGCGCGCCACTACTTCGGCAAGTCCGCGCGGGCGCTGTCCGAGCGCGAAGCCGCCCTTCTGGCGGCCAGCCTGCCGCTGCCCAGCGAATGGCATCCCGGCGCGGACAGCCGCGCCTACCGGCGCCACGTCCAGACCATCCTGCGGCGGATGAGCAAGGCCAGCTGGCTGGGGCAGCTGATCTGACGGGGTAGGCCCCGCCCTGGCACGCCATCTGCGTCTCCTTTGTGACGGTTGCGGCCGGTTATCCCCCGTTGTGCGTCCGCGAGTGTCATAGCATCTGTAGAATAAGAGGCGACTCTGCGTGAGGGACATCCCGACCGCACGACCGCCGCAAAAGGATCCTGCATGCGCCTACTCGCCTTCCAGGGGCTGCGCTACACCGACCGAGCGGGCGACCCCGGACGCCTGGCGGCCCCCCCGTACGACCAGATCAACGACGCGGCGCGGGACCGCTTCCAGGCCGCGTCGCCGTACCAGTTCGCCCATCTCACGCGTCCGGTGGCTCCGGCCGCGCCGGCGGGTGCCGGGGGGGCGGGGGCGGCACAGACCCCCGCACCGGCGCCGGCGCCCGCCGCCACCGCCGACACCGCGTACCGGCATGCCGCCCAACTCCACGCAGCGTGGCTGCGGGACGGCATCGTCGCCCGCGACCCGCAGCCGTCGCTCTATCCCTATATCGTCGAGCTGGTCGGCGGCGGCCGCCGGCTCGGCGTGCTGGCGCTGGTCGAATACGCGCCGCCGACGGTCATCCGCCCCCACGAGCAGACCTTGGACAAGCCGCTCGCCGAGCGCACGGCGCTGCTCGAGGCCATGCGGGTCGATCTCGAGCCGGCGCTGCTGCTGGCCGAAGACGATGGCCGCCTCGAAGAGCTGCTGGCCCAGGACGTCGGCGACGGCCCAGCCGCCGAGGGCGGCCGGGCCAACGGCGCCGCGCCGGCGCCGCTCGTCCGCTACCTTGACGAAGACGGCAACTCTCATCTGCTGTTCCAGGTCGCCGACCCGGCACGCATCGCGCTCTATCAGCAAGCCGTGGCGTCGCGGCCGGCGGCGATCGCCGACGGCCACCATCGCTACAAGGTCGGCCTGCGCTTTGCCGAAACGCACCATGCCGCCGCCGGCAGCGCCGCCGGCGCCAAGCTCGCGGTGGTGACCAGCCTGGCCTCGCGGGAGCTGACCATCGACCCCATCCATCGCGCCCTGCGCCAGCCGATCGACCTGGCGCGGCTGGCCGGCCTGCGCACCGCCGCCCTGCCCTTCGGCGGCGTCGACGGCGACGGCCTGGCCGCCGCGGTGGCCGCCGCGCCGCAGCCGGCCCTGGGCGTCTGGGTGGTAGGCAGCCGGCCCGAGATCTGGCACCTTGCCGCGGCACCCGGCCAGCTGGTCGTCGACGTCTTTCAAAGCGCCGTCCTGCCGGCCCTCGGCCTGGCGCCGGAGGCGGCAACCGACGGCACCCTGGTCTACCGCTCCAACCCGCAGGACCTGTACGCGCAGGTTGCCTCGGGAGACCTGGGGACCGGCTTCTGGCTGCCACCCATGCGCCCGGCGGACTTTGCCGCCGCCGTCGCCCGCGGCCAGATGCTGCCGCCCAAATCCACGCGCTTTCTGCCCAAGGCGATGTCCGGCCTGGCCTGGAGCGACCACAAGTCGCGCGTACAAGGGTATGACTGAGAAGGAGATTCACGCATGCCCACCCGCCACACCACCAGAGGCACTCCGGTCGTGCAGTTCGACCCGCTGCTGGAGGTACCCCCTTACACCGTCTTCAGGCGCCTGAAAGAAGGTGACCCGCCGCTGCTGATCGACGTGCGCACCGAACCCGGCCGTCTGTCCCTGATGGGCGCCTGCGCCTTTCCCGGCCCCGAATGGAAGCCGCCGCGCGAGCTGGACGTGGTGCTGCTGGACGATGACGGCTCAACCACCGTCGACCTCGCCCGCAAGCTGCAGACCGCCGGCTTCCCCCTGGTGCGCGCCCTGTTCGGCGGCCTCCAGCTCTACGAGTTTTCGCTCGATCCCCAGGTCGTCGGCCCCGAGACCTACCTGATCCGGCGCGATACCTGACCGCCGCCGCCCACGTCCGGCCTCAGGCCGCCGGCGCCCGGGGCGCGCGGCGCACGCCTAGAAGCTGACCACGCGGCCGGCCGTGGCCGTCATGCGTGAAAACGTCTGCCAGCCGACGATCGCGTCCACGGACGCCTGCGCCTTGTCCATGTCCAGCCCCAGCACGCGGCAGGACGCGCTGCAGGCATAGATCCGGATCAGGCCCGCCGCGCGCCCCGGCTCCAGCATGGCGGACAGCGGCGGCAGACCCAGCGTCTGCAACCGGGTCGCCGACACCGGCGGCGCCGGGTCCAGCGCATCCCAGCGCTCCCCCACCCACGCGTCGAGCGCCGCGAAGTAGAGCGCCACCAGCACGTGGTCGCCGGCCGCCGCCGCGCTGCCCGCGAGCGACGACACCTGAAACCGCATCTCCCACGTGCCGCCGTGCGCCAGGATCATCAGGTCCGATGCCATCCGGCCATGCTGTCAGGTCTCGCCCGGCGGCGCCATACCCTGGCCGCATGCCCCGCGTGCGGTGGTCACCGCCGGCTCGCCAAAGAAAGACCTGGTGTATCCGCTCAGCGGATCCTGCGCCAACCCGGCCGCCGCCGGCGCCAGCAGGCAGATCAGCAGCGTGCGCAGCACTCTTCTTGCGGCATCTCCGACAGCGATCTGCATGGGCGGTGCCCTCCCGGAAATCTGAATAGTCATAACGGCGGACGCCCTGTCAAGTTGCCGGCGGGTGTCGTTGTGCGTCCGGCGGTCCTGTGCTAGGAATCGCCTCCGATGCTGGCCACGCCGCTGCTTCTCTTCGCAGCCATCGCGCTCACAACCATGGTCTGGAACCGTCTCTTCACTCCGGTTCCCTGGACCATCGTCGTGCTCTTCTGCGCGCTCGTCGCCGGCTACCAGGCCAGGACGCTCTTCACCTCGCGTGTGGATCTGCCGGGAGGGATCTGCAACTCGATCCTGCCGTGGAAGGGGCTGCAGGGAACGCCGGAGCGCGCCAACACCGGCATCGTCATCACCGAGCTGGCGCCATGGACCGCCGCGGCGCGGCGGCAGCTTCTTGCCGGCGAAATTCCTTTGTGGAACCGCGCTCTCGCCGCCGGCTCGCCGCTCCTGGCCAACCAGCAGACAGCGATCTTCCACCCGTTCACGTTGCTGGGGCTGCCGCTGCCGCTGGGAAAAGCATGGACCCTTTCGGTCGGGCTCCGCCTTTTCTTTTGCATGTTTTTTCTTTTCGTCCTGCTGACGGAGTGGCGCCTGCCCGCGTGGGCAGCGCTCTTTGGATCGATCACCTACACCTTTTCGACCTTCCACGTCGTCTGGCTGCTGTTCCCGCTCGGTCTCGCGACGATGATGCTCCCCATGGGACTGGTGGCGGCAACGGAGCTCGTGCGCCGTCCCCGCTGGCGATCGTTTCTGCTCCTCGCGCTGGCGATCGCGCTCGCGATCCTCGGCGGTCACCCGGAGTCGGCGCTGTTTGCCGGCCTCACCGTGGGCGCCTATACCCTGTACCTGGCCGCGGTCGAGCCGCTCGCGCCAAGAGCGCGCGCGGCACGGCTGGCGGCCGCACTGGCCGCGGCAGGGACCGCCGTGCTGCTCACCGCCCCGGTCTGGCTGCCGACGCTCGCGGTGCTCCCTTTGACCGATCGCTACCAGGCGTTCCGCAACCTGGATCAACACCCCGCGCGTCGAGTGAGCAGCGAATGGCTCTTGCCGCTCGTCGCACCGAACATCCTGGGCACGGTGCAGTCGGGGACGTACCGGCGGCCGGTGACGCCCGACCCGTCGATCCCCTCCGACTATGGAGAGGTTGCGTCCGGCTACGGCGGCATCGCCGCGTTAGCCCTGGCCATTGCCAGCCTGGCGTGTCTGCGCCAGCGCCCCGCCGGCTTCTTTGTCGCCGCCATGGCCGTCGCCCTCCTGACCATTGCGGAAGCTCCCGGCTGGTACCCCCTGGTCTGCCGGATGCCGCTGGTCGGCGTGGCGCTCCATCAGCGCCTGCGCTTCCTGTGGGTGCTGGGCACGTCGGTGGCGGCCTCGATCGCTTTGGCAACATTTTTGATCAGCGACAGGGGCAGACGTCCTCTGTGGGCCGGCCTGGGCGGAGCGGGGCTGCTCCTTGGCGCGGTCTATTGGCTGCAGTGGCGCGACCTTGCGGACCGCGACGCCGCCCGCCTGGCCCTGTCGCAGCTCGCGGCCTCCCTCGGCGTCCTCCTGGTCCTGGCCGGAGCCCTTGCCATCCGGGTGCGACCGCGGACGTTCGCGACCGTCGCCACGGCGCTCACCTTCTGCGAGCTGCTGTTCGCCACCTGGCAATACAATCCCCCGGCCCGCCCCGCCGAAGTTCTGCCGGAGACCGAAGCCATCCGAGCGCTGCACCTGGGCCCCCAGCCCCATCGCATGGCGGCGGTCGGCACCGGCCTCCTGCCGGATACGCCGGGCTTCTTCGGGCTTGAGGACATCAAAACGACGGACCCGATCCGTGCGCCAGAATATAGAAAGCTGCTCGGCGCGTTTCTCGACGTCCGCGCCGACGACTACAACCAACGGGTGCACGATTGGGACAGTCCCTTCCTGGATTTTCTCGGCGTGGCAACCATCTACGCTCCACCCGACACTTCGCCACCCGATCCGCGCTGGCAGCAGATCTACGACGGCCCGGACGGCCAGGTCTTTTCCAATCCAGCTGCTCTGCCCCGCTACTTCCTCGCCGCCCGCTGGCAGATCGCCCGCGGCTTCGACAAGGAGGTGCAGCAGATGCAGGACGTGACGGACTTTCGCGCGCTCACCGTCGTCGACCGTGCGCCCGTGGCGGCGTCAGCGGCGCAGGGACGGGGTGCAGGCGGCACGGTGCGCCTCCTGACCTACACCGGCGGCACCGCTCGCCTTGCCATCGACTCGCGGGGCTGGAACCTGCTCACCACCAGCGACGTGAACTGGCCCGGATGGCGCATCACCTGGAACCGCGCGCAGCTGCCTCCCGTCACCGTCAATGGCGCCTTTCTGGGAGCTTTCGTGCCGGCAGGCCAGGGCGTTCTCGAGCTGCGATACCGGCCGCACGCATTTGACATCGGTCTGGCGCTCGCCGGCACGACGCTCCTCGCGCTCGCCGCATGCGGCGCAGCCTGCCGATTTTTGCCAATCAACCGGAGATAATCGGCTACGGGTCGCCGCGCCAGGCTCAAGGAGCTGGCGCGGCACCCTCGCCCACGTCCGGGCAGCGGAAGCACCACCCAGGCGGGCTTGACTTCCAGTGTTCTCGGTATTACGGTGAGTTACGAAACTTTTCAAGGAGAGCGCACCGGATGAGCATCTTTTGCTTCCCTCGCATCAACGTCAAGGGATTGATCGCGGTCAATGTCGGCACCGCCAACAACGACGACTATTCGGGCGACCGCTTCCCTCCGGGCAGCCCCTATGCGGGTGAGCCGCTGCGCCAGGCGGACACCAAGTCGGTGCAGGCGATCACCTACGGCATGACCGACGACCAGTACGTGGCGTGGATGCAGAAGGTCAGCTTCTACGTGCCGCCGCCGCAGTCGGGCAGCGCGGCCCCGGCGGTGGCGCGGACGACGCGCTCCGAGCACGCCGAGCCGGTGGGCGGCGGGACGCAAGGGGTGGTGGGAGGAGCCGCCGCGGCTGCTTCCGTGGCGGCGGAAAAGATGGTGCCGCGGATTCCGGGCGAATGGAACTATTACGGCGACATGGGGCTCACCATGACGGGGGTGACTGTGGTCGCGGTGCAGAGCGGCGATCGCCCCCAGGGCGGAGCGGACGCCAGCCAACTGGTCGGCGCCCAACTGTCGTTCAAGAGCGGGCCGGGCGCAGGCGGCAGCAAGGCGATGCTGATCGATGTCAATCCGGAGGATTCGCCGTGCAGCCAGGTGTTCAGCGATGCGCTGACCCTGGAGCTGGATGGCAAGGCGCTGTTCAGCGGCAAGCCGAGCAAGGCGGTGACGCGGTGGATCAATTTCCAGCGCAATACCAACTTGAGCGGGCCGAACGGCGCCGGCGGCGCCTTCCAGTGCGTCGTACCGCTGGCGCAGCTGACGGGACAGCCGATCCTCGACTACCTGCCGCCGCAGGGGCCGGGCGGCGAAAAGCTGGCGGGGCTGGTGTTCCGCTACTACCTCTACCGGCCGCTGCAACCGATCAATACCTTCGCCTATCCGGACCAGACGTGGTACGACGCGATGGTCGATTTGTATACGAAGCAGGGCACCAACCCCGACTACCTGGAGCTGGTCGGCACGCTGGCCCCCTGGTTCGAGGGCGAGATGCAGTCGGTGCCGACCGGCAGGCTGCTCAACCAATCCGGCAGCACCTTCCCCATCCCGTCCGGCGAGATGGGCAACTTCCCGCCCTTCGCGCTGGCGCCGGCGATCCTGCACACCGGCAAGGATCAGATCTCGGTCGACTTCTCGGGCGCGTTCCCGGATCGCTATCAGGGCAACTTCGTGCCGCTGCAGACCGGCGACAACGCGAAGTACGACTTCGGCCAGGTGAGCCTGGTGCTCCGCGCCGGCGGGCGCGACCACCAGATCGGCACGGTCGACTACCAGGACACGGCGGCGGGAGACGCGCGCGGCTGGATCTTCGACTTTCCGCTCCAAGGCATCGCCCCGGCAGACCTGGAGGCGGGGGAGTTCGCGGTGGTCCTGCACGCCAAAGAGGGCGATGCGGACCTGCTCAAGGAGTTCGACTACCTGATCGCCTCGGATCAGAGCGGCCTCTTCGGCGAGCAGATCCTCCCCAAGGACGGCGAGCCGCAGCTGGCATCCAGGTTCCTCAGCCAGAGCGCGACCGAAGAACCGGCGACCATCCGGGTCTTCCGCAAGGGCAAGGAGCTCTCTGCCGCCGACTGCCCGCCGATCACCGTCTGGGCCTACGACACCACGCCCAACCAGAAACCCGGACCGCTGGAGCAGCTGACCACCCATTTCAAGCCGGGCGATCCCCTCACCGTCGACGTGAGCCAGCCGGGCAACCGCCTGTTCACCTTCACCGTCCCCGGTCAGGACGCGCCGCCGAAGGAGTACCAGAGCCTCGACACCACGGCCATTCTCCCGGTCAGTCTCCGCATCCTGCCAAACGACCGGGACTACAGCCAGTACTATCAGGATCCAGATGCCGCCCAGCCGATCGGCAACGACAAGCTGACATATGACGTCCTCTTCGCCGAGGTCCTGCGCAACTACTACCTGCTGTATCCGGCGATGAGTCTGGTTATTCCGCTCAACCAGCCGCAGCAGTGGGAAAACCCGCAAATGGCAGCGCTGCTCCTGCAGCGCACCTCGCGACCGCTTTGGGACCACTACGGCTACATGCCGCGCACACGCGACCTCTCAGCCACCCGGCGCCGCCTCATCCACGCCTGGTGCCTGCGCTACCTGAAGACTGCAAGCGCAGCGACCGGGAGCTCCGGAGCGGCGGGACACTAAGCTAGCCTAACCGCAAGCTGGCCGCAGGTCGTAGCCAAGCAAGGCGAGGACGGCCACCAGGAAGCGCAGCCCAGGTGCGCTCCGCCTCGCTTCTGCCGGCTAACCCGCCTCTTCAGCACCCTTGGCGACCAAGAAAATCCGCTTTGACCGCGCCAACCCTTCGACATCTCAGCACGGATACTGAGAAGTGCGGAGGGCTTTGCGATGGGTTGGCCCGACCGCGGCGCGCCTGACGGCGCGACCGCGATCGGGCCGGGGGGCTTGCTCCCGCCGTTGGTGACGGGCGCTGGCGCGGAGGTGCCTTGACCGTCGGTCGAGGAGAGCGCCCGGAGCATGGTATCCGTGGCGCCTTATCATTTGAATGCTGTTTGGGCGCACCTTTCCCTAGAGAACGATGTTTCGATTGTGCGTCCTCGAACCGAGAGGCGGGCACGTCTTGCAAGGTAGCGTCAGAGCAACGGTTCCATTTGGAACATCATGATCACTCGGCATCGGCGATCAGCGCTGCGATAGAGCACCTTCCCCTGGAGCAACCAGGCAGCCGCAGCCTGATGGTGTGTCGGGCGCCCGGCAATTCCTGCGGTCGCGCGCACACCTGCCGGCGCCCGCAGTAGACCTTGGGAGCAAGGCCCGCGCCGGTGTCCCCCGCGGCTGAGTCTGCCGCGCTGTTCCGAATCGAGAAAGGGGGACACCGGCGAAAGGCGCGATGCGCTCCTCGGGGCTCTCTGGGCCACAAAGGGCAATGCAACCCTGGGGGTGTGTCGCCCTCTTGCCGTCTCACTTTGAAGGTGGCTTTACCCAAGTTGATCCGCGGGGAAGAGTTCCGGACCGTGGAGGAGCGCCTGCATCTTCTCGAACATCACGACGGCGAGCTGGCACCCAGATGGCTCCCTCACGTTCCTTGAGGAACGGATCACCATCAATCGCTTCATGGCACGCGCCCTCGGCGTGGAGGATCGCGGTGCACAGAGCAACGAACGCGTCGGCGGCATCGTAGTCGGGAGTCCTCGTGCCCGAGCTGTAGTAGCGGCAGCAGCGCGCCACGCGGTGGTCGATGTCGAGCTTGATACCGGCGGCCTCGCAGGCTGCGATGCAGAGGCTGATGGCTTCATTGGGGCGCGATTTGTAGTTCGCCAAGCCCATCTGCCGGAGAGTGGCGCCCGGATAGACCTCGATGACCTCGCCCGTGCCGCGGCCGCCGGGGAACGGCAGCACGCGATACCGATGCGACTCCCACAGGCGCGCGAGAAGCGCGTTCCCCAGGAGTGTCATCTGGAAGGTCGCCTGGAACTTGTCCTTGAGAGGCGGCTGGCCGCCAGCCGCGATGTCGGTCGCGCGCTTGGTCCATAGTCGCGCGCGATTGGCCCTCGCTTGCCACGCCTCAAACGGACGGAAGTCCAGTGGATCGCCGAGCGCCAACTGTTGGGCGACGAACCAGTTGAAGGCCCTCCAGCCGCGGAACGCACCGTACTCGTAGCCGACATCGGCGGCGAACTGCTCGTCCCGCAGGAGCGCGTCCGGGATGCAGAAAGGGAAGTCAAAGGCGGCGATGCGAACGGGCCGAGTGAGCAACTCATCGAGCAGCTCCTTCGCGGTCCAGCCAGGCGGGCCATCGGCGAGGCGCGCGTTCATCCCGGTCGCGCCGATGCGGTAGCGGCACCAGTCGGTGGGATACGCGGCAATTGCGACTATCTTCCGGCGCTGGTCGCATGCGCGCCGAGGTGCGCCGAAGTCCACACCGACAATGGCGTTGGAGGTACAGGGCATCCTCGACGCGCCGCTCTCGGGTCGCAGTCTGGTCAAAGGACTTGAAGTCGCTCCGGTGCAGCTTACAAGGCGCAGGACGCGCACCCGGGCGGTGGCGGCAATCATGGCGTCATGGCAGTCCGCAGGTTGCGATCGCACGGCTCCCCGGGGCCGATCACTCACCCTCACAGCACCAGGAGATGGCGCTTCCCTGCCCCTAGGGCCGCGGTGGTGGGCACCGAACGATCGAACGTGACGAACCGGCCTCCTCGCTCCACGGCAAGAGCGAGGAGGTAGACATCGGTCACCTGGCGTGGTCCGTGAACGCGGCTCGCGTCGATACGTCCCCCGTCCAGGAAGCTCACGGATGAAGGCCAGAACTCATGGTACTCCGTCTCCGTCGCTCGGCGCAGAAGCTCGACCGCTGCCATCGCAGAGACCGGGCTCGGATAGCGGGGCTGGCTGACCACGCGGATAAAGCCGTTCTGCGTCACGGCGCACGAGGCCCAGCCCAAGTGGATCTCGGTCGAGATCCACTCGCGGGCGCGACCGTGATCGACGTGATCGCGATCGAGCAAGGCGAGCAGCACGTTGACGTCGAGCAGAGCGCGCACTATTCGAGATCCTCCTCACGGAGACGGTCGACCATCTCGTTCGAGATGACGGCGCCCCGGCGAGGGAGGGGCTGGAAGCCGTAGAAGGCCTCGGGTTCGGCGGCGTGGCCGGCGTGGCCCTGCCGGGTCAAGGCTTCGCGAGCGAGGTCGGAGAGCACCTCCCCTGAACTGCGCCTCTGCCGGCGCGCTCTCTCCTTCACTGCTAGGAGGATATCGTCTGCTATGTCGAGTGTGGTGCGCACGCATCAGACGCTATCACATCGCCACGTTCTTGAGGTCGCCGCCTTGCGTCCTCGGAGGGTGACGCGGCAGGGTGGCAACTTATGAATGAACCCCTGGGGGTGTGTTGCCCAAATGCCGTCATCTTGGGAAAGGAAGGGAGGGCGGCGAGCGTCAGCTCGATTTCCTCCCTCCCGATCTGGATGCGCTCCACGATCGCCTCGACGATTGCCCGCCGGTCCTCGAAAGGCAAATCCTCAAAGCGGTGGTAGAGATCGCGAGCTTCAGAGATGACCTCGGCCTGGTTCAGGAGGCTGATGCGGAGGAAGTCGATTTCGCCTTGGAGGCGGGGCACCTCCTCATCCAGCTGGCGGAGGCGCTCCTCAAGGGGCCGGTGCTTCGCCCCGAAGCTCTCGACCGAGAGAGAGTCGGCCAGGTAGAGGCGGTAGAGCTTCTCGGCTTCTGCCGCGAGGCGCTCCCGCTCGGAGAGGAGCGACGCGAGCAGTGCGTCCTTCCCGACGAGTGCCGCATCCCCGTCGGCGAGGTGAGCCGCCACGGCTGCGGGCGAGAGGACGAAGCGTTCAAGTTCCGTCTGAAAGAGCCGTTCGAGGTCGGTGATCGGGATTTTCCGCCGGCACCCGTCGCAGACGTACTTGTTCGGGATGCTTGAGGGAACCTTGAAGTTCCCACCACAGGTGCAGTGGACGAGCCCGGTGAAGAGGTGGACCGGCCGCTTGGTCGGAGGCTTCCGCGTGCGCGTCCGTTCTGCAAGGAGGGCGTTGCATTCCGTCCACAGCTCCGCGGAGACGACGGGCTCCACGGCGACGGTCACCCACTCCGCAGCCGGTTTCAAGTCCCAGCTCTTGCCGTCGCCGCGGGACTTCGTGTAGTTCGCCCGCCGCGCGCCTTTCGCGGTCGGGTCCTCGATGAGGCGGCGCAGCGTCGTATCCGTGAAGCGCTCGCCCCGCCGCGTGCGGTAGCCGCGCGCGGTCAAGGTCTGCGCGACGGTCTTCAGGCGCTTGTGCTCGCGGAACAGCTCGTAGATGAGTCGGCGCACCGGCGCTTCCTCCGGGTGGGGCACGAGGCGCCGCTCATGCCACTGGTAACCGAAGGGCGCGGCACCGCCGAGGGGTTTGCCGAGCTTCGCGCGGATAGGGACAGAGGCCGAGACGCGCTCGGCGATCTCCTCGCGCTCCCAGGCCGCCATGCCGGCCACGACCGTGTAGAAGAAGCGGCCGGCGGGGGTCGAGGTGTCGATCGACTCCTGAAGGGAGATGAGGTCGGCGCCCTCCGCCTTGAAGAACTCCGCGAAGTCGAGGAGTTCCTTGGTATTGCGGGCCAGGCGCGCGAGCTTGGAGAAGATGAGGCCCGAGATGCGGCCGGCCTTCACGTCCTCCATCATCCGGCGGGCTTCCGGGTGGGCCATGACGGCTTTGCCGGAGACGCCGGCCAGGTTATACAGGGTCACCACCTGCCAGCCCTTCACCTCCGCATAGGCTCGGGCGCGGTGCTCGTGGTGCTCGGGACTCTCGCCCTTGGCTTGGTCCTCGGTCGAGACCCTGATCCAGATCGCGACGCGCTTCGGGGCCGGTTCGTCGGCTTGCTTTGCCTTGGTCATAGCCACTCGCTCTCCTGCGGAGTTCCCGTCTACCTCAGCCAAAAGAAAATATCACATCTTGGGATATTTCTTCCGATCGGGCTACGGGCTCCTCCCCTCCCTATTCCTCTTTTTTCATCCGCTTCACGCTCTTGAGCAGTATCTCCGAGACCGCCTTGCTTTTCCTCGTCGCCGCTTCGCCCTCGGCCGGCCGGTACTTCACCTTCACCTTGTACCCGCCTACCGTTGTTTCGGTCGCAGCCGGCGCCGGAGCGTCAAGGAACGTGAAAAACTCCTCCGGGCTCATAAAGTGGAGACGGCCCCGGTCCTTCTCGGCCACCCTGGTTTCCGCCGCCTGCCGCACCTTGCCGAGCGTGCCGCGATGGAGCGAGAGGAGGACCACATCATCGAATTCCGCCTCAAGGCATTTCAGGACGTTCCCAATTTCGTGCTCGGCGCCAGTCGTGACCGAGATCTCGCAAGCGAGGGAATGCCCCTCGCGCCGCAGAGCCACGTCCACCCGGCCGCCGGACGGCAACGGTTCCTCGACCGTCGCCCGGTAACCCTTGGCCTCGCCCCAGCGCTTCACGAGTTCTTGGAGGTACTGATGCTCCGGCCCACCGCGGCCGAGGGGCGGAGGCGCGATGGGCGGAGTCCCGCGCTCGCGGGCCGGTGCCGGTTGCGGCGGGGTGGGTGCTGGCTTGGTCGGGACCGGCGGTGGCGTCCTTTCCGTGCGTGGAGCTGCCGGCCGTGTGACCTCTGGCTCCGACTCAGCCGCTCTTTGCCGCTCTTCACGCCGCACGGCATAGCGCTCGCGCGAGCGAGCGGTGATCGCCTCGCGCCGCTCGGCGGCCGTCTCTGGCGCCACCGCCGGCAGAAGATGCGTCTTTAGATTGCAGTCACCCTGCGAGTTGTCGATCCGGGCGATGGCCTCCCCAACTCGCAGGCTCATGAGGTCGCCAGCGCCAAAGAAGGAGAGACCCTCGGAGAGAGCCTTCGCGTCCCGGTCACCGACCCGGAAGGCGATGCGCGTGCCGGCGTTCCCGAGAAGGGCCGAGGCGACCTCGGGAGCTTTCGCTTCTAGCTGGCGGAGATCCTGATGGGCAAGCGTGAGTCCCAAGCCGTACTTCCTCGCTCCCGCAAGGAGCTGCGCCATGGAAGAAGTGGCTACCTCTTGGCACTCGTCCGCGTAAAGGAAGAAGGGCCGGCGCTCTTCTCTTTTCACCTCCTGCCGGCTCATCGTGATCTGGTGGAACTTGGAGACGAGGAGGCTTCCGAGGAGCGCTGCGTTCTCCTCCCCGATCGCGCCCTCGGAGAGCCGGGCAAGGAAGATCTGCCCCTGGTCTACGACGGCGCGAAGATCAAGCCGGCTCTCACGAGCGCCGACAATCTGGCGCACCGTCTTGCTTCTCAAGAAGCCATCGAGCCTCGTGAGGATGGCGCCCACGCTCTTCCCGGCCGCCAGCTGAAACTCATGCCGAAAATATGAAAGGAGGTATGGATCATCGACCGCGGCAAGCAACCGTTCGCGGGCCGAACGGTCCACCAGGAACTCCCTGAGATCAAGGAGCGTGCTTCCGGGGTTTTCAAGGAGCACGAGGACCGCGTTCCCAAGAACGCTTGTCATCTGGTCGCCCCAGGAGGTCGAGAAGCGGCGGAAGATGCCTACGAGGTCCGAGGCAAGGAGCGTGCGCTCAAGCTCGCTGTGGGCTTCGAGGATGTTCCAGGCAACCGGGTATGCAGTGTCCGCCGGATCGAAGAGGATGGCGTCCGATAGGCGCCCCTCGGGGATGCGCCCCGCGATCTCGTCTATGAGATCGCCGTGCGGATCGAGGACGCCGACGCCCCGGCCCTCTTCGATGTCCTGCATGATGAGATCGATGAGGAGCGTGGACTTGCCCGAGCCCGAGGCCCCGATCACATGGAGATGCCGGAGCCGCAGATCATTCGGAAGCCTGACCGGCACCGTCTTGCCGTGGTGGAGGTTCTCGCCGAGAAGGATGCCTGATCCTTGCGAGAGCGCTGGCGCCGCCTTCGATCGTCGTATCTCCCGCAGGAGCTTCGGCACCCGCACTGAGGCGCCCGGGAGGTGTACCAAGGCCGCCAGCTCATCGCTTCCTACGATCATGCCCGGCCGGCGACTGACCCTCTCGAAGATTTGCTCGGTCGCGTCGTCGCCTTCCTCGGAGGCGAGCGGGAGAAGCTCGTTGCCGTGAGGCACGCCGAAATGGGTCACGGCTCCGGCCAGGTCGCGCACGATCCGCCAGGCGCCGCTCGCATCGCTGCTCTTTGCTGCTATCCGCAGACAGGCGGCATACAGGGGCCGGGAAACCTTCTCCCGCGCAGCCTTCGTGAGTTCCGGGTAGTCCGCGAAAAAGGGCTCGCCGCCGCCGGTCACGACAGCGCGCATCACGCTCTCGGCCCACCGCTCACGGACCCGCTGGAAGATCACCTGGACGAGTCCTATCTCGCCCTGTTCGAGCTCGGCCATCGCGCCGAAGAGCGGCAGCAAGGGATCGGGGTCGAGGGAGCGGAAGGAGGCCAAGGGCAGCATGAACTCGCGCGCCAAGCCGAAGTGGACGAGGACGGTCTCGCCCTGCGTGCGCGTCCACGTCTGCCGCAACCCTTCCGGCTCGGTCGCGATCGAGACCTCGGGGAAGAAGGCCCGGAGCTGGTTTGCGAGGAGTCCCGCATCCGGCGCGCGGGAGACGAGCTGCACGCGGAGCTGATCCGAGAGGCCCACCACCTCGAAGGCCAAGGGCAGCTCGGCGCCGGAGAGGGCCAGGAGAAAGCGCTCGGCGCTCTCGGGCTTCACCGCCTCGTCCCGCGGCAGGGAGACGAGGCACTCGATCAAGGGCTCGTCGGTTTGGAACGCTTCCGGTTCGGGTTCCTCAAGCTCTGGTGTTTCTTCTTCTCGCCGAGGCGGTGCCAGGAAGCGACTGAGGAGTCCCGGCCGGTGGCCGTCGTCCCTGATCGGCGGCAGGAAGTATCCGGGGAAGGGTACGTAGGGCGGTTCGAGCGCGACCGCGGAGGGAAACTCCTGCCAGCCCCGACCGCGCAGTTCCCAGGCGTAGAACTGCTCGGTAAGGCGCTCCGGCAGGGTGGTACGGCTCATCCTCTATCCCGCGGCGGTCATCTCTTGCCGCCCGGCTGGAAGGTGATCTTACGCGCCTCCTCGGAGAGCCCGCGCACGCCTTGAGCGGAGGTCACCTGGTCGATAGCTTCCGTGACCGCGTGGTGGACCGACTCTCGGAACATGATCGCGGTGTCCTCGTTGACATATGTCTGCGGGCGGAAGATGAGCCCATAGCAGAAGCCGGTGATCGGCATGGAGAGAACGGTCGTCTCCAGGCCACTCTCGCCGTAGCGGACGAAGAAGCCGAGGGCGAGGATGAGCGCCAAGAGCACGAAGGGGGCGAAGATCACGCCGCAGCCATGGCCCTCCCGGTTCCCCGAGAGGAGGACGAGGGCAATGAGCCACCAAGCGCAGAAACAGCCGAAGATGAAGGCGAAGTCCAAGAGGACGCGCGGAATGCGTGCGAGCCACCAGGAGAAGAAGTACCCGGTGCCGAAGGGCGCGGCGCAGATATCAAAGTTCAGGCCCTCGCGGCTAACTCGCAGGTAGGTGCGCTTGCCGGAGCCCAAGCCGCTCTCCTTCCACTCCACCTGGGAAACCTTGAGGTCGGGGATCTCCCGCCTCGCAATGCCGGCCTTTACCAGCTCGTAGAAGTCCAGGGATGAGGTGGCAAAGCCCTCGACCAGGGAGTGCCAGTGGCCTTCGACCTGCGGCTTACGCATGGCAGATGCCTCCTAATCGTTCTCGAACCTGAGCCATTTGGGCGGCGCCATCTGGCGCCGCCCAAATCCCACCTTCAGTTCACTTGGAAGGTCGTCGATACCGACACGTTCGACCCGCCCGCCTGGTGATTGTTCGTGACCTGCAAGGTATAGGTCCCGGATGGCAGGGAGAACGCGCCCGTGATGATCTGTCCCCATGGCGGCGGTCCCGAGGGGTAGGTGGCGATCGTCACGCTCTCGTTCGCTTCCACGATAAGCATTGAGGTGTCGCCGGTGAAGGAGAATCCGCTACCAGTGACCACGAGTTGGCAGAGCTGGTTTGCGGTGCAGGGCTGGTTCGTGTTGTCGAGCACGGCCGCGACCGAACTTAGGGTCGGCGGCGGGTTGTAGATCGGGAGGCCGACGCTCGTCGTGCTTATGTTCGAGTACGGCTCGATCACCCACTGCGGGAGGGTCTGCGCATCAAAGCAGTCGGTGCCGTTCGGATTCGCGCAGAGCGGGTAAAAACTGCCGACGTAGAGCGTGAAAGAGAGCGCGTTCGGTCCCACGTAGGTCGAGGGGAGAGTGCCACCACCGTTCGTGACGATGTACGACGTGCTCCTGAAGTTCGCGCCGTTCAAGGTGAACGTATGGCTCGCGCCGTCGATCGTGACTGAGGACGGCGTGTCCGAGGTCACCTGGGGTCGCGGGTAGTAGGAGACGAGGCAGAGCTGCTTCGAGCTGCTCTGGCCGGCGGCGTCCGTGACGAGCACCTGGAAGTAGGTCGAGGGATAGCCGGTGCCGACCCAACGCCCGCCGAGGCCGTCCGAGGAGCCGGTCGGGCAGTCGTTCGTGTTTCGGGAGGCGCCGCCAAAGGTGCCGCTCTGCGAGAGGGTGATGCCGGGGTCCGGACTCGCGCCCACGAAGCTCCAGCGATATGGCGGCGTGCCACCGGTGGCGGCGAGGCTCGCCGTGTAGGTGGACCCGATTGTCGCGGTGGGGAGCTGGGTGGTCGTGATCGAGGGCGGCGTCCCGGAGTTCACGACGATCGTTTCGGCCTGGCTTCCTTGATCGCCGAGGGAGTCGGTCACCGAAACGGTGAAAGTATAGGTGCCGGGCATGGTCGGCGTGCCGGTGACTTCGAGAGCGCAGATTGCCGGACAGCCGGGGCCGTTTTGGGACACGAGGCCAGGCGGCAGGCTCCCTTGTACGGACCACTGGAAGCCTGCGTTGCTCCCGCCGCCGGCTTCGAAGAAGGTCACATAGCTCTTCCCGACCTGGCCCGCCGGTGGGTTCGCCGGTACCTGGCCTCCCGAGCCGGAGATGGTGATGGTCGTCTTCGTGACCGGGAGCACCACCGAAAGCGAGCCCGTCTTGCCGGTCGAGTCCTCAGCCTTGATGGTCGCCGAATAGCTCCCGGTCGCCGTGGGCGTCCCATAGAGGAAGCCGCCCGCGGGATCGATCTGGAGGCCCGGCGGCAAGCCGGTCGCGCTCCAGGAGTACGGCGCCTGGCCGCCCTCGGCGGTATAAGTGATCGAGTTCGCTCGCGTGTATGGGTTGCCTACGAAGAAGGCGAAGCTGCCCGCAGCGCTCGAATTGATCGCGAGGCCCGCCGCCGGCTCCACGTAGAGCGAGAACCGCCGGCTCGCGGAGTCGCCGCCGGAATCCGTGACGCCCACGGTGAAATTGCTGCCGATGCCACCCTGTGTCGGCGTGCCGCTTATGACGCCGGTCTGGCCGTTGCCGCCGAGCCCTGCCGGAAGGCTGCCGCTCTGTATGCTCCAATGGTAGCCGGTGCCGGTACCGCCCGAGGCCATGAGCGTGGTCATGTACAGCTGGCCGACGAAACCATCCGGCAAAGAGGTCGTGGTGATCGTAAGGGGGCTCGGCGCCGATTGGACATAGTTCACGGTCGCCGTGTGGCTCGCCGCCGGCATGACGAGGCTGTTAGTGTCCGAAGTGCTCGGGTCGTCCGCCGTTCCGGTCCAGCTGCCGACCGTCCAGCCGCTCGCCGGTGTCGCCGTGAGCTGGATCTGCGTACCGGGCTGGTACTCGCCCACGGCGCAGGGGTCGCTTCCCGGCGGAGAGGCCACGGGCGCCGCGCCACCGGCCGGGTTGTTCGTGGCAAGTACGAGAGGGAAGCACCCGGACGTGCCGCCACCGCTCACCGTAATCGTCACCTGACTCTGCGCCGCGCCGTTTCCCTGCTCGGCTATGACCTTCGCGGTGTATGTTCCGGGATTTTTATACAGGTAATCGCAGGTCCCGCCGGGGACCCTCATTTGAGTCCGCGATACCGTGTCCTGCTTATAGTCCCAGGGCTGCGTGATGTTCGTGCCGTGGTCCGGTCGGTCGCAATAGAAGGTGTAGTTGATGGTCTCGTTCGGAGTACCCGTCACGTTAGCTTGCAAGGTAACGCCGTTCAGGGGCGCAGGCCCGCTGGCTGGAGTCGCCGTGAGGATGACGGAGAGGTTTGAAGGGGGAGGCGGCTGAACGCCGCAAGCGCCACGCTTCATAGTCTCGTCGCAAAGCCCATAGTTACTTGCACGCAAATTAGAGATGGCTCCACCTGGAAACCATTGAAGCTGTTCTGACGAACCAGTGCCGTACTCTCGCCTCGCCGCATTGTCCTGTGGGTAGAAAGTGACTTCTTGCATCCAGTAGCGCCATTCATACTGCACTGGCGGCTGAACCGTATTGTCAAGCTGGTAGAACACATAGAAGGGAAGCGCAAGGGGCGGATTCGCGTTTGTCGGGTTCGGAGGTGGAGACTGGGTCCAAGAGATATCTCCCTGAGCATTATGTTCAGGGTCTACGAAGATGCAGGGGAACGATGCGTCCGGCGCACCAGCAAAGTGACACGAGTCCGGCTTCCCACCACCATAGCTGTCGGTTGGATGGGACGGGTCAGGAATAACAGCCGCTCCACCTACAAGCTTGGTATAAGTTGCATTGCAGTTTGCGGAATCTGGGTGTTGCCTATGATACTGGCTGCTGGTATTGCACGCCATGTCGCTGGCGCACGCGCAATACGGACTAAACACCCAATACAACGGGATGGTCTCGTCGCTGTTGTAATGATTGCAGTATGTCATTGACATGTCGTGCGCCACGAACTGTGCCGAGCCTTCCATAGGCGCGATTTGGCTGGTAGTGAATTTTTCAATGCTTAGAGAGGACCCCTTGAACCTGTCGTCCAGCTCCCACACGCCGATACCCGGATGCCAAAAAACGCGACGATAGGGTGCCCCAGCCATCCATTGGCCCGGAAGATACAACATGTTTCCATTGTCGTGGCGACCGAGAGTCATCGGAGACGGGGTGTTGTTACCACTCTGGCCGGCAACCTCCCACCAGGTCGGCGAGAGCATGAGAGCGACCAACTGTTCTGTGTTGAGGTGCTTCGGGCAGGCGTTATAGTTTGCGGCTGCCTCCTGAACGTCGGCAAGAGGATCGGCACCAAAATGATACACGGTGGCTCCATGAGCGTGTTGGCCTGCCAGCGCGAAGATGCCAATGAGGAGAAGCGTTTTTCTGATCTTCACTTCGAAGTCCCCCAGAGCGCCAGCCTCGCTTGCCCGAGGAGAGCAGCAAGGGTGGGGTCGCTGTTGTCGTATTCAAACTGGTCGGTAGCACCTGCGCTTAGCGTAGTAGTGGGGCTAAACGCAGCGGTCAGCGATGCGCTAACAGCACCGGCGCTGATGGACACCATTTGTGGCGAGTCCACGTAAAGCACTTTTCCGTTGCCCTCTTGGTCGAGCCAGGCTGCTACAATCCGAGCCGAACTGGTTGCAGAAGCGTCGTTGCGAATCTGTCCAAAGAGGGAATAGGTACCGTCAGGGTCTGTCTGCGCCCTGTAGATTTGAAGGTCAAAAAGCCTCGATGGGCTTTGGGCTGATTCGTAGTCTATGTGCCAATCAACCGACTTGACCTGATTGCTTGGTATCGGGGACTGAATTACAAACGGCGCAGGCTCTCCGGCTCTTAGGTCGGCTACAGGGACTTCTGCCGCTGCCGTTGCGAGAACCTCTCCTTGAGACCCTATGAGGCTGGCGAAGAGGTTGTTCACATGAACAGGACAGCGCGTTTGATTGCGGAGTAATCCTGTGGCTTTCCAGCTGGCAGTGGGCCACGTGTAGACAGATGGAGTAAGAACGACGAGATGACCGTCGAGGTTACTGGTGTTGTAGTAGGGGCCGTGATACCCAAAGATTGTTTGAAAGCGGTCCGGGCTAGGTGCGGGCTCGCCTGGCATTGCGCCTATAAATCCGCCCGTGGCGGGACTCGATTGAGGTGGGATCACTGGAAGCAATGCCTGCGCTTCCGCGGCAGAAGTCGAGGACTCCGATGCCACGAGAGGTGTGAGGCACGAAGGCTGAAGCGAAGAGGCAGCGGACCCCTTCTGCTGCGCATAGAGGCCGATGGCCCCGGCCACCAAGAGAACGCCAAGAATCAGCCCGACTAAGACGGAAAGCCGTCGGGGCGATCGGGGAATGGCTGGTTTGGGAACACTTACCGGCTCGTTCATGTGATTAGTCCTCTTCTAATGGTTTCGCCGGCGACTGTCGGCGACGAAAAACCCCAAATGCGTGTTAGTAATAGGTAAAGTATGATGCCTCTTCCCAAATGGCGCAATGCCGACGGCGACAGCGGTGACCAATCCAGAGTCGTTGTGTGTTCCCCTCCTCTATAGAAGGCGCGGAACGAGGTGCTTTTGGTCCAGACTCCGAAGGTGGATTTGCCGGGACGCTGGACCAGCGGAGGGCGAAAATGCGCTTGAAGACATGAAGGTGCCAGCGTAAGATGCCCGAACGCGAAAGCGCCAAATCTCTGAGGGAGTGCAGCTTATGCCCGAGGATGCACGGACCATCACCGACCTTCTCCGGCGGATCGGAGAGGGCGACCGAGGGGGTCTTGATGAGCTAATTGGTCTCCTCTATTCGACCCTGAAACGCATGTGCCAGTACCACCTCGGGAGACTCCCTGCCGGTTCGCTCACCCCGACCGCCCTCCTGAACGAGCTCTACATTGATCTGGCCGACCGCTTCCCGGACCTCGCGAATCGGAAGAAGTTCTTCGCCTATGCGCATGCGGCCATAAGGCACCTCGCAATCAACTCGCTCCGCCGGGCCGATGCCGTCAAGCGCGGCGGCGATCAACAAGAGGTGTCCCTGGAGCAAGTGGCGCATCCCGCCGACCTGCGCGAAGACGCGGAGGCCACCCTTTTCGTCTTCGAGGTCATGGCAAGCATCGAGGAGCAGGACCCGGAGCTTGCCGAGATCGTGAAGCTCCGGGTCTTCGATGGGCTAAGTGAGCGGGCGATTGCAGAGGATCTTGGGTTGTCCCGCAGAAGAGTCCGGGAGCAGTGGGACACCGCGCGGAGGCTCCTCGTGCACCTCGTCGGTGCGGACAGGAGGAAATAGGATGGCGCCTTTTAAACGGTGGCTCGAAGTGAAGCGGATATTCGAGGAGGCGCTTCAGGTTCCGGCCGAAGACCGGCTGGCGTTCCTCGACCGGGCCTGCGGCGGCGATGCCGAACTCCACAGCGAGGTCGAGGCCCTGCTCGACGCCCCGCCCGTCGCGACCTGCGCCCTCAAGGGGCTCCTGGGCCTGCCCAACGAGCCGGAGGAGCCGGACTACGAGCAAGGCGACCACATCGACCACTTCGTTGTGGTGGGCCGAGTCGGCGCCGGCGGCATGGGCGCGGTCTATGAGGCGCGAGACACGAAGAACAACGACCGGAGGGTGGCGCTCAAAGTGCTCTTCTCCCGCGCCGCAAGGCTCTCGCAGGACAAGCGCCTCGCGGGCCTCACCCACCCCGCAATCGTGACCTTCCATGACAGCGGCGAGACCCCGGAGGGCCTGCCCTACTTTGTCTTCGAATTCATCGAGGGCGAGCCAGTCACCGCATACTGCGAGCGGCAGAAGCTCGGCGTACCGGAGCGGCTGCGGCTTTTCCTGAAGGTCTGCGAGGCGGTGGCCTACGCCCATCAGCGGCTCGTGATCCACTGCGACCTGAAGCCCGAGAACATTCTCGTGACCGCGACCAGCGAGCTGAAACTTCTCGACTTCGGCATCGCGAAGGAGGTCGGCGCCGCCGGGAGCGGCGCCAGCGAACCGTCGCCCCTTACCTTGCCCTTCGCGAGCCCGGAACAGGTCGGCCAAGAAGAGACGACAACCTTGAGCGACGTCTATTCCTTGGGAGTGCTCCTTTCGGTGCTTCTAACCGGTCGGCTGCCATACCGGCATGCACGCACGGTCGCGGAACTGCGCGACGCGATCCTGCATGAGGAGGCCGCCCGTGTAAGCGACCTTGCCCTGCGCGCCGGCGAAAGTGACGCTCCGGCTCCGTACTCGCCGCCTCCCCCCGCGAAGAACGCGGCGGCACTCGCAAAGCGCCTGCGCGGCGACCTGGACGCCATCGCCGCCAAGGCGTTGCGCAAGGAGCCCGGCCGCCGGTACCAGTCGGCGGCAGACCTCGGGAACGATGTCGCGCACCACCTGGCCGTCAGGCCCGTCGAGGCCCGCGGCGGGGCGCGAGGCTACCGGGCATTGAGGTTCCTGAAGCGCAACCGGGCCGCAGCTTCGGTGGCGGCGCTCGTCGCCGTCCTTGTCGTCGTGTCGCTCGGTCTCTGGTTCCGGCAATACCGGGAGACGGTGCGCGAACGCGACCAGGCCACCCGCGAGGCTACCCGCGCCGCGGCCACCACGTCGCTGCTCATCGAAATGTTCCAGCTCACCAACCCGCACGAGAACCTCCGCGGCGCGACCACCGCGAAGGAGCTTCTCGACCAGGCGGTCGAAGAGCTGCCGCGACGGCTGAAGAACGAGCCCGAGACGGAGGTTCGCCTCCTAAACAGCATCGGCGAGATGTACCAGAACATGGGCCTGTTCAAGGAGGCAGCGGGAACCCAGGAGCGTGCTCTCGCGCTCGCGATCCAGCACCTCGCAAACGATGATCCGCTTCTCGGCGAAACGCTCGACCAAGTGGCGACGCTGCGCCGCGGGGAAGGGCGATTCGCCGAAGCGGAGGCGACCTACCGCCGCGCGCTCGCGGTTTTCGAAAAGGGGCTCCCGCAGAGCGATCCGAGGATTGGCGACACCCTCCAGCAGCTCGGCATCATGGCGGACGAGCAGGCGCGCTACGACGAAGCGCTTGCGATCATGCGGCGCGTCTTGGACCTGCGCCGCAGTGCGCCGAGCCCCAACCCGGAGGCGATCGCCGAGTCCCTCGGCGGCCTCGGGAGCCTTCTGACGGCGATGTACCGGCCGGACGAGGCCGAGCCGCTTCTTCGGGAATGCCTCGCCATGCGGAGGAAAATCTACGGTGAGCGCAATCCCATCGTGGCTGACGACTATTCGAATGTGGCGGCGGCTCTTCAGCAGAAGGGATTGTTCGACGAGTCGGAGCGTCTTCAGATGAAGGCTACGGCCATGTTCCGCGCCGCGCTCGGGCCGCTGCATCCGCGCGTCGCTATCTCAACGCATAACCTTGGCCTCCTGTACCTGCTAAAGGGAGACGTGAAAGCGGCGGTGCGTACCTCCAGGGAGGCATTGGCGATTGCGGAGGCGGGTCTTGGCAAAGAGCATCGCTCGACCGAGAAGATCAAAGTGCAGCTCGCGCTCGCACTCCTGGCCGACCACGAATTCTCCGAGGCGGACCGGTTGATCGGCGAAGCCTATGCCTTTGCGCGCGAAAAGGTCGAACCGACTGACCGCCTTATGGCCGCGGTGCTGCGCGCGCAGGGACAGAGCCTCTACGAGCAGAAGAATTACCAAGGGGCGGAGACTCACTTTCGGCAGGCGGTCGGAATCTTGCAGGTGCGGGCGGGAGCGTCCGCCTACCTCACGGTCTCGACCGGAGCTGACTTGGGCAGCTCACTAGTACAGATCGGGCGTTTCCAGGAAGCCGAGCCGTTGCTCCTCGCCTATTACCGGCGGGCGGTGCCGGTTGATAGGCCGAAGGCCGTTGAGCGCGTTGCCCAGCTCTACGATGCATCGGGCAATCGCGAGAAGGCGGCCGAGTATCGGAAGCGCGTGCCTACGCCGCCTCCGAATCCGGTCGGTCGGAATTTTCCCCCGACAGCCTCGCCGTCTCTTCGCTGAAGGACCGTTCCGTATAACCGGCATCGCGAACGGAAATGCCGATCGGCTCACACATAGAGCCGTGGCAATTGCCGCATATCATTGCCACGCTGTATTGGAGACGGTTAAAATCGCTTCACACTGTCGTCGCGTGGAGAGCCGCGCCTCGTTTAGCAAGGGCGGCGCGGAACGTCCACAAGGGGGAAAGTTCGACTTTTCGGGTAGCGCCAGATGAAAAATATAAAGCGCGTCGCCTTTCTTTGCGCGGTGGTATTCGCGTGGATCGGCAACGAGATTGGGCTAAACCGCGACCCGCTGCTCGCTAGCACCTTCTTTTTGATTGCCTTTCTGCTAGCACTTTTCTTGGTAGTTACCTTCGTAAAAGGGATCAGGCGCCCCGAAGAGGAGGGCTAATGCTATTAAAAAATTTCTTGGCGCTTACCCTCCTTCAGATCTCTGTTATTGATCGGATGAACGGCCCCATGTATACGCTCCCCGATGCTCAGTACATACATCGCGAATGCGCATTGCTTCTTGACCAAGCCGAAGAGTTTCATGCGGAAGATCTACCTAAGATCAAGAAGCTTTGCAAAGATGCCGACAAAGGCGATATCACTGGCGACTCCTGGCTGGAGAGCGTTGACTATTTTATCAGGTATTTCGAGAGCCTTGCGGCGAGGTGCTCGGGGCCACATTGTGGCGGGGCCAGCGCCCTACCTCTTGAGCCGCACCGACCGATTCCTGACAATTTTCAGACCTACTCCCTCTTCTTGGTTCCCACTTTGTCACTAGGTAAAGATGCAAAGAAAGACGACCTCGATGCGATATTCGCTTTAAAAGCCGCGTTCCAGAGCTTTGGTACGGCGATCGGAGATCGGAAGGCAGCCATCTGGCTTCTAGACGCATTGCCGAACGCGACGGTTCGGCGCAAAGCACCGAAGGACTCGACTGATAGCCTCGAAGCGGCCGAGGGGATCGATACCCTTCGCAGTAAATATTATTGCGACAAATTGGGCCTGAACTACAATGACGGACCCTACGTCGTGACGACGAGGATTAGGCCCGATCATCTTTCATCGACTGACGAGAAGGTCATCATCAAGCTGGGAGGCATTTCTGCTGACCGACTTATCGCCGTGTTAAACATCTTGGAGCAAGATCTCAGATTGGAGCAGCAAATTAGAAAACGCACCCTCCTCTTCGAAGAGATAGAACAGCGAATGTTGACCCTGACGAGTCGCTATCCCGATGCGCTCAAGGGAGTGCTGTCTTTCCTCACGAAGAGTTGAGCTGGCATGCTAGGTCAGCATAAGCGGCGCGCCTCCATAATCGATAGTTATTGTAGCTCTGACTACAGCTTCACCGTCTCCCCGCTGAAGGGCCGCGTCACCGTCCCCTCCACCATGAGCCGCACGTAGATCTCGTGGTTCGGGAGATTGGTGAGGTCCCTCGCCTCGAACTCCGGGGCGAATTCCTGCGCCAAGATACGGGCATCGGTCGGCCCCACCCGGAAAGAAATGAGGGTGCCGACGTTCCCCAGGATTGCGTGCCGGATTTCCGGGTCAAGCTGATCGAGGTATTGGTTCGCAAGGATCAGGGAGACCCGGTACTTACGTAGCTCCGAGAGCATGGCGGTCAGGTTCTTGGTGGCGAAGGTCTGGAACTCATCGAGGTATAGAAAGAAATCTCTGCGGCTATCCTCCGCGGTCTCCGCACGGGCCAGGCCATGCAAGGAAATATGCGCGACGAGGAGGGAGCCGAGGAGCATGGCCGGTCCTTCCCCCAGCCTGCCCTTCGAGAGGTTCACGAGGAGCACCTTGCCTTCATCCATGATCTGCCGCAGGTCGAGGCCCCTTGGTACAGAGAGGACCCGCCGCATCACGGGGTCGGTGAGGAACGCTCCGAGCTTGTTCTCCAAGGGAGCGACGACCGTTGCCCGGAGGCTCTTCGAGTATTCCTCGTACTCCTCCCGCCAGAAAGAGCGCACCGCGCTGTTCGTTACCCGCTCTACCGCGCGCTCGCGATAGCCGGGGTCGTGGAGAAGGCGCCCGATGTCGCCCATGGTGGCCTCTGGCTGTTCGAGGAGGGCGAAGAGGGCATTGCGCAGGAGATGCTCCACCCGCGGCCCCCAAGAGTCGAGCCACGTCTTTTTGAAGACTTCGACCAGGCCGGCAACCGCAAGAGAGCGCTTGCCCGGCGGAACCGCGGCCAAGGGGTTGAACCCAAAGCCGGAACCGGTCGCCGGATCGAAGACAACGACATCCGATCGGCGCCGCTCCGGTATCCACGCGGTGAGGCGCTCCACCAGGTCGCCGTGCGGGTCTACAACCGCGCAGCCGTCGCCGTTCCCTATGTCCTGCCGGAGAAGCGTCTGAAGGAGGGTGGACTTGCCGGTGCCGGTCTTCCCGATCAAGTACATGTGGCTGCGGCGATCAGCGCGCTGGATGCCAAAGAGGCGCCGATTGCCGCGGTAGTTGGTGCGAGCGAAGAAGAAGAGATGCTCAGGCATAGCTCCATTGTCGGCGGCGGTGCGTTGCCCGGAAAGAATGCCGCTTATTTCCCTAGCGATGAATGCGTGCGCCTTGAAGAGTGTTGGCCTGCGCGTTCCACGAGCGCCACCGCGAAGCCCAGGGCGTCAAAGACGTTCATGCGTAAATCCTCGGGCATCCATGCCTTGCGCTTGCGGGGAACCTGCTCCGCGAGGTCGGGGAAAATCGCCGCGAGTCGGACCGCCACCGCGTACTTGTTCATTCCCGGCGCGAACGTATCGCGGACGGCAAGCCGCGAGACCCACTCAACCTGCAACCCGCGAGTGAAGGCGAGCAGCTCCATGGCTTGAATCTCGCGCTTGGCGCGCGCTCGGCGCCGAGCGCCCTCTGCGGCAAGATCCTCAAGCACGAGCACGTCAGGGTTGAACTGGGTCAAAAGTTCGTCCAGCTTTTTGAGGACGGTCTTGGTCGTGGCTTCCCGCGAGCCCCAACTCACGAGATAGGCGGGAGCTTCGAGGACGGCGAAGGAAAGGCCCCTCGATGTCGGGTCGATCGCGAGAAGGATGGCGTTCTTCGGAAGGCTCGGCATCTCAGGCAGCGGAATGGACCACAGAGCTGACCTTTGCCTGCCTCCTCTCCCGGTCTGCCATGAGCTTGCGCCGCCGCTCCTCGACCAGATCACGGATCTCCTCGTACCTGCCGCGGAAGAGCTTCGCAACCGGCTCACCGAGCGCGGCTTCGTAGGCCAGGCCCTTATCCAAAGATGGTTTGCGAGCCCCGGTCTCATAGAGGGAAACGTTCGTGCCGGTGTGCTCGCCCAAGAGATAGGCAAGCTCTGCCTGGGTCAGATGGGCGTGCCGGCGGTGGCTGCGGAGATAGTAGTTGAATGGCCGACTGTGAGTGTGAGACATAGCGTCACAAAGAATAGGCGGCGGGAAAGGTCGTCGGTAGAGGGCGAAACTTTTCGCGGGCGAAAAGTTATCGCGAGACAGAAAGACGGGGGGAATAACTCCGAGAGCCCTATCCTGCCGCTGGCAAACAAATCACGAGAGGGTGAACGATCACTGGCATATTATACATAAATATGTCATTCCTGTCAATCTTCTGGTCGGGTAGAACCCATATTGCTCCTCAGCCATGGGTTTCGGTCGCGCCTGTGGCGATACGCCGAGAGATCGAAGTCAGGAAAGGTAAGGTGATGAACCCTGCCGTCCCTCAAGATGCAGGGCGCAATCAGATCGTAGGCTGCTAGGCATCTTCCGTCGTTCAGGCAGCGCGAGAAGATAGCGGCTACTGCATCCGCCACTCGAATTTCCAAATGCTCGTGCGAATCCACGAATGAGCACCAGGCCCAAAACATCTCATTCAGGTTGATGCGGCCCTGCGGCGCATATTTCGCGAGGAAGGGATGCCCCTTCCTTTTCCACGTATTGAGCAGCGGCAGAGGGTCGTCCTTCGTGAAGCTGAAGATCTGGCTTCGCAGCGCCTCGCGCCAGAAGGCATTTTGCTCCGGCCCCTTCACAGAGTCGCGGTCCAACAGAAACCTTGTGCGAGGCAGTTCCTCGTCGTAGCCGCCGGAGACGGCGTGTCCCACCGTGTTCACCAGGCCGGAAGTAATGCAGAGCCCGAGCAGGCTTAGCTTGAGGTATTGCGGGTAGCTGAGCTTCGCATACCAGTTGCCGAAGTGCTCATAGGTCAGCGCAAGATCTTTCTTCCCTTGCTCCGCATAGAGGCGGCTCCCGTCTCGGATTCCCGTAAGCTGCACGGAGCGGTGTTTCTCGACCACGACCGGCGGATTCTCGGATGGGCGGATGGCGAGCGGCGTGATACCGATGGAAGGGTGCGCCCTCATGACTTCTCTCGCGAAGATCTCCAATTGGTCGTCGGCAAGAGCGGAGCCTTTGATCTCCCCCTTAGCATTCTTTAGGGACACCGGGAGAGTGCTTTGCCATCTCTCGAAGGCAGCGCGCTTCGACTTGTAGAGGGTCTTGCGTTGGCGGAAATGCACCATTACATAAAAGCTCAGCCTCTCTGAATCCTGAGCGAAGGAACCCGAGTCATCGACGGCAAGGATCATGGCTCGCGAGCGTAGCACACAGCGAAAGCCTGAGTCTCAGGACATCAGGACTTCGAGGACATTGAAATGGGTACACGAAGATGACTCTTTATGCGGTGCGGGCCTTTGCAGTGTATATCCGGTTCCCTTCCTGCGATACCCTTTGAAGTCCTCCAAGTCCTAATGTCCTGCTTCATGCGCCCTCTCCTTCCTTGGCCTCCCGGTGCCGCTCCCGGCGAGCGGCCTCGCTGCAAGCCCGAGAACCGTAGGCGTATCCATGGTCGCAACCACAGCAGATGGCGAATGGACGATCACACCGCCGGCAAAAACGGGGATGAAGGACCGGAACCTCGAGTGCAGGCACCTCGCCTCCAGCCGCTGGGGACTGGACGAACGCTGCCCGCCTGTGCCAGGCTCCAACTGTCTCGGTTGGGACGAGGCTCGCTTCGGCGGGTCGCGGAACGACGCGAAAGCCCCGGCGCCTACCGGGGCTTTCGTTTCTCTACCCAGCTCTGCTCAGCATATCCCCTCGCCCCTCCTCCCCCGTGCCCCCTCCACCAGCCGCGCTACGCGCGGGATGATGCTGACAGCTCAGCCTCGACCCCATGCTCGGATTTCGACGGATTCCGACGCTCGCTCACAGCCATCGCGGAGGGACTGCTCGTTTTCGGCCCTATAGCCATCGGCCGCCTCGCCCCAATCGCCGGCCCGGTGCCGGCCGAGGAATTCAAGGAAATCGGCCTCCCTGGTGGTCAGGACCATTACCGTGCGCGGCGTGAGGGTCACGACTCCAAGGGGCACGAGGACGCGCGAAGGGGTCTCAGCTTGGCTTTCCATCGGAAGTCTCCTTGCCGGAGGTAACCGGCGGTCGGCGGCAACGCAGTGCCGCTCTTGGTTTACAGGGAACTCCGATCAGTCTGCCGGCGGGACGAGAGAGGGCAAAGACGGGGAAATGTGCCGGGGGCGGAAAGTCCTCGTGTTAAACTATGCGCACTGGCCAATTGAGTAAGACGCCTCTATGTGAGGATTTTGCATATATATGCTCTAGTACTACTGTGTCATAAGTACTAGCCAAGCGATGGGGTTTGTGCCAGGCTTGTGGCATGAGCCGCCAGCAAGGTCAGGAAGCTGTTCGCTTCGAAAGCTACCTCGGGCAGCTGGGCGCCGCCGTCGGTCACGCCGACCGGCGGGCGCCCTTGCGCGCGTACGTCACGGGCCTGCTTCTGCCGGGAGATCGCAAGAGCGTGGAACCGATGGCGGCCAAGGTGGATCCGCTGCACGTACAGGCGCGCCATCAATCGCTGCATCATTTTGTCGCCGAGGCGCCCTGGTCCGAGCTGAGGGTGTTGGAGGTGGCGCGAGAGTATGGCCTCCAGGCACTGGAGCGGCACGGACCCATTGCGGCGTGGGTGGTCGATGATACGGGCCTACCCAAGAAGGGAACCTTGTCGGTCGGCGTCGCGCATCAATACTGCGGGGCTTTGGGGAAAGCGGCGAATTGCCAGGTCGCGGTGACCGTGTCGCTGGTCAATCCGACCCTCAGCGTTCCTGCGGGGTATCGACTCTATCTACCCGAGAGCTGGGCCGAGCTCGTGGAGGCGGTCGGGCGAATGGCTTGGCAGGCGCTCGAAGAGAGCGCGTAGGTAGGCGAAGGGCTCGACGCCGTGGCGCTTGGCGCTCGCGATGAGGCTGTAGAGCTTGGCGGCGCGGACCCCGCCAGCGTCGCTGCCGGCGAAGAGCCAGTTCTTGCGGCCGATCGCCACGCAACGAAGAGCCCGCTCCGAGGCGGAGTTGTCCGGGCCGAGCTCGCCATCGCTCAAGTAGCGCTCGAGGGCTGCCCACTGTCGCCGCGTGTAGCCGATGGCCCACGACACAGAGCGTCGAGCCACTGCCGGTGTGCCGAAAGAGGTGGAGTTTGCGACCAAACCCGCCTTGGCTTTGGCCGAGATCGACCGCCTGCTGGCCGACGAGATCCCGATAGCCCCGGTGGTGGCGGATGCCGGATATGGCTCGTCGACAGAATTCCGAGATGCGTTGACCGCGCGTCACTTCTCCTATGCAGTCGGCATTTCGGGCGACCTGACAGTTTGGCCTCCCGGACAAGCACCTCTGCCGCCTCGGCCCCACCCCGGACGCGGCCGACCGACAGCTCGGCTGCGCCGCACCGCCGATCACCAGCCGGTGACGGTGAAAGCCCTGGCCGCAACCTTGCCTCGCGGTGCTTGGAAAACGGTGCGGTGGCGCGAAGGGACCCGCGGCCTGATGGTGTCGCGGTTCGCCAGGCTTCGGGTGCGCGTGGCTCATCGAGACTACTTGCGTCGAGAGGGCCGCGAACCGGAATGGTTGTTGGTGGAGTGGCCGCAAGGCGATTCCCAGCCAGGGCGGTACTGGCTGTCAACGGTGCCGGAAGAGGTCGAGCTGGAAGAGTTGGTGCGGCTTGCCAAGATCCGTTGGCGTATCGAACGAGATTTCCAGGAGCTGAAGGACGAATTGGGCCTCGACCACTACGAAGGCCGAGGATGGCGAGGCTTCCATCACCACGGCGCATTATGCATCGCCGCCTATGCTTTCCTGGCGGCCGAGCGAGCTCGGCTTTCCCCCCGGCGCCTCTTGCCTTCCTCGGCACCGCTCCCCTACCCGAGACTTACCGACCTCGCGGTTCTGCAACGCCCTGAGCGCCACCAGCCAGCCTCGTTGGCGACCCGGAAATGGCATCACGCCCGACTCCTCGCCGCAGGTCTGCCTCTCTGCCCCTGGTGTGGGCATCTGCACACCGGATGATTTGTGACACAGTAGTACTAGTTGCCGGTTCGATAGAGCGCACCAAAGGAGGCGCAAACTGCCACTAACAAATGAAACGAGACCTACGTTCGAGGACGCTGTGACGCGGCTTAACTCCCGCAATCTCGACACTGTCATGGAGATCAGTTGCCTGCTTTCCACGATCGAGTTCACGGGAGGCATGGGCTCACGGGTCTTTCCCCTCCTAAACAACGAAAAGTGTCGCCTATTCTCGGAGGCATTGGTTGCCAGCAAGGCAGCATCGTACAAGCCAGCCATGCTCTCATATGCCGATCTCACCTACGTCCTCAATGGTGCGACCTCAGCTCTTGACGACCCTCGCCTTGCTGAGGAGGTTGTAAGCGGCAAGCCTCGCGACGAAATGCTCTATGCACTGCAAAAATTTATGTCGCGCATGGCAAACATACAGATTCGCCAGCAAGAAACAAGATCCACTTCGACGGCAGGCCGTCTTCTTGCGCTGCTTTCAGTTCTGCCTCTGAAGCATATTGATCTCTTTCCCCAGGACGCTCGTAGTAGCGTGGCTCAGTTCGCAGCGAGTATTCCGGGGACGCTGGGCGCGAGCCTTCGAGACCTCGCTACGATCTACATGTTTGTATATTTGTGGCACCAGCGGTTGGGGGAGATCGCCACAAGCCTCTTCGACAGCATGGGCTTGACGATTCCAGGATTTGCAAGGAAGGATCGCCAGGCGTGGATTATTTCAAAACTGATAGAGTTTCCACGACCTCTTCGCGACTATATCTATTTCTCCCACAGGTCACTGTCAAGTCTCCTGAAGTGCCGGGTCTCGGAGGCGGCATTCTCGGCATTTATCTCATTGTTTGCACGGCCAATCCGCGACATCAGGGAAGAGGCCCAAAAGCCCGCGTATATGATTGGACCGGTAGGCTGGCGTCTGAGCCCTCTCGAGCGCTACCCAATAGTGAGCATCGATAACGGGGCGAGGGATACTGAAAAGCGCTTTATGGTCTTAAACGTTCGCACGTTCGCTCGTAGTTTTGGCGACGTCCTTCACTTTGGTCTACAGGAACGCTTCGGCCAAGCGTATAACAACGCGAGGGGTGCGGCGCAAGAAGTGTACATAAGGCTCATGGCAAAGGAGCGCCTGCCGGGAACTGTCGTCATTCCAGAAGTTACCTACCGCTCTGCCCAAGGTGAGAGGAAGGGTCCGGACTGCTCGATCGTCGAGGAACAGAGCCAGCGCCTGATTTTAGTAGAGGCGAAGGCTCGCAGGGTCTTGGCGGAAACCAGGTTTACGATGAGTGAAGAGATATTTGACGAAAACTTCCAGCAGGTCTACGACCTGTTTCTCAAGTTGCGAGATAAGGCAGCCGACTTGTATGCAGGGATTCCTGAGTATTCCACATATCAAACAGCTGTCGATACGACAAAGAACGCCCATCCGATCTGTGTGGCGGTGGTTGGCGAGTCAGTATACATGATGAACGAGCTGATCCGTTACAGAGCGCGCACTGAAGCCGACCATCCACTCAGGGACTATCCATGGGTTTACTGCGTGATGTCGATGGAAAGCTTCGAGTTGGCTCTGGAGATCGCGGCTTCAGAGGGGTTGTCGCTGGCGCAGATCCTAGGAGTCCGTCCGAGTAACCTGGTCAGGCTCCGGGATGAGGGAAGTGGTTGGATAATGAGGGTCTATGAAGACCTTCCGTCCCTACGAGCCTGACCAGTTGCTCCTGCTGCCGCCGTCGATCGAGGAATGGCTTCCCGAAGGTCACCTGGCTCGGTTCGTGAGCGAGGTGGTTGACGAGCTGGATCTTGGCGAGATCGAGGAGACGTACGCCGAGGAGCGGGGGTATCCGCCCTACCACCCGCGAATGATGACGAAGATCCTGCTGTACGGGTACTGCACGGCAACGTACTCGTCGCGGCGCTTGGCGGAGAAGCTGTCGGACAGTGTGGCGTTTCGCTATTTGGCGGCGGGAAATCGGCCAGATTTCCGGACAATCAGCGATTTCCGTAAGCGGCACGGCCAAGCGCTGGCCGGGCTGTTCACGCAGGTGGTGGGGTTGTGCCGCAAGGCCGGGCTGGTGAAGTTGGGTCGAGTGGCGGTGGATGGGACGAAGATCCGAGCCAACGCCTCGAAGCACAAGGCGATGAGCTATGGCCGGATGGTGAAGAAGGAGTCGGAATTGGAGCGGCAGATCCGGGAGATCCTGGATCGAGCCGCGGCGATCGACGAGCAGGAAGATCGGCAGTACGGCGCCGATCGGAGCGGATCGGAGCTGCCCAAGGAGCTTTTGCATCGAGAGAGTCGTCTGCGCAAGATCCGAGAAGCCAAGGCGGCCTTGGAGCAGGAAGCCCGCGACCAGGCCGCGGCGGCCGGCAAGGACCCGCAATCGGCTCGTCCTGCCGACAAGGCGCAGCGCAACTTCACCGATCCCGAGTCGAAGATCCAGAAGACGCGAGATGGTTTCATCCAGGGCTACACGGCGCAGATTGCCGTGGACGCTCGGCACCAGGTCATCCTGGCCCAACGGGTGAGCGCGAGCACAACCGATGTCGAGCAGCTTCTGCCGGTGATCCAGGATGTCAAGCGCGTGTTGCGCCGCAAACCCAAGCAGGTGCTGGCCGACGCCGGTTACTGGTCGGAAGACAACATGCGGGGCCTGGAGAAGGATCGGATCGAGCCGCTGATCGCCACCCGGCGCTACAAGCATGGCGAACCCCTGCCGCCGTGTCCACGGGGCCGTCCGCCAGCGGGGCTGAGCGCCAAGCAGCGGATGCAGCGCAAGCTCCAGACGCAACGAGGCCGCAAAGCCTATGCCCGCCGCAAGGCGATCGTGGAAGCCCCCTTCGGTCAGATCAAACACGCGCGAGGCTTCCGCCAGTTTCTCTGTCGCGGCTTAGCCCGTGTGCAGCAGGAGTGGGCCTTGCTCGCCACCGCCCACAATCTGCTCAAGCTGAGGATGGCCTGGTGAGGGGGCTCGGTAGCGCCTCACTCCAAGCCCTGAGACCGAAATGACCTCGCCCCTCTTCAGGCCGTCCCCTTACACGTCGATCTCACTCCTAACTCGACCTCGCCCCGGCTGACTCGCCCGCCATGGACTCCTACCCCCAACGACCCGCAGCCAAGGCGATAACTCGGACGGACTCCTAGAAGAGTTTTGGGAAGATGGCGCGAGCATGGAGCCCAGCAGCAGTATGTCAGATAGCTTTCGAGGACGTTCAATCAAGCAAGGCTCATCGTTCGCCGCATCATTTCTGCAAAAAGCTAACATCGCAGCATCGGGAGAAATGATCGCGGTGTAGTCGCATCTCTGATAATCCAGCAAAGCCCATCAGCCGACCTGCCTCGCAGTGAGGGGGCCCCCGGCAGGGCCTACGAAGCAATGCTCAGACTACGGTGACTCCTCTTGACATTGAGTCTTGCAGTGGCTTTACTCAAGAGCAATGATCGCGTTCACCGAGTACATCGCGACCGAGGCAGAGGATATGGACGCATGGCTCTGCATATGCGGCAACCGCCCTGATTTCGACGGCTTCTATCCGTGCGACCGCGATGGCAACGAAATGGAACCGGTGGCGGGATGGGAGGATCTCTACGTCTGTGCTCGGTGCGGGAGGATTATCAAGCAGGACTCCCTTGAGGTCATCGGCCAGAACCCTCACTTCAAGATGCTCGACTGAGCGCGCTCGGAATGCGCGGCGCCGCTCCTTTCCTCAACGGATCTCTATCGCGGCCCCGAACTCCCGCAGGCGCTCCACGATCCCCTTCACGAGTTCCCGCTTCAAGCGGGTGTGGTGCGGGATGGTCGTCACAAACTGCCCCGTCGTGGTCTTCACGCGCCAGTGCTTGCCGCCTGGCGTAAGTACAAAACCAGCTCGTCGTGCGAGCTGTTTCAGATTGTCTGCGGAACAGTCGCTTGCCCTAACGACCTCCCTTCGCGCCATGCGGCAGGACGAGGGTGATCTCTCTATCGACCGCGCGGACGGGATAGGCGTCGAGCTGCTGCGCCATTTCGATGGACGGCAGGTAGGTGGGCATATAGGCGAGGTACTTCGCGGGAACCTCGAAGCAGGTGCGGATGGCGTCGTTTATCATGTCGAGCAGTTCCGAGAAGCTCTCGGCTTGGGTCTGCGCGCCGGGGATGGAGATCACGGATGCCACAAAGCCGCCGTCGGTCGAGCGGGCAACCTGTACTGCAAGCTGCTTCGGAAACGCAGCTCGCATGCGCTGGATCTCAAGTTGAGCTTTCTTGGAGAGCTTCATACGCCTCATGATACCTGGGCGTACCGCAGCGTCAAGAAGCAGCTCATGGGAGCTTCATGTCTTCGAGAAACGACGGGTCTGGACGCCAGGACCACCCGGCCCTAAACTGAAGTGATGAGTACGCCTAAACTATCAAAGCGAGACGGCGCACTCTGGCGTGCCTACCTCGAAATAGTACGCGACCTGACACCGTTGGTAGATGGAGCGACGGCCAAGTCACCTGGCATCCGCGCGCCGTTCAAGAGATGATCTGGTACTCCAGCCTGAAGGATACCCCGCGAAACCGCGCGCTTGTTTCCGAATGGCTCATGGACAACGCGAGGAGTGCAAGCCCTGCGTGAGGCTGGCTTGACGCGAGGGACCAGCTTGGCGACAGTACCCTTAAAGTAACGCCTCCGGTCTGTATGAGCACCGAGCCACACAGAAAGCGCCACACCAGGCCGCGCCCGCCTGGCAAAGAGAGGCGAACCGACGACGCCCCATCGCCGTTACCGATATAGCCCTGCCTGGATTCTCTGCAGAATCTCGCGCGATTGCGCGTAAATCTGCTGATACGAGCTTTGTGTTATGTGCCTGTTGTAGCAATGCACCTGGTCCAGGGCTAGTGCCATGGAAGTTCCGTTGGCGGCCGCCGCGCTTTTTGTGACAAGAAGCGCGAGCTTAGGTGACAGTGGATAATAGAACTCAAGATCGACAGGCTCCTGGCCCGGTGAGGCGTAGGTATTGATGATAGGCTGATCACCAGTAATGAACGGTGTGTCGGTTGGATTATCCAGAAAGATCAGGCGCCAAGCATCGTTCTGAGCGTAAATGACCCAGCCAGTATTGCTTGCGTATATGTGCCTCAAGATTCTCCAAACGTTCGCGACGCGAACTCCGCTGACTTTGTCGCCGAGAGCCGCCACGATGGCCTGCTGCATTCTGGCCGTGCGGGTGTACTGTACGCACACAAAGTAGATGAAGTCCAGGCGAGTGTCGTCATTCGTAAAGAAGCTCGCATCATGAGCGAGTAGCGACTCCAGTAAACCAACCGCCTCTGACTCGATCTTGGCGTGAAAATCCTCCTCAAAATTATGAAGTGCTGCGTCTATGATCTCAGTGCCTTGCGTGGCGTTCAGACCCGCCTGGTCCAGCACGGCATGTAGTCTATTTGGCAATGTCAAAAATGCGATCCAGCCCTGATTGACTTCTCTCTGAATAGGCCGTTGCGTTCGTTGAATTGTAAGGGCCTGGATGAAGGCTACCTCTTCGGGTGTCAGTGGCTCCGGCTTATAGAAGTCTCGCCAGTTAGCGACTCCGTCTAAGCTGGGCGCAAATATCTTGCCGTCCCTGAGGCAGAAGATCTTGCCACCGCGAGTCCATGCTTTTAGGTAGCGTTGCCACACATCATGGTGCTTCCTCTTCTTTTTCGTCACGACGGTCCTCTCTCTGCTACGGAGAAGGCTACGACCAACGAGCATGGAAGTAGGTGTGACCAGGCTGCGACTCCACGGGGCCACCGGTACTTCAATATCTCCCGCTGTTCAGGGGTAGGCTTGAACGGCATGACGAGAGCCTAGCAGTCCGTGGTGCAAGGCGGATTTTGGGAGTGAGCTAGGTAACCGGGGATCAGGGTTTGATGGGCGAGAGCGATCCGAAGCAACCATGTTCGACTCAATCTGGCCAAGGAGTCGAGACGCAGGGCTTCGAGAAGGCCGAAACAGAGGGAAAGCCAACGACGGAGGCGCCCCTGAAGGCCTCGCGGCGTGCCGTGGCCGATGCGATGTCGCATCACCAGACTCAAGTTGAAGCCTGCTTCGTGAATCAAGAGGCGCTTGAGGATGTTGGTGTGACCGCGGAGGTGGATGCGTCGCAGGCCGCCAGTTTCGTAGGCGTGGGCCATGCTGCGCTCTACCCTCTCGCATCGCCAGCGCGCCAGTCGCTTGCCGCGAGCCCCTTTCATCCGCCGATGGTTCGCGTACGTGGCTTTTTGCTCGGACACTCGACCTCGCCACTTCCGGCGCGGTCGTTTGGGCTCCGCGATGTAGCTGCGCAGGCCGAGCTTCTGCATCTGTAGCAGCACCGCGCCGCTGTGATAGCCCCGGTCGGCCACGACATCCCGCAGCGGCTGCGGGGACAACGAGGTGGAATCGGGCAGGGCCGCCAGGTTTTCTAGCGTTTCGCTCAGGGTCTGTTCGTAGCTCTGCGTATCGCCGCGATCCGCCGGCTGAACCGTCACCGCAACGACGGCTCCGGTTTCCAGATCCACCGCATGCTCTGCTTTGTGGGCCAGGTGGGTCCGGCCATCCTTCATTTTCGTGATCTTGGCGTCAGGGTCGTGCGGATGCGTCCAGTCGTCGTTCGACCCTTTCCCCTTTCGTTTCTTGTCCTTCCGCGCCAGCTCGGCGCGCGTCGGCGTCGCTGCGCCGGACTCCTCGGCCAGACGCTGAAGAAACTCCTGGTAGCCCTCTCCGGTGTCCCGCCGCACGATGCTCTTCATCGCCGCGTTGGCTTCCAGGGTCGTGGCGTCCACTCCGATTGTCTGCCCTCGCAGAAGACCTTCCTGACCCAAAACCCCCAGCACCCAGGCAAAGACCTCCTGATGCGTCTCGACGTCGATCAGACGCCGGTTGCGCGAAATCGTCGAATGATCCGGCGGGGCTTCCGACAGGCTCAACCCTAAGAACTCTCGCAGCGTCAGCGAATCCGACACCCGCCAAGCGATGCCTCGCTCCGAGTTGATCCCCTCAAAGTAGCCGATCAGGAGCAAACGAAAGTAGGCGCCTGGCGGCAGCGACGGCCGGCCCATTCGCTCCGCATAGAAGACCTGGCACTGCTTTTCCACGAAGCCGTCGAAGCCGTGCTGTTCAAGTACCCGGTTCAGCCGCTCGTAGAACGGATGGCCGGGGCTGCGGGCCAGATCGCCCGTCGCGATCCACATGTCCCCCTGCCGGCCCTTCTTCTTGCCCATCGCCATTCGGCAAACCTCCGAAAGTACGACAAGTGTCGCAGGTGCCCGGTGCTGCGACAACTACTTGCACCACGGACTGCTAGCCGCGTTCGCGGACCGAAGCAACTTCCCAATGCGGCACATTGCACCTCCTTGGCGCCGTCAGCACTTCCCCAGCCTCACCGCGAAGCAAATAGTCAACGCCCTCATACGAGCTGGCTTCGCCGAGCACCGGCAACGCCGGACAAGACATCTGCTCCTCGTCCAGCCCGAGCGGAAGCTCTGCACTGTCGTGGCCATGCACCATGAGGATCTCCCTCGGGGCACGGTGCGGGCCATCATTCGCCATAGCGGCATGACTGAGGAGGAGTTCAGACGACCTCCTGTAACCATTCTCGGTCGGAGGTGCGCTCCTCTGCATATCGCAATGTCCAGCGATGCTTTCCCCTGAAGGGGCTTTTATGATAGCCTGTAGTAAACAGAGCGCTTCCGCTTTATTGTACCACTCGAACGCGATGCCATTAACATGGTCATTCGTGTTCTGCGAATAGCGGTTGAGGCGCCAATACTCCCGCACTACCTGCACTTGCTTATGAGTCCCGCCAAGGCCTTTCGCGATGCGCTGAGGAGCGGGGGCGGGTGGAACCTCATGACGCCTCTGAAGCAAGAGTCGCGGCTCTAGGCTAAGGCTAGGAGGCATTCCGACAATCGGCGATCTTCGATCTGCCGCTGTTCCTTACACGGCACACATCTCTTCCTTGGTGTCGTCCGCCAGTCCTCTATCCTGTACGAGCGCGTGAAGCCTGCGGAGTTTGTCGATCAGATCAAGCATCTGGGGATCATGACTCTGGATTCCGGTTCTAACGTCCTCTACAGTGCTCCACATCTTAGGAAAGTCGACGCCTCCCGGCTGCCGCTGAAAGGGTTTCGCCGCGTCGATATTGACTTCCCGGCCCTTGAGGGTCGAGTTCGATCCTGCGACAGCGAGGATAAGGCGCTGGATTTCGAGATCACGTGCCTGGAACCAGGAAATGGCGCGAAGATTGAAGGAAGCGAGCATCTTGGCCGGTTCTAACCATCCTTGGGGTGTCGCATCCGCTTGCTGAGTCAAGCGAAGCTTCTCGCGGCTTAGCGCCTCCCGCTGCTTCACGAACTCCTCTTCGGAGATGAGTTCCCGGACCCGCATGAGAGTGAGGTTGTCGAGCTGCCGCAGGACCGCAGCCATTGCCGCCTCTGCGGAGCGCTGTCCTACGGCATTGAGCGAGGTCTCTTCCCCAGCGGCCTCCTCGAGCCGAGCGAGCACCCAGCGATGGACCTCCTCGGGGATGGATAGCTCCGAGATGAACTTGAGGATCTCCTCTTCAAGCTTCGGAAGGGAGATAGCCGGCTCCTTGCAGCCGGGCTTCCTTTTGCGCGTGCAGTGGTAGTAAACGAAGTGGAGACCCGAGGGTTTCTCCTTCTCCTCGGCGGTCACCGCGCAGCCGCAGACGCCGCAACGGATGAGCCCGGTGAAGGCGAAGGCGCGCTCCTTCGGCCGCGGCCGGTTTGCGCGACCGAGAAGGGCCTGGACGCGCTCGAACTCGTCGAGGGTCACCATGGGCTCGTGCTTGCCGGGATACGTCCTCCCGTGGCGCTCGATGATGCCCGCGTAGAAGGGCTGGCCGAACATCTTGTAGAGGGCGCCGAGGGTGAGCGCCTTGCCGCCGGTGCGCCTGCGCTTCTTCGTGCGGAGTCCCCATTGGTCGGTCGCGATCTCAAGGATTTGCCGGGGCGAGTACGTGCCAGTGAGCATCAGGTCCCACATGCGGCGCATCAAGGGGAAGCGCTCCGGGTCAGGGATGATCGTGCGCCCTTCCCGATCGTTCAGGTAGCCGGTCGGGGCCATGTTGGGGAGCCAGCCCTTTTCTAGCTTGGTTCGGATGCCGCGGCGGATGTTCTCGGAGAGGGAGTCCACGTAATACTTGGAGTACCCGAAGATGATCGAGAGCATGAACTTGCCCTGCGGGTTGTTCTCGAAGGTCAGGGTTGCGAATTTCAGATCTTTGAGCGAGCCCTTGTCCAGGAGGAAGATGATCCGGCCGCCGTCCACCGAGTTGCGGGCCAGGCGGTCCGGGTGCCAGGCGACGACGCCATCGGCCTCGCCTTTCTCGACCCGCCGGAGCATCTCCTCGAAGATGGGGCGACCTGGCGCCTTCGCGCTCATGGACTCCTCGAAGGTCGCGACGATCGCGTCTCCTTCGGTCCAGCCAGCGGCGAGGCGCGCCATCTCGCTTTTCTGCGATTCGATCGAGAGCACTTGGCGGTCTTCGGCCTCAGAGGACTTGCGGCAATAGAGGAAGTATTTCATGACGAGGTGGGTGGATGAGCTGGCGGATTGTCTATTTCCTCGGGCAGGCGCTTGGCGAGCGCGAGGTAGAGGGTGACGAGCTGCGAGGCGCGGTGGCGTGCATCGGCGAGCGAGATCTCCTCGTTGAAGACTCGTTTCCAGATCGCCACGAACTCCCGCAGGTCATTGTCCTTAAATCGCATACGCGAGAGCGTATGCCGCGCGATCGAGCCGAGGGAGCGGGGAATCCTTTCCGTGCGCGGAACAGATGATTATTCATTGTGATGGATGGAGATTTTTGACGTTTGAGACAGGCTACCTCCAGGATAGAAAAAGGCAAGCGATACTCCGTCTGCGGAACGCCGCGCTCTCTTTGCGCATGCTCTCTGGGAGCCGAGAATCGGAGTCATGGCTCGCCGCCTCATAAACAAGATCATCCTGGGCGACTGCCGCGAGGTTCTCGCCGGGCTTCCTGCCGAGTCCGTCGACCTGCTTCTCACTGACCCGCCCTACGGCATGCGCTACCGGCCCCGCGCCGGCAGCCGCCCCATCGTGGGCGACGACGACCTCTCCTGGTTTCGGCCCTTTATCCGCGAGGCGTACCGGGCACTGCGGCCCGATACCCACGCCTACGTCTTCTGTAACGAGTACGGGCTGGCAACCTTCCGCTCGGAGATGGCCGCCGCCGGGTTCAAGGTGAAGCGCCTCCTCGTGTGGGTGAAGGACCAGCACACGGCCGGCGACCTGAAGGGCGACTACGCGAACCGGACCGAATATCTGCTCTTCGGGCACAAAGGTCGGCGGCGTCTCAATGGACACCGGGACGCGAACGTCCTCTTCTTCAAGCGCGCCGGTCGCCGGCGGGACCACCCCACCGAGAAGCCGGAGGACATGCTCCGCTACTTGATCCAGAAGAGCAGCGCGCCGGGCGAGCTCGTGCTCGATCCCTTCGCCGGCTCCGGCACCACCTGCAAGGCGGCGAAGGATTTAGGCCGCCGCTTCCTTGGTATCGAGATCGATCCGGCCTATGCCGAGATCGCGCGGCGGCGCGTCTCCGATCCGGCAAAGTTGCGGCAAGCGGCATGAGTCCGGCAATGCGGCAACGCTCCGCCTGCGGAAAGAAAAACCCTCTTTGCCGTTTGCTCCTGGTCGCTACCCTTGGAGCATGGCTTTCGACCGTGCCGTCTTCGATCATCATTCGACCGCCTTGGGCTTCCACCGCCGGCTCCCGGCCCGCATCCGCACATACCTCATGGAAACCCGCGGACTCTCCGATGACGTGATTCACCGCTTCCTCCTCGGCTGGAACGGCTTCCGCACCACGATCCCTGTAAGGAACCGCGAAGGCGCGCTCGTCTCCTTCCGCCTGGCCCGCGATCCCGAGGACCGCATGAGCCCAAAGATGATGTCCACCCCCGGCAGCCGGGTCGCCCTCTACGGTGAGGAGTTCTTCCAGCATCAACCGGAGCGCATCGTTATCTGCGAGGGCGAGTTCGACCGCCTGGTCCTTGAAACGAAGGGCTTCCATGCGGTGACTTCGACCGGCGGCGCTGGGGCCTTCCCCGAGGAGTGGGCGCGTTTCTTCTTTGGTATCCCCGAGGTTTACGTCTGCTTCGACCGGGACGATGCCGGGAAGCAGGGCGCCCTGCGGGTCGCGCACCTTGTCCAGCATGCCCGGATCGTGACGTTGCCTGAGGAGGTGGGCGACAAAGGCGACCTCACCGACTACTTCGTCCGGCTGAAGCGCACCGCCGCGGACTTCGAGGCGCTCCTGCGCCAGGCCGAGCCGCTCTCCGAGGAGCGGACCCTGAAGAGCATGCCACCCTCGCCCTATCCGGCACTCTCGCCCTCCGGGTACAAGCGAGTGCAAGGCGCGAAGAAGCGCGTCCCGATCGCCGAGGTCGTGGGCGCCTACGTGAAGCTCCAGGCCGCCGGCCGCGTCCTCATGGGCCGCTGTCCCTTCCACGATGACCGCCGCCCCTCGCTCGCTGTCTTCCCCTTTACCGACACCTACCACTGCTTCGCCTGCGGCGCTCACGGCGACCAGATCGCATTCCTCCGGGCCAAGGAGGGCCTGGGCTTCTTGGCCGCGCTCGACCGATTGGAGAAATGGCCCCGCCCATGAGCGGGAAGGAAGAGCAGAAGAGAGAGCGCGGCATCCCGTCTGCCGGCGCGGTTCTCCCCGGCGACGTCGTGGTCGAGATGGTCTACGACCCGGCTGCCGGCGAGACCGCCTTCGTCCGCTACGAGTCCGGGAGCTGGACCATGGAGCCGTGGGTCGAGGTGGCCGCCGGCCGCCTGGTGCCCATGAACCCCAGGAACAACCTCCTCGTACATGACGTGGTGCTCTTCCCCTCGGCGCCCGAGGAGTACGGGACGGATGGCGAGCTGCTCTCCGCGGTCCGTTCTTTCATCCACCGCTACGTGGATCTCTCGCCGGCCTTCGAGGAACTCGCCGCCTCCTACGTGCTCTTCACCTGGCTCTACGATGCCTTCGAGGAGTTGCCCTACCTCCGGGTCCGGGGAGACTACGGAAGCGGCAAAAGCCGCTTCCTCCTTGCGGTCGGCTCCCTCTGCTACAAGCCCATCTTCGCCTCCGGGACCTCGACCGTCTCGCCCATCTTCCGCATCCTCGACGCCTTCCGGGGGACTTTGATCGTCGACGAGGCCGACTTCCGGCTCTCAGACGAGAAGGCCGAGGTGGTGAAGATCTTGAACAACGGGAACGCCAGGGGCTTCCCGGTCTTGCGAAGCGAATCCACGAACCGCCGGGAGTTCGATCCGCGGGCCTACGCGGTCTTCGGCCCCAAGCTCGTCGCCACCCGTGGCTTCTTCGAGGACAAGGCGCTCGAATCCCGGTGCCTGACCGAAGAGATGGGCGGCCGGCCCCTGCGCGACGACATCCCCTTGAACCTGCCGGCGGCGCTCAGGGACGAGGCCAGGCAGCTCCGAAACCAGCTCCTTCTCTTCCGCTGCCGCAACCTCACAAGACCGCGCGACCTCGCGCTCGCCGCCGATCGCGGCCTCGAGCCGCGCCTGGCGCAGATCCTCGCGCCCCTCATGGCGACGATCGAGGACGAGGAGGCGAGGGGGCGTCTCCGGGACCTGGCCCGCGGCTACGAGCGTCAGCTCGTCGCTGACCGCGGCATGGAGACCGAGGCGCAGCTCCTCGAAGTCATCCGCGACCTGGCCGCCGCCGAGACCCCGCTCTCAGTGAAGGAGATAACCGCGCTCTTTGCCGATCGCCACGAGAACGATTACGACCGCAAGGTCTCTCCGAAGTGGATCGGCTGGCTCCTGCGCCGCAAGCTCGGCCTTCACCCCGAGAAGCGCCACGGCGGCATCTTCGTGATCCCGGACTCCGACAAGGCGATTCTCGCCAGGCTCTTTCTGAAATACGGCGTGCCGACCGGGGACATGGGGGACATGAAGCGCCCCGCGGCGGAGTTCTGAGCTATATGGCGCAAAGGTCCGCCGGACACAACCCGTCACATTTCTCATTCCCGCAGAATGTCCCCGATGTCCTCAAGTCCCCGGACGGGGGCTGCCCTCGCTCACCTTGCAATTGACGAGATAACAATATTGTAGTATAATATGAAAGTAATTGTTTTTGTCTCTGCCGTCGCTTCGCCGCAGGCAGGATAGCCCCCTCCAATCTTCTCCTTTCAGTCTGCGCTCTGAGAACGTTCCGCCCGCGGAACATTTCTCCCTCTACAAACGACCTCGCTCGCCGCTTATTCTTCATGTCGCCATGATGCATTTCGACGGACGCCCACTCCACTACTACCTCAAAAGCTACCGACGCCACGCGCACCTCTCGCAGAAGGAGCTCGCGTATCTCCTGGGCGCCTCGACCCCGGCCAAGGTGTCGCGCTACGAGTCGGGACTTCGCATCCCTTCCTTGGAATCCGGCCTTGCTTACGAGGCCGCGCTCGGGGAGCCGGTCGCGAAGCTCTTCCGCGGTAGATACGAGGCGATCCAGAGGGAGGTTGAAGCGCGGCGGCGGAAGCTCGAAGTGCTGAAAGAGAAACACCGGGGAGCATCGGTCGGCTCCGCCTCCCATCGCGCCGCCTGAGATGTCGAACCTCCCCGCGCCCATTACCTATATCGCCATCGACCCTACGAGAACGGGCTTTGCCTTCGCCGTCCTTGAAGCGCCACTCCACCTCGTGGACCGCGGGCAGAGGACCGCTCTCCCGAAGACCGGCGCGCTCGTGCGCAAGGTGGAAGTTCTCCTCTCCAAGCACCACCCGGCGGTCCTTGTCCTTGAGGACACCACGGCCCCTGGCGCCCGACGCCGCAAGCGCGCCCGAGGGGAGATTCGCTCCCTGGAACGCCTTGCATTGAAGCGCGGCGTGCCGGTCGAGAGGGTCTCGCGCCTCACCGTTCTCGATACCTTCGCGCCGGGCAAGGGCAAGTACGAGGTGGCGGTGCGTCTCGCCGAGATTTTCCCGGACCTCGGCGACCGGCTGCCGTGGAAGCGCAAGGTCTGGATGACGGAGGACCCGCGCATGAACGTGTTCGATGCCGTCGGCCTCGCGGCGGCACAGGTCGCGCGATCCAGCGCAAGCACGGACCATCTCGCGAATCCGTAGGCGGCATAGCGAGCGGCCTTTCCCGCGCGCCGCTACGAGCGAAGATGAGGCAATGCCGGACGCGCACGATCTTTCCTTCTTCGCACGCACGAACTTCCGCGGTAACCGCCGTATCTTCGGCATCCGGCGCGCCGACCGCCGCTCCCATATGTACGTGATCGGCAAAACCGGCGCCGGCAAGTCCACGCTCCTTCAGACCCTCCTGCGGCAGGACATCGGCAAGGGCGATGGCTGCGCGGTCGTGGACCCGCACGGCGATCTCGTGGAGCGGCTTCACGCTTGGATTCCCGAGCGGCGCCGATCGGATGTCGTCCTCTTCGATCCTGCGACCGGTTCCGGCTTTGGCTTCAACCCCCTGGCCGCGGTTCCTCCTGCGAAGCGCTCCCTCGCGGTCGCCGGGCTTGTGGAGGTCTTCAAGAAGACCTGGCTCGACTCCTGGGGGCCGAGAGTAGAACACCTCCTGCGCAATGCGCTCTTCGCCCTCCTCGAACAGCCGGAGGCCACCATGGGCGACATTGGCCGCCTCCTCCACGACTCTGGCTACCGCGAACGCGCTGTTGAGCGGGTCACGAACTCTGCCGTGCGCTCCTTCTGGCGCGAGGAGTACGAGGAATACTCGAAGAGCCTCCGGGCTACTGTCGTCGCCCCATTGGAGAACAAGCTCGGGGCATTCCTGACCGATCCCGTGATGCGCCGGGTTCTTTCCGTCCCACGGGGCCTCGATCTGCGGCGGATCATGGACGAGCGGCGCATCCTCCTCGTAAATCTCTCGAAGGGAAGGCTGGGCGAAGGGCCGGCGATGCTCTTGGGCTCCCTCCTCGTAGCTCAGATCGCGCTCCATGGCCTGGCGCGGGCGGAGCTGCCGGAGGAGCGCCGGGCGGACTTCTTCCTCTACCTCGATGAGTTCCAGACCTTCGCCACCAAGAACCTGACCGCCATGCTCTCGGAGCTGAGGAAATACCGGGTCTCCCTGATCCTCGCCAACCAGTATCTTGACCAGCTCGACCCGGAGATCCGGCATGCGATCCTTGGGAACGTCGGCACCCTCATCTCCTTCCGGGTGGGGCCGACCGATGCCCGGATCTTGGCCCAGGAGTTCGCCCCGGAGTTCGAGGCGAGAGACCTCACGAACCTCCCGAACCACGAGATCTACGTGCGGCTTATGGTGGATGGCGCGGTGACACGACCATTCAGTGGGGAGACGGTCACACTACGTTTGCCGGTGGCACAGATCTAGAACCTAATAATGACTCCTGTCGCGTCATCGTGAACCTTTGTTCTTGGCCTGAAGAGCAATGGATCAGAGTTCTCGATCGCGCGCGTCGATTCCAGAAGACTTTGCAGTCCGCGGTCCCTAATTATATTAATGTCCGCCTCCAAGTCTTCCTGTGAGTCTATCGCCAGCGCAGGCGCCAGCATTCCGTCAGTCACTATAGCCATGAACTCACCATCTGCCCGGTGAAGCCGCCCTACCTTCTCATATTGAGCAACGGAGATCATTCCATTAAGAATACCGTGGCCATGGCCATCGGCCGCATTCGCCATTCGACGATTATCTATTAACTGAGATCGCGCCCATTCGATTTGCTCATCAGGTTCGAGTATTCCGTTGCGCCTAGCTTCGGCCATTGCCAGGTAAGTGCGCCTACAGAATTTCCTAAACTCGCTTCCGGAAACACTCTTATACTGATTGAGGGCATAACCGACGATAACTGTAACGTCACCGACCAGTGCGTACTCGATCTCCCTTGTGGCTGCATCAACTGTGACGATCGCACCCACTGCACCGGCCAGAGTCACTGGGTCAGCAAGGTCGTTTCCTGCCGACCGGTTGACTTCACGAATACGAGCGTTAACAATTCCCAGGATCGCAGAAGGTGACATATCGAGCGGTGCAACGCTAGCAACCTCGCTGGCGGCAATAGCGGCATCCCCGCCAGTCAGCTTCCCTTTCTTAGCAACCGTCCCAGTTCCGTCGAATACACCGACCCTGATGCCCCCGGGAAGCGCAGTGATACAATAACTGTCGTCATTGCTTGATGTCGAACCCTTATCGCTGACAACTGCCAGATTCCAGCTCGCGTTCATCGCCCCCTCTCTTGAAGCGCTTGCGCCGCAAGTATGATACCGATCACTGTGAATGCACTCTTGATCTCTCCCTTCCTAACACTGCGCAGTGCATCCTCCAAGTCCACGAACTCAACTTCACTAATTATTTCCAGGTCATCATGCTTGGTCCTCGTTTTCACTAGGTCCTCAGCAAGAAAAATGTTCATCATAGGGCTGGCTACACTGCACATCTGGTAGTAACCGAGCAAAAGTGGCGTAATGGCGCGAGCCTTCAGCCCAGCCTCTTCTTCTAATTCGCGTACAGCGCATTCCTCGCGCGACTCGCCGTCATCTCTGATTCCGGCCGGCAGCTCCAAAAGATAATCCTTAATCGGGTAACGATACTGTCGCAACAAAGCAATCCGCCTCTGGTCGTCTAGGGCGACGACAGAACATGCCTCACGAAAGCCAATTACAAATAGCTCCGACGCCGCTTCCCTTCCTGGTAACCGAGCGAGATCCTTGCGCACCTCGAAGAGCTTCGTCTTGAGGAGGACTTCACTTGAGATGGTTTCGGCAGCGTCTTTCTTCTGTTTCATTGTGCTCTCCTCTGTTTCGCCAGTCTTCCACGGTCTGTGCGCGTCTCTGGATGGCAACTACTGGCCGACTCCTTTTCTCATTCTATCTCGTCCCGGAGAAAGAATCCAATACCCTAAGACCAACGGCTTCCGCGCGAGAATAGTTTTTACAGAATAGGTGCGGCGCCCAAAGGCGGCCATAGCCACCTCGTCACGCATCAATTGGTGGGTTATTTCGGCTATTTTGGCTCTGTTCTGAATTACAACAATATGCCGACTGTATAGCTCCAGAGACATCGTCTCTAGGCCGACTCGCAGGAAAAATCGAGCAGGAAAGTATAGCAAGAATAGGACGATGCAGAGAGAAGTCGATAGCTCAAGTATATTTTGGCGCCCAAGCAAGATTTCGCTGTTTATCCAGCGAAGGTCGATAAATGCACCAACAAAGCTAACTATTGGGTTTGTGCTCGCAATGGCGAAGGACTTAATGGCCAATGCGAGCAAACTAGCAGAGATGCTCGCTCTGTAAACATACCAAATCAGTATGTAGAAGTAGGCGATCCTAATCTGCTGGTTGACTCTGCGCATATATGTATCAGTGCCTGGGAACGTGAAAATTAAATAGTCGTAGACGCTTTTTGCTACCACATTCCAGAACTCTGGCGTAAGCGGGCGAGCCTGCTCTTGCGTGGCCACTAGGTCCTTGATGGCGGGCTCACAGTCGTCAGGCCCATGCGCTGTAACCACTTCTGCAATCATTATCGCCTTGACGTGGTCATATATCGCTCTGACCTCGGAGCTCAGAGGATGATGACGCAGCAGCGGCTCTACCAAGAGGCCAACAAGAGTGGCCAGAAGAGCAAATAATACAGGCCCGCTAGCGCCGTAGCTCGTTACAATCCCAAGAATTGAACGCGAGACGAGAACTCCAGCCACCAAGAGGATTATTAGGCCGATAGCAGTGAGGCGCAGAAAGGCTACGAAGTCTTGCATAAGCCGCCGTCCGTTCTTAGCTCGCTGCCGCCGCAAGCTCTCTTAGCATCGCAAGGAGAGTAGTGTCATCTGCGCATTTGCCGAGTTCTGCCCGTAGGGAGTCGCCGTCACCAATCATGTGATGTGCCGGTGGCCGAATGCATGCCAAGCCGGGTTCATCGGACACCATGCTTACCTTCTCTGAGTCATACCAAAGAGCCTCGTGGCGGGATTCTGAGTGATCCAGCGACTCGATGACCTCGTATTTGGCAGGATAGCCGAGGGCCTGCAATGTCTCTCCAAGCCTCTCAGCCAGCGTCGCTATCATTATCGCCGACCCAACATGGAGAGTGGTTAGGAGGCATCGGGACGAAAGGGATGCAGTTAGTTTAATAAGCGCGACAGCTTCGGTGAGAGAGATAAAGTAGCGCGACAAGTTGGAAGAGTAGACCGTCATAGGTGTCCCGCGAAGAGCGCTGCTCACGAAGTGCTCGACTACTGTACCGGACGAGCCAAGCACGTTGCACAAGCGCGCCACAGCATGCATGTTCCTCTTGTTAGAGGTGGCGGATGCGCCGAAAAACAGAAGCTCGCCTATACGCTTCGTAATCCCCAAGACATTGGATGCGTGTATGGCCTTGTCTGAGGAGGTGAACACTACAAGCGTTACTGATGGGGCATCTCGACATGCATCCAGGACGTTGAGAGTGCCGAGTACATTAGTGCCTGTCGCGAAGCGCACGGAACTCTCCGTAAACGGAACATGCTTGCGGGCGGCAAGGTGAAATACGATCTGAGGAGAATGAAGTTGCACTATCTTTTCGATCTGAGCGCGATCAGTTATGTCGCCCGGAGCGATAGTGCACCTTCCGGCGATCGTGTCGTGCTTAAGATTAAACAATCGCTCTTCGTCTGAATCGAGCGCGACAACCTTCCCACCCAAGCGGATGCAATCCTGTGTTAGCGCCTTACCGATCGAGCCAGCGGCTCCAGTTATCAATATAGAAGCGCCGTTTATATAGGTCGCGTAGTGATCGGTAGTAGGTGCCCATTCCTTTCGACCAAGAATTGGCTCGACGGGGAGCGAGAGGCCGGCGGCGTTAAAGTAGGTGCTCATTGCCTAGCCGCGTTTCCAAATCGCGGATAGGTTAATGACCTTCGCCGCAATCCATACTCGTTCTTCGAGATGGGAGGCAACTCGCAGTTCGCGTGCGTAACGATGCGAGGTGCGCTGATGGCCGGGTTCAATTGGCATAGTAGGGGGCCTCGTCTCGCGTGCCGGATGCGCGCATGTTCCGGTGCTCTCGTGTCGCTTCGCCCTTTACCAAAGCGGTAGGCCCGTCGCCCCTGGAGCGGTCGGGGCAGCGCATTTCGTCGCGATTCTTGTCTGAAGTCGAGATAGACTATGGAAATATCTTAAGTGGAGGTCGCACTGCAAGACAAATGACAATATGGAGATGTGGAAATGTGACGATGCGACCCTCGGCAGGTTTGTATAGGATGTTTGCATTTTGGAGAGGCTGACATCGCCGCAGCTTCGTGTGGATGCTGTCCATTCAGAGGTAGACAAATGTCTAAGAACCCGCAGGTCGAAGGCCACTGGCACTCCCTGATCGAGGGCTTTGCGACCTCATCGCTCGAGTTTTATGAATTGGTTAAAGCCGGCGTTGCCCGCCGCGAGATTCCGAACCTCAAAATCTCCGAGGTGGAATGGAAGGAAAGCGGCGTGGGCTCCGGCAAGCGCGCCTATCTCCGCATCAGTCGCGAGGGCCTGAACTTCGACATCTGCGCCGCCCCTTTCGGGACCGGATACTTCTTCTCCTGGTGGCTTGCGAAGATCAAGCGCGTCCTCCTGGACTTCCTCTTTATAATCGTCATGCTGGCTGTGGCCTTTTTCATGTTTCGTGCGTTCACGAGCGACAATCCTGGGAGCGAGGGAGGCCATGGGTGCATAGCGGTCGTGGGCGGCCCCTTGCTCCTCCTCGGCCTCCTCGTGGGCCTTGGGTTCCTCGTCCGCTATGGCGAGACCGGAAGTGAACCTACGGTGCTCTCGATGCCGATCACCGGCTTCTTCTACGGCCTCATCTTCCGTCCGCAGACATACTTCAACGAGGACACCGCGATCATGTTCCGCGAGTCGGTGCACCATGCGGTCACGGAAGCCATCGACCAGGTGACTTCCGCCCAAGGCGTGCGCGGTCTCTCCGAGGAGGCGCGCAAGATCCCTTTCCAGCCGGGCGGCAAGAGGTAATCGCGCCGCGGGATAGCGGATGACCCGTCCCACCCTGCCGGAGCGCCTGACCGAGCAGTTCTACGCCTGGGAACTGCGCGGTCGGGGCTGGCAGGAGTTTCCCTCCGTGGTCGCACTCGAACCGCCCTACGTACCCTTCCCCGGATATTTCCTCCAGCCCATCAAGGACGACGGCCACCGGCCAGGTCTCCTCAGTCGCCTCATCGCGCCGACTCGGCCCGAGCCGGCGCTGTCGCAGATCGAAGAGCCCGAGGTAGAGACCTTCGCGACCGACGAACCGCTCACCGAGTGCGTGGTCTCCCTGCCGCGGGACGAGGCGGTGAAGGCGGAGAGCGCGGAGCGCTTCCTCCTCGCTCTCTCCGGCGCCGAGCTGCCCTTGGCCTTCGAGGTGCTGGGTCTATCGGATCAGCTCCGCGTGCAGCTCGTCTCCCGCGCCCCGGATGCGGGCCTTCTCGCCAACCAGCTCCGCGCCTTCTTCCCTGAGGTCTCGATCTCCGGTGAGTCGGAAAAGTTGCGTGAGACGTGGACCAGGCACGAGGGCGAGACCGTCCTCGTACACTTCGGCCTGGCGCGCGAGTTCATGCTGCCCTTGGCCTCCTTCCGCTCCCTCGACCCTGATCCCTTGCTGCCGCTCTTCGGGGCGATGGCCGAGCTTGAGCCCGGCGAAGCCGGCCTCGTGCAAGTCCTCTTCGCGCGAGTCCGCGAGCGGTGGGCGGAGAGCGTGATGCGCGCGGTCGTGACCGGGGGCGGCGAGCCCTTCTTCGCCGACTATCCCGAACTCACGAAGGCCGCGCGGGAGAAAGTCTCCCGACCTCTGTATGCCGCCTGCCTCCGGGTGGCGGCGAAGAGTGAGGACCAGACCGGCGCTTGGCGGATCGTGCGCGATCTTGCCGGAGCACTGACCCACTTCGGCGTGCCTCACGGCAACGAGCTTCTCCCGCTCGCCTCCGAGGAGGGCGAGGACGCGACCGAGCAGATCTTCGACCGAGTGAGTCGCCGGCCGGGCATGATCGTGGGGAGCGATGAGCTGGCGGCCCTCGCGCACCTCCCAAGCGCTTCAGTTCGGGTGCCGAAGCTCCTGCGGGAGATACGGCGCTCGAAATCGGCGCCCATACTTTCCCAAGGCGCGGGGATTCTTCTCGGCGAGAACGTGCACCACGGGAAGACGGTGCCGGTGCGGCTGCCGAATGATCTGCGGCTCCGGCATCTCCATGTGATCGGCGCCTCGGGCTCCGGCAAGTCCACGCTCCTAATTGATCTCATTATGCAGGACATCGAAGAAGGCCTGGGCGTGGGCGTCCTCGACCCGCACGGCGATCTTATAGACGAGATCGCGGGACGCATTCCCGAGGGGCGCCTATCGGACGCCATCCTCTTCGATCCGGCGGACACTGCATACCCGGTTGCCTGGAACATCCTCGAAGCCCACAGCGAGCTTGAGCGCACCCTCCTTGCCTCGGATCTCGTAGGCATCTTCCGGCGCTTCTCGACCTCCTGGGGCGACCAGATGACGAGCGTCTTGGGGAACGCGGTCTTGGTGCTCCTGGAGAATCCCGGAAGCACGCTCCTTGATCTCAGGGAGTTCCTCGTGGACCGGCAGACCCGCGAGCGGCTCCTTGCCGCGGTCGAGGACCCATACCTCCTTTCATACTTTCGCCATGAGTTCGCTCTGGCGGCTGGCAAGAGCGTGGGCGCGATCCTCACCCGCCTCGATGGCTTCTTGAGAAATAAGACGGTACGGCAGATCGTGGGCGCCAGGGAGAGCCGGCTTGATCTGCGTTCCATCGTGGACCGGGGCCAGATCTTCCTTGCGCGTCTTTCGCAGGGCGCGATCGGCGACGAGAACGCCGCTCTCCTCGGAAGTCTCCTCGTCTCCAAGTTCCACCAGACATGCATGAGTCGCCAGGAGGTGAAGCGGGAGGAACGCCGGCCTTTCTTCCTCTACGCGGACGAGTGCCAGGAGGTCGCGACCGCGGTAAGCGTTCGGTGAACCGTACCTTTCGCCGTGAGCCGGAATCGGGCACTCTGCTCTGCCAGGAGGTACGACATGGCAGAGCGGAAGCGAGGCACGAAGCGGCGTGGCGCGAGCGAGTGGCAGGCGTTGTTGGCGGAACTTGCTGAGACGGGAGAGGAGCGGGCTCAGTTCTGTCGGCGCCGGGGGATCCAGGCGTCGACGCTTCAGTGGTGGCAGTGGCGGCTCCGGAGCTCAAGGGCTGGAGTTGATCGGCGGTTACCGCCGGCGTCGAGGGTCGCCCAGGCGGACGGGCCGCGGTTCACGGAGGTGCGGGTCGCCGACCAATCTCCGATGGCCTTGGGCTCCGGCTTCGAGTTGCGTTGGCCCGACGGGCTTGCACTTGCAATTCCGCGAGAGTTTGACGAGGTAGCGTTGCGGCGTCTCCTTGGCGTTCTCGAGGTGGCAGGGTGCTGACGCTACCGCTGTCCACGCGAGTGCTGATCTGTCGCGAGCCGCTTGACATGCGTCGGTCGTTCGACGGCCTCGAGGTAGCCGTTCGCGAGCGTCTGCTGGAGGACCCTCTTTCGGGAGCTCTGTTCGTGTTCTGGAATCGGCGTCGGGACCGGCTGAAAATTCTCTCGTTCGACGGCTCCGGGCTGTGGATTTGGTATAAGCGCCTGGAGGCCGGTCGCTTCGAGTTTCCTGGCCATCCCGGCGACAGAGCGGAGATCTCCGCCGCCGACCTGGTGATGGTGCTTGAAGGGATCGAGCTTGCCACTGTCAGGAGGCGCCGCCGATGGCGTCGCGGGAGTGGACAGGCGCAAGAAGAATCTGATAGAACGAAACCATTCTATGGACCTCGATCCGAACACGCTTCCGGACGATCCGGCCCTGCTGCGAGGAGTGATCGCTCAGCTGTTGGGGGCGGTCGACCGGCTTGAGCGCAAGAATGCGTATCTGCAGACAGAGGTGGACGCCCTCTTCAGGAAACTGTTCCGCAAGCATTCGGAGAAGCTGGATCCAAGGCAGCTTGAGCTGGTGTTTGAAGCGATGCGAGACCTCGGAATCTCGCAGCCCCAGCTGGAGCGGCTTGAGCAAGAGGTCGAGGCGGGCAAACATCGCCGGCATGGCGTAGCGAAGCGTCAGCCGCTGCCAAAGGATCTTCCACGAGAGCGCGTCGAGCACCTGCTGCCTGAACACGAGCGCTGTTGTGCGTCCTGCGGCGAAGAGCTCACGAAGATCCACGAGGAGACGACGGAACAGCTCGACTATACGCCGGCTTCGTTCAAGATCATTGAGCACGTGCGCGGCGTGTTCGCCTGCAAGGGCTGCGACGAGTCGATCAAGCGCGCCCCCCAGCCGCCACGTGCAATCGATAAGGGCCTTCCGGGCGCAGGACTCTTGGCGCATGTCGTTGTCAGCAAGTTCGGTGACCACCTGCCACTCTACCGCCAGAGCCAGATCTTTAGTCGGCACGGCATTACGCTGTCGCGTTCGACGCTCTGCGGCTGGGTTGCCGATGCTGCCGAGTTGGTTAGCCCCCTGGTTAGCTGGATGCAGAGCGATCTCCGAGGTTCCCGCATTCTTCAGACCGACGACACGCCGGTCACGGTGCTCGACGAGCAGGGTGGAACCCACAAGGGCAGGCTCTGGGTGTATCTCGGCGACCGTGGTCATCCCCATGTCGTCTATGACTACACTCCGACCCGAGAGGGAGTCGGGCCCAGGCGCTTCCTCGAGGGCTTTCAAGGCTTTCTGCAAGCCGACGCGTATTCTGGCTACGACGCGCTCTATGCCTCTGGCTCAGTGTTGGAGGTGGGATGTTGGGCTCACTGCCGCCGCTACTTTCACGAAGCGGCGATAGGCGCTGGCGACACTCGCGGATACGCGGCGTTGGCCTTTATCAGCCAGCTGTTCAAGGTGGAGCGCGACGCCAGCGACAAGGAACTGGATTTCGAGCAACGCCTGGCTCGGCGGCAGGAGGCCTCTCGCGAGATTCTTGACGCTTTCAAACTCTGGCTCGAGGACATGGAGCGACAGGTTTTACCGAAGAGCGCCCTGGCCACGGCCATCGGCTACACGCGGCGACAGTGGGCAGCCCTCGAGCGCTACTTGAGCGATGGCGAGCTCGGCCCGGACAACTCCGCCTCGGAGCGGGCTCTTCGTTGCGTGGCGATCGGCCGCAAGAACTGGCTCTTCGCCGGCAGCGACGCTGGCGGGGTCCGCGCCGCCAAGCTCTACAGCCTCATCGCGAGCGCCAAGCGCCACGGCGTCGAGCCCTTCGCCTACCTACGCGCTCTCTTCGAGCGCCTGCCAAGCCATTCGCCCGACCGCCTCCACGAGCTCGCGCCCGCCGCCTGGGCCGCTACCACCGCGCCTCGCTGAGAGCCGCCTCTCCCGCGCTGGACGGCCGGCGGGACAGTTGCCGGAACGGTTACCGACCGCGAGCATGGCGCAACTCCTTGCGGGAGCGCGGAAGTACGGCCTGGGACTCGTCCTCGCCCATCAAGACCTTCGCCAGCTCGAAGTGAAGGCCCCCGAGGTCGCCTCCGCGCTTCTCGGGAACGCCGGCACCCGCATCGCCTTCCGGGTTGGCGATCGGGATGCGAAGGCCCTCTCTGAGGGCCTTCGCGGAGCGCGAGAAAATATCGATTGGTCGGCCGTATCGGGGCATACCTAGGACTTGGGATATACTCCTCTCCAAGCTCGTAGAGATATGGAGAAGGAAAGATGATCCGATACAACCAGCATAACATAGCGGCATCATTGTTGAATGCGAAAGACTCAGAAAGGTTTCGCTGTCGATAAACAACACGCCATACTCAACTCACGATCGAGGGTCGCTGACTCAGGAGGGGACAGCGCTTGCGGCAAAGTCAAGATAGCCGATCTACTCTACACTTACCAGAAATGCGAGGAAAATATGGAAGTGCGACTCCTGAAAGAACTCACCGCCGTTATTAGGACTGAGCAGCGGCGGCGAGCGGAGCTACTCAGGGACGAAGATCCGGATTTCGCCTACGATCAGTGGATATTCAACGACGAGCCACTACTCAACGAACTCTGCCTAATGTTCCTCGTAACCCTGCGCCATCAAATTGAAAGAGAACTGGTTTGGATCGCAGCGCTCGCGGCTGATGATGGTAGGGAGATCGAAGGCGAGCAATATAGGGAGCGCGTAGAGGAACTCAGAGTAGGCTTGATTAATTGGGACTGGAAAAGAATTGGGGGGCGGCTGAAACTCAAGGCATGCACGGAATACCAAGCGATGGAGGTGCTTCGCCTCCTGTCAAACTCCTACAAGCATGATCTCTCAGTAGACGCGACCGAGGAGCTAAGGACCCTGCTGAGGCTAGACGCCAAGTTCAATTACGCAGCATTGCCGGAGAGCGGTGCCGTTCGGGAAGCCATTGCTGTCTGCGTCGGCCTTGGGAAGGACTCAGGATATTGGGATATCGCCGAGCGGTACGTAGATCTCGCGAGCAGATTCTTGGCAAATATCAAGAGTCGCACACAACTGTCAAAGATCAAACACAAGCCGACACGGGTATCGTTAAATCCCGATGACTTCTTGCGATAGGCGGTTGGGCGAGTCGCGAAGATGAGTGGCATTGACAGCGGTGCGGAGCGCGCACGCATACCTCAAGTCGCGCGATGATGAAGCGCCTCGTTCAGTCGTAAAAAGATCCTGAAGTCAGCATCGGGAATGCGCTCGAATTCTGCCAGGTAAAAAACGTGCGCCGTTGTAAGGAGCGGGCCGGCCTCACTTTCAACCCATGCGGCGGTTGGCAGAAAGAACAATGCTGCTGAAATTGATTTCTTGTTGACGAACAGCTGCCTGATCTTTTCCGTCGTGTTCATCTTCGTGAATTCAAGACGACGGGACTCGGCCTGTGTTTTCAGGTAGTCTAGAATGTGGCCGGTATGGGGCCATGCGCCAAAATAGGGCGGCTCTGTGCCAGCGCGATAAGCCTCCTCGTTAAGGATCGGCCACAGCGCATCGTGGTCAATGAGATTCTTTAGATTGAAGGCGACGCAACCGATTTCCGCTTCCGACTTCTCGATCTGGTCTATTCCTTTTTCAAGCAGGGTGAACCACGAGAGAGGCGACTGCCCTTCGATCACCTTGCAGGCAAAGCCCCAGCGGCGGTTCTCAATATCTATCATGATGTCAGGATTGTCGCCGCGTGCCGCGGCGGGGTGATCCAGTGCGAGGTTGGTACCGCACCGCGAGCAAAGAAGGCCGAGGAACAGTTCGAAGAGCTTGTTGGTCGCCTCGTCGATTACTTGCGGCACGTTTTGGGCAACTTGTCGCGCCTCGTTGAGAAGCATCAAATGAAGAACGAAGGGCTCTAGCGTCAATGTTCTGAGATATTCAGCGTTCACATGCTTCACCAATTCGAGCAAGCCCGCCACGCGGCGAAGATCTACGCGAATGTCTTCATTCAACTCGGCTGTATTGGGCCTGAGCCGCCAGCCGTCCATCTCCCGGACTATCAATGCTACAGCTTCGAGGTCAGAACCGGGAGCAATTTCGATTCCGTGCGCCCGTAGCGCGGCGGCAAAGGCATCCACCGCGTCTCGCGCTCCGGCGAAAGGAATCAGATCCTGCGGATCGAATCCAGTTGGTGCCTTGGGCTCGTCGCTCATAGAAACCTTCCTTCGGAGAGAAGACCGCATTCTACTACTTTTCGGTCCCGCAATGTTTCCCCTCCTACCACCTTCTTCCTCTGCTCGGCAGACTGACGGCAGCTCCCTCACAACCCACGGCGCCCTGGCGCCGAGAAAGGAGAGGTATGCCCACGCCTGCCGAAGCGAACGCCGAAGCCTCGAAGCTCGATCAGCTCGCGAGCACTTGGGGCATGTTGGTCTCGGAACTCATCCAGACCTACGCCCTGGATGAAGTGGTGCCCGGCATCTGCATGAACCCTGGCTGCACGCACAGCTCTGAGGTCGAACCCGCCGAGCGCAAGGGCTGGTGCGAGGAGTGCGAGACGCGCTCCGTCACGAGCGCCCTCGTCCTCGCCGGCCTCGTCTAACCCCAATCCAACCCGAGCAGCATAAATGGCCGGCCCCCGCGCCGGCAAGGAGATTTCCATGTCCGCCCTCACCGCAGAGAAGACCCTGACCCGCGCCTCGAAGGAGTGGTTCAGCCGCCCCGACGACGAGCGCTACCTGTCGCTCGATGACCTCTACGAGGCCACCCACCTCCGTGCGCACCAGAGCCGGGTGCGCACCGACACGACCCGCTCCCTCCTCGTCCGGGGAAGCGAGGTCGCCGGCGGCCAGCTCACGGTCGAGCACAAGGAGCTGGGGGAACTCGACCCTACCCATTGGAGCCTCGGCCAGCTCGCCACGGCGGCACATACCCCGGCAAAGTGGCTCCGCGAGATCGCGACCGTTCCCGCCGGTCCCGCCTTCGCAGCCCACGCCCTGAACCTGGGGCTCCGGCACCTCGCGGCATCCGGCCGGGTGCAGCTCATGAGCCGCACCGAGGAGCATGGTCCCGGCGCGCGGCATCTCGAACTGCGCTGCCTCGTCGGTCCCGACTATGGCCGCATCTACGACCATGAGGTCGTGCGCGCGGTCAGAGACCTAAACGCCGATGGCCGCTGGCGGGTGCCGGCGGCAAGCTACGCGGCGCAGAACCCGAAGCGCGCCACCACCCTCTACGCCTCCGACCGCGATGTCTTCATCTTCCTCGTGGACGACCAGAACCCGGTCTCCTTCGAGGCCGATGGCGTGAAGCGCAATCTCTTCCGCGGCTTCATGGTCTGGAACTCGGAGGTGGGCTCCCGCACCTTCGGGCTCACCACGTTCTTGTATAACTTCGTCTGCGACAACCGCATCGTGTGGGGCGCAACCGACGTGCGCGAGCTTACGATCATCCACAAGAAGAACGCCGCGGAGCGGTTCGCGAAGGAAGCGCTGCCGCATCTGCGGGCATATGCCGACTCCTCCGTCCGGGAGGTGGAGGCACAGCTCACGCGGGCGGCGAACCTCACGGTGACGGAGGTCGACTCGGACGCCAAGGTTCTGGATTGGCTCCGTTATCACCACTTCACGAAGAAGGAGGGCGAGGCGGTGATCGAAATGGCGAAGATCGAGGAGGGCGGCGCCCGCACCCTCTGGCAGCTCGTCCAGGGCGGCACCGCGCTCGCCCGTTCGATCCCCCACGCCGACGAGCGCATCTCCTTCGAGTACCGAATCAGCGGCCTTCTCTCCTACGCCGAGCGGGAGTGATCCCGCTTTCCCATCCCATCAACCCCACCTTTACGTGGGGTTCTTTTTCGTGCGCCGCCTCCGGCGTTTTGGTTTCCGGTCGCGAGTGAGTATCCCGCCTTTGAGGCGCAGCTCAGCGAGCCTCTGGAGGTCCAAGAGATACAGCCGCGAGAGGAGCGCGATCTCGTCCTGCTCCCTCGGGACGAAGGCTTCTTCCCCGACGAATGCCGCGAGCAGGGTTTCCTCTACCAGGTCGTCAAGCGGCACTCCGTGGGCGCGGGCGATCGCGCGGCACAGGTCGAAGAGCCCGCGGTCCATGGAGAGCATGACCTTGACCTTCACCAGACACCCCGCTCTTTGAGGGAGACGTAGCGGCCCGGGCTTCCGAGGACCAGGTGGTCCACGAGGTTCACTCCCACAACCGAGGCGGCATAGGCGATGCGCATGGTGAAGTCCACATCCTCCCTGCTCGGGGTGGGGTCGCCGCTCGGGTGCGTATGGAAAAGGATGACGGACGCAGCGCCGCGCAGAAGTGACTCCCTGAGCACCTCCCGCGGCTCGACCCTGGCCCTGTTGATGGTGCCGCGGTAAAGCTCGGCGTCCGAGAGAAAACGATGCTGCCCGTCGAGGAAAATTGCGCCCATGATTTCCTGATCGCGTCGGGCGTAGCGCAGGGCCAGGTAGCGCGCGACCTCGTACGGCCGGTTCAGCGGCCTTCTGAGCGGTACCTCCTCGCGCGCCAGGCGCCGGGCAAGTTCCGAAGCGGCAAGGAGCCGGGACGCCTGAGCCTCGGCGAGCCCGTCGTGCCGGAGCATCGCGCGGGTGGTCGAGGGAAGCGAGAAGAGATCGCCCCACTTGAGGATGAGAGCCTTCGCCAAGGGGATCGCGTCCTCGCCCGGTTCGGCGATCAAGGTGGCGAGAAGTTCCGCATCCGAGGGCGCCCCCTCCTCCTGCGGGATCGCCTTAGCTCTCTTTGGGCTCAAGGGCCGCCTCCTCTTGCGACCGCCGGGGGCAGCAGCGGGCGGGATCAAGCTCATAGATGCCCATGAGCTGCACAATCTGGCCGACCTCATGGGCGACGAAGGGCTCCTTCCCCTCGAAGGCGCGGCAGACGATGTATTCGAGGAGATCGCCGAGCGAGAGGTCCCGCAGTTCGGCGAGGGCCTTCAAGACCTTCACCAGGCGCTTTTCCATGCGGACGCCGGTCTGGACTCTTTCGCCTTTCATCTCGTCCTCCTCGGCGCCGGCCAGCGCGGACCAAACCAGTTCGTCGTGCGGGGTCCGGGAAAAGGGAGATCGTCATCGCGCTCCTCAAGGGAGAGACTCGCCGACCTCCATGCGGCGGGGTCTTCCCGCCCTGCATCCCCGCGGCGCAGCTCGGAGTCGAGTTCCCGGAGGAAGTCACGGGCGCGGGAGAGCGTCGCAATCGGAAAGCCCATTGCCTCGACCATGAGTTCCAGGGAGTGCGTGGAGGGCGGAACGGCGTTCTTGTTCTCCGCGAGGGAGACGAGCGCCGCGGAGAGGCCCGAGGCTTCCGCGACATCCTGCTGCAACCAGCCGCGGGAGACCCGGAGGATGGCGAGAGCGCGGGCCAGCTCGCTGCGCGTGAGGCGAAGGCTTACGGTCGCCATTTGCGCGCCTCCTCCTCAAACTCGACTCCGAGGCGCTCCTCGGTCGCCGAGGCCGATTTCTCCAAGGCCGCCTGCGCAGGCGCAAGGAAGTTCGCTACCACGGTCTCGATGGCGACGAGCATGTCGGTCGCCGGGTCGTAGGGCCGGCGATATTCGAGCTGCTCGTCCAGGTCGTCGGCGAGCGGCAGGACTGCCTTGAGGGACGCGAGTTCCTCCCGCAGGAGGAGGACTTGGCAGGCCGCCTCCCACAGTGCCTCGCGGCAGCGGGTGATGGGCCAGCGCTCGGGGGCTTCGGGCTCGGACATGTGCCTCCTTTCATCCCATCTTGGGATGTTCGGTCGGAGGCGACACTATCCGATGCTGGGATTATCCGAGCCTGGGATGAAGAATCTTCAAGTGCGAGGCGAGAAGCGGAAGGCCCCCGATACCATGAAGCCCATCCACACCCCCGAGTACACGAGGATGCGCGAGCGCCTCAAGGCAGCCCGGAAGGCGGCGGGCATGACCCAGGAACAGGTCGCCGAGGAACTCGACCGGCCGCAGTCCTTCGTCTCCAAGGTGGAGTCCGGGGAGCGCCGGATCGACCCGACCGAGCTTGAGAAGTTTGCCCGCCTCTACAAGAAGCCGCTCACGTTCTTCCTCGGCGGCGAATGAGGCGCCGACCTACTGGCGCGAGGCAAGCCACCGCTCGAAGGCTTTCCTCGTCTGCGGATGAGGTCGGCGGATTTCGCCGCGCTCCCAAGCGGTGACCGTGCCGGGTTGGAGCCCGAGCTGATGGGCCAGCGCCTCCTCAGAGAGTCCCTCGGCCTTCCTTGCGGCCCTGACCCGTCCGCCGAACGTTTCGGGTGTCGGCTGCGGATCACACCCTAAGAAGTCCAGGATGGCAGGCAGATACCGCTCGCCAGGCTCCTGCCGGCTCTTCTCCCAGGCAGTGAGGGTGCCGACGCTCGCGCCGAGAATCTCGGTCACCTCGCGCTGGGAAAGGCCCAGGTCCAGCCGCCGCTTCAGTAGGCGTTCGCCCATGGTCCGCGGCTCTGCGGGATAGGCCGCTTGTGGCTCGAAAGCCGTCCTCAAGATGAGACGGCAAAAGGGCAATACACCCCTGAGGGTGCGTGCATCTTTTATCACTGACCCCTTCGCGGTCGGGTTTCTCGGCCCGACTACCCCGGCGAGCCCCAGCAGATCTTCCTGGCTTGAGCTGATTTGCGCACTTACAAAAGCCGAGGAGCAATGTAAGAAGGGCGGCGTACGCCGCGAGTAGAGTAATCCTGGCCTCGCGAGTCACCGCGCCTCGAAATCCATGATCGACTGGACCAAGCCCCCTAACCGCCCGGTGCCAACAGAGGCATAATCGCCCAGACTTTCGCGCAACAAGAAAATTTTTCCCGCGAGAGACGCCCTGACGTTGGTGGCTCCCACGTCCAACTATTCCTTGCTCCGATCCGATCGTGGCTGCTTCTCGTAGGGTCGACTATTCCGACTTCCTCGCTCTCTTCAATCTTCGTCCCGCTGTGCAAAAGCCTTTGGGACGCTAGCTTCTTGGAAAACTGATCGAGGCTGAGAGTGAACACCTTGTGACTGGCGGCGTACTCACCTGAGGACAGCACAAGGTCGAAAAACGGACAGAAAATCGTCTCGAGATACTCAGGGCTCATTTCTCCAGAGTCCGCGCCCGAGTCCGCCAAGAGACAACTGATCAGATTGTCTTCATCACGCATGAGTAAGTACCTAGGTGTGGCAAGCAGCAATTTCATCTTTCTCTTTACCAGACGAGACCATGTACAAACTCCTCTATCGAGATCGATAAGCGACACTACCCTGGCGCCAGGGAATGGCACTGCCATGCTGCCAAGGAATGGCACTACTATGGAGGCGATGGGGGAGACTTGATGGATCTTGTCCCAGCAGGCGACGAGCTTTCCTCCAGAGCACGCAACAGCAGAAAGCGCACCGTCTTCGTCAGGTATCAATTTTCCCCACCACTTCTGTTTCGGCAACGTCGCCTTTATGGACTTATCAGTCTTGACGCTCAATCTCCACGCTATCGAAGGTGGGCCGTCCACCGAGGTGACGGACAGTTCAGGTGCACTAAGGAAGCGCAAGACGCAAAAAGGGTTGATCATCCACGCTTCTGTGAAATAATGCTTAGCCGCATCATTGCGGCCATCCCTCGCAAGCAGTGCGCTCAAAACGAAATTGGCTACGGCACTTTTGTCGTCGCTGGCAACGGCGCGAACAAGATCTTCGAGCGCCGACCCATATTGGCCAAGCTGAATAAACGACAGCCCTGACTTGAGCCACATCGCTCGCTGCTGCTCCACCATGGTGTGAATGGTCAGCAGCCGAGCTTCAATTTTCAGAAGCTCTGGTCTCAACTCCTGAAACAACGAACTTTTTGCCGTCTTCAGGACTTGTTTCAGCAGGATCGAGACAACGGGCTCCCAAAACGATGACATCTTCCCTCCACATGGTGGGCTTCAAGTTTCTGAGTGCAAGTACAGCAAAGCATGGTACATGCAAATGAAGCAGGGCCGCAAGTTGGGGCGTCACGCCCCAGCGATTCCGCAGTTCGCCGCCGACTTGCGGTCGTCGGAGCACATTTGGGGGGCCTGAAGCCATCCGCCGGCGGCTGGAGAGCGATTTTGGGGGATGTTAGGGGTGGAGCGGCGTCCGCGAGTGCGGTGTCGAGGAGCGCGAGGGGGGCTCGGGCGGCCACAGCGAAAAGGGTCTCCGGCCCACTGTGTGCGTATTCCGGCTGAAGGCGACCACCCATTCCAGTCGAAGGCGACCACCGATTCCGATCGAAGGCGACCACTGATTCCAGTCTGAAGGCGACCACTTTGGGGTGGTGCGCCGGAATGGTGGTCGCCATCCCCGGAAGGCTGGTCGCCATCCCCGTAATGGTGGTCGCCACGAGGCGTCTGGCAGATCCGATCTCGACTCGCCGCTCGCTGTCGATCGACTTCGCCGCTCGGAGTCCGCCCGACAGGCTTTGCGGAGACTTTACCGAGCAGTGATCGCGCCACTAGCGCCGGCACTTGCGGCCAGTACGAACGGGCGAGCCGCGGTGCAGATGCTGATCGTGGCGGACGGTCTGCTAACGCTCGCCCCCTTCGGCGCCTTCCTCGACGAGGCGGATCGCTACCTCTTGGAACGCTACAGAATCAGTTATCTCGGTTCGTGGCGGGACGTGGGTGAGCCGGGGCTGTCTGGGCAGACGAAACCCGCGCCCGCCATGGTCATCGCAAATCCCGATTTTGACACTGGGGGCACCCTGGGCATGCACGCTGCGAGTGCGAGGCGGCTCAAGCCTTTCATCCGCGATAGCTACTTCGACGACGAAGGGAAGGACGTTGCACAGGCCCTGCGGCTGGCGCCGAACCGGCTCCTGACAGGAACGCTTGCCAGCAAGGGTGCGGTACAAGCGGTCCACGGACCAGAGATCTTGCACTTCGCTACGCACAGCAGGAACAACATAACGTGGGAGGCGCCATCCTCCGGCTGGTATCTCTTCGAGTTCCCGCCTCTCCTCGACACCGAAAACCCGTTCTTGCGGTCCATCATCGCGCTGGCGGGAGCGAACCGGCCACAGTCCGGCGAACATGACGGGCTGCTGACGGGCCTGGAGGTGGAGGGTCTCGACCTGATTGGAACGCGGCTCGTGGTGCTGTCGAGCTGCGAGTCCGGACAGGGAACTCCCGTCGACGGCCAGGGAGTCCTGGGGTTGCGGGCTGCCTTCTCGCTGGCCGGGGCGACGACGCCCGGCTGGTGGAGGGCGGTGTGGACAGCTTCGCGGAGGCAGGTTGACCGATTGAGGCGGCAAAGCCTGGCTTTGCCGATCAGCGAGTAGAAGAGCGCTGAAACCTCTCGGCGTGCAGCTACTGGATGCGCTCGTCGCCCATGATCCGCTCGCGTCGTCATGCGACTCAGAGCGGCAGGACACAGATCCGGTTCACCCATTCTTCAACGTCGCTCGCCGCCCAGATCATGATGAGCTGTTCGACCGCATCTGGTACCGGAAGGCGTTGCGGGATCAGCAGGACGCCCGGGCTCTGGCTTGACTGCACGAACTCGCCGAAGTGCCGAGGCATCGTCCTCAGGTCATGGCTCACGAGCAACCTGCCGGCCTCGGCAGCAGCCGCCAAGACGTCCTTGTCCGGGAGGGCCACTAATCTCGCCTCGGCAGCGCTCCGGAAATCGACTGCCGGCTCCTGGCGAGCCACGGCCAAGAGGATCACCCGCTTGAGGTCGGCGTCCGCTTGGTAGCGGACCGTCACGGCTGGCGCTGTCGCGCGCTGGCGAGCTTCTGGTAGAACGTCGGATCTGCCCGGTGGGTTTGTTCGCGGAGGCGCTCCGCCTCTAGCTCACCCTCGCGCAGATAGGCGTCGATCTCGGCGCGGTGCGCCAGATAGTAGGTGATCGCGCCATAGATCTGTTCGAGGCTTAGCACAGGAAACCACTGGACGATGGTCTCCGCGGTCTGGCCTTCCAGGAAGGCATACACGATGGAATCGAGGGAGACCCGCGTGCCGCCTACGCGGTAAGCACCCTCCTGCTGCGACACATACTCCTCGCTCTTCATCGTCCCCGAAGATTTTACACGATTCGCGCCACGTGCGAGCAGGGGCCTCCCCGAGAGTCCTCCGCAGCCTCCACCTCGCCCCGCCTCTCCGAGGCCGACTGGGGCCGGGTCCACGAGAGCCGTTACGGTCTGAAGATGCCGGGCGGACACCGTGACTCTTTGGGCGGCCCGGAGGATGGGAGGGCCGTCCTCAAAATGAGACGGCAAAAGGGCAACGCAACCCTGTGGTTGCATTGCCTCACCTTGAAGGTCCGGATTGCCTGGCCGACCGCCGACGCTGCGCGCCGGGATCGACCGCCCCTGTCGCTGGCAATCGTTGTTCATGCACTGCTATAGGTGGAAGAAGGGAGGTTCCCATGACTCGCCGCCTCATGCTCATCCTCGCCATCACCTTGCTTGGCGCGGGCTGGTTGGTCCAGCCGGCTTTGGCCGCCGAGGCCAGCGGTCCCAGCACGCCCGCTGCGCCAAGCGCGTGCTCGGGTGTCTCGTTGCTGCTGTCGGCGCCTGCGACGCTTTCACGGGCGACGCTCTCACCGGCGACGCTGCCCGCTGTCGTCACTCCGCTGATGATCTGCGGCTGCGGCCTGCCGGTGTGCATGAACAAGCTGGCCGGCGAGAGCTGCGGCACCGGCATGAAGTGCATCGCGAACGGCCATTGCGACCTGTCGCCGCCGACGTATTTCTGCGACTGCGGGTAGGAGCGGGAGTGCCCATCCGGGCTGCACGCTGACGGCTAGCGGCCGAAGCGGCGGTGGCGCGCGGCCACCAGGGGTTCGACGACGCCGGCGATGGCGTCGGCCAGCCGGGCGTGGCCGGCGTCGTTGGGGTGGACTTCGTCGCTTTTCAGCGCCGGGTCCAGCAGGATGTCGCGCAGCACCCGGTCCACCACGGGCACGTGGTAGCGGCTGGCCAGCCGGTCGTAGATCTCGGCGTGGGCGCCGCCGAAGGGGCCGCTGACGGCGACCAGCACCGGCAGCACGCGGGCGGCCAGCAGGCGCTGCACGATCTGATCCAGCGCGGCTTCGGTGTCCGCGATCGGCACCTGCTGCAAGATGTCGTTGCCGCCCAGCTCGACGATCACCAGCCAGGGATCCTGCGCCAGGACCTGCGGCAGGCGCGCCAGCCCGGCGCCGGCGGTGTCGCCGGGCACTCCGGCGTCCAGCACCTCGCGCCCCAGGCGCGCGGCCAGCAGTGCCGGGTAGGCGTGGCCGGCCGTGGTGCCGACTCCGGCGGTGATCGAGTCGCCCAGGCACACGATCGTCGTGCCCGGAGAATCCAGGTTCGGCGGCTGGCGACGGCAGCCCGCCAGCCCCCCCGACCCCACGAGCGCCAGCAGCCCCAACGTCACCAGCCGCCGCCAGCCGGCCGCTGGTCGCCCGCGGTCGACGTGACGGAACCGCTGCCGGCCCCCAGGTGACAGGTTTATAACCATCGCGCGACCGACAATATAACCCTGCCTCCCTACAATCGCCCTCATCGACGGACGCGGCGCCCGCCAAAAGCGCCCGCCAACGCGATCAGGAGGCATCATGCAGAGCTCGACAGGATCGTATCCACAGACCGCCAACCCCGTGTTGAAAGCTCTGGCGCACGCCATCCACGCCATTCAGAGGCGGACCGCCGATCCAGCCCGCCGCGCCGCGGCATCCGCCCGCACCCTGCGCCTCTTCCTGGGACACCCCGAGCTGCTCACGGCCGAGCAGCGCCAATCCGACCCCGAGCGCTACCGCCAGCACGTCCTGTACGTCCCCGAAGACGGCGCCTTTTCCATCGTCGCCCTGGTCTGGCGGCCCGGCCAGGCCACGGCGGTCCACGATCACGTCGCCTGGTGCGCCGTCGGCGTCCACGAAGGCCGCGAAGAGGAGATCGCCTACGACCTGGTCGAGCACGAAGGCCGCTCCTGCCTGCTGCGCGGCGAGCGCCAGCTCTTCGCCGCCGGCACCGCCACCTCCCTGGTCCCCCCGGCGACGTCCACGTCGTCGCCAACCCCGGCCCCGGCGACGCCATCTCCATCCATATCTACGGCGCCGACGTCCGCCAGACCGGCTCCAGCATCCGCCACCGCTACGACCTCCCCATCCTCGAACCCGCCGCCCTGCCCGCCCAACCCCGACGCGCCATCCTCAGGGGCTATTGACACGTTTTTTCGGCCGTCCCGTCAGCCGGGTTTTCGCAGCACCCAGGTGGTCATGCAGCGCTGATCCTGAACCACGGTGGTCTTCAAGGGATCCAGCGGGTGGCCGCCGAGCCGGGCCGCCCAATCGAGGAGATACGCTGCGTCGACCAAAAACCACTCGGTACCGCCCGGCAGCTGGAAGCACCTGCCGCCCAGGGGGATGAAGCGGTGCTCCATGCCGATGGTGGAGGCAAGCCGGCAGAACAGCATGCCGCCCGGACGGACCAGGCGCCAGGTGCCGCGCAGCATCGCGTCGAAATGTGATTCATCGCGGGCAAAGTGCAGCACGGCGCTGCAGATCACCACCTGCGCCGCGTGATCCGGGAAGCTGTTCGACTCCGCCGCCTCCTGCCGAAAGTTCACGGCCGGCAGCCCCGGCGCCAGCCTCGCCGCCAGCGCCCGTACCGCTGAGATCGCGCCGGCGTCGGGATCGAAGGCCTGCACCTGGTAGCCCTGAGCCAGGAAGTAGGCCAGGTTGCGGCCCGCACCTGCCCCAGCCTCGAGCACGCTCATACCGGGAGCGATCCGCCGCCGCAACAGCTGGTCGAGCAGGTACACGTCCATCTGCCCGAACAGGCCTACCGGATCCAGCCGGCTCTCATGCACTGGCATCTCCCGAAACGTAAGTGGCAGCGGGCGGATCCTAGCATCTGCCGGCGCGCGCAGCGGGTGCCGAAGCAGCCGCGCCAGGCACAGCCGTATATAAGAGAGCGCGGCGCAGCTCAAGGCGCCGCACCCCTGGGCGGTTCCCTTGGTCGGAACGCCGTTGCGTCAGACTGCCGTGAACTATCAGGCCACGCTCCGCGATCTTGCATTCAGCTTGCGGCTGATCCGCCGGGAACGGCGTCTGGCGGCTACCATCGTCGCGGTGCTGGCCCTCTGCGTCGCGGCGGACGCGACCGCGCTGGGGCCGGTGCGGCGCATCCTCTGGGCGCCGCTGCCGTACCCTCAAGGCGAGCGGCTGGTCCTGGTGTGGGGCCGCTACCAGAAACCGGCGGTCGCCCGCGGCGCGATCTCGCCTCCGGGCCTGGTCGAGCTGGCCGGCCGCCGCGATCTTTTCGCCAGCGTCGGCGGCTTTTCGCGCCAGCGATTCGATCTCGCCACGGAGGCAGGTACCGACAAGATCTTCGGCGCCTCGGTCACCCGCGGCTTCTTCGACACTCTCGGCGTCCAGCCCCAGGTCGGGCGGCTGTTCTCGCCGGAGGAGTACGTCCCCGGATCGTCGCGCAGCGTTGTGCTGAGCGATGCGTTCTGGCATCGGCGCTGCGGCGGGGACCCGGCGGTGGTCGGCCGCAAGATCTCATTGGACGATGCCCGCTACCAGGTCGTCGGCGTGCTGCCCGCCGCCGTCCAGTTCCCCGACCAGGCCGAGGTCTGGACGGCCGACACGCTCGACACCAAGGCGCCGACCTTCGGCTGGGGCAACGAGTACCTGACGGCAGTGGCCCGCCTGCGGCGTCCGCTGCGCCAGGCGCAGGCGGCGCTGGCCCTGCAGGGTGAGCAGACGCGCGGCCTCCATCCCGACGTCTATGGCCCTGGCTCGGGCTACACGCTGGCGGCGCTGCCGTTGCAGGACGTGCTGGTCGAGCAGGTGCGGCCGCTGGTGCTCGCCGCCTTTGCCTCCCTGTCGCTGATTCTGATCATCGCCGCGGCGAACACCACAGCGCTGTGCTTTGCCAGGGTCCTGGCCCGCCACGGCGAGATCGAGACGCGCTCGGCGCTCGGGGCGCGCCCGCGCCAGGTGGCCGCCCAGGTGCTGATCGAAAATGCCGTGCTGCTCTCGCTCGCCTTTGTCGCGGGAGCCCTGCTGGTGCCCATGACCTCGCGGCTGGCCGCCCGCGTTCTGCCGGTCGCCTCGCCGGCGACGGATCTGTCGTGGCTCCCCTGGCTCGCCGGGGCGTTTGGGGTCTGCCTGGCCTGCGTGGCGCTGCCTCCGGCGCTGTACGCGGGCAGGCTCGCGGCCAAGGCGCAGCCGGGAGCTGCCGTGAGGCCCGGCCGCACGCTGGGTGTGAGCCGCGCCACCGGCGTCCTGGTGGCGCTTGCCGCGTGCTTTGCCTTCGCCTTGCTGCAGGCCACCACCCTGGTGGTGGTGAGCGTGCTGCACCTGCGCTCGCTGCCGCTGGGGTTTGTGCCCGACAACGTGCTGCTCGCCAAGGCCCGGCCGCTGGAGCGCGACGTGTCCAACGACGCGCATCTGCTCGCCTACCAGCAGGAGCTGCTGGGGCAGATCCGCCGGCTGCCGGCCGTCGCTGCCGCGGGCACGGTGTCGACGCCGCCGCTGAGCGCGGGCACGTTTCGCCTCCCCGTGCAGGTCCGGAGCGTCTCGCGCTCACCGATCACGGCCCAGTGCGAGGTGCGAGTGGTGAGCGCCGATTATTTCCGCGCGCTGGGGATCGCCATCACCGGCGGGCGCGGGCTGAGCGAAGCGGACGACGAGCGCAGCGAAAAGGTGGCGGTGATCGACGCCCGCCTCGCGCACCTCCTCGGCCCCGGAAGCCATCCGCTGGCAGCGGTTCTCGACCTGGGAAAACAGCGCCGGTACCGGGTCGTAGGCGTCGCGGCGGCCGTGCGCCAGACGCTGACCGCGGAGGGCGACCCGCCGCCGTTCCTCTACCTGCCGTTCCGCCAGTTCCCGCTGCGCAACATCGCCATCGCCCTGCGCCTGAAGCCCGGCACCCAACCCGCGGCAGCCCTGGCCGCGCTGCAGCTCGCGGTGTCGCGAGTGAACCGGCGCCAACCTCTCTACGATGCCACCACCCTCGACCAGCTGTTGCGGAATGCCAGGACACCCTCACGGTCCGCCATGTGGATCCTGGTGGTCCTGTCGGTGGTCGGATGGATCCTGCTGGCGGTCGGTGTCCAGGGCGTCACCGCGTACAGGGTGCGGCTGTCACGGCTCGAGCTCGGCGTGCGCAGCGCCGTGGGCGCGCTCCCCGCCGACCTGATCCTCCTCAGCGTCAGGCGCAGTCTGCTGAGCCTGGCGGCCGGCGCCGCCGCCGGCGCGCTGCTCGGCTTCTGGCTCAGCCATGTCCTGCAGGGAATCCTCTTCGGCGTGGCCCCCTGGCAGATGGCAAGCTATGCCGTCGCCGCCGCCGGCGTGTTGGCCACGGCCCTCGCGTTCGTGGTGTCCGCCTCGCGCCGGGAGGCCCGTCGCTCGCCCGCCGCCCTGTTGAGCGACTTCACCCGCTGAGACGTTTTGTGCCGCCAGCGTCCGCCGCACGCGAACCCGGCACCGTCCTCGCGGCCGCTCCCATCTGGGCTGAAGGTGAGGGTTTGACGGCCGCCTGGGCGGCGGCTATTCTGGCGGCGTTCAGCCATGACCGTTGCTCCTCCAGAGGCGCCAGCCGCGCCGGCTTCGTCACCAACGCGAGGCGTCGACCTCGATCAGTTCGCCCACCATTGGCAGGACGAGGCGGAGGCGGCGTTCCTGTATCGCCTGCTGGCGGCGGCGGAAAGCGATCCGCGCAAGCGGGATCTGTACGATCGGCTGGCGCATGTCGAAGAACGCCACACCAAGATCTGGGGCGAGCTGCTGGTGCACAACGGCAGACCCGTGCCGCGGTTCCGCCCCGGCGCGCGGGCGCGGCTGCTGGCGTTGCTGGGGCGGGTGATGGGACCGCGGGCGCTCTTGCCGCTGCTGCTGGCGGAAGAGGGGCGCGAGGTGCGCGCGTATCTTGAAATGCACCGCACCCTGGCTCCCGGTGCCGAGGGCAGGCCGGAAGCGCTGCTGCTGGCCAAGGAATCCGCCGAGCATGCCACCACCTTGGGCGAGATCAGCGGCGGCGGCGGCGAGCCCTGGCACCGCACCGGATCGAGCGGCTTCCTGCGCAACGTGGTGTACGGGTTCAACGACGGGCTGACCGCCAACTTCGGGCTGGTCGCCGGGGTGCTGGGCGCCACCGCGGCGGCGCAGGTCCGCACGGTCGTGGTGGCCGGCGTCGCCGGCCTGATCGCCGACGCGCTGTCGATGGGGGCGAGCGGGTACCTGGCGGCCAAGAGCGAGCAGGAGGTGCACCAGCACGAGATCGCCATGGAGCGCGCCGAAGTCGAGCTGATGCCCGAAACCGAGCGCGACGAGCTGGCGCTGATCTACGAACTCAAGGGCATGCCCAAGGAGGAGGCATACCGCCTGGCGACAGAGGTCATGGCCGATCCCCGGCGCATGCTCGAAGAGCAGGTGCGCGAAGAGCTGAAGATCGGCGAGCAGACCAGCTCGCCGCTGCGCGAGGGGTGGACCACCGGCGCGGCGACCGCGGTGGGCGCCATCATCCCGGTGCTGCCCTTCTTTTTCGTGCACGGACGGACCGCCATCGTCACCTCGCTCACCGCCGCCATGCTGTCGCACTTTCTGGTGGGGGCCGCGCGCTCGGTCTTCACCGGGCGCGGGCTGTTCCGCTCCGGGTTCGACATGTTCGTGGTCGGCATGGGCGTCGCCGTCATCGGCTATTTCGTCGGCGAGCAGGTCGCCGCGCTCCTCTAGAACCGGTCTGGAGCCGGCGCTGCTCCAGCCCAGCCCCAGCAACGCAGCCCAGGATCCCGGCGCCGCCAGCCCGACCGCCTCCATGCACCAGGTCTTCAACCAGTCGCCACCGCTCGAAGACGTCAACCTCTTCACCGGCCACCAGGCGCTGGTCGAGGCGCTGGAGCGCGAAGGGGCGGGCTGGGCCGCCGCGGAAGTGAGCGCCTTCGGCGCCACCGCCGGCCGCCGCGACACGATCGCCTGGGGCTTTGCGGCCAATGCCGCGCCGCCCGTCCTGCGCACCCACGACCGCGCCGGCCGGCGCATCGACGAAGTGGACTTTCATCCCGCGTGGCACGCCCTGCTGGGGCTCGGCATCGAGCACGGGCTGCACAGCCTGCCCTGGCGCGCGCCCCACCAGGGACGGCCCGGCGCGCACGTGGCGCGCGCCGCCAAGTTCATGCTGCTGGCGCAGGTCGAAGCCGGCGTCGGCTGCCCGCTGTCGATGACCTACTCCGCGGTGGCCGCCCTCCAGGCCGAACCGGAGCTGGCCGCGGAGTGGCTGCCGCGCCTGACCGCCACCGCCTACGATCCCCGCCTGGTGCCGGCGAGCGATAAAGCGGGCGCCCTCTGTGGCATGGCGATGACCGAAAAGCAGGGCGGCTCCGACGTGCGGGCCAACACCACGCAGGCGCGTTCCGCCGGGGCGGCCGGCGAGTACGAGATCACCGGGCACAAGTGGTTCTGCTCGGCACCGATGTGCGACGCCTTCCTGGTCCTGGCGCAGGCGGCGGAGGGGCTGACCTGCTTCCTGCTGCCGCGCTTCACCCCCGGCGGCACGCGCAACCGGTTCCATCTGCAACGGCTGAAGGACAAGCTGGGCAATCGCTCCAATGCCTCCAGCGAGGTGGAGCTGGACGCCGCCTGGGCGCGCCGGGTGGGCGACCCGGGCCGCGGCGTGCAGACCATCCTCCAGATGGTGAACCATACCCGCCTGGACTGTGCCCTCGGTTCGGCCGCCCTGATGCGCCAGGCGACGGCGCTGGCCATCCACCACGCCCGCCACCGCCGCGCCTTCGGCCGTCTGCTGATCGAGCAGCCGCTGATGACCAACGTCCTGGCCGACCTGGCGATCGAATCGGAAGCGGCGACCGCCGCCGTGATGCGCCTGGCGCGGGCCTACGACGAAGGCGACCTGCCGCTGCGACGGCTGGCCACCGCGGTGCTCAAGTACTGGATCGCGAAGCGCGCCGCGCCGCTCGCCGCGGAAGCGCTGGAATGCCTGGGCGGCAACGGCTACGTCGAGGAGTGGGGATTGGCGCGCCTCTACCGCGAAGCGCCGCTCAACGGCATCTGGGAAGGCTCCGGCAACATCCAATGCCTGGACGTGCTGCGCGCGATCGAGCGCGCGCCCGAATCGCTGGACGCCCTGCTCGGCGAGATCGAGGCGGCGCGCGGCGCCGACCGCCGCCTGGACGCCTGGACGCGGCGCCTGCGCCAGGACCTGGCGCGGCGCGACGCCGCCTGGGAGCCGGCAGCCCGCCGGCTGGTGGAAAGCCTGGCCACGGCGCTGCAGGCCTCCCTGCTGGTGCGCCACGCCCCCGCCGCGGTCGCCGACGCCTGGTGCGCCAGCCGCCTGGACCAGCGCGGCCTCGCCTTCGGCACGCTGCCGCCGGGGCTCGACCTGGACGCGATCCTCGCCCGCCACGCCCCGGCTCCTTAGTATTCGGCCGTTTGCGCAGTAAGATGCGCCCTGCGCGTGGCGCGTCCAAAGGAGCCTGGAACGATGAGATCAACCTTGCGGCTTGTCGCTTTGTGCTGTCTGACCGCCCTGCTTCCCGGCCTGTCCGGCGCCCAGCCGGCGCCCGCCGGCGGGCCCGGCGCTGCCAACGCGCCCGGCGCCCCAAACACCGAGCGGCACGCCTCGCCCCTGGTGGACCAGGTCGGCAGCACCGGATTTATCGTCGTGCGGGCGCCCAGCTTTGCGGCCCTGCCGCTGGCGCAAAAGCTGGTCGCCTACCACCTGGCGCAGGCGGCGATCCAGCTCGACCCGATCTTTTACGACCAGATGTCGACCTACGGGTTGGCCGCCAAGCAGCTGCTGACGGCGCTCGTCGAAGACCCGCGGCGCCTGCCGGCGGATTCACGCGACGCGATCGTCGCCTATGCCAAGGTGTTCTTGGCCAACAAGGGCAACCACGACAACCTGACCGGCAACAAGATCCAGCCGGCGTTCTCGTACGACCAGCTGGCGGCGGCGGCCGCCCAGGCGCGGACGGCGGGCGCTCCGCTGGGCGCCGCGGACACGCTGGCGGCCACCCTGCGCGAGCTGCGGGAGCCGCTGTTCGACCCCGCCTACCAGCCGTCGGTCACCGCCAAGCACCCGACGCCGCCCGCCGACATCCTGACCGCGTCCGGCAACAACTACTACCAGGGCGTCAGCATGGCCGACCTGGCGGGCTTCACCGAGCGCTACGGCCTGGACTCCCGCCTGGTCAAGCGCGACGGCCGCCTGGTCGAAGAGGTCTGGCGCGCCGGTACGCCGGACGGCAAGGTGCCGCCCGGCATGTACGCGCGCCAGCTGGCGGCGGTCAACCGCGAGCTGGAAGAGGCGGCGACCCATGCCGAGACCGCCCAGGCGCAGACTCTGCGCGCACTGGTCCGCTTCTACCAGACGGGAGATCTCAACGACTGGCGCGATTTCAACGTTCTCTGGGTGCGCACCAACCCTCCCGTCGACCTGGCCTCGGGTTTCATCGAGGTGTACCACGACGCGCGGGGCGTCAAGGGCTCGGCACAGATGCTGGTGGCGATCACCGACCAGCGGCTGGATCCGTTGATGCACGAGCTGGCGGCCAACGCCCCCTACTTCGAGCGCCGGGCTCCCTGGGAAGACCGCTTCAAAAAGCTCGACGTCAAGCCGCCGGTCGGCAGGGCGATCGAAACCGTGATCGCAACCGGCGACTTTTCGGTCGGCACCATCGGCGACAACCTGCCGAACGAGCAGGACTTCCGCGAGCAGTACGGCACCAAGAGCGTACTGCTCACCTCGTCGATGAACGCTTTCAATGAGGTGACCAACCGCTATCTGGCTATCGAGTTCTGCCCCAACCGGGACGAAGCCCAGCTGTTCGATCGCTACGGCAAGACTGCCAGCGACCTGCTGACCGCCATGCACGAGGTCATCGGCCACGGCTCGGGCAAGGTCGTGGTGCCCAAGGATCCTTCAACCTACCTGCGTGAGTACTACTCGACGCTGGAGGAAGCGCGCGCCGACCTGGTGGCCTATTGGAACGTCACCGATCCCAAGCTGGCTGAGCTGGGCATCCGGGACACCACCGAAGTGGCGCACGAGATGTACCGCAACATGGCGCGCGCCGGCATCACCGCGCTCAGCCACTATCCGACCGGCGACAGCGCCGAAGAGGACCACGACCGCGACCGCCTGCTGATCGCCAACTACCTGATCGACGCCGGCGCCCTGGCGCGTATCCAGCGCGACGGCCACTGGTACATCGAAGTCAAGGACTACGACCGCGCCCACGCCGCCGTCGGCAAGCTCCTGGCCGAGATCATGCGCATCAAGGCCACCGGCGACTATGCCGCCATCAAGGCGCTGGTGGACAAGTACGGCATCCATTTCGATCCCGCCGTCCGCGACGACGTGATCGCCCGCTACAAGCGCCTGCAACGCCCCACCAGCTGGGCCGGCGTCTTTCCCGCCCTGCACCTGCAAAAGGATTCCGCGGGCCACGTCACCGACGTCACCCTGTCCTACGATCGCAGCTTCCTGGCTCAGGAGATCGACGAAGCCAAGGCCAACGGCACCTTCGGCCCGCCCTGACCCGCCGCGCCGCCGGACGTGGGGACGCGCTACGGCTCAGGCGACGGCCAGCCGAAGGTGTTCATCAGCTCGCGGTGGTCGAGGAGGCAGCAGACCAGGCCGAAGCAGCCGATGATACTGATGGCGTTGTGAACCTGGCCCAGCGAGTTGGGCCAGGCCCCAACGTTGGCGCACCAGGCCAAAGCCACGCTCAGCGTTCCGACGATCGCATAGTGCAGCTGCGAAAGCCGGTGCTCCCGCCTGGTCAACCATATGGCGATCAGCGCCGTGCCGTCGAACAGATAGGCCACCGCAGCCAACGTCTTCACCGCATGGGAACGCGCCATCCAGATGCTGAGAGCGATCACCGAGATATACCCCCCCAGGAAGATCCAGCGGAACCGTAGGTCCTGCTGGATGCCGGAGATGGCGCCGCCGGGGCTGAACACCGACAGCTGGTAGGTGGGCAGCATGGGCGTGGCGATGACCTGCCCTATCCTCGCCTTGTAGTACGCTTTGGCACGTGCGACAAGGAAGGGCTGGAGCACGATCGACACCACGGACAGCAATAGTCCTGCGACGTTCCAAGGCCCGCGCACGCCCAGCAGACACCAGGGCAGGCTGTACAGCATGAGCGGGGCATGCTTGAGCCCCTGCAGGTCGCCAAAGCGGCGCGTCACGAAGCGGATATGTTGCGGATCGAGCGGCTTCATCGTCTCTCCCACGGCAGCGGTCGCCCACGGCGCCGCCTCCCGAGCGGGCGGGGCGGCAGCGATTCGGAAAGTATACGCAAGACTAATCTGCTGCGTCAATAGGTCTACGTCGCAGACTCATTAATCAGGCAAGCTCGCCCGGCTTGGCGGCCGTGCAGCCTGGCGACGCTCCGCACCGGCCGGGGCGGGCAGCAAGGAAGACACGCCGAAGGGCCAGGCTTCCGTCGGACGCCGCCAGAGGCTAGGATATGGGGCTTCCAGCCTGGATCGCTGACGCGGGCTGCACACGGGGAAGGAGAGAGCACACATGCCACGATCTCTAGTTCGGCTCGCTTGGTGCGCCATGGCGGCCGGCTTGGTGTTGGCGGCCCTGCCGGCGGGGGCGGCCACCGGCGGCGCACTGCCCGAAGCGACCGGCAGCGCCAGGAAAAATGCCGAAGCGCTGTTCAATCGCTACGTCGACCTCGAGCACGCTTTCGATCCCGCACTGATCAATCTGTATTCCAACTCGGCGCATATCGAAAGCCGCCTGCTGGTCGCCGGCCGGCCGCCGATCGTCCGCACCTTTTCGGGGGCGCAATATAAAACTTTGTTGCAGCGCGCCCTGGCGCAGGCAAAACAGACCAAGACGGACCTCAACTATTACAGCGCGGTGACCTATCTGCGCGAAGGCGAAAAGGTGCGCATCAAAGCCACGCGCTATGCCGCGCTGCAAAAGGCGGTCAGCCCGGTCGAGCTGCTGGTGGGACCGGACGCGTCGGGAAGTTGGAAGATTTTCGAAGAGCTCAGCGAATCCCACCCGGTCCCCGGCGCCCTGCCGCCGCCGCCGCGCAACGGCGCAGTTCCGCCGCCGCCGCATTGATTCAGCGGCCCTCGTTCACCGAGGCCGTGAGCGGCTGCGCTGCAGCCGCTCAATCCGTACCTCAGCGCGACATGCCGGTGGGCCGCCCCGGCGCCGGCGCGCAGGCAACGCCTGGTTATGCAATACGCGCAGCCGCCGCGCCGGATCGCGGGCAAGATCCGCCTCCGCCTGCCGGAGCGACGCTAACGTGGATACCGCATTTCGAGCCCTGGCCGCCAAACTCTGAACCGGCCCGCCCCACCAGAATCCGTAGCGCCGGGCTCGCTCTCGCCAGCCGGATCGGCGATGGCTTCCTGGAGCGCTCCACCACCTCTGCCTGAGCACCGATGAACCCTGCGTAAGTGCTTGACATTGCATCGCGGGCACACATCTTGCTCCTGACGTAGGGTGACGCCGGCGCGGTTCGCGGCCGGCGCCAGGAAGCGAGGTGTCGAATGAAAACCTTACGATCAGCGTGCTTCGTCCTGCTGTTGGCCGGCGTCGCGAGCGCCGCGGTCGCACCGGCCGCGCATGCCGCGGTCGCCGTGGCTGTCGGCGCTTCCGTCGGCGGCCCGGTGGGCGTGGATTTCTTCTACAATCACCTGTCGCCCTATGGTCATTGGGCGCAGCGTCCGAACTATGGCTGGGTCTGGTTGCCCGGCCAGGTGAACGCCGCATGGCGGCCGTACAGCGCGGGACGTTGGGTCTACACCGATTACGGCTGGACCTGGGACGCGGCGGCTTCCGAGCCGTGGGGCTGGGCGACCTATCACTACGGCCGTTGGTATGACGACCCCGACTACGGGTGGGGCTGGGTGCCGGGCACCGATTGGGGTCCGTCGTGGGTTTCCTGGCAACAGGGCGGCGGCTACCTGGGATGGGCGCCGCTGCCTCCCGCCGTGGGTTGGAACGCGAGCGTAGGGCTTGAGCTGGGAGGTTTCAACCTCGGCGTAGGGATCGCCCCCGCCAGCTATTGCTTCGTCCCCGAGCGCTCCTTCCTGGCGGCGAACGTCGGCGGCTTCATCGTGCCGTCGGCGCGCAACGTGGCGATCTTCCACGGCACCACCAACATCACCAACTACTCGGTGGTCAACCACCAGATGTTCAATCGTAGCCTGCAGGTGGCGAACGTCCAGCGCTTCACCGGCCAGAGCGTTCACCAGTACCGGCTTGCCAACCTGAATGAGGCCAACCGGGCCGGGCGCTTGAGCGGCAACTCGCTGGCGATGTTCCACCCGGCGATCGAACGCCGTGCCAACACGCCGACCCCGCGCGAAGTGGCGCCGCGGTCGGTCGTTTCCTCACCCGCCGAGGCGCACCGCGCCGTGGTCGCACAGGGCCAACCGGCTGACCGCCGCGCCAGTGCGTTGGCGGCGGAACACCGCTCGGCACCGGCCCCTGCGAGCCGCGCCGTGCACCAGAACGCCGTCGTCCACCATGCTCCGCCGGCCACCGCCCGCAGCGAGCACCACCCGCCGGCAACCGAGGCCCATCGCCAAGCGGCGGCGTCGACAGCCCACGCCAGCCAGGAGCGCCAGGCCACGGCCAGCCGCGAGCATGCAGCGGCAGCCAGCCAGGAGCGCCAGGCGGCGCTCAATCGCCAGCACCAGGCGACGGCCAACCGCCAGCATCAAGCAGCGGCGGCGGCCAGCCGGCAGCGCCAAGCCTCGGCCAGCCACCAGCGGCAGACCGCGGTGACCCATCAGCACACGCCTCCTCCCGCCGCCACGGCAAACCACCGTGCGCCGGCCACCGGCGGCGAGCAACACCGGTCGGCGCCGCCCAGCAGCGAGCACCGTGCGCCGCAGGCGGCAGCAGCCCAGCACCACCAGGCGCCGCCGCCCCAGCAGCACGCACAAGCCGCCCACAACGCACCACCGCCCAAGGCCAACCACGAAGGCGGCGGTGAGCACCGTCCGGGCGGCCGTCGCTAAACCACACTCCGGGAGCGGCGGTCCTCACCGCGGCAACGTTCAGCCGCCAGGAGGGCCGCCGTCAAGGATTGCGCCGGTCCGCCGACGACCGCCGTTCCGCCGGGTCGCCCAATGCGGCCCGGCGCTCGGCGTCGATCTCGAACCAGTTGCCGTGATAGTAGTTTTCGCCTCGCAACGCCGCCCACACGCTCGCCGCCAGGTAGGCGGGGATGAACAGCGGCCCCCAATGCTCGGCCTGCCGCACGTGGGCGCGTTCGTGGGCGCGGGTGACCCGCAACGCAAAGCGATCCCGCCCCAGGACGACATGCCCCAGGGTCATGGCGCGCGAGTTGGCCATCTGCAGCACGACGCGGGCAGCGCCGCCCCACACCTCCAGGACGCCGGCGACCCACGCCATGCTGCCGCCGGTCGCCCAGCTGAGCCCGGCCACCGCCAACCCGAGCACGGTGGTCGGCCCCACCCATAGGTACAGCGAGCCCCTCGCCACACCCGCCATGAAGGCACGAGTCGCCGCAGCAGCTGATCGCAAATCCGGGATGTTCCTTGCCGTCGGGGTCTTTGAGTGGACTGTACCGAAGAAAGGGCGCGGCAGGCCGGCTGCCAGGGCTGGTATCGGATGAATCCATGCCGCCTGGCTCGCTCTGGGCGGCGTGGCGGCGTCGTGCCGTCAGGTTGGCGCTGGCGCGCCAACGCGGTTAAGATACCACTGTCGCCATGACTCGCTCAGCCGTTGCCGCTGTCGCGCTTGCCGTCCTGCTGGGCGCCGGCGCCGGCTTGCCGGCCGCCGCCGAAGTCTTGATCCTCACCGGCGGCAAAAAGATCCAGACCGACGGGCCCTGGGTGCTCAAGGGCGACCTGCTGACCGTGCACGAGGTCAGCGGCAAGACCACCACCGTCTCGACCAGCGTCGTCGATTCCGCCGCCTGTAAGCGCATCAACGGCAACAACCTGCGCATCACCACCATCCCCGTCGCCGACGGCGTGACGCCGATGAGCGGCCGGCAGATCTGGCCCGTCAGGTCCAACGCTCCTCCGCCCACGGCCAACAGAGCGATCCCGGTTCCAGGTGGCGCCGGCGGCGCGGTGCCCTCGGCGGCAAACTCCGCTGCCGCGGCACCCCATGCCACCGCCGCGACCGGCAGCACGGCAAGCCAAGACCCCAAGGCGCGCACGCTCACCAACCAGCAGCGCCTGCGGCGAGAAGCCGCCTACCAGCGCATCCTCGCCGGCTGCACCCAGATGTTCGTCCTGGACCGCGACGGCTTCCAACATTGCGTGGACACCCAGATGGCCGTTCTCGACCACGGCACCCCCCCAACCCAGCCGCCCCAGCACCCATAGCATCAGCCCAGGGCGCGCGCTCCATGCACTGCTTTGGCGTGATGATCCGGGTGCGCGCGGGAACCGAAGACCAGGCCGCCGGCTACTTGCGCCAGCTCGCCGCGGCGACGCGCCAGGAGCCCGGCAACGTCCTCTACCTTGCCCATCAGCTGGCGGAAGACCCCCGGCAGATCTTCATCTACGAGCAGTACCGCACCGTCGCCGATCACCAGGCGCACCGCGCCACCGACCACTACCGCCGCTTCGCCGCCGAAGGCCTGTTGCGTCTGGCGGAGACCCGCACCGCCATCCCCTACACCCTGCTCGAACCCGACGCAGCACACCCCGCTCCGCCGTAGCGCCCCCAGCTTGCCCACCGGGCAGCGGCAAGCGGTCGACCGCGGTCAGGCCCTAGTGCCCCGAGTCAGAAATTCACACCATAATTCGGCGGCCCTCCACGCCCCTGGCGGCGCTGCGCCTCCTCGACATAGCTTCGACTATGCCTGCGGCGGCGCGCCTGGCCAGGAGCGCGGAAGCCCCGCATCAGCCTCAGATGCCGCACTCCATCGCCGCGCACACTGGCCGTCGCCCTCACCATGTCTCTGTCTCCTCTATCTCCTCGCTGAGGCCGGCGCTGCCTTGCCGGCTCGATCGTTTGAGTCCCATAGCGCCAAGTCGCTTGAAGAGGCAAAATCTATCTCTTCCATAATCGACTTTCTGGCTATATAACCTATGTCGAGCACATTATACCGCCTTGGATAACTTTTCGCCTTAGAGTTTTTGTTCGTCGTGGACACCGCCGAGGCATACGCCGACCGTGCGCAGCGCGTCCTGCAATCGCTGGTCGGTCTGTCGGGCTTTACCCGGCGCGAGATCCATCGCCGCTTGCAGCAGCAGGGCGCGGGCGTCGACGTGACCCGCATTCTGCGCGGCGAGCTCGACCTGAAGCTCTGGCACCTGGTGGCAATCCTGGGCGTGATCGACGTCCACCCTCTGGACTTCTTTCAGCTGGTGTTCCCCGCACCCTCGCAGCCGCGCAGTCCCCTGGTCCAGCTGTTCGAGAAGGCGGTGGGCGATTCCCGGCTCGCGCCGCCGGCCTCGGTGGGCAACGAAGTCCGGTCAGCGCCGGGCGAAAGCGCCAAGCGCAGGCTGAACAAGTTGATGCGCGAGCTGGAACGGCTGATCGAGGAAGCGGAAATGCCCGAGGGCGGGTGAGCCTGCCGCCCTGACCCGGCTACCTACCCCGCCCTCCTGACCCCACCCTGCCCATCCGCCCTGGCCACCCCTCCTGGCCCTCTCCCCACCCTCTTGACCCACCTTGCCCGCCTTGGCTCGCCTTCCGGACCCGCTCTCCCTACCCCACCCTCCCGGCCCCGCCCAGCCCCTACCAGCCGGGGGAGATGACGATGCCGGTGACGGTGCCGCGCTGGGGGCGCTCGAAGGGCTTTGCCACGTAGACCTGGGCGACGGCCACGCCGGCGACCAGGAAGCGCGCGGCGATGCCGGTGGAGGCCACCGGAATGCGCGAATCCGAGTCGGTGGACAGGTGCAGCACCGGCGGCTGGTGGGCGCTCCAGGCGGTGCCGGCGTCGACGAACAGCGCCAGCTCCGTGGGCAGCAGGCGCAGCTCGAAGAGGCTCATGTTGCTCCTGCCGAAGAGCGGCAGGCGCAGCTCCAGGTTGACCACCGCCAGGCGGCTGCCGACCAGGCGATCGAACTGCGGACAGGTGTTGGGCGCTCCCGACGGCGGCCGGCACTCCGAGGCCGACAGGCTGCCCAGCTCGTAGCCGCGCACCAGGGTCGGATCGCCGATGAACAGCGGCAGCAAGCTGGGGCTGTTGGCGTCGTCGCCATAGCGGCCCAGGTGCAGGGCGCGCACCGCGAGGGTCAGCGGACGGAAGAGAAAATAGCGGCGATAGTCGGCGGTGACCTGCTCGAAGCTCAGATCGCCGGTGGAGGCGCTGACCTCGGCCCGGTAGCGCTGGCCGCGCACGGGCGAGGTGTCGCCCATCAGCGAGGTATCGCCGATCATGGCCAGGCCACCCTGGTAGAGGGTGAGCGACGCCGGGTCCGGCAGGTTGAAGCGGCTGGTCTGCACCACCTGCGTGCCGGTCAGAACCTGGCGCACGTCCTTGGCGGCAAAGCCCAGATGGTTGTAGCTGACGCTGGCCTGCAGGCGTTCGGTGGGCGAGAACGGATACTGCAGCAGGAGCTCGACCTGGTCCTGGGTGATCAGCTCGAAGATCTGATCGATGGCGATGCTCGGCAGGCCCGCCGAGGGGCCCGGCGCACCGCTCCCGGCCGGCAGCTCTTCGACCTGCGCGAAACCCGAAACCGACGGCACGTGCCCGACCTGGACGCCCCATTGCAGGGGCGCCGCGGTGTCCAGGAACAGGATGCTGCCGCCGTACTCCGGGAACGCCGAGATGCCGCCCTGCACGTCGGCGCTGACCTGATAGTGGTCCACCACGTCGCCGAGCCGCGCCGAAATGTCGGCGCCGACCGCATAGCCAAGCGAGCTGTACCCCACGCCCAGGCCCGGCGACACGTCCTCCAGCGCCAGGCGCGACCGGTACGGCACGACGCTGCCGTCACCCTCCGACGCGGCAGCCGCACCGGCGGCGCCGCCAACGGGCGCGCCGCCAGCGACCGCGCCGGTACCCCCAGCCGCCGCGGCGGTACCGGGTTCACCCGCCGCCTGGGAAGGCTTGGCCGGCGCAGCGCCCGCCGCGGGCGCGCCGGCGGATGAGGAGGCGCCGGCGCCGACAGCGCCGCCACCGCTGCCCTCCACGCCGCCAGCGGCCTGGCCTGCCGCCAGGGGCGCCAGGGAGGTCTCGGTAGCCGGCGGCAGCAGGCTGAGGCGGGCGGCGCCGGCGCCCGGTTTCGCGGTGGCGGCCGCGCCGGCCGCCGGGCCGGCGGCGACCGCAGCACCGCGCGCCGCGCCCGCCTCCAGGTCGTGGATCTCCCACGAGCCGGCGGCGAAGACGGTGAACATCAGGCGGCCGCTGCGCGCCGCCACCGCGAGCGCCGGCGAGCGCGCGGTGACGCCGGCGACCCCGGTCGTCACCGCGGTCACCTGGAACAGTTCGCCCGCCGCCAGGTCCCACCTGTAAAGGTCGCGCACGCCGCCGCGGTCGGACAAAAAGTAGAGATCGCCCGCACCAGGGCCAAAGCAGGGATCGATCTGATCGGCGCCACCCCCGGCCGCCGCCGGCATGGCCGGCCGCGACCGCTGGCCCGCCGGCATGTCCAGCAGCCGGATGCGCCAGGGGCCGGCCGCCACCATCTCCACGCCCTTCTCCCCAGGCACGCCGTCGCTCCCACCGCTCCCGCGACTCCCGCCGCCGCTGGCGCCGGCGGCACCGACTGCACCAACGGCGCCACCGGCACCATCGGCGACACCCCCCCTGCCGGCTCCTCCGACGCGCGCATTCCCAACGGCACCCCCGACGCCCTCCCCACCCGCCCCACCCGCCGCGCCGAACCCACCGGTATCCCATTCGGATGCGCCGGCCACCGGGCCGTCCTGGCAGGCGAAGGCCAGCGTCCGCCCGTCGGGTGACCAGGAGGGCTGCCGCACCGCGCCGCCGCAGCCGTCCGCCAAACGGCGCACCGCACCGCTGGCCACCTGCACAAGCCACAGCGCGGTCGCGCCGCCCTGCGAGCCCACCACCGCGATGCTGCCGCCGTCGGGCGACCAGGCTGGGTCTGACAGGGCGCCGGCGCCGGGCACCACGATCTGGCGCGCGACGCCGGCGCCGGCCGCGTCGAGCAGCGCGATGCGGTCCTCGCCACCGTGAAACATCGTCAGGGCCAGCTGCCTGCCGTCGGGCGACCACGACGCCGCCGAATCGGCGAAGCGCAGCGCGTCAAAACCGCGCTCGGCGCCGCTCGAGAACAGGCGCCCGATCCGCTCGCCGGTCACCGCGTCGGCCAGGTCCAGGTCGAGCCCAAACAGACCGCGGGTCGAGAAATACGCCACCCGGCTGCCGTCCGGACTGAGCGCCGGGGACAGGTAGCGGTCCGTGGACCGTTGCCCGCGCGGGATACGCCGCGCCCCCGCCCAGCCCACCGCCTCGCCGCCACCGGTCCCCGCGGCCTCGGCCGAACGGGCCGCCACGAAGCTGCCGTAGGCGGCGTCGATGGCGGCGTGCCATTGGCTCACGACCTGGCGCTCGTCGAGCCGCAGCACCTGCTGCAGCGCCCCGCCGACCCCGCGCCGCGTCAGCTCGACGTAGAGCTGCATCGCCGCCCGGTCGCCGAACCGGCCGCCGACAAAGGCCCAGAAGGCGTGCCCCCAGCGCTCGCCGACGTCGCGCGGCAGGGTGCCGAGCACGGCGAGGTCGGGCAGCATGCCGCGCACCAGGGCATCGCGCAGCCACATCGCCGTCGCCACGGAGTCCCTGCCGGCGGTCAGGTAGTCGGCCAGCCCGTCGTCCATCCACAGCGGCACGACCTGCCGGCCGATCGCCCCGGCGACCGCCTCGCGCACCCGTCGCCGCCCCTGCAGCTCCTGTTGAAAGATCTGCACGAGCTCGTGCCCCAGCTGGTGGTCGTCATGGTCGCCGTCGCCGGTCAGCGGCAGCCGCAGGCGGCGCCGGTGCGGGTCCAGCGGCCCGCGATCCGGATCGAGGCGCTCGGGGGTGAGCGTCGTCTGCTGGAAATCCGCCAGGTTGGCGTAGACCAGCACCTCGATGCGTCCGTCCGGAGCGGCGCCGAAGGCCGCCGCGAGCCGCCCGTACCACTGCTCGGCGCGGCGCCCGATCGCCCGCGCCGCCGCCTCCTCGCCCTGGTAGAAGTTGACGTTGCAGTGGGCGGTGCGCAGCACCTGCCATTGAAACCGCGCCCGCACCGCGCGATTGCGGCCGAAATACTGAGCCGCCGCCGGCGTCGCCGCCAGGGCAGCCAGCGTCGCCAGCGCGAGTGCGCCGGCCGCCACGCGCCGCACGCGGGCGGCGGCGGACCGATCCGACAGAGAGAACGCTGGCGCGGACAATACGGAGCCTCCTGGAGCTGTGGGGACAAGGACAGTGTGCAGCCCCGCCCTCCTGGACTCAAGTCTTATGCCAGGTTCGCGGCTCACCACCGAAGGTCGCCCACCCCGCACCGCTCTGCCACCAGTTCGCACCCCCCCGAGCGTCGCCCGCCCGGCACCGCTCCGCCGCCACCTCGCGCCCCCTGGAACGTCGCCCGCGCCGGACCGCACCACCCGCCATTGAACCGCCGGCGCGCCGGGAGGGACTCACTCGCAGACTTGTTGATGTTCTGCGTTCAGGCTTAATCTATGATGAGCGCATAGCTCCGGCTCGATACAACGCGATGCCTTGAGGAGGTTACGATCATGGCGGATCACGAAGACCGCGACGACAAGACAGGTGAGGTCACCCGGCGCACCCTGATGCGCCTGGGCGCGCTGGCCGGCGCCGCCGCCTCGGTGGCGGGCTCGCAGATGTGGGACTCCCCGGCCGCCCACGCGCAGGGGGCCGCATCGGCGGCAAACGCCGCCGCTCCCGCGCCCACCGCGGCGGAGATCCAGGCAGCCGTCAGCGCCGCGCCGGGGGAATTCAACGAGATGACCCTGGCGCAGCTGCAAAGCCTGATGTCCAAGAACCACCTCAGCTCGACCGAGCTGACCGAGTACTACATCAGCCGCATCGAAGCGCTCGATCGGCGCGGACCGCGCGTCAACGCGATCCTGGAGCTCAATCCGGACGCCATCGCCATCGCCCAGGCGCTCGACAAGGAGCGCCGCACCAAGGGGCCGCGCGGGCCTCTGCACGGCATCCCCGTCGTGGTCAAGGACAACATCGATACCGCCGACAAGATGCACACCACCGCCGGCTCCTTTGCCCTGCTCGGGCCGCCCGCCCCCCAGGACGCGACGGTGGCGGCCCGCCTGCGCGCCGCCGGCGCCGTCATCCTGGCCAAGACCAACCTGAGCGAATTCGCCAACTTCCGCTCCACCCACTCCTCCAGCGGCTGGAGCGGGCGCGGCGGCCAGACCCACAGCCCCTACTACCTGGACCGCAATCCCTGCGGCTCCAGCTCGGGCTCGGGTGCCGCGGTGTCGTCCAACTTTGCCGCCGCGGCCCTGGGGACCGAAACCGACGGATCGATCGTCTGCCCCTCGTCGATGAACGGCCTGGTCGGCATCAAGGTCACCCTCGGCCTCACCAGCCGCGCCGGCGTGGTGCCGATCTCGCACGACCAGGACGTGGTGGGACCGATGGGGCGCACCGTGGCGGATGCCGCGACCGTGCTGGGAGCGCTCACCGGCGTCGACCCGCGCGACCCGGCGACCGCCGCCAGCGCCGGCAACTTCTTCACCGACTACACCCAGTTCCTGGATCCCAATGCGCTCAAGGGCGCCCGCATCGGCATCGCCCGCCAGACGTTCTGGGGCTACAGCGACAAGACCGATCCGGTGGGCGAAGCGGCGATCAACATCATGAAGGCGGCCGGCGCGGTCATCATCGATCCCGCGGACCTGCCGAGCGCCGCACAGCTGCAAACCGATCCGTCCGAGCTCAACGTGCTGCTCTACGACCTGCCGATCGACATGCAGAACTACCTGGCGGGCCGCGTCGGCCTCGCGGTGCACAACCTGGCCGACATCATCGCGTTCAACATCGCCAACGCCGCGATCGAAATGCGGTACTTCGCCCAGGAGCTGCTGCTGGACGCCCAGAACAGCGGCATCACCGCGGCGCAGTACGCCACCTCGCTCGCCACCAGCCACATGCTGTCGCGCGATCAGGGGATCGACGCGGTGATGAACCAGTACAACCTGGACGCGATCATGACGCCGACCACCACCCCTTCCTTCACCACCGACCTGATCGACGGCGACCACGTGCTGGGGTCCAGCTCGACGCCGGCGGCGATGGCGGGCTATCCCCACATCACCGTCCCTGGCGGCACGTCGTTCGGCCTGCCGGTCGGCATCAGCTTCTTCGGCCGCGCCTGGAGCGAACCCAAGCTGATCGGCATCGCCTTTGCCTTCGAACAGGCGGCCCAGGGGCGGCTCGCGCCGTCGTTCCTGCCGACGTTGCCTCCCTCGGTGCGAGTCGGCACCCGCAGCACCGAGGCCGCCGCCGCCAGGTCCGGGGCCGCCACCGCGCAGGCGGCCGCGGCGGCGCCGCACAGCGGTCGCCTGCGCTACCTGTAGCCCCGGCCCAGCCACTCGACCCAAACGAAAAGGGCGGCCGGTGCTTGCGCCGGCCGCCCTTTTTCGTGTGCCGCCGGCCGCGTTGCAACCGCGGCCGGCGCTGCTGCGCTTACGCTCTGGCGGCTACAGGCCAGTGTTGCTGTAGAGGTACTGGGCCGAGCAGTAGCTGATCGACAGCTGGGGACGGGCGTTGTTCAGCCCGTTGGGCTGTTGTACCGGCTGCGCCGACTGGAGGCAGTCCTGCGGCGGCGTCACGTGGTGCCAGGCGAAGGTCGAATGGTTGTGCCCCACCGGCGAAGGCTTGAATCCACCGCCACCGCCGACGGCCGAGAAGGTGGTCGTCCGTGGCACGACGATCGAGCTGCCGCCGCTGCCGCCGCTGGCCGTCCAGCCGGGATAGAAGCCGTTGGCCGGGTTCAGCGACACGGTATGAGTGCCGCCGCAATTGGCGACCGTGTCGTTGCCGCTCGGGATCTGGTCGATGCCATAGGTGGACGGGTTGAAGTTGCCCGGACCGCCGGTCTGCACCCAGCCGGCGTTGCTGGCGGTCATGGTCATCGTGTTGCAGCCGCCCGAACCGCAGTCGACGGTCAGCACGTCGCTGGAGTTGTTGACGTTGGTGAACACCAGCTTGGGCAGGATGGCGAACGACGACGAGAAGGTGCCGCCGTCGCCGTTGGCCTGGGTCAGGCTGATCGAGCCCGCGCTTTGCGCGTCGTCGGACAGGCAGACTTGCAGCGCATACTGGCGGCCGTCGGACAGCACGACGTTGGACGAAGACTTCAGGTTGAGCGCCACGATCGTCAGCGCTCCGCCGCCGCTGCTGATCGCGCCGCGGCCCAGCACCGTGTCGATGGTGCCCAGGTGCGTCGTATCCAGCGGGTTGCCCTGCAGGTTGATCACGTCGCCGCCGACGATGGTGGAGCCAAGCGCCGTCAGCGCGGCGGGGATCTGGCTGAGGTCGACCTGGGTCTGACCGCCAGACGGGGTGGTCCAGCCGTCGTCGCCGGCTGAGAAGGTCTGCGCCGCGAGCGGCATGGCAGCCACCAGCGGCAGCGCGACCATCCATCGAGTCCATGAGTGCTTAGGCATTACGCCCTCCTTTGTTGCAGCGTTGCAGGAGCCCTGCGGCCCCCCGCTGATCCCGTTCTTTCGTTGGTACAGATACCCTCAAAAGAGGAAGTGCTCCGCCCTTCACTTCGGTGGACAACTCTGAGCTGGAGATGTTGGCGGGGGCAACCGACCGGCAGGAGGAGGAGGAAGAGGCGGCGGCGGGAGGTGCAGGGTGCACCGCCCGCCGCCGCTGGAGGACGAGGTCAGGGAACCGTGATGGTGACGCTGTTGTTGTGCAGGTTCGGGTCGGGCGTGACAGGGATCGCCACCACCGACAGGCCGACTCCGCGGTGCGTCGCAACGGTGAACTGCAGGGTTTGCGTCGAGCCGCTGCCGATGCTGCCCAGCGTCCAGATGCCGGTCGACGGCGAGAACGAGCCTTCCGAGGTGCTGACGCTGGTCGCCGAGCCGAGCTTGGCGCCGCCCAGGAGGACCTGCACCCGCGGGTTGTAGGACGGCTCGGGACCGTCGTTGGTCAACGTCACGGTGAACGTCACCGACTGGGAGGTCTTGCTGCTGGTCGCAGCGACCGCCAGGTCGGCCAGGCGCGGCGCCGCCACGTCGATCGTGGAGACGTCGTTGGCGGGATTGGGGTCGATCAGGTCGGACGCGGCGACCACGGCCGTGTTGACCGCCGTGCCGGTGCCCGTGATCATCGCCTTGATGGCCAGGTTGGCGCTCTTGCCACTGCGGAGCGGTCCCACCGTCCACAGGCCGGTCGAGGGGTCATAGGAGCCGTTGCCGGCGGAAGAGACATAGGCCAGGCCGGCCGGCAGCTCGTCGGACACCACGACTCCGGTCGCCGCGTTGGGGCCGTGGTTGGTGACGCGCAGGGAAATCGTCACCAGGGAGTTGGGGGCGGGACGGATGATTGCCGGCGCCACCGAGCTGGTAACGCCAAGGTCCGCCCACCTGGAGCCGGCGACCGGCACCGCCTGACCCTGCGCGCCGTCGACGTTGTGGGTGTGCAGCAGCAGAGCGCCGAGCGACCCGTTGGCCGCCAGGTTGGCGGAGTTGAAGTTGACCGGCATGGCGTTGCCGGCCAGGTCGAAGTCCAGGAAGGCGCCGCCGAAGTCGAGGCCGGGGTTGGCAGAGTCCCAACTGAAGGTGCCCGGCACCGCCTCGTAGTGGAAGTCGATCAGCGCGTCGCACAGCGGCGCGAAGCCCGGGCAGGTCTCCACCTGGTACTTGAAGGAGGTGCCGGCCAGGCCGAGGTCCTTGGGGCTGACCGGGATGATCATCACCCGGTTGACGAAGGACCGCGTATCGGCCGCCGATTCGTCGAGCAGGTTGATGAAGTCTTCCGTGAACAGGTTGCCCGAGGCGACGTCCAGGAAGCCGCTGATGAAGCTATCGGTGCCGTTGGCGCTGGCGCCGAGCGCCGACGCCAGGACGCCGGGGTTGCTGTTGAACACGATCTTGTCGAACGTGCCGTTGTTCTGGGTGTCGATGAAGATGTTGAAGGCCACGTCGCTCTGCGACGACCACGGACCCCAGGTGGTGATGCCGAACAGCAGCAGGTCGTCGGTCGCGTCGTAGGACACGCCGACGTACTTGATGTTGGCGAAACCGGGCACCGTCGGATCCATCGGATTGTTGACCTGCAGCTCGAACGGCGTCACCAGCGACGCCTCGGTCAGCGGGAAGTTGCCGTTGCAAGAACCGTCGGCGACGGTGCCGGTGCAGACGCCGGCTCCCAGCAGGTCCACCTGGGACGTGCCCGAGGCGGCGCCGCCGGTGGCGATCGGCCAGGCGCCGACCATCTGCGAAACCGGGCGTGGGGTGGAATAGAGAGGCACCCGCATCTTGGTCGTGCCGCCCTGGCTGAACGTCAGGTACGAGCCGGCTTCGGTGAGCCACTGGCGCGGCAGGTTGCCCAGGGCGGAGAACGGCGCCGGCGCCGCCTGCACCGGTGCGACGGTCACGTCCGCGGTGTGGTCCATCTTGGACGCGTCGGCCTGCATTTCGACCGGCAGGACGATGGAGGTATTGCCCGGCACGGTGACCGAGGTCTGGCCGGGATTGGCCAGCGTGAAGTTGACGCCCGGCGCCTGCGTCAGGGTGTCGATGCCCAGGTCGAAGGTGGCCGGCTGCGAGGCGTGGTTGACCAGCCGCAGGCCCTTGACCTGGTTGACGGTGCCGAAGATCGCGCCGTCGAAGCTCATCGTAACTTCGCCCGAGTTTTCGTCGTTGAAGGCGGTGACGTTGTTGAGCGCCGACGTCGGGATGTCGACGCGGCCGGCGCCGACCCGGCCGAGGCCGTAGGTCAGGCCCGAACCTTCGGCGCCCACCGTGGCGTTGTGCACGGCGCCGTTCATCACCAGCGCCTTGAGCTCCTCGACCGGCCAGTCGGGGTGGAGCTGGCGCAACAGCGCCATGGTGCCGGCGGTGTGCGGCGTCGCCATCGAGGTGCCCGACAGGACCAGCACCTGGCCGCCCGGAATGTAGCCGGAGGCGCTGGGCACGATGCAGCCCAGGTTGGAGGCGGTGGTGCAGGTCATGCCCGACTGCGTGGAGGGGATGCTGACGCCGGGCGCCGCCACGTCAGGCTTGAGCAGGATGGGAAGGCTGCCGCCGCCCAAGGGACCGCGCGAGCTGAACGACGCCAGCACGTCGCCGGCGTTGGCGGCGGCCAGGGTACCGACGACACCGGTTTGTGCGGCGAGCGCCGTGCCGTCGCTGTCGGAGATGAAGATCGACGGGATGGTGATGATCGGCGTCGCCGCGGCGGGACCCATGGAGATCAGGCTGGGGTCGCCCGGCACGTTGTTGTAGACGATGGCACCGATCGCGCCGGCAGCCTGGGCGTTGCCCACCTTCTGCTGGAAGCTGCAGGTGCCGCGCTGGATCAGCGCGATCGCGCCGCTGATCTGCGCCGCGTTGGTGTAGTTGCCGTCGCAGCCCTGGTTGGCGGTGCCGGTGGCGGAGGCGACAGGCACGATGTTGCCGGTCTGGCCGCTGGGATTGGGCGTCTGCGTGAAGCCGAACGCCGCGGCTGCCGCCGCGTAGCTGCCCGCCACGGCGGGAGGCGCCGTGACCTGCAGCACCGCTCCGGGGACGCCGCTGTCGGTGATCGCCGCCGCCGCGATCGAATGGGTGGCGGTGCCCGGCGAGCCGGTGATGAAGTAGGTGTCGCCGGCGTTGCCGGCCGCGGAGACCACGATCACGCCGATGGCTGCCGCGTTTTCGGCGGCTTCGGCGCTGGTGTCCGCCAGGCCGCCGAAGTCGGAGCCGAGCGACATGTTGATGACGTCCACGTGGTCGGAAAAGTCGCCCTTGCCGCTGGGATCCATGGCGAATTCGATGCCCTGGACCGTCAGGTTGGTGCTGCCGCCGCAACCGAAGATGCGGATGGCGTACAGGCTGGCCTGGGGCGCCACGCCGGGACCGATGCGCAGCGAGCTGAACGGCGTCTGCGTCGGGCCGTACGGGCCCTTGTAGGTGGTGCCGTCGGCGTTGACGCCAAATCCCGCGGCGGTGCCGGCGACGTGCGAACCGTGGTTGTCGCAGTCCGTCGGGTTGGGATCGGGGGCCGGGTTGTTGGCGCCGTTGTAATCGTCGCCGGCAAAGTCGTAGCCGCCGATCACCTTGGCGGTCGGGAACAGCCCCGGGCTGATGTGCACGCGGTCGTTGGCCTGGTAGTCGGCGAGCGCGCCGGTGCCGCCGAACATCGGATGCTGGTAGTCGACGCCGGTGTCGATGATGCCGATGGTGATGCCGGCGCCGGTCGCGCCGGCGGGCAGGCCCAGGGTGTTCGCCCACAGCTGCGGCGCACCGATGAAGGGGACGCTGGTGGCGTTGAGCGGATGCTCAGGGGTGATCACCCGCACCTTCTTGACGCCGGGCAGCGCGCGGATGGCTTCGATCTGCCGCGGCTCGACGCGGACGGCGATCGCGTTGAGCGCCTTGGCGGCGCGGAACAGCTCCACGGCGTTGATCGGCGAGCCGGTCAGCCGTGCCGCCAGGTCCGCCTGGCGGGGCGCCAGCAGCGCCACCTTGGCCTTGGCGGCGGCGCGGGCATTGGCCAGCGCCGTGGCCTTGGGCACCGTGGCGTCGTTGAGCGCCCTGGCGTAGTCGATCGCCGCCGGCGTGTCGACCAGATCCACCATCACCGCGACGCGGCCATCCTGGCCGATCGGCAATTTGGCGGCAAGAGTTTTGGCCGGCAGCTTGCTGGCCTGGAACGGATGCTGAACTGTGCCCACTGGCGCTGCAAAGGCGGCGGTTGTGACCGCCAGCCCGAGCGCGACGCTGAGCGCCATGCGAGAGAGCTGTGGCAGACCTCGTGACATGTGACCTCCTCGAATCCGGCTCATTTGCGTAACACTTTGAAGGCTCGCTGAGTCTGTCAAGGTATCGCATTCGGCGGTCGAATTCAACCTCGCACGCGATTTCGATACCCTGGCCCCCCTGCCGCAAAGCGGCGTGCCGCCGCGGTACGGCCGCCCGCGGGCGGCCGCGTGCCGGTGCCGCGGTGACCGCCGGGTGACAGCAAGGCAGTGGCGGCGCCGGCTCGCGCCAGCGACCACCCAGAATCGGATAGAGGTGAGTCCCGCGCCGGCAACCCGCGGTTCAATCGCCGCCGACCGGCGTTGCGGCCTACCGCCGGGCGGCCCTGGTCTCCAGCTGCAGGTGCACGGCCGGCGGCGGCAGCAGGCCGGCCAGGACCAGCCCTTTGCCGGTCTGCGGAATGGTCACCGGCAGCGGGCGCACGCCGCCGACCAGGCCCTGGCGCAGCTCGTCCAGCACCTTGGGGGCCTGCCTGGCGTCCAGGACCGGCACCTCGGCCAGCTCCGCCGCGGCGATGATGGCGCCCGGCTTGACGTAGAGGGCGTTCTGGCCGGCTTCGTTGCCGCCGACGTTGAGCCGGTCGACCGCCTTGGGCGCGGCGGCGGCGATCGGCGGCGGCGCCGGCATCCCGCCTTCGACCGGCTCGTTGCGCGCCGCGCCGCCGCGAAACGTCGGCACGACCGGACGCAGGTCGCCGCCGCGGAAGCGGTAGCTGGCGTTTTCGGGCAGCAGCACCTGCCAGCGGTGCTCGACGACCGGCGCCTGCACCTGCGCCAGTTCCAGGTCGAGCTGCGAGCGCCCGGGGGCGATCGCCCCCGCCGCCACCGCCACCACCTCGACGACCTTGGCAGCGCCGCCGCCCAGCGGCACGGTGAGCGATCGCCCCGTGGCATCGCGCGTCAGCGGCCGCACCGCCACGCCGTCCACGGAGGCCGACCACAGGGTGGCGCCGGCGGGCAGCGTCAGGTCCAGGGTGTCGCCCGCCTGGCCCAGCTCGAAACGGTCGCGGTGCAGAAGCGTCCCATCCACCGTCAACAAGGTGGTCGTGACCCGCCGCCGCACCAGGGTGGCAAGCAGCGCGGCGCGGGCGGCAGGCGTCACCTGCAGCGCCAACGCGCCGCCCGCCGGCGCGGCGGCGGCCAGCCGCCAGGCGGCGACGGCGTCCAGCGCGGCCAGCGCGCCGCGCATCTCGACCGGCAGGTCGTCCAGGTCGACGCGCGTCCAGGCCGCGGCGGGCAGCGGCTGCGTTTGGCCGGCGACGCCCGCGGCGACCGCCAGGTAGCGGGCGCGCGGCGCCGGAGCGACTTCGACCGCACCCAGGGGTACCGCCCCGCCGGGCGCCGCCGGCCGCGAGGTCAGGACCAGATAGCCCGTGCCGTGCAGCCGGCGCTGCCGGTGCACCACCAGGCGGTTGCCGGTGACGATCGGATCGGCCGCCCCCTCGTCGGTGCCGGCGCGCTCGACGGTGAGGCCCGCCGGCAGGTCCACCGCAAATTCGCCCAGCTCGCCGCGCGCCACGTCGTACAGCACCACGTCATGGCGCCAGGTCCCTTCCGGGCGCACCTGCAGGAACGTCGTCACCACGTCCTGCACCAGGAGCTGTGCGGCCTCGCTCCCCGCCACCGTACGGCGGATCTCCAGGCGCGGCTCGGCGCCGCGCGCGGCCGACAGCCGCAGCAGGCGGCGGTCGCCCTGGACACGATCCTCGGCCACCACGGCACCGGGGCTCTCCCAGGCCAGCGCGGAGGGCAGATTGACGTCGACCACCGCGACCTGCGCGTGGGTGCGCGGCAGGGCCAGGCGGATCACGCCGCCATCGCTTGCCGCCACCACCTTGCAACGCACGTGCACCGTGTACCGGCCGGGAACCACGGCGACCAGGACCAGGCCGGCGCCGACGGCGCCGGAGCCGTCGAGCACCGCGGCGGCCCTGCCGGCGTCACCGCGCACTTCGGCCGAGACCACCGTACCGGCGACCGGCAGGCTCACCGGCGCCAGCGGCTTGCCCTGCACCACGACCTCCAGCTCGGAATCCAGCCATGCCTCGCCGGCGCCGGCAGCGGGGGCGGCGGCGCGCACCGCGCCGGCTCCCGGCGGTGTCGGAGCCGCCGGCGCCGGGGGCGCGGCCGGCCCGTCGTAGTCCAGGCGGCTGCGCTGCGCCACCACTTCGGCCAGCCGCGGCTCCTGGTGATCCTTGTCGCGAGCCCGCGCCTGGTCGGCCAGCTCGGCGCTCTGTTCGAGCTCCAGGTAGTCGTGCAGCGAAAGGCTCACCTCGCCTTTCCAATCCGCCGGCCATGCCGCGCCCGGCGCCGGCGGCTCGGCCCCTGCCGGCGTCGCCGGCGGCGCCGCCACCGCCAGCGCGGCGCACAGCGGCATCGCCATCGCAATCGCCCACCCACGGCACGCGGCGGTCAGAACCATGACGCTTTCTCCTTCCTGGCGGCGACCTGCAGGAGCAGGGGAGCGGGGTTGCTCGACAGGGCGCTCCAGGCGGCGTCGATCTCGACGAAGCCGGAGCCCAGCGCGGTGGGTGCGCCGCCGTCCAGGGCGGCGCCGGCGGCCGGCCGCAGCGTCATCTGGCCGGCGAGATCCGCCGCCGGCGCCGACCTGGAGCCAACCGCCACCGGCATCGGCGGCGCAAAGGTGGCGGCGGCGGTGGCGCGCGTGGCGTCGGCAAGCGTATAGGTGCGGTCGCCGGGGAGCAGCGCGCGCACCCAGACGCCCGCCGCCGGCGCCGACAGCGCCGGCAACGGCACCTGCAGCTTGCCGCCGCCGTCACCGGGCAGCGGCCAGGGGATCAGCCCCGCCAGGTGCACCACCTGCGGCGCGTCGCGGCTGCCCAGCGGCACCAGCAGCGCCTGGTCGGCGCCGACGCCCGGCGGCACCGGCACCCCGTCGCGGCTGGCTGCCGACAGCTGAAAGCCGGCGGGCAGCGACACCGCCAGGTTGGCCGCGCCGCGATTGCGCACCGCCGCCCACACCTGGTACGACGCCCGCCCCGCCTCGCCGGCCGCCACCTCCACCCACAGCTCGTCGGTCTGCGCCGCCAGGACCTGCGTGCCCTCCGCCCAGATCGCATGCCAGCGCGGCGGCCGCGCCGCGTCGTCGACGCGCACCACCTTGGCGCCGGCGGGCGCCCCCAGGTCCGCCGCCACCGGCGCCAGCTCCACCTCGTCGGCGGCGTGCGCCGCGCCGGGATCGGCCAACTCCAGCAGCCCGTCCCCTTCGACCGTGGCGCGCGCCAGCAGCACCGTGCGGGCGGCGCCCAGCGGCAGCAGCAGCGGCGACGCGAAGGCGTCGCTCGCGGCGCCGGTCAGCTCCACCGACACCTTCAGCAGATCCTGGGCGGGTACCAGCGGCGTCACCACCAGGACGCCGCCCTCGACCTTCCAACCCGCCACCGGGCCGCCGACCCGCTCCACCGTGCAGCCTTCGGGCAGGCGCAGCCTGAGCTCCTCGAGCTGTCCCTGCGCCACCCGCGCCACCACCCAGGCGCGCACCTGCAGACGGTTGCGCGACGCCACCGCCCACGTCGCCGCGGTGGCATCCCAGCGCAGCGGCAATCGCGCCCGCTCCGGCGTTTCCGCGACCCCCAGCAGGCGCACCTCCATCTCCTTGCCCGGCACCGCGGCAAAGCTCCAGCCCGCGCCGCCGCGCAGCAGCACGCCGCCCTCACCCAGCGTCACCTGGTCCACGGACGCGGCGAGCGGCGCCACCAGGGCCAGCTCGCCCTTTGCCACCGCCGCCGGCGGCAGCCGCAGCTTGAATCCCCAGGTCGCCCGCGTCGCCGCCGCGTCGCGCGCCACCGGCACCACCGATTCCAGGCGCACCGTGTGCACCCCCTTGCCGCGCACGATGAGCGTCACGCCGCCGCCGGCGTTGGCCACCCGGCCTTCGAAGCCGCCCAGGTCGGCATCGACCAGCCCCCCCATCTCCCCCACCGGAATGGTCAGCCAGTCCGCCGCCAGCGCCCGCACCACCAGCGTCTGCACCACCCGCGCGCTGGTCGCGCCCGCCGTCACCGCCAGCTGGTCGCTCTCCAGCGCGAACGGCGCCGCCGGCGCCAGCTCGGCCACCTCCACCGGCCGCGCCCGCGCCCGCAGCTGCTCGTACTGTTCGAGCGGCATGCGCACCTGCTGCGCCCAACCCAGCCGGCAGCAAAGCACCACTGCCGCCGTCAGCGTCATCAGCACCACGCGGCCATCCCTGCCCACCCTCACGCGCATCGCGATCCCCCTTGCAGCCAATCCGGACGTTGCGGCGAGCGGCCCCCCGGCCGCCGGCACCCGCCCCCCCCGCCAACACCGCCGGTCAGGGTGCGGCAGGCCCACCGGCCGCTGCGGCGGCCAGCGTGACCTTCCCCGCCTTGTCCACGTCGACCTCTTGAACGACCGACGAAGAGATCCGCGCCACGTCGTCCCGGACCAGGAAGGCGAGCCGCTGGCGGCCGGGCGTCAGCAGCAGCTTCGCGTCGTAGCCAAGCTGGCTGGCGAGCACCCGCTTGGCGTCCGCCTCGGGGACGCGCAGCGGCAGCTGCATGCGCTGCAGAGGTGCCATGGCACCGCGGGCATCGGCGGCGCCGAACACGATGTCGACGCGGCCGTGGCGGCCGTCCGCGGCAGGCGCCAGGGCCAGCTTGCCGAACGGCACGCGGACCTGCACCGCCAGCAGCACGCGGCCGTGCTCGGCGGGCGCGGCGTCGCCGATCTTGACCGACGCGGCCAGCGGGTTGTCGGTCTGGGCGTGGATCAACACCGCTTCGACCTGGCTTTCCAGGCGCTCCTGGAGGGTGCGGTCGCGGTAGCTGTTGCGGTAGGTGACGCGGCTGCCCGGCACGTCCACTTCGACGCGGATGTCGTGCGCCTTGCCCTCGCCGGCGTGGCCGGGGGTGAAGCCGAGCGAATACGACGCGTTCATCTCGGTCGCCATCGCCTCCAGGTCGCGGCCAAAATCGTTGCCGTTGATCGCCGCGCGACCCCCGGTCTCGCGTGCCAGGCTGAGCAGCGAATCCTGCCGGTCGACCGCGGCCAGCCGCGACACCTCGAACGACAGCAGCGGCTTGCCGGCGTGCTCGGTGGACACGTAGGCGTCCAGGCCGCGCGCCTCCAGCGCGTAGAAGGTGATCAGGTTGGCGTTGGCGTCGGCGATCACCTGGCGCATCGGCGGCGTCGCGTCGAGCGCCTCGAAGGTGACATGCGCATTGGGGCACAGATCCTGGAGCATCCCCAGGCTGGCCGTGCCGACGTGAGTGGCCATGCCGTCGCCGACATAGATCAGCGCCTTGCGCCCGCCGACCCCGCCCAGCGACTTGAGCAGGTGATGCAACGTCCCATACGTCTCCCGCGCGTCGGCAAGCGCCGACTCCGCGTCCGACTTGGCCTGGCTGACCGCCCCGGCGACCGCGCCGCAGCCGTTGGTCTTGACCTGGTCGCGCAGCTCGTCCAGCTCCTGGCGCGCCGCGATGTCCCGGTTGAGACCGACCGCCGATTCCTTTTCCAGCTGCTCCAGGGTGGAGTACAGCGACGCAGCGCTGTCGTGGAAGAGATGGCGGACGCGGAGCCCTGGATCGTGGGTGACCAGCAGCACCTGGTCGTCGGGCCGCAAGGTCTTCTGCAGGAACGCGCGCAGCTGCTTGAGCAGCCGGTTGCGGTCGAACGGCCGCATGTTCGCGTTGTCGACAAAGACCACCAGCGACAGGTGTTGCGGCGCCGGCGCACCCTCTTCCGCGGCGGCCGCCGGCGGGGACGCCGGAGCTGCGGCGGCCGTGGCGGGCGCCGGGGTCGGCGCCTGGCCGGGGCCGGAGGCGGAAAAGTTGGTGATGTCGACCGGCTTGCCATCCACGAACAGCTTGAAGTCCGACCGCTTCAAGCCCGGCACCAGGTTCCCCGAGCGGTCGCGCACCACCACGTCCAGGCTGACCACCGTGACCTCGATCGACTCTTCCAACGGCGCGACGGCCGCTTCGGGCGCAGCATTCGGAGGGGGCATCGGCGACGCCGGGGGCGCCGCCGCTCCAGATCCTGCCGGGGCCGCCTGCCCCTGCGCCGCGCTGACCGCCGGCACGTACGCCGCCGCCAGGAACAACGCCAGGACCGCCAGCGCTCTGGCCCTGCCCGCCACCGTCACCTCCTCCGATCGCAGCATCGTAGGCATCGTGTCACCTCGAATTCAGTCAGGCTCTACAGAGGAGGTTGTCACGAGCGCCGATCCCGGGACAATCAGCGCACCACCCGGAACGACTGCGCGGCGACCGCCCTGGCATCCAGCAGGATCTCCACCTGGTAGTCGCCGGCGGCCCAGCCGTCCTTGCGCGCCAGGATCTGGAAGACGGTCTGCGCCGCGCCCGCCGGCGAGACGACCAGCGTGTCGGCGCTGATCGTGCGCTTGCCGCGCAGGCCCCCCATCGCGCTCCAGCTGGCCGTCAGGTTGGCGTTCGACGCCGTGCCCTCGGTCGCGACCACGGCGAAGATCGTGTCGTCCTTGCCGAAGGTCTTCGCCGCAGCGGTCACCCGCTTGTCAGGCCCGACCGCCTTGCCAAGCGTCACCGACACCACCCGCAGCGTCGCCCCGGCCGCGCTCGCCCCGCCCGCCGGCGCCGCGCTCGCCGGCCCCCGCCCCCGCCCAAACCCTGGTCCCAGCAAGCCCGCCGCCCCCCCGGGCGCCGCCTGCCGGCGTCCGATGAGCAGCAGCACGACGACCGCGACCAGCGCTGCCAGCACCGCCGCGCGCAGCCTCCGGCGCGAACTGCTGGTGCCGGCGCCTCGATCGCTGCGGCCGCTCATCGCATCTCCCTCCGGGTCGCCGGCGATCCTACCATCCGCCCAGTGGCGCTATGATCCCTGCAACGGCCCGGTAGAACATCCGGTTCTCGCGGTCCAACACCGCCGGCCGCCCTGCGGCCGGCACCATGACGAGGTTGCCATGCTGCCTGAAACCACCCTGCTGCGCCTGCGTACCCAGCTGGACATCGTGCCGACGATGCTGTCCGCCACAGCGCCGGCGGCGGCCGAGTGGCGGCCGGCGCCCGGCAAGTGGTCGGCGCGCGAACAGCTGGCCCATATCGGCCGCCTGCACCCGGTGACCCTGCAGCGGATCGAGCTCATCCTGGCGGAGCCCGATCCGCAGCTACCGCGCTATCGCGCCGAGGAAGACAGCGAATGGCCGCGCTGGGCAGCGCTGCCGCTCGACCAGGTGACCGGCGAGCTGACGCGGTTGCGGCCCGCCCTGGTGGCCGCGGTCACCGCCCTGCCTGACGCGGCCCTCGCCCGCCGCGGTGTCCACGCCGTCTTCGGCCCCATGTCCATCGCCGACTGGATCGAATTCTTCCTGCTCCACGAAGCCCACCACCTCTACTCCACCCTGACGCTGCTGCGCTCGGCCAGACCGGCGGCTTGACCGGGCGCCGCCGCCCCACTCCCCCTCCCGGCTACCGCATGGCTTCCATGGGGGAGAGGCGGGAGGCGCGGATGGCGGGATAGAGGCCGAAGCAGACGGCCAGCAGCAGGGCGGTGATCCAGGCGACGAGCAGACCCAGGGGGTTGACGATCAGCCCCCAGGGGAACTTGTCGGCCAGGGCGCGGCAGACGGCGCTGCCGGCCAGGGTGCCGGCGGCGGCGCCCAGCGCGGCCAGGACCAGGGCTTCGAGCAGGAACTGGGTGAAGATCTGCGGGTCGGTGGCGCCCATCGCCTTGCGCAGGCCGATCTCGTAGCGGCGGTCCGACAGCGAGATCAGCATCACGGACAGGACGCCGACGCCTCCCACCACCAGAACGGTGCCGGCCAGGCTGAACAGCACCACCTTCCAACCGTGCATCTGCTGCAGGAAGTTCTCGTAGGAGCGGGCCTTTTCGGCGTCCAGGTTTTTGATCTCGACGTCTTCGATGCCGTGGTGGGCCTGCTTGACGCGCCCCAGCAGCAACGCCGACACCTCGTCCATGTCGCGCTTGGCGGCCAGCTTGACGCCCAGCTTGGCGAGCTGGTGGGCGGGGTCGATGCGGTCCATGTAGGTGGTCAGCGGGATGAGCAGGCCGTTGGCATCCATGTAGTTGTCGTCGCTGAACATCTGCTCCGGCGCCTGCACTCCGACCAGGCGGAAGCTGATGCCCTGGACCACCAGGTCGCGGCCGACCGGATCGGCGCCGCCAAACAGCTTGGACGCCAGGGTGGCGCCCGCCACCGCGACGGTGGAATGGCGGTGCAGGTCGTCTTCGGTCAGGCCGCGGCCGAAGCCGATCGGGCGATTCATCATCTGGGAGTAGTCGGCGTTGACGCCGGTGACGAAGATCTTTTCGCTGCCGCCCGGCAGGCGCACCGGCAGGTTCTGGTAGGCGCGCGGGATGAATCCGGTGATGCGCGGGTAGGCGGCGGTCAGCCGCTGCAGGTCCTCGTAGCGCAGCCCGGGGCTCATCGCAAAGCGCTTCTGGTCTTCGGTGGTCTTGGGGTCCTTGGGCGCCACCTCGACGGTGCCGTCCCAGCTCATGCCGGCGAATCCGGTCGACACCTTGTCCATGATGCCGTCGAGCACCGACGTCATCACCACCAGCGCGAACACCCCGAGCGCCAGCAGGCTGAGCGTCAGCAGCGAGCGCAGCTTGTGCGCCCACAGCTCGACCACGCCGCCGATCACCACTTCGACGCCCAGGTTGAGCTGCGCCGCGACGCCGCGGCGCCGCGACGCGCCGGCGCCCACCGCGCGGCCGGCCGGGATCGCCAATGGGCCGGCGGCCGCCTCCGGCACCAGCGCCCCCGCGCCCGTCATGCTGACGGCGACCGGCTCACTCATAGCGCAGGGCCTCCATCGGCGACAGCCGGCTGGCCTTCCACGCCGGAACCAGCGCGAAGACAAAGCCGAAGGCGCCGGCCAGCAGCGCCGCCCAGCCGAAGCTGGCCGCCGAGATGGCGAGCGGCACGCCGATCGAGCCGGTGATGATGCGCGAGAAGACCACCCCCACGACCAGGCCCAGCACGGTGCCGAAGAGCGTCAGCAGGAACGCCTCGGTCATGAACGACTTGAAGATTTCGCCCTGCGAGGCGCCGATCGCCATCTTCACCCCGACCTCGCGCACCCGCTCCTTGAGCGCCGCCATCTGGATGTTGACGTTGACCATGCCGCCGCCCAGCAGCGCCAGCACTCCCGACAGCAGGAAGACGACGTTGTACACGTCCCCCTGGCTCATCATCCGCCGCAGGCGCGCCGCCACGTCGTCCAGACGGAAGTCGCGCTGCTGGCGATGGCTCCCCCTGAGCAGCGACTCCAGCGACCGGGTGAAGATCACCAGCGCCTTGAGATCCGGCACGCGGAACGTCACCCGGTCCATGCGCCGGTACGCGTCGCCCTGCATGCGGCGGGTGAGCAGCGTCGCCGGCACCGCCACGACGCGGTTGCGCCAGGCGAAGACGTTGTGGCCGCCGTCGCGAAAATGGAACACCTTTTCGCGCAGCACGCCGACCACCGTCACCGGCACGTCGCCGATGCGCAGCGGCCGGCCGACGATGCCGCCGGTCGGATAGAGATCGGCCGCCGCACCGCTGCCCAAAAGCGCCACCGGCGCCGCCACCTCCATGTCGTGCGGCGAAAAGCCGCGCCCCTGCTCCACCTCGTAGCCGTTCATCGCCAGGTAGTCGCCGTCGATGCCGGTCACCGACCGCTCCTGGTCGGCGAGGTCGGAGCGCACGCGCGCCCGCAGCAGCCGCTGCACGTTGGCGCCTTCGACGGCGGCGGTGTCGAGCTGGCGGCCGCGCTCCGCGTCGTCGGCGCGCAGCCCCAGGTTGGCCATCTGCAAGGCGCTCGGGCTGCCGTCGTCGAGCACCGCCGAGGGCAGCACGTTCAACTTGTCGAGGCCGCCGACGCGCACGAACAGACGCTCCGACTGGTGGCGCTGGCTGTCCGAGATCGAAAAGCCGCCGACCACCGAAGCGACGCCCAGGATCACGCCCAGCGTCTGCAACACCGCCCGCGGCAGGTTTTCGCGCAGCTCGATCCAGGCATCGGCGAAGCGTTCGCTCCAGGCGCCCGTGCCCGCGCCCGCCGCGCCGGCGCCGCTCATGCCGCCGCCTCGCCGCCGGCGGCATGATCGGCGCCATGGCCGTGGCCGTGGCCATGGCCATGGTCCCCGGCATCCCCCTGGTACACCAGGCCGTCGCGGATCTCGACCTGGCGCTCGGCCTGCGCCGCGACCGCCGGGTCGTGGGTGACCAGCAGCACCGTGTTGCCCTGCTGGTGCAGGTCGCGGAACAGCCCCAGCACCTCCTTGCCGGTCTGCGAATCGAGCGCCCCGGTGGGCTCGTCGGCGAGCAGCAGCACCGGGCGGTTGGCCAGGGCTCGCGCCACCGCCACCCGCTGGCGCTGGCCGCCCGACAGCTGCCCCGGCAGGGCGTCGGCCTTGTCGGCGATGCCGACCCGCGCCAGCAGCTCGGCCGCTCGCTGCCGCCGTTCGCGCCGGCCGACGCCGGCGTAGAGCATCGGCAGCTCGACGTTGCGGCGCACCGACGCCCGCGGCAGCAGGTTGTAGCTCTGAAAGACGAAGCCCAGCTTTTCGTTGCGCACCCGCGCCAGGTCGCTGCCCGACAGGTCGTGCACCCAGCGGCCGGCCAGGCAGTAGGTGCCGCCGGACGGCGAGTCCAGGCAGCCCAGGATCGCCATCAGCGTCGACTTGCCCGACCCCGACGGCCCGATCAGCGCCACGAATTCGCCTTCCTCGACCGTGAGGTCGATGCCGCGCAGCGCGTGCACCTGGTTGCCGCTGGTGCCGAAGACCTTGACCAGCTGGCGGGTTTCGATGATCGGAGCGGCCATGTCAGTTGTTCTCGTCGTCCTTCTCGACCTTTTTGCGCGTCGGGTCTTCCAACGCCACCTGCTGGCCCGGATGCAGCCCGCCCAGCACTTCGACCCGCTCCAAGGTGGCGACGCCGGCTTGCACCGGGACGATCTCGAAGTAGTCCTGCCAGTGGTCGGACAGCCAGACGAACTTGTTGCGCCCGGCAAGGCCGTCGCGCGCCTTGGCGATCGCCGCGGGATCCAGCTTGTCCTTCAGCCGATAGGCGACGGTGGCGCCGTCGCGCCGCTGCAACGCCTCGAGCGGGATCGCCAGCGTCCCGGCGCGCTTTTCGCCCAGGATCTCAACGTTGGCGCTCATGCCGGTGCGGAACGAGTCCTCCAGGTGATCGATCGCCACCTCCACCTGGAAGGTCTTGATCTTGTCCTGCAGCTTGGCCGCCGGCGCCACGAAGCGCACCCGGCCGGTGAACGTCTTCTGCGGATAGGCGTCGAGCGTCAGGCGCACCGGCTGGCCGACGCTCACCTTGGCGATATCGACTTCGTTCAAGTTCACCCGCACGATCATCGACTTGAGGTCGGCGACGGTGAACAGCACGGTGCCCTCGTTGAACGACGACACGCCCGAGGTCACCGTCTGCCCCAGCTGGATCACCTTGGCGATCACCACGCCGGTCATCGGCGAGGTGACGCGCGCCACCTGGCTGGAGGCGTCGCCCGAGATCGGGATGCCGCGGCTTTCGACGATCTGGTAACGGCTGGTGGCGGCGCCCAGGTCCTCGGCACACAGGTCGCGCGACGTCACGTACGGCCGCAGCGTGTCGCGCGGGATCAGGCCGTTGTCGAACAGCGCCTGCTGCACCGCCAGGGCGCGCTCGGCGTCGTGCAGCTTGACCTGCGCCTGCGCCACCCCCGCCTTGACGTCCGACAGGGTCTGCGCCTGGTTGACGTCGGGCTCCACCTCGGCCAGCACCTGGCCGACCGTCACGCGATCGCCTTCCTTGACCTTGATGGCGGTGATGCGGCCCGACACCGCCGACTTGACGTCCACCTTGTTTTCGGGGTCGACCGTGCCAACTTCGCGCACGCTCACCTGCAGGTCGCCGGTCTGCGCCTTGCCCAGACGGAACGGCAGCTCTTCGTCGCCCGGCGCCGGCGGCCGCGTGCCGCGCACCGCCGCAATCATCGCGCCGCTGCCCAGAGTCAGCACCAGCGCGCCCACTATCCATCTCTTTCGCACGATCTCCTCCTTGGCCGCTTCGCCCGCCGCACTCCCTTCCAAGGCGGCAGGATGCAAGTCGAACTGTGGCGGGCTGCGGCGCCCGGCGACCTCGCCAGGCAAAACAACTTACGCGCGCCGGGTATCGGGTGTTTCATCGCGCCCGCGCCCCGCCTCCCGGCCGCACCAGGCTCACATTTTTGAAATAATTTACATTTCGAATATAAATAGAACTGATGCCCAGCGGCGGAGGCACTGGATGCGCCATCTGCCGCCTGCGCCCCACGCCGGGGCTTGCAGACTCCAGGAGAACCCGATGAACAAGAAAAAGCTCAGCCGCCTCACCCTGCACCGAGAAAGCCTGCTCCTGTTGGATCCCAGCAGACTGCGTGAAGCGGTGGGGCAGAGCGTCCCGCAAACCAACTGTGGAGCCGCGTGCACGGCCACCGTCGGCTGCACCGTCTGCAACTCCTGCGCGACGTGCCCAGGGGTCACGGCCTGCTAGGCACCCTCGCCTGGTAGGACCCCACGGGCACTGCGGCGGCCAGCCTGGCCGAACCTGGCAGCCCCTCTCCACCGCCGGCGGGCCGGTGTCGATGCCGACCTGCCGGGCCGGAGCGATCCGGCGTCCGCCGCGCGCGGGCTTGACAGCGCGGGGGAGAGGTCCCAAGATTGCGATACCTGCAGTTGACAATAAGCAAACTGGTGCGGCGGAGAGCACACTGTGCCGCTCACCTCAGTGGGGTGACTTGCGCCTATGACCGCCCTCGTGCTTGGCGCCTTTGGCGTTGTCCTTACGCTGGTGTTCGCGGCCGGTCTGTGGCGCGCGCGGCCGGTGCGGCCGGTGGCCTGCCTGCAGGCCGCTGCCCGCGCCGCCAGCATCAATGGCAAGCTGCGCTTGCAGGCGCTCAACCTGACTGCCGAAGAGATCGGCATCGCCGTGCCCAACACCCGCGGCGGCGTGTGGGGCGCGGTCGCCGACATGGGGTTCCCCAACGGCACCGCCATCGTGGTGGCGCTGGCCGACGGCAGCGCCACGCTGTATTGGGGCGACGCCGGCGGGGTCGGCGGCGACATCACCCCCGAGCCGTTGCGCCAGGCGGCGCGCTCGGCCGTCGCCGCCATGGAAGCCTGCGCCTCGGAGCTGCGGCCGCGCGGCATCCAGGATCTGCCGCGCCCCGGCCACGTGCGGTTGCACGCCCTGACGCGCCGCGGCCTGCTGTCCTCCGACGAGCTGTCGGTGCGCGACCTGTCGCGGCGCGAAGACCTGCTTTCGGAGTGCTATCGCGAGGTGGACCAGCTGCTGACCACCTTCCGCCGCACCTCGCCGCGGCCTGCCGCGCGCGGCGCCTCCTACGCCGGCTGAACGGGCCGGCGCGCCCGCCAGCACCGCCACCGGCCATGGCGCCGACACCGTAGAGCACCGCTGGACCGCAGGAACCCGCGGCCGGCCGGGTTTCATGGTCAGGACAGGAGGACAGGCGCCCGATGCGGACCCTTGGCCGGACCTTGATCGTGATCGTCGCCGCGGCCCTGGCGCTGTCGGCGGCGGCGCTGGTGCACCGCGTGCACGCCGCCCGCGCGGCACGCCAGGGCGCCGCCGGCCAGGGCGATCCGGGCACGGCCGCGACGCCCGACATGGCGGGCACCGGCACCGCGGCTGCCGCGGGATCGGCCGCGATGCCGGACATGCCCGACATGCCGGACATGCCGGGGATGGGCTCCGGCGCGGCAGGCGCCGCGGCATCGGCGGATACCGCCATGGCCCATCCACACATGGCCATGGGCGCGCACATGAAGATGACGCCGCCGCGGTCGCCTACCGCCGCCGACCAGCGCCGCGCCGACGCCATCGTGCAGACCGTGCGCGACGCCATCGCCAGGTACCGCGACTACCGGGTGGCGGAAGCCGACGGCTTCCGCCAATTCGCCCCCGACATCCCGCAGCCCATGTACCACTTCACCAGCTGGCGCAACGGGTTGCGCGCCGGCTTCGGCTTCGACCCGGCGCGTCCCACCTCGCTCCTGTACAAGCCCGTCGCCGGCGGCGGCTTCCAGCTGGTCGGCGCGATGTACACGGCGCCCCGCCGCTTCGACCTGGACCAGCTGGACCAGCGGGTGCCGCTGTCGATCGCCTCCTGGCACCAGCACGTCAACATCTGCCTGCCGCCCGGCTGGGGCCGCGGCGCCGCCGCGCCGGCCGCGGACCCCACGGCCGCTCCCCGGTCGCCGCAATTTGGCATCAACGGCAGCATCGCCACCGACGCCGGGTGCAAGGCAAACGGCGGCTTCTTCCTGCCCGTCGTGCTGGGCTGGATGGTGCACGTCTATCCCTTCGAACCGGACCCGGCCCGCGTCTGGGCTCAATGAGCGCGCCTACAACCATGGGGGGCCGCGCCGCGCCGACAAAGGGTTGAGCGCCAGCCGGGGGCGCCCGGCATCGGGGGCCGCGGGGCCCCAAAATCCCGGTTGGGGTACACTTCGCCCATGGTGGCGACGGTGTGGACCAGTGTGTCCTTCTTACAATGGGTGTTGCTGCTGCCGGTCGTCGGCGGGTCGCTCTATTCGCTCGCCTGCCTGGTGGCGATGGCGCTGCTCAAGGCGAAGGCCCGGCGTGCCGCCGGCAGCGGCGCGGTCTGGGCGGCGGCGGGCGACTGGCCGCAGGTCACCGTCCTGCGGCCGGTATACGGGCTCACCCGCAACCTGCGCGAAAATCTGGAAAGCGTCTGCCGCCAGGACTATCCGCACTACCAGGTGGTGCTTTCGGCGCAGCGCGAAGACGAACCGGCGCTGCCGCTGCTCTACGAGGTGCAGCGCAAGTTCGGCCGCGAGCGCGTCGACGTGGTGGTGGACGGCTCCGCCACGGTGCCCAACGGCAAGGTCCGCAACCTGCTGGTCGGCTACTCCGCCGCCCGCCACGACCTGCTGGTGGTCAGCGACAGCGACGTATGCCTGCGCCCCGACTATCTCAAGACGATCGTGGCGCCGTTCGCCGACCCGGCGGTCGGCTGCGTCAGCACGTTGTACCGCGCCGCCGGCGCCCGCCGCTGGTTCGAGCGGCTGGAACAGCTGTTCATCAATGCCGACTGGGTGCCCAATCTGGTGTTCGCCCGCGTCACCCACATCTCGCCGTTCGTGCTCGGCGCCACCAATGCCGTGCGCCGCGCGACCCTTGAGCAGGTGGGCGGCTGGGCCGACCTGGGCTGGTACGTGCTGGAAGACTTCGAGATGGGGCGCCGCATCCGCGCCTCCGGCCAGCGCGTCGCCATCGTCCCCTACTTCGTGGACACCCTGGTGGACCTGGGCGGCGTGCGCGGCTGGTGGCGCCACCAGCTGTATTGGGACAAGAACACGCGCGCCGGCAACGCCTGGGGGCTGTTCGGCACCCTGTTCATCCGTGCCATCCCGTTCGGCTTCGCCTTCGCCGCCGCGCGCCTGGGCGACCCCCTGGGCTTGGCCGTCGCCGCCGCCGCCGTCGCGCTGCGCCTTGCCACCGCCGGACTGTTCATGGGCTGGGGGCTGGGCGACCGCACCGGGGTCGCCAGCCTGGCCCTGCTGCCGCTGCGCGACGTCGCCGGCTTCGTGTCGACGGTCGCCGCCCTCTGCGATCCGACGGTGGTGGCAACCGGCCAGCGCTTCGCCGTCGGCCCCGACGGCCGCCTGGAGGCGCTGGAGCCCTGGGCTTGAGGCAGCTGATCGTCACCGCCGACGATTTCGGCCTGGCCGAACCGGTCAACGCCGCCGTCGAAGCCGCCCACCGCGAAGGCATCCTGACCGCCGCCAGCCTGATGGTGGGCGCCGCCGCCGCCGGCGACGCGGTCGAGCGCGCCCGCCGCCTGCCCAGCCTGCGGGTGGGGCTGCACGTGGTGCTGGTGCACGGCCGGCCGCTGCTGCCGCCGCACCAGGTCCCCGACCTGGTGGGAGCGGACGGCGCCTTCAGCGACCACCTGGTGCGCGCCGGATTTTCGTTCTTCTTCCGCCCCGCGGTGCGGCGCCAGCTGGCGGCCGAGATCCGCGCCCAGTTTGCCGCCTTTCGCGCCACCGGCCTGCCGCTCGACCACGTGAACGCCCACAACCACATGCACCTGCACCCGACGGTCTCGGCGCTGATCCTGGACGCCGGACGCGACTTCGGGGTGCGTGCCGTGCGCGTCCCGCGCGAGCCGCCGCTGGCCTCGTTCCGCGCCGCCCGCCGCGGCCTGGCCGGCCGCCTGCTGTCCAGCGCCGGCCTGGCCCCCTTCGTCGGGCTGCTGCGCTGGCGCCTGCGCCGCGCGGGCCTCCGCTCCAACCGCTTCGTCTTCGGCCTGCACGACACCGGCCGCATGGAAGCCGGCCTGGTGCAGCGCATGGTCGCGCAGCTGCCCGCCGGCGTCACCGAGATGTACTTCCATCCGGCGAGCGCCCGCACGCCGGAGCTGGACCGCCAGATGCCGGCCTACCGCCACCAGGCGGAGCTGGCGGCGCTCACCCAGCCGGGCCTGGCAGACGCCCTGCGCGCCGCGGGCATCCGGCGCATCGCCTTCTGCGATCTATAGGCCGGCGCGCCGCTGCGCCGGCAGGAGACCTCCATCATGCTGCGAACGCTCCTGGCGATGCTCGGCGCCTGCATCTCCGCCTCGATCGGCCAGATCCTGGTCCGGCGCGGCATGCTCGCCGTCGGCGAGCTCGCCGGCTGGTCGCCGCGCTACCTGGTGGCGTACTTCTGGCACGCCCTCACCAATCCCTGGGTCATCGCCGGCACGGTGGGCAACGCCCTGTTCTACTTCCTCTTCCTGGCCGTGCTGTCGTGGGCGGAGGTGAGCGTAGCGCTCCCCCTGACGGCGCTCGAATACGCCATCGCCGCAGTGCTCGGCATCCTGTTCCTCAAGGAGCCGGTGCCGCCGCTGCGCTGGGCCGGCATCGGCCTGGTCATGGCCGGCGTCCTGGTGATCGGCGTCGAGCAGCGCCGCGCCGCCGCACTGTCCGCCGCCTCCGCCGCGGCAGCCACAACCGTGCCCGGCAAGGCACCCGACCCAGACCACTAGCCAGCGCCGCCGAGCGCAACCGGCGGCGGCGCAATCAAGCGCAACCGGCGGCGGCGCCGCCGAGCGCCGCCGCCAGCGTGGCTTCACCCTACGAACAGGGCAGGCCGGTGGTGTCCGCGGTCGTCACCGTCAGGTTGTTGAGGTGGTTCTGATACGCCTTGTGATTGCCGGTCTGGGTGTCCAGGACGTTGACCTCCCAGCCCTGGTTGGTCAGGCCGCCGATGAAGATCCAGAAAGCGTTGTTGACGGCGCAGGCGTCCAGCACGTTGATGCCCATCTCAAAGTTGCTGGAGTTCGTGAAGTAATAGAAAATCGACTCGTCGCTCTGGGCGCGCGTCGAGCCGAACGACATGGCCTGCGCCTGCGCCTTGCCATTGATGGCGTTGTAATAGGTGGTCGTAACCTGGAACCGGCCGCCCACCAGGCAGGCCGCATTGGCGCTGTCGGCGCACGAAGTCGGAGCCTGGCAGGTGGTGCCGCTGCCGAAGGGGAACACCGTGTAGCCGGTGGGCGACGGCACGTCGTCGGCGTTGGCGGAGTAGCTGAAGGGGAACAGGTCGACCAGGTCCTTGCCGTCGAGCAGCGCCACCATCACGAAGTAACAGCCCGGCGGGACCGGTGAAAAGGGCAGCCCCGTCTCCAGGACGTTGGTCGCCTGCTGGCCGGGTCCCAGCGTGCCGATCGTGGTGCCTCCCAACTCGTAATAGATCAGCCCGCTCCTGACCGTCGGCGCGCCCTGTGCCACCGAGGTGGCCCACAGCTCCAGCGACAGCTGGCCCGACGTGCTGGCGGTGTTGTTGGCGATCGCCGCGGCGCCGACGGTGACGCCGTTGGTGGCGCCCCAGGAGTCGGTGACCGGTCCGACGATGACATAGCCGGTGTTGGCGTCGGCGCGGGCTGCCGACGCCGCCAGCGACGCCGCCAGGCACGCGACGACGGCGACGATCAGGGCAGCGAGCCCCGGCACCCGGCGGGCGGCGGGGATTCGATCCGTCTTGCTGCAGGCGTGAGACATGATCCACCTCCAATGGTTTGGTCACCGCCAAACGCGCAACGCGCTAGGAACAGGGCAGCCCGGTGGTGTCCGCGGTGGTCACGGTCAGCGTGCCCAAAGGGTTGTGATAGGACTTGTGGTTGCCGGTCTGGGTATCCAGGACGTTGACCTCCCAGCCCTGGTTGGTCAGGCCGCCGATGAAGATCCAGAAAGCGTTGTTGACGGCGCAGGCATCCAGCACGTTGATGCCCATCTCGAAATTGCTGGAGTTGGTGAAGTAATAGAAGATCGATTCGTCGCTCTGGGCTCGCGTCGAGCCGAAGCTCATCGCCTGCCCCTGCGCCTTGCCATTGATGGCGTTGTAATAGGTGTCCGTGACCTGAAAACGGCCGCTGTTGAGGCACGAGGTGACGGCGCTGTCGGTGCAGGACGTCGGCACCGGGCAGCTGGCGCCGCCGAAGGGAAACTCGATGTAGCCGCTGGCCGACGGGATGTCGTTGGCATTGGTGGTGTAGCTGAAGGGGAAGATGTCGACCAGGGTGGTGCCGTTGACCAGCGCCAGCGACACGTAATAGCAACCCTTGGGCACCGGCGTATAGGTCAGGCCCGTCTGCAGCACGTTGGTGAAGCTCTGGCCGGGCTCCAGCGAGCCCAGCTCGGTGCCGCCCAGGTCGTAAAAGTTAAGATCCTGGCTGAGGGTCGGCGCGCCGTCACCGACCGGCGTCGCCCACAGGTAGAAGAAAAGGGGCCCCGATTCGCTGCCGCTGTTGTTGGTGATTGCAGCGGCGCCGACGGTGACGCCGCTGTTGGTACCCCAGGCGTCGCTGACCGGCCCGACGATGACGTAGCCGGTGTTGGCGTCGGCGTGGGCGGCCGGCGCGGCAAACGCCGCCAGCAGGCAGGCGGCGGCGATGGCGACCAGGGGCACAAGCTGCCGCGCTGGGCGCGCCGAAACGGAACACTCTGCTTCGCGGTGCGCGTGCAACATGATGAATCCTCCTTAGGTGAACGTGAACCAGAGCGAGGCTCGCAACGTCGAGCGCCAGCCGGCGTCAACCCGACCCCGCCGCGCACATCCTAGTTGTAAAGCCCCAGAGCTATATTCTAGCGGAGAACAAGTTTTTCCCCTAGCGCACCACCACTCCACCGCGACCGGCATCGGGCTGTCGTCGGGCGGCCGCCGCCGTGCTGCGGGTCAGGACAGGATGCCGCGGCGCAGGCCTTTGCTCACCGCCTCGGCGCGGGTGTGGACGTGCAGCCGCTCATAGACGCTGCGCACGTGCCCGCGCACGGTGTTCAGGCTGATGCCCATGTGATCGGCGACGGCCTGGTAGCCGTGCCCCTCCGCCAGCAGGCCGAGCACGCGCACTTCCTGCGGCGTCAGGCCGTGATCCTGCACCGCCGGCGGCGCGGCGTCGCGGCAGAAGCGCAGCACCCGGCGCGCGATCTCGGGCGACATCGGCGCGCCGCCGCCGTGCACTTCCCGGATCGCGGTCAGCAGCCGGTCGGGCGGCGTTTTCTTGAGCAGGTAGCCGCTGGCGCCGTTGCGGATCGAAGCAAAAACCTTGTCGTCGTCGGCGAACACGGTGAGCATCAGGATCGCCGCCGTGGGGTGGCTGGCGCACAGCTGCCGCACGCCTTCCGACCCCGGCGTTCCCGGCAGCTCGATGTCGAGCAGGATGACGTCGAACGGCACCTGCGGGCGATGCCGCGCGGCGGCCTCGACGCTGCCGAAGCCGTCGCTGCAGCGGAACCCCGGCGTGCCGTCGATCAGCTGCATGAGCGCATCGCGGGTGCGGCGGTCGTCTTCGACGACCGCCACCCGGATCGGCGGCTGGGATGGGTCCACCGGCACGACATCTTTGTACCAGCCGCCACCCGCCGTGCCAAGCGCATCCCCATGCTCCCCCCGGGGGCGACCGCCTTCCCCTGCCTCCCCTGCCCTTACCACCGCAGCGGCATCTCGACGTGGACCCACGTGCCGCTCCCCGGCTCGCTGCGGACGTCGCAGCGGCCGGCCAGCGCGGCGGCGCGCACCTGCATGTTGCGCAGACCGTCGCCCAGCGGCGGGGCGTCGTGGGCGAAGCCGGCGCCGTCGTCGCGCACGTCGGCCGCCAGCATGCCGCGCTCCAGGCGGACGGTGAGCGACACCGCGCTGGCGCCGGAGTGGCGCGCGGCGTTGTGGATCGCCTCCTTGAGCAGCAGGAACAGCTCGCGCCGCGGATCGGCGGCCAGCATCACCGCGTCCAACCCCGGCGGCACCTCGATCGACCAGCTGGCGCCCGACGCCCCCAGCACGTCGCGCGCGTATTCGGACAGCCGCGCCACCAGGCTCCCCAGGTCGTCCCGCCGCGGATCGATCGCCCACACGATGTCGGCGGTGGCGTCGAACAGCTCGCGCGCCAGGGCGCCGATCTCGCGCATGATCTCGCGCGGGCGCCCGCCGCCGCCGGGGGGGCCGCCGATGCCAGGCGGGCCGCCGCCGCCCACCTCGCGCGCCGCGACCTCGGACAGCAGCGAGATGCGCGACAGGCTGGCCCCCAGGTCGTCGTGCAGGTCGGTGGCGATGCGGGTGCGCACGCGCTCGAGCGACAGCAGGTGCGCCAGCCGGAAGCGGTAGCCGGCGTAGGCCGCGCCGACCAGCGCCGCGAGCGCCACCGCCATCACCCACGGCTCGCGCCACCACGGCGGCAGCACCCGGAAGCGCAGGCGCGCCGCCCTGCCGGGCCGCCCGTCGCCGGCCAGCGCCCGCACCGACAGCTGGTAGCGGCCGGGCGCCAGGGCGCCAAAGACCACCTGGCGCTCGCGGCTCGGCGGGCTCCAGGCGGCATCGAGGCCCGACAGGCGATGCTGGTAGCGCGGTGCCTCGCCGGCGTCGAAGCCGATGGTGACGAAGGCGACCTCCAGCTGGCGTTGCTGCGGCTGCAGCTCGACGCCCGCGATCTCCGCCGCCCCCCACTGCGAAACCGGCAGCGCCCGGCCGTCCACGCGCACCCCCATCAGGAAGGCGTCGGGCGGCGCCCCGACGGAACCGGCACGGGGGGTCAGCCGCGACAGGCCGCCCGGCGTGGCAAACCACAGGTCGCCCGCAAGGTCGCGCCGCGCCGCCAGCACCTCGGTGTTGGCCAGGCCGTCGGCGGCGGTGAAATGGGCGACGCCGCCTGTCACCGGATCGAAACGGTCGACGCCGCGGCCGGTGCAGACATAGGTGCGGTGGTACGAATCCTCCACCACGCAGGTGACGTAGTTGGCGGCCAGCCCGTCGGCGGTCGAAAAGCGGCGCACCCGCGGCGAGCTGCCGCCGGGATCGTCGATGCGGGCAAGCCCCGCGCTGCCGGCGGCGATCCAGATCCGCCCGGCGCTGTCGGCGAACAGGTCGTTGACGCCCTCCTGCAGGCCGCCGAGCGCCGCCCTGGGGACGAAGGTGAAACGCCCCGCCTTGAAGCGCGCCAGGCCGCCCCAGTAGAAGCCGATCCAGAGCCCCCCCTGGCGATCCTCGGCAAAGGCGGTGGCCCCCTCGGGCGGCAGGCCGTCGGCGGCCGAGAAGCGCTCGAAGGTGTCGCTCGCGCGCCGCCAGCGCGTCAGGCACCCGCCGTCCAGGGTCGAGATCCACACGTCGCCGCGGGAGTCCTCGTACAGGCGGAACACCTGGTTGCCGCACAGGCCGTTGCGCGTCGTGTAGATGGCGCGCGGCGGCGCCCGCGCCAGGTCGCTGGCGCGGGCCACGGCGGCGAAGCGCAGCAGGCCGCTGCCGGTGGCGATCCACCATTCGCCGCGGCTGTCCTGAAAGCTGGACTGGTGGTGGCTCCAGCCGGGATCGAAGCCGCGCGGCACGGCGATCACGGTGGAGCTGAAGCGGCGGCCGTCGAAGCGGCACAGGACGTTGCCCACCGGCATCGCATAGAGCGCACCGTCGCCGGCGACGAACACCGACACCACCGACCGCTGCGGCAGTCCGTCTTCCTCGGTGTAGGTCACCAGGCCGTGCGGGTTCAAGCGCAGCGCGCCGCCGTGCTCGGTGCCGAACCACAGGTTGCCGGCCCGGTCGGCGGCGCCGACGAAGCGGATGGAGTCCTGGAAGTCGGCGGCCCCGACCCGCTCCAGCCGCTCGCCATCGAAGCGGTCGAGGCCGCCGACCGAGCCGATCCAGATGGTGCCGTCGGGCGACGCCCACAGCCCGCCGCGTACCCAGGCATGGGCCAGCCCGTCGGCGGGCAGGATGTCCAGCATCTCTCCCTGGCGCCGCGGCAGCCGTTCACCCAGCCGCGCCCCCAGCTCCGCCGGCGGCGCCGCGGCCCCGTGCAGCGCCGCGGCCTTATGCGACAACGCGCCGGCCGGCGCCGCCCCCAAGGCGCGCGCCGCATCGAGCAGGCGCTGCGCCGGGTGCCAGCCGGCGCCGCCCGGCAGAAAAACCAGGACGCCGTCGTAGGCCAGGCTGGCCCACACCCGTCCCTGGGCGTCCACCAGCAGCCCGAACACGCGGTTGACGTCGCGCTGGCGCTCGCGCCGCCGCAAGGGGAAAGCCTGCCACGGCAGGGCGCCGCACCGCCGCGCCAACCCCTCGTAGGTGCCCGCCCACAGGCAGCCCTGCCGGTCCTCGGCCAGGGCGCGCACCTCCTCCAGCTCCCCCGACATGTCGGCAAAGCCCAGGTCGAGAGGCTCGGCGCGGACGCCGACGCCCCCGGCCCGCTCGACGCGAAACAGGCCCTGGTGAGTCCCCGCCCACAGCACGCCGGCGCGGTCTTCGAACAGCGCGATGACGTTGCGCGACAACGCCGTCCGCCCCAGGCTGAAGCAGCGGAACAGCCGATCGGGCGGCGCCTCCGGCACGAAGCTGCACAGCCCGGCCGGCGTCCCCACCCACAGCGTGCCGTCGCGCGCCGCCAGCAGGCTGCCGATCGAGGCGCTGGGCAGGCCGTTCTGCGTGCCGTAGTTGTGGAAGCTCTCGCCGTCGAAGCGCGACAACCCGTCCAGCGTACCGAACCACAGGAAGCCCCGCGCGTCGCGCACGATCGCCCGCACCTGGTCGTGGGCCAGACCGTCGGCGCTGGTCAAACGCCGGATCGGCAGGCGGGCAGCCTCCGCCGCCGCCACGGACCCGGCGATCCACAGCCCCGCCAGCGCCGCGCAGACGCTCCGTCGCATCGGGCCGCCCTCCGTCAGCGCCTCGTGGCGCCGCGCCTCACCTGCCCGCGGCCGCCGCCGCGGCGCGCGCGGGCGGCGCTTGCGGCGCCGGGGAGACGAGCACGCCCTCCTTCACCACCAGGACCACCCGGCGCAGGGCGGCGATGTCGGCCAGCGGGTCGCCGTCCAGCGCCACCAGGTCGGCGGTGTAGCCGGGAGCGATGCGGCCCAGGTCGCCGCCGCGGCCCAAAACCGCCGCCGCCGTCGCCGTGGCGGCGCGCAGCGCGGCGGCGGGGCGCATGCCGTAGGCCACCAGCAGCTCGATCTCGCGCGCGTTCTGGCCGTGGGAGAAGACGCCGGCGTCGCTGCCGTTGGCGATGGTCACACCCGCCGCCAGCGCCCGCCCCAGCATGGCGCGCGAGTCGCGCACCGCCGCCGGCTCGGGCTGCTCCCCCGGACGCCAGCCGGCGTAGCGCGACGTCGCCTCGTAGGCGGCAAGGGTCGGGCACAGCACGGTGCCGCGCTGCCGCATCAGCGCCAGCACCTGGGCGCCGGCGCCGGTGCCGTGCTCGATGGTGGTCACCCCGGCCAGCACCGCCCGGCGCACCCCCTCGTCGGTCGAAGCGTGCGCCGCCACCGGCAGGCCGGCGCTGCGCGCTTCGTCCACCGCCGCCGTCAGCTCCTCCAGCGAAAAGGTCGGCGTCGAGGGCGCTCCCGGCCGCCGCCGGTAGTCGGCGTACACCTTGATCCAGTCGGCGCCGGCGGCGATCTGCTGGCGCACCGCCCGCCGCACCTCGTCCGCGCCGGTCGCCTCCTGCGCACCCTTCGGCACGTCCCAGCGCGGATCGAAGCCGGACGGCCCGTAGCTGGCCGTGGCGACGATCGCCCGCGTCGCCGCGAAGATGCGCGGCCCGGCGATCCACCCCCTGGCCACCGCGTCGCGCAGCGCCACGTCGGCAAATCCCGCCCCCTCGGTGCCCAGCTCGCGCACCGTGGTGAATCCCGCCGCGAGCGTCGCGCGCGCCGCCCCCACCGCCCGCAGCGTGCGCAGCTCGAGCGACTCCTTGAGCACCTGGTCGTTCCACGGCGTCTCGTCGTAGGCGTGCAGCAGCAGGTGCGTATGCAGATCGATCAGCCCCGGCACCAGGACCTTGCCCGCCAGGTCCACCCGCACCGGCGGCACCCCGCCGGCCGCGCCGCCGCCGGGCGCCACCGTCCCGGCCGGCCCGATCGCCACGATCCTGCCGTTTGCGACCAGCACGTCGCGCGCCGGCAGCAACCGCTCCCCATCCTGGTCCAGCACCGCCGCCCCCGCCAGCAGCAGCGCCGGCGCCGCGGCGGCACCGGAGGCCGCCGCCGCACCGCCCTGCGCCCCAGGCGCGCCAGCCTGCGCTCCGGCCGCGCCAGCCCGCGGCATGGCCGCGCCCGGCTGTGCCGCCGCCGCCCGCTCGCCGCCCGCCGCCAGCGCCAGCCAGCCGGCCAGCGCGCCGCCGGCCGTCAGCATCGCCACAGCCACCGTCGCCTTGCCGATCGTCAAGATCTTCCTCCCGCCGAAGCGTTTGGGATCAGGCTACCATGCAACCGCGCGCCGCCACCCGCGCCCCGCCGCGGCGGCCGGGCCTGCAGCTCGGGCAGGGGAGCTGCCGGGAGCGCCCGCCAAGCCCCGCTCTCGCTGCCACCAGGCGCTGGACCGGACGGCAGTTCATGGTATACGCTGTATAGGACGTTGTTGGGGCGGTCGAACTGCAGCTCCCGGCGCCTTCGACGATCAACTCGGCAGCTTTTTTACGCTAATCCCATTGAGGTTTGTGCCGCATTGAGGCGGCCGGCCTTTGGGACAGTTATGGATATCGCGACCAAGCCCTCTTCGACCAATTCCGCCCCTGCCGCCGGTGCTGGCCTCGCCGCTCCTGCCGCCAAACCGCGAGACGGGGCGATCCCCCACCACCTGGGTCCGACGCCGGTCGGCGCCCGGCGCGAAGCGCGGCAGCCGCGGCCGGCAGGGGCGCAGCGAGCGGTGGCGGCGGCGGCCGGCTGGCTGCTGGCGCGCCAGGACGCCGACGGCCACTGGTGCGGCGAGCTTGAAGGCGACACCATCCTCGAAACCGAGTACGTGCTGCTGCTCCACTTCCTGGGCCGGCTGGACGACCCGCGGGTGGCCAAGGCGGCGCGCTACGTGCGGCGGCAGCAGCAGGAGCACGGCGGCTGGGCGATCTACCCCGGCGGCCCACCCGAAGTGAGCGCCTCGGTCAAGGCCTATTTCGTCCTCAAGCTGGCGGGCGACGACACGCGGGCGGCGCACATGGCGCGGGCCCGCAGGACCATCCTGGACCTGGGCGGCATCGAAGCGTGCAACAGCTTCACCAAGCTGTACCTGTCGATCTGCGGCCAGTACGACTGGTGGCGCTGCCCGGCGGTGCCGCCCGAAATGGTGCTGCTGCCGCGCTGGCTCTACTTCAACCTGGCGGAGATCTCCTCCTGGTCGCGCGCCATCGTCGTGCCGCTTTCCGTGGTCTGGGCGATGCGGCCGGTGCGGCCGGTCCCACCTCACCTGGGCATTGACGAGCTGCGCCTCGACGGCGGCTTTGGCGGCGACGCCAGAGGCCCCCACGGCCCCGGCACCACCCACGACGCCGCCAACGACGCCAACGACGCCAACGAGGCCGCCGGCGCCGGCGGCGCCGCGGCAGACCGTCCCGGCGGCGCGCTGGGGGGCAGGTCGCAGGCCTGGCGGGCGCTCTTCCACCTGCTCGACCGCGGGCTCAGGGCCGGCGAGCGGCTGCGCCTGCGGCCGTTGCGCCGCCGCAGCCTGGCGCGGGCGGAGGAGTGGATCCTCACCCGGCTGGAAGACAGCGACGGGCTGGGCGCCATCTTCCCGCCGATCGTCAACACCATCTTCGCGCTCTGCTGCCTGGGCTACGACCAGAACCACCCGGCGGTCGCCGGCCAGCTGCGCGAGCTGGAGCGGCTTGAGATCGAGGAAGACGGCGCGCTGCGCCTGCAGCCCTGCTTCTCGCCGGTGTGGGACACGGCGCTGGTGCTGCACGCGCTGGCGGAGGCGGGCTGCGACGCCACCGACCCGGCGATCCGGGCGGCGCGCCGCTGGCTGGTCGAGCACGAGATCCGCCGTGACGGCGACTGGAGCGTCAACGCGCCCGGCGCGGCGCCCGGCGGCTGGTGCTTCGAATACCGCAACGACTTCTATCCCGACTGCGACGACACCGCGGAGGTGCTGACCGCCTTCGCCGCCACCACCCCCACCGACGGCACCGCGGCGGTCGCAGAGACGCCCGCCGTGCGCCGCGGCCGCGACTGGCTGCTCGCCATGCAGAACGAAGACGGCGGCTGGGGCGCCTTCGACCGCGGCTGCGACAAGGAGATCCTCACCCACGTGCCGTTTGCCGACCACAACGCGCTGCTCGATCCCAGCACGGCCGACGTCACCGGCCGCGCCGTCGATGCGCTGCTGCGGCTGGGCCTGCGTGCCGACGCGCCGGAGGTGACGCGGGCGCTCGCCTTCCTGCGCTCCGAGCAGGAAGCCGACGGCACCTGGTACGGGCGGTGGGGCTGCAACTACATCTACGGCACGTGGCTGGCGCTGCGCGCCCTGGCGCGCGCCGGCGACATCTCGGCCGAGCCGTGGTGCCGGCGGGCGGTGCAGTGGCTGCTCGCCCATCAAAACGCCGACGGCGGCTGGGGCGAAACGCCGCTGTCCTACGACGACCCCAGCCAGAAGGGGATCGGCCCCAGCACCGCCGCGCAGACCGCCTGGGCATTGATGGCGCTGTTCGGCGCCGGCGTCGTCGACCACCCCGCGGTCGAAAGCGGCGTGGAACACCTGTTGCGCAGCCAGCGCGACGACGGCTCGTGGTACGACGCCGGCTGGACCGCAACCGGATTTCCGCGTGTCTTCTATCTGCGCTATCACCTCTACGCGGTGTACTTCCCGTTGATGGCGCTGGCCGAATACCAGCGCCTGCGCGACGCGGTGCACCCGCAGCAAAACCCGTACACGTACTCGCTCACGGTGCCGCTCACGACCGGAGCGGTCGAAGGAGTAGGTCGATGAGATTCCGGTTTCACATCACCAGCGACATGATCCGGCACCAGATCCGCAACGCGATCGCCGGCAACAAACGATACCCCTACGTGCTGATGCTGGAGCCGCTGTACACCTGCAACCTGGCCTGCCTGGGCTGCGCCGTCGAGCGCCACACCGGCAAGCTCAAGGACCGGCTGCCGCTCGAAGCGTGCATCAAGGCGGTCGAAGACAGCGGCGCGCCGGCGGTTTCGATCTGCGGCGGCGAACCCACGGTCTACCCCGAGCTGCCGCAGCTGATCGACGGCATCATCAAACGGCGCCGCCACATCTACCTGTGCACCAACGCCCTGCTGCTCGACGACAAGGTTTTTGGCGTCATCCCGCCCCACAAGCGGCTGACCATCAACGTCCACCTCGACGGCATGCGCGAAACGCACGACAAGGTCTGCGCCCGCAAAGGCGTGTTCGACAAAGCGATCGCCATGATCGAAGAGGGCAAGCGCCGGGGCTACGACGTCATCACCAACACCACGGTGTTCAAGGAGACCGACGTCGACGAGGTCAAGGAGCTGTGCGAGATGCTGACCGGCCTGGGCATCAACGGCATCCTGGTGTCGCCCGGCTATCAATACGAATCGGTCAAGCACGACATGTTCCTGGTGCGCGGCGAAATGCAGCAGAAGTTCAAGCAGCTGCTCGGCCTGTCGCAGAAATACCGCTTCACCTCGACGCCGATGTTCCTGGAGTTCGCGGCCGGCCTGCGCGACTACCACTGTTCCCCCTGGAGCACCGTCACCTACACGCCCAACGGCTGGAAGGGGCCCTGCTACCTGATCGGCAAGAAATTCAGCCAGACCTTCCAGGAATTCTGGAACGAAACCGATTGGGACTATTGGGAGTCGCGCCAGGACAGCCTGTGCCAGAACTGCGCCATGCACTCCGGCTTCGAGGCTTCGGTGATCACCGAAGCGCGCCACAGCCCGCGCGACATGATGCGGCTCGCGGCCTGGAACCTGATGGGATGATGCCGCGGCGGTCTGCGCCGGCACCCGTGCCGTCCGTGCCGCAAGGGACGGCACGGGTGAGCGCCGCATGAAGGCGCTGGTCACCGGCGCCACCGGCTTCGTCGGCGCCCACCTGGCACGCGCCCTGCTGGCCCAGGGCGCCCAGGTGCGCTGCCTGGTGCGCCCGGCGACCGCGGCAGCGGCGGCGCGCGTCGATCTGCTCGCCGGCCTGACGGTCGAACTGGCGGTGGGCGACCTGCGCGACGCCGCGTCGCTGCGCGCGGCGGTCGACGGCTGCGACGTCGTCTACCACTGCGCCGCGGACTACCGGCTGTACGCGCCCGACCCGCGCGACATGTTCGCCTCCAACGTCACCGGCACCGACAACCTGCTGCAAGCCTGCGCCGCCGCCGGCGTCGCGCGCGTCGTCTACACCAGCTCCGTCGGCGCGCTCGGCCTGGTCGAGGGCGGCATCGCCGACGAAGGCACCCCGGTCACCGCCGCCGCCATGATCGGTCCCTACAAGCGCAGCAAGTTCGAAGCCGAGCGCGTCGCCGAAACCTGGGCGGCGCGCGGTCTGCCGGTGGTCATCGTCAACCCCTCGACGCCGGTGGGTGAAGGCGACGTCAAGCCGACCCCCACCGGGCGCATGGTGGTGGATTTTCTGCGCGGCAAGTTTCCCGCCTACGTCGATACCGGCCTCAACCTGATCGACGTGCGCGACGTCGCCCAGGGGCACCTGCTGGCCGCCCAGCACGGCCGCCCCGGCGAGCGCTACATCCTGGGCCACCGCAACATGACCCTCAAGGAGATCCTGGACTGCCTGGCGCTCCTCACCGGCCTGCCGGCGCCCAGGGTGCGGGTGCCCCACTGGCTGCCGCTCGGCGTCGCCTACGTATCCACCGCCGCCGCCCGCTTCACCGGCCACACGCCGCGCGCCACCCCCGACGCGGTGCGCATGTCGCGCCACCGCATGTTCTTCGATGCCACCAAGGCGGTGCGCCAGCTGGGCCTGCCGCAAAGCCCCATCGAGCCGGCCCTGGAGCGCGCCGTCGCCTGGTTCACCGCCAACGGCTACGCCACGAAGTGGACGGCGCGGACCAAGCGGACGACGCACGCCCGCACGACGCGGACCAGGCCCGCGCCATGAGCACCGCCGCCGCGCCCCGCCCCATCCTGATTCTCGCCCCGCTCACCGCCGAGCTGGCTGGCGTGCGCGCCCGCCTCGCCGACTCGCGCCGCCTGCCGCTCGCGCGCGACCACCGGCTGGCCCGGCGCCTGCGCCCGCTCGCCGGCAGCCTGGGCGGCGTCCAGGTGGTGGTGGCGGCCACCGGCGACGGCCCCGTAGCCGCCGCCGCCGGCCTCGCCGCCCTGATCGCCGCCGTGCGCCCACGCCGCCTGCTGGTGGTAGGGGTCGCCGGGGGCCTCACCCCCGCGCTCCCCGCCGGCGCGCTGGTCGCGGCGCGGCGGGTGGTGCCGGCAAGCGGCGCACCGCCAGCCCTCCAGCCCGACCGCCCCTGGCTCGCCCAGGCGCTCGCCGCCGGCGCGCTGCCCGGAACCGTCCTCGCGGCCGAGCGCATCCTGGTCGACACCACGGCCAAACAGCAGGCGCTGCACCAGCTCGGCCAGGCCGCCGGCGCGCCGCCGGGCGGCGGCACGCCGGAGCAGGGGGCGCCGGCCGCGGCCGTGGTCGTGGACCTGGAGTCGGCGGCGTATGCGCGGCAGGCGGCGGCGCGGGCGCTGCCGTACCTGGTGATCCGCGCCGTGCTCGATGCGGCGGAGGAGACGCTGCCGCTCGACTTTGAAGCCTGCCGCACCGGTGCCGGCGGCGGCGTCAGCAACCTGCGCGTGGTGCTGCGCGCCCTGGCGCGCCCCGCGGTCTTTGGCGAGCTGTGGCGCCTGCGCCACCGGGTGCGCGAAGCCGCCGACCGGCTGGGCGCGGTGGCGGAGCGGCTGATGCCGGCGGTGACCGCCGCCAGGCCCGCCGCCGCGCGGCCGCAGCCGGCGCCTGGGCTGCCGGTCTCCGGCGCCGCCGGAGCCGCGGCTGCACCCAAAGGATCATCCGAACCGTATCTGTTGCATCAGAGCACGCCGAGCGAGCTGCACGCGGCCGGCAGGAGACGAGCATGAGCAAAGCGCAAGAGATCGACGCCGTGCCGCTGGACGGCGTGCACGCGTCCGCCAGCCTCGCGGCGACCGCACCACCGGCAGCGGCTCCATCCTCGCCGGACGCGGCCGCGACGGCAGCGCACCCCTGGGCGGCCACCGAGGCCAACGAAGCCGGCGAGCCCGCCCAGGCCGCCCCCTGGGCCAGCGCCGCCGAGATCTCCGTGCTGCTCGAAAAAACCAGCCGCACCTTTGCTCTGGCCATACCGCTGCTGCCGGAGCCCACCAGCCAGTACGTCGGGATCGCCTACCTGCTGTTCCGCATCGCCGACACCTTCGAAGACGCCGAGCTGTGGACCCGCGCCCAGAAGCTGGAGGCGCTGGCCTGCTTCGGCCACCTGCTCGAACACCCCGACCCGGCGGCGGCGCGCACCGCGGCGCAGCAGTGGCTCGCCCAGGCCCCCTGCGAGCATCAGGGCTACCTGGAGCTGCTGCACAAGGCTCCCGCCGTGCTGGGCGCCCTCTGGCGCCTGGGCGAAGGGCCGCGGCGCCTGATCGCCGAGCACACCCGGCGCACCGTCGAGGGCATGGCCCGCTTCACCGGCCGCGCCAACGAGCAGGGCCACCTCCAGCTGTCCGACCTCGACGACCTCAAGGGCTACTGCTACGTCGTCGCCGGCATCGTCGGCGAGATGCTCACCGAGCTGTTCCTGCTGGGGCGCAAGGCCCTGGCGCCGGTGCGCGGCTTCCTGCGCGAGCGCTCGGCGCGTTTCGGCGAAGCCCTGCAGCTGGTCAACATCATCAAGGACTCGCTGGCCGACGCCACCTACGGCAGGCGCTTCCTGCCCCAGGCCAGCGACCTGGCCGAGATCGTCGCCCTGGCGCGCCACGACCTCCAGGTCGCCGGCCGCTACACGCTGAGCCTGCAACGCGCCGGCGCCCCGCGCGGCATCGTCGCCTTTGCCGCGCTCCCCGTCCGCCTCGCGCAGGCCACCCTGGACCTGATCGAGCAGCGCGGCCCCGGCGCCAAGCTGTCGCGCCCCGACGTCTCCCACATCGTCGCCGCCCTGGACCGCGCCCTGGACGAAGGCGCGCCCGCCGTCTGACGCGGCGGACCGCACGCGGTCTGACGCGGCGGACCGCACCACCACCCGGACGAACAGGCCGCGCCGCCCGCGACCCGACTCAGCGGCCCCCGCACCTCCGCTCCGACGCAGCGGCCCCGCAGGCCCTACGGCCCGGTCCCGGCCTTGTCGCGTTGTAAAGATTTTTAACGCGATCTCAAATTGATCATTGATACCCGGCGCGGGTTTACCGGCGCCCGGTTGGTGGTACTATCGCACCGCGTCACTCGACGATTCCATTGCTTTGCAGTAGCTGCTTGCGCGCGGCGCCAGCCTCTTGGTTGGAACCACCGCGCGCTCCATGGGGAGGTGGGCCATGCGTTCCATCGGAGACCAGACCAGCTCCGCGTTACGGCTGCGCCGGCGAGACTTCATCACCCTCTGCGCCCTGGCTCCCCTGGCTCCCTGCGTGGAGCGGTGGGCCGGCGCCGACCCGCTGGCCGGTGCGGCGGACCCGACCGCCGACCCGGCGTCCGCCGCCGCGGCCGCCGCCGGCCGCGCCGTCAAAGCGCAGTCGCTGCCGCTATCGATCGGATATATCGAAGGCAGCGAACAGGTGCAAAACCTTTCGAAACTGGCGCCGGACCTGCGCCTGCTGACCGTCGGCCGGCGCGGCGACACGCTGATCGAAGAGCGCGTGAGCCGCCCGTCGCACGAATATCCCGCCGGCGATCCGTCGCTGGTCGGCGGCGCGGTCCGCCTGACCGTGCACGACCTCTATCCGCACCTGCTCCCCCAGGACCCCAACCTGGCAGCCCGCTGGCCGCGGGCCATCGACCTCGACATCCTGAGCCCGATGATGGCCCCCGCCGGCGCCACCGCCACCTTCGCCGCCTGGAGCTACCGCCGCCTGCCGGCCGAAGACCGCAGCGCCCGCGTCAGCCTGCTGGTCTGGCCGGACTGGTACAGCAACCTTTCGCTCCACCTGCGCGTGGTCGGCGCCGACCCCGCCGCGCCGCCGTCGCTGCTCACCGCCGCCTTCACCCTGGGCGCCGACAGCGGCCGCCCCCGCCTGCTCAAGGGCATCTACCTGCTGGGCCTGGCCCCCGGCACCTGGGACGCCCCCGTCCAGCTGCCCGACGACGCCTCCCAGCTCCCGCCCGAAGCCCTGTCGGTCCTGATCACCGTCGAACCGGTCGGCATCCGCTCGTAAGCCCGCCGGCGCCGGCAGCAGTGCGCGGCGCCGCCGCCCTGATAGCATCGGGGCGGAGTCCACGCCTCCCGTGCCGACCTCGAACTCAGCCGACGGCGCCTATCCGCGGATCTACGCGGTGGTGCGCGGCATCCCCAAGGGGCGCGTCGCCACCTATGGGCAGGTGGCGGCGGTGGCGGGTCTTGCCGGCCATGCGCGCCAGGTGGGGTATGCCCTGCACGCGCTCGACTTCGACTCGGACCTGCCGTGGCACCGGGTGCTCAACGCGCGCGGCGAGGTCAGCCCGCGCGCCGAAGGGGACGGGCATGGGTACCAGCGCTTCCTGCTGGAAGAGGAAGACGTGGTGTTCAGCCTGGCGGGGCGGGTCGATCTGGAGCGGTTCGGGTGGCAGCCGGGCCAGGCGCCGCCGCGCGGCGGCCGGGCGGCGGCAGCGCGGGCCCAGGTCGAGCGCATCGCCGCGGCGCTGCGGCCGCTGGGGGCGCCCGAGCGGGCGGCAGGCGCCAAGGCATACCTCAAGAGCCAGCTGGAGTTCTTCGGCGTCGACACGCCGACGCTGCGGCGGGCGGCGCGCGAATGGCTGGCCGACCATCCAGGGCTGCAACGCGGCCAGCTGACGGCGCTGGCGGCGGCGCTGTGGCGGCGGCAGGAGCACGAGCCGCGCGCGTTCGCGATCGAGCTGCTGATGGCGCGCCAGGCGCTGCTCCTGCCGGCCGACCTGCGCCTGCTCGAAACGCTGCTGCGCCGCTCGGGCACCTGGGCCTACGTCGATCCGCTGGCGATCCACGTGCTGGGACCGCTGGCCGAACGGCATCCCGCCCTGGATGCACAGCTGGACCAGTGGGCCGCCGACGCCGACTTCTGGATCCGCCGTGGGGCGCTGCTGGCGCCCCTGCGCCCGCTGGCCCGCGCCGACGCCGGCATGGCAGCGTGGCGGCGATGGACGCGGCGCGCCGACGCGATGCTGGGGGAGCGTGAATTCTTCATCCGCAAGGCGCTCGGCTGGGTGTTGCGCGAAGTGGGCAAGCGCCACCCCCGGCGGGTGGCGGACTACCTGGGCAAGCGCCTGGACCGCGTGGCGCCGCTGACCCTGCGGGAGGCCGTCAAGTATCTGCCCGCCGACCTGCGGCGCCCGCTGCAGCCTCCCCCTCGCCTCCCCCGCGTTCCCGGCTCATAGAAATCTTCCCATCGCCCGCCCTCGCCGCCCCTGAAACCCGCGGCGGTCGCTTTGCGTCGTAGTGGCTACGGATCTGTCGCAGGCGCGGCCCGGAACACGGTTCCGGGCTGGCCAGGCCCGCGGCATCCACTGCACGCTCTACGACCAGGAGGGTTTCGCGATGAGCAGGCGAGCATGGCAATGGCATGGAACGGCGGCGACCGCGCTGGGCGCTGCGCTGCTGGCGGTCTCCCCCGCCTGGGCGGAGGTGCGGATCGAAAAGCACCTGGCGCTGGCGCCCGGCGGCCGGCTGGTGGTGGATTCGTCGGTCGGCAGCGTCACGGCGCGCGGCGATGCCGCGTCGGGCGCCACGGTCGTCCTGACCAGCGACCGCGACGATCTGGAGAAGAAGTACGACATCCGCTTCGAGTCGGCGGCCAACGAAGTGCGGGTGACCGTCAAGCGGCGGGCGGGCACCGGCTGGTTCGGCGACTGGCAGGGCGACCGCGGCAAGACCGCCATTGCCATCAGCGTGCCGCGCGCCACCGTCACCTCCGTTCGCCTGAGCGGCGGCAACATCGACCTCGCCGGCCTGGACGGCGGCAGCGACCTGCGCAGCTCGGGCGGCAACGTCACCGCCGCATCGATGTCCGGCAAGGTGGTGGCCGAATCGAGCGGCGGCGACGTGACGGCGCGCAGCATCCGCGGCGACGTCGACATTTCCAGCTCGGGCGGCAATCTGACCGCCGAAGCGATCCAGGGCAACCTCACGGCCGGATCCAGCGGCGGCGGCGTGCACGTCGACAGGATCGCCGGCGACGTGGTGGCCAAATCGAGCGGCGGCGACGTCTCCGTCAAGAGCGCCGGCGGCCGCGTCGTCGCCTATTCCTCGGGCGGCTCGGTGCGGGTCAGCTTCGCCGCCGGCAATGGCCACGGCGGCGAGGTTTCGTCGAGCGGCGGCGCGGTCGACGTGCAGGTCGATCCGGCGGCGCACCTGAACATCGATGCCTCCGCTTCCGGCGGCTCGGTCGACTGCTCGCTGCCGCTCACCATGCACGGGCACCTGTCGCACGGGCACGTCGAGGGCACGCTGCAGGGCGGCGGCGCCGTCCTCAAGCTGCATTCCAGCGGCGGCGGCGTCAGCATCGCGGCGCTGTAGCAGCCGGTACCCGGCGGCGCTCGCCCATCGGCGCCGCCGGGATCGCCGCAACGCCGGTCAAGCCTCCTCGGCGCCGGTGATGCGGCGCGTGCGCGGCGCACGGCGCGGTGCGAACTTGGGCGCGGTCAGCAGCAGCGGCTGCGCCGGGTTGGTGATCTGGCGCACCACGTGGTGGGCCGACAGCACCGCCCCCTCCTGCCAGCCGCTCAAGTACGACACCTGGTCGCCGCAGACGAAGAAGCGCTTGTCGGGCGCCAGCAGGCGCTGGTAGGCGGCGGCATGCTCGGGCTTGCTCCAATCCCAATCGGCCCACCCGCCGCGGATGAAGGGAACCAGCTGCCAGGCGATCGACAGGCCCAGCTCGGTCTTGACGAACTTGAGGAACTCGGGGTGCAGCCGTTCGGCGCCCTGGGCCGCCAGCATCAGGCGCTCGTCGAGCGGCAGCTGGCCAAACTTGCGCGCCGTCTCGCCATAGTTGTAAGCGCCGGTGAGCACCCCCTTGGCGGAGAAGGTGCCGGCCGACGGGTACCAGAACTGGGTGATGGGGTGGTCGGTCCAGCTGATGCCGCCGTAGATCTGGTTGGCCGCCGACTCCCAGAAGCGCTGCTCGGCCTGCCAGCCCACCTTGGCGGCGGCTTCGAAGGTGGCGGTGCCCACGGCGTGCTTGAAGTCGGGCGCGAAGGTGGGATTTTCGATCACCTTTTGCAGCAGCGGCAGCGGGATGCTGCTGATGCAGAAGTCGGCCTTGCGCACCACCGGCTCGGTCCCCTTGCCGCGCGCCTGATACGTCACCTGCACGCCGCCTTCCGCGGTTTCGACCTTGACCACCTCCGCGCCGCGGGTGATGGCGGTGCCCAGCTTGCGCTCGAAGGCGCGCACGATCTGGTCCATGCCGCCCACCGGCTGGAACATGGTGGCCTGCCACTCGTAGTCTTCGGGCTGGTAGAAGCGGTGCCGCCAGAAGCGCGACTTGAGCAGGTCCGCGAACGGCTCCGGCTTGACGATGTCGCCCGGCTCGACGACCGCCGGCGGCACCGTGTAGCCCGAGCGTGACGAGCCCGCATACTTGTACTGATCGTCGGGATCGACGTCGCCGAACACCACCAGCAGGTTGAGCAGCTCCTTGCGGTCGGCCGCCGTCAGCTCGTCGTCGAACACCCGCTTGTCGACCGCCTTGGCCAGCAGCTCGGCGATGTAGCCGCGGGTATCGTTGGCGATCTGCCGGTTGCGCACCGGCTTGGCGGCAAAGGCCTGATCGGTCTGGAAGAGCGCCGCGCGGTCTTCCATCACGTAGACTTCCAGCTCGACCCCCAGCTCGCGGCAGTAGTCGAGCAGCGCCTGGTGGTGGTACGGGATGCGGCCGGGGCCGGCGTTCAGATACAGCCCCAGGTCGAAGTGGCAGGTCTGGTTGGGGAAGGCGGTCTGCTGGATGACGTCGTTGGCCCGCACCGTGTAGCTGCGGCCGCCGATCCGCTCGGACGCCTCCAGGATCTCCACCTGGTAGTCCGCCTTTTGCAGCTCGTAGGCCGCGGTCAGGCCGGCGATTCCCGCCCCCAACACCAGCACCGACCTGCCGCTGCCGCGCCGCGCCGCCTTGGGCGCGCCGGCATAGGCCGCCGGCGTGCGCAGCATCCCCAGCGCCACCATCGACTCGTACACCGCCGCGGCGCCCCCGGCCAGCCCCACCCGCTCAAGGAACTCCCGCCGCGTCCACCGTCCCCGTTCCGCCATCGCGTCACCTCCTCGGGTCGTCACCCTACCATCAGCCGGAGAGGCGCTGCCAGGCGACGACGCGGGTGCCGCCGGCGTCGCGCACCACCTGGGCCTGCACGCTGCGGCCCTTGCCGCCGTAGGTGGCGGTGGCGGTGACGGTGAAGTGCAGCGCGTCGATCGCCAGCACGTTGCTGCCGATCAGGCCGTCGCCGAACGCGTGCTGGGGCAGCCCCGACCTGCCGCCGGCGGCGATCGCCGACAGCGCTTCGGCGAGGGCCGCGTCACACAGCGACGTCAGCACGGTGCCGCGCGCCTCCTCGCGCGCCGATCGCATCTGCACCCCGAGCGAGAGCGCGATCAGCGACAGCGCCACCGACACCATGAAGACGACCAGCAGCGCCACCAGCAGCGCATAGCCGCCCTGACCGGCGCGCGCCGTCGCCACCGCACGGCCCGCGCGGTGCCGCCCTACCACGACCCGCCGAAACCGCCGCCGCGCGGCGCCAGGTAGTACGTCTCCACCACCTGCATCTGGCGCGGCCCCCACAGCGCCGGCAGCTCGAGATCGAGGGCGCTCCGGCGCACCGTGGAGCGCACGTATTGGTAGTCGACGCGCAGCACCTGCGGCATGCCCGGCAGGTTGACCAGCTGGCAGAGAAAGCCCGAGGCGCCGGGGAGCAGCACCAGCGTCTCGGGCTTGCCCAGGGCGCTGACCGCCAGACGGGTGAGCGCGCCGCCCGCGATCTGATAGTAGATCGGCCCGCCGGCGTAGCCGAGCAGCTCGACGTCGGCACAGCTGCCGTCCAGGTTCTGCGATACCACGGCGGCGGTCGCCCCCTGCACGTCGACGCGCAGCCGGATGGCGGCCAGGGCCGGCGCCGGATCGAGCGCCTGGCGGCCCGCGTCGGCCATCATCTGCGCCGTCTCGCCCAGCAGCTGCGCCGCGAGCGCCAGGGCCAGGATCAGGATCACCAGCGCCACCAGCATCTCGACCAGGCTGAACCCCGCCGCGCCGCGGCTCATGGGGAGGCCCCCGGACGCCAGACCAGGGTCTGCATGGTGCGCTTCATGCGTTGGCCATAGACCGTATAGGTCGCCACCAGCGACACCTGGAACAGGTCGGTGGCGCCGCCGGCCGCCGGCGCCACGGCGACCGCGACCTTGAGGTCCGCCGCGGGCGCCTTCGGGTCGGTCGCAGCGGTGAAGCCGGTGAGGTTCTCCGATGCCAGCGGGATCAGGCCGGCGCGGATCGATTCGAGCGTCCACTCCATGCCTCGCACCGCCTGGCGCTCGGCGTCGATCCGCCGCACCGCCCGCGGCTGCTGCTGCACCAACGCCAGGCCCGCGAGCAGCGCGATCGCCAGCACCCACAGCGCCACCAGCACCTCGATCAGCGAGAAGCCCTGCGTCCCGCGCCTCGCCCGCGCGGCCGGCCTGGCGCGCATCGCGCGCCACGTCCGGAGCGCCCCGAGCGCCCGCGCCGCCCGCGGGGCGGTGCTCACCACAGAAGCGCGCTCGCGCCGCGCCAGATCCACCAGGCGCCGACGATGCGAAAGATCCACAGCAGCGGCTGCACACCCAGCAGGAAGAAGTTGTGCAACGGAAACGGCACCACGATCGCGGCATCCGGCGCGCGTTCGTCCGCCATCGACAGGGTGCCCCACGCCGCGGCGCTCACCGTCACCCCCACCACCAGCTGGAACACCGCGGTGGCAACCGCAGGCAGGCGGGGCGGTCCGGCGCCCAGGGCGGCGGCGGCTAACGCCCCGAGCAGGAGCAGCAGCGGCAGGAAGATGCCCACCCGCAGCGGCCAGCGGGCGCGCCCCAGCAGGCGCAGGAATCGCGCCGCAAACCGGCCGTGGCCGGGGCAGCAACGCGCCGCGACGGCACCGCCGCCGCTGCCCGCGCGCAGGTCGAGCGTTTCGCCTGCCGCGTCCTGGCCGTCCCCCGGCACCGCCATCAGCCGGTTGCACCACAGACACTTGCGGGCGGCCGCGCGCGCCATGTACGGGCGCGCCACCAGCCGGTGGCCCAGCATCAGCGCGACGCCGGCCGCGAGGCTGGCGCCGATCGGCGCCGGATGGCGGACGAAGAGAAACAGCACCAGCGGAATGAACAGGAAAAGCAGGACGCCGACGACCTGCACCCCGGCACCCCGCGGTCCGCGGTGGCCGTCGCCGTCGTGGCCCGCAGCCGTGGCACCCATCGCCGTGTCGTCCGTGCCGTGCTCCATGTTCGATTGCCCCCGCCATTATCCACCTGCTCGCGCCGGCCGGCACGGTCCATGCTTGGCTGACATACAGCTCTGATATCGTAAGAGCACGTTCGAGCCGATCCGCCAACCAGATCCCATGCGCCGCGCCGCCGCCCTGCTGTCCCTTTCGCTCACCCTGCTTGCCGGGGCGTCGTGGGCACCGCCGGCGCGCGCCGCCGGCATGGCCCAGGCGGCGCCGCCGGCGGGGCAGTTTCCGGTGCTTTCGGCGCACGGCGCCAGCGGCGTCACTGGCGCCGGTGGTCCCGGTGGCTCCGGCAACGCCGTCGCGACGCCACCGGCCCCGACCGCTTCCGGCACTGCCACCCCGACCGCCCCGTCGTCCGGCGGCGCCGCGGCGGCGGCCCAGCCTGGCCTGGCGTTCGACCTGCCGGCAGGCTGGGTGAGCGAAAAGCCGGGCAGCAGCATGCGGCTGGCGCAGGCCAGCATTCCGGGGGCCGCAGGATCGGGGCAGTTCGCGGTTTTCTACTTTGGCGCCGGCGGCGGCGGTTCGGCGGCAGCCAACATCGATCGCTGGGTCGGCCAGATCGACGCCCCCGTCGCGCCGCCGCATCGCGAAGACTTCACCACCCACGGGCTGAAGGTCAGCTGGGTCGAGGTCGCCGGCACGATGAAGCCCAGCACCGTCGGCATGGGGCCGACGACGGCCCAAACTGGATCGCGCCTGCTGGGAGCCGTCGTGGAGGGGCCTGGCGGGCCCTGGTATCTGAAAGTCATCGGCCCTGACGCCACCATCACCGCGGCGCGCGGCGCCTTTCTCGCCATGCTGCATGGACTGCGGCCGCGCTGACCGCCCGGCGCAGGAATCCCGGCCTTCGCCGGCGCGTTAAACCCGACATTGAACAACTGTTGACCGATACGGAGAGGGCATGACCGATCGAAGTGCATCAGCCGGCACCGCACCGGCGGCGCGCCGCCGTCAGGTTGTCCTGGCTTGCCTCGTTGTGAGCTTCGCCGTGACGATCCTGGCAATGCCGGCGGCCGCTGCCGGCAGGTTGGCGGCAGCCGCCACCATCGACAGCCGCACCCAGGCTGCCGCCCCCGCCGACCCGCCGGCAACGGCCGCCGAAGTTCCGGCGCTCGACCCCACCGTGCGCGAAGTGGTGCGCATGCTCGGCGCCAAGGTCTCGGAGCCGGTCGTCCTGCAGTGGCTGCAGGTCCCCGGGCACAAGCCCGCCAAGGTGGGCAGCCGTGAGGTCATCGAGATCAAGCGCGCCGGCGCCTCGGACGGCTTCGTCAAGAGCCTGCTGGAGATCGCCGGCAAGACCAGCCCCGGCCAGACGCCCGTGGGAGCGCCGCCCGCCGGCTCGCCCAGTCCCGCGGCCCCCCCCGCGACGCCGGTCAAGCGACCGCCGCCGCCGCCCCACGCCGCCCGGCTCCATTGGACGATCGAATACCATCCCAATTTTGCCGAAGACGACGTGGCGTGGGACCTCTACGTCTATCTCGACGGGCACTACCTGGCGTGGATCAAGGCGCCGCTGGTCTCCTTCCTCGACAAGCCGCTGGAATTCGACCGCAGCCTGGCCGCGGGCCATCACGTCCTGCGCCTGATCCAGGAGCGCCACGACGCCAAGGCCGACAAGACCGGCTGGTCCAACGAAGCGCGGGTCGCCCCCGCCGCGCTGGCGTTCGACGTGGTCGCCGACACCCCCGGCCAGGTCGCGATC